>NZ_AP042385.1:0-2072567 GCF_055385885.1 Vulcanithermus mediatlanticus | reverse complement strand
AGTAGGCGTCGCCCTTTTCCTTGATGTACTTGGGAGGCACGATCATGGCCCCGTAGCCGGCGAGCTTGGTGATGATGACCGGGTCGGGTCGGGCCATGATGAAGTCGACGGTGTACTCGTCGACGATCTTCACTTCTTTAATCGCGTTGTAGTTGGCCTGCTGCGGCCCTTTCGCGCCCTCTGGGCCGAGCAGCCGGTCGAAGGTGAACTTGACCGCTTCGGCGTTGAAGGGCTCGCCGTCGTGGAACTTCACCCCTTTCCGCAGATAAAAGCGGAGCACCTTGTTGCCGTCGAGCCACTCCCACCGTTCGGCCAGTCCGGGGCGGATCTTGAGATCCACGCCGCGGTCGACGAGGCCGTCGAAGATGTTCGAGGCCACCATGCCCCAGGAAAGGTAGAAGGTGTCGATGGGATCCCAGCTCCCCGGGTCCTGGGCCTGGGCGATGACCAGCTTGCCTTGCTGGGCCAGCCCCAGCGACGCCAGCGCCAGAAGTACGACCGACAGTTTTTTGAGAATTTTCAGCTTCATTGGACCTCCGATCGCATTGCTTATTTCGCAAGCCTTGATGCCTCTTCCCGCCGCCTACTCGCTCTGCGCGACAATTTCACCTCCCTCGAGCGCCGGCTGTTTTTTGAGCCAGGCGCGCCAATCCCAGGTGCTCTTGAAGATGCGGACGATCTGGATGGTCTCGTGCGCGGTGATGCCCTCGATGGCTGGAATGGCCTGGCTGAGGAAGCGGTAGAGCTCGTCGATGCTCGCATGCAGGCTCTCGATCACCACGTCGGCCGAGCCGATACCGAGGCCGACGTAGCGAACTTCGTCGAGCTGGGTGAGCGCTTTGGCCACCGCCTCGGCCTCGCCGGGGCGGGTTTTGATCAGCGTGACCGCGTCGACCGCGATGCCGAACTTCATGGGATCGCCGGTGGCGACCACCTCGAGGAGTCCGCCTTCGACCATCCGGTTGTAGCGCCGCCGCACGGTGCCCTCGGAGACCCCGAGCCGGCGCGCGATCTCCCGGAAGGGCATCCGCCCGTCGTCCTGAAGGAAAGCGACGATTTTTCGATCGAGAGAGTCTAAATCCGTTATATCCATGATCTCTCCTTACGCAATGCGTTGGTATGGAAATTTTATGCACCGCATTGGGGTGGTGTCAAGAAGGCGCGGCGCCGGTGGCGCCGCGAACCGGGAGGGCGTTTGGTTTTTGGCGCGTCGGTTATGCGCCCTGATCGTCGAGGCTTTGGATGAGCCGCCTGGCGGTGGGGGTGCAGGCCAGGCCGCCTTCGCCGGTTTCCTTCAGTTCATTCGGCAAGAGCCGGCCGATCTGGGCCATGGCCAGGATCACCTCGTCGGGAGGGATCAGGCTGCGGATGCCGGCCAGGGCCTGCTGGGCGGCGCTGACGGCATGGACGCTGAAGAACCCGTTGCGCATGACGCACGGGAGCTCCACGTAGCCGCCCACCGGGTCGCAGACCAGGCCGAGCGTGTTCTGCAGCGCCAGCGCCGCGGCGTGGACCGAGGCCTCGGCGCTGCCGCCGAGGAGCTCGGTCACCGCGGCCGCCGCCATGGCCGCGCTCGAGCCGATCTCGGCCTGGCACCCCCCCGAGGCGCCGGCGATGTAGATGGCGCGGCTGATGATCTTCGCGATCCCCCCGGCGAGGACGAGCGGCATGAGCAGCGTTTCGTCGGGCAGGCCCAGGTGGTCGGCGACGCCGAGGAGAGCGCCAGGTATGGTTCCGGCGCTGCCAGCGGTCGGTGCGGCGACGATCTTGCCCATGCGGGCGTTCTCTTCGTTGACCGCCATGGCGTAGGCCTGGACCCGTTTCAAAAGCGGGGCCTGCAAGGGGTCGTCGGCGTCCCAGAGGGTTTTTGCGTTCCAGCCCACCATTCCGGCCACGCTCTTGGCCTGGCTCTTGAGGCCCCGCTCGATGGCCTCCCGCATCACCGCCAGGCGGGCGCGCATCACCTCGAGGACGAACGCCCGTTCGAGCCCGCTCTCCTCAAGCTCTTCTTCCAGCACCGCCTGGGAGGCCGGCCCTTTGGTTTCGGCGAGATCTCCAAGCGTCAACGGCACGTTACCAGGCTACCCGAAAAGCCGCTTTGCCGCCTCCTGGCCGTCACGCACGACCTCGGGGATGCCCACGCCCCGGTAGGCGGCGCCGGCGAGGGCAAGGCCGGGGAGGGCTTGTTCCGCTTCCTCGATTCGCGAGAGCCGATCGAGGTGGCCCACGGTGTAGGCCGGCATGCCTTTTCGAAAAACGCCCACCCAGGTCCGCTCGGGCCTCGGGAGCTGGCCGAGCAGCCGGGTGAGGTCGGTTCGGGCCATCTCGACGAGCGCTTTTTCCCCTGCGTCGGCCTCGGCACCCGAGAAGTAGGCCCGGACCAGGACGTGGGTTTCGGGGGCGCGGCGAGGCCACTTTTGGTCGAGCCAGGTGAACCCGCGGGCGGAAAACCCCTCGCCCTTGGCAAAGAGCACGCCGTGGCCCTCGCGGGGCGGGAAGTCGGCTTTGGAGAAGGCCATGGTGACGGTGGCCGCGGAGTGGTAGGGAATGTCGCCGAGGGCCTCGAGGGCGGCAAACCCCACCGTCTCCAGCAACCTCGCGGCCTGGGGGGCGGGCACGGCCAGGATCACCCCGTCGGCCTCGAGGATCCCTTGGCCGGTGTGCACCTTCCAGCCGTGGCCGGTTCTCTCGAGTCGCTGGGCTGCGACGCCGGTGTGGAGGCTTTCCCCGAGGGCATCCACCAGGGCCCCGACCAGCTGCCCGAGCCCCTTTTCGAAGGAAGCAAACAGCGAGCCGCCTTCCCGGCTCACCTTGCGCCGGCGCATGGTCTGGAGCGAGCCCCAGATCAGGCTGCGGTGGTCGCGTTCCAGGGCTTTGAGCTGGGGGAAGGCGGCGAGCAGCGAGAGGCGTTCCGGATCGCCGCCGTAGATGCCACCGGTGAGCGGCGCGGCCAGGCGTTCCCAGACCTCACGCCCCAGACGGCGGCGGATGAACTCGCCAAAGGCCTCGTCGCCCTCGGGTCCGCGGGGGATGAGGAGGTCGAGCGCCGCCCGGGCCTTGCCGAGCGGCGAGAGGAGCGGGGTTTTGATCAGGGGTCCCAGGCGGGATGGGATGACCACGTTCAGCCCCTCGGGCATGGGGTGGCTCTTCCCACCCACGTGGATGAAGGCCGACGGCCGGGCGGGCAGGGTGCCGATGATCGCCGCTTCGAGGCCGAGGGATTTGGCGAGCGCCAGTGCCCAGGGCTTGTAGCGGACCACGGCGTCGGGGCCGGTTTCGACGGTAAAGCCCGCTTCGCGTACGGTGATCACTTTGCCGCCTGGCCGCCCGGCTTCCAGAACGATCACGTCGGCGCCCTGCACCTTGGCCGCAAGACCAGCGGCGAGACCGGCCATGCCGCCGCCCACGACCACGATCCGTCTCTCCTGCTGCATGGCGTTCTCCCTACCCCTCATCGGCCCAGCTCAGGGCGACGGCCTCGACGATGTGGGCCAGGGCCTCGGCGTAGTCGGTGCCGGCGTTGAGCGATGGCGCGCGCACCAGACGCACCCCGGCCGCCTTGGCCGTTTCCTGGGCTTCGATGTCGATATCGTAGAAAACCTCGAGGTGATCGGCCGGGAACCCGATCGCCGCCACCAGCACCTCGCGGATGCCCTCGGCGGGGAGGTTCGCGATCACCTCGTTGATGTCGGGGCCGAGCCAGGCCTCCTCGGTGCGCCCCGCCGACTGGTAGGCGAGGCGCCAGCGTGCGATCCCGAGCCGATGGGAGACGAGCCTGGCGGTGGCCTCGAGCTGCTTGGGGTAGAGACCGCCGTCGAGCTGGGTGGAGCGCTCGGGCACTGAGTGGGCGGAAAAGAGCACCAGGGCCTCTTTCGGGTTCCGCAGGCGCCACAGGCCCTCGAGCACGCGTTCGGCCACCGCCGCGATGTAGCGGGGGTGTTCGGCGTAGGAGGGGACCATCTTGAAGGCAAATGGTTCGCCGAGCTTTGCCAGCGCCGCCTTGGCCCTGGCCTCGTATTCGGCGATGGAACGGGCCGAGTAATGGGGAGCGGCGACGAGCCCCACCGCCCGTCTCACGCCGGCGCTGGCCATGGCGGCGACCGCTTCCTCGATCGTAGGCCGGCTGTGCTTGGTCCCCACGAACACCTTGGGGAGGTCGTCTTCCTGCCGGGGCGCGGGTGGTTCAGCGAAGCCGAAGGGGAAGCGGGGGGTTTTGAGGCGCAGGTAGGCTTCCAGGCGACTTGCGAGTGTGAAGGTGATCTCGTTGAGGGGGCTTTTCCCGATTCGCCGGTAGCGTTCGGTGAGTTCGTCGAGGAGTGGCTTCGGTGGGGGGTGCCCGTGGCGGATATCGGTGTAGTAGGGCAGGATCTCCGCTTCCCGGTAAGGGGTGCCGTAGTGCATCAAGAGAACGTCGATCATGCCGATCCCCCTGTACGCTCGTGGACCAGATCGACCACGTAGGCCACGTTTGCCTCCGGCGTGCCGGGGAGGATGCCGTGTCCGAGGTTGAAGACGTGGCCGGGCTGACCGAGGTTGTCCTCGAGGACCGCCTTCACCTCGCGCTCGACGACCTCCCTGGGCGCGAAGAGCACGGTGGGGTCGAGGTTGCCCTGAACCGGCGTTTTCCCGAGCCGCGCCCTGGCCCAGCCGAGCGGCGTGGTGCTGTCGATGCCGATGGCGGAGCCCCCGGCTTCCTGGATGAGTTCCAAAAGGTGCATGGTCCCGGTCCCGAAGTGGATCGTCGGCTTGCCGGTTCGCTCGAGGGCCTCGAAGAGGGTTCGCATGTGGGGGAGCACGTAGCGGCGGTAGTCGCGGCGGCTTTGCCGGCCGATCCAGGAGTCGAACACCATCAGCGCATCGGCCCCGGCCCGGGCCTGGGCCTCGAGGTAGTGGGCCATGGCCCGGGCCAGCGTGTCCATGAGGCGGTGCCAGGCGGCCTCTTTGGTGTACATGAAGCGCTTGAGGCGGATGTAGTGCTTGGAGGGACCGCCTTCGATGAGGTACGAGGCCAGGGTGAAGGGGGCGCCGGCGAAGCCGATCAGGGGCACCTTGAGCTCGCGCTTCAGGATGGCGATGGCCTCGAGGACGAACGGCGTATCGCCTTCCGGATCGAAGGATCCGAGACGCTCGACGTCGGCCGGGGTTTGGACGGGGCGTTCGATGATGGGGCCCTTGCCCTCGACCAGCTCAACATCCACCCCGAGGCCGGGGAGGGGCGTTGTGATGTCGGCGAAGAGGATTGCCGCGTCGACGGCGAGCTTTTCCACCGGCAAGAGGGTGACCCTGGCGGTGAGCTCGGGCTGGCGGACGATTTCGGGCAGGGTGTACCGCTCGCGGATCTTGCGATACTCGGCCTGATAGCGCCCGGCCTGCCGCATGAACCAGACCGGTGTGTAGGGCGTGGGTTCGCCACGCAGCGCGCGCAGGAATACGTCATTCACGCCGCGATTCTACCTTGAGGGCGTGGCGGCGTGTCCCGGGCGACTCAGGCCACGGTGTAGCCGATGGCTTCCAGGACTTTCCGGGCCGCGTCTTTTTCTTCGGAAGCGGCGAAGCCAAGGCGGATGGCGCCTCCGGCGTCGCGGATGGCCAGCACCTCGATGTCCTTGATGTTGACGCCGGCCCGCCCCAGCGCGGTGGTGATGCGGGCGAGCTCGCCGGGCCGGTCTGGCACCTGGACCACCACCTCGTAGCGGACGGGGAGCAGACCCCGCTTGACGATGGGCAGGGCGTCGCGGGTTCGTTTGGCGATCCGTCCCCGTTCCAGCAGCGCTTCGGGGTCCTCGAGCACGGCCTCCAGCTCCTCGAGGACCGACTTGAGGTCGGCGAGGGCGTCCTTGACCGCATCCCGATTGGCATGGACCATGTCCCGGCTCATCACCGGTGAGCCGGAGGCCACTCGGGTGAGGTCGCGAAAGCCCCCCGAGGCCAGGAACATGAGGAGATCCTTTTCCCGATCCCGGGCCACGAGCAGGTTCAGCGCCACGGCCAGCAGGTAAGGCAGGTGGCTTACCCGCGCAACCAAGCGGTCGTGGACCGCCGGATCCAGCAGCAGGGGGTAGGCCCCGAGTTCGGTGACCAGGCGTTCCATGGCCTCGAGGTCTCGGGGATCGGTCTTCGGGGTGGGGGTGAGGACCCAGACCGCGTTTTCGATCAGCCCGGCGTGGGCGTGTTGGACGCCGGCGCGTTCCGAGCCGGCCATCGGGTGTCCGCCGACGAAGCGGGCCAGACGTCCGCTCGCGGCCTGAACGACCGGCGATTTGACGCTGCCGACGTCGGTGAAAAGCGTTCGCTTTGAAGCGTAGCGAGCGAGCTCCGCAGCCAGGCCCGGGATCGCACCCACGGGGGCGGCCAGGATGGCCAGGTCGAGCCCCCCGACCCACTCGCCGAGCTCGGGGTGGATGTGGGTGGCGGCGCCGAGGGCCAGGGCGCTTTGGAGGGCGCCCGGGTCCTTGTCGTAGGCGTGCACCTCCTCGGCGAGGAAGCGCTCGCGCATGGCGAGCGCCACCGAGCCGCCGAGGAGACCGACGCCGAAGACCCCGACTTTAGCGTAGAGTGGCTGCATCGGTGGCTTTGCCTAGCGCGGGCAGGAGCGAACGAATTCGGGCCATGAACTCGGCGAACTCGTCCTCGGTGAGTTGCTGGGCGGCGTCGGAGAGAGCGATCTCGGGGCGGGGATGGGTTTCGACGATGATGCCGTCGGCGCCGGCGGCGACCCCGGCGAGCGCCAGCGGAAGCACCCACTCCCGCCGCCCCGCCGCGTGGCTGGGGTCGACCCAGACCGGAAGGTGGGTCCAGCTTTTGAGGACCGGAATCGCCGAAACGTCGAGGGTGAAGCGGGTGGCCTTCTCAAAGGTGCGGATCCCCCGCTCCACCAGGATCACCTGGCCGTTGCCCTCGGAAAGGATGTATTCGGCGCTCATCAGGAACTCCTCGAGGGTCATGCTCATGCCGCGCTTCAAGAGCACCGGCTTCCCCGAGGCCCCGGCCTCCTTGAGCAGCGCGAAGTTCTGGGCGTTCCGAGCACCGATTTGCAAGACGTCGACGTACCGGGCCACGAGCTCGACCTTGTCCGGGCTGGTGACCTCGGTGACCACCGGCAGACCGGTTTCCCGGCGCGCCTCGGCCAGGATCTTCAGCCCCTCCTCGCCGAGCCCCTGGAAGGAGTAGGGGCTGGTCCGGGGCTTGAAGGCGCCACCGCGCAGCATCTGGGCGCCATGCCGTTTGACGTAGTGGGCGGCGGTGAGGGTTTGCTCCCGCGATTCCACCCCGCAGGGGCCGGCGGCGACCATGAAATGGCCGTTTCCCGTTGCCCCCGAGGGGAAACGGATCACCGTGGGGAGCGGGTGGACCTCGCGGCTCGCGAGCTTATACGGCTTTGAGATGCGAATCACCTCGGCCACGCCGGGCATGGCCCGGAAATGCTCCATGATCTCCGGCGTCGGCCCCTTGCCGACCGCGCCGACCAGCGTGGTGTGCTCGCCCTGGGAGACGTGGGGGGTGAAACCGAGACGTTTCAGTTCTTCCTTGACGTGTTCCAGCGCTTTTTCGTCAGCGCTTTCCTTGAGTACGATGAGCATACCTGCGCCCTCTCTTTTCTCGCCTGATTGTGAAAATGTGGGGACCTAAAACCGAACCGGCACCGGGATGAGCCTGGAATAGCCATAGCCATCTTCCATCTGCTCACCCCCCTGGCGCGTGGTCGTCATAGCCAAAAGCTATTCGTTCCTTGGAGCGCTGTCAAGCGGGACCACCGCCATGGTGCAGCGGCCCAGGGCGATGAGCCGGCCCGATTCGTCGGTGATCTCGATGGTCCACACCTGGGTGCTCCGCCCGATGTGTTTGGGGATGGCGGTCGCGAACACCTCACCGGACTGTTTCTTGCGTACGTGGTTGATATTGATCTCCAGGCCAAAGGCGGCGTAGCCGGGGGG
This sequence comes from Vulcanithermus mediatlanticus, assembly GCF_055385885.1. Classification (NCBI taxonomy): domain Bacteria; kingdom Thermotogati; phylum Deinococcota; class Deinococci; order Thermales; family Thermaceae; genus Vulcanithermus; species Vulcanithermus mediatlanticus. Next base: position 2,064,633 of record NZ_AP042385.1, on the reverse strand, counting down.
ACAAAAGAGCTGGGCGCCGGTGCTCGCGGCGTGCTCGGCCAGCGCGGCGCTGGCCCCGCCGTGGAGATAGCCGAAGGGTTGGTGGTGGCCGGGGGTCACGGGCATGCGGGCGACGACCTTTTCCTTTCCGAACTCGACGAACTCGATGCCCAGGGTCTTGGCCAGGCCTTGGTGGGGCAAAAGTGACGGATCCACGCTTTGCATATGGGAATTCTATGCCACCATGGGACCGTGGAAACGGTCGTTTACCTCCCCGGATACCTCTCACCGCCCTCCGGCTTTTCGCCGCTGGCCCAGGGGCTGGAGGGGCTCGAACACTTCGAGGCGCCACGTCAGGCCGAACCCGGGCGCCAGTTCGAAGCCTGGCGGGACCAGATCCCATCCGGGGCGCATCTGGTGGCCTTTTCGGAGGCCTGCTTGGCGGCGGTACGCCTGGCGCCGGAGGTCGAGGCCAAAAGCCTGGTCCTGTTTTCGCCCTTTTTCCGCGTCGATGGTGCTTTGCGGGCCCGCCTTACCGCCATGCAGACTGCTTTGCGGCTCGGCGGGCACGAGGCCTTCGTCGCGGTCGCCAAACCCTGGCTTTTTGGCTCGCTCCTGTTGGATCGGGGTCAGGCTCAGCTTTCGATCTGGGCCGATGGCCTGCGAAACCTCGCGCTTGGAGACTGGCTGGGTGGACTCCTGGCCTTGAGGGACGAACGGAAGTGGATCCGCGCGCTTTCGGTACCGACCCTTGTTGTGGTCGGGGCCGAAGACGCCTTGACCCCGATGCGCTACGGACACGAGGTCACCGAATGGGTGCCTGAGCAAAGGGGCATGCTGGTCACGGTCGATGGCGCCGGGCATTTTTCACCCTGGGAAAACCCGGGCGAGGCCAGCGCCATGCTTCGGGGCTTCATCAGCCGTGCCGATGCCTTCGTAGCCGGACCGCCTGAATGGCAGGAGGAAGAAGCGGCTGCAAAGGGCATTTTGCGCTTTGATCCCGAAGCCCCTCGGTAAAGGGGGTCCGCATGCCTTACCTCTACCTGTACGGCACGCACGTTGTCTACGACGATATCGGCCGGGGCCGGCCCGTCGTTCTGGTTGCGGATGAAGCGAGCCGGTGGCCGGCCAGACTGCCGGCCGGCTTTCGCTTTATCCTCCCCGATCTGCCCGGTCACGGGCGGACCGGGGGAGATCGCCTTTCGCCCGAGGAGGCCGCCGAGTTTCTGGTGGGCATGATGACGATGCTGAACCTTTCCGAAGCCCCCGTCGTGGCGCGGGGCGTAGGCGTGGCCGTGGCCAAGGTGCTGAGCGAGCGTATGGGCCTGGCTCCGCCGTGTGTCGCCGAGGATGATCCGGCCCTGGACCGCTGTCTCGATCGATTGAAGTAAAGCGGCTATTCGCTCTCTGAAAGGCCGCGTTCCCCCAGCATCCTGGCCACATCGGTCGGCGCTTCGGGCGGGCCGACGAGGATCAGGGTATCACCGGATTGGAGCTGGGTATGGCCCCGGGGCACGATGGCCCGGTTTTCGCCGCCCCGCAGAACCGAGATCACCAGTACGTGCGGTGGCAATCCCAGGTCGACGATCCGTTTCCCGGCCCAGGGGTGCCCTTCTCCCAGATGGAGCATGAAGGCCATCTCGCGTCCTTCGGCGTCGAGGGGGATCGGCTGGCCGGTTTCGAGCAACCGGGCCAGCTGGGGCAGAGGAACATCCTTGGGGATGGGCAGGCCGCGCTCTGAGAGGCTCGCCAGAGCCAGGCGGATGTAGCGGTGGGCGTGGACGGGGCTGTCGATTCGCTCGGGCACCTGGGAGCGGTAGAGCGTGGTGTGGGTGTGCACCAGGATAAACGCGGTGAAGCTTGCGAGCATGAGCGGGACCAAAAGCCCGTAGCTTCCCGTCATCTCGGTAACCATGACGATCGAGGAAAGGGGGGTTTTCGCCGCCGCGGCGAAGAAGCTGGCCATGCCCACCAGCGCGAAGTCCACCGGGCTCACGCCGAGGCCGGGGAAGAGCCAGGCCATGAGCTGACCGTAAGCCCCACCGATCGCGGCGCCGGTGAAGACGCTGGGGCCGAACACGCCGCCCGAGCCGCCCGAGCCGATGGTGAGCGAGGTCGCGACCATCTTGCCCAGGGCCATGAGGATCAGGATGAGAAAAGGCAGGCGGTTTTCGAAGACCATCTGCAGCCACCCGTAGCCTCCGGAGAGAACCTGGGGGAGGAGGGCGCCGATCAGCCCGGCGAGCAGGCCGCCCAAGGCCGGCTTGAGGTAGGCCGGCATCCGCCTTTCCCGAAACCAGGCCTGGGTACCGTAGAAGAGCTTGACGAAGGCCCAGGCCGCGATTGCGGAGATCCCCGCCAGGCCGAGGTAGAGGGGGAGGATGATGGGCTGACTGAAGAAGTCGGCCTGGATGTTAAAGAGCGAGCCGAACTCGTTGACGTAGCCGACCACGGAATAGGCGGTCACCGCTGAGATGATCGCGGGAACCAGTACGTCGCTTTCGGAATCGAGCTTGGAATAGAGCACTTCGGAGGCAAAAAGCGCGCCCCCGAGGGGGGCGTGGAAGACGGCGCCGATGCCGCCGGCAGCGCCGGCCATGACCAGTATTCTCCGCTCGTCGTCTCCCAGGCGTAGCGCTTGTGAGGTGATCGAGGCCAATCCGGCGCCGATCTGGGCGATCGGTCCCTCGCGGCCGCCGGAGCCGCCCGATCCAAGGGTAATGGCCGAGGCGATGGTCTTCACCAGCGGGACCCGGCTCCGGATCTTGCCACCTTCCTCGTGGTAGGCCTTGATAACCGCGTCGGTGCCGTGGCCTTCTGCCTCGGGCGCCAGGGTGAAGACCAAGAGCCCGGCCAAGAGTCCCCCGAGTGCGGTCACGAGCGGGATGAGCAGCCTCGAGGTCGGGCTGAGCTCCGGCGGCTGGGGTGAGGCTTCGCTCGGCGGCCGGTAACGGGCGAGGTTTTCCAGGAAGGTTTGGTGCCCGACGTCGAGCATCCAGTTAAAGAGCAGCGCGCCCAGCCCCGCGACGATGCCGATCGCAAAGCTGAGGATCAGAAGGCGGTACCAGTTCGGACTGGGGGACTTCAACCTCACCATAAGGCCATTCTAAGGCGATGGTTTTGTCCTTAGGCTCGGGATCATGGTCGCTCTAGAGGAAATCCCCCTGTGGCATCAATCCCGCTGGTTCTTTCGGGACGCTCGATTCGGGATCCCGCTTCATGATCTCGCGCAGCAGGCTGGTCGCGTAGGCGCCTTTGGGGAGGAAGAAGCGGATCCAGGTTCCTTCGGGCGCGGGAATCACCTCTAAATCAGAAAGCGGCACCCGGATCGGACGCCGGGCTCCGCGGCGGGCGCGAAAGTGCGCCCGGGTGAGGTCGAACCGCGCTAAGATCTCGTCCTCGAGTGCCCGGGCGTCCCCGGCAGCCTCGAAGTACTTTTTGCCAAAGAGGGGGCCGGTGGCGCTGATTTCGAGCGCCCGGGCCCTTGGGTTTTCCCGTTCGGGGTCTTCGACCAAGAACTCGCCGCCGGTGGCGTGTTTCTTGGCCACGTCGCCCAGGATGACCCGGTCGTAGATGCCCCGGGCGAGTCTTTCCGCGAGGTAGGCGTTAAAGAGCAGGCTTTGGACGCTCCCGATGAGAAAGCGTTTGAGCCACACCGAACCCCGCCCCTTCCCCTTGCGGATCAGCTCGAGGCCCCGCTCGGGGTTCTTGCCCGCAAGGCCAAAGCGTTGCGGACCGTAATAGTTCGGCATGCCAAGGCGAGACAGCCGCGTCAAAACCTCGCGGACCCGTTCGGGGTCGGCATCCCGGACCAGGACCGAGAAGCGGTTGCCCCTCAGGTGACCGGTACGGAGCTTGTTTTTGTGCAGATCAACTTTGAGAACCCGAACGCCCTTGCTCTCGTCAAAAGCGGTCACCACGGTCTCGTAGCTCCGGGGAATGCTGATCCATTGCCGGGTGAGGGCGCGTTTGTCCTTGAGCCCGGCAACCCCGATGGCCTTTTCAGGGATGCCGAGGGCGATGAGGCGGTCGACGAGGGCCCGCGTGGTCAAACCGACCTTTTCCACCCAGAGATAGAGGTGTTCCCCCTGGCCCGAGGGGAGATAGGCCGGCACCTCTTCGACGACGAACTCCTCCGGGCGGGTCCGAATCTGGCTTCCGGTCCCGGGGATGTCTGGTGTGAGATAGGGCAGCGCCTCGAAGTCAAATTCCACCGGTATATCCTACCGGTAGTGGAGACGAGGTTTCGTCGCGAGCTATCCCGGCTCTGCCCCGAGGGCAGGGTCGTGGTCGCGGTCTCAGGCGGTGGGGACTCGGTGGCGCTCGCGGTCTTGGTGCGGGCGGTGGGGCGGGACGCGGTTCTTGCCCATCTCGACCACGCCCTCCGCGAGGACTCGCGCCAGGATGCCGAGTTCGTCGAGGACTTGGGGGCGCGGCTCGGGTTCCCGGTCGTGGTCGAGCGGGTGGATGTGGGGCGAATTGCCCGGGCGCGGGGGGAGAACCTCGAGGCCGTCGCCCGAGAAATTCGGTATGCCTTCTTGTCGAGGGTGGCCAAGGCACACGGCGCGACCTGCGTGCTCACCGCGCACACCGCCGACGACCAGGCGGAAACGGTGCTCTTTCAGCTCCTAACCGGAACCGCCCGCGGTCTCGGTATTCACGCGCGCCAGGGCCGGATCGCCCGGCCCCTCATCGGCGTGCGCCGTCAGGCGTTGCGTGCTTACTTGCGGGAAAAGGGGATTCCCTGGCGCGAGGACCCCACCAACCGGGACACCTCGCGCGATCGGGCCTACCTCCGCCACGAAATCCTGCCCCGCCTCGAGGCCCGTTTCCCCCGGGCGGTGTCCGCCCTAGGTCGCTATGCCCGCATCCGCCAGGAAGAAGAGCCCTTTTTTGAAGATGAGGCCCGGCGCATACTCCTCGCCGACTCGCGCTTTGGCGTCCCCGCGGTACGGGTGACCCCTTTGATCCTGGCTCCTGAGGCCTTGCGGCGGCGGGCGCTGCGCCTGTTCCTGGAATCCGCCGGACTGCGCCCCGAGGCCCGCTGGGTGGCGGCGCTCGAGGCCGCACTTGGGGGGCAGAAACGGATGATCGCCCGGGGGACGATCGCCCGCCGTTACCTGGGCACCCTGTTCCTCATCCCGACTCTGCCGGCTGCCCCCCGGGCCTCGGGCCAGGGTCGGCCCGCCGGCCTTTCCCCGTGTGCCTACGCGAAGCGACTGCGCCTGGCCGACGGCCAAAAGCTTGAGGAGGTCTTCCGTGCCCACGGGGTTCCTCCGGAACTGCGGCAGCGCTGGGATCTGGCCTGCCGGGGTTCTGAGGTCGCCTGGGTCCGGGGGCTGGTGCCGGAGCCCGAGGCCCAGCGCTGGATGCGCCGGGCGATCGAGCTGGCCAGGGCTTCGGCCGCGGCCGGGGAGGTGCCGGTAGGCGCGCTCGTGGTGCGCGACGGTCGGGTTTTGGGTGCGGCGGGCAACGAGGTCGAGCGCACGGGGGATGCCACCGCCCACGCCGAGCTGATCGCCCTCAAGCGGGCCATGGCCCGGGTGGGGGAGAAGGTCTTGCCGGGAGCCGAACTCTACGTGAGCCTCGAGCCCTGCCCGATGTGCTACGGGGCGCTGCGCGAGGCGGGTATCCGGCGCCTTCATTACGCGGTCGAGAACTTGAAGGCGGGGGCTTTCAGCGTCTATCGCCTGCCCAGGGTGTTCGAGGTCCGGGCTGGACGTTTGGAGCGCGAAGGTGCTAAACTTCTCTCCGGGTTTTTCGCCCGTTTGCGCTCGGAGGGGTGCCGGAGCGGTTGAACGGGCCGGTCTCGAAAACCGGTGTACCCTTACGGGTACCGCGGGTTCGAATCCCGCCCCCTCCGCCAAAAAGCCGCGCGAGATGCGCGGCTTTTCGTTTTTCCTGCTCGCTATAAGGAGAAAATCAGTTGCGGTCTAAACTGGATGGCGTCGGCGGCAACCAGGTAGAGCGGGGTGCCGTTCCAGCTTTGCGGGAGCTTTGCCGGATCGGCGCCGTGCAGGTGGCCGTAGACCACGGCATCGGGACGGGTTTTTTCAATCAGATCGGTGAAACCCGTGGGTTCGCCTCCAGGTCCGAACGGCGGGTAGTGGAAGGCGAGGACGAGGCGCCGGTAGGAAAGACCTCTGAGTTTGGAGAGGGAGAGTTTGAGCCGCTCGATCTCCCGCCGGTAGATCTTGTGGTCGTTTTCGGTGAAGTCCTTGTCGTGCGGGGTGACCCAGCCCCGCGTACCCGCCACCGCCACGCCGTTGATGGCGATCGCGTCGTTTTGGATCGCCCACATCCCTTCCGGGAGGGCCTGGCGGAGGCGGCTGATCGAAGACCACCAGTAATCGTGGTTGCCCCGCAGAATGACTTTTTTGCCCGGGAGCTCGGCGATGGCGAGGAGATCGGGCATGGCAGCCTCGAGCTTCATGGCCCAGGAGATGTCGCCGGGGACGACCACCAGATCCTCAGGGCCGACGGTCGCCCGCCATCGCTCGAAGAACACCTCGGGGTGACCCGCCCAGCGTTCGCCGAAGACGGTCATGGGTTTTGGGTCCTGGCTCGAGAGGTGGGGGTCGGCGATGGCGAAGACGCGCACGGGGGTTAGTCTATCAAGCGTGGGAGATGCCTTAAAGCGTGCCCTGACGCTGCTCTCAAGGCGCGCCTACACCGAATGGGAGTTGCGGGAAAAGCTCCGCGGGCATGCGGCGTCGGAAGTGGAATCGGCCCTTACGCGGCTGAAAGACTGGGGCTACCTTGATGACCGGGCGCTGGCCGAAGCCTTCGTGCGGAGCCACCGGGCACGCTGGGGCCCGCACAAGATGCGCCGGCGGCTCAGGGAACGCGGCGTCGACGCCGCGATCATCGCTTCGGTGGTGGGCGACGAGGAGGATGTGGAAGCTGCTTTGCGGTTGCTCCAAAGCCGGCGTCGGCGGATGCTCGGTCACCGGGCCCGGGCGATTCGATTCCTGCAAGGGCGGGGCTATTCGCTCCACACCGCCATCGAAGCGTATGATCGCTTGCAAAGTGAAGAAGGGGAGGAGTAAAACCAAACCATGCCAAAGGTCGTTGCCGAAGTGGTCGTTCCAAAGCCCCCGGCCGAGGTCTACCGTCTGGCCAAGGACCTCGAGGGCTTGAAACCTTACCTCAAGGATGTCGAGACGTTGAAGGTGCTCGAATCCGAGCCTTCTCGGACCAAAAGCGAGTGGGTCGCCGTGGCCATGGGCAAGCGCGTGCGCTGGATCGAGGTCGAAGAGTGGGATGACGAGGGGCTCAAGAACCGCTTTTACTCGCCCGAAGGCGACTTCGATAAATATGAAGGCCGCTGGTTCTTCTTACCCGAGGGCGACGGGGCCCGGGTTCGACTGGAGATCGAGTACGAGCTCAACCTTCCGCTCTTTGGCGGATTGCTCCGCAAGTTGGTGCAAAAGCTGATGCAGGAGAACGCGGAGATGTTCTTGCGGGGGCTTAAAGATCGGGCCGAGGCCGTTTAGCGCCTCGCCCGAAGACCCTGGCGGTAGGAGCGCTGGAGGAGGGTCTGGTGTCGAAAGGTTTTTTTCTCTACAACACCCTGACGCGAAAAAAGGAGGCGTTTGAGCCTAAGGTCCCCGGTCACGTCGGGATTTACGTCTGCGGGCCGACCGTGTATTCCGACGCCCACCTCGGGCACGCCAAGAGCGCTGTGGCCTTCGACGTCCTCAGGCGATGGTTGATGCATCTCGGCTTCCGGGTGCGCTACGTTTCCAACGTCACCGATGTCGGCCACCTGACCGACGACGCCGACGAAGGCGAGGACAAGATCCAGCGCCGGGCCAAGCTGGAGCGGCTCGAGCCGATGGAGGTGGCCGACAAGTATTTCTGGCGTTATTTCGAGGACATGCAGGCCCTGAACGTCCTGCGGCCCGACATTACCCCCCGGGCCACCGGCCACATTGTGGAGCAGATTGAGCTGACCAAGGTTCTGCTGGATCGGGGGTACGCCTATACCCGGGAGGGGTCGGTCTATTTTCGCGCCAGCCGCTTCCCCGACTACGGCAAGCTCTCGGGGCGTCGGCTGGAGAGCCAGGTGGCCGGGGCGCGGGTCGAGGTCCGCTCGGAAAAGGAGGACCCGCGCGACTGGGCGCTTTGGAAGCGGGCCGAGGCCGGGCACTTGATGCGATGGCCAAGCCCGTGGGGCGAGGGCTACCCGGGGTGGCACCTCGAGTGCACGGTCATGAGCCTGAAGTACCTCGGGGAGGGCTTCGATATCCACGGCGGGGGCATTGATCTGCAGTTTCCCCACCACGAGGCCGAGATTGCCCAAGCCGAAGCCGCGGGCTACGCCTTTGCCCGTTACTGGGTGCACAACAACCACGTTTTGCTCGGCGGCGAGAAGATGTCGAAGTCGGCGGGGAACTTCATCACCCTGCGCCAGCTCTTCCAGCGTGTCGACCCCCTGGTGGTGCGTTTTTACCTCCTCCAGAGCCACTACCGCTCGGTGACCGACTTCACCGAAGAGGGGCTTGCGGCCGCGCGACGTGGCTACTTCCGGCTGCTGGATGCCTACAGGGAGGTCCGGGAGCGCCTGGAGGGGGCGCCCCCGGGCCGCGACGCCGAGCTCGAGGCCGCCCTGGCCGAGTTGCGGGAGGCCTTCGCTGCGGCAATGAACGATGATCTGGGGACCCCCGAGGCACTCGCCGCCTTTTTCCGCTTCCTCTCGCCGCTGCGGCAGGCGCTCGCTGGAAAAACGGTGGGGCGGGAGACGCTGAGCGAGGTGGCAAAGGCGTTCGATGAGCTCGGGGAAGGGGTTTTGGGCCTCTTTCCCGAACGGAGCCTGGAGGTTCACCTCGAGGGCCCCTTGCTCTCGGGTCTGATCGACCTCATCCTCTCGCTGCGGGAAGAGGCCAGGCGCCGGAAAGATTTCGCCCTGGCCGACCGGGTGAGGGATCGGCTCCGCGCCCTGGGCGTGGTGGTGGAGGATACCCCGGAAGGGCCGCGCTGGCGGCTCGAGCGAAGCTAAGTACCCCGCCGTGGCTCTCGCCACGGCGGGGCCGGCGAGGAAAAAGGCCAGCGCGAACCAATCTCGCATCGGTATGTGGGAACGCACGCAGGCGGTTGCTTAAGACGAGGGACGCTTTCGCAGCTTGGCGTAGTAAAAGCCGTCGAGGCCGCCTTCGGGGCTGACGTAGACGCCGAGTTTCCGTCGGAGTTCGCGAAAGGGGGTTTCGATCGGCTCGGCGTGGAATTCGGGGTGGCGTTCGAGGAAGTTCCCGATCTGCGCCTCGCCCTCTTCTTCGGTCAGGCTGCAGACGGTGTAGACCAAAACGCCGCCGGGAAGCGTGGCCGCGGCCGCGGTTTCGAGCAGCCTTTCCTGGAGTTTTGCCGCCCGGGCGATGGCGTTGGGCTCGAGGCGGTAGCGGATTTCCGGGTGATGGCGCAGCGTGCCGGTGCCGGTGCACGGGGCGTCGAGGAGGACAAGCGGCGCCTTTTCATCCAGCGGTTCCCGCAGATCCCGGGTCTTCATCGTGACCTCGAGGCCCAGGCGGCGCAGGTTCTCCGCCCCCGATTGCTGGCGATTTGGGTCGCGGTCATAGCTCGTGACCCGGGCCCCCCTGGCGGCCAGCCAGGCGGCCTTGATCCCGGCCCCACCGGCGAGATCGAGCACGCGGTCCCCCGGGCCGGCCCCGAGCAGGGTGGTGGCGAAGAGCGAGGCGGGATTTTGCGGCTGGATCAGGCCCAGACGGTAGGCATCGATGTCGCGCAGGCCGATGCCCTGAATGGCGAGGGTTCCGGGAAGTGGCCCCGGGGTCCACTCGATCCCTTGCGCGGAAAGACGTTCTTTGGCCCCGGGGAAGGCCGCCACCCACAGCGGGGCGGGTTCGTTGAAGGCGCTGATGAAAGTCGTGCTTTGAAAGAAGCGCGCCCAGCGTTCGTAGAGGAACCTGGGAATCGAGGCCTCGATCCAGGGCGGGGCCGGGAGCCGCTCGACGCGACGCAGGACTGCGTTCACGAGTCCGCCAAAGCCCTTTCCGCTGGTTTTTGCGATCTCGACCCACTGGCTCACGGTGGCGTAGTCGGGACTCTTTAAAAAGAGCTTTTCGTAAGCGCCGGCCCGGAGCGCCCAGCGGGCCTCGAGGGGCAGCTTTTTGGGCGCGCGAAGGAGGGGGGCGAGGACGTGGTCGAGGTAGGCTTTCCTCTGCAAGGCACCGTATGCGAGGCGGGCGGCGAACGCGCGCTCACCCGGCGCCAGCTGGCGCCGGGTGAGCGCCCAATCAAGGGTGGGTTGAAGGTATCGACGGTCGCGGTCGACGAGGACCAAAACGCGATGGGCGAGGACCCGCGCCGGGGTAGCGCCGACGGGGCCGCGGGTCATTCTTCGCGCACGCTCCCCAAAATGGCAGCGTACTGGAGGAGGTAAGCCAGGCTCATGGCCAGGGCCGCCACGTAGGTGAAGGCCGCCGCGGTGAGCACCTTGCGCGCGGCTGCGAGTTCGTCCCTTTCCAGCAGGTTGAGCTCCCTCAGTTTCCTAAGCGCCCTGCGGCTGGCGTCGATCTCGACCGGCAGGGTGACCAGGTGGAAGATGGCGGCGGCGGTGAAGAGGTAGAGACCGATCTTGGCCAGCCCGAAGGCGCCGATGATCAGGCCGATGAAAAAGAGCCAGGGGCCGAGGTTGGAGCCCAGCTGGGCCGCCGGCAGCATCTGGTGGCGCACCACCAGCCAGGTGTAACGCCTCGCGTCCTGGATGGCATGGCCGGTTTCGTGGGCGGCCACCGCCAGCGCCGCCACGCTCCGCTCAGCGAAGTTGGGCTCGGAGAGCCGGACCGCCTTTTTGAGCGGGTCATAGTGGTCGGTCAGCACACCGGGGACCGGCTCCACCCGAACTCGGGTGAGGCCTTCGCTGTCGAGGAGCATGCGGGCAACCTCAGCTCCGGAGAGGGCCTTGGAATTCATCCGCTTACTGTAGGTGGCGTAGGTTCGGGAAAGCCAACCCTGAATGATCAGGCTGGCGGCGAAGACCAGTAGGATGAGCCAGGTATACGGTCCAAAAAAGAACATCTCACTCCCCCCTTACCAGACTAAATCTGTGGCCTCCAGCGAACTGGAAGCCACGAAATCATTGGGCTCGGCGTCATGGGTTGAGTGGCTGGGCCTTGATCGTAAAGCGGAGCGCGGTTCGCTCTTCGTTTTCGAGCTCGAGTTTGACGAAGGCGGGTTTGACATAGAGGTCGAGGTTGTCTGGGGTGATGTAGCCCCGGGCGATGGCGATGGCCTTGACGGCTTGGTTGACCGCGGCTGGGCCGATGGCCTGGACTTCAACTTCTCCTTGCGAACGCAGCAGCGCCGCGATCGCGCCGGCGACAGAGTTGGGCCTAGACTTACCGGATACGCGTAACGTTTCCACAGCAACCTCCCTACGTAGGCGTAGTACACCCGCATCTTAGCGACGGGCCTTTTGGGGTGTCAAGCGAACCTGGGCGCAATTATTGGGAAAAAACGCACATTGACACTGCCCTCGACAGGTTTGTATAATGCTCAAAACTTGTCGTATATCTTTCCTTTTTCAGGAGGTGGGATGCAGACGAAAATCCAGCAACAGATCCAAAACGACCACGATGCCTGCGGGATCGTGGCGATTGTTGAAAAGGATGGACGGGCCACGCACCGCAACGTCCTCAGGGCGATCGACGCCCTCTATCGCATGGCTCACCGGGCGGGGGCGGTGCTCGGTGAGGGCGATGGCACCGGGTTGCAAACCGACATCCCCCGCGAGCTCTGGGCGGCACGGCTGGATGCGGCCGGTCTCGATCCCTCGTTCGCCCTGAACCCGCGCTTTTTCGTGGGTCACTTCTTCATTCCCAAGGAAGAGGCTTCCCGGATTCCGGAGATCATGGACCACCTTCGCCTCGAGGGCGTCAAGGTTGGGGTCCGTCTCCTGCACGAGCGCCGGGGGGAGACCAACCCCCGTGTGCTCGGACCGGTGGGCAGGCGCACCGAACCGATTTTCTACCAGGTCGTGGGGTTGTCGGAAGGCGGCGATGGGCCGCTTTGGGAGCTCGGGCTGAGGCTCGAGGCCCGCTTTCCCGTTCACGTGGTTTCCCTTTCCACCCACACCGTGGTCTATAAAGCGCGCGGGTCGGCGGAGATTTTGAAGCGCTATTATCCCGAGCTCGCGCGCTCGGATTTCAAGTCGCGGGTGACGCTCGGTCACAACCGCTACTCCACCAATACCCGTTCGACGTTTGCCCAGGTCCAGCCCTTCGGGTTGCTCGCGCACAACGGCGAGATCAACACCATCGAGCGGCTCAGGTCAGAGATGCGGTGGCTGGATGTGCCTGCCAGCGGGGGCTCCGACTCCCAGGACCTGGACCGGCTGCTCGCGGCGCTCATTTTCCGCTACCGCCTCTCGCTGCCCGAGGCGATGGACCTTCTTTTCCCGCCCATCGTCGGGGAGATCCGGCACTACTCGCCGGCGCTGCAGGACCTTTATGTTGCCCTGCGTCAGCGCCTCGGTCCGCTGGCGCAAGGGCCGGCGGCCCTGGTGGTGCGGCACGCGCGCGAAGCGGTGTTCGCTACCGATGCCATGGGGCTGAGGCCGCTATGGTTCGTTGAGACCGACCGGGAATACGTGTTCGCTTCCGAACGGGGGGTGTTTAGCGTCGAGGAGTTCGTAAAAGAGCCCCGCCCTTTGGCCCCGGGCGAGAAGATCACCGTTCGTTTGGAGGACGAGGGAACCCGTATCTTTCCCTATGACCGCCACCAGCGTCTGGTTTTGGAGCGCGTCCTTCGCAAGTCACGGGTCCCTGAAGGCGTAAGGCGGCACCTCGAGGGCCCGCGGCGGCCGCCGGCTCGGCTCTCCGGCGGGTCGGAAAAAGGCGTCGAGGCGGTCTATGCCCGGCCCTCGATGGGGCTCAAGCGTGCCTTTGGCTGGGACCGTTGGGACGAGGCCTATCTCGGGCATTTGGTCAAAGGCGCCAGCGAGCCGGTGGGAAGCCTCGGCTGGGATGGTCCGCTCGCGGCGCTCAATCCGGAAAAGCCCAACCTGGCTGAATTTTTCAAGGAAACCGTCGCCGTCGTGACCAACCCTGCCCTGGACCGGGAGCGCGAGGTCGAGCACTTCTCCACCCGGGTGGTGGTCGGTCACCGTCCCCTCCCCGACGGTCGGGGTGGCGGTCGCTTGGTCGAGCTGTTGATGCCGGTGGTCCTTGATGCCTCCTTCCCCGAGGCCTGGGATCTCGCCCGCGGCCGGGGAACGCTGACCTATGAGGCGCTCCTCGACATCTTCCCGCATGCCGTGATCCAGGCGAGCTTTAGCGTCGAGGAAGGGCTCGAGGCCGGGCTGAAGCGCCTCGCCGACGAGGCGGAAGCCGCGGTTCGCCAAGGCGCCGAGCTCCTGGTCATCGACGACCGCGAGGCCTTCGCGCAAGGGGTCTGGATCGACATCCATCTGGCGCTGGCCGAGGTCAACCGCAGGCTCAGCGAGGTTCGCGATGCCGACGGCGTGGCCCTGCGCCGGAAGGTCTCGATCGCCCTGCGTTCGGGGGGGCTTCGCAACCTCCACGACGTCATGCTGGCGCTGGGGCTCGGCGCGGAAGTGGTGGTGCCCTGGCTCATGCAGGAGGAGGCGCTGGGGCGCGGCGGGCAGGCCGGCCTTGCAAACCTGCTCCAGGGTCTGCAAAAGGGCATGGAGAAGGTCATGAGCACGATGGGCATCCACGAGCTGCGCGGCTACGGGCGGATCTTCTCCGCCATCGGCCTTGCCCCGTCGCTTGCCGAGCGTTTCGGCGTGCGCAACTTTTTTGCCGGAGAAGACGCCGGCTACGATCTGCTCGATTTGGAACGGACCCTCCTGGCCAGGGTCGACTACCTCTCCCAAGAACGTCCCAAACCCCCGCGCGACTTCCGCTTCAACCCCCGGATCTATAAGGCAGCGCAACAGGTCGCCATGGGCCAGGCCCGCTTCGAGGATTATGAGGAAAAGGTGCGGGCGCTTGAGCGCGAGGCTCCGGTGGCGGCCCGGCATCTGCTCGAGGTCCGCTTCCCTGAAACCAGCGAGGTCCGACCCGAGGAGGTCGACCTCTCGGTGGGCGGCCATTCGCTGCCGTTCGTGATCAGCGCCATGAGCTTTGGCTCGCAAGGGGAGACCGCCTTCCGCGCTTACGCCGAAGCGGCGCGTTTACTCAACATCGTCGCCATGAACGGCGAGGGCGGCGAGATCCCGGACATGCTGGGGCGCTTTTCCCGCTGGCGCGGTCAGCAGGTCGCTTCCGGGCGTTTTGGGGTTCACGCCCTCATGCTCAACTCCGCCGCGGTGATCGAGATCAAGATCGGCCAGGGGGCCAAGCCGGGCGAAGGGGGTCACCTTCCCGGGAAAAAGGTGACCGAGAAGGTGGCCGCGGCCAGGAACTCGGTCCCCGGGGTCGATTTGATCAGCCCTTCCAACAACCACGACCTCTATTCCATCGAGGATCTCGCCCAGCTGGTGGAAGAACTCAAGACCGTCAACCCCGAGGCCAAGGTGTCGGTCAAGGTGCCGGTCATTCCCGGAATCGGTACCATCGCCGTGGGCATCGCCAAGGCGGGGGCCGATATTATCGCGCTCTCTGGGTTTGAAGGCGGGACCGGGGCGGCCCGGGAGCACGCCCTCAAATACGCCGGGCTGCCGGTCGAGCTCGGCGTCAGGCGGGCCCACCGCGCCCTGGTGCGCGCCGGGCTCCGGGATCGGGTCGAGATCTGGGCCGACGGGGGCTTGAAGACCGCCTACGACGTGCTGCGAATGGCTTTGCTCGGGGCCGACCGGGTCGGGTTTGGCACCCTGGCCATGGTGGCCATCGGTTGCACCATCTGCCGTGGTTGCCAGTACAACACCTGCCACGTGGGGATCGCCACCCAGATCGAGAGCCTCGAGGAGGCCAAGGCCCGCGGCCTCCGCCGCTTCGTGCCCCGCGACTTCGAGCCCGCGGTCGAACACCTGGTGCGCTTTTTCGCTTCCATGGGGGAGCGCTTGCGCGAGCACGTGGCCGCGCTCGGAGCGAGGAGTCTCGCCGAACTCGTGGGGAAAAGCGAACTGCTGCGGCAGTTCGCCGGCCACGAGGCGCTCGATCTTGGCTACCTCATGGCGCCGGTTTCACCCCCGGCGTGGCTCCAGGACTCTGGCGCTCGGGTGTTGCGCCGTCCCCTCAACGAACTGACCCGCTCGATCACCCGGGTCATCATGGGGGCCTACCAGCGCGGTGAGCGCAAGCTCGTGTTCCAAGAAGGCTCGGTGGGTTCGGCCGACCGCGCCCTGGGCGCCCACCTCGCCGGTGAGATCGCCCGCCGTCGTCTGTACGGGCGGGGCTTCGACGCCGAAGTGGAGTTGCGCTTTGACGCCGGGAGCGTGGCCGGCAATGGCCTTGGGGCCATGAACGTTGACCCGGTTCGCATCGTGGTCGAGGGTGGGGCCCAAGACGGGGTGGGAAAAAGCGCCTTCGGGGGCGAGATCCTCGTTCTCAAGGGCAAGAACCCCTACGGCGCTTACATCGACGGGTCGGTCGGGAAGTCCTTCGCCTACGGCGCCATTCAGGGGTTTTTCATCGTCGAGGGGAATGCCGATAGCCGCTGCTGCATCCGCCTTTCGGGCGCCGACGTCGTGCTCGCCGGGGAACCGGAACGGCCGCTGGCCGATGAACTCGGGAATCTCGGGGCCCGGGCCAACCTCAAGGGCTTCGCCTTCGAGTACATGACCCGGGGTCGTGTCGTCGTGCTCGGGGATCCAGGCCCCTGGATGGCGAGCGGTATGACGGGGGGGCGGGTCTACCTGCGGTACTGGCCGGAGATGGGCCTCGATGAGGCCGCGTTCCGGCGCCGGCTGGCCAAGGGCGCCCGGGTCGAGGTGTTGCCGCTCGATGAGGCGGGCGTTGCCGATGTCCGCGAGCTCCTCGGGCGCTACGTCGAAGTGCTGCGCGAGGCCGAGCGCCACGACCGCGCCGATCAAATCGCGATGCTCGCGGTTGAGCCCCGGCGCCATTTCCGCATGCTGGTTCCGCTGAAAGGCCAGGAGGATCAGGAAGTGAGCACCGAGTAGCTGCCCCTAGGCCTCGCCCGAATCGGGAAAGATCTTTGTCAGCGCTTCCCGGATCCGGCCCTTGCCGAGGCCCGCTTCGGCAAGGGCCGACCGATAGCGGTCCCGATCGATAAGCTGGCGTAGGATCTCCCGCTCGGTGCGGGAGATGGTGGTGGCGTGGAGCACGTGTTCTTCGAAGGCCCGCCAGGCCAGCGGCACGTGGCGCTTGACGAACTCGGCAATGGCGCCCGCATAGACGCGTATTTCGTACTGGGCGTGGGCATCGAGGCGCAGCTGGATGAAGTGCAGGAGGTTGTGCAAATCCTGCTTCCAGTAAAACTCGGTGTAAAGGCCTACCGGCAAGACCACTCGCGCTTCCTCTCGGGCGACGCCGAGCGAAAGGAGTTTCTGATAGGCGGCATACGCTGAACGATAGGCGTCTTCGAGGGCCGCATCGGCCTCCGAGTTTTCAAAGATGCCCTCGCTCCCCTGCTTATTGTTCCTCGCCTGGCGCCGCCAGCCCTGGGGATGGTAAAAGGCTTCTTCCGATTCCGAGTAACGCAGGCTGCGCTCGTTGACCGAGGCGGTTCGGTGACGGAACCACTGCCGGGCGACGAAGATGGGCGCCCGGACGTGGAATTTGAACTCGACCATCTCGAAGGGGCTGGTGTGCCGGTGCCGCATGAGGTAATCAATGAGCGCGGCGTCCTCGCGGACGCTCTTCGTCCCCTGCCCGTAGGAGACGCGCGCGGCCTGCACGATCGCCGCGTCCGAACCCATGACCTCCACCAGGCGGACGAAGCCCTGATCGAGAACGTGGATCGTGGTTTCAGTAGACATGGAACCCCCTCAGGCCCGCGGCCTCGGACCAGACCACCTCGACCGACTCAACGCGGGAAAGCCGCGGTCCAATCTTTAAAAACTCGATCAGGCGCTGGAGGTCCTCGGTCTCACCCTCGGCGACCACCTCAACGCGCCCGTCGGGTAGATTTTCGGCATATCCGGAAAGCCCCAGCATTTGGGCCTTGTTTTTGACGAAAGCCCGGTAACCGACCCCTTGAACGCGCCCGCTGACGAGAACGACGATTCGCTGCCGCACCGACCCTAATCTATCCCACCCACCTCCGGTTAGCCTAGTGGGTAGAGTGCGTCGAGTCCTCCCAGTGATCCTGCTCGTTCTGCTGGCGCTTCCGGGCTGGCCGTGGCTCGTCCGTTTGGGGCTTTTGCGGGCGCTGCCCGCCTTCGGCCTCGAGGGGCGCGTGGGCGGGGTCACGGGGTACGCCCTTTTCGGACTTCGCTTGCGCGGGGTTGACCTTGAGGGCGACGACTTTCGGCTCAAGGCCGACTCGGTCCGCATCGACTACAACCTCCTGGGTCTGCTGGCCAAAAAACTCCCGCTTCGCCTGCGTGTGGAGGGTGCCGAGCTCCGGGTTTCGTGGAAGCGTTTGCTGGACGGTCAGGGGCCCGCTGGCCAGGCCGGCGTTCGGCCGGTCATGACCGGTCTCGTGCTCAAAGATGTTCGCGTGGTCCTCGACGAGGACCGCTCGCTCGCCCTGCCCCCGCTCACGGTCAGGATCAGCGGTGAGGGGCCCTACGACCTCCGGTTCATCCTCCCCAGCGGGACGGTTAAGGGGCGCTTCGAGGCCGTTCCCGCGCCAAGGCTGGATCTTTCCGGGGATCTGGCCGTGTTTCGCTACTGGTATCCGGAGATCGACGGTGGCCGCTGGCAGGGGACGTGGCGTTGGCAGGGTCTGGAACCTTCGGGCCGCTTCGAGGTGTTCGGGGGCAGGGTGCGGGTGGCCGGGTTTCCGATTTCAGAGGTTCGGGGGCGCATTCGCTACCGGGCCGGGGTTTTCCGAGGGGACCTCGAGGGGCAGGGGCTCGGGGGGCCGGTGTCGGCGACGGGGACGGTCGATGTCTTCAAGCAGCAAACAACCTGGGAGGTTTCCGCGCTGCCCGAGTGGCGGGCCCTGGCCGCGCACTTTGGCTGGTCGCTGCCCCTCGGTGGCCGGGCACAGATCGAGATCCAGGGCGGCGGCTGGGGGCAGCCGGTGCTCGAGGGCAGTGTTCAGGGAGCCCCGGAGTTTTTGGGGTATGGCCTTAAGGCAAGAGGGGACTTTGCCTACCGAGGGCGTTTTACGCTCTCGGGTCGTCTCTGGGGCCGCTTTTACGACCGGGATGTCGAGCTCCTGACCGAGATCCAGGGCGGATCGTATCGGGTTTCATACCGGGACGACCGTGGGAGCCGGCTTGAGCTTTCGGGAAGCGGGCCTCGGGGCCAGGGCAGCGGTGAGCTCATCCTGCCGAGTCCCCTTACGGGAAAGGCACGCTTGACCTTCGCCCAACACGGGCGTCGCTGGCAACTGGTTTCAAAGGCCAGCTCGGTCAGCTTCCCGCTCTCCGAGCCTTTCGACTTGAGCGGTGCAATTGAGGGAGAAGGCGATTCGCTTTCGGGGCAGCTCGGCCCCTTGCGCCTCCAGGGCACCTGGCGCGACCTGGCGCTGGTGCTTCAGCCCTTCCGGCTCCGGGTGGGGACAGTCGAAGGGTTCGGTCGCTGGCGGGGGGCGCTCACCGCCTCGCTCGCCTACGTCTCGCCCTATGCCCGTTTCCCGATCGAGGTAGAGCAGGCAGGGTCGGAGTGGCGTTTCGGTATCGGCGACTACGGTGAGGCGAGCTACTCGGCGCGGGTGTTTCGCTTGCGGGTCTCCGACGTGCCCCTCGAGCTGCCGCTGCCCCTGCGGTTTTCTGCAGACGTCACCTACGGTGGCGAGGGTTGGGCGGGAAGGTGGCAGCTCTTCGGACCCAAAGTGCGCCTGGCGGGCACGCTGCACGGCGAAATGAGCACCATCGCCGGGTCGCTCGCCACGCCCTGGGGCGGTCTCGGACTTGCCGGACGCGTCGATGCCAAGGGCGTGCTCATCAATAGCGGTGGGCTGAGCCTTGAATACCGTCAGGGCCAATTCCGCCTTTGGGGAAGGCTTTCACACGGACCGGTCGAGTTTGCCGGGGATCTTGGCTATAAAGAAGGCGCATTTCGGGGAAGGGCCGAGTTCGGGTCTCCCTGGCTCCGGGTGTTCGTTTCCGGGCTCTCGAAATCGCTCCGGGTTCGGAGTACGGGCTGGATCGAAGCCGAAGGGACGCTCTTTCCCCGGATTGCGATTGCGGGACGTGTTCGCCTGCCGCCGCTTGGAGGGGTGCGCGTGCCCGAGCTCCCCTTTGTCCTCAGCGGGGCCCGGGCGTCGTTCGGGTCTCGCGGTGAGATTGACCTTGCCCGCGGCCGTTTTCGACTGGCTTTTCCGGCCGAGATTCTCGGCCAGGCGGTCGAGGTGCGTTCAAGCGGCGATCTCCGGGGCGGGGAGATCTTCATACGCGGCGGGGCGATCAACCTCGCGGGCTCGGGTCCATGGCAGGCGCTCGATTTCCTCGGCCGCGTGACGCTGCCGGGAATCGGCGCGCTCGAGGCCCAGGGCACGGCCGACCTTTTCCGCCTTGGCTACCGGGGGCGCTTTCTTGTGCCCGGAATCGAAGGGGCCGGGACCTTCGAGGGGGTGGGCCGGCGTTACGCATACCGGGGCCGCTTCCGTTCGGGCGGGGCGCTGGAAGTCGTTGGCAGCGAGGCCGGTCACCGGCTTTGGGCCAGCGGTTTTTCGCTCAAGCCCCTGGGCTTGCCGCTCGTCCTCGAGGGCAGCCTGGCCTTTTCCGGGGACCTTTCCGGGGACCTGACCGTTCGAACCCCTTGGGGCCGGCTCCGGGCGGTCGGCGCCCGTTCCCTCACCCTGGTTGTTTCGAGCTCCTACCTCGAGGGCACCGGTTCGCTCGATCGGGAGGGCTTTGACCTCGCCCTTTTCCCCAAGGTCCCGGGCGTTCAGGGGGTGATCGAGCTCAGCGGTGGCCGGGCTGGGCTACGCGCTCGGGGCCAGGGGACGCTCCGCATCCCGGGGTTTTCCCCCGAGGCCTGGCGCCTCGAACTCGACGGCCTCAGGTGGCGCCTCGACGGCCCTATAAAAATCCAGGGGCAGGGCCTTCGCTGGCGGGCCCGGGTGGCGTGGCCGACGCTGGCAGGACCACTTGAGGGGTGGCTCGAGGGCGAGGGGCTCGTTTACCGCGGCGAACTCGGTCTTCGCCTGCCTTCGGGCGAGGCGCGGATGGTGTTGCGGGGCGACCCCATCCCCACGCTTAGCCTCACCTTCCCCGGCGGCCAGGGGCGCATCGAGGGTGGGCGTCTCGAATCGCTGCATGTTGACCTGTCGCGCCTGCTGGCGGGAAGCGGGATTCCCATCGGGGGTGAGGTTTCGGGCAGCCTCGGGCCGGGGAAGCGACTCTCAGGGCGGCTCTTGGTCTTTGACCGGCCGCTCTGGCTTTCCATCGGCCGGTCGGGGGCCCTGGTGTGGTCCCCCGATCTGGATGTAGGCTTCCGTTTGCGCCTGGGTGAGGGGGTGGCGTTGGAGGGGATCGGCGCTCTTTCGGGCCGGCTCGGCCTTTGGCCGGAGCTTTCCGGTTCGCTCCGGTATTCCGGCCGGTTCAGGGTGAACCTCGGCGCCGGGGGGACGCTGGGATCGCCACGGCTTTCGCTTTCGGCCCGGGGCCTGGGGTTGACGCTCGAGGCTGGCCTCGAGGGCGCCCGTTACCAGGGCACCCTGGCCTACCGGGGCGAATACGGGGCGGGGTCGCTGGCTTTTTCCGGGCGAGGGGGGCGATATCGGGGCAAGGGGACCTTCAAGCTCGACCGGTTCCTGCCCCAGTCAGGCCCCCTCCGCCTTTCGGGGAATGGCCCCGAGTTTTCCCTGACCTGGGATGCACCGATGAAGGTGGTCCTGACGAACGGCCCCACGGTCCGGCTCAGCGGTCGGGGTGAGGTGGTCGGGGGCGGGGTCCTCGAGGGCGAGATGCGGTACGCGTCCGGAGCTTTTTCCGGACAGATGCGCTTGTTCCGGCAGGGCGATCAGCTTTTGATCGTGGGCGAGGGCCCCTTGCGGCTGGAAGGGCGTTGGCTGGGGGCCAGCGTCAAGGCCAGTCTCGACGGCGGCCTGGGTCTACGCGGTGACGTGACCTATCGCCGGCGGCTCGGTACGGTCGATCTTGAGGCCCGGCTCAGGATTTCTGGCGATTTGCTGCGACCTTTGGCTGAGGGGAGCGGCAGGCTCCAAGGACGCGACCGGAGCCTTGTCTTCCGCTTCGGCTACGACGGCGACCCCTGGTTTGTGGCCCAGGACACGGGGCTCTTCGTTCGCCTCCGGGGCCAGCGGCTTGAGGTGCGGGCCGATGCGTGGGACCTTTCCCCCTACCTCGGCTTGCCCGTGCGCCTCAGCGCCGGGGGGAGCGGGCCGATCGCGGCCTTGGAGCTCCCTTTAGAGCTCACTTCCCCCTGGTTTTCGGGCGAGGGCCGTTTGGCCCCGGCGGAGCTGGCGCTCAGCCTCAACGGGCGCTTGCTGGATGGCCGTTTTGAACTTCTGGCCTCGCCCCGACAGGCCCGGCTGGCGCTCGATGTCCCGAGCGGCAATATCAAGGGCGTGGTGCGTTGGCAAAGAGGGGCGGGGTTTTCCGGCGGGGTTGGTCTGAGCCTGGCCGGGTTCGGCGGGCGGCTCAGCGGGTGGCTCGACCCCGCCGCCGGCACCTTTGACCTCGAGGGCACCGGGAGCTGGAGCGGCAATCTCAGGCTCGATCTCAAGAACGCTCGCGCTGTCGGGGCGCTCCACTTTGCCCGAGATGGCCTGGGCGGGATCCGGTTGCGGGGGCAAGGGCGCCGCCTCGCCGTGGAAGGCGAGGGTCCGCTCGAGCCTTTGCGGGGAACGATTGACCTGGCCAAGCGCCAGCTCTCCTGGTCTTACCGGGGAGGTCTACCCGCCGGCCTCGGCGAACTCGCGGCCTCGGGCACCCTCCCTGGCGTTTGGCTTTTGGGAAGCTGGCGCTTGGGCGGTCATGACTACGACCTTCGCGGCCTCGGGGACGTGATCACCGTCAAAGGCCCGGGGCTATGGCTCCGTGCCGATGCTGGGGCATTTTCCCTCCAGCTCGACTCGTTGGACGTGGGGTGGCTTCGGCTTTCCGGAGTGGCTTTCGGTCGGTGGCGCGACCTCGAGGGGCGCTTTCGGTGGGCGGCCGGACCCTACCAGGGGCGTTTTGAATTTGCGTATGACCCCGCGGGTGTTCGCCTTCAGGCCGAGGGCGATGTGTCCGGGACCTTGGCCTGGCAGGCGGGGCGGGTGAGCGGGCGACTGCGTTTCCCCTACGGCGAGATTGCGCCTCGAGCTGGGGGCGGGTTTTCCGGGCAAGTTCTCGGCCGGCCGCTCTCGCTTGAACCAGGGCTTCGGGCGCTTTCTTGGGGCGGGCTGCGCCTTGACATCGCGAAGGCTCTCTTTTCCGGAAAGGCCAGCGTCGAGGGGGTTGAGGTTCTCGGTCAGGGCCGCACCCTGCGCCTGGCCTGGCGCGACGTGGTCGTCCGAATTGGTCTGAAGCCGCTGGTGGTTTCGCTCGAGGTCGCCGGACGCCCGGGGCTCCGGTACCAGGCGGGGCGGGTGGCCGGCGAGCTGCGAATCGGCGGCCCGGGCTACAGCCTCTTGTTCAAAGGGAATGGCCGAGAGGTTGCGATCGCGGGACGGGTGCTCGGGTTCCCGGGCCTTCCGTTGGGCCTGGGCCGGGTTTCGGGGGCCGTTGGGCTGGATGGTCGCTGGACCTTCACCCTTGAGGCAGCCCAGCTTTCGTTCGCCGGTCAGGGCCAGGGTCTGACGGGTGAGGTGCGGCTTTCGGGGAAGGCCGGGCACGGGGCCATCGCTCTCGGCGCCGGCGGCGTGCAGGGGCAGGCGGAGACCCAGGGCCTAGAGCTCCTGGGTGGGCGCTTGGATCTGGCGCTGGCCGGAGCGGCGATCGACGCCGACTGGCGTGGACCGTACGGTGCGGCCTCGGCGCGAGCGACGCTCTCGGGGTTTTCGCTTTCGCGGCTCGAACTGTGGGTTCAGGGGCTGGACCTGGCGCGCGTACCCTGGGTTCACCGGTATCTCCCCCAGCTTCGGGGCCGCCTGAGCGGGGGCGGAATCTTCCAGGACGGAACGGGCCTCTTCCAGTTCGGGGCGGAAAATTTGGGAAAGGTCGGCGAGGGGTACCCCTTCTCACTCCTGGTTCGCCTCGAGGGCCAGGCGCCTCCGAGCGGCACGGTGGTTTGGGGAACGTTGCGCGCGGATTACCGGATCCAAAAGGGCCGGGTATTCCTCCAGGCCGAGGCCAATGACTTCCCCCTCGATCTGCCGCTGGCCCTGGGGCTTGGCGAGCTCGACTTCAGCGCCCGAATGACCGGTGCTTTTAAGGTCAGCCTACCCCTCAACGACCCGGCCCGGCTGAGCCTCGACCTTGCCGCCGAGCGTCTGCGCCTTGGGACCCCGAAGGGCACGCTCACCGGAACCCTGGCCCTGGTTTATGACCGGGGGACCTTGCGCTTGCGATCGCTCGACCTCGAGGGGGCCGGGACCTGGCGGGGCGCCGGCAGCTGGCGGCCCGGTCAGGGAGGCGACTTGCGGCTCGTTTTTCGAGACACCGATTTCTCCCCTTTCCTGAGGATCTTCCCGGCGCTCAAACCCTACCGCATCGAGGTTCGGGGCGACCTCGATGCCAGGCTGGCCGGGCAGGCCCTCGGGCTCAAAGGCAAACTCGCTTATTCGGTTGAAGGGGTGGAGGGTGAACTCGAATTCACCCTCGACCAGGACCAGCCGGGTGATCTCCGGCTTCGCGGCAGCGGCCGGGTGCGCTCGCCGGTCACCAGCCGCTTTGAGCTTTGGGGCCAGGGCCGCTGGCGGGCCTTTCGCCTTACGCTCACGGGCGATCTCGACGCGCCGCTTTTGGCCCCGATCGATCGGGTGACGGCGGAGTTTCGCTACCCCTCGACGCGTCTTTTGGTGCGAGCGGGGAAGGCCAGGCTCGAGGGCGTGCTCAGTCCGCTGGATCTTCGCCTCGAGGGCCTTTTGCCGCTTGAGTATCCCGAGTATTACCTGGCTTCCGGCGAGGCCCGGAGCCAGGTGCGGATGCGCCTGGCGAGCGACGGCCGTTACCACGTGGACGGCGAGGTCGAGGTCTTGCGCGCGGTCCTTTCGGTTCCCGAAAGCCGCCTGCCCCGGTCGAAAAGGGCTGCCAAGGGGTCGCGCATCGTTTTCGATGGTCTGAGGCTTTATTCGCGGGGCGGGATCGTGGTCAACGAAGCGCTGGCTCAAGGTGAGCTTGCGGGTGAGGTCTTCTTGAGCGGGCCCCTCGATGACCCCTACTTGAGCGGCCGGGCGATGGCGTTGAGCGGGAGCTTTTTGCTGCTCAGCCGGCGCTTTACCTTGCTCGAGGGCTGGGCCGAGTTCTTCCCCGAACTCGGTCTCTATCCCCGCATCTACGTCCGGGCCAGGACCGAGACCCCCAAGGGGCCGCTCTACCTGGTGGCCGAAGGGCACTTCGTACGAGAAGGGCAGACGCTGCGCCTGGCCTTCGACCCTTGCCTCGCTCGCCAGCCGGTGCGGACCCTGGAGGCCTGCAAGATCCTGCCCCAGGAAGAATCGGCGAAACTCCTCCTCGGGCTTGGCGAGGGCGAGGTTGCCCAGCAGGCTGCGGACGTGGCGGTCAAGAATCTCCTCATCGGCCAGCTGGAAAAGGAACTCGCCCGCTCGCTGGGCCTCGACCTCTTGCAGATCGAAACCTCGGTCTTCAACGGCGGGGGGTTTGAGGCCACGACGTTTACGGTGGGGAAGTACGTGACCCCGGAACTCTTCCTGGCCTACCGGCTCGACCTCAAGGCCGGGTCGCGGTTTTACGCCAGTTACCGCCAGGACGGGCTGCAGTTTGAGTTCTCGACCGATCTTTCTCCGAACCCGAGCCCCACCTTCTCGCTTTCCTATGCGCTCACCCCCGATGTCGCCTTCTTTACCCGGCTCTCTGAGTCGGAGCTTAAGCTTGGTTTAGAGTGGAAACCTTAGCCAATAGAGAGCAGGTTCGTTAAAATGAAACTCGGGGGGTGGTGATGATGAGCAAGACCGAGGGCATTCCGGAAGTGGAGGCTTTGAAGGCCGATCTGGCGAAGATCCGCGAAGATCTGTCGCGTTTAAAGGATGTGCTCAAGGAGAGCGGGCGCGAAGAACTCGCCGCGGCCCGGGAACGGCTTGAGCGCGAGGCGAAGAAGCTGATGGAGGAGCTGAAGCGCTCAAGCGCTAAGGTGACCGATGAAGGCCGGCGGCAGATCGAGCGCATCGAACGCGAGATCGAATCCCACCCGCTGCAAAGCCTGGGCCTGGCCTTTGGCATCGGGCTGCTCCTGGGCGTTCTCTTTGGCCGGAGGGCGTGATGTGCGCCGGTTCATTCGACTGCTCTCGGCTTTGTTGAATTATCTCAGGCTCGAGGCCCGGGAGCTCGGGCAGGGTGTGGTCCGGGTGACCTGGGCCGTTTTGATGCTGGTCGTGGCCGCGATGCTCGTGTTCGTCGGCCTCGCCTTCCTGGTCGCCGCCGCCTATTTTGCGGCCACGACCGTCGTGGCCAGGCCGCTGGCGGCGCTGATCGCCGCAGGTGCGGCTTTGATCCTCGCCGCCCTGGTCTTTGCCCTTGCCCGCCGGCAGGTGAGGCGCTAGGGCGCAACGATCAACGGGCTGCCGGCGGGCGCAGCCCCCGGGTCCGGTTCACTTTCCGACGCAGAAGTTCTTGAAGACCCGCTCGAGGACCGCGGGAACCACCGCCTTGCCGGTGATTCGGGCCAGCGCCTCGAGGGCGGCTTCGATCGAAAGTCCCATCAGGTCGTCAGGCGCGCCGAGCGCCGCCTCGAGGTGCGTCTTGGCTTCACGCAGGGCCTCGGCCTGGCGGTCCGAGGTGAGCCAGGCCTCCTCCTCGGCGGCTTCGGCGTAAAGCCGCTGGCGGATTTCGTGCTTCAGGGCCTCGATGCCCTGACCGGTTTTGGCCGAGACCGGGAGGTAGGCCGCGTCCTCCCAGGCGGCGGGAAGGTCGGCCTTGCTGGCGATGCGCAGGACCCGCCCCTCGGGAAAGGCGGGCTCGGGCGGTTTGGGGGCCGACCGATCGGCGATCCAGAGGATCAGGTCGGCCGATTCGCTGAGCTCGAGGGCCATCTCCACGCCGGCGCGCTCGATGGGGTCGTCGGTTTCCCGGATCCCGGCGGTGTCGACGAGGGCGATGGGCACGCCGTCGATTTCCATGGGGGCCTCGAGGTAGTCGCGGGTGGTTCCGGGGAGGGGGGTGACGATGGCCCGTTCGTAACCGAGCAGCGCGTTCAAAAGGCTCGACTTGCCCGCGTTCGGCGGACCGAGGAGGGCGAGCTTGGCCCCGTGCTGGGCGATTTTGGCCGCCTTTTCGGTTTTGAGGAGACTGTCGATGGCCGAGATGGTGGCCTTGAGGGTCCTTTCCGCCCGGTGGGGTTCCACCCCCTCCTCCGGGTAGTCGAGGAGCGCCTGGATGTGGGCCAGAAGGTCGATGAGCTGGTGCTCGATGGCCTCGATGCGCTGGGTGAGCGACCGCGACAACCCCTTTCGCGCCTGGCGACGGGCAGCCTCCGAACGGGCCTCGATGAGGGCGAGGACGCTTTCGGCCTGGGCCAGGTCCATCTTCCCGTTCAAATAGGCGCGGAGGGTGAACTCCCCTGGCTCGGCGAGCCGGGCCCCGGCCGCGAGGAGCACCGCCAGCCCCCGTCGCAGGACCGCCGGCGACCCGTGGAGCTGGAACTCGACGCTGTCTTCCCCGGTGTAGGAACGGGGGGCCCGGAAGACGAGCACCAGGCCCTCGTCGATGACCTCACCGCTTTGGGGGTCGATGAGCTCGCCGTAGGCGAAGCGGCCCCCGGCCATCCTCGAGGGCGACCGGCCCCGCCACACCCTGGAGGCGATCTCCAGCGCATTCGGCCCTGAAAGGCGCAGGATGCCGATCGCCCCTTTGCCCGCCGGCGTGGCGATGGCCGCGATGGTGTCGGATCTGGACCGCATCGCCTAGGCAAAGGCCTGGCTCGCCGCCTCCGCCGTGGCTTCGATCAGCGCCGGCTCGTGGGCGACGGAAAGGAACGCCGCTTCGTAGGCGCTGGCGGGCCAGTAGACCCCCCGCTGCAAAAGGCCGTGGAAAAACCGCGAGAAGAGCCGGGTATCGGTGGTTTGCGCCTCCTCGTAGCTTTCCACCGGTGACTCGGTGAAAAAGACGGTGAGCATGGACCCGACCCGGTTGATGCGGTGCGGGACCCCGGCGCCGCTGAGGGCAGCCGTCAGCGCAGTCTCCAGCTGCTGGCCGAGGGTCTCCAGGCGCTGGTAGAACTCGGGGTGCTCGGCGAGCAGGCGGAGGGTGGCGGTGCCGGCGGCCATGGCCAGAGGGTTGCCCGAAAGGGTGCCGGCCTGGTAGACCGGGCCCAGGGGGGCCAGGTGCTCCATGATCCGGGCGGGGCCGGCATAGGCCGCCGAGGGGAGACCGCCGCCCATGATCTTGCCGAGGGTGATGAGGTCGGGCTCGAGGCGGTAGCGCTCGGTGGCGCCGCCAAACGCGAGGCGGAAGCCGGTCATCACCTCGTCGACGATGAGCAGGGCGCCATATTCGCGCGTGAGGTCGCGGAGGGCCTCGAGGAACGCCGCTTTGGGCGGGATGACCCCGCTGTTGCCGACCACGGGCTCGAAGATCACGGCAGCGATCGCCTCGCCGTGGGTTTTGAAGAGGGCCTTAAGGCTTTCCGGATCGTTGTAGCGGGCCACCAGGGTGAGGCGGGCGTAGCTTTCGGGAACCCCGGAGGATGAGGGGTGGCCGAAGGTGAGGGCGCCCGAGCCGGCCTCGACCAAAAGCCCGTCGGCGTGGCCGTGGTAGTTGCCCCGGAACTTGACCACCAGGTCGCGACCGGTATAACCCCGGGCCAGCCGCAGGGCGCTCATGGTCGCTTCGGTCCCCGAGTTCACGAAGCGGATCCGTTCGGCCATGGGGTAGGCCTTTTGGATCAGCCGGGCCAGCTCGAGTTCATCCGGGTGGGGGGCGCCGAACGATAACCCCCGGCCCGCGGCTTTTTGCACCGCCTCGACCACCGCCTCGTGGGCGTGCCCGAGGATCATGGGCCCCCAGGAGAGGACGTAATCCACGTAACGGTTCCCCTCGACGTCCCACACATAGGGGCCCTGACCGCGAACCAAAAAACGAGGGGTTCCGCCGACCGCCCCGTAGGCGCGGACCGGGCTTGACACTCCGCCGGGCAGGAGCTTTTGCGCCTGTTCGAAGAGCTCTCTGTTCGTCACCACGGCCTTAGTCTAAGCGGCGGTTGTGGCTCGCGCTACGCGTCGGGGGGCCGGCGCCTTAGACTGAAGACATGCGCTTGACTCGTGAGCAACTTATGGCCCTGGAAGATCGGGCCTTGGCGCCCTACGCGGTCCGCTCATCGGAGAGCCGGGGTCGGGCCCACCCCGAGCCGGAGTCGCGCTACCGAACCCCCTTTCAAAAGGACCGCGACCGGGTCATCCACACCACCGCCTTTCGTCGGCTCGAGTACAAGACCCAGGTGTTCGCCAATTACGAGGGCGACTACTACCGCACCCGTCTGACCCATACCCTCGAGGTCGCCCAGGTGGCCCGCAGCCTGGCCCGGGCGCTCGGGCTGAACGAGGACCTTGCCGAAACCGTGGCCCTCGCCCACGACCTCGGGCACCCGCCTTTCGGCCATGCCGGGGAGCGGGTTCTGGCTGAGCTCATGGCCGGGCACGGCGGCTTTGACCACAACGCTCAGTCGCTTCGGATCGTGACCCATCTGGAACGCCGCTATCCCGGGTTCCGCGGCCTCAACCTCACCTGGGAGGTTCGCGAGGGCATCGCCAAGCACGAGACCAGCTACGACGTCCCGAACCCGGACTTCGACCCCGAGATGCGGCCCAGCCTCGAGGCCCAGATCGTTAACCTGGCTGACGAGATCGCCTACAACGCCCACGATCTGGACGATGGTTTGCGCAGCGGGCTTTTGCAACCCTCCCAGCTCGGCGAGGTGAGCCTTTTGGTCGAGGTGGCCGAGGAGGCGGGCATCGATCTTCTTCGGCTCGGCGAGTTCGAACGCCGGGTCCTGATCCGCGAGCTGCTCGGGTACATGATCACCGACGTGGTGGAGGCCACCCACGCCCGGATCGAGGCGGCTGGGGTGGGTACGCTGGAGGATGTCAGGCGTGCGACGACGCCGCTCGCCGGTTATTCGCAACCAGCGCGGAAAAAGATTTCGGAGCTGCGGGCGTTCCTCTATCACAACTTCTATCACCACTACCGGGTGGTGCGGCAGGTTGGGAAGGCCCGCCACGTTTTGATCCGGCTGTTCGAGGCCTACGTCGAGATGCCCCAGATGCTTCCGCCCACGGTCCAGCAAGCGGTCGAAGAGGAGGGGCTCCACCGGGCGGTCTGCGACTACATCGCGGGCATGACCGATCGCTTTGCGCTGGAGGAGTACGCGCGGCTCTTTGACCCCTACGGACGTTGATCCGGCCACCAAAGCGCCATGGCCTTGATGGGCAGGCCGATCTCGATGGCTTCGGTTTTTTCGCCCTCGATCCGGAAGAGGGTTTTCGCGCCCCGGCGCACGGCGTAGATCACGCCTTCAGGTGTTTCCGCCAGGTCGACGAGGGCAAGCCCCGTGCCGTTGTGGTTGGGCAGGGGGTGGCTTGAGAGGAGGGCCCGTTTGGGCGAGACCTTGCGGATGCGGTAGGCGTCCTGATCGTAGATGAGCACGTTGCCGTCACTGGCCGGGCCGAGTCCGGTGAGCAGCCGGGGCGCCGGGTTTTCCGGCCCCTGAGCGAGGACGATACGGTCCAGGTAGTTGCCGTTTTCATCGAGGCGCTGGACCTCCCGGCGTCCGTAGTCGAGGACGAAGAGCGACCCGCCGCTTTGCGTCATGGCCCGGGCATCTTCGAAACTGCCCTTGCCCTTTCCGGCACCGCCGAAACGCACCTCGGCGTGGCCCTCGAGGTCGAGCCGGGTGATGCTCTGATTGTCGGCGTCCAGGACGTAGACCTTCTGCGCCGAATCGGCAGTGATGGCGATGGGGCGGAGGAACTCGCCGAGTTTCAGGCCGTAGCTGCCGTAGCTCGCGATCGGGTCGCCGCTTGGGGTGTAGCGGGTGAGCATTCCCCCTCTTTCGCCCGGGTTGTACGACAGGGCCCAGATCGCCCCACTGGCGTCGATGGCGACATCATCCACCGGGCTTTGGCCGAAGGCCTTGATCGGACGGAAGGCGGGGTCGAGGATCCGGATCGGGGTGTCCGCATCGTCCACGGCCAGGACCAAAAAGAGCGACGCTTCCGGCAGTGGCGGGCTCTCCGGTGGGGAGGCGAGGGCCTCGATGACCTCATCGATGCTGGGGCGTTCGTCGGGGTTTTTGGAGAGCATGCGCATGACCAGGTCGTTGATGCGAGGGGGGACCTTGGGGTTTTTCTGGATTGGGGGCACGGGACGGGCGTTGATGTGCTTTTGCACCACCTCGCCATAGCTTCCCCCGAACGGCGGTTCTCCGACCAGGGCTTCGTAGAGGACCACGCCCAGGCTGTAGATGTCGCTCTTGTCCTCGAGGGGCTCGCTCTTTGCTTGCTCAGGGCTCATGTAGGTCGGGGTGCCGACCCGGGAGCCCAGGTGGGTGAGTTTGGGGTGCTCGCGGCCCGAGGCGATTCCGAAGTCCATGAGACGAACGCCCGAAGGGTCGACCTTGCCCTTTTGCAGGGCTTCGCGCTTGATCATGATGTTGCTGGGCTTGATGTCGCGATGGATGATTCCCTGGGCGTGGATGTGCTTGAGGGCCCGGGCCACCGGGAGCAGGATCTGGAGGGCGAGCTCGGGGGTGAGCTTGCGTTGTTCGATCAGCTGCTCCAGGCTCACCCCGTCGACGAGTTCCATGGCGATGAAGTGCGTTTCTCCCGCTTTGCCGTGCTCGTAGACCTTGATCACGTTGGGATGATCGAGCCGCTTGAGGACTTCGGCCTCGCGGTGCAGGCGGCGCAAAAACCTGGGTTCGTGGGCGTAACGGTCCTGGGGAATCTTCAAAGCGGCCATCAGGCCGTCGGCCTTGCGTTTGGCTCGATAGACCGTGGCCATGCCGCCGCTACCGATCCGGCCCAGGATCTGGTAGCGGGCCTCGAGGGGCTCGCGCTCTGAGGGGGGAAGGAGCCGTTTTCTGCGGCGAACCAAGAGACCTTCTCCGCTACGGCGGGGCATGAGGACGATCGCGCCCCCGAGCATCACCAAGGCCAGCATGCCCCACCAGGCGCCGCCGACGGCGGCGAGAAAGGCCAAGTTGGCGAGGAGGACGAGCGCGCTGACCACCGCCAGCAGCAATGGGTTGAGCTCGAAAAACAGGCCCAAGGAAACGAGGAAGAAGATGATCGCGAGGGCGAACGGGGACATGGCAGTTCCATCTTAACGGTCACGACCGTGCTCGCTAGGCAAGAACCAGTACAATATTTGCGAGCCATGTTCAGAGCGTTGCGACATCCTCATTTCAAACGCCTGTTTTTTGCAGCCTTGGTCAACGAATCCGGGAATAAGATTCACCGGATTGCCTTGATGGTGCTCGTCTACACCCTGACCGAAAGCGCGGGGACGGTGGCCTTGATCATGAGCGCCGAGCTGGTCGTGAGCGCGGTCTTTGCCCCGATACTCACGGCCTGGGCCGACACCCTCGAGCGCCGCCGGGTGCTGGTTGGGGTTCAGCTCGGTCAGGCTGCGCTCGTGATCTGGATTCCCATCATCGGCGAGCGATCACTGTTGCTCCTTTGGCTTTTGGTCTTTGCCGTCCAGGTCCTCCAGAGCGTCGAGCGGCCCCTGATCGCGGCCGCCACCCCCGAGCTCGTTCCCGAGTCCTCGCTCGACCACGCGAACGGGCTAATCTCCTTTGCCGAACGTTTTTCCGAGGTCGCGTTCGTGGGGCTGGCCGGTTTGCTGGTGGCTGCCGTGGGTCCGGAGCCGGCCTTTTACATCGACGCCGTCACCTTCGTCACCTCGGCGACGTTGCTTTCGGGCCTGCCCTCGCTCCGGCCGCCGCAAACCGATTCCAACGGGTATTGGGGGCGGGTGGTGGAAGGTTACCGCTATCTCCTGAGCGTGGTCCCGCTCAGACGCACCACACTGGCCCTGGCCAGCGCCGCGCTCTTTGGGTCGGTAGAGAACGTCCTCGGTGTGGTCTTGGCCCTCGGGGTCTTGAAGGTGGGTTCTGCTGGTTACGGGGTGATCGAGATGGCCATGGCCGCGGGGGCGGTTGCCGGCGCCCTCCTCATTGCTTCTCTCCTCGACCGCTATCGCCGGGGACGGGTGTTCTTAATCTCCATGCTGGTGTTTGGATTTTTCATCGCCTCGGTCGGGGCCTGGCCGATCTTTTGGTGGGTCATGGTCGCCTATTTTCTGAGCGGGCTTTTGAACATGGGCTTTTTGATCCCCGCCCGGGGGATTCTCCAGACCCACACCCCGCCCGAGCTGCGGGCCAGGATCTTCGGGGCGGTTGGGTCGGCGGCCCAGACCGCCGTTTTGGTGGGCGTGGTGTTTGGCGGCGCCATCGCCGATGTGATCGGGGTGACGACCACCTACCTCCTCGCCGGAATCTGGGTGAGTTTGGTAGCGCTGGCCATGTCCCTGACCGGCGGTTTGGAGCCGGCCGCCGAGAGCAGCGAGCTTTCTTAAGCGCCCCGCCCATGGCGGGGCCCGGGAAGCGTTGGGCGACCGGCGGTCGCAGGGCGGACCGCGGGCGCTTGCTCAGCCCGCCTTGAGCCAGCCGGCTGCCTCGGTGGCGTGGTAGGTGAGGATGAACGCTGCGCCCGCCCGGCGCAGCCCAGTCAGCGTTTCCAGCACCACCCGGCGTTCGTCGATCCACCCCGCTTGCGCCGCGGCTTTGATCATGCTGTACTCGCCCGAGACCAGGTACGCCCCGATCGGCTTGGAAAACTCTTCTTTCAGCAGCCGGATCAGGTCGAGGTAGGCCATCGCCGGTTTGACCATGAGCATATCGGCGCCCTCGGCGTCGTCGATCGCGGCTTCCCTGCGGGCGTCCCAAGTCCCGGCTGCGGGGTCCATTTGGTAGCTGGCGCGGTCTCCGAAGGCCGGGGCGCTCTCCGCCGCCTCCCTGAAGGGCCCGTAGAAGGCCGAGGCGAACTTGACGGCGTAGGAGAGGATGGGGGTGTGGGCATAGCCGGACTCGTCGAGCGCGCGCCGGATGGCGGCGACCTGCCCGTCCATCATCGCGCTGGGGGCGATGATGTCGGCGCCGGCACGGGCCTGGCTCACCGCGGTCTTGGCCAAAAGCGCCAGGGTGGCGTCGTTGTCCACCGTGTGGCCGCTGACGACGCCGCAGTGGCCGTGGGACGTGTACTCGCAAAGGCAGGTATCGGCGATGAGCAAGAGTTCCGGAAGCTGCTGCTTAAGGTGCCGGAGAGCCTGCTGAACCACCCCTTCTTCGTCGTAGGCTCCCTGCCCGAGGTCATCCTTGGCCTCGTCGGGGAGCACGCCGAAGAGGATCACCCCGCCGACGCCGGCCTCGTACGCTTTCTGGGCGGCCTCGAGGAGGCTCTCCAACGAATGGCGCCACTGGCCGGGCATGGAGGCGATCGGCACCGGATCCTTGCCCAGGTGGACGAAGAGGGGCTGGATGAGGTTCCTCGGTTCGACGGACACTTCGCGCACCAGCCGGCGGATCTTGGCGTGCATTCGAAGTCTGCGAGGGCGTTCCATGACATGCCCAGTTTACGGCAACACCTATAATGGGAGGTCGGAGGGACGATGAACCTAAAGAAGCTCATGAAGGAAGCGCAGCGTGCCCAAGCTCGAGCCGCGGAGATCCAGGAAAAGCTCGAGCAGACGGAAGTGGTGGGGCGCGCCGGGGGCGGACTGGTGGAGGTTGTTGCCAACGGCCACGGTCGTGTGCGAGCGGTGAAAATTCAGCCCGAGGCCGTGGATCCCGATGACGTGGAAGCGCTGGAGGACCTGGTTCTCCTTGCGATCCAGGACGCCCAGGCCAAGGCGAGCGCGCTGGCCCAGGAGGAAATGGCCGGCACGCTCGGGCAGCTCGGCGGGCTCTTGGGAGGGGGCTTTTGAAGTACCCGCGGCCTCTGGCCGAGCTTTCAAGGGCGCTGGCACGGCTCCCGGGTGTTGGACCGAAAACCGCGCAGCGACTCGCGCTTTTTTTGTCGCTCAATCCGGAAACGGCCGAGGTCCTGGAGCGTGCTTTGCTCGAGGTCCGCTCGAAGATCGGCTTTTGCCGGCACTGTGGCAACTTGGCCGAGGGCGAGCTCTGTCCGATCTGTCTCGATGACACCCGGGATCGCGGTCTGATCGCGGTGGTGGAGACCCCGGCGGAGGTGGTCGCGCTTGAGCGCAGTGGCGAGTTCCACGGGCTCTACCACGTCCTTGGCGGCGTGCTCAACCCGCTGGAGGGGGTCGGTCCGGAGCAACTTCGCATCGAAGCGTTGCTGGAGCGTTTGGACGGGGTGCGGGAGGTGCTGGTGGCCACGTCGATGACGGTGGAAGGCGAGGCGACGGCAGCTTATTTGGCCGAGGTCTTAAAGGGAAGGGGCGTCCGGGTCACCCGACCCGCCTACGGGCTGCCGGCGGGCGGAAGTCTGGACTATGTCGACGAAGTGACCCTTGGCCGGGCGCTCGCCCATCGCCGGCCGGTGTCAGAAGGCTAACGGGGGCGCGGCATGCACGGTCTGGTTGAGTTGGCGAGGATTCCTTCGGTGTTGAGGGTGGTGGTCACCGGGCCTGATGGTTTGGTCATCGAAGCCGCAGGGGCGAAGGGACCAGACCCCGAGTTTCTCGCCGCCGAGATTGCGGGACTGGCCCGGGCCATGGGGGGCTTTGCCGAGGCTCTGCGCGACCCCCTTCGCCGCTTCGTGGTGACGCTTGGCGAGCGGGAGCTGCTGGTGGTCTGCGAGGGGGATGTCTGCCTGGGGGCGCTGATCCGCCGGGGCCCGGAGCGCAAACGCGTTGGCCAGGAACTGAGCCGTCTGGCCTCGGCCCTGGCGCGCGAGTACGGAGGTGAGGGTCGGTGAGTCTGACCGAAGTTCTGGCCCCGCTCTCGGAAACCCCGGGTGTGGAGGCCTGGGTGCTGGTGGGCGAGGAAGGGTTCCCGCTCGAGGCCTTTTCCCGGAGCAGCCAGAGGGAGCTCGGGGCTCTGGCCGGGGTGGCCTCGAGCGTCCTGGCCTCGGCCCGGGCCGTGGCCGAGGAACTGGGGCGGGGGCCTTTGGAAGAGGTGATGGTCGAGTATGACCTGGGGCCGGTGGTGCTCCTCCCGGTACGGGGCGGGGCGGTGCTCGTGGTGCTCCTCGATGCCATCGCCAGTTTGGGGCGCGTGCGCCTCGCGCTGAAGCGTTTGATCCCCGAGCTCAAGGAGGCCCTGGCATGAGCGAGCTGAAGATCGATATCGATCGCGAGACGGCCAAGGGGCGTTACGCCAACCTCGCGGTGATCGCCCACAGCAAGCACGAGTTCATCATTGACTTCGCCCTGGTTCAGCCCCAGGGCGACGCTCTGGTGGTGGCCCGCGTGCTCATGAGCCCGGCCCATGCCAAGGCGTTTTTGGATTCGCTGGCCGAGAACATCCGGCGCTACGAGGCCGATCACGGCCCCATCGAGCCCGGCACGGCGCCGGGGATGCCCTGGGGCGAGGCCTGAACGTCGCGGCGGGATGCTCAGTCGCGAAGCAAGGGCAGCTCGGGGCCCTCGAGGCCCGGGAGCTCGTCGAGGCTTTGCAGGCCGAAGACCTCGAGGAAGCGCTGGGTGGTGCCGTAGAGCTTCGGCCGGCCGATGGTTGCCTTCTCGCCCACCACGCTCACCAGGCCGCGGGCCTCGAGGCCCTCGAGGACGGCGTCGGAGTTCTTGCCCCGGATGGCCTCGATCTCGGCCCGGGTAATGGGCTGCCGGTAGGCGACAATGGCCAAAACCTCAAGCGCCGCCCGGCTCAGCCGGGGCGGTCTTGGACGTAGGGCCCGGTGGACCGCGGGGTGGTGCTTTGGATGGACGACCAGGCGCCACCCGCCGGCGACCTCTTCCAGGGTCACGCCGAACGCTCCGGCCTCGAGGGTGCGGCCTAAAGACGCGAGCGCCTTTTTGACCTCGGCCTCGGGCTGCACCAACCCCCGTGAGAGTTCGGCGATCGAGACCGAACGGCCCGCCGCGAAAAGAATGGCCAGGATCTGGGCGGCGAGGGGATTCACCGTTCCTCCAAGCCGAGTACGGCCGAGATCTCGGCCTTGGGAATGGCGCCTTCACGCAGGACGTCCCCCCGGGTCAGGTCGAAGACGGTCGAGGCGACGCCGGGGGGATTCGGCCCCGCGACCACGTAGTCGACGCCGGGAAAACGCTTCGCTTCTTCGAGGGATTGAACCGGCGGTTCGCCGCTTCGGTTCAGACTGCTGGCGGCGGCTGAGCCTCCGATGCGGCGGAGCAAGGCCCGCAGCGGCTCGCTCTTTGGCAGGCGTAAGCCCACCGTTGCTTCGGCGCCGAGCCAGGGCATCGGGCGGCGGCTCGGGGCCACGATGGTGAGCGCGCCCGGCCAGAAGGTCTTCGCGAGGCGGAGGAAAGGCTTTGGATCCGGGTTGAGATCGGCCAGCGCCAAGGCGGTCTCGAGATCGGCCACCAGGAGTTGCAGCGGCTGCGACGGCGCCCGACCCTTGAGGCGGAAGAGCTTGGCGCAGGCCTCGGGGTTTTGGCTGTGGGCCAGAAGCCCCCAGACGGTGTCGGTGGGGAAGGCCACGATCCCTCCGGAGCGCAGAACTTCGGCGGCCTCTGAAAGCGCTTCTCTCATCCGGCGCTATACTATAGGACACGATGCCGGTCTACCACTATCGCGCCCGGGACCGCCACGGTCGGACGGTCGCCGCGGTGATCGAGGCGACCGACGTGAGAAGCGCGGTGCGCATCCTTCGCGAGAAGGGCTTTTACGTCACGGAAATCAAGGAGCCGCCCCGCGGCTTGCAACTTGAGATTAACCTCTCGTTTTTGGAGTCGGGACCGAGCCTGAAGGATATCGCCATCTTCAGCCGGCAGCTCGCCACGATGCTGGCTTCGGGGCTGCCGATCGTTCAGGCCTTGCAGGTGCTGGAAAAGCAGACCGAGAACAAAAAGTTTAAGGCCATCATTCGAGCCGTCCGGACCGACGTCGAGGGTGGAAGCCCATTCTCCGAGGCGCTCGCGAAGCACCGGATCTTCAGTCGCCTTTACATCAACCTGGTCCGGGCCGGGGAGGCTTCAGGCGCCCTTGATTCCATCCTCGACCGGCTGGCCACCTTCCTCGAAAAGGATCTGGCGATCCGGGGCAAGGTCAAATCGGCGATGACGTACCCGGCCGTGGTCTTCAGTTTCGCCATCTTGGTGACGTATTTCCTCCTCACCACCATCGTGCCCCAGTTCGCCCAGATCCTGACCGAACTGGGCTCGGGTCTGCCTCCGCTGACACGACTTCTGATCGCGCTCTCGGACCTCATGCGCAAAAGCGGGTTGTTTCTGCTCCTCTTGCCGGCAGCGCTTTATGGCCTTTATGTCCTCGCCTATCGCAGGCCCAAGGGTCGTCGCGTCATCGACGGTTTTAAGCTCCGCATGCCGGTCTTCGGAACCCTCGCAAAAAAGAGCGCCTTGGCGCGATTTTCCCGTACGCTCGGACTTTTGCTCTCCAGCGGCGTGAATATTGTA
The DNA here is from genome assembly GCF_055385885.1 of Vulcanithermus mediatlanticus. NCBI lineage: Bacteria > Thermotogati > Deinococcota > Deinococci > Thermales > Thermaceae > Vulcanithermus > Vulcanithermus mediatlanticus. The sequence goes on along the minus strand of NZ_AP042385.1, from coordinate 2,027,012 downwards.
GAGGCGGTCGAGATCACCAAAGGTACGGCCGGAAACGCGGTCATCGAGGAGATCCTCGACGAAACCCGGGAAAACATCGAGGTCGGAGAGTCGATTCACTCGACGCTGGCCCGCTACCCAAAGGTCTTTCCGCCCATGGTCGCTTCCATGGTGGCCATCGGCGAGGAGACCGGCGCCCTCGACGCGATGCTGGAAAAGGTCGCCGATTTCTACGAGCGCGAGGTCGACGAGACGGTGAGTAGCCTGACCGCCCTCATTGAGCCGGTGATCATCATTTTCCTGGGATTGATCGTCGGTACCATTGTGGCCGGCATGTTCCTGCCCCTCTTCCAGATCATCAACACCCTCTCGGCCCAGTAGTCCCCGTCTGGGGCCCGCCTTCGCCCCGATCGAGGTAGGATGATCGGGGAGGTTTTCGATGCGTGAAGTGTATGTCGTCTCCGCGGTGCGGACGCCGATTGGCCGTTTTGGTGGGACGCTCAAGGACCTTTCGCCGGCAGATCTGGCCGCACACGCCATGCGCGCGGCCCTCGACCGGGCGGGCGTGGGCGGTGAGGCGATCGACCTCTACATCTTCGGGAACGTTTTGCGCGGTGGCCACGGCCAGCTCATCCCCCGCCAGGCGGCGTTCAAAGCCGGGATCCCCGAAGATAAGGACGGCTATGCGGTGGACATGGTGTGTTCTTCCGGCATGATGGCGGTGATGAATGCCGCCACCGCGATCCGGGCCGGTGAAGCCGACCTCGTGCTCGCGGGTGGGACCGAGTCAATGAGCCAGGCCGGCTTTGCGCTTTCTCACCGCGCGCGCTGGGGCTACAAATTCCTGCTTGGCGCTCCCGAAGAGGTGAAGGACCTCCTGCTCCACGACGGTCTCACCGACCCGATGAACGGCGAGGCCATGGGGGTCGAGACCGAGCGGCTCGCCGCCGAGTTCGGCGTGGACCGGGCGGCGCTCGACGAGGTGGCCTATCTCTCCCAAAAGCGTGCGACCGAAGCCACCGAAAAGGGGCTTTTTGCCAGCGAAATCGTTCCCATTGAGGTCAGAACGAAAAAGGGCTCCAGGGTTTTGGACCGGGATGAAGGGATCCGACCGGACACCACCCCCGAATCCCTCGCCGGGCTGCGGCCGGCGTTCAAAAAGGACGGTGTGCTGACGGCGGGGAACTCGAGCCAGATCTCCGATGGTGCCGCCGCGCTGCTCCTCGCCAGTCCGGAAGCGGTGGAAAAATACGGCCTCAAGCCCCTGGCCCGTATTCTGGGGGGTGCGTGGAGCGCGGGGACGACCTGGCGTTTTCCGGAGGCCCCGATCCCCGCGGTCAAGAAGCTGCTCGATAAACTCGGTATGACGATCCGGGATTTTGATCTCTTTGAGAACAACGAGGCCTTCGCTCTCAATAACGTGCTCTTTCACCGCTTGCTCGGTGTGCCTTTTGAAAAACTCAACGTTCACGGTGGCGCGATCGCGCTCGGGCACCCGATCGGGGCTTCCGGGGCACGGATCGTCGTCACCCTCCTCCACGCTCTGGCGAGCCGCGACGCCCAGCTGGGGCTGGCCGCAATCTGCCACGGCACGGGCGGGGCGACGGCGCTGGCGCTGGAGCGGGTGGCCAAGGATTAAGGCCAGACCGGGCCCTGTGGCGGCTTCTGCCGAGGCAGGGCGGTCAGCTGCCTTCGGCGGACATCTCCCAGTGCACGACTTCGAGGCGCTCTTCCCGCACCTCGAAGTCGCCGTTTTCCAGCAAAAAGCGAGCCGCCTTGCGCAGCGTTTCCTCGACCCAGCGCGGGTCGGCTCCGATGAGGGTGAAGCCCACGACCTCCCAGCCGTGGGCTTCGATGCCCTCCAGGCGCGCCGCTGACACCGGAAAGCGGGACTTCAGCCGCTCCATGACCGGCCGCACGAGGGCCCGCTTTTCCTTCAAGCTGCGAACCCACGGCATTTCCAGCCGGGCGGTGTAAAGGCCCACGTACGCTTTCACGGCCGAACGTGCTTGAGCGCCTCCTCCAGCCAGGCGATGAGGTCGGTGGGAGCTTCCAGACCCACGCTGAGCCGGAGCAGGCCCGGGGTCACCCCGGCTTCGCGTCTTTGGGGCTCGGGAATGTTGCTGTGGGTGGTGGTCCAGGGGTGGATGATCAGGGTTCGGACGTCGCCGACGTTTGGGGCCTGGAGCATGTTGAGGTGGGCCAGGAAGCGGCTCGCAGCCGGAAGCCCGCCCTCGAGGGTAAAGGAAACCATTGACCCGGAGAGGCGGAGATACTTCTCCGCCCGGGCCCGGGCGGCTCCCGTGGCGAGGCCGGGGTAGGCCACCCGTTCGACTTCAGGCCTTCCCGCCAGCCACTCGGCGATCATCGCCGCGGTTTGAGAGGCGCGCTCCAGACGTACGGCCAGCGTTTCCAGACCCTGGAAGATCAGGTAGGCGTTGAAGGGGGAGAGGGCCATGCCGCCGAGGCTCAGCCCGAGTTGGCGGGCGCGGGCAAGGAGTGCCGCTTCACCGAACGCTTCCCAGGCCGAAGGTCCGGTCGGGAGCGGCTGGGTGAGGGTGGGGATGTTGGACCACAGCGTGGTCGGGCGGCTGAGGAGCGCCCCACCGAGGATTGAGCCGTGGCCCGAGGCCCATTTGGTCAGGCTCTCCACCACCACGTGCGCCCCCCAGCGGAGCGGCTGGACCAGGTAGCCGGCGGCGCCGAAGGTGTTGTCGACGACGAAAACCGAACCGTTGGCCTCGGCGATCTCGGCCAGCGCCTCGAGGTCGGGAACCTCGAGCGCGGGGTTGGAGAGGGTTTCCACGAAAAGCACCCGGGTGTTTGGCCCGATCGCCGCTCGGTAATCGTCGACCGTGGCCGTTGCCGGCAGGTAACGGACCCGGATGCCGAAGGCCGAGAGGATCTGGTTGAAAAGGCCGATGGTTTGCCCGAAGAGGTTGGTGCTGGCGAGGATTTCGTCCCCGGGCCGGACCAGGGCGAGCATGGCGGTGAAGGTCGCGGCCTGGCCGCTGGCGGTGGCCAGCGCCCCGTCTGCGGCCTCGAGCGCGGCCAGGCGACGTTCCAGTGCGGTGACGGTTGGGTTTTTGGCCCGGGCGTAGACGTAGGCCGTACTCTCCTTGAAGCGGCGTTCGCCCTCCTCGAGGGTTTGAAAGGCATGGGCCACGGCGGCGTAGATGGGAAGGCCGACGATCGAATGGGGGTCTTCGGGAAGCCCGGCGAGTACGGCTTGGGTTTCGTACTCCATGCCCAAAGCATAGCAAAGGCCCCGGCATTCCCGGGGCCCATGCGGCGCAGAGTGAAACGGGCTCAGACTGTGGCTTCTTCCTTGAGCAGATTGCGCAGCACGGTGTGGAGGATGCCCCCGTTTTTGAAGTACTCGACCTCGACGGGTGTGTCGAGTCGGGCCACGACTTCGAAGGTGATTTGGCTCCCGTCCTCGCGCGTTGCCCTTACCTTGAGGGTCTTCCTTGGGGCGATGTCGGCGATGCCCTCGATATCAAAGGTTTCGCGCCCGGTGAGCCCGAGGGATTTCCAGGACTCTCCGGGCATGAACTCCAGCGGCAGCACGCCCATGCCCACCAGGTTCGAGCGGTGGATGCGCTCGAAGCTCTCGGCGATCACCGCTTTGACACCGAGCAGCGCGGTGCCCTTCGCCGCCCAGTCTCGCGACGAGCCGGTGCCGTATTCCTTCCCCGCCAGGATGACGAGCGGCGTCCCCTCGGCCTTGTACTTCATGGCCGCGTCGTAGATCCACATCTTTTCACCCTCGGGGAACTTGATGGTGTAACCGCCCTCGACGCCGTCGAGCAGGAGGTTTTTGATGCGGATGTTGGCGAAGGTGCCCCGCATCATGACTTCGTGATTGCCGCGGCGGGAACCGTAGGTGTTGAAGGCCTCGACCGGCACGCCGCGTTCGAGGAGGTAGCGGCCGGCGGGGCTGTCCTTGGGGATGGCGCCGGCGGGGGAGATGTGGTCGGTGGTGATCGAATCGCCGAAGAGGCCCAGGACCCGGGCGCCGCGGATATCCCCCGGTTCTTGGGGATTAAGGTCCATCTCCTGGAAGAAGGGCGGCTCCTGGATGTAGGTGGAGTTCGGGTCCCACTCGTAGAGCGCACCCGAAGGGGCCTCGAGCTTCTTCCAGCGCTCGTCGCCCTCAAAGACACGGGCGTATTCGCTTTTGTACATCTCGGGGTCGAGGCTCTCGCGGATGGCCTGCTGGATCTCCTCCTGGCTCGGCCAGATGTCCCGGAGGTAGACCGGGTTGCCGTTGGGGTCGTAGCCGAGGGGTTCGTTTTGCAGATCGATGTCCACCCGGCCGGCCAGCGCAAACGCGACCACCAGCATCGGCGAGGCCAGGTAGTTGGCCTTGACGTGGGGGTTGACCCGGCCTTCAAAGTTCCGGTTGCCGGAGAGCACGGCGGCCACCACCAGATCACCCTTTTCCACCGCCTCCCGGATGTCGTCGGGAAGGGGGCCAGAGTTGCCGATGCAGGTGGTGCACCCGTAGCCGACCACGTGGAAGCGCAGGGCCTCGAGGAAGGGGAGCAAGCCGCTGGCGTTCAGGTAATCGGTGACCACCTTGGAGCCCGGCGCCAGGCTCGACTTGACCCAGGGTTTGGTATCGAGCCCCGCCTCCACCGCCTTTTTGGCCAGTAGCCCGGCCCCGATCATGACCGAGGGGTTCGAGGTGTTGGTGCAGGAGGTGATGGCGGCGATGGCCAGCGAGCCGTGGGTGAGTTCGAAGGTCTCGCCATGGCGATTGACCAAAACACGCTTTTCGAGATCGTCTTTCTCAAGTCCAAAACCCCGCTCGCTAAAGGGCTTGGTGAGGTGGGCTTGAAAGCTCGACTTGAGCTCCTGGAGCCGGACCCGGTCCTGGGGACGCTTGGGGCCGGCGAGGCTTGGCTCGACGGTGGACATGTCGAGCTCGAGGTGCTCCGAGTAAACGATCGACTCGCTGCCCTCCCGGAAGAGCCCCGTGGCCCGGGTGTAGCGCTCGACCAGGTCGATGAGCCATTCGGGGCGCGCCGTAAGCCGGAGATAAGCCAAGGTTTCCTCGTCGACGGGGAAAAAGCCCATCGTGGCCCCGTATTCGGGCGCCATGTTGGCGATGGTGGCCCGGTCGGCGAGGGGAAGCTTGGAGACCCCGGGGCCGTAGAACTCGACGAACTTGCCCACCACCCCGTGCTTGCGGAGCATCTCGGTGATGGTGAGCACCAGGTCGGTGGCCGTGGCCCCCTCGGGGAGCTCACCGGTGAGCTTGAAGCCTACGACCTTGGGCGCGAGCATGTAGTAGGGCTGACCGAGCATGACCGCCTCGGCTTCGATCCCGCCGACGCCCCAGCCCAGCACGCCGAGCCCGTTGATCATCGTGGTGTGGCTGTCGGTCCCCACCAGGGAGTCGGGGAAGGCGATGGTTTCGCCGTCGCGCTTGGCGGTCATGACCACCTTGGCCAGGTGCTCGAGGTTGACCTGATGGATGATGCCCTGGCCGGGTGGGACGACGCGGAAATCGTCGAGCGCGCTCTGACCCCACTTAAGGAGCTGGTAGCGCTCGCGGTTCCGTTCATACTCGAGGTCGGTGTTCCGTAAGAGGGCATAGCCGCTCCCGAAGAAGTCGACCTGGACCGAGTGGTCGATGACCAGATCCGACGTGACCTGGGGATTGATCTTAGCGGGATCTTTGCCAAAACGGGCCATCGCGCTTCGCATCGCCGCCAGGTCCACGACCGCCGGGACACCGGTGAAGTCCTGGAGCACGACGCGAGCGGGCTTGTGGGGCACGTTGATCTCGCCTGGCTCCGGCTGCCAGCGGGCGAGGTTCACCACGTCCTCTTCGGTGACCTGGAAACCGTCGACGTTCCTGAGGATGGCCTCGAGGAGAATCCGGATCGAAAACGGAAGCTTTGAGACCTCGGCGATCCCCTGGGCCTCGAGCGCCATGACATCGTAGTAGGTCAGCTTGCCCTCGCGGGTCTCCAGTGTCTTCTTTGCGCCAAAAACATCCTTTTGCATACCGCTCCTTCCTCCCCCGGGAAAAGGGGGGTTGCCTTGAGTCGAACTGAGGGGGAAGTTTCGCTCCGGCGGGGAGCGCCCCACCGGCTACGCTCAAGTCTACCACATGGCGCGATGGTGCCTTGGTGCGAGATCGGCGGCCACTCGCCTGCGCCCGTGGGCGCTTAGAGCATCCCAGCCAGATACCCCTTTTCGCGGACGGCGCGGATGAGGTCCATGACCGTCAGGCGGTGGGGGTCGTAGGCGACAACGATCTGACCGGGGTGGCTGGTTTCGACGTTGGCCACGCCCTCGAGGGCTTTGAGCGCTTCCAGCACTTCCTGCATCTGGCTTTCGGTCTTTGCCCCGCGAACGCCAAGGAGCACGCGATTCATAGGTTCATTCTAAAACGCCCCCGGGATCGGGCCGCCTTCCCAGGCGCTTTCGGGCTAAAACCAGGGGACCGACCTGGAATTCCATCGAAGCGGCCGCCCGGGCGAGCGGGGTGGCCTCGCGGATGAAAAGGGCGACCTCGTAGACCCCGGCGTCGTGGGCGGACTTGACCAGGGCTCGCAGAAGGGCTTGGTAAGCGGTTTCGTCCGCCGCCAGGATGCGGCTTACGAGAACGGTCGCCCAGGCCCCTTGCCAGACCGCCTGCGCCAGGACGAAGCCGCGCGGTTCGCCCTGTCGCGTCTCGGCGATGAAGCTGTGGCCGCTCCTGGCGAAGTGCCGGAAGGCGGCGAGCGAGGCCTTTTCCGGCAGTTGGGGATCGAGGTGCTCGCGTTCGAAGGCTTGGATGCGGGGAAAATCCTCTTCGCTCAGGTGGCGTACGATCATACGACGAGTCTATTCCCTTCCCGCCGGACGGAGAGCCAGCGTTCCAAACCCAGCACCAGTGCGGCGGTGACGAAAAGCCAGCTGCCGATGGGACGCCGCTCGCCGTCTTGGGGAAGGGTGCTGGACTCTTTGCTGGGAAGCAGGGTTTCGCCGGGCGACTCGAGCACGTAGGCGACGTTCGCCCGAACCTGAGGCGAGAGCACGCCATCGGTCCCCAGAGGTTTGGCCGCCCTCAGGTGGGGGGCGAGGAAGTTATAGACGAGTACGGGGAAGGCGGGCATGTTGGCCAGGCGCTCGATGGGAGGAAGGTAGAGGCTCGGCCCGTTGGCATAGATCAGCCCCCGCCCCTTTCCGTCGACCGCGATCGGTTTCCACCCCGGCGGCGGGGGCGGTGGCAGCGGCAACGCGCTGCCAATCAGGCGGACGCCGCGGAGCGCAGGGTGGTCGGGGTCCCGATCGACGACGGTGGTCGTCGCACCTTCGGCGCCTTCGGGCGTGAAGTAGAGGGTTGGGACGGAGGGTGTTTCCGTGGGCCGTGCGATTCGGACCGCGAGTGGCGCTGGAGGTCGGGGCACCGGTCGGACCTCGAGGAGACGGAAGACGCGAAGCAGGGCAGGGCGGGGCTGTGGGAGAACGATCCGGGGATGGGCGCGGATCCAAAATGACCGGTCATCGAGCTCCAGGTCGCCTCCGTTTTCGAGGGCCGCGACCAGGTCGCCCGAGGCTTCGATCCTGCGCCAGGCAAAGCCCTGGGCAGGCACCTCGATGGGGTAGGCTTTGCCGTTGATCTTGACCGATCCCCGCCAGAGGCCGGGCCCGGTGTTGCCAAGGGCCACGAATCCCGGTCGCAGGGCGGTGATGCCCACGTTGCGTTCCTCGCCGGCGACGTTCAGATAAAAGGTGCGGAGGCCCAAAGGTGGCGGCGCGTCGGTGATGAGGAGCGTTTGCGCGCCCGGCAGCTGGCGCTGGCCGGTGCGAATGGCCAGGGCGAGATCGGCGCTGGCATCGCCCGGCCTGAGCGCGTCGAGCGTCGCCAGAAGATCCCGTCCCGGTGCCGGACCGAAGACCGTGGGGTTGAGCCCGGCCCGAACCACCACCGCCCGCTGGGCTTTCCCGAGCTGGGCTCGAGCCTCGTCGATGGCCCGGGTCCAGCGACCACCGGCGGCCATGGAGGCGGAGGCGTCGAGCACGATCACCCATTGCTGGGGCCGAGTTTGCCGCAGCCAGGGCTTTGCCAGCGCGGCGATGGCGGCAGCGGAGGCCAGGAGCAGCAGGAGCAGGGAGAGGTCAACCCGGCGGCTACGGCGGCCACCTCCGCTCGCCCGTTGCCAGAGAAAGAGGCCCCCGACCTCACGTAGAGGCGGGGTCCGCCTTCGGTGCAGGAGGTAGAGGATCAGCCAGACGGGGGGGATGAGGGCCAGCGTGAGCGGTTGCCAAAACCCTACCAACGCACCTCCGTGAGCCCTTCGGTGACGAGCGTGTTGTCCTGAGCCCGGGTGTAACTGAGCGAAGCACCGCTACGTTCGGCCACGAAACTCAAAAAGGCGCTCAGGCGTTGCATGAAACGCATGGTTTTTTGCAGCGATTCTCCGTTTTGCGCCAGCATGGGCGTGGTTGCGAGCAGCTGCTCGGCGGCCAGTTTCCAGGCCCGTCGATTGTCGGAAAAGCTTAGCTGCAAGGCGGTATCGGGATAAAAGTCGGCCTTGGCCCGGAACTCGGGGTTTTCACCCAGACGGGGGCCAAAGAGGGCTTCGGCCGCCGTCTTGCTCGTGGCCAGGGCCACCCGGTCTCCCAGGTTGAAGAGGTAGACCTCGCCCATCATCCCGACCTGAACGGCCTTTGCCGTTTGGCCGGCGATGGTGGTTTGGCGAAGGGCAAAGCCTCCGCTGCCCTCGGGCGTCGCGCTGGCGGCGGCCATCTGCAGCCAGGCCAGGAGGTTGGCCTCGGCCGTGAGGGCGTCGCTCGCCTCGAGGATGACCAGCAAGTCCCCGGCCGGATTCTGCATGGCCATGACCGCCGTGTTCGACTGGCCTTCGACGTTGATCAGGGCCAGCCGGTTCCCGAAGGCGGAGAGGTCGATCTGAAGCCCCATGCCGGACTGGCCGAGGAGGTTCGAGAGATATTCGCCAAGCTGGGGCAGGGGCAGGTAGAGACTCGTGACCGAGATGCCTTGCGGCAGTGCCGCAAGGGGCCAGGGCCGACCGTGATTCAGGAAGAGGGCTTTGAGGGCCCGGTCGCCCTCCGGGGCAAAGGCGAATTCACTCTTGGATACGATCCCGGCTTTTTCGATCGAAAGGGAAAAGGCGTAGCGCCTGGGGGTTTGGATGGCTTTGAGCAGGGACGGCGGCAGTCCTTCTCCCTCAAACACCGAAGAGAGCATCGGTCCGAGCGGCTCCAGGTCGAGGAAGTAGACCAGATCCCCCCCGAGTGGCAGGGAAAGCCCCTTGGGGCTCGATGGGTCGAGGAACCGCTCGAACGCGGGCTCGCTCGCGACAAGCAGCGTGTCCTGGCTGTACCCGGCGACGATCGCCGACCCCGACTCGCTGGGGTAGTGCTTTACCGTCCACGCCCCTTCTTTTTGGGCGTCTTTGAGGAGCGTTTTGACGGTTTCAAATATCCGGCTCCGGTCTTTGGGCGAAGGTCGGGCCAGGGCCAAAAAGGTGCCGTCGGGGTAGGCCACAGCCAGCCCTTCCTGCCCTACGAGGTCGATGCTCATAAGCTTCAGCAACGGTCGAATCTCGCTGAGGTCGGATGGCGCGTCGTTTGCGAATTCGTTGATGAGGTCGTCGAGCGTGAGCTGCTGCCGCTTGAGTTCGATTTGGAAATCGATGAGGAAGGCCTTTTTAATCGCTAGGTTGCGGGCATACAGCCCTGTCACCGCACCGGTCGGGACCAGGGCAGGCAAGCTGGCCGCCAGTGCGGCGCCGGCGAAGAGGAGCATGCTCAGGAGGATACGTATGATTTTCATCTCACCGTATTGTAGCTGAGATGGCTAGAGGTAGTGGGGCGCAATGCCGCGCTCGCCGCGTCGGAGCTTTTCGATCGCGATCCAGGCCAGCGCCATCCCGGATGGGGGCGAGTCCACGAGGTGGCAGCCCGGGAGCTCGGCATACGCCCTGGCGTCGAGTTTGGCCGGTGGCTTGAGAACCTCGATTGTTTCGCCCACTTCGTAAAGTCCGGCGTAGCGAAGGCCGTTGCGCGCCGTGATCGCGGGCGCGACCCGTCCTCTCTTGCGCGCCGCGATCGCCATGAGGGTGTCGACACCGACCAGGGGGACCCCGAGGGATCGGGCAAAGCCCTGGGCGAAGGCGAGCCCCACGCGAACCCCCGTGTACGAGCCCGGACCCTGCCCCACGGCCACGGCGTCGATATCCGCGGGTCGGAGACGATGTTGGGAAAGGAACGTCTCGGCCCACCCCACGATGGCCTCGCCATGGCGTCGTTCCAGGTGGACGCTGAGCTCGGCGTGGGGAAGACCGAGAACCAGGTAGGGGGTCGCGGTGTCGAGGGCCAGGACCAGCATCAACCCGACGCTACACCATGCCCCTTCGGTTTGGGGAGGGGTGATGGTCCGGGCGGAAATCGATAGAGTGAAACCATGACCTTCCAGCGCTTTTCCGAGTATCTCTCCGAGATCGAATCGGTCTCGGCGCGGTTGGAAATTATCCGCTTGCTCTCGGGTCTTTTTCGCTCGCTCGATGCCCGCGAGCTCCCCGAGGCCGTGCTTTTGCTCACCGGGAAGGTCGCCCCTTCGTTCGAGGGGCTCGAGTTCGGCGTCGCCGAGCGGGAGGCCGCCAAGGCCCTGGCGCTCGTCCTCGGCATGGAGGAGAAGGCCGTTTTGTCCCGGGTGCGAGAGTCCGGCGACATTGGCGGTCTGGCGATGCAGCTTTTGCCTGAGCGAGAGGGAACGCTTTCGATTGGCGAGGTTTACGCTGCCTTGCGTGCCCTCGCCGAGGATTCCGGCGTCGGTTCACAGCAACGCAAGCGTGAGCGTTTGGGAAAGCTGCTCGAAAGTTCCAGCCCCCTCGAGGCCCGCTACATTCTCAGAATCGTGACCGGAAAACTGCGGCTCGGCGTTGGCGAAGCGACGATCCTCGAGGCCCTCGCCGAGGCCATCCTGGGGTCCCGGAAAAAGCGCCCGTTGCTCGAACGCGCCTACAACCTGACTTCGGACCTGGCCTATGTTGCCCGTCTGGCGCCTGAGGGCGAGGAGGCGCTCAAGCGGGTCAAGGTGACGGTCGGAAAGCCAGTCAGGATGATGCTCGCTGAACGCCTGCCGGGGGCCGGCGCCATCATCGAGAAACTCGGGCCCCATCTGGCCGAGTTCAAGTATGACGGCGAGCGGGTCCAGATCCATTACAACGGCGAGCGTTTCTGGGTTTTTTCCCGGCGAACCGAGAACATTACCCACCAATATCCCGACTTGCTCGAAGCCCTGGCTGGAGTGGTCACGAGGTCATTCATCCTCGAGGCCGAGGCCGTGGTGATCGACCCGGAGAGCGGGGAGATGCGCCCCTTCCAGTACGTTTTAAACCGCAAGGTCAAACATCTGACTCCCGAGCTCGTGGCCCGTTACCCGGTCAAGGCCTTCGCCTTCGAGCTCCTCTACCTCGACGGCGAGCCCTTGGTGGACCTGCCCTATGAGACCAGGCGTCAGCGACTGGAGGCCTTCCTTCCTCGAAGCGAGCGCTTCGAGATCGCGACCGGGCGTCGCATTGCCACCATCGATGAGCTCGAGGCCTTCTTCGAGCAGGCCTTGGATTCGGGGTGCGAGGGGCTGATGTGCAAGCGGCTCGACGCCGGATACGAAGCGGGAAAACGAGGCTTCAAGTGGGTGAAATTCAAGGGCGAGCTGGGAGGACGTCTGCCCGACACCTTCGACACGGTCGTGGTGGGGGCCTGGTGGGGTCGCGGGCGCCGGAGCGGAACCTTTGGCAGTTTGCTGGTGGCGACCTATAACCCGGAAGCCGGTCGTTTTGAAACCGTGAGCAAACTGGGCTCGGGATTTACCGATGAAGACCTGCTGAGTGCCCTGCCAGATCGGCTCCTGCCCCACCGAGTTGAAGCCCCGCCCCCCCGGGTTCAGGCGCTTTTGACTCCCGATGTGTGGTTTGAGCCCGCGGTGGTGGTGGAGGTGGAAGCCCAGGAGATTACCCTGAGCCCCAACCATACCTGCGCCTACGGCGCCATCAAGGCCGACCGGGGGCTTGCGCTGCGCTTTCCCCGTTTTGTTCGTTTTCGTGACGATAAGGGGGCGACCGAGGCCACGACCTCGGAGGAGGTGGCCGCCCTCTACCGCAGGCAGTGGGCGTAAAGCCCCGGTCCTTTTGTGGGAGAATGGTTCGCATGCAGAGGACACTCTTTGGGGTACTGGTCGTCGTCGCACTGGTTGTGATCGGCGGTGTGTGGTTCTTGGGTCGCTCCAAAGCCCCGGCGGGCACCGCTTCCGGCGGTATTCAAAACCCGGATCCGTTGCTCCAGGCCCGGATCGTTTACGGCGCCCCGGACGCGCCGGTCACCGTGGTGGATTTTTCCAACTACCGGTGCCCGCACTGCCGAAACCACGCCCTCAATGCGCTGCCCAAGATCTTCGCCCGGTACGTCGATTCCGGTAAGGTCCGTTACGTTTTCCGGGCGCTGCCCTTTTCCGGTCAGACCGACGTGTTCGATATGAGCGTCGCTTCCGCCTGCGTCTACGAGCAAGATCCCGAGAGGTTCGTGGCCTACCACGAACTGCTCTTCCGGGCGGTTGACGATTGGGCTGGCAAAACCGGGGAGGCGTTGATCGGGCGGGCGCTGGACTATGCGCGGCAGCTCAGCCTGGACACCGGTCGGCTCAAAGCGTGCATCGAGGAGGGCAAGACCCGCGAGGAGGTCGCCTTCGATCAAAAACTTGCGGCCTCGCTCGGAGTTGACGGTACGCCCACCTTCTTCATTAACGGCAAGAAATACGTTGGATTCATGCCGTTTGAGAAATGGCAAACGATCCTCGGCCCATGAAGCCTCGCCTTGCGTGTTTTGCGGCTGGCTGGTAGGGTGTATGGGTGTGCGCACGACCACGACCGTGCGCCGGGGAGGAAACGATGAAACAAGGTTTGCATCCGAAGCTGGTTCCGGCCCGGATTATTTGCGGGTGCGGCAACGTCATCGAAACCTATTCGACCAAGCCCGAGATCCACGTCGAGGTGTGCTCGGCCTGCCACCCGTTTTTTACCGGCCAGCAGCGCTTCGTGGATACCGAGGGGCGCGTGGAGCGCTTCCAGCGCCGTTACGGAGACTCCTACAAGAAAAACCTCAAGAAGCGTTCGTGAAACCGGGGCCCTTTGGGCCCCGGCGTTTTGGGGCTGATCGATGCCACACGGTAGGATGAGCGGCGGCTGGGTCGAGATCGTCGTCGGCCCCATGTTTTCCGGAAAATCAGAAGAGCTCATTCGCCGGGTTAAGCGGGCCTTGATCGCGGGCCAAAAGGTCCAGGTGTTCAAGCCCCGGCTCGATAACCGCTATCACGATGTCGACGTGGTGAGCCACGATGGGCGGCGGGTTGAGGCGATCGCGGTGGAAAACGCTGCCGCGCTCGAGGCCGCGCTCTCGGATCCGCTTCCGGATGTGGTGGCGGTGGATGAAGTGCAGTTTTTCGACGCTGCGATCGTGCCCGTGGTGACCTCGCTGGCTGACGCTGGCGTTCGCGTGATCCTGGGCGGCCTCGATCTCGACTTTAGGGGCGAGCCCTTCGGCGTCGTCCCCGAGCTCCTGGCCCGGGCCGAGTTCGTCGAGAAGCTCACCGCGGTTTGCGTGCGCTGCGGAGCGCCTGCGACCCGTACGCAGCGACTCATCGAGGGGCAGCCGGCCTTCGAAGACGATCCCATTATCCTGGTCGGCGCCGAGGAAACCTACGAGGCCCGCTGCCGGAAGTGCCACGTGGTACGAAAAAGGGCGTAGAAGATGACGCCCATCCCCATACTGACGGGCCCGACGGCGACGGGGAAGAGCCGTCTGGCGCTCAAGCTGGCGGAGCGCTTTGGTCTGGAGATTATTAATGCCGATGCCACCCTTTTCTACCGGGGGCTGGACATTGGGACCGCGAAACCCACCCGCGAGGAGCGCGAGCGGATTCCCCATCACCTGATCGATGTTTTGGACCCGGACCAGGCGGTGAGCGTCGTCTGGTTCGTTCAGGCCGCCGAGCGTGCCATAGAGGCGGTTTTGCGCCGGGGGCGGATTCCCCTGGTCGTGGGTGGGAGCGGCTATTACATCCGCGCCCTTTCGCACGGGTTTTACCGGGTTCCCCCGCCCGATCCGGAGTTGACCCGGGCCCTCGAGGTCGAACTCGCCGAGAAGGGGTTCGCCCGACTCCACCAAGAGCTTGCCCGCGTGTCTCCCCAGGATGCGATGCGGGTTAAGGGCAATGCTCGCAGGCTTTTGCGGGCGCTCTTCGTGCTGCGCAAGACGGGCCGTCCGCCCGCCGAGCTCCCCTGGGCTTCACCCCGGTTTGCCTACCGTAAGCTCATCCTCTGGCCAGAGCGCGAGCGCTTGCTCCCCGTGATCCAGGCCAGGGCCCTGGCCCAGTTCGAAGCCGGTCTGGTCGAAGAGGTGCGCGGCCTGCTCGCGCGTTACCCGCATATGCCGACGGCCATTCAGACCATCGGCTACAAAGAGGTCGTTCGCTACTTGCGCGGTGAGATGAGCCTGGAGGCGGCGATCGAAGAGGATTGGCGCGCCGTCTGGCGCTACGCCAAACGCCAATACACCTGGTTCCGTCGCGAACCCGGTGACGTGGTTTACCTGCCCCGAATGGGCGATGAAGCCTGGGACGGCCTTCTTGCCTGGTGGATCGAGGGTTGGGCAGGGGCGAAGGCGCGGGACGGGGCGTGATATTGGCGCTATGCTGAGGGTGTGGAGGCCCGTTATCGCTACGCTTCACGATGGGTTTGGAAGCTGCGGCGTCTAGGGCAGCCCGTACCCGTACCTGTTCTGCCTGAGTGGCGAGACGGGCGATTTTTCTACGAAGATGGGCGGCTTGGGCTTTGGGAATGGCGTTATCCGTTCCCGCCCGACGGCCGGCCACTGGTTGCGATTGATATCGAGACCACCGGTCTTTCGCCGGCCCACGATGGGATTACGGAGTTTGCACTGGTACGAAGAGAGGGCGCGCACTGGGTTCGCTTTCAAAGCTTCGTTCAACCGGGGAGGCCCATCCCGCCCCGAATCCAGGCGTTGACCGGCATTCGTGAGAACGATGTTTGCGATGCTCCCACCATCGAGGAGGTTTTGGAAACGGCGAGGCCGCTTTTAGAGGACGCCACCTGGGTGATCCAAAACGCCCCCTTTGATCTCGGCTTTCTCCGGCCCCATTTGCGCAGGGTTGGGTATAAGATAGAACCCAAGGTGATAGATACACTGGGCTGGGCCCGGAAGGGGTTACCAGGGGTACGAAGGTATGGGCTTGGATCGTTGGTGGAGGTACTGCTTATCCCCGTAGCGCGCCGGCACCGAGCGCTTGCTGATGCCGAGGCAGCCATGCAGGTGGCCCACGAGCTCTACTACATCCTGAGCTCGGGAACGGCGCTTCCTTTGGAGGCACTATGAATGAGGCGAGGTATACGGTGACCTCAGCGTGTATCGGGAGCGGGAGCCTCAGGCTCACGCCCTCTTTACGACGGGTGTTTGGCGAAGCGTCCCAGGTGCAGGTTATGGGACCCGATGGCGAAACCTATGACCTGAGGGTGGACCGCGAGGCTGGAATGGTTACCGGTGCCCACGCGCTCTTTGAGGCGCTTGAGCTTGCGCCCAACCAGCAACTGAGACTCGTTCGTGAAGGGGAAGTGGTGAGCGTCGAGGTGGTCGGCCGACGGGTCCGTTCCAGGCCGGCCAGCGAGCAACGGGCAAAGGTGCTGAGCGGGGCGGTCTCCAAGCGCCAGGAAAAACCTGCCCCACCGTCGAAGCGGGTCGAGGTCACCCCGTATCCTCGTCAGGTCCTCTATCCCCAGCAAGCGGCGCCCCCGCCTTATGTTCAAGCGCTCAAGACCATAGGTCTGGAAGCTGCGGCAAAGGGGTCGTTCTGGCACCTTCGTTCCCGAATGGGGCGTAAGGCCTACACCGTCGTTGCTTGCCGTGAAGGTGAGCTGGACCCCAAGCAACTGCTCGAGGCTCAGCGGCAGCAGCAAGCGACCTACGCGCTCCTCGTAACGGCGGGCCGCTCGGCCGAGACCATCCCTCATCTCGCGGTGGCGAGCGAGGAAGCGCTCCACCGCCTTGCCGAGTTGCACCGGGCGTTTCCCCTGGGTCCTTTGGAACTCGAGCGGCTGCTCGCCAAAGGGCGAATTACCCTCGACGACCTCGAGGCCCTCGAACGCGAAGTCGAGGCGTTGCTCGGCGAGCGCGCCGCGTTTTCGGCCACCCTGCTCGGGCTTTCATCGTTCCGCAAAGGGCAGGTCTTTCTCCTGGAAGACCTCGTGGCCGAGGTGGGGGACGCACTCCCCGGAGATGTGGCCTCGCGCATGCTGGAGGTCCTTTCCGGGCCACCCTTTTTCGCCCTTCGCGCCATCGCTCCGGGCGAGTTTCAAATGCAGGTGGGTGTGGACGAGCTCCTGATGGGCCTGGCTGCGTACGCGGAACGTCTCAAGGTCCGTTTGCCGGTGTAGGACTCGGTTGGAAGACCCAGTCAAAGCTCTGCTGGGCCCGGGCCTTCAGCTGCGCCACGGCCTGCCAGTCGGGTGCGGCGCCCGAAGTGATGAAGTCGACGATTTCGCCCGGGTCGGGGTTGGTGGGCAGCACCGGCGCTTTGGTCTCCTCGAGGAATCCAAGCACCTTGGGATCGTAGTTAATTCCCAGGTAAGGCGTTCCCGCATTCGCGGCCAGGATGAGGCCGTGCAGGCGGGCGCTCACCACGTAGCTCGCCGAAGCGAGCAGGTAGTGAACGCGTCTGGGGTCGCCGCTCGCTTCCTTGGGCAGGCCGGTGAAGGCCTCGAAGGTTTCTTCGTCGGCCCCCGGTTGCATGGCGAGGACCAGAACGTCATAGCCGAGCTTCAGCAGCCGGTAGCTGGCGACGACCAGGGGTTTGGTGGGAACACCATATCTTGGGACCACGACGACCAGGCCCGGCTCGCGCCCCACGGGCGGCGGGGGGAGCAAAAGCGCCGGGTCCGCCCCGAGCCGCGCTCTCAGCCCCAGGCTCTGCGCGTACTCAAGCGAGCGCTGGTCCCGGACGATGATCATATGTTCGCCGATCGTGCGGGTGACCGCGCGCTCACCTTCGGGCGAGAGGGGCCCCAGCGATTGGTTGAAGACGATTGGCGTCGCTCCCAGCCGCCTGGCCCAGCGAAAGATCTGTAGGTAATACCAGAGGCTCCGCCGGCTGGTCCGATCCTGCAGCAACCCACCGCCGCCGAGAAGCAGCGTGTCCATTCTTCGAAAGGCGACGAGCAATCCGAGGGGGTTGAGACGGTGGGTGGTCTGGACCTTGAGGGCCGCGCGAGTGAGCCCGGGGTTTGCGCTCAGCACCAGCGGCTTCAGCCGCCTTCGCCGAAGCTCCTGAATGATCGCAGAGAGTATGGCTTCGTCGCCCGCGTTCTTGTAGCCGTAGTATCCAGCTATTCCCACAACCATTTGCGCGCCCACCGAAAGAGGACTAAAGCGAGTAACCCCAGGATAAGCCCGGCCACGATTCCATTCAAACTCCGGATGAGGGAGACCACGAGGGGGGTGTGGTAGTGGGCGAAGCTATCGAGGATCGAAGCTTCGGCGATCACGGCGATCACGATCAGCAGATTGCGGATCCAGTTGGGGATGGGTGCGAGCAGGGCGAAGACGGCGGTGGCGTGGCCAAAGATCTCTTTGAACCTGGGTCGGATCATCAGCGCCTGGAGTTGGTCGCGGAGAAGGAGCTCGATCTGGGGGACGAACGGCGCGTCGTTGCCACGGCGGAGCAGGGCGATAGCGAAGGCGGCCAGAGCGAGCCCGAGGACCATGGCCTCGACGAGGCGTATCGGTTGGTTGAGGCGCTGGACGAGGGTCTCGCGCCAACTGTCTTTTGGAAGCTGTGAAAGCAACACCAGTGCCGGGGGGATGATCAGCAAAAGGCCAACGCCTCGGAAGGTCGCAAGCGCCAGCATGCTGGCCTGGGTGCTTCCCAGAGCGCTCATGAAGATGGCCCCGAGGAGCGTGTAGCCAAGGGCCCTGAGCCAGGTGACGATGTTCCGGGGCCGGCCGAGAAATCCCAGCGCGGGAAAAGTCAGCCCGGCCAGGAGCGGCCCCGCCTGGTCCTGTCCGTAACCGAAGGCCACCACCAGCAGCCCCGCGGTCACGATCGCCGCCAGTCGGGCCGGGAAAGCGAGGGAGAGGAGAATCAGACCGGCGACCAGACCCGGCCAGGCCCATAGCCGCCACCCCGAGGGCGAAAACACGAGGGGTTTGGGCGGACCGAGCGAGATCCCCGCACGCTCGAGGCCGGCTTTGAGCTCGCCGAGGAAGCGTTCGGTGTCGGTGGCCTTGGGGTAGGGGCGGAAGTAGAGCAACCGGTGGCCCCGTTCCCGGGCGGCGAGGACGTATTTACGGGCAGCGACATCGGGCGCTAGGTTGAGCTGGTAGGCGGGGTTGAGGCTAAACAGGCGGAGAACTTCGTGGTTCTTGGTGAAGGCCCCGAGCCCCAGCTGGGGGGCGCCCTCGATGAACGCCACCGGGAGGGAAAAGCTCTGACTGGCCTGGCCGAGCCGGTCCGGCCAGCCGAGAGCCTCGTTTCCTGCGAAGGCAATGGCACGAGCCTCCGGGGGGATGGTGACCGGCCAGGGTCGGTAACGATGGTTTTGCGGCCGGTAAACGATGTAAAAGCCCATACGGTAGGCGGTCCGCAACGATTCGTTGTTGGGGCCGATTGGAATCGAGGCGATGTCTCGAGGAAAGCCGATCCAGGTGTTTCCCTGCCAGAAGACCCGGTGCTGGGGAAGGGGAATGGCTTCGACCCCCGATACCGTCGTGTAGTGCCAGCCCGCGAGGAAGCCCGCGGTGGGGAAGGCGGCGGCGAGCGTCGAGCCAGCGACGTAGAGCCCAGCCCCGCGGTTGACGCGATCGTTGACGGTTTCTTCGTAGATGCCGATGCCGGTAACCCCGGCTTCGCGGTAGTGGCGCAGGAGCGTTTGCGGGGGAAGGCCCTGGGTCCGCGCCTGGTCCAAAAGAGCCCGTCCGTCGATGACGATGGCCACCGTGTCGTTCTTTTCCGCGCTGTAACGGGTCCAGAGGCTCGGAAGGCTGAGAAGCGCCGATACAAAAAGGACCGCGTGCAGGAATCGCTTCACGATGCGGCCTCCAGGGCGTGCCGCAGCCGTAGAGCGAGGACCTCGAGGGCCGGCGTGTTCATACCCCCGTGGGGAATGATGAGGTCGGCGTAGCGCTTGCTCGGTTCGACGAAGGTCAGGTGCATGGGGCGGACGGTATCGAGGTACTGCTTGACCACCGATTCAACGCTTCGACCCCGCTCCTCGATGTCGCGAATGAGCCGCCGGATGAACCGCACGTCGGGGTCGGCGTCGACGAACACCTTGAGGTCCATTCGGGCCCTGAGTTCGGGGTCAAAAAGGGCGAGGATGCCCTCGACCACGATCACCGGGCCGGGGTCAACGCGCTGGGTCTGGGGGAGGCGGCGGTGCTCGGTGAACGAATATAGGGGCATTTCGACCGGATGTCCGGCGATGAGGGCGTCGAGATGGGCGAGTAGGAGGTCGTTGTCAAAAGCGTCTGGGTGATCGTAATTGGTTTTCTGCCGCTCTTCGAAAGGAAGGTGCCCCAGGTCACGGTAGTAGTTATCCATGGGGAGGATGGCCACGCGTGGCCCCACGATCTGACGGACGCGCTCGACCACGGTGGTTTTACCGCTTCCTGAGCCACCGGCGATTCCGAGTACGAATGGCATCTGGCCTCCGTAGAATCGGCCGCCCGAGGGGCGGCCGGGGGTTCAGGCTTCGCTGCAGGTACTCAGCCCCAAAATTCGATAAAGGGGACAGAACTTCACCCACGCCGTGAGAACGAGGATCAGGCCCACGATCCCCAGGACCCACGCCGTTGTGGCCTGGACCCAGCCGAGGAGCACTGCGAGCAACAGGACCGCCCCGATGATGAAGCGGATGATGCGATCGGTGTTGCCGACGTTACACGACATACCATCACCCCCGTATCCCATCATACCCCGGCAATGCTGAACCCGGACAGACACATGTGAGACCGAATCGATAAGAATGTGGGGACCACTCCAGGAGAGAGGAGGTCCCCACGTATGCAGCTTACAACGGTTGGCCGGGAGGTATGGAGGGGGGCGAGGAAAGCCCAGGTGCTCCAGGAGGCTGGAGCGGGCGACCCCACGGTCCAAGACCGTCTGCGAAAGCTCAAACAAGTCGAGGCGTTCCGGAAACACAAGGTGGGCTGGTCCGAGATCCAGTCCCTGGTGGGAATCAGCCGAGCCACCTACTACCGCTGGAAAAAGCGACTCAGGGAAGAAGGCCTCAAAGGCCTTGGGCCCAGATCCAAACGCCCAAGGCGGTTGCGACGAAAGCTCCACTGGACGCCCGAACTTCTCATTGCGATTGAAACTTTGAGGAAGCAAAACCCCACCTGGGGCCGCTGGCCGATCTGGCTGGCCTTGGGGAAGCAAGGCTTTGGGGTTAGCGAACGCACCGTGGGCCGCATCCTGGCCCACCTGGGAGCGCACCGTCGTGTTGAAAGCGTGGCCGCCTTCCTGGCCCGGGCGAGACGGGGGAAGGTGAAGCGAAGGCCCAGGCGCCCCTACGCCAGGAGGAAACCCAAAAGCTACGTCGCCTCCTCACCCGGCGACCTGGTTCAGGTGGACACCCTTACCGTGACCCTAGGACCCGGGGAGGTCGTCAAGCATTTTTCGGCGGTAGACCTTTACACCCGCTTTTCCCTGGCCGAGGTGCACACCCGGGCCACCGCCAACCTGGCAGCTGGCTTTCTGGCCCACCTCATCACCCAGGCCCCCTTTCCCGTCAGGGCCATTCAGGTGGACGGTGGCAGCGAGTTCATGGCCGAGTTTGAGGAAACTTGCCAACGTTTGGGTATCGAGCTCTTCGTGCTGCCCCCGAGAAGTCCCAAGCTCAATGGCCACGTGGAGCGGATGCAGCGGACCTTCAGGGAGGAGTTTTACACCCGGCCGTTGCCTTCCCGGATCCCCGAGCTCCAAAGGGAGCTCGACGCCTATCTGGACTACTACAACCGCAGGAGGCCCCATCGTGCGCTCAACGGCCTTGCGCCTCTTGAGTTCCTGGCTAGAATGCAAGCGGAGTCGGTCCCCAAAAGAGTCTCAGATGTGTTGACCGATTACAAATGCTTGACCAAAAGGGTGGCAGTGGGTAGACTCACAGCCAACGCAGGCGGCTCGCCTGCGCCCGGTCTCTTATCGAGAGCGGTGGAGGGAACCGGCCCTGTGAAGCCGCGGCAACCGGTGGGAGGAGCCACGTCGGTGCCAATGCCGGCCCGCGAACGCGGGAGCGATAAGGGAAGGGGAGATCCCCCTTCTCGTCGCAAGGGGGGAAGCTTGAAACGAACGAACAGGCCCTACACAAAACCCACCCTGCAGCCGAGCGACCTTCCCCGCGTCTTGGGGGCAGCGCTATGACCACGCTCGTCTACGAGGAATGGGGCGAGCACGAAGCCTTGTTGATCCGGCCCCGCCCGAGTGGCCCAGAGATCGAGCCGCCCGTCCCGAAAAGCGTCCGGCTCTTTCGCGAGGGGCTTTCGCTGGAGCTGGGAGGATGGCTGCCCTACGTGGACGTGCGCTTTGAGACCTACGGCCCCCGGGAGGCCAGCGCCGGGGCCACGCTCATCTTCCATGCCTTGACCGGCTCGGCGCACGCCGCCGGGACCTACCGGCCTGAAACCTTGGCCCGCCTGACGCCCCTCGAACGGGCCTTCGGCGCCAAGGGCTGGTGGAATGCCCTGGTCGGTCCGGGGAAGGCCATCGATACCGAGCGTCGGTTCGTGGTGGTCGCCAATGTGCTCGGTTCCTGTTATGGGACCACGGGGCCCCTCAGCGAGGGGCCGGATGGCGAGCCGTACGGGCCGCGTTTCCCCGCGATCACCATTCGCGATATGGCTCGCGTCCAGCGAGCGCTGCTCGATTTTCTGGGGGTGCGGCAGGTCGACGTGGTCGGTGGGAGCATGGGCGGGATGCTGGCCTTGGAGTTTGCCGTGTCCTACCCGGAGCGAACCCGCTCGCTCGCCGTGTTCGCAGCGCCCCTGCGCCACGGCGCCTGGGCCCGGGGGCTTTCAGAGCTCGGCCGCATGGCGATCCTCGAGGACCGCGAGTTCGCCTCCGGGTACTACGCCGCGCAGCCCCGCGGGCTCGCCCTTGCCCGGGCGATCGCCATGATGGGTTACCGGCATCCCCGGAGCTTCGAGCTCCGCTGGGGGCACCAGCCGCAGCAGGCGGAGAGCTATTTGCGTTACCAGGGGGATAAGTTCGTGCGCCGCTTCGACGCCAACACTTACCTCACCCTCCTCGCCGCCATGGACCGGCATGATGTGGGGCGCGGGCGCGGGGGGCTCGCCGCTGCTCTGGACCGGATCGCCCATATCCCTTCGATCATGGTTGGAATCGACAGCGACCTGCTCTATCCGGCGGAAGAGGTCAAGCGCTCGGCGCTCCTGGCCGGGTGCGAATACGCCGAGATTCGGAGCCCCCACGGCCACGACGCCTTTCTCATCGAATCCGATCAGGTGTCGCAAATCTTAACCGCTTTCGGATACTGAAGACCGCCGCGCCAGCCAGCAAGGCTCCGATGCCGATCGCCACAGACCAAGGGCGCCTGGGTTGATCGATGGAGGCCGGGACGGTGACCAGGCCCCCGCCAGGGAAAAAAAGCGTGACGGGGAGCGGCCCGCTGGCCTTGTGGGCGTCTTGGGGCAATCGGATGCGGTAGCGGGTGCGATCGCTGATCAGGCTCACGCCGTAGGGGATGGGCATCTTAGCAGTTTGCAGGTAGCCACCGGCGGTCTTCACTTCCAGAACGCCGTCCCCCATGGGGGTGACGACGATGGTGAGTGTGAGTGGTGTGTCCGTCCTAGGGTAGGCCAGCGCCAGTTCGAGGAAGTTGCCCTCCGGCGTGTGGATGACCCGGGCCTCTCGTATTTCGAGATCGCCGCCGTGGCCAAGGGCGAGGCCGAGCAGCACGACGAGGCCAAAAAGCCAGGTGCGGTTTCGGTCCTTATGTTTGCGGGCCACGGTTAAAAGCTTCCTCCGCGGGCCAGGATGTAGCGCAGGTCGGCGATGACGCCCTCGCGGTCCAAAATCGCGTCCTGACCGTAGAAGAGGCGGATGTACTGTCGGCTGTCGATGAGGGTCACGGTGGCGCTATGATCGAACAAACCCTGATCGCCTCGTTTGACGTAGATGTAGTAGCTGGCCGCGGTTTTCGCGATGGCCTTCGGCGATCCAGAAAGACCGATGAAAGCGGGGTCGAAGGCTTTGGCATAGCGGTCGGTGCTGTCGGGGCTGTCGCGCTCGGGGTCGATGGTGATCATGACCACCCGTAGGCCCTTGGGGCGCCCGAGGGCTCGGTAGATCTCGGCCAGGCGGGCCATGGTGGTGGGGCAGACATCGGGGCAGTGCGTGTAACCGAAAAAGAGCAACGCGACCTCTCCGTTGAGGTCTTTGAGGGTGAAGGGGCGGTTACCGGCGGTATAGAGCGTGAAACGTGGCGCCGGCTTCGGGTTTTGCAACACCGTGCCGTGGAACTGGAATTGGGGTCGGGACTCGTTGTTCCAGTAGAGGGCGGCGAGGCCAATCGCCACAAGGAGGATGGCCGGAATCCAGCGTCGCATCGCCGAACACTATACGCCACCGCCGTGCCCCCGGGCCTCCCTGTGGCTATACTGAAATACGGCGTGAGCCGGAATGGAAGGGAGTGACAGGTATGAAGCGAGGACTACTCATCGTCGCAGCCGTTTTTATGGGCCTGGCCATGGCCCAGGTCAGGGTTGGGATCGCCTTCGACTCGGGCGGTAAGAACGACCGGAGCTTTAACCAGATGGCCTGGGAAGGCGCGCAAAAGGCCGAGAAGGATCTCGGGGTCGAGGTCTTCGACTTCGAACCCGCCGATCCCTCCCAGGTGGGTCAGGGGATCCGGGCCTTCGCCGAGGAGGGCTTCGATCTGGTGATCGGGGTGGGCTTTGCCAATGAGCCCGGGATCACCGCCACCGCAAAGGAGTTCAAAGACGTGAACTTCGCTGTGATCGACTCGGTTAGCCCGGAGAAAGACAATGTCGCCAGCCTGGTTTTTAAAGAGCACGAGGGCTCCTTCCTGGTCGGCTATATCGCCGGGAAGCTCACCCAGACCGGGGTGGTGGCCTTCATCGGTGGCATGGACATTCCCCTGATTCACAAGTTCGAGGTCGGCTACCGCGCTGGTGTCGAGTATGCCTGCCAGGAAGACGGCATCGACTGCAAGGTGCTGGTCAACTACGTGGGGAATACCCCGCAGGCCTGGAACGACCCGGGTAAAGCCAAGGAGATCGCTGCCGCCCAGGTGGCCCAGGGCGCGGACATCATCTACTCCGCCGCCGGTGCCTCGGGCCTTGGCAACATCGACTTCATCAAACAGAAGAAGTGCCTCAAAGCCTCGGAACTCCCCTCGAACGTGAAGTTCATTCGCGATCCCTTCGCCGATGTGCCCAAGTATGCCGCCTACACCGAGGCCTGCCAGGGTGACACCCGCCCCATCTTCTTTATCGGGGTGGATGCCAACCAGAACTACCTGGGTGACACGGATAACAACCCGGAAACCCTGAACCACGGCCTGACCTCGATGCTCAAGCGGGTCGACGTGGCCACCTACTCGGTCATCAAGTCGGTGGTGCAGAACAGCTTCCAGGGCGGCGTCCACGAGTACGGCCTGGCCAACAACGGCGTGGGCTACGCTCTCGACCAGTACAACAAGGCCCTGCTCCCGAGCGCGCTGGTGGCCAAGCTCGAGGTCCTCAAGCAAAAGATCGTCCGCGGCGAAATCAAGGTGCCTTCGGCGCGGTAACCTGTGGCATCGCCAAGCTGCGCGCGGCCCGGCCGCGCGCAGCGTTTTTGATCCAGATTTTTGACGCTATCGTATACTTTGCTCGTGGCCGAGGTTGCCCTAGAACTCAAGTGCATCACCAAGCGTTATCCCCTGGTGTTGGCCAACGACTGCATCAGCTTCGACGTGCGTTGGGGTGAGGTGCACGCCGTGGTCGGGGAAAACGGTGCCGGCAAGAGCACGCTCATGAAGATCGTTTACGGGATGGTCAAGCCCGACCGGGGCGAAATCTGGGTGGACGGGAAGCGGGCCGATATCCGCTCGCCCGCGGACGCCATCGCGCTCGGGATCGGTATGGTCCACCAGCACTTCATGCTGGTGGATGTCTTTACCGTGCTGGAAAACGTCCTTCTGGGCGGGGAGCCCAAAAAGGGGCTGGCCATCGATATCGACATGGCCCGGCGGACGGTCGCGGAACTCCTGGAAGAGATTGGCTTTGAGCTCGACCTGGATGCGCGAATCGAGGATTTGCCGGTGGGGTTGCAACAGCGGGTCGAAATCTTGAAGACGCTCTACCGGAAGGCGCGGATCCTTATCCTCGACGAGCCCACCGCCGTGCTCACGCCCCAGGAATCGACCGAGCTCTTCCGCTTCCTGCGATCGTTCGTGGCCCGGGGCAACGCGGTGGTGTTCATCAGCCACAAGCTGGGGGAGGTCATGGAGGTCTCCGACCGGGTGACGGTGATTCGGGACGGCCGGGTGGTCGGGACCGTGGAGACCAAAGAGACCAGTCCCCCCGAGCTGGCCCGGATGATGGTGGGGCGCGAGGTGATCCTGACGGTGGACAAAAAGCCGGCGGAGCCGGGCGATGCGCTCCTTTCGGTCGAGGATCTCTGGGTTGAGGAAGCTGGTAAGAAGCCCCGCGTCGCCGGGGTGAGTTTCCAGGTCCGTGCGGGCGAGATCGTGGGCATCGCCGGCGTGGAGGGCAACGGTCAGAGCGAGCTGGTCGAGGCCATTACCGGCCTCCGTCCTTACCGGGGCCTTATTCGTTACCAGGGGGAGGTCATCACCCGGCCTGATGCCCGGAGGGTTCGTGAACACCGGGTCTCGCACATCCCCGAGGACCGCAACGCCCGGGGGCTGGTGCTCGATTTCCCCACCCGAGATAACGTGATCCTCGGCGATCACCACCGGCATCCGTTCACCGACACGATGGGGTTTTTCCGGGATCCCGAAATCGATCGTTACGCTCAGGAGGTGGTCGAGACCTTCGACGTTCGCCCGAGGAGTATTCAGCTTTCGGCGCGTCACTACTCGGGTGGGAACGCCCAGAAGATCATCGTGGGCCGGGAGCTCTCCCGAAAACCCAAAATTCTGATTGCCGCCCAGCCGAGCCGGGGCGTTGACATCGGCGCCATCGAGTTCATCCACCAGCGCATTGTCGAGGCCCGTGACCAGGGAATGGCGGTGTTGCTGGTGAGCGCCGACTTGAACGAGGTCATGAACCTTTCGGACCGGATCTTGGTGATGTTTGAGGGGAAGATCGTTGGCGAGGTGCGTCCCGAAGAGACCAACGAGGAGGAGATGGGGCTTTTGATGGCTGGCATCACCCCGACTCGCGCCTAAGGCGTTTGAATCTCGCCTGCGATTTGCCCGAGAACCCACAGGTCGCCGGTTTTGAGGTCGTATCGTACCCGGCGGCCTTGAATTTTCTGATCCTTGTCGCGGCTGACCACCGGATCGCCGTACAGGTAGGCCAAGCCCTGGTCCTCGAGGACCAGGGCTTGATCCGCTTCGGTCTCCCTCGGTCCCTGGCGTAAGACCACGCGGTCGAGCAGCCAGAGCTCGCCGTCCTCGAGGCGGTAGACGAGCCGGCCCGCCCGGCCCTCGAGCTTCGTTTCGCCCTCGCGGACGAAACGAAGCGGGCCCTTCAGCAAGGCGAGGCCGCGATCGTTGTCGTAACTCAGCTCGCGACCCCAGACCGTGACCTTCCCCTCGACGACGGCAACGGCGCCGTCGGCCGGTTGGGTTTGGTATCGGACCGCGTCGCGCTCGGGGTCATACGCGGCTTCGCCGTCGGTGAGGACGATCCGCGATGGGCCGCGATCCGGTTGCTCTACGAGCGCCAGGTGGCCAAAGGCCCGGGTGTCCTCGCCGAGGGTCAGCTCGACCCGATATGGGCTCGGATCGTAAAAAATAAAGCGTACGCCCTGGTCGCTGTCCTCGATCCAGGCCAGTCCGAGCTCGTCGGGGCTCGTCTTGACCACGGTGATGCGTTTGCCACGATACGTCAGGGTGGCCGTGGGGCGAAAGTCGGCCTGGGCCGTGGCCCAAAGGACGATCAGCGCCATAAAGAGCCACGGCCACCGGCGCATCAGTCCCCCTGCCTGGCGAAGCGGTCGAGGGGCAGCTCGAAGGCTTTGCCATAGAGCCGCACCCGGTGTTTGATCACGTCGTGGAGCAGGGTTCCGGCCGAGAGTGATCGCCCTTTGGCCTCATCCCGGCTCGTTGCTGGGCTGCCCACCACGATCGCCCTGCCGGTTTTGTCGTCGTAGTAGAGGGCGTCGCCGCGGGTCACCAGCTCGCCGTCTCTCAGCGTGACCCCGCCGAGAACGATGAGCGCCTTTTCCCGCACCAGGAGCCGGGCTTCCCCACCTTCGATGCGGAGCTCGCCCTCATCGCGGTGACGAATCAGGCGCACCTTCCCCGAGCTCGAGGTAAAGATGGCGAGGGCGCGGTCCTCCTCGTAGTAGACCTCGTCGGCGAAACCTTCCTGGTCGCCGCTGGTGAGGTGGACGTTGCCCCGGCTCTCCGAGGTGTCGGTATTGACGTTGAAGGTGATGGCGTCGGCCTTCAGAATCACCGTATCTTCGTCCGCCCGCTCGGGGCGTTGCTCCATGGTGACGGGCCCGGAGAGTGTTCCCTTCCCGCTTGACTCCCGGTACACGAGGCGGGTGCCCCGGGCCTCAACCCGGCCACGGCGCACCACCACCGACCCTTCGAAGGTCGCCGTTCGCTGGCCTTCAGCCGATTGCATGCTGAGGCCCTTGGGGGCTTCGAGAACCGCCTTGTCCGCCAGTATGACGAGGTTTCCCACCTGTCCCCGGATCCCTCCGGGCTCGCTCGCGGTGTAGATCCAGGGGCCGTTCCGGAGGTCGCCGCTCCGGGTGCCATTTGGGTATTCGATCACGATGGTTGAGACCGGCGACGAGCTGGCAAGCGTCAGCCAGGCGCCGAGGAGCATGACGAAAAGCGCCGTCCTAGCGCGGGCAGGTGTTTTCCTCTCCACTGGTCCAGACCTCCTTTCCCGAGCGCCAGCTGGCGTTTTTGAGCGCGAAGTCCGATTGGAACCCTTGGCCCTCGACCTCGATGCCCGGCCCTTTCAAGGTAAAACGGGGTGCGATGAACCCCCGCCGCTGAACGATCTGGACCGGTTTTCCCGGCGTGCGCTCGAGGTGAATTTCCCAGCAGGCCTCGGGCAGAAAAACCCAGGCTTCGTCCATCTGCAAGTTGTCCCAGCGATCGACTCGGACCGAGGTGGCTTTGAGCGTGAGGTCGAGCTTACCCCGGACCAGGCGCTCGCCGTCCCGGATGCCCTCGATCGTGGCGCTTTGGGTCTGAGGGTTGTAGCGAACCCGATCGGCGGCAAAGATCCACTCGGCCCTGGGGTCGGCTTCCGGGAAGAGCCGGTAGCGAACGTCCTCCAGCACCACCTCATCTGGCGCCTGCCCCCTTTCTTCATCGGCGTTCAGCCGCAGCAGGGCGCCGAGAAGGAGGGCGGCGAGGGTCGCTGCCACGAGGTATCGGGCCACGTTCTTAGCCTAATCGTGCGCGGTGAAAGCCTTATAAGACGTCCTTCCGGGTCCCCCGGGCTCGCCAGTTCATCAGGTCCTTCCGCCAGCGAAGCGCCCGCTTGAGGGGCGCGTAGAGGGGCGAGAGGGGAAGGTCGTAGGCGGGAAATCGGACCCGCACCCCGCCGAACCCCTCTTTGAAGCGATAGATCCCGTAGGCGTGCGAGGAGGGGTCGGGTATCCGGGGGACGCCCCAGAGGTCGTAGTAGCGAAAGCCGTGGGCCAGCCCCCAGCGCATGGCCGCCCAGTGCATGGCGTAAGGCGCCATGACCTCCTTCTTTTTTCGCGTGCTCCCGCCGTAGAGGTAGTCGATGCGATCCTTGAAGGCGATGAAGAGCCCTGCCGCGAGCACCTCGCCCTCGAATTCAGCCAGCGAGATGAAACTCTGGGCGTGGCGGGCGTTGAAGCGGTGGAAGACCTCGAGGTAGTAGCTCTCGTCGTGCTGGCGCAGCTTCGCCCTTTGGTTGGTTTCCTGAAAGCGCTCGAAAAAGGCCGCGAACGCCTGGTTTGCCTCAGGGTCAAAGGGCCGCACGATGCGGGTCCTGACGCCCTTGCGCGCCGAGAGGCGGATGTTATAGCGGGTCTTCGATTTCATCCGCCCGAGCACCGCCGCTTCGTCGTCGAGGAGTACCTGGAGCGAAAATTCCGGCTGGATGGTCTCCGAGCTCGAAGCGCCGGGCAGGGGGGGTGGAGGCTCGGCTTCGGGCAGCGCCAAAGGAGGCTCCACCTTTAAATAGGCCCCTTTGAGCTGGATTTTGAGGTAGCCGAGGGCCATTTCCAGCGACGCCCAGTCGTCGAAGGCGGGGCCCCGGGGCACGTAATGGAGGGTGAGGGGTCCGGCGCTCCGGCGGAGGATCTGGAGTTGGGCCAGGGGCGTTCCTTCGTGCTCGATCAAGAGCCTTTGGACCTGCCAGCCGGTGCGTTTTTTGACCTCACCCCAGCCCCAGCTTTGCAGGGCCGAGGCGTAGCGCCAGCGTTTGAGTCGCTCGTCCCACTCCTCGGATGATGTGATTTCGCGAATGTTCATCGTAGCTCCTTGAGCGCCTGCCGGATGAGGTCTTCGGTGGTGGCCTGGGGATGGGCCCTGGCGAGCTTGGCGACCACGGCCCTGACCCGGCTCTCCTTAAACCCCAGCGCGAGCAGCGCCTCGCTGGCCTCGAGGGCCGGGACCTGATCGGGCGAAATGGCCGGTGCGACCTCCGCCTCGACCTTCCCTTTGAGCTCGACGACGATGCGTTCGGCGAGGCGTTTGCCGATCCCCGGCGCTGTGGTGAGGCTTTCTAGATCTCCGCTGGCGATGGCGCCGGCGAGGGCCTCGACGCCCAGGGTCCCGAGCAGGGCCAACGCCATCCGAGGGCCGACGCCGCTCACGGAAAGGAGCCGTTCGAAGAGCGCTTGCTCGCGCCGGTCCAGGAAGCCGTAGAGGCTAAGGTCGCCCTCCCTCACGCGCAGATGGGTGTGAAAGGTGACTTCCTGGCCTTTGCTGAGCTTGGCGAGCGTCGGTTTGGTGCAATGCACGGAAAGCCCAAGCCCACCCACCCACACCACCGCGGCGTCGGATTCGATCTCGGCCACCTGGCCTTTTAAGAGACGCACCATGCCGCAGACAGTATATTGAATGGCAATGAAGATCGCCTATCAAGGGACGGAAGGCGCCTTTAGCGAGGAAGCGGCACTCGACTTTGCCCCCCAGGCCCAGCCCATCGGTTACCCGACCTTCCACCAGGTCTTCGAAGCGGTCAACGCCGGGGATGCGCACTTCGGCGTGGTTCCCGTTGAAAACGCCGTGGCCGGGAGCATCAATCAGATCTATGACCTTTTACTGGAGAGCGACCTGCACGTGGTCGGCGAGGTCATCCTGCGAATTCGCCACTGTCTGGTCGCGCCGGCGGGGACCCAGGTGGATGAGATTCGGGAGGTCATGAGCCACCCCCAGGCGCTGGCCCAGTGTGACGGATTCCTGGCCCGTCATGGCTTTTCCAGCCGGCCGGTGTTCGACACCGCCGGCGCCGCCAAGGCCCTGGCCGAGAATCCCGAGCCTGGTCTGGCTGCGATCGCGAGCGAACGGGCGGCGAAGCGCTACGGGCTTTCGGTCCTGCTGCGGGACATCGAGGATTTTGCCTTCAACTACACCCGCTTTTTCGTGCTCGGCCGGGAAGAGGCGCCGCGAGGCGAGGGGGCGTACAAAACCAGCGTGGTCTTCGCCGTGCGCCACCGGCCGGGCGGGCTTTACCTGGCGGTGGGCGCCTTTGCCGAGGCCGGGGTGAACCTGACCAAGCTCGAGTCGCGCCCGAGGAAAGACCGGCCCTGGAGCTACGTTTTCTACCTCGACTTTGAGGGGCACGTTGAGGATCCCGCCCCCTCGAAGGCACTGGTGAACCTTTTGCGCCGGGCCGCCTTCGTCAAGGTACTGGGCTCGTACCCCGCCGCGCCCGAAAACGGGACATGAGGCGCCGGTCGGGGCATGCCCCGACCGGCGCCTGGCGTTCCTCGATTTAGAGGATTCCGAGCTCGTCGACCTTCTGCACCAGCTCGCGGACGTGATTGGCGCTTGCGCGCAGGGCTTCAAGCTCGTCGGGCTTTAAGGGGACTTCCCAAACCTTCTCGACGCCGTTTTTGCCCAGGACCGCCAGCACGCCCACGAACAGCCCTTCGATGCCGTAGTGGCCCTCGAGGTGAACCGCCACCGGCAGGATGCGCTTTTCGTCTTTAAGGATCGCCTTGACCATCTCCCAGGTTGCGGCCGAAGGGGCGTAGTAGGCCGACCCGGTTTTGAGGAGGTTCACGATCTCGGCGCCGCCCTTGCGGGTGCGCTCGACGATGGCCTCGATGCGGTCGGGGGGCAAGAGCTCGGGGAGGGGAACGCCCCCGACGGTGGTCAGCCGGGGCAGGGGCACCATGCTGTCGCCGTGACCGCCGAGCACGAAGCCCTGGACATCGCGCACGCTCACCCCGAGCTCCTCGGCGATGAAGTAGCGGTAGCGCGCCGAGTCAAGAACCCCGGCCATGCCCATGATCTTGTTCTTGGGCGCCTGGGTGATCTCGGCGATGACGTAGGTGATGGCGTCGAGCGGGTTCGCGACCTGGATGATGATTGCGTCCGGAGCGTACTTCTTGATGTTCTCGGCCACGCTTTTTGCGATCTTGGCGTTGATCTCGATGAGGTCATCCCGGCTCATGCCCGGCTTCCTGGGGACGCCCGAGGTGGTTACCACGATGTCGGACCCCTCGATCTCGGCGTAGTCGTTGGTCCCGACGATCCCGACGTCATTCCCCACGACGGGCCGGGCCTCCGAGAGGTCCAGCGCCTTGCCCTGCGGCATCCCCTCGACGATGTCCACCATGACCACGTCCGCCAGGGCGCTCTCGGCAATCCGCATCCCCAGGGTCGCACCGACGTTCCCGGCACCGATGATGCTGACTTTAGGCTTTCCTATGCGTCCCATAGCACCTCCCTTTTTACCTTAGTGCATTTTGCTCAAAAGCCAACAGTACTGTCCATCGGACACGGGACATACGCCTTTGCGCCTTCGTGGGGGCATAGAATGAAGGATATGGCTAGGGTGAGCAAGTACTACGACGTCAAGCGCGACGCTTCCGGCAACCGTTACCTCGAGGTCTACGTGAGCGGTTTCCTGTTGACCCGCATCCCCCTTTTGAATAAGGGGACGGCGTTCACCCAGGGCGAGCGTACCTTGCTGGAGCTCGACGGGCTCATTCCTCCCCACGTCGCCACCATCGAGGAACAAAAGGAGCGCAACTACCGTCGTTTCCGGTTGCTGCAGACCGACTTGGAAAAGCACATCTTCCTCCGCGACCTCCAAGACCGCAACGAGGTCCTCTTCTACGCGCTTTTGGCCGAGCACCTCGAGGAGATGCTCCCCGTCATTTACACGCCGACGGTCGGCGAAGCGGTGCGGCTTTTCAGCCACATCTACCGCCTACCCCGGGGCTTGACCGTGTCCACCGAGAACATCGGCCGCATCGAGCCGGTGCTCGAGGACGTGCCGCTTGAGGACGTGCGCCTCGTCGTCGCCACCGACTCATCGGCGATTTTGGGCATCGGCGACCAGGGCTATGGCGGCATGGCCATCGCCATTGGAAAGCTCTCGATCTACACCGTCGCCGGCGGCGTGGCCCCGGATAAAACCCTGCCCGTCGAACTCGACGTCGGCACCGACCGCGAGGACCTCCTGCTCGACCCCCTCTACCTCGGCGTACGCCACCGCCGGCTGCGGGGCCAGGCCTACCTGCGCTTCATGGACCGGTTCGTCGAGGCCATCCGTGAACGCTACCCCAAGGTGATCATTCAGTGGGAAGATCTCTCGAAGGACGTTGCTTTTACCGTTTTGGAGCGCTACCGCAAGCGCATTCCCTCGTTTAATGACGACATTCAGGGCACCGGGGCGGTGGCGCTTGCGGGTTTGCTCTCGGCGGTTCGCATGAAGGGCGAAAAGCTCACCGACCAGCGCTTCGTGATCTTCGGTGCCGGGGCGGGGGGGATTGGCGTGGCTCGCGCGATCAAGGCCGGCTTGATGCGCCAGGGGCTCGACGAGATTGAGGCGCTGGCGAGGATCTTCGTCATCGACTCCAAGGGGCTTTTGCTCAAAAACCGCGCCATGGAGCCCTATAAGGCCGAGTTTGCCCACGACCCCAAGGATGTCGAGGGCTGGCGGTTTTCCGGGCGCGCGCCAGGGCTTTTGGAGACGATCCGGGGCGCCCGTGCCACCGCGCTCCTCGGCCTTTCCGGTCAGAGCGGCGCCTTCAACGAGCCGGTGGTCAAGGCGATGCTGGAGAACGATTCCCGCCCCATCATCTTTCCCCTCTCAAACCCCACCTCGAACTCGGAGGCCATTCCCGAAGACCTCATCGCCTGGACCGAAGGCAAGGCCATCGTCGCCACCGGAAGCCCTTTCCCGCCCGTGAGCTACGGGGGCCGAACCTACGTCATCGGCCAGGGCAACAACGCTTTTGTTTTCCCCGGTATCGGTTTCGGTGCGGTGCTGGCCCGGGCCCGGGAGATTACTGACGGCATGATCCTCGAGGCCGCCGATGCTTTGGCTTCGTTGGTGACCGAGGCGCACCTCGCCGAGGGAACCGTCTACCCCCATGTTCACGAGATGCGGGAGGTGAGCCAGTACGTTGCCGCTCGGGTGATTCAGCGGGCGGTGGAGGAAGGGGTGGCTCAGGACGATCGGGTCCGCGGCCTCGATATCGACGCCCTCCTCGACTACGTGCGCCAGCGCTTCTGGCATCCCCGTTACCTACCCTTTGTCAAGGCACCGACGGCGTCGTAGCCTTTTTCGGGAAAAGCCCATCGAGACAGCGCCGGCGCGCGCCACGCTGTCTCGTTTATTGAAATATTGTTTTATTGTCCGTTGCACGAACTTTTATAATAGAAGTATAAAATTGGTTGGACCTCGAGGAGGTATGGCATGAGCAAGGACCGTCCCGTGTACGTGATCAGCGTAGCTGCCGAGCTTGTCGAGATGCACCCCCAGACGCTGCGGCTTTACGAGCGAAAGGGGCTGATCCGGCCCAAGCGGAGCGCGGGGAAGACGCGTCTTTACTCGGAGCGGGACATCGAGCGATTGCGGGAGATCCGCCGGCTGACGCAGGAGCTGGGGGTGAACCTGGCCGGGGTGGAGGAGATCATGCGGCTGCGGGAAGAGCTCGAGCGTCTGCGCGAACGCTTTCTGCGCGAGCGGGAGGCCCTCAGGCAGCGATACGGCGCCTGGTATCAGCAGGCGCTTTCCGCCCCGGCGCTGCCGCCACCGAGCCAGCCGCCCGCGCCCGAGCGCCCGGTGTACGTGATCAGCGTAGCTGCCGAGCTTGTCGAGATGCACCCCCAGACGCTGCGGCTTTACGAGCGAAAGGGGCTGATCCGGCCCAAGCGGAGCGCGGGGAAGACGCGTCTTTACTCGGAGCGGGACATCGAGCGATTGCGGGAGATCCGCCGGCTGACGCAGGAGCTGGGGGTGAACCTGGCCGGGGTGGAGGAGATCATGCGGCTGCGGGAAGAGCTCGAGCGTCTGCGCGCCCGCTACCGCCTCGAGGTGCTCCGGGTCCGGACCCAGGTGGAAAAGCAGGCTGGGGCTCGCTGATATGCTTTGAACTATGAGCAAGCATCTGGAAGCCCTGATCGAACTGCTCAGGATCCCCTCGGTCTCCACCGACCCCGAGCACAAAACCGACGTGGCCCGGGCGGCCGCTTGGCTCGCCGAGCGTTTGGAGGGACTCGGCTTTGTTGCCGAGATCGTCCCCACGCCGGGCCATCCCGTGGTCTACGCCGAGCGGATGGTCAACCCCAAGGCCCCGACCGTGCTGGTGTATGGCCATTATGACGTTCAGCCCCCCGACCCTCTGGAGCTCTGGGAGAGTCCACCCTTTGAACCCGAGGTGCGGGACGGGCGAATCTACGCCCGCGGCGCCTCCGACGACAAGGGTCAGCTCTACATCCACGTCGCCGCCGCCGAGGAGCTCGGTCACAACTTGCCGGTGAACCTCAAGTTCGTGATCGAGGGCGAGGAGGAAATCGGCTCGACGAACCTCTTCCTTTTCCTGAAGGAGCGAAAAGAACAGCTCGCCGCCGACGTGGTGCTGGTGTCCGACGGGGCGATGTTCGCCCCCGGCTGGCCCACCCTGACCTACGGCTTGCGGGGCCTGGCCTATCTCGAGGTCGAGGTTGAGGGCACGAAAAGCGATCTGCATTCCGGGATCCACGGGGGCGCGGTCCCCAACGCCGCCCACGCCGCCGCCGAGATGATCGCGGCGCTGAAGAGCCCCGAGGGGTGGATTCGGATCCCCGGGTTTTACGACCGGGTGCGTCCGCTTGACCCCGAGGAGCGGGCGATGTGGATGAAGCTGCCGTTCGACGAGACGGCCTACCGGGAACAGCTGGGCGCGACCAAACTGCCGGGCGAGCCCGGTTACGGGGTGCTCGAGCGGCGCTGGGCCCGCCCCACCCTCGATGTCAACGGCATGTGGTCTGGCTGGACGGGGCCCGGCTCGAAGACGGTCATTCCTGCCAAGGCGGGCTTCAAATTTTCCATGCGGTTGGTCCCGGACCAGGATCCCGACGAGATTGCCGAGCGGGCGCGGCGCTACCTCGAGACGATCGTGCCCGAGGGCTACCGGCTCAAGGTCACGGTCCACCAGGGGGCGAGGCCGGTCCTCGTCGACCGTCACGCGCCCCCGGTTCGCATCGCGGCCAAAGCGCTGGAGGCGGCGTTCGGCCGGGAGACGATCTTCACCCGCGAAGGCGGTTCAATCCCCATCGTCGGCGCCTTTGTCGAGACGCTCGAAGCCCCGGTGGTCCTCATGGGCTTTGGGTTGCACGACGACAACCTCCATGCGCCCAATGAGAAGTTCGAGCTCGAAAACTTTGAAAAGGGGATCCAGGCGGTCACGGCCTTCCACCGCCTTTTCGCCCGGGAGGCAGGCGCGTGATCCTCACCACCACGCCGAGCGTTGAGGGGCGCAGGATCGCCGAATACCTGGGCATTGTGCACGGCGAGGCGATCCTCGGGGCCAACGTTTTTCGCGACCTGATGGCCTCGGTCCGCGATATCTTCGGGGGTCGGGCGGGCGCCTACGAGAGCGAACTCAAAAGGGCCCGTGAGACGGCCCTTGAAGAGCTCGCCGAGGCGGCCCGGGACCTCGGCGCCGACGCGGTGGTGGGGATCGACATCGACTACGAGGTCGTGGGCCAGAGCATGCTCATGGTGACCGCGAGCGGCACCGCGGTTCGGCTGGGCTGAGCGTTTCGCGGGGCCGGCGATCACCGCCCGAGTCGTGGCAACGCGGTAAGCTCCGGTCAAAGGGGGTTCAGTATGCGGACCGAACCAGCGAAGTACGGCAATACGGTGATCGCCGGCCACCTGATCGGCGGTGAGGAGGTCTTCGAAGGCCCCGAGTTCGAGGACCAAAACCCCTCGGACCTCGAGGACCTGGTGGGGATTTTCCCTGAGGGCAACGCGGGCACCCTGCGCAAGGCGATCGCCGCCGCCCGGGCGGCCTACCCCGAATGGTCGGCCACCCCGGCGCCGGTGCGGGGGGGCGTCCTCCTTAACCTGGCCAAGATCCTGGAGCGGGAAAAGGAAACCCTCGCCCGGCTCATGGTTCGGGAGGTGGGCAAGACCCTGAAAGAGGCCCGGGGCGATGTGCAGGAGGCGATCGACACCGCAGTCTTCTTTGCCAGCGAGGGGCGGCGCCTCTACGGACAAACGGTCCCGAGCGAGCTCACAAAAAAAGATCTCTTCACCTTCCGACGCCCGCTCGGGGTGGTGGGGATGATCACCGCCGGCAACTTCCCCATCGCCGTGCCCGCCTGGAAGCTCATTCCCGCGGTGTTGACCGGGAACACCGTGGTGTGGAAGCCCTCGGACGATTCGCCGGTGCTCTCCTTCGTCTTCGTCAGGCTCTTTGAGGAAGCGGGGCTGCCGCCCGGGGTGATCAACGTGGTCTTCGGCGGCGGCAAGGCCTCGACCGGGGAGGCGCTGGTGAACCTGATCGACGAGGGGCTCTTCGATAAGGTGGCTTTTACCGGGAGCACCCGGGTGGGGCGCATCATCGGTGAGAAGGCGGGACGGGCGCTCATCAAAGCGACGCTGGAGCTCGGGGGGAAAAATCCGCTGGTGGTGATGCGGGACGCCGATCTGGACCTCGCCGTTCACGGCGCGTGGTGGAGCACCTTTGCCACCGGCGGTCAGCGCTGCACCTCGGCCGGCAACATCATCGT
Organism: Vulcanithermus mediatlanticus; assembly: GCF_055385885.1. Classification (NCBI taxonomy): domain Bacteria; kingdom Thermotogati; phylum Deinococcota; class Deinococci; order Thermales; family Thermaceae; genus Vulcanithermus; species Vulcanithermus mediatlanticus. Next base: position 1,989,600 of record NZ_AP042385.1, on the reverse strand, counting down.
CGACGCCCCGATCTACGAGGCGTTCAAAAAACGCTTTTTGGAGATGGCCGCCGCGACCAAAATCGGAAACCCGCTGCGCTACGAGGACGTGACCTACGGTCCCTTCATCAACCAACGCCTTTTTGAGCGCTGGCTCGAACACTACCGCTGGGGGCAGAGGGAAGGTGCTACGCTGCTCCTCGGGAAAAAGCGCATCACCTCGGATAACCCCTACCCCCACTTCGCGGGCGATCCTGAGGCCGGGCTTTTTGGCTGGCCCACGGTGTGGGAAGCCCGGCGGGGGATGACCCAGACCCGGGAGGAGATCTTCGGGCCAACGGTCAACCTGATCAAGGTCGATGGCATCGAGGAAGCGATCGAGGCCGCGAACGACCACCCCTACGGTCTTTCCTCGGCGATCTACACCCAAAACCGTCTCTGGGCCTACCAGTTCCGCACCCGCATTCAGGCCGGGATGGTCAACATCAACAACACCACCGTCGGGGCCGAGGCCCACATGCCCTTTGGCGGGGTCCGCTCAAGCGGCAATGGGGCCCGGGAATCGGGGGTCTGGGTCCTCGAGGAATACACCGTCTGGCAGGCGGTCAACGACGAGTATTCGGGGAAACTCCAGCTCGCGCAGATGGATACCGACTACACGGCCCCGAAGGCCGGCCAGGACTGGCGGCGGGTCCTCGGACTGAGCGGGTCGGAGGCGGGCGATGGCGGCGTTTGACGCTGTTGTCGTTGGGGCCGGGATCATCGGGGCGAGCGTCGCTTTTCGCTTGGCCGAACGTGGCCTTCAGGTGCTGGTCCTGGAGAAAAACTCGGCCCCGGCCATGGGCTCCACCGGAAAGAGCGCGGCCGGGGTCCGGGTCCAGTTCTCGGAGATCGCCAACGCTCGGCTTTCCTGGCAAAGCATCCAGGAATACCGGACGTTCAAGGAACGCTACGGCTTCGACGCCGGCTACCGGCCGATCGGCTACCTGTTCTTGATCCCGGCACCGAGCTGGCCCGGCTGGAAAGACGCCATGGCGCGCGTGGGGGCGATCGGCGCACCGGTCGAACTGCTCGATCTTGAGAGCGCCGGGGGCATCGTACCCTTCGTCGCCGACGGCCTCGGCGGGGCCAGCTTCGGTCCCGCCGATGGCATCATCGACCCCCACGCGGTGACGCTGGCCTATTTGCGCCTGGCCCGCGAGCACGGGGCGGTCATCGCCCTGTCCGAGGCCTTCTTGGCGGCCCGGCGCCGGGACGGGGTGTGGCGGGTTGAGACCTCGCGCGGGCGCCACGAAGCTCCGATCGTCGTGAACGCCGCTGGGGCCTGGGCCGGCAAGGTGGCCCGCAGCGCGGGATTTGAGCTTCCGATTGAGCCCGTGCGGCGTATGGTTTTCCTCACCGCGCCCGCGACAAAGCGGGCCTGGCCCATGGTGATCGACGCCGGGAGCGGGTTTTACTTCCGCCCCGAGGGGCCTCGGTTGCTCTTTGGACGTTCGAATCCCGACGAGTCGCCGGGGTTTCGGGAGGGGATGGACTGGGCCTGGCTTGAGCCCACCCTCGAGGCCGCCCTCTTTCGCTTCCCCTGGTTCGAGGGTTACGCCCTCGACCGGAAGGCGTGCTGGTGGGGCTATTACGAGGAAACACCGGATAAAAATCCGATCCTGGGCTCGATGCCGGGCCAGGAAGGCTGGTTCAACGCCGCCGGCTTCTCCGGCCACGGCGTGCAGCAAGCGGCGGCCGTGGGTGAGGCCATTGCCAGCGAGGTTCTCACCGGACACAGCCCGGAACTGGATCCGTTTCGCTACCAGCGTTTCTTGCATGGGCGCACGCTGGGGGAGGGGGCGATTGTCTGATAGAATCCATGGGCATGGATAAGGTCTTCTACGTCACCACGCCGATCTATTACGTCAACGCCGAGCCCCATATCGGGCACGCCTATTCCACCATCGTCGCCGACTTCCTGGCCCGCTTTTACCGTCTCGATGGCTACGACACCTTCTTTTTAACCGGGACCGACGAGCACGGCGAGAAGATCGCCCAGGCCGCGGCGCGCTCGGGGATGAGCCCCAAGGCGTTCGTCGACCGAGTGGCGGGGCGCTTTAAGGAGGCCTGGGCGTTGCTGGATATTTCCTACGACGACTTCATCCGCACCACCGAACCCCGGCACAAGCGGGTGGTGCAGATGGTGCTCCAGCGAGTGTACGACGCCGGTGACATTTATTACGGAGAGTACGAAGGCCACTACTGCGTGGGGTGTGAGCGCTTCCTCACCGACAAAGAACTCGTCGACGGCAAGTGCCCCGACCACGGTGTGGTTCCCGAACTGCGGCGCGAGGGCAACTACTTTTTCCGCATGGAAAAGTACCGCCCCTGGCTGCGGGAATTCCTCGCCGAGAACCCGGAGTTCATCTGGCCCGAGGGCTACCGACACGAGGTCCTGGCCATGCTCGCCGAGCCTGTGGGTGACCTTTCGATCAGCCGGCCAAAGCATCGCGTGCCCTGGGGTATCCCCCTCCCGTGGGATGAGGATCACGTCACCTACGTTTGGTTCGACGCCCTGATCAATTACCTCTCGGCGCTTGGCTATCCGGATGGCGAGCGCTACCGTCGCTACTGGCCCGCCGCCCATCACCTGGTGGGCAAGGACATCTTGAAACCGCACGCCATTTTCTGGCCGACGATGCTGAAGGCGGCGGGCATTCCCCTCTACCGGCGGCTTAATGTCGGCGGCTATCTGCTCGGGCCCGACGGCCGCAAGATGTCCAAGTCCTTGGGGAACGTGGTCGACCCCTTCGCCCTGGCCAAGAAATACGGGGCCGACGCGGTCCGCTATTACCTCCTGCGCGAGATCCCCTACGGTCACGACGGTTCGGTGGGCGAAGAGGGGCTTTTGGAACGCTACAATGCCGAACTGGCCAACGATCTCGGTAACCTCGTGCAGCGGGTCCGGGTCATGGTGCAAAAGTACGCCGGTGGCATGGTGACCCGAGTCGAACCCGGCCCCGAGGATCGCCCCCTCATCGAGGCCGCGACCTCGCTGGCCGGTTGTTGGCGGGCCTGGGTGCGGGAGATGCGATTGCACCAGGCGCTCGAGGCCACGATCGAGTTCGTCCGCCTGCTCAACCGCTACGTCAACGAGAACCGGCCCTGGGAACTGGCGAAGAAGGGGCAGACCGAGCGCCTTTCGCAGGTGCTTTATAACCTCCTCGAGGGCCTGCGCATCGCCAGCGTTTTCCTCGAGCCGGCGATGCCCACCAAGGTGGCCGAGCTGCGAAAAGCCCTGGGTCTGCCGGGTTCGACGCTCGCCGAGACCGAGCGCTTTGGGGTGCTGGCCCAGGCGACGCTGCCAAAGGAAGCGCCGGTCCTCTTCCCAAAGCCCGAAAAAGCAGTCCCCGCCCAAGAAACCAAGCCCAAGGTCGCCCCGGTGGACTACGAAGACTTCGCCAAGCTCGATCTCAGGATCGCCGAGGTCATCTCGGCCCAAAAGCACCCCAACGCCGACCGGCTTCTGGTTCTCAAACTCAAGATCGCCGACGAAGAGCGGACGGTGGTGGCCGGTCTGGCCGAGCACTACGCCCCCGAGAGCCTCGTCGGGCGTCGGGTGTTGGTGCTGGCCAATCTCAAGCCGCGTAAGCTTCGGGGCGTGGTGTCCGAGGGAATGGTGCTGGCGGCCGAGGATCCCGAGGGTCGGCTTGCCCTTTTGACCCCCGAGCGCCCGGTTCCCGCCGGGGCCAAAGTCCGCTAAGCGCCCTCGTACCAGGCCACCACGCCCGCGCCAACCGCGCTCAGGGTTTCGAGCTCCGGGGACAGGGTATAGGCGAGAAGTTCGCCCTGGCCCCGGATCACCCGGCTCGCGGCCAAGGCGGAGCCAAGCGCGTCGATGTGGGTTTGGTTCTGCTGGGCCTTGAGGTCTTGGAAGGCCGCTTCGAATTCGCCCCGGGCCAGCTGCCGCAGGTAGCTGAGGTCGGTTCGTCTGGCCCGATCGGCGAGCGCGCGGTTGATCGGCCCGTGGCCGAAGCGTCCCCCGACGTGCGAGAGGTCGACCGCGAGCAGCGGGAAAAAGGGGTGGCTCTTTTGCAGCAGGGCGAGGGCTTCGGCGAGCTCCCGCAGGGCCAGCCGGTCGTCGCTGGCGACGATGAGCGGCAGGATCTTGCTGCTGGGCCAGCGTGCTTTCACAAAGACGGCCGGAAACTCGACCGAGTGCTCTTCCTTGAAGGCCAGCGGGGTGTTGAAGAGCTCGAAGCCGATGAGCGCGTCCAGGGCTAAAAGGGCCTCGGTGTCGGCGGCGAGCTCACCCAGCGGGGTCTCGAAAGGAAGGGCCAGCGCCGCTGCGGGGGCCGCGATGGGTCGGTGGGCGACGCCGAGAATGAGGACCCGATCCGGCGGCGGCGTGTGCTTGAGCACGGCGAGGGCGGCGCCGTAGACCTCGGGGACGCGCCGGGGCTCGAGGTGGGGCATGAGCAGGGCCCGGGCGGGTCTGGGTTCGATCTCCGGGGCGAAGGCGGCGAAGGCCTCGAGGAAAGCCTCAAATCCCTCCTGGGTCTTGGGGTAGCTCATCTCGGCGAGCGCCATCGGCCGGGGGTTTTTCAAGAAGGCTTCTTCCGCGGCGCGGAGCCTGGCCTGTGTCGTCTCATCCTCTAGAAAACCGGCCTTTTCCAAGGCTTCGACCAGTTCCTGGAGCTTTTCCTTGGGAACGAGCGAGCCGCTTTCGCGGAGCAGAAGGGCCTGCAGGTCGGTAAGGTCGCGCTCGCCGTTGAGGAGGCTTGCGATGTACATCGCCTCCGGGCTGAGCACCAGCACCTCGCGAGAAACGCCGTAGGGATCCCTGAGGGCGAATCCTTCAGGGGTGGGTTGGATGTCGAGCACTCGCAGCTTGGGCTTCATACCATGATTGTATAAAAACCTTAGCTTCTTCCTGTGAATGAACGGCGCCCAGCGCCTGGGCTTCGCGGAGCGCGGCCAGTGCGGCGCCCACCAAAGGACCCGGTTTCAGCCCCAGCAGGGCCATCACGTCGTCGCCGGTCAACAGCGGTTTTTGCGAGCGCTGGGCAGTTTTGAGCTCGCTGACCACCCCGATCAGGGCCTGGAGCTGGTGCGGTTCGTCGGGGTTTGCGCGGGGGCCTCGGGTTGCCGCCCGGTCCGCGCACTGCAGCTTGAGGAGGTCGGGGAGGAACGCTTGGTGCTGGAAGACCCAGCGCCGAAGCGCGGGCCCGCCGGAGGCGGGCGGCAGCCGCATGTGGCGGCGGACGAGCTGGGTCACGCGTTGTTCGACCTGGCGGGAAAACCGCAGCCGGCGGACGATGCCTTGGGCGACCCTGGCCCCGACCTCGTCGTGGAAGAAAAAACGGTAATATCCGCGCCTTTCGTCCCACTGACGGACCAGGGGTTTGGCGACGTCGTGGAGGAGCACGGCCAGCCGCAACGAGAGATCGCTCTCCGGGAAGCGCCACCCCAGGTAGGCGAGGGCCTCGAGGGTATGCCCCCAGACATCGAGGTGGTGGTGGCCGTACTGGGCCACGCCTACGCCGGCGGCGAGCTCGGGCAGGTAAACGGCCAGGAGGCCGCTCTTTCTCAGGGCCTCAAGGCCGAAGGCCGCCCGGGGATGCATCAAGATCGCGGCCAGCTCATCCCGGACCCGCTCCCAGGCTGGCCGGCGGCGGAACCTGAGACCCTCGGCGTGCGCCTGAATCCAAGCCCAAGTTCTGGGTTCGGGGCGGAGACCGTGGGTGACCCAGAGCCGGATGCCCCGCAGCGAGCGGAGATCGTCGGCCTCGAGGTTTTCCCGGCGAACCGCGCGCAAGGTTTTGCTGACCAGATCGGATCGCGCCGGCCCGATTCCAAAGACCACCCCCCGCTGGTTCATGGCCAGGGCGTTCACGGTGTAGTCGCGACGCAAAAGATCCGCCGCGAGGCCGGTTGGGGGGAGGGGCGAGAAGTCGATGACCCCGGCGTCGGTCACCAGGCGCACAAGGCCTTCCTTAAGTTCGAAGACATGACCCCCGAGCGCTTTCCGCAGCCGTTCGGCTTCGGCGCGCGGATCCGGCACCGCGAAGTCGAGGTCTTTGGGTTTTTGCCCGAGCCAGAGATCGCGGACCGCGCCCCCGACGAGCCACCCTTCCCTCGGCCAAACCCGTGGCCGTGCGTTCAGCTTCCCCAGGGCGCGCACGGGCCCATTATAGTGAAGTCCGTGAAGATCATCGGACTCACGGGGCCCATCGGGGGTGGCAAGAGCACGGTGGCCGCGGTGTTGGCAGAGGCGGGGGTGCCGGTCATCGACGCTGACCGTCTTGCGCACGAGGCCCTCGAGGTGCGTTCGGATGAAATCTGCCGGGCCTTCCCCGAGGCCTGCACGGCCGGCACGCCGGACCGGAGCCAGCTGGCCCGGATCGTCTTCCAAAGCCCCGAGCGGAGAGCACGCCTCGAGGGCATCATCCATCCTTACGTGCAAAAGCGGATCGACGAGCTCTTGGATCGCTACCGGGCGCAGGGGGCAGGGGTGGTGGTGGTCGAGATCCCCCTGCTCTTCGAGAAGGGATGGGAGCGCCGGTTGGACGGCGTCTTGGTGGTGAACGCGCCCTGGCAGGTGCGCCGGCGCCGGTTGCTGGCGCGGGGGCTCGATCCGGAAGACGCCGAGCGACGGGAGGCGAGCCAGATGCCAGCGGAGGAAAAGGTGCGGCGCGCAACCTGGGTGATTGACAATAGCGGGGGCCTCGAGGCCCTGAAGGAAAAGACCCTGGCCTGGTTGAGGGAGGTGCTGTGAAACTCAGGCATGAATGGCTTGGCGAAATGGAAATCCCGACGCGACCCCGCCGGATCGTCTCGCTGGCCCCGAGCGTGACCGACACGCTCTTTGCCCTGGGGGTGGGCGATCTGGTGGTGGGACGGAGCGCCTTTTGCTGGCGTCCCTCGGCGGCCGAGTCGTTGCCGGTGGTCGGCAGCTACACCAAGATCCGCTGGTCGCTGCTGGAAGAGCTCGAGCCCGACCTCGTTTTCACCACCACCGCCGTGCAACACCAGGCCACGCTCGACCTCAAGGCCCGGGGTTATGCCGTTTGGCCGGTTCCCCTTCCCCAAAGCCCCTGGGGCATCATCGAAAATGTCACCCTGGTCGGCGCCTTGCTGGGCGTTGAGGCCGAGGGCGCGGCCGCCGGGTTGGCGCGGCGTTACCTGGACCTCGCGGGAAGTTTCCCCGGCCTTCGGGTCTACTTCGAGTTCGACCTCGGCGGCCCGATCACCATTGGTCGGGGCAGCTACCTCCATTCGGCGCTCGCCCACCTCGGGCTCAAAAACGTCTTCGGCGAGCATCCCGAGGCCTACTTCGCGCCGCCGATTGAGCGCGTTCCCGGCCTCGACCCTCAGCTCGTCATCTTTGAGCCCAAGCGCATTCGGAACCGAAAGGCTCAAGCAGAAGGTGTGCGCCGCTTGCTTCTCGAGCGTGGGTGGGACTATCCGGCGGTGATCACCGAGGGCGATGCGCTCGCCCATTTTGGCCCCACCTTCTTTACCTACCTCGAGCAGCTCGTGTCGCAGCTCGCCCAGGTGATCTCGGGCAACCGCTACACCTAATTCAAAAGGCCGCCGGATGGCCGGCGGCCTGATTGGCGGAGAGGGCGGGATTCGAACCCGCGGTACCCCGGTGGGGGTACACACGCTCTCCAGGCGTGCCCCTTCAACCGCTCGGGCACCTCTCCAAGCCAAAAACAGCCTAGCAAAAGGGCGAAAGAGCGTCAAACTTCTGTAATCGGTCAACACATCTGAGACTCTTTTGGGGACCGACTCCTTTTGGATCATAGCCAGGAACTCAAGAGGCGCAAGGCCGTGTAATCGGTCAACACATCTGAGACTCTTTTGGGGACCGACTCCTTTTGGATCATAGCCAGGAACTCAAGAGGCGCAAGGCCGTTGAGCGCACGATGGGGCCTCCTGCGGTTGTAGTAGTCCAGGTAGGCGTCGAGCTCCCTTTGGAGCTCGGGGATCCGGGAAGGCAACGGCCGGGTGTAAAACTCCTCCCTGAAGGTCCGCTGCATCCGCTCCACGTGGCCATTGAGCTTGGGACTTCTCGGGGGCAGCACGAAGAGCTCGATACCCAAACGTTGGCAAGTTTCCTCAAACTCGGCCATGAACTCGCTGCCCCCGTCCACCTGAATGGCCCTGACGGGAAAGGGGGCCTGGGTGATGAGGTGGGCCAGGAAGCCAGCTGCTAGGTTGGCCGTGGCCCGGGTGTGCACCTCGGCCAGGGAAAAGCGGGTGTAAAGGTCTACCGCCGAAAAATGCTTGACGACCTCCCCGGGTCCTAGGGTCACGGTAAGGGTGTCCACCTGAACCAGGTCGCCGGGTGAGGAGGCGACGTAGCTTTTGGGTTTCCTCCTGGCGTAGGGGCGCCTGGGCCTTCGCTTCACCTTCCCCCGTCTCGCCCGGGCCAGGAAGGCGGCCACGCTTTCAACACGACGGTGCGCTCCCAGGTGGGCCAGGATGCGGCCCACGGTGCGTTCGCTAACCCCAAAGCCTTGCTTCCCCAAGGCCAGCCAGATCGGCCAGCGGCCCCAGGTGGGGTTTTGCTTCCTCAAAGTTTCAATCGCAATGAGAAGTTCGGGCGTCCAGTGGAGCTTTCGTCGCAACCGCCTTGGGCGTTTGGATCTGGGCACAAGGCCTTTGAGGCCTTCTTCCCTGAGTCGCTTTTCCCAGCGGTAGTAGGTGGCCCGGCTGATTCCCACCAGGGACTGGATCTCGGACCAGTCCACCTTGTGTTTCCGGAACGCCTCGACTTGTTTGAGCTTTCGCAGACGGTCTTGGACCGTGGGGTCGCCCGCTCCAGCCTCCTGGAGCACCTGGGCTTTCCTCGCCCCCCTCCATACCTCCCGGCCAACCGTTGTAAGCTGCATACGTGGGGACCTCCTCTCTCCTGGAGTGGTCCCCACATTCTTATCGATTCGGTCTCACATGTGTCTGTCCGGGTTCAACTTCCCCGCGCTCGACCAGACGGAAGAAGGCCTCGACCACGCGTGGATCGAACTGCTTCCCGCTTTCCTCGCGAAGATACCGGAGCGCCTCTTCCCGGGACCAGGCCTTGCGGTAGGGCCGGTCCGAGGTCAGGGCGTCGAAGACGTCGGCCACGGCGAAGATGCGAGCGGCCAGGGGGATCGCTTCGCCGGCGAGGCCCCGGGGATATCCCGAGCCATCCCAGCGCTCGTGATGCGCCCAGGGGATCGCGATCGCTTTCTTGAGAAAGGGAACCTCTTTGAGCCACTCGTAGGCATAGACGGGGTGCTGTTTCATAATGGCCCACTCCTGTTCGTTCAGCGGGCCGGGCTTGAGGAGGATCCCGTCGGGGATGGCGATCTTGCCGACGTCGTGGAGGATCGCGCCCCGCCGCAGGTGTTCGAGCGCCTCTTCGGAAAGGCCCAGTTCCCGCCCGAGCTTGAGCGTGATCTCGGTGACCCGCCGGGTATGCCCGGCGGTTTCCTGGTCGCGGAGCTCGACCGCCTTGGCCCAGCCTTCGATGGTGAGATCGTAGGCGAGCTCGATGGCGGCCTTTGCCTGGTGGAGGTCTTCGAAGAGGCGTCGCTGCTCGAGGGCGATGGCGGCCTGGGTGGCGAGGGCGCTGAGGAAGTTTTCGTCCTCCAGGGAAAGCTGGAGCGGCCCCTTTCGGGAAAACAGGGCCAGGATCCCCAGCAACTCACCCTTCATCTGCAAGGGGAGGGCCCGCATGCCGATGAACCCCTCGCGCTGGACCAGGGTTTGCGGATGGAAGCCGGGCTGGACCCTGAGGTCCCTGACCTCGACCGGCTGCTTGGTGATCGCGGCCTTGCCCGTATGACCCTGGCCCAGGGGGATGATCACCCGCCCCAGCTCGAGGGCGGGGGTGTGAAACCCCTTGGCCGCGGCAAAGCGCAGTCCTTGGAACACCGGGTCGTAGAGGCGGACCGAGGCGGCGTCGATGGGCAGCATGCGCATCGCTTCTTCCAGCAGGGCTTCGATCACCGTCTGAGCGTCGGCGTTTTGTACCAGAACCTGGTCGATCCGGCGGAGTGATTCGAGCTCGGCAATCTGGCGCTCGAGTTTTTTGCGCAGCGAGAGCCGGTAAACGGCGCTGCCAACGACCTCCGCGATCTCGGCCAGGACCCTGACGTCGGCTTCGCTGAAGGTTCGGGGGTGGGGTACGGCGATGGTCATGACCCCCATCACCTCACCGCCCGCGAGCAGAGGGACCACAGCGCCGCCCCACCCTTGGGGCAGGAAGCCCTTCGAGGCGGGGTGGGTCTGAGGATCGTTTTGGAAGTCAAGCGCGAGGTAGGGTTTTTTGTGTTCGAGGACCCAGCGAATGATCGAGGGTTCGTTGGGCGAGGGGGTGGGGATGGAGACGATCCAACCCTGGCCGGCGTAGGCTTGCCAGCGCTTTTTTTCCGGGTCGTAGAGGAGGATCGAGCCCACTTCAGCGTGAATGAAGGCGAGGGTGGAGCGGAGCGCGGCCTGCAGGATCTCCCCTGGAACCTCGCTCACGCGCATGGCCTTGGCCACCTGATCCCTGGCCTCGAGGACGCGCCGCTTTTCCACGGCCTCGGTCACGTCGATCCCCACCCCGAGCAGGGCGGGGCCGTTTGGGAGCTGGATCCGAGTCGCCGAGAGGTCGAGCCAGCGGATTTCGCCGTTCTTGGTCAGGATACGGAAGGTGTAGCGAGCGGTGACTTTCTTCCCCGACATCCGGGCCCTGGCCCGGCGCCGGACCAGCGCCCGGTCCTCGGGGTGGACGAGGTCGAAGGGCGACATCTGGGCCAGTTCTTCCCGGCGGTAGCCGGTGACCCGGCTCATCTCCTCGTTGGTCCAGACAAAGCGATCGGGTTGGAAAACGTAGATGAGGGCGGGGACGGTCTCCACCAGCGCTCTGAGGCGTTCCTCGCGCTCGGAGAGCGCCGCTTTGGCTTTGACCTCTTCGGTGACGTCGCGTACGTTGAGGACGACCCCCTCGATCGAGGGGTCGTGGAGGAGGTTTTTCCCCCAGACCTCGACCCAGCGCACCCGCCCATCGGCGTCGAAGATCCGCCCCTGGAAGGTTTGGGTTTCGCCCGGGGAGGCGAGGATTCGCTTCCAGACCGCCTCCGCTTGGGGCCGGTCCTCGGGGTGAACGAAGCCGATCGCGGAGAGGCGCTGCGTACGATAACCCTCATCGCTGTAGCCCAGAACCTGGGTCACGTTCGGGCTGACGTACTTCAAGACCCCTTCGGCATCGACGATGTAAATGACGTCGGACGCGTTCTCGACCAGGGCCTGGAAGCGCCGGGCCTGGGTTTCAAAGCGGGTGATGTCGATCCAGAGCCCATGGCAGCTCTTTCGGCCGAGTTTTTGTAGCCGGGCCTCGATCCAAAGCGCTTTTTCGCCGTGTTGGCCGAGCGAAAACTTCGAGCGCATCGACGCTTCCGGCCCTCGCAAAAAGCGCCGCCAGGCTTGGCGGGTGGTCTTGGGAAGGAAACCGAGGAGGGAGTGGCCCAAAAGCGCTTCGGGGTCCCGGCCCAATATAGCGGCGAGTTCTTCGCTGAGCTCGAGGATCTTGCCTTCGAGGTCGATCCGAAAAAACCCCACCGTGAGGGCATTTGTGATGTCGGTTTCCATTCGCTTTCCATTCTACGATAGCCGGCGTTGTTACCATGTGAAGAAATGATGATGGCTGGTTTTTACCTTCGCTTGGGGCAGGGGCTCGACCCCAGGGCCAACGCCAGGGTGCACGCCCTGGCCCGGGCCTTGCTGGAAAGCCCCCCGCCCGGGGTGACCGACGTGATCCCCGGTTACGCGACCCTCTACCTCGAGTTCGACCCCCGGCGGACGAATCGGCGGGCGATCCTCAGAGGGTTGGCTCGCTTGAGTGGTGCCGAGCCCCCCGAAGGACGGGAGGTTCGCATTCCGGTTCGCTACGATGGGCCGGACCTCGACGAGGTTGCCCGCTGGGCGGGGCTTACGAACGACGAGGTCATCCGGGCCCATGCCGGGCGCAGCTACCGCGTCTTTGCCATCGGGTTTACGCCGGGCTTCCCCTTCATGGCTGAGGTCGATGCCCGGATTGCCAAGCCCCGGCGAGCGGCGCCCCGGTCGCGGGTGCCCGCCCACGCCGTGGGCATCGCCGGGCGCCAGACTGGGGTGTATCCCCTCGAGAGCCCGGGCGGGTGGAACTTGATCGGGCGAACGCTGGTCCGCATATACGATCCCAACCGGGATGCGCCTTTTTTGCTCGCGCCCGGCGACCGGGTGCGCTTCGTCCCCGAGGTCGGGGAAGCACCGGCACCGCCCGAGGCCCTCGCCCTGCTCCCCGAGACGCCGCGTCGACCGGTGCTCGAGGTTCTTTCCCCCGGCCTTTTGGATCTCGTGCTCGACCAGGGGCGTTTCATGGCCGGGCGCTTTGGCCTCGCCCGGTCGGGACCGGCGGATGCCCCTTCGGCGGCGGTGGCGAACCGCCTGGTCGGCAACCCGCCGGGAGCCCCGCTCTTGGAGATGAGCCTCCGGGGGCCCGAGATGCTGGTCCTGGCCCCGGCGGTGCTGGCTTTTGCCGGCTACGGGCTCCGCCCTTTGCGAAACGGCGAGCCGGTCCCGCCGTGGACGAGTTTCGCCGTGTTCCCGGGAGACCGGCTGAGCTTCGTCCCCGATGCCGGAGGGGTGCGGGGGTACCTGGCCGTTGCCGGCGGTTTTGAAGTCGGCCGTTTTTGGGGCAGCGCTTCCGTGGATTTAAAGGGCATGATCGGCGCCCCGCTGGTCGAGGGGGTTCGTCTTGGCCTGGCCAGGGAAGCCCCGGTGCGCCCCGGGCGTTCGTTCGTCCCGTACACCCGAGGCGCGGACCAAAACCGCCGGATCCGGATTCTCCCCGGGCCCCAGGCGACGCCCGAGGCCCTCGAGGCCCTCACCGCCGCCACCTTCGTCGTGCGCCAGGCGGATCGCATGGGCGTTCGCCTCGAGGGGCCGGAGGTCCCGGGCGGGGAGGTCACGAGCGAGGCCGTGCCCATCGGCGCCATCCAGGTGCCGCCGGGCGGCGAGCCCATTGTGCTCCTAGTGGATCGGGGCACGCTTGGCGGCTACGCCAAGCCGGCGCTGGTGCATCCTGCGGACCTGCCCCGTATGGCCCAGCTGCGGGCGGGTGACGAGGTGCGATTTGCACTGACGGGTCGCCGGACGGGCGTCGTGTTCGACTTTGACCAAGTTGAAAAAGCACCCTTCCCCGCGTAAACTCTTCGCTATGAAACTCGCCATCGTGGGGTTGGGTCGCATGGGGCAGAGCCTGCTCAAGGGGGTGCTCGAGGCAGGCCTGCTCGAGGCGAACGCGATCGGGGTGTTGGAAGCCACCCCTTCGCTCACCGAGGCCCGGGCCCGGGCGTTCGGGGTCCGCCCCCTGGAGGAAGGCGACCTCAAGTCGGCCGAGCGGGTGCTGGTGGCGGTCAAGCCCCAGGATTTCCCCGCGCTCGCGCCGAAGATCGCCCACGCCGGCGTCGGTTACATCTCGATCATGGCCGGGGTCCCCACCGGGGTGATCGCCGAGCTTTTGGGCACCCGGCGCGTGGTCCGGGCCATGCCCAACGTGGCGGCCACCATCAAGCGGAGCACGACCGTGCTCACCGCCTACCCCGAGGCCGAGGAGGCCGAAGACCTGGCGTTTGCCCGGCGCCTCTTTTCCACCGTGGGCAACGTCTACCGATTGAGCGAGCACCTTTTCGACGCCTTTACCGCCATGTCGGCCTCGGCCCCCGCTTACCTGGCGCTGATCGCCGAGGCTCTCGCCGACGGCGGGGTCAAGATGGGGATCCCCCGCGATCAGGCCCTGGCCTTCGCCGCCGAGGTCCTGGTGGCCACCGGCGAGCTCTTGCAAAGGGAGCACCCGGCGGTGCTCAAGGACCAGGTCGCAAGCCCCGGCGGCACCACGATTTTTGGGCTCGGTGCCCTCGAGGCCCGCGGGGTGAGGGCGGCGCTGATCGAGGCCGTTGAGGCCGCGACCGAGCGCGGGCGCACGCTTGGAAGGAGGGTCTAAAGGTGCCAAGACTCCCGCGCGCCTTTTTGGGGCTTGCCCTATTCTTCGCTCTGGCCCTGGGGCGGGGCGGTCCGGATGCCCGCGCCTACTTCCCCCACGCGCTCGGTATGCGCTGGGTCTACACCTCGGGTGAGGTCCAGACCTTCGTCGAGGTCAAGGCGCTCGGTGGGGTCGAGGTCTGGATGCTCGAACACCGCTACCCGAGCGGGGCGAAGATGACCGAGGCCTTCTCCTTTGGCGATGGGGTCTGGCTGCACGCCCTGGTGACCGAGGGCCGGACGCTGGTCTACGACCCGCCGATCCGGCTCTACCCAGCAGCCCCCCTCGAGGTGGGCATGAGCTGGGAAAACACGACCACCCTCGCCGGCGAGCGGGTCCTGACCCAGGCCAAGGTGGTGGCCCTGGAGGGGGTTTCGGTGCCCCTCGGCCGCTTCAACGCCTTCCGGATACGCTCGACCGTCCGCACCCTGAATGGGGGGCTGAGCACCGTCGACTATTACTTTGCGCCGGGGGTCGGGGTGGTGCGCTACGCGACCCCCGACGGCGGCGTCATCGATCTCTCCGAGTTTTCGCCTTGAGGGCGTAGCGAAGCACTTCGAAATACATCCGCATTCGGTGGAGGGCCCCTTTAAGGAACCCCCGCTTTTCCTCCTTCATCACCTGCGAAAGCCCGGTCAGGGGGAGGTATCGGGTCCGCCAGCCTCCCGCCTTCGCTGCCTGCGTGATCAGGAGCTCGACGTCGTAGCGGGCCTCCGCCAGACCCGGGACCCTCCGCAGTCGCTCGGTCGCGAGCGCGCGCTGGCCGGAAAGAAAAGGCGTGATTCTGTTCCCGATGTCGGTGAGCAGCCGCCCGCCGCGAAAAACCCCCACCGTCATGTCGGCCTCGCCCTCGAGCACCGGTTGCAAGAGCGCCTGCAGGTGATCCTTCCGCAGGCCCACCAGATCGGCGTCGAGGAGGATGACGTAGGGCGTGTGCACGTGCTTGAGGCCTTCGGCGTAGGCCCCGCCCTTGCCCGAATTCTTTTTCAGCTGGATCACCGTCGCGCCGGCGCGGGCCGCGGCGTCGGCGGTGCCGTCGGTCGAACCGTCGTCGACGACGACCACCGGAAACCCGCCCTCCCGGGCCACGCGGACGACCGCCTCGATGGTGGCCGCTTCGTTGTACGCCGGAATCAGTACCGTGGCGCTCATGGCTGGAAAAGGCGCCCCAGGTCCTGTGCGGTGATCATCACCAGCAGCAGCAGGACGAAGGCCAGGCCGATGAAGTTGACCCAGGCTTCACGCTCGGGGGTGAGCCTGCCGGGCAGGATGCGCCCCAGCACCAAGAGCAAGAGCCGCCCGCCGTCGAGCCCCGGAATGGGCAGCAGGTTGAAGACCGCGAGCGAAAGGTTGATGGTGGCTGCGAGCTGGGCCAGGGCCAAAAGACCCTGGCGCGCGGCCTCGCCGGTCATGGCCACGATGCCCACCGGCCCCACCAGATCCGGTGAGGGGCGGCCGCTGATGACGCCGGTGATGCCGCTGACGAAGGCCTTGACCATGGCGGGAAAGGCCTTGATGGTGAAGGAGACCGAAAAGGCCAGCGCCTCGGGATACGTCAGGGGCACCATCTCGACCCGGGGTCCGTAGCGGACCCCGATCTGCCTGGCGTCTTCGCGCCAGACGAGGGTCAGGGTCTCGGTTTGTCCGTCGCGCAGCACCGTGATCTTGTGCTCGCCGGGCCGGGCTTTAATCCGGGTCAGCTCGGTGTAGTCCTTGAGTGGCTGGCCGTCGATGGCCACGATCACGTCTCCCGGCAAAAGGCCGCTCGCCTCGGCCAGGCTCTGCGGCAACACCTCGATGATCTCGGCCTGGGCGGGAACGACCTTCGGCGCCCCGCGTTGGCTGAAGACGAGCCCCAAAAGAAGCCAGGCCAGGAGCAGGTTCATGAAAACGCCGCCCACCAAGATCAGCGCCTTGCCCCAAAACCCGAGGCGGGCATAGCCCTTCGGCGGGCCTTCCTCTTCCTCGACCATGCCCTCGATGAGGGCGTAGCCGCCGAGGGGGATGAGGCCGATACGCCATTCGGTCTCTTTCCAGACGAATCGCAAAAGGGCTGGTCCAAAGCCGACCGAAAAGGCCGGCACCTTCACGCCCTGGGCGCGTGCGGCCAGATAGTGCCCGAGCTCGTGGACGAAGATGCTCAGACCGATGATGACGGCAAACCAAAAAAGGCTCATACCAGCTCCCTTGCCCGTTTCCTGGCCCAGGCATCGACCTCGGCCAGTGCTTCCCAGCTTAACCGACCCGCGGGGGCTTCCTCCAGGACCTGGAACAGGATTTTGGGGATGTGCGTGAAGGGGATCGCCCCGGTGAGAAAGGCCTCGACCGCGACCTCGTCGGCGGCGTTGACCGCGACCTGGGCCAAAGACCCCCGGCGCCCGGCCTCGTAGGCCGCGAGCAGGGCGGGGAAACGCTCGGTGTCCGGGGGAAGGAACTCGAGCCGTTCGGGAATGGGCAGGTCGGAAAGCGGCGTCGGGGCCCGGTCGGGGTAGGTCAGGGCGTACTGGATGGGAAGGCGCATGTCGGTCGGCCCCAGCTGGGCTTTGAGCGAGCCGTCGACGAAGCGGACGATACCGTGCACGTAGGCCTGAGGATGGATGAGGACCTTGATCCGTTCCAGGGGGAGACGGAAGAGCTCTTTGGCCTCGAGGACCTCAAGCCCCTTGTTGAAGAGGGTCGCGGAATCGACGGTGACCTTGGCCCCCATACGCCACTTGGGGTGCTTGAGGGCCATTTCGGGCGTCACCGCGCTGAGGTCGCTGGGGCCGTGGAGAAAAGGACCGCCGGAGGCGGTGAGGATGAGTTCAGCCACGTCCTGGCCCCGCTCGCCGAGGAGTGCCTGGAAAAGGGCCGAGTGCTCGGAATCCACGGGGATGATGCTGGCCGCGGCGCTCTCGGCGATGGCCCAGAGCAAGGGCCCGGCCGCCACCATGGCTTCCTTGTTGGCCAGGGCGACGCGCTTGCCGGCCTCGAGGGCCGCCCGCACCGGCAAAAGCCCGGCCAGCCCGGGGATGGCGGCGACCACGGTCTCCACCTCCGGGTGGGCCGCCACCTCTTCCGCCGAGTCCACCCACCGCAGGTGAGGGAAGAGGGGTTTCAGCAGGGCCCGGGTCTCGGGGTGGGCATAGACGACCTCGGGGCGTGTCTTTTGAATCTGGCGCGCCAGCGCCTCGGCGTTTTTGCCGGCGGCGAGGCCGATGATGCGGGCCTTTCGCCAGCGGGCGACCTCGAGGGCCTGCCGTCCGATGGAACCGGTAGAACCGAGAATCGCGAGTTTCATGTGAAGAGCACCATGAGGTAGTAGGTGAGGGGAACCGAGAAGATGAGGCTATCGAGCCGATCTAGGATGCCGCCGTGACCGGGGAGGATGGTACCCGAGTCCTTGACCCCGCAGTAGCGCTTGAGCATGGACTCGGTGAGGTCGCCGAGCTGGGCGGCGACGGAGATCAAGAGGCTCACCAGTAAAAGCTCGACCCAGCCAAAGGGAAAGGCCCGCCGGACCAGGGCGGTGAAGACGAGAAGGGAGAGGAAGGAGGCCAGGATGCCGCCGAGCGTGCCCTCGAGGGTTTTCCCGGGGCTGATCTTGGGGGCGATCTTGATCCGCCCCCAGCGCTTGCCGACGAAAAAAGCCCCGATATCGGTGGCGAAGGTTGCGATCAGGGGCAGGGTCAGGGTCCAAACGCCCAGATTTTCGTTCGGGGCGTAGCGCAGGAGCAAGACGTAGCCCAGGGTCCAGGGGAGGTAGAGGAAGCCGAAGAGGCTGTGGACCAGTCGGGGGATGTTGGCTCCGGCCACCAGCTCGTAGATGAAAGCCCCCATCAGGGCGAGCCCCAGCGCCACCTCGCGCCAGGGGATGTCGGGGTAGCGCGCGGCCAGCTGGGGCATCGAGGCGACGAGCATGACGATGCCCCCGTAACGAAGAAAACCGAGGTTGAGCTTGATCCCCCGGTGCGCGAACATCGCCGCCAGTTCGCCGCTGCCGATCCAAACCAGGGCCACGAGCAGTGGAGCGAGCAGCGGGAGCCCGACGGCGATCACCACCACGAGCCCGGCCAGACCGATGGCAGCGGTCTTGATCCTAGCGCTGAGGGACGCCTCCGAAGCGTCGCTCCCGTTCTCGGTAGGCGGTAATGGCGCGTGCAAAGTCCTCCTCGGTAAAGTCTGGCCAGTACTTTTCCGTCACCCAGAGTTCGGAATACGCCGACTGCCAGAGCAAAAAATTGGAGACCCTGAGTTCCCCGCTGGTACGGATGACCAGGTCGGGGTCGGGGAGTTCGGGCAGGTAGAAGGCCCGGCGCAGGTTGGCTTCGTTGATCTCCAGGCCCGAGGCGGCGAGCCGTTTGATGGCCCGCAGGATCTCCTGCCGTCCTCCGTAGTTGATCGCGGTGACGAGGTGGAGGCGCTGACCGCCGACCGAGGCTTCCTCGGCGTAGCGGATGGCCTCCAAAAGCGACGGTGGCAGCCCTTCCCGCTCCCCGATGACCGAGATCTTCACCCCTTCGGTGACCAGCCTCGGCGTCTCTTCCCAGAGCACTTCCTCAAAGAGGCGAAAGAGCAGCTCGACTTCTTCCTGGGGGCGCCGCCAGTTCTCGGTCGAAAAGGCGTAGAGGGTGAGCCAGGGGACGTTGTGCTTGATGGCGGCGCGAACCACGTTGCGGATGGCTTCCCGGCCCGCGGCGTGGCCAGCGGCCCGGGGCAGCCCCCGGGCGGTGGCCCAGCGGCCGTTTCCGTCCATGATGATGGCAACGTGGCGCGGGTCCGGTTGCATCACTCGCCGAGAATTTCCTTCTCTTTTCGCTCGAGCAGCTCACCGATGCGCTCGATGTACTCGTCGGTGAGCTTTTGTACTTCGGCCTTGGCCCGATGCTCGTCGTCTTCGGAGAGGTGCTCTTCCTTGGCCTTTTTGCGCACCTCCTCAAGCGCTCCCCGCCGGATGTTGCGCACGGCGATCCTGGCTTCCTCGGCGAGCTGGTGGGCGGTGCGAACCAAATCCTTGCGGCGCTCTTCGGTGAGCGGGGGAATGTTGATGTAGATGGCGTCGCCCTTGTTGTTGGGGTTGAGGCTGAGGTCGGATTCGCGAATGGCCTTTTCGATGGCGGGCAGGGCGCCGGCGTCCCAGGCCTGGATCACCAGGGTGCGGGCGTCCGGGGCGCTGATTGACGCCAGCTGGTTGAGCGGCATTTCGCTGCCGTAGTACGACACCTTGACGTGCGCCAGGAGTTCGGGGTTGGCGCGTCCGGTGCGGAGCGAGGCCAAATGACTCTGGAAGACCTCCACCGCTTTTTCCATGTGATCTCGAGTTTCCTTGATGATCTCCTTAAACATTCCGGACCCCCCTTAACCATGGATCAGTGTACCAACCGTTTCTCCCTTGAGGATCTGCACCAGGGCGCCGCTTTGGAAAATGTCGAAGACCAGGATCGGCAACGCGGCTTCCATGCAGAGCGTCACCGCGGTGGGGTCCATGACCCCGAGGCCTTTGGAGAGGACCTCCATGTAAGCGAGGCGGTCGAACTTCACGGCGTCGGGGTGCTTCCTCGGGTCCTTATCGTATACCCCGTCGACCTTGTTCTTGGCCATGAGCACCGCCTCGGCTCCGATCTCGAGCGCCCGGAGGGCGGCGGCGGTGTCGGTGGAGAAATAGGGGTTGCCGGTGCCACCGCCGAAGATCACCACCCGCCCTTTTTCCAGGTGGCGCAACGCGCGGCGACGGATGTAGGGCTCGGCGACCTCGGTGATGGTCAGGGCGGTTTGGACCCGGGTTTCAAGGCCCTGGGCCTCGAGAGCATCCTGCAACGCCAGCGCGTTCATGATCGTGGCCAGCATGCCGATGTAATCGGCGGTGGCCCGGTCCATCCCAACCCCCTGACGTGCCCCGCGCCAGAGGTTCCCGGCCCCCACCACCACCGCGATCTCAGCCCCGGTCTCGGCCTTGGCCCGGGCGACTTCTTGCGCCAGCGCCCGCGTGGCTTCGGGGCGGATACCGAATCCGTTGCCGGAGAGAAACTCTCCCGAGAGTTTGAGCAGCACCCGTTTGTAGGCCATGCCTCACTCCTGACCGAGAAGAATGGGGCCCGATGGGCCCCATTCACTCCTCAGCGCCGAGCTCGAAGCGACAGAACCTTCGCACCACGATGTTCTCGCCGATTTTGGCGATGGCTTGCTTTAAGAGCTCGCCGACGGTGATCGAGTCGTCCTTGACGTAGGGCTGCTCGAGCAGCACCACTTCCTGGACGTACTTTTTGATCCGCCCCTCGGCGATTTTCTGCGCGATCTGTTCGGGCTTACCCTCGGCCAGCGCGGCCTTGATGTAGATCTCGCGTTCTTTTTCCAGCTCCTCAGACGGGATCTGATCAACCGAAACGTACTTCGGGGCCGCCATGGCGATGTGCATAGCGATGTTCTTGGCCAGCGACTGGAAGTCCTCGGTACGGGCGACGAAGTCGGTTTCGCAGTTGACCTCGAGCATCACCCCGAGCCGCTGGTTGTGGTGGATGTAGGAGACGATGAGGCCTTCCTGGGCCACGCGGTCGGCCTTTTTGGCCGCCTTGGCGGCGCCCCGCTCGCGCAGGAGCTGAATGGCTTTCTCTTCGTCCCAGCCCGCGTCCTCGAGGGCCTTCTTGACGTCCATCATGCCCGCCCCGGTGGCGGCGCGCAGCTTTTTGATGCGTTCGATCTGGCTCATTTCATGCCTCCTCGGTGGTTTCCTCTTCGCTCTCCTCGCTTCCGCTGCCGCCCTTGGCCTCGATCAGTGCGTCGGTGATGCGGCTGGTCACCAGCTGGATGGAGCGGATGGCGTCGTCGTTGCCGGGGATGATGTAGTCGATCAGATCCGGGTCGGCGTCGGTGTCGGCATAGGCGATCACCGGGATGCCCAGCTTCCCCGCCTCGCGAACCGCGATCTCCTCTTTCACCGGGTCGACCACGTAGAGCGCGTCCGGAAGCCGTTTGAGCTTCCGGAACCCGCCGAGATACTTTTGCAGGCGGTCGAGTTCCCGGCGCAGGCGCACCTGCTCCTTCTTGGGCCGGTCGTTGATCTCTTCGGACTCGAAGAGGGCCTCGAGTTCCTCAAGCCGCTTGACCCGGCTGGAGATGGTCTTGAAGTTGGTCAGCATGCCGCCGAGCCAGCGCTGGTTGATGTAGGGCATGCCCACGCGGTCGGCCTCGATCTGGATGATTTCCTGGGCCTGCTTTTTGGTCCCGACGTAGAGAATGACCCCGCCTCTGGACACGAGGTCGACCGCGAACTCGCAGGCCTTTTGCATGAGCGGGAGGGTTTTTTGCAGGTCGATGATGAAGATACCGCCCCGCTCGGCGTAGATGTACTTCTTCATCTTGGGGTTCCAGCGCTTGGTCTCGTGACCGAAGTGAACCCCGGCTTCCAAAAGCTCTTTGATCGTGATGTTACAAGCCATGTCACTCCTCTTCCGGGGGGCGTTGAGGTCGGCGTTCGCCGGGCGCTTTCGGTCGCTTCCGAGAGACACCCCCCTGCCCTCGGGACCTACCGGCGCACCGAAGGGGCATTATAGCACCAGGGCATAGGCAAGGCCAGCACGTTGACCCTGCGCCTGCGCTTTGCGTAGAATGCCCGTGGCCGCATGGGGCCGTAGCTCAGCGGGAGAGCACCCGCCTTGCAAGCGGGAGGTCAGGGGTTCAAATCCCCTCGGCTCCACCATCAAGCCCGGGCCTTTTGGCTCGGGGCCTTCCTTTACCAGGGGAGCTTTTTCGCTTCGTAGCGCAGGTAGCCGCCGCAGTCGCCCTCGCCAAAGCTCAGCTTGACCCGCACCGCTTTCAGCGGGCCCTTGTGGGTCAGGTTGATCCACAATGTGCGGGTTTTCTCGTCCCAGTAGAGCTGCCACGCCTGTTTTGGCGCCTCTTTGCAGGTTTCGGACCGGCCGTCGTTCATGCAGATCTTCACCAGGCCGATCTGGGTCTGGGGAAAGGGGAGGGCGTGCTTGAGCCGAATGCGGACCGGCTCGCCCCTTTGGAAGACGTACTTCACCTTAAGCCGCCAGTCAGCGCGGCGGTAGGGAAGGGCCAGGCGCAAAAGGCTTCCCTTGCGGAACGCTTTGAGGGGAAAGGGGTTGCCCTCGATAACGTAGACGCCGTTTGGGCAGTAGAGGGCTCCGGCGACGTCGTTGCTCGGCAGGAAGGTGATGGCGCTGGCCACGAGCAAAGCAAAGAGCGGCGGCACGGCTCAAGCATACCCCACCCCTTGCCAGGGAGCGGTGATGAGGCTAGGGTAGGGGCGTGCGAAAGTCTCAGCGGGTACGCACGCCAAGGCGTTTTAAACTCGCGTTGCATCCCCTCTAGCCGCTTGCGGCGAATGAAGTGCGGGTTCCAGGTGCAGTTCGATTGGGAGGGATGTGACGATAAAAGGAGTGCCGATGTTTGAGTTCGAGGATTACCCAGTGCCCGATGCGCGGGGGCGTTTTGGGGTCTATGGCGGCCGTTACGTGCCGGAAACCTTGATCCCGGCCCTTGAGAGGCTCGAGGCCGCTTATGAAGAAGCCAGGCAGGATCCTGAGTTCCGAGTCACCTTTGTCGAATATCTCCAGCGTTACGCCGGGCGACCGACGCCGCTTTATTTCGCCCGGAACCTGACCCGGCATTGGGGCGGGGCCAGGGTCTACCTCAAGCGAGAGGATTTGGCCCACACCGGCGCGCACAAGATCAATAACACCTTGGGGCAGGCGCTTTTGGCGATGCGGATGGGGAAAAAGCGGGTGATCGCCGAAACCGGGGCCGGTCAGCATGGGGTAAGCGTGGCCACGGTGGCGGCTATGTTCGGGCTCCGGGCGGTCATTTACATGGGAGCGGAGGACGTCCGCCGCCAGGCGCTGAACGTGTTCCGGATGGAGTTGCTCGGCGCCGAGGTGGTTCCGGTCCATTCGGGCACCAAAACCCTGAAGGACGCAACCAACGAGGCCATACGCGATTGGGTCACGAACGTCCGCGACACCTTCTACATCCTGGGTTCGGTGGTGGGCCCGCACCCGTACCCCCGTATGGTGCGGGACTTCCAGAGCGTGATCGGGCAGGAGCTCAGGGTTCAGCTCGCTGAGCTCGAGGGCCGCGAGGTCCCCGATGTCATCATCGCCTGCGTTGGCGGGGGATCGAACGCCATCGGCGCGTTCGCGCCCTTTGCCTACCGGAGCCCCCGTCCGCGGTTGATCGGCGTCGAGGCCGCGGGACGGGGTCTCGAAAGCGGCCACCACGCGGCCAGCATCAGCGCTGGCAGGCGCGGGGTGCTGCACGGGAGCTACATGTACCTCCTCCAGGACGAAGACGGCCAGATCTCGCCGGCGCACTCGGTCTCGGCCGGACTCGACTACCCCGGGGTCGGGCCCGAGCACAGCTACCTCGCCGACGCTGGGACGGTCGAGTACGTCTCGGTGACCGACGACGAGGCCCTCGAGGGCTTCCGCCTCCTTTCTCGCCTCGAGGGCATCATCCCCGCGCTCGAGTCGGCGCACGCGGTGGCGCACGCGGCCAAGGTGGTTCCCGAGATGGACCGCGACGCGGTGGTGGTGATCAACATCTCCGGTCGGGGCGACAAGGACGTTCGCGAGGTACAGCGACTCTTGCAGAAGGGGGGAGTTTTGTGAATCCCGTTCACGAAGCCTTTGCCAAGGCCGCTGGCGAGGGACGGGCCGCGGTCATCCCCTACCTCACCGCGGGATATCCCGATCCGGAGACTTTCTTATCGTTGGCCACGAGGCTTGCCCAGGTCGCCGACCTCTTCGAGATCGGACTGCCCTACTCCGACCCCCTCGGCGACGGGCCGGTGATCCAGCGGGCGAGCGAGACCGCGCTGGCGAAGGGCGTGCGGACGCAGAAGACCCTGGCCCTGGTGGAAGCGCTCGCACGCCGGGTCGAGGTGCCCCTCTTGCTCATGACCTACATCAACCCGGTGCTCGCCTGGGGGCCCGAGCGTTTCTTCTCGGCCTTCCGGGCGGCCGGCCTGGCCGGGGTGATCCTCCCCGACCTCCCGCCCGATCAGGATCCCGAGCTCGTGGCCGCGGCGAAGGGGGCGGGGTTGGAAACCGTCTTCCTCCTCGCCCCCACCTCGACCGACGCCCGGATCCGGACCGTGACCGGTTACACCACCGGGTTCGTCTACACCGTGAGCGTGACTGGGGTGACCGGGGCCCGCGATCGCTTGCCATCGGAACTCGCTTCACTGGTCCGGCGCATCAAGAGTGCGACTGACCTTCCGGTGGCGGTGGGGTTTGGCATCTCGGGACGGTCGACCGCGGCCCAGGCCGCGGCCGAAGCCGACGGTGTGGTGGTGGGTTCGGCGCTCATCCGCGCGATCGAGGCCGGCCGGGACCCGCTTGCGGTCCTGGGCGATGTCCGCGCGGGGGCCAAGAAAACGAGGTGAAGCGATGGAGCACTTTTTCATCGGCGACTTTGAGGTCTACCTGCTCACCGACGGCACCTTCTGGCTCGACGGCGGGGCTATGTTCGGGGTGGTGCCGAAGGCGCTGTGGTCCCGGATGGTCGAAGTCGATGAGCAAAACCGCATTCCCCTGGTCATCCGGCCGATGCTGGTTCGGGCGGGCGGGAAGTGGATCTTGGTCGAGACCGGGATCGACGAGAAGCCCGGGGAAAAGCACCGGAAGATCTACAAGATCGACCGTCGCCATAACCTGCTTTCCCAGCTCAACGCCCTGGGTCTTGCGCCGGATGATATCTCGGTGGTGGTCAATACCCACCTCCATTTCGATCACGCCGGGCTCAACACCGTCCTCGAGGACGGGCAGATCCGGCCCCTTTTCCGGCAAGCCCGCTACTTCGTCCAGCGCCAGGAGCTCTACGACGCCACCCACCCCCACGAGCGCAACCGGGGCAGTTACTTTCCGGAAAACGTCGAGCCGGTGCTGGAGGCCGGCCTTTTCGAGGTGGTCGAGGGAGAGGTGGAGATCGTCCCTGGATTCCGCCTCATTCCCCTGCCCGGACACACCCTGGGCCAGCAGGGGGTCATGTTGACCTCGGAGGGGGCGACGTTGGTCTACACCGCCGACCTCCTTCCCACCTTCGCGCACGTGAGCCTTCCTTACATCATGGCGTTCGATCTCTACCCGGTGACGACCCTCGAGGTCCGAAAACGCCTTTATCCCGAGTGGGCGGCCTCGGGCGCGGTCCTGGTGACGCCCCACGACCCAAAGCTCGGCCGGGCCCGACTCAAAGAGGGGCCGAAAGGTTGGCAGGCCGAACCGGTACGCTGAGGGCCATTAGGACCCGAGCCACCGCCTGAGGGTGCGGAGGTTTTCCTCGAAGGTCGAGGGGGGAACCTCGCTGATCATGGGGATCTTCGCCAGGCGGGGGTCCCGTACCAGCGCGGCCAGGGCCTCGCCGATCGCGCCTTGACCGAGGCTGGCATGGACGTCGCGGTGGCTGCCCAGAGGGTGCGGCGTGTCGTTGAGGTGAACGAGCTTCAGACGATCGAGGCCCACCCGGCGTGCCACGGCGTCGATCAAACCGGCAATCGGGTAGCCGGCCAGGTGGGCGTGGGCGGTGTCGAGGGCGAGGCCGAAAGGGGTTCCGTCGAGGATTTCCGCCAGGGCCTCGAGGCTGGCCCCTTGCCGCTTCCCGCCGCCGGCTGTGTTTTCCACCAGGAGCTGTGCTTGACTTGGCGCGAGTCGCCGGGCGAGGAAAAGCCCCTTTCGGATATTTTCGATCGAACCGCTCCCGGGGTGAACGACGACCATGTCCGCCCCCAGCATCCGCGCCTTTTCTAGGTCATCGGCGAGCGAGAAAACGCTTTTTTCAAAGAGTTCGCCGTCGGCACCGAGGTTGATGAGATAACTGGCGTGGATGATGACGGCTTCGATTCCGAGTGATTCCCGCTCGGCCCGGAAGCGGTCGGCCTCGCTTGGCGGAAGGGCTTTTTTACGCCACTGGCGGGGGCTTTTGGCGAAGATCTGTACCGCCCTGACCCCCAGCGCCTGGGCTTCCTCGAGTGCTCGCAAAAACCCCTTCGAACCGGCGATCGAAAAATGGAACCCGTAGATCATGGCAGGGTGTAAAGCCTCACCTCCGTTACGCCCGAGCGGTCGAGCCCGATGGCTCTGGCCGCGGCCCTCGAGAGATCGATGATTCGGCCCGGAATAAAAGGCCCCCGGTCGTTGATCCGCACCACCACCGTCTCACCGCTGTCCACCCGGTAGACCAGGACCCGGGTGCCGAAAGGAAGGCGCTTGTGGGCCGCGGTCAGGGCGTTTTGGTCGAAGCGTTCGCCGCTGGCGGTCGGCTTGCCGTGAAAGCCCGGCCCGTACCAGGAAGCAAGGCCCCGCTGGTAGAAGCGCGCCGCCTCGGGCCAGGGATAGGTAAGTACCTGCCCGACGCGGATTTCTGTGGACCGCAGGCCGTTGGCGGCCATCAGCGCGTCGGCGCTCACACCGAAGTAGAGTCCGATCCGAAACAGGGTGTCCCCGGGCCGGACCACGTGCTTGAGTGCCGGCGGGGCCGGTGGCCCCGCGCCGCTGGTCGGGCGCGGGGCGCAGGCGGTGAGCGAGAAGAGGAGTAGGGCGAGGGTAGAGAACCGGATCAGCGTGCGCATGCGAGAAAAAATTCACAAACCTATGGGCGTGACCTTGAGCTCAAATCCCCAGCCAACGCCCTCGGGGCCTGGGTCAGCACCCGGTGACCTTCCTCGGTGACCAGAACCAGATCTTCGACCCGGGCTCCGCCCACCCCGGGCACGTACACGCCAGGCTCGATGGTGATCACCATCCCCGGTTCGAGCACGCCGGCATCCCCCCGGCCCAGCCGGGGCCCCTCGTGAACGGCCAGACCGACGCCGTGCCCCAACGCGTGGATGAAGCGGTCTTCCAGGCCGTAGCTGGCGAGGACCTGGCGGGCCAGAGCGTCGAGCTCGCTGCCTTTGATCCCGGGGCGCACCGCCTCCAGCGCCGCGGCTTCGGCCTCGCTGACGGCGCGGAGAATTTGGGCCAAGGGCTCAGGCGGCTCGCCGAGGGCGTAGGTCCGGGTGGCGTCTGAGTGGTAGCCGCGGTAGGTCGCACCCCAGTCGATGGTGACGAGCTCGCCTTCGGCGAGCCTCCGCTCGCTGGCCTCGGCATGGGGATAGGCACCCCGCTCGCCCGAAGCCACGATGATGTCGAAGGCGGCGCCCTCGGCCCCGAGGCGCTTCATGCTGCACTCGAGCGCCAGGGCGATGTCTCGTTCGCTGGTGCCCGGCTTGAGCATGGGCAAGACTTCGGCCAGGGCCTGATCGGCGATGCGGGCGGCGGTGGCGATGGACTCGACTTCTTCGGTGCTTTTTCGGATTCGGAGGGGGCTGAGCGGATCTTCGAGGGGGACGAGCTCGGCAGGCCAGGCCGCTTGCAGGCGGCGATACTGGGCAAAACTCAAGGCGTCGGCCTCGAACCCGATGCGGCCGTTGGCGATCGCTTTGAGTGCCTCGGCCCAGTCGCGGGTCTTGAGGATCCGGTAGGGGAGAGGCGAGCCCTCGAGCTCGTTTTCGTAGAGCGGGCCGGCGAGCAGGGTGACGCCGTGCGCATCCACCCAGACCCAGGCGTCGTGTGGGTGGGCGAAGCCGGTGAGGTAGCGGACATTCTCAGGGCTGACGATGAGGATGGCGTTCAGGTCGCGCTCCGTGTGCAGCTTATAGAGCGTTTTGGCCCTTTCAGTGAAAATATTCACGAACTATTGCGCCTCCCTTCCTTCACAAACTCGAAACAGCAAGACGAACCAGCGCCGCGAAGGCCTCAGCACGCAAGCTGGCCCCTCCAACCAGCCCGCCATCCACATTCGGCTTGGCCATGATCGCAGCGAAGTTCTCCACCTTGACCGAGCCTCCATAGAGGATGCGGACGCGGGCCGCGTAATCGGCGTCAAACCTGCGCTGGAGGGCTTCGCGTATGGCAATGGACATCGCTTCGGCGTCCTCCGGGGTTGCGCTCCGGCCCGTTCCGATGGCCCAGACGGGTTCGTAAGCGATGACGAGGCGGGTGGGGTCATTTCCCGCCAATCCCTCAAGGCTAGCGAGCAGCTGATCGACCACATAGCGTTCGGCCTCGCCGGCCGACCGTACCTCTAAGGGCTCGCCCACACACACGATCGGGGTCAGCCCCGCTTCCGCCGCCCGCCTGGCCTTTTCGGAGACGAGCGAAGAGGTTTCGCCCCAGTACTGGCGGCGTTCGGAATGACCGACGACCGCGTAACGAGCGCCGAGGCCCACCAGCTGCCAGGCCGAAACCTCGCCGGTGTAGGCGCCCCAGCGGTGGGCGCTCACGTCCTGGCTCCCTACCCGAAGCCCGCTTTCCCGGGCCTTTTCGGCGACGACGGGAATTAAGGGGAAGGCGGGGAGCACCACCGCTTCCACCCCGGAAGGTGGCTCGGGCATGCTCTGGGAAAACTGCAAAAGCCAGGCCCGGGCCTCTTCCGGCGTGAGGTGCATTTTCCAATTGCCGGCGACGATCGGCGTCCTCATCGCCACCCTCCAACCGCCTCGACGCCGGGAAGCGTCCCCTTTTCCAGAAATTCCAAGCTGGCCCCGCCCCCGGTCGACACGTGGGTGAAGGCGTTTTCCAAACCGAGACGACGCACCGCAGCCACCGAATCGCCGCCACCGACCACTGTATAGGCACCCTGCATCGCGCTCACTGCCCGAGCCACAGCCAGGGTCCCGGCATCGAAGGGTGGGACCTCAAACACGCCCATCGGCCCGTTCCAAAAGACCGTCTTCGCCGGAGCCAGGGCTTCTGCGAAGGCTTGCTGGCTTTGGGGCCCGAGATCGAGCCCCATGAGCCCTTCTGGAATGTCGAACGCCTGGGCCACCTCAGTTTTAACGCCGGGCGCAATCTCGCTGGCGGCGACGACGTCTTCGGGGAGCACGATGCGTTTACCGAGCCGCTCGGCCTCGTCGAGGATCTCTCCGGCCAAGGCGATCTTGTCCTCTTCGACGAGGCTCTTTCCAACCCGTCCCCCCAGGGCTCGAATGAAGGTGAAGGCCATGGCGCCGCCAATCAAGAGGCCATCGACCTTGGGGAGGAGACTCTTGATCACCCCAATTTTGTCGGAGACCTTGGCCCCTCCGAGCACCACCCAGTAGGGGCGTTCGTAGCCCTCGAGGAGCCTCGCCAGGGCCGTGACCTCCTTTTCTAAAAGAAAGCCCGCATAGCTCGGCAGCTTTGCCGCCACGCCCACCACCGAAGCGTGGGCCCGGTGCGCGGCGCCAAAGGCGTCGAGAACAAAGGCCTCGCCGAGCCGGGCGTAGCGCTCGGCCAGGGCCGGGTCGTTTTTGGTTTCCCCCACTTCGAAGCGGACGTTCTCCAAAAGCGCGATTTCCCCTTCCCCTAACGTTCTGACCGCTTCCAGGGTCGCGTCGTCGCTGGGAAGGGTGGGCACGTGGCGGACCGGCCGGCCGATGAGTTCGGAAAGCCTCTCGGCCACGGGCGCGGTACTGAAGTTAGGATCGACCGCCTTGGGCCGCCCCAGGTGACTCATGAGCACCACGCTGGCCCCAGAGCGGCGGAGGTGCTCGATCGTGGGCAGGCTGGCCCGAATCCGCGCATCGTCGGCGACCTTGCCCCCTGCCAGAGGCACGTTAAAATCCACGCGCACCAAAACGCGCCGACCTTTTGCATCCAGATCCCCGAGCACGCGCATGGGTTCTCCTTTCATAAAGGGCGGCGCCGGGTTGCCCCGGGCGCCCCCCGGCTGGCATCGCCAGATTCACGCACGCTGCATCAGCCGCTCGACGAGGTCGGCCACGCGATTGGCGTAGCCCCACTCGTTGTCGTACCAGGCAAAGACCTTGACCATCGGGCCCAAAACCTTGGTGAGCTTGCCATCGACGATCGAGGAATGCGGGTTCCCGACGATATCGGTCCGCACCAGGTCCTCCTCGCTGTACTCGAGGATCCCCTTGAGCGGACCCTCGGCGGCGGCTTTAAGGGCGCCGTTCACCTCCTCCACCGTCGCTTCGCGACGCAAAATCGCGGTGATATCGGAGATGGAGCCGGTTGGCGTGGGCACGCGCAGGGCTACGCCGTCGAAAACGCCCTCGAGCTGGGGCAGGGTGAGCGCCGTCGCCTTGGCCGCGCCGGTGGTGGTGGGGATGATGTTGATCGCCGCCGCCCGGGCCCGGCGCAGATCCTTGTGGGGCAGGTCGAGGATTCGCTGGTCGTTGGTGTAGGAGTGAATGGTGGTCATCATGGCCCGCTCCACGCCGAAGGCCTCGTCGAGGACCTTCATCACCGGGGCCAGGGAGTTGGTGGTGCAGGAGGCGTTGGAGATGATCCGATGCTCCGGTCGGATCTGATCGTCGTTGACCCCAAGGACCACGGTAATGTCGGGGTTTTTCGCCGGGGCGGTGATGATGACGCGCTCGGCGCCGGCTTTGAGGTGTTTTTCTGCCCCTTCCCGGCTGGTGAAACGACCGGTGGCTTCAATGACCAGCCCAACCCCAAGCTCCGACCAGGGAAGCCGGGCCGGATCGGGTTCGGCGCTCACCTGGATCTTCCGACCGTTCACCACCAGGTGTGTCTCGTCGTAGTCAACCTCGCCGGGGAACCGGCCGTAGTTGGAATCGTACTTGAGCAAATGGGCCAGGGTCTTGTTGTCGGTGAGGTCATTGATAAGGCGAACTTCGATCCCGCGGTCGAGAAGGATCCGAAAGACCTGTCGACCGATTCTGCCAAATCCGTTGATGCCGATCTTCATAAACCACCTCCAATCAAATATTACGCTGCGAAGGCCTACTGTGCCGGTATCGAAAAGGCGCCCGGGGCCACCCCAGGCGCCGAAAAATAGCCCGCCCTGGAAAAGACCAGGCGGCGACCCCTTTTAGCGGATCTGACCGCTCATCAGCTTGTCCACCAGGCTCTGTGCCCGGGCCAGGGCGTCCTCGACGCTGGCCTTGCCAAGGACGGCCTGGGTAATGGCCTGGCCGAGAATATCGAAGCGAATCTGCTCCCACTGGGGAATCGCCGGTTCGAATTTGGCGTAGTTGGCCTGCTTCAAGACGGCCTCGAAGTTGGGGTCCTCGAGGACCCGGTCCTGAAGTTCGGGTTCGTCGGCGGCCGCCGGATTTACGGGAACGTACCCGGTCGACGCCGAGAAGATCGCCTGGGCCTGCGGGCTGACCACGAAGTTCAGGAAGTCGGCGGCGATCTTTTGCTGCTCGGGGCTGGCGGATTTAAAAACGATCAGGTTCGTTCCCTGCACCACCCCGTAGCCCGGCCGATCCCCGCTGAGGCCGGGAAGGGTGGCCAGCCCCAGATCGAACTTGGCCGCCTTCAGGTAATAGCGATAGCCGGCGGAGGTGTCGGTGGAAAAGCCAAAGGTGCCCTTGCCGAAGTTCTGGTTGATATAGCCGGAGGTAATCGCCTTACCCCAGCCCTCCTTGACGCTCCTGACCATCAGCGAAAGGGCTTTTCGCGCCGCTGGGGAGTCGACGACGATCTTATCGCCCTGGCGGTACTCGCCGCCAAAGGTGAAGAACCAATAACCGAAGGTCGAGGTGTCGGGCCGGAACCAGTAGACGGGGTTGCCGACCTTTTGCGAAAGCGTCTTCGCTGTGGCTACGAATTCATCGACGGTCCGGGGCACGGCGAGACCGTACTTGCTCAGCAGGTCGCGGTTGTAATAGAGCACCAGGACCGACTTATTGAAGGGCACCCCGTAGACCAGACCCCCAAAGCGGGCGGCGTTGACGAAGGTGGGGTTCAGTCCGCTAAGGTTGACGCCAAGGGCCTGCACAGGCACCACGGCGTTGGCCTCGAGGTAGAGCGCGATCTGGTTCTCGTAGGCCTGGGCCAAAACCGGGAGCTTCCCAGCGGCGAACGCGGCCTTGATCTTGGTGGAAAGGTCGCGGTAGCCGCCCTGGTTGATGGGGCGGATGCAGCCCTTGCCTTGCTCGCGCTTGTTGAACTCGATGGCCATGTTCTCCAGCGCCGTGCGCGGCGCGCCGCCCCGGAAGGCGTGCCAGAGCTCGGCGACCACCGGAGCGTCCTTGCACTGCGCCTTGATGACGTCCTCGGGCTTTTGCGCCAGGGCCATCGTCGCGACCAGCGCGGCCGCCAACCACCACTGAATCTTCATATGGATCACCTCCACCTTATTTGATACCACTTCGCGCGATCCCTTCGATGAACTGGCGTTGCGCGAAGAAGTACCCGACAATGATGGGTAGGACCACGAGCGTGGATGCCGCCATGAGCTGGCCGTAGTCGCTCCCGGCCTCGCCGATAAAGGCCTGCAAGCCAACCTGGACCGTGCGCATCTCCGGGCTCTGGGTCACGATCAGGGGCCAGAGCAGCGCGTTATAGGCGCCGAGAAAACTGAAAAGCCCGTAGGTTACAAGGCCGGGAACCGCCAGCGGCAGGGCGATGCGAAAGAGCATGGTGAAGTGACTGGCGCCGTCGATGCGGGCAGCCTCGAAGATATCCTGGGGGAGGGCCAGGTAGAACTGGCGCAAAAGGAAGATTCCAAACACCGAGGCCAACCAGGGGACAATCAGGGCGTAGAAGGTATCGAGCCAGCCGAGCTTGGCCAGGAGGATGTAATTGGGAATCAGCAACACCTCGCCCGGCACCATCATGGTGGCGATGAAGAGGAGGAACACCCACTCCCGGCCGGGAAAGGGGATGCGGGCAAAGGCAAAGGCCGCCATGGCGGCGATGAAGAGCCCGATGGCAACCTGGGTGCCGGCCGAAACGAAGGAGACGTAGAAGTAGCGGGAAAACGGTGCCGCGTGCCAAGCCTCCCGGAAGTTGTGGAAGACGTAACCGAAGATACCGGGGGCGATGTTGTCCCACTCCAGCCGCCAGTAGCGCCCGACCGAGCGGACCGCGTCCGGTGCCAGCGCCGGGGTAAAAGCCGCGTAGGCCTTGGGGATGAAGACCACCGCCGGCAGCTGGTCAAAGTCCTGGTCCGACGCGTTGGTGAAGGTAATCTTCACCCCGCCGTCGGTGCGGAGCACCTGGATTTTGGTCTTTGAGCTCCTGGGATCGGAAAAAGCACCCGGGGGTTTGGGAACCCTGGCCCGGGGCAGGGGGCCGTCGCCCTTTAGGGCAATAAAGAGCGTCACCTGCCGCCCCTTGGCAAAACCACCCCACCAGGGGTTTCCCCCCTCGGCGCCAAGCGCAAACGCGGCCCGCCAGTTTTGGGGTTTGGCCCGCTGGGGCACCCATACCGGCTCTGCTTGCTGCGCTTCCTGGGCGCTTTTGATGCTGGTGGTGAGCATCCAGTAAAAGGGGAATCCCATCAGCACCGCTCCCCCGGTGAGGACCATGTAAATCAAAACGCGCGCCAGCCGGAGACGAAGCCTATTCACCGTAGGTCACCCGCTTTTCCAAAACCCGCTTCTGGATGAGCGTAAACACCAGGATGAGCACGAACACCACCACCGCGATGGCCGAAGCGTAGGAGAAGTCGGAATCGCGAAAGCCCTTGTTGTAGAGGTACATGGTCACCGTCAGCGTATCGTTCAAAACCCCACCCGTAGGCGTCATGACGTAGACTTGGGTAAAGACCTGGAAGGCTCCGATCAGGCCGATAATGGCCAGGAAGAAGGTCGTCGGGGACAAAAGCGGCCAGGTGATGTGCCGTTGCAGCTGCCACCAGGAGGCCCCATCGATCATGGCCGCCTCGTAGTACGAGCGGGGGATCGACTGCAGGCCGGCCAGGAGAATCACAACGTTATAGCCGAGCAGGTTCCACACGCTCATCGCCATCACCGCCACAAAAGCCACGCTGGGACCGGCGAGAAAGCCCTCGAGGGTAAAACCGAGCCGCTTCGCCGCCAGGGCGAAGATACCGTCGGGGGTGTTCAACCAGTCGAACCCCGGCGTCCCCAAAAGCCAGTTGAGCACGCCGAACTCCGGGTGGTAGATCCACATCCATACCGCCGCGGCCGCGGTCAAGGCGGTGATGTAGGGCAGGAAGTAGAGCGTGCGGTAAAGCCCCAAAAAGCGCACCTTCTCGTTGAGCAAGACCGCGATCACCGTGCCCAGGATGATTCCGGTGGGGACGGTGAAGAGCACATACCAGAAGGTGTTTTGCAGGGCTCGCCAAAAAAGAGGGTCGGAGAAAAGGATGCGGTAGTTGTTGAGGCCGACGAACTGGCTTTTGGTCACGAAGCTCACCCGATCGAAGAGGCTGATGTAGAAAGCGAAGAAGCTGGGCAGGATGTTCCACACCAAGACCAGCGCCAGGGCCGGCCAAACGAAGCTCCAGCCCCAGAAGGCGGCCGCCGCCCGCTCGGGCAGGCGTTCGCGCAGGGCAGCGTAGGCTAGAAACGCGCTGGCGACGACACCGAGTGCGGCATACGGCGTGAGCGGCCAGAACAGGCCCACCCCCGCGAGGAGCGGGATCAACCGCCTTTTGCCCGCGGGCATGATGCCAACACCGATCAGCCCCAGGCCCGCCGCCAGCAGGGCCAAAAACCAGGCCAGCCCCTGGGTGAGGGCGCCGTCGAGCCCCACCCGAGCGGCCAGCGCCGCGAGCATCAGGAGAACACCGCTGCCCTCGAGGGCCGGCAACCAGATTGTTCGATCCACCTTCACCGGGTTCAGAGTATACCGGCTTAGAATATGTCCGTGGTCATGGAGAACCGCCGGGCGCGGCGAGACTACGAGATCCTGGACACCTACGAGGCGGGGATCGCCCTGCGCGGAACCGAGGTCAAGGCGCTTCGCGCCGGCCAGGTGGACTTTACCGGCGCCTTCGCCCGCTTTCAGGGCGACGAGCTGTGGCTGGAAAACCTCTACATCGCGCCTTACGAGAAGGGGTCCTACACCAACCACGATCCCCGGCGTCCCCGTAAGCTCTTGTTGCACCGTCACGAATTGAATAAGCTCCGCGGACGGGTGGAACAGCGGGGGCTGACACTGGTTCCGCTCAAGATCTACTTCAACGAGCGCGGGTATGCCAAGCTGTTGCTCGGGCTCGGGCGCGGGCGCCGGGCCTACGAGAAAAAGGAAGTCGACAAGAAGCGGGCCATCGAACGGGAGATCAAGGCGTGGTACGACTGATGCAATGGCACGGGCGTCTTCGCGTGGCCGGCGCGGTGCTGCTGGCGGCCTTGAGCCTGGCCATGGCCCAACCCGAAAAGCCGCTCCTCGTGGGCAGCACCCAGCTCCAGGCCAGCTATCCCTTAGACCTCGGCGTGTCCTATACCCCGGCCCGGCCCTTCGCCGAGGCCCTCGGCCTTGGGTATCTCGAGTCGGAGGGGGACGTCTATCTCATCCTCGGCGCCCGGGGCCTGCGCATTCCCATCCTCCCCACCGCCAAGGAAGCGGTCCGCGCCGATCCCCCCGCCGCCTTCGTCGAGGAAGGCCGGACCATGATTCCGGTGAAACGCGCCGCCCTGGCCCTCGGCGCGACCTACGTGGGGAGCGACGCGGGGTTACGGGTGAGCCTGCCCCCGGCCCGATTTCTGGGCCAGGTGCTGGTGACCCGGGAAACCCAGGACCGGCTGACCCTGGCCTTTTCCCGTGACGTGAACGTTGTCGCCGAAGGTCAGGGGCGATTTTTGATCCTGGGGGCGCGGGGCGAGGAGGCCTTAGTGTCGCTCAGCGGGTACCATCTCTTCGGCCTGCAGATCAGCGATGCGGCCGGTGAAGGCGGTATGCGCTTCAGCCTGCTCGGCGCCGAGGGCGTCCCCGTTCGCTTCGGGCCGATGCCGAAAGGCCTTTGGGTCGAGGTCGGGGCGCCCCTGCCAAAAGCAAAGACCCCCCGGGTCGTCCTCGACGGGGGGGTTGGGGCCTACAGCCAGAGCCTCGCTGCCTGGCTCGCTGACCGGTTGCGCCAAAGCGGCATCCAGGTTGAGGTGCTCTCCCCAGAGGCCAGCCTGCGCGACAAGGCCTCGAGGATCACCACCGCCGACGTTTTCCTCTCGCTCGAAACCGCCAAAACCACGACCGTCTACACCTACCGCAAACGCGGCCAGGCCCTGGCGCTGGCGTTCGTGCAAAACGCCCGCCGGGCGATCGCCGACCAGACGGAGGTGGGAGACCTTTCGGAACAGGTGGCCCCGGAAGCGGCCTCGCTTGATCTTGCCCAGCGCCTGGCCCAGGCACTGGGCGCGACGCAGGGTCGGGCCGAGGTGGCGCTCCTGGCCTTCGTGGCCAAGGCCGGGGCGTACCTCGAGGTCGACCCCCAAAAACCGCTCGCGGAGGTGGGGGCCAAGATCGTGAGCGCAATTCTCGACGTGATCGGGGGGACACGATGAAACGCTACCTCAGCTGGATCAACCTCGTCGGCGCCGCGCTTTTCCTCGTCGGCGGGCTGGTCTTCTACCTGGGGAGCCGGCTCCCTCGCGAGCGGCTGGAAAACCCGCCCCAGATCGTGGTCGGCGCCGAGAAGGCTCCCGAGCGCGTTCGGGTGGCGCTCTATTTCGCCAAGCCCGATGGCAGCGGTTTCGTCCTGGAACGGCGCGAGGTGGCGCTTTCGCCCGGTGAAGACCGCATCAACCGGGCGCTGGCCGAGCTCGCCAAGGGGCCGACCCGAGACGGGGCGCCGGTGATTCCGCCGGGGGAGCCGCCCCCCAGGGCGTTTGAGACCGAATCGGTGATCTACATCGACCTCCCAGGACGCTACCGCCAGCTCGGATTCGGCGTACGGGGGGAGACGCTCTTGCTCTACGGCCTTGCCAACACCGCGCTCGCGAACTCGAACGCCCAGGAGGTCCGTTTTCTCGTCGACGGTCAACCCCAGGTGGCCCTTAAACACCTCTCGCTCGCCGACCCCATACGCCGGGCACGCTGACACCCTATGCGAATCGAGCGACTTATCCTTTCTGGCTTCAAATCGTTCGCCG
Source organism: Vulcanithermus mediatlanticus (assembly GCF_055385885.1). Taxonomy (NCBI): domain Bacteria; kingdom Thermotogati; phylum Deinococcota; class Deinococci; order Thermales; family Thermaceae; genus Vulcanithermus; species Vulcanithermus mediatlanticus. The sequence goes on along the minus strand of NZ_AP042385.1, from coordinate 1,952,788 downwards.
ACCGGATCGAGATCGAGCTCTTGCCCGGGGTCACGGCGATCATCGGTCCCAACGGCTCGGGAAAGTCCAACCTCATCGAAGCGATCCGTTTCGCGGCCTCGGCCCGGGCGAGAAAGCTCCGCAGCCAGGGCCACCAGGACCTGATCTTCCAGGGAAGCGCCGATCGCCGGGCCGCGGGCTTTGCCGAGGTCACGCTGGAAATGACTGGCGAGACCCCGGTCGTGGTGCGGCGCCGGGTTTATCGGGACGGTCGGCAGGAAGTGACGCTCAACGGCCAGCGTACGAGCCTGAAACAGGTGGCGCTGGCGCTGGCTGGAAGCGGCCTCGGCCCGGGCGGGGCGGCGATCATCGGCCAGGGGGAAGTGGCCCAGGTGGTCGAGGCGCCACCCGAACGTTTGCGCGACGCGCTGGTCGAGGCGGCCGGTCTCTCCGGGGTCCGGGCTTCGGCCGAAGACGCCTGGGTTCGCCTCGAGGCCGCCCGGGAACGGCTCTCGGCGCTGGAAGCGGCGCTTTCGCAAAAACGCGAGGCGCTCTCAAGGCTCATGCGTGAAGCCGAGGAGGCCCGTCGCGTCCGGGCCCTCGAGGCCGAGCGGCTCGCGGTGCGGCGGGGGCTGCTGCAGCACAAAGAACAGCAGGCGCAGGTGGCCTTTAAGAAAGCCAAGGAAGACGCCGAACGGGCTCGCGACAAAGCCGCCGCCCTCGAGGCGCGAGCGCGCGAGATCGTCGAGGAAGCCCAGCTGATCAGCGCCCGTAGGGAGGCTCTGCGCGCCCAGCTGGGTCAGTTCGCCGAGGCCCGGGCCCGCCTCCATGCTCAGCTTGAGGGCCTCAAAGCCCAGCACTCGCTCGCCGAGGATCACCGGAGGCTGCTTGCGCGCTCGTTGGCGGAAATCGAGGCCCAGCTCGCCCGACTGCCCAAAACCCCGCCCACGCCGCCCGAAGACCCGCCCCCAGCCGACGATGAGACCGCCTTACGGGAGCGCTTCAAAGCGGTCCGGAAGGCCCTCAAAAAGGCCGAGGCCGACTTCAAACGGGCGGAAGGGCGCTATGCGGCCTACCTCCGGGCCAAGAACCGCTACGAGATTGAACTCGCGGACTACCAAAAGCGCAAGGCCGAAGCCGAGGCGCTCGACCGCCGCCTGGCCGAGGCCAGGACCCGCCTGACCGAGGCCAACGAGGCCTACGCCCAAAAAAGTGCCGAGGCGGAAGAACTCGCCCAGGCCATTCGCCGCCTGCAGGCGAGGAAGGAACGCCTCGAGGCCGAGCACAGAGCCCTGGAAGCGGAAAAGCGGCGGTTGGTGGCGGCCTTGGACGAGGGCCGGGGGCTTGCCGAAGGGCCCCGGCGCCTGCTCCAGGCCGGGCTGCCCGGAGTCTTGGGCAGCGTGGCCGGGCTGCTCGCCCTGCCACCGGAGCTGGCCCCCGCCGCCGAGGCCGCGCTCGGGGGTCGGCTTTCCTGGATCGTGGTCGAGGACGAATCGGCACTCAAGTCGGCACTGGCCTGGCTTTCGCAAAAAGGACTCCGCGCCACCGTGCTGGCCAAGACCCTGGCCCGGCCACCGGCGATCCGCCCGGTCCCGACCTCGCCCGGCATCGAGGGCCTCTTGCGCGACTTCGTGCAGGTGCCGGGAGAGGATACGCTGACCCGAACCTTGCTCCGCGAGACGCTCCTGGCCCGGGACCTCGACGCCGCCCTCGCGCTCTTTCGACAGTCGCCCCGTCGCATCGTGACACGACGGGGTGAGCTGCTCGAGCCCAGCGGGGCCGTCAGCGGCGGCCGTGCCCGCAAACACGGCGTTTTGCGGGAAAAATCACGCCTGGCCGAGGTGGAGGAGAAAATCGCCGCCACCGTTTCGGCCCTGAGGCCGCTGATCGAGGAACTGGCAACGCTCGAGCGCCGGCGCTTCGATCTCACGCCGCTGCGCCAGGAGATCGAAGCGATCCGGGCCGAGGTGCGCTACCTCGAATCGCAACGCAAGCGCCACCGGCCGGGAACGCCACCGGCCCCGCCCCAACCGCTGCCCGCCCCGTCTCGCGAACCGCTCCAGCGCCTCGAGGCCGAACTCGCCGAGATCATGCAGGCGCTGGAATCGGCCTCGCGGTGGCGCGCCTACCGGGAGGCGAGCGCGGCCTATGCCCAGCGACCGGGCCTTCTCGAAAAGAAAGGCGAACTCGAGGCCGAGCTGGCGGAGGCCCAGGCCAAGGCCGGGGCGCTCAAAAAGCTGGGGGATCGGCTCTCGTCGTCGCTGGCAGCGCTCTCGGCGCTGGAAAACCAGGCCAGGCGCGCGCTCTCGGAGTTGACGAAGGCCAAAGAGGTCTTAAAGCAAAGGGCATCGGCCTTGGAGCGGGAACACCTCGACCTCAAGGCGGCGGCCGAGAACGCGCGTCTGGTCATGGCCCGCCAGGAGGTGATCATCGAGGCGACAGGGAGCGAGCTGGCCGCCCTCCCCCCGGGCCCGGCCTCGCCGGGCGGGAAAAAGCGCCTGCGGGAGATCGAAGCGGAGCTGGCCGAGATCGGGGAAGTCAACTTCCGGGCCGAGCAGGCCCTGAAGGCCCTCGAGGCCGAGGTCGAGGGGCGTCTCGCCGAGTACCGGGAGGCCCAGGCGGCCACCCAACGCCTCGAGGCGTTTCTCTCCGAGGTCAAAAAGGAGTTCGAGGACCGGCTGGCCCAGGCCGAGCGCACCCTCGGTCAGCGCTTTGCCAGCTACACCCAACGACTGCTCTCGGGCCGGGGCGAACTGCGACGGGAAAATGGGGGGCTCAGCCTGCTGTTGGCCCCGGGCGGCAAGCGGGTTCGCCGGCTGGGCTTGCTCTCGACCGGCGAGAAGACGATGGGGGCGCTGGCGCTCCTCTTCGCCCTGGCCGAGGTCCGGGAAGGGGGGCTCCCCATCGCGCTGCTCGACGAGGTGGATGCGGCCCTTGACGAGGCCAACCTGGTTCGTTTCGCCAACTTCCTCAAGGATTTCAAGGAGAACCGGCAGATCCTGCTCGTGACCCACCAGAAGCGGACCCTCGAGGCCGCCGACGCCATCGTGGGCGTGACCAGCGTCGGCGGAGTGAGTCGCGTCTACACCCTCGACCGCCAGGCCACCGCCTGAGGGTTCAGACCGGTTCCGGGTCGTCCTCGAGTTCGTCGATGAGCGCCCTGAGGTCGCCGAGGTCCATCTTGGCGTAGATGGCGCTGGTGTTCACGCTCTTATGCCCCAAAAGCCGGGCGGTGAGGTGCAGGTCTTTGGAGGCCCGGTAAAACCGGGTGCCAGCCGTGTGGCGCAGCATGTGCGCCCCGTGGTATCGGGGAGGAAACCCGAGCTCGAGGTAATAGCGGTTCAGCCGTTTTCGGACCATATCGGCGCTCGTGCGCTGGCCGCGGGCCCGGCGCCCGCCGACGTTCACGAACACCGCGCGCACCCCGGGCGCGGCAAACCCCGCCCGAAGCGCGAGCCAGCGTTCGAGGTCGGCGACCACCCCTCGCGAGAGCGGCACGCTCCGTTGCTTGCCCCCCTTGCCCTGGCGGATCACCAGCAGTCGCTCGCCGAGGAGCAGGTCCTCGAGGTCGAGCCCCACCACCTCGCTCACCCTCAAGCCAGCCTCGCCCATCAGCCGGACCATGGCCCGGTCGCGCACGCTCGCGGCGTCGTCCCCCGAAAGCGCCTTGAGCAGCTGGCGGTAGAGCGAAAGGGGCAGGGCCGGCCGCCGCTCCTCGGGCGGGGTGGGGTCGCTGGGGGCACGGACCCCCTCGGGAACCTCGGCAATGGCCCCCGCCCAGGCCAGCGCGCGGTAGAAGGCCCGGACCCCTGCCAGATAGGTCTGCACGGTGGTAGGGGAGAGGGGGCCTGCGTTCTCGCGCAAATGTCCCCCGATGGCCAAGAGCTCGCTCACCCAGCGGTCGAGGTCGTCGGCCGTTGCCTTCAGCAGGTTGACCCGTGGTCCCCGCGCCCCCGCCGGCCAGGCCCAGGCCAAAAAGTCCCGCACGCCGACCCGGTAGGTGCGGAGGGTGCGGGGGCTGGTGGCCGATTTTTTGCGGCCTTTGAGCCGGAGGTAGACCTCTAAGAGTTCCAAAAGCCGCGCTTCGTCCCGATCCGCCGCCGCCCGGACGGCCTCGAGGCGGCGCTTTTGGGGGTCATACCAGTTCGGAAGCGGGGCCAGCACAGCCTTACTTTAACGCGAATAATCGAGCCACCGTTGACCCCGGCGCCACTTGGGGGTTGACTATCGGGGTATGGTTGCGGTCCTTTCGGCGGCCCTGCTCTGGGGGCTCGGCGGCACCCTGGCCAAGGTCTTCATGCAGAGCGTACCCCCCGGGGTGCTGATCCCCTTGCGCTTTGTGCTGAGCTTTGCCATCCTCGCTCCCGTTCTCATTCGCAACCGGCCTCGGGGCGAGGCGGGGCGCTTGGTGCTGGTCGGCCTGGCCCTGGCCGGGGCCCAGGCGTTTTATTACCTGGCGATCGATGCCACCACCGTGGCCACGGGAATCTTCCTGCAGTACCTGGCTCCGGCGCTCCTCACCGTCTACGCCCTGAGCCAGGGCGAGCGCATCCTCCCCAGGGCATTCGCGGGGGTCGCCCTGGCCCTCTTCGGCGCCTACGTCTTGGTCGCCGGCCAGGTCGGGCTTTCGATCAACCCGCTCGGGATCGGCTACGGCCTGCTCGCCGCCTTTTCCTTCGCCGCCTACGCCCAGCTCTCGTCGCGTTTGAAAAGCCCGCCGCTCGTGGCCCTGGCCGTGGCCACCGGCGTCGGCGCCCTTTTCAGCGCCCCCTGGCTGATCCTGAACCAAGGGCCCCTCCGATCGCTCGGCCTTGCCGACTGGAGCGGCGTGCTCTACCTGGTGACGCTGGGAACGGTCTTGCCTTTTGCCCTCTTTCTCTACGGGGTCCGCCAGCTGAAGCCCCGCGTCGCCACCTTGCTCGCCATGCTCGAGCCGGTGGCCGGGGCGCTCTTCGCCGTCCCCCTGGCCCATGAACCGATCACCCTGTGGACCACGCTCGGCGGCGGGCTGATCCTGCTCGGCGTTTGGCTCAACACCGAGCGGCGCTGACCCGCGGGGGCTGGCCTCCCGAAGCTAATTCGTGTTAATACTCCTTAACGCGAATTTGCTACCTTTGCATTGCCTGGCCACTCCGTATTACGCTTGAGATCGTGATTCAGGCCATCCGTGGCACACGTGACCTCTTCGGCGAAGAACTCCAGTGGCACAGGACCATCGAGGCGACTACTCGCGACGTCCTCGAGGCCGCGGGGGCGATCGAGATTCAGACGCCAATCTTCGAGGACGCCGCGGTCTTCGAAAAGGGCGTCGGCGCCACCACCGATATCGTCCAGCACGAGATGTACACCTTCACCGACCGCGGCGGCCGCCGGTTGGTCTTGCGCCCCGAAGGCACCGCCGGTGTCATGCGGGCCTTCCTCGAGCACGGCATGCAGGTCTGGCCACTCCCGGTCAAGCTCTACTACCTCGGCCCCATGTTCCGCGCCGAGCGGCCGCAAAAGGGGCGCCAACGCCAGTTCCACCAGGCGGGGTTCGAGTCGATCGGCCTCGAGGCTCCGCTGGCCGACGCCGAGGCCATCGCCTTGCTGGTCGACATCCTGAAGGCGCTGGGGCTCTCACGGTTTGAACTCAAGCTGAGCTCGCTCGGCGATCCCGAGGACCGGATCCGCTACAACGATTACCTCAGGCAGGCGCTCGCGCCTTATGCCAACGAACTCAGCGACGATTCTCGGAATCGTTTGCAAAGGAACCCCATGCGCATTCTCGACTCCAAGGCAGAAGCCGACCAGGCCGTTTTGCAAAAAGCCGGGATCCGGCCCATCCTCGAGTTCTTGGGGCCGGAAGCCCGGGCGCATTTCGAAGCGGTCCAGGCCCACCTGAATCAACTGGGCATCGACTACGTCGTCGCGCCCCACCTGGTTCGCGGCCTCGACTATTACCGCCGAACCGCCTTCGAGGTTCACCACGAGGGCCTCGGCGCCCAGTCGGCGCTCGGGGGCGGCGGACGCTACGACGGACTCACCGAGCTGCTCGGGGGGCCGAGCGTGCCCGGCATCGGCTGGGCGATCGGGATCGAACGTCTGGTTCTGGCCCTCAAGGCCGAGGGCCAGCGCCCGAGAACGCGCGAACGCCGGGCCATCTACTTCGTACCGCTCGATGAGGCCGCCGTTGGCGAGGCGCTGGTTCTTGCCCAGTCGCTCCGGCCCCGGATCCGGGCCGAGTTCGCCTACGTTCCCCGGCGTCCGGCCAAAGGGATCAAGGAGGCCGAAAAGCGAGGGGCGCGCTGGGCTTGCTTCTTGGGTGAGGCGGAACGGGCGCGCGGAACCGTCACGGTCAAGGATCTGGTGACCGGCGAGCAACACGAGCTGGCGCGGGACGCGCTCGGCCAATGGGTGGAGGGACTGTGAAACGAACCCACTACTGCGGTGCCATCGGACGCGAGCACATCGGAACCCGGGTGGTCCTCGAGGGCTGGGTGAACCGGCGGCGGGATCTCGGGGGCTTGATCTTTCTCGACCTCCGCGACCGGGAGGGGCTGGTGCAGGTGGTGATCGATCCCGATTCGCCGGCCTATGGCGAGTCGGAGAAGGTGCGCGCCGAGTACGTGGTCCGGGTGAGCGGCGAGGTGCGCGCCCGACCGGAGGACCAGGTAAACCCGCGGCTGGGGAGCGGTGCGGTCGAGGTGTTCGCCGAGGCGCTTGAGATCCTCGCACCGGCGAAAACCCCGCCCTTTGCCCTCGACGCCGGCTGGCGTGGCGAGGCGGAGGCCGCGGTCAACGAGGAACTCCGGCTCAGATACCGCTACCTCGACCTGCGTCGAAAGGCGATGTTCGAGCGGCTCCGCCTGCGCCACCGGGTGGAAAAGGCCATCTGGGACTTCCTCGACCGGGAGGGTTTCCTCTACGTCGAAACCCCGATGCTCACCCGGAGCACCCCGGAAGGGGCCCGGGACTTTTTGGTGCCCTCGAGGCTCGAGCCCGGCTCGTTCTACGCTCTGCCCCAATCGCCCCAGCTCTTCAAACAGATGCTCATGGTCTCGGGGGTCGACCGCTACTTCCAACTCGCGCGCTGCTTCCGGGATGAGGATCTGCGCAAGGACCGCCAGCCCGAGTTCACCCAGCTCGATCTGGAGATGAGCTTCGTCGACCCCGAGGACATCTACGACCTCAACGAGCGACTGCTCGCCCACGTTTTCGAGGAGGCGCTCGGGGTTGAGATTCCCCGCCCCTTCCCCCGTCTCCCCTACCGCGAGGCCATGGACCGCTACGGTTCGGATAAACCCGATGTACGCTTTGGGCTTGAGCTCGAGGACGTCAGCCGCTTTTTTGCCGAGAGCGACTTCCAGGTTTTTCGGGGGGTCCTCGAGGCGGGGGGGGTCATCAAGGCCCTCGTCGTCCCCCAAGCCCTTTCGCGCAAACAGATCACGGCGCTTGAGGACGAGGCCAAGCGCCATGGCGCCAAGGGGCTCGCCTGGGCCCGGGTCGAGGCCGGCGGGGCGAGCGGGGGCATCGCCAGGTTCGTGCCCCAGCAGCTCCTTCGGGCCCTCGAGGCCCGTCCCGGCTCCACCCTGCTCTTCGTCGCCGATGCCTGGGCCACGGCGGTCACCGCGCTGGGGGCGGTTCGGAGCCTCCTCGCCGACATGCTCGAGCTTCCCCGAGAGGGCTGGGCCTTTTTGTGGGTCGTCGACTTCCCCTTGCTGGAGTGGGATGAGGAAGCGGGGCACTGGACCTACATGCACCACCCCTTCACCATGCCCCATCCCGACGACCTCGAGCGCCTGGAAGCCGACCCGGCTTCAGCCCGCGCCCTGGCCTACGACCTGGTGCTCAACGGGGTGGAGATCGGGGGTGGCTCGATCCGCATCCACCGCCCCGACATCCAGCAGCGGGTCTTCACCCTCCTTGGCATCTCCGAGGCAGAGGCCCGGGCCAAGTTCGGATTCTTCCTCGAGGCCCTCGCCTACGGCGCGCCGCCCCACGGGGGGATCGCCTGGGGGCTTGACCGGCTGTTGGCATTGATGTCCGGAGCCCCTTCGATCCGGGAAGTCATCCCCTTTCCCAAGAACAAAACCGGGAAGGATCCGCTCACCGGCGCGCCAGGTCCGGTGGAAAAAGCGCAGCTCGACGAGCTTGGGATTCGGGTGGTCCTATGAAGGTGCCATACCTTCTGGTCGACGCATTCACCGAAACACCGGGGACGGGGAACCGGGTCGCGCTCGTGCTCGACGCCCGGGGATTCGATGAGGCCACCCTTTTACGCGTGGCCCGCAAACTTCGGGTGCGCGAGGTGGCCTTCGTGACCGGGTGGCAGGGCGACGCCTTCGACGTCCGCTTCTTTACCCCGGAAAAGGAGATCGAGTTCACCGGGGCGGCGGCGATCGCCCTGGGGCTCATGCTGGTGCGCCAGGGGCAGGCCAAAAGCGGCACCGAGAAGCTCTTTTTGCGCACCCCCGTCGACACCGTCCCGGTCGAGATCCACTACCGCGACGAGGGGCCCTTTGAGGCGGTGATTCGGGAACCGGCCCCCCGCTTCCGCGATCCCCCCACCTACACCCTTCTCCGCGAGGCCATGGCCGTCCTCGGCGGTGACGAGCGCTATTTGCACCGGGGTCTTCCCGTCGGTGTGGCGTTCACCGGGCTCTGGTCGCTCTTCATTCCGGTGGTGGCACCGGGAATGATCGATGCCCTCGAGCCCGAGATGGAAGCCCTGCGTACGCTCGCGGCCAAGGTCGGGGTCAGCACCGTGCACCCCTACACCCCCCTCGGCCCGCGAACCTACTACGCGCGGGACTTCGCGCCGGGCCTCGGTATTCCCGAAGACCCGGTGACCGGCAGCGCCAACGGGGCCCTGGCTGCCCTTCTCGCCCGGGCCGGGGTGGTGCCCCGCCGGGAGGGTGAGGTGACGATCACCGTGATGCAAGGGCACCGCATGGGCGTGCCCGGCGAGGTGAAGGCCCGGGTGGAGTACACCGCCCAGGGCGAGCCCTACGCCGTCTTCGTCGGCGGCGCCGCGGTGGAGGCCGCCCGCGGTCAGGTCGAGCTGTGAAGCCCGAGACGCGGATTCGCCTGGTCTTTATCGATGCCGACGGAACCCTGGTCGGGAGGCGGGGCGTTCCCGAGTGTGCGTGGGAGGCGATCGAGCACGCCCGGGCGAGGGGCATCCGTTTTTCGCTCTCGACGGGGCGACTGGCCAGGGGGGAAACGCTCGCCTACGCCCGGCGCCTCGACCCGTCGGGCCTGCATATCTTCCACTCCGGGGCCGCCGTGGTCACGGGTGAGGGCGCGGTGGTGCAAGACTGGCCGCTTTCCCCCACCGTGTACCACCGGGCGGTGGACTTCGCCCGGGCCCGCGGCCTGCTGCTCGAAGCCTACACATCCGTCGGCGACTTCTATACCGAGCGACAAAGCCGGCTCCACGACGATCACGCCCGCCTTCTGGGCCTGGCCTCGAGGCCCGCTGACCTGCACACGGTCCCCCTCGAGGGCCGGGTGGTTCGTCTCCAGTTCATCGCCGAGGCCGCGCGCTGGCGTCGTGAGAAGCGCGGCTTATCCCTTGAGCAGGCGGTTCTGCACGAAGCGACCGCTCCGGCGACGCCCGGCGTAATCTACGCTTCGCTCACTGCGCCTGGCGTGAACAAACGCCAGGCCGCGGCCTGGGTCGCACGAAGGCTTGGGGTTGACCTCGAGACGGAAGCGGCGGCGATCGGGGATGGACTGAATGACCTGGCCCTCATCCAGGGTGTGGCCCTCGGCATCGCGATGGCCGACGCACCGGATGAGGTCAGGTACGCCGCCAGCCTCGTTGTCCCGCCCGCCGACGCCTGCGGTCTGGCCGAGGCGATCGCGCGGGTGCTCGGGAGTTGACCGATGCGAGGACTGGTCTGCCTCGACCTCGACGGCACCTTGCTCTGGGAGGGGATTTTTGCTCCCGGCGCCTGGGAGATGCTCGAACGGCTCAGGCGTGCCGGCTACACGCTCGCCGTGTGCACCGGCCGGTTGCCGGCGGGGTTCGCCCTCGAGGCCGCCCGCCGCGTCAACGCGGGCGGCAGGCACGCGTTCGCCGACGGTGCGCTCATCGCCGACGCCTGCGGTCAGATCTTTTCCCGCCAGCCTTTGAGCCCAGAAACGACGGAACGAATCCTGACCCTTATGGAGCGCTACCGGATTCCGGCCGACATCCTGAGCGCGGCCGGACGGCGGTATCACCTCCGGGGTCTCCGCCCACCCGACCTCGAAACCCGGGTGGCCCAAAACGGAACCCCTTCGTTCCCCATTTCCCCGGATGCGCTCTTCCAGGAACCGCCGGTGGTGGTGTGGCTGAGCGGGATCGCGGCCGAACTCTGGGATGAAGCGAAATCGCTCATCGGCGATGAGGTTTACGCGGAAGTGCATGGCCCCTTTGACGGTCAGCTCCACGTGGGCCTCAAGCCCCGTGGTCGCCACAAAGGGTTTGCGCTCAGGAGCCTGGCCGAATTCTACGGGGTGCCCCTAGAGCGGACGGTCATGGTCGGCGACGGGAAGAACGACGTGTGTGCCCTCGAGGCCGCGGGGCTGGCCATCGTTCCGGAGAACGCCCATCCCGAGGCCAAGGCCGTCACCGATCGGGTGGTCGCGCCGGTCGCCGAAGGGGGGCTCTACCAGGTCGTCGGGGAACTCGCCGAAGCTTTTTCTCGATAGTCAAATATCCTTGACAAGAGGACCAGGGTCCTTTACATTATGTAAAGGAGGTTTAACATGAACCCCTGGGCCGACCCCATCTCTGTCTGGCGGGAAAAGCGCCGCATGGCTGAGGAGGCGCACCGGGAACCTGCCCTCGCCTTCCTCGCCTACACAATCGAACGCTGGAGGTTGATCATGAAGAACCGGATCAGGGTCTTAAGAACCGAGCGAGGCTGGAGCCAAGCCGAGCTCGCGCAACGGCTCGGCGTTAGCCGCCAGACCGTCATCGCGATCGAGAAAGGCAAGTACGATCCCAGCCTGCCGCTCGCCTTCCGCATCGCACGTACCTTTGGCCTGCCAATTGAAGCGGTTTTCGAGTACGAGGAGAAGGGCCATGGAAAAGAAGCCTAAACAAATTTCGCTCAACCTGACTCCACTGGTTCTCGTCGCGGTCGCCGGTCTGGCGATTTGGTGGGGTGGGCAATACGCGGCCTGGGCATTGGTCTGGGTCTATGCCTTCATCATCGTTTTCGCCGCCTTAGCCGTCAGCTTCCTGACCGTCTCGGACGCAGTTTCAGATTCGTTTTCGTGGCACATCAAAAAGACAACGGTAACGCATGCGTCGCCGATAGGAAGGCGCTTACCGCTTGCGCTCTGGGCTTTTGCTTCGATGCTGGCGTTTGGCTCCCTGGCTTGGCAGGGACACCCCCTGATGGCGGTCCCTTTGCTTTCGCTGGTGGTCTTTATCATCCCCGACGCGACCGAGCTGATCGCCGACGAGTACGTCCGCCACATACTCGCGAAGGCTTCGTCGTTGGCCGGCGCACTGGCTCTTGCCTTCGGGTTGGTGATCTCGGCTGTATCCCGGCCCTCCGCGATCGAATTGCTGGTGGCGATGTTGGGGGTGTACACACTCGTTCTTGAGTGGGCGGCCTACCGCGAACTGCGATAAACTCGGCTCATGCGTCGTGTCTTCATCGAGGAAATTGCAGCGCATGTGGGCCAGGAGGTACGCCTTTTTGGCTGGCTCTTTAACCGCCGGTCCAAGGGGAAGATTCACTTCCTCATCTTGAGAGACGGAACCGGCTTTCTGCAGGCCACGGTCTTCAAAGGAGATGTCGACGAAGCGACGTTCGAGGCAGCCGATCACCTGCCCCAAGAGAGCGCCCTCGAGGTCTGGGGTGAGGTGAAGTCGGATGCCCGCGCGCCCGGGGGCGTCGAGCTCAGCGTTCGTGGCCTCAACGTGGTTTCGAAACCTCGAGACGAGTACCCGATCACCAAAAAGGACCACGGAATCGACTTCCTGATGGATCACCGCCACCTCTGGCTCCGTCACCGCCGTCCCTGGGCGGTGATGCGGATCCGTAACGAGATCGAGCTGGCGATCCACGAGTTTTTCGCCGAACGCGGTTTTTTGCGCTTCGACGCCCCGATCCTCACCCCCTCCGCCGTGGAAGGGACCACCGAACTCTTTGAGGTCGAGCTCTTCGACGGAGAAAAGGCCTACCTCTCCCAGTCGGGTCAGCTCTACGCTGAGGTCGGCGCCATGGCCTATGGTAAGGTCTACACCTTTGGGCCGACCTTCCGCGCTGAGCGCTCTAAGACCCGCCGGCACCTGCTGGAGTTTTGGATGGTCGAGCCCGAGGTGGCCTTCATGACCCACGAGGAGAACCTCGAGCTGCAGGAGGCTCTCGTCGCCCACATCGTGGGGCGGGTCCTCGAGCGGCGGACGGCGGAGCTCGAACGCCTCGAGCGCGATCCCAAAGCCCTCGAGCCCGCAGCTCAGGGGAACTACCCCAGGCTCACCTACAAGGAAGCGGTCGACCTCTTGCAAAAGATCGCCGAGAAGGAGGGCGTGGAGCCGATTCCCTACGGCGAGGACTTCGGAGCGCCCCACGAAGCCGCCATCAGCAAGCAGTTCGACCGGCCGGTGTTCATCGAGCGCTATCCGGCTAAGATCAAGGCCTTTTATATGCAACCCGACCCCGCAGACGCCGATCTCGTGCTCAACGACGACCTCCTGGCGCCGGAGGGCTACGGGGAGATCATCGGCGGGTCGGAGCGCATCTGGGACCTCGAGCTCTTAAAGCGACGCATCGCCGAGCGCGGTTTGCCGCAAGACGTTTATGACTGGTATTTGGACCTCAGGAAGTTCGGCAGCGTTCCCCATGCCGGGTTTGGCCTCGGCCTTGAGCGCACCGTGGCCTGGATCGCGGGGCTCAAGCACGTTCGCGAGGCCATCCCCTTCCCCCGGACCTACACCCGCATGCGGCCGTAAAAGCGCGCGATTGGCCCGCTTCACCCAGGACGGCGGCCGGCCTTCGGGTGCCGAGTGAGGAAACCCCCTTGGTAAAAGCCACGGGGGGGCTTGCTATGAGGCTGCCCTACCCGATTTTTGCGGTTTCCATGACTCCGGCCATTTGGGCGAACATGCGGTGGACCCTCTGGTCGTCGGTGAGCTCGGGATGGAAGGTGGTCACCATGGCCCGTTCGCCCGCCAGGAAGACCGGGTCCCCGTGGTATTGGGCGAGCATGCGGAGCGCTTCGCCGACCCGGAGGATCACCGGCGCCCGGATAAACACCGCGTGGAAGGGCCGATCAAAGCCTTCGATCGTGAGCTCGGTTTCGAAGGATTCGACCTGTCGGCCGTAGGCGTTTCGTGCCACCGTGAGATCGAGGACCCCGAGGCGGGGCTGGTGAGGGTAGCCTTCGATCTCACGGGCCAGCCATATGGCTCCGGCACACGTGCCCCAAAGGGCGAGCCGGCCCTCGAGGTAACGCTTTCGGGCGAGTGCTTCAACCCCGTATTCGCGGGCGAGCTTGCCGATGGTGGTTGACTCGCCGCCCGGGATCACCAGCCCGGTAATTCCCTCCATATCGGCAGCACTCCGGATGCGCTTGGTGGGGAGGCCGAGCTTTTGGTAGGCCAGTTCGTGTTCCCTGAAATCGCCTTGCACCGCGAGGATTCCGATCATCTTGCTCTATCCTGCGGCGGTTTTTCTTCGGCGTCAACCGGTTTTTGTGAAGAGAGTTGGCTGTACTAGTTTGTGAATATTTTCCCGTGTTCAGCCAAAAAAAAGGACGCGGGCAACCCCGCGCCAATCTACCAGCCCCGGTTCGCCAGCCGTTCCTCTTCCGAGAGCACATCGATGTTGATGCCCACCATCGGCTCGCCCAGATCCTCGCTCACCTCGGCCAGCACCTCGGGGTCGTCGTAGTGCGTCACCGCGCGAACGATGGCCCGGGCGCGTTTCCTGGGATCCCCAGACTTGAAGATGCCGGAGCCGACGAAGACCCCCTCCATCCCCAGGTGCATCATCAGCGCCGCGTCCGCAGGCGTGGCCACGCCGCCGGCGGCGAAGTTGACGACCGGCAGCTTGCCGTGCTCGTGGACCCAGCGCACCAGCTCGAAGGGGGCTTGCAGTTCCTTGGCCGCGGCCATGAGCTCCTCGGGGCGCAGCGATTGCAGCCAGCGGATCTGCTTCCACATTCGGCGGGCATGGCGCACGGCCTCGACGACGTTTCCGGTCCCCGCTTCGCCCTTGGTTCGGATCATGGCCGCGCCCTCGGCGATCCGCCTGAGAGCCTCTCCCAGATCGCGGGCGCCGTTGACGAACGGCACCTTGAACGACCACTTATCGATGTGATGCTCCTCGTCGGCCGGGGTCAGCACCTCCGACTCGTCGATGAAGTCAACGCCCAGGGCCTCGAGGATCATCGCCTCAGCGAAGTGCCCGATCCGCACCTTGGCCATCACCGGGATGGAGACCGCTGCCATGATCTCCTTGATCTTCTTGGGGTCCGCCATTCGCGCCACGCCGCCCTGGGCACGAATATCGGCCGGGACCCGCTCCAGCGCCATGACCGCCACCGCCCCGGCTTCTTCGGCGATTTCGGCCTGTTCCGGCGTGGTGACGTCCATGATGACGCCACCCTTAAACATCTCTGCAAAGCCAGTCTTCACCTTCAGCGTGCCCTTGGCTTCCATGGATTCCTCCTCCTAATTACCTGCGCGGTAGATAGTTCATGGGGTTGACCGGGCGGCGGTTCACCCGCACCTCGAAGTGCAGATGCACACCCAGCGCACCTTTCCCCGAGGCGCCGACATATCCGATCACCTGGCCCCGCTTGACGTACTGGCCGCTGCGCACCGCCAGTTTGTTCATATGGGCATAGAGCGTCTCCACGCCATCGCCGTGGTCGATCCGGACATACCTACCGAAATAGTACCCCCAACCAGCGAACACCACCCGTCCCGACTTGGCGGCGTAGATCGGCGTGCCGCGGGGGGCTGCCATATCGATGCCGGTATGGAAGTTCGAGCCGGCGACCCAAAGGTTCCGGTATCCGAAATAACTGGTCAGCCGGAACGACCGGAGCGGCCACTGGAAGCCTTTGAGCGAAGGGCCGGGTCGGTAGCTGACCCGCCTGAGCTCGGCCTGCCGTCTCGCCCGGGCAAGCTGCAACCGGCGGCGGCGCTCGGCGAGCTGCCTGCGCTCTTCCTCGCGTTTCTTTTCCAGCCGGGCTAAAACGTCTTTGGCCTGCAGATGGGGCAAGAGGACGTAATCCCCGGGCTTTAACGCTCTGGGGTCGTCGATCCCGTTGACCTCGGCCAGCAGGCCGGGGTCGATCCCGTAGCGGAGCGCGAGATCCAGCAGCGTCTCCCCTGGCGAAAGGGCGACGATACGGCCTTTTAGCCCTTCGGGAATGAGAAGCTGGCTGCCAAGCGGAAGGTGATCGAGGCTCTCAAGGGCGGGGTTGGCCGAAACGAGCTCGAGGATCGAGAGTCGGAAGCGCTTGGCGATGCCCTCGAGGGTATCGCCCTGCTGAACCCGGTAAAGGCGGACACCCGGTGGGAGGCGCGGCCCCTCGCGCTCGGGGAGCTCGAAAGGAATTCGCAGTTCCTGACCGGGTTGAATGCGCTCGCCCTTGATGCCGCTGGCCTTTTGAATGGCCTCGACGGACGTACCGTACTGGCTTGCGAGCAGCGCGAGGCTTTCACCCGGGCGGACGATGTGGAGCGCCACCCCGCGCCGTTCGTCGCGGGGTTTGGCCGTCTGGGCCGGCGTCAGCACCACCTGCGGGCGCTCAAGCTGGGAAGCGTAGTCGGCGAGAATCTTCTCGGGCGAAAACGGCAAAGTGATGAACGCGCCGGCGAGCATGAAGGTCATCCAACTAGTTCGCGCCACGGGGTGCCTCCACAACGAGGAGTATACCTATCGCGCGGCCAGCGTGGCAAGGAATTCTGCGTTGGATTTGGTCTTTGACAAGCGCGACAGGAGCATCTCCATGGCCTCGGCGGGGTCCATATCGGCGAGAACCTTCCTGAGCAGCCACATTTTGTGAATGACCTCTTCTCCCAGGAGGAGCTCCTCGCGACGGGTCCCGGACTTGAGGATGTCGATGGCAGGGAAGATGCGGCGCTCCTCGAGTCGCCGGGAGAGATGAAGCTCCATGTTGCCCGTCCCCTTGAACTCTTCGAAGATGACGTCGTCCATCCGGCTCCCGGTCTCAACCAAAGCCGTGGCCAGGATGGTCAGGGAACCGCCTCCCCGAATGTTCCGCGCCGCGCCCAGGAACTTCTTGGGGAAGTGGAGGGCAGCGGAGTCCAGACCGCCGGAGAGCGTCCTCCCCGTGGGCGGCGTCACCAGGTTGTTGGCCCGGGCAAGGCGGGTGATCGAGTCGAGGAGGATCATCACGTGACCCCCCTCTTCGACGATCCGCTTGGCGCGTTCGTGGACGAACTCGGCGACCCGGATGTGGCTTTGCGGGGGCTCGTCGAAGGTGCTGGCGATGACCTCGACCCCTTCCACCTCCTCCCGGAAGTCGGTGACTTCCTCCGGCCGCTCGTCGATGAGGAGCACGATGACCTTGATGTCGGGCTCGTTTTGCACCACTGCCCGGGCGATCTTCTTGAGCAGGGTGGTCTTACCCGCTTTGGGCGGGGCGACGATGAGACCACGCTGCCCCCGACCGATGGGCGCGAGGAGATCGATGACCCGGGTGGCCAGCTCATCGGCGGTGGTCTCGAGGCGGATTCTGCGGTCGGGGAATTGTGGGATCAGCTCGTCGAACTTCGGTCGCTGCCTCGCCGTTTCCGGATCAACGCCGTTGATCGCCTCGACCCGGATGAGGGTGCCGTAGCGCTCGTTCTCACGCGGTGCTCGGGCTTTGCCAACCACATAGTCACCACTCCGCAGCGCGAACTGCTTGATCAGCCCAGCGGAGACGATCACGCTCCGCGAATCGAGGTTGTAGACATTCTCCTGCAAGAACCCGTAGCCATCGGGGCTGATCTCCAAATAACCGCGCGCGAGCTGCAACCCCTCGCCCTCGGCCTCCTTCTCCAACAGCGCCATCACCAGCTCGTCCTTCTTCATGCGCTTGTAATTGGGAAGGCCGACCTGAGCGGCGATGAGGTGGAGCTCGGGGAGGATCTTCGACGAAAGTTCCTGGAAGGTCAGCTGCTCTGGGCTGTTTTTTTTCCGGCTCATCTTTGCCACCACTCGTTCATCCACGTAGGTCGGATTGGGCCTGACGCCAATCGGCGAGGAAACGCTCGATGCCTTTGTCGGTGAGGGGATGCTCGACCATTTGCTTCATCACCTTGTAGGGAACGGTAGCGATGTCGGCGCCGGCGAGCGCGGCATCCACCACGTGCCTGGGGTGGCGAATGCTCGCGGCGATGATCTTGGTTGGCAGGTCGTGGATTTGAAAGATTTCGGAGATCTTTTCGATGAGGGCGATCCCATCCCACGAAATGTCGTCGACACGGCCGACGAAGGGGCTCACATACCGCGCCCCGGCTCGCGCCGCGAGCAGGGCCTGCGTGGGTGAGAACACGAGGGTAACGTTCACGGGAATCCCTTCATCGGCGAGCACCCGGGTCGCGGCAAGACCCTCCGGGGTCATCGGGACCTTGATCACCACGTAGCCGGAAAGGCGCGCGAGTTCGTGCGCCTCCCGGATCATCCCCTCGGCGTCGGTGGAAATCACTTCCGCCGAAACCGGGCCCTTCACCGTTTCGGCGATCTCGACGATCACGGCCTTCAAATCACGTCCCGACTTGGCGACCAGGGTCGGGTTCGTGGTCACACCCGCAAGCACGCCCCAGCGTACGATCTCGCGGATCTCTTCGATATTGGCAGTATCCAAGTACAGCTCCATGGCAACCTCACTATTCTCGGGAACGGAATCCGGCCAAATTGACGGGCATTTTAGGGTTTTGCTAGGATGTACCCACGGTCGCCGGACTTCCGGAGGCCAATTATAGCCCCAGAAAGGGCTTTTGTAAAGGCGACGACGGGGACGAGTACGCGTTCGAGGCCCCACAGCGAGCCCGGGATGGTGAGAGCCGGGTGGGAACCGGAGCGCGGAAAATCACCCCCGAGCCGCGGGAGGAAAGGCGAGAGCCGAGTAATGCCCGCCGGGTGCGCCCGTTACAGCGCTAAAAGAGGGCGCGGTCGCAAGACCGCGAAGCGCGGTGGTACCGCGGGGCATCGCCTCGTCCGCGCGCCGAGCGCGGGCGTTTCCCGTTCTTGGAGGTGGAGATGTTCAAGGAAGTCGGTTCGCCGAACTTTCCCCAGCTCGAGGAGGCGATCCTCGAATTCTGGAAAAAGGCGCGAATCTTTGAAAAGAGTCTCGACCAGCGCCGTGGAAAGCCGCAGTTTACCTTTTACGAAGGTCCCCCGACCGCCAACGGAAGACCCGGGGTCCACCACGCCCAGGCCAGGAGCTACAAGGATCTCTTTCCCCGATTCAAAACCATGCAGGGCTACTTCGTCCCCCGCAAAGCCGGCTGGGACACGCACGGCCTTCCCGTCGAGCTCGAGGTAGAAAAGAAGCTCGGACTCAAGAGCAAACGCGACATCGAACGCTACGGCATCGAGGCCTTCAACCGGGCCTGCAAAGCCTCGGTGCTCGAATACGAAAAGGAATGGGAGCGCTTTACCGAGCGCATCGCGTTTTGGGTCGACCTGAGCGACGCCTACTACACCTTTGACAAGCGTTACATCGAGTCGGTCTGGTGGAGCCTCGGCGAGCTTTGGAAAAAGGGGCTCATCTACAAAGACTACAAAGTCGTCCCCTATTGCCCGCGCTGCGGCACACCCCTGTCTTCGCACGAGGTCGCGGAGGGGTACAAGGAAATCAGCGATCCCTCGATCTACGTCCGCTTTCCCCTGCGGGAACCTGGAAAGCTGGGGCTCGACCAGGCAAGCCTGCTGGTCTGGACCACCACGCCCTGGACGCTCACCGGAAACGCGGCCGCCGCCGTGAACCCCGAGTTCACCTATGCCGCCTTCGAATACGAGGGCGAGACCCTCATCCTTGAGATCGGCCTCGGGCAAAAGCTCTTCGGGGACAAAGCCAGGGTGAAAAAGCGCTTTCGCGGCAGGGCGCTCGAGCGCTTGGCCTACGACCCGCCCTACCGCTTCGTCGAGGCCGACAAACCGGCGCATTATGTCGTCTTGGCCGACTACGTCACCAAGGAAGACGGCACCGGCATCGTCCACCAGGCCCCAGCCTTCGGTGCTGAAGACATGGAGGTCGCCCGGCGTTACGACTTACCGGTCCTGATCACGGTCGATGAGGAAGGGAAGATCAAGGTCGGCCCCTTCCAGGGGCGCTTCTTCCGGGATGCCAACAAAGAGATCATCCGCGACCTCAAAGACCGGGGGCTCTTGCTCATGCGCCAGGACTTCCTGCACAGCTACCCCCACTGCTGGCGGTGCAAAACGCCGCTCATGTACTACGCTACCGAAACCTGGTTCATTCAAAACACCCGCTTTAAAGAGGCGCTGCTTGAAAAGAACGAACGCATCAACTGGATCCCGCCGCACATCAAACACGGACGCTACGGTGAATGGCTCAAAAACCTCGTCGACTGGGCACTTTCGCGCAACCGCTACTGGGGCACCCCGCTTCCGGTCTGGGTGTGTGAGGCCTGTGGCCACCAGCACCTGGTGAGCTCGTTCGAAGAGTTAAAGCAGCGGTCCCAGCAGCCCATCGACCCCGAATCGCCCGATTTTGACCCTCACCGCCCCTACGTCGACCGGATCACCCTCCGCTGCGAGCATTGCGGCGGCACCATGCGCCGCGTACCTTACGTGATCGACGTTTGGTACGACTCGGGCGCCATGCCCTTTGCCCAGTTCCACTACCCGTTCGAGAACGCCGAGACCTTCCAAAAGAGCTTCCCCGCCGACTTCATCGCCGAGGCCATCGACCAAACCCGCGGCTGGTTCAACTCGCTCCACCAACTCGGCGTCATGCTCTTTGATTCCGTGGCCTACCGCAACGTGATCTGTCACGGGCACATCCTCGACGAAAAAGGCGAGAAGATGTCGAAGTCCAAGGGGAACATCGTCAACCCCTGGGAAATCATCGACACCTTCGGCGCCGATGCCCTTCGCTGGTATATCTACGTCGCCGCGCCCCCCGAAGCCTCGCGTCGTTTCGGCCCCAAGCTGGTCAAGGACGCACTGCGCGATTACTTCCTGACGCTCTGGAACGTCTACAGCTTCTTCGTCACCTACGCCAACCTCGACCGACCCCGCCTCGAAAACCGCCCGCCAGTTGAAGCCCGGCCCGAGATTGACCGCTGGTTGATCGCCCGTACGCAGCACCTGATTGAAGAGGTCACCACGGGTCTTGAGGCCTTCGACCCCACCACGCCGGCCCGGAAGCTCCGCGATTTCGTCGTCCGCGACCTTTCGCAATGGTACGTCCGGCGCAACCGGCGGCGCTTTTGGAAAAACGAGGTGGTGGAGGATCGGGAAGCCGCTTACGCCACGCTCTGGGAAACGCTGGTGACCATCACCCAGCTGACCGCCCCCTTCACCCCCTTCCTGGCCGAAGCGTTGTGGCAGAACCTGGTGCGCAGCGTGGACCAAAGCGCCCCCGAAAGCGTTCACCTCAGCGACTGGCCCCGCCCCAACGAGGCCTGGACCGACCGGGC
The DNA here is from genome assembly GCF_055385885.1 of Vulcanithermus mediatlanticus. Lineage (NCBI taxonomy): Bacteria > Thermotogati > Deinococcota > Deinococci > Thermales > Thermaceae > Vulcanithermus > Vulcanithermus mediatlanticus. The sequence continues at coordinate 1,932,192 of NZ_AP042385.1, read as the reverse complement.
ACTCATCCGCTCGATGGAGGTGGTGCTCAAGGTCGTCGATCTGGCCCGCAGCGCACGGGCGAAGTCTGGCGTCAAAACCCGAACGCCGCTCGCCACCCTGCGCCTGGTCGCGCCCGAGCCCGAGCAGCGCGAGGCCCTGCGCCACTTCGCCGGTGAAATCGCCGACGAGCTCAACGTGAAACGGGTCGAGGTCCTCTCCCCCGAAGAAGCCGGCCTCGGCTACCGGATCAAGCCCAACCTGCCCAAACTGGGGCCCAAATACGGCAAAGCGCTCGCCTCCGTCCGAAAGGCCCTCCTCGCCATGGATCCCCAGGCGGTCGCGAGCCGGGTCCTGGCGGGGCAAACGGTTGAGGTCGAAGCCGGGGGACGCCGCATTCAGCTGCTGCCCGACGAGGTGTTAATCGAACCGACCGTCCCTGCCGGGCAGCTGGCTGAAGCCGGCGATGGCTACGTCGCGATTTTGGACACCCACGTCTCCCGTAAGCTGCAGATCGAAGGGCTTGCGCGCGATATCGTACGCATGATCCAGCAGGCCCGGAAGGAAAAGCAACTACATGTGGCCGACCGCATCGTCGTGCACTACCAGGCGAGCGGGGACTACCTCGAGGCCATCGAACGTCACCGCAACCACATCTGCGAGGAAACCCTGGCCAACGCCTGTCTCAAAGCCGCGCTCACCGAAGCCGACAGCACGAAGGTTGAGGACGAGCACGGCAGCTTTACCTTCGAAATCAGGCTCGCGGACTGAGCGGGGCCAATTCGGTGGCGGCTGGAGAACGGGCTCCAGCCGCCACTTTCCTTGGGAGGAATTCAGGAAATTTTGGACGCCTCAGAGTTTGTGACCTTTTTCTCTAGTTCTGCCTGCGCCGCCGCCAGCCGGGCCGTCAGCACCCGGAAAGGCGAAGCGGAGACATAATCAAAGCCCAGACCGGCCACGAACTTCACCGACGAGGCCTCGCCCCCATGCTCGCCACAAACACCGAGCTTGAGCCCTTCCCTCGCCGCCCGGCCTTCCCGGGCCGCGATTTCAATGAGCCGGCCGACACCGGCGGCATCCAGCCGCTCGGTGGGGTCATCGGTCAAGATGCGCCGGTCGAGATAGTCCGGGAGGAACTGGCCCGCGTCGTCGCGGGAAATGCCGAAGGTGAGCTGGGTGAGGTCGTTGGTCCCGAAGCTGAAAAAGGCCACCAGCGGCGCCAGTTCACCGGCGGTGAGCGCCGCCCGTGGGGTTTCGATCATGGTGCCGAAAGGAATCCGAAGGCCGTAGCGCTCAAAGAGCGGTTCGATCACCTCGAGCGCCGCTTCCACTTCCCTGCGGTCGGCGATCAGGGGCAGCATGAGCTCGGGTCGGGGGTCGTATCCAGCCTGGAGGAGTTCCCGAGTGGCGCTGAGCAGCGCTTCGACCTGGACCTTCAGGATCTCGGGCCGGATGAGGAGCAGGCGAATGCCCCGGAAGCCCAGCATGGGGTTCATCTCGTGGAGCAAGCGAACCTTGCGCAGCAGCTGACGCTCGCCGGGCTCGAGGGCGCCGGCGGCCGCCTTCTTCTCCAGCTCGACCAGCGGCGGGAGGAATTCATGCAGCGGCGGGTCCAAGAGCCGGATGGTGACCGGCAGCCCGTCCATGGCCTTGAGGATGCCCAGGAAATCCTCCTTTTGGAATTCGAAGATCTTCTCGAGCGCGGCCTCGGCCTCTTCCTCGTCTTCGGCAAGGATCAGCGCCCGCATCCAGCGGAGCTTTTCCTCGTCGAAGAACATGTGCTCGGTGCGAACGAGCCCGATGCCCTCTGCGCCGAGCGCCCGGGCCTTCTGGGCATCCTCCGGGGTATCGGCGTTGGCACGCACCCCCAGGCTGCGGTAACGATCGGCCCAGGTGAGCAGCTTCTCCAAGTAACCGCTGGCGCCGCCCTCGACGAGGGACACCTCGCCAACGTAAACCTGCCCGGAAGAACCATCGATGCTGATCACGTCGCCCTCACGCAGCTCAAATTCCCCCAGGAAAAAGCGCTTGGCCGAGGCCTCGATCCTGAGCGACTGTACCCCCACCACCGCCGGCACGCCCATGCCCCGGGCCACCACAGCGGCGTGGCTGGTCATACCGCCGCGGGCGGTGAGGATGCCCTTGGAGATGAACATCCCGGTGACGTCCTCGGGGCTGGTCTCGGTGCGGACCAGGATGACGTCGTACCCGCGGCCGGTCCACTCCTGGGCCGCCTGGGGGCTGAGCACGGCACGACCGACCGCTGCCCCGGGGCTCGCCGGCAGCCCGCTGGCGACCGGCGCCCTGCCATCGGTGCGATCGATCCGGGCGCGGAGCAAGGCCGGCAAGGTATCGGCGTCGACGCGCAAGAGCGCCTGGCGCTCGTCGATCAGGCCCTCCTCGACCATCTCCACCGCGATCCGCACCGCCGCCTCGGGGGTCCGCTTGCCGTTTCGGGTCTGCAGCAAATAGAGCTTTCCGCGCTCGACGGTGAACTCGAAGTCCTGCATGTCGCCGAAGTGGCGCTCGAGTTTTTCCGCCACCGCCTCGAGCTCGGCATAGAGGGAGGGGTTTTCTTCGCGCAGCACCTCGAGCGACTCCGGGGTCCGCACCCCCGCCACCACGTCCTCGCCCTGGGCGTTGCGCAGGTACTCCCCGTAGAGCCTGCGCTCGCCGGTGGCCGGGTTACGGGTGAAGGCCACCCCGGTTCCCGAGTCGTCACCGAGGTTTCCGAAGACCATCGCCTGAACGTTCACCGCGGTGCCGAGGTGGTCGGGAATCCGGTAGTGGCGGCGGTAGGCCTGGGCCCGGGGATTGTTCCAGCTTTTGAAGACGGCGAGGATCGCACCCTGGAGCTGGGCCCAGGGATCCTCGGGGAAGCTGGCGCCGCTTTCCTCGATCGCGAGGCGAAAACGTTCGGCGAGCCTTTCCAGGTCGGCGGCGGAAAAATCCACATCGCGCTCGATACCGAGCCGGGCCTTCTCGGCATCGAGGATCGAGGAAAAGCGCTGGGCGGGAATGCCGAGCACCACCTCCCCGTACATTTGGATCAAGCGGCGATAGCTGTCCCAGGCAAACCGTGGACTCTGGCTGGCTTCGGAAAGCGCAGCGACCCCCTCGCGCGTCAACCCGAGGTTGAGGATGGTGTCCATCATCCCCGGCATGCTGACCGGCGCCCCCGAACGGACCGAAACCAAAAGCGGCATCCCCGGCCCGCCAAAGCGCTTCCCGGTGGCCTGCTCGAGGGCGGCGATCCCCTCACGCACCTCGTCCCAAAGCCCCTCCGGCACCGCGCCTGTCTCCAGATACACGCGGCAGGCCTCGGTGGTCACCGTCAGGCCAGGAGGCACGGGGAATCCAAGCGCCGTCATCTCGGCCAGGGCAAACCCCTTGCCCCCTAAGAGCGTCCGGTCCAAACCGCGAGCCTGCCCAAAAAGAAACGTGTACTGCATAAGTTCCTCCCCTGGGGAATAATCCACCACTCCCCAAGTCACAGCATAGTTCGCTTTTCCTCTCTAGGCCGGGGTTTGTTCCACAGTGGCCGCTTTGAGCAGGCGGTGTTTTTCGATGAGATCTTTCAGGGTGGTGTTGGAGAGGACGGTGCGGACCGCGATGTCGACCTGGCGCCAGAGCTCCTCGGTGGCGCAGGAGCCCACCTGCCAGCAAGCGCCGGGCTCGTCGAGGCATCCCACCGGAGAAACGCTGCCCTCGAGGGCCTCCACCACCTCCAGCGCCGTAATCTCCTCCGGTGGCCTGGCCAGCCGGTAGCCGCCCTTGGCCCCCCGAACGCTGCGGATAAACCCACCCCGACGCAACGCGGAGGCGATCTGTTCCAGGTAGTGCTGGCTGATGTGCTGGGCCTCGGCCACCTCCTTCAGGGGTACGGGCTCAGGCCCGCGGGCGCCGATCTCCAGCAGTGCTCTCAAACCGTACTGGGCCCGGGTCGAAATCCACATGGCTCTATTCTAACCCGTAAATCCCGCAAGGCAATCTAGGGTTTCAAACGGGCGGCCAGGAGGGCGAGCACGAAGATCCCCCCTTCAACGACGATCACCGTGGCTCCACTCGGGATATCCAGCTGGTAGGCGAGCAAAATGCCGGCCACCGTACCCAGCACCCCGAAGGCGACCGAGATGACCGTCATCTGAAAAAGCGTCTTCGACAGGAGCCTGGCGCTGGCCGCCGGGATCACCAGCACCGCCGCCACCAGCAACAAGCCCACCACTTTCAGCGCCACCACCACCACCGCGGCCACCAGGACGGAGAAGATCTGGTCGTCGCGTTCAACGCGCACCCGATCGGCCATGGCCAGATCGCGATCGAAGGTCGCGTATGCCCATCGCCCCCAAACCAAAAGCGAAGCGAACACCAGGATAAAGAGGATGGCCGCCGCCTCGATGTCCGCCGGTCCCACGGCGAGCACCGACCCGAAGAGGTAGGTAAACGCGCTCGAGGTGTAGCTCCCTTTCAGCGCCAGCAAAATGACGCCCAGGGCCACCGAGAGCGAAAACAGCACCCCGATGGCGGTGTCGCCGGCGATCGCGGTCCGGCTTTGCAGCCAGCCGATTCCGAGCGCGATCATGACCGTAAAGGGGACGGCGATTGCAAGCGGCTCAAGACCCAAAAAGATCCCCAGCGCCACACCCCCAAGCGCCGCGTGGGCCAAGCCCGAGCCCAAAAAGCTCAGCCGGCGCTGGACCACGAACACGCCAAGATAGCTGGTCATGATCCCGACCAGAACGCCCGCGAGCAACGCCCGCTGCATGAAGGGGAGCGAGAGCGCCTCAATCATCGCGTCCCCTCCGACCCACGATGGCGCCATGGGCGTGACCGGTATGGCCAAAGGCCCGTCGCAGGCAGCGCTCGCTCAGGGCGACCGATGGAGGGCCGAAACCGATCACCCGGCGGTTCAACACCAGTACGTGGGTAGCGTGGTGATAGGCCGCGTCCCAGTCGTGGGTGATCATCATGACCGTCGCCCCGTGCTGGCTTTGAAAAGCCTCGATCATCCGGTACATGTCGGATTCACCCAGGGCGTCCATCCCGGTTGCGGGTTCGTCGAGCAAAAGGAGCCTGGGCTGGCGAACGAAGGCCCGGGCCAGGTAGAGGCGTTGGAGCTCACCGCCCGAAAGCCCCGCCAGGGGGCGGTCAGCGAGGTGCGCCCCCTGGACCGGACTGAGGGCAGCCAGCGCCTGCTCGCGCTCGTGCGCGGTCACCCGGAGCGGCCATCGCTGCCGCAGCCCGCTCACCACCAGCTCAATCCCGAGCGCCGGGAATGAACGGTCCAGGGTTTTGAACTGGGGAACAAAACCAAACCATTGCGAGGGCACCTCCTGGATCGGCCGGCCAAACAGGCGGACCCCGCCCCGGCGGGGGCGGATGAGGCCCAGGACCACCCGCAAAAGTGTGCTCTTCCCTGCCCCGTTCGGGCCGACCACGGCAACGAACGCCCCCTCGGGTACGGTAAGGCTCACCTCGTCGAGCGCCACGTACCGCCCGTAACGGACTTCCACTTCCCGAAGCTCGATGGCAGGCTCCACGGCCCCAGCATAGGCGATCTTCGCTTGACCGGGCGCGAAAACCGTTCAATGATGAAAATGCACCAGCAAGGAGGGAGGTTCATGCAAGAACACGATCCCATTCTTCCCCAGGTCAAAGCGTGGCGGGCTCGTGCTGCGCGCGAGCCGGAGTCGTTCTGGGCCCAGGCCGCCGAAGGTCTGGAATGGTTCGCCCCCTGGAAGACGGTCTTCCGCTGGGAAGGCCCGCGCTTTTCCTGGTTCGAGGGCGGCATCACCAACCTGGCGGCGAACGCCCTGGACCGGCACGTCCGTCGGGGCCAGGGCGGCCGGGCGGCGTTGGTTTTTCTCAACGAGGCCGGAGAAGAGCGAACCTTTACCTATGCCCGGCTGCTCGACCTGGTGAGCACCGCCAGCAGTGCGCTCAGGGGTCTGGGGGTGAAAAAGGGCGACCGCATCACGCTTTACATGCCCCCGATCCCGGAGGCCATCATCCTCATGCTGGCAGCAACCCGGATCGGCGCCATCCACTCGGTCGTCTTCGCCGGCTTCGGGACCGGGGCGCTGCACGCCCGCATCAAGGCCAGCGGCTCCAAATACGTTTTCACCGCCGACGTCACCTATCGTCGCGGCCAGCCCGTTCCCCTCAAGCCGATCGTGGACGAGGCCCTCGAGGGCCTCGAAGACCTGGTGGAGCGTGTGGTCGTCGTCACCCGGGAAAAGAAAACCGCGGCCAACCGAGGCCCGCGCGACATGACCTGGGATGAGTTTCTGGCCCAGGCCGGCCCCTCGGGGGATGCCCAACCGATGGAGGCCAACGAGCCGGCGTTCATCCTGGCCACTTCGGGGACCACCGGCCGCCCCAAGCTCGTGGTCCACACCCACGGCGGCTACGCGGTGGGCATCCAGGCCGCCGCCCGCTGGATCTACGACCTCCGCCCCGAGGACGTGTGGTGGGCCACCTCGGACATCGGCTGGATCGTCGGCCATTCCTACATCGTCTACGCCCCCCTCCTCATCGGGGCCACCACCATCGCCTACGAGGGCGCCTACGATCACCCCGGTCCCGATGTGTTCTGGAAGGTCATCGAACGCTACCGGGTGAGCGGGGTCTTCACCTCGCCCACACTGATCCGGATGCTGATGAAGCACGGCACCGAGGCGGCCCGCGGGTTCGACCTTTCCTCGGTTCGCCGGGTGTTCTCCGCTGGAGAAGTTCTGAACCCGCCGGCCTGGGCCTGGCTGCAAGGGGAGGTTTTCCGGGACGAGGTGCCGGTCCTCGATCACTGGTGGCAGACGGAAACCGGCGGCCCGGTGATCGCCAACCCTTACGGCGTGGCCACGCTGCCGATCCGGCCCGGCGCCGCCGGCCTGCCCCTCGCCGGCATCGACGTGGCGGTGGTTGATGCCGATGGCAACGAACTTCCCCCAGGCAAAAAGGGGATCCTGGTCATCAAACGCCCATTCCCCCACCTCACCCCGACGCTCTGGGGCGAGCCTGAGCGCTACCACGAGACCTACTGGAACCGCATTCCCGGAAAGCGACTCTACTTCACCGGCGATGCAGCCATGATCGACGAAGACGGCTACGTTCACTTCGCCGGTCGGGCCGACGAAGTGATCAAGGTGGCGGCGCACCGCATCGGCACCATCGAGGTTGAAAACGCCTTCCTCAAGCACCCTGCCGTGGCCGAAGCGGGGGTCACCGGCCGGCCGGACCCCATCCGGGGTGAGGTCATCGCCGCCTTTGTGGTGCTCAAACCGGGCCACGAGCCCAGCGAAGCGCTCAAGGGCGAGCTGCTCCAAACCGTCCGGCGCGAGCTGGGTCCGGTCGCCGTGATCGGTGATCTCTTCTTCGTCAAAAGCCTCCCCAAGACCCGTTCCGGGAAGATCATGCGCCGGGTTCTCAGGGCCATCGTGACCGAGCAAGACCCCGGCGATATGAGCACCATCGAGGAACAGGGGTCGGTGACCGAGATCCAAAGCGCCTACCGGGCGCAAAAACACGACCCCGCATGAAGCTCAGGCCACCGGCGCCACCCGGAGATACTCGGCGTCGGTGGCCTTTTCGTAGGCCATGGCCAGCGAAAAGAGGCGCTCGTCCGCCAGCGCCGGCGCGATCAGCTGAACCCCGACCGGAAGTCCGTCGACAAAACCCGCCGGCACGCTGAGGGCCGGCAGCCCGGCCAGGTTCACCGCCACGGTGTTGATGTCGCTCAGGTACATGGCCAGGGGGTCTTCGAGCTTCTCACCCAATCGAAAGGCCGGGGTCGGAGTGGTCGGGGTGACGAGGACATCGGCTTGCTCGAAGGCGGCCTCGAAATCGCGAGCGATCCGGCGACGGGCCTTGAGCGCCCTCGCGTAGTATGCGTCGTAATAGCCGGAGGAAAGGGCAAACGTACCCATGAAGATGCGGCGTTTGACCTCCAGGCCGAGCATCCGGGCCCGGGTCCGCATCATCATCTCGGTCAGGGTGCCGGCTTCCGCCCGCTCGGTAAAAAGGGTGCCATCGTATCGAGCCAGGTTGGCGCTGGCCTCGCTGGTGGCGACCAGGTAATACGCGGCCAGGGCGTATTCGAGCGAAGGCAGGCTAACCTCGACCACCCGGGCGCCCAGCCGCTCAAGCTCGGCCGTGAAGGCCAGAAGCGCCTCGGCCACACCGCGATCGTTGCCGGGACCTACGCTCTCGCGAACGATTCCAATGCGCATCCCGGAAACGGGCCACGCCAGCGCTTCCTGGAAGCGGTTTTTCACCTCAAGCGTGGTGTGATCGTGGGGATCGTAGCCGGCCATGAGGTCCATCACCCGGGCCAGATCGCGCGTGCTGCGGGCAAAGGGACCTACGGCGTCGAGGCTCGAGGCGAAAGCGATCAGGCCGTAGCGCGAGACCCGACCGTAGGTCGGCTTGAATCCGAGCACCCCGGTGAAGGCCGCGGGCTGCCGGATGCTCCCCCCGGTATCCGAGCCCAGGGCCACGGGTACGAGCCCCGCCGCCACGATCGCGGCCGACCCCCCCGAGGATCCACCCGGCACCCGCGATGGGTCCCAGGGATTCCGGGTGGGACCAAAGGCCGAGTGCTCGGTTGAGGAGCCCATGGCGAACTCGTCGAGGTTGGCCTTGCCCACCACGATCGCCCCGGCCGCCTGGAGGCGGCGGACCGCGGTCGCGGTGTAGGGAGGGACGAAGCTTTGCAAAATCTTCGAACCCGCAGTGGTTCGGAGCCCGGCGGTCACCAGGTTGTCCTTCACCGCCAGGGGCACGCCGGCGAGCGGCAGCGTCTCGCCCGCCTTCAGCCGCCGCGCCAGCGCCCGGGCGGCCTCGAGGGCGCCTTCGTTCAACGTAATCAGGGCATTGAGGCGTGAATCGACAGACCCGGTCCGCTCCAAAACCTCACCGATGAACTCCACCGGGTCCATCCGGCCCGCATTCACCGCTTTCGCAATCTCGACCGCATGCATCGCGCCCATCCTAACCGAGCCGCGTTCCCCGGCAAAGCCGGCTCAAAAGAAGAAGGCCAAAAACTGGCTCTGTGCCCAAACCAACATCCACTGGATGGGCTGACGGAACACGGTGAGGATCAGCAAAAAGCTCACCCAGCTATAGCGCTCGAGTGCCCATAGCCAGGGGTGAAAACGAAGCGGAAGCAGCGACTGGAGGATCTTCGAACCGTCGAGCGGCGGAATGGGCAGCAGATTGAAAACCGCCAGCACCAGATTAATCGTCGTGAAGTAGTAGGCGGCGAGCGCCAGGGCCCCCACGCCCGAACTCACCCCAGAAAAGGCCGCGACCACCGCACGCGGATCGAGTTGAAACAGCGCCTTCAAAAAGAGGGCCCCGAGCACGGCGAGCGCGAGATTGATCACGATCCCCGCCATCGACACCACGAAAAGCCCCAAGCGGTAGGGTCGGAACCGGGCGGGGTTGATGGGGACCGGCTTGGCCCAACCGAACCCGACGAAGAGTAAAAGCAGGGTTCCCAGAGGATCGAGGTGGGCGAGGGGATTGAGCCGCAAGCGCCCCATCCGGCGCGCGGTGTCGTCGCCGAAAAAAAGTGCGGCCAGGGCGTGTCCCAGCTCGTGAAGGACGAGGGCGAACACCAGCGCCAGCGCGATGAGCGCGAATACCAGGGGGTCCGTTCGCAGAAGGTCAATCAGCATCGCATTCCCCTAGAGACCGATGATCCGCAGCAGGGTGTTGAGGAAACCGTAGAGCCCCTGCTCCACCGCCCCCAAAACGCCGGTATAGGAGAGCACCAAAAAAACGAGCAAGAAACCGATAGGACCGTAGCTCTCAAGCCGGGAAAGGAAGCGCCGCGCCTCGTAGCCGCCGAGGGCGTGCACCACCCGCGCCCCGTCGAGGGGTGGGATGGGGAAAAGGTAGACCGCGGCGTGGCGGACCATGACCAGGGCCGCGACCTGGAGCCCGTAACTGATCTGGCCCAGGCCGAGCGCGCTCGGCAGCAAGGCGGCGATCAGTAGATAGGCAAACGCGGCCAGCAAGAACCCGAGCGGCCCCATCAGAGCCACCGCCGCCTCGCGCCGACCGTAGAGCCGGTAGGGAACGAAACGCGGCCAGCCAAAACCCAGGAGCACGAGCAGCAAAATGCCCAGTGGGTCGAAGTGAACCCTGGGCTCCAGGGTCAAAAACCCATACGTGCGCGGGGTTCGATCACCGTAACGGTCGGCGAGCCAGGCTTGGGCCAGGTTGTGCAGAACCAGCCCGAAGGCGCTCGCCGCGGTGGCGACCAGGAACACCAGGGGGTTAGGAAGAAGGCTTAGCAGTCCCATAAGCTTTTATCAGTCTACGCGCCAACGTGAGTTCTTCTTCATAGGTCCGCACCTCGCCCCGGCGCCGGGCTTCGTCGATCGCCCGCAGCACCGCCCCCACCTTGGGTCCCGGTGTCATGCCCAACGCCAGGAGGTCGCGTCCGCGAAGCTTTCGCCGCTCGCCTCGCAACCACTCGCTCCGTTTCGGGTAGCGTGCCAGGAAGGCTTGGGCCAGCGCCGGGCCGAAGCGCCGGATCACCTCCGGGTCGGCCGGGGGCTCTTTGAGCAACGCACCCGCCTCGCCGATCGCCTTCGGGAAAAACCAGCGGCGGGCCCAGGCCCTGGGGTCGCTGGCGGCCGAAGCCAGGAGGTAGAGGTAGGCCTGGGGGTCGGCGCGTGATTCGGGCCTTCCCGACTCAAGGCGCGAAAGGGCCTGCCACACCCCGGGGGTGACCTCGAGCTCGAAGACACGGGTGAGCACCCCGTGCTGCCTGTACGCTTCCAGCGCTTTCAGCGGCGAGGGTTCGGAAAGCGCCGCCAGGAGTTCATCCTTCAACCGGCTCTTCGAGGTGCGCGACAGGATCTCCGGTGACAGGGCGGCCGGGATCTGTTCGAGGGCCTCTTCCGCGAGGTGGAACCCAAGCCGCGAGGCAAGGCGCAGACCTCTCAGAACCCGGCTTGGATCCTCAACGAAGGAGACCGGAGAGAGCGGCCGCAAAACGCGCTTTTTGAGGTCCTCGATGCCGCCGTAAGGGTCAAAGAGCTGCGCCGGCGGTGGGTGGAGGCGCAAAGCCATGGCGTTGACCGTAAAATCCCGCCGCCGGAGGTCGCGCTCCATCGTGCTCGGCCGAACACTGGGGAGCGCCCCCGGGTGCGCGTAGGCTTCCTCGCGGGGAAGGGCGAGGTCGAGCACGGCACCGCCCCCGAGCCTCACCCGGGCGGTCCCGAAGGCCGGGTGGGCCTCGAACTCCCCGCCGAAGCGCTCCACGAGGGAGGCCGCGACCTCGCTGGGGTGGGCGCCCTCGAGGACCAGATCCACGTCGGGGCCGACCTCACCCAGATACGCATCCCGGACCGCCCCGCCCACCAGATAGACGGTCGCACCGGGAAACGCTTCGACGATGGCGGCGATGGCCTTCCGAGCTCCAGCCGGAAGCGCCATGGCCAGGCGCTCGGCGAGCCCCGGGGCTTCGGGAATCGCCTTTTGGTAGAGGTCGGTTCGGGTAAAAATCCCTACCACCCGTCCGCCTTCCTCGACGAGAACCCGACCGGCCCCCTCCTTGAGCGCCCGTTCGGCCTGGGAAAGCGGCGCGCCGGCGGGCAGGATCACCGCCGGCTGCATGAAGCTCTTGGCCGGCGCCCCGCCCATGCCGAGCAGCTCCGCCCGCTCCAGATCGCGACGCCTGAGCATCCCGAGCACCCGGCTCCGCTCGAAGATGGGCATGCCACCAAAGCCCCGCCTGCGCATCTCGACCAGGGCCTCGCTCACGGTGGGGTTGCCGGAAAGACCTTCGACGCCGCGGGTCATCACCTCGCCGAGCTTCGGCTCGTCGCTGGCGAACGCCGGCAGCGCGGCGACGAGTCGCTCCCGGACCGCCTCCAGCGGTATATCCACCCGGGCGAACGCCGCCCAGGGATGCCCGCCACCGCGGCCCAGCACCCGGCGCAAGAGCTGGTCGACGGCCACCTCGCCCCGGCTGCGGGCGATCACCAGCCGCTGCTGACCGAGCCTCAGGAGCAAAATCACCGCGTCGGCGCCAAAAAGGTCGGCCACGGTGTGTGCGAGCGGTGCCAGCGCCGGGACATACCCCTCCTTTTGCGCCTCGGCGATCACGACCCGTCGGGACCCGGCCGCGACCACCTGAGCCGTTTCCAAGAGTTCCTCGAGGACCTCCTTGGCCTGGGGGTCGAGCGCCCCCCGGATCCAGCTTTGGACCCGGGCCGGGTCGGCCCCCGAACGCATGAGGAAGGCGGCAGCCTCGAGGTCCTCCGGTGTGGTCCCGGCGTAGGTAAACCCACCGGTATCCTCGACCAGACCGGCGTAGGCCAGCTCGGCTTCGAAGGCCCGGAGCACGACGCCCCGGTCCTCGAGCAGCTTGGCGAGGATGGTGGTGGTCGCCCCCACCACACGGATCACGCCGCCCCCGGCCAGGATGGCCTCATCCTCAGGGGGATGGTGGTCGTAGACGAAAAAGGGCACCCGCCCGATCAGTTTGGCCAAGGGACCGATCCGGCCCGGGCTTTGGGTGTCGACCACCACCACCTCCTCGACCTTTTCCAGCGGGACCTGGCTGGCGGGGATCAACGCCAGGTGATCGCCGTAGAGATTGACCGCTTCGCGGATCCGGCCCTCGAGGCCCCCGACCTGGACCAGCACCGCCCCCGGGTGCAAATGCCGCGCCAGCACCATCGCGCCCAAAGCGTCGAAGTCGAGGTTTTCATGGCCGACAATGACTCGCACCGCACGCCTCCCCGCACCCTAAGCCAAGAGCTCCAGGAGCCGCTCCACGACGTGGAGCTTTTCCGTTGGTCTCAGGCTTTTCTTCAATACCCGGAATCCCGGCGGGTACCGCGTGACCTCCACTGGAAACGGCGTCTCCTTGAGGGAGCGCGCATCGTAGTCAAAGGGCCAGGAGGCCACCGCGATCTGGATCTGGGTGAGGTCCTCGGTGATCGATCGCACGCCGCGACGCTCGGCCAGGAGGCGCAGACGGCTGAGCCGCAAGAAGTTCTCCGCTTCTTCCGGCAGTGGGCCGTAGTCATCGATCAATGCTCGCCGGATCCGGCTCAGCTCGGCGAGCCGCTTGGCCCGGGCCAGCCGGGAATAAACGCGACTCCTGGCGATCTCGTCGGAAATATAGTCCGGCGGAAGGTAGGCCGACACCTTGAGGTCGATGGTCGCGTGCGGGGCCTTGGGTTCCGGCGTCCCCTGGAGTTTCCGCACCGCCTCGGCGACCATCTCGGCATAGACCTCCAAAGAGACGGCTCGAACGTGCCCGTGCTGCTCGGGCCCGAGCAGGTTGCCCACGCCGCGAATCTCCATATCGCGCTCGGCGAGCAGGTGGCCGGTCCCGAGGTCGGAGAGGTCGGCGATCGCCGCCAGCCGCTTCTCCGCGCTTTCGGTCAGCCTTTCGGGATGGAAGAGGTAGGCCCAGGCCTCCCGCTCGCGCCGACCTACCCGTCCCCGGAGCTGGTAGAGCTGAGCGAGCCCCAGGCGATCGGCGCGCTCGATCACGATGGTATCGGCCATGGGCACGTCAAGGCCGGACTCAACGATGGTGGTCGCGACCAGCACGTCGAAGGCACCGCGCTCGAACTCGAGCATGACCTCCTCGATCGCGCTCGCCGGCATCTGACCGTGCACCACCCCAATTCTGGCTTCGGGCACCAGACGCGAGAGCCAGCGGGTGCGCTTTTCGATCGAGGCCACCCGGTCGTGGACGTAAAAGACCTTGCCTCCACGCTCGATTTCGAAGAGGATGGCCTCGCGGACCAAAAGGGGATCAAAGGGGGCGATCACGGTGCGAATGGGCTTCCGCCCCGGCGGTGGGGTTTGGATCGAGCTGATGTCTTTGAGGCCCACGAGCGCCTGATAAAGGGTGCGGGGGATGGGGGTCGCGGAAAGGTAGAGCGTGTCCACGCCGGCCTTGAGCTCGCGAAGGCGCTCTTTCTGCGCCACGCCAAAACGATGCTCCTCGTCGACGATCAACAGCCCCAGATCCTTGAACTTCACCCCGGGCTCGAGCAAGCGGTGAGTGCCGATGACGATATCCACCGTCCCCCGGGCCAGCCCTGCCAGCACCGCCTCAACGACCGATCTCGGGGTAAAGCGGGAGAGCATCTCGACGCGCACCGGAAGTTCCCGGAAACGGTCCCGGAAGGTGCGGTAGTGCTGTTCGGCGAGGAGCGTGGTCGGAACCAGGAACACGACCTGGCGGCCGTGCCCGACCACGCGATGGGCCGCCCTCAGCGCCACTTCGGTCTTGCCAAACCCCACGTCCCCCGAAATCAGGCGGTCCATCGGCCTCGGCGCTTCCAGGTCGCGCATGACGTCCTCGAGGGCCTGCTTTTGGTCAGCGGTGAGTTCGTAGGGGAAGTTCGCCTCGATCAGCGGATCCCACTCGGCAAGCGGTGGGTAGCTGTGCCCCTTTTGGGCTTGACGCTTGGCGTAGAGCACCACCAGCCGCTGGGCCAGCGCCTCCGCCGAGCGGCGGGCACGCTCCTTGGTTCGCTTCCAGTCCTTTTTCGCGAGCGAGGAGAGTTCCGGCGGCTCGTCGGAGGTCGCCGGGTGTCGCCTGAGAAAGGGGAGGTCCTCGACCGGAACGTAGAGCTTGCCCTCATCGCGGTATTTCAGAACCAGGTAGTCCCGCTTCACGCCCAGGACCTCGCGGGTCTCAAGGCCGAGAAAGCGTCCGATGCCGTGCTCGGGGTGGATCAGATAGTCCCCCTCCGAGAGCAGGTCGGGATCGCTGATCCCCTCGCCCCGGATCCAGCCCCGGCGCACCGAGCTGGCGCCGGCAAATCCGTAGAGCAATGCCTCTGTCAGGTAGACGATGCCCGCTTCTCGGTCAACAAAGCCACCCTCGAAGGGGCCCGGAACCAATAGAAGACCTTCGAACTCGACCACGACCTCGCTGACCCGGGTGGGAAACGCCTGGAGGTGGGTGCGAAGCAGGTAGTCCCTGGCCCGGTCGTGTTTGTAGAAGAAAACAACCTTGAGGCCTTGATCCAACCACCCCCGAAGGTCGCGGACAAACCGCGAGACCTGGCCCCGGTAAGCGGCCAAGGGCTCGACCGGCAGGCTCGTTTTCGCTCCCCCCCGAATGGCGCCGTAAGCGAAAACGTCCCGCCCCTCCAGCGCCGATTCCACCTCGGGGGGAAGAAGCGAGGGTTGATCCAGGAACACCGGCCCTTGAAAAACCTCGAGGAAGGGCACGGTGGGGACGTTTTCCAAAACCTCCGCCCTCGCCCGAAGCACCCAACGCGATTCGGGCTTTCCCCCAACGACGATACGTTCGATAACGTCGCCGAAGAATTCAAGCCGGGCCTCACCGATCTCGACGACCTCGCCGAGGACCCTGACCTCGCCCTCGCGTTCGTACCCCAGCCGCCTGAGGTCCTCAAGCAGGTCCTCGCGGGGGTAGCTGGCGCCGACCTCGAAGACCGCCCTTGCCCCTCCCGGGACCACCGGCACCGGTCTGAGCGCCGATTCGAAGGCCAAAACAACGTGCCTGCCGCTGTCAATGGCCTCGAGGTCCGGCGAAAAAACGGCGCCGGCGCCGAACGCCGACAGCCCCTGGTAGAGCCCGAGCTGGAACTCGGGTACGAGCAAGAGCGCCGGCGCTCGCTGCCGGGCAAAGTGCCAGGCCCGGGCCACCTGGGGCAAGCCTGGGTAGAATCGGCGCTTTTCGTCTATCAACATGCGCTCCACTGCCACAGCCCATTCTATAGAATGGCCTTTGTGCTTCTCGTCGTCTCCAACGGCCACGCCGAAGACGCCATCGCGGCCCGGGTCGCCGCTTTGGTGAATCATCCCACCCTCGCGCTCCCGGTGATGGGCAAAGGCAGCCCTTATGAGGGTCTGGCCCAAGTCGAGCTCCTCGAGCCACGCTGGGCACCCCCCTCGGGCGGCTTTCCCTTTGCCAGCGCGAAGAATCTGATCGACGACCTCAAGGCCGGTCTCCTCACCATCGTTCCCAGGCAGATCCGGGCCGTGCAGCAGGTGCGCAGCCGTGTGAAAGCTGTCCTGGCCGTTGGGGACGCCTACGCTCTGTTTCTCGGCTGGCTCGCGAGCGCTCGCGGTCACAAACCGCTCTTCCACCTCCAGCCCTTGATCTCGGCCCACTATCTGAAAGGAAGACACTGGCTGGACCGGCTCCGGCATCTCAACGAACTCGGGGCCGAGGATTTCCTGTGGTTCGAGCGCTGGTTGCAACGAAGCGCCAGGAAAGTCTACGTCCGCGACCGCCTCACCGAATCGAGGGCGCAAAATCTTGGAATTGCCCAGGCGGTGTTCTATGGTAGCTTCGCCATGGATATGCTGGGCCCTCCGGAGCGACCTCTTGACTGCTCAAAACCGGTCATCGCCCTGCTCCCGGGAACGCGGGCGGATGCCAGCTTCAGCCTCCCCATCATGATCCAGGCGGCATCCCTCCTCCCCGAATTCGAGGCCGTGGTCGCCTGGGCGCTGCCGTGGGAAAAGGTCATGCTCCCGCCAGGCTTTTCGCTCCACATCAAAAGCCACGGCCAAGCCCTGGCGACGAACGGGAAAGTATCGGTTCGCCTTGAAAAAGGCGCGTTTTCCGCGATCCTGCACGTCGCGCGCGTGGCCATCGGAACCGCAGGAACCGCGAACGAACAGGCGGCGGGTCTCGGGATCCCCGTCGTGGGCTTTCCCACGCCGGGCCCGCAGTACACCCGCGCGTTTGCCGAACGACAGAAACGGCTGCTCGGAGATGCGCTCCATCTCGTCGCAGCAGATCCTGAAAGCATTGCCGAAGCAGCGCAACGCCTTGTAAAGCCGGGCGAGGCCCGAAAGCGGGCAAGCTCTGCCGCCAGGGAAAGGCTTTGGCCCAAAGGGGCGCTGCCACGGATCGCGTGTGAGCTCAAGGAGGCACTTTGACCCAGTCAGTGGCCTTCATCACCGACGCCCCCAGGATCGCAGGGAGCGAGATCTGGCTGCGGGATACCTTACCAATGCTCGCCGAGCTCGGATTTGAGGTCACGCTCCATTTACCTGCCCACGAAAGCTTGAGGCCCCTCATCGAACACCTCGAGGCACATTCGGTGGGCGTCCGCCCCTACCATCACCTATCCGAACCGGCAGCGAGCACCCAAAGCGCAGACCTCCGTATTCTCCAAGCGTGGTTTCCCCAAACCTATCAAAACCTGGTGGGGAGGTTAAAACGACCCTGGTGGGTTTTCGTCCACGATCAGCTCGAATACAATTACCCACTCGGTCTGCGACGGGTCTTCCGGAGCATTTATGCCGCGACAAAAGCCCGACACCTCCGAAAAGCAGACGGCGTTCTCGTGGGCACACGGTGGGCGGCTCGGCACCTTTGGCAACACTTCCGGGTTCGCGCAACGGCCATTCCGCTGGGGGTCGACCTCGATCGTTTCCATCCAGCCGAAGACTCACGCCGGGCGCACCTGAGAGAAAAATTTGGTCTGACGCGCTTTACCCTCATCAACCCCTCGCGATTCACGCTCGAAAAGAACCAATGGGCTATCGTGCAGACCGCGAGGCTCGTTCCCGAGGCCGATTTTCTCCTGGTGGGAAGTGGGGATGCACGGCGCCTCCTCGAACGCTATGTTCAGCGGTCTGGCATCACGAACGTTCGCTTTTTGGGGCACAGAACCGACATCGCCCAGCTCTATCAAGCCGCCGATGCCGTGATCTTTCCCACGCTCGGCGACAATCCAGGTCTCGTGATCCTCGAGGGCATGGCTTCAGGCCTCCCAGTGATCGCAAGCAACTTCCCGCCTCAAGCCGAAGTACTTACCGCCGAAGAAGGCTTGCTCGTGGCACCGAGGCCACATCACCTGGCCAAAGCTGTGCGCGCCCTGATCACATCCCCATCGCTCGCCAAATCGATGGGGATGCGGGGTCGGCTTCGGGCAGAGCAGAACCATGACCTCAGACAAAGTGTCATGGCGCTGGCAAAGGTTTTGCATGAGGTAAAGTGAGAGAGAATGCGCCTGTTTAGGATCGGCCTCTTCACCGACGTCTACTTCCCGAGCAAGAACGGCGTCTCTACCAGCGTATACCTCCTTTGGCGGGAACTGAGGCGGATGGGACACGACGCCTGGGTCATCGCCCCGGCCTGGCCCGAAGCCAGCGGTTCGGAGGAGGGGATCGTGCGGGTCAAGAGCGTCCCCTACCCTTTCTTCGAGGACTACCGCCTGGGCCTGCCCAGCACCAAAGCGCTGCCCAAGACCTTCGAAATCATCCACTCCCATGCTCCGCTCACCATGGGGTTTTGGGCGCTCCAGCTGGCCCAAAAATGGCACGTGCCCCACGTCTCCACCTTTCACACCCACTACGAGAAATATGCCCACTACGTCCCGGGCCTCGCCTTTCTCGACCGTTATACCCACCTGATCCCGCGCCTGGTGCGCGCCTACTACAACCGGGTCGAACTGGTGGTGACCCCGACCCACCCCGTGAAGGCCTTGGTGGAATCGTACGCCATCGAGCGACCTATACGGGTTATCCCCACCGGCATCGACACCGAGCTGTTGCAAAGCGCTCCTCGCCCGGACCCATCCCCCTGGCCCCCGGGCCGCCGCCGGTTGCTCACGGTGAGCCGGCTGGGAAAGGAAAAAAACCTCGACGTCGCGGTCAGGGCCTTCGCCGAAGTTGCCAAGCGCTTCGACGTCCACTGGGTGATCGTCGGGGAAGGCCCCGAGGAGGAATCCCTCAGGTCGCTGATCGCCCAGCTCGATCTTTCCGATCGGGTCACCTTCGTGGGTGCCGTCCCCTACGATCACATCGGCGGTTATTACCGCCAGGCGGAGCTCTTTTTGTTCGCCAGCGAAACCGAAACCCAGGGGCTCGTCCTTTGGGAAGCCCAGGCCATGGGGGTTCCGGTCGTGGCCGTTGGCGCTGAGGGAACGCTTGAAAGCGTCAGCCACGGTCGTAGCGGCTATCTCGCCCCTCCGGGCGACGCCAAGAATCTCGCCGACAAAGCGGCCCTGCTTTTAAGCGACGAATCCCGGCGCCGGCGCATGGCCGAGGCCGCCCGTCGGTTCGCCCTGCAAAGAAGCGCCACCCGCATCGCAGAGGATATGGTCGCGGCCTACGAGGAGGCTGAAGAAATTCTCAGAGCCGAGCCGCAAAAGCTCCTGCTCAGTTTCCCCTCGCTCCCAAGGGAAAATTAAGTGACCTTACGCGAGCATCCCGGCATGCCAGGGGGAAATCGGCCGCCGTTCACGTTTTCTCGGGTCGCCGCCGTGGCATGGCCGCGTCAGAGTCGTTCGAAGCGCGGTTATAATCGGCCGCGTGGTCGGAGTCTCCGTCGTGGTTCCCGCCCGCAACGAAGAAGCCTACATCGGGGCCTGCCTGGCCGCGATCTTCTCACAATCTCCCCCACCCGATGAGGTAATCGTCGTCGACAACGCCTCTTCCGACCAAACCGCAGAGCTGGCGCGTCGCATGGGGGCCCGGGTGATCCAGGTCGAAACCCCTGGCGTCCATCTGGCTCGCCAAGCCGGCCTCAACGCCGCCAAAAGCCCAGTCGTTGCCTTTACCGACGCCGATAGCCAACCGCTTTCGGGATGGATCAAAGCCATACAGGAGGCCTTTCAGGACCCGTCGGTGGTCATCAGCTACGGCCCGGTTGAGTTTTACGAGGCGCCGCTTTTGGACACTCTGCTGGCCCGCTACGGGTTTCCTCTCTTCTTGAGTTTGCTCGCGAAGTTCGGGCACCCCAACCCCGCCGGCGCCAACATGGCCGTGGTTCGGTCTAAGGCCCTCGAGGTCGGCGGCTTCGACCGCCCCTTTGCCGAGGATATCCACCTCGCGCTCAAACTGAAGGGCAGAGGGAGACTCGTCTACCGCCCCGACCAGCGGGTACGCACCTCGGGTCGGAGGCTCAAAAAGGGCCGCTGGCGAATGTACGCCCTTCACGCCAAAAACGTTTACCGCCGGTTGCGCGGACTGCCCGAAGACTACGGGAGCGATTACTTCGCCGACCGCGAGAAAGGATCCTCGAGGTGATACCCTGGCACCGACCCTGGACGGTCTTGCGCCTTGCCACCGCGCTAATGCTCACCGAGATCGTGCGAAGCGGCTTTTTCGTCGGCTTTTT
This sequence comes from Vulcanithermus mediatlanticus, assembly GCF_055385885.1. NCBI lineage: Bacteria > Thermotogati > Deinococcota > Deinococci > Thermales > Thermaceae > Vulcanithermus > Vulcanithermus mediatlanticus. The sequence continues at coordinate 1,912,120 of NZ_AP042385.1, read as the reverse complement.
CCCCTTGTTCGCGTCCGAACAGCTCTCCTTGAGCGTTTCGGTCATCGGTCTCATCGCCTCGGCACACTACCTCTCCGACGCCATCGCCAAAAGCGCCGGTGGCTGGCTCTCGGAGCGCGTGCGGCTCGGGTGGGTCATGCTGGCGGCGGGGCTGATGACCGCCCTCGCTGTGGTCACCCTTCCCCGGGGTGGCGTCGCTTGGATGATCATCCTCTCCGCGCTCTGGGGCATCACCGTCAGCCCGCTCTGGCCCTCGATCCTCACCTACGTCAGCCGCGACAGCAGGCCCGGTTGGGAGGCCCGGGGGGTGACGCTGGCCACCGCCGGGATCGGCCCCGCTTTCGGCGGCGCCATGCTCCTCACCGGCTATATCGCCCGTCAGAACCTCAACCTGGCTTACTGGCTCTTGCTCGCGGTCGCCGCACTCCTCCTCCTGGTGAGCGCGAGCCTCGCCCCACTCAAAGCGCACCCCGCCCGGCTTACGAGGTCGCGCTACGACTGGCGGCAGTTCTTGCTCCTGGTTCCGGCCGCGTTCGTTCAGACCATGGCCACCGGGCTGCTCTCGCCCATCCTCTTCCTTTTCATCAAGAAGATCGACCTTGGCATTCCAGTTCTGATCCTCATCGTTTTGGTCGGCGGTCTCGTGGCCCTTTCCGTCCTGCCGGGCGCCGCCCGCTGGACCGACCACAAAAACCCGCGCTATGTCCTGATCCCGGGGCTTTTGATCGCCGCCACCGGATTCGCTGCGATCGGGATCATCCCCATGACGCTGGGGGTTCGGCCCATCCCGCTGGCCCTCGCCGGCGCCTTGCTCGGCCTCGGTTTTGGCCTCTTTTTCCCGGGGTGGAACGGGCTCGTGGTCAAAACCCTACCCCAGGCTGACCGTGCCGCCGCCTGGGGAGCGCTGATGAGCGTGGAAGCCCTCGGTTTCGCCGTGGGGCCCACCATCGGCGGCCTCACCTGGGACCTCGGGGGGCCCGCTGGCCCCTTCGTCGCCGGCGGTTTGCTCATGGCCATCACCGGAGGGTATTACCTGTGGCAGCTCTGGCGATACTCGCGATCCTAGGCCTCGCCCTCTACCTCCTCAGCGACCTCCTGTTTCGCTGGATGGGCTGGGGCGCCCTGGCCCACGGCCCCCGGGACCGGCCCCGGGTGGCCCTGACCTTCGACGACGGACCCGATCCCATCACCACCCCCGCGTTGCTTGAGATTTTGAGTCGCCACGGGGTTCGGGCCACCTTCTTCCTCACCGGGAAACAGGCGATCGCGAATCCGGAACTGGTCGAGAAGATCCATGCCTCGGGGCACGAGATCGCATCCCACGGCCGCATCCACCGGCCGCCGATTCTCATGGCCCCCTGGACGGAATGGAGCCATACCGCCTACACTCCGCCCCACGACACCGGCCTCTACCGACCCCCCCACGGCGCCCATAGCCCCCTCACCCGCCTCATCGCGCGCCGACTCAACAGACGCATCGCACTTTGGGACGTGGAGTCGAAAGACTGGGGGCCGGAACCAGTGGAAAAACTCCTCGAGCGATTGCTGGAATACATTCACCCAGGGTCGGTCATCCTTCTCCATGACGGCGTCCCCAAAACGCCTGAGCTCGTCGATGCCCTGATCCCCAAACTCAAAGCCATGGGCTTTTCCCTCCACCCCTTCGGTGAGCTGGGAGCGCGCCCCCTCGGCTTCCGCCAGGCGCTGGCCCGGGCGCTGCAAGGCTTTGATGAACGCTACGACCAAAGCCGCGGCGTACGCAGGTGCAGGCCAAGCCACGACGGCCTCTTCCGAGCGGCCAAGGTCCGCTACTGGGGGCCGAAGATCGAGGGTGTGGCCGAGGGCGCCTGGGCCCTCGAGATTCACCTCGACAGCCGGCGGGCTTCCGCGCTCACGCCGTTCCAGGTTCTGAAGGCCTTGAGGCGGGACCTCGAGGCCATCGCCGAAATCGTCCGAGCAGATCCCGAGATCGCCCTGGTCTTCGGCCCCACGCCGCTCGAAGCCGGGGCCAGGCGGCTCGGATTTCGCACCGTCGAGCTCCGGGGGCTCCCCGGCATCATGGCCACCCTGGCGGGACACTGGTTTGAATGGCTCTACCAGGCCGACTTCAAGCCTACCCGCCTCCGGCGAAAGGCCAAGCTCATCTATATGAAGCGGGAAGAGGTCATTCAGAAGTATTCCAGGCCCTGAGCCATTCCCGCTTTCCCAGGCCCCCGGGGACCTTCTCCACCGAAAACCCCACCTCGGCGAGGGCCCGCCGAACCCAACCGGCCACCGCGTAGCTCACGAGCACACCCCCATGACGAAGCCCCCGGCGCGCTTCGGCCAGGAGATCCTTCTGCCAGGCGTCAGGGTTGGCGCTGGGGCTAAAAGGGTCATAGTAGATCGCATCGGCCCACGAAGCGGGCAGCGTCCCGGGCTGAAAAGGTACAAAGCGCACCTCGAGGCTCCAGCCCGGGCCAGCGATCGCAAAGCCCTCGGAGGCTTCCCAGGCCGCGCGTATGGCGTCTTGAACCTGGGGAAGGGTTGGGACGAGGCCGTAGTAGCGGTCGAGAATTTCCGGATGCACCGGATCGGGTTCGAACGCCAGGTATCTGAGGTTCGCCCCCCGGGCGAGGAAGCGCTCGAGCGTGACCAAAAAGTTGAGGCCGAGGCCAAAGCCGACCTCGACCACCTGGGCCTCAGGCAGGGCCGCGAGCCCGGACAGGCCGAGATACACGCGCTCGGCCTGGGAACGGGCCCCGTAATGCGAGTGGAAGGTTTGCCGGTAGCGGGGGTGGAAAAGCGAAGGGCTCCCGTCGCCGGTCCACACCAGCTTCACGACCAGAAGTCTACCCCACCCCGCGGCGTATAAAATACCGGTATGCGCCGCTGGATCACGGTCAACCTCGAGGGTCAATCGACCCAGGAAGAACCCTGGCCTAAGGACGAGATCTGGAAAGCCGGTCGTTACCGGACCGTCGAACGGCTGCTCGCGCTCAAGGCGGCGACCGCCGCCCCCCTCGCGCCCGAAAACCCCTTCGTCCTCGTCGCCGGCCCCCTGGCGGGCACCAGCTTTTCCAACGCCAACCGGCTCTCGATCGGTGCCCGGAGCCCGCTCACGGGCGGGGTCAAGGAATCGAACTCCGGGGGCACGGTGGCCTTTGCCATGGGCCAGCTGGATATCGCCGGGATTACGCTTTTAGGTCAGAGCCCTGACTGGACCGTTCTCGTCTTCTCGCCCGACGGCGTGCGTTTCGAAGACGGCCGGGAGTTCCTCGGCCAGGGCAACTACGCGGTGGTGGCCGAACTCCGGCGCCGCTACCCGAAAGCCGCGGTGGCGATCGTGGGGCCGGTGGGAGAGTATCAGGGTCTCCTGGCCGGGGTCAGCGTCACCGACACCGAAGGCCTCCCGGGACGGATCGCCGGACGCGGCGGGCTGGGGGCGGTACTGGGCGCCAAAAAGGTCAAAGCCCTGGTCTTTTATGGTGCAGGAAAAGCCCCCCGGGAAAAGAAGAAGTTCTACGAGGATCTTCGGAGCTACGCCAAGATCCTGCGGCAAAGTCCTGTCACCGGCAAGTATTACCCCGAAATCGGCACCGCGGGCATGGCCGACTACCAGAACGTCGCCGGCGGCCTGCCAGTTCGGAACTTTCGCCTCGGGCGTCTGGTGGAGGGGGAAAACCCCATCGGTGGCGAGGCGCTCCGCGCCCTCTTGCTGGCCAGAGATGGCGAGGGCAACCCCACCCACGCCTGCATGCCGGGGTGCATCATCCGCTGCTCGAACCAGTTCGCCGACCGGGATGGCCGGCTGGTGGTCAGCCCCCTCGAGTACGAGACCATCGGACTCGTCGGCTCAAACTGCGGCCTGGCTGACCTCGACGCCATCGCCCAGGTGAACGCGGCGGCCAATGACCTCGGTGTCGACACCATCGAGCTCGGGGCCACGCTGGCCGTGGCCATGGATGCGGGTCTGGCCGAGTGGGGCGATCTGAGTTGGATGCTCGAGGTCACCGAGGAATTGCGTCACGGCACGCCCGAGGGCAAAAAGTTCGCCCAGGGCACCTACCGCTTCGGCAAGGCAATCGGCCACGATCGGATTCCCACGGTGCGCAAGCAGGCCATCAGCGCCTACGACCCGAGGGTCGTCGAAGGCACGGGCGTCACCTACATGACCAGCGCCCAGGGCGCCGACCACACAGCGGGCAACCCCGCCCGGGCCGAGACCTTCGATATGGACCTCGAGGCCGTGATGAAGCTCTCCTTTGACCACCAGGTGAAGAGCGCGGCGCTCGACGCCCTGGGTCTTTGCTACATGTCAGCGGCGATCTCGGGGGAGGCCAAGGCGACGGTGGCCGACGCTATCGAGCAGCTCCACGGCGTCCGCCCGCCCGAGGGCTACATGGAATCCCTGGGACGCGAGGTCTTGCGCCTCGAGCGGGCCTTCAACCACGAGGCCGGTCTCCCCGAGATCGAGGCCCTCCCCGACTTCTTCTACCGGGAGGCGCTGCCGCCCACCAACCGGAAAGCCCGCCTCGAGCCGGGGGTCATCGCCGCCTTCTGGTCCAAGTTCCTCGGACCCAGCCAAGGATGACCAGCACCAGTGCCCCACCGAGCGCCGGGGCGTCGCCGAAGCGGACATAGGGCGTAACCGTCTGGCGAAGCGCGTACGGGGCCACCAGCACCGCCGGTCCGCCCACGGGGGCCCGGGCGACGACCCGGCCGTAGGGGTCGATGCTGGCGGTGATGCCGTCGTTGGCCGCCCTGAGGAGCCAGCGCCCGGTTTCGAGCGCCCGCATTCGGGCCATGGCCAGGTGCTGGGCCCGCCCGATCCCCACCGAAAACCAGGCGTCGTTGGAAACATTCACCAGGAGCTGTCCCCCCTGGGCGATGAGGGTCCGGGCCACCGAAGGAAAATCGGACTCGTAGCATACGTAGGCGGCGTAGACCTCGAGCGGCCGGAGGCGCATTCCGGGGCGCACCTCGCCGAGCGAGGGCAAGCCCAGCTGCGCGAAAACGAACTCATAGAGCCAGGAAAGCTCGCGTCGCCACGGGAAAAACTCGCCAAAAGGCACCAGACGCGTCTTCTCGTGAATCGCCAGGTCCCTCCCTCCCCGCCTGAGCCGGACTTGGTTTGAGGCATCGGAACCCCAGGTGCCATAGAGGGCCGTACGCGCCAGCAGCACCTCGTCTGCCCCATCGGGCCATCGGGCCACCGCCGTTTCCGGCCACACCACGAGATCAACCCCGGGATTTTGGGCAAGACCCTGCCGGGTGAGTTCAAGGTAACGCGCCCCCACCTGCCGGCCGGAGAGCTTTTCCAGCGGGCTAAGCCCGCCCTGGACCAAGAGCGCCTGCTGGTCGGCCTGAACCGGCGGCAGCGGCCAGAGCCATACCAGGCCCCAGGGGATGAGCACCCACCACCGACGATGCCAAAGGGCGTAGGCGATGAGCAACACGAGGAGTGAAAGCCCATAGACCCCGATCCAGGAAGCGATCACCCCTCCGGGCGCGTTCACCAACGAATAGCCGAGGTAGCCCCAGGGAAAGGCCAGCGTCCCCTGAGCCCAGAGGTACTCGCCGAGCACCCAAACCCCGATGGCCGCAAGAGGGGCTCGCTTTGCGAGCGCGAAAAGAGCCCCCCAGTACATGGCGAGCAGCAGCAGGAGAGGGATAAAGAGCGCGCCGCCCCAAAGCCCGAACAACCGGGTAAAGCTCGCCGGCAGCCAGGAGAGGTGCACCGCCCAAAAGCCAAGCCCCAGGAGGATGCCATAGCCAAAGCCGCGGTTTCGTGCCAGCGCCAAGGCCAGCACCACCGGCGTTAGAAAACCGAGGGGGAAGGGCACCAGGGTAAGGGCCAGAAGAATCCCGAGCCCAAGGGCAAGGCCGCTTCGCACGCCTTCGAGCATAAAAGGGGTGCCGATGAGAACGCCGAGGGCAGGGCGACGGCCTGGGGCGCCGCGGCCGCGGCAGGATCGTCAAAGCCGGTCGTACAGACGACGGGCCAGCGTTGCCACCTCGAGGTCGGAATCTCGAGCCAGCCTTAAGAGCTCGCGTCGCTCGCCGAAGGCATAGAGCGCGCGAGCGGCCGCCCGGCGGACCACCGGGCTTGGATCTTCCATTCCCATCCGGACAATGGGCATGGCGGCCGGATCTCGCAGGTTGCCGCTCACGATCAGGGCATTTCTCGCCATGGCCACGCGCCCGGTTCGGGCAAACGGCGTGCCCTCGAACCGCCGCCGGAAGGCCCGCTGAGAAAGGCCGAAAAAGGATCGCAGGTCGGGGTGGGCGAGTTCCGGATCCGGCCGCAACCGTGGCCAGGCCCCCTTCTTCGCAGCGAAGCGGTTCCAGGGGCAGGCCGATTGACAGTCGTCGCAGCCAAAGAACCAGCCACCAATCTTCGACCAGAGCGCTTCGGGAACGTCGTGGCGGTGCTCGATGGTCCAGTAGCTGATGCAAAGCCGGGCATCGAGATAGGCGCTTCCGGATTGATCCAAGGCCAAAGCCCCGGTGGGGCAAACCTCATGACAGGCCACGCAACGCCCGCAGCGCGGCGGGGCCGGGGCCCGGGGCTCGATCTCGAGGCCGGTCAGGAGCACCGCCAAAAAAGCATAGCTCCCCTCCCCTTCCCGCAGGATGAGGGTGTTCTTGCCCTGCCAGCCGATCCCGGCACGCCTGGCGAGCGTTCGCTCCAAAAGTGGACCGTGATCGACGTAGCCTTTGGCCAAAAGCCCAAGCCGGCGGGCCTCGGATTCAAGGTCCGAAAGCGCCGCCTCAAGCGCCAGGTGATAGTCGGGGCACCAGGCGTAGCGGGCCACGCGGCCGATCCGGATCCCACCTTCCGGGACTCCAGGATCCTCGTAGGCATACGGGGCCCAAAGCAAAAGCGCGCTCCTCGCCCAGGGAAAGCGAGTGGCCCGCGGGTCCATCCGCACCAACCGGGTGCGATGGAGGTAGTCCATGCCGGCATGCATGCCATTTTGCAGCCACCAAGCCAGACGCTGCCGGTCGCGCCGGGGAATCTCAAGCGGCGTCCAGGAAAAATCCAGTCCCAACCGACGCGCCGTCGCCTCGAGCCGCTCCCGGACGGCCTCACGCCGCACCCACGTCCTCCAGCACCCCGTCGAAAACCCGGGCCACGAGCCGACCGCCTTCCCAAAGCCCGAGATCGGCCAGGGCGCCGGGCGCGATCAGACCGTACTTTCGCCAGCCCGCAGCCAGGGCAGGGCCCCGGGTCATGGCGAAAAGTGCGTCCTCGAAGGTCAGCGACTCAGTGGGACTCAGCCGGTGGTGGGTGGCCTCGGCGAGCGTTTGTCCCCAGTCGGGCGGGGCAACCGGAGCGTCCGAGCCGAAAGCGAGCGGGGCGACGCGGGAAAGGCTTTTGAAGCGGTAGGCTTCATGGCGACGGTCCGGGAAAAAGCTGGCGATGAGATCGGCATCGCCAGCCAGGTGAACCGGCTGCATGGAGACGGCGAGCGGCAAGCCCCGCATCCCGGCCAGGGTTTCGTCGTCGAGATGCTGCGCGTGCTCCAGGCGAAGCGGCCTCCGGGCATGGGACCGGAGGGCCCTGAACGCCCGGACCACCCCGGCCACGGCCCGACTTCCAATGGCGTGCACGGCGAGGGTGTAACCGGCCTGGAGCGCCGAGCGCCCTTCCTCCAGGATCTCCTCCACGCTGTCCACCGCCATACCGTAGGAACCGTCCGGGTAAGCCGCCGTCATCCAGGCGGTCCGGGAGCCCAGAGCCCCGTCGGCGAAGAACTTGACGCCCCCCAAAAAGAGCCTCGAGTTCTTCCACCCCGGCTCGACTTCGCGCCACGCGCCCCGGGGAACCGCCCACCAAACCCGCACCGGAAGCTCTAGGCCAAGGGCCCAGGAAAGCGTCTCGAACGGTTCGGCGGCCATGGTGTGAACCGCGGTGTAACCACGCCGGGCAAACTCCAAAAACCCGACGAGAAGATCTTCCTTCGAAGGCTTGGGCATGACCTTGCGTAACGCCTCCAGCCCTCGCTCGACCACCCAGCCGGCTTCCCAATCGACCCAGGGCGAGCTTGGTGAGAAACCGGCCGCCCGCAAGGCGTTTTCGTTGACCCAGGCGGCGTGGAGATCGCGGGAGCGGAGCACGATGAACCGGTCGCCCCCAAGGTCATCCAGCCAGCGCCGCACCGGTTTTTCCCGGAAAAGAAAGCCGCCCCCCACCACCCAGCGCGCCCCCGGCCGGTCGGTCAGAAATGCCCGAACGCACTCCAGCACCGGGCTCGGCGCCTGCAAACCGGAGAGGTCGAGCTCCCGCATGCGAGCCCCGAACTGCAGCGGGTGGACGTGGGCGTCGGCGAGCCCCGGCGTGATCCATTCAACGCGATGGACGCGGGCGGCTGGAAATCTGGCCCGGAGCTCGGTGAGCGGTGCCACTTCACGAATCCGCCCGCCATCGATCCAGAGACCGAGCCGCTCGGTAAAGCCACGAACACCGAGGAGCTTTCCCTCAACAATCACGTCAACACCCTATACTAAGAAAGCTTTGGGACGGCGGGATTACCTCTATCGGGGAAAAATTTTGAACCTTGCCCTCGAGGACGGGCACTGGGAAGTGGTCGAGCACCGTGACGCGGTCGCGGTGCTCGCGCTCCGCGAAGGCAAGGTCCTGGCGGTGAAGCAGTACCGGGTGGCGATCGGGCGGGAAACGATCGAGCTGCCGGCCGGCCTCATCGAGCCGGGCGAGACCCCAGAAGACGCCGCGCGCCGGGAGCTGATGGAAGAAGCCGGATTCGATGCGAAACTCGAGCCCTTGCTCGGCTTTTACACCAGCCCCGGTTTTTGCGACGAGTACATCCACCTCCTCAAAGCCACCCACCTCACGCCCCAAAAACGCCCCCCGGATCCCGGTGAGGCGATCGAGGTGCTCTGGCTTGACGCCAGGGCCTTTCTCGACGGGATCCGCCGCGGCGAGATCATCACCAGCGGCCCCACGGTCGCCGGGCTTTTGACTCTGGGGATAACATGATCCTGATCAACGACATCTCAGACGCACCCAAAGGTAAGAAGATCGTGGCGATCGGCAGCTTTGACGGCGTTCACCTTGGCCACCGCGCCCTTTTGAGCCAGGCGAAACGCCTTTCCAAAGCCTCGGGCATCCCCCTTTTGGTCTACACCTTCGACCCGCCGACCAAAGTCTTCACCAAGGGCGTTCCCGTCCTCTCCACCTTGAGCGAAAAAGCTGAGCTCCTGGCCCAGGCCGGGGCCGACCTGGTCCTCGCCGTCCCCTTTAACGCTGAGTTCGCCGCCCGATCAAAAACGGGCTTCCTCGAGGACCTCAAGCGCCTTGAGCCGGAGCGAATCGTGGTGGGAGAGGATTTTCGCTTTGGCCGGGGACGCCAAGGAAGCCCCGACGACCTCCGCCAGGTCGCCCCCACCGAAACCGTCCCCCTTCTTTGCCTCCAAGGGGCCCCGGTCAAGTCGACGCGGATTCGAAAGCTCCTCGAGGCCGGCGAGGTCGAGCTGGCAAGGCACCTCCTCGGCCGGCCTTATGAGATCCGGGGCATCGTGGTCCGGGGCGAGGGGCTTGGCAAAACCCTGGGCTACCCGACCGCGAACCTGGAAACGCCACCGCAAAAGGTCCTGCCACCCGGGGTGTTCGCCGTTCGTGTCAGGCGCGGCGATGACCTTTTTGGCGGCGTGGCCAACGTCGGCACCCGCCCGACGCTACAGGGCAAGGAAAAACGTCTCGAGGTGCACATCTTCGCCCCCGTCGGTGACATCTACGGCCAGGAGCTGAGCGTCACCTTCCTCAAGCGCCTCCGCCCGGAGCAGCGCTTTGAAGGCCTAAAGGCCCTCAAAGCCCAGATCCAACGCGACATCGAGGCGGCGCACCGCCACCTCTACGGCCGAAGCACCCACTCGAATTGAGCAAGAACTACCCGCGCCGAGAACCCCGGCTCGGCGCGACCCATTCCACCATCTCGCGCTGCCCGTCGAAGCGAACGATGGCCGCCAGCCGGGCCCGGGAATACACCTGGTGCGGATGCCGGGGAATGAACGCGGTCACGACGTCGACGAAGCGGGGTTTGGCGTACTCGAGCACCACGTGCAACGGGAGCTTCAGCCGGGGGCTCACGACGATGTAGCCGAGCACCAGCATACGGGCGTCCTCTGGATACACGGCCAGTTCGCGCCCGTACTCGATGGCCCGGACCACATCGAGCTCGGTAAAACCCTCGTGGCGCATGTGGTGCGCCACGTGAGGCCCGAGGCGGTAGCGCCCTTCCCGGATGTAGGGGATGAGATCGGAAAGGCGGCGAAAACGCTTCATTGGCCCTCCCTCGAATGCCGGTCCCGCCGGTATGGGAGCGGATCGAGGCGCGCGGGATCGGCCACAGCGATGAACAAACCATACACCTCTTTGGCCCCGGCGTCCAAAAGGGCCTGGGCCGCACGGCGAAAGGTCGTCCCCGAGGTGTAGACGTCGTCGACCAAAAGCCAGGCCTCTGGACCAGACGGCCTAGCGAGGAAGACCTGCGGCAGCTCTTTGCGAAGGGTGCGACGGGTCTGGCTCGGAGTGTAACGAACCCGCCGCAGGGCCCGCCGCACCGGCAGCCCGAGGGCATCGCCGACGGCGCTCGCCAAGAGGCCCGGCGTGTATCCGCCACGCCTCCAGGCCCGCCAGAAAAAGGTGGGCACGAAGGTCACAGCCGAAAGCGGCCAGTCGGTGGCCCGCACCCTGGCGCCGAGCCGCTCGGCCACCACCTCGAGCGCCGCCCAGTGCTGGCGGTATTTCACCGCTTTCACGAGGCGTTCGAGACGGGCGTAACGTCCAAGATACACCGCGCCGCCGCGCCGCTCGGGAAAAAGCGACGCCAAGCAGGCGCTGCAAAGCCCGCGACGGTCGAGCCGAGCGCCGCAACTCGGGCAATTCAAGGCAAAGAACGCCTCGAGGTCCAACTTCATCACCGCCTATAATGATCCCGTATGGCAGGCCACAGCAAATGGGCCCAGATCAAACGGAAGAAAGCAGCCAACGACGCGAAGCGTGGCAAGTTGATCACCAAACACTTGCGTGCCATCCAAGCGGCAGCCAGGAGTGGAGGTGGCCCAGATCCCCAAGCCAACGTGGCGCTGCGAAACGCGATCGAGGCCGCGCGCCGGGACGATGTGCCCCTCGAGAACATCGAGCGCCTTCTGGCCAAGCTGCGCGGGGAAGGCGAGGGGGCAACCCAGTTTGAGGAGATCAGCTACGAAGGCTACGCCCCGGGTGGGGTGGCGGTGCTGGTGCTGGCACTGACCGATAACAGAAACCGCACCGCGGGTGAAGTCCGGCACGTCTTTGGCAAACACGGGGGTTCCCTGGGAAGCTCGGGGTCGGTCGCCTGGCAGTTCGAACGGCGCGGTCTCGTTGTGATCAAGGACACCAGCGAAGCCGCCCAGGAACTGGCGATTGAACTAGGCGCCGAGGACATCGACATCTCCGGCGACGTCCTCGAAATCTACGTGGCGCCAAGTGAGGTCTACCGGGTCGCGCAGGCGCTGGAAGAGGCCGGGAAAAAACCCGAGAGCGCCGAGATTACGATGATCCCCCAGAACACGGTGAGCCTTTCCCCCGAAGACGCGGGCAAGGTGCTCCGCCTGGTCGAGGCCCTGGAGGAACTCGACGACGTACAGAACGTCTACACCAACCTCGACCCGGAGTCGGTTCCGGTCAGCGGATGATCGTCCTCGGGGTTGACCCGGGCATTACGAACTTGGGTCTCGGGGTGGTCGGGGGTGACGCCAAAGACCCTCGGCTCCTCGAGGCCACGGTGGTGACCACCACCCCCAAGATGCCCGCCCCCCAGCGCGTGGGCAAGCTCTTCCGGGTGGTGTCGGAGGTCATCCAAACCCACCGCCCGGAGGTGGTGGCCCTCGAGGCCCAGTACTTCTACCGCCAAAACGAACGCGCGTTCCAGGTGGGCTGGGCGGTCGGCGCCGTTCTGGCAGCAGCCGATCTCGCCGGACTCCCGGTTTATGCTTACGGGCCGATGCAGATCAAAAAGGCCCTCGTTGGCGCCGGTCGGGCAAGCAAGGACCAGGTGGCCTACATGGTGCGCGTGCTCCTGAAGATGAAGCGCCCTCCTTCCCCGAGCCACGCCGCCGACGCTCTGGCGGTCGCCCTCACCCACCTCTTCCAAAACCAGATCCCACCCGAGCCCATGTAAACCCCGGTATGTGACAGTTGCCCCATCATTATCGGGAAAGTATGCTTAGCATAAAGAAACAGGAGGTGACCATGGCTCGAAAACCCGCACTGGTGGTGAGGCTCCTTGCGCTGCTTTTCCTCTTCTCGTTCCCGTTCTCATTCGCAAATTCGGTCCGGAACGCCGGTCTTGGCGGCACGATCCTACCCGGCCCTTCGGCGGCAATCTATAACCCGGCCTACGCGGCGATGCCGGACCCCTTCCCCCGGGAAGCCTGGAGCGTGCCGGTCGGCCTTTTGGGCTTCCTCATGCCCGACCGCAGCCCGCTCTACTACTTCATCGACCCCAACACCTTCATCTCCAGCTTTGACCTGCTCAGCGCCTTCGACCAGCTGACCCACCTCGACAGCTTCCTGATCAACCCGGCGAAAAGCCCCGACGAGGTTCGAATCAGCATCGACGCTGGCGGCATCACGCTCACCGACGGCCAGGGCAACCCGATCAACCTTAACTTCTTCGGCACCCAAAGCACCTCGACCCGCGAAAGCCGCTCGATCCTGACCCCTTCGCCCCTGCTTCAGTTTCCCCTGAGCACTGACCCCAACTTCTCGATCGATCTGGGCATCTTCGTGGGGCTCAATGACTTTGGCCTCGACCCCAACTCCGACCTCATCAACGCGATCCTGAACCAATCGTTGCAGCCGAACACGACCTACACCCTAAAGGCCAGCGCCACCGCGAGCGCCGGCGTCAACCTCGACTTCACCTACGCTGGCGCCCTGCCCGTGCCCCTGCCGCTCGGCGGAGAGGTCTACCTCGGCGCCCGGGGGAGGACCTTCCTCGGCCTGGCCTACGCCGACGCCAAGACCACGGTTGAGGTCACGACCGATAATAACGGCCTGCCAAATGGCAGCACCCAAACCACCGACGCCTTCTACGTGATCCCCGGGCAGGGGTACGGCTACGGGGGCCAGGTGGACGCCGGTGTGGCGGTCCAGCTCGCCGGGGCCGTTGTTGGCTTTGGCGTCACCAATCTCATGAACATGGCGACCTGGCAGGGTCAGCAACAAACCTTTGACGGCACCACCCCGACCAGCGCACCGGTGGCAAAAACCATCACCTTTACCGGTAGCGCGCCCCGGTACTTCGTTAACGGAGCCATGCCCCTACCCCTCGGGCCGATGGGCACCCTCCTCGTCGCCGCCGACGCGAGCCTTGATGCGAGCGGCACCACAAGCGCCCACGCCGGCATCGAATATGACCTCGGCCCGATCGTGCTCCGGGGTGGGGTGGGACTTGAAAACGGAACCCGCTTCGGTCTCGGCGCCGGTTTCGACCTCGGCGGAAGCACCATCGACCTGGCGCTCACCACCCACAGCGCTCCCATCAGCGGGGAAACGGTCTACGGTATCGCGATGAGCGTGGGCTTTTAGAAAGCGGGGTGAATTGCAATGAAAAAGCTCTCGATCCTGGCCCTCTTCCTGGCTCTGCTCCTCAGCGCCTGCAGCGGGCGCACGGCGTACGTGGTGAATGTCGACGTGTTGTCACTGATTGAAGCAAGCGGGGAGAGTACACAGTTTACGCTGAGCAACACGGGAAGCAACACAATCACCCTCCCATCGGCAAATGGGCAAGAACTTTCCATCCCTCTTCCTGACAACGTGATTAACGCCATTGATTCCGCCACCCTTTCGCTTGCGCTGAACGCGAGCCTTCCCAGCGGATCAACGACGATGCCAACTGTTGACGTACAGGTATGTTTCGCCCCTACTGGCACGACCGATGTTTGCGCCAATGCCTTCAAAACGTATAGCTTTCAGATCACCAGCACAGGTCCAGTTAATACCACGCCCTTCGATTTAAAGAGCATTATCTCGTCGCTGCAATCAGGGGCTGCAGTCGCCGTGAAACTCACTCTGAGCGGGAGCGGAACGGTAGACATCACAATCACCAAACTAACCCTCGAGGTCAAAGCGCACCCCTTCAACGCCATCCCCACCCAGCTGTAAGCCACGGATAGGAGGTTTTCGGTATGCGACGAACAAGACTCTTTGGGCTCGGGGCGCTCACCCTCTTCCTGCTCACCGCCTGCAACCTGCCCCCGATCACCATCGACCTCGTGTCATTGCTCCCGAGTACAGTCAAAAGTGGAGCATACAGCATCGCGGATGCAGTGGGCTCAGCAGTTCCACTGTTCACAGACAAGGACAACAACGGGCTTCCAAGCAGCGGAGATATCTTTTACGACACAACAACCTACCCAACCTGGCCAAGCAGCGATTTTCCTAATGGACTGAGCTACGTCCTGGACCTGAGCACTGGGCTCTACCTTCCCGATAACCAAGGGACACAGATTTCCCTGGGGACCGTCGCCCTCCCCGCAAGCCCAAAGCGGCTCGAGGTGAGCTATGAGGTCGATGTCGGTTTTTCCGGCACCTGCCTCCAAAGTCTTGGTGGCATCCTCACCGCCCAGCTCTACATGGCTACAACCCAAGCTGACCTCTGGAACAGCCCGCTTGGCCAAGCCCAAACGGTTGATCTGTCTCAGCTGAACCAAGGTTTAAAGGGCACCATTTCTCTCGACACTCAAAGCCTCCTGCAGGCTCTTAGCACCGGCGGCAGCCTCTACGTTGGCCTCAAGTTGACAACCCAGCAAGGCAGTCCATTAAACGCAACCTTTGATACCCAGAATTCGAGCTGCCAGACCACGGTCCTCTACGGCCAACCTTCGATCGAGGTTTGGGGCGTTAAGGTCGATGGCCAAATTAGCTACGCGTTCCGTTCACTGAAGCTCCTGGTCTACTTCTTCTAACCGGTCAGCACTAGACTTTGGCTTCATTCTGTATTATGGGCGCGAGGGAGGTGGATGGATATGCGAAGGGCGCTCATCTTCATGGTTGCCCTAGGCGCGGTGGCTTTTGCCGCGAGCGGCCAGCAAGTCTACCAGCAGTACTGCGCAGCCTGCCACCAGGCAAACGGAAAGGGGCTCCCCGGCGCCTTTCCTCCCCTAGTGGAGGAGGCTCCGGAATATGCCGCCAAAGGTGAAAAGGGGATTGATTTTCTGATCCACGTGGTCCTGTTCGGCCTGCAGGGTCAGATCACCGCCGGCGGCGCTACATATAACGGGATCATGCCCCCGTTTGGCCCCCGCCTTTCTGATGAACAAATCGCTGCCGTGCTCGACTACATCACCAAGGCCTGGGGCAACGACAAGCTTCTTCCGAAGGACTTCCAGGGCTTTAAGGCAGAAGACGTGGCCCGGGAACGTAAGAAGTCGCTCACGCCACAACAGGTCTACGCCGAGTGGAAAGCGTTGAGCGGCGAGTAGGCCCCGATCGTGAGGACGTGCGGCCCCCGCCAGGGCCGCACGTTCTTTTTTTGGAGGGAGGAGAAGACGTGACTACTGATTGAGCTTTCTCCAAACCCCGGGATTGCCACCGCCGAATCCCCTCCGCACCCCGTGACAGTTGTAACAGGGGATCAAGTCGGCATCGACGGGCCAGGTGAGTTGATAGGTCTGCGGCGTAGGGTGCGGTCCGTGACACATGAAGCAGTCGAGGTTCGCCGCCGCAGCCTGAAAGAGGCCGAAGTGAGATGCAAGGGTGGTGACATCGTAGCCGCCGGCCTGCTCCCCGGCCGCCGCTGGCCGCAACCCGTAGCCGAAGACCGCGAAAACGGTGAGCACGACCACCAGACCGAAGAGCTTTTTAACGCCGTCCATTCGTGGAGCCACCTTCATCCGACGTATCGCCCTCACCTCACTTCAGCGGGTTCACCGGATAGACCTTGATCGTCACCTGCCCGTCGTCCTTGAACACGTGGCAATCCGTACACCCCGTCTGGAAATGCAACGGGAAGAGCTTGGAGAGCTTGAGATGGCGCTTATGGATCCGCGGGGCGAGGCTGAGTGGACCCTGATGGCACGACTTACAGTCCGCGGGCACGGATTTGACCATACCGAGCTGGATGACCGGCGGATGCCCCACCTCCTTGGTGAGGGCCTCGATGGCCTTCTCGATGGGGAAACCGCCGCGGAGGTGACATCCAACACAACTGTTGGCATCAACCGCCGCTTCGACCGCCTTGGGGTAGTTGTGACAGTCGCTACAGGTCAGCTGAGGTCCGGCCGCGTGCGATTTGGTGCTGAAGTTTTCAGGGTTGATCTTGGAAGCGTCGGTTGGGGGGTGCTGGCCATGGCAATCAAAGCACTGCAACGTTGGTGCCTTTACGTGGGCTTCCTTCACCGCCACCCGACTCATCGGCACCGGAATCGACCTCGACTTCGAAGACGTCTCCGAAGCCTGCGCCAGCACGATGAAGACCAACACCCCGAGCAATCCGACCGCTAGCCAAAGGATACCTTTCCGTTTCACCCAGCCCGCCCCCTTCGCTCACTCACGATCGCCAGATCGCTACTGCTGTTTCCACACGTCCGGATTGTTCGCCCACCCCGCCGTCACATCGTGGCAGTAGAAGCAGGGCAAGGTGTCGGCGTCCGGAGGCGGGGTGCTCTGGTACGTGGAGGGCTCAGGGTGATTGCCGTGGCAGTCACCGCACTGAAGCGTCGGGGCCGCGCCGGGAGGCGGGTGATCCACCGTCGTGGTGGCCGTCTGCAAAGGCACCGAATTCAACGGCGCGCCCTGCGCGATCGCGGTGCCTCCCGTCACCCCACCGCCAGAGAACACGCCCAACAGCGCCGAGAGGCCAAACCCGACCCCGACGCCTAGGGCAATCACCATGAGCAACTTAAGCAATCCTCGAATCATCAAAACCTCCTTTCTGCCGCTTCCCATTCCATGACTCCTCCCTCGCCCCGCTTGCGAACCGCATATCTACTTCTCTTTCACCCCCTTCCTATACCCAGCTCCATACCATTTATAGAACTATTGCTAACTATAGGATAGCACCGGAATGGGAGTACGAATGACCTCAGGGCGAAACTCATTTCTTTCCTCCCTGAGTGGGTTCACCGGTCGTTGCGACAAATGGCTTCCAGACCTGATCGATGTAGTCGAGGTAAACGTAGAGCCGCCGGACGTAGTTCATCCAGGCATCCACCAGGCGGTCCATTTGAACGTCGAGTTTGTGCCTTGCCGCGATGATCAGGGCAGCGTTCCCGCCCGCCTCGGCTTTCTCAAGCGCCTGCTTCGCTTCATCGACAAAATTGGCGATCGTATCCAAACGTTGTTCGGCAAACCGCACGGCATCCAGGTAAGCGTCAAGCGTCAACGCGATGCGTGCTTTGGCCTCGTCAAAGCGGGCCCGTCGCTGCTCGAGCTCGAGTTCGGCCCGTCGGATATCGACGTAGTTCGAAACATCAAGTGGAACCGACACCCGCACGTCAAAGCCGTAGTCCCAGTTTCCACTGCCGGAGCCCGGCCGGGATGCCCGCAGACCCAGCGAAGGGCCGTCGGTGCTCGCGTTCAACAAAAGCCGTCCCTCCGGGCCACCCACGCCGGCCCAGAAAGAGACGTTCGGCATATATACGCTCCAGGCTTTCTTGAGACCCTGCTCAGCTCGTCTAAGGGCATAGAGTTCGCGCTGGTAAGCAGGAAGCGCCTCTAAATCTACCTCAGGTACCACGAAGCGCAAGGCCACAGGCTCCGCTTCGCCCTCGAGGCCATAGAGCTTCGCCGTCTCGAGGGCACGCTTGAGGTTAGCCTTTGCCTCCTCGAGGCCGAGCTCCTCCATCCGGGTGTCGCCACCCTTCGCTTTGGCTTCTTGCAATCGGATCTCAGCAAGGTCAAGGGCGATCTGGGCTTTCCACAAAGCGCCGTAAGCGAGCAATGCGTCGCGAACCCCCCGGCGACGGGCGCTTCGCACCTGCCGCCAGGCGTTTTCGGCCTGTTGCGCCTCTGAGAGCAACCGGTCCGGGGCGTATCGCCACGAGAGACTCAGCGTCGCGGAAGGCCCCAACGAATCCCTAAGCTGCAGGCCAACCCGGCCGGTGAGCCCCACCTGCTGGGCACGGTACTCGAGGTCGGTCAGGCTCGCCTGCTCTATGAGGGCATCAAGCCCTGGAGGCTCGAAGCTGAGCGCATCTTCAGGCTTGGCCGCCAAAGCCGGGACCATGGCCATCGACCCCAAAACTCCCGCTATCACCGCCAGGCATTTGACCCATCTCGTCAACATTCCAAAACTCCTCCGCGCCGTCGCCCTATGGCCTCTTCCTCAAAAGCCCCAATCCGCTGTCTCGAATACCCTTGAGCAATACCGAGGTTAGCGTACTGTGAGAAATCGAGTACAAATGCCCCCGCCGGGGAGGCCGATACATGACATCTCGGCCTTTGCCCCGCAGGGGGCAGGACATTCCTACTCTTTGCTAAGCTCTATAGTGACCGAGGAAGATGATAGGGGGGTGAAAAGGATGTTCAAGAAACTTTTCGTTACGGCACTCTTCATCGGTACGCTCGCGTTCGCGGCCAACGGTCAGCAGGTCTACCAGCAATTCTGCGCTTCCTGCCACATGGCAAACGGCGAGGGCGTTGCGGGCGCGTTCCCGCCGCTTGTTCAGGAAGTGCCGGAATACATCGAGGCAGGCACCGACGGCATCAACTACCTGATCCACGTGATCCTGTTTGGCTTGCAAGGGCAGATCACCGCGAAGGGCGTCACCTATAACAGCATGATGCCTCCGTACGCGGCCCAGCTCTCGGACGAGCAGATCGCGGCGCTCCTCGACTACATCGCCAAGGCCTGGGGCAACGACAAGCTTCTTCCGAAGGACTTCCAGGGCTTCAAGGCAGAGGACGTGGCCCGGGAACGCGCGAAGTCACTCACGCCCCAGCAGGTGTACGAAGAGTGGAAAAAGCTCGAAGGTAAGTAGACGGCCCTACCTCCTCGCTTGCACCCCCTCTGGGGGTGCATTATGCTTTTTGCGTGCGAATTTTCCTGAGCATCGCGATCGCGATGGGGCTCTTCGCCGGTGCATCCGCGGAGAGCCTGGTGGTCGGGGCCGCATCCTCACTCGGTCCGCCCCTCAAACAGCTCATCGCCGCCTTCGAACGGGAGCAAGGCACCGGGGTCAAACTGGTCCTGGCCTCATCCGGAAAATTGTTTGCGCAGATCCAAAACGGCGCACCGTTTGACATTTACATCCCCGCCGACGTTCGATATCTCCAGTCGCTCCCGCCGGGCCGGCTCAAGGCCCCGGCACGGGTCTTTGCCAAGGGTCAGCTCGCCCTTTTTTTACCCCAAAGACTCAATCTGGCGGTCCAGGATCTCACCATCCTGCGCCGCCCCGAAATTCGCAGGATCGCCGTAGCCAATCCCAAGCACGCGCCTTACGGCCGGGCAGCGATCGAAGCCCTGAAGCGCTCCCGCCTCTTCGCCGCCCTTCAAACCAAACTCGTCTACGGGCAAAACGTTGCCCAGGCGGCTCAAATGGCGGTGTTCGCCGCCGATGCCGGGCTGATCGATCTGGGATCGGCGATGAGACTCCAAGGGCAGGTTTGGGTCGTCCCTGCTTCGCTCTATGAACCGCTCGAGTATGGCGTCGGTCTCCTGAGCGAAAAACCAGCTGCCCACCGCTTCTTCGATTTCATCACCGGTCCCAAGGCCGGGCCCATCTTTCGCGCTCACGGCTTGGTCGAACCATGAGGGAAGCTCTCACGCTCAGTTTCCTGCTCGCCCTTTCGAGCACCGCCGTGCTCTTGGTGGTTGGAGGGGCGCTGGCGTACAGCTTGCGCAAGTCCTTCCCCGGCAAGCGGGTCGTCGAAAGTATTCTGCTGCTGCCGATTGCGTTGCCGCCAACCGTCATCGGCTTTTACCTGCTCATTCTCCTCGGCCCCGCGGGACCGATTCAAAAGGTGATCGGGGTCCCGCTGGCCTTTACCTTCCCCGGAATGCTTCTCGGGGCCACCCTCTTTAGCTTTCCTTTCGCTTTTACCGCCTTTCGCGAAGCTTTCCTGGCCCTCGACGACGACCTGCTGGAAACCGCCCGAACCCTGGGCGCCGGCCGCTTGCGGATCTGGCGCGAGATCATCCTGCCGCTCGTCTGGCCCGGCCTGCTCTCCGGGGCCCTGCTGGCTTTCGCCCACACCCTGGGGGAGTTCGGGGTGGTGCTGATGGTCGGCGGCAACATCCCCGGGAAAACGCAAGTCGCCTCGACATACATCTACGATCTGGTAGAAAATCTCGACTTCAAAGAGGCCAACAAAGCCTCGGCGCTCATGCTGGTGCTCGCGTTCTCGCTCATTTTCCTGACCCGGACGTTGGAGGAACGGTGGAGGTCCGTTACCGCATCACGAAACCCATCCGCCTCGAGGTAAACTTCCGCATCTCGGGGTTGACCGCCCTCCTTGGGCGCTCGGGGGAAGGCAAGACCACCACCCTGAAGGCCCTGGCGGGGTTGATTCCGGCGAGCGGCGCCCCGTATGGGGGACTCCCCCCGGAAGCCCGCCCCATCGGCTACCTTCCTCAACACCACGCGCTCTTTCCCCACATGACGGCTCTGGCCAACGTTGCCTTCCCCTTACAACACCTTCCGCCCAAGGCCCGCAAGGCCCACGCGCTCTCCCTTTTGGAGC
Organism: Vulcanithermus mediatlanticus; assembly: GCF_055385885.1. Classification (NCBI taxonomy): domain Bacteria; kingdom Thermotogati; phylum Deinococcota; class Deinococci; order Thermales; family Thermaceae; genus Vulcanithermus; species Vulcanithermus mediatlanticus. The sequence goes on along the minus strand of NZ_AP042385.1, from coordinate 1,891,446 downwards.
GCTTCGGGCTCGGGGCGCTGGCTGATGCCCGCCCCGCCGAGCTCTCCGGCGGTCAGCGGCAGCGTGTCGCCCTGGCCCGTGCCCTGGCCAGGAATCCAGAGCTCTTGCTCCTCGACGAGCCCACCGCGAGCCTCGATCGCGAAGCCCGGGAGGATGTCGGCGATTTTTTGGCCTCGCTCGCCGAGGAGGAAAAAACCCGAATCCTCGTGGCCACCCACGACCCGGAGCTCGCCCAGAGTGCCCACTGGGTGGTGGTGCTCGAGAAGAATCGGGTGGTGCAGGAGGGCCCGCCCTCCGAGGTCTTTACCCACCCCGCGAACCTGGACGTGGCCCGACTGGTCGGATTCTCAAACCTTTTCCCCGGCCAAGTCTCGGGCTTTCAGGATGGATTCCTCCTGGTCGAGACCGTCGCGGGAACGCTCTGGGTTAAGGGCGAACCCTTGGCCCCGGGAACGCCGGTGACCCTCGGGGTCAGGCCCGAAGAGGTCCTCATCGTCCGCAAGGACCGTCCGCTCCGGGTCGCGCTCCGGCACAACGTGATCGCCGGGACGATCCGCCGGCTCCGACTTCAAGGTCCGTATGTCAAAGCCGAGTTCTCCGGTCCCCTAGAGCTCAAGATCCTCCTTCCCCGGCACGTTCAGGACCGACTCAAACTCAGCCCCGGTCAGGCGGTCGAGGTCACCCTCAAGCCCGCATACCTTCAGCTCTTCTCTTCGGAGTCCTTCTCTTCGCTCTCCTGAAGCCCCTTTTTAAATTCTCGGGCCGACTGACCGATGCCGCGAGCGAGCTCAGGCAGCTTTTTGGCGCCGAAGAGCAAGAGGATCAAAAGCAAAATGATCAGAATCTCCCAGATGCCAAGGTTCATTCGCCACCTCCTCCCCACGCCGGGGGGAACCTTCTCTCTCCCAGCATACCTTTACGCCAAGAACTCCCTTAGCCGATCGCGGTAAACGAGCTGGACCAGGGCGATGGCCAGAAAGACGGTGAGCAAGCTCGTCCCCCCGTAACTCACGAACGGCAACGTGATCCCAGTCGCCGGAGCAAGGCCCAAAGTCACGCCGATATTCACCAGGACCTGAAACGCGATCATGGAAAAGACGCCAACGACGACCAGCCGATCACCAAGGTGAGGCAGATCCAAAGCCAAGGAGACCAGCCGCCAGAAAAACAGGGCGTAAAGGAGCAAAAGTCCCGTCGCCCCCACGAACCCCATCTCCTCACCCAGGACGGAGAAGATAAAGTCGGTGTGCCGAAAAGGAATGAAGCCGAGCTGAGACTGCGTTCCCTGGTGATACCCCTTGCCGGAAAATCCTCCCGAGCCTATCGCGATCATCGACTGGAGGACCTGAAACCCGCTCCCCAGGGGATCGCGGGTGGGGTCGAAGGCACTCAGGATGCGTTCTTTCTGGTATGGCCGGAGCTGGGGCCAGATCACCGTGGGAAAGAGCGCCAGTGCGGCCACGAAGGCCGAGATCAAATGTTTGACCGGGAGCCCGCGGGCGAAAAACATGCCGGCCACGATCGCGGTCATCACCATGGCGCCGCCCAGGTCAGGCTCGAGGACCGTCAACCCAATCGGGGGAAGGGCGATGAGCAATGGGACGACGTAATCGCCCAGCCGGCGTAGCGGTCGGTTCACAAGCCCCCTGGCCAGGGCCAGGATGAGGGCGAGCTTTGCAAACTCCGAGGGCTGAAAACGAAGGGGCCCCACGATGAACCAAGCCCTCGCCCCGTTAATCTCGCGGCCAAAAATGAGCACCAGCAAGAGCAGGGCAACACTGAGGCCGTAGAGGACCCAGACCAAACGGTAAATGGTCTGCTTTTCCAGAAGCTGCAGCGCAGCCGCTGCCACGAGCGCAATGCCCAGCCAAAGCCCCTGACGGGCGAGAAAGGATGGCGCGGGCGCAGCGCTTGAGAGCACGAAAAGGCCAAAAAAGACCAGGCCGAGGGCCAGCGCCCAAAGCCCCCAGTCATAATCGAAGCGCAGCCTGCCCACGCTCATGGATGGACGGGAATTTCGGCAACCAAAACCGTGTTCTCGCCCCGCTCTTCGACGCGAACCTCGACCGCGCCGTCATCGGTAGGGAAATACCGTCGCAAGACCTCGAGCAGGTCAGCCTTCAAGTTCTCGATTTTTCCCGGTGAAAGCCGGGCTCGGTCGTAGGCCAAGACGAGTTTCAGCCGCTCCCGGGCCTTCTCCTTACTTCGCTTCCTGCGCCACCACATCAGCTACCCCCTCCGAGAAGCCGCCGGAGGGCGGAAAAGAAACCACGACGATCCTCAAGCGGCGGGAACGGGATTTCCTCACCGTGAATCCGGCGCGCCGTGTCCATCAGGGCTCGGGCGGAGAGGCTGTCCTGCTTGAGTACCACCGGTTCCCCCATGTTGGTCGAAACCAGGATCTGCTCGTCCTCGGGGATAATGCCGATCGGTTTCAGACCAAGGATCTCGACCACATCGTCAACGGCCAGCATGTCGCCCCGCCGAACCATGTCCGGGCGCAGTCGGTTGATCACCAGAAAGTTCTCGTTCACGTCACCGGCCTCGAGCATGCCGATGATCCGGTCAGCATCCCGGACGCTGGAAACCTCGGGGTTCACCACGACGAGGGCACCCTCTGCTGGGGCAGAGGCGGTGCGAAACCCCCGCTCGATGCCGGCGGGAGAATCGATCAGTATCCGGTCGAACCCGCCTTCCTCCAGGAGCTGGCGGATGATATCCCTGAAGACCTCGGGATCGAGCGATTCCTTGTCCTTGGTCTGGGACGCGGGCAAAAGGTAGAGGCCATCGACCCGTTTGTCGCGTACCAGTGCTTTGCGGAGCTCGACGCGACCCTCGAGGACATCGACCAGGTCAAAAACAACCCGCGACTCAAGCCCCATCACCACGTCTAGGTTGCGCAAGCCCACATCCACATCGACCACCGCCACTTTCTCACCCAATTTGGCCAGGGCCGCGCCCACATTGGCGGTGGTCGTGGTCTTGCCAACCCCACCCTTTCCCGAAGTCACCACGATGGCACGCGCCTCCACGTGTACCCCCTTTGTGGCTCTAGGATACACAGAAACGGCCGCCTGTGTCCCCAGGCTTAGACTGAGGTGATGGAACCCAAAATGACGACCCACACCAGCGTCGGACCCAAGGCCAAGGCGATTTTGGAACGCGATCGCAAGGTGGTCTCCAGCAGCTACGCGAGGCCCTACCCCTTCGTCCCCCACCGCGGTGAAGGCGTGTGGCTTTATGACGTCGACGGGAGGAAATACCTCGACTTCATGGGAGGCATCGCGGTCAACACCACCGGATATGCCCACCCCAAAGTGGTCGAGGCGGTGACCGAGCAGGCCAGGCGGTTTGCCCACGTTTGCTTTTCCGACTTTGCCCACGAACCCGCGGTGAGCCTGGCGGAACGCCTGGTCGAGAAGCTCGGTGGGGGCTATCGCGTGTATTTCGGAAATTCTGGAACCGAGGCCATCGAGGCGGCGATCAAGCTCGCCCGCTACCACACGCGCCGTCCCTACCTCCTCGCCTTCACCGGGGCCTTCCACGGCCGTACCATGGGCAGCCTCGCCCTCACCAGCTCAAACAGCAAGTACCGCGAAGGATTTGCCCCGCTTTTGCCTTACGTCATCCACGTACCCTTCCCGGACCCGTTCCGACCGCCCTTCAACGCGACCGAAGACACTGTCTCCGAAGTTGTTCTCGGCTACCTTGAGCACCTCTTCGCCACCAAGCTCCCCCCTTCCGAGGTCGCGGCCTTCTTCGTCGAACCCATCCAGGGCGAAGGCGGCTACGTACTCCCACCCCCGGGGTTTTTCAAGCGGCTCAAAACTCTCCTCGACCGTTACGGCATCCTTCTGGTCGCCGACGAGATTCAAACCGGCGCCGGGCGCACGGGGACGTTCCTGGCCATGGCCCAAGAGGGCGTCGTCCCCGACATGGTGACCCTGGCCAAGGGTTTGGCTTCGGGCTATCCCTTGAGCGCGCTCCTTTTTAGGGAAGAGCTCTCAAGTTGGCCCTCGGGCGCCCACGGCACCACGTTCGGCGGCAACCCGGTGGCGGCGGCGGCGGCCATGGCGACGCTCGACCTCCTCGAGGACGGCCTGATCGAAAACGCGCGCCGGGTAGGCGATACGCTCATGCGCGAACTCAAAACGCGGTTGACGGGACGGCCCGGCGTGGGCGACGTACGCGGCCGGGGACTCATGATCGCGATCGACTTCGTCAAAGAAGGTCGGGGCCATAACCCCGAGCTCCGAGACCGTGTCGTCAACGAAGCCTTCGCTCTCGGGCTGCTTACCCTCCCCGCCGGACCCAGCGCCCTACGGGTATCCCCGCCTTTGATCCTCTCCGAATCGGAAGCCCTGCTCGGCGCCGAACTGATCGAGCGTGCCTACGAACAGGCTCTTGAGCTGGGGTAGATCAGAAAATTTTTCTATTCTGGATAACGCCATGATACGGGTGCTGGGCATCAACGGTTCAACGCGAACGCACGGCCGAACCGCCACCTTGCTGGAAGTTGTCCTCGAGGCCGCCCGCGAAACCGGGGCCCAAACCGAGCGGATCGACCTGGCAAAAACCCCGATCCCCTATTGCGCCGCCAATTACTCCGAGGACCGTGAAAGCTGCGGCCCCGAACACTGCGTGCGCGGCGAGTGGGATGCGTGGGGGTGGGTCGCGCAAAAAATGCTCGAGGCCGACGCGCTGGTCTTCGCCACCCCCACCTACTGGTTCGCACCCTCGGCCAGGATGAAAACCCTCCTTGAGCGCATGACCTCGCTGGAAAACCAGGGTCTATTGCTGGCGGGCAAGCCCATGGCCCTGGTCGCGGTCGCGGAAGAGGACGGGGCCGCGCAGGCCATGGCCCAGCTGGCGATCCCCCTCAACTTCATGGGGCTGGCCCTGGTCCCCCTGGGCCTCGTCTACCACCACGCCCAGGCCCACCCCGAGCTGGAAAAGGACGAGGAAGCCATAGCCGATGCCCGGCGGGCCGGACGGAACCTGGTCGAGATGGCCCGCCGGCTCCGGGGCGTTGACTGGGCGGCGAACTAAACGCCCCGCGAGCTTTACGACATACCGATGCGGGAGCGACACTCGATTGTGTCCCCGCCGTGGCTTTCGCCGCAGCGGGGGACTCAGTCCCGGGGCGCAGGAACCTTCTTAAAGCCCTCCGGAATCGGGAGCACCCGCAGGTTCAGCCGGTAGCCCTGCTCGGTCTTCCGGACCAGCGGCCACCAAACGAACGTCGCCGGCCCGGCGATCTGCGTACCCTTGAGCGGGCCAAAGATCCGTGAATCCTCCGACCCTCCAAGCGTTCGGTTATCACCCATGACGAAGTAGTAACCCTCCGGGAGGTGGATGTTGCTCACGAAGCGCACCGGTCGGTCGAAGCTGGCGCGGATGACGCTCTCCGGCAAGGGGTCGAGCATCTTCACCATCGGTTTGAGGTAGTCGGGGATGTCGTCGAGGGGCAAAAAGCGCCCCGCGACCTCGAGGGCGACGATCTGCCCCCGGTACACCTGGACCACGGGGAACGAGTCGGGATAGGGCGTGAGGTAACGGGTGATATGGTCCTCGGGAACGGGATAGTCGTTCACGTAGAGCAGGCCCCGGACCACCCGCACGCGGTCGCCGGGAAGAGCGACGATGCGCTTGATAAAAAAGGGACGGAACTTAAACCCCAAAACGGGGAATGTGGCCACGGAATACGGAGCGCCGGGAGGCGGCTTGATAATCGCGATCTCTCCGCGCTTCCACTCGTCGAGCCCCAACCGGACAGCCCAGGTTCGAAACTTCGGCACCACCACCCGCTCGCCGTTTTCCAGGGTCGGGTTCATACTGCTCCCCATGACGACCACGGTGGTGAAAAGGTAGGTGGTGACGATCAGGGCGACAAGGAGCGCCTCGCCAACTTGACGAAACCAATCGTTCCATAGATAATCCCAAAACGCGCGCATCACGAACTGAGTCTAACCCTTCGGACTGAGGCTGGCGTTAGGAACGCTTATAGTATGAAGGTGTCGCTCACAGGCGCCACCTTTCTTGGCGGTTACCGGGTCCTCTACCCGATCGCAAAAGGCGCGGTCGCCACGGTCTACCTGGTCTTCGACCACCGGGGCCACCCCTACGCGCTTAAAGTGTTCCCCCGCCAGCACAAAGGCCGTGCCCAGCGGGAGTGGGAGGTCGGCCGGCGCCTCAGCCATCCCAGGATCAACGCCGTCCTCGCCCGACTCGAGGTCGAAGGCTACCCCTCGGTGCTCATGGCCCTTGCCCCGGGACTGCGGCTTTCCCAGTGGCGCGAAGCGCACCCGGACGAAGACTTTCTTCCCCTCTTCGGCCAGCTCCTGGAAGCCCTCGCCCACCTCCACGAGCGCGGCCTCGTGCACCGGGACGTGAAGCCGGAAAACTTCATCGTTGCATCCCCGACCCAGGCCAAACTCATCGATTTTGACCTCGCCGGACCGGTCGGCGAACCCCTCGGCCGCCTGCGCGTGGGGACGCCGGCGTTTCTCTCCCCGGAAGAGCTCGACGGCCATCCCCCCACGCCGGCCTCGGACATCTACGCCGCCGGAATGATCCTCCACTGGGGGATCTCGGGGGAGATCCCGCTCCACGGCCAGGCCATTTCTCCCGGTCTCTTCCCCGACGGCCGGTCCGACCTCGCCTCGTTCCTCGAGCGCATGCTGTCCCCAACCATCAAGACCCGTTTTCAGGACGCCCTCGAGGCCCTCGAGGTCTTCAGCGCGCTCGCCAATCAAGACCGGGGCTTGCCCCCGTTCCCCGAGCGTAAATAACGAACGCCGGTCGCGATCAACACCACGGCGAAGATCGCCCGCAGCTCGGCATCCGGGAAAAGGTGGGCGAGACTGCCCCCGGAGTAACTCCCGATGAAAACCCCTACGATGAGGCCGGGCAGGATCGAGCGTTCAACATTCCCCAACCGGTAGTGGGTGTAGGCCCCGACAAAGCTCGCCGGCACCATGGCGAGCAGGGCACTGCCCTGGGCCAGGTGCTGGGTCATGCCCAGCAGCAGCACCATCGAAGGCACCATCACCGTGCCCCCACCCACCCCCATCATGGCCGAGAGGAAACCGGTGACCCCGCCGGTGAGGAGCAGCACCGCGACCCGACCCCAAAGCTCCTGGGCAAGGCCCAGGGGTGGCACGTAGGGCTTGAGCAAGAGCAGGAAGGAAATCACAATGATAAAAGCGCCAAAAGCTCGCTTGAGCTTCCACTCGGGAAGACCGTTGGCATAGATGGCGCCGAACCGGGCGGTGACGATCGCGGAAAGCGCGAGCAGCACACCGGCCCACACGTCGATCGAACCCTGCATGGCGTAGGCGATAGCCCCGGCCAGGCCGGTAAACACCACCGCCACCAGACTGGTGCCGTGGGCACGATGCTGCGCCAGCCCCAGCGCCCCGACCATCAGGGGGACCATGATGACCCCACCGCCAAGTCCCACCAAACCGCCAAAAAGCCCCGCCGCCAGTCCGATGGCCAGGGCGCCGATGAACATCGGTATTTTCATCATCGAACCTCAAAGGATATCGTCACGAATGCAGGCCTTGTAGTGCCCAGGAGATACCTCCCGCAGCTCGGGCACCGCCGTCGCACACTCCGGAATCGCATACCGGCACCGCGTCCGAAACACGCACCCCGACGGCGGGTTGATCGGACTCGGAATATCCCCCTCCAGTACAATCCGCTCCCGCTTCACCGTCGGGTCCGGAATCGGTACCGCCGAAAGCAGCGCCTCCGTATAAGGGTGCTTCGGCGCCCGGTATAGCTCCCCAGCCGGCGCTAGCTCCATCACCCGCCCCAAATACATCACCGCCACTCGGTCCGAAATGTGCTCCACCACCGCCAGATCGTGGGCAATGAAGAGAAGCGTCAGCCCTAACTCCTCCTTTAAATCCTGCAAAAGGTTCACCACCTGCGCCTGAATCGATACGTCAAGCGCCGATACCGGCTCGTCAGCCACAATAAACTCCGGGTCCACCGCCAGCGCCCGCGCAATCCCAATCCGCTGCCGTTGGCCCCCGGAAAACTCGTGCGGATACCGCCGCATATGGTCCGGCGAAAGCCCCACCATCCGCAAAAGCTCCGCCACCCGCTCCACCCGCTCCTTGGCGCTCCTCACCAATCGGTGGATGATCAAAGGCTCCCCGATAATGTCCCCTACCGTCATCCGGGGGTTCAGGGAGGCAAAGGGGTCCTGGAAGATGATCTGCATCTTCCGGCGGTACGGCCGCAGTTTCCCCCGGGGCAGCTTCGCGAGATCCGTCCCACGGTAGTTGATCACACCCCCCATGGGGTCAATAAGCCGCAAAATCGTTCGCCCAACCGTCGTCTTCCCAGAACCAGACTCCCCCACTAAACCTAAAACTTCACCGCGGCGAACCGTAAAACTGACCCCGTTCACCGCCTTCACGTACCCCACCGTCCGCGACAAAATCCCACCGCGGATCGGAAACCAGGTCCGTAGGTCCCGTACCTCCAGGAGGGCCTCCCCCTTCATCCCTCAACCTCCCCCTGGATCTCCCGCCAGCGATAGCATCGCACCATGTGCCCCCCGCCAGCGTCCTCAAGCCCGGGAACCTCCCCGTCGCAAAGTCCCCCCTTCGCCCACCGGCACCTCGGGTGAAAAGTGCATCCGCTCGGTAAAAACAAAGGGTTCGGTACGTTCCCAGGAATCGCCTCCAACCGCCGCCTCCGACCCCCGCCAACGTCAACCCGCGGCACCGAGTTCAAAAGCCCCATCGTATAAGGGTGCAAAGGCCGCTTAAACGTCTCCGTAACCTCGGCCTCCTCTACCGCCCTCCCCGCGTACATCACCACCACTCGGTCCGCAATCTCCGCTACTACCCCTAAGTTGTGGGTGATGAATAAAACACTCATCCCAATCTCCTCTTGTAATTGCTTGATCAATTCCAATATCTGCGCCTGAATCGTTACGTCAAGCGCCGTGGTCGGCTCGTCGGCAATGAGAAGACTCGGGTTGCACGATAGCGCCATCGCAATCATTACCCGCTGTCGCATCCCCCCAGACATCTGGTGCGGGTAGTTCGACAAACGCTTCCGTGGCTCCGGTATCCCCACCAGCTCCAGCATCTCCGCCGCTAAGTCCAGCGCCTCCGCCTTCCCCTTCCCCTGGTGCAGCATGATCGCCTCGGCAATCTGATCCCCCACCGTGTACACCGGGTTTAAACTCGTCATCGGCTCCTGAAATATCATCGCAATGTCGTTGCCCCGAATCCGCCGCATCTCCGCCTCAGAGAGCCGAACTAGGTCCCTCTCCTTCCCGTCCTTCCCCCGAAACAGTATCTCCCCACCAACAATCCGCCCCGGAGGACTCGGTATTAACCGCATGATCGCCAGCGACGTCACCGACTTCCCAGACCCCGACTCCCCAACAACCGCCAGCGTCTCGCCCTTCTCAATGTGAAACGTTACCCCGTCAACCGCACGGACAACCCCCTCGTCCGTCCGAAACTCAACCCGTAAATCCCGTACCTCAAGTATCCTCGTCGGTCCCATCTGCTCTCCCTACCAGGCGAGCGCGAGCCCATCCGCCCGGGGCTCGCTCGCCGCGATGAACGCGCGATCCTGGTGGACGATGATCTGGCCCCGTCCAAAAGCCCCGCTTTCCGCCATGACCTGGACGCGGTGCCCGCGGTCAGCAAGGGCCAAGGCCACCGAGCGGGGCACGGCCTGCTCCAGCCACACCTCGTTCCCGGATACGAACTGCCAGCGCGGCGCGTCGAGGGCGCTTTGGGGGTTCATGCCGTAGTCCGCCATGTTGACCACCACCTGCACGTGCCCCTGCGGTTGCATCGGGCCACCCATCACGCCGAAGGGTCCGAGCGGACGGCCCTCGCGGGTGAGGAAGCCGGGGATGATGGTGTGGAAGGGGCGCTTCCTGGGGCCGGCGACGTTCGGGTGTCCCTCATCGAGCACGAAACCGGCGCCCCGGTTTTGTAGGGCGATGCCCGTGCCCGGCACCAAAATTCCCGACCCAAACCCCATGTAGTTCGATTGGATCAGGCTCACCATGAGCTCGCCGTCGGCGGCGGCCAGGTAGACGGTGCCCCCGCGAGCCAGGCCGGGTTCCGCCAAAGGAATCGCACTTTCCCCGATCAGGCTCCGCCGTTTTTCGGCGTAGGCCCTGTCGAGTAGATCCTGGTTCGAAACCTGCATGGCATCCGGGTCGGCAACGTACTCGCGAACATCGGCCAGAGCCAGCTTCATCGCTTCGATCTGAAGGTGATAGCTCTCGGCCGATTCGCGCGGCAGACGGGCGAGGTCGAAACCCTCGAGGATATTGAGCGCCATCAAGGCGGCGATCCCCTGGCCGTTTGGCGGCATCTCCCACACCGTGAGGCCCCGGTAGCTGGTTGAAATCGGATCGACCCACTCCGGGGCGTGCTCGGCGAGGTCTTCCCGGGTGAGAAGCCCGCCGGTGGCCTCCGAGAACGCAGCCATCCTTTCCGCCAGCGGTCCGGTGTAAAAGCTCTCACCGCCGCTCTGGGCCAACTCGCGCAACGTCTTCGCGTGCCAAGGGCTCCGCCAAATCTCCCCCGGCCTCGGCGCTCGCCCCGAGGGGAAGAAGACTTCCTGGAACGCCGAGTACGCCTCGCCCTCGAGCCTGAGGTAGCGCGCGGCTGCGCGCTTCCAAGCCCGTGCCGTCACCGGCGACACCGGGAAGCCCTCCTCGGCATAGCGGATGGCAGGCTCGAACAGTCGTTCAAACGGCAGTTCGCCCCAGCGTTCCCAGAGGGCGCGCCAGGCTGAAACGGCGCCGGGCACCGTGACCGGGAGCCAGCCGCTCTCGGGCATCTTCTCCAGGCCCTCGAGGCGATCGCGGGTGAGCGCCGCCGGGCTCTTTCCCGAAGCGTTCAGCCCAAAGAGCCGGCCTTCCCACACCAGGGCGAAGGCGTCCCCGCCAATACCGTTCGAAGTCGGCTCGACCACCGTCAGACAGATGGCCATGGCCACCGCGGCATCGACGGCGTTGCCACCGGCGAGCATCATCTCCATCCCGGCCAAAGCCGCGAGCGGCTGGCTCGTGGCCACCGCCCCCCGGGACCCCATCACGACCTTACGTTCAGAGGGGTAGGGGTAAGACCACAAGTTTTCCTGTCCCATAGCGAAGACCCCTTTCCACGTTCACCAGTCCCTGGGGTCGAGCGCGTCGCGCAACCCATCCCCCAACAGATTAAACGCGAGGACGGTGATAAAAATAGCGATCCCGGGCCATACCGCCATCCACGGCGCCTCGGCGAGGAAATTCTTGGCTACGTTGAGCATGCTCCCCCAGCTGGGCGCTGGCGGCTGCTGCCCGAGACCGAGGAAAGAAAGGCTGGATTCGGCGATAATGGCCGCCGCCACCGCCAGCGTGCCCTGGATCAGCAAGGGAGAAAAGGCGTTGGGGAGGACGTGCTTCAACATGATTCGGGCGTCGGAGGCTCCGAGCGCCCGCGCCGCTTGGACGAACTCCTCGACCATCACCGAGAGCACCTGCCCCCGGGCCAGACGGATGAAGGCGGGCGCGGTCGAAACGCCGATCGCGATCATGGCGTTGGTCAGGCTCGGGCCCAGCATCGCCGCCAACGCGATCGCCAAGATCAAAAAGGGGAACGCGAGCAGGGCGTCCGTGAAACGCATGATGACCTCGTCGATCCAGCCCCGGTAGTAGCCAGACAAGAGGCCCAGCGGTACGCCGAGGACCATGGCGATGGCCACCGAGACCACGCCGGCCAAAAGCGACGCCCTCGCCCCCCAGATGACCCGCGAGAGCACATCGCGTCCCAGCTCGTCGGTCCCCAGCCAGTGCTCGGGTGAAGGCGGTGCCCGCACGGCGCTCCAGTCGGTGCGAAGGGGATCGTAGGGCGCCAAATAGGGGGCAAAAACCGCCACCCCCAGGAATAAAAGCGCCAAAATCGCCCCCAGCATCGCGCCTTTTCGGCGCAGGAGCTTTCGCCAGACCCGGCTCCGGAGCGAGCGGCGCACCCCGGCGGTCATTCGCTCCCTCCCAGGCGAATGCGGGGATTAATCCAGGCATAGGCCAGATCGACCAGCAGGTTCACGAGGATATAAGCGGTTGCGGTAAAGAGCACCACCCCCTGGACCATGGGGTAATCCCGGTTGAACACCGCGTCGACGATGAGCTTGCCAAACCCGGGGATGGTGAACACCTGCTCGGTGATCACCGCCCCCGAAAGCAGCGCTCCCAGTTGCAGACCAGCCAGGGTCACGACCGGAATCAGGGCGTTCCGCAAGGCATGGCGGTAAACCACGATCCGCTCGCGCAAACCCTTGGCCCTGGCGGTACGGATATAGTCCGAGTGCAGCACCTCGAGCATCGCGCTCCGGGTCTGGCGCATGAGCGCCGCGGCCAGGCCGCTTCCCAACACGAACGCGGGCATCACCATACGCCGCAGGTTCTCACCGAGGTCCTCAAGCGGGCTCACGTACCCCGAAGCGGGCAGCCACCCCAGGCGCACAGATACGAGCAGAATCAGCATGATGCCGAGCCAGAAGTTCGGGATCGAGAGCCCGGAAAGCGCCAAAACATTGGCCAGATAATCAAAAACCGATTCCTTCCGGATGGCGGAGATCACCCCGGCCGGCAGGGCGATGGCCAGGGCAACGACCATGGAGAGCACCGCCAGCTCAATGGTCACCGGCAGCTTTTGCAAAATCACGTCGGTGACCGGCGCCTTGGTGCGGATCGACTCCCCCAAATCCCCCTTGAGCAAACGGAGCATCCAGTAGTAGTACTGGACCGGAAGGGGATCGTTCAGATGATATTTGCTCCGGATGTATGCGATGACCTCGGGATCCCGCTCTTCACCCGCGAGCACGAGCGCCGGATCCCCAGGGAGCAGCCGCTGGATCGAAAAGACCATGACGCTCACCAGGAAAAGGGTGGGGATGGCAATCATGACCCGTCTGAACAGATATGTCCCCATCGCAGACCGTTTCAAAAAACAAAAATGGAGAGTGGGGCCGCGGCCCCACTCTCGCTGTTCGCTCACTTCATCGTGACCCCGCGCAGCCGGATCAGACCGTCAGGGTAGGGGGTAAAGCCCGAAAGCCTGTTGGTGAAGGCCCAGAACCACTTGGGGTGATAGAGATAGATGATGTGGCGATCGGGAAGGTAGCGCTCGGCGGCCAGTTTGTAGTAGCGATAGCGCTCGGCGAACTCGCCCGTGCTCCGGGCCTTGTTGAGGTATTCGTCGACCTTGGGATCGCAGTAGCCGGTCTCGTTGAGGGCGGCGCCGCAGGCGTGGAAGATGTAGATGTTGCCGTCGGGGTCGATGCGACCCGACCAGCCAATCTGGAAGGCGTCGTATTTCCCCGCCTCCTGCAAATCGAGGGCGGTGGCGAATTCAACCGCGTTGAGCTTGATGTCGAAGCCGGCTTCCTTGGCCATCGACTGGATGACCTGTCCCAGCTGAATCGCCTGCGGGTTATTCGTGACCATAAGGGTGAAGCTCACCCGATCGTAGCCCGCCGCCTTGAGCAGGGCCCGGGCCCGAGCGACGTCGCGCTTTGGCATGGGGAGTTCCTTGATGTACCAGGGGCTGGTCGGCGGCACCGCCTGGTTGCCGGGAACGAACTCGCCGTTGAAGACCACCTGGTTGATGGCCTCGCGGTCGAGCGAGAGCTCAAACGCTTCCCGAACCCGGACGTCCTTGGCCAGGGGCGTGTCGAGGGGTTTGGGGTTCGACTCGTTGATGGTGATGCCCTGATAACCAAGTCCAACCGCCGAGGCCACCTTGAGACGGGCGTCCTTGCGTACCGCGCCCAGATCGGTGGGGGCAACGCGCTCGATCAGATCCAAATCGCCAGCCTGCAAGTTGGCCAGCCGGACGCTCGGATCGGGGATGGGCAGGAAGACCACCCGGTCGAACGCGAAGGCGTCTTTGTTCCAGTAGTCCTGGAACTTCTCCAATACGATCCGATCCTGAGCTACCCGCTCGACGAACTTATAGGGGCCGCTGCAGACCGGGCTGCGACCGAAGTTCTCGCCGAGTTCCCGAGCCGCCTTGGGCGAGACCATCATCCCCGCCCGGTCGGCGAGCTGGGCCAGCAAGGGGCTGAACGGCGCCTTCAAGTGGATCCGAACCGTAAAGGGGTCGACCACCTCAACCGATTCGATGGGCTTGACCTCGCTCTTGCGGTTCGAACCAGGGAGCGTCAGCGAACGCTCGAGGTTGAACTTGACCGCCTCGGCGTCGAAGGCCGTGCCGTCGTGGAACTTGACCCCCTTGCGCAGCGAAAGGGTGAGGGTTTTGCCGTCATCGGACCACGAATACCCGGTCGCGAGCTGAGGAACGATCTTGAGATCGGGGGTGATGTCGAAGAGCTTATCGCAGAGCGATGCGAAGACGATGCGGCCGACGAAGGTCCGGCCCAGATCCGGGTCGAGAATGTCGGGGTCCTCGGCCAGGCCGATCCTGAGCGTCCGGCCCTGCGCGAACACCACCAGCAAAAATGCGAGAAAAACCAGCCAGCGCCTACCTCCCATAACTAACCACCTCCACTGTCCTCACGAGGGGCATTGCCCTTGGGACCAAAGAGAAGCGATTCGACCTCCTCGATGTGCCGCCGCATGGCGTTTCGCGCCGCGTCGGCATTGCCCTCTGCCATCGCTTGAAAGATCGCCTGGTGGCCCTCGAGCGAACGCCTGGCCCTCTCCGGCGACTGGAGCGAGAGATCACGGCCCGAACGCAAATATTCCGCGAGCAGCGCCGAGACCTCCAGGGCCATCGGGTTCCCGGTCGCCCTGACCACCGTGTGGTGGAAAGCCTCGTCTTCTTCGATGGGGAATTCGCCCCGCTCGGTCCGCGCCCGTTGGCGCTCAATGATCTCTTCCAGGGCTTTGAGGTGCTCCGGGGTTGCCCGCCTCGCCGCCTCGGCGGCGAACTCGGGCTCGATCATCCGCCTGAGGTCGAAAAGGTGCCGCACGAGCTCCTTGCGAACCTCGAGCAGGGTCTCGAGCGGCTTGACCAGCGTCGCGGCGTCGAGCGCGCGAACGCGCGTGCCCTCTCCCTGACGCACCTGGACGATGCCCTTGGCCTCGAGGTAACGAATGGCGTCGCGCACCGAAACCCGGCTCACCCCCAGCATCGATGCAAGCTCACGCTCCGGCGGGAGCAGGTCGCCCGGCTTGATTTCGCCCTCGCGCATCATGCGGATCAGCTGGCTCGCGATCTCTTCGTAAATTCGACTGTGGCGAACTGGGGTGAGATGTTCCATGGATCCTCCAGTTGATGGTCCGTTGGTATGACCTTTTGCTTGACCGTACTGTATCCGCGGTTCGTCCCTTTGTCAAGAGCCGCTGCAAAGGGCGCCCGAGGGCCCCTTGCAGCGGTCAACGGGGCGTGCGATTTTTATCGCTGTTCGATCGGAACGTAGGGGCGGTCGAGCTCGCCCGTGTACTTGGCCCTCGGCCGGATCAGTCGGTTGTCTTTCTCGGTGTACTCGAGGATATGCCCCACCCAGCCCGCGATGCGCGCCACCGCGAAGACGGGGGTGAAGAACTCGGGGGGAATTCCGAGGTCCGAGTAGACCACACCCGAGTAAAAGTCGACGTTGGGGTAGATCCCCTTCGGCGCCAGCTGGCGCTCGGCCTCGCGCTCGATGGCCTCGAGAATTTCGTATTCGCGGGAGCGCCCGTGCGCCGTCGCCACCTTTTCCGCGTAGCGTTTGAGGATCCGAGCCCGGGGGTCGTAGGCCTTGTAAACACGGTGGCCCATCCCCATGATGCGCTCCTTCTTTTCCAACCGCTCGCGGAACCACTCGGGCACCTTGGCCGCATCCCCGATGCCCTGGATCATCTTCAGTACGGCCTCGTTGGCCCCACCGTGCCGCGGCCCTTTGAGCGCGCCGATCGCACCGACGATGGAGGAATAGAGATCCGAGGCCGTGGCGTGGATGACGAGCGCGGTGAAGGTTGAAGCGTTCATGCCGTGGTCGGCGTGCAGAATGAGCGCCACGTCCAGCACCCGTTCCTGCTCGGGCGAGGGGACTTCGCCGTTCAGCATGTAGTAGAAGTTCGCGGCGTGGGAAAGGTCGTCCCGGGGTTCGAGCGGGAGCTTACCCTCCCGAACGCGCTTGAGGGCCGCCACCACGGTCGGGAACTTGGCGATGAGGGCCACTCCGGTCTCGTAGAGGTTCTCCGGATCGAGATCCTCCTCCTTAGGATCGAAGAGCCCGAGCTCGCTGATGGCGGTGCGCAGCGCCGCCATGGGGTGAACGTCGCGGGGATAATCGACGAAGGAGGCCACCTTCTCGACCCGCAGCCCCCGGCGTGCCTTCAGCTTGGCCTCGAACGCGCTCAGCTCGTCCCGTGTGGGCAAGCGGCGGTGCAAAAGGAGAAAAGCCACCTCTTCGTAGCTGGATTTCTCCGCCAGCTCCTCGATGGGAATACCGAGGTAGTAAAGCTTTCCTTGCTGACCGTCGATGTAGGATAGATCGCTCTCCGTAAACACAACGCCTTCTAAACCCCTTGCGATTTCTGACATCACATCCTCCTTCCCAACCAAAAATTTTACTCCGTTTAAAGTTCAAGGACTCGGCGCCCGGCATTCGTCGATGTAGTCTACGTCGGAAAGGTCGCGAATGGACGGGGAGGCGCCGCAGACCGGGCAACGGGGATCCTTAGGGAAAGACAGCTTTTTGAACTCGGCCTCGAGGGCATCGTAAAGGAGCAGCTTCCCGGAGAGCGTCTCGCCCAGCTCGAGCAGGATCTTGAGCGCCTCGGCCGCCATGAGCGCCCCGACCGTGCCCGGGAGCACGCCGAACACGCCGGCCTCGCTGCAGGCGGGTTGGGCCTTGGGGGGCCTCGGGAAAAGGCAGCGATAGCACGGCCCGCCGCGGTGGTTGAAAACCGAGATCTGACCTTCAAAACGGAAGATCGCCCCATGCACCAGTGGTTTTCCAAAGAGCACCGCGGCGTCGTTGGCCAGGTAGCGGGTGGGGAAATTGTCGGAGGCGTCGACGATCAGATCGAATTTCGGAACCAGGCGCCGCGCGAGCTCAGGCGTGAAGCGCTCGGGGTAGGCCTCGACCTCGATGTCGGGGTTCAGCGCCAACAGCCGTGCCTTGGCCACCTCGGCCTTGGACCTTCCCACATCGGCTTCGGAGAAGAGCACCTGCCGGTTCAGGTTCGACCGGTCGACCCGGTCAAATTCGACCACCCCGATCCGCCCCACACCGGCCGCGGCGAGGTAGAGGAGCGCGGGACTCCCCAGGCCACCCGCCCCCACCACCAAAACCGAGCCGGTTTTCAGCCGACGCTGTCCCTCTTCGCCAACGCCCGGCAGCACGAAGTGCCTGGCATACCGGGCGATTTCACTCCGGCTCCACAACGACCACCACCTCCTCTCCGCTCGGCAACCGCCAAGCTCTGGCTTTGCCCTCTTGAAGCCCGACGATCAGGTAGGGCAGATCCCAGTACGCCTCTCGCCGGTCGGTCTCGCTCGGACGGGCCAGCCCCTGGGGGTGCGAGTGATAAAAGGCCAGCACCGAAAGCCCCTCGCGCTCGGCCCGCTTGAGCGTCGAGAGGAGCGCCCTGGGCTCGGCGCGATAGCCCACTTCAGGGCGAGGATGCACGTTGGGCAACGGCCAGGCGAAGCAGGCACACCCGTCCTTCCCCACCAGAGCCCCCACCGCCTCACGCGGATACGCCGACTTGGCGTGGCGCCAGATGGCGTCCCATGCCGCCCTCTTGATGCAGAGCCGAGCACGTCCCACCAGGTATACTTTACGCAAAAGGAGGCGACAACATGATTCGCACGGTTGCGCTCGTCGGACACAGCCAAAGCGGAAAGACCACGTTGGGCGAAGCGCTGCTCTTCGTCACCGGCGGCAAGGACCGCATGGGCACGGTGGAAGAGGGCACCACCACCTCCGACTACACGCCGGAGGAGAAAGCCCATCATTTCTCGATCCGTACCGCGGTCTTGCCCATCGACTACCAGGGGCACAAAATTTTTGTTCTCGACACCCCGGGCTACGCCGACTTCGTGACCGCGATTCGCGGCGCCCTTACCGCCGCCGACGGCGCGGTGGTCACGGTGAGCGCCCCGGACGGGGTTCAAATCGGGACCGAACGCGCCTGGACCGTAGCCGAGCGTCTTGACCTCCCGCGCATGGTCGTGGTCACCAAACTCGACAAAGGGGGCGACTTCTTCGCCCTGCTCGAGGACCTGCGGCAAACGCTCGGCCACATCCTCCCCGTACACTTTCCCTGGATCGAGGGCGGGCGCTGGATCGGCCTCATCGACGTCCTGCACGGCCGGGCGATCAAGTACGACGGTGAAGGGGGCCGCCAGGTGATCGAGGTCCCCCCGTCCGAGCAGGAACGCATGGCCGGTTTCCGGCAGGAGGTTTTGGAATCCATCATCGAGACCGACGAACGTCTGATGGAGGCCTATCTCGAGGGCCAAGAAATCGACGACGACGCGTTGGCCGAGGCCTTCCACCACGCGGTTCGCCAAGGGGAGCTCTACCCCGTCACCATCGCCTCCGGGAAAAACCTCTACGGTATCGAGGCCTTGCTCGAGACCTTCCTCGAGGCCTTTCCCTCGCCGAAGGAACGATTCGGCGAGGGCCCCCCGCTCGCCAAGGTTTTTAAGGTCCAGGTCGAGCCCTTCGTAGGGCAGGTGGCCTACGTACGGCTCTACCGGGGAACGCTGAACCCCGGCGACACCCTGGAGTCCGAGAACGGACCCGTGAAGCTCAACCACCTCTATGTCCCTAAGGGCCCCGAATTGATCGAGGTCGACCAGGCCGAGGGCGGCTATATCCTGGCCCTGCCCAAAGCCGACAAGCTCCACCGGGGCATGGCGCTGTGGAAGGAAAAGAAGGAACCTGTGCCGACCACCCGGCCACCAGAGCCCACCACCTACGCCGCACTGGTCCCCGCAGAAAAGACCGACGAGGCCAAGCTCGGCGAGGCGCTCAGGAAGCTCGTCGAGGAGGACCCTAGCCTGCGCTTCGTCTACGACGAGGAAACCGGCGAGATGCAGCTTTGGGGGATGGGCGATATGCACCTGGAGTGGGCCAAAGAACGTCTGGCCGACTACGGGGTCGCGGTGGAGCTCAAAACCCCGAGGATCCCTTACCGGGAGACCATCCGCAAAAAGGCCCAGGCTCAAGGGAAATATAAAAAGCAAACCGGCGGCCGCGGCCAGTACGGTGACGTGTGGCTTCGCCTGGAACCGGCCGAGGACTACGAGTTCGTGTGGGAGATCAAGGGGGGCGTCATCCCCACCAAATACAAGGAATCGGTGGAAAAGGGGATCAAGGAGGCGGCCAAATCGGGGGTCCTCGCCGGCTATCCGGTCATGGGCTTTCGGGCCGTGGTCTATGACGGCAGCTACCACGAAGTCGACTCCTCCGACCTCGCCTTCCAAGTCGCCGCCTCGATGGCCTTCAAGAACACCATGGCCAAGGCCTCACCCCTGCTCCTCGAACCGATCTATAAACTCAAGATCTTCGTGCCCCAGGACAAGGTGGGCGACATCATCTCTGACCTCCAGGGCCGCCGGGGGAAGATTTTGGGTATGGACTCTGAGGGCGCGCTGGCGGTGGTCCAGGCCGAGGCGCCGCTGGCTGAAATCCTCGAGTACAGTCGGGCCCTCCGCAGCCTCACCGGGGGCCAGGGGGCCTACTCCCTCGCCTTCTCCCACTACGCCGAGGTCCCACCGCACCTCGCCGAGCGCATCATCGCCGAAGCCGGGAACGAAGCGGCCAGCGGGTAGGCCGGAGGAAAGCGAGGGGTTTCCTTGGAGCTCAAAGCGCTGATCAACGCGCTCAATGGTGTTCTCTTCGGCCAGGAACGGACCATTAAGGCCTTGGTGGCCACCGCGATCGCCGGTGGCCATGCCCTTTTCGAGGGCCTACCGGGGCTCGGCAAAACCCTCCTGGCCGAGAGTTTCGCCCGGGCCTCGGGGCTCAGCCACAAGCGCATCCAGTTCACGCCCGACCTTCTGCCCGCCGACATCACCGGGACCGAAGTGTTCCGAAACGGGGCCTTCACCTTCGAACCCGGGCCCATCTTCGCCCAGGTGGTCCTGGCGGACGAGATCAACCGGGCGCCGCCGAAAACCCAAGCCGCCTTGCTCGAGGCCATGCAGGAAGGCATGGTGAGCACCGGCGGCACACGTCACCCGCTCCCCCAACCGTTCATGGTCCTGGCCACGGAAAACCCCATCGAGGTCGAGGGCACCTACCCCCTGCCCGAGGCCCAGCTCGACCGCTTCATGGCCAAGATCGAGATCGCCGCGCCCAGGCGCGAGGTCTGGCTCCGAATCCTTAGCGAGGAACCCGAATCACCGCCGCAGGTGGTCTCTCCAGAGGCCTTCCTCGAGGCCCGGGCCCAGGCCCAAGCGGTCAAGGTACCGAGCAGTGCCCTTGAGGCCATGATCAACACCGCCTTCCTCTCCGCCGAGGATCCAAACCTCCGCTTTGGCCTCTCGCCCCGCGGGGTCAAAGCCTGGCTCAGGCTGGCCAAGGCCTGGGCCTACCTCGAGGGCCGGGCCCACACCGAGTGGGAAGACCTGCGCACGAGCGCCACCTTTGCCCTCCCCCACCGGCTCTTCCTCACCGAGGAGGCCATGTTCGACGGGGTGCGGGTCGAGGAGGTCTTAGAGCGCCTCCTCGAGCGCAGCATGCCCAAAGCCAGGTGAGGCCGTGGCGAGAGCCAGCCGCTTTCGCATCACCCACCCTGATCAGATCCGCCGGATCGGCGAACGCCAGGCCCGGCGCGCCGGTCCGGGCGAGGGCTTTTACGACCAACGCCCTTACGTCCCCGGTGACGAGCTGCGCTTGCTCAACTGGCGGGCCTACGCGCGGACCGGCCGGCTTTATGTGCGCCAACCGATCCTAACCGGCGAGGCCAGGTTCACGCTCTGGATCGACGGCAGTGAGAGCATGCGGCTGTTTGGCAAGCTCGAATTCGCCGAGCGGGTGGCCGAGGTCTTGCGGCGGGCCGCGGTGGGCGACCGGTTACGGGTCCTCTCGCCCCAGGGGCTTAAGCGACCGGGGCGATCACTCCCCCTCGATCCCCGCGGGCCGCTGGGCATCGCCAGCCGGGGCGAGGGGACCCACATCCTCATAACCGACGCCCTCGAGGATGGGGACTGGGAAGCGCTCTTGCGAAAGCTCGCGCCCGTCCACTTGGTGGTGGTCCTGGCCCCGGAGGAGCTCCACCCCACCTTCGGCGAGGCCATCCTGCACGACGTCGAGCACCGCACCCGCCTCGAGGTGGACGCGGGCACGGTTCTGCGCTACCGCGAAGCGCTCAAAGCCCACCTCGCGCGTCTGAAACGCGCCGCCACCAGGCGCGGGAACTTCGCCCTGCTCCCGGTCGGCAGCCCCATCGTGCCCGGCCTTTTACGCCAACGCGTTATCGAACCCAGATAACGGGCTAATCGGCGTGGGGGGAGCGACCGGCGACCCGGGCTTCCCCCTCGTGGGTCAGATAAAAGGGGCGCGCGTCGGTGGAAACCAGGGTTTCCTCGGCAATCCAGGCCTTGAGGTCCTTGGGCAAAACGAACATCGCCTCGATGAAGGGGGCATCGAGGTGGCGGAGTTTGAGCTGGCGCTCCAGGATCCGGGCCTCGAGCACGCCCTCGGAGTAAGCGGAAGGGTCAAAGCCATCGGCGGCGACGATAAAGCCGTAGGTCAGGAAAAACCCGGGCACCCAGTCCCGATAGCTCCGCACGTGGCGGAACACCTCCCGTATGGTGCGATGGAGCACGGTGTGAACCTGATAGCGGTCGAGGAGGAGCATCCCTCCCTGCGTCACCACCACCCCTCCGGGGTTCAACCTGGCGCGAAGGAGCTCGTAGAACTCCCGAGTATAGAGCATCTTGGCCGGGTTATCCTCACCCACCGGATCGGTGAGGTCGAGGACGATCACGTCGAACCGTTCCTCACTCGCGGCCAGCCAGGCTCGGGCATCGGCGAAGTGGAGTTCGGTCCGGGGATCCTCAAACGCGCCCTGATGCCAGGGCTCCAGCCACTCCCTGGCCACCCGCACCAGTTCCTCGTCGATGTCCACCATCACCGCCCGCCGCACCGTGGGGTGCTTGAGGACCTCCCGCAGGGTGGCGCCTTCGCCCCCACCGACGATCAAAACCTCCCGCGGCTCGGGGTGGGCGAGCATGGCCGGGTGGACGAGCGCCTCGTGGTAGATGTATTCATCGCGCTCGGTGGACTGGACCTCGGCATCGAGCATCAGAACCTTGCCGAACCCACCGGATTCGAACAGGCAGTACTCCTGAAACGGGGTCTTCCCCGAAACCAGCACCCGGCCCATGCGCCGGATCAACGACTCGTCGGGGGTAATGTGTTCGATGAACGCCATGCCATACTGCATCAGGACCTCCCTCGCAAGCCGGCCGGCCGATCCGTGGGGCGGTGTCTACGGTAGCTGAAGGCATTCTCGCGCCGTGCCCCAAAAGCCTCGGCCAGGTGCTTGAGAACTTCGCCGGCGTCGGCTCCCTCCCGGTAGAAGTAGAGATCCAGGGTGGCCGAGGCATCGTCTTCCGGCCAGGTGTGGATCATGACCGCGGCCACGGGGCTAAGCGCGGCGGCGCTGATCCCCTGGGGGTTGAATTTATAGACCACGCTCTTGATGGTGGCATCGTCCGCCCCCAAACGGCGAACCGCGTGCCTCAGGGCGTCCTCCACCAAGCGCGGGTCCTCCAGACGCTCCACCTGGCAACCGTATATCTCACCGACCCAGCGACCACCGGCAATTTCTCCCGTCACAAGGGCCCATGCTACCACGTCCCGACCTATGCTGGGAACCATGAAGGTGCTCGTTCTTAACGCCGGATCCTCAAGCCTCAAGTTCGCCCTCACCGAAACCGAAACGAAACGCCACCTCCTTCGGGGTCAAGTCGAACGCATCGGTCGCCCGGAGGCAACGCTCCGGCTCCCCGAAGGCACGGCGGCGATCGAGGCCCCCGACCACGAGGTGGCGCTCAGAGTCATTCTCGAGCGCCTCGACCTCGATCAGGTCGACGCCATCGGCCACCGCGTGGTCCACGGGGGTGAACTCACCCAGAGCCAGATCATCGACGAAGCACTTATCGAGCGAGTCCGCGCCCTCATTCCCCTCGCCCCCCTCCACAATCCGGCGAATCTCAAGGGAATCGAAGCCGCGAGGACGCTGCTCCCCGATCTGCCCCAGGTCGCGGTCTTCGACACCGCCTTCCACCAAAGCATGCCCGAATACGCTTACCTCTATGCGCTCCCGGAACGGGCCAGGCGCGGCGGCCTGCGGCGGTACGGCTTTCACGGCACCTCACACCACTACGTGGCCCAAAGGGCAGCCGCCGTGCTCGAAAAGCCCCTCAAGGCCCTCAAACTCATCATCCTGCACCTCGGCAACGGAGCCAGCGCCTCGGCCGTGTCGGGCGGCAAGAGTGTGGACACCTCGATGGGGTTCACGCCGCTTGAGGGCCTGATCATGGGAACGAGGCCTGGCGATCTAGACCCGGGCGTGGTGCTCGCACTGGTCCGTCAATTCGGGCTGGAAGAGACCGAGCATATGCTGAGCCACGAATCGGGGCTCTTCGGGTTGTCGGGGCTCTCCCACGACCTCAGGGACCTCCACGCCGCAGCGGAGCGGGGTGACCCCAAGGCGAGCCTCGCGCTTTCGGCCTATACCTACCGGATCAGGAAGTACGTGGGCGCCTATGCCGCGGCCATGGGTGGGCTCGACGCGCTCGTCTTCACCGCCGGCGTGGGCGAGAACGACCCAATGGTGCGCGCTTCGGTCCTCGAGGGCCTGGCCTTCCTCGGCTTTCTTCTCGACCCCGAGAAAAACGCAGAGAACGCCACCTTCATCACCCGCAAAGACAGCCCCCGGGCGGCGCTCGTCATCCCGACCGATGAAGAGCTCGCCATCGCGCTCGAAACCGCCCGCGTGCTCTCGCAAGCGGCCTAGGGCCTCAGCTCGCGGGCGCGATCAGGGCCTGAAACGCCAGCATGGCCACCACCGCGAGTACCACCGCGGTGGCCATGGTCTGCCCCGAGAGGCCTTCCAGCGCGTCGGCGAGAATCTCGGAGAATACGAGCCAGAGCATGGCCCCGGCGGCAAAGCCGAAGCCCAGGGGCAAAAAGGGCGCGAATGACTGGACCAGCAAGAAGGCGGGAACGGCCATGAGCGGCTGGGGAAGGCTGCTGAAGATGCCCCAAAGGGCTGCGCTCTTCCAGGAAACCCCGCGGGCGACCAGGACCAGGGCGATGGCCAGCCCTTCGGGAACGTTGTGGGCGGCGATGGCGAGTGAAATAAACACCCCAAGTCCCTCGCCCTTTCCGAAGGCCACGCCAAGGCCGACGCCCTCGGCGAACGAATGGGCGGTCATGACCAAAACGATCATGAAGACCTTTTTCGCGTCGACAGCGGTCATCTGGCCCCATTCGAGACCGCCCTTGGCCTCGATCAGCCGGTGCGCCCAGACGATAAAAACAAGCCCCAGCAACACGCCCACGAGGACGTCGAGGGGGGCTTGGGGCAGTTCCTCGTGGACCAAGGTAAAACTCGCGGCCAGCATGAGCCCGGCGGCGACGGCGTGGAAAATCCCGAGCCAGAACCTGGAGAACTTCCGCACGAAGGCGAAGGGGACCGCGCCGAGGCCGGTCGCGAGATCGGTCAGCAACGCATAAAGAAAAACCTGCCACGCCATCGGCCGCTCCTTCCAGCTTTTTACCCGCAGTGCCCTAGCTGAGCTCGTCCTCGAGGGCGCTCAGGAGCTCGATCACCCGCTGGCCCTTGGGCGTCAGGGTGTACTCAACCCGGGGCGGGACCTCGGGGTAGGCTTGCCGCTGGATCAACCCTTGCTCGGCGAGTTCTTTAAGCCTTTCGGAGAGGGTGCGGGGACTCACCCGGGTGGCCCGCTCAAGCTGGGTAAAGCGGGTCGGCCCGACCGCCACCGCCCGCAGAATCTCCCACCCTGCTTCGCGCGAAACTGCCTTCAACACACTTTTAAACTTCGCCTCTCGGCCCATACCTGGGTCAGTATATAGAAGGCATACCACTAGAGCAACAGCAGGTCTCACAAGTTCCTACACTTCAGCGGAGGACGGGGCGCGCGCGCCCGACTTGGAAGCGCTCATTCCCATGACATACCATAAGGCGATGCCTGAGGATCCCAAGCCGGACTGGAAAGACTTTCTGGCTTTGGTGATCGCCGTCTACCAGCTCGTACTGCCGCCGATCCTCATCATTCTCTTCGCCACCGCGGCAGTCCTTTTCCTGATGCAACGACTCGGCTAAGGGAGGAACGATGCAAGGTCTCTATGAGTCTCTGCCCGAAGACTACAGGGAAAAGCTCGGCCGTCCCGGAGACTACCCCTTCACGCGGGGGGTCTACCCCCGGATGTACCTCGACCGCCTCTGGACGATGCGGCAGTACGCCGGGTTTGGCTCCGCCGAGGAAACCAACCGCCGTTTCCGCTACCTTCTGGCGCAGGGGCAAACGGGGTTGAGCGTGGCCTTCGACCTGCCGACCCAGCTCGGCCTCGATCCCGACCACCCGCTGGCCGTGGGCGAGGTGGGCCGGGTGGGGGTTTCGATCGCCACCCTCGAGGACATGGAAACCCTCTTTGCGGGCATTCCCCTCGACCGGGTGACGACCAGCATGACCATCAACGCCCCGGCCATGATGCTCCTGGCCATGTACCTCCTGGTGGCCGAAAAACAGGGTGTTTCCTGGCAACAGGTCAGCGGCACCATCCAAAACGACATCCTGAAGGAGTACATCGCCCGGGGCACCTACATCTATCCCCCGAAGCCCTCGATGCGTCTCGTAACCGACGTTTTTGAGTTTTGCGCCAGCGAGGTGCCACGATGGAACACCATCTCGATCTCCGGTTATCACATCCGCGAGGCCGGCGCCACGGCAGCCCAGGAAATCGCCTTCACCCTGGCCAACGCCAAGGCTTACGTCCGGGCCGCGGTTGAGCGGGGACTTCCCCTCGACAAATTCGCGCCCCGTCTCTCCTTTTTCTTCGCCGCCCACAACGACATCTTTGAAGAAGCGGCCAAGTTCCGTGCCGCGAGAAGGCTCTGGGCCCGGATTATGAAGGAGGAGTTCCAGGCCGAAAACCCGAGGTCGATGATGCTCCGCTTCCATACCCAAACCGGCGGCTCGACCCTCACCGCCCAGCAACCCCTCAACAACATCGTCCGCGTCGCCTACCAGGCCCTGGCGGCGGTGCTCGGGGGGACCCAGAGTCTGCACACCAACGCCTACGACGAAGCGCTCGGCCTCCCCACCGAACACAGTGCGCTCATCGCGCTCCGTACCCAGCAGATCCTGGCCTACGAATCCGGCGTCACCAAGGCCATCGACCCCCTCGGCGGTTCGTTCTACCTCGAGCACCTCACCGACCGCCTCGAGGCCGAGGCCGAGGCCATCATCGACGAGATCGAGAACCTCGGCGGCGCGGTCAGCGCCATCGAAGCCGGGTTTGTCCAAAGGGCGATCGAGGAATCCTCGTGGCGTTTCCAGCGCGAGGTCGAATCGGGGGAACGGGTCATCGTCGGGGTCAACAAGTTCACGATCGAGGAAACGGCCGAGGTGCCGATTCAAAAGATCGACCCCGAGGTCGACCGGCGCCGGGCCGAGGCCGTCAAGCGCTACCGGGCGAGCCGGGACCAAAGCGCCGTCGACGAGGCCCTGAACCGGCTTGAGGAAGCTGCCCGGCGCGATACGAACCTCTTCCCCTTTGTCCTCGAGGCCTTCCGGAAGCGGGCCACCCTGGGCGAGGTCGCCGGCACCCTGCGCCGGGTCTTTGGGGAATACCAGCCGGCCGGGTAAGCAAGAGGCCTCGATCGTTTCAAGTCGCCGTTGGGCGATTGGCCGTTGCTTTCCTTCGCCCTCGGCCCCCGCCGTGGCTTCGGCCACGGCGGGTATCAAAAACTACGGAGCTGGATCCCGCAAGAAACACGTGCCCGACGGTTTTTTCACGCTGAAACAATACCCCAAAACACAAGCAGCCCACTTATATTTTTCGCCGACCAGTACATATTTCCCTGTCAGGACCACTCGGACGGTGATAGTTTGATGAGCGAAAGGAGGCAGTATGCGCAAGCAAGTGGTCTACGCGGCGATTGGGCTTTTGGTGCTGGCCTTTTTGGGGTTTGCCGCCGAGAAAGCCCGCGACATCTATAACGGCACGCTGGAGCAACGCGTTGATGCGCTGGCCTCGATCCAGCCCGGTCTGGGCACGGTCATGATCGAATACGGTAACCGCTTCACCGACGCCTACTTCGCGGCCAAGGGCGGGAACTGGGGCCTCGCCCAGTACCAGATCAAGGAAGCGACCGAGATTCAAGAGGTGGGCGAGATCACCCGTCCCGGCAAGGCCGGACTCCTCAAAGGTTTCGAGCACACCTACCTGGACCCCCTGATGGAAGCGATCGAGGCCCAGGACTGGACGCTCTTCCAGGAACGCTTTGACGCCGCGGTGAACGGCTGCAACGGCTGCCACGCCGCCACCGGCCACCCCTACATCAAGTACACGCTGCCGGAAAAACCGGTCGAGGCTTACATCGACTTCAACTTCAAGAGCAAACCCAAGGTCAACCCCGAGGAAGGCGAAGAGGAAGGCAAGTAATCACCGGCAAACTGGCTCGCCGGCCGGGGAGCGTATCCCCGGCCTTTCCCATAAAATGCAAGGCGGAGGTGGAGTGTGAAACAACGCACCGAACGCGACTCGCTGGGTGAACTCCAGGTGCCCGCCGACGCCTACTACGGGGCCCAAACCGCCCGGGCGCTTGAAAACTTCCCCATCTCAGGTCTCCGCTTCTCGCGCACCTTCATCGAGGCCCTCGGCGCCATCAAGCACGCGGCCGCGGCGACCAACCTCGAACTCGGGCTCCTCGACGAAACGCTGGCCCGCGCCATCATGCAGGCGGCCGAGGAAGTGATCGAGGGCAAGCTCGACGACCAGTTCGTGGTGGACATCTTCCAAACCGGCTCTGGGACCTCGACCAACATGAACGCCAACGAGGTCATCGCCGGGCGGGCCAACGAGATTCTCACCGGCAAGCGCGGGGGGAAATCGCCGGTTCACCCCAACGACCACGTCAACAAGGGCCAGTCGTCCAACGACACCATCCCCACCGCCATTCACGTCGCCGCCGCCCTCGAGCTCCACCGCACCCTCTTCCCCGCCCTGCGCGGCCTGCGCGAGGCCCTGAGCGAAAAGGCCAGGGCCTGGGACGGCATCGTCAAGATCGGTCGCACCCACCTCATGGACGCCACCCCCATCCGGCTAGGGCAGGAAGTCAGCGGGTGGGCGCGCCAGGTCGAGCTCGCCATCGAGCGGCTGGAAGCGGTCCTCCCCCGCCTCTACGAGCTGGCGCAAGGCGGCACCGCGGTCGGGACCGGGATCAACACCCACCCCGAATTCGGCAGCCGGGTGGCGGAAAAGCTCAGCCAGCGGTTTGGCCTGCCCTTCCGCGAGGCCGAGAACCATTTCGAAGCCCAACACGCAAAGGATGCCGCCGCCGAGCTCGCCGGCCAGCTGAGCACGGTGGCGAGCAGCCTCATGAAGGTGGCCAACGACATCCGCTGGCTCAACTCCGGACCCCGCTGCGGCCTGGCAGAAATCCAGCTCCCCGCCGTGCAGCCGGGGTCATCGATCATGCCCGGCAAGGTCAATCCCGTGATGAGCGAGGCGTTGATGATGGTCTGTGCCCAGGTCATGGGCAACGCGACCGCTGTTCAGATCGCCAACACGCACGGCAACCTCGACCTCAACGTCATGATGCCGGTGATCGCCAAGAACCTGCTCGAGTCGATCGCCTGGCTCGGGAACGCGGTGCGCGCCTTTACCGAGAAGGCGGTCAAAGGCATGAAGGCCAACCGGGAAAAGGCCGAGAGCTACGTGGAGTGGTCGCTGGCCATGGTGACCTCGCTGGTCCCCGTTATCGGTTACGACAAGGCGGCCGAGCTGGCCAAACGCGCCATGGCCGAGAACAAGACGATCCGCGAACTGCTCCTGGAAGAAAACGTGCTCCCCGAAGACGAGGTAGCAAAACTCCTGGATCCCTCGAGCATGACCGAACCCGGCCTTCGTTGAGCCGGGACCAAGTGGGCCATTTCGCCTGGGTTCCCGCCGTGGCAAATGCCGCGGCGGGGCGCCTTGAGCGGGGGCACGGGATCCTTACCCAAGCCGCGGGCTACCCCGATTTATTTCACATTCCTGTTATGAAAAGCGGAGTAGGGTTCTGAGTGGAGGTGAAGAATGCCGTATCCATTCCAACTGCCCGAACTCGGCTATGCGTATGACGCCCTCGAACCCCACATCGATGCCCGCACGATGGAGATCCATCACACCAAGCACCACGCGGCCTACGTCAATAACCTCAACGCGGCGCTGGAGAAATACCCCGAGCTGCACAAAGCGTGTCTGAATGACCTGCTTCGAAACCTGGCGGCGCTCCCGGCCGATATCCAGACCGCGGTGCGCAACAACGGCGGGGGGCACAAGAACCACTCGCTCTTTTGGGAGATCCTGAAGCCGGGCGGGTCCAATACCCCCTCGGGTAAGCTCCAAAAAGCCATTGAGGAAACCTTTGGCGGCTTCGAGGCCTTCAAGGATCGTTTCTCCAAAGCCGCGGCCACGCGCTTTGGCTCGGGGTGGGCCTGGCTCGCGCTCGATGCCTTCGGCAAGCTGCACGTTTTCTCTACTGCGAACCAGGACAGCCCGGTCATGGAGAACTTCACGCCTATCCTCGGCCTCGATGTCTGGGAACACGCCTACTACCTCAAGTATCAAAACCGCAGGCCCGAGTACATCCAGGCCTTCTGGAACGTGGTGAACTTCGACGTCGTGGCCGAAAAGTACGAAACGGCGCTGGCCAAGCTCGGCTGAGTGTCCATTCGCGAACCGGTGCGTACGGGGGCCATGAGCCCCCGGCTTCTTTTGGTCACCGGGCGGTGCCGCGGGCTTTTCAGCGAACGCCCATGAAGCTTTCAACCTGTCGGAGCGAGCATGGCCGCCGTTCACATTTTCTAGGGCCCCCGCCGTGGCAGAAGCCACGGCGGGGACCCTAGCCTTAGGCTGGGAGCATGCGCTGGCTCACCGCCGACGAAGCCAAGGTGCTCGCCTTGCTCTGGCTCCTTTTCGCCTCGGTGCGGGGTCTGGGGCGAACCGGGCTCTTTCGCCACCTCGCGCGCCGGTTCGAAGCGGGGCGGTTCCTCGCCCTGAGGCTCGTCGTCGTGACCTTTTTCCTCTCCGCTTTGGTCACCAACGACGTGGCCCTGATCACGGTCGTACCCCTCACCCTCGAACTCAATGCCAGCGGTAAGGGGCTCATGGTGATCCTCGAAGCCCTGGCCGCCAACGCCGGATCCGCCCTCACCCCTTTCGGCAACCCGCAAAACCTCTACCTCTACTGGTACTTCCACCTCACGCCCCGCCCCTTTTTCCTCACCGTGCTGCCCTTTGTCGCTTTCTTCTTTCTTCTCCTCGCGGCAAGCTCGTTGCTGGTTCGTTCCAGATCGCTCCCTCTGGCCACACCCCCACCCGTCGCCCCCCGCGCCTCTCTCCAGCTCGTCGGGCTCTTGCTCTTGGTCTTCGTCACCCTCAAGCTGCTCCCCTTTTGGGCGGTGGGTCCAGTCCTGCTGGCGCTGGTCCTCTCCGACCCCGGCGCCCTCCGCGTCGACTACGGGCTCCTGCTGACCCTCACCGCGCTCTTTACGTTCATCAACAACCTCGAACCACGCCTACGGCTCATCTCCCAGGGCCACGTTTTCCCCCTGGCCACCCTTTCCAGCCAGATCTTGAGCAACGTCCCGGTGGCGGTCATGCTGAGCCGAGTCACGACCGACTGGCGGGCTTTGCTCCTCGGGGTGAACGCCGGCGGGTTTGGCACCCCCATCGCATCGATCGCCAACTGGATCGCCCTGAAACTCTATCTGACTTCCCAAACCGATCCTGCAAAACACCGTCGCTTTCTCCTCGCTTTCCTCGGGGCCAACGCGCTGGCCTTTGCCCTCGCCTATGGCCTGGCAAGCGCGATCCTGGGGCGGCGTTTGCCTGAACCCGGACAGACACATGTGAGACCGAATCGATAAGAATGTGGGGACCACTCCAGGAGAGAGGAGGTCCCCACGTATGCAGCTTACAACGGTTGGCCGGGAGGTATGGAGGGGGGCGAGGAAAGCCCAGGTGCTCCAGGAGGCTGGAGCGGGCGACCCCACGGTCCAAGACCGTCTGCGAAAGCTCAAACAAGTCGAGGCGTTCCGGAAACACAAGGTGGGCTGGTCCGAGATCCAGTCCCTGGTGGGAATCAGCCGAGCCACCTACTACCGCTGGAAAAAGCGACTCAGGGAAGAAGGCCTCAAAGGCCTTGGGCCCAGATCCAAACGCCCAAGGCGGTTGCGACGAAAGCTCCACTGGACGCCCGAACTTCTCATTGCGATTGAAACTTTGAGGAAGCAAAACCCCACCTGGGGCCGCTGGCCGATCTGGCTGGCCTTGGGGAAGCAAGGCTTTGGGGTTAGCGAACGCACCGTGGGCCGCATCCTGGCCCACCTGGGAGCGCACCGTCGTGTTGAAAGCGTGGCCGCCTTCCTGGCCCGGGCGAGACGGGGGAAGGTGAAGCGAAGGCCCAGGCGCCCCTACGCCAGGAGGAAACCCAAAAGCTACGTCGCCTCCTCACCCGGCGACCTGGTTCAGGTGGACACCCTTACCGTGACCCTAGGACCCGGGGAGGTCGTCAAGCATTTTTCGGCGGTAGACCTTTACACCCGCTTTTCCCTGGCCGAGGTGCACACCCGGGCCACGGCCAACCTAGCAGCTGGCTTCCTGGCCCACCTCATCACCCAGGCCCCCTTTCCCGTCAGGGCCATTCAGGTGGACGGGGGCAGCGAGTTCATGGCCGAGTTTGAGGAAACTTGCCAACGTTTGGGTATCGAGCTCTTCGTGCTGCCCCCGAGAAGTCCCAAGCTCAATGGCCACGTGGAGCGGATGCAGCGGACCTTCAGGGAGGAGTTTTACACCCGGCCGTTGCCTTCCCGGATCCCCGAGCTCCAAAGGGAGCTCGACGCCTATCTGGACTACTACAACCGCAGGAGGCCCCATCGTGCGCTCAACGGCCTTGCGCCTCTTGAGTTCCTGGCTAGAATGCAAGCGGAGTCGGTCCCCAAAAGAGTCTCAGATGTGTTGACCGATTACATTGCCTTGACGCCCGGGAGGATGCGCGTTAGATTGAGAGTCGGCCTTCGGGCCGTGGGCCCTTAGCTCAATTTGGTAGAGCAACCGACTCTTAATCGGTGGGTTGCAGGTTCGAGTCCTGCAGGGCCCACCATCTTCTTTATGATTGAGGCAATGGCACGTCTGATCCCGATTTCCGAAGAACTCATCAACGCCGACCCGCGCTTGCTCGCGCTCAAAAACGACCTCCCCCACGGTGAACCCTGGGGTTGGGCGCTGGCCCAGGCCATCCTTTCGGCCAAAACCCTGGCCAAAAAGGTCATGTCGCGGGCGCCGGCCGGGCTGCTCTCCTTAATGGACGAGGAGCTGGAAGCGCTGCGGCAGCTCCGGGAAGCCCTGCGGAAAGCCCATCCCCTTTCTGACCTCGGCACCCGGCCGGCGGTGGAAGCCGAGTGGGCGGCGCTTGAGGTCCTCGAAAAGGGCCGCGCCGAGGAACTCGTCACCCTTTACCAGAGCTTCGGCCACGCCCCTTTTGCCACCCGGGGCGCGTTCGTTTGGGACGGCGCCTTGCGAGTGGTGGCCAGACCGGATCCGGCGACGTTCGAGTGTCTCGTTGGTTACGACCAACAAATCAAACGGCTCAGGCACAATGTCGAGCGTTTTCTCTCTGGAAAACCCGGGCTCCAGACCCTGCTCTACGGGGCCCGGGGGACGGGAAAATCCACCGCCGTCCGGGCGCTGAGGACGGTCTACGAAACCTCGGGGCTGCGTCTCATCGAGCTGTTCCCGGAAGGCTTCGATTCACTGCCCGAGCTCTTCGAGGCCCTCTATGACCTCCCCCAGCGATTCATCCTCTTCAGCGACGACCTTTCATTCGATCAGGACAGCGTCGTTTTCCGAAAGTTCAAGAGCCTGCTCGAGGGCGCCCTCTTCGAACGCCCGGAAAACGTTCTGCTGATCGCAACCTCCAACCGCCGCAACCTGGTCCGGGAAACCTGGGCAGACCGCGAGGGCCCGGCCCCCTGGGAAAGCAGCGAGGAACTGCACTCGCTGGCCGACCGTTTCGGGCTGGTGCTCACCTTTCCGCCCTTCGACAAACGGCGCTACCTCGAGGCCGTCGCCTGCCACCTCGGCGGCGAACTCGACGAAGCCACGACCCAGGCGGCGCTCCGCTTCGCCCTGGAAGGCCGGGGGTTTTCCGGCCGGAGTGCCAAACAGTTCGCCGACCAATGGCGTTAGGCGACCGCCGTGGCAAATGCCACGGCGGTCGCCCACCAAAAGGCTCGCGGCTACGCGTTTAGCCGCTCGCCAGAAAGCGTCGCTGCCTTTGGAAATCGAGGGCGGCGGCGATGAAGCTCACGAACGGCGGGCTCGGCCGCATGGGCCGGCTTTTGAATTCGGGGTGCGACTGGACGCCGAGGAAGAAGGGGTGGTCGGGGAGCTCGATCGCCTCCACCAAGCCCTCGCCCCGACCCTGAAGCCCTGGCGTAACCCCGGAGACCACGAGCCCCGCCTCTTCCAGGCGCTCGACGTAGGCCGGGTTGACCTCGTAGCGGTGGCGGTGGCGCTCAGAAACCAGCGACTTGCCCCCGTACACCCGCGAGAGCAGGGTCCCCTCTCGCACCCGCATCGGCCAGTCGCCGAGCCGCATCGTCCCGCCGAGCTCCTTGACCTCGAGCTGCTCTGGCATGAGGTCGATGACCGGGTGGGGCGTGTAGGGGTCGAACTCGGTCGAGTTGGCCCGTTCAAGTCCAGCGACGTTGCGGGCGAACTCGATCACCGCCACCTGCATCCCGAGGCAGATCCCCAGGTACGGAATCCTCCGCTCACGGGCGTACTGGGCGGCGCGGATCTTGCCCTCGATGCCGCGCACGCCAAACCCGCCGGGCACCAAAATCGCGTCCACGCCGGAGAAGGCCCGGTCGAGATCCTCATGGGTGGCGAGGTCTTCGACGTCGACCCAAACGATCTCGACGTCGGCCTTATTTTTGATGCCGCCGTGGCGAAGGGCCTCCATGAGGGAGAGGTAGGCATCGGGCATCTTCACGTACTTGCCCGCCACCGCCACCCGCACCCGGTGCTCGGGCGAGCGCAGCGTCTCCACCGCATCGCGCCAGACGCCAAGGTTTGGGATGACCGGCTCCAAACCCAACTTGGCCTCGACCTTCTTGCCCAGGCCCTGTTCCTCGAGGATGAGCGGGACCTCGTAGATGAAGCCCACGTCGTAGCTGGTAAACACCGCATCCACCTCGACGTTGGTGAACAGGGCGACCTTGCGCCTCACTTCCTGGGGCACGTCGCGTTCCGAACGAAGCACGATCAGGTCGGGCTGGATACCGACCGAGCGCAGCATGGCGACCGAGTGCTGGGTCGGTTTGGTCTTGAACTCGCCGCTGGTCTTCAGATATGGCACCAGCGTCAGGTGAATGTAGAGGGTGTTCTCCACCCCCTCGTCGAAGCGCATCTGCCGGATGGCTTCCAAAAAGGGCAGGCTTTCGATGTCACCCACCGTACCCCCCACCTCGACGATGACGATCTCGGCCGCCTGTTCATGAGCCAGCGAGCGGATGCGTTCCTTAATCTCGTCGGTGATGTGGGGGATAACCTGCACCGTCTGCGACAAATAGTCACCGCGGCGCTCCTTTTGGATCACCGAGAGGTAGACCTGCCCGGTGGTGACGTTGTTCATTCGAGCCAGGTCCCGGTCCAGAAAACGCTCGTAGTGGCCGATATCCAAATCGGTCTCGGCACCATCGGCAGTCACGAAGACTTCACCGTGCTCGTAGGGACGCATGGTCCCGGCGTCGAGGTTGACGTAGGGGTCGATCTTGAGCGCACTCACACGGTAACCGCGCCCCCGGAGGATCGCGCCCAGCGAGCTCGTCACGATCCCTTTGCCCAAACTGCTCACCACGCCACCGGTCACAAAAATGTAGCGCATCCTCCTACCTCCGGGACTTCAGCATAACCCGACCACCTGCCGCCGGCACCGCTCGCCGTGCTATGCTACCCGCTGGCATGGATCGCCCACTCAAGGTCTTCTCCGGTCGTTCCAACGAAAAGCTCGCACGATCGATCGCCGAGGCCCTCGGTCTTCCGCTGGGACGGAGCACCACCGAACGTTTCGCCAACGACAACCTCTTCGTGCGCTACGAGGAATCGCTCCGGGAAGCGGACGTCTTCATCGTCCAGTCGCTCACCCCCCCGGTCCAGGACCATCTCTTCGAGCTCTTGATGATGATCGACGCCGCCAAAGGCTCCAGCGCCCACCGGGTGACCGCGGTCATACCGTATTTCTCCTACGCGCGAAGCGACAAGAAGGACGCGCCGCGGATCCCGATCACCGCGCGCCTGGTAGCCGACCTCATCGAAACCGCGGGGGCCGATCGGGTGCTGACCATGACGCTGCACTCGCCCCAGGTGCACGGATTTTTCAAGGTCCCCCTCGATCACCTCTCCGCGGAAACCGTGATCGCCAACCACTTCGCGACCCGGCTCGAGGACCTCGAGCGCGCGGTGGTCGTCGCCACCGACGCGGGCGGGATTAAGCGAGCCAGCGCCGTGGCCAAGCGACTCGACCTGCCCCTGGCCTTCATCGAGAAAGAACGCCTCTCCGATACCCAGGTCACCGCCAGAAGCCTGGTGGGCGAGGTCGAAGGTCGCATCGCCCTGATCATCGACGACGAGATCTCCACCGCCGGGTCGCTGGTGAAGGCCGCCGAGACGGTGCTCGAGGCCGGTGCCACCAGCGTGTACGCCGCGGTAACTCACGGGGTCTACGTGGGCCCGGCCATCGAGCGCATTACCGGCTCGCCAATCCTCGAGGTCGCGGCGACCGACACCTGTGCCCCGCCCGAGCCGCTGCCGGAAAAATTCAAGGTGCTCTCGGTGGGACCGCTCTTTGCCGAAGCCATCTGGCGGATCCACCGCGGGGAATCGGTTTCGGAGCTGTTCCGCTGATGCTGGATACCGCCTTTCCCGACCAGGGCAAGAAGAGGGTCAAGAAGGAACGGCGCTACGTTGGCCGGATCCCCCTCATCGTCGCCGAACCGGACCACCCACGGGGCATCGTCGTCTTCTTCCACGGTGCCGGGGCCTCAAAAGAGCGCACCGCCCGCCTCGCCGCGCCTTTCCACGCCACCGGGATGCTGACCATCCACCCCGACGCCCCTTACCACGGGGAACGGCAAGGTGGCGAAGACCCGCTGAAAGCCCGCCACCTCATCGTCAAGGCGATCGAGGAATCGATGAAGGAGTTCCCGGCACTCGCCGCCTGGGCCAGAAAGACCTACGGCCCGTTGCCGCTGGGGGTGGTGGGCGCGAGTATGGGCGGTTACGTGGTCCACGCCCTTTTGGCCAGCGGGTTCAAATTCGAGGCCGCCGCGGTGTTCATCAGCAGCGCCGAGACCCCGGCCTGGCTCCGGGGCCACCTGCCGCCCGACCACGTCGACCCCATCGACCGGGCCGCAAGCTACCCGCCAACCCCCCTTCTTCACGTCCACGGAGCCAAGGACCGGGTGGTCCCGATCGCCTCCATGGAACGCACCATCGAGGCCCTGAAACCGGCCTACGCCGGCGAGCCCGGCAAGCTGGCCAAGGTGATCTTTCCCCACCTCGGGCACGAGGTGGAACCGGAGATGGTGGCGATCGCCGCCGCCTGGTTTTGGACATGGCTGGCCTCAGGATTGGCATGATCGGCTACAAAGGAGCGGGGCCCTGGCGCACAGGGCACCCACCCTCGGCGTGGTTCCGGCGCTACCAGGACTATTTCACCACCGTCGAACTCCCTTCGACCCGGAGGCGCGTCCCCTCCAAGGCCCAGGTCCTGACCTGGAAAAAACGAGCCGGCGAAGGCTTCGTTTACAGCTTTCAGTCGCCACGCTACCTCACCTTCACACCATCGGGCGCCGAACGACGATCGCTCCGGCGCTTCCTCAAACGCCACCGGCTGCTCGGACGCGCCCGGGGCGGGGTTCGCTTCCGGCTCCCCGACGATCTCGACCCCCAGGCCTTTCAGGCCTGGCTGGCAATGCTCCGCGAACTGGACCTCCCCGGGGACTACGCCTTTGAAGGCCCGCCTGGCCTCGAGGTGCTGGCCCTCGAGGCCGGCTACGCCGCCGTCGGCCTCGGCGAGGGGCCGTTTTCCTACCTCATCGACCCGGACCCAAGCGCCCTGCCAGCCGGACCGGGCTACGTCTACTTCTCGACCTGGGAACGAGCGGAAAAGGCCCTCAGGCACGCCCGTGCTAGCGGTAGTTCGGCTTGAGGATGTACCACACACGATACGGGGTGAGGTCCACCGCCTTCCCCTTCTCGTCCTGGAGCTGGAAGCCGCCGGAGCCGAATCGCCACCGGAGCGCCACCTGCTTCCCGGCCAGGTAGAGCGTCGCCGGCCCCTGGCCAAGCTCGAGCGAAAGCCGGCCCTCCGCATCCACCACCCGGGCCCCCACCTCAACCACCACCACCGCGGCCACGAAGGCCCGCGTCCGTTCCCCGGCACGGTACCAGCGGTACCCCCCCTCTTCGAACCGGAACTCGCTCCAGTAGTCGGGCGCGAACTTCACCACCACGCGCTGGCCGGGCCTCGCCCCGGGCCCGGGGCGATACGCCGCGCCCCGGTAGCGCTTTACGCCATCGAGCCCCAGGCGTCCGAGCTCACTCCGGATCGCCCCGGCCTCGGCGTAGGCATTGTGCGGCGGCTTCCGGCGCTCGTCGCGGAAAAAGTGCTTGCGGTCATAAAGGCCATCAAAGGTCACGTAGGCCTTCTCATCCATGATCTTTT
The DNA here is from genome assembly GCF_055385885.1 of Vulcanithermus mediatlanticus. NCBI lineage: Bacteria > Thermotogati > Deinococcota > Deinococci > Thermales > Thermaceae > Vulcanithermus > Vulcanithermus mediatlanticus. The sequence continues at coordinate 1,853,462 of NZ_AP042385.1, read as the reverse complement.
GCGCCTTGGGGCTCCCGCCCACGTGCACCAAAAACCCTCCCAGCGCGTCGGCGAGCTGGAGCAGGTAGACCCGGGCGCTCCGCACCGGACCCACGGGCCCCGCCTCGCCGCCGCGGGTTTCCAGGATCAGGCGGGTCACCCCGCCCTCAACCGGAAACTCGTAGATGCGCTGCGCCATCTCGAGCCCAGTTTGGGGAAAGCCCGCCCGGGCGTTGTCCACCGAAATCAAAAGCGGCGAATGCCAGGTAACGTCGTAGTTGCGATTCCCCTCCCCCAAGGCGGCACCCCCCTCGCTTCCGATCTGGGGTGAGGGCGGCGCCGCGCTGGGGGGAATCGGAGCCTTGATTTGGGGCGCGGATTCGGTGGGGAGCGTCCCCGGAGAAGCGGGGACCGAAGGCCCGGGCGGGAGGGGCAGGGCCGAGCGCGGCGCGGGAAGCTCAGGGGGCCGGGCTGCCGGCACGGCCTCGGGGAGCGACGGCGCGGCGGAAGCTGCCGGAGCGCGTTCGACCACAGCGGGCGCCGCTTGGGGAAGGGCAGGCTGGCTCGACGTTGGCGCCGGAGAAGTCTCAGGCTCGGGCGGGGCCTCGGAAGCCGCGGGCAGCGCGGGGGCCGGCTCCGGCTTTTCCGCCGTCGCGGGCGGGGAAGCGGCGGGAGGCGGGCTGGGCGCCGGCCCGGGCCCCACCTTCGCTGGCGGCGGCTGGATCTCCGCCTCCGGTTGTTTCGATGGCGCCTCGGGCAGCGTCGAAACCGGCGGAGAAGGCGCCTTTTCGGTCACCGTGGGGCCGGGCGGAGCAGGCGCGGGCGTTTTGACTGGAACCTCGGTCGGGGCTGTCGGTTCGGGCCGGGTCCCGGTGCTCGGTGCGGGCGTGGGCGGCGGAGCCTTGGCCGCCGTCTGCTTCGGCGCTTTCGGCGACTTGGGCGTCCGGGCGGTTCCCTGACCCGGCTTTGGCGCCTTGGGTGAGGCAACCCTCGGCGGCGCTGGGGTTTGGGCGGGGGTCGGTGACTGGGGCTCAGCCCGGCTCTTCGGCTTGGCCGGGGCCTCCGGCGTCGCCGCTGCCGGGGGCTCGGCGCGCGGGGTTGCCGGAATCTCGGGGAGCTTGGGGGCGCCCTCGAGGGCCGCGGCCGCGGGTCGCACCTCGCCGCCGGGCCCGAACTCCACGACCAGATAGCCGCTCGGTGCCACCGGGACCCGAGGGGCGACCATGGCCAAAAAGAGCAAGACCAAAAGCCCCTCGGAGATGAGTGCCAAAAGAAACGCCCTGCGCTTGACCTTCCGCTCATTCATGGCAATACGGCGATCGCGACCCTCGCAGCGCCCGCCCGGCGCAGGATGTCCAGGACCTGAACCACCCGACCATGAGGAACACGCCGGTCGGCCCGGAGTACAGCCACCTTTTTCGGTGAACGATCGAGCCGGGCCTTGACCTGGGCGAAGAGCGCCGCGTCGCTGAGGCGGCGGTTTCCGAGGTAGGCCTGTCCCTGCTCGTCGAGCACCACCACCGGCACCCCCTGGGGCTCCTCAAGACCGCTCTGCGCACTGGGCAGGTCGATGGGCAGACCGGTCTCCTGGGTAATGAAGGTCGAACTGACCATGAAAAAGATCACCAGTAGAAAGACGATATCCACCAGCGGCGCGAGGTTGATCGCCGGACTAGTGCGTCCCCGACGCCTCATAGCCCACCTCTGCCAGCACGCCCAGGAGCTCCTCCCGGCGTTGCTCGAGCTCCATGAGGATGTCGTCGACCCGCCCGGCCAGGTAGTGGTAGGCCATCAGGGTGGGGATCGCCACCACCAGGCCACCGGCGGTGGTGAAGAGCGCCTGCCCGATCCCGCCGGCGAGCAAACTGGCCGTGGTCTGCCCCTGGGCCGCGAGCACGTTGAAGGCCTGGATCATGCCGGTCACCGTCCCCAAAAGCCCAAAGAGCGGCGCGACCTGGGCGGTCACGCTCAAAACCCCAAGGCCCTTCGAAAGACGAACCTCCTCCTCCAAGAGCGCTGCCTTGAGCGCCGCGTCCACCGCCGAGACCCCGTAGGGCACGCGGGGCAGCCCGGCGAGCAAGAAGTGGCCAAGCGCTCCACCATGAACGCGCGCGGCCTCGAGCGCGGCCTCGAGTTTTCCCCGCCTGAGCGCTGCCTCCACGTCCCGCATGAGCCGCTCGCCACCGATGCGTTCACGCCTCAACGAGAGGAACCGTTCGAAGAAGACGTAGGCCGCATACAGCGTGAGCAGGAGCAAGACGACGAGGATCCAACCCCCTTGTTGCACCGTGAGCATAGCCATACGATACCCGAGTGGCGTGAGAAGTACGATATGGGCATGAGGTGGATCCGCGACGACGCGCTCAAACCGGTCGCCGAAAAAGTGCTGGCCGGGGAGCGACTCTCCTTTGAAGATGGCCTGCGCCTCTATCAAACCCGGGACCTCACCACGCTGATGCGGCTCGCCAACCGGGTTCGCGAACAACGCCACGGCGACAAGACCTACTTCGTTCACTCGCTGCGCTTTTCGCAAACCAACATCTGCTACGTAGGTTGCACATTTTGCGCCTTTGCCCGGCGCTTTGGGGAAGAGGGTGCCTGGGATTACAGCGTCGATGAGTCCATCGAATGGATCGAAGCGCGCTACCAGCCGGGCATGACCGAGATCCACATCGCCTCCGGCCACCATCCCAAGCGCCCCCTCGACTACTACGTCTCGCTGGTGGCGGCCATTCGCGAACGCTTCCCGACGCTGCAGGTCAAGGCCTTCACCGCCGCCGAGATCAGCCACATCGCCAAGGTGGCGAAGACCGATGTGAAGACCGTGCTCCAGGAACTCAAGGCCGCCGGCCTCGTCGCCCTCCCCGGCGGCGGCGCGGAGATTTTCTCTGAGCGGGTCCGCAAGGAAATCGCCCGCAGCAAGATCCCGGCCGAAACCTGGCTCGAGGTCCACCGCATCGCCCACGAGCTCGGCCTTCCCACCAACGCCACCATGCTCTATGGTCACGTAGAGACGCTCGAGGAACGCCTCGACCACATGGATCGCCTGCGGCGCCTGCAGGACGAGACCGGCGGGTTCGTAAGCTTCATCCCCCTCGCTTTCCAACCCGACGGCAACCCGCTGGCGAAAGCCCTGGGCAAGACCGAAGCCCCAAGCGCCACCGACGACCTCCGAAATCTGGCGGTCGCCCGCCTCTACCTCGATAACTTCCCCCACATCAAGGGCTACTGGGCCACGATCACCCCGGAAGTGACCCAGATCTCCCTCGACTGGGGCGTGAGCGACATCGACGGCACCCTCATCGAGGAGAAGATCGTCCACATGGCCGGGGCCAAGGCCCCCGAAGGCCTGGCCAAGGGGGCTCTGATCGAGCTCATCCAGCGGGCGGGCAGGGTTCCGATCGAGCGGGACGCCCTCTACCGCGAAATTCGCGTCTACGAGCCCGTGCCGTCATGAAACCCCGCGTCGGCCTCCCCCCCTACGCCAACGTCGCGCCGCTCAGGCACTACCTGGCCCCCCACACCTTCCGGCTGATCGAGGCCGTTCCCACCGAGCTCAACCAGGGGTTGCTCTCGGGCGAGATCGACCTTTCGCTGGTTTCGTCGGTTTTTTTCCTCGAACACCAGGATACTCTCGCCGCCCTGCCCGATTTTTCGGTCTCGGTGCTGGGGCGGGTCTACTCGGTGAACGTCTTTTCGCGGGTGCCCTTCGAGGCCATCCGAAGCCTCGCCCTCACCACCGAATCGGCCACCTCGGTCAGACTGCTCAAGCTCTTGCTCGGCCAAAACGCCACCTTCACGCCCGCAAGCGGCGGGCTTGAGCTGCTCGAGGCCTTCGACGGGGTTTTGCTCATCGGCGATCGGGCCATTCAGAGCTACGCCGCGCTACTCGATCGCCCACCGACCTCGGTCCACGAGGTCCCGGCCCGCCCCGGCGGCGTCTACGTCACCGACCTCGCCGAACGGTGGTACCAAAGGACCAAACTCCCCTTCGTCTTCGCCGTCTGGGCCTTTCGCAAGGACGATCCACCGCCTCTGGCCGTGGTCAAGGAACTCCGCCGGGCCCGGAGCCTGGGCCTTGGCCGCCTGGCCCAGGTGGCGCTCGCCGAAAGCCGCCGCCTGAATGTGAGTCCGAGGCTCCTCCAGCACTACCTCTGGAACTTCCGGTATCACCTCGAGGCCCCCGACCTCGACGGGCTGGCCGAGTTCGCCAGGGCGCTGGGCCTTTCCCTGCCGGCCCAGCTGGGCCAAGATCCCGAGTAAGGACCGGGCGCTATAATGCCGGAGAGCCCTTGCACCTCTTAGAAAACGGTGGCCCGCTCGCCGCTTTTCCCTCGTTTTCCGGGGTGCGCTGGGGGGAGGCGTGAAGGTGCGTTTGACAACCCAAGGCATGCTCGCCGGAGCCGCAGCCGGCGGGGGGCTGGCGCTCGCGCTCGAGCTGCTCCGCCGCTTGGGGATTCACCCACCGGCCACCTTCCTGATCCTGGTCATGCTCGCCGCCCTGCTCGCGACCCGCGGCAACGGCGCCGGGCTCGGAGCCGCCCTGGCCACCGTGCTCTTTATGGTCTACGCCGTCTTTATGGGATTTGCCCCCGCGGGGATCAGCCTCAACCCCGTTTACACGGTGCTTTCCATCGCCATTCTGCTGGCGGTCATCCTCCAAATCGAGCGCCAGGCCCGAAAAAACACCGAGCTCAAGGAAAACGTCATCCGTCAAAAGGCGCTCTTTGAACGGCTCTTTTCCAACGCCCCACTTCCCATCGTGATCGTTGACGCAAAGGGGAACATTCACATGGCGAACCAGGCGAGCGCCGAGGGGTTCGGCTACCGCCCAAAAGCGCTCATCGGCGAGCCGATTGAGGTCCTCCTGCCCGACGACGAAACCCTTCGCAAAGCCCACCGTAAGTACCGGGAAGATTTCATGAAAGCGCCCCAGGCCCGACCGATGGGAAAAGCCAAGCAGCTCCTGGCACGGCGCCAGAGCGGAGAACGTTTTCCGGTCGAGGTCGGGCTGGTTCCACTCGAGATCGAAGGCGAACCCTTCGTCGCCGCCTTCGTCAAGGACCTGAGCGAAATCGACCAGGTTCGGCGCGACCTCGAGGCCACCCTGGCCCAGGCCAAGGCCTTCGGGATTCGCATGCGGACCAGTCCGAGCCCGGGCTGGGAGCTCATCGGCCCGGTCGAGTCGGTGACCGGTTATCCCGCCGCATACTTTCAAAACGACCTGGGCAAGTTCCTGGCCATGGTTGACCCCAGCATCCGCGACGAGATCGAGCGCCACTTCACCGAGATCATCGAAAACGACGGCGACCTCAACCAGTTCTTCCGCTTCCAGCACGCCGACGGCGACTGGCGCTGGCTGCGCACGATCGCGCATTGCGAAAAGGGCGAGCTGGTGGTCTTCGTTCAGGACGTCACCGAGCTGGTTGAGGAGCAAACCAAGGCGCTGGCGGCAAAACGGGCCAGCGAGGAGAAAAACCGTTTCCTTTCCCGCATGAGCCACGAGCTCCGCACCCCGCTGAATGCCATTTTGGGCTTTGCCCAGCTCATGGAGATGGATGGCAAGCTCAGCGAGAGCCAGCTCGAGGCCGTCTCCCACATCCTCAAGGCGGGCAAACACCTGCTCACCCTCATCGACGAGGTCCTGGAAATCGCCAAGGCCGAATCCGGCCACGTCCACCTCTCGCTGGAGCCGGTGCAGATGGCCGAGGTGCTGAACGAAACCGTCGGGCTGGTCAAACCCATCGCGCAGCAGGAGAACATCACCCTCCACCCACCGGCGGCAGAGGCCAGGCGCCACTACGCCTTCGCCGACCGGCAGCGCCTGGTCCAGGTATTGCTCAACCTGCTGGTGAACGCGGTGCGCTACAACCACCCCGGGGGCGCGGTGTGGGTTCGCACCCGGGAAGACGACGACGAGATCGCCATCGAGGTCGAGGACACCGGCATCGGTATTCCGGCCTCGATGCGCGCGCGGGCCTTTGAACCCTTCGACCGCCTGGACCTGCCGACGAGCGAACCCGGCGGGAGCGGCCTGGGCCTCGCCATCTCCAAACGCTTCACCGAGCTCATGGGCGGGTCGCTGAGCTTTTCCAGCAAAGAGGGCCGGGGCTCGACCTTCGTCGTCCGCCTGCCCAAAGCCCAGCCGCCGCCCGAACCGGCCGATGAGCCGGGCGATCCGAACCCGGGGCAGGCGGGGGCCAAAACCGTCCTTTACATCGAGGACAACCCCGCCAACCTGAAGCTCATGCAGCGGATCCTAGCGCAGCTGACCTCGATCCGGCTCATCGCCACCACCCAGGGTCGCATGGGCATCACGCTGGCCAGGGAACACAACCCCGACCTGGTCCTTCTCGACCTCGAGCTGCCCGACATGAGCGGACTGGAAGTGCTGGCCCAGCTCAAGGGCCACCCGAAGACCCAGGCGATCCCGGTGGTGATCCTGAGCGCCAGCACCGTTCCCGAGCGCAGCGGCCGGGCGCTGGCCAGCGGCGCCTACGCCTTCCTCACCAAGCCCCTCGATGTCCGCCGCTTCATCGAGCTGACCAGCCAGATCCTCTCCGACCGGACATGACCTGTGTCATGGCCGACCGGGCCAATGCGCGCTAGGCTCGCTCTTGGAGGTATGGCTATGGAGAACACCCTCGACGTCCGAGACCTGCCGGCTGCATCGCGTCACGCCAAGATCTTCCAGGCCCTCGCCGCACTCCACCCCGGCGAACGCCTGCTGCTCATCAACGACCACGACCCCAAGCCCCTTTATTACCAGCTCCAGGCGGAACACCCGGGCCAGTTCCTTTGGAGCTACATCGAAAAGGGCCCCGAGACCTGGCGGGTCATGATCGAAAAGGTCGCCCCGGCAGCGTCGGGATCGAAGCTCGGCACCCCCAAACCCGCCTGGCTCTCGTCGCCGGTCGCACACGAACTCGACGTGCGCCCCATCCTGGCCCGAGGCGAGGAACCCTTCGAGACCATCATGCAGCACGCCCGCCAGGTGGAGGCCGGTCAGCGGCTCGTGCTCCTGGCGCCGTTCGAACCCGTTCCCCTCTACCAGGCCCTGGCCCCGCTCGGCTTTGAAGCCTGGTGCGAGCAGGAAGCGGGGCTCTACCGGGTCCACTTCTACCGCAAGGGGTAGCTCGGTAGGACGCCCACCCGGGGCATCAAGCGCCGGCCTCGAGGGCCTCGACAAGCTCTTCTAACCCCTCGATGTCGAGCTCGTAGGTGCCTCGGGTGCCCTCGATCAGCCCGCGGTCCCGTAGCTCGCTGAGGATCTGGGTGGTGGTCACGCGCGTGGTTCCGGCGAGCGAGCCGATCTCTTCCTGGGTGAGGTCGAGCCGCAGTGTAACCCAACCTTCTTTCGACTCGCTTCCAAAGCGGCGAGCGAGCACGAGGAGGACGCCCGCGACCCGCACCATCGCCGGCAGGGTGGTGCGCCTGAGCTCCTCTTCCAGCAGCTGGTTGCGCTCGGCGAGCACCGAGGCAAAAGCGAGCGCCGCTTCCGGCACCCGCCGGGCGGCCTCGAGGAACTGGTCACGGTTCACCGGGCAGACGACGGCCCGCTTGCTGATGCACACCGCTTCGCTCTTTCGCTCGCGGGCCTGAGTGAGGAAGGACTCCCCGAAAAAATCGTCGGGTCCGACGACGGCGACGACCCTCTCCCCCGCCGGGCTGGGGAGGCTGATCTTGACCCGGCCCTCGAGGAGGATAAAAAGGCTTTCGGCCGGGTCGCCGGGGCGGTAGATCGCCTCGCCCTTGCGGTAGGGGCGGGGCGGGCAGATCGAGGCAAAACCCGCCATGCTCTCGGGGTCGAGCAGCGTGCGCCAGCCGGTCTCCGGGACCACCCACACCCGACCCCGCGGCTCGGGCGCGGCCGGCTTCCGGCCAAAGGCCATGAGCACCTTGGCGAGCATGGAGGCTTGTGAAGCCATTGGGGTCAGTCTACCCCATGGGGACCTTCGTCACCTGAGACGGCCAAGACCCTGTTCGAGCCGCGCCCGGGAAAGTTCCCCCATGTACTGATCGACGATCTTGCCGCTTTTGGTAACGAAAAAGGTGGTAGGAATCGCGGCGACCCGCATGCGGTGGGCGAGGCGGCCGTCGAGGTCGAGGAGGACCCACTCGAGGTTCAACCCTTCTTTTTGCAAAAAGGCCCGCGCGGTGTCGGGGCGCTCCTGAAGGTTTACGAAGAGGAAGACCACACCCGTCTCCTTCGCCGCGTACTCGGAGAGCAGCGGCATCTCCCGACGGCAGGGAGGACACCAGCTGGCCCAGAAGTTCACCACCAAAGGGGTCCCGCGAAACTCGGCCAGGCGCACCTGCCCCCCATCCAGCCGGGGCAGCGTCCAGTCGGGCAGGGCCCTCTCGCCCTCACCCCCCCGGAACGAAAGGCCAAAAAGCGCCACCGCGACCACGAGCCCAGAAGCCAGCGGCCAAAGCGCAAGGCGCAGCTGCCCGGGCGTCCGGTGGAAAAAGTAAAGCGTGTAGGCCGCGCCAGTAAGCAGCCCCCAAAAGACGTCGAACCCCCCCTGCCAGACGTAAAAGACCGCCAGGGGCTCCTGCAAAAACGCGGCCGCGTTCTCTCCCACATACCCAAGCCGCGCCCCTAAAAGCCCGAGCAAGGCTGCGTTCCAGGCCCAGACCGCGACCCTCGGCTGTCCCTTCCTGGCCACGAGCTCGGCGACGAGCACAAAGGCCGCGATCGACAAGGCCACGTACACCCGGAAAAGCGGAACCACGAAGGGGCCGAGTTGAACGACTTCCACGGGCAAAGGCTACGGGAAAACCATGAAGCCTAGGTGAAGGCCCAGTGGGCCGGCCGAATTCCGGCCTCGACCAGCGCCTGGGCGAGGGCCTCGCGAAGGACGTCCAGGCCTTCGCCGCGGAGCGCGGAGACCGGGATACCGCCGTAGTGCTCCCGGGCCCAGTCGACATCGTAGGGGTCGGCGCGGTCCACCTTGTTGAGCGCGTGCACCAGCGGGGCCTCCACACCCAGCTCGGAAAGCAGCGCTTCCACCGCGCGCTTTCTCGCGTCGTAGCCCTCCTCCGAAACGTCGAGAACGTGCAGGAGAACGTCTGCTTCGGCGAGCTCCTCCAACGTGGCCCGAAACGCCGTAACCAAGGCCTCGGGCATGTTGCGGATGAACCCCACGGTATCGGCAAAGAGCACTTCGCCAATGCTGGGAAGGAAGCCCTTTCGCACCAGGGGCTTCAAGGTAGCGAAGAGACGATCTTCCCCGGCCTCGCCCTTTTTCGCCAGGCGGCGCGCCAGCGTGGTCTTGCCGGCGTTGGTGTAACCGACCACCGCCACGACCGGCACCCCCCGGCGGCCCCGGCGCTTCCTCGCCTCCCGCCGCCGCTTGGCGATGCGCTCGATCTCGCCTTTGAGCTGGGCGATTCTCGCCTGCAGCCGCCGGCGATCGACCTCGAGCTTGGTCTCACCCGGCCCCCGGGTCCCGATGCCGCCGCCAAGCCGGCTCATGCGCCTGCCCTGGCCCACCAACCGGGGCAAGAGGTAGCGCAGCTGGGCCAGCTCGACCTGGGCCTTGGCCTCCGGGGTGCGGGCGTTTTGGGCGAAGATGTCGAGGATCAGCTGCGTGCGGTCGAGGACTTTGAGCTGGGTGAGCTTTTCGATCTCCCGGGCCTGCGTTGGCGTGAGGTCGACGCCAAAGATCAACGTCCCGGCGTTGTTGTGATAGGCGAGCGAGACCAGCGACTCGAGCTTGCCCCGCCCCACCAGGGTCTTGGGGTCGAAGTGCGGCCGGTAAACGAGCTCCGAATGCACCACCACGCCGCCGGCGCTCCGGGCGAGCTCGGCGAGCTCAACCAGCCCCACCTCGGCCTCGGGCCCCTCACCCCGGTCGATGCCGACGAGGATCACGCGTTCACCGGCACCATCCTCCAGGGCCTGGAGCCTGGCCTGGCGACCGAGCTCTTCCTCGAGGGCCCGCACCAGCCCGCCCAGGTCGAACTCGAGGTATTGGTGGTAGGCTTTCTGGGGCAGAATGCGCCAGTCTTCCTCTTCCGAGCGGGGCGGCACCAGGTGCGCGAGATGCACCAAGCCCGGCCGGCCATCTTGAACCTCGAGTGCCACCATGGCATCCAGACGGTTGAGAAAGAGCACCGAGAGGTCAGGCCGGCTCAGACCGCCGCCCTCGAGGTGGGTGTGCACCAGGTGATACCCAGCCAGGCGCGTCTCGACCAGCGCGTGTTCGGGAATGGGGAGATCCCGGGCATCCCCGACCGCGACCCGGCGGACGTAGCCCTTCCGGTCGATCAAGAGCCCCAAAGGGCGGCCGGAGAGCTCGGTCAGCTCCGCCATCCGCTGCGCCAGCTCGGCGCTAAAGAGCCGCCCTGGCGGCACGCGCCGCCGGTAGAGCAGCGAGAGCTTTTTCAGGGTGCTTGGTTTGAGGCCTTGCGTCCTTCCGTAAACCTTTTGAATCCTCCTTCACCTCCCGGGGAATCCCCGTCGCTGTTCCTCGGCTCGCTTTATTTTAAGCGCGCCCGCGTGAGCTTTCAATGCGCGATCCAATCGCCATGACAAAGCCACCGTAGCCTCAATACCATAGAGGCATGCGCTGGCTCTGGCTCGCCCTCCTCCTCATTCCTGCCTTTGCCCAAACCCCGAAAGCGATCGTGGTTTTGGGCGCCGCCCAGTATAACGGCAGGCCTTCCCCGGTGTTCGCCGCCCGCCTGGAAGCGGCGCGCGCGCTTTTGGCGTCGGGGGCGGGCCGTCTCATCCTGGTGACCGGCGGCAAGCAAAACGGCGACCGCTATAGCGAAGGCGAAGCCGGGTGCGCCTATCTCGCCCGAAAAGGGGTGCCCAAATCCCAACTGCGCTGCGAAACCAGTAGCCGGAGTACCTGGGAAAACCTCCTGGCGGCGAGGCGGATCCTCCGCGGTTACGAGCTCGTCCTCGTCACCGACGCCCCCCACCTTCCCAGGGCGCTTTTGCTCGCGAGAAAGCTCGGCCTCAAGGTCCGCGGCTACCCGGTCCAGGGGAACTTCTCGTGGCGCTACCGCTTGCGCGAACGCCTTCTCTTCCTGGCCGCCGTCTTCGGCCTCAACCATCTTTGAGTTTGTCGAGTGAGGCCAGGTAGCTCTCCAAAAGCCCGCGAAACTGCTCGACAAAGAGCGACTTTTCCCGTCGCAGCCGCTCCATTTCCCGCTGCAGCTGCTTGAGTTGGTCCATGGCCTCTCGCAAGGCCTTTTCCTTGGCCGCCTTGGCCTCCGAGAGGATGAGCTCGGCTTCGCGCTCGGCCTGGGCCTTGACCTCGCGCGCGATCCGCTCCGCCGCCACCACCGCGCGCTTCAGCTCCGACTCCCCTTCCCTTGCCCGATCGAGTTCGGCCTCGAGCTCGGCGATTCTCTTTCGGCTGGCCTCGAGGGCCTCCTGCAGTTCGGCGACGAAATCCGCCAGGTGACCCAGGTAATCCCGGACCTCGTCGGGGTCATAGCCCCGGAGCTTGCGCTTGAACTCCTGATAGCGAATGTCCAGCGGATTAAGCCCCATCGTCCACCTCGAATACCGCCCGCCCCACCCGCACCAGCGTCGCCCCTTCCTCGACGGCGACCTCGAAGTCTTCGCTCATCCCCATCGAACGCTCGGGCAGGTCGAAGCGGTCGGCCAGAAGGGAGAGCGTTTTAAAGACCCAGCGAACCTCTTCTGGATTGTCCACTCTCGGGGCCACGGTCATCAAGCCCAAAAGCTCGAGTCGCGGCAGATCGCGCACCCGTGCCACGAGCGCGGGCAGATCTTCGGGCAGCACCCCGTGCTTTTGCGGCTCACGGGCGACGTTGACCTCGATCAAGACCGGCTGCACCCTCGTCGCACGGCGGGAGAGCGCCTCCGCGATCCGGGCGGACTCCAGCGAGTGCACCAGGGCAAAATGCCCCATCCACTTGGCCTTGTTGCGCTGCAGGGGACCGATGAAGTGAAACGGCACCTCCGGCAGGGCCTCGATCTTGGGCAGGGCTTCCTGGACCCTCGACTCACCCAGCGGGAAATTCCCAAAGGCGAGCACCCGCTCGCGAATCTCCTCGATCGTCCGCCCTTTGCTCACCACCACCAGTTTCACCCCAGCGGGATTCCGCCCCGCCCGCTTGGCCGCGGCCGCGATACGGTCGAGGACTCCGGCGAGGCTCATCCCAGGGCGGCCAAAAACGCCTTGACGAGCTGGCGGAAACGGGGACCGGTGCGCTCGGCCACGGCCAGCACCTCCGCCTCGCTGGCGTGGTGGTCGCTGTCGGGAATCGCCATGTCGGTAATGGTTGAGACCGCCACCACCCGGGCGCCGAGGTGGCGGAGCGCGATCACCTCGGGCACCGTGCTCATGCCGATGGCATCGGCTCCAAACGAACGGAGCATCCTGAGCTCGGCCCTCGAGGCGAAGCTCGGCCCCGAGATGGCCACGTAGACCCCCTCGCGCAACGGGATCCCCTCGCGAAGGGCCACCTCCCGGAAAAGACGCCTCAGCTCGGGGTCATAGGCGTCAAACATAACCGGGAAACGCGGCCCGAGCCGCTCGTCGTTCGGGCCTTTGAGCGGGTTATCCCCAATGAAGTTGATGTAGTCGGCGTGGAGCATCATATCGCCGGCGGCAAAAAGCGGATTCAGCCCACCAGCCGCCGAGGTCAGCAAGAAGGTCTTCGCCCCCAGGAAATACCCCACCCGGACCGGGAAAACCACTTCGTCCAGAGCGTAGCCCTCGTAGGGGTGCACCCGCCCCTTGTACACCGCCACCTTCCGACCGGCCAGATGTCCGAGGATCAGCTTGCCCTCGTGGCCGGGCGCGGTGGAGACGGGGAAGTTCGGCAGTTCGGCGTAAGGAATCACCGTGTCGACCTCGACCTCGTCCGCCAGGGGGCCAAGCCCCGAGCCCAGCACCAGCCCCACCTCGGGAACGAAGTCGCTCTGCGAACGAACCGCCGCCACGGCCTCCTGAATGCGCTCGTACACGTCGCCCATGCCCTTCAGTTTACTCTCACGGCCGATTCACTGGTAGAAGTTAGCATGCGAGACATGCGATACCGCTTGTTCGCACTTCTTGCCATCCTCGGTCTGGCGTTTGCCGCGCCGATCCGGGAGATCCAAGTCGTCGGCGCCGACCCGGTGCTCGCGACCCTCGCCCGAATCGCCCTGCCGGTATCGGTCGGCGACGAGGCAAAGGGCCTCTCCAGCGAAGCCCTCATCCGAGCCGTCAAGGCGACGGGCTATTTCCAGGAGGTAGAGGTCGATCTCAAGGACGGCGTGCTCACCGTACGCGTCAAGCCCAACCCGCCGATCACCTCGCTCGAGGTCCAGGCCACCGCCTTCCCCCCGAACAAGCTCGCGGACTTTCTGGCCAACCAGCTGGCCATCACCCCCGGCAGCGTTTACAACCCCAAGAAGGTCGCCGAAGCCGAACAGAAGCTCGCCGAGCTCTTCCGACAGCAAGGCTTTCCCTTCAAACCCAAGGTCAGGGGTGAAACGCGCTCTTTAGACGGGGGCGTCGCCCTCACCTTCGTGGTTGAGGAGTCGCCTCCCCTCCGCACGCTCAAGGTTCAAGGGGCCTCACTCGTCCCGAAAGACGAAATCGTCCGCTACTTCAAGCCGCTGCTCGACCTCGGTAAGTTCTCCTGGCCCCTCTACCTGCAAGCGGTGCAGCAAACGGCCCAGCGCTACGCCGAAGATGGCTACAAGGGCAGCGGGGTCGACCCAAGACGCAGCCAGCTCAAAGCCGGGGTCCTCGAGGTCCAGATCCGCGAACTCAAGGTCACCGCCGTGGATCCGGGTGACCTCGCCGAGGTGCCGGTGGCGGTCGGCGACCCCTACAACTACGACCACCTGGTCAACGCGGTGGCCGAGCTTTCACGCAAGCTGGGGCGCGAGGTCAGTTTTCAGGCCGAGGCGTTCCAGGACGGGGTCAGGATCCGCTTTCGCATCGGACAGGCCAGGTACGGCCGGATCAACACGATTGAGATCCGCGGTGCCACCGCCTTCAGCGAGGACGCGCTCAAGTCCCTGCTGGTGCTCAAGCCGGGGGACGTCTTCAACCCCCAGCTCGCGGAAGCGGATTTCGAGCGAATCTACCGCTACTACCAGGCCCAGGGCTTTGCCCTCGTCCCCAAGGCCGACTACAGCTTCCAAAATGGGGTGTACCGCCTCACCATCCGCGAAATCAAAATCGGCGGCTACACCTTGGTCTGGGAAGGACCCCACCGGACCAAGGATTTTGTGGTGCTGAGAGAGCTCCCCAAACCGGGAAGCCTCTTCTCCATCAAGGCACTTCGGGAAGGTCTGGGACGGCTCTTGCGGACCGGCATCTTCAAAACCCCCCCCGAGGTGCTCACCCAGCCGGGCGCGCGGCCGGATGAACGCCAGGTGGTGCTCAAGCTCAAGGAGAGCAAGACCCTGGTCGTGACACCCGCCATCGCCTGGTCGAGCACCTCCGGGTGGAGCGGGCAGCTCTCGCTCTCCGACAAAAACCTCTGGGGACGGGCCCACCAAGCGGACCTCGAACTCTCCTTCGTCGAGAACGACGCCGGCGACAACCTCTCGCTCAGCCTGAGCTACAAAATCCCCTGGCTCTATCTGGACTTCGCCGATTTAAAGCAGGTGCCCACCAGCATCGCCTTTGCCGCCTATTCCATCCCCTACGGCAACTTCACCCTCAACGACAACAACCAAAACCCCACCGGCTGGGAGTACACCGAGCGGCGCAGCGGTTTCAGCGCCAGCATCGGGCGGCCGCTCTTTGGGGACCCCAACTTTACCGCCACCCTGGGCCTCGAGGGCCAGTGGGTGCACACCCTGCTTGAAACCCTCATCCCACCCGCGAACCCGACCGTTGACGAGGCCACGGCAAAGAGCCTGCTCCCCCAGAGCTACGCCAACGTTTCGCTCAGCACCACCTTCGACTACGCCCGGGTCGACGACCCCGTCTACCCCACCACCGGGATGCGGGCCAGCTGGCAGGTTGGCTACGGCGTGGTCTTCCCCGCCTCCGGAGGCATCACCTACTTCGCGCCGCTTTGGGGTACCTACAAAACCTACATGCCCGAAGACGAAGCGGGCCGGGCGGTCTTCGCCGTCCGCGTGGCCGCCGGCACCCTCCTCGGCACCCCGCCCGAGAGCCGCTACTTCACCCTCGGCGGATCAGACCCGGAAATCGCCATGCTCCGGGGGTATCAGCCGAGAACGTTCAGTGGACAGCGCCTGCTCGCCGGCTCCATCGAGTACCGCTATGACTTCCGACTCTCAAGCTCCATCAGCCAAACCGTCATCGGCATTGTCTTCGCCGACGCCGGCTCGGTCTGGAACCCGGGACAAAACCCCGAGTTCCACCTCGGATACGGCGTCGGGGTACAGCTGAACCTCGGTTACGGGGCGGTAACCCTGCCAGCCATCCGGCTCGATTATGGCTTTAGCACCCAAAACCCATCCGGCGTGCTGCACTTCCGCATCGGACCCGTCTTCTAAGCGAACAGTTCGACCGCGGCCCACGCGCCCCCTGCCGCAGCGGGGGGCATCTTTATTTGGCCATCCCGATCCCCCGGGGGTAGGGTGGGTAAAATGAAGGCATGGTCCTCGAGGAAAGCCCGGACACCTTCTTCGAACGGTTCGCCGAATACGCCACCCAGCTCGACCTCCTCCCGGTGCCCGAAGGCTGGCCCTTGCTGGAAGCCCATACCCCCCTCGGCCTCATCTTCCTCTTCGACCGGGGAACACCGCCCGCGCCCCTCGGTCCCACCGACGTCCTCATTCACGGCGTGGTACGCGAGGTCCGACCCGCCGAAGGAAGGCCGAGGCTGACCCCGCGCCCGGGCGGCGCGTATACCATCTCGGGTCAGGTAAGGGGTGAACCCGAACCTGGCTTTTTCCTTTTCGATGCCGGGTTTCCCATTCTTCTCGCCTCCCAGACCCCGCTCGAGCCCGAGACCCGGATCGAGGTCGAACTCGAGCCCCCGCTGATGGCCTTCCGGAAATGAGATGCCCCAACTGCGGCCACCGGAACGACGCGCGCTTCCTCTACTGCACCCTTTGCGGGCGTGCGCTCAAACCGCTCCCCGGGAGTAAACGATTCGCCACCGTCGTCTTTTTCGACCTCTCGGGCTTTACCGCGTTCACTCACGGATACGGTCCCGACGACGCCTGGCAGCGGGTGGAGCCCATTTTGGACGCCGCCCAGCAAACCGTCACCGCCTACGGCGGCCAGGTCGAGGCCATCTACGGCGACGGTCTCCTGGCGGTCTTCGGCCTCCGCGCAAGCCCTGTCCTCAAAGCCCGCCATGCGGTCGAGGCCGCCTTGGCGATGGTGGCTCAAAACCATGAGGTCGAGGCGCGGGCCGGAGCACGTCTTCTGGCCCGGGCCGCGGTCACGAGCGGCATCGTCCTGGCCGCGCCCATGCGCAGCGAAAACGGTCGCGAGCGCCTCTTCGGCGATCCCGTCAACCGCGCCCAGCGGATCGTTCAGGCCACGCCGGCCGGGGAGGTGGTCATCGACGAAACCACCGCCGCCCTGCTCCCCGAGGCCATCTGCGAACCCCTCAAGCCACTCAAGGCCAAAGGCTTTCCCACCCCGATCAAGGCCTTCTATTTTCGTGGCTGGGGCCGGGGAGCACCCCAGCACCCCTACCCGGAACTGGCGGCCGAACTCGAAACGCGCTGGCGAACGGCCCTGGCCAGCCGCCCGACCGCCCTGGTGTTCGTCGCGCCCCCGGGATCGGGGGAACGTTCACTGATCTCAGGCTTTTTCCGTGGCGTTGAAGCGGGTCGAAAGTACTGGCTGCCACCGCTTTCGGCGGGTATTTCCCTGCGCGCCTGGTTGGGGGCGTTTTTGAAGAAGCACCCCGAAGTCGAGCACGCGCTCTTGTCCCTCCCCTTGACCTCCCACGAAGCCAGAGCGCTCGCCTTCGTCCTGGGGAAACACCGTGAGGCGCCCCCGCTGAGCCTGATCTTCCGAACCCTCGCCCAGGCGCTCGCCGTCCTCAGCCAACGGGAACCCTGGTTGCTCGTCGTCGAGAACATCCACCACGCCGCGTCCGTTTTCCGGACCTTTTTGCACGGACTCAGGAAAATCGATCGCGCCAAGCTCCTGATCATCGCCACCGCCCGAACCGGGGCCTACCCTTACGCCAAACGGATCTCACCCCTCACCCTTGAAAAGTCCCTCCGGTGGCTTCGGCAGATCAACCCCACCCTCGACGAAGAATCCTGCGCCGCCTACGCAGCCCTGGCCGACGGTCTGGCCGACCCGCTCCGCCACCTCGCCAAAACGCCGGGCGAGGCCGGCCTGGTCGCGGCCCTGCAGCCCTACTTCGACGCCGTGGGCGCCGAGGCGCGGGAAGCGCTCCTGTTCTCGGCGCTCTTGCGCGAGGTGCAACCGGCCCTGCTCGAAAGCGTCCTCGGTCTGCCGGGCGAGAAAACCCTGCAACGCCTGACCGACGAAGGCTTTTTGCAGGCCACCGGAGCGGGCGAAGGCGGGAAAACGGCCTACCGTTTCAGGACCGAAGCCTACCGGCGCGCCGCCAAAGCCCTCCTCCCCCTTTCCAAGCAGCAAAGCTGGCACCGGCAGATCGCCGACTGGCTGGCGAAAACCGGCAAGGTCGAAGCCGCCGAAAGGGTCGCCGATCACCTCGAGGCCGCCGGCGATTTCGGGCCGGCGATCCGGGTCCTCAGAGCCGCGGCCCAGCAAACCCGCGACCAGGACGTGGCCCTCCGGCTTCTCAAACGGGCCTTCTCCCTCGCCCAAAGCCCGGCTCAGCAATCGCGACTGGCCATCGACCTCGCCCGGCGCCTGCTTCCCGAGCGCCCCGGCGAGGCACTCGAGGTCCTGAACCACGCTCGGGGAACCGAGGCGCTGAAGCTTCGGGGGCTCGCCCACCTCGGGCGGGGAAACCCGGACCGGTCGAGGGCCTGCCTCGAACGCTACCTACGCGACCGCCCGAACGATCACGAAGCCCACCTGGGTCTGGGAAAAGCCTGCGCCTCACTGGGGGACCTTCCATCGGCGGCGGATCACCTTTCACGGGCCCTCGAGGCCTACCGGGGCCGGGGCGAGCGGGAAGCGGCGGCGCAAACGGCGATCGAGCTCGCGGGGGTCGCCTGGCGTGCGCGTTCTCTGGATGAGGCGATTCACCGGGTCGGTGAAGCCGAGGGGCTCGCGATTTCTCGGGAAACGAAGCTGCTCGCCAGCGCCCTCCGCGCCTCCTACGCCCTCGACCAAGGGGCCTACATCGAGGCCCAGCGCCGGCTGGAAAAACTCGCTCCCTTGCTCAAAACCCTGGCCCCTGGACCCCTTTACGCCCGAATCGCCGCCATACGGCTACGATATCTCATCGAAACCGGAAAGCTCGGGAAAGCCCTCAGCGAAGGCGAGTACGCCTGGGCGGTGAGTCCCGACCCCTGGCTCGGCGCCGTTTACGCGCTGGCCCTGGCCCTGGCCGGAAAAACGGAAGACGCCCTCCGCTTGAGCATAACCTTGGCCGGCCAAACCACCTGCCCCCACACCCAGGCCTTCCTCAACCTGGCCCAGGGGTTCGCCCAGGCCGTGGAAGGCGCGCCCATCACCGGGGCCTTCAAACGCGCCTTGAGGTATGCGCAAAAGGCCAAAAACCCCTACGCCACCTTTCTCTCGCTCGCCGCACTCGCCATCGACCACCGGGATCGGGCGCCGCAAAAGACCAGCGCCATTGCGAGCTACCTCCTCCCCCGAACCGGGCCGAACGGCTTCCTGCCGTTCTACCAGTTCGCAAGGCTCCTCAAGGCCGAGGCCAACCTCCGGCTTGGCAAGCCCGTCCTCCACCTCCTGGCGTTTGAAAGCTCCTTCGCCCCGATCGAGCTCTGGCGGCGGAGCCTGGCCGTGACCGCGGGCCGCCCGGTCCACCCCCTGCCCAAAGCCCGGCTTCTGGGCTACGGTATCCTGGGACTGTGGGCCTATAATGCCTGGAGCCAAGCATGGACCCGAGGGAGATCATCCGCAGCCGAATTAACCTCAAGGACTTCATCGGCAACTACGTCGAGTTAAAGCCGGCCGGTAAGGGCCGGTATAAGGGCCTGTGCCCCTTCCACAAGGAAAAAACGCCGTCGTTTTACGTGGACGAGGACAAGGGGCTCTTCTACTGCTTCGGCTGCAAAGCGGGCGGCGACGTGTTCTCGTTCCTGGAACGCATTGAGGGGCTCGCCTTCGCCGAAGCTCTGGAACGCCTCGCCGAACTCACCGGGGTCGAGCTGCCCCAAAAGGCGGTCAAACGCAAGGACCCGACCCTCTATGAAATCAACGCCCTGGCGCTCGCTTTCTTTCGCGAACACCTCGATGCCCGCGCCCGAGCCTACCTCGAAGGGCGGGGGATCTCCCCGGCGATGATCGAGACCTTCCAGCTCGGCTTTGCCCCCGATGGCTGGGACCATCTGACCCGCCACCTCAGGAAGGCGGGCGTCTCGCTGGAGTCGGCCGTGGCCGCGGGTGTCCTGAGCGAACGCGAGGGACGGATCTACGATCGCTTCCGGAACCGGCTGATCGTCCCCATTTTGGAACCTGGCGGACGGGTGGTCGGTTTTTCGGGGCGGACCCTCGATCCCGAAGGCCAGCCCAAGTACTTAAACAGCCCGGAGACCGAGATCTTCAAAAAGCGCGAGCTCCTTTTCGCGCTCCCTCAGGCCAAGTCCGCGATACGCGAGCGAAAGCGCGCCATCGTGGTGGAGGGGCTTTTCGACGTCATCGCCCTCCACCAGATGGGCTACCAGGAGACGGTGGCCGTGCTCGGCTCCGCGCTCACCCCCGAGCAAGCGCTGCTTTTGAAACGCCTCGGCACCGTCGACCTCTACCTGGCCTTCGACGCCGACGAAGCCGGGCGCAAGGCCACCCTGGCTGGCTTGGACCTCGAGGTCGCGCGCCGCTTTCGCGTCTATGCGGTCGTGCTCCCCGAAGGCAGCGACCCCGGCGACCTGCTCACCGCCGAGGACGGTCGGGCGCGCTTCGAAGCCGCCCTCGGCCGCGCCCTGCCCGAGGTAAACTTCCGGTTCGACGAAGCGGCGAGGGGCCGGGACCTCCAAACCCCGGAGGGCAAGCGGGCTGTGCTCGAAGCCCTGCTCCCGCGCCTGGTCGACGCCGAACCCTTCGATCCGGTGGCGGAAGCGCTCAAGGCGATCATCGTCGACCGCCTGGGGCTCAAGCCCGGGGTCCTCGAGGACCTCATCCAGAGCCGGAAACGGCGGCGGCGGGCCCCGCTCTCCACCACCGAGGTGCGGGGAATCAGTGAAAATCAGGATCAGGTTTTGCTTCTCGAGCTCGATATCGTCGCCCTGCTGCTCTCACTTCCCCCAGAAGAGATCAAGACCTGGGCTCGCTACGTCGAGGATCACACCTGGCCACCGGAGAGCTCCTTCCTGGCCGAATTCCTGCGCCTGGCCGAATCGCTGAACTACGACCCCCGGCGAATGCAGCACCGGCTTACCCAGATGGCGGTGGGGGGCACCCTCTTCGAGCGGCTGATGCTCGCGCCCAGCCTGGCCTCACCCGAGCTCCAGCGCACCCTCGATAAGGCCATGGCCCGGCTGCGGGAGGCCTATTACAAGGCCAGGCTGCGCCGGCTCAAGGAAGCGCTCCACAAAAACCCCACCCCCGCCCTTTTGCAAGAGATCCAGAGCTTACAAGAGGCCATCGAGGCCGAACGCCGCCTCTATCGCGCGGAGCTCTGAAGCGTTTACACGATCAGCATTGCATCGCCGAACGAGTAAAAGCGATAGCGCCGCCGCACCGCTTCCCGGTAGGCGTGCATCGTGCGGGCATATCCAGCGAACGCCGCGACGAGCATGAGCAGGGTCGATTTCGGCAGGTGAAAGTTGGTCAAGAGCGCGCCCACGACCTTGAATTCATAGGGCGGGTGTATAAAAAGCGCCGTTTGTCCTTCCCCGGCACGGACCTCGCCGCCCTCCCAGGCGGACTCCAGCGCCCGCACCACGGTGGTCCCCACCGCGACCACCCGCCGGCCCTCCCGCACGGCCCGGTTGACCTGGCTGGCGGTGCTGGCCGGGATGAAAAAGTGCTCCTCGTGCATCCGGTGCGACTCGATGCTCCCCTTGACCGGGCGAAACGTCCCCGGTCCGACGTGCAAAGCCAGTCGGCAGACCTGGACCCCGAGGGCCTCGATGCGCGCGAGGAGCTCGGGAGTGAAGTGAAGACCGGCCGTGGGCGCGGCCACCGAGCCCGGGCGTTTGGCGTAGACCGTCTGATAACGCTCGCTCGGTACCGCCGCTTGGATGTAGGGGGGCAGGGGGGTCTGCCCAATCTGTGCCATCTCCCGCCACACATCGCCTTCAAAACGCAGCTGGCGGGCACCGTCCGGCAAAATCGCCTCGACCCGGGCGGAAAGGCGCTCGGAAAAATGGAGCCAGTCTCCCACCTTCGCCCGCCGCCCGGGACGCACGAGCGTGCTCCAGGTGCCGGGCGCGAGCTCGCGGACGAGCAAGACCTCGAGTTTGGCCCCACTCGCCCTCCGGGCAACCATCCGCGCCGGAATCACCCGGCTCTCGTTGAGCACCACCACGTCGCCAGGGCGCAAAAACGCCGGCAGCTCGTAGACCCGGCGGTCCTCGAGGGCCCCGCTCTTCCGGTCGAGCACCATCATCCGGGCGTGATCCCTCGGCTCCACGCCCGATTGCGCGATGAGCTCACGGGGAAGCGGATAGTCGAAGGCCTCGAGATCGAGCCTGAGCGGCGAGACCACATCCGGTTTCGTTCCTAATCCATCGTTCATTCCACGACATCCAGAGCAAAGCCAAAGTGCATAAGATGGCGCGCCCGGGAGGATTCGAACCCCCGACCTACCGCTTAGAAGGCGGCTGCTCTCTCCGCTGAGCTACGGGCGCAAGTGGAGCAGGGGCGGCAGCGCCGCCCCGGTTCTGGAGCGGGAGACGGGACTCGAACCCGCGACCCTCGGCTTGGAAGGCCGATGCTCTACCAACTGAGCTACTCCCGCGTGGTCGGGGCGGCAGGATTTGAACCTGCGACATCCTGCTCCCAAAGCAGGCGCGCTGCCAGGCTGCGCTACGCCCCGTAAGGGCGGGAAGCCGGAGCTTTGGGCCGTTCCGACTCCCACAATAAACTAGCACGCACGTCCAAAAAGGGTCAACGTCGCTTACATAAAGCGTTTCCGGCGTTTATAAGCCTTCACATCCTTGAACGACTTGCGCTGGCCGGCCTTGGCCACGCCCAGGTAGAACTCTTTGACGTCGGGGTTCGTCTTGAGCTGTTCCGAGGTGCCCTCGAGGACGATCCGCCCCTGTTCCATGATGTAACCGTAGTGGGCCACCTCCAGAGCCACCGCCGCGTTTTGCTCGACCACCAGCACCGTCACCCCTTCTTCGGCATTAATCTTGGCCACGATCTCAAAGATCTCCTTCACCAGGAGCGGTGCCAGACCCAGCGAAGGCTCATCCAGCAGCAAAAGCCTGGGGTGGGCCATTAAAGCCCGACCGATGGCGAGCATCTGTTGCTCGCCGCCCGAGGTGTAACCGGCCAGTTTGTTCCGGAGCTGCCCGAGACGGGGGAAGTAGGCATAGATACGGTCGAGCTCTTCGCGGACTTTGGCGCCACGGCGGGTGATCGCACCAACCCTGAGGTTTTCTTCAACCGTAAGGTGCTTGAATACGTGACGGCCCTCGGGAACCTGAACGATGCCCAGACGAACGATGGCCTCGGGTCCCTGATTTTGAATCGGCGTTCCTTCAAAAGAGATGCGGCCATCGGTGACCTTGCCGTATTCGGGCTTGAGAAGGCCGGAAATCGCCCTCAGGGTCGTGGTCTTGCCCGCCCCGTTGGGACCCAAAAGGGCCGTAATCTGCCCGTCAGGGACCTTAATCGACACGCCCCGGAGCACCTGGATGACGTCGTGGTAGACGACCTCGATGTTGTTGACCTCGAGGAGGACCTTTCGCTCATCGCGCACACCCATCGGATGGCCTGCCTTCCCTTTTTCGCTGGGAGCGGCGAGGTGCCGCTCCCAGCACAGCACGCTTACTTGCCGTAGTGAACCTTCCGGAAGAGCTTGGACTGGAAGGGCTCGGTAATGGGAACGAACTTACCGCCCTCGGCGCGAAGCGCCCGGAGCATATCCACGCCCACGTGATCGTCCTTGCTGTAGGTGACCGGCCCAACCGCGAGCCCCGGATCGAAGGTGAGCCCCAGCAACGCCTGGTGCACGGCCTCGCGACCGGCATCCCCGGTCACCGGCTTCCCGGCTTCGTGCGCCCGGCGGATGGCCTCGATCGCGATGGCGGCGGCCAGCATCCCCGAGGGATAGTGCACGCTCTCCAACGTATCGCTCGGGCGCTTGTAGCGGGTACCGAGTTCGCGCACGAAGGCGGCACCTTTGGTGTTCTCATCGGGCATGAAGTACGAGGTCACCCAGATAAACCCTTCCGCCGCATCCCCAGCCAAGCGCAAGAGGTCCGGGCCACCGGCGTAGTGGGCGCCGGCGTGCTTGATGTTGAGCCCCAAACGCTTGGCATCCTTCACCATGGTGGCCACCGGACCGGCGACGTTCTGATAAACGATGTACTCGACGCCCTCATTGGCAAAGCGCTTCAGCGTCGCCGTGTAGTCAAGGCCCTTGGACATCTCTTGGACCTCGACGATCTCGATGCCAAGCTCTTTGGCCGCCCTTTTGGCATCCTCCACCGGGGCACGCCCAAAGGGAGAGGGGTGCACGGCGAGCGCCACCTTAGCCCCGGGTTTTTCCTTGGCGATGTACTCCAATACGGCGATCACCTGCTCCGAGTAAGAGACGATGGGGAGGAATACGTAGTTGTTGTTCGGCGGATCGATGTTGCCGATATGGTAGGAAGCCGGGATGTAGCTCATGCCCACTTCCTCAATCAGCGGCTTGAGCTGCAAGGTCCCGCCCGTCGAGTAGCCGAGGAAGACCGGGTCACCGCGTTCGATGGCCTCCTCGAAGTTCCGCTGGGTATTGGCGTTGTTGTACTGGTCGTCTCGGACCTCGCAAACGATCTTCAGCCCTCCGGTCAACCCTTCCTCGTTGGCGTACTTGCAATAATCCTCAACACCCTGCGCGTAATACTTCCCCGCATCCGAAGTCGGGCCCGTAATCGCACCCGACCACATGAGATGGACCGTCTGCCCGAATGCCAGACTCGCAGCCAAAGCTGCCATCACGGTGACCAACGTTTTCCTCATCATCCACCTCCCTGCAACACGGCCCGAGGCCGTCGTTGCCTAATACTTGAAAGGCCAGTTCTTGAAGTAGTTGCGAACCAGCCGCCACCAGTTGGCCAGACCCCTGGGTTCGAAGACCAAAAAGAGGACGATCACCAACCCGAAGGTGAGCGGACGCATCGCCGAGGCAATATCCACCCCGGGGAGGCTCATCCCCAGCGCCTTCAGCCAGTTGGCGAAATCCTCCATATTGAGGTCGAGGAGCACCAAGAACGCTGGCCCGAGGAAGCTGCCGACCATGGAACCCAGTCCCCCGACGATCGACATGGCCAAGAGCTCGATGGAAACGTTGAGCATGTAGTCCTCGATGACCACCGCCCGCGAGAGGTAGGCGTAAAGCCCCCCCGCGACCCCGGCGTAAAAAGCGCCCAGGGCAAAGGCGAAGATCTTGGTGAGCCCCGGGTGCATCCCCATGGCGTCCGCGGCCCGGTCGTTGTCGCGCACGGCGACCAACGCCCGCCCGTATTTGGTCCGAAGAAGATTGCGGAAGGCGAAGGCCAGGACGATCAGGACCACGAGGGTCACGTAGTACCAGAAGTAGTAGTGGTTCTTGTACCCGACCTTGTAGCCAGCGAAGACCACCCGAGGCATGGCGATCGCTCCACCTTGCTGCAACAGCGTGGAATGACCGACGCCCCACTCGAAGATGAGCTGGAAGGCCAGGGTGGCGATGGCGAGGTAGAGGTGCTTGATCCTGAGCGAGGGTATCCCCACAATCCCCCCGGCGATCGCCGCGGCCAAGCCACCGAGGGGAACGGTGAGCCAGAAGGGTAAGGCGGGTGCGAGCAAGGCCGCGGTATAGGCCCCGACCCCGACGAAGGCCGCATGACCGATGCTTATGAGCCCGGCGTAGCCGGTCGTGATGTTGAGACCAACAACGGCCAGCGCGTAGACCAGGATCAAATCCACGACGAACATCTGGGGTCGGGACAGGAACATCGGCAGGAGCAGCAGGGCCAAAAGGAGAAGAATCAGGGAGAGCTGCTCCGAATAGGTGGCAAAGATGGTGGTGTCCTGGCGGTAGCTCGTCCGGTAATTTCCCGTCTGCATCCAGGGATTACGCATGTTCCCTCCAAATGACGTGACCGGTAAGGACAAAGCCAGCTCGACTCATACCCGCTCGATCTCCTCGGTACCGAAAAGGCCGTACGGCTTGAACCACAAAACCAGGAGCAGCACCACGAAGGGGAAGACCCCGCCCGTACCCCCGCCGGGGACCAGGGGGTCGAGATAACCGGTGGCCAGGTTCTCCAGGATCCCGATCGCGATCCCGCCGATCACCGCGCCGGGAATGGAATCGAGCCCGCCCAGAATGACCACCGGGAATACCCGGAGTCCGATCGATACCAGGCCCCCGAGGTTGATGCCGCTCACCGTGCCGACGATGAATCCGGCTGCGGCCGCGGTGATCCCCGCCGCCGCCCAGGCGAGGGCGAAGACCTTCTCCACACTCACGCCCAGGCTCATCGCCGCCATCTGGTCGTCAGCCACGGCGCGCATGGCGATTCCGAGCGTCGAGCGCTGAAAAAACCAAGCGAACACCGCGAGAAAGATGAGGGTGAAAAACACCGCCAGGACCTGGGGGTAGCTCACCGAAATTCCGGCGAACTCGATCCCTTTTTGCGGCAGGAAGGGGGGGAAGCTGAAGTTGCCACCCCCGAACGGGGTGAGGTGAATTGCCCCCTCAAGCAGCGAGGCCAGTCCGATGGTCACCATGATGACGCTGATGATGGGCTGCCCCACCAGCGGGCGGAGGAAAACCCGCTCCACGAAGAACCCAAGCACCGCCGTGAGCAGCAGCGAAATCACCAGGGCCAGCCAGATGTTCATACCCAAATAGGCACTCAGCGCGTACACCACGAAGGCCCCCACAGCGATGAACTCCCCTTGGGCAAAGTTGATCACCCGGCTGGCTTTATAAATCAGGACGAAGCCGAGCGCCGCCAGCGCGTAGATCGAGCCAACGACAAGTCCAGAAACCACCAGCTGCACGAAGTAGCTCATCGCACCCTCCTCACGCCACGCCGGCCGTGGCCTTCTCGGCCCGGGGCACCTCGAGGATCTCCACCTCGGTCTCGACTTCCTGCACCGAACCGTCCTGGTACTTGAACACCGCTTTGAGCGACACGCGTTTTTTGTCGGAATACAAGGCCTCGACCAGGTCCTTGTACTTTTCGTGGACGAACTTGCGCCGGACCTTGCCCGTCCGGGTCAACTCATCGTCGTCGGCGTCGAGAAGTTTATAGAGCAAAACCACCCTCCGCAGGCGCAAGCCTTCGGGCAGATCTCGGTTCACCCCCTCGATCTCGGAGACGATGAGCCCCGCCACCTCGGGATTACCCGAAAGGTCCATGTAAGTTGTGTAGGCGATACCCCGTTCCTCCGCCCACTTTCCGACCGTCTGCGGGTCAATGTTGATGAAGGCCGTCAGGTAAGGCCGCTGGTTACCGAAGACCACCGCCTCCTTGATGTAGGGCGAGAACTTGAGCTTGTTCTCGATGAACTGGGGGCTAAACATCTCGCCGGCGGCGGTGTGCATCACGTCGGAAACACGGTCGATGACCACCAGGTGGCCGTCCTCGGTGAGGTAGCCGGCATCACCGGAATGGAGCCAGCCGCCCTCGAGCAGCTCCGCCGTCGCCTCGGGTTTTTTGTAATACCCGGCACACACCGCGTCCGACCTGGAGAGAATCTCGCCGCTTGAGCTGATCTGCACCTCGGTTCCCGGGATCGGCTTGCCCACGGTGTCGTAACGAACATCGCCATCGCGGTGAACGTAGGCGATACCGGTGATCTCGGTCTGGCCGTAAATCTGCTTGAGGTTGACGCCGATGGCGTGGAAAAACCGAAAGACGTCGGGGCCGAGAGCCGCTCCCCCGGTGTAGGCCCGGCGGAGGCGCAGAAAACCCAGGCGGTCTTTGAGCGGCCGGAAGAGCACGGCGTGGGCAAAGGCGTAGGCCAGTCGCAGCCCGATCGGCATCGGCCGGCCCCGCATCCGGTACTCCGCCGCCCGGTAGCCAACCTTGAGCAAGCGCTCATAAACCCAGCGGTTAAAGCGGTACGACTCGCTCATCTGCACCCAGATCCGGCTCTGGATCCCCTCCCAGACCCGCGGAGGGCTGAACATCAGGTGGGGCCCGATCTCCTTGAGGTCGTCCATCGCGGTCTCGACTTCTTCCGGAAAGTTCACGGCAAAACCACCGGTGAGCCCCATGCCGACCGTCATCATCTGCTCGCCGATCCAGGCCAGGGGCAAAAAGGAGAGGTAGTCGTCGGTCGGCTCCACCGGGTCGATCTCCTGAAGCGCGACCCCCATGTGGATCAGGTTCTTGTGGGTGATCATCGCCGCCTTTGGCTTTCCGGTGGTACCCGAGGTCAGGGAGAAGTGGGCCACGTCCTCGGGTCGGCCGGCGGCGAGGCGTTCCTCAAAGGCCTCCGGTGCCTTTTTGAGATGCCCCCGGCCCAGGTCCAAAACTTCCTCGAAGGAAATAAACCAGGGGTCATCGCGATAAGCACGCATCCCCCGGGGATCTTCGTAGATCACCTTGCGAATTTGTGGCAGCTGATCACGGATCTCGAGCAGCTTATCCGCCTGCTCCTGGTCCTCGACCAAGACCATCACCGTATCGGTGTAATCCAGGACATATGCGATCTCCGGGGGCACCGAGGAGGGGTACACGCCCACCGAAATGCCGCCAAGCCCCTGCACCGCGAGCTCGGCGTAGAGCCACTCGGGAATGTTGTCGGCGATGATGGCGAATTTCTCCCCGGGTTCAAACCCCAGCGCGAGCAGACCGTGCGCGAACTCGCGGACCTTGCCATAGTAGGTTTCAAAGGTGACCTCATTCCATATCCCAAAGTCCTTTTCGCGCAGCGCTACCCGCTCGCCTTCCCGCATCGCCCGCTCACGGAGCAGCTGTGGCAAGGTGAAGCGCTTCATCTCGTAGGAAGGCCGCAAGACCTTCATGCCGTCCCTCCCACGTAGGCCTCGAGGACCCTCGGGTTCTTGGCCACCACCTCGGGCGTGCCCTCGGCGATGACCTGTCCGAAATCGAGCACGTAGACCCGATCCGAGATATCCATTACCACCCCCAGGTCGTGCTCGATCAAAACGATGGTGGTCCCCCGCTCGGCACGGATATCGAGGATGAACCGGACCATGTCCTCTTTTTCCTCCAGGGTCATCCCGGCCATCGGCTCGTCGAGGAGCAAGAGCTTCGGCCCCAAGGTCAACGCCCGGGCCACCTCCACCCGTTTCCGCACCCCGTAAGGCAAACTGCCGACCAAGCGCTTCCGGTAAGGCTCGAGTTCCATGAAGTCGATGATCTCCTCGACGTAGGCCCGAGCCTCGACCTCTTCGCTCAAAGCACGGCCATAAAACACGGCGGCGGCGAAGAGCCCGTAGCGGAGATGGGTATGGCGTGCCAGCAACAGGTTCTCGAGCACGGTGAGGCCGGAAAAGAGCTCGATGTTTTGAAAGGCACGCGCGATGCCATAGCGGGTCGCGGTGTGGGGCGAGGCACGGGTGAGGTCGTGGCCCTCGAAGCGGATCACGCCCTCGGTGGGGTGGTAAAAACCCGAGATGCAGTTGAGCAAACTGGTCTTCCCGGCGCCATTGGGACCGATGATCGACACCAGCTCACCCTTCTCGACCGCGATCGATACCCCTGACAACGCCGCCAAGCCTCCAAACACCAACGTGAGGTTCTCAACATCCAACTGGGCCAAGGCCAACCTCCCGAGTTCGCTTTGTGGCGAAGTATATCGTCAGCCGTTTCGGACGTCAACGGATCTCTCACTTGTCGGGGAAAAAACGTTATGTTCTTGCGATCGCGTCGCGTTCTTAGGGCGTTGCCGTCTGCATAAGCATGCGCACCGCCTGCGCCAGGTCACCACCGCGCCCCGCGAGCGAGGTACCGACGAGGACCGCGTCCACCAGGCCGCGAACCGTGGCCAGGTCCTCCGGGCTGGCGTACCCGGACTCCGCCACCAGCACCCCCTCAAACCCCAGGGCCCGGGCCTGCCGCGCCAGGCGGGGTGCGGTGGTGAGATCGACCTCGAGGGTTTTGAGATTCCGGTTGTTGATGCCAACGATCCGGGCACCGGCCTCGAGGGCCAGGGTCAGCTCCACCTCATCGTGGACTTCGACCAGGGCATCGAGCCCGGCCTTTTCGACCTCGCGAAGGTAAGCCCCGGTCAACGGCCCCAAAATCCCCACGATGAGTAAGACCGCCGAGGCCCCGAGCGCCCGGGCTTCCCAGATCTGATCGGGGTGGACAACGAAGTCTTTCCGCAAAAGCGGCAGCCCCGCGACCCGGGCCGCCACGAGATCCTCGTTGCGGCCCCCGAAGTATTCCGGCTCGGTGAGCACGCTGATGGCCCTGGCACCCCCCCGGGCGTAGGCCTCGGCGGTCGCCCGGGGGTCCAGATCGGCGATCGTCCCCGCCGAGGGACTTTTGCGCTTAATCTCGGCGATCAGGCTGAGCCCGGCCTGTCGCAGCGCGCGCTCGAAGGAAGGCGGCGGCGCCTCGGGCCGGAGCCCGGTGGCGGGGCGCGAGGCGAGGACCTGGCGGAGTCGCTGCCGGGCGATTCTTCCTAAAACCCCCGGCACCTCCTCCAGCTGCGGGATCATGCCCCCACTATAACGAAAGGAAATCCTCCACCGAAAGATCGATCCCGAGCGCCTCCCGGACGAACGCCGCCAGCCGGTGGCCGAGGAATCGCTCGGGCCCCACGACCCGTTCAACGTAGGCCGAGACCTCGTTCGTCAGCGGCGCCAGGGCGAGCAGGACGTGATACGGGGCAAGGATCTCAAGCGGCAGCCGTCCGCCGCCGTAGATCACCACATCCACCGTCCTGGCCAGCGCCCGCGCCTCCGGCACGCTGGGCACGACGCGCCCCCGCTGCGCCGCTGGCAACGCCCGCACGAAGGCCTCACCCGCGGGAAGGTCGGGGCTCAGAACGTCCAGCCGCCCCACGCTTCGCAATCCGGCAGCGAGCCCCGGAATTCCAGGGCCAACCCAAAGCGCTCTCAATCCGGCAAAGCCAATTTCGGAGAGCAGGGCCTCGAGGGCCCCCGGGGCGAGGTAGGCCCCCCGGAGGCCCGCCCACTCGCAAAAGAGTGCGTCGACCCGCCCCGCTTCCCGGGCCTCGGGCTCCAGGCGGGGCAGGGACTGGGCCAGGGTCAAAGCCCACTCACCGTCGCCCACCCAGGCGCCGGCAAACCCCAGCGGGCAAAGGCCTAAAAGCGCCTTCTCCACCTGCTCGGGACGCACCGGCAGCACGCACACCTCGCGGGGGCGCAGCGCCTCGGAGAGCGCTCGGGCCCCATCCCCCTCGCCGGGCGCGAAGCAGGCGAGCGCTCTCATTCGAGACCGGCTCCCTCGTCGTCGTCGCTGCGGAAGGCAAAGCTCATCTGGGGGCTCGTACGGTGCCACACCGGTCGCCCGTCGGCGGTGACCAGGATGATGCCGCCCTCGCCACCCAGCGCTTTGGCCAGGGCCAACGCTTCATTGAGGGCGTCCTCGGGCGCCAGGTGCCGGAGCGCACTCACCGAGCGGTAGGTCACGAGCGCCCGGGCCAAAAACTCCCCTTCCCCGGTGGCGCTCGCCGCCCCGAGGCCCTTTTCGGCGTAGGTCCCGGCCCCGACCAGCGGTGTGTCGCCGATCCGCCCCACGCGCTTGTCCACGATGCCACCGGTCGAGGTCGCCGCCGCCAGCCGCCCCTGGCCATCGAGCGCCACCGCACCCACGGTGCCCGACGTCTTGAGGCCTTTCTTTCGGGCTTCACGCCAACGCGCCAAAGCCCGCTCGGTTACCAAAAGGGACGGGGGGTGATGGGGAATGCCACGTTCCCGGGCAAACACACTCGCCCCCTCGCCGCAGAGCAGAATGTGCTCCGAATTCATCACCTCGCGCGCGAGCTCGATGGGGTTTTTGACGTCGCGCACCGCGGCCACCCCGCCAAAGGCCAGGGTCTCGCCGTCCATCACCGCGGCGTCGAGCTCGGCCGCCCCCGCGCGGTTCAGAGCCGCCCCGGTGCCGGCGTTGAAGACCGGGTCGTCTTCCATCACCTTCACCGCCGCCACCACCGCATCCATCGCCGAACCGCCTTGACGGAGCACCCGCCAGCCCTCATCCCTCGCACGCTGAACGCCCTCGAGCACCGCCTCCCGCAACGCATCGGGCACACGCCCGGCACCGCCGTGTACCAAAATGACCATCAAAACACCTCCATGACGAACCCCATAGCAAAACGTGTAAAGTTCACACTCGTTCCCTGGTAGTAAGCAACTTCCCAATACGGCCGGTACCCCCGCGCGGGCAGGGCCACCCCGGCCAGGAAGACGGCGTAGGCCTGCCGCCCCAGCTCAATACGGTAAACGCCCCCGCCATCGCTCGCGGTCACGCCGATCGCCGCGCCAAATCCAAGGTAAGGCGAGACCATCGGCATCGATGCTGGAAGGATGACCACCCCCTCGGCCAAAATGCCTCCCGGCGACCCGAGGAGCAATCCGGCGCGGAGTTCGAGCCCGGGGACCTCGAGCCTCCCGCCGAGCTGGGCCATGAACTGATCGCTCCCCGCGCTGGGGACGCCGACCGAAAAGTCCAGACCGCCGGCGCGGGCCACCAAGCTGAAACCGAGGAAGAAGGCGAGGAGCCACCTCATGTTCACCATTCTCCCGAAAAACCTCCCACCTTGCCGCCAGCGATCGGCGCATCGCATCCTTTTCCCAACCTCCTTACGCGCGAACGAGTCTTTCAGACACACCGAGGCTCGACTGGCACTCGTTTGCCTTTTTTCCGGGGCCCCGCCATGGCTTTCGCCACGGTGGGGCACTTAGAAACCGACGATCTCGCGCGCCGCGCGCAAGATCTTCCCGACCTCTTCCTCACTGGGGCCTTCGGCGTAGATTCGCAACACCGGTTCGGTCCCCGAGGGCCGGAAGAGCACCCAGGCATCCTCGCCGAGGTGCCATTTGAAACCGTCAAGGTCCTCGACCTCACTCACGCGCCGGCCGGCGAGGGGGCGGGGATCGGCCAGGCGGGCCATCGCCTCGTCCCTCGCCGCCACGTCGGGCAAATGCAGATCCAGACGGTCGAAGGCGTGCTTGAAGCCGATCTCGGCCTCGATCTCCGCGAACTGAACATCCAGGGGCTTTCCGGTGTGGACCACCGACTCCAGCAGCAACAGGGCGTTGAAGATCCCGTCGCGTTCGGGCAGGTGATCGCGAACACCGATGCCCCCAGACTCCTCACCGCCGATCAGGACGTCGCCCTGTAAAAACGCCTCGGTGATGTACTTGAAACCGACGGGCGTGGTCTTCACCTCAAGCCCGAGCTTTTCCGCCAAGAGATCGATAACCTTGGAGACGGAAAAGGTCTTGACCACCCGGCCCCGGTAGCCCTTGCGGTAGAGGTGTTTGAGCAAAATGGCGAAGATCTGATGACTGTTGAAGTAGCGTCCCCCCGCCAGCACCACCCCGATACGGTCGGCATCGCCATCGGTCACCGCGGCAAACGCGGGCCCCGCCTCCGAGCGCATCACCGCCATCAGCGTCTGCAAATTGCGGGGAATGGGCTCGGGGTTCACGCCGTAAAAGAGCGGGTGGGGCACGGCGTGAAGGTCGCGGACCTCTACCCCGAGCCCCTGACGGCGCGCGAAGTCGGAGATCCATCCGCCGCCGGCGCCGCCCATGGCGTCGTGGTAGAGCACACCCCGAGAGCCACGCAGGGCCTCGAGGTCAAGCCGAGCTGCGATGTGCTCGTAGTAGGCCTTGCGCACGTCGAAGCGCTCGAGCGCCTCGCGGGCCTCCGCCTTTAGCAAGGGAGGCTTCGCGTCCAAACGGGATTCGACCTCGGCCACGATGTCGGGGGTCGCCGAGCCCCCGTAAGGCCCCTTGATCTTGAATCCGTTGTACTCAGGCGGGTTGTGGCTGGCGGTGATCATCACCCCACCCCCGGCCTCGAAGTGCCGCACCGCGAACGAGGTGACCGGGGTGGGCACGAGGCGTTTGGCCAGCTTCACCGAAAGGCCGTTCGAAGCCAGGACCAAAGCGGCCCGCTCGGCAAACATGCCGGAGAGAAAGCGGCCGTCAAACCCGACCACCACCGAGTTCGCCCCCCGATCGCGGAGGGCCCCGGCGTAGGCCTCGGCCACCCGGGCCACGTTATCGAAGGTGAAGTTGTCGGCGATCACGTCGCGCCACCCGTCGGTACCAAAGCGGATCGTCGCCATGCCCCTATCCTAAAGAAGCCGGCTGGCAAATTGGGGACGGTTGACCTAAGCTCAAGAACGTGCGGTCACGCGAGCGGGCCACGACCGAGGGCCGACTGCCCCCCACGCTGCCCTTTGGCAGGGCTTGGCTTTCCAAGCGACTGGCCAGCGAGCGCCCCGCCCCCCGGGGTCAGGTGGCCTCGGCGCTCACCGCCTTCCTCCACCGGCTCGGGGCCCCAAAAGCGAGCCTCGAGGCGGCCAGGGCGCTGGCGCACCCTCAAAGCCGCGCCGTGGTCACCGGACAACAGGCCGGACTCCTCGGAGGGCCGGCGCTCACCTTCTACAAAGCCCACACCGCGATCTCGCTGGCCAAGGCCCACCACAGCCCAAAGCGGCCGGTGGTGGCGATCTTCTGGGTGGCGTCGCAGGATCACGACACCGAAGAGGTGGCCTCGACGACACTGGTTGGCTTTGACGAAGAACCGCGCACGCTGCACCTGGCGCTGCCCCCCGCGCGGCCGGTGGGGAAAATTCCCTTCGCGCCCTACGCCGCCCAGATCGAGGCCTTCCTCAAAACGACCGGCTTTGCCTTCGAAGTGGGGACGGTGGCCGAAGTCGTCGGGGCCCTCGAGGGCGCCCGCACCTACTCGGAGGCCTTCTGCCGCCTCATGCTGCGCTACCTGGGTCCGCGGGGGCTCATTGTGCTCGATCCCATGGCCCCCGAGCTGGCGCCGCTTTTTACCCCGGTCATCGAGCACGAGCTCGAGGATCCGCTGGCCTCGAGCGAGGCCATCAACCGGGCAGGGCGAAGCCTCCGGGCGCTCGGTTTCAAGCCCGGCCTCGGCCGCGGCCAGGGGGCGACCAATGTTTTCCTCGAGGGCGACGACGGCATCCGGCGGCTCCTCCGCTACCAGGCGGGTACGTTCAGCGATGGCCAAAAGCGCTACCAAAAGCGTGACCTCCTCGAGATCCTAAGGTCCGACCCCACCCGCCTGACCCCGGCCGCCGGGCTCCGTCCGGTGGCTCAGGACAGCGTGCTGCCAACCGCGGGGCTGGTGGTCGGGCCGGGCGAGCTGGCCTACGTCGCCCTGCTCCCCGAGGTCTACCGGCTCCACCGGCTCGAGATGCCCGCCGTGCTCGAGCGGCTCTCGGCGCTGGTCCTCGAACCCCCTATCCAGCGAATCCTGGACAGTTACGGCCTCGACCCGTGGGATTTCGTCCAGAGCCCGAAGAGCGCCATGACCCGCGCGCTCGGTGAAACCCAGGCCACCGCCCGGAAAATTCGCGACTCGCTGGCCCGCATCGAGCAGGAATTCGAGGACCTGTTGCTCGCCGTTATGGCGCTCGACCCTACGCTCAAGCGGGCCGCACTCCGGAGCCGAGAGCGAGTGCGCGGCGAACTCACCCGCCTCAAAGACAAAGTGGCCCGGAACGAGCTTTTGAAAAACGAAGTGGTTCGCGGCCATTTCTCACGGCTCTGCCGGCACCTCGTGCCCGAAGGGAAGGTCCAGGAAACGATCGTCCCCTACCTCAACTACGTCCTCAAACACGGCCACTCGGCCATGCGTCAGCTGGAAAAAGCCCCCGATCAAGGCCGGGCCAACATTGTCATCGGCAGCGAAGAAGGTGAATCGCATGAACGAATTGCCCATCGAAGTCTTTGATTTTCACGCCCATCTCCCCTACCGCGGGAGCAGCCTCTGGGGAGGCTGGGGGAAGAGGTTCGCCCGCAGGTTTGGCGAGGCGAAACTGCGACTTTGGGCCGAAAAGAACGCCGAGGCGCAAAAGGCCTGGTGGCGGGCCTACGGCTTTCCCTTTCCCGAACGGCCGCAGCCACCGCCCGAGCAGTGCGCCGCGCATTACGCCAGAGAAGTCGAGACCCTGGGGCTTTTGGGAATGGTCTTCGTCACCGGCGGTGGCAACGAGACCCTGGCCGGGGCGCTCGCGCCTCACCGCAAGCTCTTCGGGTTCGCCCACCACGACCCTTTTTTGCCCGACGCGGCTCAAAAACTGGAAGAAGCGGTGGTGCAGCTGGGGCTCGTCGGCTACAAGGTCTTCGCCCCGGCACTCAGCGGTTCCATCGCCGATCCGGCGCTCGATCCGGTTTGGGAAACCGCGGAGCGGCTCGGCATCCCGGTGCTGATCCACTTCGGCCCCCTGGCCGGGGCCATGGGGGTGGCCGCCGGTGAAAACATCAACCCTCTGGTCCTGCACGACGTCGCCAAGGGGTTTCCCAGGCTCAAGTTCATCATTCCCCACTTCGGCTGCGGATACACCCGCGAACTTCTGCACCTCATGTGGGCGGCCGACAACGTCTATGTCGATACCTCGGGCAACAACGAATGGCGTCGGTACCAGTGGCCGGTGCCCACCATCAAGGATCTCTTCCAGGCCTTTTACGAAGTCTTCGGCGCCGAGCGGATCGTCTTCGGCACCGACAGCTCTCACCTCCCCCGGGGCTGGGTCAGGGCCTACTTCCAAGAGCAGTTCCGAGCGACGAACGAGCTCGGCCTGGCCGAGGATGAGATGCGAGCGATCTTCTCCGGAAACGCCCTGCGTCTCCTGAACCTCAAGCCGGAAACGCTCAAGGCAGGGGGTTCGCTCGCCGGGGCCGGGGAACGGTAGACTCCATTACGCGATGGACGATCTGCTCGCTTCGCTCAACGACGAACAACGACGCGTTGTCCTCCACCACCTCGGCCCGGCCCTGGTGGTCGCCGGGGCCGGCTCTGGGAAAACGCGCACCGTGGTCCACCGGATCGCCTACCTGATCGCCGAGCGCGGGGTTCACCCGGCGGAGATCCTGGCCGTCACTTTTACCAACAAAGCCGCTCAGGAAATGCGGGAGCGGCTTGAAGCGATGATCGGCCGGGCGGCGAGCGAGCTCTGGGTGGCCACCTTCCACGCCGCCGCGCTCAGGATTCTCCGCGTCTACGGCAACCGGATCGGCCTACCGAGCGGCTTCCCGGTTTACGACGACGATGATCAGCTCTCGCTCATCAAAGCGATCCTTGCCGATCTCGGCCTCGAGGCCCGGCCCACCGCCGTCCGCAGCTGGATCGACCGCGTCAAATCGAGCATGGCCGGCAGCAACACGACCCGCTGGGTCGAGGCCCTGCCCGAGTGGGTGGCCGGCCTCCACCGGGAACGCTTCGCCGAGGTCTTCAGCGCCTACCAAGGCCGGTTGAAGGCACTGGGGGCGGTCGATTTCTCCGATTTGCTCCTCCGCACCATCGAACTCTTCCAAAGCAACCCCGAGGCGCTTCGCCGGGTGCAGAGCCGGGCACGCTTCATCCACGTCGACGAGTACCAGGACACCAACCCCGCCCAGTACCGGCTCACCCGCTTGCTCGCCGGCGAAGCGGCCAACCTCATGGTGGTCGGCGACCCCGACCAGTCGATCTACGCCTTCCGGAGCGCCGACCTCCGGAACATCCTTCGCTTTACCGAAGACTACCCGGGCGCCACCGTCTATCGGCTGGAAACCAACTACCGCTCAAGCGCCGCGATCCTCAAAGTCGCCAACGCGGTCATCGAAAAAAACGAAGCCCGACTCGAGAAGGTGCTCAGGCCCTCGAAGAGCGAAGGCGAACCGGTGCGCCTTTTCGCGGCCTACGATCACCGAGACGAAGCCGAGTTCGTGGCCAGCGAAGCCAAATCCCTGTTGGTGCGCTATCGCCCGGGCGAAATCGCTGTCCTCTACCGGACCAACGCGCAGTCGCGGGTTTTGGAAGAGGCGTTCAGACGCGAAAACGTCCCCGCCAAGGTGGTGGGTGGGGTCGGGTTCTTCTCGCGCAAGGAGATCAAGGACGTCCTCGCCTACGCCCGCGCCGCGCTCAATCCCCGCGACGACGTGGCCATGAAGCGCATCATCAACACCCCGCCGCGGGGTCTGGGGGCGAAAAGCCTGGAAAAGATCGAAGCTCAGGCGAAAGAGAACGGCCTTGGGTTCCACGCCGCCTTGCGCCTGGCGACGACGATCCTGGCACCCCGCCAGGCCCAGGCGGTCCGCGGCTTTATTGAACTCCTGGACACCCTGGCGGAGCAGGCGGATAAACTCGGGCCACGGGCCTTTTTTGAGCTGGTGCTCTCGGAAAGCGGTTATAAGCAGGCCTTGGCCCTCGAGGCCAGCGGCAAGGAGCGGCTGGAAAACCTCGAGGAGCTGCTCCGCGCCGCCGGCGAGTGGGAGGAGGCCCAAGGTGGCACGGTGGCCGAGTTCCTCGACGAGATCTCGCTCACCGCACGCGCCGAGGAACCGGGGGGCCCAGAGGGCGACGCCGTCAGCCTGATGACGCTCCACAACGCCAAGGGTCTCGAGTTCCCGGTCGTCTTTTTGGTGGGGGTCGAGGAGGGACTCTTGCCCCACCGTTCGAGCACGACCCTGGAAGCCCTGGAGGAAGAACGACGGCTGTTCTACGTCGGGGTCACCCGGGCCATGGAACGCCTCTACCTCTCCTACGCCCGCGAGCGCGAAACCTACGGCCGGCGGGAGAAGACCCAAAAGAGCCGCTTCATCGAAGAGATCCCGGCCGGGCTGCTCCAGCCGGTCCACACCGCCAGCGCCCCTCCCCCAGCCCCGAAGTCACCCCGGCCGACGGCGAGCAGCCACGCCACGTTCAAGGGCGGCGAGCGGGTCAGGCACCCCCGGTTCGGCGTGGGGGTCGTGGTCGCGGCCAGGGGCGAGGGCGCCCGGGCCGAGGTCACGGTTCACTTTGACGGGGTCGGTCTCAAGAAGCTTTTGGTGAAGTACGCCGGGCTCGAACGTCTACCGGGGCCTCGAGGTAGCGACGGCCCCAGCGCTCGATCGCGGCGATAACCGCATCAAGGTCCCGCCCGGCTTCGGTGAGCCGGTAACGGGTCCGAGGCGGCATGCTGGAGAGCACTTCCTTTTCCACCACGCCGATCTCCACCAACTGCTCCAGGCGCTGCGCCAGCGTGGTGGGGTTGACGCCTCCAACCGCCCGGGCCAGCTCGTTGAACCCTTTCGGGCCGGCGAGGAGGGCACGGACGATGTGCAGCGTCCACTTGCCTTGCAGCACGTTGATGGCTTCGTAAACGGGGCAAAATGCCCGATCCTCGGTCACTTCTGTATTCTACCACGACCAAGTGATATGTGTTTCATAGCACTTGACAAAATGTAGCCTTAGAAATAGGGTGTCCTTTGGAGGTGAGAGCATGAAGATCAAGGTCACCGCGCTGGAAAACGGCCCCTACCTGGTCCCAACCGGGGGGAAGTACGCGCTCAACGGCGAGGAGAAGGAAGGCAAACAGGTCGCGCTTTGCCGCTGCGGCCATTCCAAAAATAAGCCCTTCTGCGACGGGGCCCACAAAGAGGCCGGATTTACGGCCCCGGCGGCCGAGATCGAAATCGAGGTCGAATAACAAACGGGCAGCAAAGCATCACGCGCACCCCACTCGGCGGTGCGCGCGCTTTGCTGCGGGACTCGGGCCGTCATTACAGGCGGGGTTCGCTCTTTCGAACATCAACCACGGTTTCGCCCGCGGCCTTCAGCCGCTCCGGGACGTCCTCAGCCCCGTCGCCGGTGACGCGCATGACGATCCGGCGCAAGCCACCGTGCATTCCCGCCGTGGCCACCGAAACGATGTTCGCCGGCGGAACCGCCTGCGCCGCCCTGGCCAGCGCACCGGGGCGGTCGGGGGTATCGAAGGTAATCCGGAGCCCTCCTTCCTTCAGCCCCATGACCTCGATGAAGGATTTGAGCACATCGGTGATGGTGATGATGCCGACCAGGCGGCCGCCCTCGAGGACAGGCAGACCGCCAATTTTATACTCTTCCATTAAAAGAGCCGCTTCCTCCAGGGGCTCGTCAACCCCCACCGTGATCACCGGCTTGGCCATCACCTCACTGACGGTGAGCTTGGACAGGAGGTAGTTGAGCTCCCACACCGAGAGGGTGGTCGCCTTTGACGGCATGGCGTCTTTCAGGTCCTTATCGGTAACGATCCCCACCAAGCGACCGTTTTCGACCACGGGCAGGCGTCGGAACCCCTTCTCCTTCAAATGGCGCATGGCTTCGAGAACCGGCGTATCCGGTCGGATCGTCACCGGATCCGGCGTCATCCACTCACGAACCAGCATTCTCCACCTCCACGGAACGATTATAGTCATGGGTTTACGAACAAACGTCCCCGCTCTCACCGCTCTCACCGCACCTTCACCCGCACGGCCTAGACTTTCCAGCATGAAACGGTCTTACCTCGCCTTATTCGCGCTGGCGCTTCTGGCCCTCGCCGCCTACCCCTATGCACAAAACAAGAACGTGCCAGCACGCGTCGGTTTCGTCGATGCCGAAAGCCTCATCCAGGCACATCCCGCCTATCCCGAGGTCCAAAAACTCCAGCAGCAGGCCGATGCCGCCATGCGCCCGTTGATCGAAAAGCTGACCCCGCTGGAACAAAAGCTCCGCGCCGGAACCGCGACGGAAAAGGAGCGGCAGGACTACCAGACCCTGAGCCAGGCGCTCAAGAAGGTGCAGGACGAATGGCGTCCAAAGATTCAGGACAAACTGAACCCCATCGTCAAGGATGTCGACGCCGCCATTGCCCGCGTGGCCGAGGCGCAGGGGTTTTCCGTGGTGATGAACCGGCGCGTCGCCGCTCAGTCGAACCTGGTGGTCTACGCCGCGCCCTCCACCGACCTTACCGAAGCGGTCATTCAGGAACTGCAAAAAACGAAACCTTAAAATCACGCCAAACGCGCCGTGCCCCCCGGAAAAATCCCGGGGGGCATGCGTATACGTCGCAGGGAACGGGGTAGAATAAGCCCGCATGGCGCGGCCAAAGAAGAAGAAAAGGAACGTCTCGCGTGGTGATGCCGAAGCCCTGGCGCTGGTCCTCTTTGGGTTTTTCCTTTTTCTGGCCGCCAGCCTCTATCCAGCGAAGCCGCTCTCGGGGGAGCTCGGCCAGGCAGTGAACCGGGCGCTGAAGACCGGTCTGGGGGCCGCGGCTTACCTGCTCCCCATTCCCCTCGGGCTCAGCCCCTACTGGATCCTGGCCCGAAAACCCCTCGGCGGGCTGATCCGGGGGAGTGCGTACGCTTTTATCGCAGCGTTGCTCGCCCTGCCGCTCCTCGCGCCCCTCGACCCCGGGCTCGGCGGGGAAGCCGGGCGTTTGGCGTATGAGGCCCTGGTGCGCGCCCTGGGCTCCGTCGGCCTGGCCCTGCCCGTGCTGGGCATCCTCCTCACCTACGACCTGGCCCGGCGCCGCCGCCCTTTGGAAACGCTCGTTCGCGTGAGCCGGGCGCTCGGAGCGCTCTGGCGTATCTACCGTGACCACCGTCAGAAAAAGGCGGAGCGAAAACGCCTCAAGCGACAGAGCGCGGCATTGCTCCGGGAAGCCACGTCGCTGCTCGAGCGCTATCCCGAACACACCTCGCTGCAAACGCTCGTCGCCGACCTCAAGCAACTCCTCAAAAAGCCCGACGCCGAGGCGCTCGAAGCCTGGCGAACCCTGCTCGATACCTTCCGGGACGAGCGGGTCTACGAGCTCCGGATCCGCCTCAAGGAAGAACCCCTACCCCTTTTGGCGGCGATCGAGCAGGACCTCAAGACACTCAGAGAAACCAGCACACGGGCCCACCCGCGGTTACGGCCCCTAGAAGAGCGCCGCCGGGCACTCATTCTCGAGTTCAAAGCCCTGCTCGCGCGGGCCCGGAACCTGCACCGCGAGCTCGATGGCGCTCTTTCGCGCCTCGAGAGCGACGACTTTTCCCTCGAGGCCGAACTCGAAGCCCACGAAGCACGAAAAAAGGCCTGGCAGTCCCTGGCCGAAGAACTCGAAGACCTCAAAACCCGAGCCGAGCGGTTCGAACTCTGGCGGACCTGGCTCCTTAAAGCCCCCGAAGAGGCGGTAGCGGCGGGGCTTAGGATCCTGTCGTCCCAGGGGATGCGGGCCCTTCCTCCAAAGATCAGCCAGGCGGAGGACGAAGCGGGGCTTGAGATCGAGCTGCCGGATCCGACCCCTAAAGCCGAACCCGACACCGGCCGCCCAAAATCCGAGCCCAAAGCGCCGCCCCCACCCACGCCGATTCCCCTCTCCCGGGAACTGGCCCCGCCCCCGCCCGAGCTCTTCGACCCCCCCACCAGCACCCAGGTCGACCGCGGGGCCCTCGAGGCCGAGGCCGCCGAGCGCGCCGAGGTCATCAACAAGACGCTCACCCAGTTCGGTTTGAAAGCCCGGGTCGTGAACTGGGCCCGGGGTCCCGCCGTGACCCGCTACGAGGTGGAGCCGGCACCGGGGGAAAAGATCGCCCGCATCGCCAGCCTGGCCAACGACATCGCGCGGGCGCTCGCGGTTGGCTCGGTCCGCATCGAGGCCCCCATCCCGGGCAAGAGCGTGATCGGCCTCGAGGTCCCAAACCGGGACCGCGAGCTGGTCCGCTTTTCGGAAGCCCTGACGAACAGCAGCTACCAGCGATCGAGGGCGGCTTTGCCGCTCATCCTCGGTAAGAGCATCGAAGGCGAGTACTGGGTCAAAGACCTGGCCAAGATGCCGCACCTCCTCATCGCCGGTTCAACCGGCTCGGGGAAGTCGGTCAGCGTCAACACGCTGGTCATGAGCCTGCTTTGCAAGTACCTCCCCACCGAGCTCCGGCTTTTGATGATCGACCCCAAGATGGTCGAGCTCACCCCCTACGACGGCATCCCGCATCTCGTGCGCGGGGTCGTCACCAACCCAGCCGACGCGGCGGGCGTCCTCCTCGGGGCCGTGGCCCACATGGAGCGACGCTACAAGATGATGAGCCAGGTCGGGGCGCGGAACCTGCAGCAATTCAACCGCAAGATGCGCGAAGCCGGCGAACCCACGCTTCCCTACCTCATCATCGTCATCGACGAGCTCGCCGATCTGATGATCACCAGCCCCAAGGAGGTCGAGCAAGCCATTTTGCGCCTGGCCCAGATGGCCCGCGCCACCGGCATGCACCTGATCCTGGCCACCCAGCGGCCCAGCGTGGACATTCTGACCAGCCTCATCAAGGTCAACATCCCGGCCCGGATCGCCTTTGCCGTCTCCTCGAGCCACGACTCCCGGACCATCCTCGACTCCACCGGGGCCGAGCGCCTCACCGGTCAGGGCGATATGCTCTTTTACCAGCCGGGGCTGCCCAAACCGGTCCGCCTCCAGGGCCCCTACCTCTCGGATCAGGAGATTCACCGCGTGGCGGCTTTCCTCAGGCAGCAGGAGTTCGAGGACGTCTTCGTCGAGAAATACGGCAGCGACTTCGACGGACCCCCGATGTTTGGCGAGCACGAAGCCAAAACCCCGGGCCAGCTGGATTTCTCCGACCCGCTGCTCGAGGCCGCGGCCCGCATCGTGGTCGAGGAGGGCCAGGGGTCGGTCTCCAGGCTGCAGCGCCGGCTCTCGATCGGCCACGCCCGGGCTGGAAAGCTCATGGATCTCCTCGAGGCCATGGGGATCGTCGGCCCGCATCAGGGATCGAAACCGCGGGAGGTGCTCATCGGTCCCGACGAGCTTCCAGAATACTTCGGCAAGGCCCAGTGAACCCTGATTCTTGCGCATAATGAGGTATGCGCCTCCAACTGGAACCGCTGCCGCGGAAGGTCCTTCGTGCCCGGTTTCGCTGGCAGATCCCCGAGCGCTTCAATATCGCCCAGACCCTCGAGGCCTCGGCCGAGCTGCACCCGGACCGAACTGCCCTCATCGAGCCCGAGGGCAGACGGGTGAGCTTTTGGCAAGCGAGCAACCTGGCCGCCCGGCTGGCGGGTGGCCTCGCCGACCTCGGGGTTCGCCCCGGCCAGGCGGTGATAAGAAGGGTACCTTTGGTTCAAGGCGCGAAAAGACGACCTTATCAACGTCGCTGGTTATCGGATCGGCCCCTTCGAAGTCGAAGAAGCCTTG
Source organism: Vulcanithermus mediatlanticus (assembly GCF_055385885.1). Classification (NCBI taxonomy): domain Bacteria; kingdom Thermotogati; phylum Deinococcota; class Deinococci; order Thermales; family Thermaceae; genus Vulcanithermus; species Vulcanithermus mediatlanticus. Next base: position 1,810,176 of record NZ_AP042385.1, on the reverse strand, counting down.
CTCTCGCATCGCGATGTGGCCCAGGCGGCGGTGATCGGGGTCGACGACCCCGAGCGCGGCCAGCGGATCGTGGCTTTCGTGGTTCTCAGGCCCGGGACCGGGCCAAATCCAAAGCTCGAGGCCGAGCTCAAGTCGCGTGTCAGGCAAAACGTCGGCCGCCACGCCACGCCGAGCGAGATCCGCTTCCTCGAAAACCTACCGACAACCGTCACCGGAAAGGTTCAGCGCCACCGCCTCCGGGCCCTGCTCTAGGGGCAGCGACCGAGGCGCCCCCGTTCGCCCGTCACCTAAGCGTGCACCCCGGCGCGATAGACTGGGATCGAGGTGCCAGAAACTATGGAGCATGAACGCATACCGATTGAGGTGTTCTTTGGTGACCCGGAAGTCATGCAGGTCGAGGTTAGCCCCGACGGCCGCTACGTGTCCTACCTCGCCCCCTGGGAAGGGGTGAAGAACGTCTGGGTCATGGACCTCAAAACCAAGGAGCACTGGCCGGTGACCCGGGACCGGGGTCGCGGAATCGCTTTCCAGGGTTGGATGCCAAACGGCGAGCAGATCATTTATCTCCAGGACGAAGCCGGCGACGAGAACTGGCGGATCTATGCTGTCGGTTTGCGGGGCGGAGAACCCCTGCTGCTGACCCCGGGCCAGGGCGTCCAGGCCAGGCCTTTAAAGATCCACCCCAATTTTCCCGACGAAATCCTGGTGCTGGTCAACGACCGAAACCCCACCCTGCACGACGTCTACCGGGTGAACACCCAGAGCGGCGAGCGGTGGAAAGTTCTGGAGAATCCTGGATTCGTTGACTTTTTGGCAGATGAAAACTTCGAAATTCGCCTTGCTTACCGCCAAACTGAAGACGGGGGCGGCGAGGTCCTGGAAAAGCAGGGGAAAAAGTGGGCCCCGCGCCTCAATTGGGGGCTCGATGATGATCTCACCACCCGTCCCCTCGAGGTCCGGGGAAACACCCTTTACCTGATGTCCTCGCTGGGGCGCGACACCGGCGCCCTGGTGGCCTTCGATCTGACCAGCGGCGAGGCCCGCGTGCTCGCCGAGGACCCCAATTACGACCTCCCCCACTTTGGTCTGTGGGGCTCGGGACTGCTCTTCCACCCCAGCGAAAAGACTCCGGAAGCGGCGGCGGTCATGCGCGATCGGCTGGGTTGGATCCCGCTGCAACAGGAGGTCGCCGACGATCTCGAGCGGCTCGGGGAGCTCGAGGCCGGCGACTTCTACATCACCAGCCGCGACGCCGAAAACAAAAAGTGGGTGGTGGCCGTGGTCTCCGACCGCAAAAGCCCCCGCTACTACCTCTACGACCGGGGTGCGAAAAAGGCCTCACTGCTCTTTGTCACCCGGCCCAGGCTCGACGAGTACACCCTGGCCGAACGCAAGCCCGTCCGTTACCGCGCCCGCGACGGCCTCGTGATCGAGGCCTACCTGACCCTTCCACCCCATAAGCCGCCCAAAAACCTGCCGGCGGTGGTCCTGGTCCACGGCGGCCCCTGGCATCGGGATGAGTGGGGCCTCGATCTGATGGCGCAGTGGCTCGCCAATCGCGGCTTCGCCGTGCTGCAGCCCAACTTCCGCGGCTCGACGGGCTACGGGAAGGCCTTCGTCAACGCCGGCAATAAGGAATGGGGCCGCAAGATGCAGCACGACATCACCGACGGCGTCCGCTGGCTGATCGAGGAAGGCATCGCCGATCCCAAGCGCATCGGCATCATGGGGGGTTCATACGGCGGTTACGCGACCCTCGCCGGGCTCGCCTTTACCCCCGAGCTCTACAGCGCCGGCGTCGACATCGTCGGCCCTTCAAACCTCTTCACGCTGCTGGAAAGCGTGCCCCCTTACTGGAAACCCATGCTGGCCCTCTTTTACGAACGCATGGGCCACCCGGAAAAAGACCGGGCGCTTTTGAGGGAACGCTCACCGCTCTTTTCCGCGGATCGGATCCAGGCCCCCTTGCTCATCGGGCAGGGGGCGAACGACCCCAGAGTCAAGCGGGCGGAGAGCCTGCAGATCGTCGAGGCGCTCAAGGCCAAGGGCAAGCCGGTGGAGTACGTTGAATACCCCGATGAGGGCCATGGCTTTTTCAAGGCCGAAAACCGTCTCGACTTCTACCGGCGGGCCGAGCGTTTCCTCGAGACCCATCTCAAACCCTGAGGCCCGGCGATGCCTTCGCACACCGATCTGAGTGCCCTCTACAGCGCCCTAGGCGAGGAAGGGCTCAAAAAAGCCCGCTGGCAGGAACACATGCGGGCGCTTTCCCGGCTCTTCGGGCTCATCTTTACCCTGCTTTGGGCTTGGATTTGGCTGGCATCCGGGGCCTCGGTCGGGCTCGGCCAGCAGCTCGGCGACAACGTCTGGGCCTTCGCCCTCATCTACCTGCTACTCTTCCAGGTCTTCACCCTGCCCCTCGACCTCGTCTTTGACCATTTCCTGGAGGTCCGGCTGGGTACGACCCGACAGGGGTTTTGGGGCTGGCTGTGGGACTGGTTCAAAGGAGCGTTGATCAACACCGCCGTCTTTTCGCTGTTTTTCGGCCTCGCCTACACCGCCTTCAGGCTCTGGCCCCGGGCCTGGCTGCTCGGGGCCCTGGGCAGCGTCGCGGTTTTGCTGGTTTTGATCTATCTACTGCAGTACGTCCTGCTACGAAGCCAGTTCAAGACCGAGCCCCTCGAGGACCGAGAACTCGACGCGCGCCTCAAACGCCTCTTCGCCAAAGCGGGCTTCGCCTATGGGGGGGTGGAGGTGGTCCGGGCCGGGGAAAAGACCAGCCGGGGCAATGCGGCGCTGGTACCGAAGGGCGGCGCCCTCAAGGTGGTGCTCTTCGACAATCTCCTCGAGGCCCTCTCCCCCGAGGGCATCGAAGTCGTCGTGGCCCACGAGCTCGGCCACCGGGCGCACAGGGACATCCTCTGGCTGCTCGGGTTCTACGGCCTCCTGTTCCTCTCCGGACTCGCCCTCGCGCACAGTGCGGCGGCCTGGGTCGCAAGCAGCCTCGGGGTCGGCCCCAGCGACGCCGCAACCCTCCCCGTCTTCCACGCCACCCTCATTCTCTGGCTCCTCATCACCGAGATCGCGGCCAACGCCTTTTCGCGACAACGCGAATTCCTCGCCGATCGCTACGCGATCGCCCTCACCCAAAACCTCCCCGCGTTCGAGGAGACCTTCATCACCCTGGCCCGGCAAAACTTCGCCGACCCCGAGCCCCCAGCCTGGATCGAGTGGCTTTTTCACAACCACCCCTCGATCGCCAAACGAATCGCCGCCGCCAAAGAGGCGATGGCCGGCCTTAAGGCCTAAAACGCGCCCCGGGGCCTGGCCCCGGGGCGCCCATCTTTTCGCTCAGGAGAGCGCCTCTTTCACCAGCTCGACGATCTCGTCAATGGTATCGGCGATGGGCACGCCGGCGTCCTCGAAGGCCTTGACCTTCGACTCTGGCGTTCCCACGTCGCCCATGATAATGGCCCCGGCGTGGCCCATGCGCTTGCCCTTGGGCGCGCTCTTCCCCGAAATGAAGGCCACCACCGGCTTCTTCATGTTCGCCTTGATCCACTCGGCAGCCTCCTCTTCATCGGATCCACCGATCTCGCCAATCACCACCACCGCCTCGGTCTCGGGATCGTCGTTGAAAAGGGGCAGGAGGTCCTTGAAGGTGGTGCCGATGATGGGGTCACCACCAATTCCGACGGTGGTGGTGGTCCCAAGGCCCGCCGCCGAGAGCGCCGCCGCCGCTTCGTAGGTCAGGGTCCCCGAGCGGCTGATGATCCCCACCCGGCCCCGCTTGAAGACGTGGCCGGGCATGATGCCGATCTTGGTCTCGCCGGCCGAGATCAACCCCGGGCAGTTCCCACCGATCAGGCGCACGCCGAGCGCCTTGATCTCCTTGACCGCGGCCACCATGTCGAGGGTGGGGATCCCCTCGGTGATCAACACCACGAGCCCCACCCCGGCGTGGGCGGCCTCGAGAGCCGCATCGGCCGCCGCCGCAGCCGGAACGAAGATAATCGAGGCGTCGACTTCGTGGTGCGCAAGCGCCTCCTTGACCGAGTCGTACACCGGAACGCCGTGGACCTCCTGACCGCCCTTGCCTGGGGTCACCCCGGCGACGATGTTGGTGCCGTAGTCGAGCATCTGACGCGCGTGGAACGAACCCTCGCGCCCGGTGATCCCCTGGACCAGCACACGGGTGTTCTTGTCGACCAAGATCATGCTTCACCCTCCACCATGGTGACGATCGCCCGCGCCGCCTCGACCGACGTCGGGTACATGTACACCGGCTTGCCCTCGAGGAGCTTCTTCGCCTCTTCTTCCGCCGTACCGGCGACGCGCATAACCACCGGCACCTTCACCACGCCGTCCTCGAGGGCGCGGATCACGCCCTTGGCCACCTCGTCAGCGCGAGTGATCCCGCCGAAGATGTTGATGAAGATCCCCTTCACGTCGGGGTCTTTGGAGACCAGCTTGATGGCGTTGTAGACCACGTCGGCCTTGGCCCCGCCCCCGATATCGAGGAAGTTCGCCGGCTTGCCCCCCACCCGGTTGACCAGGTCCAGGGTGTACATCACCAGTCCGGCACCGTTGCCGATGATGCCCACCTGACCGCTGAGCTTGACGTAGGCGAAACCGTAGTTCGAGGCCTCGACCTCGAGGGGATGCTCGGCCTCAACCTCCCGCAGCTCGGTGAGGTCGGGGTGGCGGTAAAGGGCGTTGTCGTCGAGGTCGATCTTGGCGTCCACGGCGATGATCTGGCCCGCCTTGGTCACCACCAGGGGGTTGATCTCGGCCAGCGAAGCATCCACGCCGACGAAGGCCTTATAGAGCTTGACCAGCACGTCGGCGAGACGGTTGATGTTGCCCTCGAGCCCGGCCTTGAGGATGACCTCGCGCGCCTCGAAGGCCCGGAGCCCTTTATCGGGGTCCACGGCGAACTTGACGATCGCCTCGGGGTTTTGGCGGGCCACCTCCTCGATGTCCACGCCGCCCTCGCGGCTGACCATCATCACCACCCGCTGACTGGCGCGATCGATGATGAACCCCGCGTAATACTCCTTATCAATCTCAACCGCCTCGGCCACCAATACCTTCTTGACGGTGAGCCCCTTGATGTTCATGCCCAGGATCTGGGTCGCAGTCTCGAAGGCCTGGTTGGGGTCCTGGGCGATCTTCACGCCACCCGCCTTACCCCGGCCCCCGACATGCACCTGGGCCTTGATCACAACCGGTTTCCCGATTTCCAGGGCGATGCCCTTGACCTCCTCCGGCGTAAACGCGACCTTGCCGGGGGGCACGGGAATCGCATAGCTCGCCAGAATTTCCTTTGCCTGGTATTCGTGAAGTTTCAACGCCCACCTCCAGTCAACAACATTCCAACCGTGGGCGATTATAACGCGCCCGGGGCGCCTCAGGCGCCGAGCCTGGCAAAGACCATCCTGCCCTCGGGCTTTTGCACCACCCTGACCACGGTGGCCGAAACCCAGCTGCCCTTCATCTCCGCCGCACCTTCGACGACGACCAGAGTACCGTCGTCGAGGTACCCGATTCCCTGGCCCGGCTCCCGCCCCTGGCGTCGGATACGCACCCGCAGGCTCTGACCGGGCAGAAACCGGGGCAAGAGCGCGGCGGCCAGCGCATTGACGTTCAAAACCCTGAGGCCGTAGGCCCTGGCCCTCGCCCCCAGGGCGTTGTCGTTGGTCACGATTCCCAGCCCCTGGCTGCGGGCAAAGCTCAGGATCCGATCATCCACGGCCCCGTCTCCGCTCTCGTCCAGGACCAGCAGGCCAAAAGGCCCGAGCGCGTCGATCGTCGAAAAACCCCGCCGGCCCCTGGCCCGCACGGCGGGGTCGGAGCTGTCGGCGAGCGTTTGCAACTCCTCTAAAACGAAGCCGGGGACGATCAGCGGCCCCTGGAGGAACCCAAGACGGACGATCTCGACCAAACGGCCATCCACCAGCACCGAGGTGTCGAGCAAAAGCCCGCCCTCCGGCCGGGGCCGCTGCTCGCCCAGCCGCCGAAAACATACGGCCCCCACGGCCAGCGCACCGAGCGCCAGGGTCAACCAGGCGGCCCACCCGGAAAGGGGAAACCACCACAGCACGAGCCCGATCAGGGCGAAAACGGCGAAGGCCGAAAGCCCCGCCCGGGCCACCGCCCGCGCCTCGAGGGCCTCAAGACGCGCCGCCAAAGCCCGAAGGGTGGGCGAGAGTCCGAGCAAGAGCGACGCCCCCGCCAGTCCAGCCGCGACCCGAAGTGGGGGCGTTGCCCCAACGCCCCCGGCCAGAAGATACGCCAGCAAAGCGCCGGCCAGCGACCACCACACCACGGCACTCACCCCGCATCAAAGGTCTGGCGCACCGCGTCCTCGACCCCGCGAAGCCCAAGCGGCGAGAGCACCCGGGAAAACCCCGCCCGCTCGGCCTCGGCGAGCCGACGCTCGAGGCCCACCACGCTGCGCAGCTCCCCCGCGAGCCCGACCTCCCCGACCACGGCGAGGTCCTCGGGAACCGGGCGCCCGACCACAGCCGAATAGACCGCGAGGACCACGGCGAGGTCAAGGCCAGGATCCACCACCCGGATGCCCCCAGCCAGGTTCACGTAGACGTCCAGATGACCGAGCCGCAAGCCAAGCCGGCGCTCGACCACCGCCAGGGCCACGTCCACCCGCCGCTGATCGAGCCCCTGCACCACGCGTTTGGGGGCGGCGTACGGACTTTTGGCCGCCAGGGCCTGGACCTCGAGGGCCAAGGGGCGTTCGCCGGTCACCGCCAGCCCCACCACGCTCCCCGGCACACCCACGGGACGCTCGGAAAGAAACGCTTCCGAGGGGTTAGTTACCTCGACAAGCCCTCGATCCTCCATGCGAAAGACCCCCACCTCCCCGACCGGGCCAAAACGGTTTTTCTGCCCCCTGAGCACGCGAAAAAGGCCCGCCGTCTCGAGGTAAAAGGTGGCGTCGACCACGTGCTCGATGGTCTTGGGCCCGGCCACCGTACCCTCCTTGGTGACGTGGCCTACGAGCACCGCGACCGCGCCGGTGCGCTTGGCCGCCTGGGTCAACGCCTGGGTCGCGGTGCGGACCGAGACCAGCGAACCGGGAACGCCCCCGGCCTCAATGCTCTGGATCGAATCCACGAACACGAGCCCCGGCCGGAGTTCGTCGATCAGAGCCAGCAAAGCCTCGAGTTCGGTCTCCCGGACCAAAAGGAGCCGGTCCGAAACCCCAAGGCGCGCCGCGCGCAAGCGGATCTGCGCCGGCGACTCCTCGCCGGCGACATAGAGCACTTCCAAACCCGAGGCCATCAAGCGGTCGGCGAGCTGCAACAGCAGGGTGCTCTTGCCGACCCCGGGCTCGCCACCCAGGATCAGCGATTCTCCGGCGACAAACCCCCCGCCGAGAACCCGGTCCACCTCAACAAAACCGCTGGGGATGCGCCGTTCCTCCTGGCCCGACACCTCCCCCAGGCGGATCGCCTTGGCCCGATGAGCACTCTTCGCGGGGGTTTTTTCCGCCTGCTCTTCAGCAAAGGAACCCCAGGCCCCGCAGCCGGGGCAGCGTCCGAGGGGTTTGGCCGCCCGGTAACCGCACTCGATGCAACGATAACGGGGCCGCGCCATGGCTAGCCGCGGCCCCCAAAGGCTTCCGTCGCCGTCGATCGAAGGATCAAGGGCACCCCCAGCACGCGGCGCTCAGGCCAGGCTGAGCGCTTCCTCGAAAGCGAGTTCGCCGTCCTTCACAGTCACGAAGATCCGGAGTCCGGGGTTTTTGAGCACCGCCAACGAGAGCGGGTCCTCCACCTTTTCCCGGATCACGCTCCGGAGCTGGCGCGCCGACCCCTCGCCCTTGGCGTGCTCGACCACCCAGGCCGCGACCTCGGAGGCGAAGCGAACCTGAACCTCCCTCGAGGTCATCTCCTCGGAGATCTCGTCGAGCATCATCTCGGCGATCCGAACGAGCTGTTCGTCGGTGAGGGGCTTAAAGCGGATCACCTCATCCAGACGATCGAGAAACTCCGGGGTAAAGAGCGCTTTCAGGGGCGACTCGGTGTCGATCTCCCGGCCGGTAAAACCGATGCCCGGCCCCACGTTGAAGCCGGTGTTGGAGGTCATGATGAGCACCACGCGGCGGAAATCGACCGTTCGCCCCAGGCCGTCGGTGAGCCGGCCTTCGTCGAGGACCTGCAAGAAGGTGTTGTAGATGTCGGGGTGGGCCTTTTCGATCTCGTCCAAAAGGACGACGCTGAAGGGCTGCCGGCGGATGGCCTCGGTCAGGCGCCCGCCCTGCTCGTACCCCACGTACCCGGGCGGGGCGCCGATGAGCTTGCTGATCGAGTGGGGTTCGGAAAACTCGCTCATATCGAAACGGACCAGGGCCCGCTCGGAGCCAAAGAGGACTTCGGCCAAGGCCCGGGCCATCTGGGTCTTCCCCACCCCCGAAGGCCCCACGAAGAGGAAGCTCGCGGCCACCCGGGTCCGCCCGCCAAGCCCCACCCGCGAGCGGCGCAGCGCGGAGGCCAGCGCCCGTACCGCCTCCTCCTGCCCGACGATGCGTTTTTTGAGCTCGGCCTCGAGTGAAAGCAGCTTGGCGTCGTCGCGGTCGTCGACGTAGATCCCGCCCCAGGAGTCAACCACGCTCTCGACGTCTTCACGGGTCACGCGCGGGGTCCCGTCTTCATCCTCGGCCACGGGAAGCCCGAGCGAGGCGTTGAGCCGGACCCGGCTCGCGGCCTCGTCGATCAAATCGATGGCCTTGTCCGGGAAGTTGCGCCCGGGGAGACTGCGAATCCCGATCCGGACCGAGAGCTCAAGGATCTCGTCGGGGATCGCCACCCCGTGGTGGGCCTCGTAGCGGGGACGCAGCCCTTTGAGGATCTCGAGCGTCTCCTCGGGCGAGGGTTCGAGAACGATCACCGGCTGGAAGCGGCGCTCAAGCGCGGCGTCCTTCTCGATGTAGCGGTGGTACTCGCCGGTGGTGGTGGCGCCGATGACCTGGATCTCGCCCCGGGAGAGCGGTGGTTTCAAGATGTTGGCCGCATCCAGCGTCCCCTCGGCCCCACCGGCACCGATGAGGGTATGGAGCTCGTCGATGAACGCGATTACCTTCGCGCTCTTGAGCTCCTCGATGATCTGGCGCAGCCGCTCCTCGAACTCGCCGCGGTACTTGGTCCCAGCCACCACTCCCGCGAGGTCGATCTGCACCACCCGGGCCCCGCGCAACACCGGAGGTACCCGACCCTCGACGATCGCCTGGGCAAGGCCCTCGACGATCGCTGTCTTGCCCACGCCGGGGTCACCGACCAGGACCGGATTATTCTTCGTCCGGCGGGCCAGAATCTGGATGACCCGGTTGATCTCCTCGGTCCGGCCGATGACCGGATCGAGCTTTCCTTCGCGGGCCTCCTTGGTTAAGTCGCGCCCATACTCGTCTAAAAAAGGGGTCTGCTGCGCCTTCTCCTTGGCCTGAGTCCCGCCATCGGCCTGGGCCAAAACCCGCCAGCGGATGGCGTCCACGTCGCGCGCGAAGTGGGTGAGAATTCGGTAGGCGACCCCGTCGCCTTCGCGAATGATCCCCAGCAAAATGTGTTCGGTCCCAATGACTGGGCTGCCCATGCTCCGGGCCTCGGCGCTGGCCAGCTCCATCACCCGGCGGGCCCGCGGGGTGATCGCCGGAGGCTCTCCGGCGCGGATGCCCTCCCCCCGACCCACGAGCTCCTCGACCATGCGCCGCATGACCTCGAGGCTCGCCCCGTATTCCGCGAGGATCTTGGCCGCCGTGCCCCCCTCGCGCATCAGACCCAAGAGGAGGTGCTCCGGGCCAATCATCGAGTGACCCAGCCGGCTCCCCTCCTCCCGGGCGTAATGGAATACCAACCTTGCGCGATCGTCGTACCTGTTCAACGCCAAAACCCCTTTCGTAGCATGAAAACGACCGTCCTCGCCTTAAAGCTATGATATAGTATCTGCGCTTTCACGGAGGGCGACTGAGCCTCCGCTCACCAATAAAAGGGGGAGCCATGCGTTTCCAAAACCTGGTGTTGAATCTCCACGACTTCTGGGATCGTCAGGGCTGCGTGATCACCGAGCCCTACGACATCGAGGTCGGCGCGGGCACCTTCTACCCCGCCACCTTTTTCGGCGCCCTCGGCCCCAGGCCCTGGCGCGTGGCCTACGTCGCCCCCTCGCGACGACCCCAGGACGGCCGCTACGGGGAAAACCCCTACCGCTTTCAGTACTACTGGCAGTACCAGGTCATCCTGAAGCCCTCACCGAGCGACGTCCAGGAGCTGTATCTGGAAAGCCTCAAGGCCCTGGGCATCGATCCGAAAGTCCACGACATCCGCTTCGTCGAGGATAACTGGGAATCCCCCACCCTGGGTGCATGGGGGCTCGGCTGGGAAGTCTGGCTCGACGGCATGGAGATCACCCAGTTCACTTACTTCCAGCAGGTGGGCGGTGTTGACGTCAACCCGGTGAGCGTGGAGATCACCTACGGCCTCGAACGCATTGCCATGTACCTGCAAAAGAAGGTGCACGGCTTCGAGATCGAATACGCCCCCGGGGTGACGATCGGTGACCTGCGTAGGGATTTCGAGATCGAGCACTCGATCTACAACTTCGAGGCCGCGAGCATCGAAAAGCTGCGCCGCTGGTTCGATGACTACGAGGAAGAAGCCGCCCGGCTGCTCGAGGCCAATCTGGTCTACCCCGCCTACGAGTTCGTCTTGAAGGCCTCGCACACCTTCAACCTCCTGGACGCCCGCGGCGCGCTTTCCCACGCCGAGCGCCAGGCCTACGTGCAGCGCGTACGGCGGCTTGCGGAAAGGTCGGCCCGAGCCTATCTCGAAAAGTTCGTGGAGGAACACCGTGAAGCTGCTGTTTGAGATCGGCACCGAAGAGCTCCCCGCAGACTACGTCGACCAGGGTCTTAAGGCGCTCCAGGCCCTGGTCGAAGCCAAACTGAAGGAAGCCCGCCTTGACTTTGGCCAGATCGAAGGGTTTGCCACCCCCCGCCGCCTGGCCCTCCGGGTCAGCGACCTCGCCGAACGCCAGGCCCGCCTCGAGGCCGAGCGCCGCGGCCCCCCCGCCGCCGCCGCCTTCCGCGACGGCAAACCGACCAAGGCCGCCGAAGGCTTTGCCCGGAGCCTGGGCCTTCACCCCGACGATCTCTACGTTAAGGACACCCCCAAAGGCCCCTACGTCTTCGCCCGAATCGTAGACGAAGGGCGCCCTGCCCGCGACGTCCTTCCCGAACTCTTGGCCGAGGCACTCCTGGAGCTGCCGGCCACGAAAAAGATGCGCTGGGGCAACGGGGAAGGGCCCTTCGTGAGGCCGGTCCGCTGGCTCGTGGCCTTGCTGGATGGCGAAGTGGTCCCGGTGTCGGTCTTTGGATTGGAGGCGGGCCGCACGAGCCGGGGCCACCGCATCATGGCCCCCGAGCCCCTCGAACTCGATGCCCCGGAGGGCTACGAAGACGCCCTGCGCGCGGCCAAGGTCGAGCCGAGCCAGAAGGCCCGGCAGGAACGCATCGTCTTCGAAACCCAGACCCTGGCCCTCTCGGAGGGCCTCGAGGCCATCATTCCCGAAGACCTGCTGGATGAGATCACCGGACTCGTCGAATGGCCCGTCGCCATCATGGGGCGCTTCGGCGAGACCTACCTCGAACTGCCCGACGAGGTGCTGGCCACGGTCATGATCCACCACCAGCGGTTCTTCCCGGTGCGCGCTCCCGGGGGTCGGCTCACGAACCGATTCATCGGCATCGCCAACAACGAACGCGACACCAACGCCATCCGCGAGGGTTACGAGGGCGTGCTCAAAGGGCGGCTCGACGATGCCGTCTTTTTTTGGCGGGCCGACCTGAAACTTCCCCTCAAGGCTCACCGCGAAAAGCTCAAGGGCATGGCCTTCGCCCGGGACCTCGGCACCATGTGGGACAAAGCCGAGCGGGTGCGCCAGGCGAGCGTCCGCTTGGCGGGCAAGCTTAAGACCGATCCCCAGGTTCTGGAGCGGGCGGGCCAGCTGGTGTTCGCCGACCTCACCACCCAGATGGTCTACGAGTTCCCGGAACTGGCGGGGACGATGGCCAAGCACTACGCCCTGAAAGCGGGCGAAGCCGAAGCCATTGCCCAAGCGCTCGAGGACGCGACCCGCCCCGAAGGGGCCCAGGACGCCCTCCCGGTCACCACCGAAGGTGCGCTGCTCTCGGCACTCGATAAAGCCGACACCCTCATTGGCTTTTTCGCCCTCGGCAAGCGCCCAAAAGGCTCGGCCGATCCCTACGGGCTGAGACGAGCGGCCTTTGCCCTGGTCCGAATTCTGGGCGCGAAGGGCTGGCGATTACCCCTTCGGCACTTCTTCGAGGCGGCGAGCCAGGCCTACGGCGACTGGGGGCATCCTGTCCCCGAGCCCGCCGTTCGGGAAGCGGAACGCTTCACCTGGGAGCGCCTGGAAAACCTGCTGACGGCTGCCGGGCTCCCGGTGCTCGCGGTGCGGGCGGCCATGGAAGAAGGGGCCAGCGTTCGCGACGTCATGCTCAAGGCACTCATCCTGCGCACGCTGGTCTACGACCCTCGCTTTACCGACCTCTTTCTCCTCTATAAACGCGCAGCCAACCTGGCCCGGGAGGCCCAGAGCGCGCTCGACCCCGACCCCAGCCGCTTTGCCAGCGAAGAGGAAACCGCGCTCTATGAGGCCCTGCCCGCGGTCGAGACAGCGGTCATGCGGCTGCTGCTCGAAGGCGACCGAGCCATTCCCCCTTGGGATCCGGCCGCGCCCCTCCCCGAGGTGGACCTCGGGGTCTTTCGGGAAGCGCTGGAAGGCATCGCCGCCTTTAAGGCGGTCCTCGACCGATTCCTGGATAAGGTTTTGGTCATGGTCGAGGATTCGTCGGTTCGCGAAAATCGACTGGCGCTGCTCAGAAAGGTCCGAGACGCTCTGCAAAAGCTTGGGGCCCTCGAGCTCCTCGGCGGCTAACCGCCCTGCCGTGGCTTTTGCCACGGCAGGGACCCCGGGAAAACCTCGCGCGGCCGCATTGCTCGCAAACGCCGAGAGAGGATCGTCCGGGTGACAAGGCGCCTGGGGCGTGCTAACGTGTCGGCATGCGAGTTGCGGTTGTTGGCGCCACCGGCGCGGTGGGGCGCGAGATCCTCAAGGTTTTGGAGGCCCGGCGCTTCCCGGTCTCCGAGCTCCGGCTCTACGCGAGCCCGAAATCGGCAGGCACCGAGCTGACCTTCCACGGCGACGCGGTCACCGTCGAGGTTCTCCCCGAGGGGCCGCTGCCGGTTGATATCGTCTTGGCGAGCGCGGGAGGCAGCCTCTCCAAACGCCTCGCCCCGATCTGGGTCGAGGGCGGGGCGCTGGTCATCGACAACTCGTCGGCCTGGCGTTATGAGCCCGAGGTTCCGCTGGTCATTCCCGAGATCAACCCGGAAGCGGCGAAAAGGCACCGGGGCATCATCGCTAACCCCAATTGCACCACTGCGATTTTGGCCATGGCGCTGTGGCCGCTGCACCAGGCCTTCCACGCCACTCACGTGATCGTGAGCACCTACCAGGCCGCATCCGGCGCCGGAGCCGCGGGAATCGACGAGCTCCTGGCAGGAACGAGGGCCTTCCTCGAGGGCCGCCCGGCCAAGGCCCAGGTCTTCGCCCATCCCCTCGCCTTTAACGTCATTCCCCACATTGACCGTTTCCTCGAGAATGGCTACACGCGCGAGGAAATGAAGGTGGTTTGGGAAACCCAGAAGATCTTCAGCACCCCCGGCCTCAAAATCAGCGCCACCGCAGTTCGGATCCCCACCCTCCGCGCGCACGCCGAAGCTGCCACCGTGCGCTTTGCCAAGGCCGTCGAGCCCGAGGCCGCCCGTCGGGTTCTCGCTCGTGCCCCCGGGGTGAAGCTAGTGGACGATCCCCAAAACCAGCGCTACCCCATGCCGCTCACCGCGACCGAGAAATGGGCGGTCGAGGTCGGACGGATCCGGCAAAACCTGGCCCTGGACAACGCGCTCGATTTCTTCGTCGTCGGCGACCAGCTGCTCAAGGGGGCGGCGCTCAACGCGGTCCAAATCGCCGAGCTCTTCTTATAACTATTGATAATCATTGCCATTATAGATAAACTGGAGGCATGAGCGCTTGGACCATCGAACGCAACGACCCCAAGTTCGTCCTGCAAGTGGTGCAACCGGCCCTCCTCGGGTTGATGGACGGGTCGGTTTCGACCCTGGGGCCGCTCTTCGCCGCCGCCGAGATCACCAAGCAACCCATGGATGCCTTTTTCGTCGGTCTCGCCGCCTCGATCGGTGCCGGCCTTTCCATGGGGCTGGCCGAAGCCCTCTCCGATGACGGTAAGGTCACCGGCCGCGGCCACCCCTGGCTCCGGGGCGGCATCACCGCCCTCGCCACCGTCTTTGGGGGCATGCTGCACACCCTTCCCTTCCTCATCCCCAACATTCAGGTCGCCCTGAGCCTGGCCTATGCCATCGTCGTATTTGAGCTCATCACCATCGCCTACATCCGCTATCGCTATATGAAAAGCCCTTTGAGTCCCACCGTGATCCAGGTGGTTCTCGGGGGCGGGCTCGTCTTCCTCATCGGGCTCTGGCTGGGACGGATGGGCGCCGGGTAAAGACCGAATTTCCCAGATGCCCCCGGCCCGAAAACGCCCGGCCGGGGGTAAACTTGTTGTAAGGGGGTCCTATGGATAGGGTCTACAAAAAGATCACCCTGGTCGGCACCAGCACCGAGAGCTTTGAAAAAGCGATCGAGAACGCGGTTGAGCGGGCGTCAGAGACGCTCCGGCATTTGGATTGGTTCGAGGTCAAGGAGCTCCGCGGCCGGATCGAGGAAGGGCGGGTTTCAGAGTTCCAGGCGGTCATCGAGGTTGGCTTCCGTCTCGCCGACCACTAAGGCCATGCGGTCGCTCGTCGAACCGACCTGGTATATCCTCGAGGACCCAGAGCGCCCGGGCGAGCACATCACCCTGACCGCTGCCGGCAAGAAGTACGTTCTGGCCTGGCTCAACGAAGCCGAAGCCCGGGCGTTCCTCAAAGGGAACCCGGCGGCCCAGGGGATGCAACCGGCGAGCCTCGAAACCCGGGAGCTCAAGCGGACCTTCCTCGAGGCGGCCAAACGCCTCGAGGCCACCCACGTGCTCTTTAGCTACCTCCCGGGAATGCACCAGGCGCCGGCGGCGAGCATCGCCGCCCTGGAAGCCGCACTCCTGGAAACGCTCGAGTCGCTGACGGGCTGACGGTGATCGGAAACGGGGCGCGATTCCTTCCGGTCCTGACCCTCTTGCTTGGGCTCGCCCTCGGCCAGGGGCGGATCGGCCTCGAGGTCGAGGGCATTCACGCGCTCTTTTGGCACCCCGACGGCAGGATCTTCCTCGGCCACCACCAGGGCATCGCCGTCTCCTCCGACTGCGGCCGGCGCTGGAGCGACCTTCTGCGCCAGCCCGAAGCCGAGGTCCTTACCTTCGCCTACGACGGCAATCGCATCATCGCCGCCGGGCACGGAACCTACGCCGTCATCAGCCCCCGTGGGAACGTCCGGCTCAAGGCCCTCGAGGGCCTGCCTTCGGAAAAGATCGACGCCTACGCCATCGACCCCCTTCGCCCCTGGCAGCACTACGCCTGGCTCCGGGGCCAGGGCCTCTTCTTTAGCCAGGATGCCGGGTATCGCTGGACGCGCCTGGAAACCGGAGGCCTCCCCCTCCCCGACCCGCGGGAAAAGCGCATGGCCCACGCGCTCGCCGTGGATCGAAAGGGCCAGATATTCGTCGGGGGGATGGGCTTTGGCATCTGGTGGCGACCCGAACCCGGCACCGCCTTTGCGCCCCTCGCGACCCCGGTCGCCGAGGTGACCGCGCTGGCGATCGACGCTTTGGGCCGGCTTTGGATGGGCTCGAAAAGCGGGATCTGGCTCCGCACCGATGGCCGCTGGCGACGGCTGGCCGAGGGCGTGGTCATCGCCCTTGCGGTCCAGCCCTCGAGCCCGCCCAAAGCAGCCTGGATCGACGCATCCTGGCGGCTGCACTTCATCACACCGCCCTAGGTCATCTCCGGCAATCACGGTCTTAAAAGCCCCAGGTGCGTCATCAAGGTCCGATTGGCGGCCGATTGAAAACCAAGCCGAACACCAGATCCAGCCCCCTCAAAATCACAAACAGGATCAGGAAGTACCCCGCTGCGGCGAGGAGCGCACGGAAAACTCTCTGGGCCTTTGCCTTACGGTAGGCCTCATAACCTCCAATCGCCGCTGCCAATCCAGCCAGGGGCAAAACTTGAAGTCTTTCATCGGGGACAATGATTCCCATAGTAGCCCCCAGGATCAAGCCCGTTAAGAACATCGAGAACCGTGTCAACTTCCACCCCGCCCGCATTTCGACCCCCTTGGGACAAACAGCGTTCCCGGGCTTACCCACACCGAACGCTCCCGATTTTTAAATACCATTGTCTGGCCAAACGTGCGCTCCAATTGGGGCATCCCTGCATGCCGCCCAAGCGGCCACCCCACCGGATGGCAGCCGGGGCGGTGCCTCGGCTTCCCGGGTTTTGTCGTGGGGCTGCGGGCGGCCCAGCCCCCAAGGAATACGCGCACGGCCCGCCGGGCCGTGCGCGAGGTGTGGCCTTTGCTGGCTCAGAAGGGGTAGTTCTCGGCCTCGAGGACCGCGTCGGCCACCTTTTTCTGGATGCCGATCCGGTTCACGGGGTCGTGCTTGGTCAGCCGACGGGCGGCGCTCATCAGCATGCGCAGATCCGAGCCCTCCTCGAGGTAAGGGAGCAGCCCCTGCGCGGTGACGCTCGCCTTCGCAAGTTCCTCGGTGAGGTAGTACTCGGTGGCGAGGCGCGAGAGCGCGTCGCCGCGCTTTTTGGCCCTAAGCAGCGCGCTCTCGGCCGCGAACGCCGCGGTGGCGATGTCGGCGACGCGGAGGAGGACTTCCTCCTCCTTGGCGATCTTCTCGCCGAACTTCTGGGCCGCGAGACCGGCGGTCATCAGCGCCAGCTTCTTGAGGCCATCGACGTAGCCATAAAGGCGTTCGAAGTCGTCGGCTGGAGGCTCGCCGAACGCTGGTTCCAAAAGCTCTTCTTGCAGCTTGGTCGCGGCCTCGTAGAGCGGCAGCTCGCCTTTGAGCGCCCGCCGGAGGAGCATTCCGGGGATCAAAAGGCGGTTGATCTCGTTGGTCCCCTCGAAGATGCGGTTGATCCGGCTGTCCCGGTAAGCGCGCTCGACGGCGTATTCCTGGATGTAGCCGTAGCCGCCGTGGATCTGCACCGCCTCGTCGACGACGAAATCGAGCACTTCCGAGCCGAAGACCTTGGCGATCGAGGCCTCGACCGCGAATTCCTCGATCGCCTCGACCGTGGCCGCCTTGCCCAGACGCGCGATGGTCTCGTCGATGAGGCCCACGGTGCGGTAGACCGCGCTCTCGGCCACGTAGGTGAGAATGGCCATGCGGGCCAGCTTTTCCTTAATGGCCCCGAACTTGGCGAGGGGAAGGCCGAACTGCACCCGCTGCTTGGCGTACTTGGCAGCGTCGCGCAGGGCCACCTTGGCGCCGCCGACGGCGCCGGCGCCGAGTTTGTAGCGGCCCACGTCGAGGACCAAAAAGGCGATCTTGTGGCCCTTGCCGATCTCGCCGACGATGTTTTCCGCCGGGACCTTGACGTCCTCGAGGATCACCTGCCGGGTCGAGGACGAGCGGATGCCCATCTTGTGCTCTTCGGGACCAAAGGAAAGGCCGGGGGTGTCACGCTCGACCAGGAAGGCGGTGAAGTGCTCCCCATTGATCTTGGCGAAGACGGTGAACAAATCGGCGAACCCGGCGTTGGAGATGAACTGCTTGGTGCCGTTTAAGAGGTAGTACTTCCCATCTTCCACCGGGGTGGCGGTGGTCTTGATGCCGAGAGCGTCGGACCCCGCGCCGGGCTCGGTGAGGGCGTAGGCGGCCACCCACTCGCCGGAGGCCAGCTTCGGCAGGTACTTCTGCTTTTGCGCTTCGGTGCCGAAGTAGACGATGGGCAGGGTGCCGATGCCGGTGTGGGCACCCACGGTCACGGCGAAACCGCCGGCCTCGGAGAGGTTTTCGGCGATGATCGAGCTGACCACCTTCGGCAGCTCAAGACCTCCGTACGCCTCGGGGATGTCGGGGGCAAGCAGCCCCTGCTCGCCCGCCTTTCGCATGAGCCTCGGGCTCTCCTCGAGCATCCGCGCCTTATCGGTCTCCATCTCGTCGAGGACCGGCAAGACCTCGCGCTCGACGAAGGTGCGGGTGGTCTCGGCGATCATGCGGACGGTCTCGTCGAAGTCCTCGGGGCTGTACACATCGTCCGCCCGCGCCAGCAGCCAGCCGCCGCCTTTCTTCCAAAGGGGTTGTTCGCTCATCGTTTACCTCCCGTAAACCTCAAAGATTCCGGCAGCCCCCATGCCGCCGCCGATGCACATGGTGACCAGGCCCAGACCGCCCCCGCGGCGCCCGAGCTCGTAGACGAGCTGGGTGGTCAGCTTGGCCCCGGTGGCGCCAAGGGGGTGTCCGAGGGCGATGGCTCCGCCGTTCACGTTGGTCTTTTCCTCGGGCATCCCAAGCTCACGCATCACCGCCAGCACCTGGGCGGCAAACGCCTCGTTGAACTCGATGAGGTCGATGTCCGACATGGTGATCCCGGCCTTTTCAAAGGCCTTGGGCACGGCGTACACCGGTCCTACGCCCATGATGTCCGGAGCCACCGCCGCCACCTGGAAGGTGATGAAGCGCGCCAGGGGTTTAAGGCCCAGCGCCTCGGCCTTCTCCTTGCTCATGACCAGCACCGCCGCCGCCCCGTCGGAATAAGGGCTGGCGTTGCCGGCGGTAACCGTCCCGCCAACCTTAAAGGCCGGCTTGAGCTGGGAAAGCTTTTCCACCGTGGTGTCGGGTCGTACGGTCTCGTCCTTTTTGAACTCGAAGGTCTCGACCTGTTTCTTGGTCCCCTTATAGCGCACCCGCTCGACCTGAATGGGCACGATCTGATCGTCAAAGCGACCCGCCTCCCAGGCCTCGGCCGCGAGCTTGTGGCTGCGGTAGGCCCAGCGGTCCTGGTCCTCACGGGAAATCCCCCAACGCTCGGCCACCCGTTCGGCGGTATAGCCCATGCCGATGTAGGAGGAGTAGGTCTCCGCCGACCAGGTTTCGGGGGTGAGGTCCGGGTGCAACCGGGTGTGGTAGCCGCTCATCGGCACCTGGCTCATCATTTCGACCCCACCGGCCAGCACCGCGTCGGCCATACCGCTCATGATGGCCTGGGCGGCCATGGCGATGGTCTGCAGGCCAGACGAGCAAAAGCGATTCACCGTGGCGCCCGGAACCTCAACCGGCAGCCCGGCGCGAAGGAGCGCCAGGCGGGCGATGTTCAACCCCTGGGCCGCCTCGGGCATGGCGCAACCCCAGAGCACGTCGTCGAGCAGCTTGGGATCGACGCCCGACCGCTCGACCGCCGCTCGCATCACCGCCGCCGAAAGATCCACCGGGTGAACGCTGGCCAAGGCTCCGTTCTTCTTACCCCGAGCCACGGGGGTACGGACTGCACTGACAATAACCGCCTCGCGCATACTTCCTCCTTAGTTCCTCATCGGCTTCCCGGTCTTCAAGGTGTGGAGCACCCGCTCGAGGGTCTTCTTCGTGCCCGCGAGCTTCAGGAAGGCCTCACGCTCGAGGTCCAAGATGTCGTCTTCGCTGACCTCGCGGGGTGGTCCGTCACCACCGGAGAGCACGTAGGCCAGCTCGTTGGCGATCTTCAGCTCGTGATCGGTGATCTGACCGGCCTCCCTGAACTGCCAGGCCGCGTACTTCAGGTTGCCGAGCGCCTCGGCGCCAAGGGCCACGATCCGGCGCTGCCCACGAACCGGCGGCACGTAGCCGGGCGCCAGCTCGAGCACTCGGCGCTTGGCCTCGGCGATCAGGCGATCCCGGTTCATGACCACGCGGTCGGAACCGCGGAGATACCCGAGGTTTTTGGCCTCGAGGGCGCTGGTCGAGGTCTGGGCCATGGCGATGAGCCCGAAGGCACGCTTTGCGGCCTCAAAGGGGTCGGCTTCCGGGTAGGGCTTGAGGTCCTCGCTGAAGCGGAAGAGCAGTTCCTTGGTCCCGCCGCCGGCCGGGATCAGACCAACCCCCACCTCAACCAACCCCATGTAGAGCTCGGCGTGGGCCACGACCTCATCCGCGTGCAGCACGTACTCGGCGCCGCCGCCCAGGGTGAGGCCGAAGGGGGCCACCACCACCGGGAAGGGCGCGTATTTGAGCCCCATCGTCGCCCGCTGGAAGCTGCGCACCGCCAGGTCGAGCTCGTCCCAATCGCCTTCCTGGATGAGCATGGCGATGAGGCCAAGGTTCGCCCCGGCCGAGAAGGCGCGCGGGTCGTCGTTGCCGACCACCAAGCCCACCAGACCTTCCCGCTCGATGTAGCCGAGGGCCCAGTCGGTGAGAGAGAGGATCCCCTCGCCCACGGTGTTGACCTTGCTGTGGAACTCAAGGAGCAACACCCCGTCGCCGATGTCGACCAACGAGGCCTCTTTGTTCTCCTTCACCACGCGCCCCTCGGATTTGGCCTCGGCGATCACCAGCGCGCCGGGCACCGGGGCGAGCGGCTGGTAGCTCCCGTCGAACGCCAGGTGGCGCTTTTGTCCATCCTGCGTTTTGTAAAAGCTCCCTTCAGCCTTGGCGAGCAGTTCGGGTTCGGCGAAGCCGAACTCCGTCAGGAGGGCGCGGACCGTATCCACCCCCACCGCGTCCATCTGCTCGAAGGGCCCGAGCTCCCAGCCGAAGCCCCAGCGCATGGCGCGGTCGATGGCCACGATGTCGTAAGCGATGGCCTCGGCCTTTTCCAAGGTGTAGTGGGTGGTCACGGCGAAAAGCTTTTTCATGAAGGCGCCGTATTTTTCCGGCAGCTCGAGGACCGCCTTGAGCCGCTCGGGAAGCGGCTTGTCTTTGATTTCGGCGTATCCGGGAATCCGGGGCTTTTCCTTCGGCCGGTACTCGAGGGTCTGGGGATCGAGGGTGAAGATCGCCTTGCCCTCTTTCTTGTAAAAACCGGCCTTGGTCTTCTCCCCGAGCCGCCCCATGGCCACCAGCTTTTCCACCCACTCGGGGAGGGCGAAATCCTCGCCAGTGGCCTCAGCCAGCCCGCTGGCGACGTGGCGCAGGACGTCGAGGCCGGTGAGGTCGGCGGTGCGGAAGACGGCGCTCTTCGGTCGGCCCACGAGCGGCCCCAGCAGGGCGTCGACCTCGTCGATGGTGAGACCGAACTCTTCCATCAGCCGGACCGCCTGCACCATGCCGTAGACCCCGAGGCGGTTGGCGACGAAGCCCGGCACGTCCTTGGCCCGCACGATCCCCTTACCCAAAATGCGGTCGCCGAAAGCCTCGATGGCGGCGATCACCCCGGGGTCGGTGTCGGGGGTCGGGATGATCTCGAGCAGGTGAAGGTAGCGGGGCGGGTTAAAAAAGTGGGTCCCCAAAAAGCGCTTCCTAAAGCCCTCGCTCCTGCCCTCGGTGAGAATCTTCATCGGGATGCCCGAGGTGTTGGTGGAAACGATGGCCTCGGGCTTGAGGATGGCCTCGAGCCGCGCAAACAGCTCTTGTTTGGGCTCGGGTTTTTCGATGATGGCCTCGACCACCCAGTCCACGTCGCCCAGCTTTTCCAGATCGTCGCGGGTGTTGCCGATCTCGATCAGCCGAGCCCGCTCCTTCGCCATGAAGGCTGCGGGGCGCGCCTTCATGGCCCGCTCCAGACCCTTTTTCACGATGGCGTTGGGATCATCGCCGTCGGCGGGAATATCGAGGAGCACCACCGGCACCCCGGCGCTGGCCGCGAGCGCCGCGATGCCGGCCCCCATGGTCCCCGCGCCTACAACTCCGATCTTGCGAATGCGCATGCCCACCTCCTTATACCGAGTATAAACTTATACCAAGCCGAGGCGCTCGTCCAGGTCACCGCCAATTCGGGGCCCGAGGTGTCGCCAGGCGAGCTGTGACCACCCCTCCATCCGGGGAAGCAAATCGTCGAGCTCGCGCCCGCTGACCAGGCGGCCCTCGAGTTTTTCGCGCTCCCGAACCTCGGGCTTGCGGTCGGCCTCGACCAAGAACAACACCCCCACGTGCACCCGCTCAACCGGGGTGGTCGAGGTCAGAATGAGCCCCATTCGGCGCAGGGACCGGGCTTTAATCCCCGCTTCTTCCCAAAGCTCGCGGTAAAGGGCCCAGGTCACTGGATCCCGGCACTGATCCCAGAGGTTGATGTGCCCCCCGAGCCCGATGGAGAAGAGCCCGGCCAATCGTTTCTCGCCACCGCCCCGGATCCGCCGGGTGAGGAAGACCCGGCCCCGGTAGGTCACCACCGCGTAGGGGATCACCTGGCGGTAGGTCGGGTCCTCTTCCATCTGGTGACGAAAGCGGTAAAACCCTTCCCGAGTCAACCGCGACCACAACGCCCCATCGAGGGGCAGCACCCGTCCCGAGGGATCGGGGAGCGCCCGGGCGGGGAGAACGTAGACGAGCTCCATTCCCACACGTTACCCTGACCCGCAAGCGGTGCTGAAGGGGGAAGCGAACTGGGTATAATCTTATACCCGGTTTAAGGGGCACGCGGTGTCCTTCTATCGTAAGCTCGAAGGTAAGGAGGAAAACATGGAAAGGCCCTGGCACGCCCACTATGACCCTGGGGTACCGCCTAAGGTGGACTACCCCAAAGCCCCGCTTTTCGACCTGGTTCGTAACGCGGCGGCCCAGTTTCCCGGGAACATCGCCCTGGACTTCATGGGCAAACAGATGACCTACAAGGCGCTGTGGGAAGAGACCCGCCGCTTTGCCCGCGCCCTCCAGGACCTGGGGCTCCAAAAAGGCGACCGGGTCGCGATCATGCTCCCCAACTCGCCGCAGTTCCTCATCGCTTTCTTCGGCACCCTACTCGCCGGCGGCGTGGCCGTCAACACCAATCCCCTCTACACCCCGCGCGAGCTCGCCCACCAGCTCGGGGACTCGGAAGCGAAGTTCCTCGTCATGCTCGATCTGCTCTGGCCGCGCTTTGCCGAGATCGAACGCGAGGTCCCGACGGAGGTGGTAATCACCACCGGGATCCAGGACGCGCTCCCCTTCCCCAAAAACCTTCTCTACCCCTTCAAGATGAAGCGGGAGGGGAAGTGGGTCAAGGTTCCCGCGCACCCCAAACGGAGGGCCTGGAAAGCGCTGCTCGCGGGGAGCCCGCCCGAGCCGTCGCCGGTCGAGGTGGACCTCGAGGCCCTCGCCCTCCTGCAGTACACCGGCGGGACCACCGGAACTCCGAAAGCCGCGATGCTCTCGCACCAAAACCTCATGGCCAACGTGCACCAGGTCCTGGCCTGGGCACCGGGGCTTGAGCCGGGCAAGGAGGTCATGCTCGGGGTGCTCCCCTTCTTCCACGTCTACGGCATGACGGTCTCCATGAATTTCGGCCTGGCGCTCGCGGCCAAGATCGTATTGCTGCCCCGCTTCGAAATCGCCCAGGTCGTCCGGGCCATCGAGCAGCATAAGGCCACCCTCTTCCCCGGTGTCCCCACCATGTACGTGGCCTTCAACACCTTCCCGGGCATCGAGCAGCGCAACATTCGCTCGGTCAAGGTCTGCATCTCGGGCGCGGCCCCGCTGCCGATCGAGGTGGCGGAGCGCTTCGAAGCGCTCACCGGCGCCAAGCTGGTCGAAGGCTACGGCCTCTCCGAAGCCTCGCCGGTGACCCACTGCAACCCCATGTTCGGCAAGCGCAAAAAGGGATCGATCGGGCTCCCCCTGCCCTCGGTCGAGGCCCGGGTGGTGGGCCCCGACCTCGAGACCCGGGCCGTGGGTGAGATCGGCGAGCTCGCGGTCAAGGGGCCGAACGTCATGCAGGGCTACTGGAGGCGCCCCGAGGAGACCAAGGCGGTCTTGCGCGATGGCTGGCTGCTCACCGGCGACGTGGCCAAGATGGACGAAGAGGGCTACTTCTACATCGTCGACCGCAAAAAGGACATGATCATCGCCGGCGGCTACAACATCTACCCCAGAGAGATCGAAGAGGTGCTCTACCAGCACGAAGCGGTCCAGGAAGCGGCCGTGGTCGGCGTGCCCGACCCCTACCGCGGTGAAACGGTGAAGGCCTACGTGGTGCTCAAGGAAGGCTTCAAGGACAAGGTGAGCGAAGCGGACCTCGAGGCCTTCGCCCGCGAGCGGCTGGCCGCCTACAAGGTGCCAAAACTCTGGGAGATACGCGACGACCTCCCAAAAACCGCGGTGGGCAAGATCCTCCGGCGCGCTCTGCGGGACGAAGAAGCCAAAAAACCCAGAGAAACGTAGGCGCTTCCGTACAATGGAAACATGAACAGCAAGGGGGTCTATGCGTTTGGAGGACTGGGTGTGTTCCTGGTCCTCCTTTTGATCTGGGCTGGCGTTGGCGTCAGGATCATCGATAACCGGCACGTCGGCTGCCGCATTCGCCTGGGTCAGATCCAAAACCAGGAAACCCCGCCCGGCGTGCACTGGGCCGCGGTGCCTATCGAAAGCTTCGCCGAGGTGCCGATCTACACCCAGATCCTCGATTACAAAGGCGTCGAGGTCCTGGCCAAGGACGGGCTGCGCATCAACATGGACATCACCGTGGGCTACCGGATCCGCCCCGAAGAGGCCTGCGAGGCTTACCTGCAATACACCGATATCGAGAACGGTTTGGTGGTGCCTCAAATCCGATCGGCGCTTAGGAAGGTGGCCTCGACCTACCTGTCGACCGAGTACTACGAGCTCCGGGCCAAGGTCGACGCCGGCATCGTCCAGGCCCTCGAGGGCCTCAAGAGCCCCTACTTCGAGATCGTCCAGGTCAATATCCGCAACGTGGTGTTGCCGCAATCGGTGATCGAGGCCATTCAGCGTAAGATCGTGGCCAAGCAGGAAGCCGAACGCATGCAATTCGTTTTGGAAAAGGAGCAAAAGGAGGCCGAGCGCAAGAAGATCGAGGCCCAGGGCATCGCCGAGGCCAACAAGGTCATCGCCGGCTCGCTCACCGAGTCGTACCTGAAGTGGTACCAGGTCCAGGCCATCAAAGACCTCGGCAACTCGCCGAACACCACCTTCATGATCGTGCCCTACGACTCGAACCTCTTCCCGATCCCCACCTATCCGGTCCCGGGTTCCAAGGCCAAACCCTAGGTGTAACTTGAGGCATGGAACGTTCGTGGCGTATCGGCGGCCCCCAGGGGTCCGGCATCGAGACCGCGGCCATGCTCTTCGCCCGGGCGCTCGCCCTGGGCGGGCTCAGCGTCCTGGGCCGGCGCGAATACCACTCCAACATCATGGGGCGGCACAGTTATCTCGAGGTCCGCTTCGGAGAAACGCCGCCGCTGGCCTTCCCCGGAGCGGCCGATCTGCTGGTCGCCCTCGAGGCTGAGACCCTGGCCCGCCACCTGGGCGAGGTGCGACCGGGCGGGGCGGTGCTCTATCCACCCGAGGTTGAAGGGTTCAGGCTCTCGAAACTCCCCTTTCTCGACACCCGACCGCGGGAAGAGCTGGCCGCAAGGCTCGGCGAGGCGGACCCCGACATCCGGATGATTTTGGACGCTTTTCGTCAAAGCGGCGTTGAAACCATTCCCATCCCCTTCGAGAAATACGCCACCCAAGCCGGCGCGGCGCTCGGGCTCCGCCCCATCGCCGCCAAGCGGGCGACCAACACCGCGGCCGTCGCCTCAAGCCTCGCCTATCTCGGGTACCCCCAGGATTTCCTCCTCGAGGCCCTCACCCGGCAGTTCAGCGACAAACCCGAGGTGCTCGCGCTCAACCGCGAGGTGGTGGCCACGGCCTACGCCCAAAAGCTGCCAAAACCGCCTTTTGAGGTCCCTGGCCTGAGGGTAAAAAAACCCCGCCTCTTCCTCACCGGCAGTCAGGCCGCCGCCCTGGGGAAGCTGGCCGGGGGGCTTTCCTTCCAGACCTACTACCCCATCAGCCCGGCCACCGACGAGAGCTTTTACCTCGAGGCCCACCCCCAGGGCGGCGCCACCACCGTCCAGGTCGAGGACGAGCTCGCCGCCGTCACCATGGCCATCGGCGCGGCGATGAGCGGCGCCCGGGCTGCCACCGCCACCAGCGGCCCCGGTTTCTCGCTGATGGCCGAGGCGCTGGGCTTTGCTGGAATCACGGAAACGCCGCTGGTGGTCACCCTCTACCAGCGGGGCGGCCCCTCAACCGGCCTGCCCACCCGCAACGAGCAGGGGGACCTCCTCTTTTCCATCTTCGCCGGCCACGGCGAATTCCCCCGCATCGTGATCGCCTCCGGAGACCTGGAGGAAGCCTTCTTCGACGCCGCCTGGAGTTTGGAGCTGGCCCAGGCCTATCAGACGGTGGTGATCCACCTCCTCGACAAGGAACTGGCTTCCCGCTTTGCCACCGTGGATGAAAAGGCGCTCTCCACGCCGGAGATCCAGGAACGAAAGGCCGGGCTGGAGGGTTCAAGACCGCTCCTCCGTTTCGACCTCGACGCGCACGTGCCCTTGGGTACAGCGGGCACCCACTACTGGATCACCTCCGACGAACACGACGCCTTTGGCCACATCAGCGAAGACCCGGTGGTGCGGAGGCGGATGATGGAGAGGCGCGCCCAAAAGCTTGCGCGCGCCGCCCGCGAGGTCCCGGACGAACTCAAATTTCATCTCTACGGAAGGGGCGAAAAAATCCTCGTCGGCTGGGGATCGGTCAAGGGAGCGGCGAGGTGGGCCACCCAGCGCGCGGGCTGGCGCTACCTCCACCTTCGCTGGCTCTGGCCCTTCCCGGAAGCGGTCGCCGAGGTGCTCGCGGATGCCCCCTTCGCCGTGGTGGAAGAGAACCAAAGCGGGCAGCTCGCCGAGCTCATCCGCCTGGCGAGTGGGCGCTCCCCCAACCTCGGCGTTCATAAATTCACCGGCCGCCCCATCTTCGGCGAAGAGCTGCGCCGGGCCCTCGAGGGCGCCCAAGGGCCCCGGGTGGTCTTGATGGAAGGAGTCTGAAGATGATCAATCCCGACTGGTGTCCAGGTTGCGGGGATTATGGCATCCTCAGCGCGCTCAAGATGGCCCTCAACGAGCTCGGGATCCCGCCCGAGAAAAACGTCGTGGTCTCCGGCATCGGCTGCTCGGCGAAGACGGTCCATTACATCGACGCCTACGGCGTCCACACCCTCCACGGCCGGCCGCTGCCGATCGCCCAGGGTATCAAGCTCGCCAACCCCGAGCTCAACGTGGTCGCACTCGCCGGCGACGGCGACGCCCTGGGCATCGGGGCCGGACACTTCGTGGGGGCGGGGCGGAGAAACGTCGACCTCCTCTATCTCGTCTTCGACAACGAGGTCTACGGCATGACCAAGGGCCAGGCCTCGCCGACCCTGTCCCTTGGCGCCAGGCCCAAAAGCCTTCCCCGCCCCAACATCCAGGGAAAGGTCAACCCCTTGCTCATGGCGCTCGCCGCCGGATTCACCTTCATCGCCCGCGGCTTTGCCTTCGATGTGCAAAGCCTCAAGACGCTGATCAAAAAAGGCATCGAGCACCGGGGCCTGGCCATGATCGACGTCCTCCAGCCCTGCCCGACCTACAACGACCTGCACACCCGGGCGTACTACGCCGAGCGCACCTATGACCTTGCCGAGACGGGCTACGACCCCGAACTCCCCGCCGGGGCCGACGCGGCACTGGTGGCGAGCAAGATGGCCGGTTTCTCCGCCAAGGCCCTGGAGTGGGAACCGCGCATTCCGGTCGGGGTCTTCTGGCAACAGCGCCTGCCCACATTCGAAGAGCGCCTGGCCGAATTCGACCCGAACTATCCCCAGATCCCCCCGGCCAAACGGCCAGTCAGGAGGGATCTGGGCCCCCTCCTCGCCGAACACCGGCTATAGTTGGGCCATGCGTTCGCCCTGGGCTCAGCTCGTCGACGTTGAGCGGGTGGCCCTCTTTCCCCCGCCGGGCCCCATCGAAGCCGAGATCGCCGTCCCTGGCTCGAAGAGCGTCACCAACCGCGCCCTCCTGCTGGCCGGGTTCGCCGGGGGCCCCTCGAGGCTTGTGGGCATCCTCAAAAGCGACGATGCGTACTGGGCCGTCGCGGCGCTCAAGACGCTGGGCATCGACGTCGAGGTCAGCGGCGATACCGCCGTGGTCGCCGGCGGCGGCCCGCGCGTTCGCGAGGCCACGCTCCAGGTAGGCTCGGCGGGGACGCTGGCTCGCTTCCTGAGTGCGATGCTGGCGCTGACCCCCGGCCGCTGGCGGATCGAGGCCAGCCCCCAGATGCAACGGCGACCGATCCAACCCCTCCTCGAGGCCCTCGAAAGCCTCGGGGCCACCATCCACGCCCTCAAGACCCCGGGCCGCTTTCCCCTCCTGATCGAAGGCCGCAAGCTGCCCGGAGGCGAGGTCCGAATCTCGGGGGCCACCTCCAGCCAGTTCGTCAGCGCCCTCCTCATGGCGGCGCCCCTGGCCCAGACCCCGATCGAAGTCATCGTCGAAGGCGGCATCGTCCAGGCCGACTACGTACGCATCACCCTGGAAACCCTGGCCGCCTTCGGCATCCGCGCCCAGGCTTCCCCCGACCTCACCAGGATCACCGTGTTCCCGGGCGCCTATCCGGGCCGCGACCTGGCCCTCGAGGCCGACGCCAGCTCGGCGGCCTACTTCTTCGCCCTGGCCGCCGCCAGTGGGGGACGCATCCGCGTCACCAACCTCGGCCAAAACACGCTGCAGCCTGACCTCGAGTTCGTCGAGGTGCTGCGCCGCATGGGAGCCAGGGTCACGAAAACCCCCGATTGGGTCGAGGTCCAAGGCCCTCCCCAACCGCTCAAAGGTGGGTTCACCGTCTCGCTCCGGGCGATGAGCGACCAAACCCCCACCCTCGCCGTGCTGGCCACATTTGCCGACGCTCCCATCCGCATCAGCGAGGTGGCCCACGTGCGGCACCACGAGTCCGACCGTATCGCGGTCATGGCAGCCGAGCTGAAAAAGGCCGGCATCAAAGCGCTCGAACACGCGGATGGGCTCACCGTCGAGCCCGGCCGGCCCAAACCCACGCTGCTCGATTCCCACGACGACCACCGGGTGGCCATGAGCCTCGCCCTGCTCGCGCTCCGGGCCCCGGGCCTTGCCATCCGCCAACCGGGAACGGTTTCCAAAACCTTTCCCGATTATTTTGGTTATCTGGAACGTTTAGGATTTCGTCTGCGGTTGTATACTCAAAGGCCATGAGTGCGAACAACGCCCCCGAACCGCGATACTGGGAGAAAATGCGTCTCGTTGCTGAGACCTTGAAGGCCGTTGACGGACCGATCTACATCATCGCCCACATCGACCCCGACGGCGACGCCCTGGGCAGCACCCTCGGCCTCTACCGGGCGCTCAAAAAACTCGGCAAGGAAGCCTACTGGATCATGGAGCCACCCCGCTTCCTCCGCTTTATTCCCAGGGAGGATGAGTACACCGACCCCGTGACCGACCTCCCCGAGAACGCCACCCTGGTGGTCCTGGACTCGGGCGACAAGGACCGGGCCGTCGGTGCGCCGGTCGCTGGGTTCGTGATCAATATCGATCACCATGGCTCGAACTCGCGCTTCGGGCACATCCACGTCGTCGACCCCACGAAACCGGCGGCGGCGATGATGGTCAAGGACCTCATCGACCTGCTGGAGGTCCCTTGGGATGAAGACATCGCCACCCCGGTACTGACCGGTACCATGACCGACACCGGCTTTTTCAAGAACGCCAACACCACCCCCGAGGTCTTCCAGCTGGTCTCCGAGCTCATGAGCTACGGCGTGAAGTACCCCGAGCTCGTCGACCGGCTCTCCTGGCGGCCACCGGAATACTTCAAGCTCACTTCGCTGGTGCTGGGAACGGTCCGGTTCCACTTCGACCACCTGGCGGTCAGCGCCCACGTGACCCAGGCCATGACCCAGGAAGCCGGCGCCAGCGAGGAGGACACCGACGACTTCGTCGGGCTTTTGAAAACCGCGGAGGGCTCGGTGGTGGCCATCTTCTTCAAGGAAAAAGAGGACGGGGTCAAGCTCTCGATCCGCTCCAAGGGCGGGGTCAGCGCCCAGCGCATCGCGCTGAAGCTCGGCGGTGGCGGCCATGTTCCCGCCGCGGGCGCGACGCTTTTGGGCGTCACCTTGGAAGAGGCGTACGCCAAGACCCTGGCCGCGGTCGAGGAAGAGCTCAAGCGAACCGGCTACCTCTGAAACGCCCACCCCAAAGGGGGCTGAATGCGAACCCAAGTGCAGATCGAAGAAGTGGCGAGGGGGATCTGGCGCCTGAGCTTGCCGATCCCCTACCCGCTCAAGCACGTCCATGGCTATCTCCTCCGGGGTGACGGCGCGGCCCTGGTCGATACCGGTCTCAAGGCGGGGGCCCTCGAGGCCGCGCTGGCCGAGCTCGGCCTCGGTTTCGGCGATCTCGACGCGGTTTTCATCACCCACCACCACCCCGACCACTACGCCCTCGCCGGACGCCTGGAGGCCCAGGGGGCCCAGGTTTTGATGCTCGAGGAAGAGATCCGCCGCGGCCACGCCTTCTGGACCGACTTCGAGACCTGGCGCGACGCCGGACACTGGGCCTTCCTGGACCACGGGGTCCCCGAGGCCTACATCGAGGGATTTGCCCGCGAGATGGACGAAACCCGGAAGCGGGTCTTTCCGCCCGAGTCACCGAGGGGCCTCCAGGACGGCCAGACAGTGGAGCTCGCCGGCATGCGCTTTCGGGTCCTCGCGACTCCCGGCCACGCCGAGGGTCAGGCCGCCCTCTATCGCGAAGATGGGGTGCTCATCGCGGGGGACGCGATCCTCGACCGGGTGAGCCCCATCATCGCCCGCTGGGCCTACAGCAACCCCGATCCCCTGGCCGACTTCCTGGGTACCCTCGAGCGGCTGGCCGAGCTGGAGGTGGGTCTCACCTTGAGCGGCCACTTCAACCCCCCCGACCTCAAAGCCCGAACCAAAGCCCTCCAACGCCACCACGCCGAGCGCCTGGAGGCCACCCTCGAGGCCCTCAAAACGGGGCCCAAGACGGCCTGGGAAGCCTCGCTCGCGCTCTTTCCGGGCGAGCTGCCACCCACCCAGCGCCGCTTCGCCTGGGCCGAAACCCTCGCCCACCTGGAGCACCTTCGATACCAGGGTGAACTCGCCCGCATCCCCGGCCGCCCCGTGCGCTACGCGCTGGCCACCGGGTGAGGCCCATTCAGACCAAAATGATCCGCAGGTCGTTGAGGTTATTGGCGGTGGGGCCGGTCTGAACCAGATCCCCGAGGGCGGAGAAGAAGCCGTGGGCGTCGTTTCTGGCCAGGTAGGCCGCGGGATCGAGGCCGAGCGCCAGGGCCCGGTGGAACGAATCCGGGGTGAGTAGGGCCCCGGCAACGTCGGTATTCCCGTCGATACCATCCGAATCCACCGCCAGGGCCCACACGCCCTCGGGGCCCAGGTAGAAAAGGAGCCAGAGCAAAAACTCCTGGTTGCGCCCGCCCCGGCCTTCACCCCTCACCGTGACGCCGGCCTCGCCACCGCTCAAAAGGGCAAAGGGCGGCCGGCGGGGCAAGCCACGCTTGCGCGCGCTCAAAATGATCTCGGCGTGGACTCGGGCAAGGTCCCTGGCCTCGCCGGTCAGGCGGTCGGAGAGGATCAGGGTCGGAAAGCCCTTGTCCTCGAGATAGTCGGCGGCCGATTGCAAAAGATCGGCGTTCGAAGCGAGGATTTCGGTTTCCACTCCGGAAAACACGGGCGCGCCCGGTTTTGGCGTTTCCGGGAGTTCACCCCGGGCTCCGGCCTCGAGGTGAGCCCGGGCCTTCTTGGAAGTGACGCCGTAGCGGTCGAGGACCCCCAGCGCGTCCTCGAAGGTGGTGGGATCGGGCACCGCGGGCCCCGAGGCGATGGTGCTGGGATCATCGCCGGGAACGTCGGAAAGCAGCAAGGCCCGGACCCGGGCCGGATAGGCGGCCTCCGCCAAGCGCCCGCCCTTGATGCGCGAGAGGTGCTTGCGCACCGCGTTGATCTCGTGGATCGAGGCGCCGCTCTTCAAGAGTTCCCTGGTCAGGCCCTGCTTTTCCTCAAGCGTCACGCCCCAGGGCGCGGCCCAAAGGGCACTCCCCCCTCCCGAAACGAGCAGAAGCAGGAAATCGCCGGAACCCAGGCTTTGGGCCAGGGCGAGCGCTTCGTCCGCCGCCGCCTCCGAATTGCGATCCGGAACCGGGTGGCCCGCCTCAACGAGACGCATTCGCGAAAGCTTGCCCGCATGTCCATAACGGGTCACCCCAAAGCCGATCGCGTCCGGCCAGACCTCCTCCACCGCCTTCAGCATGGGCCAGGCCGCTTTACCAACCGCCAGCACGTGGGCGCGGGGCGGCGGTGGGCCGAGGGCTTCGCCGACCAGACGGTAGGGATCGGTGGCGAACAGCGCCCGATCGAGGGCTGCCCGGAGCAACTCGCGCACGCCCCAAGCTTACCCCGAGCCGCCAGGCGAGTGCCTACGGGCTTACCAACACACCGATGCAAGATTGGCGCTCGTTCGCCTTTCCCCCGGGTCCCCCCCGCCGCGTTTTGCCGCGGCGGGGGACTCAGAAGGCCAGGTAGGCCCGCTGCACCGCGGGATTCTCGCGGAGGCTCGAGGCGGAGCCCTCGAGGACCACTCGGCCGTGCTCCAAAACGTATCCGCGATCGGCGACCTCGAGGGAAAGGGCCACGTTCTGTTCCACCAGGAGCACCCCCACGCCCCGGCTTCGCACCGATTCGAAAACCGAGAGCACTTCCTGGGCCAGGTTCGGGGCCAGGCCGAGGCTAGGCTCGTCGACCAAAAGGACCTTCGGCTGCCCCATCAGCGCCCGGGCAATGGCCAGCATCTGCTGCTCACCGCCGGAGAGGGTGCCGGCGAGCTGGTTTTTCCGTTCCGCAAGCCTGGGAAACAGTTCGAAGACCCAGGCAAGGGAGGCTTCAAAGGCGTCCATGGCCAAGAAGGCGGCCCCGAGCCTGAGGTTTTCAATCACCGTCATCAGCGGGAAAAGCTGTCGCCCCTCGGGCACGTGTCCGAGGCCCATCCGTGCCCGCGAAGCGGCGCTCGTGGGCCCAAGGTCGACCCCGTTCAGCCGCACCTGCCCCCGCCAGGGCCGGCAAAGCCCCGAGATCACCCTCAGCGTGGTGGTCTTGCCCGCCCCGTTGGCCCCGAGGAGCGCCACCAGCTCCCCGGGGCCAACGGTGAGCGAAACCCCCCACAGCACCTGCGCTTTACCGTAGCCGGCCTCGACGTCCAAAAGCTCAAGCACCGCGATCCTCCCCCCGACGCCCGAGGTAGGCCTCGCGCACCCTGGGCTGCCGCGCCACGGCCTCATACGTGCCCTCGGCGATGACCTCCCCGTGATCCATCACCACCACCTGATCGGCGAGCGCCCGGACCACCGGCATCACGTGCTCGATGAAGAGAATGCTCACGCCTTCTTCGCGCAGGGAACGGATGAACGCCACCGTCTCCTTGGCCTCCACGGGCCTGAGCCCGGCCATGACCTCGTCGAGCAGGAGCAGCTTGGGCCGGGTGGCCAGGGCCCGCGCGACCTCGAGGCGCTTGTCCTCGACCAGCGTCAGGTTCGAGGCCACCTGATCAGCATGAGCGGCAAGGCCCGTACGCACCAGCACCTCATCGACCCACCGCCGGGCCTCGGCCACCCCGAGGCCCGGCGAACCGAACAGCGCCCCCACCATGAGGTTCTCACGCACCGTCATCTCGGGAAAGGGCTCGACGATCTGAAAAGCCCGGCCAAGCCCCAGATGCGTTCGCCGTTCGGGTGGCATACGGGTGATATCGCGGCCCTCGAGGAGAATCCGGCCCTTGCTGGGGCGAATGAGCCCCGAGATCAAATTGAGCAAGGTGCTCTTCCCCGCCCCGTTCGGGCCGATCACCGCCAGAATCTCGCCCGCGTTTACGGTCAAACTCACCTCGCTCACTGCGAGGAGACCGCCATAGGCCTTGGACACGCCTTCAACCCTGAGCACGATGCCTCCAAAGCCTCACCAGGCCACCGGGGAGAAACAGCACGGTCACCACCAGCAACACCCCGTAAACGATGAGGTACCCCTGACCGATCTCCAGCCTGAGGAAATTCTCTAAACCCGTCAGCAAAAGCCCGCCCAGGAGCGGACCGGTGGTGGTATAGAGGCCACCGAAGATCGGAATCACCAGCGCCTCCACCGCGCGAACCAAGCCAAAGGCATCGTACGAAGTAAGGAAGAGCGCCTTCTGGGCGTAAACCCCGCCGGCGAGCCCTGCGAGGAAGCTCGAGACCACGAGCGCCCCCAGCTTGACCGACGTCGCGGGAACGCCGAGCACCCGGGCCACCGCCTCCCGCTGCCGAACCGCGGCCGCGGCGAAGCGCCAGCGACTTCGCTCCAAAAGCAGACTCGCCCCTACCGCCACCGCGAGAACGGCCAGCGCGAGATAGTAAACCGCCATCGGAGCCCCGGGGAAAGCGGCTGGCAGGGGGTACCCCCACGGCCCGCCGAGAAACTCCACCGGCGCCTTGAGCACCAGGGTGCGCATCACCTCGCTGTAGGCCAGCGAAGCAATGGCGAAGTAAATGCCGAGGAGCCGGAGCGTGAGCGCCCCCAGCAAGGCCCCGTTGATGGCCGCGGCGACGGCGCCGAGAAAAAGCGCGACAAAAGGCCCTGTCCCGTGGTTCATGGCGTAGGCGGTGGCGTAGGCCCCAACGCCAAAAAAGGCCCCGTGAGCCAGGGAAAGCTGCCCGGTCCGGGCCATGAGGTCCCACGAGAGCGCGAGGGCGGTGATCACAAAGGCAAAGG
Source organism: Vulcanithermus mediatlanticus (assembly GCF_055385885.1). NCBI lineage: Bacteria > Thermotogati > Deinococcota > Deinococci > Thermales > Thermaceae > Vulcanithermus > Vulcanithermus mediatlanticus. The sequence goes on along the minus strand of NZ_AP042385.1, from coordinate 1,775,368 downwards.
GGGCGGCATCCAAAACGAAAGCGCGCCACACCCCAAGCGGCACCGCGGGCAGCAAAAGGGCCAGGAGGAAGACGAAGCCGACGAGCCTCACACCACCCTCCAGCTCCGAAGCACCAGCGCGGCGAAGATCACGAAGAAGAAGACCGCCTCGACCCACCCACCACCACCAGGGACGTAGGTGGAAACGAACGCCTCGGCCAAAGCCAGTACCAGCGAGGCCCAAAGCACCCCGGCGATGTTCCCGAGCCCGGCCATCACCACGATGGCAAAGGCCTTGAGAGTGTAGATGAACCCAACGGTGGGACTGGCGTAGAGCATCACCGAAAGCATCACCCCGGCCAGGCCGGCGAGGGCCGCGGAAAGGCCAAAAGCGAAGGCATAGACGTTTTCGATCTCGATTCCCAAAAGCCCCGGAGCCATCCGGTTTTGCGCCACCGCCCTCACGGCCAGCCCCCAGCGACTCCTCTTTAAAAAGGCGTGCAGCAGGAATAGGAGCAGATAGGAGAGGACGAACGAGATCAATGGCACCCAGCCGAAGGCCAAAAAACCCAGCGAGAGCGAGGCGCCTTGGTAGGGGGGGTTGACCACGCGGGTATCCCCGCCAAAGAGAAGCAAGGCCAGATTTTGCAAGACGATGGACAGACCAAACGTCAGCAGCATCTGATTGAGCTCCGGGGCCAGCAACACCGGGCGGATCAGCCAGCGATACACGAGGGCGCCGGCCAAAAAGAGCGCCAGGGCAGCGATGCCCAGCGAGAAGACCGGGTCCACCCCGCGCGCCACGAAGAGCAAATAGCTGAGGAACGCCCCGATCATCAAGAACTCCCCGTGGGCGAAGTTCACAATGCCCACGACCCCGAGAGCGATGGCGAGGCCGCTCGCCACCAGGGCATACACCCCGGAGGCGAGCAGGCCGTTCATGAGCGTTTGCAAAAAGAGTTCCACGTCGCTCCCCGCATCACATCAAACCGGCTTTAGGGGGCCATGGGGTAGCGCAACTCGACGACCGCCTTTCCCGGCGGGAAGACCGGGTAGCGGGCGCCCGAGAGGTACTGGAACTGGAACCAGACCTCGCTGCCAAACCCCTGGTATTTGGTCTTTCCCGTACCCGAGGGCCCGAAACTCAAGGGACCGAACGGGGTATCCATCTCCACCTGGGCCAGGGCCGCCGCGATCGCAGGCTTCCCCTCACCCTGCGCCCGCGCCAGCGCCCACGCGAGCGACTTCACGATCACGTACCCCAGCGGCGCCATGTACTCCTCGGTGACCTCGCCGTACTTCTGCCGGTAGGCCCGGACGAAGGCTTTCGACTCCACGTTGGCCACGGTGGGCAACCAGGCGGTCATCCCGGCCACGCCGCTGGAGAGCGGGCTCTGCTCGAACCCCTTGGGCCAGGAGGGCGGGGCGCCGTAGATGAGCTTGGGGTTCAATCCGACCTCGCGCGCCTGGGCGGCGATGGGCAAAGCATCCACGTCGTAGCCGATCCAGTAGAGAATATCGGGGCCAAAGGCCTTAAAGCGGGTGAGTATGGAGGTAAACTGACCCGAGCCCGCCTTATACGGCGCCGTTTGCACCGAGTAACCCATATCTTGGAGCTGCTTTCGGTAGACCTTGATGCCGGCAGACCCAAATGGCCCGTCCTCGTAAAGCACCGCCACCTTCTGGGCTCCCTTTTCCTTCCGGAGGTACTGGAAAAACCCAAGCGCCGCCTGAACGTTGTTGTAATCCCACGGGTGGTAGTGGAAGAAATAGGGATAGCCCTGGTAAGCATTCTCGACCACAGAGCTGGCCGCCCCGATCACCAAAAAGATCGGCTGATAGCGCTTGATGGGGCCTGCCAGGGCGTAAGTCACACCGGAGGACAGGCCGCCGATCACGATGTCAACCTTGTCCACGGTAAGCAGCTTGGTGAGCGCCGGGACCGCTTTGGCGGGATCGGTGCCCGAATCGGCCACCTTAAGCTCGATCTTGAACGCGCCCTTGGCGTTGATCTCGTCGACCGCGAGTTGGATTCCGCTCAAAGCGGCCTGACCGGAGACCGAAGCCACACCCGAAAGCGGCAGTAATACCCCCACCTTCACCGTCTTGGCCGCAAAGGCCATACCCAAGAACGCCGCCAGTATGAAAAACACCCCAACCTTTTTCATTCCTCTCCTCTCCTTTCCTCGATCGGCTGGTAAAGCACCTTAGCCTCCCCTTCCAGCACCCGTTCCCCGCGCTGGTTGACGCAGATCGTCTCCAAGGTGAGCACCTGACCGCCATCGTCACGATCCCGCACCTGGCGCACATAAGCCGTGGCGGTGACAGTGTCGCCCAGGTAAACGGGCTTTAAGAACTTCAGCGACTGCGCCAGGTACACCGCCCCCGTCCCCGGAAGCCTGGTACCGATCACCGTCGAGATAAGCCCCGCGGTCAAAATGCCGTGGGCGATGCGGGCGCCAAAACGGGTCTTGCGGGCGTACTCGGCATCGAGGTGTAAGGGGTTGGTGTCCCCGCTCACGCCGGCGAAAAGCACCACGTCGGCTTCGGAGATCGTCTTCGTGAACGAAGCCCGGTCCCCAACCTGAAACCTCATCGCCCCACCTCCGAAAACGCCATCCGGAGCATCTCCCCAAGCCGCGCCGGGGCCTCGATCATCGGGCTGTGACCGACGCCCTCGAGGACCCAAAGCCGCCCCTTTGGAAACGCCTGGGCGGTCGCCTCGGCCATCTCGGGGGTGATGAGCGCGTCCTGATCCCCGCGTATGACAAAGACAGGTTTGGCGTAGGTCGCGGTTTGGCCCTCCACGCCCCAGGAGGCAAGCGCCTTGGCATTGCCGGCAAACCCCGCCGGGTGCATCCCCTGGGCCAGGTCAACCAGGCGCTCGAAGTACGGGGGCTTCCGGCTCGGCATCGTCGCCGCCAGCGCCTCGGCCAGCGCCTGCCGATCGTCGCGGTAGCCCTCGAGGATGGGGTAATAGGCCTCGGGGGTGGGATATCCCCCGGGCGGCGCGGAGTCCAACAAAACGAGGGCTGGGAAGCGATCGGGCTCGCGCAGGGCAGCTTCCATCACCACCGCGCCGCCGAGCGAGTGGCCCACCAGTATGGGGGTTCCGAGGCCGAGCCGGTCGATGAAGCCAAGGAGCACCTGGGCATAGATCGGAATGCTGGGCACGAAGCCTTGCGGGGCCTCACTCTCGCCAAAACCCGGAAGATCCGGGGCGATCATCCGATACCCTGGCCACTTGAGGCCCAGGATCTCCTGCCACCATGCCTTGCCGGCAAAGTTGCCGTGCACCAGGACCACCGGTTGCCCATTGCCTGTTTCCAGATAGCTAAGCATGATCCGCCTCCAAAAATTCCCGAACCGCACCGAAAAACCGCTGCGGGTCCTCGAGGGGCGCGAGGTGACCGAGGCCCTCGAGGACCAAAAAGCGCGCACCGCGAATGGCGCTGGCCGTCTCCCGTCCGTAACTCGGGGGAAAGAGCAGGTCGGCCTCCCCCGAGAGCACCAGGGTCGGGACCTCAACCTTCGCGAGTGCCGGGGTGAGGTCGCCAAGGGTGAGGAAGCCGTCGAGAAGCCTTTCCTGCGCAGCCTCCGTCGGGGCCATGGCCCGTGCCTCGGCCAGCGCTTCTTCGCTCAACAGCCCGGGGTTTTGGGCCAAGAACCGACGCCCGTAAAGCCAGGGCAGCGCCACCTTGAGCCTGAGCTCGGTCCCGCCCACGGTCAAAGCCGCTCGCCAGCTCTCAACCTTGGCCCGAACGAGCGGGTCGAGCCGCGAAAGCGTCGCCGCCAGGATGAGCCTTTGGAGCCCGGACGGGCGCCCACTGGCAAACACTTGCGCCACCACGCCACCGTTGGAAAGACCGAGTACGCTGTAGGTTTCGATGCCCAGGGCTTCAAGCAAAGCTCGAAGGTCGGCGGCGTGCACCTCCGGGGTGTAGATGCCGGGCGGGGCCAGAGAGTTCCCTTGGCCGCGCATGTCATAGCGGAGCACGCGATACCCTTCCAAAAAGCCGAGCAGGGGCGTCCAATGGGTCGTTTTCTGGAAGATGCCGTTCAAAAGCACCAGCCAGGGCCCGTGCCCGTCGGTTTCGAAATAGAGGCGGATGCCACGAACCTCAACCGTCGGCACGTTCACCCCCGTAGCGCGCCGCGATCTCGCGCTTTAGGATCTTCCCGGCGCCCGATTTGGGCAGCGACGGCAGAAAAACCCACCGCTTCGGCACCTTGTAAGCGGCGAGACGCGTCTTTAAGAAATCCTTCAACGCATCTTCGTTGGCCTTGGCCCCGGGCTTGAGGACGACCGCGGCGAGGCCCACCTCGCCCCACTTGGCATCGGGTACGCCCACCACCGCGGCCTCGAGCACGTCCGGGTGATCGTAGAGGACCCGCTCGATTTCAGCGGGGTAAACATTCTCCCCGCCAGAAACGAACATCTCCTTTTTCCGTCCCACGATGTAGTGCCGACCCGCCTCGTCGCAATACGCCAGATCGCCGGTGCGAAGCCAGCGCCGACCCTCAGCCTCTACAAAGACGGCGGCGGTTTCATCCGGCCGCTCGAAATACCCCTGCATCACCACCGGCCCCGAAAGCCAAAGCTCGCCCACCTCCAAGGGGCCAAGCCGCTCGCCGCTCGAACCGGCGATCCGGGTCCAAAGGTGGAGCACCGGCCGGCCCACCGCCTCGGGGTAGGCCTCGGCTTCGTCGAGGTCAAAGGCAAAGCAGTTCACCCCGGCTTCGGTGAGTCCGTAGCCCTGCTTGAACCGGACACCGACGCGACGAAAGGCCTCGCGTACCGGGGCCGGACAGGGCGCCCCTCCGGAAATCGCAAAGCGAACGCTGGAAAAGTCGGTCCGGGCAAAATCCGGATGTTGGGCCAGCATCTGAAACATGGTGGGCACCATAAAGAGCACCGTGGGCCGGAACGATGCGACCCAGGCCAGATACTCGCCGGGATCAAAACGCTCCTCGATCAAGACCTCGGCCCCGAGGTACAAAAGGGGCGTCGTAAGGGCGTGGAGGGCGGCATGGAACATCGGCGTGGCCACGATGTAGCGGTCGCTCGGGGCAAGCCCCCAGGAAAAGACGGTGTTCTTGGCATTGATCAAGAGCTGCCGATACGGGATCATCGCCGCTTTTGGCCTGCCGGTGGTGCCGCCGGTAAAGAGCAGCATGACGAGGTCTTCGGGGCCAAGCCTCGGCGAGGCAAACGCCACCGTTTTCCCTTCGGTGAGGACCGAAAGTGGCAGCGCACGGGGCCCCAAATCCTTGATCCGATCCCCAAACTCATCGGCATAAAAGAGCCACTTGGGACGCACGTAGGCCACCAGATCCGCGATCTCGGGCGGCGCCAGCCGCCAGTTGAAAGGAACGAGAACGTGGCCGAGGCGCGGGGCCGAAAAAAGGAGGTCAAGGTAGGCCAGGTGATTGGGCGCCAAAAGCCCCACCCGGTCCCCCGGTTCCACCCCCAGTGCCGCCAGGCGACCGGCGGTTTTTTTCGCTCGCGCCTCCAGGTCGCGGTAGGTGTACCACCGCCCCCGGAAGTGCACCGCACGGCGTTCCGGGTGGTAAGCCGCGAGGCGGGCGATGAGATCGAGGTTGAGTTCCATCTACGCCTCCCTCCGGAAAACCGCAGCCCCCCAGTGGTAGCCGACCCCGGCCACCGCGCAGGCCGCGAGCCCACCTGGGGGAATCCGACCGTCCTCGAGGGCCAGCTTGAAAGACAAAATGGGGTCCAGCTGGCCCAAATGACCGTAGCGCTCGAGGTAGATGCTCTTGTCTTCCCCCAGACCGAGCCCTTCGAGCACCGCCGCGTGGGCCGAGCGTTTCATGTGCAAAAGGGCGAGATAGCTGAGCTCTCGGGCCTCGCACCCCGCCTCGCGCAATGAAGCCTCAATGACCTGCAAAAAGTTGGGCAGGCTCACCTGGGCCAACCGCGCTTTCAGCCATTCCGGATCGGTGACCTTGAGGCGGTACTGGTCGAGGTTCTCCCGCGTGAGGGGGTTCCGAGTTCCGCCCACCGGCACCAGAACCGCCTGCGCCAGCGACGAATCGGTAAGCAAACGGGCAGAAAGGAGGCGGAGCCCTGGGCCGTCCCGGCCAACCACCACCGCACCCCCGGCTGCCCCCAGGTCATACATGAAACGCACGTGGGGATCGCTGTAGTCGATCAGGTCGCCGTTGCGGTAACCGCCGGCGATAAGGACCTTCCCAGCCCGGCCCGTGACCAAGAGCCCCTCGGCCAGGAGCAAGGCAGTGACGAAGCTCGCGCATTTTTGATTCACGTCGAAAGCAAATGCGTGCTCGGCCCCAATTTCCTTCGCGATATAAGCGGCGCTCACCCACACCGGGTAGTCCTTGTGCTCTTCGGTGATGGAGATGACGACGTCAACCGCCTGCGGACGAACACCGGCATCGGACAGCGCTTCTTCGGCGGCCCAAATGGCCATCGCCGCGGGGTGATCGTCGGGCCCGGGCACTGGCTTTTCCAAAATCCCCAGCTTTTCCCGGACCACCCACTCCGGAAGGCCGCTTTTGCGAGCGATGTCCGCCGCGTCCATCCGTGACTCCGGTAAGTAAAGCCCAAGCCCCTCGATCAAAACCATCCGATTGATTCCCCTTCGCTTTGGCCTAACCCTAGCAAACCCCTGTTACAAACCCGTTACACACCCGGGGAAAAGCCCGCCTGCTAAACTGCGGGGAAGCCGATGCGCTATTTCATTCCCGCGACCCGACTTTTACCCCCGCGGATCCCCCACGAGGTCCGTAGGCCCAGGGTGCGTAATCTCCTTTTTTCTCGCTGGCAGGAAAGCCCGGCCGTGATCCTGGCCGCTCCAGCCGGCTACGGTAAGTCGGCGCTCCTCGCACCCCTGGCCGAGGTCTGGGTCACCCTCGGGGAAGAGGCTCGCGACCCCGCAGTGTTCGTCTGGCACCTGCTCGCCGCCTACCGGGACCGGATCCCGGGCAAAACCGTTGAGGCCAGGCTCATGGGCGGAGACTGGCCGGGGGCCGCGCGCGCCCTGGCCGAAGCCCTCACCACGCTGCCTCCCCACACCCTGGTCCTCGACGAGGCGCACAAGGCCCCGGCCCGCGAAGGGCTATCGATCATCAAGGCCCTCCTGAACACCCCCGGGCTCCGGCTGGGGCTCGCGGGACGGCGGGCGGCGCCGTGGGAAGCGCTGGCCAGCGTCATCGGGCCCGAGGCCCTGGCGTTCGACCTCGAGGAGGCGCTCGCCCTGGCTCGGGCGCTGGCGCCGAGCATGGCGGCGTTCGACGTCGAGCGGGCCTGGCGGCTGGTGTCGGGATGGCCGCTGGGGCTTCGGGTGCTGCTGCGCTGCGCCGCCCGAGGCATGCTGCCGGAACGGGCCGTCTTTGAACCCCCGGAACCCGAGAGTATCAGCGCCTACCTCCTGGCCGGCCTCGAACCCGAGATGGCCACGCTGGCCGCCCGTGCCGCGGCCTTCACCGAAGTCGGGCCCGAAGAAGCCGAGCGACTGGGCTTCGAATTCGAAGCGCTGGAAACCCTGGCCGAAGACCTCCTCCTCGAGCGGGTGGGGCAGCGCCTACGCTTTCACCCCCTGGTTCGTTCAGCCCTGCTCCGCACGCTCCCACCCGAAGAAGCGCGTTCTTTGGTCATCCGGGCCGCGAAACACAAGGGCGGCATCGAAGCCGCAGTGCACCTGATCGAAGCTGGCAGGTATCACGAGGCCGCCGAACGCCTCAAGGCCGAAGGCACGCGCTGGTTGGAGCAAGGACTCAACCACAGCGTGCTGTACCTGACCGACCGCCTCACCGGTCACGCCGACCTCACCCTTCTCCGCGCCGAAGCCTTACGGCAAGCCGGGCGCTACGCCGATGCTGAAGTTTTGTTTCTCGAGGCCGCACAGCAGGGCCAGGCCGAAGCGCACTTCGGTCTGGCCCGGCTCTACCTGGACACCGTCGAACCCGCCAAGGCCTGGCCACATCTCCGGGCCGCCCGCGACCTGTTCCCCTGGGAAAACGTCAGACCGCTCTGGGCGGAAAACGCGCTCAACGCCGGGCGGATCGGTGAAGCCTTAAAACTCGGCGCCCAAGGGCCACGGGCGCTTTTGCGCAGCGGCCGGGTTGAGCTGGCGCTTGCGGCGGTGCGAGAAATGGACGAGACACCGCCCCCCCGACCCTCGAAAAACCACCGGGAAGGACGCCTTTTGCTGGCCCTACTCGAGGCGATCGCCGGCGATGCCAAAGCCGGGCTCACGGCAGCCGAGCACGCCCGGGCCCGGGGCGAGGAACTCGGTAGCCCCTTCGTGGTGGCCCTGGCCGAGGCCCGGAGGGGGCACGCGCTTTTGGCCATGTCGCGCTGGGACGATGCCGGGGCCGCCTACCGCCAGGCCCTCGCCCTTTCCGAGGGAGGACCGGCCCGGCTCACCGTCGAAGCCCTCGCCGGGCTTGGCAGCCTCGGCGACGACCGGGCCCTCGAGGAAGCCCTCCGCTTGGCGGAGGCGAGCGGCGATGCCTGGGTCCGAGCGTTCATCTCAACAATGGCGGCCTACGCCCGGCTGCGCCAGGGCAAAGGCTACCCCCTCGCCTTTCCCCCGAGCGAAGATCCTTTCCTCGACGCACTGGCTCGGGCGTACCCTTGGCAGCCCGGGGACGTCGGTCTCCTCGAGCGCCACCCCTTTCTCCTGAACGACACCCTGTTTGCGCCGCCCATCGAACGCAGCCGCCACGCGCTCTGGCAAGCGGGAAAGCTCGAGGTCGACCATCATCCGGGGGTGTGCGTTGAGATCCAGGCCCTCGGGCCTTTCCGCGTCCGGGTGAACGGCCAGCCGCTTCGCTTCAAACGGGCAAAGGCCCGCCTGCTCCTCGCGCTCATGGTGGCTGGGGTTGAAGGGAAGACGGCGCTGATGGAGGCCCTCGAGGTCTCATCGGGAGAATTTCGGGTCCTGTGGTCGGAGCTCTTGCGCCTCCTCGAGCCCGGACGTCCACCCAGGAGCCGGGGCTATTTCCTTGCTCCCTACCGCCTCGTCTCCCGCCCCGAGCTCAGGATCGACCTTTGGCAAAGCGACGTCTCGCCCGAAACCCAGGCCGAGAGCGACCGGGAACCCTTTGCCGACCTCGATCATCCGAGACTCGACGAGGCCCGCATCGCCTTCAAGGAAAAGCTGAGGCAACGCCTCATCGATCGAGGCACGGTCCGGTCTCTGCTGCTCGCCGTGAAGCTCGATCCTCTCGACGAAGCGCCTCTTGAGGCCCTGGAACACCTGGGAGACTCGCGGGCCTATCGGGAAGCACGTGAACGCCACGAGCGTGCGCTCCGCTCGCTGGGCCTGGAACGCGCCGATCTCGGCGGGCTCGCTTGAAAACACGAACCAAGAACTGAGGACGGGGCAGAACCCCGTCCTGATGGTGGGCGGTACTGGACTTGAACCAGTGACCTCCCGCTTGTAAGGCCGACTCTTGTGCTCAAGGAGTCCTACAGCAAATCGCGACCTGTATCGTTCTAGACGCGCTTTTCTCCACTTCTCCCACAGCACAAAAGCAAGTTTCTCTCCCCTATTCACGTGCAACTTTAGGGGTAGTTAAGGGGTAGCGTTCTTTGGAATGAATCTCACGCATTGCCTTTCGAAGATCCTCTTCGGAGACTCGGGTGTAGTAGGCCAGGGCGGTGTTCAGGTTTCGGTGCCCGGCGAGGACGGCGGCAAGCTTGGGGTTCCTAGTCTCGCGGATCACCCGAGTGATGAAGGTGCTTCTCAAGTCATGCAGGCGAATTCCTTCCACTTCCGCCTTCTTGAGGATCCGAACCCAGGCGCGGCGGAAGTTGTCGGGATTGATCGGCGTCCCGCGCTCACTCGGGAACACCAAGCCATCCGGGTGGTAGAGCCCTTCGGCCATGAGCGAAACGCGGTGTTCGAGTAGCACATCGACGACATCCGGGAGAAGTGGGAGGTCGCGAATCGAACCTGAGGTCTTCGTGGCGCCAATCTCAGCCCGGCCCCTGGCAAGCGTGTTTTTCACCACCGCGCGGCGGATGCGTAAGGTGGCTGTCTCGAAATCAACGTCCGGCCACATGAGCCCAAGGAGCTCGCCGCGGCGGAGTCCAAGGGCGGCAGCCAGGTAAATCGCTGCATAGTATCGCGTTCCCCGGGCGGCGGCGAGAATGCGGTCGAGTTCCTCTACCATGACTTCACGGCCGACTTCACGCGGCTCCACTTTAGGCAGGACGGCCTCGCTCGCCGGATTCGCCTTGAGCCGTCCGTAGCGCACCGCCCGACGAAGAGCCTGCTTCAGAAAGTTGTGGACGTGCTGGATCACCGAGCGGCTATAGCCCTTGCGGGCGAGCTCCCGGTAGAAGGCTTCGATCCGCTCGGTGGTGAGCTCCCCGAGGCGTGCCCCACCCATATAGGCGGTGATTTTCTTGATGTAGTTCCGATAGTTGGCGAGGGAGTTCGGGCGCCTGCCTTCGTCCTCCAAAAACTCTAGATGGGCCCAAAGCCACTCCTCCAGAGTCGGGCCGGCCTCATCCTGTAACTCCCCAAGGGCATGGGCTAGCGCAAGACGTCGCCGTTTTTCTTCGGCCCGCCGCTGGTTCGCCCGGTTCCTCGGACCAGGCGAGTACCACGAGCGTCGCTTCCCCCCTACCGTGAGCCGGATCTCGTAGACACCCAGATCGGCGCGCCACCGCACAGAGCCTTGCCCCTTGCTACGTCTTGACATCGATCATTCCCCTAGAACTTGAGATAAAAAGAACAGAACAGCGGATACCCCCTGCAGGCGGGATCGGTCTCAAATCTTGACATGACTCATATGCTTTAGTAAATTCTAGATAGGGACTTGCGCAGGACGCCTCCGGGCCTCCTGCGTAAAGTACTTTTTGGACCCCAAAAGCGTTTCTCATTTCTCAACCCTCCAGGTACCCGAGGAGATCAAGAACCTTGCCCAAATCGGCTTCTGGCTCAAAGGTCAAGAGATGCAAACTAGCTAGGCGATAGCGGAATAATTCGCGGTCATTCAGTTGGCGTTGATCAAGCGTTCCAACATCCTCCTGCGCCCCGAGGAATAGGTTTCCCCCACCTATCACCTGGGGCGCTACCAGATCTTCAAACCATTTCGAAATCTTTGGGCGGGGTGTCCGGCAGTATCTTCGTTCCAATAAGTAGTTCCCTAGTACGTACCCAGCAAAATCAGCGATCGATAGGAGAAGGCTAGTCCGCTTAGCCTTCGCTGAGGGTGCATCAAGAAGCCTCTGAAGATAACCGACCTGCCGCGACCCGGTATAGACCGACGAAAGTGACAGGGCCTTATCTATTTCAGGCCGCTCCTCCTCAAATATGACGTACCCAAACGCATCCATAGCACGCAGCTGACTATCCACCCATTCAAGCAGTGTCAAAAAAGCGAATTGGCGGAATCCCCTGAACCTTTTTACCCGCTCTGGGTTTTTGCCAGTTTTCATCAACGCCTTCCGTGCAATCTTAAGAAACGAGTCCTTGTCAAAACTTACTGAGGCGTAAAGGACACCCGCATTTCGTGCGGCATCCAATACCTGTTCAAAAATGTCAAACGCCTCATCAGGCTCTAGCGTCTTCCCGGTCGGAGGTTTACGGTAGTAGCCGCTTCGCTGGTAGATCTCTACCGCGTGTAAGTGCGGTGGCCCTTTTAGACCCACCCTTGAAGCAAGCCTATTCGCAACCTCTAACAGCTGTCGCTCAAGCCAAATCCAGCGGCTGTCAGCCGGAACAAAGGCCGCTTGAAGGTGATAAATAGGCTGCTTTGGCGTGTCCAGCTTGTCTCCCGTATTCCCAAACTCATCAACGTAGATGAGAAAAGCCGGTGAATTTGTACTAGCCATCTCTCTCTCCTCTTAGCGCGAGATGGGTTCTCACGTGTAAACCACTGCGCAGCAATAGTGGTAGACTCTTACCTATATGGCAAGCACGCGCACGTCTATCGAGTGGACGGAGAAGACGTGGAACCCGACGACGGGCTGCACCAAAGTGAGCGCGGGCTGCAAGTATTGCTACGCCGAGCGCATCACGAAGCGCTTTCCGAACCACTTCCCCAACGGGTTTCGCTTTACCCTTCACCCCGAACGGTTGAACGAACCTCGGCGGTGGAAGAAGCCGAGCTTGATCTTCGTCAACTCCATGAGCGACCTCTTCCACGAGGAAATGCCCCTCGACTTTCTGAAGCAGGTCTTCCAGATCATGCGCGAGACCCCGTGGCATATCTACCAGGTGCTCACCAAACGGCACGAGCGATTGGTGGAGGTTGCCCCGGAACTGGAGCCCTGGCCAGAGAATGTCTGGATCGGAGTTTCGGTCGAGAATGCCAGCTATAAGCACCGGATCGACTACCTCCGCCGGACCCCCGCTGCTGTGCGCTTCATTTCGTTTGAACCGCTGATCGGCCCTATCGGCGAAGTGGACCTCACCGACATTCACTGGATCATCGTCGGCGGGGAATCGGGGCCGAAGCGCCGACCAATCCGCGAGGCGTGGGTTATCGAGCTTAGGGACCAGGCACTTGAGCAGGGTGTGGCGTTCTTTTTCAAGCAGTGGGGTGGGTACACGCCGAAGGCTGGGGGGCGGGAACTGGATGGCAAAGAGTGGAATGAAATGCCCCAGGCTTTGGAGAAACATATCGCATCACTCCGTAAGGGGATCGGGCAAACGCAGGGTTTCGCCCTTTTCGGGATATAGGTGCGTGACACTTCTCCGCTTTGGCTGATTCTCTGGTCGCTCAATTAGCACGAACCCTTTTTTTGAGAGAGATATTACGGTGGCTTCGAAGTCTCTCCATCTCACGTCCATGAACTCTTCTCGACGCCACAAAGCGGCAGCGACGTCGAGTACTGGTATTGCGTCATTTAGCCTTTCAGCCAAGAAATTCAAGATTGCTTCTTCAGCCGTGGGGACAGGCTTTGAGTCAGGCAGCTTAAGCCCAAGGCCCTTTTCCTTAACCTCCTTCACCGCTGCGTCTCTTTTAGTGGCCCCAGCCGCCTTCACAGCCCTGTCAATTTCCAGCCTTGCCTTGGGATGGTGACTTACGTGTATGAGGTGGTATAGGCCCCCTTCCTTGGTCGTCTCAACGCGGAAGGGAAAGACAAAGGTATCAAGATGCCGTTGAAGTCTATGGCTCAATTCCTCAGCATAGACACGCACCAGGCAGTTCTGATTAGGTTCTTTCTCGAAAAAACAATGCAGCCAGGCAGAATTCCCGAAGACGGAATTGAGTGCTTCCGATTTAGAGCCATCACTTAAAAAACGCGCCATGTGCTGGCTCATGAAAGTAATGAACAGCTCTCTGTGCCTTGCCTTTCCCAACTCGGAAATTAATCGCATCGGAATGTCCTTGTATCCGAAGGGGTCAATGAAGATGAACGTCGGACAAGCCTTGGGTTTGCACCTTCTTTCCAGTTCTTTAAGAACGTCACTAATGTGTTCTTGAAATGTCCCGCATTTAATGATGGGCAGCCCAAGCTTAAGCTCCTTAGCTAGACTCCGAGCAGCATGTTGCAGAGCTAGGCAATTGTCACGGTCCGCTTCGATAAAGGCGAAAGAGACGGGAGCCTTCAATGCACCCTTGCGTTGGAGATCTGCGACCAGCTCCATGGCCAGAAGTGGTGATCCTTTAGAGCCGTCGTCAAAGCAACCACGTCCGGCAAATCCGTCTACGTATATGAAGCCAGGAGCCTTCCCCCCTAGGATCTTCCAAAAGGCGGGGAGATACTTCTCTAGGACCGCATGTTTAAGCTCAGTCTCCACGTAGCCCTTCTTCCAAAACTTCCTCGGCTGCCTACGAGACATTCAACGCCCCCTCACCGCACCTCCTGGTAGCTCACCTTCCCGTACACCTGCCCCACGATCTTGGCCACGTTTTCGATGGGGATACTCTCACCCTCGGGGTTGTCGGACATCAGCCAGTAGCGGTCGCCGATCTTGCGTAGGCGCTTGACGGTGTAACCGTCGCCCACGAGCTCGACAAGGAAGACCTTGCCCGGGATCGGGTCGGTAAGGCTCGTATCCACGAGCACCCAGTCACCGTCTTTAATCGCGTCCTCGCCGCCGTCGTCCATGCTGTCGCCATCGACCTGGAAGGCCATCGTGTTGGGCCGCGTCAGCTCTTTTTGTACCGGGATCGCATACTCCATAGGCTTGCCACCGTTTGCCGCGCCCACGACGGGCACCATGACCAGCCCGCCGGGAATCACAGGATGTCCCCTAAACGTTTCTCCTTCCCCCTCCTCTTCCTTCCTATGTGCCATCCCCGGCAGCTCCAGGCCGGTGGCCTCGGCGAACTCTTCGGGAGTCCACTCGAGGGCGCGCAACAAGGCAAACAAGCGTTCAGCTTTTAAAGACAAAGGGTTTACTTTCCCGCGTTCAAGGTCGGAGACGGTGCGTTGAGCCAGTAGGTCTCTTGTCCTTGCTGCAACCTCTTCTTGTGTAAGGCCGAGCAGTTTTCGCCTTTCATGAATAGCGATAGCCCACCTCGGCCCATTCTCTTTTACCAACACACCGCTAGCGTACATACGCTTAGCATCTGATGCTATCCGTTGACCGCTAGTGATACTTGACTTGATAGCGATGGATCACTAGGCTGAAGGTATGACCGAGCTGAGGTTTCTAACGACCGATGAGGTTGCCATGCTCACGCGACGCTCGCGCGACACCGTGCGACGTTGGATTAGGGAAGGGCGCCTCCGTGCGGTCAAGGTAGGCGGAAGACTCCTCGTGCCGGAGTCTTCTTTTTTGGCGATGATTAGCGGTGAGTCGCTAGCGGTAGAAGAGTCGTCGGGTCATGTCAGCCCCGGCGGGGGGAAGGAGGAGAAGTGACGTGGAAGCGGTCCATCGCACTTGGCAGAGGGGTTTGCAAGAGTCGCCCTACCGGGAAGCGCCTTCTTGCTCAGTTAAGAGCCGTAGAAGCCGACGGCGGAGTTCGACTCGTTGTTCTCGCCTTTCCTCGAAGGGGGCCAGCGAATGAGTGGTGTCTGCGTCATCAAAAAGTTCAGTAAGGAGCCTGTGCGCTTCCACTTCAGCGATCTCCGCAAGCTCTTCTTCATCGAACCCGGCCATGCGAAGCCGGGCATGGTCCACAAACACATCGTGGGCGATTTTCCTCAAGTCGCCATCAGGTATTTCTTGCTTCCGCTTCTTGAGTCCGTGCCTAAGCACGGCATTTCGGACGGCCAGGGACATGACTTCCGTCGTCAGAACCGCAATGACGTCCTCGTAATAGTCCATTCGCTGTTCCATCAGGAAAATCATGGCTTCAAGATCGGCAAGACGCTTTTCCAGTTTCTTGCTCATGGCAAGAGCTTATCCGCTGTCAGCGTTCTCTGGCGGCGGATTCGACCCGGCGGGGGGAAGGGGGAGAAGTGATGCCTGGAGCCGACATTGGCTGGACCTTGAAACGTACGGTTGGGCCTTTGGATGTCGAGGTGTACATCAGGTCTATTCCGGGAGCGGATCCGTGGGAGGTCGCGCGGGACGCTATCACCGTCCGCGACGCGATGCGTGCGGCGCTGGAAGCCCTGACAGTCCCGGCCAAGGTAAGCGCTCACGTGCCGGATGCCTCTCCTGTGTCGGAGGGCGGGGACACTGAGTTTTCACTGGTCGAACGCCTTGGCAAGTTAACCGTCAGCATCGTTGTGTCGTTCAAGGCGGAAAATCGTCGCCTTCCGGCGGCGGAGGATCTGGCTGCTCTCCGGGTTCGGATTCGGTCCCTATCGAAAGTCCTGGAATACCTGCGCCCCCGCTTTGATCGGATTCCACCTCCGGAAGATCTCCATCCAGCCCTGGGGAGTGATGACTGATGCGAGCCCAAATGCCTTGTCAAACTGTCGAGGATCTCATCAGAGCCGAGGAAGCCGCGAGGAAGAAGCTAGACAGCCTGTACAACGACCCCGAGCTTCTTGACGCGCTCGCGCGCGATCCAGACCCGGAGTTTCACGCGCTGGTTGACCGCCAGCGTAAAGAGGCGACGGCTGAATGGAAACGCGTGCGCCTGGCCCTGGAAAGGATCACGCGCCTGCCCCTCGACTGGGAGAGGGGGGGGCGGGAATGGAGGCGCGATGAACGACGTGCGCATGCAGACCCCGATCTCATGGCGCAACTTGATCTCCTGCCCGATCTGCGGCGGTAGCGGCTTGTTGCCCACTCCGACGATGACTAACGCGGCGAACACGTGCCCAATGTGCCTTGGCGCGGGGCGCGTGTGGATCTTGGTCCGTCAAGTCAAGTTGGACCGGCTTGCCTTCGAGGTTTTGGGTCCTGCCGAGGGAGGTCAGACAAATGCCTGAACGCGTAATCGTCCTAACCGAGGAACAACTGGAGCAGGTCCTGGCCGCAGCGTTGCGCCCGATCGAGGCCAGGCTTGAGCAGCTCCTTTTGAAGATCCGCATGCAGGAGGCCAAGGCCAACGCGAAAGCGCTTGGCTTCCGGGATGCAGCCCGCTACCTCGAACTGCCCGAGGCCGAGATCCGACGCGCGTACCAGGCCGGGCTACTGCGCGAACGCATTCGCAGGGGCCCGCGCGGCAAGATCCTCTTCGACAAATCCGAACTCGATCGCTTCTACGCCGAACATTACGGCGAAACAGCTGCTGGCCGCTCTCGCACGAAGAGCGTGGTCTGAAGGGAGGAGAGCATGTGGGTACATGTCGGAAATCTCGTGATTAATCTAAATCAGACCAGCCACCTTGAAGTCGAGGAGTACGACAATTACGCGTACCTCATGGCCTATTTGGCGACATCGAACCCCGGGGGGCAGCATTGGGTGCGCATCGCCGAAGGGCACCCCGATGAAATGTACGCGCTCCTCGGCGGAATCCTGGGCAACCTGCAGGCGGGTGTCGCCGTCCTCGACCTCGACCGCTGGCGCATGAACCGAGAACGCGTACTGCGTCAAATGCAGGCCGGCGCCGAGATGGAGGGGGTGAGCCCATGACTCTGGGCCTGTCCATCATCCCAGACCCCCGCCCGGGCCGCCCGGCTTACGACGCGGTGATCCTCCAGGGGCACGATGTTATTGACAAGCGCCGCTTCGAGGACCGGGCGCAAGCCGAGCGCTGGGCTCGACGCCGGATCTTCGAACTCTTCCCTCAGCTCCTCACCCTGAAGGAACGGATTGAGTCCGCAGGGTACACCGTCCGCACAGAGCCGGCGCCCCGCGACGGTGAAACAGGGTGGTACGCCATTGCCAAGGCTTACGGCAAGACCGTAGGGGTCGGCTACGGCGAGACCGAAGACGCCGCCCTCAGAGACCTTGCCGGTGAGCTCGGCCTGGAGGTGCCCCGGTGAGCGGCTGGGATTGGCTTGCGGTCACTGTGGCCTTACTCGCTGTTTCCGCCGCCATCGGTTACGCCGTCCAGAGCTCGCTCGTGGAGGCCTTTCAGAAGGGGTACAAACAAGGGCACGAAGAAGGCTTCTCCAAAGGCGTTTTCGAAGCATCACACGGGGTACGAGCACACAGTACGGAAAATCCACAAAGCACAGTACGCACAGCACACAAAAAGGCCGAGGGAGACGAGAAGAAGGGCCCCTCGGCCTAGACGCACTGCACGGAGTGGCGTTCTGCACAGTGTACAGACCACATCACGAGGTGAGGATGAAAACGTTAGCGCGAGGACCGATCAGGATCACAAAACCCCTGGCCAAGCTCCCGTCCGATGAGGCCGAAACGGTTGCCAAAGCGCTCTTCGCCCTTCGGCGTGTGGTGGCCGAACGCGCCCGGCGCGGAGACCGCCACTGGGCGCCCCTGGAGCTCCTTGGCACCGGCCAACGAATCGCCATCCGGGCTCGCCCGGGCCCCTTCGGCCTGCTTACCGAGGCCCTGCTTTGGGGCAAGGCCCCTCGCCCGACCCGGGATGACGCCGAGGCCCTGGCTGAGCTGCTCGGCCTCCGTTACTACGTCGTCGACTGGCTGTTCTTCACCTGGTACGTCAAGGAGGCGTCCTATGCCGCCGGAAGCAAGCCCGGAGTGGCTCCCGCGACTGCTTGAGGGGCTCGGCTACAGGGTGCCGCGCCATGTGCGGCCCCTGGATGCCAGGCTCGATCGCTACGGCGACGCTCGCTACACCTTCGAAGTGGACTATGGCAGCGGCCCAAGGCGGATCGAGCTCCTTGAGGAGGATCTGGGCTCCCTCTTGTGGAAGGTCGAGTCCCCGCGTCCCGACCCCATGGACGACCCCGAGCTCGCCCGGCTCACCCCGAGCCGGGGTGCCTTCGGCGAAACGTGGGCGAAGAGCGCCCACCCCGTCGTTGCTCGGATTGAGAAGCGGACGGCGCTTCGCCGGGCGGCGTCCTGGTACCGCCCGGCGGAGGCCCCGGCCTGGCTCAGGGAGCGCTTAGCTGAGGTGGAGGGTGGTCCGGGCTTGTCAAATGGTGCAAATCACGCCGCTACTGTGGGGGAGGCATTTCTTCATGACCCCACAGTATGGCTGACCGCCACGCTAGAACACCGTCCCGGGACCTTACACTTAAAGATCGCGGGCCGGCTAACGCCCGCCCCCACTAAAGCCCGGCGCGGAGAGATCCGCCGGATTACCGCCGGCTCGATGCGGCGCTTGGCGGCCGTCACTCGCGAGTTCGAGGCCCAGGGGAAGGTGCCCGAGTTCATGGTCACCGCGACCTACCCCAGTGACTGGCAAGGGGCACTTGGCGCCGACAGAGCCTTCCTTGCTTCTTACCAGTCAGCCCTGAAGGAACTCGAACGATGGTCCAAGCTCTGGGCCTCGGTGAAAAAGCAGTACCGGCAGACCGGGCGCATGCCCCAAAGTCATCGCCTCATCGAAGCGAGTTACCACGAAGCGCTCAGCACAGTCGCTCGCATGGCCAAGGAGTTGCTTCGAAAGCTCCCTGACGGCAGCCTGGTCAAGCGGCATCTGGACGCATTTTTGAAAAGGTTCGACCGTCGCTTCGGCCACAAAGTGCTCGCTGAGGTGCCCGACCGCGAAGCCGCCGAGGCCCTCGCCGAGCACTACCAGGAAGAGGGGGACTACCCTCTCGTCAAGGTCCGAAAGCGGAAGAAAGGAGGTTTTGAGGTGATCGCCGTTTTGTACCGAGTGCTCTGGTGGCTCGAGTTTCAACGGAGGGGTGCTCCGCATCTGCACTTCATGTTCTTCGACGTGGTAGACATCGACCTCGATGAGGTTCGCAGCTGGGCCGGCCAGGCGTGGGCCGGCGTGGTTTGGGGGCTTAGGAGTCTCAGCCGGTACCTCTCCGCAGAAGTGGGCCAGGCCTATGACACGCTAAGGACGCTCTGGGGCAAGGAAGCGGGCGAGGCTTTTTTCGCCGAGTGGCTCCGCGCCAAGGGCCTCGACTTCGAGGTGTGGAAGCACCTGCGGGCCGGGACCAGGGTCGAACGCATGAGAAAAGAGCACTGGGGCTATGTGAACAAGGAGGTAGTGGGCGGCGCCGCGAAGGCATATCAACGCCGGGTCCCGAGGCTCTACCGAAATGTCGGTCGCTGGTGGGGATACCGCAACTACCGGCGGCAGAAGCCTAAGCGGCTGGAGATCCCCATGAGCGACCCGCGGGCGGTCGGGCTGTTGCTCGACGCCCTAAAGCACGCCGCTGAGTTAATTCCAAAACCGGCGTTCAAGTTCAAGCAAAAGTTCGAGCGAGGCCTCCAGGCCATCGCCCAGGGCGAACCATATGCCTACTTCTCCCTCTGGGGCGAAGCCGGGGGAATCGCTCTCGCCAAGGTAGAAGCGGCTCTCACGGCATAAGGAGGGAACATGTCAGTAGCAAAACGGAACAAAAAGACCGTACGCCCCCGCTGGTATCGGCGAGGCGAAATGATCTACAACGGGCTCATCCGCAAGCGCGATCCCCTTTCTCTCGCTGACCTCACGAACGAAGAGCGCCTGGCCCTGATCTTCGGCCAAAAGAAGGGTGTGCGGGAGCTCCTTGAGTACGCGGAGGGGGAACTCCTGAACTTGGTGGGGAAAGACGTGCGGGAACTGGAGACCATCCCCGGCGTCGGCCCGGCTCTCGCAGCAAAAACGGCAGCGTTGCTCTACCAGTTCGGCCTCTTTTTGCAACGGCTCCAAGCCCGGGAGGTAGGGGAATACTGAGTAATCAGCACAGTGTATACGTACAGTACGCTAGACTTCCCCCTTCGGAAGCGGAAAGCATAAGTCGATGCTATTGCGCGCCGGACGACAGTACCGCTTCAATGTGCTCGACCCTCAGCGGGGGCAATGGCCCCCAGGCTGGCAAAGTCGCGTTGCCTCTGCCCTTGCCCGCCTCGGCTATGGAGGAACGTTGATATGGTTGCGCGATCCGGTGCCCTGGTGGACCGTGTTGCCCTCCACGAAGTGCGGGGGCGACGCGGTCGTCGTGTGGCTTGATGTGGAAGTGCGGCGCCAGGACCTCGACACCGCCCTGCTGGAAGCGGCACTCAACGCGGCGATCGGGTGCATGGAGCTCGGCCAGGTGGGAGAGCGGCCAGACACTCCGCCCGACCACGCAACTGACCCTAGGCCCGCGACCGGGGGCCCCCGCTGGTGGCGGGCGCTCTTAATCGGCGGGGCCATCTACTTGGGCATGTCGGTCCTGGCCACCGCCGCCAACGCGGGCGCGGCTGTTCGGCGCCTCGTGGGAGGGAAACGTGCTTAGCGGAGATCTTGCGCGAGTCTACAACGCCCTAAAGCGGCGTGGCCGTGCGACGCTGCCCGACGATCTGGCCGCCGATACCGGCCTCCCCGCTGCCAAAGTGCTCGGCTTGCTCACCCAGCTCGAACTCAGGGGCCTGGTCGAATCGGCCGGCGGCCGGTATCGGGCGGCAGCAAAGCCAAAGCAAGCCGCGAGGCCCAGGGCCAAGACAAAGGCAAGGGCCAAGACCAGGGAAAAAGGGGCTTCGAAGCCGGTCAAATCCCGCCGCGTGTGCCACGTGCTGTGGTTCGACGCTCGCGGCCGATTTACTAGCCCGCCAAAGGACCACCGCGAGCAAAAAAAGCCGCGGATCGTTAAGAGATCCCTGCTCCAGGACGTTGACGGCAATGGGCAAGCCGTAATTACTCAGGCGGGCTATCGCGTGTTATCTGTGCGCTTTGTGCCCCCGCGAGACATACGCCAGGCCCTGGCCGATGCCCGGCGCCGGGGAGACACTCTCTACATAGAGTCCTATCGCAAGTGGAAAGAGGCCGTCGAGGCAGACCTGGCTCAGCAGGCCCAGAAAGAACTCGACCGCCAGCGCGCCCGCGAAGAGGCGCGGGCCCTCGAATCGGCCTACAGATCCGAAAAGGCCAGGATGGCGGCGAAGACCCGGGCGAAGCGCCGTGGAGCCCTCACCGACGAAGACCGGCTCAAGGCCCGGGCCCTCGCCGACTCCCTCGGCGTGCGGATCGAGTCCGCCAGGCTCGAACTGGCCGCCACGCGCAAGGGCACGAAGAAAGCGGAAAGAATCAAGCGGCGCATTGCTCGTTGGAGCAAGGCCCGGCAACAGCTACTCAAGATCGCCGCGGGCAAGGCATATCGCTGGCCGAGCAAGTCGGAGGTCCGTTGATGTCGAAGATCGAGATCCCAGGCCTACCGTCAGAGGACAAGCCCCTGACCCTCGACCCCGTTGACACCCCTTCGGAGGAGTCTAAATACGAGGCGCCGGGGACTTTGATCGAGGAGCTCGACCCGGTACTAGAAGCGGCGACTCTATCCCAACCGGAGATTCCTCCAGAACCACAGGATGAACGGCAAAAAAACGATCCACCCACCACGGATGCCCTGGACTCCACCAACACCACCCCTTCTCTTTTCGCCCCCCGGAAGCAGGCCCCGGCCGGCATCATCGCCGCCGGGATCGTGGCCATCTTGGGGGGCTTGGCCGCAGTGATCTTAGGAGGAGGAAAACATGGAAGAAGCCAAGGAACAACTCCCCAACCCGCTGGAGGAGGCGGATCTACCCCCGGCCCCCTCGGAGACGACTACTACGCCCGGCTCTTCGGACTCAAGTGAAGGCCCAGAGTTCTCCCCGCTTGAAGCCGAGCCCCCGACCCATGAACCCGAGTTCGAGCCCTTGCCCGGCCCCGAGCCCGCGGAGGTCGAACCCTTCACTGGCGAGGAGATCGCGCGGGGGGTGGCCTTAGCCGCAGTCGTCGGCCTGCGCTTCAAAACACCAGAAGAGGCCGAGGCCTTTGAGCGCTCCTTCGTGGCCGCGGTCCCGATCATGCCCACACCCGCCATCCTCGATGCCCTTGGCGTTGGCGAAGCCCTTGCGTCCTACGGTATCCACAAAGGCATGGTCGCCGGCCCCGACGCCTTCACAGCGCTCCCACCTTGGCTCCGGTTGATCCTCGGTGCTGGTTATCTTGCCTTCGCGGTCTACTCCGGTGTCCGGCCGGCGAAGGAGGTGCATGGTGCGACTAAAACCGAAGGCCAGGCCCCTACTCATGTTCCTGGCGCTCACCCTGCCGGGGCTGGCCTGGGCGAGGAGGTACTTCGTGGACCTTTCGAAACTGCCGGCGCGCTGTGAACCCTATCGGGAGGCCTTCGCTACTGCACTTCGTGCCTACCCGGTGCCCCCGGAGCTCCTGATGGCCCTCGTTATCCAGGAATCCGGCTGCGACCCCTTGGCCAGGCGGCATGAGCCGCGCTTCCAAGCGGCGTACGTAACCGGAAACCCCCGCTGGGACGCGGCCCGGGCCCTGGGATGGACCGACGAAGCCTTGGCGACCTCGTGGGGACTCACCCAGATTTTGGGCGCCACGGCCTGGTCCCTCGGCTGGCATTATCCGCCGGACGCCGAAGGCGGGGTCACCGAGCCCGCGGCGAACCTGCGGCTTGGGGCCAAGTACCTGCGGATGCAGCTCAAACGCTACGGCAATGTGTACGAGGCCCTGCTCGCCTATAACGGCGGTCACGGAGCGGTCCTCGCCTACCGGTCGGGCCAGTGCTACAACTGCGACTACGCTGAGCGGATCCTCGATCTCAAGCGCCGGATCGAAGGGGGTGCGCTGGCTTGATGACGGTCTTTCCTTTTGCCGTTGCCATCTTTGGGCTCTATAACACCGCCGTGGTCTACTGGGAGCTCAGAAAGCCAGGGTCCAAAGTCTGCCCCAAGTGTGCCTACACACGGATGGTGTTGGGGACGGCCCTCGCGGCTTGGGGTGCCTACGAGGGGCTCAGCCCCTGGAGGTGACATGGCGGGGAGACAAACGTTCCGCATTTTGATCATTGGCAAGACAGGCTCCGGCAAAAGCACGCTTGCCAAGGCCATCTTGCGCCGAATGGAAGGCCGATACAAAAAGCTCGTGATCGTGAACCGTAAACGCGAGTTCGCTGAGTTCGCCGAGCGGGGATTCTCGGTCGGCGAAGCGGGCGACCCTGAGCCGGCCTTAGCGAAATACGACAGAGTCCTTTTTCACGTGACCGGCTACGATCCCAGGCCCTTCCTTGACGCTCTTGGCCAGGCCATCATGCGCCGCCGCGACGTCCTCCTCGTGGTCGACGAAGCCCACCAGTTCTTCGAACGGGCGCGTGTTCCTAAAGGACTTTTCGAAGTGCTCACTGGGGGCAGGGAAGCAGGGCACAATTCCATTTTCATTACCCAGATGCTTAGGGGATCAATCGGGGGGATCGACCCCGGCGTCCGGCGCCAGGCATCCCACCTCGTTGCCTTTCGCCTCACCGAACCGAATGAGGTCGCCGCCCTCACCGAGCAGTTCCCCGAGCTCGGCGAGCAAGTTCGCACCCTTAAGCGCCCTGAAAACGGCCTGCCCCCCGAGTACGGGGTCAAGGACCTCGACCGCGAGCGCGCGGGCTTGGTCCTCAGGGACCCCGCCGACCCTCGGCGGCGGCGGTGGGTGGAGCTGTCATGAGAATTTGTTGGGACACGTGGAACATCGGGCACATCGCGAGGCATGGGTCCGCAAGGTGGAAGTTGAAGAGGTGCTGCGGGACCCACGCCGCTACGGAGCCCCGTCCCGCACGGGGCTCTTTTTACATTCCGTACAGTACGTACATACTGTACGCGTCGGTAGTTTTCCGTACAGTACGCTTTACAAGGCCATCCTCATGGTCTAAGCCTGTGACCATGAGGAGGTCCATGTGGCGAGAAAATCCTTAGTGCTACCGATGCCGAACGTCGGGTCGGCGCAGATGGCCTTTTCAAAGGCCCTGGGTGAGCTTGTCCAGGTCGAAACCGCGGCTCTCGTCGGCGGGGTCCTCGCCGAGCCCGTCATGGAAAAAGCCGCCTTCTCCAGCGCCCGGCAAATCTTCGGGAACTCCGGCGAGGGGCTTTCCGATCAAGAGCGCTTGGCACGTCAGCTCTTGCGGGTTGCCCTGGGGCTCCTCGGGGGTTATCTGGCCGCAACAGGCAAAAAGGTGGAAGTTCGGGCTCTTGGCACGGGGCTCATGGCAGAGGCCACCGTGAGCCTCCTAAAGGGATTCGGCCTCGCCATCGTTTGAAGGAGGTATCGAGATGCAGCATGTCGCAGGAGTGCGCAAGGAAATCATCACCAAGTCGAACCCCAACTTCGGAGTGCTTGGCACTGGGGTTGCTAACCGGAAAATCGCCGTCGCGAACTACAAGGTCCCGGCCAATACTGCAGTCATGCTGGAAAACGGCGCCCAGCTCGTCATGAAACTGGCCGATGCCTCGGGAAACGAAATCAGCCGCGACTCGTACGTTTACCTCTACAAAAAACAGTCGGGCTTTGACGGCGAACAGTTCATCGCGAAGATTCCCTACTCGACCTTCTTCGACCTCGCCGTAGGCGATCAGCGAAACGAGCGCTACAAGGACTCTACGCGCGTAAACTTTGCCATCGCGAAGCCGGCGGTTTTCTTCGGTCCGGATGACGAGCTCCAAATCTGGGTCGAGTCCGCGGACGTGGTCGACATGAATAACGCCGCGAGCCTCTTCGAGCTTGAAGTCAAGGTCAAACAGGTTTAGGAGGCGTGATGATGCGCATCTTCGGAAAACGGCCGCCTTCCCCTCCTGCGGGCCCAGGGCGAAATGCCCCTGCACTGCCCCCGCACGCCGTGCAGCGAGCTTTGATCGATACGCGGGACTTCGAGGCAGGCGAACCCTGGCGGGCTGACGCGGACGTTATCATCGCCCGCTTCCGGGTCCCTGAGGACGCCGCATTCCTCATCGGCTCGCAGGCAAGGATGGAGCTCTACCTGCGCAATCAGGCGACGAGTGCAGGCTACGACAACTCTACCGGGGGCTCCGCCTATACCCTCACCGTCAACACGCCCGGGATTGTTCAGACCAAAATGCCGTCTCCCGCGTTGCCATCCGACCGACATCCCGAAGTCATCGCCTACGCCGACAAGGGGTCGGGTTTCGAGCTCGTCCCCGTCCAAGGGATCGATTACAACGCCGGAACTGTTTCCCTCTCTGTCCCTGCCGGTGAAACCTGGACTGCGGTCGAGGTTTACTACATCGGCTCCCAGGGCGAGCTTCGCATCTACGTGGTCCGCGAAGGCGGGGGCATTAAGGACTGGATCCCCATCCACAACAACTCCTTCGCCGCAATTCACACGCTCGATCAAGCCTCCGCTGAGGAACGTCTCGTGATGGGGAACCCTGCAGGTTTGGTCGAGGGATTCCACCTCGCGCTCCAGGTCCGGACCCCTTACCCGCTGGTCTGGAACGATAGGGCACGCCATTACGTCAAGATCGAAGCCGCGGCGGTTCGTGTTCCTGGTGCCGATAAAGACCAGCTCCGGCGGGTCCTGCATCTGCTTGCAACTGGAGGTCTGTGATGAACACCTACACCACCCAGGACACCGGCCAGTACGGATACGACTGGATGAACGCGGCCCACGACCTTAACCGGCTCCTGGGGGAGTTTTTGCCGACCCTGCAGGAGTACGGCGATGCCTTCGGCTTTCTGCCGCAGAAACCCGAACCTCAGACCGTTACCGTACAACCCGAGCCGAAGGCCTGGTACGAGGATCTGCCCCCCTGGGTTTGGGGTATCGGGGCCGCGGTAGGAACAGTCCTGATCCTCAAGCTCCTGGAGGGATAGGAGGCAGGGCGTGGAACCGATCTCGGCGGTCCTGGGACTGCTCGGCGGAGTTTTCAACTACCTCGGAGTGGACCGGCAGGCCTCCGCCGCCGAGGCCATTGCTCGTGAGAGAAGCGCGACCGCTCGGGCCTGGTACGACACACTGACCCAGGGATGGCTAAGCCAGGAACGCGTGAATGAAATCCGAGCCTGGTTCGGGCGCGACGTGGCCTGGACCGAAGGCGACGTCCAACGGACCCGCATCTTCTACAACTACCAGGCCCTGGCAACTGCAAGGGGCACGCTGATTGCGCTTGCTGGTGCATCGCTGATCGGTTTCGCCCTCTACCTCGCTACGAAGGAGGAGTCATGAAAAGCTGGTTCCTGATCCCCGTCGGGGCCGGTGCGGTGCTCCTCGGTTACGGGCTCCTGAAGGGAGGCCCGGTCCCTAAGGCCCTCACGCCCCTTAAAACGGCGCCAGTTGATCCTCAGACCTTACCCAAGCACGACCCCGGCGTCATCCCCGGGCAAACCCAGGGCCAGGCACCCGAGCAACCAGAGGCTCCCACGTACTGTCAACTGCTCACTGCCTACCGGCAAGATCTCCGACGCTACAAGACCCAGCAGGATGACGCAAAACGCCGGATGGACGAGGCCCTCCGTGAAGCGCAGCAGGTTTGCGACGAGTTTGCCTGGAACGCTTCCTGGCGCTATCGCTACGAAGGATTCCTTGGATCGAACGGCTGGACCGATTTCTCCAAAGCGAAGTCGAAGGCCTTAAAAACGAGCTGCGTCGAGTACGTGAAAGGCGTGGTCACTAAACCAGGAACGCCCAGCATTCCCAAGCCGCCCACCCGGGGTGCTTACTGGTACGACGGCTCTTACACCGGGGTAGCGAACAAGATCCGCGCTCTCCAGCAACAGGTCGAGGACGCCCGTGCAGCCCTGCCCGGCCTGAGGCAAAAGTACGCCCAGGCCAAGGCCGACTTCGACAAAGCAAAGGCCAAAGTGGCCGAGCTGACGAAGAGGATCAGTGACCTCGAGGCCCAGGGGGTGTTCTGCTGATGAACGACTTCCTCCAACTCCTCGCGTCTCTTGACATCGGCAAGGCCAGTTTTCTGGCGTTCACCCTTCTGGTCATTTGGCGAGAACAGGAGGCGGTACGAGTCCTGCGCAAAATCGAGCGCCACGTTGCTGAGAGTAAGTACCTCATCCAGGAGACCAGAACCTTGATCCACCAGAACACTAGGGCGCTTGAGATCTTCGCCGGGGTCCTTCGGCGAAGGGGCATCGAGGTCCGAAAGGAGGAGCTGACTCATGACGCTTAAGCTCTTAAAACTGCTCGTTTTTGCAGCCGGCGCCTACGTGGTCGCGGACTGGGTAATGAGCCGGCGCAATCCCGCCCCGCGTAGCGCTGAGCCGCCGCCCCAGTACCCAACCGACCCCTTTTACTGCTACGAGAACCCAGACGATCCGCTGTGCAAGGACTTCGTGGGCATATGAAGCGCTACGCCACGGCAGCCGCTGTCGCCTTGCTTGCCTTAGCTCTCTGGCGCTGGCACACCAAGCGCCCCGTGAGCGAGGCCTATCGGCGAGCGGTGGCGAGTCTAGGAGGTGATCGATGGACGTTCGAGATCTGATTCCGCCCAGCCAAGTGTGGCTGATTTGGCTGATCCAGGCCGCCCTCACCGTGGGGGTAGTCATGTTGGCGGTTAACTTCCTCGCCGGGGTCGTCGCGATGGTCCCCGGCGTAGGACCC
Organism: Vulcanithermus mediatlanticus; assembly: GCF_055385885.1. Lineage (NCBI taxonomy): Bacteria > Thermotogati > Deinococcota > Deinococci > Thermales > Thermaceae > Vulcanithermus > Vulcanithermus mediatlanticus. Next base: position 1,747,692 of record NZ_AP042385.1, on the reverse strand, counting down.
GTGCTCGCTCAAGTGCTCCGGATCATCGGGGGTCAGTACCAAAAATGGCTGACTGAACATGTACCCAAAGCAGCCGAGCAGGCCGTCCTTGCTGTCGAAGAGAAATATCGCTCTGCCGAAGACCTCCCACCCGAGGAGCGTGCCCGCCGCAAAATGGAAGAGGCCCTCAAGCTCCTGGACACGCTGGCTCCCGGCCTCGACCGCGAGACCGCAAAGCGGATGATTGAGGCCGCCCTTGCCAGGATTCGCCCTCAGTACGAACAGAAAGCCGCCTTGACCCCGTCCCCGAGCACGAAAGGAGGTGGGGTCGATGCCCGCTGACAAGCTCCGCCCCAAGCGTGAGTTTAAACGGGGATTCTGGTGGACCCTCGGCTCGGTCTTTGCCTATGCCTTGCTGGGGGCAGGAACCTACCTGGCCCTCGCATATCTGCGCCAGGAGAGCGAGAGCCCCGCAGCAAGTGGCACCATGCTACTCGGCGAAATCGACCAAGGCGGCGGCTGTGCAACCGGGGCCTGCCCTGAGGTTTGGGCGAGGTGACCATGCTGGGAATCGACATTCAAGGACAACTTACAAAACTGCTCTCCTCACCCGAGGTCCGGCGTGTAATGGGATGGCTGCAGGCGAAGCTCGATCGAATTACGGACGCGCTTACCGCGCAAGAACGGATGCTCGCTTATGAGCATGGCCTGCCGGTGCGCAACGTGCCCCCGCATGATCCCCGCCGTCTTCCTTTTGTCCAGCGTGCCGAGGGGGCAACGAACGTTCGGTTCAACATCTCCCCCGCACTGGGCAAGCCGGTAACGCGGGGACACGTCATCAACTACGGGGACACCAAGGCCCTACTCGCGTTCATCAAGTCCAACAACGGCGCCGAGGAGCGGGTCGAGTACTTGCTGCTACCCGGCACGACCCTAGACTTCACCTTCTTCTTCGATGCCCTCGAAATCCAGGACGCCGGCGACGGCCCCGTGAGCGTCCAGGTCCTCGCGCAATAGAGGAGGCCTCCATGCGCCGATATCACGGCTGGCTCTTCTACCTTGGCACCGCGCTCGGCATGCTCTGGCTCCTTGGCAAGGCAATGGAGGCGGCAAAGGAGGCCTTTGCCCATCCCCGCTATAAGGAGGTGCCCGAGCCGTGAAACTCCGCCCCCTGATCGGCCGCCGAGGCGGCGACTACGCCCCGGAGCTCGCCCTGGCCCCGGGGCCCGCGGCCATCGGCGACGTGGGCGACGGGAGCTTCCTCGCGGCCTACGGCTACGCTTGGCTCGCCGAGCTCGACAAGGACGCTAAGGCTCTACGGCTCTTCCAGGCCCAGGCCGGCGCGCCTTGGCGCCGAGACGCCGACCCCACGGGCGCCGACTGGGTCGAGGTGCAAGCGCCGCCCCTCCAACATCCCGTGAACGAGATCCGTCACTTGGCCCTAGCGTTTGACAACGCGGGCTACCCCGTCGTGGCCTACGAACGCTCCGGCGAGCTCTGGCTCATCGCCTGGGACTCGACCACCACCAAGTACCAGACCCTGGGCCCCTACCCCGGCGTGGACCCGGTGCTCATCGCCGAGGCCGAGGCCCGTTACGACCTGGAGGCCTCCGACCTCGCGGGCGCCGACGTGGTGCTGCTCTACCTGAGTCCCGACCGCCTCGCCGTCAACATGCGGCTCGCCTCGCAGGGATTTGCGACCGAGACCATCGTCGAGACCCTCACCGAGCCCGCCTACCTCGACCAACTCGTCGCCCTGCCCTGGCAGCTGGAGGCCCTGGGCAGCCTGGCCAGCGATCCCAAGGGGCATGGCCTTGTACTGCGCTCGGACCTCTACCCGATCCGCATGCGGGATAGCCTTGACCCCGTGTCCTTTTCGGGCCCGGCGCCTGATCCCAACCCCCCAATCATCTACGTCACCACCGGCAATGTTGGCAACTACGTCCCCGTCAACACCGATCAGCTGGACCCCGTGTCCTTTTCAGGCCCGGCGCCTGATCCCAACCCCCCAATCATCTACGTCACCACCGGCAATGTTGGCAACTACGTCCCCGTCAACACCGATCAGCTGGACCCCGTGTCCTTTTCGGGACCATCTGGAGGTAGCTATGACCCAGCCTAATATTTGGACCCCCAGCCCTGACAATAACCTCGCCGCTCTCGCCCGCCGTATCCGCATCCGCCCGCGCATCCCTCCACGCGCCCGCGTGGGGATCCACTACGAGCCCCAGTATCTGCACTGGCGGGTAGTCAATCCTGATGGCAGCATTGCTCAAGAGGGCGAGCAACACAATCTGCTCCTCGACGTGTACAAGTCACTGGTGGGCGCCTATGGCATCATCGGCGCCGATGCATACGCATATGGCAAGGCATATGGACTGGCTGGCTATGCCGTGGTTGGCTCCGGGAGCTCTCCCCCTGCGCCGAGCCAAACGGGCCTTGATAATGAGATCGCACGGATAGGCCCCACCAATAGCCGCAATCTCGCCGGCATAAGTATCGTTTCTGATGGAGTCTACGATCTGCACTATATCCGTGAGTATCCCGCTGGCACTTTTAACGACGCTCCTTTGACTGAGTGGGGATTCTCGCCGTCGGGCACCCCCGGGGACCCCCTAATGAGCCGCGAGCTATTCAGGGACGCGAGCGGCTCCCCGACTACCGTCATCGTCTCGTCGAGCCAAAAGCTACAAATGCACTACTACGTGCGGATTACGTTGCAGCCGACGACCCCCCAACCTGCAAGCATCTCCATATCCGGCATCGGCACGCTGACGGGGCAAGGATTGCTGCAGAGATGGGCCCTCGACCCTGCATATGCCTCTGGGCCGTTGACGTTTGCGGACAACTTTGCAAGGGCCATAGCCAGCTCAATAATCCACAACGAGGGACCATACCAATATAGAACAGGCATTAACGCCCAAATAGGAGTATTAAATCAGGCCACCGATCTAACGTTTGACTCTTCCATCTCATCGCCGTCGCGCTCGACCAAAACCCCAGGCTACAACTCGGCATCGGCAAACGGCCGGCCGACGATCCCGGTCATATTCAACGCGACCGAAGCGGTAAGTACGATCTACGGGTTTCTAATCGGGTTATACGATCCTGGGTACTACACGCTGTTCGCACGATACGTATTCCTGCTTGACGCCGGACAGGAGTTCACCAAAGACAACGCCCACACCCTGACCATCGACAGCTTCACCCTGACCTGGTAGGAGGCCATCATGCCCACTTTTGCCTCCAGACCCTACGTCTCACCGCCCACGGACCCAGTCCCCGCAGTCCAGGCCGTGATCGCCCCCGCGGCTGGCAAGGCCTACTCGCACGCCGGCGGGGGCACCGCTAGGGGCTCTACCGCGACGTACATCGCCCTCCGGGCCTACCTCTGGTACGGCCGCGGGGGGTGGACGACCCTCAACCGGGGTCGCCGCGGCATACGTCGCACGTACCACGGCAACGAGGACGGGCTCCAAATCCAACGATGATGCATAAGGGGTAGTTACGGGGTAGTAATCAAGGGCCGGGGTAGTTCCTCCGGCCCTTGATTATCGTGGTGGGCGGTACTGGACTTGAACCAGTGACCTCCCGCTTGTAAGGCGGGCGCTCTGGCCAGCTGAGCTAACCGCCCGCGCACCGATAGCTTACGGGAGGCCGGGGCCTTCATACAAGACACGACCCGAGGGTGACAGATTCCGACCTCGGCGCTAAAATGGGGGTTTGGAAGGGGGCACGGTCGCGCCCCTCGAGTGAGGGGTGAGGAAAGTCCGGGCACCGGAGGGCAGGGTGCCAGGTAACGCCTGGGCGCCGTAAGGCGACGGAAAGTGCCACAGAAAACAGACCGCCGATCCGCCTTCCCTCGCCGGGAAGGGTCACGGAGGCAAGGGTGAAACGGTGGGGTAAGAGCCCACCAGCACCTCGGGAAACCGAGGTGGCTCGGTAAACCCCACCCGGTGCAAGGCCAGGAATCGGGGAGAGCTGGACCCGGCTCGCTCGAACCCGAAGGAAAGGCCGCTTGAGGCCGGCGGCGACGCCGGTCCCAGATAGATGACCGTGCACGACAGAACCCGGCTTACACCCCTTCCCAAGGCGGGCCATTTGGCCCGCCTTGATCGTGCCTTGACCTTTTAGGTGGGAAAAGGTGGGAAGCTTCCCCGCTATAGTGGGAAGATGTGGTAGGCTTATGGGTAAGGGAGGGAAAAAAGCGAAGCGGCGCCTCGCTCGGGGGTTCGATCTATGCCTTTTGGGGAGTACACCTATTCACTCGATGACAAGGGAAGGGTGGTGGTCCCGCCCCCCTTCCGCGACTTCCTGCGCGACGGCCTGGTTCTTACCCGCGGGCTCGAGGGCTGCCTCTACGTGTTCCCCCTGGCCACCTGGTCCCGGATCGAACGCCAGCTCGAGGGCCTGCCCCTCACCGACAGCGAAGCCCGGCGGTTCGTCCGCTTCTTCTACTCCGGGGCCCACAAAACCAAGCTCGACAAAGGGGGTAGGGTCCTGATTCCCCCGAATTTGCGCCAGTTCGCTGGTCTCGAATCGGGCGTCGTGGTTGCGGGGGCGCCCGACCGTATCGAGATCTGGTCCGAAGCCCGCTGGTGGGAGGACCTCAAGAAAACCATGGCCTCGCCCCCCAACCCTGAAGTCTTGAGGAATTTGAGCGGATGACCGCAAGAACCATCCACGCACCGGTTTTGCTTGAGCCCGCACTCGACCTGCTCCAGGTTGAGGCGGGAAAGCTCTACGTCGACGCCACCTTCGGCGGCGGGGGGCACACCCTGGCGATGCTGGAACGCGGCGCCAGGGTCATCGCCCTCGATCAGGATCCAGCAGCGATCGAACGGGCCGAAGCCCTGGCTAAGGATTACCCCGACGCCCTCACCGCCGTGCACGCCAATTTCCGCGACCTCGCGATGGTCCTCGATTCGCTGGGCATCGATCGGGTCGACGGAATCCTGGCCGACCTCGGCATCTCCAGCTTTCACCTCGAGGACCCCTCGCGCGGATTCGCCTACCGCCACGACGGACCTTTGGACATGCGCATGGGCGACGAAGGACCCACCGCGGCCGAGATCGTCAACACTCTGCCGGAGGAGGCGCTGGCGGAGATCATTTTCCGTTACGGCGAGGAGCGAAAGGCCCGAAAGATCGCCAAGGCCATCGTCGAGGCCAGGCGAAAGTCCCCTATCCAGACCACCCAGGCTCTGGCCGACATCATCCGCCAGGCCGCGGGCTTTCGCCGAGCCGGCCACCCGGCCCGAAAAACCTTCCAGGCCCTGAGGATCTACGTCAACGACGAGCTGGGGGCGCTCGAGGCGCTCCTCCACTCCAGCGCCCGAGTGCTCGGCGTCGGCGGTCGCCTCGTCATTATCAGCTTCCATTCCCTCGAGGACCGCATCGTGAAGCGTTTTTTCCGCGAAAGCCCCGACTTCGAGCCCGTGCGCAAAAAACCCATCGTTCCCGGGGCCGCCGAGGTGGCGGCAAACCCCCGGGCCAGGAGCGCCAAACTCCGGGGAGGCATCCGGCGATGAAGACCGTCCTTCGATGGGGCTTCCTCCTCAGCTTGTCCCTGGTCTTGCTGGCCGCGCTGGGCTGGCGGGTTCAGAGCCTCAAGCGTCAGGCAGAGCAGCTCTACCAGGAGAACCTGCGCCTCAGCGAGGAGGCGCGCCGCCTTGAAGCTGATCTCGCCCGGGCGAGATCGCCGGAACGCGTCCTCCGCTGGGCCCGGGCCAACGGCTTCGTGCCCCTGCCCCAGGGGAGGTGGACGCGATGACCGATCTCGGGCTCAGACGCACCTGGGTCGCCGCACTCTTCGCGCTCATGTGGATTCTTATTTTTGGAGCCGGGTTCTATCAGTTGATCGCGGCTTCCAAGCAAAACGCGCTGCCCCGGATCGAACCTCCGCCACGCCCGCCGGTCGTTCGCGGTCGGATCCTCGCCGCCGACGGCACCCCCCTGGCCCTGAGCCCAAGCCCAGGTACGCGGCTCTACCCGCTCGGGGCCTTTGCCGGACAAGTCGTGGGGTACACCGAGCGCTATCGCGACCCTGAATCCGGGGAGTGGGTCTACGGCCGGGGACTCTCGGGCGTCGAACGGATCAGCGAGCTCCGTCTGGCAAGAGGCGAGGACGTCCGACTCACCATCGACCCGATCGTCCAGGCCCTGGCCGAGGAAGCCCTTGATCGCGGCGTTGAGAAAACCCGGGCCAAGTGGGGCGCGCTCATCGTCCTCGATGCCAAAAGCGGCGCCATCCTCGCCGCCGCCAACAACCCGACCCTCGACCCCGAAAGCCCCCGCGGCCGCCCCGGCCAAGACCCCCGACTCTTCAACTACGCCTTTCGCTACCTCATCGAACCCGGGTCCACGGTCAAACCGCTCACCGCGGCCGCGCTGTTGAATGAGGGCAAGGTCACCCTGGAGGAAAAGATCCCCGTCCCTTACCGGCGCAAGGTCGCCGATCGCTGGATCCGCGACTGGCGGTGGCACCCCGTCCAAAAGCTCGATCTGGCCGACATCCTGGCCAAATCGTCCAACGTCGGGATCAGCCTCCTCGCCGAACGGCTGGATCCCAAGGTTCTCTATCGCTACTTCGAGCGGCTTCACCTCGACGACGCCAACCTCCTGCCCGGATTCAGTGAACGGCCACTGGTCAAACCCCCATCGGCGTGGGGTCCGGTGGAGTACGCCAATGCCAGCTTCGGTCAGGGATTCGCCATCACCCCGCTCCACCTCGCCGCCGCGTTCAACTCGCTGGCCGACGGCCGTTACAAACCCCCCCTCCTCTTCGCCGGCCAAGCGGAGGCCCCCGCCCGGGTCTTCAGCCCTGGGGTCGCGGAACGGTTGCGGGGCATTCTCAGCCAGCGGATCTCGCCCGAGGCCCGCATCCCCGGTTACCGGGTCGCCGGCAAAACCGGAACCGCCCAGATCGCGGTCCCCGGAGGGTACGATCCAAACCGGGTGGTGGCGCTGTTTGCCGGGTTTGTCCCCGCCGATACCCCGCGGGTGACCGCGGTGGTCGTTCTCTACGACCCCGAGGTTGAAAAGGATCGCCGCTTCGGCGCCTACCTGGCGGCGCCGGTCTTCAAGGAACTGGCCGAGGGCCTCTTCTCGTACTGGGGCGTACCGCCGACCTGGTAGTATGAACTTGGGTGAGTGGGTTGTGCAAATACCTCAACATACTCAATACCTAGACCCCGGATGGGTGGCCCAGGTCACCGGAGGACGCCGGCACGAAAAGGCCCGCCCGGCGTCGGACCTGGCCTGGGACAGCCGCAGTCTCACCCCGGGGAGCGCCTTCGTCGCCCTGCCCGGCCAGCGCACCCACGGCAACGCCTTTTTGGAGGACGCCCTGGCCCGGGGGGCGGCCTTTTTGCTCACCGATCTGGCGCGCCCCGAAGCCGTCGAGGTCGCCGACCCGTACCGGGCCCTGATCCTCCTCGGCCGGGCCCTGCGGCGGCGATTTTCCGGGCCGGTGGTCGCGGTGAGCGGCAGCGTTGGCAAGACCACGACCAAGGAATCGCTCGCAAGAGCTCTGGGCTACGCCGCCACCGCGGGCAACCTCAACACGGTCCCCGCCCTGGCCCGGTTCTTCCTTCACCTCAACCCAAAGGCAAAGGGCGCCGTGGTCGAACTGGGAATCGATCGCGTCGGGGAGATGGACGATCTGGTCGAACTCACCGAGCCAGAGATCGGCGTGCTCACCGCCATCGCCCCCGCCCACCTCGAGGCCTTCCGGGACCTCCAAACGGTGGCCCGGGAAAAGGGGAAGCTCCTGACCGCCTCAAAGCTCAAAATCGCCGAGGTAGGGGCCGCGCGTTGGCTTGACCTCGAGGGCGTACGCACCTATGGGTTTCACCCTGAAGCCGATTTCCAGGGACACGACCTCCGCTACGGTCTTTGGGGCACCCGCTTTGTCTACCGGGGCAAGCGGGTCCATCTCCCCTACCCCGGTCTCGGACCCGCGCTCGGGGCCCTGGCGGCGCTGGCCGTGACCGAGATCCTTGGCCAGAGCATCAGCGATGCCATCGAGCGGCTGGGCGCGCTCAGGCTGCCTTCAGGCCGCCTCGAGGTCATCCACGCCAAAGATCTCACCATCATCCACGACGCCTACAACGCCAACCCTGCCTCGGTCCAAAGCGGTCTGGAACTGCTTAAGCAGGTCCCGGGGCGGAAAGTGGTGGTGCTCGGCACCATGCTCGAGCTCGGCGAGAGCGCACCGGCCCACCACCAAAGCGCCGCCCGGGCGGCGGCCGCCGTGGCCGACGAGCTGATCTTCGTCGGCGACTTCGCCGAAGCGATGCAAAAGGCAGCCGGGCGGGGCTCGGTGGCGAGAAGCGTCGCTGAAGCGGCAAAACACCTGCAAAGGGTGCGGCGTCCCGGCGACGTGGTCTATCTCAAGGCCTCAAGGGGCCTGCGCCTGGAACGATTGCTCGAGGTGATCGATGGGTAGGCGGAGGGTAAGCGCAAGGCTCTTTCCGGCGGGCCTGCTCCTGGCAGGCCTCCTCGCCGCCTGCGCACCCACGACCTCCCAGCCCACCCCGAACGTCATCCTCATCCCCGGCGGCACCATCCGGGGACGCTGGGTGGAGTGGGGCACCTCGCGCTTCCCCCTCCCCGCGCCCCCGCTTCTGGCCGCCGCCAACGGCGATGCACTCTATGTCGCCTACGCCGACCAGCTCCTCTTTTTCCGGGGCGGCACCTTTGTGGAAAGCTTCCGACTCTCAACGCCTCCGCGTTTTCTCCACGCCTTTCCTGAGGCCGTGGTCGGACTTGCAAATGAACTCTTCGTCCCCGGAGCAAAAAAGCGCTTTCCCTACCCCGCCCGGGATGCCCGGGTGCGAAAAGGCGTGTGGTGGACCGATGGCGATGCCTGGTACGGTAACCGCAAACTGGCCAGCGGTCGGTTCCGCATCGTGGTGGCCGACGATACTCGGGTCGCCTTCCTAGGCAAAGAAGCGTTCTTTCCCGGCATCGGCCGCTTTCCGATCCCCCGGTTTCATGCCGCAGCGCTGGCGAGCAACCTCTACCTCCTGACCGACGAGGGCCTTGTCGCCTACACCCCGACCGGGCTCCGCATCGCCCGCCGTCCGGGCGCCTACCTGGCCCTTGCCGCCCGAGCCGGGGAGGTTTGGGTTCTTGACCGCCAAGGCGAACGCATCCATCTCAACCCGTATCTGGAGGAAACGCCATGAGCGTGGTCACTGCGTTCATCCTCAGCTGGTTCCTGGTCGGCCTTGAAGCGAGGCTGCTCCGGGCGTTCAATCTGGGAAAACGCGTCCGACAAGATGGCCCCGAGAGCCACCTGCAAAAATCGGGGACCCCGAGCATGGGCGGGCTGGCCATCGCTCTCGCCGCGGCGCTGGTGTGGTGGCGATACGGCGGCGGCGAGCTCGCGGTCGCGCTCCTCACCCTGGGCTTTTTGCTGCTCGGGCTCCTCGACGACCTGGCCGGGGTCATCCTGCGACCGCTCAAGGCCCGGGAAAAGCTCGTACTCCAGGTCCTCATCGCCACCGCCTTCGCCATCCACATCTCGGCCACGGTCAGCTACGCCCCCTGGCCGGCGCTCGATTTCGCGCTCTTTGTCCTGGCCATCGTCGGCACCGCCAACGCCATGAACTTCACCGACGGCCTGGACGGCCTGGCCGCGAGCGTGGGAATCATCATCCTCCTCCCCTTCCTGGGCTTGCCCCTTGGCGGGGCATTCGTCGGGGCGCTGCTCGGCTTTTTGTGGCACAATGCGCCACCCGCTCGGATTTTCATGGGCGATGCCGGGTCCCAGGCCCTGGGCGCGCTCATCGCCGGGCTCTTCCTGGTGCAGGGCAAGCTCTTTTTCCTCCCCCTCGTCGCCATCGTGCCCGTCGCCGAAGTGCTGAGCGTGATCGTCCAGGTCATTTATTTCCGGGCCACGGGGGGGGAGCGGATCCTCCGCATGGCTCCGCTGCACCACCACTTCGAACTCGGGGGCTGGCCCGAGGCCAAGGTTGTCTTCCGCTTCGCGGTGGTCACCGCCGTGGCCACAGCGCTGGCGACGGCGCTTTGGGGGGCATGATGCGGCTGGTCTTCGGTCTGGGACAAAGCGGGCTCGGCGTCCTGCGTTTTCTCAAGCGTCACGGGATTCCGGCCCGCTTCTACGACGAACACCCGAGACCAGAGCACCTCGAGGCCGCCCTTGCCCTGGGTTTTGAAGCCGATCCTGACCCGGCGCCGGGGGTTTACCAAGAAGTGATCGCCGCCCCCGGGGTACCCATCGACCACCCCCGCCTGAGGACACTCGGCGCCCCGGTCATCGGCGAGGCCGAGCTGGCCTCGCGCCTTGGCAAGGCCGAGATCATCGCCATCACCGGGACCGCTGGCAAGACCTCGACCACCACCTTCACCGCCCACCTGCTCCGCGCCCAGGGCCTTTCGGCGCTGGAAGGCGGCAACATCGGCACCCCTTTGGTCGACGTCATCGACCGGGCCGAGGTCGCGGTGGCCGAGCTCTCGAGCTTCCAGCTCGAGCGCATCCGCGACTTTCATCCCCGGGTGGCGGTCCTGTTAAACCTCGGTCGCGACCACCTCGACCGGCACCGCACGCTCGAGGCCTACCACCGAGCCAAGCTCAATCTCCTCAAAAACCTCACCTCCAACGACGTGGTGGTCTACAATGCCGCCGACGCCAAGATCGTCGAGGCCCTCGAAGAAACCCCGGCCCGGCGTTTTCCTTTTACCCCTCAAGCCACCCCGCGGGAAACCAACCTCGAGGCCGCCCGTCGAGCGGCCATCGCCTATCTCACGCTCCGCGGCGGGACGATCGATCCAAAGTCGATCGATGAGGCGCTCCGCACCGCCCCCACCGTCCCCGGCCGCTTCGAAGTCGTCGGCCAAAGGGGCGGCGTCGTCTTCATCGACGACTCCATCGCCACCCGAACCCTGGCCGTTCGGGCAGCGCTCGAGGCCGCCCCGGCGCCGGTGGCCTGGATCCTGGGAGGCATCGACAAAGGCGCCGACCCCCTGCCGCTTCGACCCCTGGTGCAGGCGAAGGTGGCCCTGATCCTCGCCATCGGGCGCGACGGCCCCAAGCTGGCCCGAAGCTACGCCGACGCGGTTCCCGTGGTCGAGATCACAGCGTCGGGTAAGGAGGCGTTTTCCCGGGCGATCGAAATCGCGCTCTCCCGCATCGACCGTGGCAGCGTTCTCCTGGCCCCGCTCGCGGCTTCCTTCGACATGTTCCGCGACTATAAGGCGCGTTCCCAAGCTTTTCGGGCTGCGGTCAAGGAGGTGCTATGGACCCCTACCTCCTCCTAGCCCAACTCCTCCTGTCCGGCTTCGGCCTCGTCGTCGTGGCGACGGCGGCCCCGGGGCTCTTCGTGTCGCACGCCGCGAAGATCAGCGTGGCGTTGCTGGTGACGCTGGTGGTCTCGAGAGCTTCGCTACCCTTTTTCCTTAAATGGGCCCGCTGGTTCTACGCCGGGGCGGTCATCCTGCTTTTCCTCGCCATTCTCATCGGGGTCGATGTTCGCCCGGGCAAGGACTACGCCCACCGATGGCTGGTCTTTGGCGGCATTTCCTTCCAGCCGGCCGAGCTCAGCAAACTCCTCCTGGTGTTTTACCTGGCGAGATTCTTCGAAGACCACGGCACCGACTACCCGGTACTGGGCCCGGTCACCGTCATCGCCCTGGCGGTGTCGCTGGTGGCCATGGAGCCCGACTTTGCCACCGCGGCCTTCCACTTGATCCTCGCCCTGTTCATCCTCCTGGCCATCGGCGTGCCCTGGCGCCGCCTCTTTGCCATTGGGATCTTCAGCTTCCTCATCGCTATGAGCCTTCAAAGTCTCTACCTCAGCCGCTTCGGCCACGTGCTCGAGCGCTTCCGCGAATTCTTCTCCGGAGAACAGGGGGTCTACCAGGTGGTGCGGGCCAAGGAGGCCATCGTCGCCGGCGGACTCTTTGGCCAAGGGCCCGGCGCCAGCATGCCCTATGTCCCCTACGCCTACAACGACATGGCCTTCGCCACGCTGGCTTTCGCCCTGGGCTGGCTCGGGGTCACGCTGCTCTTTTTGGCCTATGGCATCATCTTCTTCCGCGGGATGCAGATCGCGGTGAACCTGCAGGGCGGCATCAGCGTGGTCGCGATGGGCATGACCGCCGCCATCACCCTGCAGGCCGCGGTGCATACCGCGGTGGTCCTCGGCCTCCTGCCGACCACCGGCATCCCCTTGCCGATGATCAGTTACGGTGGCACCTCGCTGGTGGCCAGCGGGCTGGCCCTGGGGTTTTTGCACGCGGCCTCGAACGCCGCATTTCCCCGCGGCAAGACCGAGAGAAGGGAGGCGCGATGAAGATCGCCCTCACCGGTGGCGGCACCGGCGGCCACATCTTCCCCGCCATCGCCGTGGGCGAAGCTCTTGCCCGGCGGGGCCACGAGGTCTTCTACGTGGGCTCGAGCGGCCTTGAATCCCGGCTGGCCCCGAAACACTTCCCCTTTTACGAAATCGCCGCCGGCAAGCTCGATCGTACCGCACTCCGCCCGGCCGAAGCCCTCAAGGTGGCAAAGGGCCTCGCCCAGGCCCTGGCTCTGGCCAGGCGGATGCGCCCCGACGCGGTCTTCGCCACGGGGGGCTACGCCGCCTTTCCCTTCGCCTTCGCCGCCAGCACCTTGGGCAGTCCCCTGATTCTTCACGAACAAAACGCCGCCCTGGGCCTGGCCAACCGGCTCCTCGTCCGGCGGGCCCGACTCCTGACCCTCGCCGTACCGGCAAACCTCCCGCCCATGCTCAAGGCTCGCGCCCAGGTGGTCGGGATGCCGGTGCGTGAGGTTCGGCACCCCCGCGAGGCGGCCAGACGCCAGCTCGGGCTCGACCAGCAGCGGCCCACCCTCCTGGTGCTCGGAGGCAGCCAGGGGGCACGGGTGTTCAACCAACGCCTGCCGGCGTTGCTCGCGCCCTTCCTCGACCGCATTCAGGTGGTCCACCAAACCGGAATCCGCTGGCTCGAGGAAACCCGGGCCACCTTCTCGCACCCCCATTACCACTTCGTGGACTTCCTCGACACCACGCTCGCCTGGTCGGCCTCGGATCTGGCGGTCACCCGTGCCGGGGCCATGACCCTGGCGGAAGCCGCCTACCATGGAGTACCGTTGATCATCGTGCCGCTGCCGAGTTCGGCCGGCGGCCACCAGGAAAAAAACGCACGGCTCTACGAAGCCCGGGGGGCGGCGAGGGTGGTGTTGCAGGAGAGGATCGAAGCGCTGGGCGAACACATCGAGGCGTTGCTCGACCCCGAAACCCGAAGGGCCATGCGGAAAGCCCTTCAAACGCTCAGCCCCGCCGGAAGCGCCGAACGGCTGGCCTCGTTGATCGAATCGTGCTTGAAAGGAGTCACCGCGTGAAGCAAGGCACCCACCTGCACCTGATGGGCCTCGAGGGCATCGGAATGAGCGCGCTGGCCCGGGTCCTGGTTGCCGAAGGCCACAGGGTCTCGGGCTGCGACCTGCGCCCGGCGGAAAACGCAGGGGCGCTGGCGGCTATCGGGGTTGATGTTTTCCCGGGACATGACCCCGACCATCTGCAAGGGGTGGACCGGCTCGTCGTCTCCAACGCGGTTCCCGAAACGCACCCCGAGGTTCGGGCGGCGAGGGCGCGGGGCATCCCGGTGCAAAAGCGCATCGAGCTGCTGGCGGAAATTCTGGCCCGTGCGCGTAGCATCGGCGTCACCGGAACCCACGGCAAATCGACCACCACCGCCATGCTGGGCCAGATCTTCCTCGCCGCCGGGCTCGACCCCACGGTGCTGGTTGGGGCCAGGGTCCCGGATTTTGGCAGCAACGCAAGAATCGGCCAAGGAGACTACCGGATCGCCGAGATCGACGAGTCCGACCGGCTGTTCCCCAAGGCCAGAGTCGATGTCGCGGTGCTGACGAACCTCGAGGACGACCACATCGGCGACACGCGTCCCAGCTATCATCCCAGCGAAGCGGCGCTGCGCCAGGCCATCCGTCGCTGGCTCGAACGCGCCGGCAAAGTGGTCTACAACGCCGACTGGCCTCATCTTTCCCGACTTTTGCCCGACACCGAGCGGATCGGTTTCGGACGCCAGCGGGGTGAACTCAGGGCCCAGGCGCTTCGCCTCGAGGCCACCGGGAGCACATTCTCCCTGGTCTATGACGGGCAGGTCCTCGGCGAGATCCACCTCCACCTTCCGGGGGCCCACAACGTCGAAAACGCCCTCGCCGCGGCGGCTGCGGCGGTTTCAGAGGGCATCGCGTTCGAGGCCATTCGGGCCGGGCTCGGCGCCTTCAAAGGCATCGGGCGTAGGTTCGAGCGGGTGGGGCAGATCGGCGAGGTTCCAGTCTACGACGACTACGCCCACCACCCCACCGAGGTTGCAGCGACGCTCCGCACCGCCAAACAAACCGGGCGCCGGGTTCGCGCGGTCTTCCAGCCCCACCGCTACCGGCGCACCGCCCAGATGTGGCATCGGTTCGCCGAAGCGCTGGCCATCGCCGACGAAGTCGTGGTCCTGGAGATCTACGCCGCCGGCGAAGCCCCGATCCCTGACGTGAGCGGCGAGAAGATCGCCCGGGCGCTCCAGAGCCGCGGGGTGACGGCATCCTACATGGGCTGGGACGAAGCCCTCGACCACCTCAGGCAAAGCCTCGAGAATCGAGACCTCATCCTCACCATCGGGGCCGGAGACGTATGGCGCCTGGCGCGCCAGCTGGTCCAGGCGGGGGAAACGGTATGGAGGTGAAACGCGTTCACTTAAAGGACTTCACCACCCTGGGCGTGGGAGGACCGGCCGAGCTCTGGCTGGTCGAGACTCTCGATGACCTGGCCCGGGCCACCGAAGCCCCCTACCGGATCCTCGGCAACGGCTCCAACCTGCTGGTGGCCGACGAGGGGGTCCCCGAGCGGGTAATTAAGCTTGGGGGCGAGTTCGCGAGGTGGGACCTCGACGGTTGGATCGGGGCCGGGGCACTCCTGCCCCAGATCGTTCAGGAAGCGGCGAAACGGGGCCGCTCGGGCCTCGAGGGCCTGCTCGGGATTCCGGCCAGCGTCGGCGGCGCCGTCCGGATGAACGCCGGCACCCGCTTCGGCACCATCGCCGAGGCACTGGCCGAGATCGAGTACTTCCACGAGGGGCGCCTCATCCGGGTAGGGCCCGAAGCCCTGGACTTCGGCTACCGGAAGAGCGGGCTACCCGAGGGCAGCGTGGTGACCCGGGTTCGCCTCGATCTCAAGCACCGTCCGAGTACGGAAATCCTCGCCCGCATGCGGCGGGTGGACCAGGCGCGAAAAGGCCAGCCGAAGCGCAAGAGCGCCGGCTGCGCCTTCAAAAACCCGCCGGGGGACGCCGCCGGCCGGCTCATCGACCTCGCCGGCTTCAAGGGCCTGCGGCGGGGCCAAGCCATGGTCAGCACCGAGCACGGAAACTTCATCGTAAACTTAGGGGGAGCGAGCGCCAAGGAGGTCTGGGCCTTGATCGAAGAAATCCGCAAAACGCTCCCGTTGGAGCTGGAATGGGAGGTTTGGGGGAGGTTTCCATAAGATGGCCCGCTTCCTCGCCGCCCTGATCCTCGCCGGCTTGCTCATTGTGGCCGGGTGGCTGGCCTTCCCCGTGCGCGAGGTCGTGGTCGTCGGCAACCGGGCCCTCCCCGCGACCGCCGTGGCCCGGATCGCAGGACTCTATTCCGGCGCCCCCTGGCTGTACTTGGGACCGGCGACCGCGAGGAAGCTTGAAAACCATCCCCTGATCGCGAAAGCAAAGATTTCCCGGCCGAGCATCGGGCTGGTGGTGATCGAAATCCAAGAACGCCGTCCCCTGGCCTATCTCGACCGCACCCTGGGCATCCCAAGCGGGGCCAAGGCGCGGCTGGTACTCGATGCCAGCGGCTTTCCCCTGCCCAATTACAGGCGGGGTGGCGTGCGTTTGCTCGGGTACGGACCCGACCTCGACCAGGCACTCCAACTCGCCCAGCGTTTCCCCGACGCCCGAGTCATACGCTACTCGCCCCTGGGATTTGGCGTAGACTTTGGAAGGAGCACGCTTTGGGCACCCACGGCACGCGAGTTGCTCCGTGCCCCACGCCCGAACAAGGGGCGGCTTCAGATGTACGCTTGGGGGGTGAGCGTCCGCCAATGAACGAGCGTCTTCTCCTCGGACTGGACATCGGCACCACGAAAGTCACGGCAGTCATCGGCGAACTCGCCACCGACCACGTTCTCGACGTCATCGGCGAGGGGAGCGTGCCCTCCGAGGGCATGAAGCGGGGCGTGGTGGTGAACCTGGAACGCACCGTCGAGGCCATCCGCGCCGCGGTACAGGCCGCCGAACGCGTTGCCGGGGTGAAGCTCGAACGCGCCTACGTGGGGGTGGGCGGGCCCCAGCTGGCCAGTTTTACCAGCCACGGCCTGGCCGCGATTCGCCGGGGCCAGACCATCACCCCCGCCGACGTCGAACGGGCCATCGAACAGGCCCGGGTCTTCCCCCTCGAGGGCGACCACGAGCTTTTGCACGTGATGCCGCTTGAATTCAAGGTCGACGGCCAGGAAGGCATCCATGACCCGGTGGGGATGGCGGGCGTTCGCCTCGAGGTCGAGGTGCTGCTCGTCGCCTCGGCCATCGGACCGCTCTCCAACCTGCGCCGCGCGGTCCAGGCCTCCGGGCTCGACCTGGCGGGGCTGGTCGCGGTGCCGTATGCCAGCGGCCTTTCGGTCATCCGCCCCGATGAAGCGGAGATGAACGTGGTGGTCCTCGACATCGGCGGCGGCACCAGCAACCTCGCCTACTTCAAGGACGGTCGACTGGCCTTTGCCAAGGTCATCCCCATCGGCGGCGAGCATATCAGCAACGACATCGCCACGCTCCTCAAGATCCCCTTCGAGGAGGCCGAGCGGATCAAGCAAAAATACGGCGCCGCCGTGCCCGAGCTCGCCGACCCGGATCTGGTGCTCGAAATCAACCAGTCGGGCCACCCTGCGGGAGGCATTCCCGCGCCCGAACTCGCCCGCATCATCCGACCCCGCGTCCGGGAGATCTTCATGCTGGCCCGCAAGGCGCTCGAGGAGGCGGTGGGGCCGATCGAGGTGGTCGCGAGCAAGCTCATCGTCACCGGGGGCTCGGCGCTCCTCCCCGGCGTCAACGAGCTCGCCCGACGCGACTTCTCGCTCCCGGTGCGCCTCGGCCGCCCGGGCGGCGTCGAGGGCCTGGCCGATATGGTCTCTTCCCCGGCCCACGCGGTCGCCGTTGGCCTCCTCCACTACGCCAAGCAGTACGGCGACGAGAAAAAGCTCCACCACAGCCACCTGGTCAAGAAGTCGCCGTACAAAAGCAACGCTTCCCCGGTGTGGGAACGAATCAAGTCGTTTTTTAAGGATTTCTTTTAGAGTGGAGGAAAGATGAACGGAGCGGTCATCAAGGTGATTGGCCTGGGCGGTGCTGGGAACAACGCCATCAACCGCATGATCGAAGCCGGTTTGTCGGGTGTCGATTTCATCGCCGCCAACACCGATGCCCAAGTGCTGGCCAAGTCGCTCGCCGATCTCCGCATTCAGCTGGGGGATAAGCTGACCCGCGGTCTGGGCGCGGGGGCGAACCCCGAGATCGGCGAGAAAGCGGCTTTGGAAAGCCAGGACCTGATCGCCGACCACCTCGACGGCGCCGACCTGGTGTTCATCACCGCCGGGATGGGTGGCGGCACCGGCACCGGCGGCGCGCCGGTGGTCGCCGAGGTGGCGAACAAGCTGGGGGCCTTGACCATCGCCGTGGTCACCCGCCCCTTCAACTTCGAAGGCCCCAAACGCCGTCGGGTCGCCGAAGAAGGCATCGCCAAGCTCAGGGAGCGGGTGGACGCCATGGTGGTGGTCAACAACGATCGCCTGCTTTCCGCGGTCGACAAAAAGGTGAGCCTGAAAGAAGCCTTCCTCATCGCGGACCGCGTTCTCTACCACGGTGTGAAGGGCATTACCGACGTCATCAACCTGCCGGGGATGATCAACGTCGACTTCGCCGACGTTCGGGCCATGCTGACCGACGCCGGCCAGGTTCTGATGGGGATCGGTGCCGGCAAGGGCGAAAACCGGGTGGACAAGGCCGCGGAGTCGGCCACCACCAGCCCGCTGCTCGACCGCACCATCGAAGGTGCGCGCCAGCTCCTCATCAACGTCGTTGGCGACGAGAACCTCTCGCTGGCCGAAGCCTCGGAGGTGGTGGAAAAGATCCGCAGCGCCACCGGCCTCGAGGAGCCGGACATCCTCTACGGCATCACCTACGAGCCCAAGGCCACCGACGAACTCCGGGTCATCCTCATCGCCTCCGGTTTCAACGACGCCACCGGCGGGGGTTACGTCCGCTCGGGGGGCCTGGAGCAACCCCGGAGCTTCGATCCGACCGACTACGAGATCCCGGCCTTCATTCGCTACGGCGACGCCGACCTCTCAAACCGCTAGGCGCTGGCGCGTAGGCGATCGCAGGACAGAAAACCCCCGTGGTCGCGACCACGGGGGTCGTTCGTTGAGCCGTGCCACCTGAGCGGGCTCTTCTTAGGCGCTGGCGTAGAGCTCGGTGGTGAGGTATTTGTAGCCGGCGTCGGGGCTCACGGTGACCACCCGTTTTCCGGGGCCGAGCTCACGGGCAATCTGCAGCGCGATCAGCACGTTGGCCGACGAACTCATGCCCAAAAAGAGCCCCTCTTCCCGCGCCAGCCGGCGGCCCAGGGCGAAGGCATCATCCTCGGTGACGGTGCGGACCTCGTCGAGCAGGTCGAGGTCGAGGTTTTTGGGTATGAAACCCGGCCCCATCCCCTGAAAGCGGTGGTTCTCGACCGGACCACCGGAGAGCACGGCCATGGTCGCGGGCTCTACGGCCACCACCCGCACGCCGGGATTTTTCTCCTTCAGGAAACGTCCGACCCCGCTGATCGTCCCCCCGGTTCCCGTTCCGTAGACGAAGACGTCGATCTCGCCCCCCATGGCCTCCCAGATCTCGGGCCCCGTGGTGCGATAGTGTGCCTCCGGATTGGCCGGGTTTTCGAACTGGTTCGGCATGTAGGCGCCGGTCTCCTCCACGATCTCGAGTGCCTTCTCGATCGCGGCCCGCATGCGACGGGCCGGGTCGGTGGGAACGACCTCGGCCCCGTAGGCGCGCAGGATACGCTTGCGCTCCTCGCTCGCCGAACCCGGCATGGTGAGGGTGAGACGGTAACCGCGGCTGGCGGCGATCATGGCCAGCGCAATCCCCGTATTCCCCGAGGTCGGCTCGACGATGCGCTGTCCCTTGCCCGGCACCAAGATCCCTTCCTCTTCGGCCCGGCGGATCATAAAGAGCGCCGGGCGATCCTTGACCGACCCGCCGGGATTTTGGCCCTCGAGCTTCACCCAGACCTCGGCCATCTCCGGCGTCACGACGCGGCTTAACCTGACCATTCCCGTCCGGCCAATCAAATCTTCAATCCTCATGAAACTCCCCTCTCAGCCACTATACTGAAAGGGCTTCCCCAGGAAGGGAAGGGAGTTTGTTGATGAAAGTAGAAAGAAATAAAGTCGTCACCATCGTCTATACGCTTCGCACCAACGGTGAGGTCGTCGACCAGGGCGAGCTCGCCTATCTGCACGGCCACGGTCAAATCATCCCCGGGCTCGAGGAGGCCCTCGAGGGCCGCCACGAGGGCGAGGCGTTCGCTGTCAGCGTTCCCCCCGAGAAGGGCTACGGCGAACCCAACCCCGAAGGGATCCAGGTCGTCCCCAAATCCGCATTCCCAGAGGGCAGTGAGGTCGCGGTGGGCGAACAGTTCTACGCCCAGGACCCCTCAGGCCAGCCCCTGCCTTTCGTCATCACCGCGGTCGAAGGCGATGAGGTCACCATCGACTTCAACCACCCCCTGGCAGGCCAGGTGCTCGACTTCGAGGTCGAGATCACGGCGATCCGCGACGCCAGCGAAGAGGAGCTGGCGCACGGCCACGCCCACGGCCCCGAAGGGCACCACTAGACTTCCGGGAAGCGAGTGCCGGCCAGCGTCACGCTGGCCGGTTTTTTCCTTTTTGGTAAGTTGATGGCATGGTACCTGTCAGCACGTTTTCGATCGTGGCCCGCGATCCCCAAACCGGCGATCTCGGCATCGCCGTCGCCAGCAAATTCCTCGCCGTGGGGGCGGTGGTGCCCTTCGCCGAAGCCGGCGTCGGAGCGCTGGCCACGCAATCCTACGCCAACACCACCTACGGGCCACGGGCCATGGCTATCCTGAGAGCCGGCGGGAGCCCGAAGGCGGTCCTGGAGGCCTTCGAACGGACCGACCCGGAGCTCGCCCAAAGGCAGTTCGGCCTGGTGAGCGCGAAAGGGGAATCGCTGACCTTCACCGGCGACGCCTGCCACCCCTGGGCCGGGGGGCGCTCGGGCGAGGGTTTTGCCGCCCAGGGGAACCTTCTGGTCGGGCCCCAGGTCATCGATGCCATGGTCGAGACCTACCAGAGCAAGGCTTCGCTACCCTTCCCCGAACGGCTGCTCGAGGCCCTGCTCGCCGGCGACCGCGCCGGGGGCGACCGGCGGGGAAGGCAGTCGGCGGCCCTTTTCATCGTGGGCGTCGATAAGGGCTATGGCGGGTTCAACGATCGCTGGATCGACCTGCGCGTCGACGACCACGAAGACCCAGTGCCGGAGCTCGCGCGGCTGCTTTCCATCCACCGTCTCCTCTTCTCACCGCCCAAGGCCCCCCGTCCCCTGACCGAGGCCGACCTTCGCTGGCTCACCGAGCTCCTTGCCGAAAAGGGTTTCCTGAATCGGCCCGTTGACCACTGGAACGACGAGGTCGAGACCGCGTTCAAGGCCCTGCTCGGACAGGAGAACCTCGAGGAGCGCTACCGGGGCGGCCCCGAGGTGGACGAGGACGTGCTCAACTATCTGAAGGAGAAGTTCCGGTGAAAACGGTGCGGAGCGCGGGTGGGGTGGTCCTGAACCGCAAAGGCGAAGTGCTGCTGATCCGCGACCGCAACGGCTACTGGGTCTTCCCCAAGGGCCACATCGAACCGGGCGAGACCCCCGAGCAGGCGGCGGTGCGGGAGGTCAGGGAAGAGACCGGCATCGAAGCGCACATCATCGCGCCGCTCGGCGAGACCCGGTATGTGAACGACCGGGGCGTGCCCCGGGAGGTGGTGTGGTTCCTTATGGAGGGTGAGGGACAGCTCGCGATCGAACCCGGCCTCACCGGGGGAGGGTTTTTCCCCGAGGAGGAAGCCCAAGGCCTGATCGCCTTCCCGGAAGACCTCGAGCTCTTGGAGCGCGCCTATGCCCATCGTGCCTTTTGAAGACAGCCACCCCAACATCGATACGAGCGCCTTCGTGGCGGAAAACGCCACCGTCATTGGCAACGTCACCGTGGGTCCCCGGGCCTCGATTTGGTACGGGGCGGTGGTTCGAGGGGACCTCGAGGCCATCGTGATCGAAGAGGGCAGCAACATCCAGGATGGCGCCGTCATACACGCCGATCCCGGGGACCCGACGCGGATCGGCCCCTGGGTCACGGTCGGTCACCGGGCGGTGGTCCACGGAGCCACGGTCGAAGAAGGCGCGCTGATCGGTATCGGGGCCGTGGTCTTAAACGGCGCCCGCGTGGGCCAGGGGGCGGTGATCGGGGCCGGGGCTGTGGTTCCTCCCGGAGCCTTCATCCCCCCGGGGATGCTGGCCCTCGGCGTGCCGGCGCGGGTGGTGCGTCCGGTGACGCCACCCCAGAACGCCCGGCGCTACGCCGAGCTGGCCGAGCGGTACAAGCAGCAGGGCCTTTAAGTCCCCCGCCGTAGCTTTTGCCACGGCTAGGGGGACTTAGCCCCGGGCAAAGTGCGAATATCCCGCCCGGCGCAAAGGCTGGCCACGATAACAAACGCCCGCCGGACCATCCTCAACCCGGCCGCAGAAACAAAAGGGGACCCCGAGCGATTCCAAGAGGCCCTCCACCAGGCCTCGCCCCTCGGGCCTCACCAGGACCACCGCCTCGAACTCTTCCCCGCCGTAGAGCACCAGATCCTCCCAAAAAAGCCCCGCTCTGTGGGCGTAGCGCAAGACCGCGGGGTGCTGCGGCAGGCGGTCGAGGGCGAAGCGGACGCCGCTCGCCTCAGCGAGCTGCCACAACGTGAGGGCAAGGCCATCGGAGCTGTCGGCGCTCCCGGAGAGGAAGGGACGGAGCTGGGCCAGGGCGAGCAGGGCCAGCCTCGCCCGGGGCCAGTAGCCGGCCTCGGCGATCTCGGGAAAAGCCTCGAGCGAAACCCCCCGGTCGTGTGCGTCGATCGCGGCACCGGAAAGTCCCCAGCGGTCCCCGAGCAGCAAGATCCAATCTCCCGCCCTGGCCGATCGGGGCAACGGTGTCGCCACCGCCAAGCCCATGCCCGCGGCGGCGAGCGCCTCCGGACCACGATTGGTGTCGCCACCAAGGAAGTCAGCGCCGTAGGCCCTCGAGGCCCGGGCCGCTCCCCGCACCCACGCCACCGGCCGCGCCACCTCGGCATCGCCGGGGACGAAGAGACTCAGCACGAACCCCACCGGGCGGGCCAGCTTGGTCAGCAGATCGGAGGCCACGGCGGTCACCGCGCGCCAGCCGAGGGCTGCCTCCGGCATCCCGGCCAGACGGACCGCCTCGGCGGTGAAGGCGTCGGTCTTCAAAAGCCACGCCTTTCCTCCAAGCCACACCCCGCCAGCATCGTCCCCCACCGGGAGCGCCGCCGCGCGAACCCCCGGCCTGGAAAAGGCAGCAAGCTTTTTCAGTAAACGGGACTCCCCGTACTCGTCGAGGCGCATAGTGCCATCATGACGTAGAATGGGCGCCGATGCGCGTGCGCGTAGACCTGTTGCCCCGAGCGCCCTATCCCGACGTGGTCATTTTGGTGGATGTGCTGCGTGCCAGCACCTCGGTGACCATGCTGCTCGCCCAAGGCGCGACCGAAGTCCTGATCACCCCGAGCCTGCGCGCCGCCAGAGCCTGCGCGAAGGGCGCGCTGCTGTTTGGCGAGCGCGAGGGGATTCCACCCGAAGGCTTTCACCACGGCACATCGCCCGCCGAGATCGCGGGTCTGTCCGTGAACGGCCGGCGGCTGATTTACACCAGTGAGAACCTGCCCCAGGCCCTAGAGGCCGTCCGGGAAGCCCGGGCGGTGTTCCTCGGCGGCTTCCGCAACGCCCGGGCAGTGACCGAGGCCGCCCTGGCGCTGGCCCGGGAGGAGATCGCGATCGTCGCCGTCGGCCACCACCGGCGCGAAGCGCTCGATGACGCCATCGCCGCCGGTTTTTTGGCCAAGCGCATCGTGATGCAACGGCCACAAGCCACGCTGGTGGATGCCGCCCAGATGGCCATGGCCCTCTTAAAAGCGTTCCCCGACCCCCAGGAAGCGCTCTGGCAATCGGCCGCGGGGCAGTTTCTCACCGGCCTCGGTTTCGTTGACGACCTGGCCCTGGCCAGCCTGATCAGCCACGACCGCGCGGTGCCGGTTCTAGAGGGGGTCGAGGACTGCGCCGATCGCCCCTTCTACCGCTTCGTCCGCTATGAGGCTTGAACTCCTGGGCCTGCCCCTCGATCCGGTGGACATGCAATCGGCCCTCGCCCGGATCGAAGGGTTCCTCAACACACCGACCACCGACACCGTCGTGAC
The DNA here is from genome assembly GCF_055385885.1 of Vulcanithermus mediatlanticus. Lineage (NCBI taxonomy): Bacteria > Thermotogati > Deinococcota > Deinococci > Thermales > Thermaceae > Vulcanithermus > Vulcanithermus mediatlanticus. Next base: position 1,724,104 of record NZ_AP042385.1, on the reverse strand, counting down.
CCTCAACCCGGAGATCGTCGTCCGGGCGCAGAGAAATCCTGATCTCCAGGCGGCCATTCGCAAAGCCTCGCTGGTGACGCCGGACGGGGTGGGCGTGCTTTGGGCCATTAAGAAACTCTATGGACAGGAACTCCCGGAACGGGTCACCGGCATCGAACTCACCGAGGCGCTCTTTAAGCGTTTCGGTGGGCAAATCCGGGTCTTTTTCCTCGGCGCGAAGCCCGGCGTGGCCGAGCAAGCGGCGCGAAACGCCCACGCGCGCTACCGGGTTCGCGTGGCGGGGACGCACCACGGCTACTTCAAGGACCCGAGCAGCGTTTTGCGAACCATACGCGCTTCAGGCGCCGATCTGCTGCTTGTGGCTCTGGGCGAGCGCCAGGAAGTCTTCATGGAACGATACCGCGACGTCCTCGGGGTCCGCGTGGCCATCGGCGTGGGCGGGACCCTCGATGTGCTGGCGGGCAAGGCCAGGCGATCGCCGGCCTGGACCCGCCGCCTGGGCCTTGAGTGGGCCTGGCGCGTGGGGACCGACCCCCGCCGCTGGCGGCGGGGGCTCAGGCTGGTTCGCTTCGTCCAGCTGGTCAAGGCCGAGGCCCGACGCCAAGGCTGAGGGGGAATGCCCCTGACCCCGGCCGGGTGGGCACTGCGCTAGGGGGTTTCCACCACCTCCCGGCTTCCCACGCCGGCGACCAGCTTGTTCAGGGCGTCGAGGTAGGCCCGGGCCGAAGCCTCAACGATGTCCGGGGCCACACCCCGCCCCCCCACGACCACACTCCCCATGCGCAGCCGGACCGCCACCTCGCCGAGCGCCTCGGTGCCCCCGGTGGTGGCCTCGATGCGGTAGGCCTCGAGGGCGGGGCTCATCTCCACCGCCCGCGCGATCGCCCGGTAGACCGCGTCCACCGGACCATCCCCGGTGGCCGCTTCCTGCACCTCACCGGAAGGGGTCCGGACCCTCACCGTCGCCACCGGGGTCAGCTGGGTCCCGGCGTGTACCTGCAGGTCGAGCAGCTTGAAGTGCTCGGGCGCGCGCGTGCGCTCGTCTTCGATGAGCGCCACCAGATCCTCGGCCGAAACCGTCTTCTTGCGTTCGGCGATCGCCTTGAAGCGGGTAAAGAGCTGCTTGATCTCCTCGTCGGTCAGTTCGTAGCCGAGCTCCTGCAAGGCCTGGCGGAAGGCGTGCCGGCCCGAATGCTTGCCGAGCACCAAGACCGCGGCCTGACGCCCTACGAGTTCGGCGTTCATGATCTCGTAGGTCTCCCGGGCCTTGATCACCCCATCCTGGTGGATCCCCGACTCGTGGGCGAAGGCGTTGGCCCCCACCACCGCCTTGTTCGGGGGCACGACCATCCCGGTGAGCTGGCTCACGAGGCGGGAAGCGCGGGAGAGCTCACGGGTGTTGACCCCGGTCTCGGCCTGGAAGAAGTCGCGCCGGGTGTAAAGGGCCATGACGATCTCCTCGAGGCTGGCGTTCCCGGCCCGCTCACCGATGCCGTTGATCGTGCACTCCACCTGGGTGGCCCCGGCCCGGACCGCGGCCAGGGAATTCGCCACCGCCATGCCCAGATCGTCGTGGCAGTGCACGCTCCACTCCACCCCTTCGGCCCCGGGAGTGTGCTCGATGACGTAACCCACGAGCTCGGCGAACTCCCACGGCACCTGATACCCCACGGTATCGGGGATGTTGATGACCGTGGCCCCGGCACGGATGGCCTCGCCAAAAATACGGACCAGGAAGTCGGGATCACTCCGCCCGGCGTCCTCGGCCGAAAACTCCACGTCGTCGACGAAGCCCTTGGCGAAGGCCACCGCCCAGCGGGCCCGCTCGACCACCTCATCCGGGGTGAGGCGCAGCTTTTTCTCCATGTGGATGGGGCTGGTGGCGATGAAGGTGTGGATGCGCTTTTTCGCTGCCGGGGCGATGGCCTCGGCTGCCCGTTCGATGTCGGGCTTTGCCGCCCGGGCCAGCGCCGCGATCACCGGACCCTCGACCGCCTCGGCGATGCGACGCACCGCCTCGAAATCACCCTGGCTTGCTATGGGGAAACCGGCCTCGATCACGTCCACGCCCAGCCTCGCCAGCTGCTGGGCGATGGCCAGCTTTTCATCCGGAGTGAGCGCCACGCCCGGTGACTGTTCGCCGTCCCTGAGCGTGGTGTCGAAAATCTTAATCCGCCGCATCGGTCTCCTCCTCAATCCGCGCCTTGATGAAGGGCATCATGGCGCGGAGCCTCTTGCCGACATCCTCGATCGGGTGCCGGGCCCAACGCCGCCGGCCGGCCTCGAGCACGGGCCGCCCGGCACGGTTTTCTAAAATCCATTCCCGGGCAAACTCACCGTGTTGGATCTGGCGCAAGACCTCGCGCATCCGTTCCTTCACCTCATCGCCGATGACCACATCGCCACGGGTGTAGTCGCCGTACTCGGCGGTGTTCGAGATCGAATACCGCATCCCGGCCAGGCCGGATTCGTAGATCAGATCGACGATGAGCTTGACCTCGTGCAGGGTTTCGAAGTAAGCGACCTCCGGCTGATACCCGGCCTCGACCAGGGTCTCGAACCCGGCGGTGATCAAACGGGTGAGCCCGCCACACAGCACCGCCTGCTCCCCGAAGAGGTCGGTCTCGGTTTCCTCGGCGAAGGTGGTGGTCAACACCCCAGCCCGCGTCGCCCCCAAGGCCTTGGCGTACGCCAGGGCGGTGGCCATCGCCGCCCCGCTCGCGTCCTGGTGAACCGCAACCAAAGCGGGCACCCCCCGCCCGGCCTCGTACTCGCTGCGCACGAGGTGGCCGGGGCCTTTGGGCGCGACCATCCAAACGTCGAGGTCCGGCCGGGGTCGGATCTGTCCGAAGTGGATGTTGAACCCGTGGGCAAAGGCCAGCGCCGCCCCTTCCCGCAGGTTCGGCTCGACGGCGCGGGCATAGACTTCAGCCTGGACCTCGTCAGGAAGCAAAACCATGACCACGTCGGCCCGCAAGACCGCTTCCTCGACCGTCAGCACCTTAAGGCCGCGCCCGACCGCCTCTTCCCAACGCCGGGAGCCCTTGCGCAACCCGACGACCACCTCGATCCCCGAATCTCTGAGGTTGAGGGCGTGGGCGTGCCCTTGCGAACCAAACCCCAAGACCGCGACCGTCTTCCCCTTCAGAAAACCCACATCCGCATCGTGATCGTGATAAACCTTCATACCGCCTCCCTTTTTGCCTTCAGCCTCAATACCCGCTCACCGCGGTCCATGGCCACCGCCCCGGTCCGCATGGTCTCGAGGATCCCGTAGGGGGCCATTTCCTCGATGAATCGGGTGATCTTGGCTGGATGCCCCGTCACCTCAAAGGTGAGCGCCGTCCGCGCCACGTCGACGATTCGCGCCCGGAAGGCCTCAGCGATCTCCTTGAGCTCAAGGCGTTCCTCGACGCCCGCCACGTGAACTTTGACCAGCGCCATTTCCCGCTCCAGATGCGGCCCCTCGTGATCGACCACCTTGAGCACCTCGATGAGCCGGTTGAGCTGCTTTTCAACCTGTTCGATGGTCCGGTCATCGCCGTAGACCACGAAGGAGATGCGGCTCACCGAAGGAATATGGGTGCGGCCCACCGCCAGCGATTCGATGTTGAACCCCCGGCGCGCGAACATCGAGGTGATGCGGGTCAGCACCCGGGGATGATCCTGGACCAAAACGCTCACCAGGTGCCTCATCGCTCGACCTCCTCTGGGGCCTCGAGGATCATATCCTCGGCGCTGCCCCCGGCCGGGATCATGGGATAGACCGCCTCGTCGGGGGCGACGTCAAAGACGGCCAGGAACGGCCCTTCGACCTCGAACATGCGTGCCACCGCATCAGCGAGCGCATCCCGGGAACGGACCGAAGTGCCCTCGATTCCGTACGCCCGGGCCAGTTGGACGAAATCGGGGTTCGAATCGGCGAGATAGACCTCGCTGTAGCGATCGTCATAGAAGAGGTCCTGCCACTGGCGAACCATGCCCAGATAGCCGTTGTTCAGGATGACCATTTTGATGGGGAGACGGTACTTCACCACCGTCGCCAGCTCCTGCATGGTCATCTGGAAACTCCCGTCGCCGTCAAAGAGCACCACGGTGCGCCCAGGGTGGGCGATCTGGGCCCCGATCGCCGCCGGCAATCCAAACCCCATGGTCCCCAGGCCCCCCGAGGTCAAAAAGCTCGCCGGGTGCTTGACCGGGTAGAACTGGGCGGCGAACATCTGGTGCTGGCCCACCCCGGTGACCACGATGGCCTCGCCCCCCGTGGCCTCACCGACGGCGCGAATGACCTCTGGGGAACGCAGTGAAGCGCGCACGGGCACCCGCAGCGGATAAGCTCGCTGCCACTCCCGGATCTGCTGCCACCAGGCCTCGAGCGAAAGCGGCTTGGCCCCTTCGGCGAGTCGCTCCGCCACCCAGCGGGCATCGCCGACCACGGGAATCTGGGAATCGACGACCTTGCCGATCTCGGCCGGGTCGATATTGACGTGGACCACGGTCTCGGCATTGGGGGCGAAGCGGGCCACGTCGCCGGTCACCCGGTCGTCGAAGCGGATGCCGATGGCGATCAGCATATCCGCTTGCTGAATGGCCAAATTGGCCGCCGCGGTCCCGTGCATCCCGGGCATCCCCAGGAAATGCGGGTCATCGGCGGAAAGGATGCCCAGGCCGTGCAGGGTGGTGGTGGTGGGAATGCCGGTGACCTGGACGAAACGGCGAATGGCCTCGGCCGCATGCCGCGCCCCGCCGCCAGCGATGAGAATGGGCCGCTTTGCCGCCTCCAGCGCCTTGAGCGCCCGCTGGATCTGCCGGGGATGGCCGCGGTAGGTCGGCTTGTAACCCGGCAGGTCCACGCGATCGGGGAAACGCCCGGTGAATTCAGCGTTTTGGACGTCCTTGGGCAGATCGATGAGCACGGGGCCGGGCCGACCAGTACTGGCGATGTAGAACGCCTCCTTGACCACCTTGGGAATTTCATTGACGTCGGAGACCAGGTAGTTGTGCTTGGTCACCGGCATCGTCACCCCGGTGACGTCGGCTTCCTGGAAGGCGTCGGTCCCCACCGCGGTGGTTGGAACCTGGCCGGTGATCGCCACCATCGGCGTCGAATCCATCATGGCGTCGGCGAGGGCGGTCACCAGGTTCAGGGCGCCGGGTCCGCTGGTCACCATCGCCACCCCAACCCGGCCGCTGGCCCGGGCATAGGCCGCGGCCGCGTGCCCCGCGCCTTGCTCGTGACGTACCAAGACGTGCCTGAGATCCGGCCGATGATAGAGCGCATCATAGACCGGCATGATGGCCCCGCCGGGATGGCCGAAGATCACTTCGACCCCTTCCCTGCTGAGCGCCTCGAGAAGTACTTCTGCCCCCGTCATACCTCACACCCCTTTCCCAAAAACGCGCGCCCCCGGAAATCCGGGGGCGCGTCTTGGGTCTCGATGCATCAACAGGCAACCGACCCCGCCCCCGGCCCGGGAATAATTAGGCCTAGAACGAGGGCGAAATCGGTACCGTAGCTCCGCATCTTAGCGCCGATTCTATGGGAGGGGCTCATCCCTGTCAAGCCGAAGCCGCCGATGGCTATTCCCCCTCGACCTTGAAACGCCCCTTGGCCCAAACCCGACCCTCGGTCTCAAGCGACACTTCAATCGTCCCCGAGCGATCGGGGGCCTTGAGCTCCAAGGTAAAGGTGTAATCGTCGATCCGGCGCATGGGGAATCGTTCTCGGTCGACGACCAAAAACGCCCCCTTGACCGCGGTCAAGAAAAGGGCCCTCACCCCCACGGCCTCGCCCGGACTCACGAAGGCGGGCTGGAGCTCGAGCCTGGCCAGCGGCCCCGGTCGCACGACGGCGAGCAGGTTCTGCTTGCGCTCTTTCTCGCCCCGGCGTGCGACCACGTTGAGATAGATCGCCCCCTTGGCGTCGGCAGGCAGCGGGATGTTCACTTCCCAGACACCGTCGTCTGCCGAGACCATGTCGAAACGCTTTGTCCCCATCACCACCCAAACCACATCGGCCCCTTTGGCATCGGCGCTGATGCGCAGGTCGGCGCCGGGAGGGAGCTGAGGGGTCAAAAGTCGGGCCCGCAGAACGAGATCCTCGGCCGCCAGCGTCTTTCGGAGCTCTCGGATCACCGGGACCGCACTCAGCGCCACCCTTGGCAGGGGTCCCGGCGCCAGGACGAGCCGAACCGGAGGTGAGGGCTCCTGAAAGCGCCGCAGATCCTCGCGACGAAGCATGAGGCTGTAGCTCCCCGGAACCAGTCCACCGGCCTGAAAGATACCGCGACCATCGGTCCAGGCCACCTTCACCCCATCCGCCCCGCGAATGTCAACGCGCGCGTAAACGACCGCCGCCTCATCGTCGTCGAAGACCCCGTTGCGGTTGGTGTCGTACCAGGCCTGTCCGACCACGCCGGCGACCGTCTCGACCGGGATATCGAGCCGGGTTCTGGCCCCCTGGTCCACGCGGACTTCGATGGCCCGCAAGAGGCTCAAGTCGGTGGGCAGAGCCAGCACCCGCACCAGGTATCGTCCCGGGTAGGCCTCGACCTCATACCTCCCCGAGCCCCCAACGACGCCACTGGCATCGGCCAGGGCGACCCGGCCGGTCGAGACCGCCTCTTCCCCGGTATCCCGAACCCCGTTTCGGTTCTCGTCCCGGTAGACCTCGCCATACACCCTGCCCGTGGCCCGCCCCCCGAAAAACGCGATCACCGGTTCGGGCGTGGCAAACCCGCCGCGCAAAGCGAGCTTCGCGCCCAGCCGCCAGGTAAGCTCGCCGTCGTAGGTCACCTCCGAAAAGGCGGAAAGCTCGCTCCCGTAGGCATAGCTGAGGCGGGCCCGTCCCTCGGTGGTGTCGGTTTGAAGGTCGTAACGGTAGCGGCCCTCGAGGAGCCAGTCCTCAAAGAAGTACTCCCCATTCAGGTGAATAAGCGATGGCCACGGGGTGCCACCCAGCCCGGCGGCGATGCTGTAGCCCGGCTCGCGGTAACCGAGTGAAACCCCCCAGCTCGGATCCCCGGCCAGGAAACCGAGCGATGCCCGGGCTGAAAATCCACCAAAGCGGCCGTCGAGGCTGGTTCCCACCACGGCCCGGCCACCGCGAACGCCAACGTTGGCCCGCCAGGCGATGGGCAGCTCGATCGACTCGTAGAGGAGGCCGAGACGGGCATAGAGCTTCCCGTCGTAGGAAACGGTGGGCTCGACGAAGCTTTCAGGGCCTACGCGGCCCCTGAGCGAGGCGCTCACGGTGAACTTTTTCTGTCCGAAATACCCTTCGACGCGAAATCCGAGTGGATCCTGCTGCCGGCTGGTCGCAACCAAGCCCCCCGAGAGCTGACCCAGCACATAGGCGGTGCGACCGTCGAGGGTGAACGCCGCCTGTTCCATCTTGACCCGGATTCCTGCGGTCCCCGAGGCGGAGGCGGACCCTCCACGGAAATTGCCGGTCAATCCCGCCCAGGGCAAAATTCGGATCCCCGGAACCACCGCCCAGTCGAGCCCGGCCCTTAGCGATCCGAGACCAGAACGGTAACTGGCGTGCAAAAAGCCGATCTCTCCCGAGAGGGAGCCGCCGATGGTGAACGGCCCCTGCCAGTCCGGGGCGCTGACGTAGAGCTCCAAGGGTCCGAGCTCGCCCTCAAGCCTCGAGGTACCCCCGGCGTAGCGGTAACCCAAGCGCCAGTCGGGACCCCAGAAGTTGATCTGGGCCCCGAGATCGGGGGAGAAGCTGGTTCCGGACCCGAGGCGGATGTAATCGGAGAGCGAACCGCCGAACCCGGTGCCCAGTTTCCAGGAAAGCCCGTTGGGGTCGTACCCGATCCCAAGGCCGAGGTTGTAGGAAAGTACGGGGCCTCTGAGCCCATCCGCCCCCGCGAAGGGAAGGATCTTGGTGTAGATGAGGGCGTGGCGCTTGTAGTCGGGATCAAGGCTTGAACGCAAACGGATCGTCAAGGCGTCGTTCTGCTTGCTCGTAGCCACCAGGGTGACGGTCACCTCGCCGACCTCAGCGGGAGCAAGCCGAAGACGCTTGGGCGTAAAAGTAAAATCCAGCGAGCTGCTCAGGTCAAAGCTCACGTTGTCCACCGCGTTGCCCCGGTTTTCCACGCGGATGACGTAGACCACCTTTGAGCCCTGCACCACCGTTTTTCCCCTTGGCGCCGCGATGCGGAGGTCGGGGCGCGGTCGCACCCAGACCTCCACCCGCGAACTGGCGAGGACCGTTTGGCCGCCCAGTGCCTGAACGATCACCTCATAGCGTCCCGCGCGGATGTTCGGACCCAGGAGGACGTTGGCCAAAGCTCGCCCGCCTGCGAGCGAGGGCACGGACATCAGCCGAAAGCCTGGGGGCAAGATCACACGCAGCTGAACGTCGGCAAGGGGACTCTCGATGGGAATAGAGAGAAAGCCCCCCGGGTCCACCTCCATCCGCTCGGGCGTCCGTACCTGCGCCAACGAGACCGACGACAGAGCGGTCGCGATCACCAAGAGGAATAAGGAAAGTTTGTGCACCGCGCCCCCTAGGGTCTCGCGAGGGTGAAGGTCAGGTTTCCACGATAAAAGCCTGGGCGTTCGTTGCCCTCAAGCCGCAGGCGGAGCTCGACCAGGTACCGCTCGTAGGCCTCGCTCGGGCCCTGTCCGACGAAAAGGACCACCGCGTTCCCGAGGGGAAACCAGATCCCTCCGTCGACGCGCATTTCGATTCGGTCAGGATCGATGGCCCTCCCCGACTCGCTCACCAGCGGAGTGAGCGTGGCCGAGAGGAACCATCCCCCGTCGATGTTGCTAAATACCCGAAGTTCGAGGGGCCCCTCGGGGGTGGTGGCCGGGTAATAGGCGGGAAACTCGGCCGGAGGGTAGGCGGTCTGTCTCAGGTCAAAGACCAAGCGATCGCTGCTCAGCATGAGCGCGCTGCCGCCGGGCATTTGCAGCTCGACCGGCACCTGAGCCAGGGCCACCAAAGCCAGCAGGCCCAAAGCCACAGCAAGAACCCGCCTCATCGAACCTCAATGCTCCCCTCGCCCGCGACCAGGTCGCTCTGGCCGTAGTCGAAGACCGCTAACGTCACGTACCTCCCCGGTTCCAGCGGCTTTTTGAGAACGGCCCCGACCTCGTGGGTCGAGCCGGGCAGGCTCGGGGCGTCGCTGAGACGGGCGGTCTGAACCAGAACGCCCGTCTCGGTCCGGACCTCCACACGGCCGCTCAGGCGAAGCGCAGCGTTCCCATCGTTTTCGAAGGACACCCGAATCTCTGCCGGATTGTCGCCCTTTGGCGGCTGGTAACGCATGCCAACGATCGCGCCCGAGCGCTTGAGCGGTGGAATGTTGACGTAGATCACGTGCCCAACGCGAACGCGGAACCTTACCCCGACACCGGCGGTGTTCTCGGCCGCGTTGGCCGGCTCCGAGTCAAAGAACACGATGCCCCAGTAGCTCCCCGGTTCAGCATCCTCGGGTATGGTCAGCGTGTACCGAACCTCCTGGGACGCCTTGGGGTTCAGACGGAACTCCAACGGATTGACCGAGATCCAGGGCAGGAGCGACCTGGGATGCGAGGCCGGCGGCAGGTAGACCGCGTTTCCCTTGGGATCGAGCAGGAAATCGTTGAAGCCGACCGTGACGGCGAGGATTCCTCTATTCCCCGGGTGGTCCACCTGGATCGAACGGGTGATCACCTCACCCGGTTGGGCGTCGAAAATCGTCCTCGGGGGGCTTACGCCAACCCCAGTCTGGGCCAGGGCCATCCCATAGAGGGCGGCCAAGGCGAGCGCGAAACTGAATTTCGTAACTGTACTCATGGTTTATTCTACCTCACTTCATAATGAGAACCCGGGGCCAGGCCCCGGGTTCCATGGGTTTCGATCAGATAGGATCGATGCGGAAGGTAATGGTGAAGACGTACGTTCCTGCAGTCTCGGTTCCATCGAACCAGAAACCTTCGGTGATGTAGTCATCGAGCCAACCCGCGAAACGACCGCCGCGGATCTTCAGCCACTCGATGGGCGAACCGTCGTCGCCGTTCCCAGGCGTCACTTCGAGGAACGGCGTGAACGTCAGATCACCCTGGGGAAGCGGCTCGGGCCGGTCGTGGAAGAAGAGCCGGCCGTAACTGGCATCACCCAGCGGGTAGGGGCTTTGGATGTTGACCTTGAGGTCAAACTCACACCCGGTTGAATTGCCGTCTTCCTGACCGGCGGTGGAAACCCAGTTGTTACAGAACTTCTGGACGATCTTCTTGTTGATGCAGACCAGCGTACCCTTTTCATCGCCACCGATCCGGCCATCATTATCGAAATCGTAGATGGCGGGGTAGGTGTCGATGGGCTGGAGGTCGCCGTTTTGGTAGGCGTCGAAGACGTCCTTGGAGTCCACCGTGCCGTCACCGTTGTAGTCGCCGAAGTCTTTCGGGACCAGGAAGCACCCTTCACCGGTTTCGTAACTGCCGAGCGGAGGGCTATTCAAATCAAGGTCCCAAAGCGTCTCGGTGATGTGCAGGGCGACCCGCGGGGGAACCGTCACCTGGATGTTCTCGGTGGCGCTGGCCTCGCTGTCGCCGACGTTCACCACCTCAGCCGGCGTTTGGGCGTAGCCAAGCCCCAGCGCGACGAGTAAAAGTGCGAAGAATCCTGTGCGCATAGGCTACCCCCTAAAGGCTCGAAAGCACGAAGTTGACCGTGATGTCGTAGGTGCCCGAAGCCTCGGTACCGTTGAACCAGAAGCCCTCGAGGATCAGGTCGTCAAGCCATCCGCCGGTGGTGCCACTGCCCTGAGCAACGACGTCCGGACCGTAAGGAAGGGTCGCGGTCATGAAACCGTCGGCCGGGCCGTTGGGCATGATGAAGTCGCCAAGACCGAAGATGCCAAAGCCTTCACTGGCGGGGCTCGTCACTTCGACGGAAAGCTGCCAGCCATCGGGGTTGTTGGAGAACTTCTGGAGGATCTTGGTGTTCAGGCAGAGCACGGTGCCCTTCTCTTCGTTGCTGATCGCGCCATCATCGTTGTAGTCGTAGATGGCCGGGTAGTTCATCGCCGGGAGCAACTCGCCTCCGCTGGCCAGGAAGCCCTGTAGATCCTGAGGCGTCAAAACGCCCTTCGGAACCAGGTAACAGCCCTCATCGGGGAGCGCCGGGTCGTTCGGGTTATAGGTGTAAGAATTCGGAGCCGAGGGGAATTCATCGGCGCCAAGATCGACGACCCAGCTCGCCTCGGTCAAATGGAGCGCGTAACGCTCGGGGATGACCACGTTGATCTCTTCGCTCACGCTCGCGCCTGAGTCATCGCCAACGGTCCACGCCTCGGGGCTACCCGTGCCGTTTTCGCCGTTCGCTGAAGAAACCGCCAATGCGCCGAGCGCCAGTACTGCAAATGCTGCTGTCCAATGCCTTTTCATTCTGATCTCCTGTTCCAGGAATCTTTTGCCGAAAAATCTATGATCTGCCGAATGCCATTTCCTCTAAAGCAGCGTGAGTGAGTAGACGAGCACCCCCTGGTAGTTGCCGGGCGCCTCGCTGCCATCCAGCCGCAGCTTGATCCCCAGCGTGACCGACTGCCATCCGCCGGCATACCCCCGGACCGCCTCGAGGAGAACCCCTCCACCAACACCAGCCGGCGCCGGACAGATCACCGAAGGTGGCCAGTCCGGAGCCTCACCGAGACACTTCCACTCGGGCGAAGGCGGATTGGCGTTGCCCGAGCCGGTCAGGATCGAGTGCACGGCCAGGTGGTTCTCGCCGAGCGTGCGTCCGCTCGTCGGATCCTCCAAAGGCGCGAGCACGGCGACCGAGAGGTCCCAGTTGCTCTGGGTGGTGAAGATGCTCAGTCGAAGCGAAGGGTGGGTGAAAAACTGCGGGAACTGTTTCGAACCCGGAATCACCATGCCCCACTCGTTGAGTTTGAGCGGCGGATAAGGCCGTCCCTCGTCGTCGAGGAAGCGACCCTCAGGAAGCTCTGGGTAGAGCGAGGGGCAATGCACGGGCACCGCGCCCAGTGTGGCGCACCGGAGGTCGAAGTAGACCGCGGTGTCCTCGGGTCTCAGGCACAGGCTGGGGTCGGTCGGGCTGTTGTCGCAGTAGGGGGGTTGCCCCACCGAACTGCTGCCAGAGCTGGCGAGCGCCATCCCCATGGCCGGGGCCGCGCCGATGTACATCACCGCGCTGTTTTGAGGAACCCGTACTTCGATTTGCTCACTGACCTCTGCACGCATCTGGGACACAGACGTCACCGCCAAGGCAAAGCCCAGCAAGAACAGTAAGGCCCAGATGCTACCTCGTGCCATTTGACCACCTCCCTTTCCTAGCCACATCCGAATATTAGTCCCCGGTGAGTAAAACCGGCCTTCACGGCCAAAGACCCGCAGCCAAGGTCCACTCGGGCTGTGGTAGGCTGGGCGTTAAGGTCAAGCGGCCAGTCGCGGGCACCCTTTCACGCCAGCTTCACGCCAGCCTTTACGCGCCGTCACCGCAAAGCCCGAGGAGTTCATTCATGCAGGAAGCAACGCTTCATTTATACGGTCAGGCCCGCCTCGAAAACCGAGGAAACCCAGTTTCGCTCGGAAAGAAATCGCTCGCCATCCTTTACTATCTGGCCATCGAAGGGCCGACCCCCCGGCGCAGGCTGGCGCGCCTGCTTTGGAACCACAACGCCGCCCTCCAAAACCTGAGGGTCGAGCTGGCCAAGATCCGCCGCGCCCTCGACGACCCTTACTGGGCTCGCGGCGACGATGTGCTGGTGCTGCCGGCCCGGGTCCGCCTCGAAGAAGATGGCGAAGGGCTGCCCTTGGAGGGCCTGGAAAACCTCGAGGTCCCCTGGGACAGCTGGCTCGGCGCGCTTCGCTCGCGTCTTTTCGCCGCGCAACCCTACGGCTTCCTCGAGGACCTCCCCGAACCCTCGCTCCTCATCATCGAAGCCCCGACCGGCGCCGACGTCAGCACGCTCATTCACCGCATCGCCGCCGCGCGCGGCCTGGAGATCCGGAAAACTCCGCCCCAAAGGCAACGAGCGCTCTATCTGCTCCAGCGCGAGGTGGACATCGAGGCCTGCCTCAACTGCGGCGGGCTTTTGGTCTACGTGCGCTCCCACTTCGGAGAAGACCCGAAAAGCCTCCTGACCCTCCGGGCCAGCTACCCCCCAAAGCGCACCCGCTACGTCCACTACCCCCGGCTCACGTTCGAGGAAGCCAAGAATCGCGCGGAGCACATGAGTTTTTCCGAACAAGCCCGGTTTTTCCTGGCCACCGGCGGGGTCGAGCGCCACTTCGCTGAAGCAGCCGGGTCCGGCCGCCCCTACCCCCGCAGCCTGGTCGCCAGCTACCACCTCGAGGCCCGCCGCCTCACGCACCCGGCGCGAAGCTGTCTTGAGCGGCTGGCCATCCACCCCGGACCCATCGGCGACTGGTTGGTCGACGCCGTTGAAGCCGAAGGCCACCTCGACGAACTGATCGTCCGCCGCTGGCTCAAGATGAGCCCGGAAGGTCTGCGCTTTTCCGATCCCGTCGCCCGACGGGCCCTGGCTTCCGGGCTCCCCCAGGATCTCAAGACTCGGCTCCACCGGCGGATCGCCCAGGCCGCCCGCAACCAGGGTGAGGGCCTGGCCGAGGCGTACCACCGAATCTCGGGCGGGCTGCCGCTCGAGGGCACCTCGCTGCCCAAACTCGATCTTTGGGCCGAGCTCAGCCTCAAGGCCTTCCGGGGGCAAAAGCCAGACCATCGCCACGCGCCGGCACCCGAGCCCCTCGAGGTGGGCGCGGAGATGCTCTCCCCCGAACCCATCGCCCGCGGCCCCGGAACCGAGATCGGCCGCCGGGGTATCTGGTTCATCCGCGACCTTCACCAGTCCGAACCCAGCCAGGTCCACCTCGAGGCCTTCGAAAATGAACCCGTGGTTTTGCGTTTGCGGCTCAACGCCTACCTTGAAAACCCGCTCTACGTCGGGCTCGACGGTCAGAGCCTGCCCCTTGAACTGAGCGCCGGCCACACCCGGGTCCACTTCGCTCCCGTGACCGGTCCTTACCGGGAAGGCAATATCCTGGTCCTTCCCCTCGGAAACGGGGACTACTGGTTCGACCTCGCCCCCGACCTGCCCCTTACCCTGCAAAGCCGGGCCGCGGCCGGGGTCATCGGGGTCGAGCTGAGCTTCCACCGGGTGACCTCAAGAGTGCTCACCCGGCAGAGCGCGGCCCCAAGGGTCACCGGGTGGAGGATCGGATCAGACGCAAAAACTCCCCGCGGGTCTTGGCATCGGTCTTAAACACCCCCCGCATCGCGCTCGCGGTGGCGGTTGAGTGCTGCTTTTCCACCCCTCGCATCATCATGCAAAGGTGAACGCCCTCGACGACCACCCCGACCCCCTCGGGCTCGGTGACCGAAGCCACCGCCTCGGCGATCTGAACCGCGAGGCGCTCTTGAATCTGCAAGCGCCGGGCGTACATATCGACGATTCGGGCGAACTTGGAAAGACCGAGGACCTTCTTCCGGGGAATGTAACCGATGTGCACCTGCCCGAAAAAGGGCAGCAGGTGGTGCTCGCACAGCGAGTAGAACTCGATGCCCTTGACCACCACCATCTCAGATCCCTCGGCCTCAAAGAGCGCACCGTTGACCGCCTCGGCGAGGTTTTGCCGGTAGCCTCTGGTCAAAAAGGCCCAGGCCCGGGCCACGCGCTGGGGGGTGTCCTTGAGCCCTTGGCGAGACGGGTCCTCGCCGATCAAGCGCAGCCAGGCCTCGACCAAGGTGCTCATGCGATCGATATCGAGATCCGTTTCAAACACCAATCCGGTGTCTTCCAGCTCGACTGTTTTTTCAACCCTTTCCATACCGCCTCCGAATCGTCTAAAGCCCGCGCGCGCTCACGGCGCCTATGCCCAAAGCCTAGCAGCGAAGGCGGGGGCCATTGGTTGCCTAGGAGACGAAGCCGGCATCAGAGGTTCCACCCTCCCGAGACCTCCAGTACCTGCCCGGTGAGGTAGCCCGAGTCTTTGCGGACGAAAAAGAGCACCGCCCGGGCCACTTCCGAAAGCGTCGCCGGCCGGCCCATGGGCAGCTCATCGAGGGGTTTGGTCACCGAATTCTCGGCCACCCCCGGGCTCACGACGTTGACCGTAATACCCTCGCCCGCCAAACGCCGGGCCAGGGCCTTGGCGTAGAGCACCACCCCGGTCTTGGCCACGAAATACGGGGTGATATGCGTCTTCGAGGTGATCTGCCCGCTCCCGGCATACCCCAGGAAGATGACCCGACCCCACCCCCGCTGGCGCAGGTAGGGCAGCGCCGCCTGGGTCACGAAGAACGCCGAGTTCAGGTTGGAATCGAGGATGGCGAGCCATTCCTTCGGGCTCACCGCCTCGATGGGCTTATAGAGGTAATCCCCCACGTTGTTGACCACCACCTCAAGCCCACCAAGACCCTGTCCGACCGCCCGGACCACCGCCTCAGCCTCGAACGCGTCGGTGAGATCGCCACGAACGGCGAGGGCCTTTCGACCCAGACGCCGGATCTCCGCCACGACCGATCGGGCCTCGTCGAGGCTTTTCCGGTAGTGCACCGCCACGTCACAGCCCGCCCGGGCGAGCTCGAGGGCGATCGCCCGCCCGATGCCCCTTGCTGCCCCGGTCACCAGGGCTCGCACGTTACGAAGCTCACTCACCAGAAACCTCCAGGTATGTTTCGAGCAAACGCTTGGTGTAAACGTTGAGCGGGTAGTCGAGCCCCGCCCGGGGCTCGACCCAGGCCCAGCGTACGATCTCCTCGTTGGGGCGAACCGTCTCCTCCGCGGTCCGCGCCAGGTAGTTGAGGAGGATGAAGTGCGCCGGTTTGTGAAAAGCCGGATCAAGGATCATCTCCTGCACCAGGACCAGTCGCAGATCCGAGAGCAAAAGTCCCACTTCCTCCTCAAACTCACGTAAAAGCGCGTCCTCCATGGACTCGCCCCATTCGATCTTGCCCCCGGGGACGCCCCAAAGCCCCCGCCACTTCGTTGTCTCGACCAACAGCACGCGGCCCGAAGGCCCGGTTACCAACGCCGCGACCGTGGGAATCGGATGCGCCATATGTGGCCAAGATACAACGCGAAAACGAAAACCGCCTCGGCGATGACCAGCCCCACATACGCCGGACTCCACCCCAAAAACGCCAGCAGCGCCAGCGCCGTGTGCTGGCTGGAAAGCCCGAGGTTGGCGAGGAGTTGCCGCAACCAAGGGGGTGGGTCGCCGAAAAAAAAGACCCGGCGAAAGAAAGCATCCTGGGGCCCGAACACCGAACGGTAGAAGGCCTCGAGCCAGGTTGCCCACGGCTCGGGACCCCGCGACGGGGGGAGCTGACCGGAGCTATTTAGGACGTAGTCGGCAGAGAGCAAAAGCGTGAGCAGGGCCAAGGCTATAAGCGCCTCGAAAAGCGCCCCGGCCCGGAGACCCAAGGCGACGAACAGGCCGACGTTCGTGAAAAAATCGACCTCAGTATCCAGGTAGCGCCCGAGCTGGGTGGCCTGTCCCCGCACCCGGGCCAGCTGGCCGTCGGCGTTATCGAGCGTGGTGCGCACCAAGAGCAACACCGCAGCGAGGTCGTCGCTCCCGGCCAGGAGCATGAACGCGGCGCCCAGACCGATCGCCCCCTGCACCAGCACCAGGTGCTCTGGCCGCACCGGGCTCCGGTGAAGGGCGACGACCACAAGGTGCGCCAATGGCCGGTAGAAATAAACGGCCACGAGCTCGACCCCGCGTCGTGGCTTCAAACTCCTACGGTACACGGCGCCACCAGCCCGAAGGACACCTCGTCCCACCCACCCCGGCCACGGCGGCCCGGCTCGGATAGACGTACATCCACGCCGGCACCCGCCGCCCGGCGAGCTGGACCCAGACCCGCACCCGTTCGTATTCCTCGCCGACAGCCTCGAAGGTATCGAGGCGGGCCAGTGCGAACTCGAGGTCGCGATAATAGTGCAGCTCTCCCCAAACCCGGCCCCGCCCGGCCTTGACCGCTGCCGGATAGCCAAGCGCCAGGTCATAGAGGATGAACCCGTCGACGTAACCCGGCACACTTTTTCGCCAACCGGCCGAGCGCGCCACGGCGAAGGACCGCGCCCCCTTTCGGAGGGTCCCGTAGACGAAAACGCCAACCGGATCCGGCTCAGGCGGTCTCCTCAAAGCGATACCCCTTGGGGACCACCACCACGCCCGCGGGCGTGATCGTGAACCCCCGTTCCCGGTCGGCCTCGAGGTCATAGCCAATCTCGGTTCCCGGCGGAATCCGCACGCCCTTGTCCACGATCACCCGGCGCAACCGGGCCTTCCGACCGACCTCCACCCCGTCGAAGAGCACCGAGCGCTCGACCAGGCTCCAGGAGTTGACCTTCACCCCGCGAAAGAGCACCGACTCCCGGACCGTCCCGCCGCTCACCACCACGCCTCCGGCGATCAGCGAATTCACGGCCTGCCCCACCCGCCCCGCCTCCTCGCGAACGAACTTCGCCGGCGGGCTGAAGAGGTTCGCGGTACGGAGGGGCCAGTCGGGGTTATAGAGGTCGAAGGAGGGCCGTTCGGTCACCAAATCCATGCTGGCCTCGAAATAGGCATCCAGGGTCCCCACGTCGCGCCAGTAGGTGTTTTGCCCTTCACCGGGGATGGGGTTTTGGAAAAAGTCATAGGCGAAGAGAGCGTAGCCTTCGGCCAGGGCTTTGGGCAGGACGTCCTTGCCGAAATCATGCGTGCTCTCGTCGTCCTCGGCATCCTCCAGCAATAACGACCGCAGCGCCTCGGTCTTAAAGAGGTAATTGCCCATCGACACCAGCGCCCGGGAAGGATCGGTGGGCATCGGCTTCGGGTGTTCCGGCTTCTCCTGGAACGAGAGAACCCGCCCCCGCTCGTCCACCTCGATGACGCCGAAACGGCTGGCTTCCTCGATGGGCACCGGGTAGGCGGCGAGGGTCACGTCGGCCCCGGTATCGAGGTGGAACTCCACCATGTGCCGGACATTCATCTTGTAGATGTGATCCCCGCCGAAAACCGCCACCACTTCCGGCGAGTGGTTTTCCACCAGGTGCAGGTTTTGGTAAATGGCGTCGGCCGTGCCCCGGTACCAGACCGGCCCGAGCTCCTCGTAGAGGTACATCTGGGCTGGAACCAGCACGATGAAATGATCGTCGAGGAACGCCCCGAGGCGCCAGTAACGCTGGATGTGCTCGGTCAGGGACTGGGCCTTGTACTGGATGAGGACGTAGATCGAATAGATGCCGGAGTTGACCAGGTTGTTGAGGACGAAGTCCACGATGCGGTACATGGCCCCGAACGGCACCGCGGGTTTGGCCCGCTTGGCGGTGAGCGGGTAGAGCCGCGTTCCCCTGCCGCCAGCCAGCACCATCGCCAGCACATCGATTCGCCTCGGCATGGCTTCAGGCTAAAGTAAGGGACGTGCGCCGCGCAAACGCCGAGGCGATCCGGCTCCAGATCCCGATGCCGCAAAGCCCCGAGCCAAACCCCGACCCCCTCTTCGGCCAGCCCGAGGCCAAGGCGGCCTTAAAGGCCGGTTTTCTGCTGGGCCACCCGGTGCTGCTCGAGGCCCCTGAATCGTTCCTGATCGGTGCGCGCCTCGAGGCCTTCTTCGCCCCCCTCCTTAAGTCGCTCCCCGAAGACCCCCCGCTGGTCCTCGAGCCCGATTCGGGCGGGTGGCGTCTGGCCGACCGGCCTGGAGAGAAAGCCGCGAGGGTGCTGCACCGGGGCGGACGGCCCGGCTTCTTCTACGAACCCTATCCCACCTTCAGTCATATCTTCGGGGATTTCGCCTACCGCGAGGGGCCTCATGGTCCGTGTGCCAGCCCAGCGGACTTCCACCCCGGCACTCTCCTTAGGGTGGGGAGCGGGGTAGCGGTGCTCGAGGCGAAACCCATCGCTCAAAACGCCACCCTTCGCGACGCCCTCGTGGAGGCGATTCGCCTGCGGGCCTTTAAACCCCGGGCCCCAAACCCCTGCCCCGGGCCCTTGCCACCCGAGATTCCGCTTCGCGCCCGGGTGGTCCTGGTCGGCGACGGCGAGGCCCTCGAGACCATCGCCGCCAGCCTCAAGCGATTCGAGTGGGCCCGCTTGCGCGTCGATCTTCCCCTTTCGCCCCGCACGCTGGCCTGGCTCTGGGGAACGCTCTCGCGATTTTTCGGCCCCGTGACCCGCGACGATATCCAGGCGCTGGCGCGCCACCTGGCGCGAAAAGCGGGGCACGCCGAGCGGCTCAGCAGCGAGATCGGCGAGGCGGTTCGGCTCCTCGAAATCGCCGCCAAGTCCCGCCAACCGCTGCCAAAGGTCATCGCCAATGAGCGACGCCGTCAGGCCCTGAGCCAAAAGCGCTACCTCAAAGAGGTCCTCGAGGGTCAGTGGCGGCTTCAGCTCAACGGACACCGCATCGGCGAGGCCCTCGGGGCCCTGGTCATCGAGGAAGGCGACGCCCCCTACGGCCAACCGGTCAGAATCACCGCCACCGTGGCCCCGGGCCGGGACGGGATCATCTCCATCGAGCGCGAGAGCCAGCTCGCCGGCCCCCTTTTTTCCAAAGCCGTGCTCACGCTGAGCGGTTACCTTCGCGGGCACTACGCCGACGTCGGGGCGCTCTCGGCCACCATCAGCCTGGTCTTCGAACAACTCGGCGAAGAGATCGACGGCGACTCCGCCGGCCTGGCCGAGCTGCTGGCGGTGCTCAGCGCCGCCTCGGGCCTCCCCTTACGGCAAGACGTGGTGATCACCGGCGCCATCGACCAAAAGGGGAACGTCCTGCCGGTCGGCGGCATCATCGAGAAAGTCGAGGGGGTCTTCGCGACCGCGAACGCCCTGGGGACGAGCGGCGCCGGCATCGTCATCCCGATCGCCAATCGGAAACACCTCGTGGCCTCACCCGCCCTGGTCCGAGCGGTGGAAAGGGCGCGCTTTCACATCTACCTGGCCCAAAGCGTCGACGAGGTCATCGCCTTCATGACCGGGAAACCGCCCGGGCTCGTCCACCAGCGGGTCCGGGAGACCTTTCGCCACTACCTCAAGCTGGAGTCCGGGGGGGCCTAGGGAAAAGGGCTTCTCATTTTCCCCGGTTAGGATAGGAACGATGAAACGACTGGTCAAACTGCTCCCGCTCCTTGCCCTGCTGCTGGCCGTCGCCGCGGCGCAAAAGCCAGCCACGGACCCGTTCGACCCGCTGTTTTGGTCCGGAGCCGATCTGGCCGCGGTGAAAAGCGCCATTCCCGCTGATCTCGTCAACAAAACCGATCGTTTCGGCCGTACCCCCTTGCATTACGCCGCCGCCCTCAACCCGAGGCCCGAGGTGATCGAGTTCCTGGTCAAAGAGGGCGCCGAAATCGATAAGAAGGACCTGCTCGGCTACACCCCGCTCATGTACGCCGCGGCCTTCAACGAAAACCCCGAGGTCGTCAGCATGCTGGTCAAGCTCGGGGCCTCGCTCAAGGCCAAGGACCTCGAGGGCCGCAGCGCCATCCACCTGGCGGCGCTCAACAGCAAATCGCCCAAGGTCATCCTGACGCTCATCGAGCTGGGCGCCGATCCCACAGCGAAGGACATCTACGGCAAAACCGCACTCGACTACGCCCTGGAAAACCCCGACCTCAAATCCAGCGAGGCGATCGGGGCCCTGCAAAAAGCCCCCAAGGGCCAGTGAAGCGATCCGACCATGGCCCAAACCTCGCGGCGAATCCTGAGCCCGGCGAACCGGACGGTGAAGTCGCTGGCCAGGCTCAAGCGGCGCCGCGCACGCGAACAAAGCGGGGAAATCCTCATCGAGGGGGCGCGCGAGATCTCGCGCGCCCTTACGCGGGTTGCCCCCCTCGCCTTCCTGGTCTGGGAAGAGAAGATCACACCCGAGGAAGCGCGCGTTTTGCAAACCCACCCCGACATCCCGCGCATCCTGTTCTCGGAAGCGGCCTTTCAAAAGATCGCCTACCGCGAAAACCCCAGCGGGCTCATCCTCCACGCCCGGGTGGAAACGCCGCGGCTCGAGGCGCTCTCTCCGGGCCCATTGGTCCTGGTCGCGGTGGGCATCGAAAAACCAGGCAACCTGGGGGCCATGATGCGGACCGCCGATGCCTGCGGGGCCGGCTTGATCGCGGCCGAAACCAACGTGGACCCCTACAACCCCAACGTGATCCGGGCCAGCACCGGGGTGGTCTTTACCCTCCCCTGGGCCCTGGCCAGCCGCGAGGCAGCGCTGCGCTGGCTCCGGGCCAGGGACTACACCCTGGTGGCGAGCTCACCGCACGCGCGCACCGCTTACTGGGCGGTCGATTTCACCGGACCCACCGCGATCATCGTCGGCCCCGAGCACACGGGGCTCGATGAAGCCTGGCTGCATGCGGCTCGGATCCAGGTCACCATTCCCATGTACGGCCAGGCCGACAGCCTCAACGCCTCGGTGAGCGCTGCCCTCTTGCTCTACGAAGCCCTGCGTCAACGAAACTCAAATCTTTACCCGCCAGCTTGACAATGCAAGCGGGCACGCCCCATAATTGCATCTGGAGCTTGGCACTTGAGGCATGAGAGTGCCAACGCCAGTGTAAGGAGGGGTAAGCATGGCAACGCAGGTACAGATCAAGATCAAACCGCTCGGGGATCGGGTGGTGGTGAAACCCATCGAGGAAGAAGAGGTCACCAAGAGCGGTATCGTGCTCCCCGACACCGCCAAGGAAAAGCCCCAAAAGGGCGAGGTGCTCGCGGTCGGTACGGGCAAGCTCCTCGACAACGGCGAGCGGGTGCCGCTCGAGGTCAAGGTGGGTGACGTCGTGGTCTACGCCAAGTACGGCGGCACCGAGATCGAACTCGACGGCGAAGAGTACGTGGTCCTCTCGGAGCGCGACCTGCTCGCGGTCATCGAGAAGTAGGAGGTGAGGGAAAATGGCGAAGATTCTCGTTTTTGACGAAGAGGCCCGTCGGGCACTCGAGCGCGGCGTCAACGCCGTGGCCAATGCGGTGAAGGTGACCCTGGGCCCCCGTGGCCGCAACGTGGTCCTGGAGAAGAAGTTCGGCGCCCCCACCATCACCAAGGACGGGGTGACCGTCGCCAAGGAAGTCGAGCTCGAAGACCACCTCGAGAACATCGGCGTCCAGCTCCTCAAGGAGGTGGCGAGCAAGACCAACGACGTGGCCGGTGACGGCACCACCACCGCGACCGTCCTGGCGCAGGCCATCGTCCGCGAGGGCCTGAAGAACGTCGCTGCCGGCGCCAACCCCCTCGCCCTCAAGCGCGGCATCGAGAAAGCCGTCGAGGCCGCGGTCGAGAAGATCAAGTCGATGGCCATCTCGGTCGAGGACCGCAAGGCCATCGAGGAGGTCGCCACCATCTCCGCTAACGACCCTGAGATCGGCAAACTGATCGCCGACGCGATGGAGAAGGTGGGCAAGGAGGGCATCATCACCGTCGAGGAGTCCAAGGGCCTCGAGACCGAGCTCGAGTTCGTCGAGGGCTACCAGTTCGACCGGGGCTACGTCTCCCCCTACTTCATCAGCAACCCCGAGAGCATGGAGGCGGTCCTCGAAAACCCCTACATCCTCATCGTCGAGAAGAAGGTCAGCAACGTCCGCGAACTCCTGCCCATCCTCGAGCAGGCGGCCCAGACCGGGCGTCCCCTGCTGGTCATCGCCGAGGACGTCGAGGGTGAGGCTCTGGCCACGCTGGTGGTCAACAAGCTGCGCGGCACCCTGAACGTCGCCGCGGTGAAGGCCCCCGGCTTCGGCGATCGTCGCAAGGAGATGCTCAAGGACATCGCCGCCGTGACCGGTGGCCAGGTCATCAGCGAGGAGCTCGGCATCAAGCTCGAAAACGCCACCATCTCGATGCTGGGTCAGGCCGAGCGCGTCCGCATCACCAAGGACGAGACCACGATCGTCGGCGGTAAGGGCAAGAAGGAAGACATCGAGGCCCGCATCGCCCAGATCAAGAAGGAGCTCGAGGTCACCGACTCCGAGTACGCCAAGGAGAAGCTCCAGGAGCGGCTGGCGAAACTCGCCGGCGGCGTGGCGGTGATTCGGGTCGGTGCGGCCACCGAGACCGAGCTCAAGGAGAAGAAGCACCGCTTCGAGGACGCCCTGAACGCCACCCGGGCCGCGGTGGAGGAAGGCGTGGTTCCCGGCGGCGGCACCACCTTCCTGCGCGCCATCAAGCAGGTTGACGAGGTCATCGCGGGCCTCGAGGGCGACGAGGCGACCGGGGCCAAGATCGTGCGCCGGGCGTTGGAGGAGCCGACCCGGCAGATCGCCGAGAACGCCGGCTTCGAGGGCTCGGTCGTGGTCAGCCAGATCCTGGCCAAGACCGACAACGAGCGCCTCGGCTTCAACGCCGCCACCGGCGAATACGTCGACATGATCGACGCCGGCATCATCGACCCGGCCAAGGTCACCCGCAGCGCGTTGCAAAACGCCGCTTCCATCGGCTCGATGGTGCTCACCACCGAGGCCGTGGTGGCCGAAAAGCCGGAGAAGAAAGAAGCGGCGCCTGCCGGTGCCAACACCCCCGACATGGACTTCTAACGCCCGATCGAGGGCGAACCGGGGCCCGGGCTGTTCCGGGCCCCGGTTCACTCTTAACCCAGACCAAAAGAGCCGGACCGATCGGGTCCGGCGAGCGCATTCACGGACCGGCCAAAGCCCGAGTGAACCCCTAGCCCCCGGCGTTCAGCCGCAGCCTCACGAAGCGGGGCAGTTGAAAGAGGGTTTGGTGGCGCTCGGGGTCGTAGTACTCAAGGTCGAGCGCCGCGGCCCGGACCTGATCCACCCGCTCAAAATCGACCCCGCCCTTGACCCCTACCAGGAAGGCCCAGGGCGAGGCGTAACCGATCACCGGGAAACTGTAGGCCCAGACCCGG
This sequence comes from Vulcanithermus mediatlanticus, assembly GCF_055385885.1. Classification (NCBI taxonomy): domain Bacteria; kingdom Thermotogati; phylum Deinococcota; class Deinococci; order Thermales; family Thermaceae; genus Vulcanithermus; species Vulcanithermus mediatlanticus. The sequence continues at coordinate 1,700,270 of NZ_AP042385.1, read as the reverse complement.
TCGAACACCTCGCGCATCCGCCGATGGGCACCCAAGAGCTCGTCGGTAAAGAGGTAGACGCTTCCCGCCTGGGTGACGAAAATCCCATCGCGTTTGAGGGCGGCGTAGGCTTTTTGGTAAAACTCGTGAGAAAAGAGTGCCTCAGCCGGCCCCACCGGGTCGGTCGAGTCAACGATGATGGCGTCGAACGCCCCCTCACTCCGTTCGAGATAATCGGCCCCGCTCTCGACGCGCAGGCTGGCCCGGGGCTCGCGATCGGCGAAGAGCCTCTCCAAAAGCTCTGGGGCCACCCGCAGGTGGGCCTTGGAGACCGAGAGCACCTCGGGATCGAGCTCCACCATCACCGCCCGCGAAACCTCGGGGTGGCGGAGAACCTCCCGCAGCGTTCCCCCATCGCCTCCGCCAATGACCAACACGTCGCGGGGATCGGGGTGTGCGAGCAACGCCGGGTGCACCAGCGGTTCGTGGTAGCTCCTCTCCCCTTCCTCGACCAGCTGAACCGTTCCATCGATGACCAGCATCCGCCCAAAGCCCGTGGTCTCGTAGACTTCGATCTTTTGGTAAGGGCTCGTCTTCTCCACGAGCTTAGCGCGGACTTCGAACCCCACACCGTAACCCCTCGGGTACCACTCGATGAACGCCACCGCCGCCTCCTCGCCTCTCGGACCCGCGCCCAGCGCCCTTCAGTAGGGGAACATCACCACCGCGGCCACCGCGGCCGCGGGCTTTTCGGCCACCCGGGTCGAGGCCACCGCAACCCGGACGTCCTGCAGTGGCCATCCGCGCTGGGCAAAGCCTTCCCGAACCATGGCCTCGACCACCTCACGGGCCGCCGCTTCCGTAACCTCGCCGCTGTATTCGTAGATCAGCCCGCCCGCGCCATCGGGACGGAGCCCAACGCCCAGGGCCGCCGTGACCTGGACCCCCGGGGTCTCCGACGCCGCGTGGGCGTACACCGTCGGCAGGAGCATGCCGATGGGGATACGCTCGGGCAAACGCTCAACCCACTCGACGTGCGCGGGGATGACGCTTGAGAGCTTGACCAGGTTGACGTTGCCAATCCCCATGGCCAAAAGCGCGTTATCAAAGGCGTTGAGGGGGGTTCCGCCCTCAGCGCTCGCAGACAAAAGCACCGCTTTCCTAGGTGTCGTCCAACTCAATGCCGTCCCCCTTCCTCGGCCCGGATCGCGCCAGGGCCAAGCCCCGAGTCTACTGCCTTTGGTCGGAATGTGCCAGCCCGGGGAGCCAACCCGCGGCCAGGGCCTTGAGGCCGATGGCGCGGTAGACCAGCTGCGCGGCGGTCATCTCGGCAAAGAACATCCCGTTCGGGGAAAGCTCAACGAAATCCATCCCCACCACTTCCTTTTCCGAAAAGACGGCCTCGAGCAGGCCAAGAACCTCAGGGTAGCGCAGTCCACCGGGCAATGGGGTCCCCACCGAAGGCATCTCCGAAGGATCGAGAACGTCGAAATCAAAGCTGATGTAAACCCGGTCGGGGAGGGCCGCGAGAACCGCCTCGATCGGCAGTCCCTCTTTTTGGATCCGGTGCGCGGGGAAGAGCGCGATCTCGTTTTCCCCGATAAAACGGTGGGACGCGTACGATACCGCACGCTGGCCGACCTGAACGATCGGGACGCCAAGCTCAAACACCCGACGCATGACCGAGGCGTGGGAGAGGTGAGAGCCCTGCCATTCCGGGTAGAGATCGTCGTGGGCGTCAAGATGGAGCACGCCGAACGCCGGCCAGTGCGAAAGATGCGCCCGCACCAGAGGCAGCGTGATCGAATGGTCGCCCCCAAGGGCGACCAGGAATTTGCCAAGTTCGAGGTAATGGTTGGCCGCATGCTCGATCTCCTCGTGCGAGCGCCTCGCATCCCCGGCAATGATCGGAACCTCCGGTGCAGCGTGGATTCCAGCCCCCGAGGGATCGATCCCCAAAGCGATGTCAAAAAGTTCGAGTTCCTTGCTGGCGGCAAGGATCGCCTCCGGCCCCCGCCGCGCCCCGGGGAGCCAGGACAGCGAAAGGTCGTAAGGAACGGGGAGCACAACGACCCGGGCCTCATCAACTGGGACTTGAAACTCGCCAAAGGCCATCACAAGAACACAGCATATCGTTGTTCAGCTGCCTCGACCTTCCATCGCGCACTCAGGCGCTCGGGCCCGACGATTGCCGCTCCAAATCCTGAACCAGCTGAACGATCGAGGCCGGCGACATGGGCTTTCCGATGAAATACCCCTGGGCCAGGTCACACCCTTCCCGCTTGCACCACGACAGCTGGTGCTCGGTCTCGACTCCCTCGGCCAGCGCCTTCAGCCCCAGCTCGTGAGCCAGGGTGGTGATGGTGCGGGCGATGGCCTCGCTCGCCAGGTGGCTACCGATTTCCCGCACAAACCCCTTGTCGATCTTGAGCTCATCCAGGGGAAGTTCCCTCAAGTAACGGAGTGAGGAATAGTCGGTCCCGAAGTCATCGACCGCGATTTTGACTCCGAGCTCCCGGAGTTCTCGCAAAACCGGCGCCGCGTGGTGGGGGTTCGCGAGGACGCGCTCGGTGATCTCCAGGGTGAGGAGGTCGGGCGGCAACCCGTAGCGTTGGAGCAGCTGCATGAGCAACTCGGGCAGGTCGAGCTTCCAAAAGCTCGGCGGCGAGAGGTTCACAGCGATTCCGATCCGCAACCCCTCCCGGTGCCACAGCGCCGCTTGGCGGATCGCTTTTTCCAAAGCATAGCGGTCGATCTCAGTGATCAACCGCGTCTTTTCCGCCAGGGGGATGAAGACGTTCGGGGATATATTCCCCCTCCGGGGATGCGTCCAGCGCAGGAGCGCCTCCACCCGGACCAGGTCGTTTTTGCGCATGTCGAGAATCGGCTGGTAGTGGAGCACGAGCTCGTTGCGATGAATGGCCTCGCGCAACGCGCTCGCCAGGTCAAGGCGCTCGGGGCTCGGCAGCGCCTCGCGAGGATCGAAGATGCAAAACGGCTCCCCTTCGCCTTTCGCCCGGTACATGGCGGCATCGGCCTTCCGAATCAGCTCCTCGAGGTCGCTGCCGTGACTGGGAAAAAGGGCGATGCCGACGCTGGCGTGGAGGGAAAACCGGTGACGTCCGTTGGTAAAGGGAATTTCGAGGAGCTCGTTGATCCGCTCGGCGACCCGCTCGGCCTCGCGACGACCGGCGTTTGGCAGCAATAAGATGAACTCGTCGCCCCCCACCCTCGCCAATACATCGCTCTCCCGCGTCGCCTGGCGAAGTCGGTTGGCCACCGTCCTGAGCACCTCGTCCCCAACCTCGTGCCCCAGAGCATTGTTGACCTCGCCGAAGTTGTCGAGATCCAGGAAGAGCAAGGCCACTGGGAAACGCTGACGGCGAGCCAAGGCCAAGATCTTCGGTGCTTCGACCTCCAAAACACGGCGGTTGCCAAGGCCGGTGAGGGGGTCGTGGAACGCGAGGTTTTGGATCCGCTCGGCGTAGGTGAGCTTGCGAATGGCGCTCCCCAAAACACTGGCTACGGTCTCGATAAAGGTCATCTCATTGGGGCCAAAGGTCTTGGGGTGCCGGTAACCGACGATCAAAACGCCCCAGGGGCGACCTTCCCCCGGTATCGGAGCCAACACGGCCGCGTTCACATCGGCGTCGCACCAGATCGAATCCAAGCCTGACGCTTCCGCTTGGCAGAGGTCTGACAGGCTCACGGTCTTCCCGCTGGAAAACGCCCGGCCAATTTCCGACTTGGAAACCGACAGCGTGGGCTTTGTCTGTCCACTGGCTGAAAGACCGGTTCCCTCCTCCATCACTAAAAGTTCATCGCGGGGATCGTAGCGACCGATCGCGGTGTGACTGGCCTGGAGGACTCGCTGAATGACGGAGATCGTCTTTTGGAAAAGGCGCGTGAGCTCGTTAGAATCGACCGCGAGGGTCGCGAGGTCAAAGAGCGCCACGTGCTGCTCCACCAACCGCCGCAGCGACTGGTTGGCCTCGACCTGGTCGGTGACATCGAGGAGGTAGCCGAGGAGCACTGGTTTTTCATCCTCCTCCTGATCGATGAGCCGCCCCTCCGAATAAAACCAGCGGTACTGACCCTTGGCATGGCGGAGACGATAGGTAAGGGCAACCTCACCGGCCTCGAGGAGCCGGGCGGTGGCGCGCCGGAAGGCATCCCGGTCCTCGGGGTGGATGTGCTGGGCCTGCTCGGAAGGCACGCCCCCGAGGAGCTCTTCTGGCTGGTAGCCCAGGATGCGCTCCGCGTTTGGGCTGATGTAGGTGAGGCGGAACTCAGGCCCCTCGCGCCGAAACATCACCACCGGTCCCGAACGGATCAGGGTTTCAAGCTGGGCCAGGGCCAAGTGGAGCTCGCGGTGAACCTCGGCCAGCTCGGTGTTTTGCGCGCGAGCCACGTCCAAGAGGCGACGGACCCATCCGGCGACCACGCCGGCGGCGAGCGTGATGATCAACCCCGGCGACTCCCCCATTACGAACTGGGAGAGCGTGAAGGGATCGTGCACCCTCGAGTTGAGGAAAAAGTGGAGGGGGATGTTGAGGATCCCCGCCCCGGCCCCCAGGTGAGGCCCCAAAAACCAGCCCACGAGCCCGACCCAAACCAGCGAAAGCGCGGTCTCGCCACCTTCGGCATTGTGGTGAACAACCGGGAAGAACACCAAGTAGCCGATGAAGCTAAGCCAAAACAAGATCCAAGCGTAGCCTCGGATCCTACCTCGCTGGGTCAGGTGCTCTTTCGCATACATTCCTCAAGCTCCCAAGCGCTTCCCATGCAGCCGCCTTCGCCTGCGCTTGCGCTTTTTCTCACCAAGCCTATCCGAGGCGAGCACCAGCCCAGTAGGGTCATAGGACCCACTTCTTTCATCTTTCGCTCATGCAGCTCAAACACCGCCCTCGCCACCGGGTCAATCAGCGAGAAGGCCGGTGGTAGGGATGTCCGGCCAAAAGCGTTTGGACCCGGTAGAGCTGTTCGAACAACACCAAAAGGGCGAGCTCGTGTTGGAGCGTGAACCGGGACAGGGCCAAAATCCAGTCGGCTCGAGAAAAAATCGCGTCGCTGTGACCTTCGGCACCCCCAATCAAAAAAGCGACCCGCTTTTTCCCAGCGTTCATCCACGACCAGTAGCGCTGAGCGAAGGCCTCGGTCGTCGGCAGATCTCCCCGCTCGTCAAGAACGATCCGAAACGCACCCTGACTCTGGCGCAACATCGCGGACTCGTCCCCAACGGCGACAAGGGAAATTTTTGCATACCTCCGCAGCCTTTTTGTATATTCATCGACACCCTCCCGAACGAAACGCAGCCGGGGCTTGCCGATCGTGAAAACCTCCACTTTCACTGATCCACCTCCCCTCCCCAGGTATAATGTCTCTCGTAGGAGCGGTCCGTGAGTAGGAAGGCGACGATGATCATCACGGAAACCGCTGCCCCGGCCCCGGTGCAGCGCACCGGGGTCTTTGTTCCCGGGTGCAACCCACCCCGGAACATGGGCTCATCCTGACCAAGGGTGGGCTTCCTGAGTGCGGTAACCCCGGCTCAGGGGAAAGGGGAAAGGCATGATACAGGACACATGGATGTTCCAACCGTTTACCGAAGAGCCGATACGGCTCATCGATGAAAAAGGCAACTGGATCGGGGACTTCGAGCTCGACCTATCGGAGGACACCCTCCTCACCCTCTACCGAAACATGGTCGCGGGCCGGCTCCTCGATGAGCGTTATATCGTCCTTCTCCGAACTGGGAAAACCAGCTTTGTTGCCCCGGCCGCGGGCCACGAAGCTGCCCAGGTCGGTATGGCCGCGGCCATCCGGCCCGGCTTTGACTGGGTCTTCCCTTACTATCGCGATAAAACCCTCCTCCTCTCCCTGGGGTACCCCGCCGAGCAACTCTTTGCTCAGATGGCAGGGACGGTGCTCGATCCCAACAAGGGCCGTCAGATGCCAGAACACCCCGGCCACAAGGATCTCAATGTCTTCACCGTGGCCTCCCCCATCGCTTCCCACGTCGTCCCCGCAGTCGGAGCGGCTTTGAGCATGAAGTTCCAGGGGACGGGGCAGGTGGTCCTGACCACGTTCGGCGACGGGGCGACCAGCGAAGGCGACTGGCACGCGGGCTTGAATTTCGCCGGTGTGCAGGGCGCACCCATCGTCTTCGCAGCCGAGAACAACCGTTACGCGATCAGCGTCGACTTCTCAAAGCAATCGGCCTCAGCGAGGATTGCGGATAAAGCCCACGCGTACGGCATGCCCGGATACGTGGTAGACGGCATGGACGTTCTGGCCAGCTACTACGTCATGCGTGAAGCGGTGAGCCGAGCACGCGAAGGGCTGGGCCCGGCGCTGGTCGAACTCCTGGTCTACCGCTACGGGCCGCACTCCTCAGCGGACGACGACAGCGTCTATCGACCGAAGGAAGAGGTCGAGGCCTGGAAGAAGAGGGACCCCATCACGCGCTTTGAACGCTTCCTGGAAAAACGGAAGCTCTGGACCCCCGAATTCGGCGAACAGGTGCGGGATGAAGAGCGGAAAAAGCTCGAAGCGGCTGAGGAGAAAGCCCTCTCTGCCCAAGCCGTTCCGCCCGAGTGGATGTTCGACGACGTGTACGCCGAGCGCCCCTGGCACCTCGAGGAACAAAAGCGCATCCTGCTCGAAGAACTCTAAGGAGGGACCATGGCCACGATGACCATCGTTCAAGCTGTCAAACGTGCCCTTGACGAAGAAATGGCCCGCGACGAACGGGTGGTGGTGTTGGGCGAGGACGTGGGCAAGCGCGGCGGCGTGTTCCTCGCGACCGAGGGGCTCTATCAGAAATACGGCCCTGACCGCGTCATCGACACCCCCCTCTCGGAAGCCGCCATCATCGGGGCGGCGGTTGGCATGGCCGTTCACGGTCTGCGACCGGTCGCCGAGATCCAGTTTGCCGACTACGTCTTCCCTGGCTTCGACCAGCTGGTGAGCCAGGCGGCAAAAATCCGCTACCGCTCTGGCGGACAGTTCCAGGCCCCGATGGTGGTGCGCATGCCCTCCGGCGGCGGGGTCAAGGGTGGTCACCACCACTCCCAGTCCCCGGAAGCCCACTTCGCCCATACCGCGGGGCTGAAGGTCGTGGTCCCCTCGACCCCCTACGACGCCCTGGGGCTTTTAAAGACCGCGATCCGCGACGACGACCCCGTCGTCTTCATGGAGCCCAAGCGGCTTTACCGGTCCATCAAAGAAGAAGTTCCAGATGAAGAGTACACGCTCCCCTTTGGCGAGGCGGCGATCCGCAGGTCTGGGAACGACCTGACCATGATCACTTACGGCGGGCCAACGGTCGAAAGCCTCAAAGCCGCTGAGGAGCTGGAAAAAGCTGGTGTCCAGGCAGAGGTGATCGATCTCCGAACCCTCGTGCCCTGGGACAAGGAAACCGTCCTCAACTCGGTGGCCAAGACCGGGCGCGCCCTGGTCATCGCCGAAGCGCCGCGTATGGCGAGTTTTGCGAGCGAGGTTGCGGCCACCATCGCCGAAGAACTGCTCGACCAGCTCCTCGCCCCGCCGATCCGCGTCACCGGTTTCGACACCCCCTATCCCTACATTCCCGACCGGCTCTACATGCCGACGGTGACTCGAATTCTTAACGCCGCCAAAAAAGCGCTCGAATACTGAGGAGGGAAAATGCCCAAGGAAGTCCTGCTCCCCGAACTGGCCGAGTCGATCGTCGAAGGGGAAATTCTCAAATGGCTGGTTGAAGAAGGCGATGAGATCAAAAAGGACCAGCCCATCGTTGAGGTCATGACCGACAAGGTCACGGTCGAGCTCCCGAGCCCCTACGAGGGGACGCTGCTCAAAAAACTGGTGCAGGAGGGCGATGTGGTCCCGGTTCACGCACCGATCGCCCTGATCCAGGAAGCCGGGGAATCGCCTGGGGAGGCGGCGCCCCCGGCAGAACAACCCCAATCAGGGTCCGAAGAAGAGGGTGAACGGGTGCTCTTCAAACCCGAGAGTGGGGACCTGGAGGTGAAAAATCCCTTCGCCACCAAGGAGCCTGCAGCCGCCTCGGCACCGGTGGCGATCGCCGAGCCCGAGGTACGCGCCGGCACCAACGCTTATGGCCGCGTGCTGGCGGTGCCCGCGGCCCGGAAACTGGCCCGGGAACTGGGAATCGACATCCGCGAGGTCCCCGGTTCGGGCCCGGCGGGTCGGGTGCGGGTCGAGGATGTCAAGAAATTCGCTGAAGGGAGAAAAGCCGCACCCGAGCCCAAAGCCCCGCCGGTGGCCACCGGTTTCCCACCCCCGGTGCAGTACAAAACGCCCGCCGGCTACGAAGACCGCGAGACGCGCCAGCCCCTTCGCGGCCTCAGACGGGCCATCGCCCAGCAGATGGTCGCGAGTCACCTCTACACCGTGCGCACGCTGACCGTCGACGAAGTCGACATGACCGAGCTGGTGGCGCTCAGGGAGCGACTGAAACCCCAGGCTGAGGCCCAGGGCGTCAAGCTGAGTTACCTCCCCTTCATCTTCAAAGCCATCGTCCTCGGCCTGAAGAAATTCCCCCAGCTCAACAGCTCTCTGGACGAGAGCAGGCAAGAGGTCGTTCTCAAGCACTACTTCAACTTCGGCATGGCGGTGGCCACCGAGCAGGGCCTCGTGGTCCCGGTCATCAAGGACGTTGACCAAAAACCGATCATCGACCTGGCGCGAGAGGTGCGGGAGCTTGCGGAAAAGGCGAGAAGCGGGAAGCTGGCCCCCGAGGACATCACCGGCTCGACCTTCTCGATCACCAACATCGGCTCGATCGGAGCGCTTTTTAGCTTCCCCATCATCAACGTGCCCGACGCGGCGATCCTAGGCGTGCACACCATCCAGGATCGGCCGGTGGTGAGAAACGGCGAGATCGTCGTCCGCAAGATGATGTACCTCTCGCTCTCCTTCGACCACCGGCTGGTGGACGGCGCCGAAGCGGCGATGTTCGTTCGAGAAATCATCAAGTACCTCGAAGACCCTGAACTCATGCTCCTCGAGGCGCTCTAGTCCGTGGAGGAACGATGGAAAATTACGATCTGATCGTCATCGGCACCGGCCCCGGGGGTTATCACGCCGCTTTGCGCGCCGCCCAGCTCGGGTTAAAGGTCCTGGCCATCGAGAAGGGCGAAGTGGGCGGGGTGTGCTTGAACGTCGGGTGCATTCCCACCAAAGCCCTGTTGCACGCCGCCCAGGTGCTCAAGGAAAGCGAAGGCGCGAGCGCTTTTGGGCTCGTGCTCGAGAAAAAAGCTCTGGATTTGGAAAAACTCGGCGCCTGGCGCGACGCGGTGGTCAAGAAGCTCACCGGAGGCGTGGAGTTCCTCTTTAAGAGCTCCGGAGTCAAACTCAAGCGGGGCACCGCCAAGCTCGTGGGGCCGAACGAGGTAGCAGTCGGAGATTCGCGGTTCTCGGCCAAGCACATCCTCCTGGCCACCGGGAGTAGGCCGGCCGAACTCCCGGGTTTTCCTTTCGATGAGCAACGGGTGGTGAGCTCGACCGGCGCGTTGAAGCTGGAAAACGGCGTCCCCAAACGCTTCCTGGCCATCGGCGCCGGGGCGATTGGGCTTGAGTTCGCGGCGATCTACCGAGCGTTCGGGGCCGAAGTCACCGTGGTCGAGTTCATGGATCAGATCCTTCCCGGGAGCGATTCTGAAGTCGCCGGTATGCTGGCCAGGGCCCTCAAAAAACAGGGCGTCAAGATCAAGACCGGGACCAAGGCCACCGGATTCGAGGAAAAGAAGGATGGCCTCCACGTAACCCTGGAAGCGGTGAGCGGGGGCAAGACCGAAACCCTGGTGGTCGACAAGATCTTGGTCGCCGTCGGCCGGAAGCCCAACTCCGAATCGCTCGGCCTCTCGGCGGCCGGCATTCAACCGGACGAAAAGGGCTTCATTCCGGTCAACGATCGCATGCAGACCAGCCACCCGAGCATTTACGCCATCGGGGACCTCACCAAACCGCCCTTGCTCGCCCACAAAGCCATGCGCGAGGGCATCGTGGCCGCCGAGGTCATCGCCGGACACAAAGCCGCCTTCGATCAGATGATTCCTGCCGTTGTCTACACCTTCCCCGAGTTCGCCTCGGTCGGGCTCAGCGAAGAGGCCGCCCGGGCTCAGGGCATCGAGATCAAGGTCGGCAAATTCCCCTTTACTGCCAACGGACGGGCGCTGACCCTCCAGGAAACCTCGGGTTTGGTCAAGATCATTTCCGACGCCGAGAGCGACGTCGTCCTCGGGGTCCACATCGTCGGCCCCGGAGCTTCGGAAATGATCTCGGAGGCCACCCTGGCCCTGGAGATGGGCGCGCTCACCACCGACATCGAGCTGTCCATTCACCCGCACCCCACGCTCTCGGAATCGCTGATGGAAGCCGCCGCCAACGTGCACAAAGCCGCGATTCACATCGTCAACAAGTAGCTCCAGCGCTTCCGGGCGGCGCGCCCCGGCCGGGGCGCGCCGCCCGCTCGATCCGGCAACCATGGGGACAAAGGTGGTTTCCTTCCATGCAATAATGATGATGTGGGGAACAACCGTCAGGGATTCACGCTCATCGAGCTGCTCGTCGTGATTGCCATCCTCGGTATTCTTCTCGCCTATGTCACCTTTCCCCGCAAAGAAGGCGTCGAGACCAACCGGCTGGCGAACGACGCCGTCAACCTCCTCCAGCGGGGACGCTACGAAGCCATTAAGCAAAACGGCTACACCTTCATTCGAATCAACAGCGACAGCCTTGAACTCTATCTGGACTCGAATGCCGATGGGGCGCTGCAGGCCGACACCGACCGTCGCCTCGAACGCCTGGCGACCGGCAGCTATCAAACGCCGCTGACGCTTGATTCCAACTACCCATCCGGCATCCTCCGCTGGAACCCTCGAGGGCTCCCGGAAAAGGAAAACGGCGCTCTCGGGGCCGGACGTATCACCATCCAAGCCCAAAACATCGCCAAGAGCATCTGCATCAGCGCCGCCGGTCGAATCCGCATCGCTGACGGAGGGAGCTGCTCATGAAATCCACCAAAGGTCTGACCCTGATCGAGATCGTCTTCGCCCTGTTCATCTTCGTCGTCGCTGTCCTCGGCGCCGTGGCACTGCAACGAACAACGCTCCAGAGCACCTACGAAGCCCGCGCCGTCAAGCGGGCCACGGCCATCCTCGAAAATAAAATCGAGCAGATCCGGGCGCTTCCCTCGCAGGTCAATGACCTCTGCCAGACCGGCGAGGGCACCGCCGGTTTTACCCTCGACTGCACACCCACCCCCTGTACGCTCCAAAGCGACGGCGCCGTGCAGTGCTCATCCAGCGTGAGCAAACCCGACCTCTATCGAATCGAACTCTCGATCTCCGGGCCGGGACTGCGCCAAACGATCACGGCCACGACCTATGTCAGCGCAGGGAACTAGCATGAAGCGATCGGCCGGTTTCACCCTGATTGAGCTGGTGGTGGCCACGGCAGTCTTCGCGCTGCTCGGGATCTTCCTGGTCATGGCCATCAGCTCCGCCAACAAGGCACGCAGCCTGCAAAAGGCGCTCAGCGCCCTCGAGCAGGACACCGGCGTCGCTGCCGAGTTGCTCCGAACCGACCTCGCCCGGGCCGGGTTTCGCGGAGACCTCAGCGACGACACCTTCGGTTGCTTAGACTTGGGCGCGAGCTCAAACCAGTGCCAGTGGACCAGCGATCAAAAAGCGAAAGCCCTGGCCTGGATCGGGAACAACTGGCAGCAGCTCCGCGACGGGAGCGCAAACCTCCCCACGCTCGAGGTCACCTCGGGCAAAGGCGGGAGCGACGAGCTCAGCATCCGCTTTCTTTCACCGATTAAGCAAAAGCCGGCGGGATCGACTTCAAAGAAGCGCTACCCCGCGATCTACAAGGACGCCGGTGGCTGGCCCTACCTCCACTACGGCCTCCAGGTGGTCCGCTATAAGCTGGGAACGAGCAGCGGAAGCACGGGCTACACCCTCAAGCGAGAAGTCGACGAGTACGTATGCCCGCAAAACGCCGGGGTCGACGTGACGCAAGACCCCGCCCCCGCCGTGGACTGCACCCGAACCACCAACGGCAGCGCCCAACCGATCATTCTCCTCGAGGCCGAAGACTTCCAAGTCTTCTTCCTCAACAAAAATGGAAGCTGGCAAAACACCCGTCCCCCAGCCGGCGATACCGTGGCCGTGGGGATTTATCTGCGCACGGTCTATCCCGGCGCCGTCGGTCCCGAACGCTGCGGGCCCTGGCCATCGAAGAACGCCGAGGCCCTGCTCCCCGACACGCCCTCGGCGCTTGGCATCGCCAGCACCACCTATACCGGTCGCGCGTGCAAACAACCGAGAACGGAACGGGTGTTAACGGTATCTTTGTCCAACCCCCAAACCTGGTAAACTAGTAATGAATTTAAGGAGGGCCAAATGCAGGGCAAGAGTGGAAACAGTGGGGTTGCGCTGATCGCGGCGCTGGGGGCAGCGGCGGTCATATTGGTCTTCGGGTTTGCATCGCTCTATATGGCGCGGACGAACAACCAGATCGCCCGCAATGTGAATTTGCACACCCAGGCACGACTGGCCGCTGACGGCGGCCTCGATCTGGCGATCGCCGCGCTCAAAAAGGGCGTCACACCCCCGAGCACGCTCGAACTCGGAGACTACACCATCGCCATTTCCCTCAGCAACGAAGGCGACCTCACCGTTGTCACCGCTAAAGCCAGCGGCCCCCAAAACAGCAGCTACACCGGCCAGGTGGTCCTTTCCAGCAAGGCCACGCAAGACGATTACCTCCCCCTCCTGGTGAGCGAGGGCGAAACCGCCCTCTCCGGAAGCGCCAAGTTCCAGGGTGGGCTCTGGGCCAACGCCGGCTGGAGTTTCCGCACCGATGACGTCACCTTCGCCACGCCAACCGGCTCGCTGCTTGCACACGCCGACTCCCGGGTCTACGCCGGCAAAGGCCTCGATGATTACACCTGCAGCGTCAGCGGAACCGCGGCAGATTTGTACTGCCAAAACGGCGAACCGGTCAAAAAGCGTCTCATCGATCCCGTGAACGTCCCCACACCGCCCTACGACGCGATCGGCACCTGGGTCGCAGGGCTCATCGCAACCCCGACCCTCCCGGATTCGCCCCAAACCAGCGCCCCCGACTTTGAGACGCTCTGCCCGGGTGACGACGAGGAACTCTCGAGCTTGCCCGCGCTCTTTGGAAGCCCCGGCGAGAAAGAGAAAGGCGACGATAAGGATAAAGAGAAGAAGGGCGATGACGACAAGCCCAAGATGAAAGAGAAATCCGAGACGCTCACGATTACCGCCGACAACGTCGCCGACTATAACGGCAAAACCACCTGCGCGAAATCGATCGTGCTTGACACCCGAAAAGGTGACTTCACCGTGGACGGGGCGACGCTCCTCGCCACTGACCATATCGTCCTCGAGGGGCCGGGGGCGCTGACCCTGAAAGATAGCGTCGTCGCCAGCCGCGAAGGCAAGATCTGCTCGGGGGGCGACGACTGCGAGGATGACGACCACCACCACATGGAAGGCGAGAAGGGCGAAGGTGATCACCACGAGTCGAGCGAAGCCCCGCTCTCGCTCTTGAAATTCGAGGGCAACGTGACCCTTTATGCCCCCGAGGCGATCGACCTCAAGCTCAAGGACGTTCTGGTCAACGCTGGAAGCGAGACCATTCTCTGGGCCAAGGGCGGCAGCGAAGAAGAGAAGGAAAAATCGGATGACGATGACAAAAAGCACGAGCACGGCATGGAGAAACACGGCGACGATGAAGAGTCATCCCACGCCGGCGACATTCGAATCGACCTGAGCGGTGAGGGCACCTTCGGCGTCCACGGCCAGCTCCACCTCACCGCCTCCAAAGGCAAGGTTCTGCTCAAGGACATCAAGGTCGCCGACATCGAAAGCGGCGCCAAGCTCCTGGCCAAGGCCGGGAAATCGATCGACCTGGCCTTCACCGGCAAGAGCGTGGTCACGATCGACGGTGAGCTTCATCTGACGGCCGACGACCAGGTCCAGATCGAAAGGGCCAAAGGCCTGGTCCTCGCAAGCACCGCCAAGCTCCTGGCCAAGGCCGGGCACGACGTCCGCATTGACCTGGGCGGCGACAGCGATCTGACCGCTGCCGGCGAGATCCACCTCACCGCCGGCGAAGACGTTCGTTTCGAGGAATTCAAAACCCTGAACATCCAAAGCGGCGCCAAGCTCCTGGCCAAGGCTGGAAAGGACGCCGTGTTCTCCTTCGAAGGGAAAGGCGCCCTGACCCTTGACGGTGAAATGGGGCTTCTCGCCGAGAAGGACGTCACGTTCAACGACCTCAAGACGCTTTCGGAAGACGGTGGGGTGTTCAGGGCGAAGGCCGGTGAGGATATTCAGCTTTCCGGGTCAGATTCGGTCGACCTCGCCCAAAGCACGCTGTGGGCGGGCGGAAAGATCGACCTCCGTGGCAAGTCGGGCCTCACCCTGAACGGAGCCTCAATCACCGCCAAGGGAACCCTCACCCTGAACGACGAAGCCTCTGAACCGATCCGCATCGCCTGCAACAGTTCAAGCGTGGAAACGGCACTGGTGGCCAAGGCAATGAATCTCCGGGGACGCCTCGAGGGCAACGACGCGAGCAGCCCGGCCTGCGGGTTCTTCTGGGCCGGGGGCAACATCGAGGTCGACCAGCTGCAACAGTTCAAGGGCACCATGCTGAGCGAGGGGGACATCGACGTCACCTTCGCAGGGGGCGGTGCGACCCTCACCGCCATCAATCCCGACCTGGAACTGAACAGCGCGCTCGTCAGCATGCTCGTGGGTCGCGGTGACATCAACCTCGCCGACTTTAAGCTGCCAAGCCTGCCCGCCTACGCGGTTTTGAGCCGGAAATAAGTCAGCTTTCAACATGTCGTTGTCGAAGGCCGGGGCAAAGGGCCCCGGCCTTCGGCCTGCCCCGGTGGGTGCCTAAAGCAGCTTCCCCGGGTTTACGAGCCCGGCACTGTCCCAGCGCCGCTTGATCGCGCGCATGGCCTCGAGGGTTTCCGGGTCGACGGCCTCGCGCATGAAGGCACGCTTCATCAGGCCGACGCCGTGTTCACCGGTGATCACCCCACCAACCGAGAGCGCTACCCGGGCGATCTCGTGCGCGAGCTCATGCACACGGCCCACGTCATCCTCCGGTCCGTAGAGGATGTTGGGGTGGAGGTTCCCGTCCCCGATGTGGCCGAACTGCACCAGCGGAAAGCCGGCAGCATCCCCCAGATCGCGAATGCGGTGGACAACCTCCACCAGCTTCGATCGCGGCACCGCGATATCCTCGTTGAGCTTGAGGGGCCGAATCCTTCCCAGCGCGGGGCTGATGCCCCGGCGAGCCTGCCAAAGACGGGCCGCTTCTTCCGGGCTCTTGGCCCGCTTCACCCGCCCCCGGTGTGCAGCAAAAGCCTCGGCCACGATCTCGAGTTCCTCCTCCACCACCTCGAGGTCATCCCCGTCGGTATCAACCAGGAGCATGGCGCCGGCCTCCACGTCGAGACCGTAACCGAAGGCGGCCTCGACCGCCTGGAGGCACCCCTGGTCCATGAACTCGAGCTTCGCCGGGACCACCCCCTGCCGGATCGCCTCGAAGGCGGCTGCGGCTGCGTCTTCCACCGTGGGGAAGGTGGCGCTTAACGTCCGCACGTACCGCGGCACCGGCTCAAGCCGCAACACCGCCTCGGTGAAGACCGCAAGCGTCCCCTCGCTGCCGATCAAGAGCCCCGCCAGGTCATGGCTCGCCCTTCCCAGCCGGTGGACCTCCCCGGTCGCGCTCACCACTTCGACTTCCAGAACGTAGTCGCCGGTGACGCCCTTTTTGAAGCACTGGGGCCCCCCGGCGTTTTCCGCCAGGTTACCCCCAATGGTGCTCATCTGGTAGCTCGCGGGGTCCGGGGGGTAATAAAGACCGTACCGCCTCGCCGCTTCACTCACCGCGGCGGTCACCACCCCCGGGCCGGCGACCGCGAGCCTCCGATCGGGATCGATGGAGAGACGTGTCATTCGGTTCGTCGCCAGCACCACCCCCTCCGCCGTCGGCACCGCACCCCCGGAAAGGCCGCTGGCCCCACCGCGGACGAAAACGGGCAGCCCTTCGGCATGGGCAAAGCGCATCGTCTCCACCACGTCCTCCCGATCCTCGGCGAGTACGACCACGAGCGGGATCTCGCCGCTGGTGATGGCGTCGTAGCGGTAGAGAACCCGCTGGGCGAGGTCGGTGATCACCTTGGCTTCGCCAATCCGCCGGGCCAAACGTCGTACGTTGGGCATCTCCAGTAGTCTAGCGCTATGAAGCACTGGCTGGTGAAGTCAGAACCCGGTGAATACTCGATCGACGATTTCGCACAGGAAAAACGCGCCATCTGGGATGGGGTCCGGAACCACCTGGCCAAACGGCACCTCATGGCCATGCAGCCGGGCGATCTGGTCCTCTTTTATCACTCGGGCGTCAAACCCCCGGGGGTGGTTGGCCTGGCCCGGGTCAGCCAGGCCCAGATCCCGGACCCCACGCAGTTCGACCCCGGCTCGAAGTACTTCGACCCCAAAGCGACCCCAGAGGCGCCACGCTGGATCACGGTTGAGCTCGAGCACCTCGAAACCTTCCCCCGCATGGTCCCGATCACCGAGCTACGCGAGCGCTTTTCCCCCCAGTCGCTGATCCTTTTGCGCCGGGGCAACCGCCTCTCGGTCATGCCGGTGCCAGAGGAGATCTTTGGCGAGATCCTCCGCATGGCCGGCTCGCGCTATTTCGAAGATGGCGACTAGGCGAACGCCGGCGCCGTTTTCAACATACCGACGCGAGATGGGCGGTCGTTCGCGTTTTCCCTGGGCCCTCTCCGTCGCTAAATACTTGCTCGGTCATCAGCGGCCTTTCGAAGGCCCTCCCAGACCACTTGCGAAAGGTGTTTGACCTCGACGCTGGGCCCAAACCTGCGAGCGCCGAGACCGAGCTGCAACAGACAGCCGGGGTTTTCCACCGTGAGGACCTCGGCTCCGGTCTCGGCAACGCGGGCCATCTTCTTCTCCAGGATTCGCATCGAGGTTTCGGTGTGGGTAAGGTTATACACCCCGGCCGAGCCGCAACACTCGGTGCTGCCGGCGAGGGGCGCGAAATCGGCCACCCGGTCCAGGATGAACTCGGGCGCCTCCTTCACCCCCTGGGCGTGACAGGCGTGACAGGCGTGCTGGTGGGTGGTCGGGAAGGGGAAACGGATGCTTTCCGGCAGGCCCGCCGCCTCGAGGAACTCCGAAAAGAGGCGGACGCGCTTTGAAACCCGTTCGGCCTTATCCCGGTATTCCGGGTCGTCGGCAAAATGACGGGCGTACTTTTTGAGCTCCGCCGCACACGCCGCGCAATCGGTCACGATGAAATCAGCATCGAGCTCGGCGTAGTGGTCGATGTTGCGCTTGGCCAGCCGTTCGAACCCCTCCAGGTCCCCCTCTTCGATGTGCGGCGCCCCGCAGCAGGTGGTCTCACGGGGAATCACCACTTCATACCCGACGGCGCGGATCACCTCCACCGTCGCCCGGCTGGCTTCGGAAAACACCAGGTTCATCACACAGCCGAGAAAAAATGCCACCCGGCCGCGCGTTTCCCCTTCGGGAGAAAGTTTTTTGGGCCCGAAAAGCCTTAAAGCCGGCGCCACCCTTTCCGGAAGCAGCGACTCGGCAAAAGCCAGTCTGGAAAGGCCAAGCCGTTCAAGGAGCCTCGACCGCCGCAGCCAGCGCTGCAACCCCGAGCGCTGGTATAAGACGATCAGCACGTTGGCCAGATCGATGAGCAAGGGGGAGTAGAAAAAGGAAAGGGCGAGGGCCGTAAGACGGTCCTTGGGACGCCCCCCTTGGAGCGCCACCCGGGCATCGAGCGCCGCCTCCCCGGGTTTGACGCCGTTCGGGCACACGCTCTGGCAGGCCCGGCAGTCCAGGCAGTCGTAGGCGGCCTCGAGGACCAGCTTTGCCTCGGACTCGGGCACCAGGCCCTGGGCGTAATCGGCATAGAGCAGGACCCGCCCTCGAGGCCCCTGGATCTCGCTGCGGAAAATCTGGTAGGTGGGGCAAACCGAGGTGCAGAGCCCGCAACGCACGCAAAGCTCGGCATCGGCGACGAGTTTGTCCAGATCGAGCCCCATAGATCGAGCTTATACCAGCCCGCTAGACGACGCGGCCATGGCAGTGCTTGTACTTCTTCCCGCTGCCACACCAGCAAGGGTCGTTGGGCTTCAGCTTTTTATCCTTCTTGACCGGCTGCCGGCGACGCGGGGTCTCCTCGGAAGCATTCGCCGCGGCCTGGGCGGCGGGCTTTTTGGGTACGGGCACGTAGACCTGGGGTTTCGGCGGTTCGGCCTCCACCTTAAGCCGGAAGAAGAACTTGGTGGCCTCGGACTTGATGAAGACGATCATGTCGTTGAAAAGCCGTGTGGCCTCGAACTTGTACTCCTGGAAGGGGTCCTTTTGCGCATACGAGCGCAGCCCAATGCCCTGGCGCAGAACATCGAGGTTATGGAGGTGTTCCTTCCAGGCGTTGTCGACGATGGAGAGGATCACGAAGCGCTCGACGGCGCGCATGACCTCGGATCCGAGCTCGGCCTCGCGCTTCTCGTAGGCCTCGAGGGCAAAATCCACGACCGCCTGCACCCCATCTTCGGCCTTCTGGGCGCGCAGGGCCTCGAAATCAAAGGCCTCGAATGCGGGGATGAAGTCCACCAGGGCCGCCTTGAGCGAGGCGAGGTCCCAGTCCTCGGGGTGGATCTCGGCATTCAGGTAATTCTCGGCCAAAGCGGCGATGGTGTCCTCCACCATGGCCAGCGCCGCTTCTTTCACCTCCTCGTCCTTGCCCAGGAGCACTTTGCGACGCTGCTCGTAGATGACCTCGCGCTGCCGCGCCATCACGTCGTCAAACTGCAAAAGCTGCTTGCGGATGGCGAAGTTGCGGTCCTCAACGCGCTTTTGCGCTCGCTCGATGGCGCTGGCCACCATCTTGTGCTCGATCGGCTCGCTGTCGTCGAAACCCATGCGATCGAGCATGCGAATCACCCGCTCCGAGGCAAAAAGCCGCATCAGTTCGTCGTCGAAGGAAACGTAGAACCTCGAGGACCCCGGATCGCCCTGCCGGCCCGAACGGCCCCGCAGCTGGTTGTCGATACGGCGCGACTCGTGCCGCTCAGTCCCCAGGATGTGAAGCCCGCCCAGCTCCTTCACCAGCTGCTCATCGGCCTCGCACGCCTGTTTGATCTTCTTGACTTCCTCGATCAGCGCATCGTCGATGCCGAGCTCGCCGGCCAGGGCACGAGCCTCGTCGTCCTTGCCCATCATGAGCTTTTTAATGAAGAGCTCGACCTTCCACTCGTAACGGTCGAACCCGTGCTTTTGCAAAAGGTCGGCGGCGAGGTACTCGGGGTTGCCCCCCAGCTTGATGTCGGTACCGCGGCCGGCCATGTTGGTGGCGATGGTCACCGTTTTCGAGCGACCGGCCTGGGCCACGATCTCCGCTTCCCGCTCGTGATACTTAGCGTTCAAGACCTGGTGAGGGATCCCCTTGCGGATGACCTCGAGGGTGTGGGTGGCACGCTTGAGGTGCTCCCAGGCCTCCAGGAGCGCGCCCTTGGCCCCCTCGAAGAGCGGTTCGAACTGGGCCAGCTGGTCGTCGCGGAGGTTCGCCGGCCGCGTCAGCAACTTTTTCAACCGGTCCCATTCCTCGCCCTGTTTGCCTTTGATCGCCTTTTTCAAGGCCTCGGCGCGCATCTCAAGCCGGGGCAGGTAATGACGGGGCTCTTTCAGCATCGCCGAAAGGCGCTCGGATTTCTCGATGCTGATCGTACCCACCAGCACCGGCTGACCGCGTTCGTATTTCTCGGCGATCTCCTCGACCACGGCCAAAAACTTCCCCCGCTCGGTGCGGTACACGAGGTCGGGGTAATCCTGGCGAATGACCGGCTTATTGGTCGGCACGACGATCACGTCCATGCCGTAGATTTCCTGAAACTCCTTTTCCTCGGTCTTGGCGGTGCCGGTCATGCCAGCGGTTTTGTCGTAGAGGCGGAAGAAGTTCTGGTAGGTGATCGTGGCCAGGGTCTGGTTCTCGCGTTCGATCTTGACCCCCTCCTTGGCCTCGATCGCCTGGTGCAAACCCTCGCCGAAGCGACGGCCGGGCATGAGGCGCCCGGTGAACTCGTCGACGATGATGACCTGCCCATCCTGGACGATGTAATCCTGATCCCGGTGGTAGAGCTCCTTGGCCCGGATCGCCTGGATGAGCATGTGGGCGATCTCCATGTTCTCAGGGCTGAAAAGGCCCTGCACCCCGAGCATCTTCTCCGCCCGTTCGATCCCCCGCTCGGTGAGCTGAACGTGGCGCTGCTTCTCATCGATGGTGTAATCGCCAGTGGGTTCCTTGTCCTTCTCTCCGGGCTCGGGCATCTCCCCGCGCTCGAGCTTCCCAGCGATCTCGGCCAGGCGGTAGTAGAGGTCGGTGGCCTTCTCGGCGGGGCCGGAGATGATCAGCGGCGTCCGGGCCTCGTCGATCAGGATCGAGTCCACTTCGTCAACGATGGCGTAGTGCAGGGGATGATCGTGGCGCAACACCAGCTGGTCGGGGCTGAGCGACATGTTGTCGCGGAGGTAGTCGAACCCGAGTTCAGAGTTGGTCACGTAGGTCACGTCGGCCAGGTAGGCCTCGCGCCGCTCGGGCGGCGTGGCGTCGTGCTGGATCGAGGCCACCTTCAGGCCGAGTCCCCGGTAGACCGGGCCCATCCATTCGGCGTCACGGCGGGCCAGGTAATCGTTCACCGTCACCAGGTGAACCCCCTTGCCGGTGAGCGCGTTCAAGGCCACCGCCAGGGTGGCGACCAGGGTCTTCCCCTCACCGGTCTTCATCTCGGCGATTCGCCCCTCGTGGAGCACCGCGCCGCCGATCAGCTGCACGTCGTAGTGACGCATGCCCAGGTAGCGCTTGGCCGATTCTCGGGTCAGCGCGAACACCCGCGGCAAGAGTTCATCCAGCGACTTGCCGCCCTCCTGGTGCTCGCGACGCAAGCGCGCGTATTCGGCCGCCAGATCCTCGATCTTTTCCACCTCGGCCTCGAGGGCGTTGGTGGGTTCGACGACCGTCTTGTAGTAGCGCTGCACCTCTCGCTCGTTGTTGTCAAAGATTTTCTTGAGAATTCCAAGCATAAGCTTCCCCTATTGTACGCTCAAAGGTGAGAGTCTTCGGCATCCAAGGGAAGGTAGGGCACGGCTTCCAGTGCCCAGGGGCTCGGCGTCGGGTTCCGCTGCCAGCGCAGCGCCGCCGCCAGCGCCACCATGGCCCCGTTGTCGGTGGCCAGCTCGGGCGGGGGAAAAAAGAGACGGAGCCCGGTCTCCGAAAACCGCTTCCGCAAAAGCCGGTTCGCGGCCACGCCCCCCGCCACCACCACCGCCTTCCGACCAAGCTGGCGTGCGGCCCGCAAAACGGTGGTCACCAGGCTCTCGACCACCACCCGCTGGAACGAAGCGGCGATATCCGCCTTGGCATACCCCTTCTCAACGAAACGCGCCGCCGCCGTCTTGAGGCCGGAAAAGCTGAAATCAAAGCCGGACTGGCCCTTGAGGGGGAGGGTAAAGGGGACCGCATGGGGATCGCCCTGCTCGGCCAAAGCCGCGAGCGCCGGTCCCCCCGGATAACCGAGCCCCAACAACCGGGCGACCTTGTCGAACGCTTCCCCGGCGGCATCGTCGCGCGTAGCGCCCAGGAGAAGGTAACGACCGGTTTCGGGGACGTCGAAGAGGTGGGTGTGCCCTCCGGAGGCTAAGAGCGCCAGATAAGGCGGTTCGAGGTCGGCCTCGGCCCGGGCCGCGGCCAGGTGGGCCTCGAGGTGGTGCACACCGAGCCAGGGTATGCCGAGGCCGAAGGCCAGCCCCTTGGCATAGCTGAGCCCCACCAGCAGCGGCCCGACCAGCCCGGGCCCCCGGGTCGCCGCCACCAGGTCGAGGTCACCCACACCGATCCCAGCCTGGCGCAGGGCCTCGCTAACCACCCGATCGATAACGCGGGTATGCTCGCGAGAAGCGAACTCCGGCACCACCCCGCCAAAGCGGGCATGCATCTCGCTTTGGGAAGCCACGACGTTCGCGAGCACGCGCGTACCGCTCACCACTCCGACGCCGGTATCGTCGCAGGAGGTGTCAATGCCAAGAATCACCACGCCAGACCCACCTTAACAAAAAGTGCTAAGCTTAAAAGTTGCGGCCGCGGCAGCGGGCGTCAAGGAGTATCGATGAACATGCCGGCGACCAACCGCCAATTTCGGGCCATCCCCACGCCATACGGCAGCGTATACGCCCGGGCCGGGATTCGCGGCTACGCCGACCGCCGCTACGAACTCCTGGCGGAGACCATCGAGGCCGAAGGCCGGGTGCTCGACCTCAACCCGGGGATCGGGCTCGTGGCCCTGCGGGTGGCCGGGGGCGGCCTCGAGGTCACCGTGGTCGAATCCAGCCGGGCCAACCTCCTCGCCCTCGAGCGAACGCAAAAAGACCAGCCCCGCTGGCAACTCGTGCCGGGACTCCCCTGGGACGTCGAAACGGGCGCATTTTCCACCGTGGCCCTGGTCCTGCCCGCCGAACGCGGCAGCCGGTTCGTCCAGGCGGCGCTGGCCTCGGCGGGAAGGGCACTGATCGCCGGCGGGCGTCTTTGGATCGCGGGCGAAAAGAAGAAGGGGTTCGAACAATATTTCAAGTGGGCCAAGCGCGAACTCGGGTACGGGCTGGTGGTTCGGCGAGAGGGACCGCTTCGAATCGCGGTTTTGGAAAAGGAGCGCGAACCCGACCTCCCGCCGCTCTGGCACCGCTTTGAAGCCAGGCTGCGTGACCAGAACTTCATCTTCCACACCCTCCCCGGCGTTTTCTCGGAGCACCGGGTCGACCCCGCCAGCCAGCTGCTCCTGGAAAGCCTCCCCGAGCTCACGCCCGGGACCCGAGTGCTCGACCTCGGCGCGGGTTACGGGGCGCTCACCCTCCCGCTCGCGGCCAAGGGCGCCCACGTGCTGGGGCTCGAGGACGACCTGGCCGCCGTGCGTTCCGCCCACCAAAGCCTTAGGGCCAACGCGTTGCAGGCGGAAATTTACCACTCCGACGTCGACGAGGCCTTGAAAAACGCGGGAGAATTTGATATGGTGGTTACGAACCCCCCGTTTCACGTGGGGGGAAGCGTCATTCTCGATGTGGCGCGCGCCTTTATCGAAGCGGCCTACCGGCATACGCGTAAGGGCGGAAGGTTCTACCTGGTGGCGAACCCGTTCTTAAAGTACGAAGCGCTGATGGGCGCGGTGTTTGGGAACCACCGCGTTCTCCGTGTGGCGCGCTACAAGGTGCTGGTATCGGAGCGCTAAGGAGGCCTATGGCGAAGAAAAAGGAAAGCACGGCGACGCTGGAGAGCAAGGTCCTGGAAAACCAGACGGTGCAGCGGCTTTTGAAAAAGGGCCGGAAATCGGGCAGCCTCTCGGAAGAGGAAGTCCGCATGGCCATGGAAGAAGCCCTCCCCGAAATGGGCGAGGAAGCCTTCGAAGAATCCTACGAAGAGGTCCTCGATTACCTCGAGGGCGAAGGCGTTGACGTCGTCCCCGAGGACCCCGACGTCGAGGTCTCAGACGACGTCGTCGAGGAAGACGACGAAAGCCTTCCCACCCGGGTGTCCACCTCGGACCCGGTACGCCAGTATCTCCACGAAATCGGCCAGGTCCCGCTGCTCACGCTCGAGGAAGAGGTGGACCTCGCCCGCCGGGTCGAGGAAGGCGAGGCGGCGATCCAGAAGCTGGCCGAGTTCACCGGCTTGGACGCCGACACCATTCGCGAGGTCATCCGGGCCCAGATCCGGCACGGGGGACGCGTGCCGCACATCCCCGGTGTCGACAAAAAGGTCGACGACGCCATCATCCAGGAGGTCGACGCCAAGCTCCGCAGCCTGCCCAAAGAACAAAAGCGTTACCTCCATATCGCCCGCGACGGAGAACTCTCCCGCCAGCACCTGATCGAAGCTAACCTCCGCCTCGTGGTCTCGATCGCCAAGAAGTATACCGGTCGGGGCCTATCGTTTTTGGACCTCATCCAGGAAGGCAACCAAGGGCTCATCCGCGCGGTCGAGAAGTTCGAATACCGCCGCCGTTTCAAGTTCTCGACCTACGCCACCTGGTGGATTCGTCAGGCCATCAACCGGGCCATCGCCGACCAGGCGCGGACCATCCGGATCCCGGTCCATATGGTGGAGACGATCAACAAACTCACCCGCACCGCCCGCCAGCTGCAACAGGAGCTCGGTCGCGAGCCCAGCTACGCCGAGATCGCCGACGCCATGGGGCCCGGATGGGATGCGAAAAAGGTCGAGGAAACCTTCAAAATCGCCCAGGAGCCGGTCTCGCTCGAAACCCCGATCGGCGACGAAAAGGACTCCTTCTACGGCGACTTCATCCCCGACGAACACCTCCCCTCCCCGGTGGACACCGCCGCCCAGAGCCTGCTCTCGGAAGAACTGGAAAAGGCTCTTTCCAAGCTCAGCGAGCGCGAGGCCATGGTCTTGAAGCTGCGTAAGGGCCTCATCGACGGACGGGAGCACACCCTCGAGGAGGTCGGCGCCTACTTCGGGGTCACGCGGGAGCGGATCCGTCAGATCGAGAACAAGGCGCTGCGCAAGCTCAAGTACCACGAGTCGAGGACCCGAAAGCTCCGGGACTTTCTTGACTGAGTACCCCGTCGTGGCTTTTGCCACGACGGGGCCCAAAAACGGGTACGACCGCCAATCCGGCATCGGTACGTTGAAACGTTCGTGCGCGCACTTAAGCCCTGACTGGTGGTGACATGCGGGTTTTCGACGCCAAGAAAACCGCGGCCCTCCTCCCCTACCGTGAGCTGGCCGAGGCCGTTGTCTCGGTACTCAAGGCCTACGAGGAAGGGCAAATCTTCGCCCCGCCGCGGACCCAGCACCGGCTTCCACGCGGCGGGGCACTCCTCTTCATGGCCGCCTGGGCCGACGACATCGGGATCGTGAAGCGGGTCGGCGTGCACCCCGGGCAGGCGGAAACGGTCCAGGCCGAACTCACCGTGTTCGACGCGGAAAGCGGCGTGCCGCGTCTGCTGCTCGAAGGCAAGACGCTCACCGCGAGACGCACCGCTGCCCTCACTCTCGCCGCAGCAATGCATCTGGCACCGGCACCCGAAGGTCCGCTGCTGCTCGTTGGCGCGGGGCGCCAGGCCCGGGCCCACCTGGAGGCACTGGCCGGCCAACTCGGAACCCGCAAGGTATGGATTGCCTCGCGCGGTCGCGAGCGAGCGGAAAAGCTGCTGGCCCGCGCCAGGGAACTGGGGCTTGAAGGTGCGATCGTAAACCAGCCCGAGGAGGTGCTCCCCGAGGCCCGCCTGATCGTCACCGCGACCACGAGCGAGGTGCCTTTGTTCGAAGATCGCGTCGCCTCGGACGCCTTCGTGGCCGCGATCGGCGCCTTTACCCCAGAGGCCGCCGAGCTACCGCCAGAGCTCGTCCGCCGGGCCTACGTCGTCGTCGATACCCTCGAGGGCGCCCAGAACGAGGCGGGGGATCTGATCAAGGCCGGCGTCGACTGGGAGCGCGTGGTCCCCCTGAAAACCGCCCTGTCCCGGAAGACGCCCCAAGGCCCGGTCGTCTTCAAAAGCGTGGGCCACGCCATCTTTGACCTGGCCGCGGCAAGGGTGGCGCTCCAGCGCCTCGGCGCCGGGGCTTAAGGCCCGATCGCCCGGAAGGCCAGGCGGATCCGCCCGGTGGTGGTCAGCGTCGCCGTCGCCACCACCGCCACCTCCGGGTTCTCTCCCTGGAGCGTGGCCAAAAAGGCATTGAGCTCGCGGTCGGGAATCCGCCCCTCCTCGAGGTGCGGTTCCGGAACCCCCAGCGCCCTCAGCCGGGCCTCAGCCGCCCGCCGAAGCTGGACCAGGGCCTGGAGCGCCTGGCCCCGGTCCCGCGGCAGACGGGTGCGCGCCACCACCGCGCCGGTCTCAAACAGGATGCGGGTGGGCACGAAGGCCACGTCCACCGCGAGCCGCCCGTCGGGCGTTACCCCCGTGACCTGCACCATGATCAGCCCGGGGGCGCGCCAGGTCTCGGTCACCACCTTGACCGGGGCAAGATCGGGTAACCCCATCAGCTTGGCCATCGCCGCCGCCTGGGTGAGCGCTCGCGAAAGCTCATCCTGGGGCTTTTCCCCCGGATTCAGGAACGCTTCAGCCAAGACCCGGCCCTCGAGCGCCTGGGAAAGCCCCTTTTCCAACTCGCCGCCCCGGCGCTTTAACTCGCTGACCTGACCCTTGAGCCGGGCGGCCTCGAGGCGGCTCCGCTCCAGCAGCTGGGTGAGCTGTTCGTTCTCGCTGCGCAGCTCCCGGTTCCTCGATTCCAGCTGGCGGCGAAGGGCGTCGAGTTCGGTGAGATCGGCCTGGAGCGTTTGCGCCTGACGGCGGAGGGAGCTCACTTCCTTGCTGAGCGTTTCCTGCTCGGACTTCAAGGCGGCGAGGGCCTTCATGGCCTCGCTCGCCCGGCGCTCCGCCTCGCGCCTCGCGGCATCGAGGTTTTTGACCTCGAGGGCCAAACGCGCCTGTTCGTCCTGGAGATGGGCAAGCTCGGCCTCGGTGGCTCTGGCCTTCGATTCCAGGTCTGCGAGGGCTTTTTCGCGGTCGGCCAGCTGTGCCTCCACCTTGGCGAGTTTTTCCTTGAGCGCCGCCCGGGTCGCCTCGACTTCCGCCAGTCGCTTTTGCGCCAGTTCAAGCCGCTGCGTGAGGTCGCGCTCGCGAGTTCGCAGCCGTTCCTCCTCGGCAAAGGCGCGGGCAGCCTGGGCCTTCAAGTTTTCGACCTGTTCGGTCAGCCGGTCGCGCTCGGTAAGCAACTGGTCACGCTCGAGGCGGACTTTTTGCGCCTCCAAAATCGTCTCCCTCGCGTCTTTGGCCAAGAAGAAAAAGGCGAAAAAGACCACCACGGCGATAATCATGCCGCTGACCACCGCCACCACAAGGCCGGTGGTCCGGGGCCTGAGACCAAAAAGCCGCACGTGCTTCCGGCCCACCCGACGCCCGACGACGTCCCCGGCGTAGGCGATCAGCCCGCCGAGCGCGATCAGCGCCAAAAGGATGGGCCAGAGACTCATCGCTAAAGCTCAAACTCGTCGCCGAGGTAGTAGTTCTTGGCCCCAGTATCCCGGGCGAACTCCTCGGGCGTTCCGTGAAAAACCACCTGACCGTCGTACATCAGGTAGACCCTGTCGGTGATCGCGAGGGTTTCCCGTACCGAGTGGTCGGTGATGAAAATCCCCACCCCGCGCCGTGCCCTCAGCTCTTCAATCAAGCGCTGGATCTCGCGCACGCTCTTGGGATCGACGCCGGTAAAGGGTTCGTCCAGGAGGATGAAGTCGGGGTCGGTCGTGAGGGCCCGGGCAATCTCCAACCGGCGCCGCTCCCCACCCGAGAGCATGTAGGCGTACTTATCTTTGTGGCGGGTGAGCCCGAATTCGTCCAGGAGGGCCATGGCCGCCTCCAAGCGCTGTTTTTTCGGGAGCGGTCGGTACTCGAGGATCGCGAGCAGGTTTTCGAGCACCGTCATCCGGCGAAAGGCCGAAGGTTCCTGGGGCAGATAGCCAAGCCCCATCCGGGCCCGCCGGTACATGGGCATCCGGGTCACATCGACGCCCTTGAGCTCGATCCGACCGGCGTTGGGGCGCACGAACCCCACGACCATGTAAAACGTTGTCGTCTTCCCCGCCCCATTGGGGCCGAAAAGCGCCACGATCTCGCCCCGGCCAAGCTCCAGGTCAACGCCCCGCACCACCTGCCGCTTACCGTAACGCTTGCGCAGACCCCGGGCGACCAACCGCGCCCGCCGGGCCCCCTCGACCAAGTTCGCAGCCGCGCTCATCGCTACTGAGGTTAGCACACTCGTCTGAAACCCCGATGACACACCCGAGGACCGCCCTGGCGATTAAGCTGGGAATGTGCGATGGATCGGCTGGATTCTTCTCGTTTTGGCAGCGCTTTTGCTCCTGCCCCTGATCGGCCCTTTGCTGGTCGTCGGCGGGTTGGTGGTTTTGGCTGTCCTGGTGGCGCTCGGTGTCGGCCTTTTGCCCCTTTTGCTCCTCGGCGCGCTCTTGCTGATTCCGGTTCTGGCCCTGATCGGGGTCGGGCTGGCGCTGGTGAAGATCGCCCTGCCCCTGATCCTGCTCGGGCTCGGCCTGTGGTTCCTCACCCAAGGGGGGCGGCGGGGCTGAGATGAAGGGGTTACTCCTCGCCCTCGGCGGAGGCGGCATCCGCGGATTTTTCCACGTGGGCGTGCTCCGCATCCTCCGCGAGCACAACATCCCACTCAGCGGGATCGCGGGGTCCTCAGCCGGTGCGCTGGCCGCGGCGAGCTACGCTTTTGGCCTCGAACTTCACCCCGACGCGCTGGCGGAAAAGATCCTCGACCCTGACCTGGCGAGTCTCACCAAGGTGAGCGGCGGCCCACTCGGCATCGCCCAGGCCGGGACCTTGCTCTTTCGGGCCATGCGCCGCCCCGCGCTCGCCTCGCAGGGAAAAATCGCCCAGGGGCTGAAAACGCTCTTTGGCGATCGCAGAATCGAGGAAGCGAGCGTCCCCCTGGCGGTCGTCGCCGCCGACCTGCTCACCGGCGCGCTGGTGGTGTTCCGTCGGGGGCCGCTCGTCCCGGCGCTCCTCGCCTCCAGCGCCATCCCCGGCATTTTCCCTCCGGTCGAGATCGATGGCCGTTACCTGGTCGACGGCGACATCGCCGAAAAAGTTCCGGTGAGCGCCGCCAGAATGCTGGGCCGGGGGCGGGTTTTGGCCATCGACGTTTCGAACCCGGCGCCGACCGAACCGCCGCAAAGCAGCCTGGACACCGTGCTCCAGTCGGGGGAGGCCTCGAGGATGCGACTCAAGGACCTGGCCCTGAAATCAGCCGATATGGTGCTGCGCCTGCCCATCACAACGCCCATCGACACCTTCGACCAGGACCAGATCCCCTTTGTCTACGAGCTGGGCATGGAAACCGCCCGCGCCCATCTGTCAGAGATTCGCGCCCTTCTCTCGCCCTGGCGGCGAATCCTCGGGGGGTGGCGGCAAAAGCCACACCCCGGCGAATGAGGCGATCGCGAGCAGGAAAAACCCCGCGCCCACCCCCGGGTCACCGAGGCGGAAGGCAACCCCGGCGGCCCAAAACAAGAGGCCCGGGCCGATTCCAACCCGCATGACGGCCGCCCGCCAGGCCAGGCGATCCTCGGCCCGGGCCGCGGAGACCAGACTCCAAAGGTAGATGCCCCCAGCGATGAGCCCGATGACGGCCGCTGCCGGGGCCGCTGGAATCTCGGTCGCTTTCCAAGGCAGGAGCAAAAACAGGGGCAAAAAGACGAGCATGAGCCCCAGTTCGAGGAAAAACAGCTCCCACGCTTCCCGCCACGATCGCTTCACTTCCCCGTTCCGACGCATGGGCTAGTGGTGCAAGATCCTGGCCAAGAAGGCCTGGGTGCGTTCGTGCTGGGGATGGGAGAAAATCTGGTCAGGCACGCCTTCTTCGACAATTCGCCCCTCATCCATGAAGATCACCCGGTCAGCCACGTCTCTGGCAAACCCCATCTCGTGGGTCACCACCAGCATGGTCATACCGGAGCGGGCAAGCCCCCGCATCACGTCGAGCACCTCGCCCACCATCTCCGGGTCGAGCGCGCTCGTGGGCTCGTCGAAGAGCATGATCTTGGGTTCCATGGCCAGGGCGCGTACGATCGCGGCCCGCTGTTGCTGCCCCCCCGAGAGCTGGGCCGGGTACTTGTTCGCTTGATCAGCGATCCCCACCCGCTCCAGGAGCTCCATCGCCTTGGCCACCGCCTGCTCCCGGGGGATCTTACGCACCCGCGTCGGCGCGAGGATAACGTTTTCCAAGATCGTCATGTGGGGGAAGAGGTTGAATTGCTGAAAGACCATGCCGACTTCACGGCGGATGGCTTCGATGTTCCTCACATCCTCGTTGAGCTCGACGCCGTCGACAACGATCCGCCCCTTTTGCACCGGCTCCAGACGATTGATGGTGCGGATGAGCGTGCTCTTCCCCGAGCCCGAAGGGCCGATGATAACCAGAACCTCGCCCGGTGCGACCTCGAGGCTGATGTCCTTCAAGACGTGCAGTTCGCCGAACCACTTGTTCACGTTTTCCATGCGGATGATGGGTTCCATTCGACCCTCCATTTTAGCGACTTCCAAGGCCCATGGCTTTTTCCACCCGCCTCGAGGCGTAGGAAAGAACCGCCGCCCCGATAAAGTAAACCAGCATCAAGAAGAGGTAGACCTCCCGCTCAAGGCCCAGGTACTTAGGGTTGGAAAGCGCCACCTGAGCCATGGAAAGGAGGTCAAAAAGACCGATGATCACCAGCAAGGACGTGTCCTTGAAGATCGCGATGGCCTGGCCGATCAGGGCGGGGATCACCGAGCGGATCGCCTGGGGGAGAATGATGTAGGTCACCGTCTGGTATCCGGAAAGCCCCACCGCCCACGCCGCCTCCCACTGCCCTTTGGGCACCCCTTGCAGCCCGCCTCGCACGTACTCTGCAAGGTAGGCGGCGGCGAAGAGGGCAAAACCAGCGATGGCCCGGATCATCTGGGGCACCCGCAGATTCTCGGGCACGAAGAGCGGCACCATGATCCAGGCCAAAAAGAGCACCGTGACCAGGGGAACGCCGCGAATGAGCTCGATGTAGAGCGTCGAGAGCAAGCTGATCACCGGCATCTTGCTCGTCCGGCCGAGCGCGAGGATGAGCCCGAGGGGGAAGGCGATCACCACGGTGCTTACGGTCACCACCATGGTGAGGAAAAAGCCACCCCAACGATTCATCGGCACCCCGGAGGCCACGTCCAGCGCCAAGAGAAAGGCAAGGAGCCACATCACCGGAAGGAACTTCCGCAAGCCGGAAAGGCGTGTGCCGAGAGGATAGGCGGCGAAGAAGGCGGCCAGGGCCAGGAAGAGCCAAAGCCGGGTGCCCGGCATCACCACGGGCCAGGCCAGCCCCCAGACCAGCAAGGCCAGCGCGAGCGCCCTCGACAAAGCCGGCCCCCAACGGCGCGCGAACACACCGAAAGAAAGACCCATGAGCCCGGTGGTGATGGTGAGCGCGACCCACAGCCGCCAGACCTCCTCCGGGGGATAGGGGCCGACCATGAGCAAGCGAAAGTTGTTCGGGATCACGAACCAGCGCGCCTCGGTGAACGCCCAGATCGACACCGAACGGAGGAACGCGATCAGCAAGCCACCCACGCTCAGGGTGAGGAGGGTGTTCCACCACCCGTCGAAGAGGTTTTTGCGCATCCAGACCGCGAACCTCATCGCGATGCCCCCTTCAGCGCCACCCGCCGGTTGTAGGCGTTGACCAGCGCGCTAATGGTCAGGCTCATGGTGAGGTAGGCCGCCATAACGATGACGATCCCTTCCAAGCTGCGCCCCGACTGGTTGGCGATGGTGCCGTAGACGTTAAAGAGTTCGGGATAACCCACGGCGATGGCCAGCGAGGAGTTTTTGGTGAGGTTGAGGTACTGGTTCCCAAGCGGTGGCACGATGATCCGCATCGCCTGGGGCAAAATCACCAGGCGCAGGGTCTGCCCGTAACTGAGCCCGAGGCTCGCTGCCGCTTCCCACTGCCCCTTGGGCAGCGACTGGATGGCGCCACGCACGATCTCGGCGATGTAGCTCGCGGTATACACCACCAGCGAGAGCAGCACCGCCGCGAACTCGGGGCTCATCTGCGCCCCGCCGATCACGCGGAAGCCGCGCTTTTCGGGGAAGGAGACCTCGAGCGGCGCCCCGGCGATAAAAAACCCACCGATGATCAAGGCCGCCGCCAAGAGCCACAGCGGCGAGCGCCTCCGTTTCCAAAAAAACCCCAGAACCAAGGTCGCGAGCCCGCCATAGAGAAAGAACTCGTAGCGCCCCCAGGCCGCGGTCGGTACCGGCCAGGGCAGGTAAACCCCCTTTTGGCTCACGATGGTGCCGAAGTACTCACTGGCCTGCCGGATCGGGGGCAGTTTCAAGATCGCCCCGAAGTACCAAAAGAACATCTGCACCAGGAGGGGGGTATTGCGAACCAGCTCGACGTAGGCGAACGAGAGGCGATTGACGAGCCAGTTCGAGGAAAGGCGCCCGACCCCAACCAGCACACCGACGATCGTCGTCAGGACGATGCCGGTCGCGGCCACCCGGATGGTGTTGTAGATCCCGGTAAAAAAGGCCTGCCAGTAGGCGTCGGAAGGCTGGAAGGGCCGGAGGAGCATCCGACCACCCTCGATGACGATGGTCTTCCCCTCGCTGATCGAAAACCCAGCTTCTTCCCCCAGGAAGCGGAAGGTAAAGGGAATCCCCCGCGAAACCATGCCCTGGTAGGCGGTATAGCCAAGAAAGAACAACAAAGCGAACACGATCGAGGTCGCGGCGACCTGAACGAGGATGCCGATCACGCGAACGTCCTGATAAAAAGCGACTTTTCTTGTCTTCATAACGCCGCACCATTCACGGGGCAAGAGCGGCCCCGGCGGGTCGCTCTCCCTTCGCTCTTTCAGTCCCTTTGCCCATGGCTCGATTCACAACGCGCTGTACCTCGGGAACCGTGAAGCGCAAAGCGCCCCGGCACGTTTTGCGGGATTAACGGAAGGGCGGCGAATACATGAGCCCGCCACGGGTATAGAGGTCGTTGAGGCTCCCTTTGCGGGGGATGTAGAACGGCGAGTTCGGACCCAAGTGCCGGTCGTAAATCTCGCCGTAGTTCCCGACGTGTTTGATGATGCGAACCACGAAGTCGTTGGAAAGCCCGAGGCCTTTCCCCAGGTTCCCCTCAACGCCCAAAAAGCGCCGGAACGAAGGCTTGTCGCTTTGAAGCGCCTGGTCGACGTTGGCCTGGGTGATCCCGAACTCCTCGGCCTGAATGGTGGCGTAGACGATCCAGGTCAGGGCGTCCTTCCACTTCGAGTCGTTTTGGAAGGTGAAACCGGCCAGGGGCTCTTTGGAGAGCGTCTCCGGCAGGATGGTCAGGGCTTCGGGATCGGGCGCCTTCGCCTTCCATCCGACGAGCCCCGATTTGTCGGTGGTCACCGCGTCGCAGCGCCCGGAGAGGAAGGCGTTGAAGACCTTGTCGAAGGATTCGAAGGTAAGGAGTTTATTGCCCTGCCAACCCTGGGACCGGACGAAGTCGGTCCAGTTCTTCTCGGTGGTGGTGCCCTGGTTGGTGCAGACGGTGGCGCCCTCGAGGTCATAGACCGAGTTCACCCCGAGTTCCTTTTTCACCATCACCCCCTGGCCGTCGTAGAAGTTCACCGGCAGGAAATCCACCCCCACCGACCCGTCGCGGCTGGTGGTGATGGTGGTGTTACGGAAGACGACGTCCACCTCGCCGGTCTGGATGGCGTTAAAACGCGCCTTGGCGGTCAGGGGCACGTAGTCGACCTTCTCGGGGTCGTCGAAGAGCGCCGCCGCCACCGCCCGGCAGAAATCGACGTCGAACCCCACGTACTTACCGGTCTTCTCGTCCACATAGCCGAACCCCGGCGCCTTGCCGTTCACGCCGCAGATCAACTTGCCCCGCTCCATGACCACGTCGAGGCGGGATTTTTGCGCCATGCCCAGCGCGCCGAAACCCAGTGCCACCAAACCAATAAGAACAAGCAACTTTCGCATAGATACCCTCCCTGAGTGAACGCACTTACTATAGCCATCCCTCCGGCCGGGCGCAAGGACCGCAAACTTATGCTTACGTCGCCCCTTCCGAACGCAAGCGGCGCTCCAGCCAGTCGGTGAAGAAGGTGAGGATGGTGGTCAGCAGGAGGTAGACCGCGGCCACCGCCAGGTAGATGGGGACCGGGCGGAAGGTGGCCGAGATGATGCGCTGGCCAGCCATGACCAGCTCGAAAAGGCCGATGGTGTACGCCAGCGAAGAATCCTTCAAGAGCGCCACCACATTGTTCACCAACGGCGGCACCACGATCCGGACCGCCTGGGGCACCACGATGAATCGCATGACCTGCGGCTGGGAAAGCCCCAGCGATTGCGCCGCCTCCCACTGCCCCCGGGGGATGGCGAGGATCCCGGCCCGGATCACCTCGGCGTTGTAGGCCCCGACGTTGAAGGAAAGCGCGATGAAGGCCGCCCAGTAGTCGGTGAGGATGTCCTCGATGGGCGGGAGGCCGAGCGGCTCGAGGTTCTTCCACACCGGGGCCAACAGGTAAGGCAGGCCGTTATAGGCGAAGAGGATCTGCACCAAAAGCGGCGTCCCCCGCACCAACCAGACGTAGAAGGCCGCCGGGTAACGGAAGAGCGGGTTCGCCGAGAGCTTGGAGATCCCGGCCACCAACCCCAGCGCCAGGCCCATCAGGGCGCTGATCACGGTGAGCTTGAGGGTCACCTCGCCGCCCCGACGCAAGGAGTCGGCGTAGAAGGGGATCTTCTCTGGCGTGAAGTTCACCGAGTTGAGGTAGAACGCAAGGCCTCGGGAAAGCAACTCGAAGAAAAGCAGCCAGGCCGAAAAACCGGCCACGAGCAAGAGACCCACGAAGAACGCTATACGCAGGTATCGCAAGTCGGCCTCCAACTTCAAAAGGGCCCTGGGGTCATCCAGGGCCCTGGCCATCGTGGCTTACTGGCAGCGGATGTCCTTTCCGAACCACTTCATGGAGATCTGGGCGTAGGTGCCGTCGGCCTGAATCAGATCGAGCGCCATATTGAGCGCCCGCAAAAGCCCCTGGTTCCCCTTGGCCACCGGGATGCCGATCTCCTCCTTGTTCAAAAGGCCCGAGAGCTGGAGCGACACCCCGCGCTTTTTGACCACCTCGAGGGCAGTGAACTGGTCGGTCACCCAGGCATCGACCCGCCCCGAGAGCAGGGCCTCGAGGGCGTTGGGGTTGGTGGGGAAGGTCTTGACTTCCTTGACTCCGGGCGCCTTTTCCACCACGAAGTCGTAATAGGAAGTGCCCACCTGCACACCGACCACCTTGCCCTTGAGGTCGGCCAGGCTCTTCGGGCCGCCGGGTTTTGAGACGATGAGGTTACCGGTGCAGTAGTAGGGGTTGGTGAAATCGACCGCTTTTGAGCGCTCCGGGGTGATGGTGTGCGAAGCGACCACGAAGTCGAAGCGCCCCTGGTTGAGCGCGATCAAGAGGGTATCGAAGGGCTGGGCCTTCCACTCCCCTTTGAGGCCGAGCTTTTCGACAAGGGCGTTCCCGATGTCGATGTCAAACCCCACCAGGTTGTTCTGCTCATCGAAATAGTTAAAGGGCGGGAACTCGCCCTCGGTCCCCACGATCACTTTCCCCGACGTCACGATCTCGTCGAAGGTTCGGTAACTCGCCGCCAAAACCAAAGAGCCGAGCGCCGCCAAAAGGGCGAGCGCAAGAACCGATTTCTTCATACGAATCACCTCCACGGCAAAATTATACAGGTCTCCTTGCCGTAGACTAAGCCAGTGGATGTCACGCTGACCGTAGAAAAACTCATCCCCGGTGGGTTAGGCCTTGCGCGAACGCCGGAGGGCGTAGCGCTGGTGGCGGGCGCCCTCCCCGGCGAAACCGTCAAGGCCAGGCTCATACGGAAGAAAAATCACCTCGAGGGCGAGGTCTTAAAGCGGCTCACCACCTCTCCCCTGCGCGTCGATCTGCCCCTGCCCCCGGGGGCCGACCTCCCCATGCGCTACGAGGCTCAGCTTGAAGTAAAGCGCGCCTTCGTCGAAGAGTCGCTGCGCCGAATCGGCAAGGTCGAGGCCGAGATCCGCCCGACGACGCCGAGCCCGAACGAACTCGGCTACCGAACCACCGGCCAGTACCTCATCCTCCCCACCGGGGGCCTCGGGCAGAGAAAACCAAAGAGCAGCGAGCTCGTCCCGCTGAAACAGGACCTCCTGGCCGAGGAGCACCTCAACCAGGCCTTCACTCGCCTCGCTTCGTGGCCCCTCGTGGGGCCGGTCGAAGTCGTGATTCAAAGCAGCATTCACGAAAAGGGCGCGCTCGTCGGTCTCATCGGCGGCCACCCCCAGGCCCTGCAAAAGGCGGCCCGGGCGCTGGTTCAGGAGGGAATTGCTGGCGTGTGGTGGGGGGCCGAGGACCCGCGGGGCCGGTTTCGGGGCACAATCCGGCACCTCGCGGGGCGAAAGGTACTCATCGAGGCCTACGGGCGAATCACCGCCCCCGTCGACCCGGTGAGCTTTTCCCAGGTGAACCCCCTGGCGGCCGGGCGCATGTACGGCCGGGCCGTGGAGTTGGTCGAGGGGGGTGAGCGTGCCGTCGAACTGTACGCCGGGGTGGGCGTGCTAAGCCTCATGCTGTCCGAGAAGTTTCGGGAGGTCGTCGCGGTGGAGATCAACCGCCGGTCGGTCCAGCTTGGACAGAAAAACGCCACCAAGCTCGGCCTGGAAAACGTCACCTTCCACCGCGACGACGCGAAGAACGTCGCCCGATTCCTTCCCGCCGATCTGGTGGTCCTCGACCCGCCGCGAAGCGGTCTCGACCGCGATTTGATCGAAGCCCTCGGTCAAACGCCACCGCCTGAGATCGTCTACATCGCCTGCGACCCCAGCACCTGGGCCCGGGACGTGGGCCGACTGGTGACGCAGGGGTACCGACTCTGCTATGTCGAGCCCTTCGACTTTTTCCCCTACACCCACCACGTCGAGATCCTGAGCCTTTTGGTCCACGAATCACCCTGCGACCGCCGAATCGTGGCACAATAGGCCTATGAAGGCCAAAGCCGCTCTTTGGCTCCTCCTGCCGGTCCTCGCCGGGTGCAGCTTCCTGACCCCCGAACGCCCCTATTACAACGCCCACGAGGTCGAGCTCCTCACCGAAAATTCGAGCGAGCGGTTGGTCTACTTTTACGGCGATGCGATGGAAATCCGCCTCGAGGGCACGCCGCTCCGCCTTGTACCCCAAGGCCCTGCCCAGTTCGGACCCCTCGAGGTCAACGGCATGCCTTATTACCGCGAGGTAAGCCCGCCCACGCGCCCGCGCCTGGAGGCCCTCGAGGACATCGGGGGACAGTACTTCGAGCTCCGAGTGGGCACGGCCATCCTCGGCGCGTGGCTGTTTGATGGCGACCGCTGGTACCGGTTGAGCACTGCCCTGGCGACCGGTGCCGACGTCGCCGTTCGTCCCGAACCGTTCACCCCCGGTTTCCAAAGGCTCACCTACAGCGAAGCGAAATCGGTGCGGCGCATGATCGAAGAACTCGGCAACAACGGCCCGGTGGTGGTTTTCGAACGATCGGCACCGAGCTCGCCCCCGTACGACTTCGAACCCGCACCCTGGGTTTACCGCCGCGCGTCGCTCCGCATCCAAACCTCGGTGCCAAAAGTTCCACTTTCACCGGCGCTCATCCGGCCCTGGCACGTCCTCGCCAAAGGCAGCTACGCCAGCTACAGCGACCGCCAACCCCTGGGCCTCCTGGCCTGCACCCAGGCGGCCTACCTCCAGATCTGGCAACGCGCGACCGGGAACCAGCTGCCCCGCCCGCCACTGCCGGACCTGAAGTACCCGAGATCATGCGTCGCCGCCTTTTTCTGGGGCCTCAAACCCACCGGGGGCTACCGGATCGACGTGGCCAGCGTCGAGGTCAAAAACGGCCTGGCGAAGATCCGCCTCCTCATGCAAGAACCCTCGCTCGGCGCCCGGGTCACGCAAGCCCTAACCAGCCCCTATATCCTGGTGGAGATCAAAGGAACCCCCTCCGAAGCCTGGTTCTACGACCCCTCGGGCCGGCTCTTGGCCCAAGCGAAAGCCGAATGAGCCGGGCCCCAAGCGTCCCCGCCACGGCTTTGACCACGGCGGGGAGCAAGGCCACGAAAACGACCGCACGCCCGGCAGCGGTCGGTCGGAAGGCCCGTGGGTGCTTACTCAGTTTTTGCCGCGATCTCGAAGCGGCAGCGCCTGCCCCCGTCGGAAATGCGCTCGACCAGGCGGACGGGCAGGCCGAGGATCGTCTCGAGCGCACGCTCCTCCGCCAGGCAGAGCTCCTGGTGCTGGGTCGAAAGCCCAAGGCGGGGGCACGTGAGCTGCTCGATGAAGAGCGTGCCGTCCTCCTCGACCACCCTCGCCGCATAACCCTGGGCCTTGAGGAAACGGACCAGCGCGTCGAGCCGCTCGCGCCCCACGCCCCCCAGCCCGTTCAGCCCCTCGCGCAAACGCCGGCACTGGTCGTCGGCGAGGAGCCCCACCAGCATCTCCGAACCCAAATTTCGCTTGACGACCTCGATCAGCGAACCACACATGCGGGCGTAGGGACCCTCGGCATCCACCGACCGCCACAGCCGCTTGGGGCGGCCGCGCGAACCGTTGCGCTTTTCCTCGTAGCGAACCAGGGACAAGGCCTCGAGGTCGCGCAAGTGCCGCTGGATCGCGACCCTTGAAATTCCAAGCTCTCTGGCAATCTCCCCGACATCGGCCGGGGATTGCCGCAAACGCTCGAGGATCCTCCTTTTGGTCGCCCCCAGTGTACCTTCCATCAAACCCACTCCCAGGGTAGGCAATGCCCGACCACTGGGTTAGGAGAGGGGTTACATTGGCGTGATACACTCAGGGCATGGCCCGGGAGGAGTAGGCCCGGCTCGCCCGACAGAGCGGGACCCCCGTGGCTGAGAGGGGTCCTCGGGAAAGAAGGGCTGAACGTCGCCCGGGTGGCGTCGCGGGAGGAACGGGGGGAGAAATACCCCATTCGAGCTACGCTCGAATGGGGGCCCCGGAAAAAGCCAGACGAAGGCAAGGTCTTTGTCGAACACCGGGGAAAACCCCCTCAGTAGAGCCCGCCGGGTGCGCCCGTGACAGCGCGAAGAGGGCACGCTCCCAGGCGGGAGCGTGAAGCGCGGTGGTACCGCGGGGCGTACGCCTCGTCCGCGCAAACGGCGTGGGGGAGGATTTTTTATGCTCGAAAAAGGCTACGATCCGCATCAGGTCGAACCCAAGTGGGCCGAGCGCTGGGCCAAGCAGCCTTTTCAGGCGGACCCCAAAAGCGGCAAACCGCCGTTCGTGATCGTCATGCCGCCGCCCAACGTTACCGGTGTCCTCCACATGGGGCACGCGCTCGACAACGCCATCCAGGACGTGATCATTCGCTATAAGCGGATGCGGGGGTTTGAGGCCCTCTGGGTCCCCGGAACCGACCACGCCGGCATCGCCACCCAGGTGGTGGTGGAACGGCTGCTCATGAAGGAAGGCAAGCGCCGGCACGAGTTGGGCCGCGAGAAGTTTCTGGAGCGGGTTTGGCAGTGGAAGAAGGACTCCGGGGGCCAGATCATCCGCCAGCTCAAACGCCTCGGGGCCAGCGCCGACTGGACGCGGGAGGCCTTCACCATGGACGAGGCCCGCTCGCGGGCCGTGCGCTACGCCTTCGTCAAGTACTACCACGAGGGCCTGGCCTACCGCGGCGAACGCCTCCTCAACTGGTGCCCCCGCTGCGAGACCACGCTCTCCGATCTCGAGGTCAACAACGACCCGACCCAGGGCACGCTCTACACCCTTCGCTATCCCCTCGAGGACGGCGGTGAAATCAGGATTGCCACCGTACGCCCGGAGACGATCTTCGCCGACGTGGCCATCGCCGTTCACCCCGACGACGAGCGCTACCAGCATCTCATCGGCAAAAGGGCCCGGATCCCCCTCACCGAGATCTGGATCCCGATCATCGCCGACGAGGCGGTGGAGATGGAGTTCGGGACCGGCGCCTTAAAGATCACCCCCGCCCACGACCCCACCGACTGGGAGATCGGGCAGCGCCACGGCCTGCCCGCCCCGAGCGTGATCGACCTCGCGGGCAAACTCACCGGCGAACGGGTACCCGAAAACTTCCGCGGCCTCGATCGCTTCCAGGCCAGGAAGCTCGTCGCCGAAGCGCTCAGGGAAGAAGGCCACATGGTGGAGGAAACGCCGTACGAGATCGCGCTTTCGACCTGTGACCGCTGCGACACCGCGATCGAGTACGCGCTCTTTCCCCAGTGGTGGCTCAAGATGAAGCCGCTGGCCGAAGCGGTGATCGAGCGCCTCGAAGCCGGGGACATCCGCTTTTTCCCCGAGCGCTGGCGGCGGGTTAACGTCGAGTGGTTCAAGAACATCAAAGACTGGAACATCTCCCGTCAGCTGTGGTGGGGCCATCAGATCCCCGCATGGTACTGCCCCGAGGGGCACGTCACCGTGCCCGAACTCGAGCGCTTTGACGAGGATCCCACGGCGTGCGCGGTCTGCGGCTCAAAGGAACTGAGGCGCGACCCCGACGTCTTCGACACCTGGTTCTCCTCAGCCCTCTGGCCGCTTTCGGTCTTCGGCTGGCCGGACAAAACCCCCGATTTCGAGGCCTTCTACCCCACTCACGCCCTCGTCACCGGCTACGACATCCTCTTTTTCTGGGTGAGCCGGATGGAGGTCTCCGGCTACCACTTCACCGGCCGTCGCCCCTTTGAAAACGTCATCCTCCACGGCCTGGTGCTGGATGCCAAAGGGCAGAAGATGTCGAAATCCAAGGGCAACGTGGTCGACCCTCTGGAGATGGTCGAGCGCTACGGGGCCGACGCCCTCCGCTTCGGGCTCGTTCACCTGGCCACCGGCGGTCAGGATATCCGCTTCGATACCCGCTGGCTGGAGATGGGGCGCACCTTCGCCAACAAGCTCTGGAACGCCACGCGCTTCGTGCTCATGGCGAGGGAAAACTTCGTGGAAAAGGAGAACGAGCCCACGCTGGCCGACCGCTGGATGCAGACCGTCCTCGCCCGAGGGGTCGATGAGATCACCAAACTCATGGAGCGCTTCGACCTGGCGCTCGCGGCCCGGGAGATCTATCAGCTCACCTGGAGCGAGTTCGCCGACTGGTACATCGAAGCGGCCAAACCTGCCCTCAAAGCGGGGAACCGTGCCACCCTGGAAGGCCTCGAGCGCACCCTCACCACCATCTTGAAGCTCCTCCACCCCTTCATGCCGTTTGTCACAAGCGAGCTTTTCGCCCACCTCACCGGCGACGAGGACCTGGCCAGGGCGCCCTGGCCCGAAGCCGGCGAATCCGACGGCGAGGCCCTTGAGGCCTTCGAAACCCTCAAAGCCGCCGTCACCGCGACCCGGCGCCTCAGGGGCGAGCTGGGGATCGACCCCTCAGAACGCATCATCGTCCACCTGGAAGGACCTGGGGCTTCCATCGTGCTGGAGGCCTCCGAGGTCTTCCGGTTCCTGGCCAAGGCCGAACCGAAGATCGGTTCAGCCAAGCGAGCACTGGCTGCCGTCACTCCCTCGGTCACCGTTTATCTTGAGCCCCAAGGGCTGGTCGACGTCGAGGCCTGGCAAAAAAAGCAACAAAAGCGCCTTCGGGAACTCGAGCGACGCCTCGCGGCCACGGAAAAGAAACTCGCGAGCGAGGGCTTCCGCAAGCACGCCCCCGCCGAGGTCGTGGCCTTCGAAACCCAGCGGCTGGCTGAGACCAAAAGCCAGATCGAACGAATTCAGGAAAACCTTCGCCGGCTCAGCCAAACAGGTTGAGTCGCGGACCGTCGCCGTCAGCCTCGGGGGCCTCGAGGACACCGTACATGCCCTTGAGGTTGACGGTGACGAACTCCAGCGACTGATCGGCCCGAACGCCCGCGAACGCGTCGGGCTGGGACAGAGGGTAGACGGTCACGTCAAAGAGCGTTTGAAAGGCCTTGGTGGCCGAGAGGTAGTCCGAGATCCGGGCACCGTGCGGGACCTCCAGGCTCCCGGAGAGCACGTGGTTGGGAAAAAGAAACGCCATATACCGGCGATCAACCGAGAGCGTGGTCTTCGGGTGAGAGGGACGCCCACCCACGACCCAGAGCACCTGGAGTTTGGTGACCGCGAAGAACTCGAGCTGCCACGGCGTGCGCTCGGCCGCCTTCGCCCCAACACCCACGGTGGGGAAGATCGTCACCTCGGTCAAGGGCAGCAGGGCTTTGTTCTGCAAGTTGAGCACGTCGGCGGTGGAGCTGCCGAGGGGCAGGTGGATCGTCCCCTCGATCCTATAGCGCTGGGTGTAAACCCTGACCTGGAATTTTTCCCGTTTGAACTTGTACATCCCATGCCTCCCAAAGCCCGATGAGCGCCTCGCACAAAAGCCCCGAATCCCCGTAGCGGTAGGCCCAGACAAACCGTTGCGCAAAAGCGTCCACCGTGGCCAACAGGCGGTAGGTCGGCGAGTCGTAGGGGTCGTCCCGGCCACCGAGCTCTTCGATGATCACATTGTACGGGAAAGGCGGTGTCTGACCGCTCGCCTTGGCTGCCAGCGCCCGGCGAAACCCGGTGAGCGTCACCCTCGGCGTCGAAAGCGCCTGGAGCCACTTTTCCCCCAGGGCCAACGCGGTCCCGGGTTGGATCTGAACCCGGCGCTCGGGAAGGGCCAGCCAGAGCCGGGCTTCTTCCGGCGCCGCCAGCAACGCCCCCCGCGTTTTTAACCAGGCCGCGCCCTCGCCGCGGGCGAAGACCGGAACTTTGTCGGTCACCGCCTGCCTGAGCGCCTGGCCGAGCGGTAGGCGCGCCAGCGGGCAGTCCTGACCCTGGCCATGGATGGGCCCCGGGTCACGATAGGCCTCGGCCCGGAGCTCGAGGCTCGCCGAGCCGTTCCACTCGTTCAAAACCACCGCCGCCGCGACCTCGACCTCGCCTCGGAGCCCTTCCCCGTTGTCGCGCCACTTGATCACCCGCAGGCCCTCGAGGGCAAACCCCACGTGCTTTCCCCCGGAAAGCGGTCGCACCCGATCCGGCATCCCGCGGAGGTGGAAGAGGGGTTCGGGGTTGCCCTCCCCAATCGGCTCGAACCGCTCAAGCGCCTGCCAGATCTCGGGGAGCGCCTCCCGGCTCAAAGGGCCCTCGAGCCAAAGCTCGGGCCGGGGCTTGGGCTGAGCCTCGACGTAGGCATAAATGGCCTCGCGAAAGGCCGGAATCGCCGCCTCATCGATGGAAAAACCGGCGGCCTGGGCGTGGCCCCCGTAGCCTTTCAGCGTATGCGCTGCCGCCGCTAACGCTCCCACCGCGCTCACCCCGGGGACACTCCGAACCGAACCCTTTCCCTGAGCGATGATGAACACCGGCTTGTAGGTGCGCTCGAGGATACGGCTGGCCACGATGCCCATCACGCCGGGATGCCCCTCGGGATCGTAGACGACGTGGGCCGGGGCGTCATGATCGAGGGTAGGAAGCAATCGGGCGAGCATGGCCTCCTCGACGCGCTGGCGCTCCTGGTTGAGGGCGTCGAGACGGGCCGCCAGCCGATTGGCCTCGAAGAAATCGTCGGTGAGCAGAAGAGCGAGCGCCGTCTCGGGCTCGCCCAACCGGCCGGCGGCGTTGATCCTGGGGGCGATCCGGAAGGCGACCTCGAGCGCCGTTTTCTGGGAAAGGTGGCGCTCGGCGAGGAGACGGAGTCCGAGGTGCTCGGAAGCGGGCAGGCGTGAAAGCCCTTCACGGACGATGGCACGGTTCACCCCGAGCAGCGGAGCGACATCGGCGATCGTACCCACCGCGGCCAGGTCGGAAAAGGCAAGGGGCGGGGGCTTGCCAAGGCGATCGTAGACCGCCCAGAGCAGAAAAAACGCCACGCCCGCTCCGGTGGGCTTGGGGCGGCCCTCGAGGCCGGGGTCGTAGGCGGGGTGAACGACGGTGCCAGGCGGGGGGGCATCGCCCGGTGTGTGGTGATCGGTCACCACCACGCTGACCCCGTCCTCGACCAGGCTCTTGAGCTCCGCGTGGTTCGTGATGCCGCAATCGACGGTAACGAAGACATCGGCCTCGGCGGCGTGCTCGGGCACCCGCGCTTCGGAGATCCCGTAGCCTTCCTCGCGCCTGGGAATGAAGGGGTGCACCTCCGCGCCGAGGGCTCGCAAGCCCTTCACCAGGATCGCGGTCCCCGTAATCCCATCGGCGTCGTAGTCGCCGTGCACCCGAATCCGCTGACCCCGCTCGATGGCCTCGACCAAAACACGCGCCCCTTGATCGAGGGCGGGAAAGCGCCAGGGACTGAGCTCCGGCTCGAGGTCCGATCGCCGGTGAAACCCCCGCCCCCAAAGGGCGGCGGCCATCATCGGCGGGACGCGAAACGCCTCCACCAGGCGCACCAACGTTTTGGCCTCCGGCCAAGGACGGGCGCGCCAACGGGGTTTCATACGCCCTCGAGGCCCTCCAGATTGCGATCGGGGATCCGGGGTACCTCCTCAGGCAGCTCGGCCCGGAGGGATTTGAGCTCCTCCTCCAAGCGAGCCTTTTCCCTGATCAACGCCCGCCGCTCGGCCTGCGCCCGGAGATGGAGGGCGGGGAGCCAGATGAAGACCAGCAAAGCCCCGTAAAGGAGCGCCCCTCCAACCCAGATCCACACCGGCAAAGCGGGCAGGCCAGGCAAGGCCAGCTGCACCTCCGGCTGCCAGAGG
This sequence comes from Vulcanithermus mediatlanticus, assembly GCF_055385885.1. NCBI lineage: Bacteria > Thermotogati > Deinococcota > Deinococci > Thermales > Thermaceae > Vulcanithermus > Vulcanithermus mediatlanticus. The sequence continues at coordinate 1,655,890 of NZ_AP042385.1, read as the reverse complement.
GCCAACGCACCGACGACGGCAAGCGCCACCAGCAAGAGCACGGTAAAAACCCAAGCGAGCACACGCATTGGCCTCAGTATACGCCGCCCTCCCGGGGCGCTTTTCCCGGGAGGGCGCACGGGGCCTATGCAGCGCAGTCCCTCTCAGGCCTTCGCGCTCCGGCGAAGCTGGGCGCGGGTTCGCTCCTTCCACCAGGCGACCAAGGAGCCCACCACGTAGATCGACGAGTAGGTCCCCACCACGATGCCGACGATCAGAGCGATGGAGAAATCCCTCAGGACCGAACCGCCAAGGAAAAACAGCGCCAGGAGGGGGAGCAGTGTGGTCAGCGAGGTCATCACGGTGCGGGAGAGGGTCTGGTTGATCGAAAGATCGACCATCTCGCGATAGGGAATCCCCCGCAGCGTGCGCTGGTTCTCGCGAATGCGGTCGGAGATGATGATGGAGTCGTTGATGGAGTAACCGATGATGGTGAGCAACGCGGCCACGATGGGAATCGTAAACTCAAGACCAAGCAAGCTGAAGATCCCCGCCGTGATGGCCACGTCGTGGGCCACGGCGATGACGCTCGCCACCCCGAAACTCCAGTCAAAGCGAAAGGCCATGTAGGCGAGGATCAGCCCCAAGCCCACGAGCACCGCGAGCAGCGTGTTCTTCCTCAGTTCGGCCCCGATCGCCGGACCCACGGTATCCGAACGGAGGACCTGGCCGGAAAAGCGCTCTTGTAGGAAGCGCGAGAGCTCGATTCGCTCGGTCTGACTCAGCAAGGGCACCTTGACCGAGAACTCCTTGTAGGTGGCGGCGGGCGCCTGCACCTCGGTGATCACCGCCTTCTTCCCCGTTACCTTGGCGATGCCTGACTCATCCAGGGCCTTACGCACATCGGCCACGGTCACGCTCTGCGGCGTCCGCAACAGATAGGCCGTTCCCCCGGTGAAATCGATGCCGTAGTTGAACCCCCGGATGAAGACCACCCCCGCCATCACCAAGGCAAAAACCAGGGTCGCGGGCGTGATGAAGCGAGCTTCCTTGAGGAAGGGGATTTTCGTCCCCCACACGTAATAGGGGGGCGTGACCTGGCGGCGATCGGCGATCACGTCGAGCAGCCAGCGGCTAAAGATCAGGTTGGAGAACACGGCGACCACGATACCGATCGCCAGCATCACCGCAAAGCCCCGAACCGGACCGGTGGCGTAGTTGTAAAGCGCGGCCGCGGCCAGAAGGGTCGAGATGTTGGCGTCGAGGATGGTGACCGTCGAATGCCGGAAACCATCGTTGATCGCCGAGCGAAGCTTCTTGCCGAGTTTGAGCTCTTCCTTAATGCGCTCGAAGGAAAGCACGTTGCCGTCGACGGCAGCACCCAGGGTAAGGATGAAGCCGGCGATACCGGGGAGCGTCAGCGTGGCGCCGAGGCCGGCCAGTGCGCCCAGAACCAAAATCGCGATGTAGATCAGGCCCACCGCGGCAACGCTACCGAACCAAAGACCGTAGTAGAAATAGAGCGCGACGAAGATCAGCAAAACGCCGATCAGCGAGGCGTTAATGCCCGCCCGGATCGCGTCTTTCCCCAAGGTGGGACCGATGGCACGGACTTCCTCGACCTGTACCGCCACCGGAAGCGAACCCGAACGCAACACCAGCGCGATCTCGGTGGCCTCTTCGACCGAAGAAAGCCCCTCGATGACCGCCTGCCCGCCCGTGATCGCGCTGCGAATGACCGGCGCCGAGTACACCCGGCCGTCGAGCACGATCGCCAGGCGGCGGCCAATGTTCTTCCGGGTAATATCGGCGAACTTCTTGGCGCCCTCGGGGTTAAACTCCATCGAAACCTGAGGCCGGCCGAACTGGTCAAAGACCACTCGCGCGGTCTTGAGCTCAGCCCCGGTCATGAGCACCGGGCCCAAATCCTCGGGCTTAATGAGCTGCGCCTCAAGCTCGGAGCGCTTGAGGCGGGGGTTTTCCCGAAGCCGCTGGTTGATCTCCGAAACCGTCAGCCCGGGGGCCCCGTCCTTCACGATCCGAAACTCGAGGACCGCCCGCTGCCCCAGGAGCTTGAGCGCCCGATCCTGATCCTGAGGTGAAAGCCCCGGCAGCTCGATGACGATTCGATCCCGACCCTGGATCTGAATGAGCGGTTCGGCGACGCCGAGGCCGTTGATCCGGTTCTCCAAAACCGTACGGACCTGCTCGAGCTCTTCCTGGGTGGGGTTGGGGTCGCTGGTCTGCAAAACGATACGCAACCCCCCTTGCAAATCCAAGCCAAGCTTGAAGCGCGGCTCACCGGCTGGCGCCCAGGGCTTCCAGATGGCCACCAGCGCCGCCAGAAATACCGCGAGCAGAAACAAACCCGTTACGCTACGGGACTTCATCGCAATGACACCTCCTTGCCACATTCATACGCCTATCCGTTTTTCAAAGACCCTCCAAAGCGAGAAAAGAACGGCCCTAACCGCCGTCGAGGTTTAAGCGGGCATAGAGAAGATAGATGCGCCGGGGCGGGTGGGGCGAACGCTGACGGAGGCTCCGGCCCGCCGTGACCCTTTGCCAGAGACGCTGGCGGAAAACCGCGGGGACGAACGGGAAACCCGCCGTCGGCGGCCCCGAATGGCCTTGTCCCACCCACCAGGCGCCGGCGCTGGCCAGCCCCGGCGCGTCCGAATTCGCCGGGGCATAGACCAAGGGAATACCGGATACCGCCAGGACCCAAAGTCCAAGGAAGAGTATCCCTGCCCGCAAACGGCGCCTGGCGTCAAACCCCGGCAAAACGTCTCCCCTACGGCTCAGCTGCGCGTTCTCGCGACCTCAATGACCTGCAACGCCTCGAAAATGTCACCCTCGGTGAAGTCGTCAAAGCCCGCGAGCTTGATGCCGCACTCGTATCCGGCGGCGACCTCACGCACGTCTTCTTTGAACCGCTTGAGCGACTCGATCTTGCCCCGCCAGAGCTCCTGGCCGCCCCGCAGCACCCGGACTTCCGCCGAGCGCACGATCTTGCCGTCGGTCACGTAGCACCCCGCGACCTTGCCCCCCTTTGGCAGCTGGAAAACCGCCCGCACCTCGGCGTGGCCCAGGACCTCCTCTTCATACTCGGGTTCGAGCTGGCCCTCAACCATCTTGCGAACCTCGTCGATGAGGTCGTAGATGACCTTAAAGGTTTTGAGAACCACGCCCTTTTGCTCGGCCTTCTTCCTGAGAGCGCCGGGGGGGTTGACGCCGAAGGCGAAGATGGCTGCGTTCTCAGTGGTCGAGGCCAGCAAGATATCGCCCTCGGTGGGGGCACCGAGGTCGGCGTGCAAAAGCTTGATCTTCACCTCGCCGCCGCCCTCGCGGGCCAGGATGCCCTTGATGGCCTCGAGGGAGCCCTGGGTATCGGCGCGCAGGATCAGGTTGATTTCGTTTTGCTCGCTCTCCTGCATCTGGCGCAGGAGGTCGGCCATGCTGCGGGCGCGACTCGCCCGCTGTTTCGCGAGTTCGCGCTCCCGCTTCTCTTCACGCCGTTCCTCGGCCACTTCCTTGGCCGCCACCTCGTCAGGCACCCACTCGACCTCGATCCCCGCCGTGGGCAGGTCGCGGAATCCCAGGACCTGAACCGGGGTGCCGGGTCCCGCCTGTTTGCGTTGATTGCCCGAGGAATCGATCATGGCCCGGATCTTGCCCCACACGTCGTCGGCCAGGACGTAGTCGCCCACGGAAAAGGTCCCCTGCCGAACGAGCAGGGTGGCCAGAATCCCGGCCTTCTTGTCCACCCGGGCCTCGAGGATAACGCCCCGGGGCTCGGCCTTGGGGTCGGCCCGGAGGTCCTCCATCTCGGCAACCAGGATGATCATTTCCAAGAGGTCATCGACCCCTTTCCCCGTCTTCGCGCTCATCGGCACCACGATGGCATCCCCACCGTAGGCCTCGGGGACGAAGCCTTCCTGCATGAGGTGCTGCATGACGCGGTCAACATCGGCCGTGGGCAGGTCGATCTTGTTGATGGCAAAGATCATGGGCAGGCCCGCGGCCTTGGCGTGTGCGATCGCCTCCTTGGTCTGGGGCATGATCCCGTCGTCCGCCGCGATGACGATGACCGCGATATCGGCCACCTTGGCCCCGCGCTCACGAATGGTGGTGAACGCCTCGTGACCGGGGGTGTCGATGAAGACCACCTTGCCCTCGGGGGTCTCGACCTCGAAGGCGCCGATATGCTGGGTGATCCCCCCGGCCTCGCGCTCGGCCACCCGGCTGTGGCGCAAATAGTCCAGAAGGGTCGTCTTCCCGTGGTCCACGTGGCCCATGACCACCACCACCGGAGGTCGCTTGGGCCAAGCCTTGCGCCGCGCCTCCTCGGCCCGTCGCCGCGCCTCCTCGCGCTGCTCGTAGACGATTTCGCGGACCGTCTCCGCGGTCTCGACGTCGAGGGTGGAAGCGTGTGACTTGTACTCCACCCCCATTTCGTCGAGGATGTCGAGCAGCTCCTTGGTTTCCATGCCCAGTTCACGGGCGAGCTGGTATATCCGCATTTTCTGCACGCGACCCACCTCCTAACCTGGTCCGGAGCATCTCCGAGAGCACCCGGGCCTGATGCCTGGCAAAACGCCTGAGCTTCTTCTCATCCCAGCACTCGGGCCGGTCGGGGCACACATAGGCGCCCCGGCCGGGCTTTTTGCCGGATTCGTCCAGCACGAAACCCTCCGGGGTCACGACAATGCGCAGCAACTCGTGCTTCGGCCTGCGCCGACGACACACGACGCACATCCGCACCGGTACGTGACCCCGTGCGCCCATCACGACTCCTCGTCAGCCTCGTTTGGTTCCTCGACGAACAGGCTCTCGAACTTGGCCTTGGCCTCTTCGCTCACCCGCACGCCCTCGTCGGCCTCGGCCGCCTTGGCCAGCGCCTGCTCGAGGTCGCTGATCTCCTCGGCTTCCTTGAAGTCGATCTCGAAACCGGTCAGTTTGGAGGCCAAACGAACGTTCTGACCGCCGCGACCGATCGCGACCGAGTGCTGGTCCTTGCTCACCCACACCAGGGCCCGTTTTGACTCGGGGTCGAGCTCAATCTTGCCCACCGTCGCCGGGGAGAGCGCGTTGCGGATGAACTCACGGGCGTTGGCGCTCCAGGGCACCACGTCGATCCGCTCTCGGCCGAGTTCGGCGCTGACCGACTGGATGCGCTGGCCCTTGTGACCGATGCAAGCCCCGATGGGGTCCACGTTGGGGTTGTGGCTGGTGACCGCGATCTTGCTCCGGCTCCCGGGCTCGCGGGCCACGGCCTTGATCTCCACCGTACCCTCGGCGATCTCCGGGACCTCCTGCCGCATCAGGTACTTGAGCAGCTCGGGGTGGGCCCGGGAAACGATGAGCGAGGGCCCTCGAGCGCTCTTTTTTACCTCCTTGAGGTAGACCTTGATGCGCTGGCCCGGGTGGTAGCGCTCGGTCGGTATCTGTTCTCTCGGCGGCATCAGGGCCTCGCCCCGCCCGAGATCGACGTAGACGTTTCGGCGATTGTCGACCCGGGAAACCTGCCCGGTCAGCACCTCGCCTTCCTTGTCCTTGTACTCCTCGTAGATACGGTTGCGCTCCGCTTCCTTGAGGCGCTGGGTGAGGACGTTTTTGGCGGTGAGCACCGCGATGCGGGAGAACTCCTCGGGGTCAACCGGGAACTCCATCTCATCCCCAAGCCCGACCTCGGGATCGTACTTGCGCGCCTCCTCGAGGGCGATCTCGCGCTCCGGGTTCTCCACCTCCTCGACGACGGTCTTCACCTCGATGACCTCGATGGTCCCGCTGCGGGGATCGAGGTGCGCCTCGACCACCGGCCCCCGCCCCTCGTCGATGTCCTTTTGCCGGTAGCCCTTCTGACGCAAGTAGGCCTTGGCCAGCGCGTCTTCGAACGCGTCGATGAGTTCATCGGCGCTCACGCCCCGCTCGAGGGCCACCTGCTCCAACGCCTCTACAAACTCCTTATTCATCTCCCTGTTCTCCCTCCAAAATCCTCGCGCCGTGCCCTTACCTGGGCGTCTTTGGCCACTCGGCCAGGTTGGCTCTAAAGGTTCCCAGCTTCAAGGTTCGCGCCTCGCCACTCGCCAGCACGAAAGTCACCGAATCCTCATCCACCCGGGCAATCGTGCCCTGAAAACGCCCGCTCGCCGTCCTCACCCGGGCCTTGAGCCCCAAAAACCGCTCGAAGTGGCGCCGCTTCAAAAGCGGCCGGTCGGGGCCCGGCGATTCGACCTCGAGCCGGTAGCGCCCGGGAATGGGGTCCAGCCGGTCGAGCTCGAGGGAGAGGATCCGGTTGGCCCGCTCGAGGTCGGCCACGGTAATCGCCGCCTCATCCGCCCGATCCAGGCGGACCCTGAACACCCGACCCCGGCCGCTCCCCAGGAGCACCGCCTCGAGGACCTCATACCCAAGCGGCTCCAGGACATCCTTCGCGATCTTCTCCAAAGACTCACCCATGGTCTCACCCAAAAAGGGGTGGGTCAAAACCCACCCCCATTCAGCGGGAGCTCACACATTGGCAGTATACACCCGGATAGCATAGGCGGCAACGAGCCCACGGAGCGGGCAAGATTGGCGGTCGTTTGCTGCGTTCGCGGCGGGGGCTCAGCGCTGGCACACCGGGCAAAAGTGCGTGCTCCGCCCGCCGATTTTGATCCGGACAATGGGCGTTTCGCACCGGCGGCAGGGCTCGTCCGCCCGGGCGTAGACCATGTGGGCGTGCTGGAAGTACCCGGGGCGGGCATCGGGCAAGCGGTAGGCGCCGTCGCCGAGTGTGGAGCCACCGGCCTCGAGGGCCTCGGCCAAGACCCGGCGAATCGCAGCGACGAGCGCCTCGACTTCCGCCAACTCCAGGGTGTTCGCCGGGCGGTCGGGGCGGATGCCGGCGGCGAAGAGCGACTCGTCGGCGTAGATGTTGCCCAGGCCGGCGATCACCGTTTGATCGAGCAAAACCGCCTTGATCGGGCCGCGCCTTCTCTCGAGCCGCGCTCTGAGCAAAGCCGCAGAGAATCCGGGGTCGAGTGGCTCCGGCCCCATCTGAGCGAGCAAGGGTATGCGACGTTCGTCGCCCTCTGCGATCACCCACCAGCGGCCAAAGCGCCTGGGATCGTGGAAATAGAGCACCCGATCGCCAACCTCCCACACCACCCGGGTGTGCCGGGTGGGCCGGAGCCGGAAGCCGCCGCTCATCCCCAGGTGCACGATGAGCTCCCGATCTTCCTCGAGGCGAAAACGCAAGAACTTTCCCCGGCGGCCGGCCTCGATCACCCGCAAACCCTTCGCCGCCTCGGTGTCCAGGTAACGCGCGGGGTCGCTGTGGACGATCCCCCGGATCCGACGCCCCTCCACCAGCGGGGCCAAAAAACGCCGCGTGACCTCGACCTCGGGGAGTTCCGGCATCGCCCCCTACACCCAGCGCTCCAGGGAAACCCGGCCTTCGTAGAGGGCCTTGCCTACGATCACGCCGTCAACCCCCAGCTCGCTTAAGATCTCGAGGTCGCGATCGGAGCCTACCCCGCCACCGACGATGAGTTCCCCCGGCCACGCCCGGCGCATGGTGGCCATGAGCGTGGGATCAACACCGAGGAGGGTGCCATCCCGGCGCACATCGGTGTAGATCAAGGCCCGCACCCCCTGGTGCCAAAGCCGGGCGGAAAGCTCGGTGGCCTCGAGGGCCGTTCGCTCCTGCCAGCCGGCGACCACCACCGTAAGCCCGCGCGCATCCACGCTCACCACGACCTTCTCGGGCCCCAGAGTCTCGAGCATTGAGGCCAGCACCTCAGGCTGCCTCACCGCCACCGTCCCCACCACCACGCGGCGGGCCCCAAGTGCCAGCAACGCCTGCGCTCGCTCAAGGCTACGAACCCCGCCGCCAACTTCAAAGGGGACGTCGAGCGCCGTCGCGACCCGGCCGATGACCTGCTGGTTGTCTCCTCGCCCCAGGGCGGCGTCGAGATCGACGAGATGGAGGAACGAAGCCCCCTTGGCCTGCCAGTGGCGCGCGGCCTCGAGAGGATCCTCGAAATAGACCGTTGCCCGCTCGGGATCCCCCTCAAAGAGCCTCACCGCGCGCCCACCCTGGATATCAACCGCCGGTATCACCCGCACGCGAAAACTATAAACGATAAACTGAGCCCGGAGAAAAGCCTGATGCCGAGCGTCGCCGCCCTCTACCAGGTTCATAAGCGCTATCGCGCGCACCCCGCCCTCCGGGGCGTTGACCTCACCCTAAACCGTGGCCAGGTGCTGGCCCTCCTCGGCCCCAACGGCGCCGGAAAGACCACGCTGGTCAAGATCCTCTCCGGTCTGATCCGCCCCGATCGGGGACGGGCCGAGCTCTTCGGCCGGGACCCCGGCGACCACCGCGCCCGCCGCCTTTTGGGGATGACCCCCCAGGAAACGGGATTTCCACCCACCCTGCGGGTTCGGGAGGTCATCGAGCTGGTCCAGGCCCACTACGAAAACCCGCTCCCCCTCTCGCCCTTGCTGGCGAGGCTGGGCCTCGATCGTCTTGCCAGCCGAAGCACCGCCGCGCTTTCGGGCGGCGAAAAGCGGAAGCTCGCCGTGCTCCTGGCCTTTGCCGGAAACCCGAAGCTGGCACTGCTCGACGAACCCACCACCGGGCTCGACGTTGAAAGCCGCCGAGCCTTGTGGCGGGAGATCCGCGCCTTTCGCGAACGGGGCGGCACGGTTCTCCTCACCACCCACTACCTCGAGGAGGCCGAGGCGCTCGCCGATCGGGTGGTCATCCTCCACCGGGGCCGGGTGCTGGCCGAGGGCAGCGTGGCCGAGATCCGGGCCATGGTGGGCGTCAAAAAGGTTCGCTTTACGAGCCCGCATCCCCCCTCGCTCCCCGGGTTTGAGACCATTCGCGAAAACGGCACCCGGATAACGATCTACACCAGCGACGCCGACCGGCTCGTCCGCATGCTGGTCACGAACGGCCACCCCTTCTCAAACCTCGAAATCACCCCGGTCAGCCTCGAGGAGGCTTTCCTTAAGCTCACCCAGGAGAAAACGTGATGCGCCTCGTCGGAATCCACCTTAAGGCCGAGCTCCTCGCTCTCTTCCGAGTGCCGGGCTTTCTCATCCCCTCCATCGGGTTTCCCCCGCTCTTTTTCATCATGTTCGCGGCGCCGAACGCCACGAACACGCAGGTCGCCAACCAGCTCACCGCCAGCTTCATGACCTTCGCCGTCTTTACGGTGGTCTTCTTCCAGTTCGGCGTGAACACGGCGCAGGAACGGGAAAATCCCTGGTATACCTACCTCAAGACCCTTCCCGCTCCGCCCATGACCCGAACGCTCGCCCTGCTCGCCACCGGCCTCCTCTTCGCCGCGATGGCGGCGCTGGCCGTAGCCCTGACCGGGTCGCTTTCCACACCCCTCGAAATCAACGCCGGAACCTGGACCCGCTTGTCGCTGGCACTCCTTTTGGGCGCCGTGCCCATGGGCTTGCTCGGCGTCTCGCTCGCCTACCTCTTCTCTCCCCGAGCCGCGCTTCCGGTGGCAAACCTCATCTACCTCCCGCTCTCCTTCCTGGGCGGTCTGTGGATGCCACCGGAGATCCTACCCCGGTGGGCGCAGAGCATCAGCGTTGCCTTGCCAACGCGCCACTGGGCGGAACTCGTCTGGGCCTCGGTCCGGGACCGCCCCTGGCCACAAACCAGCCTTCTCTTCCTCGCGCTTTACACCCTGGCGTTTGCCACCCTGGCCGGTTGGGCCTGGCGGCGGGCGCGTCCAGAATAGGCAGTCGCCCGGGGCAAAGACGGCCCAGCCCGCCACCATGCCCCGTCCCCGGTCGGGCTCTTTAGAGAATCCGCCGTCCCAGGAGGCTCGCCGCCAACCCCACCATGATCTCGGCGGTTCGGTTCTTCCGGTCCAGAATCGGATTCACCTCGACCAGGTCCAGGCTCGTCACCAGCCCCGACTCGGACAGGAGCTCCATGAGCAGGTGGGCCTCGCGGAAGGTCAAGCCGCCGGGAACCGGCGTGCCCACCCCGGGGGCGATCTCGGGATCGAGGACGTCGGCATCGAAGGAAACGTGGACCTGGGGCAGGCCCGAGAACTTCTCGATCACCTCCTCGGCGATGCGGGCAATGCCCAGGCGATCCACTTCGGTCATGGTGTAAACCGTCACCCCATGGGTCTTGAGCAAGCGGCGTTCGTCGGGATCGAGCGAGCGAATGCCGACCAAAACCACATCCTCGGGGTGAACCTTGGCCCCCTCGCCGCCGACACCGGTCAGCCGCCGGTCGCCGATCCCCAGGAGGCTCGCCAGCGGCATTCCGTGAACGTTGCCGGAAGGACTGGTCTCGGGGGTGTTGAAGTCGCCGTGCGCGTCTACCCACAAAAGCCCGGTGCGCCGCCCCCGCGTCACCCCGGCCACCGAGCCGATGGAGATGGAGTGGTCGCCACCCAGAATGAGCGGGAACACGCCCCGTCCCAGCGTCGCCAGACGGGCATAGAGCCGCTCACACGCCGCCCGGATCTCGTCGACGTGGTAGGGCGGTTCGCTGCGTTCGGCAAGGGTCTCGACCACCGGAACCTCGATGTCGCCGAGGTCGAGCACCTGGTACCCGAGCTCGGCGAGCGCCTCGTGCAGCCGCGCGTAACGCATCGCGCTCGGCCCCATGTCCACACCCCTTCGCCCTGCGCCGAGATCCATCGGAACACCCAAGATCGCCACGGTTTCCATACCAGGTCAATGGTAGCAGAAAAACCCAGATCCCGCGTTCCTGGCGCTTTCCTATATTTATGCATAGCGTGTGCATACGCCTTGACAAAACCGGGCCCCGGTTCTAACGTGGGAGGGATGGACCTGAAGCGGATCCAAAGCATCAACCTGGCCCAGATCCTCGAGGCCCCGGGCACTAAGGAAGCGAGCGGGGTGATTGAGGACGCCATCGGCCTGGAGAAAGAACGGATCGCGCTCGCCGAAGAAGCCAAGTGGTCGGTCACCGTGACCAACGTCGGCGAGGAGTTCTGGCTGGCCGGCGAGATCCACGGCACCGCGATGATGGAGTGCCGGCGTTGTCTCGCCCCCACCCCGGTCCCGGTGCACGCTTACTTCCAGCACCTGCTCCGTTACCAGCCCGGCACCGAGGGCGTGCAGCTCGTGGAAGAACCGGAAGAGGACGTTTACTTTTTCGGCGCGCCCGACCTCGACCTCTCGGGGTTTTTGGCCGAAGCCTTCGTCGTGGAATTGCCGCTCGCGCCGCTTTGCAAGGAAGACTGCGCCGGGCTTTGCCCGGTCTGCGGCGCGAACCGGAACGAAGTCGACTGCGGACACGCCCAGGAAGCGGAACCGCCCCACCCCCTCTCGGGTCTGGGAGCGCTTTTGACAAAACTCGACTAGCGAGGAATCTGTTATAATGCCCAGTCGGCCTTGCTTGAGGCCAGAGGAGGATTGCAATGGCCAAACACCCGGTGCCTAAGAAAAAGACTTCCAAATCGCGCCAAGGCAAAAGGCGGAGCCACCACGCGTTGACCGCACCCAACCTCAGCCCCTGCCCTCACTGCGGCGCGCCCAGGCCTTCGCACACCGTTTGCCCCGAGTGCGGCTACTACAAAGGCGAGAAGGTCCTCGAGGTCTCGGAGGCTTAACATGCCCGTCGGGCTTTTAGCCCTCGGGACCTACGTTCCGAGTAAGGTTCTCACCAACGAGGACCTCGCTTCCTTTTTGGACACCTCCGACGAGTGGATCACCAGCCGCACCGGAATCAAGGAACGTAGAATCGCCGAGATCAACGAGTTCGCCTACGACCTCGCCGTCAAGGCGGTGGAGGACCTCCTCGCCCGCCACGGCGAGGCGGCCCTCGAGGGCGTCGACCAGGTGGTGGTGGCCACCAACGCGCCCGACGCCTTCTTTCCCAACACCGCGGCCCTGGTCCAGAATCACTTCGGGCTGAACGCCGCCGCCTACGACCTCCTGGCCGGTTGCCCGGGCTGGCTCTACGCGCTCGCCCAGGCAACCGGTCAGGTGCAAATGGGCCTGGCGAGGAAGGTTTTGGTCATCGGCGCCGAGGTGCTTTCGAAAATCACCGACTGGCGCGATCGCTCCACCGCCGTCCTCTTCGGCGACGGCGCCGGGGCCGCCATCGTAGGACCGGTCCCCGAGGGCTTTGGCTTTCGCTCCTTCGTTCTCGGTGCCGACGGCAGCGGCGGTGGCGCGTTGCACATGGGGGCCCTTGCGAGCAGCCTTCCCGGCGGCGTCCGCACCGGGCGCACCATCTACATGAACGGCCGGGAAGTGTTTAAGTTCGCGGTGCGGGTGATGGACACCGCCACCATCGAGGCCATCGAAAAAGCCGGACTCAAAAAGGAAGACATCAGCCTCTTCGTTCCCCACCAGGCCAACCTCCGGATCGTCGACGCGGCGCGTGCGCGGCTCGGGCTGGACTGGGAGCGGGTGATCGTCAACCTGCACAAGTACGGCAACACCTCCACCGCCTCCATCCCCATCGCCCTCAAAGAGGCCCTCGAGGCCGGCAAGGTTCATTCGGGCGACCATCTCCTCTTCGTCTCCTTTGGCGCCGGGCTCACCTGGGCGGCGGCGGTGCACACCTGGTACGAGGCCTAGGAGGACGCGATGATCGCAGCACTCTTCCCCGGACAGGGCTCCCAGAAGGTGGGGATGGGACAACGCCTCTACGCGTACTCTTCGGCAGCCAAAGACGTTCTCGACCGAGCCGAGGCCACCCTGCCCGGCTTGCTCTCGCTGATCTTCGAGGGTCCCGAGCAAACCCTGACCCTGACCGAGAACGCCCAGCCAGCGCTGCTCGCGGTGGGTTACGCCGCGTTTCGCGCCTACCTGGAAGCCGGGGGGCAAGCGCCAAAGGCCGCGGCCGGGCACTCGCTCGGGGAGTGGACCGCCTATGTCGCCGCTGGCAGCCTTTCCCTCGAGGACGCCCTCCGCCTGGTCAGGCTGCGCGGACAGTTGATGCAGGCGGCGGTACCGGTCGGCCGCGGCGCCATGGCCGCGGTCTTGAAGGTCGACCGGGAAGCGGTCGAGGCTGCCCTCGACGGGCTTCAGGGGGTCTGGATCGCCAACCTCAACGCCCCCGGGCAAACAGTCATCTCGGGGTACCGGGAAGCGGTGGAGGAAGCGGCCAGGATGCTCAAGGCCAAGCGGGCCCGGGTGGTCTTTCTCAAGGTCAGCGCCCCCTTCCACTCGCCGCTGATGCAACCGGCAGCGGAAAAGCTCGCCGCCGCCATCGAAGAGACGGCCTTCAACGACCCCGCCTTTCCCGTCTACGCCAACGTCAGCGCAGAGCCGGTCACCGACGCTCAGACGGCCAAGGCGTTGCTCATCGAGCAGGTCACCGCTCCGGTGCGCTGGGTCGACATCCTCACCCGGCTTGGGGCCGACGGTTTCCGCACCTTTTTGGAGTTCGGATCGGGCAACGTCCTGACCGGCCTGCTCAAGCGAACCCTCCCCGAGGCCCGGGCGCGGAGCATCGAGGGACCCGACGAGCTCGCGGATACGGTATAAAGGACGCTATGGAAGTGAAACGCGCGCTGGTGACGGGCTCGAGTCGGGGCATCGGCCGATCGATCGCCCTCGAGCTGGCCCGTCGGGGTTACGCGGTGGCCATCCATTACGGCCGCCGAAAAGAACTCGCGCTCAAGGTAGCGGAAGAGGTCGCGGCCGAGGGAGCGCCGCGGGTTGAGGTCTTCGCCGCTGACCTGTCGGATCAGGACCAGGCCAAAGGGCTGGTCGCCGCGGTGATCGAAGCGTTCGGTGGCCTCGAGGTGCTGGTCAACAACGCCGGAATCACTCGCGACGGGCTTTTGGTCCGGCTCAAAGACGAAGACTGGTCACAGGTCATCGCCACCAACCTGAACGCGGCCTTTTTCACCACTCGCGAGGCCATCAAGCACATGATGCGGAAAAAGTACGGCCGCGTCATCAACGTGGCCAGCGTCTCGGGGCTGCTCGGCACCCCCGGCCAGGCCAACTACGCGGCGGCGAAAGCGGGGCTCATTGGGTTCACCAAAAGCGTGGCCAAGGAGTACGCCGCCCGCGGCATCACGGTCAACGCGGTGGCGCCCGGATTCATCGAAACCGACATGACCGCGAATCTCCCCGAAACCCTTCGCGAAAGCTACCTTGCGCAAATCCCCGCCGCTCGATTCGGAAAACCGGAGGAAGTCGCCAAGCTGGTGGCCTTCCTCGCCAGCGACGATGCAGCCTACATCAACGGGCAGACGATCTGCATCGACGGCGGTCTCACCCCCCACTGAACGCCCGTGTTAAAATCCCCCCCTGGAGGCGGACTATGGACGTTTTTGACAAAGTCAAGGCAGTGATCGTGGAAAAACTGGACGTCGAAGCCGAAAAGGTGGTGCCCGAGGCCCGCTTCATCGAAGACCTCGGGGCCGATAGCCTCGACATCGTCGAGCTGATCATGGGACTGGAAGACGAGTTCGGCCTGGAGATTTCCGACGAAGAGGCGGAAAAGATCCGCACCGTCGCCGACGCGGTCAACTTTATCCAGTCCCGCATGGGATAGGACCATGTCTCGGGTCGTGATCACCGGCCTCGGTCCGGTGACGCCGATCGGCGTAGGCGCCGAGGCTTTCCACCAGGCCCAGCTCGAGGGGCGAAGCGGTGTGCGCCGCATCACCCGCTACGACGTGGAAGCCTACCGGCTTCCGGTGAAGATCGCGGCGGAAGTCGACGTCGAGGTCGAGCAGTACCTCGGCCGCAAGGAGATCAAGCGGCTGGACCGCTTCGTTCAGCTCGCCCTCATCGCTGCCGAGCTGGCGCTCAAGGACGCGGGGATCGACCCTGAAAAGGAAGACCCCGAGCGGGTCGGCACCCTGATCGGGAGCGGCATCGGCGGTATCCAGACCTGGGAGGATCAGTTCAAGATCTACTTCGAGCGGGGGCCCCACCGGCTCTCCCCCTTCTTCATCCCCATGGTCATCGCCAACATGGCCTCAGGCCACGTGGCCATGCGCTGGGGCTTCCTGGGCCCCTCCTCGACCGTGGTCACCGCCTGCGCCACCGGTGCCGACGCCATCGGAAGCGCTTATGAGGTCTTGCGCTCGGGCAAGGCCGACGTCATGATCGCCGGCGGCAGCGAGGCGGCGGTAACTCCCATGGCCATCGGTGGCTTCGCGGTGATGCGCGCCCTTTCCACCCGCAACGACGAGCCGGAAAAGGCCTCGAGGCCCTTCACCAAAAGCCGCGACGGCTTCGTCCTCGGTGAGGGGGCGGGCGTTTTGGTTCTGGAAACCCTCGAACACGCCAAGGCCCGCGGTGCCCGGATTTATGCCGAGCTGGTCGGCTTCGGGCGCAGCGCCGACGCCCACCACATCACCGAGCCCCACCCCGAGGGTCGCGGCGCGCTGCTGGCCATGAAAGCCGCCATCGAGGACGCCGGCATTGGCCTCGAGGAGGTCGACTACATCAACGCCCACGGCACCAGCACCCCGCTCAACGACCGGGCGGAAGTCCTGGCCATCAAAAAGCTGTTCGGTGAGGCGAGCAAGCGCCTCGCGGTTTCTTCCACCAAGTCGATGACCGGCCACCTGCTGGGGGCGGCCGGAGCGGTCGAAGGCATCGCCACGGTCCAGGCGCTCTATTCCGGCATCCTCCCCCCGACCATCAACTACGACGACCCCGATCCCGAGCTCGACCTCGACTTCGTTCCGAACGAACCCCGCGAGCAACCGATCCGTTACGCGCTCTCGAACTCGTTCGCGTTCGGCGGCCAAAACGCGGTGCTCCTCTTCAAGCGATTCGAGGACTGAGCGAGTGCCCATGGGCGTTTCAACACGCCGGGAAGAGTATGGCCACCGTCCACGTTTTTAGGGCTCCCGCCGTGGCTTTGGCCACGGCGGGGTCATGAACCCGGACAGACACATGTGAGACCGAATCGATAAGAATGTGGGGACCACTCCAGGAGAGAGGAGGTCCCCACGTATGCAGCTTACAACGGTTGGCCGGGAGGTATGGAGGGGGGCGAGGAAAGCCCAGGTGCTCCAGGAGGCTGGAGCGGGCGACCCCACGGTCCAAGACCGTCTGCGAAAGCTCAAACAAGTCGAGGCGTTCCGGAAACACAAGGTGGGCTGGTCCGAGATCCAGTCCCTGGTGGGAATCAGCCGAGCCACCTACTACCGCTGGAAAAAGCGACTCAGGGAAGAAGGCCTCAAAGGCCTTGGGCCCAGATCCAAACGCCCAAGGCGGTTGCGACGAAAGCTCCACTGGACGCCCGAACTTCTCATTGCGATTGAAACTTTGAGGAAGCAAAACCCCACCTGGGGCCGCTGGCCGATCTGGCTGGCCTTGGGGAAGCAAGGCTTTGGGGTTAGCGAACGCACCGTGGGCCGCATCCTGGCCCACCTGGGAGCGCACCGTCGTGTTGAAAGCGTGGCCGCCTTCCTGGCCCGGGCGAGACGGGGGAAGGTGAAGCGAAGGCCCAGGCGCCCCTACGCCAGGAGGAAACCCAAAAGCTACGTCGCCTCCTCACCCGGCGACCTGGTTCAGGTGGACACCCTTACCGTGACCCTAGGACCCGGGGAGGTCGTCAAGCATTTTTCGGCGGTAGACCTTTACACCCGCTTTTCCCTGGCCGAGGTGCACACCCGGGCCACCGCCAACCTGGCAGCTGGCTTTCTGGCCCACCTCATCACCCAGGCCCCCTTTCCCGTCAGGGCCATTCAGGTGGACGGTGGCAGCGAGTTCATGGCCGAGTTTGAGGAAACTTGCCAACGTTTGGGTATCGAGCTCTTCGTGCTGCCCCCGAGAAGTCCCAAGCTCAATGGCCACGTGGAGCGGATGCAGCGGACCTTCAGGGAGGAGTTTTACACCCGGCCGTTGCCTTCCCGGATCCCCGAGCTCCAAAGGGAGCTCGACGCCTATCTGGACTACTACAACCGCAGGAGGCCCCATCGTGCGCTCAACGGCCTTGCGCCTCTTGAGTTCCTGGCTAGAATGCAAGCGGAGTCGGTCCCCAAAAGAGTCTCAGATGTGTTGACCGATTACAGGTCATTCGCCCGGCCGTGCTATACTCTTAATCCGGCCCCTGGGGCCGGACTTTTTAAGGAGGTCGAGAGTTGAGGAAACTTGTCACCTCGGAATCGGTCACGGAAGGACACCCGGATAAACTCGCGGACCGCGTCTCCGACGCCATTTTGGACGCGCTCCTCGCCCAGGATCCCGGCTCACGGGTCGCGGCCGAAACGATGGTCACCACCGGCCTCGTCTTCGTGGCCGGCGAAATCACCACCAAAGGTTACGTCGACATCCCGGGGCTGGTTCGCAAAACGGTGCGCGAGGTGGGCTACACCCGGGCCAAATTCGGCTTTGACGCCGACACCTGCGCCGTCATCACCGCGATCGACGAACAGAGCCCGGACATTGCCGGCGGGGTGAGCGCCTCATACGAGGTTCGGGTGTTCAACTCCTCGGACCCCAAGGACAAGCTGGGGGCCGGAGATCAGGGGCTGATGTTCGGCTACGCCACCAACGAAACACCGTCGCTCATGCCCCTGCCCATTACGCTGGCCCACGCGCTGACCATGCGCCTGGCCGAGGCGCGGAAATCGGGGATTCTCCCCTACCTCCGCCCCGACGGCAAGGCCCAGGTCACGGTCGTCTACGAGAACGACCGCCCCCTCTTCGTCAAGACCATCGTGCTTTCCACCCAGCACGCGCCGGATGTTGACCGGGAAGCGATCGAAAAGGACATCGTCGAGCAGGTCATCAAGAAAGCAATCCCGGAAGGGCTCTTGAGCGAGGAGACCGAGTACCTGATCAACCCCTCGGGCAAGTTCGTTCTGGGCGGACCGCACGCCGATGCCGGTCTTACCGGCCGGAAGATCATCGTCGACACCTACGGCGGGGTCGTCCCCCACGGCGGCGGCGCTTTCTCCGGAAAAGATCCCACCAAAGTCGACCGTTCGGCGAGCTATTACGCCCGTTACATGGCGAAGAACATCGTGGCCGCAGGCCTCGCCGACCGGGCGCTGGTCGAACTCGCCTACGCCATCGGCAAAGCCCGCCCGGTCTCCATTCGGGTCGAGACCTTCGGCACCGGCAAGCTCGCCGACGACAAGCTCGCCGATCTCGCCGCCCAGGTCTTCGACCCCCGACCGGCGGCGATCATCGAGGAGCTCGACCTGCTCCGGCCGATTTACACCCCGACTTCGGCCTACGGCCACTTCGGACGCGAAGGGTTCCCCTGGGAATCCACCGCCCGCGCCGAGGAACTCAGGCAGAAAGCAGGGGTTTAAGCCCCCAATGGAAAGGCCCGGGCCAAAGCCCGGGCCTTTTTTCTTCCTCCCTGCCACCCCCCTGGGGGCACCGGCTCTCGCGGCGCCCCCAGGGCCGGTGGCAGGTTCAGTACTGCTTGATGGCCTGGACGAGCTTGGTGACCACGTCCTTGGCGTCGCCAAAGAGCATGCGCGTGTTGTCCTTGAAAAAGAGCTCGTTCTCGATGCCGGCAAATCCCTTGCCCCGACCTCGCTTGATCACGATCACGTTGTGGGCCTGATCGACGTCGAGGATGGGCATGCCGTAAAGCGGGCTGCCCTCGCGGCGAGCGGCGGGGTTCACCACGTCGTTCGCGCCGATCACCAAAGCGACGTCGGCGGTCTCGAACTCAGGGTTGATGTCCTCGAGATCATAGAGCTTGTCGTAGGGGACACCGGCCTCGGCAAGGAGCACGTTCATGTGCCCGGGCATGCGGCCGGCCACGGGGTGAATGGCGAACTTCACATCCACACCGCGCTTGCCGAGCTCGTCCATGAGCTCCTTGATCTTGTGCTGGGCCTGGGCCACCGCCATACCGTAGCCAGGCACGATGATGACCTTGGAGGCATAAGCCATCATCGCCGCCACGTCATCGACCCCAATGGGCTTCATCTCGCCCTCGATCTCGGCCTCCTGCTCCACGGCGCCAAAGGCACCAAAGAGCACGTTGGCCAGGCTGCGGTTCATGGCCTTGGCCATCAGCTGAGTGAGCAGAGTGCCCGCCGCGCCCACCACCGTGCCCGCCACCATCAGGGCGGGCTGGGAAAGCGCGATCCCCTCAAAGCCCACCGCAAGACCGGTGAAGGCGTTGTAGAGGCTGATCACCACTGGCATATCGGCCCCGCCGATGGGCAGCGTCATGAGCACCCCGAAGATCAACGCCATGACGAAGAACAACATGATCAGGCTCACCGGCTGGGTGAAGACCAACACCGCGCCCAGGACCGCGGTGATCGCGAGCCAGATCAGGTTGAAGGCCTGCTGCCCCCGGAAGGTGATCGGGCGTTCCTTCATTAACCGCTGCAACTTGGCAAAAGCGATGAGCGAACCGGAAAAACTCACCGCCCCGATGAGACCGCCGAGCGCCGCCAGCGCCGCCAGCGCCGGCTCCAAATTGCCGCCCAGCAGCTCGACTGCGGCGATCGTCCCGGCCGCGCCACCGCCCATGCCGTTGTAGATCGCCACCATTTGGGGCATGTCGGTCATAGCCACGACCTTGGCCGCCCACCAGGCCACGCCGCCACCCAGCACCAGGGCGACCACCATCAGCCCCAGGTTCTGCATGCCTGGCCAAAGGAAGGTCACGAGGACCGCCGCGGCCATGGCGATGCCGGCGTAGACCACGCCCTGCCGGGCGGTTTTGGGATGGCTCATCTGTTTGAGCGCGTAGATAAACGCAAAGGCGGTGACGATGTAGACGGCTTGGATGATCCAGGTCATGCCTCGCCCCCCTTGCCTTTGCGCTCAAACATCTCCAGCATGCGCTCGGTGACCGCATACCCCCCGGCGGCGTTGGCTGCCCCGAGCAAAACCCCGGCAAAGCCAATCGCCTGCTCAAGCGGTGTGGTGGCATGGCCCAGGGCGAACATCGCCCCCACCACCACCACGCCGTGGATGAAGTTGGACCCCGACATCAGCGGCGTGTGCAGGATCACCGGAACGCGGCTGATCACCTCGTAGCCGGTAAACGCTGCGAGAATGAAGATATAAAGCGTTGGCCAAAAACCCAGGTCGATCATTCCGCCTCCTCAAGCAGCTTCCTGGTGGGTTCGTGCTTGATTATGCCGTCCCAAACCAACACACTCTTGGCCAAAATCTCGTCGTCCCAGTCCGGCTGCAAAGCCTTTCCGTCTCCCGTCAAGAGCGAGATGAAGTTGAACAGGTTCTTGGCGTACATCTCGGAAGCGTGAACCGCAAGCTGGGATGGGACGTTGGTCGGGCCGTAAATCGTCACCCCATGGTGAACCACTTTCTCACCGGGAACCGTGAGCTCGCAGTTGCCACCCGACTCCGCCGCCAGGTCGATGATCACCGCGCCCGGGCGCATCCGCTCAACCATGGCCTCGGTGACCAGCCGCGGCGCGGGCCGACCAGGAATCTGAGCGGTGGTGATCACCACGTCGGCGCGGGCCACCGCGTCCTCGACCATCTGACGCTCGCGGGCCTTTTCCTCCTCCGTCAGCTCCCGCGCGTAGCCGCCCTCGGTCTCGGCGTCGATATCGAGCTCGAGGAACTTCGCGCCGAGCGAACGCACCTGTTCTCCCGCAGCACGGCGCACGTCGTAAGCCTCGACCAGGGCACCAAGACGCCGGGCGGTGGCGATCGCCTGCAACCCCGCCACCCCCGCACCGAGGACCAGGACCAACGCCGGCCGGATGGTCCCCGCGGCGTAGGTCAGCATGGGGAAGAACTTAGGCGAGAGCTCGGCGGCAAGCAGCGCGGCCTGATACCCCGCCACCGTCGCCTGGCTCGAGAGCACGTCCATGGCCTGGGCGCGGGTGATGCGCGGGATCAGCTCCAGGGCGAATGCATTGACGCCCTTTTCAACCAGACGGCGTACCCGGTCTGGGTATTTGTGGGGCTGAAGAAAACCAACGACGATCGAGCCTTCGCGCATGCGCGCGACCTCATCCTCCGCCGGTGGCTGAACTTTGAGGACCAAGTCAGCCTCGGCGAAAAGAGCATCTCGATCATCGATGAGCTTGGCCCCAGATTGCTCGTAGGCCTCGTCAACAAAGAACGCCTCCAGGCCTGCGCCCCGTTCAACCCATACCTCATACCCCTGTTTGTGCATCCTCGCTACCACGTCAGGGGTCACCGCCACACGGCGCTCGCCTGGCACCGACTCCTTTGGGACCGCTACGCGTATCGCCATCTCCCCTCCTTTGAAGAACGCTCTACCCAAGTGCGATTATAACGGCGCTTTCCCGAACATCCCCGAGGTAGGATTGTCCTCATGGAGTTCTTGCAACGCCTGCGAAACCGGGCCAGTGTCCGGGACTACCAAAGGACGCCGATCCCCGAAGAAGACGTGTTGGCGATGCTCGAGGCCGCCCAGCGGGCGCCCACCGACGCCACGGCCCAGCTCTACACCATCCTTCGGATCAAGGACCGGGCCCTGCGGTCCGAGCTCGCCCGGCTCGCTGGCGGCCAAAAGCACATCGAGGATGCGGCCGAGTTCTTCGTCATCCTGGCGGATGTCCACCGCCTTGAGAAGCTGCTCGAGTTCAGGGGCGAGTCCATGGGGCGCTGGCCGCGCACGGCGCTCCACTTCGCCATCGTCGACGCCGCGCTCGCCGGGGCCAACCTGGCGACGATGGCCGAGACCCTGGGGTATGGCATCTGCTGGATCGGGGGGGTGCTCAACCGACCGCTTGAGGTGGCCGAGCTCCTGGATCTTCCGCCAGGAGTCTTACCCGTCGCCGGGCTCACCGTCGGCGTTCCCGTAGAGCGACCAAAGCCCAGGCCGCGACTCCCGCAAAGCCTGGTGGTCCACACCGACCGCTACCGGGACTACTCGCGAGAAAGCCTGGAATCGGCCTACGAGGCCATGGCCCCGATCAGCCGGAACGGCGACTGGCTCAAAATCCTGAAACACTACTTCGCCAAAGGTGGCGTTATGGAAGCGCGCGACGCCGGGTACGGCCAGCTCGTCGCACGGCAGGGCTTCGCGCCCGACTTCACGTCCGCTGCGGCCGCCGCGCTAAAGGCGCGCGGACTGTCAGCCGCCTCGCTCGGCGAAGCGATCGAGGCCTTGCTCGAACGGGGCTGGCGGGGAGCGCTCTTCCAAAATGAGGGAGAAGGTCAGCACGTGGTCTGGATCGAAAAGGAGGACCAGGCCCACCGGGGCGAGGGGGATTCGCCCGGCGAGGCGCTCGCCGCCGCCATCGAGGCCGCCTACCCCGACCCCCACTGATTCAAGGCGGGGGGCGGCCTTTAAGTGGCGGCCCTGATGACGCCCGCGGCCTCGAGGGCGGCAAGCGTTTCCTGATCCAGACCCAGCACCCGGCCGAGGACCTCGAAGGTGTGCTCCCCGAGCCGCGGCGGGGGTCCGGCGGGCTCGGCCGGGGTGCCCTGCATCCCCTTGAGCGCATCGGCCACCAAGGGAAGCGTTCCAATCGTGGGGTGCTCGACTTCCCACACCACCCCCCTGGCCCGGGCCTGGGGATCGCTGAAGGCTTCCGCGAGGTCGTAGACCGGCGTCGCCGGCACCCCGACCCGGTTGAACATGGCCAGCCACTCATCTCGCGGCTTTTGCCGGAAAACGGCTGCGAGTTCCCGAATCAGCGCCTCGCGGTGCCGAACCCGGTCGGCGTTGGTGGCAAAACGGGCGTCGCGGGACAGGTCCTTCCGCCCCATGGCCTCGCACATCCGGACGAACTGCGCGTCGTTCCCCACCGCAAGGATGAACCACCCGTCCGCGGCTTCGAAGGCTTGGTAGGGAACGATTTGCGGGTGCTGGTTGCCGAGCCTTCTCGGCGCGTTCCCCGTGATCAGGTAGCTTTGGGCCTGATTTACCAGCGCCATCAAACCCACCTCGAAGAGCGAAAGATCGATGTATTGCCCCCGACCGCTCCGCTCGCGCTCCAGCAATGCGGCGAGAATCGATGAGAGGGCGGCCCACCCGGTGAGGACATCGATGAGGGCCACCCCCACCTTCATCGGCGGCCCCTTGGGGTCCCCGGTGATGCTCATCAACCCGGTCATGCCCTGGAGCGCCACGTCGTAGCCCGGCTGATTCGCCCTCGGCCCCCACTGGCCAAAACCGGTGATCGAGACGTAGATGAGACGGGGATTCACGCCCCTGAGCGACGGTTCGTCGAGCCCGTACTTCTTGAGCCCGCCCACCTTGAAGTTCTCGACCAGCACGTCAGCCTGCTGGGCCAGCGCCCGAACCAGCTCGGCGCCCCGAGGATCCTTGAGATTGACGGCCAGGCTCTTTTTGCCCCGGTTGGCCGAAAGAAAGTACGCGCTCTCGCCGGCCACGAACGGCGGCCCCCAGCGACGGGTGTCGTCCCCCGTGAGCGACTCGATCTTCCAGACCTCGGCGCCCAGATCCGCCAGGATCTGGGTCGCGAACGGTCCGGCCAAAACGCGCGAGAGATCGAGAACCCGGGTCCCTGATAGAACGCCCATGCCCCCAGCCTAATCACCCTACCCCGGCGCTCGCCATGCACCGGGCGCAGGCGGGCCAGGGGCGTTTAGAGCGGCAGGTCGCGCCCTAAAAGTTCTCTGAGACCCGGGGCGATTCCCTGCCGCCAGGTCACCCAGTTGTGTCCCGAGGGGCGCTCGCGGTACGCGTGCGCCAGGCCCCCTTCTGCCAGCATGGCGGCGAAGCGGCGAGCCGGGGCCAGGAGCCATTCCAAAAGACCGACCTCGATGTATACCCGACCCGAAAGCGCCTTTTCCGCCAACCGCTCGGTCAGCCATTCCGGGTCGCGGTGCGCATCGCTCCCTCCCGGTCGCGCGCGGAGCGCCGGCGAGTGCGCCATAGCGAACGAGAACGCGGCTTCTTCACCCCAAAGCCAGAGCGAGGCGAGGCCCCCGAGCGACGCCCCCCAAAGCCCTGCGGAAAGCCCGTCGCCAAAGCGCGGAAGCAGCTCCTCGAGGACCAAAGCCCGGTACGCGGGATCAAAACGATACTCCCGGTTCCGGTCCGACGGCTCGATGAAGACGATTCGAACCGGGTGTATTTCCCCGGAGCGAATCAGGGCCTCGGCGATCTCAGCCATCTTCCCGATCCGGAAAAACGCGACCCCGTCCTGGACAAAAAGCACGGCCCTCGGTTTTTCAGCCGGCTCGTAGACGATCAAACGGCGCGGCTCACCGAAGGCCCTGGATTCGAACTTCATCCTCTGCAATCGACCCGGCGGGACCCCAAGCCGCGGCGGGGCCTCGTAGCGCCAGCCGGGAAGGACCACGGCCCGGGCGTAATCCCACCAGGGGTTTTCGGCCAAGTGCGTTGCAGCGGGGTCCGGAAAGGGCCGTCCCTCGGCGTCGAGGTAGGCGTATTCGATGTAGCTTCCGGGCGGGAACGCGCGCCTGACGGGGCCGGAGACTGGAATCGGCCTTCGCAGCCAGTCGGTAAAATCGCCCACCAACGCCCGTGCCCCCGGGGGTGGAAAGAAGGTCACGTAACGACCTCGGATCTCAACCACGCCACCATTTTGTCATCTAAGACGCACTCGCCCCGACCCAAAGGGGGGTAAGTTGAGGCCGGAGGTTTGAGACTATGGCGATCAACGTTGGTGATCATGTTCCCAGTGCTGTGGTATTTGATAGGGACTTACATCCCGTTGACCTGGCGAGCTACGGACGGGGCAAGCCGCTGGTGATTCTTTTCTTCCCCGGCTCGTTCACCTCGGTCTGCGAAAAGGAGCTTTGCACCTTCCGCGACCAGATGGCGCTCTACAACGAGATCGGTGCCGAAGTGGTCGGCATCAGCGTCGACACCCCGTTCTGCCAAAAGGCCTTTGCCGAGAAAAACAACATCGGTTATCCCCTCCTTTCCGACTTCAACAAAGAAGCGATTCGCGCCTTTGGCGTGGTGCTCCCGGAGCTCAAGGGGTTGAAAGAACTGGCCCAGCGTGCGGCGTTCGTGGTCGACGCCGACGGCATCGTCCGCTGGCGCTGGGTTGCGGACAACCCGGGCCTGGAGCCCCCCTACGACGAAGTCGCGGAAGCGGTTAAAAAACTCTAAGCGGAAAGCGGAGTGTTCCAAAAAGGCCCGCCGCGCCCGAGGGCGCGGCGGGCCTTCAACGCCTGGTTGCAGGATCGGGCGAGCGGTTCATAGCATAAGGCATGCGTGCAGCCTATATCGAAGCTTTCGGAGAAACCGATGTTCTCAAGGTCGGCGAGCTGCCCCTTCCCGAGCCCGGCCCCGGTGAAGTTCGGGTACGGCTCGTGGCCGCCGGCGTGAACCACCTCGACGTCTGGATTCGAAAGGGCGTAGCCAACCCCAAAATCAGCTTCCCCCACGTCCTCGGCGCCGACGGGGCCGGCGTCGTGGACGCGATCGGTCCCGGCGCCGACGACACGCTCCTCGGCAAGGAGGTGGTGCTCAACCCCGGGGTTTCCTGCGGGCGGTGCGAGGCCTGCCTCTCGGGGGCGGATAACCTCTGCCCCGGCTATCAGATCCTCGGCGAGCATCGTCACGGCAGTTACGCAGAGTACGTCATCGTGCCCCAAACCAACGTCGCGCCCAAACCCAAAGCCCTGAGCTTCGAGGAAGCGGCGAGCTTCCCCCTGACCTTCCTCACCGCCTGGCAGATGGTGGTGGACAAACTCCGCGTCAGCCCGGGCGAGACCCTCTTGGTGATGGCGGCAGGCAGCGGGGTCGGCGTCGCCGCGCTCCAGATCGGCAAGCTCTTCGGCGCCAGGGTCATCGCCGCCGCCGGGAGCGACGAAAAACTCGCCCGGGCTCAAACACTCGGCGCCGACGAGGTGGTGAACTACAACGAGCCCGGCTGGTATAAGGCGGTTCGAAAGCTCACCGGGGGCCAGGGTGTGGACGCCGTCGCCGATCACACCGGGCGCGACTACTGGGAGTCGGTGATCAAGGCCACGCGCAACGGCGGGCGAATCGCCCTGGTTGGCGCCACCAGCGGCTACCAGGCAACCACCCCGCTCGGACACATCTTTTACCGGCAGCTCACCATCTACGGATCAACCATGGCCTCAAAATCGAGGCTCTTCCGAATCTTGCGCTTGATCGAAGCCGGGAAGCTCCGCCCCGTGGTCGCCGACGTCCTGCCGCTGGCCGAGGCCAGGGAGGCGCACCGTCGCCTCGAGGGCCGCAGTGTGTTCGGCAAGATCATCCTGCGGGTAAGCTAAGGCGATATGGAACGACTGGCCATTTTCATCGATGGGTCCTTCGTATATTCCGCCTCCCGGCGCATGGGGTGGAACGTCGACCACCGCAAGACCCTCGCTTATTTCCGCGAGGGCCACGCTTTCTACAACGCCTTCTATTACGCCCCGATCACCGACATCAACGACGAACGGCAAAAGAAATTCCTCGACGCCCTGGCGTTCATGGGCTATACGGTTCGCTGGCGAGAGGTTCACTCCGAACCCCGCTTCGACGCCGTCATCGCCACCGACCTCCTCCTCACCGCACCGCGTTGGGAGGTCGCAGTCCTCGCCGCCGGCGAAGCCGGGCTCGCCGCCCCGGTGGAGGCGGTCCGCGCCCTGGGCAAGGAAGTCTGGCTCCTCGGCATCGACGACAGCATCGATCTTGAGCTGCGGTCGGCCGCGGACCGTTTCCTCGACCTCCGCGAGCTCCGGCACGAGCTGGAACGGGAAGCGGGGGGGCGGCGCATCTACCCCGCCATCGACACGCCGGAAAAAGACGAGGGCGAGGTCTAAAACGCCCCCTGCCCGGATCCGGGCAGGGGGCGCGGTCGAGTTCGAGGCTAAGCTTCGGCGCCGTTTTCGGCCTCGACCAACTCGATGATCGCCAGCTGCGTCCCGTCGCCACGGCGACGCTTGGCCAGCTTGAGAATACGGGTATAACCGCCTGGCCGGTCCTTGTAACGGGGGGCGATCTCGTTGAAGAGTTTGCGAACGACCTCGAGGTCGTGAATGTCGCGAATGACGAGCCGGCGCGCGGCCAGATCGCCCCGCCGGGCCACGCTGATCAGTGGCTCGACGAACCGCCGCAGCTCCTTGGCCTTGGGGATCGTGGTCTCGATCCGACCGTGCCGCAACAGTTGGGTCGCCTGGTTGCGCAACAACGCGAGCCGGTGGCTCGAGTGGCGACCGAGTTTTCTTCCTGCTTTCCTGTGTCGCATCGTTTCACTCCTTTAAGGAAAGCCCGCGCGCCGAAAGGCGCTGCAAGATCTCGTCAACGCTGCGCTCACCAATACCGGGGATTTTCTTGAGGTCACGCAGGGAGAGCACGAGCAGATCCTCCACGGTGTGCACACCCTCTTCTTTGAGGTTATGCAGCACGCGGGTGCTCAGCTCGAGCTCCTCCAAGGGGGTGCGCGATTCCTCCTGCTCGCCGGCCTCCTCCGTCGCCTCGGCGGGCTCCGCCTCAACCACCTCACCGGCCGGGGCGAAGAAGTTGAAGTGCTCTTGCAAGATCTCGACCGCCTGCGAGAGCGCGGCTTGCGGGGAAACGGAGCCGTCGGTCCAAATCCTGAGGGTCAGCTTGTCGAGGTCGGTCCGCTGACCGAGACGGGTGTCCTCGACGTGGTAGGCCACCCGGCGCACCGGCGAGAAGAGCGCGTCCACCGGGATCGAGTTGATGCGGTCCTTGATGTTATGGCGCTCGGCGGGGACATAACCCACGCCCCGATCGACGCGAACTTCCATGACCAGGCGCGCCCCATCGCCAAGGGTGGCAATGGGAAGGTCGGGGTTCACGATCTCGGCGTCCGAAGGGACTTCGAAATCGGCGGCCCTGACCTCCTTCGGCCCTTCGGCCCGCAGGCGGAGGGTGACGGTTTCGACCTCGGGGTCGAGGATCTTCACCACCAACTCTTTGAGGTTAAGGACAATCTGAACGACGTCCTCGCGCACCCCGGGCAAGGTCTGGAACTCGTGCAGCGCGTCCTCGATGTAGACGCTGGTCACCGCGGTTCCGGGAATCGACGAGAGCAGGACTCGCCGCAGCGGGTTGCCCAGCGTCACGCCAAAACCGCGCTCCAAAGGCTCGAGGACGAACTCTCCATAGTTGCCCTCGACCTTGGCCTCAAAACGAGGTGCCTTGAGCTTCGTGGTCTCCATCATCACCTCGAGTAGTACTCGATCACCAGTTGCTCGTTGACCGGGAGTGCCAGGTCCTCACGGTCGGGCAGCCTCAGGAACTTGCCCTCGAGCTTATCGGGGTCAAAAGCCAGCCAGGGGCTGCCCTTGCGTCCCTTGGCGAGCTCGACGTTGGCCTGGATGGTGTCGAGGTTCTTGGACTTTTCGTACACCGCCACCGTGTCGCCGGGTTTGACGCGGTAGCTCGGAATGTCGACGCGGCGACCGTTGACGGTAATGTGCCCATGGCGAACGATCTGGCGCGCCTGCCGGCGGCTGGCAGCGATGCCGAGGCGGTAGACCACGTTGTCGAGACGCGACTCGAGGAGGTGCAGGAACACCGTACCCGTCACGCCCTTTTTCTTGGACGCCTCTTCGAAAAGGCTCCGGAACTGACGCTCGTTGAGGCCATAGATGCGGCGCAGCCGTTGTTTTTCCCGCAGACGGATCGCGTAGTCGGAAGGCCGGCGGGAACGCTTCTGCCCGTGCTGACCGGGCGGGTAAGGCCGGCGCTCCAAAGCGCACTTCGGCCCGTAGCAGCGCTCACCCTTGAGGTAGAGTTTAATGCCTTCCCGTCGGCAGAAACGGCACACTGGTCCAATGTATTTACCCATATCTCACTTACCCCCGCTTTTTCTTCTTGGGACGGCAGCCGTTATGCGGAACCGGGGTATCGTCCACAATCGACCGCACCTGCAAACCCGAAGCCTGCAGGGCCCGGATGGCCTGCTCGCGCCCGGCACCGGTGCCCCGGACGATGACGTCGACGGAAGTCATCCCGTAGTTTTGGGCTTTCTTCGCCGCGTCCATGGCCGCGAGCTGGGCCGCATACGGCGTCCCTTTGCGGCTTCCCTTATAGCCGATCACCCCGCCCGAGGACCAGGTGAGGGGATGCCCGTCGGGGTCGGTGATGGTCACGATGGTGTTGTTGTAGGTGGCGTGGATGTAGGCCTTGCCGTGCGCCACCTGACGCTTGGTTTTCTTCTTGACCGCTTTTGTTTTTTTCTGACGCTTGGCCATACTCTCCTCCAAGGAGTATCGACTGGCCGGAAATTACTTCCGGGGGGCTTTCTTCTTACCAGCAACCGTGCGCTTGGGCCCTTTGCGCGTCCTCGCGTTGGTCCGGGTCCGCTGACCGCGCACCGGCAACCCGCGGCGGTGCCGGAGGCCACGGTAACAACCGATGTCCATCAAACGCTTGATGTTGGCCTGCACCTCAGCACGCAGCTCGCCCTCGAGTTTCCAGGTGTTCTCCACGTATTCACGCAGCTTGACGACTTCCTGGTCGGTGAGGTCCTTGACCCTCCGCTGGGGATCGAGCCCCACCGCCCGCACCGCATCCTTGGCGCGCGCCCGGCCGATGCCATAGATGTAGGTCAGCGCCACGCTCACCGGCTTGTCCCTGGGAATTTCTACGCCTGCAATCCTTGCCATTCACCTCACCCCTGACGCTGTTTGTGTTTGGGGTTCTCGCAGATCACGTACACGCGACCGTGCCGCCGTATGACCTTGCACTTATCGCAGATCTTTTTGACCGAAGCCCTCACCTTCATCGCTTTTCCTCACTTCCGGTAAACGATCCTGCCCTGAGTTGGATCGTAGGGGGAGATCTCCACGACCACACGGTCACCGGGGAGGATGCGGATCCAATGCCGCCGCATCTTACCGGACACGTAGGCCAAGATCTCCGGCCCTGAATCGAGCTTCACCCTGAAGCGCGTGCTCGGCAACGCCTCGAGCACCACACCCTCAGTGCGAATGGTGTCCTTCTGCTTGGCCACGACCCCTCCTAAACCTCCCCGGTCAGAATCCGGGGTCCTTCCTCGGTAATCGCCACCGTGTGCTCGTAGTGGGCAGCCAGGTTCCCCTTGCCGGCACTGGCCGTCCAACCATCGTTCAATATTACTACATTTGCCGGGAAATGGGTCACCATCGGCTCAATAGCGAGCACCATTCCCGGGCGCAGCTTGGGACCGGTGCCCGGACGGCCGAAGTTGGGTACGTGGGGATCCTCGTGGAACTCCCTCCCGATGCCGTGCCCGACGAACTCGCGGACCACCCAAAAGCCAGCGTCCTCGACGTGCTTTTGCACCGCGGCCGAGATGTCGCCGATGCGACCGCCCGCCCGTGCCGCGTCGAAGCCTTTCCAGAAGGCTTCCTCGGTCACGCGAATCAGGCGCAGAGCCTCAGGAGAAACACGCCCTACGGGAAAGGTTTTGGCCATGTCCGCGGCGTAGCCGTCGTAATAAAGCCCAAGGTCGATCGAGAGTAAGTCGCCCTCCTCCAAAGGCCTCGAGTCGGGGATGCCGTGGACGACCACCTCGTTCACGCTGGCGCAAATGGTCGCGGGAAAACCCTGGTAGCCGAGGAAGGCGGGCTTTGCCCCGCGGGCGAGGATCGCTTCTCTCGCGACCTCATCCAGAAAGGCGGTGCGCACGCCGGGCCGGACATGGGCCGCGACCTCGGCCATCACCTCGGCCAGGAGGCGACCGGCGGCGGCCATTTTCTCTATTTCTTCTGGCCGCTTGATGACGATGGCCACGAAGACGCCTCCAATGCTTCGATAATTCGCCGGGTCACGGCCTCGACCTCGCCCACGCCTTCAATCCGCAAGAGCACGCCCCGACCGGCGTAGTAATCGATCAGCGGCGCGGTCTGACGGGCGTAGACCTCGAGGCGACGCCGGATCGCCTCCTCGGTATCGTCGGCCCGTCCCTCCTCGCGGGCCCGTTTGCTCAACCGGGCCACCAGCTCCTCGGTGGGCACCTCCAGGAGCACCACCGCGTCGGTGGCCAGGCCCAGGTCGCGGAGCAGGGCCTCGAGGGCCTCGGCCTGGGGAAGGGTGCGGGGAAAACCATCGAAGATGATCCGCGCCGCCGGGAGTTTTTCAATCTCCTCCCGGATGATGGCGAGAATGAGATCGTCGGGGACGAGGTCGCCGCGCGCCATGATCGGGGCCACCTGCCGGCCCAGATCGGTTCCCCGCTTGACGTGGTCGCGAAGGATATCGCCGGTCGAGATCTTCTTGAGTCCGAAATGCTCGGCGAGCCTGGCCGCCTGGGTACCCTTCCCGGCCCCCGGCGGCCCCAGGAAGATGAGAACCATT
Source organism: Vulcanithermus mediatlanticus (assembly GCF_055385885.1). Classification (NCBI taxonomy): domain Bacteria; kingdom Thermotogati; phylum Deinococcota; class Deinococci; order Thermales; family Thermaceae; genus Vulcanithermus; species Vulcanithermus mediatlanticus. Next base: position 1,624,788 of record NZ_AP042385.1, on the reverse strand, counting down.
GGCTGATTCGTGCTCAAAAGCTTCGCCTCCCCTTAATCCGGCCCTTGCTCAGGAAGCCTTCGTAGTTCCGCAGCATCAGCTGGCTCTCGATCTGCCGCAGGGTATCGAGCGCCACGCCGACGACGATCAGCAACCCAATGCCCGAGAAACTAAAGGCCTGAACCCCGGTGATGTTCATGATGATCTGCGGCAACGCGGTGACGAGGCCCAAAAAGAGTGCGCCCCAAAGGGTCAGACGGCTGATGATGTGCTCCAGGAAACGCACCGTCGGCTCACCCGGACGCACCCCGGGGACGAAGCCGCCGTACTCACGAAGGTTGTCGGCAATACGACGGGGGTCGAACTGCACGGCGGTGTAGATGTAGGTGAAGAGGATGACCAGGATGACCTCGATGATCAAACCGCTGGCCCGGGTGGGGTTAAAGAACGAGGCGATGCTCTGGGCCAAGGCACTCTCCTGGAACGGCGCGGTCAGGAAGATCGGGATCTGAATGATGGCGGCGGCAAAGATGATCGGGATCACGTTGGCGGCGTTGAGCTTGATGGGCAGATAGGTGCTCTGGCCACCGTAGACCTTACGCCCCACCACCTTGCGCGCATACTGCACCGGGATCCGGCGCTCGGCCATCGTCACCGCGACCATCCCGGCAAAAGCGGCGATGATGAAGGCAAAGAAGAAGAGCAGCTGCAGCACACCGATCTCGCCGGCGCGAACCAGCCCCAGCACCCGCAGGATCTGAGGCGGCCAGGTGGCCACGATCCCGGCGTAGATGATGAGCGAGACGCCGTTGCCAATCCCGTACTCGGTGATCCGCTCGCCCATCCAAAGAAGCAGCGCCGTCCCCGCAACCTGGGTCACGACCACGATGAAGCGAAAAGCCCAACCGGGTTCCCAACCGGGCAACAGGAACTGGCCGTTGTTCGACTCAAGGAAAGCGACAGCGAGGAAAAGGGCCTGGAAGGCGGCCAGGGCCAGGCCGCCCACCCGGGTGTATTGCTGGATGATCCGCCGCCCCTCTTCCCCTTCGCGCTGAAGTTTCTCCAGCGACGGCACCACCGTAACCAGAAGCTGCATGATGATGGCCGCGGTGATGTAGGGCATGATGCCGAGGGCGAAGATCGAGAAGTTTCGGAAATTCCCACCGGAGAACAGGTTGATGATGCCGAAGATGCCGCCCGCCTGGGTCCCCAAGAACCCCTGGATCTTCTCGATATCCACCCCGGGGTTGGGGATGTAGGTGCCCAGGCGGAAAAATCCGAGCATCATCAGGGTGAAGAGAAGACGCTGGCGCAGCTCGGGGATGATGAAAGCGTCTTTGAAGGCCCGAAGCATTCTAGGCCCCCTTGCCTAGAAGTTCGACCTTCCCACCGGCGGTCTGAATCTTCTCAAGCGCGCGCTTGCTCGCCGCGTGCACGAGCACGGTGTAGGCGGCCTGAACCTCGCCGTGCGCCAGGAGTTTCACCGGCCGATCCTTACGCACGAGCCGGGCCTCGACCAGCTTCTCGGGGGTGATTTCGCCACCCTCGGGGAACTTGCGCGCCAGATCGCGAAGGTTGACCTCTTCGTAAACAACGCGGCGGATGGCGCCCGGAACCTGACCACGCATGCCGCGTTTGGGCAAACGCATCACCAGCGTGGAGCGCCCGCCCTCGTGCTTGGCCGGGTTCTTGGTGCCGCCCGAGCGCGACTTCTGGCCCTTTTGACCCCGGGTCGCGGTCTTGCCGTGTCCCGAAGAAGGCCCGCGGCCCACCCGCTTCTTGCGCTTGGTCGCCCCCGGGTTCGGGCGAAGATCGCCGAGCTTCATTCCTTCACCTCCTCCACTTCCACGAGGTGCCTCACCTTGTGAATCATCCCCCGAACAGCGGGATTGTCGGGCAGCTCGTGGACCTTATTCATCCTGGTCAGCTTAAGCGCCTTGAGCGTTGCCTTTTGGTCCTTGGCGTAGCCGATCGGGCTCTTGACCAAACGCACGCGGAGACGAGCCATCAGCCCACCTCCTTCCTCAAACGGCGTGCCTCATCCCAGGTCTGCAGCTGCCTGAGGGCCTCAAGCGTGGCGTAGGCGACGTTAATGGGGTTTCGGCTCCCCAGGGCCTTGGTCAGAATGTCGGTGTAGCCCGCCAACTCTAAGATCGCGCGAGGGACCGCCCCGGCGATGACACCGGTCCCCGGTGCCGCCGGGCGCATGATGACCCTCGTCGCACCGTATTCGACCTCGATCTCGTGGGGGATCGTGCCGTTCTCGATGGGGACCTCGATCATGTTCTTCCGCGCCACGGCCTGGGCCTTTTGCACCGCGAGCGGCACCTCTTTCGCCTTCCCCAGGCCCACGCCGACGCGACCCTGGCGATCTCCCACCACGGCCAGCGCACCGAAACGGAAGCGCCGACCGCCCTGGTAGGTCTTCGCCGTACGACGGATCATGATCATCTTCTCTTCAAAGTCGGTTTCCGGCATGTCCCCTCCTTAAAACTTGAGTCCACCCTCGCGCGCACCCTCGGCCAGGGCCTTTACGCGGCCGTGGTACTTGTAAGGACCGCGGTCGAAAACAACCTCCTCGATGCCCTTCTTCAGCGCCTTTTGAGCGATGTCGCGCCCAACCTCCCTCGCGACCTCGCTCTTTTTACCCTGGAGTTTGAGGGCGAGACTGGAGCTGGCCGCCAGGGTCACCCCTTGCTCATCGTCGATGATCTGGGCGTAGATGTGCCTCAGGCTGCGAAAAACGCTCAAGCGCGGCTTGCCCTTCGAAGTGCGCCGGATCTTGTTCCGGGTGCGAAACTTACGCCGATCGTATGCGCTCAATCTGGCCATGGTTCCTCCTACTTCGTTGTTCCAGCCTTACCCGGCTTGAGGCGGACGACTTCTCCGGCATAGCGGATACCCTTGCCCTTGTAGGCATCGGGCGGCCTGATCGCCCGGATATCCGCGGCGACCTGTCCCACCAGCTGCTTGTCGATGCCCGAAACGCGGATCTTGGTGGGCTCGGGCACCTCGATGGTGACGCCCTCCGGAGGCTCAAAGATCACGGGGTGGGAAAACCCTACGCTCAACTCAAGCGCGCGACCGCTGAGCTTGGCCCGGTAACCAATACCTTTGATCTCGAGCTCCTTGGTGTAGCCCTGGGTCACGCCTTGAACCGCGTTGGCAATCAGCGTACGGGTCAAACCGTGCAGGCTGCGATGGCGGCGGCCGTCGCTCGGGCGCTCGACACGGACCACACCATCCTCGACGACTACGCGCATATCGGGGTCGATGGCCACGGTGAGGCTGCCCTTCGGCCCCTTCACCCGCACCTCTCTCCGGGCGACCTCCACGGTGACGCCCTGCGGGATCTGGATGGGTTTCTTCCCGATTCGGCTCATCACCACACCTCGCAAACGACCTCGCCGCCGACGCCCGCGCGGCGAGCCTCACGATCGGTCATGACGCCTTTGGAGGTAGAGATGATGGCAATCCCCAGCCCGCGCTTCACCACCGGAACCTCCCGGGCCGAAACGTACACCCGGCGGCCGGGCTTGGAGACCCGGCGGATGTGCTTGATGACCTGCTCCGGGCGACGCCCGCGGGCCGTCTTGCGCACCGGCCCGTATTTGAGCGTGAGCCGCAGGTAGGGACGCCCACCGATTTCTACCACCTCGTAAGCCTTGAGGTAGCCTTCCTTGACCAGGATCTTCGCGATTTCTTCCTTGAACTTCGACGCCGGAACGTCCACTGTCTCCTTAAAGACCATGGTGGCGTTCCGAATCCTGGTCAGCATATCTGCGATTGGGTCGGTCAGCATTGTCTCTCTCCTTTATCGCTACTCGATCGCGAGCGGTCTCGAGGGAATCCCCCCGACCGTTCCCGCTACCAGCTGGCCTTCTTGACCCCCGGAAGCTGCCCTTTGTGCGCCAACTCGCGGATGCAAATCCGGCACAGCCCGAAGTAACGGTAAACCGACCGCGAACGCCCGCACCGGGCACAACGCGTGTACGCGCGCACGGAAAACTTGGGCTTCCGCTTCGCCTTTTCGATCAGTGCTTTCCTGGCCATCTTTACTCCTACTGTTTCTTGAAGGGAAAGCCGAGCAGTTCCAAAAGCGCCCTGGCTTCCTCGTCGGTCTCTGCCGTGGTGACGATCGCGATGTCCATGCCCCGCGTCTGGTCGACCATGTCGTAGGTGATCTCGGGAAACACCAGCTGCTCGCGAATCCCCAGGTTGTAGTTCCCCCGGCCGTCGAAGGCGTTGGGATCGATGCCCCGGAAGTCACGGCGCCGCGGCAAGGCCACGTTCAAGAGCTTTTCCAGAAAGATCCACATCCGGTCCTTGCGCAGGGTCACCTTGATCCCGATGGGCATACCCTTGCGGATGCGGAAATTGCTGATCGACTTCCGGGCCCGGGTAATGATCGGCTTCTGACCGGTGATGAGGGCGAGTTCCTTGGCGGCCTTTTCCAAAATCCGGACATCCTCCTTGGCCTCGCCAAGACCCTGGTTCACCACCACCTTCTCAAGCCGGGGCACCTGCCAAATGTTCTCGTAGCCGAAACGCTTCAAGAGCTCGGGGCGAACTTCTTCCTCGTACTTTTTCTTTAACCCTACGTTCAATGGCATCCTTCACCTCACGAATCCAGCGCCGCGCCGCAGTGGTTGCAGATGCGCACCTTGGTGCCATCGTCGAGCACCTTGCGCTTCACCCGCACCGGCCGCCCGCACTGAGGACAGAGCACGCGCACCTTCGCAGCGTGGATGGGGGCTTCCTGTTCACGGAACCCGCCCTGTGGATTCTCCTCGCTGGGGCGCACCGCCTTCTTCACCACGTTGACGCCCTCAACCAGGACCCGGAAGCGCTTGGGAAACACCGCGATTACCCGGCCGGTCTTCCCCCGGTACTTCCCGGAAACCACCACCACCGTATCGCCTTTTTTCACGTGACGGACACGCATCAGAGCACCTCCGGCGCCAGGGAGACGATCTTCATGAACTTCTTCTCCCTGAGTTCACGGGCGACGGGCCCGAACACGCGCGTACCCCGGGGCTCACCCTGATTGTTGATGATGACCGCGGCGTTGTCGTCGAAGCGGATGGCCGAGCCGTCCGGCCGTTTCACTTCCTTCTTGGTCCGCACGACCACCGCCCGCACCACGTCGCCTTCCTTGACCTGGCCCCGGGGAATCGCCTCCTTGACGGTGGCCACCACCACGTCACCGACGCTGGCATATTTCCGCCCGGAACCGCCCAGCACGCGGATCACCAAGATCTTTCGGGCGCCGGTGTTGTCGGCGACTTCGAGCACAGACTCCTGCTGAACCATCACTCACCCCGCTTCTTGCGTAGGAAATAACGCTCCACCAGGTCGTGTCGCCCCTCTTCGAGACGACGTACCACACGCCAGCGCTTGCGACGGGAGATGGGACGGCTCTCGATGATCTCCACCACATCCCCTACCTTGTAGGCGTTCTCCTCGTCGTGGGCGAGGTACTTCTTTGAGCGCCGCACCACCTTGCCGTAGAGCGGATGCGGAAACTGTCGCTCGACAAGGACGGATACGGTCTTGTCCATCTTGTCGCTCACGACCACGCCTGTGAGAACTTTCTTCGGCATCGTCTACTCCCTGACCTCGAGCTCCTTCTCGCGAAGGATGGTTAAAAGACGGGCGATCTCTCGCTTGGTCTCCCGGATGCGATGGTTCTGGGAAAGCTGTCCGATGGAGGCCTGAAAGCGCAGGTCCATGAGCTCGCGCTTTTTCTCGACCACCTTCTTGCGGATCTCCTCAGGGGTCATGTTGCGGATCTCATTGGGCTTCATCGTAGGCATCGCGCACCACCACCTTCGTCTTGATGGGAAGCTTGTGGGAAGCCAAACGGAACGCCTCCCGGGCAGCCTCCTCGGAGACCCCCGCCACCTCGAACATCACCCGTCCCGGCCTCACCACTGCGACCCAGCCCTCGACGTTGCCCTTCCCTTTACCCATACGGACCTCGAGGGGCTTTTTGGTGTAGGGCTTGTCGGGGAAGATCCGGATGAAGATCTTGCCACCCCGCCGGAAGTGGCGCACCATCGCCACACGGGCCGCCTCGATCTGCTGAGCGGTGACCCACGCCGGTTCCATGGCCACGAGGCCGAACTCGCCAAAGGCCACGTAGTCGCCGCCTTTGGTCGCGCCTCTCATCCGGCCGCGGTGCTGTTTGCGATACTTCACCCGCTTAGGCATCAGCATCGCCGGACTCCTCCTTCTTTACGCGTCGGCGAACGGTCGGCCGGCGGCGCCGCGGACGTTCAGGGCGAGCCTTGGCCGCCTTCATCACCGGACGTTCTCCGATCTTTTCGCCGAGGAAGACGTACGCCTTTACCCCCAGTACGCCGTAGGTGGTCCGGGCCAGGGCGGTGCCGTAGTCGATGTTGGCGCGGAGGGTATGCAGCGGCACCCGACCATCCGCCGCCCACTCGGTCCGCGCCTGCTCGGCGCCGCCGATGCGACCGGAGACCACCACCTTCGCCCCCTTGGCGCCGGCTTCCATCACCCGCTGCACCGCCTGCTTGATCGCCCGCCGCACGGCGAAGCGGCGCTCGATCTGCTCCGCCACCCGCTGGGCCACGAGCGGGGCCGACAGGTTGGGATTGGGCACCTCCTGGACGTTGAGGGCGATGTTTTTACCGGGGAAGAGTTTTTCAAGCTCCGCCCGGAGTCGTTTGATAGTCTCGCCGCCGCGACCGATGACCACCCCGGGCTTGGCCACATGGACGGTCACGCTCACGTTGTCGGCAGCGCGCTCGATGTCGATCCGGGCCACCCCGGCGTGGTAGACCTCACGCTCGATGAGCTCGCGAATTCGCCGGTCCTCCTCGAGGAGGTGCTTGTAATCTTTCTTGTTGGCGTACCAGCGGGACTCCCAGTCGCGGGTGATCCCGAGACGGAAGCCCACCGGATGAATCTTATTCCCCATGCCGTTCCTCCAAAACGATGGTGATGTGGCTGGTCCGCTTCTTGATGATGTCCGCCCGCCCGCGCGCGCGAGGCAGCACCCGCTTGAACGCCGGCCCCTCGTTGACGTAAGCCTCCTTGACGTAGAGGGCGTCTTCGAGCAGGTCGTGGTTGTTCACGGCATTGGCAATGGCGCTCTTCAGGACCTTGCGCACGGGGTGCGCCGCCCGTTTGTTGAGGTAACGCAGGATACGGTCGGCTTCCTCCGCTTTCTTGCCACGGATCAGGTCGACCACCAAGCGCACCTTGCGGGGGGACATGCGAACATAGCGTGCTGTGGCTTTGGCCTCCATGACCCCTCCTTACTTCTTCTTGGTGGCCTTGGCGTCCTTGCCATGGCCCCGGTAGGTGCGGGTGGGCGCGAACTCGCCGAGCTTGTGGCCGACCATGTTCTCCGTAATGTAGACGGGAACGTGCTGGCGACCGTTGTACACGGCGATGGTGTGGCCCACCATCTCGGGAACGATGGTGGAGCGGCGGCTCCAGGTCTTAATCACCCGCCGTTCCCCACGCGCGTTTAAAGCCTCGACCTTCTCCAGAAGGTGGTCATCTACAAAAACGCCCTTTTTCAAGCTACGCGGCATGTTTCACCCCTACTTCTTTCTCCGCGAAATGATGAAGCGGTCCGAGGGCTTGCGCTTTTTCCGCGTCTTGCGGCCTTTGGTCTGCCAGCCCCAGGGCGAAGCGGGCGGGCGGCCCCTGGGCGCGCGCCCTTCACCACCACCGTGGGGGTGGTCCACCGGGTTCATCGCCGAGCCACGGACGTGGGGCTTGCGCCCAAGCCAGCGGCTGCGCCCAGCCTTGCCCAGGGTGATGTTCTTGTGATCCGCGTTCCCGACCACGCCGACGGTGGCGTAGCACTCGGCGTGGATCTTGCGAAGCTCACCCGAGGGCAGGCGGAGGATGACGTAGTCGCCCTCGCGGCCCTGGATCTGGGCCCCGGTCCCGGCGCTTCGGGCAAGCTGAGCCCCCTTGCCCGGGACCAGCTCGACCGCGTGCACCGTGGTGCCAACGGGGATGAAGCGAAGCGGGAGAGCATTGCCGACCTCGATCGGTGCCTCCGGCCCGCTCACGACGCGCATCCCGGGCTTGAGGCCGTCGGGGGCGATGATGTAGCGCTTTTCCCCATCGACGTAGTGCAGCAAAGCAATCCGGGCCGAACGGTTGGGGTCGTACTCGATCGCGGCCACTTTGGCGGGGATCCCGGCCTTATCGCGTCGCTTGAAGTCGATGATGCGGTACAGGCGCTTGTGGCCGCCGCCGCGGAAGCGAACCGTGATGCGCCCCTGGTTGTTGCGCCCACCGGTCTTTTTGAGCGGCTCGGTCAGCGACTTCTCGGGCCGTTTCTTGGTGATCTCCGAGAAGTCGGCCACCGTCATGAACCGGCGGGATGGCGTGTAGGGTTTGAACTTCTTAATCGCCATGCCTCACTCCTAAATCAGCCCTTCCAGGGCCTCGATCTTCTGGCCGGGGGCCACGGTCACCACGGCCTTCTTGCGGTCGGGCCGCTTGCCCTCATAACGCCCCAGGCGCTTTTTCTTACCCCGGACATTCATGAGGTTGACCTTGACCACATCGACCTTAAACGCTGCCTCGACGGCGTTTTTAACCTCGGTCTTGGTGGCGTCTTTGTGGACCCAGAAGGTGTACTTGCCCGCCTGATAGCCCTGATAGGCCTTTTCCGAAAGCACCGGCTCGAGGATGACGTCGTACGGAGTCTTCACGCCTCACCTCCGACACCCGCCCGCGAAAGGGCTAACTGGAAGGCAGGTTCGTCCATCACCAGGCGCTCGTGACGGAGAATGTCGTAGACGTTGATGCCTTCCGGTTCGAGGACGCTCACCCAGGGCAAGTTGCGGGCTGCGCGGCGAACGAGCTCGTTTTCGGTCACGAGCAGCACCCGCTCGCTGCCATCGAACCCGTTGGCCTTGGCCCAGGCCAAGAACGACTTGGTCTTGCCCTGAACCCCGTCGAAAGACTCAACAACGGTGAGCTTGCCGTTGCGGGCCCGGTCGCCAAGGGCCATCGCCAGCCCTTTGCGGCGCACCTTCTTCGGCAGGGTGTAGCTGTAATTGCGGGGCTTGGGCCCGAAGGCGACACCGCCGCGGACGAAGATCGGAGCGCCGCGGTCGCCGTGGCGAGCCCGGCCGAGGCCCTTTTGTGGCCAGATTTTCTTGCCGGAAAAGCTCACCTCGCCCCGGGTCTTGGTGCTCGCGGTCCCCGCCCGACGCTTGGCCAACTGCCAGCGCACCACCTCCCACAGGATGTGGACGTTGACCTCTTCAGGAAGGCCAACCTCACGCGTCTGGCGGCCCTCTTTGGTGATCACTTCGACCGCGGGCATCACTTCACCCCCCGCTTCGTGGTCTCGCGCACGATCACCAACCCGCCGTTGGGCCCCGGGATCGCGCCCTTGACCAGGATCAGGTTCTCATCGGGAATCACGTCGACGACCTCGAGGTTCTGGATGGTCACGCGTTCGGCGCCGTAGTGACCGGCCATCTTCTTCCCCTTGTAAACGCGTCCGGGGGTCTTACGGTTCCCGATCGAACCCGGGTGCCGGTGAATCTTGTGGGCGCCGTGCGAGTCCGGTCCGCCGGCGAAGTTCCAGCGCTTCATCACGCCGGCAAAGCCGCGACCTTTGGAGGTACCGGTGACATCCACACGTTCACCGGGCTGGAAAATGGCCACCGTGACCACGTCTTCTTCGGGGTTAAAATCGCGGATCTCCCTGAGGTAACGGACCGGCTCCACCCCCGCGCGCTTGAAGTGGCCGCGCATGGGTCGGTTGACCTTTTTCTCCTTGACCGGCAGGTACCCGAGCTGTACGGCCAGGTAACCGTCCTTTTCAGGCGTCCGGCGTTGCACCACCGGGCATGGCCCCGCGTGGATCACGGTCACCGGGACCGCGCGATCGCCGCGCCAGATCTGGGTCATCCCGACCTTGGTGCCGAGAATCCCCTTCACTTGCCACCTCCCACGGTTTTGATCTCGATTTCGACGCCGGTGGGAAGATCGAGCGCCATCAGGCTCTCGATGGTCTTCTTGTTGGGGTCGATGATGTCCACCAGGCGGTTGTGGGTCCGAATTTCAAAGTGCTCGCGCGAGTCCTTGTGCTTAAACGGGCCACGGAGCACGGCGAAACGGCGGACCCTCGTCGGCAGGGGCACGGGACCGGAAACCCGGGCGCCGGTTCGACGCGCGGTTTCAACGATCTTACGCGCCGAGGCATCCAGGCTTTTGTGGTCGAAGCCCCTGAGCTTGATGCGAATCCTAGGCATGCCTCACCTCACTCCAAGATCTTGGTGACGACGCCAGCCCCAACGGTGCGGCCGCCCTCGCGAATGGCAAAGCGCAACCCCTCCTCAAGCGCAATCGGCTTGATCAGCTCCACCGTGAAGCTCACGTTGTCACCAGGCATCACCATCTCAACACCCTCGGGCAAGGTCACCACACCCGTCACGTCCGTCGTCCGAAAGTAAAACTGCGGACGATACCCCGTGAAAAACCCCGTGTGGCGACCCCCCTCCTCCTTCTTCAAGATGTACACCTGCGCCTCAAACTTGGTGTGCGGCGTAATGCTCCCAGGCTTCGCCAAAACCTGGCCCCGCTCAACCTCGTCCCGGGCAATGCCCCGAAGCAGCGCCCCAATGTTGTCACCCGCAATCGCTTCCTTCAAAACCTTCCGGTGCATCTCAAGCCCGGTCACCACCGTCTTCTGCGTGGGCCGCAAACCAACGATCTCAACCTCCTCGCCAACCGTCAGCTTCCCGCGCTCCACACGACCCGTGGCAACCGTCCCGCGACCAGTGATCGTAAACACGTCCTCCACCGGCATCAAAAATGGCTTGTCAATGTCCCGCTCAGGCTCGGGAATGTACTCGTCCAAAGCGTCCAAAAGCTCCCAAATCTTGTCAACCCACTCGTTCTCGCCACGCTTGGTGTTCGGGTTCTCGTGCAACGCCTCCAACGCCTTCAGCGCCGAACCCCGAATCACCGGCACATCGTCCCCAGGAAACTCGTACTGGTTCAAAAGGTCCCGCACTTCCATCTCGACGAGCTCCAAAAGCTCCTCGTCGTCCACCATGTCAATCTTGTTCATGAACACCACAATGTACGGAACCCCAACCTGACGCGCCAAAAGAATGTGCTCACGGGTCTGCGGCATCGGACCGTCAGCCGCCGAAACTACAAGAATCGCCCCGTCCATCTGCGCCGCACCCGTGATCATGTTCTTCACATAGTCCGCGTGCCCCGGACAGTCCACGTGGCTGTAGTGCCTTTTTGCCGTCTCGTACTCCACGTGCGCCGTGTTGATCGTAATCCCGCGAGCCTTCTCCTCCGGCGCCTTGTCAATCTGGTCGTAGTCCGCAATCTCAACGTTCGGGTTCTCCGCCGCCGCCGCAAACGTGATCGCAGCCGTAAGCGTCGTCTTCCCGTGGTCAACGTGCCCAATCGTCCCTACGTTCACGTGCGGCTTCGTGCGCTGAAATTCCTCCTTGGCCATGGCCCTCACCTCACCCTTTCATGAGCTTTTCTTGAATTTGTTTGGGAACCTCTGCGTAGTGATCGAAGAACATGACGAACGAAGCCCTACCCTGGGTCTTCGAGCGCAGGTCGGTGGCGTAACCGAACATCTCGGAAAGCGGCACGTAGGCCCTCACGATCTGAGCGTTGCCCCGGGGTTCCATGCCGAGGATGTGCCCGCGCCGCGAGTTCAGATCCCCGATGACGTCGCCGAGGTACTCCTCGGGGGTCACCACCTCGACCTTCATGATCGGCTCGAGGATCGCCGGGGCACCCTTCTTGACCGCCTCCTTGATCGCCATCGAACCGGCGATCTTGAAGGCCATCTCCGAAGAGTCAACCTCGTGGTAACTCCCGTCGTAGAGGGTCACCTTCAGGTCGACCACCGGGAAACCGATGAGCGGCCCCGACTGCATGGCCTCTTCGATGCCTTTTTGCACCGCGGGGATGTAGTCTTTGGGCACCACACCACCGACGATGGCGTTGACGAACTCAAAGCCACTGCCCCTGGGGAGCGGCTCGGCCTTGATCTTGACGTGACCGTACTGGCCACGCCCGCCGGTCTGACGGATGAACTTGCCCTCGGCGTCGACGGGGACGGTAATGGTCTCGCGGTAGGCCACCTGAGGCTTGCCAACGTTGGCTTCGACCTTGAACTCGCGCTTCAAGCGGTCGACGATGATCTCGAGATGCAGCTCGCCCATCCCCGAGATGATGGTCTGGCCCGAATCGGGGTCGGTATGGACGCGGAAGGTGGGGTCTTCCTCGGAAAGGCGCTGCAGCGCCATGGCGAGCTTTTCCTGGTCGGCCTTGGATTTGGGCTCGATCGCTACGTCGATCACGGGCTCGGGGATATCGATGGACTCGAGGATGACCGGATCATCCTTCTCGCCCACCAGGGTGTCCCCGGTAATGGTGTCCTTAAGCCCCACCACCGCGCCGAGGTCACCGGCCTGGAGCTCTTCAACCTCCTCGCGGTGGTTGGCGTGCATGCGCAAGAGACGCCCGATGCGCTCCTTCTTGCCCTTGGTGGCGTTGTAGACGTAGGAGCCGGCCCGCATGGTGCCCGAGTAGATGCGCACAAAGGTCAAACGGCCCACGTAGGGGTCGGCCATGATCTTGAAGGCCAGCGCCGCGAGCGGCCCCTCGGGATCGGGATGGCGCTCGACCTCGCCGCCTTCGGGGGTGTGCCCTTTAATGGGGGGAACATCGAGCGGCGAGGGGAGGTAGTCGACCACCGCGTCGAGGAGGAGCTGAACGCCTTTGTTTTTCAGCGCTGAACCCAGGAAGACGGGGGTGATGTCCAGGGAAAGGGTGCCGCGACGAATCGCCTGCTTGATCTCGTCCTCGCTGACCTCCTCGCCCTCGAGGTACTTCATCATGATGTTCTCGTCGAAGTCGGCGGCGGTCTCGATCAGCTTCTCGTGCCATTCCTCAGCTTGCTCGCGGAATTCCTCGGGGATATCGCCCTCCCGAATATCGGTCCCCAGGTCGTTGCCGTAGGTGATGGCACGCATCCGGACCAAATCGATGATGCCGGCGAAGGAATCTTCCTGCCCCATCGGCAGCTGCATCAACACCGGCCGCGCACCGAGGCGATCGCGCATCGAGTTGACCACCAGCCAGATATCGGCCCCGGTCTTGTCCATCTTGTTGGCGAAGGCGATGCGGGGCACACGGTATTTATCGGCCTGGCGCCACACCGTTTCCGATTGGGGCTCGACCCCCTGCGAAGCGTCGAAGACCGCCACCGCGCCGTCGAGAACCCGCATCGAACGCTCGACCTCGATGGTGAAGTCCACGTGACCCGGGGTGTCGATGATGTTGATGCGGTGTTCCTTCCAGAAGGCGGTGGTCACCGCGGCGGTGATGGTGATGCCCCGCTCGCGCTCCTGCTCCATGAAGTCCATGGTGGCCGCGCCCTCGTGGACTTCACCGATCTTGTGAATCCGCCCGGTGTAAAAGAGGATACGCTCGGTGGTGGTCGTCTTGCCGGCGTCGATGTGAGCGGCAATCCCGATATTTCGGGTCTTCTTGAGATCGAACTTGGTGTAGTCGAACGTCTTGCTCGCCATACTCACCACCGGTAATGGGCGTAGGCTCGGTTGGCCTCGGCCATGCGCTCGACTTCCTCGCGCTTTTTCACCGCACCGCCCTTGCCCTCGGCCGCGTCGATCAACTCGGCGGCAACGCGCTCGGCGGCGGTACGCTCGGGGCGGTTATTGGCGGCGATCACCAGCCAGCGCAAAGCCAGCGACTGCTGGCGGCGCGGGCTCACCTCGACCGGGACCTGGTAGTTGGAGCCGCCCACGCGCCTCGAGCGGGTCTCCATACGGGGCTTGACGTTCTCCACCGCCGCCTTAAACACCTTGAGGGGTTCCTGACCGGTACGCTCCTGGATGATGCGGCAAGCATCGTAGAAGATTCTCGCGGCGAGGTTCTTCTTGCCGTCGCGCATCAGCCTGTTGATGAAGGCGGTGACCACCACGTCCCCGTAGACCAAGTCGGGTGGCAGCTTCCGGATTTCAGCTCTTCTTCTGCGTGCCATGGCTTACTCCTTGGGTCGCTTGGTGCCGTATTTCGAGCGGCTCTTCTTGCGGCCCTCAACCCCAGCGGCGTCGTAAACGCCACGAACGATGTGGTAGCGCACGCCTGGGAGGTCCTTCACACGACCGCCACGCACCAAAACCACCGAGTGCTCCTGCAGGTTGTGCCCCTCGCCGGGGATATAGGCGGTAACCTCATACCCAGAGGTCAAACGCACCTTGGCCACCTTTCGGAGCGCCGAGTTCGGCTTCTTGGGGGTCACCGTACGAACGACGGTGCACACACCCCGACGAAACGGGCTCCCCTTCAGGGCCGGAACCTTCCCCTTCTTGGGCTTGACCTTACGGCCGTTTCGTACAAGCTGGTTAATCGTCGGCAAAGCACCACTCCCTTCCTTGTGTCGCCCCCGTCTTTCAAAGACCCTTCGGGACTCGAAAGCCCAAGCCCCGATTTTAACCGCCTCCTTTCGTCCCGTAAAGGGGCCTTCGCGGAGGCGGCCCTAGCCCAGGACCAGGGACACCCTGGGCCAACCCAAGCTTTCTAAGTATAGTCTTTGCCAGAGCCTATGTGCAAGATACGGGCCCGGGCGGCACTGGCCAAACACCCGCGTTTTCGGCCCATACCAGCTGGGAAGATGGTGGGTATCACAATCCGTATGAGAGTTTATGCACAAAATCTCACATTCTCTTGACAAACGAAGGGGCGAACGTTATCGTAAACAGCGGAAAAACGCTTTCAGGAGGTGGGAATTATGAAGAGGAAAAGCCTGTTTCTGGTTGCACTTTTGGCGCTGGCCCTGAGCAGCGGTGGCCTTGCCGCCAAGGTGTTCATCACCATCGGTTCCGGTTCGATGACCGGCGTCTACTACCCGGTCTCGAGCGGCATCGCCAAGATGATCAATACCTACCTGGCCAAGGACGGCATCCGCGCCAACGCCCGGTCGACCGGCGGCTCGGCCTTCAACGTTAAGGCCATCGCGAACGGTCAGCTCCAAGCCGCGCTGGCGCAAAACGACGTGACTTACTTCGCTTACAACGGGCTGACCCAGACCTTCGAGGGCCGTCCGGTGAAGGCCATCCGCGGCATTGGGACCCTCTACCCCGAGTTCCTGCACATCCTGGCCCGCCCCGGCTCGGGCATCAAAACCTTGGCCGACCTCAAGGGCAAGAAGGTCTACGTCGGTGACATCGGCTCCGGCGTGGAACAGACCACCAAGCGCGTCTTCGAGGCCGCGGGGTTGACCTTCGGCGACCTGGCCCAGGCGGTCCGCGGCAAGGCCGGCCAGGCTGTAGAACTCCTTCAGGACGGCAAGATCGACGCCATGTTCTACGTGGTGGGTGCTGGCTCGGCCGCCATGCAGCAGGCGACCGAGATCGCCAAGGCCTACTTCGTCCCCCTCCCCCTCGACATCATCCAAAAGCTCATCAACAAGTACCCCTACTACACCCAGGTCATCATCCCCGCCGGCACCTACAAAGGTCAGGACCTCTCGGTCCCCACGGTGGGCGTGAAGGCGACCTTCATCATCTCGAAGGACATCCCCGACGAGGTGGTGTACAAGATCGCCAAGCTTCTCTTCGTGGATAAGGTCGACGAGTTCAAGGCCATCCACCCGGCCCTCGGCACCTTCTTCAGCGTCAAGAAGGCGCTCGACGGCCTGACGATCCCGCTCCACCCCGGGGCCGCGAAGCTCTACAACGAGCTTGGCATCGAAATCCCCGACCTCGCCAAGCCGGTCAAGTAACGCCCCAGCGTGGCAGACTTCTCGGGAAAGCCTGGTCTTCGTGGCCAGGCTTTCCTTTAAACTTCTTGGGAAAGGAGGAGGCCGTGTCCGAAGAACATCCCCGTGATCCAAACGACAAGGCACCGAACATCGACGCCGAGCAGTTGATGATGGAAGTCGAGTACGGGGGGCGAAATCCCATCGCCTGGCAAAAGACGATGATCTTCGTGGTCGCCGTCGCCTGGTCGATCTTCCAGCTCTACGCCTCCTGGCTCGGCAAGATCGACGCCATGACCCTGCGGGCCATCCACCTGGCGTTCGCCTTCGCCATCAGCTTCCTCGCCTATCCTTCCAAGAATGCCCGACGCGACGTCTGGCTCTTCCTTATCGGGCTGGGCTATGCCGCCTATTTCCTGATCGGCAACCGCGTCTCTCTCGGCGCGTTCCAGGCCGGTGAATACACGGTGAGCCTCAATCTGGTGGCCATCCTTGCCGTCACCGTTGCCGCCGGTCTCCTCCTCACCCGGCGCGTCAACATCAAAGGCCCGTCCGAGAAAATTCCAGCCTATGACTGGCTGATCCTGATCGCCGGACTCGCGGGCACGCTGGCCATTCCCATCTTCCTCCAGCAGATCGTCGTCTATCAGGGGGGCGTCCCCACCACCCGGGATATCGTGCTCGGAACGCTCACCCTCTTCATTCTCACCGTGGCCGGGCTGCGGGTCGTGGGCCCGGCGCTGATGATCATCGCCTGGGTGATGATCTTCTACGCCATGACCGGCCCGGCAGGGGTGTTCAAGATCGAGCTGCCGGACGTTTTGTACCTCCATAACGGCGCGACCTGGGATAACATCATCCAGCAGCTCTACCTCACCGACCAGGGTTTTTGGGGCGTCCCGCTCGGGGTCTCGGCGACGTTCGTCTACCTCTTCGTCCTCTTTGGCACCCTGCTCGATAAGGCGGGGGCGGGGAAGTTCCTCGTCGACCTGGCCTACGCGGGGCTCGGCGCCTACCGGGGCGGGCCGGCGAAGGCGGCGGTGATCGCAAGCATGCTCACCGGCATCATCTCGGGTTCTTCCATCGCCAACGTGGTCACCACCGGGACCTTCACCATCCCCCTTATGAAGCGGGTCGGCTATCCCCCCGAAAAGGCCGGCGCCACCGAGGTCGCCTCCTCGGTGAACGGGCAGCTCATGCCGCCGGTGATGGGTGCTGCTGCCTTTATCATGGCCGACTTTTTGCAAATTCCCTATTCTAAGCTCATCATCTACGCCTTCGTGCCGGCGATCCTCACCTATTTCGGGCTGTTTTTGGTGGTCCACCTCGAGGCCATCAAACTCGGCCTCAAAGGGCTCCCGAGGCACGAGCTCCCGCCCTTCCGGGCGACCCTCCTGGGTGGGCTGCACTACCTGATGCCCATCGTCTGGCTGCTCTACGAGCTGGTGGTTCTCCAACACACGCCTTCCCGCTCGGCCCTCAATGCCATGTTCCTGCTCATCGCGCTGATGTTTTACCAGTACGCGCTGCCGGGGCGCATCGCCTTGCTCCTCGCCTCGACCGCCACCTTCTTCCTGACCGCCTTCTTCTACCTGGCGGGGGTACCGGGGCTCGAGCACGTCACCCTCGAGCTCACCAAGGGGGTGTTCCTCGAGTTCAAGAATCTTGACGTGATGTACACCTCGATCCTGGTCCTCTTCATCGGGATCGTTGCCGTCGGTCTTTTCGGCAAGCGCTGGGGACCGGGGCTGAAATCGAGTCTGAGCGGGTTTGGCCGGGACCTCCTCGAGGGCCTCGAGGCTGCGGGGCGCAACATGAGCACCATCGCCGTGGCCACCGCGGCGGCGGGAATCATCGTGGGCATGGTGGCCATCACCAACGTGGGCTACGGTCTCACCCAGATCGTCGAATCGCTCTCGGGCGGCCAGCTCGTCCCCGCGCTCTTCATCGCCATGCTGGCCTCGCTCCTCCTGGGTCTGGGGCTCCCCACCACCGCCAACTACATCGTGATGGCCTCGCTGGTCGCCCCCGTACTGGAATACATGACCCAGCAGCACGGCCTGGATGTCCCCCTGGTTGCGATTCACCTCTTCGTGTTCTACTTCGGCATCCTGGCCGACGACACGCCACCGGTGGGTCTCGCCGCGTATGCCGCCGCGGCGATCGCCCGTTCGGACCCGGTGCGAACCGGCATCCAGGGCTTCGCCTACGACATGCGCACCGCGCTGCTGCCCTACGTCTTTATCTTCTACCCCCAGCTGCTGCTCTTAAACCTCAAGAGCCCCTGGGAAGGGCTCTGGGTCGTCCTCACCGGCTTTTTGGGCATGGCCGCGTTCGTTATCGGGAACCAGGGCTACTTCCTGACCTACATGCGCGGCATCATCGGCTGGGCCGCCCGCATCGCCATGATGGTCGCCGGCTACCTCCTGCTCACCGCGAACCTGAAAAACGACGCCATCGGCGCCATCACCGTCGTGGCGGTGCTGCTCTGGCAGATCTGGAGGACCAAGCGGGAGCAGCCAGCGACCGCCGGGGCCACGGCCTGAGCGAGCGCGGATTTCTCTAGGGTTTGAAAAGGCACCCCGCCGCGGCGCTGGCTGCGGCGGGGCGATCTTCTTACGCCGGCTGAGGGGCCGGAACGGCCACCTGAACGCGCGACCTCAAAGCGGTGAAGACCACCTTTACCGCCCGTTTTTTGACCGCCGAACGCAAGGCCTCGGGCCAGGCCTCGAGCACGTAAGCCCGGCCAACCATCCGCTCAACCCCGACCAGGGCGGGGAGCATGGTCACCGCGTCGGCGAAGTCGGCGTTCGAGTAGGTATAGCTCCCGACCCAGGTGAGCTCGGAAAACCAGTGGGGGGAGAAGTCGTGCCTGACCTCACCCGCAGCCCCGAGCAACAGAACGAGGCCGCCCTCAACGGCGGCCCAGGCCGCCTCGTCCAAACTTCTGGCGGTTCCCGCGGCTTCCACCACCGCCTCAAAGCCGCCCCGGTAAACGCTCCGGCCCAAAAGGGGGCGGTAGCTCCGGGCCGGTGCACGCTCAAGGGCCGCTTCGCTGCTCGAGAACACCTCGTCCGCCCCCAACGCCCTCGCCAGATCGGCCTGCGACGCCCGGCGTGCCACCGCCACCGCCTTGCCGGTGAACCCGAGCTCGCGCAGCACCCGGAGCGCCAAAAGCCCGATCGTTCCCGCACCGATAACGAGGAGATTGGTGGGCCACTGGTACCGCCCCTCACGCAAAAACGCCCGCCGCACACCCCTGAGCGCGACCGCCAAAGGCTCGGCCAGGACCGCGCGCACGTCGGGGACAGCGGGATGCACCTCGTAGAGCCGCTCCGACCGGGCCACGATCCACTCACCCCACCCCCCGGGGAAGTCACGGTTGTAGCCGAGCATTCCGGCTGCGATCTCGCCTTCGGCGACGTTCTGGCAAAGACCGTCTTCCCCTCGTTCGCAGGCAGGGCAGGCGGGAAGCCCCCGCTCGTGGCAGGCGAGGAGGGGATTCACCGCCACCCTCGTCCCTCCCACCTCGGCAAGGATCTCGTGCCCCAACACCGCCGGAAAGGAGAAAAAAGGCGAGAGCCGGGGCGAATTCTTGCCAAAGAGCAATCCTAGATCGGAGCCGCACACGCCAGAAAGCCGCACCCGGGCCCGGACCCACCCCGGCGGCGGCTCGGGGTCGGGCAGGTCCACGAGTCTCAGGGGCAGGGCCTCCACCGGGAAACGCTTCCCCAAAAACCTGGCCCCCAGAAAACGGGGAATGCTTGGATGGTACTGCAACGCCCGCGTGGGCACCACCTCCCCGATCAGCTCATGGGGACCTGACGCACGAGCTTGCCATCGATTCTGGAGAGGATATCCTCGATCGAACGGCCGGTGATGGTGAGCCCGTGATTTTTGAGCCCGACCACCGCCCTCGAGGGATCCGGAGCCTCCCTGATCTTTTCCGCCACCGCTTCCGCGAGCTGGTAGGTCCCACACGGGTAGTTGAAGGGGGTCGAGGGCACCCCCGCCATCCAGGCGTGAACGTGAATGATGGCACCGACGTCGGGGTGTTCCCGGTAGATCATCCAGTGCTCGATCGCATCCACGCTCACCCGGCGGGGAGTGATGTTGGGCGGGACCTGCAGGATCATAGCGTTCTTCTCGGGATCGTAGTCCTTCACCATGAGGATGTCGCGACCGATCTCGCGGAGATTCGACTTATCGACCCCAGATGCGCTCATCCAAAAGCGGTGCGAATCCTTGCGGACCGAAAGGTTCCCGTAGGAAAGGCCACCGATCCCGTAAAGCCGCTTGACGTGCCGCAAATCCTCGGGCGGCAGGATCTCCTCGATGGGGAAGGGTGCGGGAAGCAGATCCCATTCGGCGAGTTTCCGCCCCGCGCGGGCCAGCTCCGCCGTGAGCGCGTCCCCCTCCCAAAGCTCCGGCTCGAGGTCGGGCTCGAAAATATTATCGATCACCAGGACGCTGCAGGCGATCGGGTTGATGCGCGCGTACACACGGTCGAAGAAACTCGGACCCTCGGGCTCGACGTAGTGACCGAGCTCGAGCGTCAGGAAATGCGCCCCCTCGCCCGGGGTGTAAGCCACCATCATGTTGGAAAGCGCCCGCACCAGGTAGGGGTAGAGGGTCTTGATCGGATCCTCGGGCATTCGCATCAAGGCCATCACGCTTACAACGAAGGTGGCCTTGGCCCGCCTGCGATAGGGCTTTGGGTGTTCAGGGTCGATGAAGTTGATGACCAGGCGGGGGGATTCATGCTGGGGGTCAAAGGCGTAGCCATTTTGCAAAAAAACCGCCTTGATTCCTTCGGCGAAGCCCTTGAGCTCCGGGGGGATCTCTCCGTGGAAAGCAAAGACCGCGGCGTCCGTCCGCTCCATAACACCTCCTCACGCTAGCACCCCCAGTCTATCAACCCCTGGCCAAGGCGGCGTCTCGCGGCGATAATGATCCACGTGCGACCGCTCGGGGCCAGAATCGCATCGGCCACACCCCAAAACCTGGTGCCGTTTTACGAAACCGTCGGGTTTGCCCTGATCGAGGCCAGGCCAGAGCGAATCCGGATGGCCGACGCCGGCGGAGCCGAAGTCTGGCTCGAGACCGCCAGGGAGGTTCCGGGTGCGGTCCTTGTGTGGCCCGGCGAGGTAAGGGTTTTCTACGACCTCGAGGGCAACCTACACCGGTCCGCCAGCCAGCCAACCCCGACCGACATCCGGGGCCGGGCCCGTCTCCACGCCGTCCTCTACGGCGTGGTCGACCTGGTCGAAAGCGGAGCCTGGTACGAGGCCCACCTTGGCCTCGCCCAGCGCTTTTACGACGAGGCCTCGGACTGGCTCGAGCTCGGCCCCGACGGAGGGGTGGGGGTCGCGCTCACCTTCCTGGCCAGCGATGAACGGCGGGGTGTCCTGCTCCTGATCGCCCCCGACGTTCGCGACGAAGTCGAACGCCTGCAAAAAGCCGGCTTCCCCCCCATCTGGACCCGACGCACCGCCTGGGGTCGGCTCGCCGCCTGGGCTGACCCCGAGGGCAACCCCCTGGTCATCATCGACCGTAGCGGTAGCGGTTGAGATCGCGGAGGTGGCCCTGAAAGGTCTCGTTGAGGTAGAGCTTGCCCCTGGCGTGGAAGAAATAGAGGTAGGGGCGGCCCCGGGGTGAGGTGCGTTTCGGCGAGAGCACGGCGGAAAGCGCCGCCTCGCCCGGGTTGTTGATCGGGCCCGGGGGAAGGCCGGGGTGTCGGTAGGTGTTGTAGGGGGAGTCGACGTCGAAGTCTCCCGCGCTCCGGTCGAGTTCGGGCAGGCGTTTGCCAAGGGCGTAGGCCACCGTGGGATCGGATTGCAAGGGCATACCCCGCGCCAGACGGTTGAGGAAGACCCCCGCGATCCATGGCATCTCCGAGGCATTGCCTGCCTCGGCCTGCACCAGCGAGGCCAGGGTGACCCAGGCGTGGACATCGAGCCCCATGGCCGCGAGCTTTTCCCGGCGGGCGTCCGTCAGTTCCCGCTCGAAGCGCGTAAGCATTGCCCGCACCAGTTGCTCGGGGGATGCGTCGGCGGGAAAATCGTAGGTGTCGGGGAAGAGGTAGCCCTCAAGTCCCGCAGCCCGGTCGTAGCCCGGCTTCAGGCCCGGCGGCGGGAAACGCACCAGGGTCAAAAACCCATCGCCGTCAAACCCCTTCTCCCGCAGCGCCGCCGCCTGGTCGACCGCCCGCCACCCTTCGACGAAGGTGACCCGGATCATCACCGGCTTCAACGCCGGCGAGACGAGCTGCTCTAAAACGGCGATCGTACCGTCGCCCTTGAGGCGAAACACCCCGCTCGGGAGCGCTGACGCACGTCCCGACACCCGCGCCAGCCAGGCGAAGGCCCTGCCGTCCCGCACCACACCGGCTTGGGCCAGCAGCTCGCCCACCGTACTCGCCCCGGCGCCCCTGGGAATCCGCACGATCGCCGATCGACCCGTGGGGCCGATGCGGTCGTAGACGCCAAGCGCCAGCACCAGGACGGCCAGGGCCACGAGGACGAGCACCCGAGCGCGAACGAACCCCGCCGCCCTAAGCATTTCGCTCCAGGTAGGCCTCGAGGATCAGCACCGCGCTCATCTCGTCAAGGCGTCCCTTCTCCCGCCGCTTGCGTTTGGAGAGCCCCCGCAACCTGAGCTGGGCCAGCCGGGTGGTAAAACGCTCGTCCTCGTAGACGACCAGGATCCCCCGGGCCCGCAGGGCCTCCCCCAACGCACGCACCCGCTCGACCTCGGGGCCGGCCTCGCCGCCGGTTCGCAGGGGCAAACCCACCACCACCCGTTCCACCCCCTCCTCGGCGAACCAGGCCATGAGGCGCTCCACGTCCTCGCCGAGCGAGCGCCGGACCAGGTAACCGCGGCCGAAGGCAAGGGGGCGGCCGAGCTCGCCGACCGCCCGGCCGATCCGAACCTCACCCACGTCGAGCGCCGCGACCTTCTCCCCCACGCTCACCTCAATCGCCAGCGGCCGGTACCCCCGCCAGCAGCTCGGGGAAGGCTTTCAGGGCGCGCTGAAGGTCGAAGCCACCGCCCTGGGCCATGGCCGCCCGGCCACCCCCTTTGCCGCCGCTATGCTTGGCCAGCCCCTTTAAGAGCTCTCCGGCCGAGAGCCCCCGCGCCTGGGCCTCACGGCTCACCTTGAGCACCACGAAACCCTCCGACGCCACCAGCACCGCATCGGCCCCGCTCCGATCGGCGAGTTCATCGGCGGCGCGGCGGAGCGCCGAGGGATCGAGGCCGGAAAACGTCGCCACGGCGTA
Source organism: Vulcanithermus mediatlanticus (assembly GCF_055385885.1). NCBI lineage: Bacteria > Thermotogati > Deinococcota > Deinococci > Thermales > Thermaceae > Vulcanithermus > Vulcanithermus mediatlanticus. The sequence goes on along the minus strand of NZ_AP042385.1, from coordinate 1,601,751 downwards.
ACGCCAGGGGCCTGCCTCCCGGACCGAGGCCCCGGCGCCGAGCTGCGCCCTGGCCAGTTCGAGCTTTAAGCGCTCGATCTCCCGGGCCTGGCCCTTGAGCTCGGCCTCCATGCGCGCCACCCGGTCCTCGAGGCGTTCGGGCGTCACGCCCAACCGGCGGGCAAGCCGACCCAGCTCGGAAAAGCGCGACCGCACCTCCCGCACCGCGACCTCACCGGCGAGGGCCTCGATGCGGCGAACCCCGGCCGAAACCGACTCCTCGGATCGGATGAAGAAATAACCGATCTCTCCCGTCCGCCGCACGTGGCACCCGCCGCAGAGCTCCATGCTGCGAACCTCACCCTCAACGAGACCGGCGCTGGGCGCTGCGCCCTCAACCCTGACCACGCGAACCACATCCCCGTATTTCTCGCCAAAAAGGGCCATGGCGCCCATCTTCCGCGCCGCCTCCAGCGGCATGAACTCCCAGCGCACCGCGAAGTCGGCCTGGATCCAGCGGTTGACGAGCAGCTCGATCTTGGCCAGTTCCTCGTCGCTCAGGGGTTCGGGATGGGTGAAGTCAAAGCGCAACCGGTCGGGGGCCACCAGGCTTCCCGCCTGCCGCACGTGTGGCCCGAGCACGGCCCGGAGCGCGGCGTGCAGGAGGTGGGTCGCCGTGTGGTGGCGCTCGGTGGAACGGCGACGGGGATCCACCTTGGCCCGGACCTCACTGCCCACCTCGAGCTGTCCCTTGGTGACCAGCACGTGGTGCAGGTAAAGCCCCTGCGGGCTCTTGGTCGTGGTCTCGACCTTAGCCTCACCCCCCGGCCATTCCAAAACACCGAAGTCCCCGATCTGCCCGCCGCCTTCTGCGTAAAACGGGGTCCTCGAGAGCACGACCACGCCTTTTTCCCCTTCCCTCAGGGATTTGATGGCCTCCTCACCCTGCAGGATCAAGAGGACGCGCCCCGAATCCTCAAGCGTCGCGTAGCCGGTGAATTCGGTCGTGCCGTGGGTCTCGGCGATCTCATCCAGCGCCTCGGCGTTCTTACCGAAGATCTCATCGGCAAAGGCAGCCGCGCTTCTCGCGCGTTCCTGCTGTGCCCGCATCGCCCGGGCAAAGCCCTCGCGGTCGACCTCGACGCCCCGCTCCGCCGCGATCTCGAGCGTCAGGTCGAGGGGAAAGCCGTAGGTGTCGTAGAGCTTAAACGCCTCTTCACCCGAGAGCACCGCCCCTTCGGGCAGGGATCGAAGCAGCGCCTCGAGCCGCTCGATGCCGGCCTCGAGGGTGGCAAAAAAGCGTTCTTCCTCGAGGCGAATGGCTTTTTCGATTGCCAAGAGCCCTTCCCGCATCTCGGGATAAAAATCGCCCAGGAGATCGGCCACCGTGGCCGCCAGGCGATGCATGAAGGGCTCGCGGAGGCCGAGCAAGTAGCCGTGGCGGACGGCCCGGCGCAAAAGACGCCGGATCACGTAGCCCCGGCCAGTGTTGCTGAAAACCGCGCCATCGGCCAGCGCCGCGACCACGGCGCGGATGTGATCGGCGATGACCCGGTGACTCACCGAAGCCTGGCCCCGGTAGGGAACGCCGCTCCACTCCGCCACCCGGTCGATCAGGGGCTTGAAGGTGTCGGTGGCGTAAAAGTCCTCGACATCCTGCATGATCGCCGCCACTCGATACAGCCCCATCCCGGTGTCGATGTTCTTTTGCGGCAGCGGCTCGAGCACCCCCTTGCCCGGAACCGGGCCCGAGCGGTTGTACTGGGTGAAGACGAGGTTCCAGATCTCGACGAAGCGATCGCCGGAACCGGTGTTGGGGCCGGTCTCGTCCGCCGACCCAAACCCCGGACCCCGGTCATAAAAGATCTCACTGCAGGGGCCACAGGGGCCGTTGGGGCCCTCCGAAATGGCGCTGGCCGGCCAGAAGTTCTCCGCCTCGCCAAAGCGGAGAATCCTTTCCTCGGGGACGCCAACCACATCGCGCCAGATCGCGTAGGCCTCGTCGTCGTCCTCGAACACCGTCACCCACAGGCGCTCGGCATCGAGCCCCAGCCAGCGGGCATCGGTCAGGAACTCCCAGGCCCACTCGATCGCTTCGCGCTTGAAGTAATCGCCGAAGGAGAAGTTGCCGAGCATCTCGAAGTAGGTATTGTGCCTGGCGGTCCGGCCGACGTTTTCGATGTCGCCGACCCGGAGACACTCCTGACAGGTGGTGACCCGTGGCCACTCGCCCTCATGCCCCGGGAAGACGGGCCTTGCCCCCATGAAATAAGGCTTGAGCGGGGCCATGCCGGCGCTGGTAAAGAGCAAGCTGGGGTCATCCTCGGGTATCAACGAGAACGAGGGCAGGACCAGGTGCCCCTTTTCCTTGAAGAAGTCGAGGAATTTCTGGCGAATCTCCGCGGTGGTCATCGCTCGAATTATAGCGGCAAGTCACGGGGCTCGCCGCACGAGAGTGCGGGCTTTTCAACATCAAGCTCACCTCGGCCGCGGTTAAGCTGGGGTTTGTGGAAACTCTGGCACTCGTGTTTCGGAACCTGAAGGCCCGCCCCGTCCGGAGCGCGCTGACGCTGGCGGGCATCATCGTGGCCACGGCCTCGATGGTTCTCTTTCTCTCCTTCGGCGAAGGGCTTCGCAAAGCGCTCTCGGCCGAGATGGAAAAATTCGGCCCCCAAATCCGGGTCGTGGCCGAGGACACAGGCGTTTTCTCGGTCCCAAACCCGGAACTCAGCCCCGAGGTCTACCAAAAACTCAAGGCCCTGGCCCCGGAGCTCGGCCTCACCCGGCTGTTCCCCAACGTGGTCTTGATGAAGGGATCGGGCTTTGACCCGGCCACCACGTTCCTCTTCTACGGGCTCACCAAAGGAACGACCCCGAAAGACATGGCGCCCGACGCACAGGTGGTCGCAGGCCGTCTCGATCCGTATCCGAACGGCGCGGTGGTGGGCAAACAAAAAGCCGAGGCCGGGGGGCTCAAAATTGGCAAAACGCTCCGTCTTTCGCGGGGCATTGAGCTCCCGGTGGTGGGGATCTTTGACGCCGGCGGGGGGCTCGCCGACAGCTTCATCTTCGTGCCCATCGACGTGCTGCAAAAGGTGTTGAATACGCAAAATTACTCGGTCATCCATGCCTACGTCGCCCCGGGGCGCACGGTCGACGAAGTGGCCCGGGAAATCGAGCGACGCATCCCGGGCGTGGACGCTCAGTCCACCACCGAGGCCGTCAAATACGCGGAGCGAGCCATTAAGATCGGCGACGTGATCCGCTTTGGCATCAGCCTCATCTCGCTCGTGGTCGGCGGCCTCTTGGTGGCCAATACGGTGATGATGAGCGTTTACGAGCGGATTCGCGAGTTCGGCGTGATGCGCGCCATCGGTGCCCGTCGCCGCTTCATCTTCCGGCTGGTCCTGCTCGAGGCCCTCTTCCTGGCGGCCCTCGGAGGGACGCTGGGGGTGATCCTCGGCATCGTCGGCTCCCAGATCGTCAACCTCTACACCACCGAGGCGGTGGGGCTCGCGCTCTCGGCGGTGACCTCCCGGCTGGTGCTCTTTTCCCTCGCCATCGCCCTCACCCTGGGCATGGTCGCGGGGCTGATCCCGGCCCGGGTCGCAAGCCGCATCCCGGTGGTCGAAGCCCTGGGGAGGGTCTAGGATGATGAACGCCACCACATTGCCCAGCCAAAAGGCCACGCCGTCCAGAGTCCTAAAGGCGGAAAATCTCACCAAGCGCTACCGCCAGGGGCAGGTTTGGATCAACGCCCTGGCCGAGTTCTCCTACGAGTTCCCACCCGGGACCACCGCCATCGTGGGCCCCTCGGGTTCGGGAAAAACCACGCTCCTCAACCTGCTGGCGGGTTTCGACCTCCCCAGCGAGGGCGAGGTGTACTTGGCCGATCTCCCCCTCCACACGCTCTCCGAAGATGAACGGGCGGAAGCCCGCCTCACCTACGCCGGGTTCGTGTTTCAAAGCTGGAACCTCCTGCCCACGCTCACCGCGCTGGAAAACGTCGCTTTTCCCTTGCTTTTGAAAGGCACGCCGAGAAAGCAACGCTTGGAGCGCGCGGCCGAGCTGTTGAACCAGGTCGGCCTCGCCGCTCGGGCCAACCACTTCCCCAACCAGCTCTCGGGAGGCGAGCAGCAACGGGTGGCCATCGCCCGGGCGCTGGCGCTGGAGCCGCTGGTCATCTTCGCCGACGAGCCCACCGGGAACCTCGACACCGCCGCCGGGCGCAAAGTCCTCGAGCTGCTCAAACGCCAGGCCCAAAACGGCCGCCGACTGGTGCTGGTGACCCACGACCTCGAGGTCGCCTCGAGCGCCGACCGGGTGCTTCGCCTTAAAGACGGCCGCCTGGTCGAGGTTACAGTCGCAAAGAAACCCGGCGCGGGCTCACTTGGCGATTAAGGCGAGCCCTCGAGCCTTGGCCTCATACATCCGGGAGTCGGCGATCCGTAAGAGCGTCTCGGGGTCCTCGGCGTCCTCGGGGAAAACAGCGACGCCGACGTTGGCCCCGAGGCAGATCTCACCCACGCACACTTCGGCGATCTTGGCCACGTAGCGCCTGGCGGCGGCGATCACACCCTTTCGATCGGTGTGGGGGAGCAGGATCGCGAACTCATCGCCCCCCCAGCGAAAGGCGAGGTCGCCGTTGCGCCGCGTCTTTTCCAGGGTCCGCGCCACCCGGATGAGAGCCTCGTCACCGACCGCGTGTCCGTAGAGGTCGTTGATCTCCTTGAAGTGGGTAAGGTCGATGACCATGAGTCCGAGGGGGTAACCGTAGCGCTGAGCGCGAGAGACCTCTTCTCTCAGGAAACGGTCAAAGGCCCGGCGGTTGGGCAGACCGGTGAGGAAATCATTGAGCGCGGCCTCCTCCAGCCGCCGCCGCTGGCGGGCCTCGTGCAAAAGGGTCGCCACCTGGACCACGAACACCCGCACCGCCTCGAGCGAATCGTCGCCAAAGGCCTTGGGGTCGGTGAGCGAGTCGAGGTTCAGCACCGCCAGCGGCTCGCCGCCATAGGGGATGGGAACGCAGAGGTTGGCCTTGAGCTCGCCCACCCGTCCGGCCGGCCTTATGATCTCGGGCGGTGCGGAGTGGGCGCTGAGCGCCGCGAGATCGACTTCCTCCGAGGTCAGGATGCGGGGCACCCCCCCATTCCATTCCTTCTCGCTCCGGCCGTACCACTCGTCTCGGACCTGCTCGAGGGTAAAGGCAACGTCTTTGAGCGCCTCGGCATCGTAGCCCACCACCGCGCCAAAACGATAGCGCGACCCTTCGCGCACGAGGAGACTGCCCGCCTCGGCCCCGGGCACGAGCTCGACCGCGGCCTGGAGCAGCTTGGGGTAGAGATTTTCGGGCTCCTCGGCCACCAGCTCGCGCTCGAGGTCGAGCAGGGCCTTGAGCCGGGCCGCGTCCTCGTGACGCGCGAGCATGATGCCCAGGATCTGGGCGACCACCTCGAGCAGTTTCTGATCTTCCCGCAACCAAAACCGATCGGGCCGGTAGCGGAGGGCGAGGACGCCTCGAGGGCGGGGCGCCCTACCGAGCCAAACCGGCTGCAGAACGAGGCGCCAGCCCTCCCTTTTCTCGCAAAGGCCAAACCCCAGATCGTCCTCGGCCGGGAGTTCGCTGAAGATGGCCTTGCCGTTTTGGTAGGCCTGCCACAAAAGGCCCTGGCCGAGCGGCAGCCCGCTCCGGAGCCGTGCCCGCTGGGCCTCGCTCATCTCACCGTCCACGGCCAGGGCGAGGAAGCGGGACCGCCGCTGCAAAAAGAGCGCCGCCACATCCCCGCCCAGAACGCCCCGGAGACGGGTCACCGCTTCCTGGGCTGCCTGGTAGAGATCGTCGCTGGAGGCAAGTAGGTAAGAGATCTCCGCCACCAACCCCGATTCCCTGCGTTCGAAAACGACCTCGAGCATCTGGGTTACGGTGCGGGCGAAATGCTCGAGCACCCTGCGCTCGGTGCGACCAAAGGGCTCGGCTCGTTCGATCGTCACCACCGCGACCACCCGCCCTTTGACCTTCAACGGGAGCGCGATCTCGGCGCCAAAACCGCCGCCCTCGGGCGGAACGTAACCCTCAGCGCCCCGGACGTCGTCGTAGCACACCGTGCGACCGAGCCTGTAGGCTTCCCACACGACCCCCTTCGGCCCCAAAAACTCGACCGAGGCCGCGCCGGCGTAGGCCAGGCGCCGCATGCCCTGTCCGTCGGGCCGAGGTTGCCACACGCTGACGTGGACCCAGCCCTCGGCGTGCCGGGCCAGGACCTCGGGGAGCGCACCGAGCAACGCATCCGGGCTCGGCTGGCCCGATAATTCCGAGAGCCCCTCGATGAGGAACGAAAGGTACTCCCGCAGTCTCTTTTGACTCCGGTAGGCCTGCCGCAACACCGAGCCGCTGAGCCCGCCGGCGAGGCTGGCGACGAGGAGTGCCCCGCCAGTCCAGACTGAGAGATCCCGAAACAGGGCGGCCTCAAAAGCAAAGGCGACCAACGCGGCAAAAAGTCCCCAGCCAAGTCCATAGCCCACGGCCGCCGAGGCCACGGGCACCACAGCGAAGGCCAGGCCCACGGGGTTACCGAAGACCCAGGCAACGAGCGCCAGGAAGGCAGCACTTATGGAGAGGACCCAGGCCAGCAAGATGTACCTTCGCACCTTGGGCCAAGTTTACCCCGCCGTCCCAGGGCCAGGTGACCACCAGGTCACAAATTCTTAGAGTCACCGGTTGCAAAAACGCAGCCGACCGCGATTGGCCCCGACGAGCTCCGACGGGGTTTAACCAAACCGCCCGGTGATGTAGGCCTCGGTCCGGGGATCGGAGGGGTTGGTGAAGATCTTTTCCGTGGGGCCGAACTCGACCATCTCTCCGTTGAGGAAGAACGCGGTGTGGTCGGATACCCGGGCCGCCTGCTGCATGTTGTGGGTCACGATGACGATGGTGACCTGGTTTTTGAGCGTGCCGAGCAGATCTTCTATGGCCTGGGTCGAGATCGGATCGAGGGCGCTGGTCGGCTCGTCCATCAGCAGCACCTCGGGCTCAACCGCCAGCGCCCGGGCGATCGAAAGACGCTGCTGCTGCCCGCCGGAAAGCCCCACCGCCGGTTCGGAGAGCCGGTCTTTGACCTCGTCCCAAAGCGCCGCTGCCTTGAGGGCCCGCTCAGCCGCTACCCTAAGGCGCTCGCGATTTCGCTCGCCCACCAGGCGCAGCCCCGCCACCACGTTGTCGAAAATGCTCATCGTGGGGAAGGGCGTTGGCCGCTGGAAAACCATCCCCACCCGCCGGCGAACGACCACCGGGTCGACCTCCGGGGCGTAGATGTCCTGGCCATCAAGGCGCACCTCGCCCTCGACCCGCGCCCCTGGCGTGAGGTCGTGCATGCGGTTGAGGGCGCGCAAGAAGGTGGTCTTGCCGCAGCCCGAGGGGCCGATCAGGGCGGTGACCTGGTGGTCGTAAATCGGGAGGGAAACCTCTTTGACACCAGGTGTCTTACCGTAATAGACGCTGAGTTGCCTGGTCTCCATGCGAAGCTGCAATCCCATCAACCTCCTTGCCCGCGGGCACGAAGCGCCCGGCGCGCGAGATAGCTCGAAATCATGATCAAAAATGCCAGGAGAAGGGCAGCGCCCCAGGCCTGACGATGCCAGTCCTCATAAGGCGAGACCGCGTAGACGAAGATCTTCAGGGGTAGGGTGTCCATGGGCTTCAAGGGGTCAAAGACGAGGAAGGGATTGCCGAAAGCGGTGAACAAAAGCGGCGCCGCCTCCCCTGCGCCTCGAGCGAGCGCCAGCATCAGGCCGGTCAGGATTCCCCCCTTCGCCGCCGGGAGTACCAGATTCAGGATGACCCGCCACCTGGGGAGCCCGAGGGCCAGCCCCGCCTCGCGGAGTTCCCAGGGGATCAGCCGCAGTACCCCTTCCGTGGCTCGGGCGATGATCGGGATCATGAGCAAAGCCAGCGCCACCGCGCCCGAGAGCCCCGAAAAATGCCCCATCGGTCTGACCACCAGGGCAAAGGCCACGAGCCCCATAAGAATCGCGGGGAGCCCGGCCATGACGTCGGAGACCAGCCTGAGCAGGGGGTTCAAGCGGTGATCGGGATACTCGGCCAGAACGACCCCGGCCGCGAGCCCGAAGATCGCGGCAATGGCAAGCGCGATGAAGTCGATGATCAACGAGCCCACGATCGCCGGCAGCATGCCGCCGCCCGTTTCGCCGGGCGGCTTCGGTCGCTGGGTAAAGAAGTTCCAATCCAAAGCCCCGATTCCCTGAACAAAGACGTAGACGAGGATCATGACCAGTGGCAGCAACACCAAAAGCGTCCCCAGGAGCAAAAGGCTCACCATCAGCCCGTCGCGGAGGCGCCTCCGTCGTAGGTTCACCGCGTTACCTCCTTCGAGCGCAAGCGGGCCAGAACCAGGTTCGCGCCGAGGTTGGTTAGGAGTGCGATCAGGAGGAGCACGAACCCCAGCGCCAGGAGCGATGAGAGGTGGAGGTCTCCCGTCGCCTCGGTGAACTCGTTGGCGATGGCGCTGGCCATGGTGGCAGCGGGGCCGAAGAAGGTGAATGGCAGCTGCACGCTGTTGCCGATCAGCATGGTCACGGCCATGGTCTCGCCGAGGGCCCTGGCCAGGGCGAGGACCACGCCGGCGAAGATTCCGCCGCGGGCGTAGGGAACCATCACCAATCGCACCACCTCCCAGCGGGTGGCACCCAGGGCGTACATGGCCTCTTTCTGTTCTTTTGGAACCAAATCGATAGCATCCCGGGCCAGCGAACTCGCATAGGGAACGATCATGAGGGCCAGCACCAGCACCGAGGAAAGAAGTCCGATACCGGTCGGTGGACCGAGGAGTGGCACCAGCCAAGGGGCCTCTGCCGCCGCCCAGGTAAAGAGCGGCAGTTCGAAGGCATTGCGAACCAGCGGAGCCAAAACGAAGATGCCCCAAAGACCGTAGACCACGCTGGGGAGCGCCGCGAGCAAGTCAACCATGAACGCAAGCGGCTCACGCAACCATCGCGGCGCGTACTCGACGGAAAAGATGGCCGCCGCCAGGGAAGGGAAAAAGGCCAGGACGAGCGCGGCGGCGCTGGTGAGGAGGGTGCCCAATAGCGGCGGCCAGGCACCGAAGCGCTCGCTCACCGCGTTCCACTCCCGCCCGGTCAAAAAGCTCCAAAAGCCAAAGGTGCGAAACGCCAGCCACCCCCCTCGCAAAAGCTCAAAAGCCACGAGAAGGGCCGCCAGAACAACGCCAAAAGCGAGCAAAAGGACGACCCAGGCAAAGACCCGATCGCCGAGTTTTCGGTAGAGCCAGTGCGGCATGCCACCTCCAGCGTCAGGGCGGGGGCGATCCGCCCCCGCCGCTTTCCGCTTACTGCAAGGGCTGGTTGCCGTACCTGAGCGATGCGATATTCTTTTCGCTCACCCGCACCACCACTTCCGGCAAACGCGCGTAGTGCAATTGCTCGTTGTACTGCTGTCCCTCGTGGATCACCCACCACAGAAGATCGCGCACGGCCTTGGCCACCCTCACATCCTTCACCGCGCGGTTCTTTGCCATGTCCTGGTAAACGAGCAGCCAGGTGAAGCTCGAGATCGGATAGCCGTTCTCGGCCGGGGTATCGGTGAGCGAGACCCGGGTGTCTTGGGGGATGCGATCGAGGTTCGCGGCTTCCCTCACCGACTCCAGGCTGGCCAGGATGAACCGGCCCGAACGGTTTTTGACCGCAGCGTAGGGGATTTTACTCTGGATCGCGTAGATGAGCTCGTTGTAACCGATGGCCCCGGGGACCTGGCGCACGAGCCCGGCCACGCCTTCGTTCCCCTTCCCACCGAGTCCGACCGGCCAGGCCACGCTTTTGCCAAACCCGACCCTGGTCTTCCACTCAGGCGAGACCTTTGCCAGGTACTCGGTCCAAATGTAGGTGGTGCCCGACCCGTCGGAGCGGTGAACCACGGTGATGGGCAACGGCGGGAGCGAAACGCCGGGGTTCAAGGCCGCGATCTTCGGATCGTTCCACGTGGTCACCTTGCCCAGGAAGATCTCGGCCAAAATCGGGCCGCTCAGCTTCAAGGGCTGGGTCAGACCGGGCAGGTTGTAGGTCGGCACCACGGCGCCGAGCGCGGTCGGGATGTGCAGAATTTTGGTTCCGTAAGCGTCTTCAAACTTCTTGAGCTCCGCGTCCGAGAGCGGGGCGTCCGAGGCGCCGAACTGAACCGTCTGCTCGAGGAGCTGGCGGATCCCTCCGCCGGAGCCGATCGACTGGTAGTTGACACGGACCCCCGTCTCCTGGCTGTAGACGTCGAAGTACTTGGCATAGAGGGGATAGGGAAAGGTGGCCCCGGCCCCGGTGAGGGCCACGCCCTGAGCCAGCGCCAGCCCTACCGCCAGGGTCAGGATTCCAAGCGCGCGTGCTGCGATCGTCTTCAACAACCTCACCTCCGCCGTCAAGGTAATGCCCCTATGTCATGGCCCTGTCAGCGGTTCGGCGTCTCTCCGGTGATCCAGAAGATGACCCGTTCGGCGATGTTTTCCAGGTGGTCGCCGAGGCGTTCGTAGCTCCGCGCCACCCTGAGGAGGACCAGCGCCTTGGAGATGGTGCGGGGATCCTCGAGCATGTAGGTGATCAGCTCCCGGGTAATCTGCTCGTAGGAGTCGTCCACCTCGTCATCGGCAAGGAGCACGCCGCGCGCCGCCTCGACGTCGTGCTCGGCCACCGCTTTGGCCACGCTTTCGATCATCATCGCCGTCCGCTCCGCCATCCGCGGCAACAGCACGTAGCGTTTGAGCGGCGGTTCCTTGGCCAGCACGATCGCGTCCTCGGCCACGTGGGCGGCGTAATCCCCCGCGCGTTCGAGGTCGGTCACCGCCTTGAGGATGCTCACCAAGAAGCGGAGGTCACCGGCCACAGGCTGGTGACGGGCGATGGTGGCGATCGCCTCGTCGTCGATCCTGGCCTCGAGGCCATCCACCTCCGCGTCCATGGCCATCGCCGCCCTCGCCTTCTCAATGTCCGCTTCAACCAGCGCCGCGTTCGCCAGCTTGACCATCTCCTTCACCATGCTGGCCATGGTGAGGAACTTCTCGCTGATCGAAGCGAGTTCCCGGTCCAAAACCTCTCGCATACCTTTCCCTCCTAAGGATTTCTCTCCGCCAGCACCGCCGCCGGCAGCACCACACCGAACGCGTTTTTCCCCTCAATCCGCCGCCCGTACGCGTCGCCCCCGAGCCCCCGGGCGATCCGGCGTACGATGGCAAGTCCCAGACCGCTCCCCCGCACGCTCGCGGCGTGGACCCCGCGCTGTCCGGGTTGAAACAAACGCTCGTAGTCCGAAAGCGGGGGCCCGGCATCCCGCACCTCGATCCGGAGCCCTTCTTCGGTCACCTCGCTGGTGACCGAAACCGGCGCCTTGCCGTACTTGAGCGCGTTTTCCACCAGGTTGAGGAGGATTTGAAACACCGCGTCTTCCTCGACCACGACCTCGTGTCGAAGCGAGAACTCGACCGAGGCCGCCTCGGGCACTAAGCGCAAGAGCCGCTCGCGGAGACTGGCGAGGGGCCACGGCGGAACACCGAAACCCAGCGCATCTCCCCGCACCAGCCGTTCGAGGCGCAGGACCTCCTTGCGCACCAGCTCGAGGATGGCGTCGCGCTCAGGGCGCTTTGGGTCCTGGTCCAGGGCCTCGAGCAGGGCTTTAATTCCAGCCACCGGCGTGCGCAGCTCGTGGGCCAGGAGCTCTCGGGCGAGCCGGGTTCGGGAAAGTTCGCGCTCGCTCTCGGTGACATCGAGCAAATAGAGCGCCCCCGGGACAGCGCGGACCAGGAGGATCCGCCCACCGAGCTCGACCCGCCCCTCTCCCCCGCTCGCGGCTATGGCAGCCAGCCGATGATCGCGCAGGGCAAAGAGGAGGGGCTTACCCGCGACGCGGTCGCGATCGACCGCCAAAAGGGCGCTGGCCGCCGGGTTGATGTAGACGACATGGCCCTTTTCATGGAGGACGAGCCCCTCAAAGGCTGACTCCCAGGCCGAAATCAAGGTTCGATCGCTCAAGATTCCTCTCCCCGGAAACGATAGCCCCGGCCGCGTACGGTTTCGATCCAGGAAGGCCCCAACTTTTCCCTGAGCTGGGCCACGTGCTGATCCACGGTGCGCGGGGTGCCGAAGTACTCCACCCCCCACACCGCATCGAGCAGGGTCTCGCGATCGAAGACCCGTCCCGGATGGCGGGCCAAAAACACCAGCAAATCGAACTCGCGACGGGTAAGCCCCACTTTCTGCCCGCCCAAATGGACCTCGGCCGCCTCGAGGTCGAGGATCAGGGCCCCGAACACCAGCCGGTTTTTCCGCCCCGACCGCCGCAGCAAAGCCTTAAGCCGGGCCGCCAGCTCAGCCAACGAAAAGGGTTTGGTGAGGTAGTCGTCGGCGCCGCGTTCAAGCCCCTCGACACGATCAACCTCCCTGGCCTTAGCGGTCAGGATCAGCACCGGGAGATCGGCATAGGCTTCGCTCTTGCGCAAACGCTCGAGGAAACGCACGCCCGGCTCATCGGGGAGCATCCAGTCGAGGACCACGACGTCGCACTCCGCCAAACGGGGCCAGGCCTGAGCGGCGTTTTCGGCCTCGATCACGTGAAAACCCCGGCCCTCGAGCCCGAGCCTGAGGCCCATGCGCACGCTCGCTTCGTCCTCAACCACCAGTACCCGCGCCACGTCCAAGTTCAGTCTAGCGCGGGTGCGTCATGGCCTTGTCATCGGCACCGGCATAGACTGGTCCCATGGAACCAACGCTGACCGCCTATGGGGCGGCGAAAACCGTCACCGGAAGCTGCCACCTCCTCACTTACAAAGGGACGCGGATCCTCATCGACTGCGGTCTTTATCAGGGCGAGGCCGAGGCCCAAAACCACGCCCCGTTCGGCTTTGACCCGCGAGCGGTCGAGGCAGTGGTGGTGACCCATGCCCACCTCGACCACATCGGACGGCTCCCCCGGCTCATACGCGAGGGCTACCGGGGGCCGGTCTACGCCACCGAACCTACCCTTTTGCTCGCTCGCCCGATCCTCGAGGACGCCCTGAAGCTCATGCTCGAGGAAATCCACCGTGCCGAGCGGAAAGGCAAAAAAGCCCCCGAGCTGCTTTGGAACGAAGACGACCTGCACGCGCTCTACGAACGCTTTTCCCCCTGGCCCTACTACCAGCGACTCGCCGTGGGCCCGTTTGAGATCGAATTCCGAAATGCCGGCCACCTGCCGGGCTCGGCCATCGTCGTGGTTGAGGTCGGGGGGCGACGGGTGGTTTTCTCCGGCGATCTGGGGAACCGCCGTAAGGAAGTCCTGCCCGACCCCGACTACCCGCCCCAGGCCGATCTCGTGGTCTCGGAGGGGACCTACGGCGACCGAAACCACAAACCCTTGCAGGCCACCTTGGAAGAGTTCGCGCAGGTCATGGCCCGGGCGCTGGGACGCGGGGGCAAGGTGCTGATTCCAGCCTTCGCCATGGAACGCGCGCAGGAAGTTCTCTTCTATCTCCGCGAATTCGAATCCGCGGGTCGAATTCCGGTGCACCCGGTTTACGTCGACTCGCCGCTCACCACCCGGGTGACCGAGGTCTTCGAGCGCGTACGAGGGGCCTTCTCGTTTAAAGTCCAGCAGCTCTACGCCAGGGGCATCGACCCCTTCAGGCCCCAGCACCTCCACCACACCACGAGCGTCGAGGAATCGAAAGCGATCAACGACCTCGAGGGCCCAGCCACCATCATCGCCGGCAGCGGGATGCTCAGCGGTGGGCGAATCCTCCACCACCTGCGGCACCATCTCCCCGACCCCCGGGCCAGCCTCATCCTGGTCGGTTATCAACCCCGCGGTGGGCTCGGGCGGCGTCTGATCGACGGGGAAACCCCTATCCGCATCCACGGGCACACCGTCCCGGTCAGGGCCGAGATCCACACCCTGGGTGGGTTTTCCGGCCATGCCGACCGGGACGAACTCCTCGACTGGCTCGAGGTGGCCTCGAACGTGGTGCTGGTGCACGGCGAGGCCGACAAACTCGAGCGCCTGGCGAGCGGTCTTTCGGAACGAAAAAAACGCGCCACGCTCGCCGAGTTCGGCCAGGCCATACCCATTGGGGCCTAAAGCCGCGCCGGGTTCACGGGAGATCGCTTGGTGTATTGACGTTGGCGAAGAGGTCGGGGTCGAAATCGCCAGCGAGCGCTTCCCAGGGAACGCGCACCGCCTGGGCGGCCTCGAGCACCGCCCCGACCCGCAGCTCTCCCTGCTGAAGATGGCGGGTCACGATCGGGAGCACCGCCTTGGAATACAGCGCCGCCAGAGGCTCGGGGTAGCCCGAAGGCCCCAGCGCGACCACGGCCAGTCCCTGGCCGCGGGCCTCGAGGAGACGCCGCCAAAAGCGGGCGTCGAGCCGGGGCAGATCGCAGGCCGCCACCGCAACCCAGGGCGATCGGGCATAAAGCAGCGCCGCATGGAGCCCCGAAAGGGAGTCGCCTCCGGGGATGACGTCGGGATAAACGGGGAGGCCGAACTCGGGGTAAGGGCGGTTAGCGACGATGAAGCGCTCATCGGCCTCCTCCAGGCTCTCAAGGACATGTTGCATGAGCGGTTTCCCCCGCCAGATGAAGCGAGCCTTATCGGCCCCGAACCTGGCCGAACGCCCGCCCGCGAGGACTGCGCCGGAAAATGTCATCGTCTTACCCCGGAACCTCGGCCACCACGCGTGTCCCGGAGCCGGGCGCGCTCTCGACCGAAAAGCGCCCGCCCTGGGCGAGGATTCGCTCGTTCATCTGGGCGAGACCAAAATGCCCCTCCTTGGGCACCGCCTGCGGGTCAAACCCCACCCCGTCGTCCTCGACCACGAGCCTCGCACCCCCTTCGGGGAGGGGATCGAGCCTCACCCGCACCTGATGGGCACGAGCGTGCTTGGCAACGTTGTTGAGCGCTTCCTGGAGCACCCGAAAGAGCGCCAGCTCCGACGCCTGAGTCAGATCGACCTCGGCGGGAACATCGACCTGAATGCGAAATCCAGCCTGCTCAGCAAAGGCCTCGGCGTACCGGCGCAAGGACTCGAGAAAGCCGTAGCGCTCGAGGTCGATGGGCCGAAGGGCGAAGATCGACCGCCTGACCTCGCGGATCTGCTCCCTGAGCGTTTGCTGCACCCTTTGCATCTCCCGCTCGGCCCGGGACGGGTTCTTGGAAAGCAAACGCTGGGCTAAATCGAGCTTCAAGGCCATGAAGGCCAGCGCCTGGGCAAGCCCATCGTGGATCTCGCGGGCGATGCGCGTGCGCTCCTCGTGAATGGCGAGCTCCTCGGCCCGCAGGTAAGCCTGGGCGTTTCGCACCGCGAGGGTCACCTGCGAAGCGAGGAGTTTCAGGAACGGCAGCTCGCTCTTCAGCCGCTGGTGCTCGCCGAGCAAAAGCAACACCCCCACCGGATCCTTATCCCCAAGGGGCACGGCCAAACGCCCCGGACCGAGAAAGACCGGCCGCCTGAGGGCGTCGCGCCACGGCCCCTGAGGCAAGAACGCCCTGCGCCCGGGCGCGTAACCCACCGAGGCCCAGAGCTTGAGCACCCCGCCCTCATCCAGCAGGTACACGGCGCCCCCCTCGGCCCCCGCCCACTCCAAAATGCGTCCGAGGAGGCGATCGAGAAGCTTTTCCAAATTGGCTTCGGCGCGCAGCGCCTCGTCGACTTCAAAAAGGGTCAGGAGATCGCGGGTTCGGGCCTGGGCGGCCTCGATGACCGAGTCCACCTCGCCGGCGAGGATCTCCAGAAAGCTCGCCTCGGCCTCTCCAACGAAGCACAACCTTCCCCCACTCCGGGGAAGATCAACGTAGATCACCCCGGGCGCGTCGCACCCTCCCGGGGGAAAGCCGGCGGTGGTGTAGCGAAAGTCTTCCAGCTCGAGGGCAACCTCGCCGTGCAGGGCCTCGCGGATGGCCTCGGCGACCGCCCGCATGACCTCATCGAGGTTCTCGGCCTCAAGAGCCCGGTGCACCACGGTTCGCACCGCCGAGAGCCGGCGGTTGGCCTCGAGCAGCGCCTGCTCGGCCTGCTCTCTGGCCCTGAGCTCATCGGAGATCCAGTCAAGCGTCAGGTACACCACGAACGGCCCCATGAGGCCATAAAACCCAAGCATCAACCAAAAGGCGTGGGGGTCGGAAAGGCTACCGCGCAGGGTGAACTGAAAGACGAGCACGAAGAGCCCGATGATGGGAGGAAGGATCAAACGCGCCGCCCGTACCCGGCGGGCAAGGCCTTTTAAGCTCTCCTGGGGTACCATCACCCGCCTCCACGCCCAGCCGCCCACCTGGTCTGGCGCACCAGGCCCCGGAGCATGGCCAGCTCGTTCGGGGTCAGCAAGGCCTTGTGGAAGATGCGGCGAAAGGTGCGCATGACGTGGGGCATACGCTTTTCGTCGGCATAGCCGATCTCGAGCAGCATGGTCTCAAAATCGGAGAAGAAGGCCTCGAGGCCCTCGACCGGCGCCGGCCTGGGCGCGGTGAAGGGCTCGGATCGGGCCGAAAAAAGCTCATAGGCCACGACCAAAACCGCCTGGGCCAGGTTCAGGCTTTTGAAATCGGGGGCGGTGGGAATGCGCAGCACATGGTGGCAGCGGGCGAGTTCATCGTTGGTCAGGCCCGATCGCTCGCGCCCGAAAACGAGAGCCACCTCGAGCCCTTCCTCGGCCGCCCCCCGCAGGATGGGCGCGGCCTGCCTCGGGGTCATGAGCGTTCCCGGGTAGACCTCTCTCGCCCTCGCGGTGGCCCCGGCACAAAGCTCGACCCCGGCCAGGGCCTGGGACAGGTCGTCGACGACCGTGGCGCCCTCGAGGACGTCGCGGGCGCCGACCGCGAACTTCAAGGCCTCGTCGTTCACCCTGGCTTCCGGTGAAACCAGCACCAAACGGCGCAGGCCAAAATTTTTCATGGCCCGGGCCACCATGCCCAGATTGCCGGATTCCTGGGTGCCGACGAGAACCACGCGTACGTGCTCCACGGCAACCATCTTAAAGCCCTTCGGGCCCCTTGCCGGTTGCCCGGAAAGAGACCCGAAGGGCACGGCCGGCGAATCAGCTCAAAAGCCAGCGCACGAGCGTGCGCACGCCAAAACCCGTTCCTCCCGCCGGACCGAGCGCCCAGGCCTGCTTTTGGAACGCGGGACCGGCGATGTCGATGTGCACGAAGGGATCGCGGACGAACTCGGTGAGGAACAAAGCAGCCTGGATGGCGCCGCCTTCCCGGTTCCCTACGTTGGCGATATCGGCCACGTCGCTTTTTAAAAGCTGCTTATAATCCTCCTCCAAAGGCATGGGCCAGAGCTTTTCGCCCTCAACCGCCCCGGCGCTCCGCAGCGCCTCGCCGAGCCGCTCGTCGGTGGCAAAAAGCCCGGCGATGTCCTTCCCGAGCGCCACCACCGCCGCTCCGGTGAGGGTGGAGAGCTCCACGATCGCATCCGGAGCCTCCCGGCCGGCGTAGACCAGAGCGTCCGCCAGCGTGAGGCGCCCCTCGGCGTCGGTGTTCTTGACCTCAATGGTCTTGCCGTTCATGGCCCGGATGACCTCGTCGACCACGTAGGCCGACCCGCTGATCTTGTTCTCGGCGGCGGCGACGTAGGCGTGGACCTCGACCGCGGGCTTGAGACGGGCGATGGCCTGCATGGCCCCGAGCACGGCAGCCGCGCCACCCATATCGCCCTTCATGTGCTTCATAAAGTCGGTCGGCTTCAGCGAATAGCCGCCGGTATCGAAGCAAAGTCCCTTGCCCACCAGCGCCACCTTGCGCCTCGGCTTCACTTCCGGGCGGTAGGTGAGGTGGATCAGGCGGGGCGGGTTCGACGAGCCCCGGGCCACCGCGAGCAACGCCCCCATGCCCAGGGCCTCCATCTCTTCCGGTCCCAAAACCTCGATCTCCAACCCCGACGCTTCGGCCAGGCGCCGGGCCCGCTCGGCGAGCGCCTCGGGCGTCAGGACATTGGGGGGCTCGTTGACCAGGTCGCGGGCGAAGGCCGTGGCTTCGGCCATCACCAGGGCTTCGGCCACCGAGCGTCCCCGGCCACGGGCGATCCAGTAACGAACCCGCGGCGCGCGCTCGCCGGATTTGTATTTCACGAAGCGGTAGCTGCCGAGGTAGAGCCCTTCCGTCAGCGCATAGCTGGCCTCCGCCTTGCCCAAACGGTCGGCGAAGAAGTTTTCGACCGCCACCTCCCGCACCTTCAGGCGAAGCGCTTCCCGGGCCACCACTGCCCCGGCGCGGCGTACGCGGTCCGCCGACACCCCACGCTTGCCACCAAGCCCCACCAGGAGCACGAAGGTTTCTCCCTGGGCCAGGGTGAGGGTTTCCCCCACGTTGCCCTTGAACTTGCTGCGCCTCAGCGTCGCGCTCAGCTGTCCGCCAAGCGTCTCGTCGAGCGCCAGGCCTTCTTCGGTGAGCGCTCCAGCCACCACGCCGACGGCCCGCATGCGGGCAGGAAGCGCCTCAAGCGGACGCCGGGCCGAACGTATATCGATCTTCATCATGGTTTTGAGCATAGCATGCAAAAATTCCTCGACAAAAGGGGCGAAACATAGGAAAATACGGGCGTGAAGCAGATTGGTGGAAGTGCCGCCCTCGAGGGCGTGATGATGAAAGCCCCGGATGCATGGGCCCTCGCGGTCCGCCTCCCTTCCGGAGAAATCCACGTCGAGCGCCACGAGGAAGCCTCGCTCGCCTCCCGCTACGCCTGGGCGCGCTGGCCCCTCATTCGAGGGGTGATCGCGCTTTTTGACGCGCTTTCGGTTTCCTACACCGCACTGGCGAAAAGCGCCCAGCTCGCCGAAGGCGACGACGGGCCCGCGCTGAGCAAGGGTTCGCTCTACGCCACGATGGCCCTGAGTACGGCGGTCGGCATCCTGCTCTTCATCGTTTTGCCGGCGTTCGTCGCCGGGCTTTTTACCGACGCCAAGAACGCCCCCTGGCTCTACAACGGCGTCGCCGGCCTCATCAAAACCGGCCTCCTTGTCGGCTACCTCCTCTTTCTCCGCCGTTTCGAGGATACTCGGCGCTTCCTCATGTACCACGGCGCCGAACACAAGGCCATCCACGCCTACAGCCTCGGCCTGCCGCTGACGGTCGAAAATGTCCGGGCCCAGCCCCGCTTTCACCCCCGGTGCGGGACCACGTTCATCGCCTTCGTCATCGTGGCCTCGATCTTCGTCTACAGCTTTTTGCCCCACGCCGAAATTCTCTGGTGGCGGCTGGCGGGGCGGGTGGTGCTCTTGCCGCTGGTCGCGGCGGTCGCCTTCGAGATGCTCCGCTACTCCTCGTCCCACGACGACCCGTTCAGCCGGGCGCTGCGCTGGCTCGGGTTTCAATTCCAGGCGCTCACCGTGGACGAGCCCACCGACGACATGATCGAGGTGGCCATCGAGAGCACCAAGGCCGCGCTCGGCACCTCCGACCGCGAACGCCTGGTGGCCTGAGCACCGACGCCAGATTTTCGGTCTTTTAACCTTCCCTGGGGCCCCGCCGTGGCCTTTGCCACGGCGGTCTATTTAAGCGCCCCGGTTTCGCAAATATTCCGCCAGCGCCCGGGCGTGGTTACAGCGTTCGTTTTTAGCGGCGTAGATCAGGGTTACCGGGCCTTTCGCCAAAGCACTCAGAACCGGCCTCAGGGCCTCGGGATTTCGATCGAGCTCGGCGAAGTACTTGGCCTTAAAGGCTTCCCACCGCTCGCAGTCGTGGGAAAACCAACGTCGCAAATCCTCCGACGGGGCGACCGACTTGAGCCAGAGATCAATCCGCAGGGCTGATCGCGAACACCCCCTTGGCCAGTAGCGGTCCACCAGGATGCGCACGCCGTCAGACGGATCCGGCGGTTCGTAGGCCCGCTTGACCTTGAGTTCCATCGCTTTCTCGAGGCTAAGGGGTTCCAGCGCGCTTTTTCAATGCGCCGTGCGCAAAAGCACCGGCCCAGGGAACCGCCGATCGAGCTCACCTTGTAGCCACCCGCCAGCAGGTAGACTGAGAGCTCGTGAGCGATCGGGTGGTCCTCGGCATGTCGGGTGGGGTGGATTCCTCCGTCGCGGCCCTGCTGCTCAAAGACGCGGGCTTCGACGTGGTCGGGGTCATGCTGAAGCTCGAGTCCGGCGAGGCGGAAAATTCCTGTTGCAACACCGCGGCCCAGGCCCGGGCCGCGCGGGTGGCCGGGCAGGTTGGCATCCCCTTCGTCGTCGTCGACGCCCAGGAAATCTTCCGGCGGCAGGTCATCGAGCCCTACCTGGAGGCGCACGCCCGGGGCCAGACCCCAAACCCCTGCGTCCGCTGCAACCCATTCGTCAAACTGAGCGGGCTTTTGCAGGTGGCCGATCGGATCGGCGCCGCGTACATCGCCACCGGCCACTACCTGGAACGCCGGGAGGCGCGCTTTTTCCGGGGGCGCGACCGCCGAAAGGACCAGAGCTACTTCCTCTGGGCCATCGAGCGCAGGGTGTTGGAGAGAACCCTCTTCCCCCTCGGATCAATGCACAAGGCCGAAATCCGTGCCATCGCCGAAGCTCACGGCCTGGTGGTCGCCGGAACGCCCGAGAGTCAAAACCTCTGCTTCGTCCAACAAAGCCCCAAGAACTTCCTGCTCCAGCGGCTCGGGGGAACCCCCGGGCCGGTGGTGGACCTTTTGAGTGGGGAAGTGATCGGCCAGCACCAGGGGGCCCACCTCTACACCGTGGGCCAGAAACGCGGCCTCGGCCTCTACCAAAGCCACCGCGTCCGCTACGTGGTCCGGGTGGACATCGAACACAACACGCTCTACGTAGGACCGCGCGAGGCAGCGATGTGGCTCGGCCTCGAGGGCGTGGCCCTGAACGCCATCCAACCCCTCGAGTCATGGCCGGAGGAAATCCTGGTGCAGATCCGGTACCAGGCCCGCCCGGTCGCCGCCCGGGTGGTAAACGTCAGCGAAGACGCCTTGACCCTGGCGTTCCGCGAGCCGGTCTTCGCCGTCACCCCAGGGCAATCGGCGGTGTTTTACAACGGGGATGAACTCCTCGGCGGGGCCATCATCAAAAAGGCGAGGGAAAACCTCCTCGCGTTGAAGCAAGATCGGCAAGACGCGCCGCGAACTGTGGGGGCCTAAAGGAAAGGGGCGCGAGCGCGCGGTAAATGCTGTAGCTGGCCATCACCTTGGCCAGGTATTCCCGGGGCTCGTCGCGGGCAAAGCGCAGGAAATCCTCAAAGCTGCCGTGGGCGCTGATCCCGCGACGGACGTAGCCGGGACCACCGTTATACGCCACGATCGCTTCCGGTAAGCGGCCGCCAAAATACCGAAGCAGCCACGCCAGGTAGCGTGCGCCGTAGCGGATCGAGGTCTCGGGGTCAAAGGGGTCGCCCGGAGACTCCCCGAACCAGCCAGCGACCTCGCGCCAGGTGGGATCGATGAACTGCATCAGCCCCTTCGCCCCAGTGGGACTCACCGCCCGGGGATCGAACGCCGATTCGGTGCGCATCACCGCGTAGATCAGCCAGGGGTCGATCCCGTTCCGGTCGGCCTCCCGCCGCACCGCATCGAGGTAGGGCCGCGGATAGCGGAGCAAGATCGCCTCCCGCCCTTCAAGCCCAACCGCCAGCTGCATCGCACCGCGGACGTCGCCGAGCGCATACAAAGCCCAGGCCCAACCAAGCCGCGCCTCCCCTTCGGCCCTCTGCCCGCGCCAACGGACCTCGCCCGAAGCCCACGCCTTGTGGCGGGCGCCAAGGAGCGACCGGACGGTGTCCAGGCCAGCCGGGGGGGGCAGCGTTCGAGGACGGACCGAGATCGGGGCCAAGGGTTTCCCCGCGAGCAGCCCGAGCCCGCCGCCCAGCCGGTCATAGGCCTGCTGACGGAGGTCGTCCCGCCCCAGCCGGCCAGCGAGCACCCAGGCCCGAAACGCCGCGTCGTCGGCGTATCGCGACCGCCCGCTTGCGAGCTCGAGGTAAAGGCCAATCGCCCGCAGCGGGTCTGTGGCCTCGAGCAACCCCGCGGCGGCGAATTGCCCCCTCGCACCGGCGTTCAGGTAGGCGGAAACGGCGGCCTGGACCTTGCCCTCGGCCTGGTAGATGCGGGCCTCGCCCCAAGCGCCGGCAGCGCCCCCGAGCCTTTGGTAAAGATCGAGGGCAGCCCGGCGCTCACCGAGGGCCCAAAGGCTGTCGGCCAGGGCCAGACCACCGGCCCGGGAGCCTTGAGCCCAATCCCGGAGGGGGGCAAGCGCCTCGCGCAACCGCCCGAGTCCCAACAACGCCCGGGCTCTCAGGTCAGGTCGATTGCGAGGCGCGAGCGCCAACACCTTGGAAAAGGCCCGTGCCTTGAGCAAACCCTCGAGGGCCACCAAGCTTCCCGAATCGGCAAGGCGCGAAAGCGCTTCCTTCGCTTTTGCCTCGGGCAAAAGGCGTACCCAAAGCGCCGCCGCCCGGTCCAACTCGCCCAGGGCCTCGTAGCGGGCCGCCGCCCAGGCGTAAGCGTGCCTGCCCTCGAAATCGGTGACCACCTGGACGTACTTCAGGCGTTCACCAGGCGGAACAGAGGGCAACTCTGCCAACGCCCTGGCCGCCACCACGCGGGCGTAGGCATCGCTCTCAGCGAGCTTGCGAAGACCTTCGACGTCACGCGCCTTCAAGGCCACCACCAACGCGTCATACGGCTCGGGTAGGCCGGTGGCGCCCGGTTTCACCCGCCAAAGCATCAGAGCGAGGCCGGCGAGCACCAGGAGAAAAAGGGCGGCGGCTCGGCGCACACCTCCAAGGTACGGCATAGGCGCGAGCGGGGCTGGCGGCTTTTCCTTGGACGGGACGACGCTCGAAAGGCACCACCCTTCGCCGAAAAACAGACGGGCACTCCCCTAGCCAAGCTGGAGCCCCCGTGCTAAAATCCCCCTTGGCACGGGGGCCGTTAGCTCAACTGGTAGAGCACCGGTCTCCAAAACCGGGGGTTGGGGGTTCGAGTCCTCCACGGCCCGCCAAAGACCGCCCAGCAACGCGCTGGGCGGTTTTCGTTTTTCTTCGTGTGGTTCAGTGGTGGCCGCAGCCGCATCCCCCATCGTGGTGATGGTGGTGCTCAGCCTCGGCGCCCCCGTGAATGACGAACCCCCGCCGGTGGCCTTCATCGACAAAATCCAGCACCCCGCCCTCGAGGGCGGCCGCGCTTTTGGGGTCGAAGAGAAATCGGACGCCCTCGATCTCAAGGACCCGGTCCCCTTCCCTCACCTCGTCGTCGATCGCCATCCGGTAGCGCGAACAGTTGCAACCCTTTTCCTTAACCAAAATCCGAATCGCCGCCTGCTTGGCACCCAGGCGCTGAAGAACGCTTTGAGCCTCAAGCAATGCCCTTGGGGTCACTTCGATCATCGCACCCTCCCTTTCATACCCCTCTGCCACCAACTATCCCAGGTGAACGCCTGAAGCGTGTATGACCCCGGTTACACTGAAAGCGTGATCACCAAGATTCAAAAGGGACTCCAAGCAACCGGCGCCGACGCCTGGCTGGCCTACGACTTCGCGGGTCAGAACCCGGCGGTGCTCGAGGCCCTCGGCCTTGAGGATCTCCACCTCACGAGGCGGTTTTTCTACCTGGTTCCCGACCACGGCGAACCAGTGCTCATCGCCCACACCATCGAGGCCGACCACCTCGCCCCTCGCCTTACGGGCGAGGTCGTGCGCTACACGAGCTGGAGCGAGCTTCGAACCGCCCTCGCTGCCGCGCTCGAACCCTTTTCCCGGGTGGCGATGACCTACAGCCCCGGGGGGCACATCCCCTACCTTTCCCGAATCGACGGCGGTACGATCGAACTCATCCGCAGCTTCGGCGTCGAGGTCGTCTCCGACGCCATGGTCCTCCTCCAGTTCCAAACCTGGGATCAAAAGGCCTACCGCGCCCATCTGGAGGCGGCCCTGGGCGTTCTCGCGGCAAAGGACGCCGCCCTCGAGCTTTTGCGGCGACGCCTGCCGGAAGACCCGCCGAGCGAACTCGAAATCCAGCGCGAGATGCTCCGGGTGCTCTCCGAACGGGGCCTGCAAACGGACCATCCGCCAATCGTGGCCTTCGGTGCCCACGCGGCGAGCCCGCACTACGCGCCGAGCGAGGCCACCGACGCCAGGCTCGCGCCAGGCGAGGTCGTTTTGCTCGACGTGTGGGCGAAAACCGCCGGTGGCCCTTACGCCGACATCACCTGGA
The DNA here is from genome assembly GCF_055385885.1 of Vulcanithermus mediatlanticus. Taxonomy (NCBI): domain Bacteria; kingdom Thermotogati; phylum Deinococcota; class Deinococci; order Thermales; family Thermaceae; genus Vulcanithermus; species Vulcanithermus mediatlanticus. The sequence continues at coordinate 1,577,590 of NZ_AP042385.1, read as the reverse complement.
TGGCGGCCTGGGCGCCCGGCGAGGAAGTTGTCCGGGCGTTCGAGACGGTCAAGCAAGCGCGCGACCGCGCGGTCGCCTATGTGCGGGAAGCCTACGCCGCCGGGCGCTACCCGCTGGGCTTCGAAGTCGACCGGGCCACGCGGGAGGTCTTACGCGACCACGGGTTCGAGACCGCGATCCGCCACCGCACCGGTCACCACCTGGGCTGGCGAAGCCCCCACGGCGGCGGAACGCACCTCGACGACCTGGAAACCCACGACACCCGACCCCTCATCCCCGGGCTTGCCTTTACCGTTGAACCTGGGGTGTATCCGGGCCCCTTTGGCATTCGGAGCGAGATCGATGTGTTCTTGGAAGCCAGCGGCCCGGTGGTCACGACCGAGGTCCAGTCAAACCTGGAGATCCTGGGATCCCCCTGAGGGAAAGCTTCCGGCCCCGCGTGGATCGATAGACGGCCTCGAGAACCAGCGCCAGGGCGAAAGCCAGCTGGGTGGTCCAGAATGCCGCCGGGCTGGTTCGCCACTGGTAGGACTCAAGGGCAAAGAACGCCACCAAAACCGCCAGGAAGGCCAACGTCACCACCACGATCCGGCCGGGAACCTGCCCTTTGGCGATCAAGTGCCCGTGGGCAGCGATGACGAAGAGGTAGATCACCATGAACACCGTGCTCGTCATGCCCGCAATCCCCGCGAGGTCAAAGCCCAGGGCCAGCACGAGCCCCAATGCCGCGGTGATGTAGAGGCCCTCGGTGGTCCCAAACCAGACCTTTCGCTCAAAGACCTCCGGTAAGTCGCCATCCTTGGCCAGGGCATAGGCCACGTTGGCCCCGCCATAGAGGGTGGCGTTCAAGGCTGAGGCAATCGAAAACAACGCCCCCACCGACACCAAGACGTAACCGAAGCGCCCCAGCGTCGGCTCGGCGGCCCGGGCCAGGGCGTACTCCTGATCCTGGATCAAATCGGAAAGCGGAAGGGTCCCCACCGCCACCACCGCGACCAGGACGTACACCACACCCGCAATCGCGATCGCCAGATAGATGGCAAGCGGCACGGTTCGCTCGGGGTTTTCCACCGCCTCGCTGGCATTGGTGACCAGGCCAAAGCCCATGTAGGAGAGGAAGAAAATCGACACCGCCGAGAGCGTCGCCCCGAGGTGCGCGGCGTCGAGGCTGGGCGCGATCCACTCCGGACGCACCGCACCCAAGCCAACCACCACGAAGAGCCCGAGCACGAAGAGCTTCACCACGACGATCCAAAACTCAGCCCGCCCCACCGACTTGGCCCCGAAAAAATTCAGGGCCACGAAGAGCGAAATGGCGCCGGTCTCGGTTAGGCCCAGCCCCAAGGGAGAGAGCGGCAGCCCGAAGAGCGGCAGGAAGTAACCGCTGAATCCCTTGGCAAAAAGGGCAATCGAGACGACGTAGGTGAACCACATCAAGATCGCGAGCGCCCCGCTGACCACACCGTCGCCAAACCCGGCCACGACAAAGGAGATCGGCCCGGCGTTGGAAACGATCCGCGAACCAAGCTTGGCGTAGGAATACCCCACCAAAAACGCCAGCAATCCCGAGAGGACGAAGACCAAGGGCAGGTTCCGGCCGGCGATCTCGGCGCCGAGACCCAGCATGGTGAAGATGCTGGCACCGATCATCGTCCCCACGGCGAGCGCGACGACCTCGAGCAGGCTGAGCTTTTTCATACCCCTTTTCTACCACCATCAAAAAAAAGCCCGGCGCTTGGCCGGGCTTTGGTGGAGGCGGCGGGACTCGAACCCGCGTCCGAGAGCCCCTCCGGTGGGGATCTACGAGCGTAGTCCGCGTACTCAGTGTCGCCCTGACTTGGCCCACGGACAGGCGGTCAGGGCCGAGCCCCCTTGAGGTCTCGCCGAGGCTTAGAGGGCGTCGCCTCGGCCAGCCGGGCTTTGGGAACCCGTCAGATGAGCCCCCGGCAGGCTATCCGACGGGTTGGCGGGGATTAAGCCGCCAGAGCGTAGGTGCCGTTGTCGTTGGCACTTGTCAGCTTGCGGGTTTTTTACGAGGCCACCCGCACCTCGGCTCGCACCCGCACCTTCGGTGACCCCCGTCGAACCCAGGATCGCCCCCAGGCAACCTCATTCTACCACACCGGGGCTTCCCTCCCGAAGCTCCGTATAATCCCGATATGGATCGCCTTCGCATCGCCCTTCTGGGCGCCGGCACGGTCGGCGCATATTTTCTCAAGCTGCTCGATGAACACAGAGATCGCCTCGAGGCCCTCTCGGTAGACCTCGAGCTCACCGGAATCCTGGTTCGTGACGCCGAAAAGCCCAGGCCCGAATGGGTTCCGAGGAACCTCCTGACCACCGACCCGAGCGCCCTGCTGGATGAGGCCGACCTGGTCGTCGAGCTCATCGGCGGCACCGAACGCGCCCACGAACTGGTCGAGTACGCCTTGGAACAGGGACTCCCGGTCATCACCGCCAACAAAGCCCTCCTGGCCGAAGCCTGGGACGCGCTCAGGCCCTTTGCCGAAGACGGCATGCTCTACTACGAAGCCGCGGTCATGGCCGGCACACCGGCCGTTGGCCTCGCTGCCGACGCACTCAAGGGGAACCGTACGCTCGAGCTCCACGCGATTTTGAACGGCACCTCGAGCTACATCCTTTCGCGCATGGAAGCCGGGCACGGCTTTGCCGAAGCGCTCCGGGAAGCCCAGCAAAAGGGCTACGCCGAAGAGGACCCGCTCTTCGACGTGGCCGGAATCGACGCCGCCCACAAGCTCACCGTGCTGGCGCGGCTCCTCGTCGATCCCGAATTCCCCTGGGAGGCGGTCCGGTCGAACACCCGCGGGATCACCCACCTCCACGCGCGAGAGGTCATGGAGGCCGCGGACCAGGGCACGCCGATCCGTCTGGTCGCGAGCCTTTTTGGCGAAAACGGCCAGTGGCAGGCAAAGGTCCGTCCGGTGAAGGTCCCGTCAACCCATCCCCTCTTTTCCCACGGTGTCCAAAATGCCCTCCTCTACCGGGGCGACGCCGTGGGCGAGGTCCTGATCAAGGGGCCGGGTGCGGGCGGCGCGGCCACCGCCAGCGCGGTCCTGGCCGACCTCATCCGGTTCCTCGAGGGCCTCCCCGGACACACCCCGCTCCCGGCCCCGATCGCGGCCCCGACCCAGCACCAAGCTCACTTCGAGGAGGTCTAAGGTGAAGCGGCCGCTCATCGAACGCTACCGGGACCGGCTCCCGGTCACCGAAAAGACCCCGGTGATCACGCTCTTCGAGGGCGACACCCCGCTGATCCCGCTCAAAGGCCCGCCCGAGGCCACCGCCAGGGGGATCACGCTCTTCGCCAAGTACGAGGGACTGAACCCGACCGCGTCGTTCAAGGATCGGGGGATGACCCTGGCGGTCAGCAAAGCCGTGGAAGCCGGCGCCGAGGCGGTGGCGGCCGCGAGCACCGGAAACACCTCGGCCTCGGCCGCGGCCTACGCCGCCCGCGCCGGAATCAAGGCCATCGTCGTCCTCCCCGCCGGTCGGGTGGCGCTCGGCAAGCTGGCCCAAACCCTGGCCCACGGGGCGGAGTTGATCCAGATCGACGGCAACTTCGACGACGCCCTGCGCATCGTGGTGGAGCTCACCGAGGCCTTCCCCGTCGCGCTCGTCAACTCGCTCAACCCCTACCGCATTCAGGGTCAAAAGACGATTGCCTTCGAGGTGGTGGAGGCTCTCGGCGACGCCCCCGAGTTCCACGCGCTGCCGGTCGGGAACGCGGGCAACATCACCGCCCACTGGCTCGGCTACACCGAGCTCTTCGAAGCTGGGTTGATCCCCAAACGCCCCAGGATGCTCGGCTTTCAAGCCGAAGGGGCGGCCCCCATCGTCAAGGGGCACCCCGTCGCCCGACCGGAAACCGTGGCCACGGCCATCCGCATCGGCAATCCGGCCAGCTGGGAAGGGGCAATCCGGGCCCGAGACGAGTCGGGCGGCGCCATCGAAGCGGTCTCCGACCAAGAAATCCTCGCCGCCTGGCGCTACCTGGCGGCGAGCGAGGGGGTGTTCGTCGAACCCGCGAGCGCCGCTGCCCTGGCCGGGGTCTGGCGCTGGCTCAAAACCGGGCGAATCCCCGAGGGCAGCCGGGTGGTCCTTACCCTCACCGGCCACGGACTCAAAGATCCCCAAACCGCCGAGCGAGAAGCCAAGCTCCCCGGGGTCGTCGCGGCCAGCCTCGAGGCGGTAGCCCGCGCGGCGGGACTTGGGTAGACTCAAGAGCATGGAAGCGAAGCGGTCGCGCGAGCCCTTCCCCGGCGCCTACTACGTGGGGCTCGCCATCACTCTGGTTGTGCTCTACTTCACGGTCGCCCTCGCCAGCGGGATGCCGCCCGGGCTCGGCGGGTTTTTTGTGGCCTTGTTCCTCGGCCTCACCGTGAACCCGCGCTACGCCGTCATCTTCCTGGTGATCGGCCTCGTCAGCGTCATCCTCGGCGCCTTGGGTCAGGAACCGGAAGTCGCCTGGGGCGGGGTGGGCCTGGCGCTGGCCCAGATCGCCCTGATCTTCAAGGGTGCCCGACGGCCATGAAACCTGCCTGGCTGAGCCGAACCCTGGTTTGGGCGGGGACCCTGCTCTTCGTCTACTGGGCGCTGATCAACCCCAATCACGAAGGCGCGGCCTACGCGGTGGGGCTCATGATCGGCGCCGGCACCTTCGTTTACGGTGGCCCCCGGCCCCACTTGGTCCCGCTCATGGTGGTCTTCGTGGTCTTGATCGGGGCGCTGGAGCTCGTCGCCCCCGTGTACCTCAAAAACCAACAGGCAAGCCCCGGTGGCTTTTTCACCGGTTACCTCACCGGATTGATCGCCCCCTACATCGCTCACCGGCTGCGCAAGTAATCGATCGCCGCCTCGAGCGCCGACTCCGGCTCGACGAAAACGTCGGGCTGGACGCCGCGCCCTTCCCAGGTTGGCCCCGAAATCGGCGCAAGGACGCCGGCGGCGACCAGGGCCACCGCCCCCTCGGGGAAGCAATAGGGGAGCACGATCTCGGTGTTGCCGGCGGTAGGCTGGCCGAAGAGCCGCGCCCGTCCCGCATCTTTGAGCGCACCGGCCAGACCCTCGGCGGCCGAGTTCACTCCACCGTCGATGAGCACCGCCAGCGCCGCGCTCGCCTCCGGCTTCCCCCAAAAGGGAATGGTCGGCTGGGGCATCGCCGCGCTGCCCCGAACCACCAGTCGCCAGGGCCAGCCACGCATGAAGAGCGATGCCACCTGAGCCATGCGCAGCGCGAGCCCGCCGGGGTTGCCCCTGAGATCAAGGACGTAGCCCCGCACCCCCGGCTCTGCCGCGATGGCCCGGCGCAGGGTGGCATAGGCCTCAGCGCTCACCAGCTCGGGCAGCCTCAGGTAGAGGATATCCCCCATCCGCCGGGCTTCGGGCGGCGCCCACGCCCTCGAGGCCCCCGCCCTTCCTTCCCCAGCCTGGACCGGCGGGGCCGGACGCTGCCAGACCTCGGGATAGGGCACCGGGTAGCAGGCCCCCTGGCCGAGCAGTCCCGCAGCCGCCTGCGGTGAGAGGAAGCGGGTATGCCCATCGCCAATCTGGAGGTACATCTCGTCGATGAGGTCGTAGAGCTCGTTCCAAGAGCTCACCGTCGATGCGCGCCGGAGGTACGTCTGTCGAATCCCCTCCCAATCGACGCCGCCGAAGGTTCGATCGTAGTAAAGATCGTGGACCAGCCGCCAGGCGACCTGAAGCCGCTCCCGGTACGTCGGGGTCGAGTCGGCGCCGGTTCCCGGGGCGGCGAAGGCCGGGAAGAGGAGCAAAAGAGCCACCCCCAGCCAGAACCGGCGCCTCACTCGAGGACCTCCCGCAGCGGAGGCACGTTCGCGAGCCGTTCGACCAAAACCTCAAGCCCCTTTTCAACCGCTTTATCGTGGCTTTCACCGGGAATGATGGGGATTCCTGCCGCCTCGGCGATCTCCAGGAGATAGTCCTGAATCCAGCGGATTTCCTGAAAGTGGCGTAAATATCGGGCTCGGGAACGCTTCTTGCCGGTCTCGCGCTCCCGCAGGAGGAATCGGGAGCGGTGCACCTCCTCGTCGGTCAAAACCACGATCATCGGAACCTGGATCACCGAATCCTGGTCGGGATGGTCGAGCTGGTGAGGCAACACGTGGACCCCTTCCATCACCATCGAGGTGGCCTCCCGGGCGCTCCGGGCCTGGATCGCCCGCAACCCGACCGCGACCCGGGAAACCTGGTCCAAAAAGCCGCGCAAGACCCGATCCGGCGTCGGTTTTTCATCCTCATCGCCCCAGGCCAGGACCCGCCAGGCCTCGAAGGTCGAAACGTGAAGGGTTGGCAGGAGGTCTTTGGGCACGGTCGAACGCAAGATTTCCCGGACGCTGTCGGAACTGATCAAGCGGGTGATCCCGAGCCGCCAGGCGAGGGCCGAAGCTAGGGCGCTCTTCCCTACCCCGGTCACGCCCCCGATGAGGATGTGCAGGGGACGATCGAGACGCCGGGCCATCCGCAAGAGCAGGTAGCGGCGGGCGATCTCCTCCCCCGCTTCCTCGACCAGGCGCTGGTAGACGATATCGCGCAGCTGGTCACGGGTGATGACCTTCCTCCCCGACTCAGAGAGCGCCCGCTCCACCTCGCGAGCGATGCGGTAGGCGCGTTCGGGGCTGAGCCCGGCGCTCATAACCGACTGGGCCAAAACCCCCTTGGAAAAGGGGACCCGGGGCTCACCCTCGGGTTCGGCGACGAAGACCGAGCCCATAAAGCGCAGCCGTTCGCGGTAGCGGGCGCTGGCCTGGGGCCCGTAGCGCCGCTCGATCTCTTCGGCGACGACCGCCTCGAGGTTTTGCCCGCAGATCCTCGAGATCCCCTCGGCCCGGAGCCGCTGCTCGACGCTTTTCGCGAGCTCGTAGGCCTCGCGCAGGGAAAAGCCGACGTCCTCGAGGCTTCGCACCAACAGCCCCTTGGAAAAGGGCCGGCTCCCCTCCTCGTCCTCGACGACGACCTCCTCGAAACTCTGGGTCTGCTGCGCAAAACGCGAGGCTACTTCGGCAAACCCGCGCCGGCGCAGTTCGTTCGCGATGCGTCTTTTGAGCTCCTCAACGTGCACGACACGCCGACCCTCCATGAGCAGCGAGGCCTCGACGGCGTGCGCGAGGGCGCTGGCCTCCTCGGCATCGAGCCCGGCCCGGATGAGCGACTCGGTCACCAGGCCCTTTGAAAAAGGCCAGCGGTAGCCCCGTTTGGTTTGTACCTCCAAACCCCGGTCCATCATCGAACGCCTCAGATCCCGCCTTGGTTGACGGCGGCCATGACGCATGCTAGCATGCCTTTTGGCTGCGGGGCGCCGTAGCCAAGTGGTAAGGCAGAGGTCTGCAAAACCTCCATTCGCCGGTTCGAATCCGGCCGGCGCCTCCAAAAGGCAAGGGCGCGTAGCTCAGGTGGCTAGAGCGCCGTCTTGACACGGCGGAGGTCAGAGGTTCAAGTCCTCTCGCGCCCACCAAAGAAGGCCCCTTCGGGGGCCGCTTTCATTGGAAACCCTGGAGGCGGTAAGCGCCGGAGATCGAAAACAAAACGCCGGAACTGTTCCCGAGCGCGCTCACCTCCACCCCCCACTCCGGCCACCAGTAGGCCACGCCCCCGCCCCAAAGGCCGAGCCCGTAGTCCCGTCCGAGAAGCCGGATCCCCGCGTAGACGCCTTTGGCGAAGAACGTCCAGGAACCCCGGTCAACCAGCAGCGCGGCGTCAAACGCCGGTCCCGGCAGCGAAGCGCCCCCCATGAGCGAGACCCCCTCGGCGAGCTCGGCCCTGGCGTATCCCCGCAGCGCCACCTGGGCCGAAACGCCATAGGCCAGGCCATCCCTCCCCCACTCGACCGACACATAGGGCAGCGGGACGACCTGGAACTGCCCCTGGCCAACGGAAAAGGCCGCCGTGGCCCCAAGGGTGGCCCCGAGTCCGGGCTGAACCGCCGCCGGGGTCAGTGTGGCAAAGGGCGCGCAGGCGGAAAGGAGAACCGACAGCATGAGAAAGAACAAACCGGTACGCCTTTTCATTTGCCATCACTCTACGAAACCTCCGCCGGGAAGACAACGTGATCCGGCCTCCGATCGGGCCTTTTTGGTAAAGTGAGCCCCAGCTTGGTCTTGGGAGGCCCGAAGATGAAGATACGTCTTCCCGACGGAAAAGAACTCGAACTCCGGCCCAACGCGACCGCCGCCGACGTGGCCGACGCGCTTGGAGGTCGGTGGCGAAAAGAGGCGGTCGGGGCCATCGTTGACGGCGAACTCTACGACCTTTTGAAGCCACTTCCAGACGGAGCCGAGGTTCGGCTCCTCACCAAGAAGGATCCAGAGTTCCAGTACCTCTTCCGGCACACCCTGGCCCACGTCCTCGCGCAGGCGGTCAAGGAATTCTTTACCAAAAAAGGCTATCCCGAGGACGCGGTCAAGCTGGGGATCGGTCCGGTGATCGAAAACGGCTTCTACTACGACATCGATCCCCCAGAGCCCATCTCCGATGCCGATCTCCCGGCGATCGAGGCCATCATGCGCGACATCCTGCGCCGCAACCTCCCCTTGAGCCGCTTCGTACTCTCGCGCGAGGAAGCGCTCGAGCGCTACCAGGATAAAGACCCCTACAAAACCGAACTCATCGGCGACATTCCGGAAGGCGAGCCGATCAGCTTTTACGCTCAGGAAGGCTTCACCGACCTTTGCCGGGGCCCCCACGTCCCCCGGACGGGAATGATCCCCCCGCACTTCAAGCTGACCCACGTGGCCGGGGCCTACTTCAAGGGCGACCACACCCGCCCCCAGTTGCAGCGGGTCTACGGCGTGGCTTTCCGGACCAAAGAGGAACTCAAGGAACACCTTTGGCGTATCGAGGCGGCCAAGCAACGAGACCACCGCAAGCTGGGGCGTGAGCTCGAACTGTTCCTGATCGACCCGATGGTGGGGAAAGGGCTGGTGCTCTGGCTGCCCAAAGGGAACGTGCTCCGCGAGGAGCTCATGACCCTCATGCGCAGCGAGCAGAAAGCCCGGGGGTATCAGCTCGTGACCACGCCCCACATCGGGAGCCTCGAGCTCTACAAAACCAGCGGCCACTACCCCTACTACGCCGAGAGCCAGTTCCCGCCCATGGCCCTCGAGGACGACGAAGCCTACCTGCTCAAACCCATGAACTGTCCTCACCACATCCGCATCTTCGCCGCCAAAAAGCGTTCGTACCGGGAACTCCCCCTGAGGCTTGCCGAATTCGGAACCGTCTACCGCTTCGAGCAGTCCGGAGAGCTGCACGGCCTGACCCGGGTCCGCGGGTTTACCCAGGACGACGCCCACATCTTCTGCACCCCCGACCAGGTCAAGGATGAATTCAAAAGCGTCATCGAGCTGACGCTCCACGTCCTCAAGATCCTCGGCCTGAGCGACTTCCGCGCCCGAATCGGCACCCGCGAACCGGGTTCGGACAAATACGTGGGCGACGACGCTCTGTGGAGCCGGGCCGAACGGCAGATCCAGGAGGCGGCGGAAGAAATGGGGCTCGATTTCACCATCGAGGAGGGCGACGCCGCTTTTTACGGCCCCAAGCTCGACTTCGTGGTCAGGGACGCGCTTGGCCGCGAGTGGCAACTGGGCACGATCCAGGTGGACTACAACCTCCCGCAGCGCTTCGACCTCACCTACACCGGCCCCGACGGCACCCCCCACCGGCCGGTGATGATCCACCGGGCGCCCTTTGGTTCCATTGAACGTTTCGTGGGCATCATCATCGAGCACTTCGCGGGGGAGTTTCCGCTCTGGTTGGCGCCCGTTCAGGCGGTCATCATCCCCATCACCGATCGTCACACCGAATACGCCCAGAAGGTCAACGCTCGACTCAGCGCCGCTGGCCTGCGCAGCGAGGTGGATAGCCGCCAGGAGCGGATGCAGGCCAAGATCCGCGACTGGGAAAAACAGAAGGTCCCCATTATCCTGGTGGTAGGTGACCGGGAAATGGAGGAAGGCACGGTGGCGGTCCGTGATCGCCGGAAGAAAACCCGTTACGTGATGGCCGTCGACGAGCTGATTCAAACCCTCAAAGAACGCATTGCCGAACGACGTTTAGAATAGTGCGCGCTCGATCAACACTCTTCACCCTCTTTATGGAGTTTTTGTGGCCCACCAGCCGGGCCCCGGTCTGGCTCCTGGTCCGCTGGATGGAGCATCTCGGGTTCTCAGAACCCGCCGTGCGGGCCGCGGTCTCCCGGAGCGCCGCTCGGGGCTGGCTGGTTCGCGAAGACGGGCCCCGGGCGGTCTACCGACTCTCGACCCGCGTGCAGTGGCAGGTGGCGCGGGTACGGGAACGTCTTTACGGAGCGCCCGAAGAATGGGACGGGTTGCTTCGGGTTCTTCTCTACCACGTACCCGAGGAACGTCGGCCCGACCGGGATCGTTTCCGCAAAGAGCTCGCCTTGCTCGGGTTCGGCACCCCCAGCCCTGGGGTCTGGATCACCCCGAGCCCGAGGCTGGACTCGGCGCTCGACCTGGTCCGCTTTTACGACCTCGAGGGCTACGTCGAGCTCTTCGAGGCCAGGCGATTTTCACCCCGCCCCCTCGAGGAGCTCATCCGCCAGAGCTTTGACCTCGAGGCGGCCCGTGGCGTCCACGCCAACTTCCTCGACCAGGCCTGGTCGGTTCCCAAAACGCCCGAGGCCGCGTTCGCCAACCTGGTGCGGCTGGTCCACCAGCGGAGGAAGACCTTTTTCACCGACCCGGGCCTCCCTAAAGCCCTTCTCCCCGAGCCGTGGCCCGGGGAGAAGGCGCAGGCAAGGTTTCTCTCGCTCAGGGAAACGCTCTACCACCACGCCGAGCCGATCATTCGGCTTCGGGAGTCCACCTGAGGACGGGCCTGCGGTTGGCGCGGACCTCGTCGAGCCGACGGACCGGCGTGGTGTAGGGGGTCCCTTCGAGCCAGCCGGGATCGGCCAGGCCTTTTTGCGCCGCCTCGCCGAGCGCCTCGGCAAAACGCTCCAGCGTTTCCTTGGCCTCGGTCTCGGTCGGCTCGATCATCATGGCCTCTTTGACGATCAGGGGAAAGTAGATGGTGGGAGGGTGAAAACCAGCGTCGAGGAGAGCTTTGGCCAGGTCGAGCGCCCGCAGCCCCTCCGGCGGCTGGGCCACGAACTCGTGCATGGTGGGCCCGTCGTATGGGACGCGAAATCCCTTTTCCTTAAGCAAGGCCTTTAAGTATCGGGCGTTGAGCACACTGAGCGCCGCGGCCCTTTTCAAACCGGCAAGCCCCAGCCTACGAATGTAAGCGTAAGCCCGGACCAAAACCCCGAAGTTGCCGTAAAAGCTCCTGACCCGTCCGATACTCTTTGGCAGGTCCTCGTCGAGGACATACGCCGACCCGCGCTTGCGGATGAGCGGCACGGGCAGATAGGGCGCGAGGTGCGCCTTGACACCCACAGGCCCCGACCCCGGACCGCCCCCACCGTGGGGGGTGGCGAAGGTCTTGTGGAGGTTGAGGTGGACGACGTCAAAGCCCATGTCGCCGGGGCGAACCCAGCCCATGATCGCGTTCAGGTTGGCGCCGTCGTAGTAGAGCTGGACCCCGGCCTGGTGCGCCGCCTCGGTGAGCTCGAGAATCCGCTTTTCAAAAAGCCCCAGGGTGTTGGGGTTGGTGAGCATGATCGCCGCCACGTGTGGCCCGAGCTCGCGCTTTAAAGCCTCGGTATCGACCTCGCCATCGGGCCCCGAGGGCACCTCCCGGACCTCAAAACCGGCCATCGAAGCCGTGGCCGGGTTCGATCCGTGGGCACTGTCGGGCACCAGGACCACGCGCCGGCGATCGCCTTCCCCGCGATCCTCGTGGTAGGCGCGGATCACCAGGATCCCGGTGAGCTCGCCGTGAGCACCGGCCGCCGGCTGCAGGGTCATCTCATCCATGCCGGTGATGGCCTTGAGGTACTCGGCGAGCTCGTACATGAGCTCGAGGGCCCCTTGCGCCGTCTCCGGGTCCTGGTAGGGGTGCAGCCCGCCAAAACGCGCCGCAGCCGCCTCGAGCAGCCGGGGGTTGTACTTCATGGTGCAGGAGCCCAGGGGGTAAAAGCTGGTGTCGACCCCGATCTGCCGCCGGGAAAGCAGGGTGTAGTGGCGCACCACGCCGAGCTCGTCCACCTCGGGCAGCTTCGGCGGGGTTTCCCTTAAGTTCTCCCGGCCAAAGAGCGCTTCCGGATCCGCATCTCCGGCCGAGGGGGGGCGGACCCCCCGACGCCCCTTTTGCGAACGCTCGAAGATGAGGGGAAAGGCCCGATCTTCACGTCGGTCCATCAGAGAACCTCCCAAAATGCCCGGGCAAAGGCCTCGAGGTCCTCGGGGCGCGCCCGCTCGCCGGCGGCAAAAAGCGCCGCCCCCTTGCCGTATTCAGGGATCGGGTAGGCGCCGTGGAAGCCGCGCCGGGCGAGCAATCGGCGCACTTCCCCAGCCGGCTTCGGCAGCGCCAGCGCGAACTCGGCGAAAAAGGGCGGCCGGGTCAGGGGCTCGACGCCGGGGGCCTCGAGCAAGAGCTCGTAGAGGCGGCGGGCGTTGGCGGCGCTGGCCAGGGCCACTTCGGCGAGCCCCTTTGGCCCCAGGGCAGCCATGTGTATCGTCGCCCGCAGGGCGGCGTTTTGGCTGTTGGTGGTGATGTTCGATTTGGCCTTCGAGCGCCGGATGTGCTGCTCGCGGGCGGAAAGCGCCAGCACGAAGCCCCGCCGGCCCTCGCTGTCCTCGGTCATGGAAACCAGACGGCCCGGGAGCTGCCTGAGCAGTCGTTCGCGGACGGCGATGAAACCGAAGTGGGGACCGCCGTAGCTCATGGCGTTGCCAAGCGGCTGCCCCTCCCCCACGGCCACATCGGCCCCCCAGTCCCCCGGCGGACGAAGAACGGCGAGCGCCAGCGGGTCGGCGACGGCGACCACCAGCGCCCCGGCCCGGTGGGCGGTCTCGGCGAGGGGGGCCAGGTCTTCAATCGCGCCGAGGAAGTTGGGGTTCGCCAGCACCACCGCGCCCACGCCGTCCCCGATCTCGAAGGCCGGCGTCCGGTCTCCAGCAAGGGCAACCGTTTCCAGCGTCGCGCCCACGGCGTGCAGGTAGGTGGCGAGGACCGCCCGGTATTCCGGGTGAACGCCCTGACTGACCACCACCCGCATGCGTCGGGTCGCCCTGAGCGCCAGCAAAACCCCCTCTGCCAGCGCCGTCGCCCCGTCATAGAGCGAGGCGTTGGCGACATCGAGCCCGGTCAGTTCGGCGATCATGGTCTGGTATTCGAAGATCGCCTGCAGCACGCCCTGGCTCGCCTCGGGCTGGTAAGGGGTGTAGGCGGTCAAAAACTCCCCCCGGCTTGCCAGTTCATCGACGATCGCCGGCACGAAGTGGTCCCGCACCCCGCCCCCAAGGAAAACGGGCCCGCCGCGATTTTTCGCCGCGAGCCCATCGATCACCCGCAGCACCTCGTCCTCGCTCAGGGGTTCTGGAAGCGGGATCTCGGGATTCAGGAGCGAGGGGGGGAGGTGTGCGTAGAGGTCCTCGAGGCGCGAAAGCCCAAGCGCCTCGAGCATGGCCCGAATCTCCTCCTCGGTGTGGGGGGTATAGGCCATGCTACCCCTCTTCCTCGAGAACCTTCAGGTACGCGTCGGGGTCGAGGAGGCTCTCGAACTCGGATGGGTCCTTGGGCCGGATTTTGAAGAGCCACCCCTCGCCATAGGGGTCCTCGTTGACCCGCTCGGGGCTCTCCTCGAGGGCGCCGTTGGCCTCGACGACCTCGCCGCTCACGGGCGCGTAGATGTCGGATGCGGTCTTCACCGATTCGACGACGGCCACCGCCTCCCCAGCTTCGACCTCCCGCCCCACCTCGGGCAGTTCGACGTAGACCACGTCCCCGAGTTCGTGCTGCGCGTAGTCGGTGATGCCCACCGTGACGACCTCGCCCTCGAGCTTGGCCCACTCATGGGAGCTGCGGTATTTCCGATCCGCTGGTACGTTCATCGCCTACCTCCGAATAAAGGGTAACGGATGGACGCGGGCTTGGTGCTCGCGTCCCCGAACCATGACCGCGAGGTCCGCCTCGCCCTCGAGGACCTCGCTCTTGACCCAGGCCAGGGCGATCCCCTTGCCCAGAACGGGCGAGAGCGTGCCCGAGGTCACCCGCCCGACTTCCTCTCCCTCCGACACCACCGGGTAGCCTTCGCGGGGAATCCCGCGCTCGAGCACGAGTCCAACCAGGCGCGTCTCGCACGCCTGCCCGAAGATCGCATCCCGACCGAAAAACGGTTTGTCCTTGACCACCCAGGCATAGGGCGTGCAAAGGGGGTTGGTCGCGTCGTCAAGCTCGTGGCCGTAGAGCGGGAACCCCATCTCCAGCCGCAGCGTGTCCCGGGCGCCGAGCCCCGCAGGCCTTGCCCCGGCCTCACGCAGCGCGGTAAAGACGTGGGGCGCGTCTTCCGGCTTCAAGAAGATCTCGAAGCCGTCTTCGCCGGTGTACCCCGTCCGGGCCAGCATCGCTTCCTTGCCCGCCACTCGGGCGAAGAACACCGAGTTCTTCTTGTAGGCTCCGAGATCGACGTCGCACAGGTCACGAAGGCGTTCCTCAGCTTCGGGCCCCTGCAACGCCAGGAGCGCGGTCTCATCGCTCCGGTCGGCAAGGCGAACGTCGAAGTCGCGGGAGAGGGCCTGGAGGTGGTCCCAGTCCTTGGCCACGTTGGCCGCGTTCACGACCAGAAGATAGCGCGCGTCATCGGGTCGGTAGAGGTAGGCGTCGTCGACCACGCCCCCTGTAGCGTTCGGAAACATCGTGTACTGAGCCCGGCCGGGTTTGAGCCGGGCGGCTTTGTTGGTGGTGACGTACTCCAAAAAGGCCAGGGCCTCCGGCCCCTCGATCCAGAACTCCCCCATGTGGCTAACGTCAAAGAGGCCAGCCCCCTGACGAACCGCCAGGTGCTCGGCCTTGATCGACCCGTAATCGAGGGGCATGGCCCAGCCAGCGAAATCGACCATGCGGCCACCCAACTCTCTATGGAGCGCATCGAGCGGTGTCTTTTTCACGGCTCAAGAATACTTCACGAAAGGCCGTCCACCGGCAGCGTCTCGAGCGCCCGGACGCGATCCCGTACCGCCTGGGGCAGGGGCGTCGGACGCCCGTCCTTCCCCAGCCAGACATGCACGGTCTTGGCCTTGGCGGCAAGCGCCCCGTCGGCCTCGATCTGGTAGAGCATGTCAAAGCTGCTGCGACCGAGCCGTGAGACGCGGGCCCCCACCCGCAGCCTGGCGCCCAGGAAGATCGGGCGCTCGTAATCCACCTCCGCCCGGGCCACCACCGGCGCCGCGTCGCCACGGACCACGTCGGCGCCGAAGGCCTCGAAATATCGCACCCGGGCCAGCTCGATATACGAGAGATACACGGCGTTGTTCACGTGACCGAGGGGATCGAGGTCCCGGTACCTGACTTCGAGCTCTACGACGATGGGAAAACCTTCCATGTCCCCATTAAATAACCCATTATCGCCCCCTGTGGCCGGGGCAAATGTCGCATTGCCAGCGATGCCCCCCGTGGGTATCATTTCGGCATGCGAGGCGTTCTCATTCTCGTTCCACTTCTCCTGGTCCTTCTCGCCGCCTGTCAGCCCAAAGGACCATCGCCCCTCGGCGCTGAAATCACCTTTGATCCAAACCCACCGGTGCTCGGCCCAAACCGGATCACGATCCGGGTCGACACCAAGAAAAAACTTAGCGAGCTCAAGGTGGTTGGAGACATGACCCACGCCGGGATGGTCCCGGTCGAGGCCGAGGCCAGGCGGGTCTCCCCCGGCCTTTGGGAGACACGGGACTTCAAGTTCACCATGCGGGGCGACTGGGTGATCACCCTCGAGGCCAAGGACAGCTCCGGAAAACGCTACCAGCAAGAGGTACGCATCACGGTGCCATGAAGACCCTGCGTTTCGACCTCTTGAGGCTCCCCCTCCTGGGACGTTTCCTCCGCTGGCGCTACAGCCGATTCGCGCTGCAGCTGCCGTTATTGCTCGTCGCCCTGCTTGCCCTCTACGACGGCTTTTTCGGCCGGCAGCTCGCCCCCAAAAACTTCGCCACCGTCTCCGTGTGGCTCCACTACCGGGGATTGCTGGTGCTGGCTGTGGCGGTGGCGGGGAACCTCTTTTGCGCCGCCTGCCCCCTGCTCCTCGTTCGCCGCCCCACCCGTTTCGCAAAACGCTACCTACCTCAGTTCACCTGGCCCGTCCGCCTGCGCAGCAAGTATTTCGTCATCGCGCTCACCCTCGTCTATCTCTTTGCCTACGAATACTGGGACCTCTGGGCCAGCCCCTGGCTTACGGCCTGGCTCATCGTTGGCTACTTCGGCGCCGCCTTCGTGGTCGACGCGCTCTTTCCCGAAGGCACGTTCTGTAAATACGTCTGCCCACTCGGCAATTTCAACTTCGCCCTGAGCACCGCAAGCCCCAGCCAAATCGGTGCTCGCGACCCCGAGGTCTGCCTTCGCTGCGAGGGCAAATACTGCGTCAACGGGCGGGTCGACACCCCCGAGGGGCCGAAGACCCTCAAAGAGGCCCCAACCGAGAGCGCACTCCGTTACCCCGGGTGCGAAACCAAGCTCTACGTGCCCCAAATCCGCTCCAACATGGACTGCACCTTTTGCATGAACTGCGTACGGGCCTGTCCTTACGACAACGTCGCCTGGGGCCTGCGCTGGCCGGGTCTCGAGTGGGTACGGGCGCGCTACAAGCAAGACGTGGTGTGGCTTGGGGTGTTGCTCTACTTCGCCGGGTTCATGAACGCATTCGGCATGATCCCCGCCTACTACAGGTTGGCGGAAGACCTTTCCCGACTCCTGGGCACGCGGAACGAAGCCTTGCTCTTGGGCAGCATCTACCTCCTGTGGACCGGGCTCGGCGTCGGCCTGACCCTTGGGGTCTCGGTGCTCGCCGACCGGGTCTCGGGAAGGCGGGACCGCCCTTGGCGTTCGCTCAGGCGATGGGGCATCGCCTACTTCCCCATGGCCTTTGCCATGTGGGCCGGCCACTACGCGTTTCACTTCCTTACCGGCTGGGCCTCGATCGTCCCCGTGGCCCAGCAGGCTCTCCTCCACCTCGGCCTGCCGCTCGGGCAGCCGGACTGGACGCTCGCCGCCCTGGTGCCTGAGAACTGGCTCTACCCTCTCCAGGTCGCCATCATCTACCTCGGCCTGGCCGGGGCCAGCTACACCCTCTTCACCCGAGCCAAGCGCGAAGGCGCGACCGCCGGCGCCGCCGTGATCTTTGCCTATCTGCTCATCCTTGCCACCCTCACCCTTTGGGTGCTGGCTCAGCCAATGGAAATGCGGGGCACGCTGCTTCTCTCTCCCTCGACGTAAGGGTAAGGTGAAAGCCGTGCGTAGATGGATTTTACTGCTCGCCATGACCCTTTTTTCCGGCCTCGCCGGGGCACACTCGGAGCCCGTGCAGGTGGTGGCCATGCTCGAGCATGGCAACGGTGGCCTCGAGATCAAGGTCAACCTGGTCGGTGAGGTGAGCACGCTGCCGATCCGGGGCGCGGTCCTCGAGGCCCGCCTCACCAAAGCCGACCCTGGCATTCTGGCCTGGATGCAAAACGGCGCCTTCGCCAGAACCGGGAAAGCCAGTCTCCCCGCGGAGGTGGTCGCCAAGACGGCCTTGCAGGAGGGCAAGGCGGGTGAGTACACCGGCCGCCTCGAGGTCCCCGGACCCGGCGCCTACGTCTTCGTTCTCGTCGACACCACATTCCGCGCAGAAGCCACGATGACCGGTTGGCGCCTCGATTTACCCTTGCCTTCCACGCCCACCATCTTTACCGGACTAATGCCCAAAACCACCACGCCGAGCCGCTACCTCACCTACGCCCTCATCGGCCTTGCGGTCCCAGCGCTGATTGGGGTGGTTTTCGCACTGCTCGCGAGAAGCGATCAACGCCTTTAGGAGACAGGTATGGACCGGGAAATTGAAGCCCTACTGGAACAAAAGCTCAAGGAAGCCCGGGAAAACACCGAAAAAGCCCTGGCCTACATGGCCCGCTTCGGGATACGGCCCGAGGGAGAAGTTCGCCTTTTCTACCCTCCGGAATCGCGAAGAACCAGCATCGACCGCATTCCCTACAGCCGGAACGTCCGGGAAGTCGTCGTATACCAAACCGAACCCGGGGAGTTCTCAGCGGTCTGCCCCTACTCGGGGCTGCCCGACTACGGCGTTTTGAGGGTGGAGTACGTGCCCGGCAGCTGGCTTTTGGAGCTCAAAAGCCTCAAGTATTACCTCATTTCCTTCCGGGAAATCGGAATCACGCAGGAGGAAGTGACGGCGATCATCTTCGAAGACCTGATGAAACACCTCGAAGACCCTGAGTACTTGCTGGTCGAGACCGTCTACAACGTCCGCGGTGGCATACGCACCACGGTGGTCGTCGACAGCCGGGAACAGCGGAAACGTTCCAAGTCTACGTGATAAACTGATCGCACTATGATTGAGCCATCGATCGCCCTCTTCGGAGAAGCATTCGAAGAGGCGAGCCGGGTCCTGGAACGGCTCCTGGAGGAAACCCAGGCCCGCTACGCCCTGCTCGTGGACCGGAAAGGCTTCGTGCTCACCCACCGCGAATCGCTCTGGGCTCCGCCGCCACCCGCGCTGGATTCCATCGCCACCCTCGTGGCCAGCAATGCCGCCGCCACTCAGGCCCTGGCCGACCTCCTCCAGGAGGATCGGTTTTCCGAACTCGTCCACCAGGGCAAGGACCAGGGAATTTACGTCGAGGAGGTCAACGAGCTCGCCCTTTTGGTGGTGATCTTCGACAAGGACTCCCCCATCGGGCGCGTCAAGCTCTACGGCAAGCGGGCGGCGGCGCTGCTCGATCGCATCACGAAAAAGGCCACCGTCGACGCGGGGGCGGGCAAACGCAATATCGGACTTGACCGCGAATACCGCGAGTCAGCTTCGGCCATGCTCGATGATCTCTTTGGGGAAGCATGAGCACCATCAACTTCGCGACGCGGGAGATCAACTTCAAAATCGTCTACTACGGCCCCGGCCTCTCCGGAAAAACCACCAACTTGAAGTTCGTCTATGAACGAATTCCCGAGGATCGAAAGGGCGAGATGGTCTCGCTCTCGACCGAGGACGAGCGCACGCTCTTTTTTGACTTCCTCCCGGTGGACCTCGGGGAGGTTAAAGGGTTTAAAACCCGCTTCCACCTTTACACCGTTCCGGGACAGGTCTTTTACAACGCCTCGCGAAAGCTCATCCTGCGGGGCGTCGACGGGCTGGTCTTCGTGGCCGACAGCGCTCCGAATCGCCTGCGGGCGAACGCTGAGAGCATGCGTAACCTGCGGGAAAACCTGGCCGAGTACGGGCTCAGCCTCGAGGACGTCCCCATGGTGCTCCAGATCAATAAGCGCGACCTCCCAGACGCCCTCCCGGTGGAGATGATCCGCGCCGTCATCGACCCCAAGCAGCAATACCCCCTGTTCGAATCGGTGGCCACGCGTGGGGTCGGCGTGTTCGAGCCGCTTCGGGAAGTGAGCCGCCTGGTCCTCGCCCGGCTCGCCACGCCCAGCGAAGGCTAGGCCGTTTGGAGAATTCAGCCGTCCGCGTTTCCCAGCCCCCCGCCGCGGAAAGCAAGGGCGGGGGGGCTTGAGCTAGCGGGCTTCCGGGCGAAAGGGCGAGCGCAACCCGGCCTGGGCAATCTCCCGCGCCTCCCGAGGCACCCAGCCAAGCGCCAGCACGCCTCGGTAGGCCCGGAGCGCGCCGTCTCGGTCACCCACCAGGTCGCGGAGCTGGCCCAGCCGGGCCAGGGCGTAGCCGGGGAGGTAGGCGGGTTCGTGAAAGTCTCCGGCCACCACCTCTTCCAAAAGCGTCAGGGCATCTTCCGCCTGCCCCGCAGCCAGGTAGATCTGTGAGGCCAGATAGCCGGCTTCCGGGCTTGCGATCTCCCGCAGCTGGGATAGGAGCGCGGCGAAGTCATCAGCTTCCGAAAGCTGCCAGGCCCGGTCGAGAATCGCGCGCTGGCGCTCGGCGTCCGTTGGCTGGTGAGGCCCCGGGAGCACGGCCCCGGGCACCCTCGAAAGGAGGGAGGGGTAATCGGTCAGGTCGACCCAAACCACGAGCCGATCGAGGTTCGCCGAGGCGATCTTTTGGGCCACCCCCCGCATACGCTCTTCGCGAAACCCGGTCGCCGGACCTTCGCCGAAGCGTTCGGCCACCTTTTCCAGGTAGGCATTGAGCGGTGAGAGGACTTCCTCCCGTGCCCAATCCTCCGGCTGGCGGGGCGTGGCGAGCACGGCCTCGAGGGGCGCGCGCCACCCGGCCTCCTCGCGCAGGTAGGCCTGCCCCTGTTCGAACTCCTCAAGATAAAGCCGGAAGCGCTCGGCCTCGCCTTTCAGCGCTTCCGCGTTCTCACCAACCCCAACCACCGGCACTTCCATACGCTCCGCCCAGGGCAGGAGGAAAAAAAGCCCGAGCTCTTCGTCGTCGCGCCATACCCCTTCCGCCAGCCCTTCGGCGCTGTAGGAGGCGAGCCAAACCGCGTCGGGGCGAAACGCCCTCGTCAACTCGACCAACGTCACCGCGTTGTAGCGGGGATGGAGCATATGCAAGGGCCCGAGCGTCGGCAACAACAGTACATCCACGCCCCCATCCTAAGCCACGCCCCGAAGGTCCTTGCATACTCAAGCGAAATCTCACACCCCCAAATGGGGGGATGGGGTAAGTTAAAAAACAGATGCCGCCTGACAGCGCTCCATTGATGCACCCGCATTGAAGGGTATTCTTTTTGCCATTGGCCGGTATTTCAAATCCATCATCACCTACCGTGCAGGCGCGCGGAAGGATATTTATTGCTTTGAATACAAGCGATAATATGATCTAGCCACAATTCACTCGATGTCTATAGTTGCTATATTCTATTGACACCTCCTCACCGTCATTCTAGTATAGGGGCAGGAAAAGAAAAAGTCCTTAAGAAGGACGAAGGGGGGAGTAGAAGATGAAAAAGGCGATCGTGAAACTGTTCGGACTGGTACTCGGTTTGTTGGCGATGGCGATCTCCGCGGGCGCGAGCATCACCTACCGGCCGTAATAAAGGCTCGCAGCAACATAGCAGGGGCTCTAGCCCCTGCTATGTTATTATGATGCCGTATGCCCGACCAACGAAAGGATAGAACGAAGGGGCTCAGGGTTTATACGTATAATTCAATTCTAACGATTCTGGCTGTTTCCCTCTCGTATATTCTTTATGTTGTAGAACCACGCCCATTTCCCTCACTTATTGACGTTCTCTTCTGGGGTGGGATGATTGCATGGGCTTCATACACACAGGTAAACCTGTTGTTTAAAACAGCAATAAGCCTACTTTTTGTAGTTGCACTCGCCTCATTATTCGTATTCCCTTATTGGCTTGTGCCTATATTAGTATTTTTGTTCTATTTTGATCCGGGTTGGTTCGATAACCCAAATCAGTCGTTGTGGGCAGATTATTTTAATCGCGCACAGAATGCCGTAAGCATTGCGTCTGCCGCACTTGCTTATTACATTTTTACGCACTATGCCTCCTTGAGCCTATTTGGCATAAATATCACATACCTCCTTGGCATAATTCTTGCAGGATTTCTTTTTTTTCTTATCAATGTTGTCTTGGTAACAGAAATGGTAGCAATAGATACACGTAGTACGTTTCAAAAAATTTGGAGGGAGAACTTTAGTTGGCTAGCCTACAGCTATATCATTTTAATTCCGGTAGCTCTGTTGCTCGCACGACTTTATGACGCAACCCCCCCCTTAATTGGCAAATGGGGAGGATGGGCTGTAATACTCTTCCTCATCCCTTTGTATTACGCTCGGTATCACTGGGATGAGTATGTCAAAATACGCGAATCGTTCTCCCAAACTGTTGAGGCTTTGATGGCTGCCCTTGAAGCGAAGGACTCTCATACACGACTGCATTCAGAGCGCGTAGCATCAATCGCAAACGATATCGCTATTGCCATCGGGCTTGACGAAGCTGACACACAACAAATCAAGCTCGGGGCACGCATACACGATATCGGGAAGATAGGCATCCCCGACTCAATTCTTCTAAAACCTGAAAAACTATCTGATGAAGAAATGGAGATCATAAAACAGCATCCCACTATTGGCGTTCAGCTCTTACGGAATATAAGATTTTTCAAAAGCGTACTTCCAATAGTCAAGTACCATCATGAAAGATGGGATGGTGGGGGCTACCCCGACGGGCTTGCCGGGCAGGATATCCCTTTGTGGGCCCGAATTGTCGGACTCGCCGACGCCTACGAAGCCATGACCGCGGGCCGGCCTTATAAGCCCGCGAAGACCCCCGAGGAAGCCCTGGCCGAGGTTGAGAAATTTTCGGGCATCCAGTTCGATCCGAAACTGGCCAGGGTTTTCAAGGAACTCTGGGAGCAAAATCCGGTTTGGCGCGACAGGGAGGTGTTCCTACGGGCATATTCATCGCGGGCATCATCGTTGGGTTTGCCCTCGCCCTTGCAAAAGGTGTCCGAATCGGCGACTACCAAAGAGCGGAGCTAAGGGCGGGCTGGGTCTTCGTGGCGGCGGCGGTGCTGGAATCGCTCGCCACGAGGCTTTCGGTGAGCGGGCGGATCGACCCGGCCACCACGGGAACCCTCTTCGAACTCACGGCGCTCGCCCTGATCGCCTTTGGACTCTGGCGGAACCGGTTTTTGCGCGGGCTGTGGGTGGTGACCCTTGGCTATGCCATGAACACCCTGGCGATCCTGGCCAACGGGGGCAAGATGCCGGTTACCGCCGAGGCCCTCGAGGCCGCCGGCCTCGCCGCCGCTATTCCCATCCTCGAGCGAGGGGGCGACGCGCTCCACGTGGTCGTCGGCCCGGGCACCCGCCTGGTGTGGCTGAGCGACATCATCCCTCTTTCGGGGTCGGTGATCAGCGTGGGCGATATCTTGATCACCATCGGTCTCGCCCTGGCGGTCGTGGAGATTGGACTCCGGGCCAAACATCGTGACGAAAAGGCATTAGGATAGACGCATGACCGAACGCGTCTACCGCATTACCCTTATCGAAGGCGACGGCATCGGGCATGAGGTCATCCCCGCGGCGCGGCGGGTCCTTGAAGCCACCGGTCTTACCTTCGAGTTCATCGAAGCCGAGGCCGGGTGGGAAACCTTCCAAAAATACGGCACCTCGGTGCCGGAAGAAACGGTGGAGAAGGTGCTGGCCGCGGACGCCACCCTCTTTGGCGCCGCCACCAGCCCGACCCAGAAAGTCCCCGGCTTTTTCGGTGCCATTCGGTACCTGCGCAAGCGGCTCGACCTCTACGCCAACGTCCGCCCCGCGAAATATCACCCGGTTCCGGGTGCGGTGGAGGGCACCGACCTGGTCGTGGTGCGCGAAAACACCGAAGGGCTCTACGTCGAGCAGGAACGGCTGTATGCCCGGGGGCGGGTCGCCATTGCCGACCGCGTGATCACCTATGAAGCCTCGTACCGCATCGCCGAATACGCCTTGCGCCTGGCCGAAAAACGTCGCGGCCGCCTTGCGCTGGTCCACAAGGCCAACGTGCTCCCCATGTCCGACGGTCTTTTCCTCGAGGCCGCTTACGACGCCGCCAAACGCCACCCCACCGTGGAGGTCTACGAGGTGATCGTTGACGCCTGCGCCATGCGCCTGGTCCGTAACCCCAAGGACTTCGACGTTCTGGTCATGGAAAACCTCTTCGGCGATATCCTCTCCGACCTCACCGCCGGGCTGGTTGGCGGGCTCGGCATCGCCCCCAGCGGCAACATCGGCGAGCGGGCGGCCATTTTCGAACCGGTGCACGGCTCGGCCCCCGACATCGCGGGCAAGGGGGTCGCGAACCCCACCGCGACCATCCTCTCCGCTGCGATGATGCTCGACCACCTCGGTGAAACCGAAATGGCCAGGAAGATCGAACGCGCGGTGGATATCGCGCTTGAGCAAGGCCCGCGCACCCCGGATCTGGGTGGCCATGCCACCACCGAAGCGTTCGCCGACGCGGTCATCCGGGCGCTGGTCGAAACCGGGACAAAGTGATAACAGTTCCATGGTAGCCTGAGGGAGCGCGGGAGGAAAGCGTGGCGTCTTGGCTCGAGAACTTCTTCAGGTCAGGAACCGAGGCTCTGGGCCTTGAAGTGGGGACGGCGAACCTCAAGGTGGTCGACCTCCACGGGCCAAGGCTGGTGCTCCGCGGCTACGCGATCCGACCCACGCCCCCAGGCGTGATCCAGGGTGGGCTCATCACCGAACCGGCGGCCCTCAGCGAAGAGATCCGGGCCCTGATCTCCGACGCCAGAACCCGCAAGAAACATGTCGTCACCACGCTTTCGAACGACGCCGTGGTGACGCGCATCCTCAAATTTCCAAAGGGCATGGAGGAAAAGGAGATCGGGGAAGCCGTTCGCTGGGAGGCGGAACCCCACATTCCCTTCTCGGTTGACGAGATCACCTACGACTACGCCATCCTGGGCGAGAGCGAGGACGAATCGGGCGGTGGCGAGATCGAGGTGCTCTTCGCCGCTGCCCGAGAAGAAACCGTGGTCCAGCTGGTGGAGATCCTGCGCGATGCCGGGCTGGAACCGATTGCGGTGGACCTCAAACCCTTCGCCAGCGTCCGTGTGCTCGAACCTGAGCTGGCCCCCAGGGAGGACGGCAGCCTGCCCCTCACCGTGGTGCTGGAGGTCGGCGCGGAGTCATCCTCGATCGTGTTCCTGAAGGGCGAGCGACCGCTCATGACCCGGCACTTCCCGGTGGCCGGGAACGCCTTCACCGCGGCGCTCGCCCGCGCCTTTGGCCTGGAAATCGAGCAGGCCGAGAAGATCAAGCGCGAATACGCCCTGGCCAGCGGCACGCTGGATGACGAGGAAGCGCTGCTCAGCATCGACACCGTATCGGACCAGCCGAGCCCCACCGACATCTACGACGCTTTGCGTCACGTCCTGCTCGACTTCACCACCGAGGTCCAGCGAAGCCTCGATTTCTTCAACAATCAGTTCGGCGAGGCCGCCCCCGACCAGGCCTTCATCGGCGGAGGCGGCATCAAGCTCGCCGGGCTCAAAAACCTCATCGCCGACGCCATCGGGATCACCTTCACCGAGATCAATCCCTGGAACCGGCTACGCGTTCCCGGCAACCGCTTCCCCGCCACCAAGCTCGCCGACGTAGCGCCGGAGTTCGTGATCCCCGTTGGCCTGGCGATTCGGGGGGTGAGCGGCGTTGATTAACCTCAACCTGCTCCCGAAGCGCTACCGAAAACGCACGCTGCCAAGCGCCTGGCGCCTGGCCACGTTCGTCGCCGGAATTTTGGTCCTAGGCAGCGTCGGATTCGTACACTATCAAACCCAAGCCAGTATCAATCGCCTCGAAAACCAAAAAGAGCAGCTCCGCCTCGAGGTCGAGCTCCTTCGTAGCTACATCGCGGAGCAGAACAAACTGCAGCAAAAGCAACGCGAGCTCGAGGCCCTGGCAAGCGTTTCCCGCCAGGTCCGGGCCAAGTTCCGCCCCTGGGCCGATTACCTGGCCCGGTTTTTGGTCGAGCTTCCCTCGAAAGAGGGTCGCCTCGAGGTCCGCCTCGAAACCCTCAGCGTCAAAGCCATCGACCCCAATAAGGCCAAGCAGATCTACGGCATTCCCGCCGACGTCGAGTTCACCTTCCGCGGCCGGGCGGCCTCGAGGAATGTCCTGGTCCAGATGGTCAAGACCTTCGAGACTGACCCCGGCTTCGGGATTGACTTTCAAAAAGCCGAACACGACCTCAAGACCGGCATCTACCGTTTTAGCGCCAGTGTGGGCATGATCGCCAAGGTGGAAAATGAAGCAGCTCGTTAAAGACCCCCGCACGCAGTTCATCCTGGCGCTCGCCTTGTTCGCAGTCCTGGCGGGTATCTGGTACGTGGCCTGGTACCAACCCGCCCAGACGCGGATCCAGACCCTGGAGCGGGAAGTCAAGAACCTCACGAAGCAAAGGGATCGCGGCCTGGCAGCCAAGCGCAACCTCCCCAAGCTCAAGGCCAAAATCGCAGACCTCGAGCGCGAAATTTCGAACTTTCTGGCCGCGCTGCCCAATGAAGAGCGTTTTTATGAAGTGCTCGATCTTTTAACCAAGAACGCCGAGGACGCCGGCGTCACCCTGAGCTCGATCTCGCGAAGCCCGGCAAAGAGCGAGATCCCCGGGGTGGGCACCATCGACGTCACCATCGATATCCGCGCGCCGTTCCCGGCGCTTTACGACTACTTGAAAGCACTTGAAAACCTCAAACGCTACAGCTCCATGGACGGGGTCACGCTCAACCCAAGCGGTGGCGACCCGACCAACCCCGAGATCGGCACCAAGCTCAAGGTCCACTTCTACGTCTATCAAGCGAACAAGCCGGGGGGATCGCCATGAAGCTCACTCCGCGAACCAAAATCCTCGTCACCGTCTTGCTCTTGGTGGTCGCGGTCGGGGCCTGGTACGCCCTTTACAGCGCCGGAACCCAAATTCCGGCCGCCACGCCCGCGCCCGAGCCCCCCAAACGCGTCGCCAAAGCGGTGGAAAAACCCACACCGGCCAAGGCCACGGTGGCCACCTCGACCAGCGCTCGCGTTCTCGAGGTCCTTCCCCTTCCCTTCCTGGTGACCGAAGCCCCGGCCGAAGCAACCGCGCCACCGCCGGCGACACCCGAAGCCGTTGCCGAGGCACAAAAAGAAAAAACGCTCCCAAACCCCTTCGCCCCGCTCAAGGCAGAGCTTGCCCAGAAGAAGGCCACCAAACCCGCGCCCATCCCCATCCAGAAAACCCCGGTCAGCGTATCGCTGCCGCCACGTGTTCCAACGCCGCGCGTCGTCCGGGTTCAGCAGGGAACGCCGGATGTCGCTCTACCGTCGCTGACCCAAGAAGGTGCCCTGCCACTGAGGCTCGGTCCCATCGACCGCGAGGTCCGGCCGCGCGCGCCAAAGGCGGCCGAACCCCGCCCCAAACCAGCACTCAGCCTGCCCGAGAGTCGCCTCGATCGCCTGCCCCCGGCTCCCGGCGAGACCGGCGGTTCGGAGCCCAGCGCGACGCCACTTGCGATGCCGATCGTTTCTCAATCGGCCCCAGCCCCAGCCCCGAGCAAGGCCAACCCCTTGCTCGAGTGGGCGCAAATGCGGGGCTGAAGCTCTCCGGGGTCGCCCTAGGGCCGGTGAGCGTCGCCATCTTTAAAACCAGCACGGGATATCTCACCCTCTCGGTCGGTCAAAGCTTCCCCGGAACCGACATCATCCTCAAATCGGTGACCGCCGAGCGGGTCCTCCTGACCCAAGGCCCCTACACGCTTACGCTGGAATACGGAGGCGGTGAGTAAGTATGAAACGATGGCTTTTGAGCATGTTGCTTCTGCTTTCGCTGGCGATCGCCGGCGGATTTCCCCAAGAAGCTCGTTTCGATCGCCCGGTTACGATCAAGACCTCGGCGAATGGCGATGGCCTCGAGGTGGTCTTGAGCGCGCTCGCGGAATCGGTGGGGCTTACCCCGGTTCTCAAGCTGCCACAAGACCTCGCCAACCTCAAAGTTCGCCTCCAAATCGCCGACAAACCCTTCCGGGAAGTCTGGACGGTCATCATCGAAACCTACGGCGAAGGTAAGCTCGATTACGCCCTGCTCAAAAGCGACATCGTCCTGGTCGCGAGCCCGGAGGTCGTGGCCCAGGCCGTCCAGGCGATTCGAACGCAAAAGGCGGTGGAAAAACGTATCTTTGCGGTCCGGTATCTGGATCCAGAGAAAATCGCCCCCTTCATTGAAGCCCAGGTCAGCGAGGTTCAGGCAACCCCAATCCCGGGGCAAAAGGCGCTCATGGTCACGGGCCCCAAAAACAAACTCGACGAAGTCGCGGCGCTGCTTGAGAAAACCGACGTCCAGGAGGCCACCGGACCCGCGCTTTCGCAAAAGACCTTCCGCCTGGCGTATGCCAAAGCCGAGGACCTGGCCAAGATCCTCCAGGCCGCCCTGGCCGCCCAGGCGCAAAACGGCCCCAACCAACCCTCGGTTCGCATCGTCGCCGACCCCCGAACCAACGCCCTGATCGTGACCGGCACCCCCGAAGCGCTTGCCTTTGTGGCCAATCTCCTCGGCCAGCTCGATCGACCGGTTCAGCAGGTCAGCGTCCAGGTGCGCATCCAGGAAGTGAGCACCAACGTCCTCCGGAGTCTGGGCCTGAACTGGCAGGCGGCAGGGGGCAACCTGGTGGCCGCCATCACCGATGCCGGCATCCAGCTCATCTTCGATGCGACCCGCTCGCTGGCTTCGCTCAACATTGGGGCCACCCTCAACGCGCTCGAACGGCAGGGGCTTTCCCGGAAGGTGACCGACGCCAACCTGACCCTGCTCTCCAACCAAACCGGCAAGATCCAATCCGGCTACCTCTACCGCCTCCCCATCCAGGTCAAAGACAGCCAGGGCAACGTGACCACCGACTACAAGGAGTTCAACGGTGGCGTCACCGTTGAAATCACGCCTCAGCTCACCCCGGATGGCGAAATTACCTTAAAGCTCAACACCAAGGTTACTTCCATCGCCCAAAAGGACGTCAGCGGGCTTCCCACGCTCGAGAACATTCAAAACGCCAACACCGTTTTGCGGCTCAAAGACGGCCAGACCGTCGTCCTCGGCGGGCTGATTCAGAGGAAAAACAGCCAGTCCAAACAGGGCATCCCCTTCCTCTCCGATATCCCGCTGCTCGGAGCGCTCTTTTCCCAAACCTCCAACGAGAGTGAAGATAGCGAACTGCTCATCGTGATCAAGGCGCGCCGCGTCACCGAGCCCAACGACACCTGCCCTTCCCGAGTCACATCCCCGTGCCTGCCGAAAGCCACGCGCCCCTAGACCGGCCTCGTGCTAGGCTCTTGATATGCGATTTCTGACGGCTGGGGAATCCCACGGGCCCGCGCTCTATGCCATCATCGACGGGCTTCCCGCCGGCCTCGATTTGACGGCGGCCGACATCGACCCC
The DNA here is from genome assembly GCF_055385885.1 of Vulcanithermus mediatlanticus. Taxonomy (NCBI): domain Bacteria; kingdom Thermotogati; phylum Deinococcota; class Deinococci; order Thermales; family Thermaceae; genus Vulcanithermus; species Vulcanithermus mediatlanticus. The sequence continues at coordinate 1,548,595 of NZ_AP042385.1, read as the reverse complement.
TGGCTCCAAAAGAGGCAAGGAGGCTACGGCCGTGGCCGCCGCATGCAGATCGAGGCGGATCGGGTTCAGATCACCTCGGGGGTTCGCGCCGGGAAGACCACCGGCGCCCCGGTCACGCTGGTCATCGAAAACCGCGACCACCGGAACTGGAAGGACATCATGGACCCTGCCCCGGGCAACCTGCCGCGGCGAAAGGCGCTCACCGCCCCCCGGCCGGGACACGCTGACCTGGTGGGCGGGTTCAAGTATGGGCACCGCGACCTCCGCGATGTGTTGGAGCGAGCCTCGGCGCGGGAGACGGCCTCGAGGGTCGCCGTTGGCGCGGTCGCGGCCAAGCTTTTGCGGGAATTCGGCGTGGAGAGCGCGAGCTACGTCGTGGGCCTGGGCGGTGTCTGGGCGAAAAAGCCCTTCGAGTGGGAAAGGCGAGCCGAGGTCGAAGCGAGCCCCTTGCGCACCCCCGATCCCGAGGCCGAAGCCGAGATGATCGCCGCCATCGACCGGGCCAAAGCCGAAGGCGACACCCTGGGCGGCATCGTCGAGGTGCGATTTAAGGGGCTCGTCCCCGGGCTCGGCAGCTACGTTCATCCGGACAGAAAGCTCGACGGCCGCATCGCCCAGGCGGTGATGAGCGTTCCCGCCATGAAGGGGGTCGAGATCGGGCCCGCCTTCGAAAACGCCATGCGGCCTGGCTCCGAGGTCCACGACGCCATCGCCTGGCAGGAAGGCCGGGGGTATTACCGGGACACAAACCGGGCCGGCGGGCTCGAGGCCGGCATGACCAACGGCGAAGAACTCGTGATCCGGGCGGCGATGAAACCCATCGCCACCCTCATGCGCCCGCTGCCTACGGTGGACATCACCGACCATAGCCCGAAAGACGCGGCCCGCGAGCGCTCGGACACCACCGCGGTCCCGGCAGCCAGCCTCATCGTCGAGGCGGTGGTGGCCATCGTGCTCGCCCAGGCCTACCTGGAAAAGTTCGGCGGCGATACCCTCGAGGAGATCCTGGATCGCCTCGAGGCCTACCGCCGCCGCTGGCGGGAGTACTGATGCGCTGCATCGAGGTCGACCGGCCGGTGACCTGGGTGGCCCTCACCGGATTCATGGGTGTGGGGAAAACCCGAATCGGGCGTGAACTGGCGAAAGAGCTGATGCTCCACTTCGTCGACCTCGATCGCTACATCGAGCGCGAGGCTGGACTTACGATCCCCGACATCTTCCGCTACCTGGGCGAGGAGACTTTCCGCAAAATCGAGCGCGAGGCGGTCGCCGAGCTGGTGACCAAGGACATGATGGTGATCAGTTTGGGCGGCGGTACCTTCGTCGACGACCAAAACCGGGATCGGCTTTTAAAGCGCGGTCCGGTGGTGGCGCTTTGGGCCAGCCCGGAGACGATCTACGAGCGGGTGCAACGCCGGCCCGGAAAGCGCCCCCTGCTCGACACGCCCGACCCCCTGCCCCGCATCAAGCGCTTGCTGGCCGAACGGGAAGCGCTCTACCGCCAAGCCCCGATTCACGCCACGAGCGAGGGCCGGTCGCCCAAACAGACCGCCGAGGCAATCGTGGCCGAACTCTGGAGGTGGCGTGAGGCTCAAGGTTCATAACCCCCCATACACGGTCGAGATCGGGCGCGGTCTCCTGCCGACCCTGCCCCCCGAACCGCGGGATGCGGTCTTGCTCTATGACCTCGCTGTCGAGGCCGTCGCCGAAGCCATCGCGCATCAGGCCAGCATCACGGCCAGGATCGGGGTTGCCGGCGGCGAGCGCGCCAAGACCCTCGAAACCTACGCCAGGCTCCTTTCAGACCTCGCCAAAAGCGGTCTCGGTCGCGATGGCGTGCTCTATGTGGTCGGCGGCGGGACGCTCACCGACCTCGGCGGCTTCCTGGCCGCGACCTATCTGCGAGGCATCGTTTACCAGAGTTTCCCCACCACCACGCTGGCGATCGTCGACGCCAGCGTGGGCGGGAAAACCGGGCTCAACCTTCCGGAGGGGAAAAACCTGGTCGGCGCCTTCCACGCCCCGGAACGGGTCACGGCCGACCTCGACTGGCTCGTGACCCTCCCCGAGCGGACCTTTAAAGAAGGGCTGGTCGAAGCCTACAAGCACGGCTTCATCGCCGGTGACCCCGATCTCCTTGACCCCTTCGACCTCCACCCCGAACACCCGCGTCTGGAGGCCTACCTCAGCAAGGCGGTGGCCGTGAAGATCGCCGTGGTGAGCGCCGATTTCCGCGAAAAGGGCGAGCGGAGGAAACTGAACCTGGGGCATACCCTGGCCCATGCCCTCGAGGCGGTCACCCATCACGCGCTGACCCACGGGGAAGCCGTGGCCTACGGCCTGCTCTTCGCCTGCCTTTTGGGACGAAGGCTCGGGGGTGAGGACCTGGTGGACCGTGCCCTCGACCTCCTCGACTGGCTGGACGCGCCGCCGCTCCCTCCCCTGTCCTGGTCGACGCTTTTGCCCTACCTGGAGCGGGACAAGAAAAAGGCCGAAGGCGAGATCCACTGGGTCATCCCCCTCGAGCTGGGCAAACTCACGATCACGCCGCTTGAGGGTAAGCTTTTGGAAGAAACGTACCAATCGTTGGAGGAGGTGCTCCGGTGATTCTTGTGTTGCATGGCCCGAACCTCAACATGCTGGGGCGGCGCGAACCCGAAGTCTACGGCACCCTCACCTTCGAAGAGCTCGAGGAACACCTCGAGGCCTGGGGCTCGGAACTCGGGGTCAGCGTGGTCAGCCGCCAATCGAACCACGAGGGCAGCCTGGTGGAGTGGATCCAGCGGGCCTCCGACGACGGATTTCGTGGCATCGTCCTCAACCCCGGCGCGCTGACGCACTACTCCTATTCGCTCCTCGACGCCATCCGGTCGCAGCCGTTGCCGGTGGTCGAAGTCCACCTTTCCAACATCTACGCCCGCGAACCCTTCCGAACGCACTCGGTCACCGCCGCCGCGGCCGCGGGCGTGATCAGCGGGCTGGGGATCCTCGGCTACCGATACGCCCTGGAGTACCTGCTGCAACGCCATTGACGAAAGCAGCGGCGAATCCTATACTCACCCCTGGGTGTGGCCCCGTGGTGTAGATTGGTTAGCACACCCGCCTGTCACGTGGGAGGTCGCGGGTTCAAGTCCCGTCGGGGCCGCCAAAAGCCGCGCAAGCGGCTTTTTTCTTTTCCCCTTCCGGCAGCGGTATAATTGAGCAAGGGTCTATGGCTCGCCCCATGCAGGCATCAGGCGCCAGATGAGCGCGCTTTTTTTGTGAGGAGAACATGGCAGAGATCGTTCCTGTGGAGATTACCGAAGAAGTCAAGCAGAGCTTCATCAACTACGCCATGAGCGTCATCGTCGACCGCGCCCTTCCCGACGTTCGGGACGGGCTCAAACCGGTGCAACGGCGGATCCTCTTCGCCATGTACCAGGAGGGGCTGCTCCCCAACCGGAAGCACTCCAAAAGCGCCGGCGTGGTCGGCGAGGTGATCAAGAAATACCACCCCCACGGGGACCAGGCGGTCTACGACGCCATGGTGCGGCTGGCGCAGGCGTGGAACCTGCGCTATCCGCTCGTCGACGGTCAGGGGAACTTTGGCTCCATCGACGGCGATCCCGCGGCGGCGTACCGCTACACCGAGGCCAGGCTCTCCCCCATCGCCCTCGAACTCCTTCGCGACATCGACAAGGACACCGTTGACTTCAAACCCAACTTCGACGGCACCACCGAAGAGCCCGAGGTGCTGCCGGCCGGGTTCCCCAATCTGCTGGCCAACGGTGCCAGCGGGATCGCCGTGGGGATGGCCACCAGCCTTCCGCCGCACAACCTGAGCGAACTGATCGACGCCTTGGTGGCGATGATTGAAAACCCGGCGATCACGCTGGATGAGGTCATGGCCCACCTTCCGGGCCCCGACTTCCCCACCGGCGGTCGTCTGAACCGCGCCGGAATCAAGGACGCGTATGCCAAAGGCCGCGGGAGCCTGCGTCTCAGGGCCAAGGTCTACATCGAGGACAAAAAGGGGCGGCCGGTCCTGGTGGTCAGCGAAATCCCCTACCAAGTCAACAAGTCGAGCCTCATCGCCCAGATTGCGGCCCTGGTCCGGAACAAAAAGATCGAGGATATCTCGGCGCTTCGCGACGAGTCGGACCGGCAGGGCATGCGCATCGTCATCGAGCTCAAACGGGGCGCCAACCCCGAAGTCGTGCTCAACCAGCTCTACAAGCACACCGCTCTGCAAACCACCTTCACCGTCAACCTGCTGGCGATCGTCGACGGCGAGCCCAAGGTGCTCTCGCTGCTGGAACTGATGCGCCATTTCCTCGACCACCGGCGCGAGGTGATCACCCGCCGCACCCGGTTCGAGCTCAAAAAGGCCGAAGACCGCGCCCACGTGCTCGAGGGCCTGCTCATCGCCCTCGACAACCTCGACGAGGTGATCGAGCTCATCCGGGCCTCGAGGGACGCCGGCGAAGCCAAACGGGCCTTAATTGAGCGCTTCTCGCTCACCGAGATCCAGGCCCAGGCCATCCTCGACATGCGTCTGCAACGCCTGACCGGGCTGGAGCGGGAGAAGCTCCAGGCCGAGCACCGGGAGCTCCTCGAGCGCATTGCCTGGCTGCGCGCCATCTTGCAGGACGAAGGCCGGCTCTGGGGGGTGGTCAAAGACGAACTCCTAGAGATCAAGGCCAAGTACGGCGACGCCCGCCGTACGGTGATCACCACCTTTGCCGAAGGCTTTGCCATCGAGGACCTCATCGAGGACGAGCCCATGGTCATCACCATGACCGCCGCCGGCTACGTCAAGCGAACGCCGCTTGAAGCCTACCGGGCGCAAGGCCGGGGCGGCATGGGGGTCCACGTGGGGCGCAGCAAGGATACCGACGAGGCCACCCGCGTCTTCGTGGCCCAGATGCACGACCAGCTCCTCTTTTTCACCAACCAAGGCCGTGTGTACGGCACCAAGGTCTTCGAACTCCCCGAGGCCTCGCGAACCGCTCGGGGCAGCCACGTCCGTCAGTTTCTCCCCCTGGCCGATGGGGAGGAGGTGGCCGCGCTCCTTAGCATCAAGAACCTGAGCGAACCCGGGGACTTCGTCTTCGCGACCCGGAACGGCACCATCAAGCGAACGCCCATCCAGGAGTACCAAAACCTCAACGCCGCCGGCCTCATCGCCATTCACCTGCAACAGGGCGACGACCTGATCGCCGTGGCCACGGCCAGGCCCGGAGACGACGTGGTGCTGGCCAGCAGCCAGGGAAAAACCATCCGCTTTGCCCTCTCCGAGGTGCGCCCCACCGGCCGGGCCAGCCGGGGCGTTCGCGGCATACGCCTGCGTGAAGGCGACCGCGTGGTCTCTCTGGCCGTCATCCCCGAGGTCTGGGAAGGCGATCTCCTGGCGGTGGGCGCCAAGGGTTACGGGAAACGCACCCCCGCGGGCGAATACCCCCGCCAGGGAAGGGGCGGCCAGGGGGTCATCGGGTTCAAGGTCAGCCCCAAGGTCGGCCGGCTCGCGGCGCTGCTGCCGGTTCAGGGCAACGAAGACCTGCTCGTGCTCTCCCGCAAGGGCCAGGCGATCCGCACCCGGGTCCGGGGCATCCCCTCTTACTCCCGCTCCACCGGTGGCGTGCGCATCATCAACCTCCCCGAGGGAGACGAGGTGGCCTCAGCCTTCGTGATCGCCGAGGACTGAACCCACGCCTTCAAAATCAACCCCCGGGCCCGTCGTGCCCGGGGGTTTATAGAGTAAGGGCATGCAAGCCTACGTGGTTTTGGTCACCGCTCCGAAAACGACCGATTCCGGTGAGTCTTCCGCCGAAGCGCTGGCCCGAAAGCTGGTCGAAGAAAGGCTCGTCGCCTGCGTCAACATCGTCCCCGGCCTTACCTCGATCTACCGCTGGCAAGGATCGGTGGTCACCGACGAGGAAGTCCTCTTGATTATGAAAACCACGGAGGGCCGTCTGAATTCGCTCATCGAGCGGGTCGCCGAACTGCACCCTTATTCCGTCCCCGAGGTCCTGGCGCTCCCTGTCGACCGGGGGTATCCGCCGTACCTGGAATGGCTCGCCGAGTCCACCCATCCAGAGAACGGCGAGCGGTAGATTTTTTCGTAACCTATATGTTTACAAATTGGCCCCGGCGTGCTAGCCTGGGGATGGGAGGGAATTGTGACCAAGACCAGGATTACCGACACCCAGACCTTCGCCCCAGGCGAGGTCATCCTCTACCCGGGCGTCCCGGGGCCGAAAGAGCCCCTGATGCGGGTCCGCGAGGGCCTGGTGCGTATCCAAAACGTCGACGACGACGGGAACACCCTGACGCTTCGTTTCGTACGGCCGGGCGAGTTCTTTGGCGAAGAGGCGCTCGTGGGCGCGGAACGCCGCTACTTCGCCGAGGCCGTGACCCACACCGCGATCGACACCTACGACCCTAAAAACCTCGGCCTGGAGGAGTTCCGTGAATTAACCGTGCACATGATCGGCGCCCTCAACCAAACCTACCGCCGAATCGAGCGGCTGGTGAGCCAGCGCCTCAAAAACCGAATCGCGGCCGCCCTCATCGAGTTCAGCGACACCGCGGTGGCGGAACGGAGTCCTGAAGGCCAAACTGTCATCCGACTGACACACGACGAGCTCGCGGCTGCGGTAGGATCGGTAAGAGAAACCGTCACCAAGGTGGTCGGGGAGCTCTTCCGGGAAGGGTACATCCGTTCGGGGTACGGGAAGATCACCATCCTCGACCGTAAGGGTCTGGAAGCGCTGGCAAAGGTCAGGGAATAGCGGGGCGCTCGAGGTGTCAGAACCGGAAACCACCGATCTCCTCATCGTCGGGGCCGGGCCAACCGGACTCGCCGCCGCCTTCTACGCCGGGATGCGGGGCCTCACCGTTCGACTGGTAGATCCCCTGGAGGAAGCCGGCGGTCAGCTGGTCGCGCTCTATCCGGAAAAATTCATCTACGACGTCGTGGGGTTCCCCAAAATTAAGGCCGCCGAGCTCGCGGCCCGGCTGGTGGCCCAGCTGGCGCCGTTCCATCCCCGCTACGCGCTCGGCGAACGCGCCGAACGCCTTTTACCCGAAAACGGCGGTTTCAAGCTCACCACCGAGAAAGGCCGCGTCTACCGCGGTCGGGCGGTCATCATCGCCTCCGGCCTTGGCATCTTCGAACCCCGGCGCGTCGGCGCAGAAGGCGAGCTTGAGTTCGAAGGAAAAGGGCTTGAGTACGCACTCCGCGACCCGAAGGCCGTCGAGGGCAAACGGGTGCTCATCGTCGGCGGCGGGGATTCGGCGCTCGACTGGGCGCTGACGCTCAAACAAACCGCGCGCGTGACCCTGATCCACCGGCGCAACAGCTTCCGCGCCCACGAGCGATCGGTCGAGGAGCTCAGAGCCGCCGCCGAGGCGGACGAGCTCGAGGTCCTCACCCCCTACGTCCTCAAGGCCGTCCGCGGCGGCGATCGGGTCGAGGCAGTCGAGATCGAAAACCTGCAAGATAAGCACAAGCGTACGCTCGCCGCCGACGTGGTACTGATCCTGGCCGGTTTCCTCACCAAACCCGGCCCCATCCAGGCGTGGGGCCTGACCATGGACAAGGGGAAGATCGTCGTCGACACCCGAATGGAAACCAACATCCCCGGTGTCTTCGCCGCGGGCGATACCGTCACCTACCCCGGGAAGCTGAAACTCCTCCAGGTCAACTTCGGCGAAGCCGCCACCGCCGCCAACTACGCCGCCTCCTACATCACCGGCGAAAAGGCCTTCCCCGGCCACTCCTCGGACCGTCCGCTGACCCCAAGCTAAACGGGCGCTCAAGGGGCCGCCGTGGTGTTTGCCGCGGCGACTGGCCCCATTTTTCAACCCGGGCCCCGTTAACTCCCCTAGAATGGGGACCGGAGGTGATCATATGAAGCGGTTCCTTGTTCTTGTGGCCGCTCTGGCCATGGGCGTCATGGCCTGGGCGGGCGAGTTCTCCATCGTCCACTTCAACGACGTCTATGAGATCCAGCCGGTCAAGCGGGGAAAATTCGGTGGAGCAGCCCGGGTGGCCACCCTCATTCAATCCCTGGGCGGCCAGGACAACCTCATCCTCTTCTCGGGCGACACCCTGAGCCCCTCGCTGATGTCCAGCGTCTTTAAGGGCAAACAGATGATCGACGTCTTCAACCGGCTCGGGGTGGACTATGCCGCCTACGGTAACCACGAGTTCGATTTCGGTCCCGAGGTGGCGGCCGAGCGGGTCAAGGCCTCGAGGTTCACCTGGATCGCCACCAACCTGGTCGACGGCAATGGCCGCCCCCTGGCGGGCGCCGCCCGTTGGGCACTCGTTGAGTGGCACGGGGTCAAAGTGGGCCTCCTCGGACTCGCCGATGACTGGCTCGAGCTGACGAGCCCCGGCCCCGGTGCCAAGTACCTCGACTTCGTCAAGACCGCCCGCACCTACGCCAAGCTGCTCCGCTCGAAAGGCGCGGAGGTCGTCATCGCCCTCACCCATATGGACATGGTCAACGACGAAAAGCTGGCGGCGGAGGTTCCTGAGATCGACTTGATCCTCGGCGGTCACGATCACGAGCCGATGTGGAAGGTGGTGAACGGCACGCTGATCTGGAAGACCGGCTCCGACTGGCGCTGGCTGTCTCAGCTCAAGGTCTACACCGTGCCCGGCCAGAAACCTATCGTCGTGCCCACCCTCTACACCGTCGACGCCAGCATTCCCGCCGATCCTCAGATGACGGCGGTGGTCGCAAAATACGCCGAGGCGCTCGATAAAGCCATGGCCGAGCCGATCGGGGAAACCAAGGTTGCCCTCGATGCCCGCCGCAAAACCGTCCGTCGCGAGGAGTCCAATCTCGGCAACCTGATCGCCGACGCCATCCGGGACTACGCCCAGGCCGACTGCGCCATTCAAAACGGGGGCGGTATCCGCACCGACCGTCTCTACGGCCCCGGCACCCTCACCAAGAAGGATATTTTCTCGATCCTGCCGTTTGGCAACGTGGTGATCAGCGTCAAGGTCACGGGGGCCGACCTGAAGGCCGCGCTCGAAAATGGCGTCTCGCAGTGGGAGCGGACCAAGGGCCGCTTCCCGCAGGTCTCGGGCATCCGCTTCACCTTTGACCCCAAACGTGCCCCCGGTGAGCGTGTGCTCGAGGTCTCCGTCGGCGGAAAGCCCCTCGATCCGGCGAAGACCTACACCTGCGCCATCAACGACTACATGGGGCGCGGTGGCGACGGCTACACCATGTTTAAAAACGCCCCCCGCGTCATCGACGAACGGAGTGGGCGCCTGCTGGCCCAGGTGGTGGTGGATTACATCGAGGCCCATAGCCCGGTGGCGCCAAAGGTGGAAGGCCGAATTATCCGGAAATAGGCACTGGGCCCAAGCAGCGGGGGCGGGTGGCGTTGCCACCCGCCCCTTTTTTCGCACCCGAGTCACCCGGCGGCCATTGCCACGGCGGGGTGCTTAGAGGTCGTAGTAGAGGTGGTACTCGATCGGCGACGTGCGCAGGCGAACCTCGGCTGCCTCCTCGCGCTTTCTCGAGATCCACTCCTCGAGGATGGCCTCGGTAAAAACGCCGCCCTCGAGGAGGAAGTCGTGATCGCGCTCCAGGGCATCCAGCGCCTCGTCGAGGCTTTTGGGGAGGGTCTTGATCCGCCGGGCCTCGCTGCGGGAGAGGGCGTAAAGGTTTTTGTCCACCGGCTTCGGCGGCACCAGCTCGCGCCGGATCCCATCCAGACCTGCCATGAGCATGGCGGCGAACGTCAGGTAGGGGTTTCCGGAGGGGTCAGGCGCCCGGTACTCGATGCGCTTGGCTTTGCGGAACTCGGGTCCGCTAAAGTACATGGGAACCCGGATGACCGCGGATCGGTTGCGCTTGGAGATGATCAGGTTCACCGGCGCCTCGTAACCGGGGACCAGCCGGCGGTAGGAGTTGACGGTAGGGTTGGTGATGGCCGCGAGCGCTGGCCCGTGGGCCAGCAGGCCAGCGACGTAGTGCATGGCCAGCTGGGAGAGCTCGGCGTACCCTTCGGGATCGTAAAAGAGCGGCTCGCCCCCCTTCCAGAGCGACTGGTGGGTGTGCATTCCCGAGCCGTTGTCGCCGAAAAGCGGCTTGGGCATGAAGGTCACCGTCTTCCCGGCCCGGGCGGCGGTCTGGCGCACCGCGTACTTGTACTTGAACACCTTGTCGCCGATCCGGGTCAAGGTATCGAAGCGAATGTCGATCTCGGCCTGACCGGCGGTCGCGACCTCGTGGTGGTGGAGCTCGACCTCGACCCCGATGGCCTCGAGGTTCTTGACCATCTCGCTCCTGAGGTTCTGGTTCTTATCGACCGGTGGCGCCGGGAAGTAGCCTTCCTTAGGCCGGATCCAAAGCCCGTCACCCCCGCCCTCGCTCTCCCAGTGCGCTTCTTCAGACGCAACCCAGAACCCCGACTGGTGGGGCGCCACGGAAAAGCTCACCTGATCGAAGATGAAAAACTCGATCTCCGGGCCCCAGTAACTGGTATCGGCGACGCCACTTTGCTTGAGGTAAGCCTCGGCCCGCTTGGCCACCCCCCGGGGGTCCTTCTCGTAGAACTTCTGCTCCACCGGGTCATACACATCGGCGATCACGACCAGGGTCTTGTGCTCCAGGAAGGGGTCGACGAACGCCGTGCTGACGTCCGGAATCAACAGCATGTCGGACTCGTTGATCGCCTGGAAGCCCTGGATCGACGACCCGTCAAACCCGACGCCTTTGGTAAAGAAGGCTTCGTCGGCTTCGCGGGCGGGAACGGTGAAGTGCTGCCACCGCCCCGGGAGGTCGGAAAACCGTAGGTCAACGAACTCAATCCCCTGCTCCCGTATGTATCCGATGGCCTCAGCTGCGTTTTTGAACACCGCCACACCTCCGCGCAAAATATTACACATTGAGCCTACATATCGGTCGCAGATGCGTCAAGCCTTTTATGATCTTCGTTGGCGTTATGCGTAACGCTATGTCCTTTTCTCGCCCTTGTTCATATTTCTGTGCCAGCTCTCGTGCACGTTGCGCATTATTTCATGGCCGCCTGCGCTATTTCGCAGGGGCGCATATACATTCAGTTCGTCTTGGGGTAAACTGCAGTCATGGGTTTGAGCAAAGCAGAAATCCTCAAGGAGATGGAGAAGCATAACGTCCGGTTCCTGCGCCTTCAGTTCACCGACATCCTCGGCATCAACAAGAACGTCGAGGTGCCGGTGAGCCAGTTCGAGAAGGCGCTCGATGGGGAGATCATGTTCGACGGTTCCTCGATCGAGGGATTCACCCGCATCGAGGAATCCGACATGCACCTGGTTCCCGACTACAACTCGTTCGTGATCTTCCCCGATACCCTCGAGGACCCCAAGCGCGGACGCGTCGCCCGCCTCATCTGCGACGTGACCTACCCCGACGGGCGGCCCTTCGAGGGGGACCCGCGCCAGGTGCTCAAGAGGCAGATCGAACGGCTCCGCGCGCTCGGCTTCGACGATATGTTCGCCGGACCCGAGCCCGAGTTCTTCCTCTTTATGCGGGACGACGGCGGGGTACCCACAACCCTGACCCACGACCAGGCGGGCTATTTCGACCTCGCCCCCATCGACAAGGGCGAGGAGGCCCGGCGCGATATGGTCAACGTTTTGGTGGAGATGGGCTTCGAGATCGAAGCCGCCCACCATGAGGTCGCGCCCGGACAGCACGAGATCGATTTCAAGTACGCCGATGCCCTGACCACCGCCGACAACATCGCCACCTTCAAGTTCGTGGTGAAGAGGGTCGCCCTCCTCCACGGCCTGCACGCCACCTTCATGCCCAAACCCATCCGGGGCATCAACGGCTCGGGGATGCACACCCACCTCTCAGTCTTCAAAAAGGGCGAAAACGCTTTCTACGACCCCAAAGCCGAATACCAGCTCTCGGAGGTGGCCCTCAACTTCATCGCCGGGCTGCTCACCCACGCCGCGGGTATGGTGGCGATCACCAACCCCCTCGTCAACTCTTATAAACGCCTCACCCCGGGGTACGAAGCCCCCACCAACATCGCCTGGTCGGCCTCCAACCGCTCGGCCATGATCCGGGTCCCCGCCCGGCGCGGCGTGGGCACGCGGGCCGAGCTGCGCATGCCCGACCCCAGCGCGAACCCCTACCTGGCCCTCGCGGTCATGCTCGCCGCCGGCCTCGACGGCATCGAGCGTAAGCTCACCCCGCCGCCGCCCATCCAGCGCAACATCTTCCAGATGGGCATCCGTGAGCGGCGGCGTCACAAGATCAAGGAGCTGCCGGGAACCCTGCGCGAGGCCCTGGAGGCGCTGGAAAAAGATGAGCTGATCAAGGGTGTACTTGGTGAACATATCTACGAACACCTGGTCAAGGCCAAGCGACTTGAGTGGGAAGACTACCGGATCAGCGTGCACCAGTGGGAGCTCGACCGTTACCTGGCGAGCTACTAAGGCCTCACACGCTGAAAAACCGCGGGGGAGGGCTCCCGCGGTTTTTTATTGACAAGCGCGGCGTATTTTTTTGTAAAATACCGGTGCGAGACAAGATAGAACTCGCACGAAAAGGAGGGGGATATGAGGAAAAGTATACTCCCAGCGTTGCTCGTGGCCTTTGGTGCACTGGCATTTGCGCAGTCCAACGTCATCAAGATCGCTACGGTGTCGCCGCTGTCGGGTGAGCAGGCCGCCCTGGGCGAGATGATCAAGCTCGGGGCTCAGCTCGCGGTCGAAGAGGCGCAGCCCGAGTTCGAAAAGCTCGGCTTCCGGCTCGAGCTCGCGCCACAGGATGACCAGGCGAACCCCGACGTCGGCGTGGCCGTGGCCCGTCGTCTGGTCACCGACCCCGACGTCCTTGCCGTGGTTGGCCACCTGAACACCGGTGTCGCCATCCCGTCCTCGGAAGTCTATAAAGACTACCAGCTGCCCATGGTATCCCCGGCCAACACCGGTCCCGCGGTGACCGACCGCTGCTACCTCAACATCGACCGCCTCGTGGGCCGTGACGACGTTCAGGGCCCGGCGGGGGCCGAGTTCGCGGTGAAGACGCTCGGCGCCAAGCGGATCTTCGTGGTCCACGATAAGACCACTTACGGTCAGGGCGTGGCCGAGCAGTTCAAGATCAAGGCCGAAGAACTCGGAGCCAAGGTCGTGGCCTTCGTCGGCACCGAGGAAAAGTCCAACTTCCAGGCTTTGATCCTTCAGATGAAGGCCAGCCGTCCTGACTTCGTGTACTTCGGTGGCATCTACAACCAGGGTGCGGTGCTCCTGAAGCAAATGCGCGAGCGGGGCATCAAGGCCACGTTCATGGGTCCCGACGGGCTTGACTCCTCCAAGTTCGTCGAGATCGCCGGCGATGCCGCCAAGGGTGCCTACTACACCACCGTCGCCGGTCCCATCGACCAGTACCCCAAGGCCAAGGCCATGGCCGAGAAGTTCAAGCAGCGCTTCGGAAAAGAGCCTGAGTCGTTCGCCATCTACGGCTATGACTCGGCCAACGTCGTGATCGCCGCCCTCAAGAGCTTCATCGAGCAGGCCAAGCGTAAACCTACCCGGGCCGAGCTCTCGATGCTCATCCGCCAGACCCAGATCAGCGGGGTAACCGGCGACGTGGCCTTCGACTACAAGGGCGACCGGAAGAAAGCGGATTACTTCGTCGTCCACCTGGCCGAGGCGAAGTACCCGGGCACGGTGGCGAAGGTCATCTCCTTCCCCGCCCCGGCGAGCGTCTGCAAGAGCATTCGCTAATGTCTTGAGCAAGGTGTGATCCAGGGGGCGCTGCGGCGCCCCCTCACTCGTGGACCGGAGACAAAGCGGGGAACATATGCTAACTTATTCGTTGTGATGAGAGTTTTAACCCCATCGGGAGGTGTGTCTTGTTCGAAGTCTTGATCTCGCTACTGCCGAGCGTCCTCCTCGAGGGCCTCATCCTTGGCTTCGTGTACGCCATGATCGCGCTGGGCTACACCATGGTCTACGGCGTCCTGGAGCTCATCAACTTCGCCCACTCGGAAATTTTTATGTCAGGCGCGGTCGCCGGTGCCGAAACCTTCATCCTGCTCAAGGGCACCATCGCCAACCCCTACCTCTTGCTGCTGGTCGCAATCGCCATCGGCGGCGCGGTCGCGGCCTTCGTCTCAGTATCGGTCGAGCGGCTCGCCTACCGCCCGCTTCGAAAACGCGGGACCACCAACCGGCTGGTGCCCCTCATCACCGCCATCGGCGCGTCGTTTTTCCTTCAGGACCTGGTGCGCCTCATCGAGGGCCTATGGAACAACGCCTTTTACCGCCGTTATCCCACTTTCGACGCCTTTGAACGGACGTATAACTTGCCGGTATGGCTCGGGGATATCGTCATCATCCTTAGCCTTTTCACCTTCTTTTTCGCCATCGTCTATCTCATCTACTGGGTCGGGGTTCGGCTCGTCCGGGCTAAGCACAAACACCCAAGCCGCAACATCCTCTATGCCCTTTCCGGCCTGTCGATCCTCTTCACGGTTTTGTTCTCGCTGAAATATCGCGAGGTCCTCACCACCGACATGGGCCTCTCGATCCAGATGAAGTCGCTGCTGGTCATCGTGGTGTCGCTCGCCATGCTCTTTGGCCTCAACTGGCTGGTCAACAAAACCAAGCTTGGGGTCGCGATCCGCGCCGTCGCCCAGGATGCCCAGACGGCGAGCCTGATGGGAATCAACCCCGACGTCATCATCTCGCGGACCTTCCTCATCGGCGGCTTTCTCGGAGGCGTGGCCGGGGTCCTCTTCGGTCTGCTCTACACCCTGGTCCACCCCTACGTGGGCTTCATCCCCGGCATCAAGGCCTTTACCGCCGCGGTGCTCGGGGGGATCGGGAACATCACCGGCGCCGCGGTGGGCGGGCTGGTGCTCGGCATGCTGGAGATGCTCGGCGGCACCTACCTGACCTTCCTCACCAACGGCGCCATGGGCACCGAGTACAAGGACATCCTGGCCTTCGTGATCCTCATTTTGATCCTTCTCTTCAGGCCCCAGGGCATCCTCGGCCAGCAGGTGGGTGAAAAAGTATGAAGAACCTCGCCAGAAACCAGCTCCTGCTCAGCCTGGCCATCGCTTTGGTCGCGGTGGCGTCGGGGTTTTGGTTGCTTTCGGATCCTCGAGGCACCCTTCCCTTCCTCCTGACCCTCGCCTCCCTGCTCGGAGCATTTTTGCTGCCGATCTCCAAATGGTTGAAGGTGCTCATCGGCGGCGCCATTTTGCTCATCGTGGTCCCCGCCGCCGGCTTCCAAAACTCCTTCCTCTTCGAGCTCGGCGTCCAGATCGGGATCTACGCCGCCATGGCGCTCGGGCTCAACGTCGTGGTCGGCCTCGCCGGCCTGCTCGACTTGGGGTATGCGGCCTTCTTCGCCGTAGGCGCTTACACCTGGGCCATCTTCGGGTCCAAGCAGGCCAATGAGTTCATGCCGGTGAAGATCTTTCCGCTCCCCGGGGAATACTTCTACCTCTTCATGCTGCTGGCGGTGGTCGCGGCAGCGATAACCGGCCTCATCATCGGTCTGCCGGCGCTCCGGCTCAAGGGCGACTACCTGGCCATCGTCACCCTGGGGCTCGGTGAGGTGGTGCGCGTTTTGGCCAACAACCTGGACCAACCCATCAACATCACCAACGGCCCCCAGGGCATCACCCCCATCCAGCGCCCGCCGGTCGACTGGTTCATCGCCCTCTTCAACCAGTTCGGGATCCAGCTCGACAAAGCCCAGGCCTACCCGCTCTTCTTCTACTTCCTGGTCCTCGGCATTATCGGAATCGTCACCCTGGTGAATATCCGCCTCGACCACTCGCGCTTTGGCCGGGCCTGGATCGCGATCCGCGAAGACGAGATCGCGGCCCGGGCCATGGGAATCCCGCTACTTCCCACCAAGCTGCTGGCCTTTGCCACCGGGGCGAGCTTTTCCGGAGCCATGGGGGCGCTCTTCGCCGCCAAGCAGCTCTACGTGAGCCCGGAATCGTTCACCCTGATCCAATCCATCATCATCCTGGTGATGGTGATCCTGGGTGGCATGGGCTCGATCCCGGGGGCCATCCTGGGCGCGGCCACGGTCACCATTCTCAACGTCGACGTGTTGAAAACGGCCTCGGAATATTTGGAAGGGCTTCGCAGCAGCGGCTTTACCATCAACCTCGGGTTTTTCAAGTACAACTTCGCGAACCTGCCCACCCAGCTCGAACCCGCGAAGTACGAGCGGATGGTGTTCGGCCTCATTATGGTGTTAATGATGATCTACCGACCCGAGGGCATCATCCCCGAAAAGCGGCGGGTGCTCGAGATGCGGGAGAGCGAGTGAGCCGTCCCCCAGTGAAGGGAGTCGAGCGATGAGCCAGAACACGGACGTGATCCTCGACGTGGAAAAGGTCACCAAAACCTTCGGTGGCCTGGTAGCGGTCAACGACGTGAGCATGCAGATCCGGCGCGGCGAGATCTTCGCCGTCATCGGACCCAACGGGGCCGGCAAGACCACCTTCTTCAACCTCATCACCGGCATCTACAAGCCCGACCGCGGGAGCATCCGCTTCGACGGGGAGGACATCACGGGGAAAGACCCGGCCTGGATCGCGGCCCGCGGCATGGCCCGGACCTTCCAGAACATCCGTCTCTTTGGCGCCATGACCGCGCTCGAGAACGTCATGGTCGCGCGCCACGTCCACACCAGGACCAGCTACGCCGACGCACTCCTCCACACGCCGCGCTACCACCGCGAAGAGAAAAAGGCGCTCGAGCGCTCGATGGAACTGCTCGAATACATGCAGCTCGGCCACCGGGCTCAGGAGCTGGCGAAGAATCTGCCCTACGGCGAGCAGCGCCGGCTCGAGATCGCCCGAGCCCTGGCCCTGGAACCCAGGCTGCTGCTCCTCGACGAGCCCGCCGCCGGGATGAACCCCCAGGAAACGGAAGAACTGCAAGATCAGATCGTCAAGGTCCGCGACGATCTGGGGATCACCATCGTTTTGATCGAGCACGACATGAAACTGGTTATGAGCATCTCCGAGCGAATCGCGGTCCTCGACTACGGTAAGAAGCTGCTCGAGGGCACGCCCAAAGAGGTCCAAAACGACCCCCGGGTCATCGAGGCCTACCTTGGGCGGGGCGCGGTGGAGGGCGCACAATGAAGAAGGTCCTCGAGCTCAAAAGCGTTCACACCTACTACGGGCACATCCACGCCCTCAAAGGGGTGAGCCTCGAGGTCAGGGAAGGCGAGATCGTCACCCTGATCGGGGCCAACGGCGCGGGGAAGACCACCACCCTGCGAACCATCTCCGGGATGGTCCACCCGCGTGAAGGGGAAGTCATTTTCGAGGGCAAGCGGGTCAACCACCTGCCGGCTTATGAAATCGTCAAACGGGGCATCGGCCACGTCCCCGAAGGCCGGCGAATCTTCCCCCGATTGACCGTCGAGGAGAACCTCGAGATCGGCGCCTACCTCACCAACGACCGCCAAACCGTGGCCGAGCGCAAGACCGAGGTCTTCGACCTCTTCCCCCGCCTGGCCGAGCGCCGCCGCCAGCTCGGGGGCACGCTCTCGGGCGGCGAGCAGCAGATGCTCGCCATCGGCCGCGCGCTCATGCAGGACCCCAGGATCCTCCTCCTCGACGAGCCCTCGATGGGACTCGCCCCGGTGCTGGTCGACGCCATCTTCGAAATCATCGTCGAGCTCAACAAACGCGGCAAGACCATCCTGCTCGTCGAGCAAAACGCCCTGCTCGCGCTCAAGGTCGCGCACCGCGGCTACGTCCTGCAAACCGGAGAGATCACCCTCGAGGGCCCAGCGGAAGAGCTCGCGCGCAACGAGGAGGTCAAAAAAGCCTATCTGGGTGGATAAAAATTCTACCTCAGCGTTGCCGCCCCCGCCTGGGGGCGGTTATACTTTGAAGCGCAATTGAAACTGGAGGTGTGTATGAAAAAATTACTCATCGGCATCATGTCGCTTTTCCTGGTCGCGGGAATGGGCTTTGCCCAGACGCTGGTGTACGGGCAGTCCGACCTGCCCAAAACCCTCGACTCCGCCGACGCCCAGGACGGCAACTCGCTGCGGGTCGCCAAGCAGGTGGTGGAGACCCTGGTGGCGTTCAAACCCGGCACCGTGATCCCCATCCCCGGTCTGGCGGTGCGCTGGGAGGCCAACGACGACTCGACGGTCTGGACCTTCTACCTCCGAAAAGGGGTCAAGTTCCACGACGGCACCCCCTTCAACGCCGAAGCGGTGAAGTTCAACTACGACCGCTGGAACGATAAGCAAAACCCCTACCGGGGCAACAAGCAGTTCGTCCCCTTCACCTGGGTCTTCGGTGGCTTCAAAGGTGAGGGGTCGGTGATCGACAAGGTCGAGGTCGTCGACGACTACACGGTCCGCTTCTACCTCAACAAACCGGTCGGCTTCTTCCCGCAAATGGTCGCCGCGAGCTACTTCGGCATCGACAGCCCCACCGCGGTCAAGGCCGATCCCGACCGCTACGGTACCCCCGACGTCGGCATCGTAGGCACCGGCCCCTTCGTGTTCAAGAGCTGGTCCATCGGCGACAAGGTCATCCTCGAGCGCAACGAGAACTACTGGGGCGAAAAGGCCAAAGTGAAGACCCTGGTCTTCCGGGGCATCCCCGAGCCCACCTCGCGTCTGGCCGAGCTCCGGGCGGGCTCGATCGACATCGCCAACAACCTCTCGCCCGAGGACTACCAGACCATCAAGAACGACCCCAACCTGGTGGCCGTGGTCCAAAAGGGCCTCAACATCGGGTACCTGGCCTTCCACCAGCAAAACAAGCCGCTCGACAACCTCAAGGTGCGCCAGGCCATCGCCATGGCCGTAGACTGGCAGGCGATCGTCGACGCCTTCTACGGCGGACTGGGCGAGCGGGCCACCGAATTCGTTCCTCCGGCCATGTGGGGGCGCGCCGGCGACATCAAGCCCTTCACCTATGACCCCGAAAAGGCCAAGCAGCTGCTCGCCGAAGCCGGTTACCCCAACGGCTTCGAGACCGAGATCTGGTACATGCCCGTCTCACGCCCCTACTTCCCGGCCCCACAGCCGATCGCCGAGACCATCGCCACCTACCTGGCCGACGTGGGCATCAAGGCCAAGCTCAAGACCGAGGACTGGGGGACCTACCTCTCCGACTACGACCAGGGCAAGTTCCCCATGTACATGCTGGGCTGGAGCCCCGACTACCCCGACCCGGACAACTACCTCTACACCTTCTTCGGCCCCACCTCGATCAAGACCAACCTCGGCTGTGAAACCGACGTCTGCAAGGAAATCGGCGATCTGATCCTCAAGGCCCGGGTGACGGCAGACCTCGATCAGCGCAAGGCCCTCTACGCCAAGGCCCAGCGTCTGGTCCACGACAACGTGCTCTCGATTCCCGTGGCTCACAACAACCCCCTCCACGCCACCCGCAAGAACGTGAAGAATTACATCCCGAGCCCCTTGGGGTCGGAAGAGCTCTACATGGTGGAAGTCAAGTAGCAAGCGCACCTTCCAATGGGCCCGGCGCGTCCGGGCCCTTTATACTTTTCCTCGTGGCCGCATACGCCTTACGAAGATTCCTGAGCCTCATCCCCGTGCTCTTCGGTGTCAGCCTCCTGGTCTTCACCTTCGTCCACCTCATTCCCGGTGACCCCGCCCGCGTCATGCTGGGCCAGCGGGCAACGCCCACGGCGGTAGAGCGATTACGCAAGGAGCTCAACCTCGACAAACCCCTCTTCCTCAACCTCAAGGCCTTTCGGGAAAGCGGGGAGGTGAAAAAGCTCTTCGACAGCCAGTACCTCGCGTTTCTTTCCCGCACCCTTCAGGGCAACCTCGGCCGCTCGATCTTCACCAAGGTCGACGTCAGCCGCGAGCTCAGGGCAAGGTTTCCCGCCACCCTCGAGCTGACGCTGGGGGCAATGGCGGTGGCCCTCTTCGCCGGAATCCCTGCCGGAATTCTCGCGGCACTGAGAAAGAACAGCCTCTGGGATCTCATGGTCATGACCGGAGCGCTGGTCGGGGTCTCGATGCCGATTTTCTGGCTCGGCCTCCTCCTCATCTACATCTTCGCCGTCAATCTCCACTGGCTCCCGCCTTCGGGGCGGCTGGGGCTTGGCTTCAATTTCGAGCCGGTGACCGGTCTGCTCCTTTTGGATGCGCTCTTGCGCCTGCGGTTCGACGTCTTCTTTGATGCCCTCCGCCACCTGCTCCTGCCCTCGCTCGCGCTCGGCTCGATTCCCACAGCGGTCATCGCCCGCATGATGCGGAGCGCGATGCTCGAGGTCCTCTCGCAGGACTACGTTCGCACCGCCCGGGCCAAAGGCCTGCCGGAACGGGTGGTAGTCTGGAAACACGCCCTCAAAAACGCCATGCTTCCGGTCATTACCATCATCGGCCTGTGGTTTGGCACCCTGCTCACCGGGGCGATCCTGACCGAGACCATCTTCAACTGGCCGGGTATCGGCAAGTGGCTCTACGAGGCCATCCAGGCCCGCGATTATCCCATCGTCCAGGGCGGCACCCTCTTCATCGCCACCATCTACGTTATCGTCAACGCCCTGGTCGACCTCTCGTACGGCCTTTTGGACCCCAGAATCCAGTATCGCTAGGAGGAACATGACTGTCGCCGCTCGCACCCCTACCCAGCAAGCGCTGAAGAGGTTCTGGCGATCGAGCCCGGGCCGGGCCGGTCTCTTCATCGTGACCGCGTTTATTCTGCTCGCCATCCTGGCCCCGCTGCTCGCGCCTTACAACCCGACCAAAGACCGGAACCTCCGGGCCAGGCTCAAACCCCCTTCCATCGAGCACGTGATGGGCACCGACGAACTCGGTCGCGACATCTTCATCCGGGTTTGGCACGGCGCCCGGATCAGCCTTCGCGTTGGTGTGGTGGCCGTGGGGCTGGCCCTGGTCGTGGGCACGCTGCTCGGACTCATCGCCGGGTATTTCGGTGGCAGGCTCGACATGCTGATCACCTGGCTCATCGACATCATGCTGGCCTTTCCCTCTATCCTCCTCGCCATCGCCATCGTCGCGGTGATTGGCCCAGGCATCGCCAACGCGATGATCGCCGTGGGCATCGTGCAAATACCGATTTTTGCCCGGCTCGCGCGCAGCAACGTACTCTCGCTCAAAGAGCAGGAGTTCATCGCCTCAGCCCGGGCCCTGGGCGCCACCAACACCCGGATCATCCTCAAGCACATCCTTCCCAACGGCCTCTCCCCCATCATCGTCCAAGCCACGCTCTCCATCGCCACCGCCATCCTCGACGCGGCCGGGCTCGGATTCCTCGGCCTCGGCGCCCAGCCCCCGGCTCCGGAGTGGGGGGTCATGATCGCCCGGGGCTTCCAGTACTTCACCACCGCTCCCTGGATCAGCCTCTTCCCGGGCCTTGCGATCATGCTCGCGGTGCTGGGATTCAACCTACTCGGTGACGGGTTGCGGGATGCCCTCGATCCTCGCAACGTGCGCTGAGCCCCGGGCGAACGGCGTATAATCTTGCCCGTGCTGGCGAAACGGATCATCCCCTGCCTCGACGTCCACGACGGACGCGTGGTCAAGGGGGTTAATTTCGTCAACCTGGTTGACGCCGGCGACCCCGTCGAGGCGGCCAAGGCCTACGACGCCGCCGGGGCCGACGAGCTGGTCTTCCTCGACATCACCGCCACGGTTGAGGCGCGGTCGACCATGCTCGAAATCGTGGCCAGGGTGGCAGAATCGGTGTTCATTCCTTTCACCGTTGGCGGCGGGATCCGGAGCCTTGACGACGCCCGCGCCCTGCTGCTTGCCGGGGCGGACAAGGTCAGCGTGAACTCGGCCGCAGTCTTTCGCCCAGAGCTCATTACCGAACTCGCCTCCCATTTCGGGTCTCAGGCCGTGGTGCTCGCGATCGACGCCAAAAGGCGTGGCGAGGGCTGGGAGGTTTTTGTGAGGGGCGGCCGCGAACCCACTGGGCTCGACGCCGTAGCCTGGGCCCGGGAGGGCGTGCGACGCGGGGCGGGCGAGATCCTTCTCACCAGCATGGACAAAGACGGAACCAAGTCCGGCTTCGACCTCGAACTCACCCGCGCCGTGAGCGAGGCGGTTGAGGTTCCGGTGATCGCTTCCGGCGGAGCGGGCACCCCCTCGCACTTTGCCGACGCCTTCAGCCGGGGCCGCGCCGACGCCGCGCTGGCCGCGAGCGTTTTCCATTTTGGTGAAATCCCCATTCCAGAGCTCAAGCGCTACCTGGCCAAACACGGCCTGGCCGTTCGCCTGGAGGATACCCATGGAGCTTGACGCCATTCGTTTCGACGAAAACGGGCTCGTCCCCGTGGTCATGCAGGATGCCGGAAGTGGCGAGGTGCTCACCCTGGCGTATGCCAACCGGGAAGCCCTCGAGCTGACGTTGGCCACAGGGTTTGCCCACTTTTTCTCGCGCTCCCGGAAGAGGCTTTGGAAGAAAGGCGAAACCAGCGGCAACGTCCAAAAGGTCGTCGAGGTGGTCCTCGACTGCGACGGCGACGCTGTGCTCTATAAGGTCGACCCCCAGGGACCGGCCTGCCACACCGGCGCGCGAAGCTGTTTCCACAACCCGATCCAACCCGCGGTGAAAAGTGCGGTTGAGAGCGATCTGGGCAAGGTCACCGAGCGCGTCTTTCAAACCATCCAGGATCGCTTGCGAGCACTCCCCGAGGGCTCCTACGTCGCCACCCTTCACCGCCAGGGGCTCGACCGACTGCTCAAAAAGATCGGCGAAGAAGCCGGGGAGGTCATCATCGCGGCCAAGAACTCAAACCGTGATGAACTGGCCTGGGAAGCGGCAGATCTCTATTTCCATCTCCTCCTCGTTCTGGCCGAACTGGACCTCTCACCAAAGGACCTGGCCAAGGAACTGGCAAGGCGGCACAAACCGGAGTGAGCCATGTTGAATGCCAGCCGGTCACGGGAACGCAATCGGGTCGTCGCCATCTTCTGGATCCTCTTGTTTCTATTGGGTTCCGTCCAGGCAGCGAGCCTCGCCAAGGTCAGCATGGGCCTGCCGCAACCGGGCTTCAACCCCAGCGACCTCAGGACCTACCGGATCGCCAAAGCGACCCAGACGTTCAACGGCGACGCCGGGGCCGTGGTGTTCATCACCTCCTGGCGCTTTTCCGAGAGCGATGCCGGCGAGCGGGCCTTCGAGATGTACTTGATCTCCCCCCGGGACACCGTCGAACGAGCAGGCTACACGCTCACCGTCCGCAAGAGCTGGGCCGGAAAGGTGATCCCGACCTTCTGGTATTTCCGCATTACGCCGGAAAAGGCACGGATCTTCGAAGGCACCTGGACCGTCTACTTCCTCTTTAACGGCGAGCTCATGGGGAGCGCGAGCTTTCGGCTCAGCCCTTGAGGGCTCACCCCGACCCGACGTGGCCAAGTCCCGGGCGCGGTCCTTAAAATGGGGCCTATGGTCACGACCCGCATCGCGCCATCGCCAACCGGAGACCCCCACGTGGGAACCGCCTACATCGCCATCTTCAACTACGTCTGGGCGAAGAAAAACGGGGGGCGCTTCATTGTTCGCATCGAGGACACCGACCGCCAGCGCTACGTCCCCGGCGCCGAAGCGCGCATTCTCGCTATGCTCCACTGGCTGGGCCTCGACTACGACGAGGGTCCGGACACGGGCGGTCCCAACGGTCCCTATCGTCAGTCGGAACGCCTCGAACTCTACCGGCACTACGCCGAGATCCTGCTCGAACGCGACTGGGCCTACCGGGCCTTCGAAACCCCTGAGGAGTTGGAACGTATCCGCCGGGAAAAGGGCGGCTACGACGGCCGGGCCCGCGATATTCCAAAAGAGGAGGCCGAGGCGCGGGCGCGGGCCGGGGAACCCCACGTCATCCGCCTGAAAGTCCCAAGACCTGGCACCATCGAAGTTCACGACGTCTTGCGGGGTCTGGTGCGCTACGACAGCGGCGAGATCCCCGACGTGGTGCTGCTCAAGTCCGACGGCTTTCCCACCTATCACCTGGCGAACGTCGTCGACGACCACCTCATGGGCGTGACCGACGTGATTCGGGGGGAAGAGTGGCTGGTCAGCACCCCCATCCACGTCCTCCTCTACCGGGCCTTTGGCTGGGACGTTCCGAAGTTCTACCACCTACCGCTCCTCAGGGCCCCTGGAGGCGCCAAGCTCTCGAAACGCACCGGCCACACCAGCGTGGACCACTACCGAGAGGAAGGCATCCTCCCCGAGGCGCTCAGGAACTACCTCTCCTTGATGGGCTTTTCCATGCCCGACGGCCGCGAGGTCTTCACCTTAAGCGAGATGGTCGAGGCCTTCTCCTGGGACCGGGTCAGCCTCGGTGGCCCCGTCTTCGACTGGGAAAAGCTGGTGTGGATGAACGGCAAGTACATCCGAGAGGTGCTCTCGCTCGATGAACTCGCCGAACGGGTCAAGCCGTTCATGGCCAAGGAAGGCCTGGCCTGGCCATCGGAGGCGTATCTCCGAAGGGTCCTCGAGCTCATGCGTCCCCGCTTCGAGACCCTCAAGGAATTCCCGCAAAAAGCCGTGTACTTCTTCCGCGACGATTTCGAGTACGAGGAAAAGGCCCGGAAAGAAATCGCCAAGGGGGCTGAGCTCTTGAAGGCGCTCAGGGAAGCGCTGGCGGGTCTTTCCGATTTCAGTCAGTCACGCACCGAGCCCCTCATCAAGGCCTTCGCGGAAGAACACGGCAAGAAGCTTCGCCACGTGATGCAACCCCTGCGCGCCGCCATTACCGGCCGCCTGGCCACCCCGGGGATGTACGAGATGCTCGAGGTCCTGGGCAAGGAAACCGTCCTCCGGCGTATCGATCGGGCGCTGGCTCTCGTAGAATCATAGGCGTGTCTTGGTTTGCTCGCCTCAAACAGGGCCTGAAGAAAACCGCGGAGAACCTCAGCAAGGCCGTTCCCTGGGGCGGCGACCCCGAGGAGGTGCTCGAGGAGCTCGAGTACGCCCTGATCGCCGCCGACGTGGGGATCGAGGCCACCGAGGAGATCCTGGCTGAGGTCAGGGAATCATCGCAAAAAAACCTCAAGGAAGCGGTCAAGCTGGCGATCATGCTGCAGCTGGAACCCGACGAGCGCCGGAGGAAGCTGCGCAAGCTGGGGTTTAAGCCCGACGCCACAAAGAAGTTCGTAGCCCCCAAAGGCCACGTCGTCCTCATGGTCGGCGTCAACGGGGTGGGGAAAACCACCACCATCGCCAAGCTCGGTCAGTACTACCAACGCGCTGGGAAAAGGGTGCTCTTCGCCGCCGGCGACACCTTCAGGGCCGCCGGCGGCGCCCAGCTCAAGGTCTGGGGCGACCGCCTGGGCATCCCCGTGATCCAGGCGCCGGAAGGGGCCGACCCCGCCGCCCTCGCCTACGACGCCACCCAGGCCCGAAAGGCCCGGGGCCACGACCTTCTCCTCGTCGACACCGCCGGACGGCTCCACACCAAGCACAACTTGATGGAGGAGCTCAAAAAGGTCAAAAGGGCCATCGGCAAAGCCGAGCCGGGCGAGCCGGGCGAGGTTTGGCTGGTCATGGACGCCACGGTGGGCCAAAACGGCATCAACCAGGCCAAAGCCTTCCACGAAGCGGTCGGGCTTACGGGGGTCATCGTGACCAAACTCGATGGCACCGCGAAGGGGGGGGTTTTGGTGCCGATCGTGCGGGCGCTCGGCGTGCCCATCAAGTTCATCGGCGTGGGCGAGGGGCCCGAAGACCTCCAACCCTTTGACGCCGGGGCCTATGCCGAAGCGCTTCTCGAGGGCCCGGCTTCGTAGCCCACCGAGGCAAACGCGAGCGACCTCCGACCTCGTCCCATCATGTCGAAAAGCACTTGGACGCCCACTTCGCTGCCCCGCTTGCACCGCCTGCCCCCTTTGCGTAACCTTGGGGGGATGTCGGCAATTGGGATCCGGGCCAAGCAGATCACCATCTGGGGCACCGTCGTTGCGCTGCTCACCGCGCTGGCCAGCGCCCAGCAAACCCCCGTCCGCCCGGTGGAGGCCATCCTCGAGGCCCCGCCGCGGGTTGTGTTTGAAGACGGCCGGGCGGTATTGACACTCGAGACCACGATTCCGGTCGCCTGCGTCGTGGTCTACGGCCAAACCCCCGATTTCGGGGCCATGGCCTTCGACCAGGGAATGGGTCAGAGCGCCCACCGGGTGCACCGGGTGGTCTTCCCGAAACTCAAAGCCGGAAGTCGCTATTTTTACCGCCTCCAGGGCAGCGACGCCCGGGGAAACCTCTACCAGAGCCAGATTTACACTTTTTCCACCCCCGGCGAGACGAAAACACCGCCTGGTCCCTACGGCAGCAACCTGGCCCTGGCCCGGCTGGGAACCCGGGTGATCGCCAAGAGCAGCAACTACGCGGGTGCGGCGGACGACGAGCCCTGGGGCGCGCAAAACGCAATCGACGGGGACCCGAGCACCGAGTGGTCGAGCAACGGCGACGGAGACCGGGCCTGGATCACCGTCGCCCTGCCCAGGCCGGCCGAGATCCGGGCGGTCGGGTTTTGGACCCGCACCATGGGGGATTCGGCCCAAATCGAAAGCTTTCGCCTCGAGGACGAAAAGGGCCGGGTCTACGGGCCCTTCCGTCTGCCCGACGCCAAACGGCTCTACGTCTTCCCGCTGACGGCCCGGGGCCAGCGCTTTACCTTTCGGGTGGTCCGCTCCAGTGGAGGTAACACCGGGGCGGTTGAGATCGCCCTGTTCGGGGAGTTTCTGCCATGAAACGTGAAGATCGGGACGCGTTGATCCTCGCCTTTGCCTGGCTGGTGGCCATCGCCGCCACCGGCGGCAGCCTTTATTACTCGGAGATCAGGAAGTTCATCCCCTGCGAGCTCTGCTGGTACCAGCGAATCTTCATGTACCCGCTGGTGCTCATCTTGGGCATCGCCCTCTACCGCCTGGATACCAAAATCCGCCCCTACGTTTTGGGTATGACGCTGGTGGGCGGCAGCATCAGCCTCATCCACTACCTGGAGCAAAAAATCCCCGCCTTTCAGCCCACCGCCTGCGACGCCACGCCGATTCCCTGCAGCCTCCAGTACGTGAATTACTTTGGCTTCGTGACCATTCCCCTGATGGCGCTCACCGCCTTCGTCCTGATCGCGATCAGCATGCTCTTCCTGGGACGGAAATAGCCCCCCTTCCGGGGGGCTGGCGAGGCCCCAAAGCCATGCAGCCTTCACGTTTTTTCGGGCCCCGCCGTGGCAAACGCCACGGCGGGATGCTCAGGAAGCCACGGCGACGTCTTCGGCCTTCATAGAAACGCCGAAATCCTCCAAAGCGGCGAGCACCGAGGCCATTCCCGTGACCGCGTGTTTATAGACCACCACGCCTTCGTCCTCGAGTACCACCACCGCCACCTCGTGCGCCCGGGCCGCGAGCTCAGGGGTGGGGGCGTTTTCATCCCGGCTGCTCCAGATCGGAACGCCCTCGCGATCAAGCAGCACCAACGTCGCCCCGTAGCCCACGCGCTCGCGCAAAGCCGGCGGCAGCTTGCCCGTGGCGTCCGAACCCAGTTCTACGGCGAAATAGCGTTTCCCGTTCATGGCAGCGTCAAGTTAAGGGCTGGACGTAAAGCTGTTGTAAAAAACCCCGAGCCGTCCGGCCCGGGGCCTCGGCTCACCTGCCCTCAGGCGGCGAGCGACGCTTTCGCCTCGTCCAGCGCCTTGAACAAGCGCGCCTTGGTCAGGGGCTGGCCCTCGAGGACCAGCGCCCCTTCGTGGAAGTGCAGGTGCCAGTAGATGTGCGCTTTGAGGAAGCGGACCTCAACGCCGTGGCTACGTGCATCGGGCTGCGACACGCTCGCCAGCACGAAACGCTCTCCCCGGGCGTCGGCGAGCGAAACGCTCATCCACCGGGTGGGCAGATTCCAGGGCTTGGTGAACCGATAGATGGTGTCGGGAAAGTACGCCTCGACGATGAAGCGCACGCCTTTTTCCTTGGCATACTCCTGCATCCAGGCGATGAGCTCGGCCCAGGCCTGATAGAGCCCCTCTTCGCGTTCCATGCCTCCATGGTATACACGCCGACACGGCAGCGCCAGCCACACACCATCCGCGCCCCAAAGCCTAAACTGGGCACGATGCGGCACGCCGACCTTCCCCTTCTTCCCCACGCGCCGGGCGTTTACATTTTCAAAAACGCCCGTGGCGTGCTGTACGTGGGCAAGGCCAAGGACCTGCGCGCGCGGGTCAGCAGCTACTTTCACGCTGACGAAGGGAAGGCGCAAAAGCTGATCCAGGCCGCCGAAGCCCTGGAGTACATCGTCACCCGCGACGAGGTGGAGGCGCTGCTCCTGGAAGCCAACCTCATCAAGTCCCACCGGCCACCCTTCAACGTGCTCCTCAAGGACGACAAGCACTACCCCTTCCTCAAACTCACCAACGAACCCTTTCCCACGCTGCGGATCGTCCGCCGGATCAAGGACGACGGCGCGCGCTACTGGGGTCCCTTTCCCAACGCGGGCACGGTTCGCAAGATCAAGGACCTCATCGACCGCACCTTCCCGCTGCGGAAAAACTCCGGCGTCCCCATGAAAAAGCGGCGAAAACCCTGCCTGAACTACGCCATGGGCCGGTGCCTGGCCCCATGTGCCGGGCTCGCCGATCCCAAAGCGTACCGACAGGTGGTCCATAACGTCGAGCGGGTCTTGAGCGGTGAGGTCGACGCCCTGATCCGGGATCTCGAGGCGGAAATGAACCAGGCGGCCCGCGAGACCAACTTCGAGCGTGCCGCCACGCTGCGCGACCAGATCCGGGCGCTCAAGGCCTTCTTCGCCACCGAACAGCAAGCAGTCCTCACCCAGGAGGTGAACCTCGATTTTCTGGGCTTCGCCCGGGCCGGGGCCTACGCCACCGTCCAGCTCTTCCAGCTGCGCTCGGGGCGAATCCTGGGCCGCGTCTCCCGCTTCGTCGAGGGTGTTGAGGAAGCCAGCGACCAGGAAATCCTTGCCGCGTTCTTAAGGGACTACTACCTCGAGGCCACCCCCCTCCCCAAGCTGGTGCTGCTCCCCTTCGAGGTCGAAGGCCAATCGACGCTGGCGACGGCGCTGACCTCGAGGGCCGGGCGCAAGGTGGCGCTCAAGGTCCCCAAGCGGGGGGAGAAGAAAAAGCTCATCCAACTCGCCCAAAAAAACGCCCAGAGCGCCCTGGAAACCGAAATGGCGCGCCTTGAGCGCAAGGGCGACCACCCCGCGCTCAAGGCGCTGGCCGAGGTCCTCGCCCTCAGCGCCCGCCCCTACCGAATCGAGGGGTTCGACGTCTCCACGCTCTTTGGCGAGGCCACGGTCGCGGCCATCGTGGTCTTCGAGGGCGGGCGGCCAAAAAGGCGCGACTACCGGCACCTCCGCATCCGAAGTCAGGCCCAGGCCGACGACTACGCCGCCATCGAGGAGGCGGTCTACCGCCGTTTCGCCGGGCGCCTTTCGGAGACCATGCCCGTCCCCGACCTCCTCCTCATCGACGGGGGGTTGGGGCAGGTGCGGGCCGCGCTCCGGGGGCTTGAGCGGGCGAAGATCGCCATTCCCACCGTCGGCCTTGCCAAGCGCGAGGAAACCCTGATCCTTCCCTCGGGCGAGGCCATTCGCCTCCCCCTGCACCACCCGGCGCTCAGGCTCCTCATCTACATCCGTGACGAGGCCCACCGCACGGGCGTCAGGCGAAACCGGAAGCTCAGGCGCAAAAAGGCCCTCCGGAGCATCTTCGAAGACATCCCCGGCATCGGCGAGCAGCGGCGGCGGGTGTTGCTGGAATCGTTTGATAGCCTCGAGGAGATCCGCCAAACCCCCCTGGAAACCCTGGCCAAGCTTCCAGGCATGAACCGCAAGGCGGCGGCTGCCTTGAAGGCCGCTTTGGAGGCCGAAGGGCAAAATGCGACCCCCTCGTAGTAGGATGGGGCCTCGATGCGTGACGTCAAAGCCCCACTCGAGACCGCTTTGCGCCAGGCCCTCCATTCGCTGGGCATCGAGGCGCCAGGGCCCGTTCCGGTCGATCTTGCGCCCAAGGGAAAGCCCGGAGATTACGGCAGCCCGATCGCCTTCCAGCTCGCCCGGAAACTCAAGAAATCGCCGGTCGAGATCGCGAGCGCCCTTCGCGACTCGCTCCCCGAAATCCCCGGCGTCACCGAAATCCACGCCGTCGGTGGCTTTTTGAACTTTACCTTCGATCCCGCCTACCTGGTCACCGCCGCCAGCCAGCCCCCAAGCCCGAGCCCAAAACGCGGCGAGAAGGTGCTCATCGAGCACACCTCGGTCAACCCCAACAAGGAGCTCCACGTCGGCCATCTGCGTAACGTCGCCCTGGGCGACGCCATGGCCCGCATCCTCGACTTCGCCGGTCACCCGGTCGAGGTGATCAACTACATCGACGACACCGGCGTGCAGGCCGCGGAAACCCTCTTCGCGCTCGATCACTACCACCTGGACGACCCCAGCGGCGAAAAGTACGACCACTTCGCCGGCAGGGCCTACGTGCGCTTGCACCGGGACCTCGAGGACGAAAGCGTGCAGGCGGCGCTGGGGCCCAAGATCCGCGAGGTGGTGCGGCGTCTGGAGCAGGGCGAATTGCGGGAGGCGGTGGCCCGGATCCTCGACGCCCAGCTTGAGACCATGTGGGCCCTCGGCGCGAGTTACGACGCGCTGGTATGGGAATCGGACATCGTCCGCGAAGGCCTTTTGAAAAAGGCGCTCGACACCCTAGCCAAAACCCCCTACGTCCGCCGCATGGACGAGGGGAAGTATCGGGGCGCGATCGTTTTCGACACCTCCGAGTTCATTCCCGGTCTTGAGGACCCCTACCTGGTGCTTTTGCGCTCGGATGGCACCGCCACCTACACCGCCAAGGACATCGCCTTCCAGCTATGGAAAATGGGCGTCCTCGAGGGCCTCCGCTTCAAGCCCTACACCCGCCAACCCTCGGGGAAAACCCTCTACACCAGCGCACCTGACGGCCAGCCCATGGCCTTTGGCGGAGCCAAACGGACGGTCAACGTGATCGACGTCCGCCAAAGCTACCCCCAAGCCGTGCTCAAAGCCGCCCTCAAGGCGCTCGGCCGCGAGGACCTGGCCGAGGGACACGTCCACCTCGCCTACGAGACCGTCCTGCTCGAGGGCCGGCCCCTCTCCGGCCGCAAGGGTCACGTGGTGAGCGTGGACGAGCTCCTGGAGGAGGCCACGCGGCGGGCCCGGGAGGTCATCGCGGAAAAGAACCCCCACCACCCCGACCCCGAACGCGCAGCCCGGCAAGTGGGCCTGGGCGCGGTTCGCTTCGCCATGGTCAAGACCGAGCCCCGGCGCCAGATCGACTTCCGCTGGCAGGCCGTGCTCTCCTTCGAAGGAGACGCCGCCCCCTATTTGCAATACGCCCACGCCCGGGCCGCGTCCATCCTGCGCAAGGCGAAAGCCGAGGGCCTCGACTGGCGGCAAGGCGCCGACCCCTCCCTCGCCACGCCGCACGAGGTGGCCCTGGCCAAGGCCATGCTGGGCTTTCCCGAAGCGGTGGAAAAGAGCGCCAGCGAACACACCCCCCACCTCCTCGCCAACCACCTGCTCGACCTGGCCGCGGTCTGGAACGCCTACTACAACGCCAAGGAAAACGGCCGTCCGGCGACTCCGGTGCTCGGGGCGCCGCCCGGCCTGCGCGAACTCCGGCTTTCGCTCGTCGAATCACTCAAGGAAACCCTGCGCACCGGCCTCACCCTGCTCGGTGTCCCCGCGCCGGAGGTGATGTAAGGCGCGCGCAACGCGCTGGCAGCGATACGACTTATACTTTAGACAGATGAAGTTCGTTTTCGCCGCACTCGCCTTCATCGGATCGGCGCTCGCCCTCCTCACCGACCCCGCCGAGGTGGCGCGGGTCCGGGTGGTGCAGGCCGCGCTCCCGGCGGTGGTCCGGGTGCAGGGCCAGTCCAGCTTCACCGACAACCCAGGGCCGGTGTGGGGTTCAGGCTTTTTCTACGCCCCGCACCGGATCGTGACTAACTTCCACGTCATCGACGGTCTGCAAAAAATCACCGTAACCCTGAACGACGGTGAGAGCTACCCGGCCCGGGTCTACGCGGTCGACAAAGGGCTCGACGTGGCCATCCTCGAGGTCGACGCCAGCGCCCAGGCCACGCTCGCCTTCTCCGACGAACGGCTGCTTCCCGGGCAAACCGCGATCCTCATCTCGAGCCCCTACGGCCGGCGCAACCTGGTCTCGGTTGGCGTGGTCGCCGGGGTAGGACCGTTTGAGGACGCGGCCCAGCTCGGCGGCGACGTGGGGCTTGAGATCTTCGAGGTCGTCTACACCGACGCCATGATCGAACCCGGGAGCTCCGGCGGCCCCTTGCTCAACGGCCAGGGTAAGGTCATCGGCCTCGTCGACGCGGTGTTGGGAGGGCCGAGCGGGATCTCCGGGGTGGGGATGGCCATCCCGGCCGGGCTGGTGAAGCAGAGCATCGAGGACCTCGAGCGCTATGGGGTTCCGCAACGGGGGTGGCTGGGTGCGACCCTGATCGACCTCACCGAACTCGACCCCCTACTTCTCAAGGCCCTGGGCCTGGTGGGGGTGAAAGGGGTCATGGTGGACCGCGTCGAGCCCAACTCTCCGGCCGCTCGGGCCGGGGTCCGGGGCGCGGACCGCGACGAACTGGGCAAGCTGGTGGCCCTTGGCGACGTGATCCTGGCGGTCAACGGACGCCCCATCCAAAACCGTTTCGAAGTGATCCAGGAAATCGCCCGCTACCGCCCGGGGGACGTGGTGCGGCTTCTCATCTGGCGTAACCGCGAACGGGTTGAGATCCCGGTCACCCTAACGGTGCGCCGGTAGTTCGGGTAGGGGGCACCTTGGACGACCTGCAAGCCCTCTTCCAAGCCCTGGGGACCAGAGCGCCACGGCGCAAAGTCACCGGCATCAGCCACGACACCCGACGGCTCCGCCCCGGGAACATTTACGTTGCCCTCAAGGGGCAGCGCTTCGACGGGCACGACCTCGTCGACGAAGCGCTGCGGCGGGGGGCGGTGGCGGTGGTGGGCGAGCGCCCGCTCAAGCTCCCCGTGCCGTATGCCAGGGTCGGAAACGCCCGCAAGGCCCTGGCGAAACTGGCGGCGCACTTTTACGACCTGCCAGCAACGCGCCTGAAGGTGATCGGCGTCACCGGCACCGACGGCAAGACCACCACCAGTCACCTCATCCACCATCTCCTGAACCAAAACGGCCGCCCCACCGGGCTCATCGGCTCGGTCGGGTACGCCTTCGGCCATCGCTGGCGTTTTCCCGAAGGCCACTTCACCACCCCCGAGGCACCGGCGCTGCAGGCCGCCCTGGCGGAGATGCTGGGCGAGGGGCTCAGGGCCGTGGTCCTCGAGACCAGCTCCCACGCCCTGGCCCAGCACCGGGTCGACGAGGTGGACTACGACCTCGCGGTCTGGACACACCTCTCTCCCGAGCACCTCGACTTTCACAAAGACATCGAGGACTACTTCAAAGCCAAGGCCAGCCTCGTCGAGCGCGCACGATTCGCCGTGCTCAACCTGGCCTGCCCCTACGCCCGACGACTGCGTAGCCACCCCCACCTCAGCTACGGACCGGGGGGCGATTTCACGGCGAGCCGGGTCCGGGAAGACGCCACCGGGCTGCGTTTCATGCTGCAGGCCCCTGGCTTTTCCGGGCAGGTTTCCCTCCCCATGATCGGCGCCTACAACGTCGAAAACGCCCTGGCGGCGCTGGCCGCGGCGTTTCAGTTCGGCATCGATCTCGCGGGGGCCGTCCGTGCCCTCGCCAGCTTTCCTGGCGTACCGGGGCGGATGCAGATCGTAACCCGGAGACCCGTTCGGGGGGTGGTCGATTTCGCCCACACCCCAAGAGCCCTGGCCAAGGCCCTGGAAACCCTCAAGAAGACCACCCAGGGAAGGCTGATCGTGGTGGTGGGGGCGGCCGGCGAGCGCGATCCGGGCAAACGAAAGCCGCTGGGCAAGGTCGCCGCCACCCTGGCCGACGTCGCGGTCTTCACCGAGGAAGACAGCCGCAGCGAACCGGTGGAAGTGATCCTAAAGGCCCTCACTGCCGGGGCCCGCGAGGGCAGGGCCGAGGTCCACATCGAACCCGACCGCCGGCGGGCCATACGCCTCGCAAGCCGCCTCGCCCGCCCGGGGGACACCATCCTCCTGGCCGGGAAGGGCCATGAACGTACGCTGGAACGAGCCAACGAGGTCCTTGCCTGGGACGAAGTGGCCGAGCTCAAGGCCGCGCTTGGTCTAAACTAGACCCATCGATGCGCGAGCCGCTCTACCGCACGCTCGAGGGCCTCGAGGCGGCGATCTACCTCTTCGCCGGCCTCATCCTGGCGGTTGCCGCCGGCCTCATCCTTTTCTTTGCCGTTCTCGAGGGCGGCGGGGCGCTCTTGCGGGGCGAGGTCGCCCGGGGCATCATCCTCCTCCTGGACCGGGTGCTCCTGGCGCTGATGCTGGCCGAGGTGATCTACACCGTCGTCCGGTTCGCCCGCGAGGGCACCATCGAGGCCGAGCCCTTCCTCATCATCGGTATCATCGCCAGCGTCCGGCGCCTGCTCGTGATCACCGCTGAAGGGGTGGCCGACGCCAGCCTCGATAATCCCCGCTTCGCCGCCATCCTGGTCGAGCTGGGCCTGCTCTCGATCGCGGTGCTCCTCTTTGCCCTGGCCATCTTTTTCATCCGCCGGAGGTAAACTGGGGCCGGCGCAACCCGCGCACGACGCGGCCAACCAAGGAGTGAAGATGCGAAGAGACGAGCTCGTGGCCTGGTTGAACGACTACCTCAAGATCGACGCCATACCCGATGCGAGTTTGAACGGCTTGCAGGTCGAGGGCAAGGATGAGGTCCAGTTGATCGGGGTCGCTGTCGACGCCAGCCTCTCCACCTTCCGCCAGGCGCAAAAAGCCCGCGTCGATTTCCTGATCGTTCACCACGGGCTTTTCTGGGGTAAGCCCGAGCCAATCACCGGACCGCTCAAGCGCCGGCTCGAAACGCTCTTCGAGGGCGGCATCAGTCTCTACGCCGCCCACCTGCCGCTCGATGCCCACCCCGAGGTCGGCAACAACGCGGTGCTGGCCCGCCACCTCGGGCTCGTGGACCTCGAACCCTTCGCCGAGCACGCCGGGAGCGCGCTCGGGGTCATGGGCAGGCTCAAAACCGCGACCCGCCTCCACGACATCGCCGACGCCCTGGGCCAGCTCACGGGCATGCAGGCCCTGGTCCACCAGGGAGGAAGCGACCTCATCCAAAAGGTGGCGGTGGTCTCGGGCTCGGGCTCCGCTTACATCGGCGAGGCCGCGGCCAAGGGCCTCGATCTCCTCGTGACCGGCGAGCCCAAGCATAGCGCGTTCCACGAGCCCTTCGAGCGGGGCATCAACGTGATCTACGCCGGCCACTACGACACCGAGGTCTTCGGCGTCCAGGCGCTGGCGGAAAAACTGCTGGCCAGTTTCGGCCTGCCCTGGACCTTCCTCGACCATCCCACGGGGTTGTGATGACGATGGGTGAAACCGCCGACCAAGCCCGCCCAGTCTCCGGAGGATTCTTCGTCACCTTCGAGGGCCCCGAAGGCTCGGGGAAGAGCACGCAGGCCGCGAGGCTCGCCGCCTGGTTTCAATCCCGCGGCGCGGAAGTGCTCCTGACGCGCGAGCCTGGAGGCACCCCGCTCGGCCTCGAGGTGCGCAAACTCTTGCTCACCACCCCCATGACCGCCGAGGCCGAGTTCCTGCTCTACCTGGCCGATCGTGCCGAACACGTCCGGGAAAAAATCCGCCCCGCGCTCTTAAGCGGCCAGGTGGTGATCTCCGACCGCTACGCCGACTCCTCTTACGCCTACCAGGGCTTTGGCCGGG
Organism: Vulcanithermus mediatlanticus; assembly: GCF_055385885.1. Taxonomy (NCBI): domain Bacteria; kingdom Thermotogati; phylum Deinococcota; class Deinococci; order Thermales; family Thermaceae; genus Vulcanithermus; species Vulcanithermus mediatlanticus. The sequence continues at coordinate 1,512,769 of NZ_AP042385.1, read as the reverse complement.
GGCTCTCCCTGACCTGGATGCGCCGGGCCACCGAGGGTGCGACCGGGGGGCTCGTTCCCGATCTCACCTTCCTCCTCGACCTGCCGCCGGAGGTGGGCCTGGCCCGGGTCGAGGGGCCGAAGGACCGCCTCGAGGGCGAGGCGTTGAGCTTCCACCGCCGGGTACGCGAGGGTTTTCTCACCCTGGCCGAGCTCGAGCCCGAGCGCTTCGTGGTCCTCGACGCCCAAAAAGACCCCGAACGCCTCTTTGCCCGTATCGTCCGTGAAGTGGAGCGAAGATGGCACGGCTGAAGTGGCTCGTCATTACCGCCCTGGTCGGTCTCGCGGTCGTGGGCCAGGTCTTCTGGCTGCGGGCCCAGCAACGCCCCGAACCACCAAGCCCCGCCCTGCGCCCGCTCTCCATCACCCGCGAGGATGGAAGCAAGGTGCAGCTTTTCGTTGAGGTGGCATCGACCCCCGAGGCCTGGGAGCGGGGGCTGATGTTCCGCAAAGAACTGCCCCAAAACCAGGGCATGCTCTTCGTCTTCCCCCAGGCTTCGGGTTCACCGTTTTGGATGAAGAACACGCTCATCCCCCTTTCCATCGCCTTCGCCGATGGCGAGGGGGTGATCCTGCGCATCCTCGACATGACGCCCTGCCTGAGCGACCCCTGCCCCACCTACTACCCCGGCGTGGCCTACCGGCAGGCCCTCGAGGTCAACCAGGGCTGGTTCCGGCAAAACGGAGTTCGCGAAGGCGACCGCTGGAGGCTCGAGTGAGCATCTCACTGGTGAACCACCCCTTCCGTTTCGACCCGAAAAACCCGCCCGATTACAAGCCCCTCGAGGCCTACGGCTTGATCGGCGACAACCGGACCGCAGTGCTGGTGGGCGCCGATGGTCACATCGACTGGGCCTGCCTGCCGGACTTCGATTCGGAAGCGGTCTTCGCCGCGATTCTGGACCCCGAAGCCGGGACCTTTGCCGTGCGTCCCAGCGAACCCTTTGCCGCTCGGCAGTTCTACGAACGGGGCACCAACATCCTGGTGACCGAGTTCGTCACCGCAAACGGCACCGTTCGTCTGCGCGACTTCATGCCGTACGTCCCGGGGCGCAAAGTGCCCACCGCCGAGATCCACCGCCTGGTCGAGGGGGTCAGCGGGCAGGTCTCGATCGAGGTGATCTTCGAGCCCCGCTTCAGTTTCGGCCTCTACCCGCCGATCCTGGAGATGTCTCCATACGGTGCCAAGGCCGCCCACCCCCGCGAGGGCTCGATCACGCTCTCGACCGACGTGCCCCTCAGCATCGAGGGCCACCGAGTGGTGGGGCGGGTGCAGGTCGAGGCCGGCGACGAGGTGTGGATGGTGGCCGACTGGGGTTCAAGCACGGTGCACCCGGTCCGCTCCTACCAGCCGCCGCGTCAGCTCTGGATGACCCGGCAGTTCTGGCGCAGCTGGATCAACAAGCTCCGCTACCAGGGGCGCTACCGGGAGGCGGTCGAGCGCAGCCTCCTCACCCTGAAACTCCTCATCTACGAGCCCACCGGGGCCATCGTGGCCGCCCCCACCACCAGCCTGCCCGAATGGCCGGGCGGCCCCCGGAACTGGGATTACCGCTTTACCTGGGTGCGGGACTCGGCTTTCGTGTTGCGGGCCCTCTTCCAGGCCGGCTACGTCCAGGAAGGCACGGCTTATTTTGACTGGCTTTTGCAGCAGGTGCTCGAGTCGGGCTCCGATCTGCAGGTGCTCTACAGCATCCGGGGCGAGCGCGAGCTGCCGGAAAGGATCCTACCCCTCAGGGGCTACCGCGACTCAAAGCCGGTCCGGGTCGGCAACGCCGCCACCGAGCAGCTCCAGCTCGACATCTACGGCAGCCTCCTCGACGCGGCCCTGCGCTACGACCGCTTCGGCGGGGTTCTCACCATCACCGAGTGGGAAAAGCTCGCCGAGCTCGTCGAGGTGGTCCGCCGGCGCTGGCGCGAACCCGACTACGGGATCTGGGAAGCCCGGAGCGACCCCAAGCCCTACACCTATTCCCGGGTCTGGGCCTGGGTCGCCCTCGACCGGGCCTCGCAGCTGGCGCTCAAGCTCGGCGTCAACGCCCCCATCGACGATTGGGCCCAGGAGGCGGCCCGGATCCACGCCGAGGTGATGGAGCACGCCTGGAACCCGGATCTTGAAGCTTTTACCCAGTACTACGGCGCCGAGGTCCTCGACGCCTCGGTCCTGGTCATGCCGGAGGTGGGGTTTCTGCCCTCGACCGACCCCCGTTTCGTGAAGACCCGGGAGCGGATCATCGAGAAACTCACCGCCGGCCGCTACCCCCTGCTCTACCGCTACCCGCCGGAGGAGGCCGACGACGGCATCGGTGGCCCCGAGGGCGCCTTCCTCCTGGTGTCGTTCTGGCTGGTGGACGCGCTCACCCTGGCCGGGGACCTCAAGCGAGCCCGGGCAGCGCTGGAATCGCTCTTGCTCACCTCGGGACCGCTGAGACTGTTTTCGGAAGAGGTGCACCCCGAGACCGAAGGCCTGCTCGGCAATTACCCCCAAGGTTTTTCCCACCTCGGCTTTTTGAACGCCGTGTTCCGGCTCGACCACACCCGCCGCCGGCGAGAGGGGTGGGACATGCCCCTCGGCTGAGGGCCATACAGTAGAATGCCCCCGGTATGGAACGGACCTTTTGCATGATCAAACCCGACGGCGTTCGCCGCGGCCTGGTGGCCGAGATCCTCTCCCGCTTTGAGAAAAAGGGCTTTCGGATCGTGGCCATGAAGCTCATGCGCATCGACCGCGAGCTCGCCGAAACCCACTACGCCGAGCACCGCGAAAAGCCCTTCTTCGAGCCGCTGGTGAACTTCATCACCTCGGGTCCAGTGGTGGCCATGGTGCTCGAGGGCCCCGGCGTCATCGCCGAGCTGCGCAAGATGATGGGCGCCACCAACCCGGCCGACGCCCTGCCAGGAACCATCCGGGGCGATCTCGCGACCAGCATTGACGAGAACGTGGTCCACGGCTCGGCCAACGCCGAAGACGCCGAGCGAGAAATCGCACTCTTCTTTAAAGCCGAGGAATTCGTAGCCTGAGCCCATTTTCCCCCCCCGCCCCGGGCGCTGCCCGGGGCGGGGGTTTTTAAACGCCGAAGGGGCCTGCGTTTTTCTTTTCGACCGGTTGGCCCGACGGCGCTTCAAAGGCCAGGACCTCTTCCAAAAAGCGGCGGAAAAGGTAGCGTGCGTCGTGGGGCCCGGGGCTCGCCTCCGGGTGGTACTGGACCGAAAAGACCGGGTAGCGCTCGTGGGCCATGCCCTCAAGGGTGCCGTCGTTCAAGTTCACGTGGGTGGCCCTGAAGCCCTCGAGGCTCTCGAGTGAAACCGCGTAGCCGTGGTTCTGGCTGGTGATCTCGACCGATCCGTCGAGCAGGCTCTTCACCGGGTGGTTCGCCCCCCGGTGGCCGAACTTCATCTTGAAGGTCCGCCCCCCGGCGGCGATGGCAAGCAGCTGGTGGCCGAGGCAGATGCCGAAGGTCGGCAAAAGCCCCATGAGCTCGCGCAGGGTCTGGTGGGCGTAGGTGGGGCCAAAGGGGTCGCCGGGGCCGTTTGAGACCAAAAGCCCGTGGGGTTCCAGGGTCATGATCTGTCCCGCCGGGGTGTTGCCGGGGACCACGATCACCTCGAACCCGAGCGTCCCCAGCTGCTCGACGATGGCGTGCTTGATACCAAAATCCATGACCACCACCCGCTTCCCCGAGCGCAGCGTGGGGAAGGCGTAAGGCAGGGGGGTGGTCACCTCGGGGGTCATGTCCCGTCCGTCGATGTCGGGCCAGGCCCGGGCCTCGGCGGCCAGGATGCGGAGCTCCTCCTCGGCGAACGGCTCGTCGGGGGCCTTGGCCAGGGCGCTGGCGTGGGCGATGACCCCTTTGAGAACACCGCCCTCGCGGATCTTGCGCACCAGCTTGCGGGTATCGATCCCCTCGATGGCCACGACCTTGTGCTCGCTCATGAACTCTTCCAGGGTCCCCTGGGCGCGGGGGCTCGAGGCCACGCGGGAGAACTCGCGGGCCACAAACCCCCGCACCCACGGACGGTTGGACTGCATGTCGTAGACGTTGACCCCGTAGTTGCCGATGTGGGGGTAGGTCATGACCACGATCTGCCCGTGGTAGCTGGGATCGGTCATGATCTCCTGGTAGCCGGTCATGGCGGTGTTGAACACCACCTCACCCAGCGTCTTGCCCCGGTAGCCGAAGGCAAACCCCCGGTAGACCTCGCCGTCCTCCAACACCAAGACCGCACCCTCGCGCTCGAACATCCGATCACTCCTCTTTGAGTCGCTTCAGAACCGGCACCTCCGGACACTGGTCCTGAAACGGACAGTCATTGCATTCAAACCACACTTTTCGCGGAAAGGCCTCCGCCGGTGCGATCTGATACCCCAGCTTCTGGAAAAACCCTTCCTGGATCGTGAAGGCGAAGACTTTGGGCAAACCCAGATCACGGGCCTCGCGCTCGGCGGCCAGAACCAACCAGCGACCCAGGCCCTCCCCTTGCCGCTCAGGGTGAACCGCCAGCGAGCGGATCTCGGCCAGATCCTCCCAGATCACGTGCAAAGCCACCGTACCCACCACGACGCCATCGGGATCGACCAGAACCTGGAAATCCCTGAGGTGCTCGTAGAGCTGGCTGCGGGAGCGTACCAGCATGAATGAAGCCCGGGCCCAGTACTTGATCAGGTCGTGGATCTGAGGCACGTCGCCGACCCGGGCCCGGCGCAAGTTCACCGGGGTCCCGCGCTCGGTCTTTGGAAGCGCGACCGGTTTGATCTCCAGCTTCATTCGCTCTGCCAAAGCGCCTTCGCCTCCTCAAGCTGCCGCCTCACCGCCTCCGGCGCGGTCCCCCCGTAGGAGGTGCGCCGAGCCAGCGCCCCCTCGAGGGCGACGAGCTCGAGGGCATCCTCGCCAAAGAGCGGGTGCGCGGCTCGCAACTCATCAACTGTAAGCGTATCCAATTCTCTGCCCTCAGATGCAAGTTTACGCACGATCGAGCCGACGACCCTGTGCGCCTCGCGGAAAGGAAGCCCCTTTTTGGCCAGGTAATCGGCCAGGTCGGTGGCCAGCGAAAACCCCGAGACCGCCGCCCTGCGCATCACCTCATCCCGCCAGTTGAGCTTTGGCAGCATAGCGGCGAGCAACCGCACCGAGGGCAAAACCGTATCGAAGGCGTCGAAAAGCGGCTCCTTATCCTCTTGCAAATCCTTGTTGTAGGCGAGCGGCAACCCCTTGACCACCGAGGCGAGCGTCACGAAGTCGCCGAGAACGCGCCCCGCCTTGGCCCGAACGAGCTCGGGGATGTCGGGGTTTTTCTTCTGGGGCATGATCGAGCTGCCGGTGGCGAAGGCGTCGGGGAGCTCAACGAAGCCGAACTCGAAGCTCGAGTACAAAACGAGCTCTTCGGCCAACCGCGAGAGCGTCGTTTGCAAGATGGCCAAGGCCGCGAGCGCCTCGAGGGCAAAGTCGCGACTGGCCACCGCGTCGAGCGAGTTGGGCACCGGGCGCCGGAAGCCGAGCTCGCTCGCGGTCATGTGGCGGTCGATGGGGAAGCTGGTCCCGGCGAGCGCCGCCGCCCCCAGGGGCGATTCGTCCATGCGCCGAAGGGCATCCCCAAGTCGCGAGGCATCCCGGGTCAGCATCCAAAAGTAGGCCAAAAACCAGTGCGAGAGCAGCACCGGCTGGGCCCGCTGGAGGTGGGTGTAGCCGGGGAGAACGCGGGGCGGATCGAGGTGACGCTCGGCCTCCTCGATCAGCACCCCCCGCAGCGACCGCAGGGCGCTTTTGAGCTCGCCAAGGGCATTTTTGAGCCACAGCCGCAGATCGGTCGCCACCTGGTCGTTCCGGCTGCGGGCGGTGTGCAGTTTCTTCCCCACCTCGCCCACGAGCTCGGTGAGCCGGGCCTCGATGTTCATGTGCACGTCTTCATAAGCATCGCGCCAGGGGAAACGGCCCGCTTCGATCTCGCGCTCGATGGCGTCGAGGCCCTCGAGGATCTTCTCCAGCTCCACCTCGCTCAAGATGCCCCTCGCAGCGAGCATCCGGGCATGGGCCCGCGAACCGGCAAGGTCTTCCCGCCACAAGCGGCGGTCGAAGGGCAGCGAGTTATTGAAGGCCGCGGCCAAGGCGTCGGTCTCCTCGGCGAAACGCCCGCCCCAAAGCTTTTTACTGCCCGAATCCATCGACTAGCGCCCCCCGGCCCGTGCCCTAACCTTGAGCCGCAAGGCGTTGATCTTGATGAAGCCCTCGGCGTCCTTCTGATCGTAATCCCCGGCCTCGTCGAAGGAAACCAGCGACTTCCGGTAGAGCGAGACCGGCGACTTGCGCCCCACGATCAGGGCCTGGCCTTTATAGAGCTTGAGCCGGGCGGTCCCGGTCACGTCCTCGGCGATCGCATCCACGAGGCGCTGGAGCTTTTCCCGTTCGGGCGCGAACCAGTAGCCGTTGTAGACCAGCTCCGCGTACTTCACCGCGAGCTGGTCCCGAAGGTGAAGGGCCTCGCGATCCAGGGTAATGGACTCCACCGCCCGTCGCGCGTGATAGAGGATGGTCCCCCCCGGGGTTTCGTACACGCCCCGCGATTTCATGCCCACGTAGCGGTTCTCCACCATGTCCACGCGGCCCACGCCGTGACGCCCACCGATATCGTTGAGCCGTGCCAGGAGCGCCGCCGGAGAGAGCCGCTCGCCGTTGACCGCCACCGGGTCACCGGCTTCGAACTCGACCTCCACGTATTCGGGGTGATCCGGCGCGTCCTCGGGGTTGGTCGTCATACGGAACATGTCGGCCGGAGGCTCGGCCCAGGGGTCTTCCAGGATGCCGCCCTCGTAGGAGATATGCAGGAGGTTTGCGTCCATCGAATAGGGCTTTTCCTTGGTTACCCCCACCGGAATGCCGTGCTTTTGGGCGTAGGCAACGAGGTCGGGCCGTCCCGAGAATGCCCAGGTGCGCCAAGGGGCGATCACCTGAATGTCGGGATTGAGGGCATAGGCCGAAAGCTCGAAGCGCACCTGGTCGTTGCCCTTGCCCGTGGCCCCGTGCGAGACCGCTTTTGCGCCTTCGTCTTCAGCGATCTTGACCATGTATTTCGCGATCAAGGGGCGGGCAATGGCCGTGCCGAGGAGGTAATACCCTTCATAAAGCGGCGCGGCGCGCATCATGGGGAAGACGAAGTCGCGAACGAACTCTTCCCGTAGGTCCAAGGCATAGGCCTTACTCGCGCCGGTGGCCAGCGCCTTTTCCCGGGCCTCCTCCACCTCTTCTCCCTGCCCGATATCGGCGGTGAACGCGATCACCTCGGCACCGTAAGTCTCCATCAGCCAGCGCAGGATCACGCTGGTATCGAGCCCCCCGGAGTAGGCAAGTACGATCTTCATCTGCACGAATATACATCAGTTCGTGGACCCCTGGTCCAACAACTGCTGAATCCCCACAACAGACCCTCCGGTATACTCAGCAGCGTGAAACCGACCAGCGTCGCCGTGCTGCACCGAAAGCCGCCCTTACCGCACCCCATCCCCTCAGAGGCCCTGGCGCTCCTCCAAGATCTTGGTCAACGCGCCATCCCCTCCATCGCGAAAAACGAAGCACTCGTAGAAAGGCTCATGGCCGCTGCCCAAGACAGGGAAAGTTCGCACGACCTCCTTTTGGGTGATAGCCGCAAACACCTCCGAGCCATTCCCCGCGCATCTGTTCATCTCGTGATCACCTCACCCCCCTACTGGACGCTCAAAACATACGAATACGCCCCAGGACAGCTGGGCGCCATTCAGGATTACGAAGCTTTCCTCGACGCTCTCGATGAGGTGTGGGAGGAAGTCTACCGGGTCCTCGTGCCCGGGGGGCGCCTGATCGTGGTCGTCGGTGATGTCAACATCCCGCGCAAGGATCCCGTTTTCAAACGCCACCTCATCTTTCCCCTCCACGCTTCCATTCAAGAACGCGCTCGAAAACTGGGTTTTGACAACCTCGCTCCGATCATCTGGCATAAAATCGCGAACGCCCGATTTGAGGCGGGAGGTGGTGGCTTCTACGGAAAACCCTACGAACCAGGGGCAATCATCAAAAACGACATCGAATATATCCTGTTCCTCAGGAAACCGGGGGGCTATCGCAAACCTACCCCCGAGCAACGATTGCTTTCCATCCTCCCCTCATCAGCGCAAAAAAAGTGGTTTCAACAGATATGGAAACTGACGGGCGCACAAACCAAAGATCACCCCGCACCGTTCCCTCTACAGCTCGCTGAACGGCTTGTTCGAATGTTCAGTTTCGTTGGCGATCTGGTCCTTGATCCGTTTATGGGCACCGGAACGACGAATCTCGCCGCACTGAAGTGGGGCAGGAACAGCATAGGGATCGAACTTGTTGAAAAGTACTGGCTCATAGCAAAAGAACGGCTTCTCGCTTATCCGGGGACCCACGAGGACCCATCACTCGGCGATATGGGCAAGACGGGCGGCGAAGAAAGCCAGCTCGCCTAGGAAAACGTCGAGCCCGAAATCGTCAAAGGTGGCAGCATTTCTGTCTGCCAAAACCACGGCGGCAGCATCGTAAAGCCCCGCCATCACCAGCCGCTTTGCAAAAAGCTTATACCGATCCCAGTACGAAACAATCCGGCCATCCTCCAAAAACGACTCATCAACAGGGAATAAGGCCCGGGCCTTTTTCCCCGGCTTTAACACCTCTTCGTCGTTCGCAAGAACCATCAGCCAGCCCCGAAATGGGCGCCGCAAGCCCTCGCTGGGAACAAATGGCTGTAATACACCCTCGCGCATCGCCCAATTTAAGTCATGTGCCGACCCCACAGCCTCTTCGATGCGGTTGTTGAAGTTGTTCCCGTAGGAACCAACATGCGATTTGAGCTCGACCGCAATTGCGAGTTTTCCCCTATACACAACCACGAAGTCCCATTCCTTCGTTGGCCGAAAGTAACCGGGAAGAACAGCTCGCTTATGAACGAAGACTTCCGCCTCCCGTAACCCCGCGGCTACGACGAGACCACGAAGTACCTCGATCAGCGAATCGAGGTGGCGGCCGGAAGTAGCTTCGCCTCTCCCCGATTTCTCCCCGCTCCTTTCGCGCGCCGCCTTCCTCGCCTGCCAGAAAGCGGCCAGTGCTTCGCCGATCGCCTGGCGAATGCGATTCGAGTCCATACCCGTCACTATACGAACGCCATCGCGTACCCCTCGACCCGCCGGGCAGCCTCGAGGTCCTTTTCGGTCACGCCCCCCGCCGAATGGGTGACGTAGGCCACCCGCACCCGCTTCCACAAAAGGGTGAGCTCGTCGGGATGGTGATCGTGACGCTCGGCGTCGAGGGCCACCCGCATCGCGAACGCCACCTCATCGGCGTAGCTCATAAAGGCAAAGGTCTTCTCGATCCTGCCGCCGACATACGCCCAGCCGGTGAGCTCGGAAAGTGCTCGTTTGATCGTTTCTTGATCCAGTGCCGACATACCTTACTCTACGCTCTGGCCAGAGGCTCCGCCCTGTCGACGATACGAGGCCGCCGGCCCCGTGCTGAGCGATTCCACCCCTGGCTCTTCGCCTGTCCGTATGCTATACTCCTCGCTGGCACCTCGCCCAGGGCTTCCCCCAAAGCCCGTTCGTCCTGGCGCGAGGAAGTGAGTCTGAGCAAAGGGAGGGCGCCTCGTGAAAACCTACGTGCCCAAGAACGTAGAAAGCAAATGGTACGTCGTTGACGCGGAGGGCAAAACCCTTGGGCGCCTCGCGGCCAAGATCGCCCATATCCTCCGCGGCAAGCACAAACCCGACTTCACCCCCAACATGGCCACCGGGGATTTCGTGATCGTCATCAACGCCGAGAAGGTGCGGCTTACCGGGAAGAAGCTCGAGGACAAGATCTACACCCGCTACTCGGGCTACCAGGGTGGCCTCAAGCGGATCCCTGCCGGTGAGATGCTCAAGCGTCACCCGGAGCGGGTCATCGAGCACGCCGTCAAGGGCATGCTCCCCAAGAATCGCCTGGGGCGCAAGCTCTTCAAGCGGCTCAAGGTGTACGCTGGGCCCAACCACCCGCACCAGGCCCAAAAGCCCGAGGTGCTCGAGCTGGAGGTTAAGTAATGGAGCAGTACTACGGGACCGGACGCCGTAAAGCCGCCGTGGCTCGCGTCTTCCTCCGACCCGGGGAAGGCAAGATCGTCGTCAACGGCAAGGACTTCCAGGAATACTTCAAGGGCGTGATTCGGGCGGTCAGCGCGCTTGAACCGCTGCGGGTGGTGGACATGGCGGGGAAGTTCGACGCCTACATCACCGTCCGTGGTGGCGGCACGTCGGGCCAGATCGACGCCATCAAGCTGGGAATCGCCCGCGCCCTGGAAAAGTACAACCCCGACCTGCGCCAAAAGCTCAAACCCGCCGGCCTTCTCACCCGCGACGCCCGCGTGGTCGAGCGCAAGAAGTACGGCAAGCACAAGGCCCGCCGGGCACCCCAGTACTCCAAGCGTTAAAGGCATCGCCGAAGTCGGGCCGGGGTCTTTCCCGGCCTTTTTTGTTCATGGCCACCGGCATCCGATAAGTTGATGGCATGGCGAATTTTGAAGAACTGGGACGCCGGGTTCTTGAAAGCCAGCCCTTCAGCCGCTTCCTGGGCGCCAGGCTCCGGCGCTTTGAAGAAGGCGTTGTCGAGCTGGTCCTCGAGGTCCGCCCGGAATTCCTCCAGCAGCACGGCTTCGTGCACGGCGGGGTGTTGAGCTATTTGGTCGACAACGCCCTGACATTCGCCGGAGGTTCGGTCTTCGGCGAAAACGTGGTGACCGCCGAGTTCAAAATCAACTACCTGCGCCCCGCCAAAGGCCCCGTGCTCTTGGCCCGGGCCCGAAGCCTTCACCGCGGCAGCCGCATGGCGGTGTGCCAGGCCGAGGTCTTCGAGGAGGGCGAAGTGCCCAGGCTGGTGGCCGTGGGCCAGGGGACGATCGCCCGCACGAAGGTCTGATTTAGGATAGCGGCTATGGACGTTTTCCAAGCCATCATCCTCGGGATCGTTCAGGGCCTCACCGAGTTCCTTCCCGTTTCGAGTTCGGGCCACCTGGTCCTCGCCGACCGCTTCCTCTTCGGGGGGCAACAGCTCCCGCTCTGGGTGGACATCGCCACCAACACCGGGACCTTCCTTGCCGCGCTGGTGGTCATGCGCCGCGAGGTGGCCGAAGCGCTGACGGGGTTCTTCGGCGGGCTCTTCGACCCCGCAGCCCGAAAAGGCGCGGGGTGGCGGCTGGCCTGGCTGGTGATCGTCGCCTCGATCCCCGCAGCCGTGGTTGGGCTTTTGGTCAAGGACATCTTCGAGACGTTCAACACCCCCTTTTTCGTCTCGCTCGGCCTTTTGTTCACCGCCTTCGTGCTCTGGACCACGCCGCAAGGCGGGAGCAAGAACACACCCCACGCGGTGGGCTACCTCGACGCCATCCTCGCCGGACTGGCCCAGGCGCTCGCCATTTACCCCGGGGTCTCCCGATCGGGCACCACCATCAGCGCGTTGATGCGGCTCGGGGTGAACCCCGGGTTCGCCGCCAGGCTCTCGTTTTTGATGTACGCGGCGGCAAGCCTCGGCGTGACCCTGCTCGGGATCAAGGACGGGCTTCCCCCGGGGATCAGCCCCGCCCCCTTGGCCTCGATGGTGATAGCCTCATTCGTCAGCGGGTACCTGGCCATGCTCGCGCTGTTTGGGATCCTCAAGGCCGGGCGGTTTCGCATCTTCGCCCCTTACGTGCTGCTCGTCGCCATCCTGACCCTGATCTTCGGCTAAGTACCGGCTGAGGGTCGGCCTGCCGCGGAGCTTGTCCACCCTCGCCGAGCCCGGACGGGCGCGGAGCCCGTCCGGATTCTTTTACACATAGCGCACTAGTGTTATAGTGCACTCAGGAGGTCAGTTTGCACTGGCGGATAGACCCAGAAGCAGGTCCGATCTTTCGCCAGATCGTCGACTCGGTGAAGGCCGGTCTGGCCCGAGGGACGCTCTCCCCTGGCGCGAAGCTCCCCTCGGCCCGGGCCCTCGCCGAAACACTCCGGGTCAACCCCAACACCGTCATCCGCGCCTTTGAAGCCCTCGAGCGCGAGGGGATTACCGAAACCCGGCGGGGGCTTGGCACCTTCATTCGGGCGGCGGTCGACGTGGTGGCGATCCGGGAAACGCTCATCCGCCAGGCAGCGCGGCGCTACCTGGAAGAAGCCCGAGCGCTGGGGCTCACCGACGACGAGGCGCTCTTGGAACTCAAGGAGGTCATGCATGCTGGCGAAGGTTGAAGGGGTGGAGAAACGCTACCTCAATCATCAGGCGTTAAGCGGGGTCAACCTAAAGCTCGAGGCCGAACAGGTGGTGGGGCTTTTAGGACTCAACGGCGCAGGTAAGACCACCCTGCTCAAGCTGCTCGCCGGGCTTTTGCTTCCCGATCGGGGCCAGGTCGAGGTCCTCGGCCGGCCGCCAAGGCGGGTTCGGGGGCAGATCGTCTACCTTCCCGAACAGGACCCCTGGCCCGCATGGGCAACACCTGGAGAACTGGCCCGGCTCGTGAATGCGCTCTTTCCCGATTTCGATTCCGCCCGCTTCCATGAGCTCATCGCCTTCATGGAGGTACCCAAACGACCGCTGGGGCAGATGAGCCGGGGCCAAAAAGCCCGCGCTCGCCTAGCCCTGTCCCTTTCGAGAAGCGCCAGGCTCTATCTGCTCGATGAACCGCTCGCCGGGATCGACCTGATCAGTCGCGATCGCATCCTCAAAGCCTTGGTCCGCGAATGGCAGCGCCAGGCGACGATCGTCCTGTCGACCCATGAGGTGGGCGAGGCGGAAGGGCTTTTTGATCGGGCCATCTTTCTCAAGGAGGGCCGGGTGGTGCTCGACGCCGAGGTCGAGGCCCTCAGACAGGAGGGGAAGAGCGTAGTCGAGACCTTCAAGGAGGTACTGGCATGAAGGCCTGGGTCCAACTCGTCGCCTGGGAGCTCCGGCAGTCCCGAAAGGCGCTCCTGTTTCTGGGTGCGCTGGCGCTGGTGCCTCTGCTTAAGGCCTCGACGCTCTCATCGGCCGCCGCCGTCGGGGTCTTTTGGGGCTCAACGCAGCTCGTGCTCTGGGGCGGGGGCACCGTGCTTTTGATCTATGGATTCCTCGGCCCGCTGCGCGACGCGCGCTCGGGCCGCCTGGCCCAGTTCATACTCTCGCCTCACCCTGGCCCGGTCCACGCGCTGGCTCGCCTGGCCGCGACCTGGCTCGGGTTGGGCTGGGTCACGCTTCTCATCACCGGCGCCAACGCCCTGATCCTCGGCCGCTTCTTTCCCGAAGCCCCGGGGGAACTCTTTCGCCTCAGCCTGTATATGCTGGTGACGCTCGGACTTCCGCTTTCAGGGCTTTTACTCCTCGCCGGCACGGTCGGGGTCGCCTACGAGCTTTCCCGCGCCGGTCTTTTGGTCGGCGCCTTCTTTTTTCTCGGCGCGCTGAAAGGTCTTACTGCGGCGCTGGTCCTTTTCCAGGCCGTGCTCGGCGCCTGGGGCGGGGTCTGGATCGGCTCGCTGACCTGGAGCACGGCATTCGTCGCCAACCTGGGGTTTGCCCTGTTCAACGGAACGCTGCCTCTCTTCCCCCTCATCATCGGACCCACCCTCGCCCTGGTCTTTGCCCTGCTGGCGGGGCGGGTCCTCGAGGAGGTGGAGCTCTAATGGATCTCGGCAACCTCCTTTACGGACTCATCCTCTTCTACGTCACCTACCTCGCGATCTTTCGCAGCAAGAGTCAAACCGCCAAGGCGCTGGCGCTCATTGCGATGGCCACGCTGATCTATTTCTGGCTTGCCAGTTCGCTCTGAACGCCAAACGCCGGATTCTCCCTCCTTCCGGCCGGATCGGAATCGGGCACAGAGGTGACGACGAGCAAACCCTTCGAGCCGTTTCCGGCCCTCAAGGTCCACCGCTAAAACGCCCGGTTCGAGATCGTCTCCGGGCCATGGCAGATCGAGGGCGCCAAAAAGGCCAGGAACCCCGTGGCGCTGGCAGCCTTGCGGCTGATTTCGACCCGTTCGGTCGGAAGACTTCGTCTTGCCGCCAAAGGCGAAGGAACACACCGGTCTTTTTCGATCCAGTTTCGGGTCCCGCGTCCGGCCGCGGCCCGAATCGAAGCGGTGAACAGATCGCTCCGGATCGAACCGGATACCGTCCACAGCCTTAACGCGAAACTCGGCAACGGCAAGGTCACGAGCGACGGCTTTTCTCCGCGAGCGGATCGCCCACTCGAGGTGCCAAACGGGACGATCTCCCCGACCGGCTTCGCTCCCGAGGTACCCTGCCGCATCGAGGTGATCAATGGGGAGCTGGACCTTGCAACCAAAACCCCTATCCGCCTCGAACTCAGTCTCACGAACGGCATCCTCGAGCTCGCGGGGCAACGATCCCAGCGGGTGGCCGGGAGCCTCCGCCAAACGGTGGGGCCTGAAAAGGCGCTCCCGTCCGAGTCAATATCACGAACGGCCGCTTCCATATGAGCGAGACTTCGGGACAATAGCGTTGGAACCCACGATGCAAACGCCCCAGCCCTTCCCCGTTTGACACGGTAAGCTCAAGACATGAGCATCGAACGCGAGCTGGCACTGGAGATCGTGCGGGTCACCGAGCAAGCGGCGCTCGCCGCCGGGCGCTGGACCGGCAAGGGCGACAAGCACATGGTCGACGAGGTCGCCACCGAGGCCATGCGAAAAGTGCTCAACGACCTCGCCATCCAGGGCACCGTGGTCATCGGCGAAGGCGAGATGGACGAGGCGCCGATGCTCTACATCGGCGAGTCGCTGGGCAAGGGCGGCCCCGAGGTGGACATCGCGGTCGACCCGGTCGAGGGCACCACGGTCGCGGCCAAGGGGCTCCCTAACGCGGTCACGGTCATCGCGATCAGCGAGAAAGGCGGGCTTTTCCACGCCCCCGACATCTACATGGAAAAGCTCATCGTCCCCCCGCCGGCCGCCGGCAAGGTGGGGCTCGACTGGCCGGTGGAAGCGAACCTGCGGGCGATCGCGCTCTCCCTCAACCGGGCGGTTGAGGACCTGGTGGTGGTGGTCCTCGACCGGCCCCGCCACGAAAAACTGATCTCCGATATCCGCAAGGCCGGGGCCCGGGTCAAGCTCATCGGCGACGGCGACGTGATCGCCGCCCTCGCCGCGGCGATGCGTGGCACCGGCGTGCACGCGGTCATGGGCATCGGCGGCGCGCCGGAAGGCGTGCTGGCCGCCGCCGCACTCAAAGCCCTCGGCGGCGAAATCCAGGCCCGCTTCTACCCCGAGGACGACGAAGAACGCGAACGTCTCAAATCGATGGGCGTCGACGAAAACAAAATCTATACCACGGAAGAGCTCGCTCCCGGCGAGGAGGTCGTGTTCGCCGCCACCGGCATCACCGATGGCGACATCCTAAGGGGCATCCGCTACTTCGGCAGCGGCGCCCGCACCCACTCGCTGGCCATGGGATATGCCACTCGCACGGTCCGCTTCATCGACTCGGTTCACCTCTTGAACGACGGCGCCCGGGTTACGATCCGGATTTAGTCCAACCTTGGACCATGCCCCATACCCCCAAATGGGGGTATGGGGAAAAAATTTCCCTTCCTACAATGAGAACAGGCTGAAGGGCCAGCGAAAGGAGGAGGAACCATGAAGCGGAACAGGACCAAAGGTTTCACCCTTATTGAGCTGCTGATCGTCATCGCGATCATCGCTATTTTGGCTGCAATCCTTATCCCTAATGCGCTGAACGCGAGGAATAGGGCCGTTCTGTCTGCCGGCAAACAATACGCGCAGGATGTCCTGGGAGCCCTGAATAACCTCGCTGCTGACAACAGCCTCTATTTCCCCGATGATTTTGATGCCACTTCCCTTACTACGATCGCCACCACGACCGGAAGCGTGATTTCCGCCAGTGACATCTCAAGCAGTGTCAACTTTGGGACCACCGCGGGCTCCCTCGACCCCAGCCCTTACCTTGACGCGCCAAGCTCTGCCACCCGAATTACAGGTGTTTACTATGTATACGGCAGCAACAAAAAGGGTTATATCGGTGTTCAGCAAAAGATTGGAGACACCACCTACTGCACTTACCTGAACGTGTCGGACAAGAAGTTCACAGTCAAAAAGGGCTCCTGCTCTACCGTCATGAGTGGTCTGTAAATTCCCACAGGTTAAGTTATGCAAACGAATACTTCAGGCTTGTCGGGCACTCGTTTGAGTGCCCGACTCTTTTTGAGAACAAAAACAGATATGTAAAGCCCTACATATACCCATGACCCCAATTCCCATCCTTTTCCTTCTCTTAAGCATCACCCTCGCCTACCTCCCCACCGAAGGCGACCCGCACACCCGAACCCAGCTGGCCAAGTTCTATTTCATCCTGGGCTCCGGGTTTTTGGTGGGCCTCTGGGGGTTTTTGAAGGGCCATGGGGCGGCGCGGTATGCGGCGCTTGTTTCCGCGCTCCTCCTCGCGCTCGGCAGCTTTCTCCCGCCCACGACCGCGCCCGGTCGCTGGTTCTGGGGCGGCGATCTGCAGTTTTACAGCCAGGCGGTGGCCGGGTGGCTGGGTGTTGCGGGAACGGCCTTCGGCCTTGCCGCGCTGCGGCCGAAGGGCAACGCGACGGCCATCGTGGCCTGGTGGCTGCTCCTTACCTTCGCCGCCGGGTGGGCGGGAGCGCGGGGATGGCTCGAGGCCTTCGGCTATGCCCCCTACGGACCCTTTACCAAGGACTTCTTCTCCACCATGCTCACCTGGCCCTCGCCCGGCTACCTGGCCGGGGCCCTGGCCTTCGGCGCGGCCTACGTGCTCGGCTCCCGAAAAGGGTACCTGGGCCTCGCCGCGGCCGCCGCGGCCGCGGCGCTCATGCTGGCGGGCGGCAACCGCTCGGGGCCTCTCGGCTTTTTCCTGGCGCTCCTCTTTCTCGTTTTCACCTGGCCGCCCCCCGTGCGCACCCGCCGCCTGATCGCCTTCACCTTACTCACCGCCGCGCTGTTCCTCGCCTACCCGAAACCACCGAAGGCGGTGCCCACCTTCGCCCGGCTGGACCAAAACGTCAGCACCCTCAACTCCCGAACCTACCTTTGGAAAGCCGCCTGGGCAGTTCTGAAACGGCGGCCACTGGGGGTCGGCCCCGACGGCTTTGCCTCGGCGCTCAGCCAGGCCGCCCCCGAAGAGCTCATCTTCATAGTCAGGAAGTTCGGCTTCGTGCCCAAAGAGGCCCGCGAAGTCAGGATCATCACCGCAAGCCCCATGCTCGGTTATACTGACGGCAGCGGGGAAATGCGGTTCGTGCGGGTCCGGGAGATCCTGGCCCATAACGCCTTTCTTGACTGGGCGCTGGCCTACGGCCTGCCGGTGGCGGTATCCCTCTACGCGATCTGGCTCGCCTTTTTGGTCTGGCTCTATCGCCGCGGAGAATGGTCACTTTTCGCCCCACACCTTGCCTTTTTCGTATACCTTCAACTCTGGCCACCGATCTTCCCCAACCTCTTCATCGTGGCCATGATCACCGCACTCCACCTCGCTGCACCTGGAGGCGCCCGTGAGGAGAGATCAAGGCTTTACCCTCTTTGAAATGCTCGTCGCGATCGTGATCGTGGCCTTACTCTCGGTTATTTTTCTCCCTCGCATCAACAACGCGCGCCAGTACGCCTATCACAAGGCCGCCTACTTCTGTGCTTCGGATATCCTGCAAAAGGAACTGGCCTATTACAGCGAGAACTTCCGCTACGCCACCCCCCAGGAACTCGTCGACGCCGACCTCACGCCCTCCTGCCTGGCGCCGCCCTGCGAAGATCTACAGCCAAGCCCCACCCCCGGCGCAAACCCCGGCAGCCTGGCCTGCCGGAAGGGCGGTGTGTGGTGGTTCGTCAACGATTGGTCAACGGTCCCCAAGGACATGGGCGTCTCGATCAGCGTCTGGCGGACCGGTTCCAACCGATCGGCCACCGCCTACATCAACGAGGACAGGTCGGAAGTTCGCTTTGAGGTTCTGGGCCAGTGACTTCACCCGACCCCGATCACCGAGAAGCAAGGACCCGCCCCTCGCGCAAAGCGCGCTTCGCGAGTGCTACGCGCTCCAGCTCATCCTCGGTGTAAACGAGCAAATCGATGGGAAAGTCGAGATCTTCAAAAAGCGGGAGGTACTTGCCTGATCTCTGCAGAAACGGGCCGGCTTCCCGAACCACGAAGATCAAATCGGCATCGGAGCGGGGCGTCGCATCGCCTCTGGCCAGAGAACCGAAGAGGATAACTTGGAGCACCTCGGGAAACCGTTCGATCGCCTCCCGAGCCTTTCCCTCGAGCGCCTCAACGAGGCCTACCCGGTCGAGCCAGAACACCCTGACCGAACCGTAAGAGCGCTTCTGAACAAAAGATGGCACGCCTCGCCTCCTCTTCCCCGTAGAAATCGAACGGGGCACCGCCTTCCCAGCTGTCAGGATATCGGGTCGGGATGTACAAACGATCCAGCTCTAAAGCGCACTGCTTAAGCCGTGCATCGACAGGAAGCTTATCCTCCAAACCAGCGAGCATGCTTCTTAGAACGTGCCCAAACGCATCCCCACCCAGGTGCAGATACGCGGCTTTGAGCGCCTTCTCGGCGGCCTGATGCGCAGCAAAACACGCCCAATCAAAATCGCCCGCCTCAAAGCTCTTTCTCGCGTGCGCGAAATCGTGTTCGGCCTGGCGCATCCAATCCCGAGCCCGATTCATCCTTTAACCTCGAGGATAGAGTATACCCTGTGCAGATGAACCGCCTGATTCGCCCCCTGCGCCGGGAGCTCGAGGACGGCTGCCGCGACCGCGTGGTGGCGGGGGGGCTGGAGCGCCTGGTCGAAAACCTGGCCAGGGATAAACCCGAGATTCGTCGGCTCCTCCGGGGCTACGGCAAACTGCCCCAGGAAGTACGCTGTCAAAGACTGGTCGAGGCCCTGCGGCGACTGGGCGTGGAAATCGAAGCCCCCGAAGTTCGTGAAGAAACCGAGGTCGGCCTTTCCCAGGGCGAAGGCAAGCCCCTGGACACCCCGCTCGAGACACTGTCCCTTGGTCGGGGTGCCAAGAAAAGGCTCAGCGACCTCGGACTGAAGACCCTCCGCGATCTCATCTACCACCTCCCCCGGCGCCACGAGGACCGGCGCACCCTGCCCGCCTTCCACCTGCTCTGCGAGGGCCAGAAGGTCACGGTCAGGGGGCAGGTTGCGAGCAAGGATCTGGTGCGAACGCCGCGCAAAGGCATGCAGATCGTACAGGCCCGACTCGTGGACGCCTACGGCTACGGGCTCACCGCGGTGTGGTTCAACCAGCCCTGGGTCCTCAAGCAAATCCGCGTGGGAGAAAACATCGTCGCCACCGGCCGCCTCACCCGCCGCGGCCGCAGCAGAACCCTCATGGTCGAATACTTCGAGCCCGAGGAAGGGGAGTCGCTCTCCACCGGCCGCATCGTCCCCGTCTACCCTTCCAAAGAGGGCATCAGTCAGGCCTGGCTGCGCCGGGCGATCTGGCGCGGCCTCGCCCTGGCCCGCCCCATTGCCGACCCGTTGCCAGAGGTGTACAGGGAACGTCTCCAGCTCCCTGACCTTGACTCCGCCCTGGCCCACTATCACTTTCCCCCCGATGAGACGGCCCTCGAGGCCGCCCTCAAACGGCTCAAGTTCGACGAGTACCTCTTCCTCGAACTCCGGGTCATGATCCAGTCGGGGGAGAGCGCCCTCGTTGGCCGCGTTTTCGAGGTGCGCGAGGCGTGGCTGCGTGAATTTACCGAAAGTCTCCCCTTCACCCTGACGAAAGCCCAGCAAAGGGTCATCGACGAGATCCTCGCCGACATGCAATCCGACCGCCAGATGGCGAGGCTCCTGCAGGGGGATGTGGGCTCGGGCAAAACCGTGGTCGCGGCGCTCGCGCTCTACATCGCGGCCAAAAACGGCTTACAGGGCGCGCTCATGGCCCCGACCGAAGTGCTGGCCAAACAGCACTTCCAAAACCTGAACCGCTACCTCATGCCGCTCGGGGTGCGGCTTGCGCTGCTCGTGGGCTCGATGCGGGAAAAGGACAAGGACGCGGTGAAAGAGCAGATCAAAAGCGGTGAAGTCGACGTGGTGGTGGGCACCCACGCCCTGATCCAGGAGGGGGTGACCTTCCGCGCGCTGGGCCTTGCGGTGATCGACGAGGAACACCGCTTCGGGGTGATGCAACGCCGGGCGCTGCTAAAGGGCCGGCCCGACGTGCTGGTGATGACCGCGACCCCCATCCCCCGTTCGCTCGCACTCACCCTCTACGGGGACCTCGAGGTCAGCGTTCTCAACGAGCTCCCGCCGGGGCGCACGCCGGTCAAGACCCGTGTCCTCTCGCAAAAGACCCGGCCCCAGGCCTACCGGTTCGCGCTGGGTGAGATCGAAAAGGGGCGCCAGGTCTTCGTGGTGGCCCCGATGATCGAGGAGTCCCAGTCCGAGCAGTTCGCCGAGATCAAGGCCGCGACCGAGCTCAAGGAAGAGCTTGAGGCCATGCTGCCCCAGGTTCGGATCGGCCTGCTCCACGGTCGCATGAGCCCGCAGGAGAAGGACGAGGTCATGGACGCCTTTCGCCGGCACGAATTCGACCTCCTGGTCTCCACCACCGTGATCGAGGTGGGGGTCGACATCCCCAACGCCACGCTGATGATCGTGGAAAACGCCGAGCGCTTCGGTCTGGCCCAGCTCCACCAGCTCCGCGGCCGGGTGGGGCGGGGCCAGCACCCCGGCTACTGCGTCCTCATCGCCGGCGAAGCCTCCAGAAAAACCATGCGCCGGCTCAAGATCCTCGAGGAGAGCAACGACGGTTTTTACGTCGCCGAGATGGACCTGAAGCTGCGCGGCCCGGGCGAGCTCAGGGGCGTGCGGCAGTCGGGACTCCCCGACCTCAGGGTCGGGGAACTCGCCAAGGATTCGGAGATCATCGAAGCCGCCCGGTCGTTGGCCAAAGAAATCCTTGAATCCGACCCAACGCTTAAAAAACCGGAGCACCGGGCCCTGCGCGAGGAACTCAGCCAGCGCAGTCAGGCCCTGGGCCTCAGGGAGGTGATCTAGGCGCACGCCCTCCCCCACCCCACGCTGCCGGCCTACGCCACGAGCGGCCTCCTGGTCCGGGCCCGGCACCTCCAGGCCTACCTGCTGGCGATGCAGCGGGGCCTCAGCCAGGCGCTTGCGCACCGGGACTGGCCCCGGGTGACCCTTTACGTCCTGGATGAAGCCGACTGGCGAGCCCGGCTCAAACTCCCCTACGGTTACCCGGCGGCCCGGGTGCGGGGTGCGCTCGCCGTCTACGCGCCGGCCAGGGCCCCCGACCGTCTGGTGATGCGGTTCCTCGAGGTCCTCACCCGGGCGAAGATCCGACCCCCGGGACCGGCGAGCGAGTTTTTCGACCTGGTCACCGGCCACGAGTACGGCCACGCGCTCGCGGTGGGGGCCGGTCTTTTGGCCCGGGTGCGCGAGCTCGACGAGGCGCTCGCCAACCTCCTTTGGGTGTTGGGGCTGAAGCGAGGGCAGCCTGAGGCCTTCGCCCGCCTCACGCTCTGGGCCAGCGCCCTGGCCCGGCTCCCCAAGCCCCCGGCCAAACCCCGCGCCTTTGGCCAGCAGCTGGCCTTCCAGGGGCGGATTCTCATCGGCGCCATCGAGCACCTCGAGGGCCAGGCGCCCACATGGCTTCAAGACCTCGTCGCCGACCCGCCGCCACCCGAGCGGCTCAAAAGCATTCTCCGCTCGCTTAATCTAGGCGTATGGCCAAGGTCTTCGTCACCCGAAAGCTCCCAGGAAACGCCCTAGATCGAATTCGGCAGGCGGGTTATGACCTCGAGGTCTGGGAGGGCTTTTGCTCTCCCGATCGCGACACCATGCTGGCGAAGGTCGCGGGGGTCACGGGCCTCGTGACCCTGCTCGAGGACCGCATCGACGCCGAGGTGATGGACGCCGCCGGCCCCTCGCTCAAGGTCATCGCCCAGTACGCGGTCGGCGTGGACAACATCGACCTCGAGGCGGCAAAAGCCCGCGGCATCCGCGTCACCAACACTCCCGGCGTCCTCACCGACGCCACCGCCGACCTCGCCTTCGCCCTGCTGGCTGCGGCCGCCCGGCGGGTGGTCGAGGGGCACGGGTACGTCAAGGCCGGCGAATGGCGCTGCTGGCACCCCGAACTTCTGCTCGGCCCCGAGCTCCACGGCGCGACCGTGCTGGTGGTCGGGTTTGGCCGCATCGGCCAGGCCTTCGCCAAACGCGCCCGAGGCTTCGATATGACCGTGCTCTACACCAGCCGGCGCGAGCGGCCCGAGGCGGCGGCGCTCGGGGCCAGGCGGGTCAGCCTGGAAGAGGGGCTGGCCCGGGCTGACTTTGTGAGCCTGCACGTGCCCCTGACCCCAAAGACCCACCACCTCATCGACGAGGCCGCATTCCGCCGGATGAAACCGGGGGCCCTACTCATCAACACCGCCAGGGGCAAGGTGGTCAAGACCGAAGCCCTCATCGAGGCCCTCAAAGCCGGCCACCTCGGCGGCGCCGGGCTCGACGTCACCGACCCCGAACCCCTACCGCCCGATCACCCACTGCTGGAATTCCCCAACGTCGTCGTCACCCCCCACGTGGGCTCGGCCGGCCGGGCCACCCGCGTCCGCATGGCCGAGATGGTGGTCGATGACCTCCTGGCCGTGCTCGCCGGCAACGAACCCGAAAACCCAGTGGTTTAATATTGCTTTTACATGAGAAACCTACATTCTCATGTGATATGATGGGGACCATGGAAGCACCGCTCATTCTGATCGTCGAGGACGAGAAGGACATCGCCCGGTTCCTCGAGCTCGAACTCGAGGCCGAGGGCTACCAGACCGAGGTGGCCTACGACGGGGTCACCGGCCTTTCCAAGTTCCGTGAAAAGCAGCCCGACCTGGTGATCCTGGACCTCATGCTGCCGGCCCGAGATGGCCTCGAGGTGGCCCGCATCATCCGCAAGACCTCGAACGTACCCATCATCATCCTCACCGCCAAGGATCGGGTCGAGGACAAGGTGGAGGGCCTGGACGCCGGGGCGGACGACTACCTGGTCAAGCCCTTTTCCATCGAGGAGCTCTTGGCCCGGGTCCGGGCCCACCTGCGCCGGGTCACTCCCGCGATCACCGGCGAGATCCGGGTGGCCGACCTGATCGTTAACCTCGAGGGCCGCGAGGTCTTCCGCGGCGGCCGTCGAATCGAGCTCTCCAACAAGGAGTTCGAGCTGCTTGAACTCCTGGCCTCCAACCCAGGCAAGGTGTTTTCCCGCTTTGAGATCGAGGAAAAGGTCTGGCCCGGCTACCAAGGCGGCTCGAATGTGGTCGACGTCTACGTCGGCTACCTCCGCAAAAAGCTCGAGGCCGAAGGTGAACGCCGGCTGATCCACACCGTCCGCGGGGTGGGGTACGTCTTGCGGGAAGACTAGGACGTGGGGCCCAGCCCCCACGTGGCATTCCGATGACGCTCCGCACCCGCATCACGTTGCTCACCGTGGCCCTGCTCGCGGCGAGTCTGCTCGCCATCGGGGTCTCGGTCTACTCGCTGCTCGCCCGCTACATGTATCAGGGGCTCAAAAACGAGCTCGACGACGCGCTGGGGCAGGTGGTCCGGCTGGTGAACCGCGGGGGCAAGAGCCTCCTCGACATCGCGCTGCCACCGACCGTCTACGCCGAGGTCGAGGTCGTCCTCTCGCTCCCGCCCCTGGCCCCCGAGGACCTGGCCCAGGCGGTTCCGCTGGTCCGGAGCCCCTCGCTGGCTTCCAAAAACCTCACCCTCGCCGACAAGGACTACGCCCTGCTCCTGCGCCGGGGCATGATCTGGACCCGCACCCTGCTCCCCCGGGCGACGGAGAAACCGGTGCCGCTCTTGGTCCGGGCCACCCTGCTCCAGGCCCAGGGCCCGCCACCCCTCGAACGCATCCCGGTGGTGGTGCTGGTGGCCAAGTCCACCGAACCCATCGAGGCCACCCTCGACCAGCTGGTCAGGATCTACGCCGTCACCGCGCTGCTGGTCCTCCTGTTCGGCGGCTGGCTCGCCTACCTGCTGGTGGCCCGCACCCTGGCGCCCCTCGAGGCCATCGCCCGCCAGGCGGAAGAGGTCTCTGCCAGATCCTTCGCCCCGCTCCCCGAACCCGAAGGCCGGGACGAGGTGGCCACCCTGGCCCGGGCCTTAAACCGCATGCTCGCCCGACTCGAGGCCGCCTTCCAGGCGCAAAAGCGCTTCCTCGCCGACGCCTCCCACGAACTTCGCACCCCGATCACCGCCATCCTGGGCCACGTGGGCTACCTCAAACGCCGCACCAACCCCACCGAGGCCCAAAAGGAAAGCCTCGAGGTCATCGAGCGGGAAGGGCAGCGGATGCGAAAACTGGTCGGCGACCTCCTCGATCTGGCCTCGAGCGAGGCGGGGTGGCGCTTTGAACCCCGAATCATCAACCTCACCCAGGTCCTTTCCGAGGTTGCCGAGGAGTACGAGCACACCTTCAGTGGCGAGATCCGGCTCGAGGTCCCAGAGGTGGCCTGGGTCAGGGGCGATGCCGACCGGCTCCACCAGGTCTTCGCCAATCTGGTGTCCAACGCCATCAAGGCCGGTGCCACGACCATCACCCTCCGCATCCACGCCCCGCGCGAACGCATCATCGCCCAGGTCGCCGACAACGGGCGCGGGATTCCGAAAGAACACGTTCCCCACCTCTTCGAGCGGTTTTATCGGGTCGATAAAGCCCGCGACCGCGCCCAGGGGGGCTCGGGGCTGGGCCTGGCCATCGTCAAGGCCATCGTCGAGGCCCACGGTGGTGAAGTCTGGGTCGAGAGCGAACAAGGCAAAGGGGCGACCTTCAGCGTTGCCCTAAGGCGCGTAGACGGGCCGCCGCCTCCTCAGGGGTAATCTCGCCGCGCTCGAGGGCATCGAGCACCGCCTGTCGGGCCTGGCCGAGGTCGGGCGCCGCTTCATAGCCGAGGACCCGCAAGAGCTGCTCCAGGCGCGCCCGCACCGTGGGGTAGGAGACGCCGAGCACCCGCTCGACCTCCTTGAGGTTGCCCCGCGCCTTGACGAAAAGGCGCAAAAACTCGAGCTGTTCGGGCGGGAGGGTGGCGAACTCGTTGGGCAGGAAACGGCCTTCCAATCGGGTGCCGCACCCCGGGCAGGCGAGTCCGGTCACCTCGAGCCGTTCGCGACACACCGGGCACGTGGCCGGCATCGGATACTTGGCGCTCATCGCCACTCACGCCCCTTCCTTGCCCGAAAACCGGGCCTTTTCAGTCTGCCATAAAGCGACAAAGGCTCACACCACCTCGATGAGAATGCGGGTCTTCTCCCCGTCCTCATCCACGTCGACCTCGAGCAGCTTGCCCTCGGCCTCGGGCGTGAGCTCGGCCAGGAGCTCATCGAGCGAGACGTCCGCCGCGCCCAGTGCCGAACGCGCCTCTTTCGGCAGGAAGCGGGCGGCAAAGCGAGCCAGGGTCAGGGGGATGTGGACCTTGACCTTGTCGTCAGGTCCCTGAATATCGATGCGCACGAATCGCCCCCGCCGTGGCTTTTGACGCTCGCCCTCGAGGGCGCTCACGAGCTCGAGCGCCTCATCCACGCTGATCTGCCCCGCCGCCAGCATCTCCAAAATGCGCCGCAGTTCATCCATGGCTGACCTCCACGCTCCCCATACCCACCTCGACCTTGAGTTCGGCATCGCCTGCCCCAAAAACCATCGTTTCGCCCAAACCCATCGCCGGCTTGCTGTTTGCTTGCCCGAGGCCGATGCGCCGAATCAGGCGCAGGTTCGCGCCCGGCAAAACCCTCAGTCTGGCGCGGCCCATGCCGATCTCAAGCCGATGGCGGCCACCCCTCACCAGCAAATCGGCTTTGAAATCTCCCTGCCCCAGGTGGAAATCGAGCCCAGAAAGCCGCCCCAGCCGCACGCTGCCCATGCCCAGGCTCCCTTGAAGAGCGACCAGCGCCGGGGCCTCGAGCTGCCCCATCCCCAGATCGAGGGCAACCCCGGCACCGGCGGGAACCCGCACCTCAAGCCGCATCCGGGGCGTCTTGAGGCCCCAAAGGCCACGGCGCGGCTGCTCGGCGATCACCCGGTTTCCATCGAGAAAAACCTGGCCCGGACCGAAGGCCACCGCGTTCAATTCGGCCCCCTCGGTAATCCGGACATCGGCGTGCCGGGCCTTGATCTCGATCCAGGTTTCGACGCTTTCTGGCGCGGCCTCGGCCGCTGGCTGGCCTTTACCCTCGCTGAGGGCCTCGAGCAAAAGCTCGGCTTCTTCCCGGGTGATCTTGCCCTCCTCCAGCAGTTTGAGAATACGGGCCTCCTCCACGGTTCCCCTCCTCACCCGATGCGCGCGGTTCACCTCGGGCCTTCACCATAGATTGTAAATATTGCTTTTCCAATTTGTCAAGTTAAGGCTAACATTCTCACACCGGGTGGCGGCCCCCGAAAAGCGGCACCACCAGGAAGACCAAAACGATCACCACGAAGGCCAGCGTCCAGACCGCGATCTTGATTCCAGGGAGTGTCTTAGCCGGCAGCAGCACCCGCAGGGTGAGCAGCGACCAGGCAAAAAGCGTGGTCACCTCCTTGGGATCCCAGGAAAGCGGCTGTCCCCACAGCCGAAAAGCCCAGGCCATGCCGGTAAAAAGGCCAAAGGTGTAGGCCAGGTAGCCAAAGCGCAGATACGGCCCTTCAAGCCCCATCAACACCAAAAGCGGCGGCCAGCTGAGGGCCCGCCAGGGCCGCCGTTTTAAGGCCAGGTGCTGAACGTAACCGAGCAGTGCCGCGATGTAGGCGATTGTCAAGGCCACGTAGGCCAGCAGGAAGCTCCCGGCGTGCACCGCGAGCAGCCCCGGCGAGAGGCCCTCGGCGAAGCGGTTCAAGTAGTGCAGGCTAAAAAGCGCGGTGAAGGCCGCGGCCGCCTGGGCGGCGCGAACGAGGGGCACGAGTCGCGGTCGCCAGGCATAACGGTGCCCCACGCCGAGCAGCCCCAGGGAAATCAACATGCCGGTCTGGAAGGGGCTGGCCAGGGGCTCACCGGAGCGCAGGATGTGCAGAATCAGGGCAAGGACGAATGCCCCCGCCGCGGGGAGAGGCCAGTAACGGCCAAAGACCAGACCCAAAACGAGAACGAAGACGCCAAGACCTACGAAGAAGACGATCATCGCCGGGGAAGCGCGTACTCGATCTTTTCTCCTACCCTGCCATCCTTGGCCAGCAGGATCAGGGGGTGGCTGGCCTTGGCGAGGATCCGCCGCACCAACCGCTCAACCTCCCCGGCCTCTTCCGGCGATAGCCCTTTCAGCTTGCCCCGGAGTGCCGCCTCGAGTTCGGCCTCGGCCAGCCCGAAGATGCGGGCCTTCAAGCGTCCAATGCGATCGCGGGCCAGGTGCCCGGCGTACCACTCGAGGAAGTCGGCGACACCCTCGGCGACGATGGCCTCGACTTTGGGGAGTTCGCCCCGGCGGGCCTCGAGGTTTTTCGCCACCACCGACTCTAGGGCGTCGAGGTCATAGAGGTAGGCCCCGGCCAGGCGGGCGATCTCGGGGTCGATGTTCCTGGGCACCCCGATATCGATCAGGAAAAGGGGCTTTTCACGCTTAGCGAGCACCTCTTTGACCCGCTGAACGCGGACCACGTGATGGGGCGCCGCCGCGGAGGCGATGACGATGTCGGCGGCCTCGAGCCCTCGAGGCAAATCCTCCATACCGCAGGCCTCGCCGCCAAAACGCTCGGCCAGGGCCTGGGCCCGAGCCCGGGTCCGGTTCAAAACGAAGATCTTGCGGACCCCGAGCTCCTTGAGGTGGGTGAGCACCAGCTCGGCCATCTCGCCGGCCCCGAGCACCAAGACCACCTGATCCGCCAGATCGCCAAAGACCGAACGCGCCAGATCCACGGCCGCATACGCGACGCTCACCGCGCCGGCCCCGATCGCGGTCTCGGAGCGGGCCCGCTTACCGACCCAGAGAGCCCGCTGCACCGCCTGCTCGAGCACGGGCCCGACACTCCGGGCCTCGCGGGCGGCAAAAAGCGCCTGCCGCACCTGGCCGAGGATCTGAGCCTCACCCACCACCAGGCTCTCAAGCCCGGCGGCGACGCGGAAAAGGTGTCTGAGGGCCGCTTCCCCCTCCAGGTGCACGAGATACTCGCGGAAAGCCCCCAGGTGGGCCTCGTAAATTGCAATCGGCGAACGCTTCGGGGCTACCAGGTAGAGTTCGGAACGGTTACAGGTCGAAACCAGGACCGCTTCCTCAGCCTCTTGGCTGAGCGCGGCCAGGAGCTCATTCATCCGCGCCTTGGGGACGGCGACACACTCCCTAACCCCCAGTGGGGCGCTCTTGTGGGATAACCCCACCATGTGCACAGGCAGCCCCATCGTCATCGCCTTTCAGTCTATCACCCGTCCCGCAAGGCGGGCCAGGACAAACATCCACCCTTCAAGGCCCGGTGCCTCCGGATACCTGACCTCGGGAAAACCCGCTTCCCGGGCCACCCGGGCCGTCACCGCACCGACGCAGCCCGCGGGGAGCCGGGGCAGTCCAGCCGCCAGCCAGGCGCGGACCGCCGAAGGTGAGCCGAACGCCACCGCGACTGCGCCCCTTAATGCCGCGCGTTCCCGCGCATCGGGAACGCGCGGCCGGAGGGTGTAGATGTTCACCCGGCGGACCGAAAACCCCCTCCGGCGAAGCCCATCGCTGAGATCGTTCCCGGCCCGGGCCGAAGCCGGCCAGAGCACGCGGCCGGAACCGGGCATCGTCTCGGCCAGATCCTTGGCCGTGGCCCGCTGCGGAAGAAACCGCGCCGAAATCCCCAGGCGTAAGAGCGCCTGCCGCGTGCTCTCCCCGACCGCGGCCACGGGGAGAGGCGGGCGTCCGCGCCTTTCCCACACCCGTCCAAAGTGCTCGGCGGCCTCCGGGCTCGTCACCACCACCCAGTCCCAGGGTTCGGTCAACAACGCCTCGAGCGAGGCGACCCCTTCAGGCAGCGCCTCGTAGGCCACCACCGGGAGCGAACGCGCCTCGACACCGAGCCGCTCGAGGCCAGCCTTGAGCTCGGCGTCCTTCTCCGGAGGCCGGGTCAGCACCACGTGCACACCAGTAGTCTAAAGGCGGTGCGCTCGCTTTACGTCCACGTCCCTTTTTGCCCCACCATCTGCCCCTACTGTGATTTCCACGTGGTCCGGCGGCACGGCGACGTCGTCGATCGTTACCTCGACCGGCTGGCCCAGGAAGCCGAGAGGCTCCACCAGCGATTTCCCGAACCGCTGGAAACCCTCTATTTCGGCGGCGGCACCCCGAGCTTTTTACGCGAGGCGGAGCTGATCCGGCTGTTCACCCTGCCCTGGCAAGTCGCCCCTGGAGGCGAAGTCACGCTCGAGGCCAACCCCGGAACCCTCAACCCCGAGCGGTTGCGGCTCCTCAAAACACTCGGCGTGACGCGGCTTTCGATCGGGGTTCAGAGCTTTGACGACCGGGTCCTGAAAGCCCTGGGGCGGGCCCACCGTGCCCGGGGCGCCTACCGCGCGATCGAGGAAGCGCAGCAGGCCGGTTTTCGGGTCTCCATCGACCTGATCCTCGGTCTTCCCGGCCAGGACGTCCGCCGCGACCTCCTCGAGGCAACGGCGCTCGGCGTCGGTCACGTCTCCGCCTACACCCTGATTGTGGAACCCGGGACCCGCTATGCCCTCGAGGGTCTCCACCCCGATCCGGAAGCGGAGGGACGCGCCCTTGAGCTCGCGGAAGAGATCCTGGGCGAAGCGGGACTCGTGCGCTACGAGGTGTCGAACTTCGCCCGGCCCGGCGAGGCAGCCAGGCACAACCTGGTCTACTGGCGCATGGGCTTTTGGGGCGGGCTGGGACCCGCCGCCACTGGACACCTCCCGCCAACGACCGAAGACCCCGGCCTCTACGCCCAGCGCTGGCGGAATCCGCCCCTCCCCCGCTGGCTGGCCGGTGAAAGCGCAGACCTGGAACCGGTCACCCCAAGCGAGCACGTGCGCGAGGCGATCATGATGGGTCTGCGGACCCGGGAAGGCGTGGACCTTCGGGCGCTTGGGGCGAGAACCGGCCACGCGCTCTGCGAGCAGCTCGCGGGCGCGATCGCGGCCCTCGAGCAACGGGGCCTCGTCATCTATGATCCGCCGAGGCTCCGCCCGACCTCGAGGGGACTGAATCTGGCGCACGCGGTCGTGCTCGAGCTCTGGGAGGCCCTGGAGGATGGTTAAATACCCCGCCGTGGCCTTAAAACGCGGACGACCGCCGACTCGCGCCGGGGCTCGCCCTAACGGGGCATGAGAAGTTGGAGACGCTGGCGCAGCGTGCTTTCGTCGTCGGCCCAAAACACGGCGTAAGGACGATCGAGGACGAAGGGTTTCAGCCAGGGGTGCGCCAGCGCCGTATTCAGGCTCTTGAGGGGCACCACCGCCGCCGGACCGGGGAACTCCGGCTCGACCACCGGCCAGCCGAGGGCGACGCGGAGGTGCGCCTCGGCGTGAGAGAGGCTCCGCAGGGTAAAGAGGCCGCGCGCGGTGGGGTAAGGGGTGAAGTCCAAAAACGCGACCCGGCCTTCATCCATGCGGGCGCGAACCTCGATCACCCCCTCGTGGTCGAGCGCCTGTACCAGGCGCCAAAGCCCCTCGGCGATCTCCAAAAGGAGCGATTCGCCCAGCCCCCAGGGGACGACCCAGCCCTCCCCCACCCGGCCGGCCGGGGGATAGAGCCAAAACCCATCGCCACTTCGAACCGCGATCAGGAGGAGCTCGGTACCACCCGGCAGGGCGCGTTCAAACACCCACTGCCCTTCGGGCACGGCAAACTCCCGGCTCGAAACCCAGAGCGCCCGCGAACCGTCCCTGGCCCGGAGCCAGCCTTCCAGACCGTGCACCATCTGCATGGCCTCGAGCTCGGCCGAACTCGTGACCCGGCCAAACCCGGGGGTAAGAAGCCCCAGCGCTCGGAAGAGTCGCTTTTGCACGAGCAGATCCTCCGCCGCCTCGAGCGCCCGCCGCCCCGGGAACGCTTCCCCGGCATCCTCGAACTCGCTGGCGGCGAAACGGATCAGGCGATCGTAGCCACGAGACGGGCTGTCCGGGGGCACGAGGTCAACCTCGACCCCCAAGGGCCACGCCGCCCAGGCCACGAGCCTGGCCCAGGGCTGGGTAAAGGACACGCCGATCTTCACGGGCCGAGTTTACGCCACACCGCGAAGGTCCGGTGGGCAAACCCCCATCGGCCTTGGCCGAACGCGTGGAGGGAAAGGCCTTCAGGCGGTTGCAAAAGCTCCCAGGGCTCCCAGTACCGGGGGCTTTCGCCCCGTCCCCGACGGATCGCCTCATACCGATCGAAGCCCTCGATAAGCGCCAGCCCTCCGGGAAGGAGCAGCCGGGAAAAACGAGCGAGCAACGGGCGGTGGACAAAATAGCTCATCACCACAGCGGCGAACGGCCCTGGAGGCAAAACCAGGTCCGGGTCCTCGAGGTCCGCA
Organism: Vulcanithermus mediatlanticus; assembly: GCF_055385885.1. Classification (NCBI taxonomy): domain Bacteria; kingdom Thermotogati; phylum Deinococcota; class Deinococci; order Thermales; family Thermaceae; genus Vulcanithermus; species Vulcanithermus mediatlanticus. The sequence goes on along the minus strand of NZ_AP042385.1, from coordinate 1,481,278 downwards.
CGGATGGGATGCACCGGCAGCCCCCGGCGAGCCACCTCGTCGCGCACCATGGCGAGGGCGACCTCGCTCTGCTCCAAAAGCAGCACCCGGTGACCGAGTGCGGCCAGGAAAAACGCGTTCCGCCCCGCGCCCCCCGCGAGGTCAAGCACCACCCCCTCGGGGAGCAGGCTGCCGTAGGTGCGCACCACGAAGGCGGGATCGCTCGGCGGCGCGCAGGTTTGATAGTGTTCATCCCAGTTCCGGGCCATGGCCAAGCCCAGTTATATCAGACCGCGCGCCGCATCGAGGGAACGGGCCAAAAGCATACGGCCCCTGCCGCGGCGAGTGCCGCGGCAGGGGCCACGAAGGCCCTACTTCACCACCGAAATGAAGACCTCGACCGTCCGCGTCTTCCCCTCACGGACCACTTTCAAGGTCACGGCGTCGCCGGCCTTCTTTTTGAAGAGAACCGCACGCAGGTCGTTGATCGAGGCGATGGGCTCTCCATCGGCCTCGACGATCACATCGCCGCCGACACCGAGATCCACCACGTCACCATTTGGCGCATAGAGGTAGATGTGATCCGTCGCCCCCTGCAGACCCGCCTTCTCGGCCGGGCTTCCCTTTTGCACCTCCTGGATCACCAGGCCCTGGTCCGGCAGCTTAAAGCGCTGGCGGATCTTTTCCGGATAGGCGCTCACCGGCAACACGGTCACGCCAAGACGGGGCCGCGACTTGATGATCTCATCCGCGCTCAGGATCCTGCCCGCTTTCATCTGGGGCAGGTAGTCCTTGGCCAGGTTGATGGGAATGGCAAACCCGATGCCGGCGAACTGCGGCGCTCCCATCTGGCCGCTCGGGGTCAGGATCGCGGCGTTGATGCCGATGACCTCGCCCCTCGAGTTGAGGAGCGGCCCGCCAGAGTTGCCGGGATTGATCGCGGCATCGGTCTGGATCAGGTAAGGCACCAAACTGGTTTCGACGCCGGGGTTCCGGCGGATGGCGGAGACGATCCCCTCGGTCACGGTGAACTCCAGTCCGAAGGGGTTACCGATGGCGATGGCCTTTTGCCCTACCTTTACCTGGTCAGAGTCACCGAGAACGAGGGGCGAGAGCTTGTCTTTGGGGGCCTTGACCTTGAGCAGGGCGATGTCCATGGGGGGAACGGCCCCAACCAGCTTCGCCGAGTAGGCCTTGGGATCCCCCTGGAAGCGAATCTCAATCTGGTCGGCGTCCTTGACCACGTGGTAGTTGGTGAGCACGTAGCCCTCGCGGTCGATGACGAAACCCGAGCCCGTGCCCTGGCGGGGCGGAACCACGTAGGGCTCAAAAAACGGTGCGAAGTCTTCAAAACCCGGCGGCAGCTGAGGGCGGACCACCCGCGCGGCGCTCCTCACCGCGACGTAGACCACCCCCGGGGCATCCCGCTGGACGATTTCTATGGTATTTTTTTCGTTTTCTAAAAGCGCCCGGGAAGCGTCGAAGCCCTGGGCCACGGCAACCGCGCCGACCAGGGCAAGCGCACCGAGGAACAGCCCTAACTTTGACCTCATAATCACCTCCGCACATAAGTTTAGCGTCGCATTCTAAACTCTTGGTGAGGGGCGGTGTGTATGCTGGAATCGTGCGCGTTTTCGTGATTAACCCTGGCTCGACCTCGACCAAACTGGCCCTCGCCGATGTCCGCGAAGGCCGGGTCGAGGTGCTGGAGCGCGTCGAGAAGCCATCGCGCCCAGGCGAAACGCCGCTTGAAGACTTCGAATCGCGCCGGCCCCTGGTGCTGGCCCAGGCCCGGACCTGGGCACCGTTTTCCGCCATCGCCGCCCGGGGCGGGCTGATCGGACCGGTTTCCGCCGGGGTCTACCTCGTGGACGAGGTCCTGGCCAAAACCTCGCTCAAAAGCCCCTACGGCTATCACCCGGCCAACCTCGGTGCGCCGCTGGCCCTCGAGGCCGCCAAGGCGCATCAGGTCCCGGCTTACGTGGTGGACCCCCCGACGGTGTCGGAAATGCTCCCCGAAGCCCGCGTCTCGGGGGTGCCGGGCCTTGAGCGTCAAAGCCGGGTCCACGCGCTCAACCTCCGCTACGTGGCCCGCAAGGTGGCCAAGGAGCTCGGGAAACCGCTGGAATCGAGCGTGCTCATCGGCGCCCACCTCGGCGGGGGCAGCAGCGTGGCGCTCTTTTTGCACGGACGCATGGCCGACGCCACCGATGCCCTGCTCGGTGAAGGTCCTTTTAGCGCCAATCGCGCCGGCACGGTACCGCTCCACGGGGTTCTCTCGCTGGTCCAGGCCCGCGGCATCGAGGCCGCCCGCCATCTCCTCGCCTACCGCTCGGGGTTCTTAGGGCTTTTAGGCACCGACAACCTCAAGACCGTCGAGGAGAACCTCACCGACCCAAAGACCCGGCGCGTGGTGGAGGCCTACGCCCTGCAGATCGCCAAGAACCTCGCCGCTTTCGCGGTGCATGCCCGGCCCGATGCCTTTTTCCTCACCGGCAGCGCCGCGCGCTTTGAGTACGTCGTGACCCGCGTTCGCGAGCGCATCGAATGGATGGCACCGCTGGTGGTCATGCCCGGAGAGTTTGAGGCCGAGGCCCTGGCCTCGGGCGCGGCGCGGGTCCTCACGGGCCTCGAGGAGGTGCGAAGGTATGCATCTGGAGTTTAAGGAAATCGAACCCATTCGCAGCATGAACGCCCTGCTCGACCTGGCACGGTTGATCGCCCAGATCAAGGGGCCAAAAAAGGTGGCGGTTGCCGCCGCCAGCGAGGCCCACGTCATCGAAGCCGTCAACGAAGCCCGGATCGAGGGCCTCATCCAACCCATACTCTTTGGCAACCCCGAGCGCATCCGCAAAATCGCCACCGAACTCGGCATACAAGCGGACAACCTCGAGGTCCATCCGGCACGCGACCCGGTCGAGGCCACGGTCCTGGCCACCAAAGCCGTGGCCTCCGGCGCGGCCGACATCCTCATGAAAGGGCTGGTCCACTCTTCCGACTTTTTGCGGGCAGCGCTCAATAAGGAATGGGGGCTGCGCACGGGGAAGTTGCTTTCGCACGTTCTGGTCTTTGAGAGCAAGGGGTACGACCGGCTCTTTTTGATGTCCGACGGGGCGATGAACATCAACCCCGATCTCAAGGCCAAGATTCAGATCGTCGAAAACGCGGTGACGCTCGCCCACGCCCTCGGCATCCCGAAGCCCAAAGTCGCCCTCCTCGCCGCGGTCGAAGTGGTCAACCCCGAGATGGAGACCGCGGTCGAGGACGCGATCATCGCCAAGATGGCCGACCGGGGTCAGATCAAAGGGGCAACCATCGACGGCCCCCTCGCGCTCGACAACGCGGTGAGCCTCGAGGCGGCGCGCATCAAAGGCATCCAAAGCCCGGTGGCCGGCAAGGCGGACATCCTGATCGTCGACAACATCGACGTGGGCAACGTCTTCTACAAAAGCCTCATCTACTTCGCGCGGGTCCGGGGTGCGGGCATCATCATGGGCGCGAAGGCGCCTTTGGTCCTCACCAGCCGCGCCGACCCCGAGGAGGTCAAGTTCCTCTCCCTCGCTCTCGCGGTCATCCTGGCCGAACGCCTCCCCCACGTCGCTTAAAGCGAGCGATACGGGCGTGCGCTGGTCCGATGACCAGCGCATTTTTACTTGGGCGGGATAAGTCGCAAGCGGTCCAACGGACACACTGTGATGTGGGACACTTGTCCCGGTACAACCTCGAAGGTATAAAAGGTGAATCAACACAGATTTCGGAGGTGTGCACTATGAAACAGGAAAATGAACGTCATGGTATAGACCGCCGGCAGTTCCTCATGCGGACAGGTGCCGCTGCCGCCATGCTCGGGTTTTTTCCCAGCGTCCTCAGGGCCCAAGCCCAGGCTGCTCCAAAAGCCAGCGAGGTGATCATCGGCAAGGATCCAAGGCTCCTGGTCCACAACACCCGCACAGGCGTCCTCGAAACGCCCCTCCCTCTGCTACGGGAACATAAAATCACCCCCAAAGAGCTCTTCTTCGTTCGAAACAACCAGGTTCTAGCTGGAGGGAAGACGCTCGAGGCGCTTCCCCTTGCCGGTTGGATCATCGAGATTGTCGGGCTCGTACGCCGACCCGCACGCTTTGAGGCTACGGAGCTCAGGAAACTTCCCCAGCAGGAAGTCACCATGGTCTTGCAGTGCTCCGGGAACGGGCGGAGCTTTTACGCCAAATACGCCAAGAAAACCTCGGGAACCCAGTGGAAACACGGGGGCATGGGGCAAACCGTCTGGAAAGGCCCCAAACTCAAGGATGTCCTCGAGTATTTCAAGGTCGAGGTGTACGAACAAGGCGCGAAGTACCTTACCGCAAACGGTCGTGACTTGCCGTCAGGCACCAAACCCGACTTCGAGCACAGCCTCCCCTGGACAGACCCCTACGTCCGAGACAACGCGATCTTGGCCATCGAGATGAACGGTGAGCCCATCCCAGCGGTCCACGGCGGCCCCGTCCGTCTGGTCGTGCCCGGATATTACGGCACGATGAATGTGAAGTGGATCGGCACGCTGCGCTTTGAGGCCCACGAAACCTATAACTACAACCACACGGTTCGCTATCGCGTGCCGCTCTATCCGGTCGAGCCAGGAAAATTCTCCAAATCGGATTACAACTTCGTGAACTCCCGGCCGAGCTGGCACCAGAAGATCAAAAGCGTTATCTTCTCTCCTCTAGACGGTGAAACCGTCAAGGCCGGGACCGTTAAGGTCAGCGGCGTCGCCTGGAACGACGGGGTCGTCCCCATTGACCAAGTCGAAGTCTCCATTGACCGGGGAAAGACGTGGCAAACGGCCAAGCCCCAGGCGCCAGACTCGCCATTCGGATGGACTCACTGGGAAACTTACGTCGCCCTCAGTGCAGGCGAACGGGAGATCTGGGTCCGCGCAATCGACAAACTGGGGCGCACCCAACCCCTCAACGGTGGAATCGACTGGAACCCCTCGGGTTATGAGTGGAACGGTGCCGACCGCATCACGGTCAAGGTTTCCTAAGCACGCCAGGTCCCGGGCAAGGCCCGGGACCTCCCTCCTCCGCCACAGCTGTGATGGGAGTGTCCCGTGAAACGCACTTTCTTGATGACTTTTTTGTTGTTAACCCTCGGCATTGGGTACGCCCAGCTGACAACCTTACCCGACGGCCCCGGGAAAGATCTGGTGTATGCCCGCTGTCAGGCCTGTCATGACCTCGGCTACGTGCTCGATTCTGCGGGCATCGATCGAAGTGCTTGGATCGATACCATTCGGTCGATGGAAGAGGCCGGCATGGAGATCACCCCAGAGGAGTTCGACATTCTCCTTAACTACTTCGTGACCTACATGGGCCCGAATCCGCCACCGCCGCCGGATCAAGAGCAACGGGCACAAACCCCAACGGCACCCACCAATCAGCTTGATGGCAGCAAGGTTTACGCGCAAAACTGCGCCGCCTGTCACCAGGCAGCCGGACAAGGCGTCCCCGGGGCTTTTCCCCCGCTGGCCAAGAACCCGAAGCTGCTCGCCGACCCAGATTACGCGACGCTCGTCGTCCTCTTCGGCCTGCAAGGCCCCATTCAGGTCGGCGGCCAGACCTACAACGGCGCCATGCCGCCCTTTGGCCACCTCTCCGACGCCCAGATCGCGGCGGTGATCAATTTCGTGCGCAGCAGCTGGGGCAACGACGCGCTGGCGCAAAAAGGGGCCAAGCCTCTTGCGCCCGAGGACGTCGCCCGGCTCCGGGAAAAGGGGCTCAGCCCCCAGCAGGTCTTGGAATACCGCAAACGCATGGAATGACCCCGACCTCACGCGGCCGATCGCCTCTCATCGAACCGGGCTTCGCGCCCGGTTTAACATGGTGGTATGGGAAAGTGGATTGACCTCAATGCCGATGCCGGGGAATCCTTCGGTCGCTGGAAGCTGGGGCAGGATGAACAGCTGTTTCCGCTCCTGACCTCGGTCAACCTGGCCACCGGTTTCCACGCCGGTGACCCCCTGACCATCCAGCAAGCGGTGAGGCTCGCCAAGTCGCACGGCGTGGCCGTCGGCGCCCATCCGGGCTTCCCGGACCTGGTGGGCTTCGGGCGCAGGGACATGGCCATTACCCCTGATCAGGCCTACGCCGACGTGCTCTACCAGATCGGGGCCCTCAGCGCCTTCCTCCGCCTTTCAGGTCTCCCCCTCCACCACGTCAAACCCCACGGGGCGCTGTACCTACGGATGCTCAAAGACAAACCGCTGGCCAAGGCCGTGGCCCAGGCCATCAAGGACTACGACCCCGAAGTCCCGCTCGTGCTCCTGGGCGGCACCCTGATGGAAGAAGCCGCGCGAGAAGTGGGAGTCCGCTACGTGAGGGAAGCCTTCCCCGACCGCGCCTACCTCTCGGATGGCCGCCTCGCGCCTCGCAGCATGGCCGGCGCCCTGATCCGCGACCCCAAAGCAGCGGCCGAGCGGGCGGTGGCCATGGTCTTGGACCAGGAAATCGATGCCCTCGATGGCGGGAAGGTGCGCATCGAGGCCGAGACGCTCTGCATTCACGGCGACAACCCCGAATCGGTCGAGATCGCCCGCGCGGTCCGCGAAGCCCTCACCGACGCCGGTGTGGAGCTGAAGACCTACTGAGCGAGCGCCGGCGAATCCGTAGCGTCCCGCGTTTTCCCTGAGCGCCCGACTGCTCATCCCAAACTGGCCCCGCCCGCCAGAGCATACAGCTTGGCGTAGTATCCCCCCTGGCGGAGCAGGTGGTCGTGATCGCCCTCTTCGATCAGCTCGCCGCGGCGGAAGACCAGGATCCGGTCGACGTCTTTCACCGTCGAGAGGCGGTGCGCAATAAGGATGACCGTTCGCCCCTCGCTGACCCGCTCGAGGGCGGCCTGCATTTTAGCCTCGGTTTCGCTGTCAACGTTGGCCGTGGCCTCGTCGAGGATCAGCAGAATATCGGGGTTGTGGAGCATGGCCCGGGCCAGGGCCAGAAGCTGCCGCTCGCCGGTTGAGAGCCCGGCGCCGCGCTCACCGAGCCGGGTGTGGTAGCCCTGGGGCCTTTTCATGATCATCTCATCGACCCCGACCATGCGGCAGACCTCGCGAATCCGCTCGAGCGAGATCCCCTCGTCGCCCAGGCGCAGGTTGTCCAAAATGGACGCCGCGAAGAGGAAGGGTTCCTGCATGACGATCCCCACCGCCCGGCGCAGGTCGGCCTGGCGGTAGTCACGCACGTCCACCCAATCGACCAAAACCCGGCCCCGCTGGACGTCGTAAAAACGAGAGATCAAACTGATGACGCTGGTCTTCCCGGCCCCGGTCGCCCCCACCAACGCCACCTTTTCCCCGGGGCGAACGACGAAGCTCACGCCCTTGAGGACCCACTCTTCGTTCTGGTAGGCAAACCACACGTCCTCGAACCGGATTTCCCCGCGGAGCCGGCTGACGGGTTTGGCCCCCGGGCGGTCGGTCACATACTCGGGCTCGTCGAGGAGGCCGAAGATCCGCTCGGCCGCGGCCATGGCCGACTGGAAGATGTTGAACTTATCGGAGAGGTCCCTGAGCGGTTCGAAGAAGTTGCGGGTGTAATCGATGAAGGCCACGAGCAACCCCAGCGTCACCGCGCCCCTGAGCACCTCTCCCCCGCCCTGGTAGAGCACGCTGGCCACCGCCAGCTCGCCCAAAAACCCCACCACCGGGAAAAAGGGTGCGAACCAGCGAATCACCTCGATGTAAGCCGCAAGGAGCTCGCGGTTTTTCTCCTGAAATTTTTCCTCCTGACGCCGCTCGCGAACGAAGAGCTGGATGGTGAGCACGCCCGCCAGGTTCTCGGCCAAGAAGGCGTTCATCCGGGAGAGCCGGGCCCGCATCTCGCGATAGGCTGCCCGCATGCGGATTCGCAACCAGGTGGTGACCAAAAGGAGCAAGGGCATGACCGCGAAGGCAACCAGCGCTAGCTTCCAGTCGAGCACCAACATGAAAGCCATGATTCCGACCAGCATGAAGAGGTCGGCGGCAAACCCCACCAGCCCCCCGGTGATGAACTGCTGGATGGCGTCGACGTCCGAGGTCAGGCGGGTGAGCAGCCGGCCGGCCGGCGTGCGGTCGAAAAATCCCACGTGAAGACGGAGGAGCTTGTCGAAGATGGCAGCCCGCAAGTCATAGAGCACGTGCTGGCCGATCCAGGCCAAGGTGTAGGTCTGGGCATAGCGGGTAACGAAGTCCAAAACCCTGAGCCCGACGAAAACCATCGCCGCAACCGCCAGGGTCTGGTAGCGCTCCGCCAGGGGGAGTGGCGTTTTCGGGGCCAGAGCCCCGTCGATCGCGAATTTAAAGACCAGGGGCAGGGCGTTCGCGGCGAGGGTCGTGATCAGGATGAAAAACAGGGCCAGGCCCACCTGTTTCCAGTAGGGCTTGACGAATGCCAGCACCCGCCTGGCGAGCTGGGGGTCGAACTGGGTCGCGCGCGGTTCCTGGTTCACAGCGCTTCCTCCAGACGCTGCAAGCGCTCAAGCTCGGCATAATGGCCACCGAGCCGCAACAACGACTCGTGGGTCCCTTCCTCCACAATCCGGCCGCCCTCGAGGACCACGATCCAATCGGCGTGCCGGAGCGCGCTCACCCGGTGGCTGATGATGAGGGTCGTCTGCTGCCCGAGCACCCCTTTCAGACCCTGGAGAATCTTGGCCTCGGTCTCGGTATCCACCGCCGAGAGCGCGTCGTCGAGGATTAAGATTTCCGGCTTCTTTGCCAGCGCCCTGGCCAGGGCCACCCGCTGGCGCTGCCCGCCGGAGAGGGTCACCCCCCGCTCACCGAGCTTGGTGTCGTACCCTTTGGGGAACCGGAGAATCTCCTCGTGGACACCGGCCAGCTTGGCCGCCCATTCCACCCGGTCAGGATCCGGACGCTCAAGGCCGAAGGCGATGTTGTCGAACACCGACTCCGAGAACAAAAACGGCTCTTGCGGCGCCATGCCCACGTTCCGGCGCAGGGTTTCGATGGGGATCTTTCGCACCGGATGACCGCCGACGTAGACCGTTCCCTCGCTGGCGTCGATGATCCGCGGAATGAGCCGGGCCAGCATGGTTTTGCCGCTTCCAGTCCGACCCGTCACCCCGAGCGTCATGCCTGGCTTCAAGCGGAGCATGATCTCGGCCAGGACCCGCCGTTCGTCGAGACGGAGGCCCACCCGTTCGAAGACGACCTCACCGGAAAGGACACGAATGCCGGGATCGGTCTCCGGACCGTCGCGCACCCGGGGAACTTCGTCGAAGAGTTCGAGCAAGCGGCGCCAGCTGGTCTGGCCGCGCTGGAAAATGCCCAGGACCCAGCCCAGACCCAAGACCGGCCAGGTGAGGAGGGTCAAATAGGCGTTGAACTGGACGAACTCGCCGAGCGTCATCCGGCCGGCGACCACCTCGCCCCCGCCCTTGAGCAAAACGATCAGCACCGCGATGCCAAGGAGCAAGCTCATGGCGGCTTGCAGCGGCCCTTCGACCCGGGCCAGGGCCAGGCTCTTTTCGATGTAGGCCCGGTTCAATGCCACAAAGGCTTCCCGTTCCTTGGCCTCGAGGGCAAACCCCTTGATGACCCGGATGCCGGCGATGTCCTCCTCGGCCTTGGCCGCGATGCGGTCGTAGACTTCCTGGGCCTCGCGCCAGCGCCGGTCGGCGAGGTGCATCAAATAGCGCGCGACCAGCACCGTCGGCACGGCCACGGCCAAAACCCCCGCCGCCAGACCCGGGTTCACCAAGAACATCGCCGCGAAGGCAAACACGATAAAGAGGGTGACGCGGAACCCCATGTTGATCCCCGGCCCCAGCATGTCGCGCACCGCCTGGAGGTCGGTATTGAGCCGGTTCATGAGGTCGCCCACCGGTTTCTCGGCGTAGTAGTAAAAGTCGAGCCGCACGAGGTGGCGAAAGAGGGATTCCCGGATATCGGCCTCGACCTCGCGACTCGCCCCGATCGCCACCCACCGCTGCAACCAGGAAAAGAGTCCGGCCAGGAGGCCGGCGGCAACGATGCCCAGGATGAAGGGGAGGTAGGCCTCCCCCGCCTGAATCCGGTCGATCGTCCGGCGAAGGAAGTAGGGCGCGAGCACCGAGAACACGAGCGACAGCGTCCCCGAAGCGATGCCCACGACGTACTTCCAGAGGTAGGGGCGGACGAAGGCCAAAAGCCGGTGCAGGGGTGGAACTGACCGGTCAGTTCTCACAGTCAAGAATTGTACCCCTCAAGCGCCGCAAGCGTTTCCTCCGGCGAACCGTCAAGCCGATGCACGATCATGGGCTTTGGAAGCTTCCCGGCGATCCACCCCGCGACGCGGGCCATGGCCTCGCACTCGGGCTCCACCAAAGACACCACGACCTTCACCGAGGCCCGCCGGGCCAGGTAGTGCGCCGACCCCGCCCACTCCAGATCGCTCGGCAACACCAGCCTGAGCCCCAGGCGCTCACCTTCGCGCCGAAGCTCTTCCGGCGCCCGATCGGCGAGCGCCACTCCGTAGGGGGCCAGGGCCTCGAGCAGTCCCTGATAGAGCCTGGGTTCTTCGATCAGGTAAGGCTCGCCAACGAGGCCAACGCTCACCACGCCCGCATCGGATCCAGGCAAACGGTAAGGGCCGCAGGGCTTGATCTGGGCCCGGCTCCGCTCGAGGGCGAGCCGGACCGCCTGGGGATTCCGCACCAGTTCCGAGCCGAGCCGGGCCGCAAGACCGAGCACGTGGGAATCGAGCGCCGCAGGGACCACGAAGAGCTTTGGCGAAGCGGGGCGCAGGGACTCGACGGTCGACTCGAGATCGCGGACCCAGGGGCATTGACCGCCGCCCCGCTCTCCCTCGACGCCGAGCTGGGCGTCGGGAAGAAGGATCACATCGGCGCCACGGGCTTTCAGCTCATCGATTCGCCCCAAAACGGCCCGGAGCGGCAGGCTCGCCCACTCGGGCGCCGGCGCTTTGAGGGCAACCTCGAAGGGCGCCTCCGGCAGGATCAGCGTCACCCCCAGGGCCCGCAAGTAGGCTTCCCAAAAGGACCGGTAGCGCCGCGAGAGCCAGGTATCGAGCAGGCCGACCTTCACAGTTCCTCCCGCCTCACCAGGTACGCCTCCTCGCTCTCGGGATCGAAGTCGACCACCAGCCCCCGGGCCTCGGGCGGCAAACCGTAGAACACCGCCTCGGGCTCGGGGTGATACCCCACTTCCGCATCCCACATCCGTGCCAGAACCTGGGCCTTGGCCTCGGTGGTGAAGGCGAAGAGGTACCGGCCGTCCTCGAGGTCCGCCAGCGCATACTCGGGCCCGTCCTCGCGTTCGCGGAAGAGAAAGTACACCCCTTCCTGTTTCAGGCGCGTGAGCATGTCCACGCCTCTATCGTAGCCGGGAAACGAAGCTCGCGAGCGCCTGGAGCCCCACGTCCAGCGAGTCGAGCTCGACCCACTCTTCCTCGGTATGGGCTCCGCCGCCCACGTAGACCCCGAACGCCAGCGCGGGTATGCCTGCTTCGACCGCCGCCGCGGCGTCGGTGGACGCGGCCTTGAGCGACACCGGAACCGAGAGCGAACGGAGCGACTCGATCGCAGCCGAAACCATGGCCTCGGTCGCGGTCTTCCCCGCCGGCCTCCGTCCGAGGTGCTCGATCTCGAGCCGTACCCCCACCTGCGAGGCGGCCTCCAAAAGCGTGGCCCGCACCCGTTCGACCAAACGATCGAGGGCGCCGGCCTCGGTGGCACGAAGGTCGAGCGTAAAGCCGGCCTCGGCGGGAATCGCGTTCACCGCGCTCCCGCCCCAGATGCGTCCGGCGTTGAGGCTCTCGTTTTCCCCAAGGGGAAGGGCATAGAGAGCGCTCAGGGCCACGCCGAGGGCGTGGGCGGCGCTGGCCCGACCCCGATCCCCCCAGGCATGCCCGCCCGGGCCCCTGAAGTGGGCCGCGAGCCGAACCGATCCGACGGCCTCGGCGATCACCGTACCCAGATATCCGTCAACCGCGATCATCATCCGGGGCGAAAGCGCCGCCACCAGCGCCCGCGCTCCCTTGAGGTTACCGAGGCCCTCCTCGCCCACGGTGAAGCCCAAGGTCGCGTGGCCTAACTCGGGCGCCAGGGCCAAGAGCACGGCCACCCCGGCGCTGTTATCCCCCACCCCCGGCGAGTAGAGGCGGCCCTCGGCTTCCCGGAGTGGCCGGGGGGACAAGACGGTGTCGTAGTGGGCGGCGAGCAGCAAATCGCCCTCGCCGACGATCACATTGCCCACGTCGTCGACCCGGGGGGAAAAGCCGAACGCCCGCAACGTGTCAACGATCCACGCCCGCCGTTCCACCTCCCCGGCAACGGGCGCGAACGCCTTAAGCAGCGCCTTGGGATCCACTAGTCCTCGAGGTCAGCCAGACCCTCGCGAATGGCGTAGAGCGCGGCCTGGGTCCGGTTATTGAGGTGAAGCTTGGCAAAGATCTCCGAAAGCCGGTTCCGGACCGTCTTCTCCGAAATTCCCAGCTCGTCCGCGATCTCCTGGTTGCTCGACCCCTGGGCCAAAAGGCGCAGGATCTGAACCTCCCGATCGGTCAGCTCGGCGCGTTTTGATTTCGGAATCTCCCCTTCCTTGGCGTGGAAATCCTGGATGATCCGCTCGGCGAGCTCGGCATCGAGCAGAACTTCACCAGAGCACACGCGGCGGATGGCGTCGATGAGCTCCTGCGCGCTCGCATCCTTCAGAAGGTAGCCGCGGGCACCCGCCTTCACCGCCTCGAAGACGTAAGCGTCCTGGCGGTACATGGTCAGCATGACCACCTTGGCCTCAGGATCCTCGCGCAAGATCTCCTTGGTGGCCTCCACCCCGTCGAGTCCCGGCATCTGGATATCCATGAGAATGACGTCGGGGCGCACTTCCAAAGCCGCGCGGAGCGCCTCCCGGCCATCGCTGGCTTCCCCTATGACCCGGAAATCGGGCTCGGACTCCAAGAGACTTTTCAGCCCTTCCCGAAACAGGGCGTGGTCGTCGGCCAACAGAATTCTAATCATTGCCCCTTATTTTAGGACATTCGAAACCGCCCGTGCTAAAATGGGGACCGCCCCGCGAGCGGGCGCTCCAGCCATAACCCACGAGGTGAACATGGTCCATCCCAAAAACGCCCTGACCGCTTACTGTCAGAAAAAAGGCCTCGGCAAACCGGAATACGACACAAAAAACGCGGGCCGCGACACCGACCCGCTCTACATCAGCGACGTGAGCGTCAACGGCGAGGTCGTGGCCACGGGCCAGGGCCCGACCAAGCGCGAAGCCGAGCGGATCGCCGCCGAGCTGGCCCTCGAGGTCCTCAAACAAAAGTATGGCGAGGCCAAAGGCAGCCGCCGGCGCCGCAACAAAAAATCCTCCACCCCCGCCGAAGCGCAGGTGGAGAAGGTGGCGAGCACCAACGGCCACTGGCCGGTCTTCCCCGAGCTCCTCGCCGAATCGCTCCGGGTCGCCCACCAACGGATTCCCCAAGGGGTGCGCGGCCCCGAAGCCGCCGATCAGGTGGTCCGGCTGGCCAGCGAGATCTACAAGGGAATGATCGAGGAGATCGGGATCGGGGGTGAGGGATGAAGGCCCACATCATCACCTACGGCTGCCAGATGAACGAGTACGACACCCACGTGGTGGCCTCGGAACTGGTCAGCCTCGGGGTTCAGCTGGTCGACGCGGTCGAAGACGCGGACTTCGTTCTGGTCAACACCTGCGCCGTACGCGGCAAACCGGTGGAGAAGGTGAAAAGCCTTCTCGGCAAGCTCCGCAAGGAGAAAGCACGGCGGGGCATTCTCATCGGCATGATGGGCTGCCTGGCCCAGCTCGAGGAGGGCCAGGCGATGGCCCGGAAGTTCGAGGTCGATATCCTCATCGGGCCCGGCGCCATCTCCGAGATCGGCAAGGCGCTCGATGCCCACGACAAGTTCTGGGACCTCTCGTTCCGCGACGACGTCAACCAGCTGGTCGCGCCGCCGCCTGAAGGCGCCCTCTCGGCCCACGTGGCCATCATCCGCGGCTGCAACCACCGCTGCACCTACTGCGTGGTCCCGACCACCCGCGGTGGGGTGGAGGTCAGCCGCCACCCCGATCTCATCCTCAAGGAAGTGGAAAACCTGAAAGCCGCCGGGGTGGTCGAGGTCACCCTGCTCGGTCAGAACGTCAACTCCTACGGCCGGGATAACCCGCGCTATCCTACGTTCGCCGAGCTCCTGCGCCTGGTGGGGAGCGTGGGCATCCCGCGGGTGCGCTTTTTGACCAGTCACCCGGTCAACTTTACCGAGGACATCGTCCGGGCCATTGCCGAAACCCCCACCATCACCCACTACATCCACCTGCCGGTGCAATCGGGATCGGACCGGGTGCTCCGGCGTATGGCCCGAGAGTACCGGCGCGAGGACTACCTCGAGCGCATCCGCATGATCCGTGACTACCTGCCCGAGGCGGTGCTCTCGACCGACATCATCGTGGGCTTCCCCGGCGAGACCGAGGAAGATTTCGCCCAAACCCTCTCCCTCTACGACGAGGTCGGCTTCGACCACGCCTTCATGTTCATCTACTCGGCCCGTCCCGGCACCCCCGCGGCCAAGCACTTCGAAGATCTGCCCCGCGAGGTCAAGGTGGCCCGCTTGCAACAGCTCATCGAAAAGCAAAAGGCGTGGAGCCATGAGAAAAACCGGCGCTGGGTCGGCCGCGAGGTCGAGGTCTTGATCCGGGGCGAGGCTAAGGAGAGTGGTTTCGCCGAGGGCCACGACCGGGGCAACCACCCCGTTTTGGTGCCCGGGGAGCAGGCCAAGCGACCGGGCCTCTACCGGGTTCGGATCACCGAGGCCAGCCCCCACCTCCTCTTCGGAGAGGTCACGGGCGAGATCTACGTTCCCGAGCCCGTCGAAGCCGCTTCGGCGTAAGCGTTTGAGCTGAAAGGAGCAGGGTCGGGTGGCAGAGAAAAAAAGCAACGAGCGACGACCGGCCATCGCCGCACTGCGCCTGGCGCTCGCGCTCACCGGCTTCGGTCTCGGCTTTTCGCTGATGTGGTTTTCCGTCCTCGCACTCCTGCCATCGGTCTTGGCCGGGGCCGCGAGCTTCGCCTTGGTGTGGGTCTGGGGCCAACGGATCGAGACCGCCGGGCCCTCGAGGGCCGCCCTCGAACGCCTGGCCATGCACCTCGCTTTCCGAAAGGGCTCGGTCAGCGCCGACGAGCTGGCATCGGTGAGCGGGAAGACGCTCGCCGAAGCCCGGGAGGTCCTCGATGAACTCGCTGAGCGGGGTCTTGCCCAAGAAGAAGACGGCCGCTACCGCTTCCCCTGACCACGACTTCGTGGTGGTCGGCGCCGGCATCGCCGGGGCGGCGGTGGCCCGAACCCTGGTCGACCTCGGCCTTCGGGTGCTGGTGGTGAGCGCGGGCAAAGGCGCGAGCCACGCCCCGGTAGCGATCCTCAACCCGGTCCGGGCCCAGCGGGGCAAGGCCATCCCCGACGCCGCCGAGACGCTGGCGGTGGCGAGGTCGCTCTACGGCCGATTCGCCAGGCTCCACTTCGGGCTCGAACACGTCGTGCCCCCGGAAGCGGTGCCCAAATGGCAGGCCAACCTCAAGGACGCGGGCATCGAAACCGTCTGGCGCGGCCACCGGCTCTTCCTGCCCCAGGCGTTCTGGATGCACCCCCGTACCCTGATCCCGGCGCTTCTACGGAATATTCCCCGCATTCACGACCGCGTGGTGGCCTGGTTCCAGGAGGGTCTTTGGCTCCAAAGCGGCCGCTTCCTCAAAGGGCCGGTCATCTGGGCGGCGGGCGCCGAAGGCACCGAGGTCACCGGCCTCGAGGGCCGGCTCGTCGCCGGCACGCTGCTGCTGACCAAGGAGCCCGGCCATGGGGTGATCCAGGGGGTTTTCTACGTTGGCGGCGCGCTCGGGGGAACCCACCGCCCGGTGCCCCGGTTCCTGGCCCACACCCCGACCCACGACGAGATCGAGGAGCTCAGAACCAGGGCCAGGGCCATCCTCGGCTATCCGCCCACCCCCATCGGGGCCTTCACCGGCGTGCGCTACCTGAAGGACCAGGTCCTCCGTGAGGTTCCCGGCGGCTTTCTCTTCACCGGCTTCGGCTCAACAGGCCACCTCCGCGCCCCAATTTGGGCGCGGAGGCTGGCCCGCACGATCCTTTGATCAGGCCCCGGCCCGCCAGGCGGGGCGCGCGTCCCTCACCTCGGGCGCGAGCGGCAGCAGCGCCGCGTCGAGGACCTCGGTCACGTCCTCGACCAGAACGATCTCCAAGCCCTCCCGCACCTCAGGCGGCAGCTCGGCCAGATCGGGGCCGTTCTCTTTCGGCAAAAGCACCCGGGAAACCCCCGACAAAAACGCGGCCAGGAGTTTTTCCTTAATCCCGCCGACCGGGAGGACCTTGCCCCGAAGCGTGATCTCTCCGCTCATCGCCAGGTCCATGCGTACCGGGCGCCCGCTGAGGGCGCTGGCGATGGCCACCGCCAGGGTGACCCCCGCCGAAGGCCCGTCCTTCGGCACCGCGCCTTCGGGGATGTGGACGTGGAGGTCCCACTTTTCGTGGAAATCCGGCGGGAGGTCGTAGCGGTCGGCCCTGGCCCGGAGATAGGTGAGGGCCGCCTCGGCAGACTCCTTCATGACCGAGCCCAGATTGCCGGTCAGCTTCAACCGGCCCTTGCCGGGCACCGCCAGCACCTCGATGGTCAGGAGCGCGCCCCCGTCGCCGGTCCAGGCCAGCCCCTGAGCCACACCCACCTGGGGGTCCTTTTCCACCCGGTCGGGGCGGTATTTCGGCGCACCGAGCAGGCTTTCGAGGTCGCCGGGCTTCACGTCGTAGACGCCCTCCCACGGGGCCTCGAGGTACTTGCGGGCGAATTTGCGCGCCACTTTGGCGAGCTGACGCTCCAGGCCGCGAACGCCGGCTTCGCGGGTGTATTCGTCGACCATTCGACGGAGCGCCGTCTCCTCAAGCTGCACCCTGCCCTCGACCCCCGCTCGCCGGGACACCTTGGGCCACAGGAAATGGCGGGCGATCTTCACCTTCTCCAGCGGCGTGTACCCGGGGATCTCGATGACCTCCATGCGGTCGAGCAACGGCCGGGGGATGGTCGAGAGGGTGTTGGCGGTGACGATGAAGAAGACCCGCGAGAGGTCGTAGGGGACCTCGAGGTAGTGGTCCTGGAAGGCCTTATTTTGCTCGGGGTCCAGGACCTCGAGCAAGGCAGAAGCCGGATCCCCGCGCCAGTCGGAGGCCAGCTTGTCGACCTCGTCGAGGAGGAAAACCGGGTTATTGGAGCCGGCGCGCTTCATCCCCTGGATGATCTTGCCGGGCAGCGCCCCGACATAGGTGCGCCGGTGGCCGCGGATCTCGGCCTCGTCCCGAACCCCGCCCAGGGAGATGCGTACGAAGTTCCGCTGCATGCTCCGGGCCACCGAGCGTCCGAGCGAGGTCTTCCCCACCCCGGGCGGCCCGACCAAACAGAGGATCGGCCCCTTGGCGCCCTCATCCCCCGCGAGCTTTCGAACCGCTAAAAACTCCAGGATCCGCTCCTTGACCTCGTCGAGACCGTAATGATCTTCGTCCAGGATCTTCCGGGTCCGGGGCAGATCGATGACGTCTTCCGTGGCTTCCCGCCAGGGCAGATCCAAGAGCCACTCCAGGTAGGTCCGGACCACGCTGGCTTCCGGGCTCCCCGGTTGCATGCGCTGGTAACGGTCGAGCTCGCGCTCGGCCTTTTCCCGAACCTCGTCGGGGAAGTCTTTCTTTTGAATGCGCTCGCGCAAGGCCTCGACCTCAGCCAGGTGGTCCTCGCCGCCACCGAGCTCCTTTTGGATCGCCTTCATCTGCTCGCGCAGGTAGTATTCGCGCTGGTTTTTGTCCATCTGCTCCTTGACGCGAGCGGCGATCTTGCGGTCGAGGTCGAAACGCTCGAGGTCGCGCGCGAGCAGCGTCAGCACCCGCTCGAGCCGGGCCTCGATCGCCACCTCGGACAAAATGGTGAGCTTTTCCTCGGTCGTCCAGGTGGCGTGGTGGGTCACCATGTCGGCCAGGCGTGCCGGGTCGGCGAGCCCCTGGATGGCCTCGAGCTGGTAGCGGTCCAGGCGCAGGCTCTTATGCGAGGCGACGTACTGGCCAAAGGCCCGCCGCACCTTTTCCAGCAACGCCCGAACGAGCTCGGGATCCTTGATCTCGGGTTCGGGCACGTCCTCATACTCGGCCCAAAGGAGGTCCTGACCGGTAAGGCCCAAAAGACGCGCCCTTCCCATCGCCTCGACCACGACCTGGAACGTGCCGTCGGGCAGCCGGTTCACACGGCGCACCTCGGCCAGGACCCCCATGGGGTAAAGGTCATCAAGCCCGGGGAAATCGACCTCGGGACGCTTTTGGGTGGCGAGGAAAATCTGCCCCTCGGCCGAGAGCGCCCGCTCGATGGCCAGTTTCGAACCGGCGCGTCCAACGTCGACCTCGGCCTGGGTGTGCGGCATCACCACCAGGCTGCGAAGCGGCAGGAGCGGTCGTTTGGGCTTGCGTTGAAACAGTCGCATCCTCCTCCTAGCTCGCCTGCCTGAGATCCGGCTTCAGCGCCGAGAGCGGATCGTCGAGGTGCTTGGCGTCGAAGACGACACGTTTCACCCCGGACCCCGGCAGGGCGTACATGATCTCGTACATGCTCTTTTCGATGACCGCCCGCAGGCCGCGGGCCCCGGTGCCCCGGGCCTTGGCTCGGCGGGCGATCTCGCGCAAGGCTGCGTCGGTCAGGACCAGTTCGACCCCCTCCATGGCAAAAAGCGCCTGGTACTGCTTGACCAAGGCGTTTTTGGGCTCGGTGAGAATGCGTACCAGAGCCGCCTCGTCGAGGTCCGTGAGCTCGACGATCACCGGCACCCGCCCCACGAACTCGGGGATGAGGCCGTACTTGACCAGGTCCTCGGGGATGATCTCGGGCAGGCTGGCCTGCTTTTTGGCGGCGAAGCCGATGGGGTTTTGATCCACCCGGGCCTTGAGGATCTCCGAAAGGCCATCGAAGGCCCCACCGAGGATGAAGAGGATGTTTTTGGTGTTGACCGGGATCAGCTCCTGGTGGGGGTGCTTGCGGCCACCCTGGGGCGGTACGTGGGCCACGGTACCCTCGATGATCTTGAGCAACGCCTGCTGGACGCCCTCACCGGAGACGTCGCGGGTGATCGAAGGTCCTTCCGACTTACGGGCGATCTTATCGATCTCGTCGATGTAGATGATCCCCTGCTCGGCGGCCTCGACGTCCATGTTGGCGGCCTGCAAAAGCCTGAGCACCACGTTCTCGACGTCTTCACCAACATAGCCCGCTTCTGTGAGCGTGGTCGCGTCGGCGATGGCAAAGGGCACCTCCAGCCGCCGGGCCAGCGTTTCCGCAAGCAGCGTCTTCCCCGTCCCGGTGGGGCCGACCAGAAGGATGTTGGATTTTTGTATCTCAACGTCGCCCTCGGTCTGGCGGTGGCGAATCCGCTTGTAGTGGTTGTAGACGGCGACCGAAAGCACCTTCTTCGCCGCTTCCTGGCCGATGACGTACTCGTCGAGGAAGGCCTTGATCTCCCTGGGCTTGGGGAGGTGCTTGGGCCCGCGCTGGACCACGCGAGGCCGGGTCTCCTCGAGCAGCTCGTGGGCACGCTCGACGCACTCGTCGCAGACATACGCCTCTCCGAGGGGCGACTCAAAAAGCCGGTCCACCTCGGGATAGCTCCGCCCGCAGAAACTGCACGAGGTCCTAGCTCTCTTCGCCACGTCGCACCACCTGATCCACCAGACCGTAGGCCTTGGCTTCTTCGGCCTCCATCCAGAAATTGCGGTCGGTGTCCCGGGTCACCCGTTCGAGCGGCTGCCCGGTGTGCTCGGAGAGGATGCGGTTGAGCTTTTCGCGCATCTTAATGATCTGCTCGGCCTCGATGGCGATGTCCGCGGCCTGCCCGCGCGCCCCACCCCAGGGCTGATGGATCATCACCCGGGAGTTGGGCAAGGCAAAGCGTCGGCCCGGCTCGCCGGCGGCCAAGATCACCGCGGCCATACTCGCCGCCAACCCCACCACGATGGTCGACACCGGGGCGCTGACGTATTGCATGGTGTCGTAGATGGCAAGCCCGGCGTCGATCTCGCCGCCTGGCGAGTTGATGTAGAGCTTGATCTCCTGCTTGGGGTTTTGCGCCTCGAGGAAAAGCATCTGGGCCACGACCGTGTTCGCGACCTGGGAATCGATTGGCGTGCCCAGGAAGATGATCCGGTCCTTGAGCAGCCGTGAATAGATATCGTAGACACGCTCGCCTCGAGCGGTTTGTTCAATGACGTAAGGCACAACCATGGTGTGACCATTCTACGCCGACCCGCGCCGGCGTCCGTGCCCTAAGACGGTATTGCTCAAGAGGCCGCCTCAAGGCTTTTTAGGGCTTCTTCGAGGGCCTTGTCGTGGAGACGGCGGACATAGAGCCGGCGCAGACCGTCCTCCCCAACCGCCTTCTCAAAATCCTCGACGCTGAGGCCGTAGCGCTGGGCCAGGTCCGCGAGGTGGGCTTTCCACTCCTCCTCGCCGAGCTCGGTCCCCAGCGCCTCGATCAAGCGCTCCACCGCCAAGCCGCGGCGAACCCGGCGCTCGGCGGTCTTCTCGATGTCGGCCTTAAACTCTTCGAACTTCCCCTCGCGCTCGAGCTGCTTCAGGTAGTCCTCGAAGGGCACGCCCTTTTTGGCCATATCCTCGGCGATTTCCTCCCAGATGGCCCGGATCTCGCGATCGATCATCGCCGGCGGGATCTCGACCACAAGGCCCTCGGCGAGTTTATCGAGGAATTCGGCCTTCCGGGCTTCCCGGGCATCGGCCTCGGCCCGCTGCTCAAGCTCCTCCCGCACCTTCGCCCGGGCCGCTTCCATGGTGTCAAAGCCCAGGGTCTTGGCGAACTCGTCGTCGAGCTCGGGGCGACGGACCGCCTTGATCGAGCGGATGGTGGCCTCGAGGTTCGAGGATACCTCGCCCGATTCATCGAAGACCGGAAGCGTCACCGTATCCCCCACCGCTTTGCCCTTGAGGGCATGTACCACTGCTTCCGGCGCCTTGGCCAGATCGACCGGAAGCTCGCCTTGCTCGGTGGCCACCACCACCACGTCCCCGGCCTCGGCCGGGCGCTCGACCTCCTCGATCTCGGCGTAGCGCTCGCGCAGCTCCTCGAGCGCCGAGTCAACCACATCCTCGGTGATCTCGGGGGCGCTGGCCGTGAGTTCGAAGGTCTTCCAGTCCGGGAGCTCGACCTCGGGGTAGTTCTGCACCTCGATCTCGTAAACGAAGGGCTCGCCCTCCTTCACCTCGCCCTCGACCAACCGGGCCGCAACCGGCGAAAGGCCGAGCTCGCGGACCGCCTCGCCAAAGCTCTCATCGACGAGAAGCTCGCGCACCTCCTCGAGCAGGGCCTCGCGGCCGATCCGGGCCTCGAGGACCTTTCGGGGCACGCGTCCGGGCCGAAATCCGGGTACCCGAACCCGCGCCTTGTACTTGGCGAGCACCCGTTCATAGCTCTCGCCGACCTTTTCGGCCGGAACCTCGACCTTGACGCGCACCCGGTAGCCCTCACGCTCGACGATCTCTGCCATTTGTCACCTCACACATGCGAAAGACGGCCCGACCCTTTGGTGCGAGGAGCGGGACTTGAACCCGCACGGGAATACCCCACCAGATCCTAAGTCTGGCGCGTCTACCAAATTCCGCCATCCTCGCTGGCCCGGTCGGGCCGCCCTGCCTCCTTAAGAATACCACCCCGTTTCGGGGTGGTTTGCTGGGGTGAGCGATGGGACTCGAACCCACGACCCCCGGTTCCACAGACCGGTGCTCTCACCAGCTGAGCTACGCTCACCGCGCCCAGCATAGGCCATTGTAGGCAAGCGCCTACCTTGCGTCAAGGAAAGCATCCCTCGGGCCCTGCAGCCGGGCCGGGGCGCGTAGACTGGTGGCGTGCTCCTTTTCCTCTTCGTCGACGGGCTCGGCGTCACCGAAAACCCCGAAAGCCCACTTTCGACCACACCGCTTCCCTTCCTTAAAGGGGAGCTCGCCGCGCTCGGCCCGCACCCCGTTCAGGGGCCTGACCACCTCTACCGTTTACTCGACGCCCGCCTCGACACCCCGGGCCTGCCCCAGTCGGCCACCGGGCAAACGACGCTGCTCACGGGGCAAAACGCCGCCCGACGCCTCGGATACCACCACGGGCCCTTCCCCGGCCCCGCGCTCAAGGCCCTGCTCCAAAGCGCCTCGTTGCCACAAAGGGCCAGGCGGCTCGGCCTTCCCTACCACCACGCCAACGGCTACACCGAGCGCTACCTGGCAAAAATCGCGACCTCGCGCCGACCACCGCTTTCCGCCTTTGCCTACGCTGCCAAAGCCTCAGATCTTCCGCTGTTGCCGCTGGGCGCACCGGGCGCGCTCGACGCCGTCCTCGAGGCCCCTCGCCGCGAGGCCCGCCGCGCCGCCGAGCTGGTTCGGAGCTACCCGTTCGTGGTCCTCGAGTTCTGGGCGCTTGACCTCGCCGGGCACCGCGACCCCCGGATGGTCCCCGAGCTGCTGCAAAGGCTCGACGCTTTTGCCGCCGAGTTCCTGGAAGCCGCCCCCGGTGCGACGCTGGTTCTCTCGTCCGATCACGGCAACGCCGAGGAACCCTGGCACAAGAGGCACACACCAAACCCCGTCCCTTTCCTGGCCGCGGGCCCCCTGGTAAAGCGGCTTTCGGCCCCGGAGGATCTGGTCGGGGCCGGGGTCTTTCTGGCAGGGGCCCTCGAGGCGCTCGCGGGACAGCCGGGAAGGAATCCTCGACAAAACGAAAACAGTTCTCGTTCCTAAATCAATAAATCCTGAGCGGTTTACTTGACATTAAAAACCCCAGCCTCTAGACTTCGTTCCGGAGGGACCTCGAGGCCCCCGAGGATGATGAAGGAGAGGTGTCGACGGTTGATGCGAATAGTGTATGGATTCCTGGCTCTACTCATGCTCTCGAACGCGCCAGGGCTGGCGCAAACGCTGGTGATCTATTCCGGTCGAGCCAAGGTGCTGGTCGAGCCTTTGGTGAAAAAGTTCGAGGCCCAAACCGGGATTAAGGTCAAGGTTCGCTACGGCAAGGACGCCCAGCTCCTCGCCGCCTTGCAAGAAGAGGGCTCGCGAAGCCCCGCGGATCTCCTTTGGGCCAACACCCCCGGCGCCCTGATCGAGGCCAGCCGCAACGGGCTGCTCTCGCCGTTGCCAAAAGACCTGCTCGCCCGTCCCGCCCGCTACGTACCGAAAGACGGCCTTTGGGTCCCGGTCACGGTTCGCTTCCGGGTGCTGGCCTACAACCCCAAGCGAGTTGATCCCGCCACGCTGCCCAAATCGGTGCTCGACCTACCGAAGCTCGAGGCCTTTAAGGGCCGGATCGGGTGGACGCCGGCCTATTCCAGCTTCCAGGACTTCATCACCGCCATGCGCAAGGTCCAGGGCGAAGAGGCCACCCGGGCCTGGCTCTCGGGAATGAAGGCCCTAAAGCCCAAGGCCTACGTTTCCAACACCCCGATGCTCCTGGCCCTCGCCTCGGGCGAAATCGACATCGCCCTGACCAACCACTACTACGTTTACCGACTCAAGTATGGCGGCGCTGAAGGCGAATTCGAAGGCAAGGAGGAAGAAGAAGGCGAGGAAGGCGAGGAGCCAAAAGCCAACCCCTCGCTCCCGGTGGCCATGTACCACTTCGCACCCGGCGACGTGGGCAACCTCGCCCTGATCACCGGCGCCGGCGTCTTGAAGCACAGCGAGGATCGGGCGCTGGCCGAGTCCTTCCTCCGCTTCTTGCTCTCGCAGGAAGCCCAAAGTTACGCCGCGAGCGCGGTCCACGAATACCCCGTGATTCCGGACGTGGCCACCCCGAGCTACATGCTTCCGGTCTCCGATGCCCTTAAGCTGAGCCCCGAGCTCGATTTCAGCGAACTCAAGGACCTGGATGGTACGCTAAAGCTCCTCAGGGCGCTCGATCTGCTCTAGCGCCCGAAGGCCACCCGGGCAGCCCGGGTGGCCAACCTCCTTGACCGGAAAGGCCGGGAACGGAACGAGATGCTGGACGCAAAGCGATGATGAAGCGACCACCGTTTTACCTGCTGCTTCCCGGGTTCATCACCCTCGCAGCCGTGGGGTTGCCCCTTTTCTACCTGGTGCTCAGGGCGCTGGAGATCGATGCCGAAACACTCGCCGACGTCGTGTTTCGACCCCGCAACCTCGAGCTGCTCGCGAGCACGCTCAAACTCACCGCGAGCGTCCTCGTTCTCTCGCTCCTACTGGCCTTTCCGCTCGCCTGGCTCACCACCCGCACCGACCTCCCGGCGAGCCGGCTCGCCTCGCTCATCGGCGTGCTGCCGCTTGCGGTTCCGAGCTACGTCACCGCCTACGCCCTGCTCTCGCTCGGCGGGCCCTACGGCCTGGCGGCGAAGGTCTTCGGCGTCGCCCTTCCCCACCTCAGCGGCTACGTGGGGGCGTTGCTCGCGCTCTCGCTCTACACCTACCCCTATTTCTACATGAACCTCCGCAGCGCGTTTTTGCGACTCGACCCGGCCCTCGAGGAAGCCGCCCGGGTTCTGGGCCACCCGCCAACGAGCGTTTTCATCCGGGTGGTCCTCCCCCAGCTCGTGCCGGCGGTTATGGCCGGCGGGCTCATCGTGGCCCTGCACGTTTTCGGGGACTTTGGCGTGGTGAGCCTGATGCGCTACCCCACCTTCAGCTACGCCATCTATCTGCAATACAGCACCGCCTACGACCGCGTGGGCGCGGCCTGGCTCGCGCTCTGGCTCCTCGCCCTCACCTCGGTGGTGCTCTTCCTCGAGGCCAGGGCCACCCGGCTCGCCGTCGCCCGCACGCAAAAGCGCCCGCCGGCAAAGCTCCGCCTTGGTCGGCTCCGGCCCCTCGCCCAGGGGTACGTCACCGGGCTCTTCTTGTTCAGCATTGGCCTTCCCTTGTCGGTGCTGCTCTACTGGGCGCGCGCGGGCTTTGCCAGAATCGATCGCGGCGACCTCCTCGAGGCCCTGGCCCGTTCTGCTTTTGCCAGCGCCCCGGCGGCCTTTTTCGCCCTGGCCCTGGCGCTGCCCCTCGCCTATCTGGGCGTTCGCTACGCCCGGGGGGCAGCCCGGACGCTTGAGCGCGCGGCCTACCTGGGCTATGCCATTCCACCCCTGGTGCTGGCCCTGGCGCTGATCTTCTTTACCCTCAAGGCCGTGCCCTGGCTCTATCAAACGATCTTTCTCCTCATTTACGCTTACACCTTTCACTTCCTCGCCGAGGCCCTGAGCCCGCTGCGGGGGACGCTGAGCCAAATCCCGGTGGCCATCGAGGAAGCGGCGCGAGCCCTCGGTACCCGGACCTACGCCGTGTTCACCCGGATCCTCCTCCCCCTGCTCTGGCCGGGGCTTGCCAGCGGGGGGATCCTGGTCTTCCTCTCGGCCATGAAGGAACTGCCACTCACACTGCTCCTGGCGCCGATCGGTTACGACACCCTGGCCATAAACGTATGGAGTTACACCCAGGAGGCCATGTTCGCCGAAGCCGCCCCCTATGCGCTGGTCCTCCTCGCCAGCGGGGCGATCTTCGCTGGAATGCTCTTGGCGTGGGAAGGGAGTGCGAAGTGAAGCTCTTGCGCGCTGTCGAGTTGAGCAAGCGCTTCGACGGCCAGCACGTGGTCCGAGGCATCAGTTTTGATCTCGAGGCCGGGGAGATCCTGGCCATCATCGGTCCCTCGGGGAGTGGCAAAACCACCACCCTGCGCCTCATCGCGGGGTTTGAGCGTCCGGATCAGGGAGAGGTGTGGTTCGAGGGGCGCCTGCTCAGCGGCCCGGGAAGACACGTACCGCCGGAGTCGCGGGGCATCGGTTTCGTTTTCCAGGACTACGCGCTCTTTCCCCACCTCACCGTTTTGGGCAACGTCACCTTTGGCCTCAAAGGGCTCTCGGCCAGGGAACGCCGGCGGCGTGCCGAAGAGGTGCTCGATCTCGTGGGCCTCACGCTCTTCGCCCGACGCTACCCGCACGAACTCTCGGGCGGGCAGCAGCAACGGGTGGCCCTGGCCCGGGCGCTGGCGCCGAAACCCAAGCTCATCCTCCTCGACGAACCCTTTTCGAGCCTCGATGCCGGTCTGCGCGAGAGCACGCGCGAGGAAGTGCGCTCGATCCTCAAACAAACCGGGACCGGCGCCATCATGGTGACCCACGACCAGGAGGAAGCGCTCTCCTTTGCCGACCGCATCGCGGTGATCCGGGAAGGACGGCTCGAGCAGGTGGGGCGGCCCGAGGAGGTCTACCACCACCCGGCGACACCGTTTGTCGCCCGCTTTCTCGGCAACACCAACCTGGTGCGCGGCCTGGCCCACGGCCGCTTCGCCGACACTCCCCTGGGTACGCTTCCCCTCGACAAGGAGGCCTGGGGCCACGTTCTCCTCTCACTGCGGCCCGAGCACCTCGAACTCCTCCCGCCTGACCGCCGCGGACTCAAGGGCCAGATCGTCAAGCGGAGCTTCAAAGGTCACGACCTGACGTTTAAGGTGCGCACCGAGCACGGAACCTACCGGGTTCAAACCGGTTACCGCGCACCCTGGCAGGTGGGCGAGTCGGTGGTGATCCGGGTCCGGGAGGTCGCGGTGGTCCTCGGAGAAAAACTCGACGAGTCCGGCTCGGCGGAAATTCCGGTGGAGGCGGGTCCGCCGACTCACCGAGAAGGGTAGGGGCGGTAGCCCGCCGCCACAAAGTAGAGCCCCTGGGGCGGAGCACTCGGTCCCGCTTGAGCGCGGCTACCCGATTCGAGCAACCGGGCCACATCCTCCGGAGCCCGCTTGTCGAGCCCCACCTCGATCAAGGTGCCGACCATGGTCCGCACCTGCCCCCGCAAAAAGCCGTCCCCCACGAACTCGAAGACCACCAGCGACCCCTCCCGCCAGACTTCAGCCCGGAAGAGGCGCTTTTTCGTTGGCCGCGTCTCCCTGGTCGCGAAGGCCTTGAAATCGTGCGCCCCTACCAGGGAGTCGAGCGCCACTCGAATCGGGGCCAATTCCAGCGGCCGCCTCAACCAGTGCGCCCGGTAGCGCCAGATGGCGCTCGGTGATTCCGAAACGCGCACGAGGTAGCGGTAGGCCCGCCACCTGGCACTCTTTCGGGCATGGAAACTCAGGGGGACATGCTCGGCCCGAAGCACCCGGACATCGGGCGGCAAGAGCGCGTTCAATGCCAACGGCACCCGTTCGATGGGAATTCGGTCTTCGGTGTCGTAGTGAAGGGGAAGGTCGAGGGCATGAACCCCGGCGTCGGTCCGCCCCGCGGCCACCACCTTCGGACGGGCGCCGGGCAGACGGCGAAGGGCGGCCTCGAGAACCCCTTGGACCGTGCGCTCGCCCTTTCCCTGCCTTTGGAACCCGGCAAACCCGGTTCCGTCGTACTCAATATGCAACTTGATCCGCCGCATCGAACCTCCAAGCGAATATACCGTCAGTGCCGGGCCCGAGGCCTCCACGGCGCTTGACAGCACCCCGGGCAGTACCTAAGATATGTGTTGCGCGTCGGACGCCGGGATGGCGGAATTGGTAGACGCGCTAGCTTGAGGGGCTAGTGGGCGATTAGCCCGTAGGGGTTCAAGTCCCCTTCCCGGCACCAAAGCACCCCCCGTCACGGGGGGTTTGCTAAACTCTTTTTCGGAAAGTGGTCGTTTTCACCACCGGTGTAAGCTCATGCTCGAGATCACCACACAGTCGCTCTGGGAAAGCCTGGCCCCGAGTCTCGAATACCTGGAGGCACCAAAACGTCAGCACATCCGGGAGGCGCTCGAATTTGCCTACCGGGCCCACGAGGGGCAAAAACGCCGGAGCGGCGAGCCCTACATCACCCATCCCGTCGAGGTGGCCCGCATCCTCGCTCAGCTGCGCATGGACGTCGAGACCATCCAGGCCGGGCTCCTCCACGACACCGTCGAAGATACCGACGTGACCTTCGAGGAGATCGAACGGGTCTTCGGAGCGGTGGTCAGACGCATCGTCGAGGGGGAAACCAAGGTCTCGAAACTCCCCAAGCTCGCCGAGCGCCTCGAGGACGAGCAGGCGGAAAACCTCCGTCAGATGTTCATCGCCATGACCGAGGACGTGCGCATCGTCATCGTCAAGCTGGCCGACCGTCTCCACAACATGCGCACACTTCGGTACATGCCTCCGGAAAAGCAAAAGCGGATCAGCAAGGAAACGCTCGAGATCTTTGCCCCCCTTGCCCACCGCCTCGGGATTGGCCAGGTCAAAAACGAACTCGAGGATCTGGCCTTCAAGTACCTCTACCCCGCCGAGTACACCGCCCTGACCCGCCGCCTCCAGCAGCACTGGACCATTCGCCAGGAGGTCATCGAAAAAGCAAGGGCCCGCTTGGAAAAAGCCATACGCTCTGATGTGATCCTTTCCGGCTCCATCCAGGACTTTGCCATCACCGGCCGGACCAAACACGCCTACTCCATCTGGCGCAAGATGAAGCGCGAGAAGAAAAACCTCGAGCAAATCTACGACCTCCTGGCGCTTCGCGTCATCCTCACCCCCAAGGACGAAGCACGGCTCGGCAAGCAGGTCTGCTACCACACCCTCGGCCTGGTCCACCAGCTCTGGCAACCGATCCCCGGCCGGATTAAGGACTACCTGGCCATGCCAAAGCCCAACGGCTACCAGAGCCTCCACACCACCGTCATCACCGACGAGGGCACGCCGCTGGAGGTGCAGATCCGAACCGAAGCCATGCACCGGCTCGCCGAGTACGGTATCGCCGCCCACTGGCTCTACAAAGAAGGCATCACCGATCCCAGGGAAGTCAAACGCCGGGTGGTGTGGCTGCAGGCGATCCAGGAATGGCAGAGCGAGTTCTCGAGCTCCCGCGACTTCGTCGAGACCATCACCCGGGAGCTGCTCGGGGGGCGGGTCTTCGTGTTCACGCCCAAAGGCCAGGTCATCAACCTCCCTAAAGGCGCCACGCCCATCGATTTCGCCTATCACATCCACACCGAGGTGGGTCATCACATGACCGGGGCCAAGGTCAACGGGCGCATCGTACCCTTCTCCTACGAGCTGCAAAACGCGGACATGGTGCAGATCATCACCAGTCCCGCGGGAAAGCCCTCGAAAGACTGGCTCTCGTACGCCAAGACCCGAAGCGCGCGCCAAAAGATCCGCCACTACTTCCGCCAGCTCGAGCAGCACGAAGAGCTTGAGAAAGGACGCCGCAAACTCGAACGCCACCTTAAACGACGCGGGCTCCCGTTCCCGAAAGAGAGCGATCTCGAACGGGTGGCCAGGGCGCTGACCGGACACCCCTCGCCCGAGGAGCTCTTCCTCGCCCTCGCCCACGGCCGGGCAACGCCCCAGCAAGTGGTGCGCATTCTCCACCCCCGGCCTCCCGCGCCCCCCCGCGAGCGCCCGCAACCCAAAACCCAGACCCTCCCCATTCGCCTCGCCGACGACCTCAGCGCCCCGCTCAAACTCGCCGCCTGCTGCCGTCCCGTCCGGGGTGATCCCATCCTCGGCTACGTGACCCGGGGCCGCGGGGTGACCATCCACCGCGTCGACTGCCCCAACATGCGCCGTTTCCTGAAAAACGAGCCCCAGCGCGTCGTCGCCGCCGAGTGGGAAGAAGGACCGGGGAACTACCCGGTGGTCCTTCGCCTCGAGGCCAGCGACCGGGCGGGCCTCCTCCGCGACGTCATGGACGTGTTCGCCGGCATGGGCAAATCGGTCTCCGGCGCCGACACCCAGGTCACCGGCACCACCGCCCGCATGCAAATTCGGTTTTCGGTTCGCGATGAGGAGGAGCTGGCCCGGATCAAGGAACGGCTGCTCGCCATGCCCGAAGTCCGCAAAGTCATGCGTGCCTGATCCGATAACGTATGGGTATGGCGCAGGTTCTCAAGGAAGACCGCGGAAAGGTCAGGGTGCTGACCCTGAGCGACCCCGAACGGCGAAACCCCCTCTCCGAGACCATGAGCCGGGCGCTCCTTTTGGCCCTCGAAGAGGCGGAGACCGACCCCGGCGTCCGGGCGGTGGTGCTGACCGGCGCCCCACCCGCCTTTTCGGCGGGGGCCGACCTCAAGTTCCTCCGCGAGGTGACCAAGCTCGGGGCCAAAGCCAACCTGGATCACTCCCACGAGCTCAAGGAAGTCTTTAGGCGTATTTACACGTTCCCCAAACCGGTCGTAGCCGCCGTCAACGGGCCGGCGGTCGCCGGCGGCGCGGGGCTCGTGCTGGCCTCGGATCTCGCGGTTATGGATGAAGGCGCAAAGATCGGCTTCACCGAGGTCAGAATCGGCTTCGTCGCCGCGCTGGTGGCGGTCATGCTGGTCCGCCACGTGGGGGAAAAGCACGCTCGCCAACTGCTCCTCCAGGGCAGGTTGATCGGCGCGGCCGAGGCCTACCGGCTGGGCCTGGTCAACGAGGTCGCCCCCAAAGGTCAAGCCCTCGAGCGCGCCCTTGCCCTGGCAAACCAAATCGCCGAGGGGGCCCCCACCTCGCTGGCGCTCACCAAGGCCCTTCTGTCCCAGCTCCCCAGCATGGGCCTTTTCGAGGGCTTTAGCCTTGCCGCTCTCGCCAACGCCTGGATCCGGGAAACGGACGATCTGATCGAGGGTATCCAGGCCTTTTTCGAAAAGCGAAAGCCGGAGTTTTGAGGTGGTCCCACTTTTGCGTACGCCTCTCATTGGCAGCCCCCACGGCTTTACCGGCCGGGCGGGCGGCGTCTCCGAAGGACCCTGGGGCAGCCTCAACCTCTCGACGTCGGTCGGCGACGATCCGACACGGGTCGAGGAAAACCGCCGCCGCGTCCTCGCCGCCTTCGGCCACCCCCCGCTGGCCCGGCTGGCCCAGGTCCACGGCGCCCGGGCCGTTCGCGCCGATGGGCCCGGAACCTGGGAAGGCGATGCCCTGGTCAGCCGATCGCCGGGCCTTTTGCTCGCCGTCTCCACCGCCGATTGCTACCCCCTTTTGTTCGAGGATCCAAGCACAAACACCGTCGCCGCGGCGCACGCCGGCTGGCGGGGCGTCGTCGCCGGCATCGTCGAGGCCACGCTCGACCTCATGGAGTCGGAATTTCACGGCCAGCCCGGGCAGATCCGCGTCGCCATCGGCCCCGGGATCTGCGGGCGCTGTTACCAGGTGGGACCGGAAGTCGCCGAAGCCTTTGACCGGCGCGGTCTCGGCGACGCGCTGGCCGACGACCCGACCCAATCGGGCCGCTTCCGGCTCGACCTTGAAAAAGCGATCGTAGTCCTCCTGCGCAGGCGCGGCATTCCCGGCAATCACATCTGGCGGACCAAGCAGTGCACCTACGAGAACACGGCCCTTTTTTCCTACCGGCGTCAGGGGCCAAAAAGCGGGCGCATGTGGGGGCTGATTCAGGTCGCACCCTCGGTTAGCCTAGAGCCGTGAGGCTCCTCTTCCCGGCGGCCCGCTTCGAGCGCCCCTGGCAGATCGCTCCATCCTGGCTCCATGCCCGGGGGCTCAAAGGGCTCCTCCTCGATCTCGACAACACCCTGATCCCCTACGGCTACGAGGGGCCGGCCCCTGAGCCGCTCCGAGCCTGGCTGGACGAGCTCAAGCGATCCGGCATCGCTGCCTGCCTGGTGACCAACGCCAAACCCGGCCGCACCCGGCGGTGGGCCCGGAAACTGGGGCTGCCGGGGATCGCGTTGGTTGGGAAGCCGCTGCCTTTTGGCTTCGTGTGGGGAATGAAGCAGCTGGGGCTTAAGCGAAGCGAATTGGCGGTGGTTGGCGACCAGATCTTCACCGACGTCCTCGGGGGAAACCTCCTGGGGCTCACCACCATCCTGGTGGCGCCCCTCTCCGATCGAGGCCTGCCCCACACCCGCTGGGTCCGCACCCTGGAGCGCCGGGTGCTCAAGGCCGCTTCGCCCCCGGAAAAAGGAGAGAGCGAGTAGCATTAAGATGATGTGGGAATCGCTGATCCCGGGAAGGACGAAGCGCGCATGGGCTCGCTGACCCTGGCTGACAAACGACTCGGCGCGGCGCTGGTCGAGGGTGGCTACATTAGCGACGAGGACCTGCAAAAAGCGCTCGAGCACCAACGCACCACCGGCTCGCGCCTGGCCGAGGCCCTGATCGAACTCGGTTTGCTCCCTGAAGCAAAGATTGCCCAGGCCATCGAGGAATACTTCGGCATCCCCCTCGTCGACCTCCACGAAGTCGAAATCCCGCCCGAGGTCCGGGCGTTGCTCCCGGCGGAGCGGGCCCAGGAGCTCAAGGCCATTCCCTTCGCCATGGAGGACGGGAAGCTCCGGGTGGCCTTCGTCGACCCCCTCGACAGCGCCAAGATCGAGGAGGTCGAGGCCATCACCGGCAAGCAGGTCGAACCCTACCAGACGCTCCGCTCGTCCTTCGAATACGCGCTGGCCAAGAACTACCCCGAGCTGGGTCTTGAGCTCCCTTCCAAACCACCGCCCGCCTCGCCCGAGGAAGAAACCCTGGGAAACGCCCTGGTCGAGCGCGGCCTCATCCGCGAAGAGCAGCTCCAGGAGGCGCTCAAGGCGCACCACAAGACCGGCGAGCCCTTATGGCGCATCCTCCTTAAAAAGGGCTGGATCGATGAAGAGGCACTCTACCGCACCATCGCCGAGCTCGAGGGCCTTGAGTTCCTGCCAAGCACCGAAACCCTCGAGGTCGACCCGGCGGCCGCCTCCTACTTCCTCCGCACCGACGCGCTTCGCTACCGCGCGATCCCCATCCGCGAACGGCGGGGAACGCTTGAAGTCGTCATCAGCGAACCAAAGAACATCGAGAAAGTTCGCGAGATTCTCGGCGACCGGGTCAAGTTCATCCTGACCACCCCCAAGGCCTGGGAGACGCTTTTCCAGCAGGTTTACCCGGAAAAGCCCCGGCTTGGGGAAACGCTGGTGGCCAACGGCAAACTGGGGCGGGAGGAGCTCGCCGAAGCCCTGATGGTGCAGCGGCGACTCGGCAAGCGGCGCCCGCTCGGGGAAATCCTGGTGGAGCTCGGGTTCGTATCCCCCGAGGACGTCGAGGAAGCCCTCCGCCGACAGCGCAGCGGGGGCGGCCGGATCGAGGAGACCCTCATCAAGAGCGGGAAGCTGAGCCCGGAGATGCTGGCGAAATCGCTGGCGGTGCAGCTCGGTTATCCCTACATCGACCCCGATGAGAACCCGCCCGATCCCCTCGCCGCCGAGCTCCTCCCCGAATCGACCGCGCGCCGGTACATGGTGTTTCCCCACCACCTCGAGGACGGCGCCCTGGTGGTGCTCATGAAGGACCCCAGGAACATCTTCGCCATCGACGACCTGCGCCTCATCACCGGCAAGGAAATCCGCCCCGCGGTCGCGACCGAAGACAAGATCCTCAAACTCATCGAACGCTATTACGGCGCCACCGGGCCGCTGGATGAACTGGCCCGCGAACTCGCCCAGGAACGCCCCGAGAGCGTCGAGGTCGAAACCCCCGAACTCGACGACAACGCCGTGGTCCGGCTCGTCAACTCGCTGATCCGCGACGCCTACTTCCAGGACGCCTCGGACATCCACATCGAGCCCCGGGAGGACCACGTCCTGGTGCGGTTCCGCATCGACGGCGCCCTGCGCGAGCACACTCGCCTGCCCCGGGCCGCCGGACCCGCGATCATCGCCCGCATCAAGATCATGGGGCGGTTGAACATCGCGGAAAAACGGCTTCCCCAGGACGGCCGCGTCCGCTTCCGCGACCGCAGCATCGACGTTGACCTCCGCCTTTCCACCCTCCCCACCGTCTACGGGGAAAAGGTGGTGATGCGCCTTTTGAAAAAGGCGGCCGAGATCCCCGAGATCGAACACCTCGGATTCTCTCCCGACGTCCTCGAGCGTTTCAAGGACGTGATCAGCAAACCCTACGGGATCTTTCTCATCACCGGCCCCACCGGTTCGGGCAAGTCCTTCACCACCTTCTCGATCCTGAAGCGGATCTCCACCCCGGACAAGAACACCATGACGGTCGAGGACCCGGTCGAATACGAAATCCCTGGCATCAACCAGGTACAGGTGAACCCGCAGGCGGGACTCACCTTCGCCAAGGCCCTGCGGGCCTTTTTGCGGCAGGACCCCGACATCATCATGGTGGGCGAGATCCGGGACCGGGAAACCGCCCAGATCGCGGTCGAAGCCGCCCTCACCGGCCATCTGGTCATCGCCACCCTGCACACCAACGACGCCGCCGGAGCCATCACCCGGCTCGACGAGATGGGGGTCGAGCTCTTTAACATCTCGGCCTCGCTCATCGGCGTCCTGGCCCAGCGGCTGGTTCGCCGGGTCTGCGACCACTGCAAGGAACCGCTCGCGCCCGACCCCAAAGTCCTGGTGAAGCTGGGGCTTCGGGAAGAAGACCTCGAGGGCGCGACCCTCTACCACGGCAAGGGCTGCGCGCGCTGCAACGGCACCGGCTACCGCGGGCGTTACGCGCTGCACGAGCTCATGGTGGTCGACGACGACCTCCGAAGGGCGATCATCGAGGGCAAATCGGCCGCCGAGATCAAAGCCATGGCCCGGAAAAAGGGCATGAAGACCCTGCGCGAAGACGGCATCAAAAAGGCGCTCTCGGGCATCACGACCCTGGAAGAGGTGATGGCCCGCACCGTCGAGTAGGGAGGGAACATGACCAAAGCACCGATCGACATCGTCGAACTCTTTCGCCTGGCCAAGGCCAAAGAAGCCTCGGACCTGATCCTGACCGTTGGCCTGCCCCCCATGCTCAAGATCAACGGGGAGTTTTTCCCCACCAACCACCCAAAGCTCACCCCGCAGGACACCCGGCGAATGATGTACGCCCTGATGGACGAGAAGCAGCAACGCCGCTTCGAGGAAGAACGCGAGCTCGACTTCTCATTCAGCCTCCCCGGCGAGGGGCGCTTCCGGGTCAATGTCTTCCTCCAACGCGGCTCGGTGGGCGGCGTCATGCGCGTGGTTGCGGACCTCGACAAGAGCTTTGAGGACCTCGGCCTCCCCAAGATCATCAGCGACCTGGCCATGCGGCCTCGAGGCCTCTTCCTGGTGACCGGCCCCACCGGTTCGGGCAAATCGACGACGCTCGCGGCGATGCTCGATTTCATCAACGAAAACCGCCGCTGCCACATCGTCACCATCGAGGACCCGATCGAGTTCTTCCACCGGCACAAGAAAGCCATCGTCAACCAGCGCGAGGTCGGCGGCGACACGCTCAGTTTCCAGCGCGCGCTTCGCAGCGTCCTCCGGCAGGCGCCGGACGTGATCATGGTCGGGGAGATGCGCGATCTCGAGACGATCCAGATGGCGCTCACCGCCGCTGAGACCGGTCACCTGGTACTCGCCACCCTCCACACCAACTCCGCCCCCGAGACCATCGACCGCATCGTCGACGCCTTCCCCCACGGTCAGCAGGGCCAGGTCAGAATCCAGCTCTCCAACAACCTGGTCGGGGTTTTAAGCCAGCAGCTCCTGCCCCGCGCCGACGGGCGGGGGCGGGTCCTGGCCTACGAGCTCATGGTGGCCACCATCGCCATCCGGTCCTTGATCCGAGAGGGAAAGACCCACCAGATTACGAGCGCGATCCAGACCGGAGGCCAGTACGGCATGGTGACCATGGATGCTTACCTGGCAGATCTCTATAAAAAGCGCATCATCACCTACGAGACCGGACTCAACCGGGCCATCGACCCCAAAGAGTTCGCGCGCCTCGCCGGCGGCCCACCGCCTGGAAGCGGAAAGCCCTACTAGCGCCCGCCGCGACGCACGGGTAGGCTAGGCCGGAGAGGGGGAACGATGCCGGGAGTCGCAATCATCGGTGCTCAGTGGGGGGACGAGGGGAAGGGGAAGGTCACCGACGCCCTCGTCGCCGACGCGGACTACGTCGTCCGTTATCAGGGCGGCGCCAACGCCGGGCACACGGTCGTGGTGGGCGAGGAAGTTTTCAAACTCCACCTGCTGCCCACGGGCGTGATCCACCCTCACGCCACGAGCGTGCTGGCAGACGGAATGGTGATCGACGCCACCACCTTCAAGCGCGAGCTCGAGGCCCTCAAAGCCCGCGGTTTCGAGCCAAAGATCATGGTTTCGGAACGGGCGCACCTGGTGCTCCCGCACCACAAATACGTGGAGTCGAAGAAAAACTTCGTCGGCACGACCGGCCGGGGTATTGGCCCCGCCTACGCCGACCGCGCCCGTCGCATCGGGGTGCGGGTGGGGGATTTGCTGGATGAGGCCCTGCTGAAAGAGCGGCTCGGGATCTTGCTCGAGGCCAAACCCAACTCCACGGCGGCGGTGGGCTGGACCAGCGTCGAGCGGGCCATGGAAGCCCTTCTTCCCCTCCGGGAGGTCCTCGCGCCCTACGTGGCCGACACCGGGGCCATCCTGCGCCAGGCCTGGCGGCAGGGCAAGCGCATCCTCTTCGAGGGCGCCCAGGGCACCATGCTCGATCTCAACTACGGCACCTATCCCTACGTCACCAGCTCGCACCCCACCGTGGGTGGCATCGCCATCGGCACCGGGCTCCCGCCCAAGGCCCTCACCAAGGTCTACGGCGTGGCCAAGGCCTACACCACCCGGGTGGGCCACGGCCCCTTCCCCACCGAGATCCTCGGCCCCTTTGCCAAAACCCTGAGAGACCGGGGCGGCGAGTACGGGGTCACGACGGGAAGGCCCCGGCGGGTTGGCTGGCTCGACGCCGTCGCGCTTCGCTATGCGGTCGAGGTAAACGGCATGGACGGGCTGGTCCTCACCAAGCTCGACGTCCTCTCCGGCCTTGAGGAGGTCAAGATCGGGGTCGAATACCGCCCCGACGGTTCGGTTCGCTATGAGGTCCTCGAGGGCTGGGGCGAACTCGCGGGCCTCAAAAGCCGCGAAGACCTCCCCAAACCCCTCATCCGATTCATCGAGCGGATCGAGGAGCTGGTCGGGATCCCGGTGGTCATGTTCTCGACCAGCCCCAAACGCGAAGACACCTTCGGGAGCGTGAGCTGGGTATAGACTGGCCCCGGGCCGAAGGCCCGCCAGCCCAGATGGAGGAAGACCATGCCCAACACCAAAGAAGCCCACCATCTCCACCTCGACGAAAAGACTCGCGAAGCCGCGATCCAGCGTCTGCGGTCGATCCGCGGCCACGTCGAGGGCATCCTCCGGATGCTCGAGGCCGAAGAACTCTACTGCGTTGATCTCCTCAAGCAGATCAAGGCGGTCGAGGGTGCTTTGGATAAGGTCGGAGAGCTCGTCCTCCGCAGCCACCTCAAGGACCACGTGGTCACGGCCAAAGAGCGCGGCGACGTCGATGCCATCGTCGAAGAGCTCATGGAAGTGCTCAAGTATCGCTAGGCGGTCAGGGTGCGAAGGGGACACTGGCTCATCCTGCTCCTGCTCCTTGTCGCGCCCGGCTACGCGGCAAGGCCGGTCGCGGTGGCCACCATCCAGCCCTATGCCTCGCTCCTCGCCGAGGTGCTCGGAAAGGGCTGGGAGGTGCGGACCCTCATTCCTCCCGGCGCCGTCCAGGAGCTCTATACCCCAAAGCCATCGGACGTGCAAAAACTCCTCGGCGCCCGTCTGGTCGTGGCCAACGGCCTGAGCCTGGACGACTGGTTGATCGAGCGACTCGTCAAGCCAAACGCCCCCAGGGCCAGGATCCTCTACGCGGGAAAGGTCCTGAAAAGCACCATCCTCCCCATGCCCAACGGGGAGGGCGACCCCCACCTCTGGACCGATCCAAAGCGCATGGCGACTCTGGTCCTGGCCTTCGGCCGCGTCGCAGCCGAACTCGACCCGCAAAACGCCCCCGCCTACCAGGCGCGGGCCGAGCGCACGAAAACCCGCCTGATCGAGCTCGCCGAGCGTACCCAGGCGCTGATCGAAAAAGCCCCCAGTCGTGACTTGATCGCCTACAAAAATCCCTTCACCTATCTGGCCGAGCGTTACGGGCTCACAATCCGCTTCCTCATCGGAAAAACGCCCACTTCAGAGCCCACGCCCAGAGAGATTGCGAGCGCTGGCGCGCTCAAAAAACGCTACGGTTCCCTTCCGCTCGTCGCCCCGCTTCAGTTCGCCCCCGAAGCCAGGAAGTTCGCGAATGTCCTGAACATCCGGCTCGTCGCGCTCGACCTGGTGGGCAGCGAATCCCCCGACTACTTTGCGACCTGGGAAGGCAACGCCCTCAAACTGGCCGAGGCTCTGAGGGCGCCATAGGGTCCAGCCTCTTGCCCAGGATGAGGTAGGCGCTCGCTGGCAGCTGCCCCAGCCGCTGCCAGCCGCGTCGCTGGTAAAAGCCAAGCGCGGGCGCCTGGCGGTGCACCGTGAGGACCGCCCGCGGGGCATCGGTCGCCGCCAGCAGTACGTCGTGCAAGCGCGAGCCGAGGCCAAGGTTTTGCTGCTGGGGGTCCACCGCGAACTCCACCAGACCGAACGCGCCCTGCAGCCACCACTCAAGCCCCAAAGGTCGCAGGGCCCGGGCCACGGCGTCGGTCCAAGGCTCCCCGGCCCGCCGCAAGAACCCGTAACCGAAACCCAGGACCGCCTGCGCTTCCATGACCACCGCCAGGCGAAAACCACGCTCACTCAGGTGACGCGAGAACATCTGGCGAACGCGGGGGAGCTCTTCCCGCCGCACGTAATACGGGGGCCGGGCAAAGGCTCGAAGCCAGATGGAAAGGAGCTCTTCGGTGAGGTCCTTGGCTTCGCGGGGCCCGAGCACCTCGATTCGCATAGGTCCATTTTGCGGCACGAAAGCGCGATACATTGGAGCTGTGCTGGCGAAAACCCTGGGCGAACTCAAGCGTACCTACCCCTACGCCAAACTCAAGCGTACGGTCAAGGAAGAGGTCCGGACCAACCTCATCCAGCGCCTCAAGGCCGGCGACCCGCTCTTCCCGGGCATCCACGGCTACGAGGACAGCGTCGTCCCCGCCATCGTGAACGCGGTCCTGGCCGGCCACGACTTCATCCTCCTCGGTACCCGGGGCCAGGCGAAAAGCCGGCTGGTCAGGGCCATGGCCGAGCTGCTCGACCCGCTGATCCCCGCGCTGCCAACGCCGCTCCGGGACAACCCCCTGGCCCCGGCGAGCCCGGAAGGGCGGCGCCTGCTGACCGAGGCCGGCGACGATGCCCCGATCGTGTGGGTCGAACGCGAGGCGCGCCTGGTCGAAAAACTCGCCACCCCCGACACCAACGTCGCCGATCTGATCGGCGACCTCGATCCCATCAAAGCCGCCCGACGCGGACACGGCCTCTCCGACCTCGAGGCCCTCCACTACGGCCTGATCCCAAGGGCCAACCGCGGGATCTTCGCCATCCACGAACTCCCCGACCTCGCCCCCAAGGTCCAGGTCGCGCTCTTCGACGTGCTCCAGGAACGCCAGGTCCAGATCCGGGGCTTTCCGGTCAGGCTTTCGCTCGACGTGTGGCTGGTCTTTACCGCCAACCCCGAGGACTACACCACCCGCGGACGCATCATCACCCCCCTCAAAGACCGGATCGAAGCCGAAATCCACACCCACGACCCGAAAAGCCTCGAGGTGGCCCGGGCCATCACCGCCCAGGAAACCCGCTGGCCCGGCGAGGTCCAGCTGCCCGAGTTCCTGGCCCGCGCCGTGGAGCGGGTCGCCTTTCTCGCCCGCACCGATCCCCGGGTGGAATCGAGTTCCGGCGTCAGCCAGCGCCTTTCCATCGCACTTTTGGAAACCGTCGGCGCGAACGCCCTGCGGCGGAGCCTCATCTACGGGGATCCGGCGGTGGCTCGCCCGGTCGACCTTTTTCGTGCCCTCCCCGCGATCACCGGCAAACTCGAACCCAGCTTCGAAGGTGAACAGGTCGGGGTGGCACGAATCGCCGAGGACCTCATCGCCAAGGCGCTCTGGCACGAAGCCCGGGAACGGGGGAGCGACCTCGAGGCCATCAAACCCTTCTTCGCCAAAGGCGGGGACCTTGAGCTTCCGGAGGGCCCTTGGTCCGAGGTCAAGGAACGCCTCGGTCAGGTGCCGGGGCTCGCCGAGGTGGGCCGCCACCTCGACCCAGAGCATCCCTGGGTGGGGGCCGAGGCCGTCCTCGAGGCCCTGGTCGGGGAAGGCTTTCTCGTGCGCGAATGGGGGCGATTCAAACGGCCATGACCGTACGCTACCGACGCCGCGCGGACCCCGAGCCCCTGGCGGCCCTCGAGGCCCTTTTGCGCCTCGAACCGAGGCTCATGGAAGCCAAGTCCGGGTCCGGGGGCTGGCTGCCGCCAAAGCCCGAACCTCCCACGACAAAAACCGTCAGGCGGTGGCTGGAAGAAGCGCTTTTGGCCGAAGGACACCCGCCCCAACAGGCAAAAGCGCTCTGGCAGGCGATGATCGAGACCGGCCTAATCGTAACCAGCGAGAGCGGCACAAGCGGCCAGCGTCGCGCGACGATCCGCCTCGGCGATCGAGCCATCCAGGCGCTGGGATTCAAAGCGCTCTCCAGCCTGCTCTCGCGGCAGCCACGCCGGGGCCCGGGCCCCGCGCCCGGCGGCGATCCGAGGGCGGGGGCCAGCGAGGACGCCGAAACCGCACCTTACCGGCCCGGAGAAGCGCTCGTGCTCGACCCGGTGGAAACCCTCAAACGCCTCCTTCCCCGTCCCATCGAAGCGCTGCGCGAGGACGACCTCATTCAGCGAACCCAAAGCTCTGGCAGCGCGATGGCCACCGCCCTCCTCCTCGACTGCTCGCACTCGATGGTCCTTTCCGGAAAAGACCGCTTCACACCGGCCAAACGAACGGTCCTGGCCCTCGCCCACCTCATACGCGCGCGCTATCCCCGAGACCGACTCAAAATCTTTTGCTTCCACGACAGCGCCGAAGCGGTCCCCCTGGGGCAGGTCCCGCTCCTCGCGGTCGGCCCCTGGCACACCAACACCGCCCAGGGCCTCCGGCTCGCCCGCGCCTTCCTGAAAAGGGCCCCGGAGCCGAACCGACAGGTTCTGCTCGTCACCGACGGCAAACCCTCGGCGTTGACGCTGGAAAACGGCGAAATCTACAGGAACGCCTGGGGTCTCGATCCCAAGATCGTCCGGGCGACGCTGAACGAAGCCCTGGCCCTGCGCCGGCTCGGTGCCCGGGTTCACATTTTCCTGTTCGCGCCCGGGGATGCCAGCTCAGATGATGACCGTCTCGTCGGGTTCGCCCGCGATCTGGCCCGTGCCGGCGGCGGCCAGGTCCACCGCGTCGACCCCGAGACCCTGGGTCCGACGCTGATCGCCAGCTTCCTCCGCCACCACGCTGGATAGCGGTACAATGACCTCGCAGTGGCGAGCAAAACGGTCCCCCTCATCCTGGCCTTCCTCGGCGAGCACTTCAACCGGGCGAGGCCCCGGGCGCATACCCCGAAAGAAGCCTTCCGCCACTACGACGACGTTCGGCCGGTATTGAGCCTTAACATGACCTACTACCCGGCAAGGGGCGAAGGCGGCTACGTCCTGATTCCAAAGGACGAGTTCCTCGAGGCGGCCGAAGCCCTTCTCCAGCGCGTGACCGAAGCCTAAGCGGGCAGTTTTGAGGTTTCAGGACGCCGCTGGAAAACGGCGGTCGCGCCCCTACCAAAACGCCCCGGGCTTCGCTCAATCGAGCCATACCATGGCCCGCGCCTGCACGTGGTCGGGGGCCAGGCCCTCGCTGGTTTTGAACGTGAGGCCGATCATGTCCGGCGAAAGCCCGAGCAAATCGGAAAGCCGAGCAAGCATTGCTTCGCGCGCCGGCCCCAGTTTGGGCCGGTCCAAAATCACCACCGCCGAGACCTGTCGCACGACCAGATCCCGCTGCTGGGCCAGTTCCAAAGCATGCGAGAGGAACTCGGCCGAGGCACGGCCGCGGTTGACCGCGGCGTCGTTCGGAAAATGCATCCCGATATCGCCGAGCCCCAAGGCGCTGAGCACGGCGTCGGTCAGGGCGTGGAGCAGGGCGTCGCCATCGGAATGGGCCTCGGCCCCCCGATCCGAGGGAATGGCGACGCCGCCGATCCAAAGGGGCCGCCCTTCGACCAGACGATGGGCGTCCTCGCCGTATCCAATCCGCATGCTCCCAGCCTAAAGTAAACCCCGCCCTCACGCGAGGCCGCGCGATAGACTTGGGACATGCCGAGTTACGAAGACGCGCTGACGCTCATGCACGAATGGACCAGCTCGGAATCGCTCCGGCGACACATGTACGCGGTGGAGGCCGCCATGCGAGCTTATGCCCGGAAGTTCGGCGAAGACGAAACGCTTTGGGCCATGGCCGGCCTGTTGCACGACTTCGACTACGAACGACACCCCGACGAACACCCCAAGGTTGGCGTCCAGACCCTCCGCACGCTTGGCTACCCCGAGGCGCTGGTGAAGGCGATCCTCGCCCATGCCCCGGAGCGGACCGGCATCGAACCCGAAACCCTCTTCGAGCGGGCGCTCTTTGCCTCCGACGAAATCACCGGGTTGATTACCGCCGCCGTCTACGTTCGCCCCGACCGCAGCATCCTCACGCTCACCGTCAAGAGCCTCAAAAAGAAATTCAAGGACAAATCGTTCGCCCGCGGCGTCGACCGGGAAGGCCTGAAAATGGGCGCCGAGCTCCTCGGCATCGACCTTTGGGAACACATCGGCTTTGTGCTCCAGGCCATGCAGGACGACGCCGAGCGACTGGGGCTCAAAGGCGAGGCGGAGTCGGCCTAACGACGCTTTTTGAACTCACTGCCATCGGTTTTCGCACTCACCCCGCGGCGCCATCAGGACCCAAAAGTCCTAGGGTGCTTCTTTTTCCGCCGCCCGCTTCGAGAGCCGGTAGAAGTAGCGCGCCTGACCGTCGTCGGGGTTAAGATCCAGGGCCCGCTTGTACGCCGCGGCGGCATCGGCAAAACGCCCGAGCTCGTAGTAAGCGCGTCCGAGCCATTTCCAGGCCTTGGCGTACTCCGGGTTCTTCTCCGCTGCTTCGCTGAAGGCGAGGGCGGCGGCCTCGAGGTCCCCCCGCTCATAAGCGGCGATCCCCCGGTAATAGGCCCGGGCGGCCTCGAGCCCGACCCGAACCGCTTCCCGAGACACCTTGAGGAAATACACGTTCTCCGCCGTGCGCCCGCCTAACCGGATCGCGCGCTCCCAATACGCCACCGCCTGATCCGGCTCGCTAAGGTCGAGATAGATCCGGCCCAACCAACGCGCGGGCTCGGCCCAGTCGGGGGCCAAATCCAGCGCCCGCTTGAAAAAGATCGCCGCGCCCATGCGGTCGCCTTTCTCGTAAGCGGCGTAGCCCTTGTAGAACGAGCTCACCGCCTCGGAGCCGTAGCGGGCCATCTTCCTCGTTTGCCGCAGGAAATAGAGATTCTTGGGGCTGGGGTTGATCTTTGCCGCTCGCTCCCAGTGGGGCAGCGCTGCCTTGGGATCGCCGAGCTCGAGGTCAATCCGACCCAGCCACGACTCGGCCTCGGCGTCGTCGGGCTTGGCCTCGATCGCTTTCCGGTACCACCCGATCGCCTCGTCGAAGGCCTCCCGAGCGTAGGCAAGGTAGCCCAGGTTGCGATAGACCTCCGCGAGCTCCTCGGGGGTCGCCGCTCCGCCCAGATCCAGGTAACGGCGCCAGGCCTCGGCCGCGCGGATCCACCACCCGGTCTCGGTATAGACCTCGGCCAGGAAACGCCACACCTCCGGGGCCTTGGGGTCGGCCGCGGCCGCCTGCTCGCCGAGGGCAATGGTCTTGCGCCAAAGCGGGAGATCGGGGTAGTGGTGCGCGTAGGCCGAACGGGCCTGCTCGCGGACGACCCTTGCCTGATCGAGCAGGGCGCCCGCCTTAGGAGAAATCGCAAGCGCGGCCCCGAGAAGCAAGATCGCGGTCAGTATCCACCGCACGCTGCCTCCTTACCCCTCTACGATACCGCTTGCGCGCGGCAAAGGTGAGGGGCTATAGTGTCGAACAGCTTATGAGGCCCTTCTTTTTTCGTTAGGGCGCGGGGAGCCACGGCTTCCCGCGGGGCGGCGTTGGCCGCCCTCTCTTCTTGGAG
Source organism: Vulcanithermus mediatlanticus (assembly GCF_055385885.1). Taxonomy (NCBI): domain Bacteria; kingdom Thermotogati; phylum Deinococcota; class Deinococci; order Thermales; family Thermaceae; genus Vulcanithermus; species Vulcanithermus mediatlanticus. The sequence goes on along the minus strand of NZ_AP042385.1, from coordinate 1,437,321 downwards.
GGCACGATGCTGGAGGATTGGCTGCGACAAGTCGAAGAAGCCTCAACCCTCGAGGCGCTCGAGGCCGTGCGGGTTCGCCTCTTGGGAAAAAAGGGCGAACTCACCCAAAAACTCAAGCAGCTGGGGAAACTTCCACCCGAAGCCCGACGCGAGGAAGGGCGGCGGCTCAACGAGGCCAAGCGTGCGCTCGAAGCCGCGATCGAAGCCCGGCGCGCGGCCTTAAAGCGCGAGGCCCTCGAGGCCCGTCTGGCCCGGGAAGCGCTCGACGTCACCCTCCCCGGCCTGGCCTTCCCCCCGGGAAACACCCACGTCCTGACGCAGGTGCTGGCCGAGCTGGTGGGCATCTTCCAGCGCATGGGGTATCAGGCGGTCCTCGGTCCCGAAGCCGAGGAAGCCTTTTACAACTTCGACGCCCTCAACATCCCCGAATACCACCCGGCCCGCGACATGCACGACACCTTCTGGCTGGCCACCACCACCGAGGCCAGCCAGATCGAGGGGGCCAAGCTCCTGCGAACCCACACCAGCCCCATCCAGGTCCGCTACATGAGCCAGCACACGCCCCCATTCAAGATCGTCGCCCCCGGCAAGGTCTTTCGCCACGAGGCCACCGACGCCACCCACGAAGCCATGTTCCACCAGCTCGAAGGGCTGGTGGTGGGGGACAACATCACCATGGCCGACCTCAAAGGCGCGCTCCTGGCCATGGCCCGGGCGCTCTATGGCCCCGAGGCCAGGGTGAACTTCAGACCGAGCTACTTCCCCTTCGTCGAACCCGGGGTCGAATTCGAGGTCTGGTGGACGAACCCCAAGACCGGCAAGGGGGTCTGGCTCGAGCTCGGCGGGGCCGGCATGGTCCACCCCGAAGTTTTCCGGGCGGTGGACGAGCTGAGGCGCGCAAAGGGACTCGCCCCAATCTATACCGGCAAGAGTGGGTTCGCGTTCGGGCTCGGCGTCGAGCGAATCGCCATGCTCCGCTACCCCATCCCCGACATCCGCGCCTTCTTCCAAAACCGGATCCCCTTCCTGACCCAGTTCCGGGGAGGTGCCTGAGATGCGCGTTCCATACAGCTGGCTCAAGGAATTCCTCGTCGAAACGCCACGGCCCGAGGCCCTCGAGGCCGCCTTGGCCCGGCTCGGCCTGCCCGTCGAGGAGGTGGTGCGTATCAGGCGCCCGCCAGCGGGCGTGGTCTTCGCCGTGGTCGAATCCGCCGAGCCCATTCCCGGAACCGAACTCAAGAAGCTGGTCCTCAACGCCGGGCGCGAGGTCGTCGTCGTCTCCGGCGCCCCCAACGCCGTCGCTGGCGTGGGCGTGGCTTGGGCCCAGCCCGGGACCGAGCTTCCGGGGGGCGTGGTGATCGACCGCCGGGTGATCCAAGGCCACACCTCGGAAGGCATGGCGCTGAGTCCGGCCGAAATGGGCGTGGGTGAGTACGCGGGCGGCTTGCTGATTCTCCCCAAGGACACGCTCCCCCCCGGCACCCCCTTGGCCGAGGTCTGGGAAGAAGAGGTCGTCTTTGACGTTGAGATTACCCCGAACCGCGCCGACGCCCTCTCCATCCTGGGCGTGGCCCGCGACCTCGCCGCCGCCCTCGGAATCGGTCTGATCCACAAAAACCCAAGCCCCGACCTCCGCGACCTCCCCTTCCCTATTTCGGTCGAGGTGTGGGATGAATCCGGAGCCGACCGCTATCTCGTCGCCTACGCCCGCCAGGTCAGGGTCGGTCCGGCGCCCCTCGAGGCGCAAAAACGGCTGCTCGCGGCCGGACAAAGGCCGATCAACAATGTGGTCGACGCGACCAACTACGTGCTGCTCGAGCTCGGAAACCCGCTCCACGCTTTCGACCGCGCGACCCTCTTCGACGGACTGGTGGTGCGGCGAGCACGAGAAGGCGAAAAACTCGTGACCCTCGACGGCGTCGAGCGAACGCTCACCTCCGAAGACCTTCTGATCACCGCCAGGAAGGGCGAGTCCACGATCCCGGTCGCCGTCGCCGGGGTCATGGGCGGTGCCAACAGCGAGGTTGGCGAGTCGACCCGCGAAGTGATCCTCGAGGCCGCCCACTTCGACCCAGTCTCGATCCGCAAGACCGCCCGCCGCCTCGCTCTTTCCACCGAGGCCAGCTACCGTTTCGAGCGCGGGGTCGACCCCAACCTCCCACCGCTGGCCGCCAGGCGCTTCCTCGAACTCATCCAGAAATGGAGCGGGGCCGAAGTGAGCGCGAGTTGGATCGACCTCGGGGGCGAAAAGCCCCCCCACCGGGTCCAGTTCCGCCCCAGCTACGCCAACCGCTTGCTCGGAACCTCGTTCGGGAAAAACGAACAACTCGAAGCCCTGCGCAAGCTCGGCATCGAAATCCGGGGTGAGGCCGAGCCCTACACCGCCCTCATCCCCAGCTGGCGGGTCGACCTGCGGATCGAGGAGGATCTGGTCGAGGAAGTGGCCCGCATCGTGGGCTACGACAGGATTCCCGAAACCCTGCCCGAGTTCTTCCCCGCCCCGGACAACCAGGGCGCCGAGGCCGAGTACCAGGCCGAAGCCCGGATCAAGCGCGTCCTCAGCGGCCTCGGTTTTCAGGAAGTCATCAATTATCCCTGGATCTCCGAGCGCTTCCTGGAAACGGTTAAGGCCCCGCCGCCAACCCTCTGGCTCGCCAACCCCACCAACGCCGAGGAATCGGCGCTCCGCAGCGCCCTCTACCCCGGTCTGCTCCGGAACCTGGCCACCAACCGCGACCAGCCGGGCCTCCTGATCTTCGAGCTGGGCCACGTGTTCCTCGGCGACGAGGCGGTCCACCTCGCGGCGCTTCAAAGCGGTCCCTACCACCGCGCCACCTGGCAAGCCGGCCTTGGCGAGGGCTATTACGCCCTCAAAGGGCTCCTCGAGGCCTTCGCCGCACGCCTGGGTGCGCGGGTTGAGGTCCGCCCCGAACGCCACCTCCACCTCCACCCCGGGATCTCGGGCACCGTCGTGTGGGAGGGCGAAGCCCGGGGGTGGATCGGGGTGCTCCACCCGGAGATCGCCGAACCGCTCGAGCTCGGAGCCCCGGTGATCTTCGAACTCACGCTCCCGCTGCCCCAGGGCTCGGCCGACATCACCGACGTTCCCCGCTTTCCCCCCGCCACCCGCGACCTGGCGGTGGTGGTCCCACGCACGGTGACCCACCTCGAGGTGGCCGAAATCATCCGCGCCTCGTCAGGCCCCCACCTGCGTGCACTGGAGGTCTTCGACGTCTACCAGGGCCAGCCGCTGGCCGAGGATGAAAAGAGCCTCGCCTACCACCTCACTTTCCAAGCCCCAGACCGAACCCTGACCGACGAGGCGGTCGACGGCTACATGAGCCGGATCATCGAGGCCCTCACCCAGCGCGGCTGGCGGATTCGCGCCTAAGGGGGTCCCCCGCGGCTTTCGCCGCGGGGGCCTATACTGAGGGCGTGCTCACCTGGCTCGACGTGCTGGCCATCCTCGCGCTTTCGGCGGCCACGGCCGTGGGTGCGCGGAAAGGCTCGCTCTTCCTCGCCGCCCTTCTTCCGGCGCTGGCGCTCCTCGCCTGGCTGCCACCGCTCTCCACGCCGATCCTCCGGGCCCTGATCGCCCTCGCCGCGGGGCTCTTTTTTGGCCGCCTGGCCACCCTCATCCCCCGGCGCTTTTCCAACCGCACTGAAACCATCCTCGGCGCCAGCGGTGGGTTCGTCTGGGGCGCGCTCCTCGCCCTCAGTCTTTGGACGGGTCTGCCGTCGGCGTATAGCGTCTCCACCGGGACGATTCGCTATCCCGCGCCGGGGGTTCCCCTGGTGGTTCAGGAAGCGGTGGCCAAAAGCCCATTTGCCCTCCAGCTCTACGACGCCGTCCAGAGGGCGCCGCTCCTCAAGCGTCTTCTGGGGACGCCCGAACCGACATCGCCTCAACCCGAGAGGACCCGGGCCAGCTCGTAGAGGTCGATGTCGATCTCCTTCTTCTTGGTCACCGCTTCGTAGAGGGGCGTGAGCGTCACCTCGCCTTCGACCTCGCCCACCATGACCCCGCTGGTCCCACCGACCAGCGTTCGCGTGGCCACCGCTCCGAGGCGGCTTGCCAGCACCCGGTCCTTGGCCGTGGGTGAGCCCCCGCGCTGGATGTGACCGAGCACGGTGACCCGGGCTTCAAAGCCGGAGAGTTCCCGAACCGCCCGGAAAAGCGCCTCGGCGCCACCGGGATAGGCGCCTTCGGCAACGACGATGATCGAAGAGCGCTTCCCCTTTTCCAGCGAAGCGCTGATCGTTCTGGCGATCTCCTCGGGACTGATCGAGACCTCGGGCAAAGCCACCACCTCGGCTCCGCCCGCGATCCCGACCTCAAGCGCGATAAACCCGGCGTAACGCCCCATCACCTCGATGAAGAAGACGCGTTCGTGGCTGGCTGCGGTGTCGCGAATGCGGTCGATGGCATCCAGGGCGGTGTTGACCGCGGTATCGAAGCCGATGGTGTAATCCGTGCCGTAGAGGTCGTTGTCGATCGTCCCGGGGACCCCCACCACCGGAATACGGTGCTCTTCAATCAGCCGTTCGGCGCCCCGGAAGGTACCGTCACCGCCGATGGCCACCAGGCCCTCGATGCCGGCCTCCTTCAGATTCCGGGCCGCGGTCGCCCGACCCGCCTCGGTCATGAAGTCCTTCGACCTCGCGGTAAGCAAAATGGTGCCCCCGCGCTGGATGATGTTGGCCACGTCCCTCGGCCCCAGGGGGACGAACTCGCCATCGATCATGCCCGCATAGCCCCGCCGAATCCCCACCACCTCGACCCCCATACCGCTCGCGGTACGGACCACCGCCCGCAGGGCCGCGTTCATGCCGGGGGCGTCTCCCCCGCTGGTAAAAACCCCGATCCGCTTCATAGGCCCTATTCTTACTGCGAGCGGCGCTCGACTTCTACCGCCAGCTGATAAGCCCGATTCCGGGCCAGGCCGGCCTCGACCAGCGCCTCGACCAGCGCTTTTCCCGAAAGCCCCTGCCCGACGAACGATTCGAGCAGCGCTGTCTCATCGGGGGAGGGTGCCTCGGCCGGCGCCAGGACCAAAACGACCTCCCCCTTCGGCCGCGTAAACCGGGCCATGGCTTCACCGATCGTTCCCCGAAAAACCTCCTCGTGGACCTTGGTGAGCTCCCGGGCCACGGCCACGGGGTGATCCTCGCCGTAGACCTCGGCCAGCTCGCGCAGGGTTTTCGAAAGCCGGTGCGGCGATTCGTAGAGCACCGCGGTCCGGCCCTCGAGGACCAGCTGCTCCAGTCGCTGCCGGCGCAGCCCCCCTTTTTTGGGCAAAAACCCTTCAAAGCTAAAGCGGGCGGTGGGGAAACCGGAAGCCACCAGGGCCGGGATCAGGGCCGTCGGTCCGGGCAGGACCTCGACCGCCGCGCCGAGACGCAGGGCCTCGCCCACTAGCTCGGCGCCGGGGTCGCTGACCCCCGGCGTCCCGGCATCGGTCACATAGGCCACCGTCTCCCAGGTCTCGAAAAGGCCCGCCAACCGGGAAACCGTGTGCTGGTCGAGCCGAACCAGGGGGGTCTCGATCCCGTAGTGCTCCAAAAGCCGCCGGGTGCGGCGGGTGTCCTCCGCCGCCACCACCCCCGCCTCGCGCAGGACCCGCAACGCGCGGAGGGTGATGTCCTCGAGGTTTCCGATGGGGGTCGGGACCAGGACCAGCCTCACAAACCCCAGCCTAACCCGCCCCGCGACCGAGCTGGCTGTAGACGGTGGCCGCCAGCACCAAAGTCGCCCCGGAAAGCCCCATGACCCCCAGCGTCTCCCCCAGAGCGAGATAGGCGGCGAGCGCGGCCCAGACCGGCTCCAAGGCGTAGATGATGGCCGCGTCCTCGGCGCTCACCTTGGCCTGCCCCACGGTCATGAGCCAGGTCGCGAGCGCCGTCGCCACCACCCCCAGGTAGAGCACCGCCGCCCAGGGCACGGCCACCGGAGGGGGGCGATCGAGCCCAACCCAGAGCCCGGACCACAGGAGCACCCCCAGCAGCTGGGCCCCGGCCAGGGCGCCGGGGGGCATCCGGCGGGCGTAGTACTCAAGGCGGAGGATGAAGGCGGTGTAGGCCAGGGCAGTCATAAGCGTCCAGAGGTCGCCGACGTTGGGCGGGGCGCCGTCGTAGGTCAAAAGGCCAACGCCAACGAGCGCCATCCCGGCCCCAACCCAAACCCGCCTCGCCACCTTGCGCCCCAAAGCCCCGGCCACCAGTGGCACCATCACCACGCTGAGCGCGGTGATAAAGGCGCTCCGCCCCACGGTGGTGTAGACCAGGCCCACCGCCTGGGTCCCATACCCCACCACCAGCCACAGCCCAAGCTCCAGCCCCGCAAGGGCCAGGCCCCGCTCGCGGCGGAACCAGGGGAGGAAAAAGACGGTGGCGATCAGGAATCTCAGGAACACCAGCAGGCTGGGGGGAAAGCTCGCCACCGCGTCGCGGATCACCACGAACGTCGTGCCCCATACCAGGGTGAGCAGGCCGAGGAGAAAAACGCCGAAGGTCCGGCTCTGAACCCGTCGCTTCAAAACGCCCACTCCTCGCTGACACTCAGGCTCATCGCGGGCTGAACCCCCGGGAGAGGATCCAGGCGACCAGGTTCCAAAGCAGCGAGAGCCCCGCGCTCAGCACCAAGGCCGAGGTGATGGGGATAAAGATGTAGACACCGTCGCGCTCGATGCGGATGTCGCCTGGAAGGTGGCCAAACCAGGAAAAAAGCCGCGGCGCCCAGAGCAAAACCGCTCCCAGGGCGACGAGTAAAAGGCCTCCGAAAATCAGCCAGCGTCCGACCTCCACGCCGAATATTCTATCGGCCGGAGCGGCCACCGATTTGGGTCCTATACTCTAGGCATGGCGTTTACCATTCGCGAAGCCCGCAGCCTCGAAGACTTCCTGGCCATCGAGGAACTGCAGATCGCCGCCTGGAACTTCTCCGAACGCGAAACCGTCCCCCACGCCTCGTTCGTCGTCGCCCAGCACACCGGCGGCCTGGTGGCCCTGGCGCTGGTCGGGGAACGGCCGGTGGGGTTCGTCTACGGCCTCGCCGCCTGCGAGGGGGAAAAGCGCTGGCAGCACTCCCACATGCTCGCGGTACACCCGGAGTTTCGGGGCAGCGGCATCGCCCCGGCGCTCAAGTGGTTCCAGCACGACTGGGCCAAGGATCGTGGCATTCCCCGCATCACCTGGACCTTTGACCCTCTCCTTACCCGGAACGCCCGGCTGAACTTCGGCAAGCTCGGGGCCTGGTCACAGACCTATTACCCCAACTTCTACGGCATCCGCACCGGGCTTTATGCGGGCCTGCCGGCCGACCGCCTCTACGTCGAGTGGGAGGTGGGCAGCCCCCGGGTGCTCGCCCGCCGGCACGCGCCGCCACCGCCGCCGGCGCCCAAAGGGCAGCCCCTCAACCGCACCAGGGGCGAAGGCGAGCGGTTACGACCGGAGGCCCTCGACCCGCCTCAGGATGAAGCCGTCTACCTCGAGGTCCCCCGCGATATCGAGGCCATGAAGCGCGAGGATATGGAACTCGCCAAGGCCTGGCGCCTGCACACCCGGGAGGCGTTCCAAATGGCCTTCGCCCGGGGATACCGGGCGGTCGATCTCGCCCGGCGTGGCGAACGGGTTTTTTACCAGCTGGTCCTTGCAAACGCCGGGTAAACCCCGAAACGTGGGCGGCGCGCTGGATAGCCAGCGCGCCGCGTACTGACCGGATCGGCCGGAGTGAGGCTCGGTTCGGTGATCGACCGCGATCTTTCCGACATACCGATGTAAGATTGGCGGCCGATTGCGTTTTCCTGGGCCCCAGCCGTGGCTTTGGCCACGGCTGGGTATTTAGACCTCGAGCCCGACCTTTTGCTCGATCGCGCTCGCCAGGTAACGCGCCAGGTTCTCAAGGCGAATGCGGCCGAGAACGTCCTCGAGGAAGGCCGCCACCAGCAAATTCTCCGCCGCCAAACGCGAGATTCCCCGGCTTTGCAGGTAAAAGCGCTGCGCCGAGTCGATCGGCGCGATCGACGACCCGTGGCTGCAGCGGACGTCGTTGGCCGCGATCTCAAGCTGGGGCACGCTTTCGGCCCGGGCGTCGCCGGAGAGCAGCAAGTTGCGGTTCGTCTGGTAGGCGTCGGTCTTCTGCGCCGCGGGTTCGAGCTGGATGAGGCCCTGGTAGATGATATTGCCCCGGTCCTTGGCCACGCCCTTGTAGTAGACGTCGCTGCGGGCGTGGGGCGCCACGTGGTGCTGCAGGGTGTAGTGATCGAGGTGCTGATCGCCGCCCGCGAAATAGATGCCGAGCATCTCCGAGTCGGCCCCGGGTCCGGCGAGCTCCGAACCCACTTCAGAGCGGGCAAAGGAAGCCCCCAGGTTGACGGTGAGGTCCTTGAGGCTGGCATCGCGCGCAAGCAGCGCCCGCTGGCGGTAGAGGTGGTGAACGTTCTCGCCCCAAGACTGCACGCTGGCGTGCACCAGCGAAGCTCCGGCGCCCAGGATGAGCTCGGTCATCGCCAAATTCACGCTCGGCCGCTCAAGATCTTGCGAGGAATGCTCCTCGACGTACGAAAGGCGGGCGTTCTCCCCGAGCACCACCAGCGTTCGCCCCACCGACAGCACGCCCTCTTCGACCTCCCGGAAGACCCCGATGGGGGCCTCGAGGGCCAGTCCATCGGGAACATAGACGAAGACGCCGTGGTTCCAAATGGCGGCATTCAGGGCCGGGAGCTTATCGTTGGCATCGCCCTTTTGCCGCGCGGGGATCGCCTTATACAGATGCGCTTCGACCAGCTCGGGATGCGCCTGGAGCGCCTGGTGCAGGCTGAGGAAACGCAGGCCTTTTTCAATCAGCTCCTCGGGCACCTCGGCGTAAACGAGGTCCGCGCCCCTAAAGACCAAGAACGCAGAGAAATCGGCCGCAGCAATCCGCGACCGCACCCACTCAGGCAGCGCCTCACGCCCGTACGCCCGCCCACGCGGCGCTTCCTGCGGAAGCTCGAAGGGCACCGCTTTGAGGCGGCCGGCCGAGTAGCGCCAGGCCTCGGTCTTCTTGCTGGGCCAGGGCACGGCGCGAAAGACCTCGTAGGCCCCTTTTCGGGCTTCTTCCAACCAAAGGGGTTCGGAGTGCGCCTTTGAAATCTGGGCCGGGTTAAAAAGGAGCGCCTTCTCCGTCATCCGACCGAACCCTCCATCTCCAGTTCGATGAGTCGGTTGAGCTCCACCGCGAACTCCAAGGGCAGTGCCTTGGCCACCGGCTCGATAAACCCGCGCACGATCAGCGCCGCGGCTTCATCCTCGGGCAGCCCCCGCGTCTGCAGGTAAAAGATCTGATCGTCGGCCAGACGGCTCACCGTCGCCTCGTGACCAATCTGGGCGGTCTCGTTTTCGATCTCCATGTAGGGGTAGGTATCGGTTTTCGACTCGGTATCGATGAGCAGGGCATCGCACTCGACGTTGGCCTTGGCGCGCTCGGCGTTCCGATTGACCTTGACCAACCCCCGGTAGCTGGCCCGCCCGTCGCCCTTGCTGATCGATTTGCTCACGATGGAGCCCGAGGTGTCCTCGGCGAGGTGGATCAACTTGGCTCCGGTATCCAGGTGCTGACCGCTTTTGGCGAAGGCAATCGAGAGCACCTCGGCCCGCGCCCCGCGCCCCTTAAGGATCGAGGAGGGGTATTTCATCGTCACCTTGGAGCCGAGGTTGCCATCGAGCCACATGTGGTAGGCGTTCTCTTCCACCACCGCTCGCTGGGTGACGAGGTTATACATGTTGGTGGGCCAGTTCTGGATCGTGGTGTAACGCGAGTTGGCGTTCTTATGAACGTAGATCTCGATCACGCCGGTGTGCAAGGCCTCGGTGGTGTAAAGGGGTGCCGTACAACCCTCGATGTAGTGCACCTTGGCCCCCTCGTCGACGATGATCAGTGTGCGTTCGAACTGACCGAAGCCGGCGGTATTGACCCGGAAGTACGCCTGCAACGGCACGTCCACCTCAACGCCCGGGGGAACGTAGACGAACGAGCCCCCAGACCACACCGCCGAGTTCAGCGCCGCGAACTTGTTGTCCGAAGGGGGTACGATCTTGGCGAAGTACTTGCGGAAGATCTCCTCGTACTCCCGGAGTCCTTCCTCGATCGAGACGTAGATAACGCCCTTTTTCTCCAGCTCCTCCTTGATCTTGTGGTAGACCATCTCCGAGTCGTACTGGGCCCCCACCCCGGCCAAAACCTTTCGCTCGGCCTCGGGGATGCCCAGCCGCTCGTAGGTCCGTTTGATCTCCTCGGGGACGTCCTCCCATCGATCGGCAACCCCCTGGGAAGGCGGCTTGACGTAATAGAAAAAGTCATCGAGTTGCCGCTCGAGGGCCGTAAGATCCGGCCCCCACTTGGGCATGGGGAGTTTGTAGAAGATCTCCAGGGCCTTGAGGCGGAACTCGGTCATCCAGGCCGGCTCGCCCTTGGCCTCGGAAATCCGCTTGACCGTCTCGGGGGTGAGCCCTTTCAGCGCCAGCTCGGGTTCGACGTCGTCCTTAAAGCCCCACTGGTAATCGTCGGCGACGTGCTTAAGATCCTCCGGCATGGGCCACCTCCTCCTTGAGCCAGTCATACCCCCGCGCTTCCAGCTCCAAGGCGAGCTCGGGCCCTCCGGTCTTCACCACGCGCCCGTCCATCATCACGTGGACAACGTCGGGAACGATGTAGTTCAAAAGCCGCTGGTAGTGGGTGATGACCAGCGCCGAGAACTCCGGCCCGCGCATCGAGTTCACGCCCCGGGCCACGACCTTGAGAGCGTCGATGTCGAGCCCCGAGTCGGTCTCGTCGAGGATGGCCACCTGGGGCCTCAGCACCAAAAGCTGGAGGATCTCGTTGCGCTTCTTTTCGCCGCCGGAAAAGCCCTCGTTCAGGTAACGCCCGAGTACTTCTTCATCCCACTCAAGCGTCTTGAGCCCTTCCTGCAAGCGGGCGTAGAACTCGGTCACCGGCACGTCGCGACCGAGCCGCTCCTTGAGCGCCAGCCGTAAGAAGTTGGCGATCGAAACCCCCGGCACTTCCAGGGGATACTGGAAGGCGAGAAAAAGGCCTTTTCGCGCCCGCTCATCGGGTTCGAGCCCGGTGATATCCTCACCGTTCAAAAGCACCCGCCCGCGCTCGACGGTGTACGTCTGGTCCCCGGCCACCACCTTGCCAAGCGTGCTCTTGCCGGCGCCGTTGGGACCCATAAGGGCGTGAACCTCGCCCAGGGGCAGGCTCAGGTTCACCCCTTTCAAGATCATCTTTCCTTCGTGCGACACCCAAAGGTCTTGAATTTCCAGGCTTTTCGCCATCGCTTCAACCTCCCACGCGCCCTCGGCGCTATGTGTTAGTCTAGCTTGCGCCCCGGCGAATGTCTAGTAGTTCGGTCAGGATTAACGAGATAGGGCCTGTTCGAGGTCCTCGAGGACCTGGCCGACCTCATCGAGCCCCAGGTGGAGACGCACGAGGCCGCCCGGGAAACGATAGGCGCGGGCCACCCGCGGCTGCAGCGCCAGCGGCATGGCCAGCGACTCGTGCCCACCCCAGGAAACCCCGATCTTGAAGGTTCGCAAGCGGTTAACGAAACGCCGGGCGGCGGCCTCGTCCCGAAGTTCCACCCCGACCAAACTCGCGCCCCGCTTCAGGTACTTTTGGGCCAGCGGGTAGCTCGGGTCGGCGGGCAGGGTGGGGTAGTAAACCCGCTTGACCTCGGAGTGTTCGGCAAGGAAAGCGGCGGCGGCCTCGGCATTCTTCGCGTGCTGCTCGAGGCGGAGCGGCAGGGTGCGAAGGCCGCGCACGATCAGCCAGGCTTCATAGGGTGCGAGCTTGGCCCCGAGCAGCATGTAGGTTTCCCGTATAGCCTTGAGATGGGCACGGCTCCCGGCCACCACCCCGGCGATGGTGTCGGAATGGCCGGAAAAGTACTTGCTGGCCGAGTGGACCACCAGGTCCACGCCCCACTCGTGGGGCCGGGAGAGGAGGCCGGCGGTATAAGTGGCGTCGATCACGCTCACGATGCCGAGCGCCCTGGCCGTCCGCGTGAGGGGCTCCAGATCGACCACCTCGAAGGTGTAGGAGGCCGGGGACTCGAGGTACAAAAGCTTGGCCCCGGGCAGGGCCTTGAGAATCGCCTCGGTGTCGGTTGCGGGCACGAACTCGGTGCTCACCCCAAAGCGCCTCAACAGACCGGTCAAAAGCGCGTGCGTCCCGGCGTAGACCGGGGTGGTGGCCACCACCCGATCGCCCGGCTTTAAGAAAGCGAACAACGTGGCAGCGATCGCCCCCATCCCGCTGGAGAAGGCACGGGCATCTTCCGTTTTCTCAAGCGCCGCGATCTTTTTTTCCAAAAGGCGCACCGTCGGATTCGTCCCCCGGGTGTAAAAGGGGCGATCGGTATCCCGGGCCGCCGCCTCAAACGCCTCCGCGGTGTCAAAAGCGAAGAGCGAGGTCTGGTAGATGGCCGGGGCCGCCTCGCCGAAAACCGCCGATTCATCATCGTGTAAGAGGGCCTCGAGTGGATCCATACCCCAAAGGCTACACCTGGCGGAAACCCAATCGGGCAAGATCCGCGGCACGACTTCGTTAAGCTTGGAGCATGCGCGCTTACCTCCTGATCGCCTTGGGTGGATCGATGGGCGCCGTTCTCCGCTACCTCCTCAGCGGCTGGGCGCAAAACGCCCTCGGGGGCCTTTTTCCCTGGGGCACCCTCTTTGTCAACGTGGTCGGGAGTTTTTTGCTGGGGGTATTCCTCGAGGCCAGCACCCAAAGCGCCGTCGCCGTCGAGCTGCGTTGGTTTTTCGCCATCGGCGTTCTCGGCGCGTTCACCACCTTCTCGACCTTCAGCAACGAAACCCTCGGTATGCTTCGTGAAGGAGACTGGATGATGGCCCTGACCTACGCCCTGGGCTCGCTCGTGGCCGGGGTGGCCGCGGCTTTGGTCGGGGTGTGGGTGGCGAGCAGGTGAAGGGGGAAGCCATGGGGCTCAAAGGAGAAGCCAAGCTGCTGCGCATCTTCATCGGGGAATCGGACCGTTTCCACGGGCGTCCGCTCTTTGAGGCCATCGTCCTCAAGGCCAAGGAGCACGGCCTCGCCGGGGCCTCGGTGTTCAAGGGCGTCATGGGCTTTGGGGGTCGCTCGCGAATTCATACCGCCCGCATCCTCAGACTCTCCGAGGACCTGCCGGTGATGATCGAGATCGTCGATACCGCCGAAAAGATCGACGCCTTTTTACCGGTACTCGACGGCATGATCCAGGAAGGACTGGTCACCCTGGAGCGGGTCGAGGTGGTCTGGTACCGGGGTCACGAGTAACCCGTTGTGTCACTGCGCCCGCTGCCCGGCGTTTTGCCACCGCGAGCCAGGCCAGGAAAGGGGAAGAAGATGGCTTTAAAGATCGTCCTGGTGGGGGGAAGCGGATTCCTCGGCGCCCACCTGGCCCGGGCGCTGATCGCCGCCGGGCACGAGGTCTTGATCCTCTCGCGCCGGGGAAGGGGCCCACTCGAGGGTGCGCGCTACCTCGAGGCCAACGCCGCGACCGGGAAGGGCCTGGGGGCGATCGCCGAAGCCGACGCGGTGGGGTATCTGGCCGGGATCATCCGCGAGCGCGAGCAAACCTTTGAGGAAGTCCACGTCGAGGGGGTGCAAAACGTCCTGGGCGCGATGCAAGCCGCAGGCGTCCGCCGCCTGCTCCACGTCTCGGCCCTCGGCGCCCGGCCAGGCACGCAGAGCCGGTACTTTGAAACCAAGGCCCAGGGGGAAATGCTGGTCGAGGAAAGCGGGCTTGAGTGGACGATCCTCCGCCCCAGCCTGGTCTTCGGCCAGGGGGATGAGTTCTTTGCCAAAGTTTTAAAGGGTCTGGTGCGCATGCCCTTGCCGTTCATCCCTCTCATCGGCGATGGGCGCTACCCGTTCCGCCCCATCTGGGCCGGCGACGTGGCCCAGGTCTTTTGCCAGGCTCTCGAAAAGCATGAGACCATCGGCCAGCGCTACGACCTGGTCGGGCCCGAGGAATATACCTACAAGGAACTGGTGCGCCTGGTGCGGGATGCGCTCGGCGCCTCGAAGCCACTGTTCTCCCTGCCGGTGGCCTTTTTCCGGCTCGTCGCCGCGCTCCCCGGCGCCCCGCTAACCCGCGACCAGCTGGCCATGCTTCTCCTTGGCAACACCGGGAACCCGGCCAAGATGCTTGAGGTCTTCGAACTTTCATGGCGGCGCCTAGAAGACGAGCTGAAACTTTTACTGAATTAAATAGTTGACACTATCGCTTCCCGCACGACCCTCAAATCTCGTATCCGCCCTTTCAGGTCATCAAGGGTAGGCGTCGAATTTTGCACATCGGCGATTCGCCGTGGATGGATTAAATTGCCCTGTTTACGAATGCGGTGCATAGCGTTAATCACATCTTCGTCAAGCTTCAATTTTTCATGCTTTTTAAGTTCATCGATCATGAAAAAAAGGGAAACGTCGGTCTCGTCATAGGTGTCCAGTACCACGGATCCGCTGCTCATTACCCTTCTTGAAATACCCAATTCCTCGAGTTCACCTGCAGTGAACTCGTAAGCTGGCTCGAACAAAATCCGAGCAAGGAGCAAGGCTTCCAAGGCAGCGCGAACCATGGATAAGCCTGCCAACACGAGCCCATGCCTATAACATTGCAACGCCTCACCCAAGTATGTATTAGAAGCGTTGATGATTTCTTCGAATTCAATGCCCTTACTCACGGCTACTATCTTTATTTTATACAACCCAGAAATGGGTACTTTCGTTGGTTCCCGCAGCCAGTGTTGACCCTCGGGGCAAAAGGCCCGGTAGCGTAAGTTTCCCGCTTTACCGACTAGCCCTTCGAAACGGTCTGCGCGCCACAGCTCGAGCCCACCCAAGCTCGGCGCTGGCCGGTGAATTCTTGCACTTCTTTCACAAGCGCTTCGTCGAGCGCAATGCTTATGCGTTTATTCACGGCGCTTCCGTTTTACACCAAGCCCCAGTGCCTACCCGCGATACAACCGAGGCAACCGCTCGGAAAGGGCGGTGGCCAGCTCGTAGTTGATCGTCCCCAGCGATTTTGCCCGGCCGGTGAGGCTGGTCCGGGGGTCGAAGTCGGCGGTCACCACTTCGAAAGTGGCCTCGAGGCCCGTCCCCTCCGGCACCCGCACCACCGTCTGGTCCATGCTCACCCGGCCCACCACCGGCACGTCCTCGCCATTCAGCTTGATCCAGCCCCGGCCGGAGAGAGCGCGGGGAAAGCCGTCGGCATAACCAAAGGGCAACGTCGCCACCCACTCTTCCGTCGTCGCCCGGTAAGTGAGACCGTATCCCACCCCGTCGCCGGGTCTGAGTTTCTTGACCAGGGTAGGCTTTGCCTTCCAGGCCAGAACCGGCTTGAGGTCGTCCCTGGCAGACTGGTCGGGCGAAAGGCCGTAGAGGGCAATGCCCGGGCGGACGAAGTCGAGATCGGTCCCGATCCCAGCAAGAATGGCCGCCGAGTTGGCCGCGTGGAGCCGGTAATGCCCTTTGAGGCCACGCACCGCCTCCAGAAAGCAAGCGAGCTGGCGGCGGGTCTCGTAGGGGTCTTCGTCGGCCACGGCAAAGTGCGTGAAAAGCCCTTCCACCGCCAAACCCAAGGCCTCGACGCCGGCCAGGAAACGGGGCAAATTCCCCGGCAAAACCCCGACCCGCCCCATGCCGGTGTCGACCTTGACGTGAACGGTGGCGCCGGGTCGCAGCCTGGCCAGGGCCCGCGCGGCCTCGAGGGTCGCCACGGTGGGGATGAGGTCCGCCTCGAGGGCATCTTCAGCCTCGGCCGGGTGCAGGCTTCCCAGCAGGTGGATCGGTGCCCGGATGCCCGCTTCTCGCAGCTCGGCGCCTTCGGCGGCCGTGGCCACGGCCAGGCGGGCCGCGCCGGCCTCGAGGAGCGTCCTCGCCACCATCGCCGCCCCGTGGCCATACGCGTTCGCCTTGACCACGGCGATGATCTGGGTTTTCGGGGAAATCCGCTTCGCCAGAACGCGGTAGTTCGCCGCAAGCCTCCCCAGGTCGATCTCAAGCCAGGTGGGGCGCATGGAAGCAGTCTACAGCTGCGGGACACCTGTCCTCTCGGGACTCGTCTACCCTGGAATCAGCCGCGCCCGGATGATCCATGAATCCCTCCCTCCTAGGCGCCCGCCCAAAAAGGCGGGCGCCTCCGCGTCTTGGGGGCGCTCGGCACTGGTGTAGATTGATAGCAAGATGCCGATCTACACGCGAACCGGAGACCAGGGAACGACCTCACTCGTCGGCGGCGAACGGGTTTCCAAAGACGATCCCCGCGTCGCCGCCTACGGGAGCGTCGACGAGGCCAACAGCTTCCTTGGTCTGGCGCGAAGCCTCCTGCCCGAAACACTCGAGGAGCTCGATGCCCTTTTGAGCGCGATTCAGCACACGCTTTTCGAGCTCGGCGCCGATCTGGCCACGCTGCCCGGCAGCCAGGCCGAGCGCTACGTCCGTCGGATCGAGCCCGACGATGTCACCGAGCTGGAGGCGGCGATCGATCGCCTGGAGGCCGAGCTCCCGGCCCTCAGGTACTTCGTGCTCCCGAGCGGCACGAGCGCCGCCGCCGCCATCCACGTGGCCCGGGCCGTCGTCCGCCGCGCGGAACGGGAGGCCGTCGCCGCCAGCAAAAGCGCCGAAGTCAACCCGGAGGCCATCCGTTATCTCAACCGCCTTTCCGATCTCCTCTTCGTGCTCGCCAGAACGGTCAACCGAGCGATGGGGGTGGAGGAGACGCGTTGGAACGCGAGGGGAAAAGGATGAACCGGCTCGTGGTGCGGACGTTTTGGATCCGCCCCCACTCTTCGGGGCGGCCGTTACCCCCGGCCGGGCCGCGTATGCGGGCGGTGTTCGAAGTGTTCCTCGAGGCCTTCCCGGAGTATATGAGCTGCCTGGCCTACACCCAGTCCCCAAGGCCGCCCCACGAACTCTTCGTCTACGTCAGCGGATGCGGGGGCCTCTTTCCCTGCGCTGCCGAGCACCTGGCCCGGCTCCTTAAGGCGGCCTTTCCGAAATCGCGGGTACTCCCCTACGGCCGGCCCTTCCGGGAACCCTCGGGCCGCTAAGGGTCCACCGGCGCCCATTCGCTAACCGGGGCTCTGAGCTACGCCAGCGATCGCGACCGACAAGGAGAACCGATGGAGGTCATCAGCGCCAAGGGGCTTGGTAAAACCTACCTCGTCGCCGTCAAGGACCCCGGGCTTTCGGGCACGCTCAGGCACTTCTTCCGCCGACGCTACACCCGGATCGAGGCCGTCAAAAACGTCAGCTTCGACATCGCCGAAGGGGAAGTGGTCGGCTTTTTGGGACCGAACGGCGCCGGCAAAACCACCACCCTCAAGATGCTCACCGGCCTGATTTACCCAAGCGCGGGCCAGGTAAAGGTGCTGGGGCACGTGCCCTTCGAGCGGCGTCCCGAGTTCCTCAAAAAGATCACCCTGGTCATGGGCAACAAGCAGCAACTCATCTGGGACCTGCCCGTCCTCGATTCGCTAAAGATTAACGCCGCGGTGTACGAAATTCCGGATGCCGAAGCCAGGCGACGGATCGGCGCCTTCGCCGAGATGCTCAATTTGGAAGAGGTCCTGAAGCAGCCGGTGCGCAAGCTCTCGCTGGGGCAGCGGATGAAGGCCGAGCTGATGGCCGCGCTCCTTCACCACCCGAAGCTCCTCTTCCTCGACGAGCCCACCCTCGGCCTCGACGTCAACGCCCAGGTCTCGGTGCGCGCGTTTTTAAAGGCCTACCGCAGCCAGCACCGGGCCACGATTTTGCTCACCAGCCACTACATGGCCGACATCGCCGCCCTCGCCGAACGGGTGCTCGTCATCCACCACGGCGAGCTCATCTTCGACGGTCCCCTCCGCCTTCTGGTCGCCCGTTTTGCCCCTTACCGCGAAGTGAGCCTGGAGTTCGAGGCGCAGATTTCGCGAGACGTCCTCGCCGCCTACGGCGAGGTTGAGATCCTCGAGGGCCGAAAGGCCCGCCTGCTCGTTCGCCGGGAAAAGCTGACCGAAACCGTCCGCAGCCTGCTGGCAGAATTTCCGGTTCGCGACCTGACCGTGAGCGAACCACCGGTCGAGGACGTGATCGCCAAGGTGTTCACCGCCGGGAGGGTGGCGTGAGGTGGATCCTTAAAAAAGCCGCGGTGCTCCTTGCCACCTACCACGCCTATATGCTCGAATATCGCGGCGAGATCTTTTTCTGGCTCCTTTCCGGCATCACGCCTTTCTTCTTCATGGCGGTCTGGATGGAGGCTGCCGGCCAGGGCTACACCGAGATCTCGACCGACCAGTACGCCCGGTATTTTTTCTTCGTCTTCCTCACCCGACAGCTCTCGCTGGTCTGGGTCAGCTGGAACCTGAGTGAATCGATCCGCACCGGCACCCTCTCCTTCCGCCTGTTGCAACCGCTCGACCCCCTTTGGCACCACCTGGCCGACCACGTGGCCGAACGCGGCGTCCGGCTCCCGCTGATGGTGCCGATCTTCATCGTTTTCACCCTCCTCTACCCCGGCACCCTGGTCTGGCCGGGGTGGGAACGGGCGCTGCTCGGGCTGGTGGCGGTGGCGCTCGCGTTTTTGACCAACTTCTTCGCCAGCTACACCCTCGGCCTGCTGGCGCTTTGGTTTGAAGACGCGGCCGAGCTCTCCGAGGTGTGGAACGTGCTCATCACCTTCTTCTCCGGCATGCTCGCCCCGCTCTCCCTCTACCCGCAGACGGTGCAAAACATTCTGACCTGGACGCCCTTTCCCTACCTGGTCTACCTGCCGAGCGCCCTCTGGTCGGGCATGCCGGTCGCCGCCGGCTGGCCGCTGGTGATCCTTTTGGGCTGGACCCTCCTCTTCTACCTCGTCTCGCGTGGCCTATGGCGACTCGGGCTCAAACACTACAGCGCCATGGGGGCCTAAGATGCGTCCGCTGAAGCTGATCCTCACCTTCTGGTCAGCCGCACTGGCCAGCCAAATGGAGTACCGGGCCAACTTCGTCATGGCAACCATCGAGGCGGTGCTCGAGGCCGTCGGCAAGCTCTTCGGCGTCTACCTCTTCTACACCACCGGCTTCAGCTTCGGCGGTTGGCGCTGGCAGGAAGCCCTTTTGGTCCTGGGCATGGCCACGCTGGTCGATGCCTTCTTCATCGGCGTCTTAAACCCCAACCTGCGACGGATCTCCGAACACGTACAAAAGGGCACCCTGGACTTCGTGCTGCTCAAACCGGTCGACAGCCAGCTCTGGATCACCACCCAGCACTTCTCCGTCGTCGGCGTCCCCTTCTTCGCATCCGGCCTCATCATCGTGATCTACGCCGGCCTCAGCGTGCATCTGCCCGCCCTCGGCTGGCTCTTGCTCGCCGCCGCCGCCGCAGCCAGCCTGGCCCTGGCCTACGCCATCGGCTTCCTCTTTGCCTCCACGGCGATCTGGTTCGTGAAGGTCTTTAACGTCGTATTCTTCCTCAACGCCCTGGTCTGGACCGGACAGTACCCGGTGAGTGCCTACCAACGACCGTTCCGCATCTTCATGACCTACGTGCTGCCCATCTACTTCATGACCACGGTCCCCGCCGAGGTCGCGCTCGGGAAAAAAAGCGCCGTCACCCTCCTCGCCGCCTTTGGCGTCGCCGCCATCGCGCTTTTGGCCAGCCGCGCCTTTTGGCGGTTCGCGCTTCGCTATTACACCTCGGCCTCGAGCTGAGCCGTCGTAAAATCGCAGAGATGGAGTTGAACCTGATCACGCTCATCGTTCTCCTTCTCGCCTATCTCTTTGGCTCGGTGCCGGCGGGCGCCATCATCGGAAGGCTCTACGGTGTCGACATCCAAAAAGTGGGTTCGGGGAATATCGGCGCCACCAACGTCCAGCGGACCCTCGGCTGGTTCCCCGCGATCATCGTGGCCCTCTTCGACGTCTTCAAGGGCGGCATCGCGGTGTGGATCGCGCGGTCGGTCGGCATCGAGGGACCCCTGCTCGGCGGCGTCGCGGTGGCCGCCGTCCTCGGGCATAACTTTCCCGTTACCCTGCGTTTTTCCGGCGGCAAGGGCGTGGCGACCAGCCTGGGAACGGTCTTCTTCCTCGACCCCGAGGTCGCCCTCTACGCCGCGCTTTTAGGCATCACCGTCATTCTCCTCACCCGTTACGTTTCAGCCGGCAGCCTCACCGGGTCGATCGGGGCCGTAGCCCTCGCCCTGGCCCTTTCGCGCCCCTCGTGGGAGGTGGCCACGCTGGTGATCCTCGCTGCCCTGATCTTCTTCACCCACCGGGAAAACCTGAGGCGGCTTTGGCGGGGCAACGAACGCCGGATCGGTGAGAAGACCCCGAACGGCCCGGCCTCGGCGGATTCCCAGACCTGAGCCGCACGATCTCAAGGCCAGCGCTTAAATCGCCTCCGGCTTCGGCTCCCGCTGCATCAGTTCCATAAGGATCGAGGCCGGGTCGGCGCCCTCCACCGCCACCCGGTAGACCGCGCGCACGATGGGCAGATCGGTGCCGGTGGCCTCAGCCCAGGCATAAACCGCGCGCACCGTGCCCAAACCCTCGACGGTCTTCCCCTCGATATCCTGGCCTAAGACGATGCGCTCGCCGGCCCAGCGGTTCCTCGAGTGGCGACTGGTGGCGGTGGCCACCAAATCACCGAGCCCCGAAAGGCCAAAAAAGGTCTCGCTCCGGGCCCCGAAGGCCGCCCCGAAGCGAATGATCTCGGCCAGGCCCCGGGTCAAAAGCGCGGCCTTGGCATTATCGCCAAAGGCCAGACCGTCCACCATGCCCGCCGCGATGGCGATCACGTTTTTGAGCGCGCCCCCGAGCTCGACGCCGACCAGATCGCGGCTCGTGTACACCCGGAAGATCGGCCCCGAGAAAACCGCCTGCACCGCCTTCGCCAAAGCGGGGTCTTCGCTCGCCACCACCGCCGCGGCGGGGAGGAGGCGGCCCACCTCCTCGGCGTGATTGGGCCCGGAGAGGGCGGCGACCCTGGCAACCCCGGTGATCTTGGCGATCACCTCGCTGGGTCGGGCCAGGTGCGTCCCCTCGAACCACAAACCCTTGGTGGCGCTGACGTACGCCGGCGCCTTCGGCAGCTGCTCCAGGGCTTCGGGGAGGGCCCTCGAGGGCAACGCCACCACGGCGAACGCCGCCCCCTTGAGGGCTTCTTCGGGATCGGCCGTGGGTTGAACGTAGGGCGGAAGCACGACCCCGGGGAGGCGGTCTCGATTCTCCCGGAGTCGCCTCAGCGCCTGGGCCTGGCTTTCCCGCCGCGCCCAAAGACCCACCGGCACCCCCTTGGCACCGAGCACCACGGCCAGCGCCGTCCCCCATGCACCCGCGCCGAAGATCGCAACCTTCAAGGCATCACCTCGAACGCTTCATACCAGGCGGCAAAGAGGAGCAACACCGCCCCCAGTACGAAGCTCCGGAGCAATACCCAAAGCCCCTGGCGGTACCCCTTCCCCGAGAGGACGTCGCCGAGGAGGCCGAGCCCGCCGAAGACCACCGCGTTATACCCGCCGAGCTCGAGGAGGATCACCGGCAGGTGGAGCAAAAACCGCTCCCAGGGAATGACCGCGGGCGAGAGGGCAATCCCCAGGACGTAGTACCTGGCCAGGTTCAGCAGGAGCGCCGGAATACCAAGGAGCAGGGCCGGGCTCAGGGTGGTCAGGATCAAGCCCCGGGTGAAGTTCCAGTAAAAGATCACTGCCGCCAGCGTCAGCGGCCCGTACTCGACCGCGCGATCGAGACCGATCTGGTTCAGCGCCCCGCCCACCAGACGCTGCACGAGCAAGGCCACCTTAGGATCGCCGTAGGCTCCGATTGCGCCCAGAATGAAGGCGCCAAAGAGGATGGCGTTGGTAAAGAAAAAGAGCCGCCGCCGGTTCGCGAGCTCCAAAACCAACGCCCGCCACCATCCTCGCAACCGGCCGCGCGAAAGGGAAAGCACGAACACCAGGCTCAAAAGCAAAAAGAGCGGACCCATCCAGGGCGTGACGAGCCACTTCGGCAACAGGCCGCCATCGGGACGCCAAAAAATGCTCCGAGCCTCGCCGCCCCGCACCTCAACGACCACCGAGCCACCGTGGTCGTCCCAGGCGGCGGGGAACTTGACCACCTCGCCATCGCCTCTGGGCTCGACCTCGGGGGCCTCGAAGTTGACCTCGAGGCCCGGCGGTGGCGGAGGGAACGCCATCGCTTTCTCGAGAATCTCCAGCGCCCGTTCAGGGGACTGGCCCAGGGCCTCGTAGGGATTCACGCTCAACTTCCCCGCAAGCCACTCGGCGGCCGCCTGACGGGCGACCTCCGCCGGCGACTGGGCCAGGGAAAGCAAGAGCAACGGGAAAATGAGCCACGAAAGCGCTCGCATGCGCTCATCATAAAAGCGCGGGCCTATGCCCGCCCGCGCCCCAAGCGAGCGACCAGGAAAGGCAGAAAGAGGCTCAAGACGGAAAGCAGCCAGAGGGCGATGGCGATGGGGCTTTGGAAAAGGAACCCCACATCACCGCCACTGATGGCCAGGGCCCGACGCAGATTGACCTCCATCAGGTGGCCAAGGACCAGCCCCAGGATCATGGGCGCCAGGGGAAAGCCGAACTTTCGCATCAGATAGCCCCACACCCCGATCCCGGTCATGAAGAGGAGGTCGAAGGCGCTGTTGTTGACCGCGTACACCCCGACGAAACTTAGGGTCACGATGGCCGGAATCAAAAACCAGCGCGGCACGGTGAGGATCCGCGCAAACACCCCGACCAGGGGCAGGTTCAAGACCAGGAGCATGAGGTTCCCGATGTACATCGAAGCGATCAGCCCCCAGACCACCTCCGGTCGCTGCTGAAAGATCATCGGACCGGGGGTGACGTTGAACATCATCAAGGCCCCAAGGAGCACCGCCGTGGTTCCGCTTCCCGGCACCCCGAGGGTGAGCATCGGGACCATGGCGCCGCCGGCGGCGGCGTTGTTGGCCGCCTCCGGAGCGGCGACGCCGCGGGGATCCCCCTGCCCGAATGTTCCTTCCCGGTCAATCAGCCTTTTCTCCGTGGTGTAGGCCACGGCGCTCGCAATCGAAGCCCCGGCTCCGGGAAGCACACCGATGAAAAACCCGATCACCGAACCGCGCAAAATGGTCCAGATCGTACCGAGAAAAACCTTGAGCGACACCCGTGTCGAGGTCACACGCATTTGCCTCGCTGAACCAAGGAAGCTTTGCTCCATCAAGACCAGAACTTCGCTGATGGCGAAAAGACCGATGGCGACCACGAGAAAGTCGATGCCGTCGTAGAGCTTGAGCTCGCCAAACGTGAAGCGGGGAAGCCCGCTCCCGGGATCAAGGCCCACGGTGGCGAGCATCAACCCGAAGACGCTGGAGATCAGCGCCTTGACCGGGTCTTTTCCGGCCAGGCTGGCAAGGGTGGTAAAGGCAAAGACCATGAGGGCGAAGTACTCGGCGGGGCCGAAGCGGATCGCCCACCCAGCCAGCGCCGGTGCGAAAAGCGTCAGGCCGATGACCGAAAGGGTGCCGCCGATAAACGAGGAAAGGGCCGAGAGCGCCAGCGCCTCACCCGCGCGCCCCTTTTGCGCCATCGGATAACCGTCGAGGGTGGTGATCACCGCGCCGGCGTCCCCGGGGACGTTGAGGAGAATGCTCGAGATACGCCCACCGTACTCGGCACCGTAATACACGCCGGCCAGCAAAATCAGCGCCGATTCCGGCGGCAGTTTGAGGGCGTAGGCGATGGGGATCAATATCGCCACCCCGTTGACCGGACCGATGCCGGGCAGTGCTCCGATGAGGGTTCCCAGAAACGCACCGGCGAAAGCCAGGGCCAGGTTCAGCGGCAAAAGGGCAACCGCGAAGCCACCCGCGAGCTGATGCCAAACGTCCACCGACGCCTCCTATGCGGGCCACCACTGGCCCAAGGGAAGGGGAATCCCGAGCCCAAAAACGAAGATGAGGTAGAGCGCGAGCGAAAACCCAAAGCCTGCCGCCGCGCCCTTGCCCCACGAAGCCCCGAGCCATCGGGCCACAAAAGCCACTTCCAGCGTTGTGGCGAGGACAAAGCCAAGCGGCAGGAGGAGCTCGCTGTAAACCACGAAGCTCGCGATCACCGCGAGCTGCCCTTTCCAGGCGGGAAAGCCAACCCCTCCCCCGGCAGCAGGCCGGAAGACCATGAAGAGCGAAAGACCTAAGAGCACCGCCGAAAGCAAGAGCGGAAAGGCCCGGGGGCCGAGGGGATCGGCGAGGTAGCCGGCCTCGAGGCCAAAGGCCTCGAGGCCGTACCAAAGCGCGAGCGCCAGCAGGAAGAGTCCGACAAAACGATCAGCGCGCACGTCTATTTGATGAGTCCCAGCGAACGCGAAAGCTCCCGGAAATCCTCCACCTGTTTCTTGACAAAGGCCTCGAACGCTGCCCCGCCCTTAAAGAAGGGGGCAAGACCGCGTCCGGCGCGGATCCTGGCCCACTCCGGGGATGCCTCGACCTTTTTCATCGCCTCGACCCAGAACGCGTAAGCGTCGTCTGGAACACCCGGGGGCATGTAAAAGCCCCGCCACACCGCCCACACCGCGTCGTAGCCGAGTTCCTTGGCGGTCGGCACCTCGGGCAGGGCCGGAAGACGCGCTTCGCTGAGCACGGCCAGGATCCTCACCTTGCCCGCCTTGTACTGCTCAATGGTCTCCGACGCATCGCCAGGGAAAGCCTGAACGAAGCCACCGAGCAAGGAAGTGAGCGCCTCGCCCCCACCGCTAAAGGGCACGTATTTGATCTTCCGGGGATCAAGACCCGCCGCCTTGGCCAGGAGCAAAACCTTCATGTGATCCTGGCCGCCGACCGCGCTCCCGCCACCAAACGCGATGGCAGTGGGATCCTTTCTCAGGTCGGCGATGAGGGCCTCGAGCGTTTTCCAGGGCGCATCCGGCCGCACGGCGATAACGCCAAAATCGGCGCCGAGCGCGGCGAGCCAGCGGACGTCGTCCCCGGAAAAGCCGCCGTATTTGCCCTGGGCCAACCGGAGCGTCGTCGCCGGCGAGGCCGCGACCAAGAGATTGGCATCGCCCCTGCGCTTGGTCACCACATGGGCGAAGGCCACCCCCCCGCCACCACCGGGCATGTTGGTCACCTTGACCGGGCGGGGAACGATGCCAAGGTCATAGAGGAGCTTTCCCACAGTCCGGCAGGTGAAGTCCCACCCACCACCGGGATTGGCCGGGGCCACGCACTCCACCCCGGCGGGCTGGAAAGCCAGGGCCCAGCCCAAAAGGCCGAACACCACCGCCACCTGCGCACGTCTCCACAGTCCGCGCATGGCTACCAACCTCCTTTGCTTTTCCCCTCAGTTTACCACCCGCCCATTGCCCCATTTCCGGCGTAAGAAAACCCCAAGCGCATCGCCAAACTTGACATCAAAGGGGCCGAATGCTAAATTCAAGCTTGCTTGGGCGGTTAGCTCAGCTGGCCAGAGCGCCCGCCTCACACGCGGGAGGTCACTGGTTCAAGTCCAGTACCGCCCACCACGATCGAAGCGGCAGGAGCGCGCGCTCCTGCCGCTTTTTGAACGCGAGCCGATTCGCTGAATTGGGGACCACCCCTGGCAACGCCGCAGCGGCGGCAAAACCCAACGGGGTTTTCATGCCCCGGCGATAAGATGGGAGAGCATGGATGCCTACGGCCCCGTCATCAGCCAAATCACCTTCGGCGGCCTGGCCGGTCTGGTGAGCGGCTACACCCTCAAAAAGCTCGGGAAACTCCTGGCCCTGGTGTTAGGGGCGCTCTTCATCGCCGTACAGCTCCTGGCCTACGCCGGCTACATCGAAGTCAATTGGACCCGGATCCAAAAGGACGTGGAGCCGCTCCTCGACGAGGCGACGCTCAAGAGCTTTTGGCAAAAGCTCCTGGACGTGCTCACCTACAACGCCCCCTTCGCCGGAGGGTTCACCGCCGGGCTCATTTGGGGGCTGAAAAAGGGCTAAAAAGGCCCCCCGCGCTCGGGGGGCACAGCCAATCCAACCTACCGGCGCGCCAAAGGCGGCCGCAGACGAGATCCGTTTAACGGACCACCAGGTTGAGGATCTTGCCCGGAACGTAGACCTCCTTGACGACCTCTTTGCCCTCGAGGAAGCGCCGCACGTTCTTGTGGGCTCGGGCCGCCGCCTTGACTTCGTCGGCGCTGGCCTCGGCCGGCACCTGGATTCGCCCGCGAACCCGGCCGTTGACCTGCACCACGATCTCGAGGGTATCCACCTTGAGCGCCGATTCGTCGTATTCGGGCCAGCCAGAAAAGAACACCGAGGCGTCGTCGAAAATCCGCCACAGCTCCTCGGCGATATGGGGAGCAAAGGGCGCGAGGAGACGCAGGTAGTCCATGAGCGCCCGTTTGTAGACCGGGGTCACGGGACGAGTCTTGCGGTAGTCGTAAAGCGCGTTCAAAAGCTCCATGAGGGCGGCGATGGCGGTGTTGAAGTGGAAGTCACGGGTGTCCTCGGTCACCTTCTTGATTGCCGCGTTGAGCGCCCGCCAAAGCTCACGCTCCTCGGCCTCAAGACCGCCGGCATCGAACGCCGAAGACACCTCGGCGAGCTGGTCCCGGTCTTCCTGGAAAAGGCGCCACACCCGGTTCAAAAACCGCCAGGCTCCGGAAACCCCCTCCTCGGTCCAGACCATGTCGCTCTCAGGGGGAGCGGCAAAAAGGATGGTGACGCGGGCGATGTCGGCGCCCTGCTCCTTGACGAAGGGCCCGACCATCACCCCGTTGCCCAGCGACTTGCTCATCACCGCGGGCTTCCAAAAATGCATCTTGCCGTCTTCGCCGGGCCTCAGCTCGGCGCCCATCTTCTTGAGGGTGTCCAAGGAGAGCTCGCGGGCCTCGAGTTCAAGCCGGAGACGAGCCTCTTCCGAAAGCACCACCCGCTCGCCCTCGACCTCCACCGGGCCGTAGTCGGTCCAGCCAAGGACCATGCCCTGGGTGAAAAGTCCCTCGAAGGGCTCGTCTACCCCCAAAAGACCCATATCGTAGAGCACCTTGGTGAAAAAGCGTGAATAGAGGAGGTGGAGCACCGCGTGCTCGATGCCGCCGATGTATTGGTCGACCGGCATCCAAAAGTCCGCCCGCTCACGAGAGAAGGGCAGCCCGGCGTTCTTCGGATCGGCATAGCGGAGGTAGTACCAGGAAGAATCGACGAAGGTGTCCATGGTGTCCGGGTCACGCCGAGCGGGGCCTCCGCATTTGGGGCAGGTGGTGTTGATGAACTCGGGGTGGGCCTCGAGGGGGCTCTTCCCTTTCGGCCTGATCTGTTCGACGTCCTTGATCTCCGGCAGTTTGACCGGGAGTTCTTCCTCAGGCACCGGGACCACCCCGCAACGGTCGCAGTGGACCATGGGGATGGGGGTCCCCCAGTAACGCTGGCGGGAGATGAGCCAGTCACGCAGGCGGTAGTTCACCGTGCCCTTCCCGATTCCCTCGGCTTCGAGCCAAGCGATGACCTTTTTCTTGCCCTCTTCCGAAGGCAGGCCGTCGAACTGACCCGAATTGACCATGATCCCAGCCCCCTCGAAGGCCTCGGTGAGGGGCTCGGCGAGCTCGCCGGATTCCGGCCGGATCACGAGGCGAATCGGCAGGTCGTATTTCCTGGCGAACTCGAAGTCGCGCTGATCGTGCGCCGGAACGGCCATGATCGCGCCGGTGCCGTAGCCCATGAGCACGTAGTCGGCGATGTAGATGGGAATGGCCTCGCCGGTGGCGGGGTTGATCGCGTAGGCGCCGGTAAAGACCCCGGTTTTCTCGCGGTCCTCGACCTGGCGCTCGATCTCACTCTTTTTGCGGGTGGCCTCGACGTACGCCCGCACCGCCTCCACCCGATCGGGCGCGGTGATCTCGGCCACCAAGGGGTGTTCGGGGGCCAAAACCATGAAGGTGGCGCCGAAGAGGGTGTCGGGGCGGGTGGTGAAGACGCGAATCGCCTTGCCCGGGTGGTCCTTAACGGAAAAGACGATCTCGGCGCCCTCACTCTTCCCGATCCAGGCCCGCTGCATGGCCTTGACCCGTTCGGGCCAGCGCTCGAGCTTATCGAGGTCCCGGAGCAGGCGCTCGGCGTAGGCGGTGATCCTCAGATACCACTGCTCGAGTTCTTTTTTCTCGACCAGGGTGTCCTCGTGACGCCAGCAACGGCCGTCGATGACCTGCTCATTCGCGAGCACCGTCTGGCACTTGGGGCACCAGTTCACCTCGGCCTTGGCCCGGTAGACCAGGCCTCGCTCGTACATCTTGATAAAAAACCACTGGTTCCAGCGGTAGTAGTCGGGCTCACACGTGGTGACCTCGCGGTCCCAGTCGTAGAGGATCCCCATGAGGTTGAGCGAGGCCTTGGCCCGCTCGATATTCTTGTAGGTCCATTCCCGGGGATGAAGGCCAAACTTCAAAGCCGCGTTCTCGGCCGGAAGCCCAAAGGCATCCCACCCCATGGGGTGGAGCACCGAATACCCCTGCATCCGCAAAAACCTCGCCAGGGCGTCCCCCATGGTGTAGTTCTTGAGATGCCCCATGTGAAGGTCCCCGGAAGGATAGGGGAACATCTCCAAAACGTAGTACTTTTTCCCTTCCTCCCTGGCCTGCATCAGGCCGGTTTCCTGCCAGTAACGCTGCCACTTGGGCTCGATCGCATGCGGGTTGTACTTTTCCATCTCGCCTCCCAATACCAAAGCCCTCTCCCCAACCCTCGGGCTCATCACGATGCATGGCCAACCGGCACCATCGGCATAGAGTATACGTCCTTGGACGAAAGGCCCAGTTGCCCCATTGTCATCCGACTCGAGGCGACGTAGGGTGAAGCTTGATGCTCACCATCGGCGAAGTGGCCAGGCAGTCGGGCGTTTCCAAAGACGCCCTCCGCTTTTACGAACGCATCGGGCTCTTGAGGCCCGAGGCGCGAAGCGAAGCCGGCTACCGGCTCTACGATGAAAGCGCCGTCGAACGCGTGCGCTTTATCAAGCTGGCCCAGGGCCTCGGCTTTCAACTCGAGGAGATCGCCAGCATGCTGGAGGTCATGGCCGAGGGCAAACCGCCCTGCGCCCACGTGCGAGCCATGCTCGAGGAAAAGGTCGCCGAGATCGAGGCCAAGATCGCCGCCCTCACCGAACTCCGTAACGAACTCAAAACGCGTCTGGAGTGGGCCAGGCAGCACCCCGACCCCGCCTGCGACGGGAAGAATACCTGCGTCTACCTGGAACCGCCGGCACCGCTCACCTGAAGGTGCGACCGAAAAGGTAGACTGGACTTTGAGGAGGTCGCATGCCACCCGAAGTCTGGGTGCTCGGTCTGGAACGGGCCCTGGTCGATCGTCAGGTCACCGACGGGCGCATGACCGATACCCTGATCACCCGAATCCAGCAACTCATCGAGGAAAATCCCGAGGCCCGCCTGCTCTTTACCAGCACCCGCCCGCTTGGCGAGGTCTACGGCACGCTGCTCCAGGCCCTCGGTCATGGCTTTCTCACCTCGGGAAAGGTCGCCATCGCCTACGATCGCGGCGCCGGGGTCTTCATCCCGGGACCGGTGACCCGGAAGATCCAGCGCTTCGCCGCGCTCGATGCCCGCTTGCTGACGGTGTTTGAGCAAGCCCGCCGGGGTCTTTTCGAATGCTGCGATATGGAGCTGGGCTGGAGCTGCATCACCTACCACCTCGCGGGCTACGAATTCAGCCTCGGTGTCCGCCCCAACGCCCCCGAGCACACCGAGGAAGCCCGCGATGTTACGGAAAAGGCCATCCCCTTCCTGATCCGGCTCGTCGCCCAATCCGCCCTCGACCAACTCCCCGGCCCCAACGCCACCGCGTCCCCGGCCGACGAAGCGGCAAAACTCCAGCGTCGCGCCACCCAAGAGCTCCTCTTCGAGGGGCTGGTGGAAAGCCTGTTGCGGGAAAACCCCGAGCTTGCGGCCGTGCTCGAAGAACCGGAAGAGGTCTACCTTCACCCACCCGAATGGCTCCAGATCGACCTCAGCTTCACCCCGGGACAGGAGACCACCCTCCGGGCCAAACAGCTCGATCTCGCCGGCGCCTTCACCGACGCCTGCGGCCACTGGGGCCTCGAACGCCCCAGGGCCCGCGTCGTGGGCGCCGCCCGGCACGACCTGGTCCTCATAGAGGCTTTGCACGCATCCGGCGAGGTCCACGCCGCCTGCCCCGAAAACGCCGACCCCGACCTCCTCGCCTGGGTCAAGGCCCACGGCGGCACCGTCTATCCCCGAGGTTTTCCCGAGAAAGCCCTTGACCTTGGACCTATGTCCACCCCCTAGGCTGAGGCCAGGAGGTGGACGATGAAGTTCAAAGTTGAAGGCATGACCTGCAGTGGTTGCGCGAAAACGGTGGAGAATGCGCTGGCCCAAGTGCCTGGGGTCGCAAAGGTCAAGGTGAATTACATCAAAAAGGAAGCCGTGGTCGAGGGCGAGGCCAACGTTTCCGATCTCTTCCGGGCCGTCGAGGCCGCCGGCTACCGGCTGACCCCGAAGGAGGCTGCATGAAATACGATCTGGCCATCGTCGGCAGCGGATCGGCAGGCGTGGCCGCCGCCCTCGAGGCCCGCGCCAAGGGCGCCCGGGTGGCGGTGATCGAAAACCACACCCTGGGCGGCACCTGTGTCAACGTGGGGTGCGTGCCCAGCAAGGTCATGCTGCGCGCCGCCGAGGCCAAGCACCTCGCCGAGCACCCCCGGTTTCCCGGCGTCAGCTCGCAGGGCGCGGCGCTGGACTTCGCCGAGGTCATGCGCCAGAAGGATGGTCTGGTGGCGGACCTCCGCCAGGCCAAGTACCAGGCGGTGCTCGAGGCCGCCGGGGTCGAGATCATCCGTGGCAAGGCACAATTCTCCGACGCCGAAACCCTCTTGATCGACGGCGACCCCATCCAGGCCGGGGCCTACCTCGTCGCCACCGGCGCCGAGCCGGTTCTCCCGCCCATCCCCGGCCTTGAAGAGAGCGAGCCCTGGACCTACCTCGAGGCCGTGGCCGCTCCGGCGCTTCCTGAAAGCCTGCTGGTGATTGGGGGCGGCCCGATCGGCCTCGAACTGGCCCAGGCCTTTGCCCGCATGGGCAGCAAGGTGACGGTCCTCGAGGCCATGCCCCAGATCCTCCCCGCCGAAGAGGCCTCGCTCAGCGAGCAACTCACGGCTTACCTGGCGGCCGAAGGCATCGCGATCCACACCGGTGTCCGGGCCGAGCGGGTGGAGAAGGACGGTGGGGTCTACCGGGTCCATACCCAAAGTGGAGTCTTCGAAGCCGAGCGGCTGCTGGTGGCCACCGGACGCAAACCCCGCACCGCCCAGCTGGGCCTTGAGGCCGCGGGGGTGACCCTGGAGGCAGGGGGCGCCATCCGGGTCGACGAGCGGCTGGCCACCACCAACCCCCGCATCTTCGCCGCCGGCGACGTGGCCGGGCTACCCCAGTTCGTCTACGTCGCCGCCCAGTCGGGCCGAATCGCGGCCAAGAATGCGCTGGGGGAAGGGGAAACCCTCGATCTCACCGCCGTCCCCCGGGTCACCTTCACCGACCCAGCGCTGGCCGCGGTGGGCCTGACCGAAAAGGAAGCCAAAAAGCGCCACGGTGAAGGCGTGCGGACCGCAGTGCTCGAGCTGAAGGATCTACCGCGGGCGCTGGCCGCCTTCGATACCCGCGGCCTGTTCAAGATCGTGGTGGACAGCGAGGGTACGGTCCTCGGCTTGCACATTCTGGCCCCGGAAGCGGGCGATGCGCTGCAAGAGGGCATCGTGGCGGTGAAATACGAACTCAACTACCGCGACCTCATCGAGACCTTCCACCCCTACCTCACCCTGGCCGAAGGGGTGCGGCTCGTAGCCCAAGCGCTCGACACCGACGTGCATCAGCTCTCCTGCTGCGCCTAAACGGCGCCTCGCAGCAAAGGGAGGCAGTATGAAAACGCGCCTTCTCCTGGGCCTCGCGGCGATCATCGCCGCGGCGGCTGTTTGGGCCTTTTACAGCAGCCGGGCCGGGGGCACGGTGGGCCTCGAGGTGGGCGACCATCCACCGCCTTTCCAGCTCACCGACGCCTGGGACCGCCCCATCGACCTCCCCACGCTCACCGACGGCAAACCGGGGCTCATCTTCTTTACCGCCACCTGGTGCACCCCTTGTGTCCAGGGGCTGCGCGAACTCCAGCGCTTCGAGGCCGACGCGGGCCCGCGCTTTAACGTCCTCGTCGTCTTCGTCGATCCAAATGAAACCGAGGACGATGTACGAGCCTATCGCGACCGCTACGGATTTCCCAGCCGCTGGTATTTCGCCAAGGATCCCGGCCAGATGACCCTCGACTACCGGGTGCAGGCCCTCGACACCAAATACCTGATCGATGCCTCGGGCGTGATCCGCTATAAAAGCCTCTCTCCAGCCGATTACCGGACCTGGGTGCGGGTGTTCGCACAGGTGGGGGTCGGGCCGTGAACCTCCTGGCCTACGCCCTCACCGCCGGGGCCCTCGCCACCCTCAACCCTTGCGGCTTCGCGCTCTTGCCCGCCACCCTGGGACGCTTCCTGGCCAAAGGGAAGAGTGGCGCCTGGGGAGGCTTCTGGCTGGGGCTACTCCTCGGCCTCGGCGCCTTCAGCACCTTCGCCGTCATCGGGTTCGTGCTCTCGCTGGTGGGCACCGCGCTCGGGAGTTACATCCCCTACATCAACCTCGGCCTCGCCCTCATCCTGATCGGGCTCGGTCTGGCTACGGTGTTGGGGCGCGGTTTGGGCTTCAACCTGGGCACCCGCGCCCCGCGAGGCGCTGGCCTTTTTGAGTTCTACCTCTTTGGTATCGCCTACGGGCTGGCAAGCCTGGGGTGCACCTTGCCGGTATTCCTGGCCATCGTCGGCCTTTCGTTTGCCAAGGGGGCCGCGGCCGGCCTCGTCGCCCTGCTCGGATACGGGGCCGGAATGGCAGCGGTCCTCGTGGCGGTCGGCGTGCTCGCGGGCTTGGGCAAGGAAGAGCTCCTCAAAACGCTGCGCCGGGCGGGGGCCTACCTGGAACCCATCGGCGGTGTCCTCCTCTTGCTGGCCGGCGGATACCTGCTGGGCTACCAGCTCGACTTCCTCACCCAGCGCCAGGGACTCAGCTGGCAGCTTGCCCTCGCGGGTTCGCTCCTCGGTGGCTTGATCGCACTCTTTCGCGCTCGAAGTACCGGCCTTCGCGCCTAGCGTAAAAACCCCGGCCCCGCGTTCCTTGCGCGGGGCCTTTTCAGGGAGGTTGCTAACGAAAGGGCGGGAGGCGGCGTTTTCGCATCCTGAAACGCATCCAAAGGGCATAGGCGCTCGCAAACGCCAGCGCTGCCCCGGCGAGGATCATCACCGTGGCCAAGAGCCAAAGCGCGATCACCAGCCCCAGCAACGAGGCGGCGGCGATGACGAGCCAGGCCCAAAGGCCGCGGGGTCGGAAGAAGCGGTATTGGAATCCAAACGAGCGTCTCATGCGCAACCCTATTCAACCACCCCCGGGTGAAGCCCGGATGAAACGATCGCTTACGGAAGAATCTTGCCCGGGTTCAAAAGCCCCAGAGGATCGAAGGCTGCCTTGAGCTTTCGCATCCACTCCAGGGCCTCGGCGTGCTCGATGGTCATGAACTTTTTCTTGCGAATCCCCACCCCGTGCTCCCCGGTGGCGGTGCCCCCGAGCTCCAGCGCCCGCTGGACCAAGCGGGTGCTATAGGTCTCGGCCAGGTGGTAATCCTCCTCGGTGACCGCGACGATGGTGTGGAAGTTGCCATCCCCCACGTGCCCCAGAATCGACCCCACGAGACCCAGCTCGTCCATGAGCGTCTGGGCGTAGACGACGAGCGAGGGCAATCGTGAAAGTGGCACCGCAGTGTCGGTGATGACGTAGGCCCGCTCGGGGAACAGGCGCACCAGCGCCCAGTAGGCCTGGTGCCGTGCCTCCCACTGGGCCTTGCGATCGGCTTCGCTGGCCGCGGCGTCGATCGAATCGGCCCCAGCCTCCAGCAGGAGTTCCCGAGCGAAGCTCGCCTCGGAAGCGATGGCTGCTTCGGTCGAGGAGTGGAACTCCAAAAAGAGGGCGGAACGCTCGGGATAGTCGCTGCCCAGATAACGGTTCACGGCCTTGAGCGCGTTTTCGTCCAAGAGTTCAAGCCGGGCCACCGGCAACCCCGAGCCCATCACCGCGTAGGCGCCCTCGGCGGCGGCGGCGATCGAGGGAAAGAAGACCCGGAGGGTGTGGACGTGGGCCGGGAGGGGATGGAGCTTCAGGTAGAGCTTGGTGATCACGCCCAGGGTACCTTCGGAACCGATGAAGAGATCTTTCAGGTCATAGCCCGAGCTGCTCTTGCGCACCGGGCGGCCGAAACGCACCCGCTCGCCACCGACCATGACCGCCTCGAGGGCCAGCACGTTCTGGTGCATGCCCCCGTACTTCACCGTGGTGGTTCCCGAAGCGTTGGTGGCGGCCATGCCACCGAGGGTGGCATTGGCCCCGGGATCGACGGGAAAAAAGAGGCCGTGGGGCCGGAGCCTGGCATTGAGCGCCTCGCGGGTCACCCCCGGCTCCACCACCGCCAGGAAGTCCTCGGGGGAAACCTCCAGAATTCGGTCCATGCGCGAAAGGTCGAGACTCACCGTGGGCCGCTTGAGCGGCAGGAGGTGGCCCTCGAGGCTGGTCCCGCCTCCGAAGGGGATCACGTAAAACCCGTTGCGCGCCGCGAGGCCGAGCAGAAGGGCAACGTCATCAACCGACTCCGCAAAAACCACCGCGTCCACCGGCCGGGTCTCGGGGTACCCCTCGTCCCGGCCGTGCTCGGCGAGCGTCGCGGGGGCAAAGCTCACCTTCTCGCCGAAATGCGCCGTTAAGAGTTCCCGCATACCCCCACTCTAAGCAAAAGCGAGGCCCCCGGGGTGATCACCCGGGGGCGCTGGAAAAAGGGCCCCTCAGCGCCTGTTCTTCTTCTCAACGCCGTAGAGCGCCCGGGGCCGCAGCACCAGGAGCAACGCCGGTAGCACCAACAGGGTGAAGATCGCGCTGGTCACCAGAGCCAGGGCTAAAAGGCCGCCGAAACGCTGCAGGTGCTGCCCCACCGCGAAGACCAGCACCACGAAGCCACCGGCCACCGAAAGGGCGTTGATCATGATCGAGATGCCGGTGGTGGACATCGTCTCTTTGAGCGCGGTGAGGTTGTCGAGGCCCCGGCCGAGCTCCTTGCGGTAGCGCGCGACGAAGTGAATCGCGTAGTCCACACCGAGACCAATGGCCACGCTGGCGATCATCGCCGTGTAGGAGTCAAGCCCGATACCGAGATAGCCAAGCGCGGCGAAGTTGACCAGGATGGTGAGGACCGTCGGCACCACGCCCACCAGCCCGATGATGAGCGAACGGAAGACCAGGGCAAAAAGCAGGAAGATCACACCCAGGGCGATGACCACGCTCAGCACCTGGGTTGGCACCAGCTCGTCCTCCATCTTCTTCAGGACCGGAACCAGCCCCGTCTGGCGGAACTCCACGTCCACCACCCGCAGCGGCTGGATTCCAGATAACGCCCCCTCGGGCAGCGGGACCACCGTCCAGGTGGCGGCAAAGAGGTCCTCCTCGACACGCTGGCGCAGGTCCGAATCGTCCTGCAAACCAGGCAGCTGGGCAGCGAGGCGGTCGAGGGCCCAGCGAACCCGGCCCTCGAAGCGAACATCGCGGAGGACCTGGTTCACGAAGGCCACCATCGGGTCGAGCATGTCATCAAGCCCCGGCATGGGCATGGCCGAAGCCAGGATGGACGCCAGGCGATCGCGCTGGACCCGGCCCGTTTCGTCGATCGAGGCCAGGACCGCCTGGACCAGACCGTCCACGGCCGCGGGTGGCAGGTTCACCCCATCGCCGAGCTTGGCCAGCGCCTCGCGGATCACCCGCGCCCGCGCCCCGGCCTCGAGTGGCGGCGGGGTATCGGTCAACACGGCCCTGACCACCGGTTCAACCACCGCCACGTCGGCCTTCAGCCCCCTGGCCTCGAGGTCCCACACGATGCGATTGGCCAGCTCGCGGGCGCGGATCGAGATCGCCCGGTCCCTCGCTTCAGGGGGCAGGGTCTCGAGGTCAACCACGACGTAACGCCCGGAGACATTCTTCAGATGCTCGTTGATCTGGGTCACGCTCTCGGCCATGTCCGCCGTCGCCATGGTCGCCATCTTGCCCTGGATCAGGGCTTCCTTCCCGTCAGCGGTCACCATGTGGCGCAAGCCGGGGAAGTCCTCGAGCACCTTCCAGGCCATATCCACCAGTTTGGGGTCCTGGGGCAGGCCGTAACGGCCGGTGAGCGAGGCCGAGAACTCCTCGACCAAGGAGGCCACCGACACCGAACCGCTCACCAGCGGCAGTGCGTTCATCATCTTCTCGACGCCGCGGACGATCGAGAGCACCGCCGGATCCTTCAGGTTCCCCTGGACCACCACCTGAACCGGGAGCGAACCGCCAAAGGCCTCCCGCAAGAGCACGTTGGCCTGGTAGGCCTTGCTGTTTCGATCCAGGCACAGCGTCCAGTCCACGTTGCGCTGGATCTTGGGAATCCCCGCCACCGCCACCACCGTCAGCAGCAAGGTGGCGCCCAAAATCCAGCCCGGCCGGCGAAAGACCACCGTGGCTACGGATGCCGGCCAGCCGCGCTTGGTGCGGTCGCGTCGCACCGCCGGGCTGGTGCTGGTGATCCAGGACATGAGGATCGGGAGCAACAAAATGGTGACCACCAGCGCCAGGAAGATCGCGGCGGCGGTGACCAGGCCGAAGGTGCGGATCACCGCGAAGTTGGTGGTGGCGAGCGATGCGAACCCCACCATCGTGGTCAGGGTGGTGAGGGCGATCGGCCCTGCCATCTCGCTCACCCCGGCGCGGGCCGCCTCAACCGGCGATTTCCCCTCCGCCCGCAGCTCGAAGAAGCGGCGCATGAGGTGGATGCCGTCGGCGCTCCCCATGGCGAGCAGGATGATCGGGGTGATCCCGGTCAGGAGGTCCATGGGAATGCCGAGGAGCGCCATGAACCCCACGATCCAGATGGTGGCTACGCCCACCACCAGCAAGGGCATGATCACCCCGTGGACATTGCGGAAGCCGATGTAGAGAATTCCCACCAAAAGCAGAACCACGATCGGGATCAGGTAGGCGAGGTTCCCGATGATCGTGGACTGGAAGGCGTACATCAAAAACGGCATGCCCCCGAAGTAGACGAGGTCGGGGTTTGGCACCACCGAGTTGGTGATGTCCTCGAGGGCCTTCGCCACCTGGCTGTGATCGGCGTTCGGGTCAAAGTTCACCAAGATCAACGCCGCGCTGCCCGAATCGGAGACCACGAGCCCCTTGAGGAAGGCCTGACGCATCACGGCTTCCTTGAAAGGTTCGATCTGGGAAGGAGCCTCGGGGTAGGGGGGCAGGAGTCGCCGCCCGTCGAGGGCCATCTGGGAGAGGCTGTAAAGACTGGTGACCCCGACCACGCCGTCGACCTTTTCGTAGCGCTGGGTGAGGGTCTTGATCGAGTCAAGCCACTCCGGGGTAAAAACGTCGGTGTTGATCAGGACCATACCCACGTAGTTGGTCCCAAAGACCTCGCCCACGCGGTTGAAGTCCTCGACCAGGGGATCGTCGGCCGCGAGGTACGTCGAGAAATCGGTATTGAGCTGGATGCGGGTCGCCTCGTAGCCCAAAAACCCGGTAACCAAAACGATGGCCGCCAGGATGATCACCCGAAAACGGATGAGTCCGTCCAAAAACCCCTTCACCGTTCACACCTCCTTCGGCCTTTCAAAACCGTCATCACGTCTCACCTCGTCTTCAGGATAGCACACCCCACCCCGGGTGGGGTGGGGATTAGTGCGGGCAATCGACCCTTCCTGTAAAAAACCCGGCCGGCCCGGCCTCACATCAAGGCGAACAGGCCGACCAGCACCACAAAGAGACCAAGCCCGAGCTTGACCTTCCCGCGCTGAGTAATGTGCAGCCGCGAGAGTTCCCTGAGCACCGTGCGGCTGCCGCTCACCGCGACGAGCAACACCAGGGGAAGGATGAACGAGAGGTTATAGGTGAGCAGGAGGCTGTAGGCGTAGGTCTTCGAAGGCAGACTCCCGATCAGCGAGGCCACGGCCAGGTACATCGCCCCGCCACAGGGGATGGTGCAGGTCCCGATCAGCACCCCGCCCACGAAGGCGGCGGCGACGGTGGTCTTGCGCCCCCACTTCTTAGCGAGCCCGTGCAGCGAGGCCGGCATCGAAAGCCGGATGGGTGAATTGGGCTGGAAGTACTCCCAGATCATGACCAGACCCAGGAGCACCGCCAGCAAGGCCGCGATCCGGGTGAAGATGTGGGTGTTGCCGAAGACCCGCAGGCTGGTTACCTCGATGAAGCCGGCGCCCAAAATGAAGTAGAGCAGGAAAATGCCCAGGATGTAGGCGCCGGCGACGGACCACACGTAAAGGCGGGCCCGCCAGGCATCGCCCACCCGCGTCGCGCGCTCCACCACCGCCATCAGCGCCCCGAGGAAGAGCAAAAGCGTGGTAATGGCGCAGGGGTTGAGACCGTCGGCGAAGCCCGCGACCCCGGAGAGCCCGAAGGCGAGCAAGGGGTGGGCCTCGAGCCAGGCGACGCTCGGCATGCCGAAAGGCTTGGTGAGCGCCAGGTAGATCCCGCCGGCGAAAAGCAAAAACAGCCCCGAGGCCCAGAGCCAGAGCCACCTTCGCCGGCCGGCGCCGTTTTCACCCGCGTTCGTCCGCGCGTCCATAACTACGCCTCACGATGGCGCCAAAAGCCTCTTTGGCTCACAGAACCACCAGCTTGCCCTGCATGAAGGGGTTGTCCTTGCCGCCGCAGCAGATGTCGCAGTAAAAGAGGTACTCTCCTGGTTTATCGGGTACGAAGGTAAAGGTCAGCGTCCCTTTGGGGGGAACCCGTTTTTCGATACCAAAGGCTTCAACGACGAAGTTGTGCCAGCCGCCGCCGTCGGTGTGGAACTGGTTGTCGAGGTTAATGATCTCGATGGTCACCGGTTTTCCGCGCTCAGCCCGGATCACCGCCGGCTCCCACCCGGACATGCTGATACGCAAGACCACGTCCGGCTTTTGCCCCGAGGCGCTGGCGCTCGAAGTGCGCAAATAGGGCGAGGCGAAAAGGTAGATCGCGACGGCGAGAACAGCCACGACCACCGCCGCACCGAGCCAGCCTCTCTTGCGTTTTTGAGGTTTCCGAGTCGATTTTTTCTTACCCATGATATACCCCCTATCACGATCAGCCTTTTAGAGGCTACCCCAGGTATGTTAAGAAAGCGAAAAGGTGACGTCCGTCCCCCGGACGCCCGGCAAAACGCCCTCACCCTGCACCTTAGCCGGCACAGGCCTCCGCCGAACGCCCGCAGACGCACCACACGCAGCCGCAGCCGGGGTGGTGGCAACGGGCATCGCGGTAGTGGGAACGAAATCGCATGCCGAGCCGGGTCACCGGCCAAAGGATCCGCTTCCACAGGAGGGGCGCGTGGTGCTTGCGCAAATACGCCATGGGGTCGGGCCGGGAGGTCACCCGGTCCAGGAGCCATCCATAGACCCGCTCGCCAAACAGGGCGTGGGAAAGCTCGAGCAAGGCCCGGTTCTCCATGCCCACCCGCAAGCGACCGAGCAGGAACTTCCGCACCAGGGCCTCGTAATCCGCCCCCGCGATCAGGCTCTTGGCCGCCAGGTACCCCGAGGCGAGCGCGTAGCGCAGTCCAAACCCCCAAAGCGCATCCTGCAATCCCGCCGCCTCGCCCACGTAAAGCCGCTCGCCGTGCACGAGCCGCGGGGGCACGAACACGTTGCCATAACCAGAGAAAAAGCGGGCGCCCTCGAGGTCGAGCGCCGGGACCAGCCGCCGGAACGCCTCGACGGTGTGCTCGAGGTGGCGTTTCCACTGCTTTAAGCGGGCGAACTGACAGCTGACCAGCGTCCCGTGCCCCTTGCGGATGAGCAGGTAGCTGTAACCAAGCGGCGCCAGCCGGTCGGACAGGATACAGTGCGCCTGGTCCGGGAGGTCGGTCGGGAAGGTGTAGCCCACGCAGATCCCGTCGCCGTAACGCGGGCCGGTGGCGATGATCGCCGGTCCCCTCACCTGCTTAACTGCGGTTCCGAAGCGGATCTCGACCCCGGCCTCGAGCGCCTGGGCCAAGAGCCCCCGGTCGAGGCTCCCCGGCACGTCGCCGCGCCGCACCAGATAGAACATGGGCCTGGAGGAGCGAAACCGCCTCGCCCGGCCGTCGGGGCCATAAAAGTTCACTTCGGAGAAGGGCCCGGCGTCGAAGTTCACGACCAGCCCCAGATTGGCCAGCCAGGCCATGACGTCCTCGCGCGTACTCCAGTTCTCAAGCCCCTGGAAATCCCCGGCAAAACGCCCGCCCACCTGCGGGTTTTTCTCGTACACCACCGGGCGCCAGCCGGCCCTGGCCAGGGTCATCGCCGCGACGAGCCCCGCCGGGCCCGCGCCGACTATCGTCACCTCCCTCATGAGCTGCCTCCCATGGCCCTGACGTAGCGCTGGAACATCCTGTCCCCGAACCCAAGCCGTCGGCCGCCGGCGAGGAGGGCGGCATCCAGCGAAGCCGGAACGACAGATACGAATCGCTGGAGCACCTCCAGACCCCGCCAGGCCAGTCGCCGCCGCCAGACCTCCGCCTGGTAGTGCCGTTTTGCCTCTTCGAGATCGGCGCGGCCCTCGACCACCTCTCGCAAACGCTGGCCCAGAAAGTAGCCGAAGTAAAGGGCGGGACGGATCCCCTCGGCGGTGGTGGGCATCACCTGGCCGGCGGCATCCCCCACCACGAAGACACTGCCGATCACCGGGGGCCGCAGTCGCCAGGGGATGAGCCCGCCGTGCCGTGCCCCCCCGGCAACGCCAAAGCGGGTGAGAAACCCCTCGAGCACCTCGCGGACCCGCCAGTTTCGCCTTTGATAGAGGTAGACACCGATCCGGGCCCGATCCCCCGCGCCGAACGCCCAGCCGTAACCGGGGGGAAGGGCGTCTTCGACGTAGAAGTGAAGCCCGGGGGAAAGCCCGGCCGGCCGCGGGACCTCGACCTCAAGGCCCACCCCGGCGTGGCCTCGCTCGGCGTATCCGGGGTGAAGGGAGGCGGCCAGCGCCGCCATCGGCCCGGTGGCATCGACGACGATCCCGGCCTCGATCTCGCCCCTCGTGGTCGAGACCCCCTCGGGCCGCGCGGCGAGGGCGTGGGCCTGAATGACCTCAACGCCGGCCGCCTCGAGCATGTGGGTGCAAAAACGGCGGTAGTCGACGGTCACGTAGGGGGGATCCATGGGCTGCCGGAACACCCGACCCCCCACGTGCAGGACGAGCTCGGGATGAACCTCCAGGATCGACGCCCGCCCGCCGAAGCGGACGGCAACCGGAAAGGGCATGGCGTTGGCCGATTTGGTGTGCTCGCCAATGGGATGGGGCTCGACCAGCACTGCGTTCCGCCCGCCGAGCCCCATGGCTACGGCGAGTCCAGCAAAACTCCCGCCCGCGATCACCACCTTCATGCCACACGCCCCTGCCCTGCCCGCAGGTTACCCCTGGCCTTTTGGCCCACTCGCGGTCAGCACGATGCGAACCAGGATCGTGGTGCTGAGAGTCAGCGTCGCAAGGAGCAGCACCGCGATCACCCACGACGCGGCATCGCCACCACCGCGAGCCAAGAGGCCGACATAGCGGCCGAGCAACCCCCCCGCCGCGAGTGCGGCGAAGAGGTTGCCCCAGAAAAACCAGATGGCTCGGCTCACGATCACATCCCCAGGTGTACAGCCGCCGGCGCGACCTTGGCGTAGATCCCAAGCCCGATCAAGAGGAGCGCCAAAAGGCCGTAGGCCCAGATCACGCCCCGCCGCCGGGTGGGATTGAGGTAAGGGCTTCGGTCCACGATTGGCACGATGGCGAGCGCGGCGAAGATCGCTCCCGAAGCCCAAAAGAGCCCCGAGATCCCGAACCAGTTCTCCACGGCGAACATGGGCATGAACATCCACCAGGGCTTGGTGACCTCGACCCCGGAGACCGGCGCCGGCCCGAGCTGCGCCGGAACCGCGATGGCCAGGAAGACGAGAACCCCAAAGCCGATGAGGCCGTAAAGCCCCACCACCACCAGGTGTTCAAGGAAGGTGGCCTTGCTGGGTTCGCCCGCGGTTCGCCGGGTGGTGGCGTCTTGGGACGCGAAGGCGCTCGGCGCCAGACCGTGCAGCTTGATCAAAATGGCGTGCACGGCGAACAGAAGCACGAAAAGCGCCGGCAGGATCGAGACGTGGGCCACGTAGAGGCGCGTCAGGATGGGCACATTCCTGGTGAACTCGCTGGAAAACCACACCCCCAGCCCGCCCAGGAGACCGGCGATTTCCTCGTTGTGCTCAAGCGCCTCCATCGCCTCCTGGTCCCACTTCAAGACCGTCCCGGTAAAGACGAAGCCGAGCACGGTGGCGAGCAGGCCGAGCCCGATGAGCCAGTTGAACTCCCGCGGGCGCTTGAAGGCGCCGGTATAGAGCACCCGGAGCATGTGCAAGAGCACCGTGAGCACCATGGCGTTGGCCGCCCAGTAGTGCAGGTTCCGGGCGAAAAAGCCCCCGCGGACGTCCCGCAAAATGCCGATCACCGAATCCCTGGCCCCTTCCGGCATGGGGCTGTAGAACTGCGCCAGGTAAAGACCGGTGAGCACCAGAATGATGAAGCTCACCAGGGAAAGCCCGCCGAGCGAGTAGGGGATCCCCTGGGCGTGTTCGGGGACATCATACTTCAGCGCCGA
The DNA here is from genome assembly GCF_055385885.1 of Vulcanithermus mediatlanticus. Taxonomy (NCBI): domain Bacteria; kingdom Thermotogati; phylum Deinococcota; class Deinococci; order Thermales; family Thermaceae; genus Vulcanithermus; species Vulcanithermus mediatlanticus. The sequence continues at coordinate 1,394,556 of NZ_AP042385.1, read as the reverse complement.
GATCCCCACCCGCTCGTCGAAGGCCTCCCAGAAACCGCGCCGCGCCTGCTTCGAGGTCACCCTTTACCTCCCGTGGGCCGCCGTTTTGCGCCCCAGGCCGTAAGCTCCGAACCCGACGAGCAACACCGCCACCACGAAGGCTTCGTAGACCGCCGGCCCGAGATCGACCCGCACCACCGGACCGGAGGCCGACGGGGTCTCGCCCAAAGCCCGTTCGGCGAGCGACGCCGCCTCTTCAACGGCGCCCGCGTCGAGGGCCGAGACCGCGAGCTCGACGAAACGCCGGTTGACCTCGCCCTCGCCGGTCAGGGCCTCCTCGAGGGCATCCTTGGCCAGTTCAATGCGGGGTGGTTCGGCCTTCAGGTAGCCGACGGCCCGGGAAACCAGGGTCGGCGCGTCCGCGCCACCCTCATCGCCACCGTGCGCGAGCGCCACAGGAATACCCAAGAACACCAGAGCAACGAACACCGCCATCAAAGAACGCAACACGACTCCCCCTCTCTCGCGCGGCCAATGCCCGCGCGCATCGAACCCTTTCGGGTTGATTCCGATCCTCAGTCAGTGCATCCAGCCGAGCCTAGCGCCAGACCCTGCGTCCTCCCTCGATTGAGAGCGCCTCGGCCACGGGTTTTCTGGCCAGCAGGCTGGCCTCGTAGTGGTGGCGCGAGTCGTTGCCGGCCCTGGCCACCGCCGCCTGGAGGTCCTCGACGCTCACCGCCTCGGGGTCAAAGGCCACCGCGGCCACGCCGTGCTCGAGGAAAACGTCCGCCAGCTTGACACCGTCTTGCGACAAAAGCCCGTTGCGCACCCGCGTCGCGCACCGCGGACACCCCATCCCCAAAACCCTGAGGTAGGCGACTTCCGCGCCCTCGAGGTCTTCCTCGCGAAACGGCTTTTCGATCGGTTCTACGTGACAGCCGTCATGCCCTTCCATGCCATACCTCCTCCACGGACTCCACCTTAGCCCACCCCCCTTGGGGTGGGCTATAGACAATTGTCCCTTGCCTTTTCGCAACTTGCAATACCCACCCCCTTCTTTGCGCCAGACAAAACCGAAGAATTAGTACTCAATTTACTACATCTCGATCCTTCCAGTCATGCTTTCGAAGCCCTCCGCTCGACGTTGGCGCTCAACCCAACCGTAGGATCGCCACCCGTGCAAATGACCACGGCTTCACTTCTCAATGTGGTATTCGTAGGAACAAGCATGGATTACGCTGAGTCGATGGCGAGATCGAGGTGCCCTCTGACGTTGCCGAGCGCTACGGGAGCTATGGCCTGTATGCCCTGGAAGTCGACGGCGACTCCATGTACTGCGACGACCTCCCCTATTCCATCCCACCGGGGTCCTTCGTGGTGGTCGCCCGCGAACTGGAGCCGCGCCCAGGCGACCTCGTGATCGCCTGGCTCAAAGGCAAGGGGGTGGGTTATTTGAAGGAACTCGAGGCCAAGCGCGGGCATCAAATCCTCAAGAGCTGGAACCCCGAGGTGCCGCCCATCGTCGTCGGGCCCGACGAAGAAGTCGAGATCCAGGGCGTGGTCGTCCACGTGGGATTCGACCCCCGCAGGGTGAAGCGGTAGGCGCAAGCTCTGATTCAAGAGCACGCAGGAAGCGCGGCCACAGGCCACAGGTAAGGAGCACTCAATGAACCTGCCAAAGAAAGTCGAGAAAAGGCTCACCGACGGGCTTAAGCGCTTCCAACCCCTGTTAAAACGAGCGAAGGATAAAGACGTCAACGAGTCCGATACTGTCTTGCTCGTCACCGACATCCTGGCCGAGCTCTTCGGTTTCGACAAATACCGGCAGCTGACCTCCGAGTATGCCATCCGTGGGCGCTATGTTGATCTGGCTATCACCGACGGTGAAAAGCCGCTCGTTCTCGTCGAGGTCAAGTCTGCGGGGACTGAGCTGAACGACAAGCACGTTCGGCAAGCCGTGGATTATGCAGCCAACGAAGGCATCGAATGGGTGCTCCTTACCAACGGCCACACCTGGCGGATCTATAAGATCATCTTCGCTCAGCCCGTCGAACACGAGCTGGTGGACGAGCTCGATTTGTTCCACCTGAGCCCCCGCAGTAAGAAGGACCTTGCCAGGCTTTACCCTCTGACCCCCGAAGGTCTGAAAAGAAACGCCCTCGAGGGCCACTATCGCCAGCGGCGGGTTGTCAACCGTTTCTTCATCGGTGCAATCATCCGCAGCAAGCCCATCGTAGACGCCATTCGTCGGGAGCTGCGAAGGATTGAGTCCGAAGCCAAGGTGGCCAGCGAAGAAGTGCTGGACCTCATTGAAAGGGAAGTCCTAAAGCGTGAGTTGATCGAGGACGATCGGGCTAAAGAAGCCGCACGCGTCGTCAAGCGGGCACAGAACCGAAAGAAAAGGGCGACCAAGGCGAAAGAAAAAACGGAATGAAACGACCCTTGGTTCTCTCGCGGTCCGGGAGTGAGGCGCTGAAATGGATTGGACAGACTTTGCTTTTGCTTTCCTCCTTGGAGCCTGGCTGATCTACTCGGGCTCAAAATCGAAAGGTTGGATCGCCCGGGGTTGGCGATACGGCCTTGGGATAATCCTTCTGTTGATGTCGCTCGTATTCATCCCAAATGGCGCATCCGAGTCTGATGCCAGCAAGACTGAGGTAGAAGCCAAAGCAACCGCTACCTACGCTCAAACAACCCCCAGCACTAAGCCGTATCGGGCAGCCATTCCCGGTCTGGAGTGGACCGATATCGTCTTGAATCTGGAAAGACAGCCCTTCGGTTTCAAGTTCAAAAGGGTCAAACTCGAGGGCGCTTGGGCCAAGACGGCTAACAAAGTTGACCCAGACACCGGTGCAAGGATGACTGTTGAAGTGGTCTACGATTACGGCGTCTATCGCGTTCAAGCTGATGTATCTGGGGCGAACGCATATCCAACGGCCTCGTGGCTTCTGCCTTACGTTGCCACTCTCCCCTACGATGGGTCTAGCCCACGAGAGGCCAAAACCTGGGTTGCTGAAGCGTTGAAATACGGCAAGAAAGTTCAAACCCGGCATTTTGGGCCAGCGACCTTCGAGGTCTATGTGACTTCGCCAACGTATTACGGCCTCAAGATCTATCCGGCACGCTAACTGCATAAAAAAAATAAAAATGCCCCGCCGCAAAGGAGAAGGCCTGATCCGCCAGCACCCAGCAGCCGTGGAAGATCCGCGTCGAGGCGCCCAGGGGGCCAGATGGCAAGCGGCGGCGCCTGGTTGCCTACGCCCGCACCTGGGAAGACACCATCGGGAAGCGGGTCGAGCTCCTGATCAAGGCCGGCCGCGAAACCCCAGAGGAGGCGGGGAAGTCTATCACCCTTGGCGAGTGAATCGAGGGCTTCTTGAGGCGCTGCGATGGCAAGGTCAGGCCGAACACCCTAGCCCGCTACCGCACCTACGCCAAGCACCTCGAGCCTCTGGCCCACTACCCCCTCTCAGAGCTCAAGGTGGCCCAGCTCGAGGTCCTCTACAAGGACCTCTCCACCAAGCTCGGTCGCAGCCACCTGGTCCGCATCAGCACCTTTCTCCAGCGGTTCAAAACATTTTGGGTCTTTCTCATCGGGCAAAACCCGAGTAGGGTGGTCAAACAAGAGGAACCCCCGGTCTTCGGACCGGGGGTTTTCCTCGTTCTGCTCTTGGTGGGCGATGGTGGACTTGAACCACCGACCTCACGCTTATCAGGCGTGCGCTCTAACCAGCTGAGCTAATCGCCCGCCCAGCACCCAACAACTTAGCAGTTTCCCCCCACCCGGTCAAGGGCTGACCTGGGCCTCGGTGCGCTGGTTGACGGCGTCCACGGCGATGATCGTTGCCCCCTTGGCCGGCACCTCGGCGTAGAACCTGACCCGTTTTCCCTTGGGCAGGTTCAAGCGGCTGAAGGTCTCGCCGTAGCGCACCACCACACGGTCAACTTCGACATCGTCGCTGGCCACGCCGACGATTCGCAGCCGTCCATCGACCTCTTCCACCCGTTCGATGGTGACCCGGGGCGGCGCCTCGTCGAGGACCAGGTCGAGGTCACGGCTCGTGGTGTGGCCCTCGAGGTCCTTCGCCACGACCTTGACCCTGATCCGGCCGGCCTGCGGTGCCTTGAGCTGGAAGCGGAAACGCACCAACCGTTTCCCCTTCATCTCGGGGAGCAAAACCTCGGTCCCCGCCACCTCAACGCTCGCCACGCCGGTATCATCGAAGGCGTAGCCCTCGACAGTCACCGCCCGCCCCTTGGCGACCGCTCCTCCGGTCGGGTGGGTAATTCCGAGGAATGGCGCGGTCTGATCGGGGCGAGCGGCGCAGGCGCTGAGCACCACCACCAGGACGGAGAGGAGCAAGGCCCTTCGCATCCCCCCGATCCTACCCCTCCCCTCGGCCAAGCGGGGACCCATCGCCGGCCTTAGGGCGACTGGGGAACCTGCCCGGGCAGCTGGAAGTAAAGCCTGGGGCCGACGCGCACCGACACACCCGGCCCCGAGTTCAGCCAGTAGCCGAAGACGACCTCGCTCAAGATCGAGACGCCCTTCTGCGCCCCCGAGGGCCAGTCAAACCCCAGCGTCCCCAGGGCCGCCACGTCGGCGCCGCTCCCGCTGCTGTAGCGCACACCCATCCCACCGCCAACGTAGAGGGTGAACACGTCCGTGGGCACGGGATAGAGCGCCTCCGCCTGAACGCTTGCATAAACACCGCCGCTGGTGGTGCTGAAAATGACCGCGCCCCGGGCGCTCATGGGCCCGAGCGCATCCGTCTGGCCACCGGCCAGCTGGACGTTAATCGAAAACGGCGCAAGCCCGATCTCGCCCAACAGCAACTCGCCAAAGTAACGCGACTGGGCATAGCCCGGCGCAGCCAAAGCCAGCGCCAGGGTGACGACGGCAACCACGGAAAAGCCTTTCACCCCTCGCATCACTGCACCTCCTGCCTGAAATGCTAGCACGCACCGCTCGGGATCCCCGGTGTCATTGCACAAATCGGCGGCGCCCGGATTCTCGGGCGCCGCGCTCACTGCACCCGGTTCACCGGAAGTTCACGCCAACCTTCCCGCCGTAGCCAACGGCAAACCCTCCAAAGAGCGAGCCGAATGAGAACATGGGGCCAACATTGACCTCGCTGAAGACCGACATGTTCGATCCAGGGAGATCGAACTCGAGGCCAGCCAACATATGCGGGTAAACGCTCATGACCGAGACCCCTACAACGCTGTAGAAGGAGCCGCCCACGCCACCGCCGTAATAGTAGGAGAAGGGATTCTCCATCGACATATCCATCATCCCGCGACCCATGATCATGTCGAGCGAGGCATCAACCCCAAAACCGTAGAAGAAGGGGATGCCAACGCTTACCCGCATGTCGCCCATGAAGTAGTGCCCGCCTATGCCGCCGGGGTACCCGGTGTAAACGCCAAACTTTTGCGCAGCACCGAAACTTAAGAAACCTAAAGCCAAGCCGACCACGAACATGCCAAGCGCCTTCTTCATAACAAAACACCTCCTGCGACTTTGATTACAATTATGAGGATATCATAAAAACAATTTACGTGGTGTACTCGGCATTGATCTTGACGTATCCCTCGGTCAGATCGCAGCCCCAGGCCTCTCCCCTGCCCTCCCCGAGCATAAGGTCGATCTCGACGATGACCTCGCCCTGCCGCATGGCTTTCGAACACGCCGCCGCGTCGTACGCAAGGGGCGCGCCATCATAGAGCAAGAAGCCCTGGAGTGCGATCCGGAGCCGCTCGGGGTGAAACCTGGCCCCGGAGTAACCGAGGGCGGCCAGCACCCTGCCCCAGTTGGGATCGTTGCCATAGACGGCAGCTTTCCACAAAGGACTGCCGGCCACCGCCCGGGCGGCGACCCGCGCCTCTTCATCGCTGGCCGCGCCCCGGACCCGTACCGTGATCAGCTTGGTGGCCCCTTCACCATCGGCGGCGATCTGACGCGCCAGCGAGCGGGCCACGGCCTCGACGGCGTCCCAAAAGCCATCTGCGTCGGGGGCCTTTTTGAGGCCGCTGGAAAGGAGCACCGCCATGTCGTTGGTCGAGGTATCGCCGTCCACCGTCACCTGGTTGAAGGTACGGGCAACCGCCTCGGGCCAGCGCCGGCGAAGCGCCGGCTCGGAAATGTCAGCGTCGGTCAGGAGAAAGGCGAACATCGTGGCCATGTTGGGGTGGATCATGCCGCTGCCCTTGGCCACGCCGACCACGCGCGCGCCGCCAGGGAGCGAGGCCTCGGCGAGTTTCGGCCGGGTGTCGGTGGTCATGATGGCCTCGGCAAAACCCTTGAGATCCGAGCCTAGCTCAAGATTGGGAAGGGCCGAGGCAATCTTCTCCACCGGCAAGGGCACCCCGATCACGCCGGTGCTGGCGGTGAGCACCGTTTCCACCGAAACCCCAAGCCGCTCGGCCGCGCTCGCGGCCATGCGCAGGTTGTCAGCCGGGCCGCGTTCCCCGGTGGCGGCGTTGGCATTCCCGGCGTTCACCACCAGGGCACGCAGCGGTACCCCTTGCGCATAGAGGGCGCGATCGCGAAGCACGCACGGCGCCGCGGCCCGGTTGGTGGTGGCGACGTAGGCCCAGCGGAGGGGGAGTTCCCCGAAAAGGAGCGCCAGGTCCAGCTTACCCGAGGGCTTGATGCCGGCCCGGGTGGCTCCGGCTTGAAATCCTTCCGGCAGCTGCATGTTTTTTAGTCTAGCCGCTGCTAGGGCCAAAGGCCCTCTGCGCTCAGGCCGAGGGTTTCCTCGAGGCCAAAGACGACGTTCATGTTCTGGACCGCCTGGCCGGCCGCGCCCTTCACCAGGTTGTCGATCGCGGCAAAAACCACCACCCAGCCGGTGCGGGCATCCTTGCGCAGGGAAATCCAGGTGGTGTTGGCGGCAAAAACCCCTTTGGTGCGGGGAAGCGCCTCGGACACCCGTACGAAGGGTTCCCCGGCAAAGAACTGGCGGTAGCGTTCAAAGAGGGCGCTCTCCCCGAGCTCCTCGCGCAGGCGCACGTAGGCGGTCACCAGAATGCCCCGGGTCATCGGAACCAAGTGGGGGACGAAGGTCAGGCGCAGCGGGCGGGCCGGCCCGTTCGTCTTCACCCAGCGACCCTGGGCGGCGACGCGCCCCAGGTTTTGCTCGATCTCCGGGGTGTGGCGGTGCACGCCGGCGGGCTTGTAGGGCCGGTAGTCCTCGTTGACCTCGGCGAATGCCGTTCCCTCGGCCCCGCGGCCGGCCCCGGAAACCCCGCTCGCCGCGTTCACCAGGAGCGCCTCGATCAACCCCTCCGCCGCCAGCGGGCTGAGGGCCAAAGTGGCCGCGGTCACGTAGCAGCCGGGGTTCGCGACCAAGCGAGCCCCCGGGAGTTCGGGGCGGTGCAGCTCCACCAGCCCGTAGCGGGCCTCCGGCAAAAGGGCCTCGGCCCTGTGGGGCATGCGGTACCAGGCTTCGAAGACTTCCCTTGGCAAGCGGAAATCAGCCGAGAGATCGATGACCCGTTTCCCGGCCTCGAGGATGCGCGGGGCAAGCTCCATGGCCACTCCGTTCGGGGTGGCGAGAAAGACCACGTCGGCTTCCGCGATGGCCCGCTCAAGGTCATGAAACGCGCCCTCCGAAAGCTGCGGCCAGGCCTCGGCCAGAGGCCGCCCCTCGAAGGTGCGGCTGAAAAAGGCGACGGGCTCCACCTCAGGGTGCGCGCGCAGGAGACGGATGAGCTCGGCCCCGCCGTACCCCGAAGCCCCGACGACGCTGGCCTTGATCATCCTTCCTCCAGCAAAAACCGAAGCACGGCCTTGGCCGCGTGCAGGCGGTTTTCGGCCTGGTCGAAGACCCGAGAACGGGGGTGGTTCACCACCGCCTCGTCAACCTCTTCGCCATAATGCGCGGGCAGGCAGTGCAAAAAAGCGGCCGTGGGCTTGGCCAGGGCAAAAAGTTCGGGTGTGACCCGGAACCCGGCGAAGTCAGCCCGGCGGCGCTCGGCCTCGTCCTCCTGGCCCATCGAAATCCAGACGTCGGTGTAGACCGCATCGGCACCGGCCACCGCTGCCCTGGGATCGCGGACCATCTCGATGGGCAAGGTCTCGGGCGGATCGTAACCGGGCGGGATCGCGGCCACCACCTCCACCCCCACCATGGCCGCGGCCTTGGCGAAGGAGGCGAGGACGTTGTTACCATCCCCCACCCAGGCCACGCGAAGCCCCTCAAGACGGCCGAAGGCCTCTTCCAGGGTCATGAGGTCAGCGAGCGCCTGCAAAGGGTGCGCCCGATCCGAAAGCGCGTTGATCACCGGGATGCGGGCGTTTTCGCGGAGCTCGATCAGGGTCTCGTGCCGGTAGACCCGGGCCGCGATCGCCGCCACCCAGCGCTCGAGGTTTTTTGCCACGTCGCGCGCGGGCTCGCGGGAACCCAGGCCGATGTTGTGATCGAGGTAGAGCCCGTAACCGCCGAGCTCGTAGGCCGCGATCGAGAGCGTCGATCGGGTCCGCAACGAGGGCTTTTCGAAGATGAGGGCCACGGTCTTGCCCTCGAGCACGCTCTCCCGGACCCGAGTGCGCTTCATCGCCTGCGCGCGATCAAGAATGCCCCGCAGTTCCTGTACACTGAGGTCGTCGACATCGAGGAAGTCCCGCTTCATAGGCCTTAAAGATACCGCATAAAAATAAGCGGCGCGAGCCGTGTTTTCTATTGACAATTATTTTATTATCAAACTATATTTGAAACGTGGACGCGTGGCTGTTTCTCACCCGGATCTGGCGGCTCCAGCGGCGCCTCTTCGAAGAGGCCCGCCCCTGCATGGAAGCCGCGGGCATCAAGCCCAAAGGACTCTTTCTCCTGGCCCACATCCAAAAAGGCGCCTACCCCAAAGAGTTGGCCGAATCCTTCCACATGCCCCCGCCGACGGTGAGCCATCTGATCGGGGCGCTCGAAGACGCGGGCTACCTGGTCCGCGAGTCCGACCCCAAGGACCGCCGCCGCTACCTTTTGAAGATCACCGAGGAAGGCGAGGCTGCACTGGAGACGGCTCGCAAGTGCCTCGAGGGCGTGGTTCGCGGGTGGCTCGAATCCCTGAGGCCCGAGGAAGCGCAGACGCTTTTGGGGCTGCTCGAACGGCTGGACGGTGATCGGTCATGAGCCGGGAAGTACGACTCACCCTGGTCGGCATCATGATCAGCATCTTCCTGGCCGCGCTGGACCAGACCATCGTGGCCACGGCCTTGCCCCGGATCGTCGAGGAGCTCGGCGGCACCAACCTCTACGCCTGGGTGGCGACCAGCTACCTGCTGGCTTCCACCGTGGGGGTGCCGATCTTCGGCCGGCTCGCCGACCTGGTGCGCACAAAAGTTCTGCTCTCGTGGGCCATCGTCATCTTCCTTATTGGTTCGGCCCTCTCCGGACTCTCGCCGACCATCCAGGCCCTGGTGGCCTTCCGGGGACTGCAGGGCATCGGCGGCGGGGCACTCTTTGCCGTGGCGGTGACGACGATCGGGCTGCTCATCCCGCCCCGCGAGCGGGGGAAGATCCAGGGGCTTTTCGGCGCGGTCTTCGGTATCGCCAGCGTGGTCGGCCCCTGGCTCGGCGGTCTCCTCACCGACAACCTCAGCTGGCGCTGGGTCTTTTACATCAACATGCCGGTGGGCGCGGTGGCGATCTACTTCCTTTGGAAGCACATGCCGAGCACCGCCCCGCCCTCGAGGCACCGCTTCGACCTCTGGGGGGCAGCCACGCTCATCGCCTGGACGGTGCCCCTCTTGCTCGCGCTCTCGTGGGGCGGACACACCTACGCCTGGAACAGCCCGGTGGAGATCGGTCTCTTCATCACCGCGGCCCTCGGCCTTTTCCTCTTTATCTGGGTCGAAACCCATATGCGCGAACCGCTTTTCGACCTCACGCTCTTGCAAAACGCGGTCTTTCGCTGGGCCAGCGTGGCGCTCTTCTTCTTCGGCGCCGCGTTCCTTTCGGCGATGTTCTTCCTTCCCCTCTACCTGATCCAGGTCAAGGGGATCAGCGCCACCAGCTCCGGCCTCACCCTGACGCCCCTCACGCTCGGGGTGGTGGTTGGCAGCTTCTTTTCCGGTCGTGTAGCGAGTCGCGTGGGGCGCTACAAGATCCTCATGATTTCGGGGAATGTCTGGCTGGTCCTCAACCTCCTGGCCATGCACTATCTCATCGACCTCAATACCCCGCTCTGGGTGGTCCTGGTGCTCATGGTCAGCACCGGCCTCGGCCTCGGGCCCTCGATGCCGCTTTACACCCTGGCGGTGCAGAACTCGGTCGAACCCGCCCGCATGGGCACCGCGAGCTCGGCCACCCAGTTTTTCCGCCAAATCGGCTCCACCCTCGGAACCGCTCTGCTGGGCGCGGTGCTCGCGGCCAGCCTGCAAAGCGCGATCCAGGCGAACCTTCCGGCGGGACTCCAGATCGACGTCAACGCACCCCGCGATCCCAGCGCTCTCACCAAGGGCTTCGACCAGCAGGTCAACGGCTTCCTGGAGCAACTCCAAAAGGCGCTCTCGGGGGACCAGGCGGCGCGGGAGACCCTGCTCGCTTCTCCCTTGCTCCCCAAAGAGCTCAAAGGTCTTTTGCAAGGCCCACCTCCGCCCCCGGCCATGCGCACCGAGATCGTAGAAAAAGTCAAGACCGGCCTCAAGGCCCAGCTCGAAAGGCTCCGCGAGGACATGAAAAAGGCCCTCGATGAAGCCATCGTCACCGCCATCAGGAAGGTCTATCTCTATGGCGCTCTTTTCGCCATGCTCGGCTTTCTCGCCACCCTCCTCATCCCCGACGCCGAGCTGAAAAGCCAGTGGGGGGCAAGCCCGGCCACCTAGCCGGGCCCGCCCCACCCCGTCACGGCTCTTTTTCGGGGTCCGGAGGGAAGTCGCCGCGCGCGTGCTCGACGTAGAGCACCGCGCCGATGTATTCGTTTTTAAGCTCCTCGGCCAGATCCTGGGTCACGTGGGGCCGAACCTCCTCGATCAGCGCCTTGGCCTGATCGAGGATCAGCTCGGCCTCTTCAAAGTTGCGATCTTTCTGGGCCTTTTCCCGGGCATGCAGGAGCATGGAGCGGATCAGGGTGAGCTTTTCAAAGGGATCGCTGTCAGCCATCGTAGACCTCCTCGAGGAACCCCCGGAGTGCGGTGTTGAACGCCACCGGCCGTTCGAGATTGGCCAGGTGCCCGGCCTCGGGAATCACCAGCATACGTCCGTTTGGCAGGTGCTTTTGCATTCGCAGACCTTCGTCGGGCGGGGTCAGGGCATCCTGCTCGCCAAAAAGCAAAAGGACCGGGAAGGTCATCCTGGCGAGGAGGTCGGTGGAATCCGGCCGCCCGGCCATGGCCACAAGGGCGTTGGCGACACCCTGGGAACTGGCCTTTAAAATCATGGCCTCGACTTCCTTCACCAGGGCGGGATTTTCGGCCCGGGTTACCGGCGAAAGGGCCGCGTTCAAAAAGCCGGGGAGCAGCGCCGAGGGACCCTGGGCACGGACTTCGGCGGCTTGCGAGTGCCGACGCGCCCGGGCCGCGTCGTCATCGGCACCGGCCCGGGTATCGGCGAGGACCAAACCGGCGACGCGCTCGGGAAAGCGGTCGAAGATCCGGAAAGCCACGTAGCCGCCCATGCTGAGCCCGACGAAGACGGCCTTTTTCGCCCCCAGCCCGTCGAGAAAACCAATGGCGTGATCGGCGAAGTCCGAAAGGCGCTCGGGCCCGGCCGGCGTCTTGCCAAAACCGGGGAAGTCCAGGGCGTGCACGGGATAGCGTCCCTCGAACGCCACGAGCTGCGGCCGCCACATGGCCGAAGAGAGCGGGAAGGCGTGCAAGAAGATCACCGGCCAGCGCATCAGGCCTCCCCCCACTCCACCGCGGAAAGCCCTCGTGCCGCCAGGGTCTCAACCAACGCCTCGTCCAAAACGATCACCCAGTTCTTCCCGTCCTTGCTCCGTGCGATCAGCTTCTCCTCGGCCGCGGCCTTCTTCCAGCGTTCCATGAGGTCGCGGTCCGTGGCCAAAAGCGGCGTGACCCGACTGGCCTCGAACGCCTTCACTTCGACTCCTTCAAAGCTTCCTCGAGGGCGTTCCAGGCGAGCGTGGCGCACTTGACCCTCGAGGGCAGCTGGGCCACGCCGGAGAGCGCCGCCAGATCACCGAGTTCGGGATCCGGGGCCTTGCCCTCAACCACCATGGCCCGGAATTTCTTCGCCAAGGCCAGGGCTTCCTCGACCGTCTTGCCCTTGACAGCCTCGGTCAAAAGGCTGGCCGAGGCCTGGCTGATGGCGCACCCGTCGCCGTCGAAACTGGCCTCGACGACCCGGTCACCGTCCAGTTTCAAAAAAAGCTCGACCTGGTCGCCGCAGGAAGGGTTGTGGCCACCCGAGCTCACCGTGGCGTCGGCGAGCACACCTCGGTTTTTCGGGCTCTTATAGTGGGTCAGGATGATTTCCTTGTAAAGCTCTTCGAGGAAGGCCATTGCTCACCCATTGTATGCCCGGCCCCCCGGGCGAAATGTGGGCCGGAGGTCACAGCCAGTCTTTAAAGAATTCGCGGGCCTTCAAAAGCGCCTCCACCAACCGGTCGACGTCTTCGCGGGTGTTGTAGATGTAAAAGCTCGCGCGGGCGGTCGAGCTCACCCCGAGCCGGCGGTGGAGCGGCTGAGCGCAGTGGTGCCCCGAGCGCACCGCGACCCCGGCCTGCCCCAAAAAGGTCGCCAGGTCGTGGGCGTGGAGGCCGGGGAACACAAAGCTCACCACGCCGCCCCGGTCTTCGCCCCTCGGTCCGAAGATTTTGAGATCGGGCACCTGGGCAAGGCGCTCCAGGGCATATTCCACCAGCATCCGATCGTGGGCCCAGACCGCCTCCATGCCCAGGGCCTCGAGGTAGTCGATCGCCGCGGCAAGGCCCACCGCCTCGGCAAAGGGCGGCGTTCCGGCCTCGAAGCGCGCCGGAGGAGCGTCGTAGGTTGAGCGGTCGATACGAACGCGCTGGATCATGCCCCCGCCGGTGAGGAAAGGCGGCAGCTCGGCGAGGAGCTCGTAGCGCCCCCACAGCACCCCCGCCCCGGTGGGGCCGAGCATCTTGTGGCCGGAGAAAGCGTAGAAATCGGCGCCCAGATCGCCCACCTTGGTGGGGATATGGGGTGCACCCTGGGCCCCGTCGACGACCAGCAGCGCCCCTTTGGCCCTGGCCCACTCGGCAAGGGTTCGCACCGGGTTCACCGTGCCCAAGACATTCGACATCTGGGTGATGGCGAGCACCTTTGGACCCTGGTCGATGAGGTTCTGGGCGGCCTCGAGGTCGAGCCGGCCCTCGTCGGTGATGGGAATGGCCTCGATTCGGGCCCCGCGCCAAGCCGCCGCCCGCTGCCAGGGCACGAGGTTGGCGTGGTGCTCCATCTCGCTCACCACAATGAGGTCGCCCTCGCCGAGGAAAGCCTCGGCCACCGAGTGTGCCACCAGGTTCAGAGCCTCGGTGGTATTGCGAACAAAGATAACCTCTTCCGGTCGCGCGGCCCCGATGAAGGCCGCCGCCTTCTCCCTCGCCTTCTCGTAGGCGTCGGTGGCGGCGTCGGAGAGAGGGTAGCTGCCCCGGTGCACGTTGGCGTAGCTGGTCTCGTAGAAGCGGGTCATGGCCTCGAGGACCGACCGGGGTTTTTGGCTGCTCGCGGCCGAGTCCAAAAACACCAGGTCGGGATGGGCATCAAAAATGGGGAAGTCGTTTTTTACCGCGCGTGCATCCATGTCCCGATGGTACGCCAGCCCTTGCCCCCCGGGCCAGGGTTTGCAATACTTGTCATGTGACAAGGGACCTGCCCCCAGGTCAGCGACGGGTGCTCCAGGCCATCGGCCGGTCAAAGGGACCGGTATGGGCGGCGGAGCTCGCGGCACGGCTCGGCATGAGCCGCCAGGGCATCCGCGGCCACCTGCGTGCCCTGGCGAGCAAGGGGTTCGTTCGGCTGACCAGCCGGCCCCGGCACGGAACGCTGGTCGAGCTCACCCTCGAGGGCCGCGCTGCCTTGCGGCTCGGCGTTTTGCCGGTGGTCGGCGAAATCGCCGCCGGTACCCCCACCCTGGCTGAGGAGCAGATCGAAGCCTACGCCGAGCGCCTCACCGACCTCCTGCCGGTCGAGCCCGGCGATTTCCTCCTCCGGGTCACCGGCGACTCGATGGTCGGGGTCGGCATTTTCCCCGGCGACTACGTGGTGGTCCGCCCTTTTTCCGGCACCCCGGAGGCCGGGACCATCGTCGTCGCCCTCCTGCCCGAAGAAAACACCGCCACCTTAAAGCGCTTTTTCCGCGAGGGGAAAACCGTGGTGTTGCGCTCGGAAAACCCGGCCTACCCTCCGATTCGCCTTCCCCTCGAGGCCATCCGCATCCAGGGCTACGTCGTCGGCCACCTCGGCGACCCCAGGCGCCGCCTCAAACGCTGAAATCGGGGATCTTGTCGAAGGCAATGCGGTACTCCCCGGCATCCCGAACGCCGGCCATACCGCCGTAGTACACCGTATCCGGCCCGAAGCGGGCGTTGACGCGGTCCATGGCCAGGGCCAGCAAGTGATTCTTGCGGTCTTCGGGGAAGAGGGGAAGGCCGGGATGCTCGACCAGGTGACCGAGCACCACCGCCACCTTGAGCACCTCGCGGCACCGCCCACTCGGCCACAGCCGGTTCAGGGCCTTAAGCAGCGTGCGCGTGGCCTGGGTCGGCGTCAGGAGCAAGAAGCCGTGATGGTCGTCGCCGCTTGTAAACCGCAGTGCAAGCGTCATCGAACCGGCCGCATACCCCGCCTTTCGCATCCGCGCCGCCGCCTTGACGACCAGCCTCACCGCCACCGCCCTGGCTTTTTCAGGCTTGCGGAGCTCAGGGGGTAAAACGTGGGACTGCGAAAACGACCGGCGTTTGGTCGGGAGCTCAGGCAGGTCGACGCCGCGCAAATTGGCGTACATCCGCTCCCCCAAAACGCCGCCCCAGGCCCGGCGTAAAAGCCCCAGGGACGCCTCGGTCAGCTGGCGCACGGTGTAAATGCCCAGCCGATGGAGCCGGGCCTCCATACGCCTGCCGATGCCCGGCAGGTCCCTGAGGCCGAGTCGCCAAAGGGCCCGGGGAAGATTGCCCTCATCCAGGACCACCAGCCCGTCGGGTTTTTCCAGCTCGGTCGCCACCTTGGCCAAAAAGCGGTTCGGCCCGATCCCGACCGAGGCCTTAAGGGCCTCGCCCACGTTTTGGCGGATGCTTTCCTTGAGCGCCTTCGCGATCTCCACGGCCCGGGGTGCCTCATTTTTCATGAGCACGAAACGCATCTCGTCGATCGAACGCACCGCCTCGACGGGCAGCACCCGCTCCACCGCCGCCAAGATCTGCCGGTGCACCTCGACGTACACCCGCGGCCTGGCCCGGACCACGACCAGCCCGGGCGCGCGCCGCCGCGCCTCGTAGACCGGCGTTCCCGTCTTCACGCCGTAGCGGCGCGCCTCGTAGCTGGCGGCGATGCACACCGTCGTCTCGGCCTCAACCGGAACCACGCACACCGGCCGGCCCCGGAGCTCAGGGCGAAGCTGCTGCTCGACCGAGGCGAAGTAGGCGTTCATATCGAGGTAGAGGTAGCGGAGCGGCATCATCCTCCAATCGTCTGGCCCCTCAGGGACACCGACGCCCGCCGGTACTACCTCGGCATGTTGGAAGCTCGTGGGCATGTTCTTAGTTTACACGTGACAACTCTTCGCTGCACCGATGCCGGGGTCGGCGTGCCTTAGGCTGGTCCATGGCCGTGTTGCGACTTCTCGCCATCGCCTGGACGTACGAGCTGGGTTCGTGGTTCGCCTTCATCTCGGTCATCACCTGGCTCGAACGATCGGGAGGGGGTCAGTGGGTCTCGGCCTACTTCGTGCTCTATAACGGGGTGCAGCTCCTCGCGGCACCGATCCTGGCCCCCATCCTCGACCGCTACGACCGTGGCCGCCTCCTGGGGGTCATCCCCTTGCTGCCGCTTTCGGCCATTTTGCTCAGCACCCTTGACCAAACCCTGCCCGTGGGGGTGATCGCGGGGGCCATGTTCGCCCTGGCGGACGTCTTTGTGTTCAACCTGGTACCGGCCATCATCCCCCTTTTGCTCGCACAGGGGCGGATCTCGAGGGCCAACGCCGCCTGGAGCGTAGGCTCGAGCGTCATCTTCGCCCTGGCCCCTGCCGGCGCCGGCGTACTCATCGGCCAAAAAGGCATCCTCGCCGGCCTCGTCACCGCCGGCATCCTGGCGGCGATCAGCCTCGCGGTGGGGCTGGGTTTTCACTCAGGCCGGCAGCCGATGCCGGGCGGCGAACGCCTCAGGTGGTGGACACTCCTTCTCCGCCCCCGGCTCATCCACATCGCCACGGCGACGCTCCTCCTCAGCCTCGGCGGCGGGATCGTCAACGCCGCCCTGCCGCGCCTCGCCAGCAACGGGCAAAGCTACGGTTTTATCCTCTCTGCCCTGGGCTGGGGCAGTCTGGCCGCGGGCATCCTGCTCACCACCCGGGAGCTCAAGCGGCCGCTTGGGTGGGCCCGCCTGGCTTACCTGGCCCATGCCCTCGGCAACGCCGTGCTGGCTGCATTCACCGCCCTCCCGGCCTTCCTCGGCGCCGGCTTCGCCAAGGGCGCGGCCAACACGCTGGGGTCGGTGGCCATCGACAGCCACCTGCAGAAAACCCTCGAGGCCGCGGTCCTGGGCCGCGCCTTCGCCGGGCTTTGGTCGCTGGCCAACCTGGGTCAGCTCGTTGGCGCCGGCGCCTTCGGGCTCGCCGAAGGTGCGCTCGGCGCCCGCACGCTGCTTTGGCTCTCGGCTGGGCTCGCGCTTTTGGGCTCGGCCGTCCTTTCCCGAACCAACCGCACCGGGGCCGCCTCAGGCCCATCACCGGTAAAACGCCAACCAACGCTCGGGGACGACGATGCCTGAAACATCCGCCGACGCACCCTCAACCCGGCTCCAGGGCATGGCCGAGGGTGGTGCGAATCACGCCCAGTTCGGTCAGGACCGCCTCGAGTGAAGGCGGGGCGGTCTGACCGGGCCCGCGCAGGCGTATGCGCCGCCAGAGGGCCTCGGCCCGCTCCCGGTTATGCGCGCGCGTCGCCGGGTGCCCCCGAATCGCAGAGAGCACCCGGGCCGCAGTTTCCTGGCGACCTTTGGCCAGCATCAGCTCGGCAAAGACCAAAAGCCCCCGCAAGACCTCGGGAATATCCTGGACCGTCCAAACCACGTGCAACCCGGAGCGGACGTGCCGCTCGGCGACCTCAAGGAAGCCAAGACGCAAGAGCGCCGCGCCGAGGTTGAGCAGAGCGCTGCCCTCGAGGACCCGCTCGCCGGTTTGCCGAACCAGGTGCAACGCCGCCTCGAAGCGGGCGCGGGCCTCGCCAACGTCCCCCCGATCCAGGGCCACCTGACCCAGGTTGTAGAGGAGATAAGGCTCGATCTGGCGGAGGTCGTGGGCCCGGGCCAGTTTCAGACCGGTCTCGAGCAGGCGCTGGGCTTCCTCGAGGTCCCCCCGAAGACGGTGCAGGTTGCCCAGGTTGTTGAGCGTGTTGGCCTCCCCGGCCACGTAACCTGCCTCTCGGTCATGCGTCAGCGCCTCACGAAAATAACGCTCGGCCCGCGCGTAATCGCCGAGGGGATAGGCCGCGAGCGCGAGATTGTGCAAAAGGCGGCCCATGGCCCGCCGGTCACCCCGGGCCCGGGCCACCTCGAGCGCCGCCTCCCAAGCACGCGCCGCGTCAGCGTAATCGCCCGCGCGGTAGGCCTGGAGTCCAAGGTTGTTCAAGGCTTTCTGCACCCCGGCCACATCCCCCAGCCGCCGAAGCGTGCGCCGGGCGGCTTCGGAGACCTCTCTCGCCTCCTTGAGGCGTCCGACCCGGGCCAAAAACCACCCCTGGACGGTTTGCACGTGGCCACGGGCCCGCAAATCGCTCATTTTCGAAAGCGCTTTTTCCATCCAGAAAAGCCCTTCTTCGAAACGACCCTCGGCATCGAAGAAGAACTTGAGGGTCTCCGAAGCCCCGGCGAGCGCCTCGTCCCAGCCCCGGGCCACCGCCCATCGCCATGCCGCCCGGAGGTTTGCGAGCGCCTCGCGCATCTCCCGAAGCATCTCTTTGCCGAGGGTTTTTTCCCGTACCCAGTTGAGGTAGTGCCTGGCATGGGCATCCCTGGCCTTTTGCGCCAAATCGCCGTATTCGGAAAGCTTGCGCAAGGCAAACCCTTGCAAGAGCGAGTGCATCCGGTAGCGCCCTGGTGCAATTTGTTCGAGGAGCGACTTCTGGACGAGTTGACTCAAAGCAGCGGCGCGCTGGCCTAGAACCGCGGCCGCGGCCTCGCCCGAGAAAGCCCCCACGAAGACCGAGAGCTTGAGGAAAGCCTGCTTTTGCTCGGGCTTCAGCAGGGCGAAGCTTTGCTCCAGCATGGCCCTCAAGGTCCGGTGCCGCTCGGGAACATTCTTCCACGGAGCCGACGCGTAACCCGCGCCCCGCTCAATCGCCTCGGCGATCCCTTCCAGCCGGTCGTGTTCGGTCCACCCGGCGGCGAGCTCAAGCCCCAGCGGCAAGCCCTCGACCAGCTCGCAGATCCGAGCCAGTACCGGACGGTCCCGTTCGTGGAGCGTGAAGCCATCGTTCAACTGGCGGGCCCGCTCCAGGAAGAGCATCTCGGCCTCTGAAAACGCCCCCGCCTTTTCGGGACGGGTATCGAGCCCGCCAAGGCGAATGATCCACTCCTCCTTAAGGCCGAGCCGCTCCCGGGTGGTCACCAGGATCTTCAGGCCCGGGCAACGGGCGAGGAGCCAGGAAAGCCGGGGCGCCGCCTCGAGCAGGGGCTCGAAGTTGTCCAGGACGAAAAGGATGTAGCGATCTGCCAGCACCCCGGCGAGCCGCTCCCAGGCACCGCCACTTACCCCCGATCGACCGGAGAGCGTCGAGAGGATCGCCTCGGGCAGGGTGTTAGGTTCGACGCCCTCGAGGTCCACCCAGTACACCCCACCGACAAAACAACCCCGCTGGCACAGGCGGTGGGCCACCTCGAGGGCGCTGCGGGACTTCCCCACCCCACCCATGCCCACCAGGCTGACCAGGCGAGTGGCCGGGTTCAGCAACCGCACCTCGATGGACTCGAGCAAACCTCGGCGTCCGATGAACCGCGTCGCCGGTTGGGGCAGCCGGCAGGGGACGCTCCGGGGAAGGCCGAGCGAGCGCGCGAGCGACCCGGCCAGAGGACTGCCGGAAGCCGTGAGCAGCGAGAGCAGCCTCGTTCCGAGGACGCTATCAATCAAGTCACCTGCCCCGAGCGCCGCCTCGGCAAAGCGCCGCGCCGCCTCGAAGTCCCCCTTTTCGAGGGCTGCCTGGCCGAGGGCCAACCGGGCCTCGCTCACCCAGCCCTCGATGCGCTCGCGCCAGGTGTAGACCCACTCCTCGAGCTCGGGCCCGAGGACGAGATCGAGGCCCTGCAGGAACGGACCCCGGTCGAGGGCATCCACCTTCGCCCAATCCCTCGACTCAACCGCAGCCTTGAGCGCCGCCACGTCGGTGTCAATCCGGACCCGGACGGCGGCCTCATCGGCAACGATCACCCCGGGGACGGCCTTTTTCAGCTGTGTCAGGGCCACCGACAGGCTCCCGAGGGGGTTTTTGGCCGTCGGCCAGAAGAGCTCGGCCAGGTAACGGCGAGGCTTTGGGCCCTCGAGGGCCAAATACCCGAGCAACAACAGGGGCTTGGGGCGCCTGAATGCCGCCCCTTTGAGTTTGAGCCCGCCGAGCATATCCAGGCGCATGCCCCGTCTCCATTCACTCCCGTTAAGACCCCGTTAAGGCCATTGTTGCTAAGCTTGCAAGCAAATGCAAGCGAGTGTCATTTACGAGCGGAAAGCGGCGCCGGCACCCCGCCCGCCGGGTACGGGGACATTCCCAGCGCCATTTGCCCCTAAGCTTTGGGGTATCGGAGGTGGTATTGCATGAGGTGGAAACTCTTTGGCGCACTGGCCGGCCTGCTCTTTTTGGGCGCACTCTCGGCCTGCAACAACATCCAGCTCCCGGTCGCAGCGAGCGGAAACCTCACTGTTTACGGGCCGAGCGCCTTTTCGGCCAACACGCTCACTGTGTCACTGCCGAACCTGCAAAGCGGCGAGCGGGTGGCGGTCATCCCCATCTACGCCAGCCAGGACATCTCCCCCACTGCCCTCACCTACTCGATCCAGACCACGAACGTCGTCGCGCCGTCTCCGGCTTTCTCGGTCGCCGAAGCGCTTTCGAGCACCAGCCCCCTCGTTCCCAGCGACGCCGGCATCCTCGAGGCCAGTGCCGAGCTGGTGCACCAGGCGAGAGCCCGGGGGATCAAGCCTCTCGGCCAAGGTGTCTCTCCCCAGGCCTTCCAAAATTGCCCCGGCCCTTACTCGGCGGGGAGTACCCAATGTACCTTTTACGTGATCAGTGATCGAACAACCAACCCCGTCACTCAAACGCAAATCACGGCCACGGTGCAATACGTCAGCAATAACGCGGTGTGGTTCGTTCAGGACGGGCTTTCCGGCGATGACCTCCTCACGAGCAGCGAGCTCCAGGATCTGGCCACGGCCTTTGAAAACACCATCTTCCCCAAGATCACAAATGTCTTCGGCCCCGCCACCGACGTGGACGGTAACAACAAGATCTTCATCGTGCTCTCGCCGCTGGTGGGCGACGCTGGACTCTTTGGCTATGTTTACTCAGTTGACCTTTTCCCTGACGGCACCTTCACCAGTATCAGAAGCAACGAGGGCGACATCTTCTACGCCACCACGCCGGGTCCGCCCATCAACACCTACCGCTGGTCTCGCACGGCGTTTCTTAGCTACGGCCTTCCCGGAACCATGGCCCACGAGCTCAAACACTTGGTGGCCACCGGCTACCGGGTCTTAAATGGCGACCCTTACGAAGAGGCTTGGGTCGAAGAGCCTTCAGCCGAAGTCGCCAAGGAACTCACCGGCTACGGCACCTCGCTGGGCCGGATCCAGGCGCGTGCCAACGTCGCGCTGCCCGCACCGCAAGACTATCGTATCGTCTACGATCAGCGTCCTGGCGGCATCGCCGAACAGGCGATGTACGGCTTCAACTTCCTCCTTCTCTGGCGAATCCACGAACAATACGGGGGCGATAGCTTCTGGAAGCCCTGGGTCCAAAGCGGCCTCACCGGCATTGCCAACTTAGAAAGCCAAACCGGCACCACTTTCGAGGACCTGATGGTCGACTGGGCACTTACGCTTCTCTTCGACAACACCGCCTTTTTCGCGAATTACCAGTACAACAGCCTTGACCTCCGAGATGGGACCTGGACGACGCTCGGGTACCAGAACCTGGTCCCGGTCGCGAACCAGCCCCTGCGCTCCATGGCCTACTACCTGGGCCAGGGCACCGGAACCGATGCCACGGTGACGATCAACGTCGACGACCCCACGAAAGTTCGTGTTGTGGTGGCGCGTTTCCCCGGGGCGCTTGGCTACTAAGTGGGAGGTGATGATGCGCCGCATGCTGCTCCTTTTTGGGTTCCTCATCCCCGCGCTGGCCGCAGGCTATCTCCCGGTCACCGTGGACGAGGTAGCCAGGGGTCAGGCCGAACCGGGCCTGGTACGGGTGTGGGGCCGCTATCTGCCC
The DNA here is from genome assembly GCF_055385885.1 of Vulcanithermus mediatlanticus. Taxonomy (NCBI): domain Bacteria; kingdom Thermotogati; phylum Deinococcota; class Deinococci; order Thermales; family Thermaceae; genus Vulcanithermus; species Vulcanithermus mediatlanticus. The sequence goes on along the minus strand of NZ_AP042385.1, from coordinate 1,372,950 downwards.
TTCGGGCCATACACCCAGCTGGTGCGCGGCGTTTTGGCCAGCGGCCGCTTCGCGCTCCGCCTCGAGGGCCAGGTCTTCGATTTCAACCCGCCCCCGGGGGCCTACATCGAGGTCTGGGGAGACCTCGTGCGGGAGGGCCCGTTCTGGACACTTCGATTCCACAACGCCCGCTTGCCCGGGGACGATCGCACTCCCCGGCCGGCAGCAGGGCTCAGCGTGGGCGGGCCGGTACGGGTGTGGCTCAAGGTCTATCAGGCCGGCGGAGAAATCCCCCAAACCGTCGGCCGGAGCGAGGACGGGCTCGGCTTCGTGCTGCCCGGTTACAGCGGACCTTTTGGCGTGCAGTGCCTCGAGGGCCGCCTCGTCGCCCCCAACGTACTGGAAAAAGCCCGGACCTGCTCAGGGAGGTGAAGCATGAAAGGTGGCATCCGGGCACACGCGGCTTGGCTCGGGCTGCTCGCACTCTTCCTCACTGGGTGCGGGCTCTTCGGAGGCGCCCCCTCGAATTCGATCGGACAGCTCGGGCCAACGGGAGGGTGGCTTGAGGGCCCCGACCAGCTGGCACTCAGCATTCCCGCCAACGCCCTGCCGAACAGCATCAACGTCCAGCTCGAAAAAACACAGCCGCCGAGTCTCGCCCTGCCCACGGAGTGGACCAAGCGGGGCGACTTCTATACCTTGAGCGCCGATACCTACGTTCCCGCCAGCGACCCCTTTGCGCTCATCGTCCCAGTTCCCCAGGGCGCGAACACCGCCCAGCTCGCGCTCGCGATCTACGTACCGACTGGCTCACCGCACGCGCCCCAGCAACCCATCTGGACGTTCCTCGAGGGCACCTACCTCCAGGCCCAAAACGCCTTCGTTGTCCTTCTTCCAGAAATCCCCGAGGAAGGTTTGACCTTTGTCCTGGTCGAAGGCTCCGATTTCACAAGCCCCAGCGCTTCAGCGCCGAGCCCAGGAACCCTCGCGCCCGCCGGGAGCAAGGGCCTTGGCTACCAATGGCTCAAAGGCAGCCAGGCCAAGGTCTACCCCAAAGGTTCAATTGCGAGCTCAACCGCCAGCACCTTCCAAAACGAGTTCGATAAGATAATTACCCTCTATAGCAAATCCAAGCTCCGGTCTCCGCTCCTGCCCGTCACCGGGGCCAAACCCATCATCTCGCTGTGGCGAAAAAAACCCCTTGGCTACGATTACACCAACGCCAAGTACAGATTCTTCCTGGTCCCTAGCGGCGACAAAAAAAACGGATGCGACTCCAGCACGCTCGGCTACTACGACCCAAGAACCCGCATCATGGTGGTCTGCGTCCCCAAAGACGGCAAATTCACCGACCTCATGAAGCGAACGCTGATTCACGAAATCTTCCACGCGGTGCAAGAACGTTACGGAAAGAGTACGTTCTGGTGGGCCGAGAGCACAGCTGCACTCTCCGAGGTCTCAATGCAGGACCCCGCCTACCAGCCCCAGCTCACGCCCGATTACAGCCACCGCGAAGAGTGGCGGGCGCTGACGGCGTTTGGCGGAAAGGCCAGCAACGTTCACTACCGTACCCAGGACTGGTGGTACCACGTCCTCCGAGAGCAGGGCCTTGCGTTTGACGCCGGCATGCACGAGTTCATGCTCTTCTCAATGAATGTCGCCGGGACCTACGCCGCGCTCAAAAACAAGCTGCCCGACGAGTATTGGCACTGGATCCAGGACCACACTTATCTGAAAGGGCCTCACACGGCCCGACCGGCGGCCGCCTGCAAGCCCGATCCACAGACGGCGCTCAGCGTCACCCAACTCGTGGGGAACACTCGGTCCGAAACCTGGGTCGATCACCAAAACGACCGCCTGGTTTTCAATGGCTCCGTCTTCACTTACAGACTCCCGAATACCGAACCTTTCCCAGTCACCTGGCGGCTCTGGTTCACGCTCCAGGGCAGCGCCCTCAAACCCAGCGACCGCACCGCCGTCGATACCAAACAGTGGGGCTGCCAGATGCAAACTCCACCTGTCGAGATCTCGGTGGCCCCGGGAGCGACCTTCGAAAGCGGCGCCATCGCCGCGAACGTCGAGCTCTCCCGGGCCAGGGACGATCAGCAGCCCAAAGCCGACGGCAACAAGAAGTTCCGCTTCCACGCCAAACCATTACGAGGAACGGTGGCCCTCGAGGGCCCGAGCGGTGGACTCGATGCCCTGATCACCGAGATCATCACCCGCATCAGCGTGAACTGGCAGCTCAGCGAGACCGGCTCCGGTAGCGGCACCTACCTCATCGACCTTCCGGTGGGCACCTACGATATCTCGGTGAGCGGATCCAACGGCTATACCGCCCGCTACACGGGCGTCCAGGTGCAGGAGGATACCACCGTCACCCCGCCCCCGAGCCAGGCCCCAATGCGCGAGATCGTGTTCCTGGGCCGCTACAACAACGGACCCCTCAACCTTTTCCTTTGGGATCTCGACGCAAACACCGTAGCCCCCCTCACGGGTTTCTCAAGCGATAGCTGGGCCGACCCATACACCTATGCCCTCACCTTCACCGCCGCCCGTCGCCAGGACGGCTCGCTGCTCGTAGCCTTCCTGCAAGACCCGGGCTACGACCCCCAGGCGGGAACCTATCCCAGCGAAACGCTCTGGTTGGTCGATCCCTCGACCCAACAGGCCACAACACTCACCCAACTGCCCCCGAGTTACCAGGTATCCGCCATCAACTTCGACTACGATTGGGCTGCTGACGACCCTCGCATTCTCCGCTTCTATCAGAGCCTCGACGGACAGGCCAACGAGCTGCAGGCCATGAGCCTCACCGACGGATCCATCATCTGGACGCACACGTTGAGTGGTGGCAACTGCCTCTGGCGCCCGGGGCGCAACTTCAGCAGTGGCTATCTCCTCGGCTGCAGCCTACCCTACACCCGAAACAACCAACCTTCCTCTGAAGCCTCGATCCTGGCCGTGCCCGACCCGGTCACCGGCCCTTCGGGGCAAATCGGCACCAACCCCGACTACCTCCAATACTCGGATCCCGATGCCCTGCAAAACGGCCTTATCTTCATCGGCTGGGCCCTGGATCCCCAATACAGCGGCACGCCCGGTTTCGTCGATCCCACCTCCGGCACCTTCACGCCTCTTCCCACAACGGGAGATTGCGTGCCCGCCCCCGATCGAAATCAGGTCGTCTGTAGCGATACGAATGGCGTCACCATCTATAGCGTAAGCCCGGGTACGAGCGGTACCGCCATCATTGGCCAGCCGGAGACCTTCCCCCTTCCGCAGGGGTACACGTTCTTCACCCAGCAATTCCCGTTCATCGACTTTGTGGAAACGCTCTACCCCCGCTGACGAACGCCGGAACCCCGGGGCACGGACACCCGGTGCCCCGGTCCCTTTTTGAATACGGCACACCCACCTCGCTGTTGGCTTATATTTATGCCTATGTCAAGGACCGTCGCGCGCCGCTTCCGCAGGCCGCCAGGCAAGCACTTAAACCTAAACGTCCGGGGGCTCGGGGACTCGGCCACCATCGCCATCAACGACCTCTCGAACCAGCTCAGGACCCACGGACACCGTGTGATCAAGCTGGGCCTCGGTCAGTCGCCCTTTCCCGTGCCCGAACCGGTGGTGGAATCGCTCCGGCAACACGCGCACGAGAAAGACTACCTGCCCACCGCCGGTCTTCCCGAGCTCAAAGAGGCCGTCGCCGACTACGTGCGGCGAAAGCACGGGGTGGAGCGATCGCCCGAGGACGTCCTCGTGGGACCGGGGAGTAAGGAACTCATGTTCCTGCTCCAGCTCGTCTTCTACGGCGACCTCGTCATCCCCTCGCCCTCCTGGGTCTCGTACGCGCCGCAGGCGCGGATCGTGGGCCGGCTCGTACAGTGGCTCCCCACCCGCCGGGAATCGGGCTGGAAGGTCCAGCCCGAGGACCTCGAGGCCCTCTTCGCCAGCGACGAAGAACGCCCCCGGATCCTCATCCTCAACTACCCCAACAACCCCACCGGCGTCACCTACCGCCTCGACGAACTCAAGGCGATCGCGGAGGTCGCGCGGCGCTACCGCGTCCTCCTACTCTCCGACGAAATCTACGGCGAGCTCCACCACACCGGGCACCACGTCTCGATCGCCCGCTTTTACCCCGAAGGCACCATCATCTCCACCGGGCTCTCCAAATGGGCCGGGGCCGGAGGGTGGCGGCTCGGGGTCTTCATCTTCCCGCCCACCCTCGACTGGCTGCGCAAGGCGATGACCGCGGTGGCCAGCGAGACCTACACCTCGACCAGCGCCCCGATCCAGTACGCCGCTGTCACCGCATTCCGCGGCAGCGATGAGATCGAGGCCTACCTCCACCACGCACGCCGGGTGCTCAGGGCCATCGGACGCTGGAGCGCCCGCCGGCTGCGCGAGGCCGGCGTCTATCTGGAGATGCCCGCCGGGGGCTTTTACCTCTTCCCCGACTTCTCACCCCTCCGCGACCGTCTCATGCGCAAGGGGGTCTACACCTCCGAGCTCCTGGCCAAGCACCTCCTCGAGGACACCGGCGTCGCCGCGCTCCCCGGCAGCGACTTCGGCCGCCCGGCGGAAGAACTCACCTTGCGCCTGGCCTATGTGGACTTCGACGGCGAAACCGCCCTCCGCGCCGCGGCCGCCCAGCCAAACAGCGCGCTCAACGGCACCTTCCTCAAGACCTACGCCGCCCCCATCGTGAACGCCATCGAGTCCATCGTGGACTGGGTCAAGCACGCCTGAAATCACCCCGCCGTGGCTTTTGCCACGGCGGGGTCAACGCGTACCGCTTTTGCTTACAGGCGAAGCCCGTTAAAGCGCGTCTGAGCCTCGGCCAGCCCGGCTTCCCGCCAGACACGGATCGCCTCGAGGGCGTGCTCGATCACCCGCTCGAAGCGGGCGGCGTCGTCGGGAGGGAACCTCGAGAGCACCCAGCTCACCGGATCGATCCCCGCAGGTGGCCGGCCCACGCCTATACGCAGGCGATCAAAGCCGGGGTCACCGAGCGCCTCGATGATCGATTGCACCCCGCGCTGCCCAGCAGCGCTCCCCCCTCGCTTGAAGCGAATCCGCCCGAGCGGCAGGTCCATGTCGTCGTGCACCACGAGCACCCTCTCCAGGGACAGCCCCTTGCTCCGAACGAACGGGGCCACCGCGGTCCCGGAGAGGTTCATGTAGGTCAGCGGCTTCATCAACCACCCCGGGCCCCAGGGGGCGATCAGGGCCTCGCCCCGCCGCCGGAAGACAACCCCTTCGGCCTTCGCCAGCCGATCGAGGGCCGAAAAACCCGCGTTATGGCGGGTCATGGCGTAACGGGGTCCCGGGTTGCCGAGCCCGACCACCAAGAAGGCTTCGTCCATCGCTCCCAGCCTAAACCCGGGGCCGCCCCAGAGAGGCGGCCCCGATCGAATGCAAAGGCTCTTCCAATCGAGTTTAAGCTTCTTCCTCTTCCACCTTGCCGCGCTGGATGACCTCGGGCTCGCCTTCCTCCGCCTCGCCGGCCTCGGCCTCGAGACGCTCCACGTCCTCCGGCGGCACCAGGGTGGCGACCGTCTCCTCGAGGTCCACGAGCGGCTTGACACCTTCGGGGAAGGCGATGTCGGAGACGTGAACCACGTCACCGATGTTGAGTCCGGACACGTCGACCTCGATCGCGTCAGGGATGTTTCGGGGAAGGGTGCGGACCAGGATGTCGGTCATGACCTCCTCGAGGACGCCACCAAGCTTGACGCCCACCGGCGTGCCCACGAACTTGAGGGGCACGTACATGTCGATGGGCTCATCGGCGAGGGCATAGAAATCGACGTGCTCGGGGCGCCGACGGCGCTTGTCGAGGTTAACCTGGCGCACCAGGGTATCGATGGTCTTGCCATCGTCGAGCTCGAGGGTCACCACGTGGTGGATCGACGCCTTGCGGAACACCTTGTCGAACTCGAGGAAGTTCACGTAGATCTTCTCGTTCATGTGGCGGTTGTAGACCACCGCCGGGATCTTGCCTTCACGGCGGAGCACGCTCGGGCGCTCGTTGGTGCGGCGGTACGCGCGAAGTCTGTATTCCATGCCTTCCTCCTCACAGGGGCCAGGGCGCCCAATGGGCGCAATGCAGCATTCTAAAGTTTAAGGGTTCGAGAATAGCGGGTCAACCGGGCCCTCGGCAACCATCAGCTCGCTGACCGAGCGGTGGGTGTGAACGCGACGGATCGCCTCCGCGAGCAGCGGCGCCGTCGAGAGCACCACGTAGTCGCCGGCGTCGTCGAGGGGAATGGTATCGGCGAACACCACCCGCTCGATGGCGGGATGGGCGAGGTTTTCCCGGGCGGGCCCGGAGAGGACGGCATGCGTGGCCATCACCACCGCCTCCGGCCGGGCGCCGGCCTCGACCAACGCATCGACCCCGCGACGGATCGTGCCGCCGGTGGACACGATGTCATCGATGATAATCGGACGCTGGCGCTTAACCCGGCCGATGACGTAGGTGACCTCGGTCTCGGTGGGGCCGGTGCGGCGCTTGGCCAGCATGGCCATGGGGAGCTCCAAAAGGTTGGCCAGCCGTCGAGCTTCCTCCGCCCGCCCGGCGTCGGGGCTCACCACCACCGCGTCCCGGGTCAACCCTTCCCGAACCAGGTACTCGGCAAAGAGGCGGACGGCGGAGAGATGATCCACCGGGATATTAAAAAACCCCTGAATCTGGGGCGCGTGGAGGTCCACCGCGATCACCCGGTCCACGCCCACCCGCTGCAGGAGGTCGGCCACCACCTTGGCGCTGATCGGCTCCCGGCCCTTGGTCTGCTTATCCTGGCGCGCGTAGCCGAAGTAAGGGATCACCGCGTTGACCTTGGAGGCCGAGCTGCGGCGGAGGGCGTCGGCCATGAGCAAAATCTCCATGAGGTGGTCGTTGACCGGCGGGCTCGTGGGCTGGATGACGTACACGTCGGCGCCCCGAACGCTCTCGACGAGGCGGAGCCGAACCTCGCCGTCGGGAAAGCGGCCAAGTTCCACCGGCGTAAGCCCCACCCCGATCTCCCTGGCCACCCGCTGGGCCAGGTCAGGGTTTGCGCTACCCGCGAGGATCTTTAAGTCCATTGGTACGTTCCCTTCTTCATTATAAATTTCCCAGCGTGGCCTCGACGACATCGGCCAGCCGCTTCGCGCCTTGGCGCAGGAAGGCCTCGAAATCTCCCGGCGCCCCGCCGTCGGCCCGGTCGCTCACGATGCGAAAGAGGGCCAGGGGAACGCCGAGGCGCCGCGCCGTCCACACCGCGGCCGCGCCTTCCATTTCCACCGCGTCAGCCTGGAACGTTTCCCGAATCCAGCGGGCGAGGGCCGGGTCGTCGACGAAGCGGTCGCCGCTGGCGATGCGGCCCAACACCGCCTCCGGCGCCGCGGCCATCACGGCGTCGGTGAGCGCACGATCGGTCGGAAGATACCGCTCACCGGTCCCGAGCTCGCCAGGCTCGCGCCCGAAGGCGGTCAGGTTCACATCCCACTGCACCGCGTCCCGGGCAACGACCAGATCGCCGCTCCGCAGTCCCGACGACAGGGCGCCGGCAACCCCACCGAAAAAGACCGCATCTGGGGCAAAGCGCATCACCGCCCAGCCCAGCGCCGCCGCCGCCGCCACCTTGCCCACCCCGGTTTCCACCAAGACGACTTCGTGCCCCGCAAGGGCACCGCTGTGGGCGGGAAAGGGCGAGGCCAGCGAGCGAGCCCTCACCAGGCGCTGGCGGACAGCCTCGGCCTCGAGCCCCTCAGCCGCGAGCACGAGCATCATGGCAAGGGCACCGTTTCCTGAACGATAAGGCCGGCGTCGAGGACGCGCTTTGCCCAGGCTTTGGCCCCGGCCAGGTCGTGATCACGGTAATTGCCGCAACTGAGGGGCCCCGCGCCGGGCACCGGGCCCGAATGCGCGAGCACATCCGAAAGCGCGGCCTCGAAGGCCGCCCGAACCACCGAAGGCTCGGGCTCACCCGCCACCACCGCGTAAAACCCGGTACGGCACCCCATCGGGGAGAGATCGATGACTCCCGGGAGGTGGTCCCGGAAGTAGCCGGCGAGCAGGTGCTCGAGGGTGTGCAGCGCCGCCGTGGGCACCACCTCGCGGTTCGGTTGTCCTAGCCGCAAATCCCACTTGCTGATCACGCCCCCGGCGAACTCCTTCCGCCCGGCCAGGCGCACGTAAGGCGCCCGCACCCGGGTGTGGTCCAGTTCGAAAGACTCCACCTCGGCCATGAGGCGATTCTACCCGCTCGTGCGCCGTTCCTTCCGCAGCACCGAACGCCACATCTCACGGAAGAAGAGAAGGAAGACCGGGATGAGCTCGATCCGCCCGGCCCACATCTCGAAGGTGAGGAACAGCTTGGTGAAGGGATGCATCCAGGCGAAGTTCGCCATCGGCCCGACCCCGCCGAGACCGGGACCGATGTTGCCCAGCGTGGCCGCGCTGGCGGTGAAGGCCACGATCAGGTTCCGCTCCAAAAGGGCCACCACCACTGCCCCGGCGGCGAACGTCAGCACGTAGAGCGCCACAAAGGCCGAGACCTGCCTGAGCACGTCCTCCCCCACCGCCCGGCCGCCAAGACGCAAGGGGATCACCGCCTGGGGATGGAGCGTGCGCTTGAGCTCGCGTGAAACGTGGTAGAGGACGATCCGCCAGCGCACCACCTTGACGCCGCCGGCACCGGAGCCGGCCGAGCCCCCGATGAACATCAGCGCCAGCAAAATCGCCTGGGCGGGAATGGTCCACTGAGCGAAGTCCACCGAGGCGTAGCCGGTGGTGGTCAGAATTGAGATTACCTGGAAAAAGGCGTGCCGCAGGCTCGCCCAAAGCCCGTAGTCATGATCCAGGAAAAGGTAGGCGGCCATGGCCAGCGAGGCCACGATGGAAACCCCGGCGTAGGCCCGGAACTCAGGGTCCCTAAAGAGCGGCCGCGGCTCCCGCTGAAAGATCAGGCGGAACTGCAACATGAAGTTGGCCCCGGCCAAAAACATGAAGATGACCGCCACCCACTGGGCCAAGGGGCTGAACGAAGCGAACGAGTCGGCCTTGGGGCTAAAGCCCCCGGCGGGAATGGTGGTCAGGGCATGGGCCAGGGCGTCGTAGATATCCATACCCCCGATCAAATACCCGACGAAGGCGCCCAGGGTCAGCACGGCATAAACGCGCAACACCGCTTCGGCGGTGTGCCGCAGCCGGGGCGTGAGCTTTTCCTTTTGCACCCCCGTGGATTCGGCAAAAAACATCTGGCGCCCGGCGACCGCGAGGTGGGGGAGCACGGCGATGAACAGGAGGATGATGCCCACACCGCCGAACCACTGGGTTAGCGACCGCCAGAGAAACAGACTCTTGCTCAGAAGGGAAAAGTCGGTGAGCACCGTGGCCCCGGTGGTGGTGAAGCCGGACATGGACTCAAAGAGGGCGTCGATGAAGCCAAAATAGCCTCCGAACCAGTAGGGCAGCGCCCCCAAAAACGGCACCAGGAGCCACAGGATCGCCACCGAAAAGAGGGCCTCGGCCCGCTTGGGCTCGGCCTTGGCGGTCCCGAAATTTTGCAGGAGCCAGCCGAGACCGAGACCCACCGCCGCCGCGGCAAAAAAACCGGTGGCGGGTTCCTGCCACAGCAGGGCCAGCACTGCGAAACCCGCCAACACCCAGCCCAAAACCCAATACGCGACGCCCACGACGTAAAGGACGAATGTACTCACGCCACCCTCCTCCCCGGCATCTGCCCCGGGGCTCAGCTCCCCCGCCGCAAGAGCCCGGCCACGGCTTCCACGAGCTCGCGGGGAGCGAGGACCAAGATGCGATCGCCCGACTGGAGCACCACCTCGGGCGTGGCCAGGAGAACGCTTCTCGGCCTGAGCACCGCGACCGCCACCGCCTTGGGAGGGAAGTCCAGATCAGCCACCCGCAGACCCACCCAGCCTTCGGCGACCGGGGCCTCGATGAGTTCGACCTTGTCTTCGATTAAAGCCAGGTGCTCGACGCCTTCGGACGAAAGGTAGTTGACCACCTCCCTGACCGCAGCCTGGCGCGGGGTCATGGGAATGTCGATGCCCACGCGCTCGAAAAGCGTTCGGTTCTCGCTGCGGCCAACCCGGGTGATGACCTTTTCCACCCCCACCTGCTTGGCGAGCAGCGAAACCAGGAGGTTCTTCTCGTCGTTGTCGGTGACCGCGACCAGAACATCGGTCTCGCTCAACCCCTCGGACTCGAGGAGATCGACGTCGGTCCCGTCGCCCTGGAGAACCAGGGTCTTGGAGAGGTTCTCCGAAAGCCAGGCCGCCCGCTCCGAGCAGTGTTCGATGAGCCGGATCGTGACCCCGGTGGCCTCGAGGTCCTTGGCCACCATGTAGCCCACGGCCCCACCCCCGACCACCATCACCTTGCGCACCTGCTCGGTCCCGGCGAAGTAGGCGTGGAGAATCGAGAACGAAGCCCGGGTGGCGACGAAAATCAAGTGGTCGCCTGGCTCGAGCACCAAATCGGCAAACTCCTCTTCCTCTCGCGCGGAGACGAACTCGCTGCCCCGGACAACCCCCAGGAGCAAGACCCCTTCCGGCCAGTCGAGATCGCCGAGGTACCGGCGGGCGTAGGGTCCGCCCTCCTCCACCAGGTACTCGATCAGGCGCAGACGCCCGCCGGCCAGGACCTCGGTGTCCAGGGCCTTGGGGATGAGGATGACCTCGAGGATCTCCTGAGCCAGCGAACGCTGGGGCCAGAGGACGCGGTCGATTCGGGTGCCGAGGATGTCCATGGTACGCGGATCGGTGAGCACCTCGGCGTAGTCAGCGCGACCCACGAAGCACAGGACCTCCTTGGCCCCGAGCCCCTTGGCCAGGAGCGAGCTGATGAGGTTGATCTCGTCGATGCTGGTGGCGGCGATGAAAGCCTCGGCCCGGTCGACGCCAGCTTCCCTCAAGATCTCCGGATCGGTGGCGTTGCCCACCACCACGCGGACATCGAGGTTCCCCAAGCGCTCGCTCGCCCCGGGCGAGCGGTCGATGACCACCACGTCGTGGGTGGTGTGCAGCGCCCGTGCCAGTTCGGTGCCAATCTCTCCGCCGCCGGCGATCACCACATACATAACAAGCTCCTATTTTGACGCCAGCGGCGTCCGCCATGGCAAGGGCCGAACGACCTCGGCGTAGAGGTCGTAGGTGTCGGCATCGCTCACGCGCACCAGATAGCGTTCGCCCACCCGAATGCCAGCACCCCGAAGGTAGACCACCCCGTCCACCCCCGGACTGTCGCCTTTGGTCCTGGCCAGGTAGACGCCCGGGGTCTCGGCGGGACCGTCGACGATGACCTCGAGTTCCTGACCGACTTTGGCCCGCATGCGCTCGGCGCTGATCTCGGCCTGCAGAGCCATGACCCGATCGTAACGCGCCTGCTTGACCTCCTCGGGCACCGCGCCCGGGTAGGCGTTGGCCGCGGCGCCCTCGACCGCCGAGTAGGGAAACACCCCCACCCGGTCGAGCCGAGCCTCGCGCAAGAAGTCCAGAAGGAGCTCAAAATCGGCCTCGGTCTCACCGGGAAAGCCCACGATAAAGGTGGAGCGAATCGTGAGCTCGGGCACGGTTTTTCGCCAGCGGGCGATCCGCTCGAGGTGATCCTCGGCCCCGCCCGGCCTGCGCATGGCCCGGAGCACCGAGGGACTCGCATGCTGGAAGGGCACGTCGAGATAGGGGAGCAACACGCCCTCGGCCATCAAATCGACCAGGTCGTCTACCTCAGGGTAGGGGTAGACGTAGTGCAGGCGCACCCACACACCGAGCTCGGCGAGTCCCCGCACGAGCTCGGTGATCCGGGCCGCCCACTGGCGGCCAGCCCATTCGCTCTTCGCATAGCGCAGGTCACGCCCGTAGGCCACGGTGTCCTGGGCGATGACCAAAAGCTCCCGCGTTCCGCTGGCCACGAGCCGCGCTGCCTCGGCGAGCACCTCGGCCGCGCTCCGGGAACGCTGGGGCCCGCGGAGCTGAGGGATGATGCAAAAGCTGCATCGGTTGTCGCAGCCCTCGGCGATCTTGAGGTAGGCGTAGTGCCTCGGCGTCAGGGGGACCCGCCCCGGCACCAGGGCAGTTTTCGGGTCCCGGTCCGGGGGAAGCGCACGCATGACCGCCTCGAGCACCTCTTCATAGGCCTCGGGCCCGGTGATCGAAAGGACGTCCGGGTGCGCTTTTTGAATCACCCCCGGCCTTGCCCCCAAACAGCCGGTGGCCACCACCTTGCCGACCCCCGCCATCGCCTCGCCGATGACCTCGAGGGACTCCTCGATCGCCGGCGTGATGAAGCCGCAGGTATTGACGATGGCCAGATCAGCGTCCTCGTAACGGCTGACGAACTCGTAGCCGAGGGCGCGCAGCCGCGCCATCAATTGCTCGGAATCGACCAGCGCCTTGGCACAGCCAAGACTTGCGAACGCGATCCTTCCACCCATCCCCCGGAGTATAGCGGCAAAGCCGGGTTCACGGCGCCTGGAAACGGCGCTCTAAGACCTCACCCGAGCGTCCGAGCACCCCCAGCGACTTCCCCGCCACCACCACTTCGATCCCGCCAGCGTTGCCGGTACGGAGCGTCACCGGCAGCGGAAAACGCAGTTCCTCGCCCACCGGCGGGATGCCCTCGAAGAGTTTGTTGCCCTTCCCGTCCAAAACCCGCAGCCAGCTCCGGGCCACGACCCGAATGACGATCTCGTTTGGCGCTTTTGGCGCCACGGCAGGCCTTGGCTTTGGTTTCGGGGTCAGGCTGACCTCGAGGTTTCGATCGGTCTCGAGGTCCAACGTTTTCTCAAAGGTCTCAAATCCCTCGGCCTCCACCCGCAAAAGGCGCCTGCCCGATTCGACCTCCAGACTCACCGGCGCTGCCCCCAGGAAGAAGTTATCGAGATAAACCTTGGCGCCGGGGGGTTTGGTGATCACCCGCAGGCGAATCTTGGCTGGCTCCGGCGCGGGCAGGGGGCGGACCTCGACCGAAACCGGTTTCGGCGTGGCCGAGCGGGGCTGCAAGAACAGGAAATACCCCCCGAGCAGGGCGAGTCCCGCGATCAAAAAGAACAAAACCGAGAGGAAAGGAAAACCGCGGCGGCGGGCTGGCTCGGCCGGGGTCGGGCTCGCCACCGGGGCATCCCCCAGCGGGAGCATCGCCAGGAGAGGCTCGGGATCGAGGCCCAGGGCCTCGGCGTAGCGTCTGAGGTAGGCCCGGGCCAGCACCGCCTCCGGAAGCTCGTCGAATTTGCAGGCCTCGAGGGCTTCGAGATACCGCCGTCCGATCTTCAGGCGGCGCGCCAGGTCCTTTAAATCCTCACCCCGCCCCTCGCGGGCCTCCCGCAACCGGATGCCGAGTTCGCACATGCCTGTTGCATTCTACCGGAGTAAAATTTAAATTTCATAACCCTCTTCCGCCATGGCCACGGCGATGGCCGCGGCGAGCCTCGCGTTCTCAACCAGCAAGCGGACGTTGACCTCGTCGGTCCGGCCATCGCTCAGCTCGCTCAGACGGCGCAGCAAAAAGGGGGTCAGGGCTTTGCCGGCGATGCCCCGCGAGACCGCCTCGCGGTTGGCCGCCTCCGTCCAAGCCTGGACCGTTTCATAGGGCAGGCCCTCGGAGACCGGGTTGAACACCAGCAGGGCCCCACCGAGGCCCAGACCTCGCTGAGCACGGAAGATCTCGGCCACCTCCTGCGCATCCTCGACCCGGGCCGGCAGGGGGTAAGGACTCTTCGGACTGTGGAAGGCCGGCAACCACCCGGTGCGATACCCCACCACCGTCACCCCCAGCGTCTCCAGCCGCTCGAGCGTAGCCTCGAGGCGCAACACGCTCTTCATCCCCGAGCTCACGATCACGATCGGCGTTCGCGCAAGGGCCACGAGGTCGGCCGACTCATCAAAGGGCTGGTGGTGCACGCCGCCGATGCCGCCGGTGGCGAACACCCCAATCCCCGCCCTAGCCGCCAGGTGGGCCGTGGCCGCGACCGTCGTCCCCGCCGTTTTTCCCCGGGCCACCAGGCTCGCCAGGTTCCAAAGGCTCGCCTTCTCGGCCGCCCGCTCGGCGAGCGAGGCCACTTCCGCGTCGGTAAGCCCCACGCGGACCTCGCCTTCCATGATCGCCAGCACCGCCGGGACCGCCCCCGCCGCCTCGACCGCTCGGGCCATGGCCCGAGCCACCTCAAGGTTTTTCGGCCTGGCAAAGCCGTGGGTGATCACCGCGGACTCCAGCGCCACCACCGGACGCCGGGCCACGAGCGCTTCACGAACGTTCGGATCTACCCGCATGCCCCAAGCCTAACCCTCCCGCACCGCCACCCGACCAAAGGCGCTGACCAGGGCCACGCCCAAAAGGGCCAGTGCCCCACCGAGGAGGGACAAAAACCCCGGCACCTCACCGAGCCAGACCCAGCCGATCACGATGGCCAGGACCGGAGAGAGGTAGAGAAAGCTCGAGACCCTCGAGGCCGGCGCCCGGGCCAGCGCCCGGCTCCAGGTGAGGTAGGCGAGCGCCCCGGGGAACACGCCCAGGTACACGGTGCTCCAAACCGCTGCCGCCGGGGCGGCGCGAACGTCGCTCGGCAGCCCGGGAAGGAACACCAGCATGGGTAGGGTGCCCAGGATCAGGGTGTAGACCGTGATCTGAAACGCTGAATAACGGGCGAAAAGCGGCTTTTGGAAAACGAAGTACAACGAGGTCGAAACCGCCGCCAGCACGATCAGCCAGGCACCCGGGTCGACGCCAAGCCCCCCGCCCTCGCCGAGAGCGATCAGGGCCACGCCGAAAAAGGCGATTCCCGTGCCCACCCACCCCCAAGCGGCAAGCCGCTCACCGAGGAAGAGAGAGGCGAGCAACGCGGTGAAAACCGGACCGGAGGCGATCAAAAGGCTCGCCGATCCCGCGAGCACCGTTCGCTCTCCATACACCAGGGCGGTATGGTAGACGGTGATCCCGGAAAACCCGAGCAGGGCGAGCCGCAAGAGGTCTTCACGCCGGGGCAGGGGCATCCTGGTCAAAAGCGCGGAAACCAGGAGAACCCCCGAGGCCACCAGAAACCGGAGCAGGATCAGATGCCCCGGCGAAAGCCCCATGAGCCCGGCGCGGATGGCGGCGAACGCCGAGGCCCAAAACAAAATCGTGACCCCGGCGAAGAACAGGGTTGGTCCGTCCACGCCGACCATCCTATAGGATGAACCCATGGCCAAGATCCTCATCCTGATCCTTTCCGGGCCCGAGGACGAAGTTCGCGTGGCCTCGGGGCTGGGTTTTGCCGCCGTCGCTCACGACCAGGGGGCCGAGGTCCGGGTGGTCTTCTTCGCCGACGGCGTCCGGGTGCCCCTGGCCATCGCCGAGCGCCCAAAGCTCGCCGAGCGCCTCCTGGCGCTGCGCGAGCGCGGCATCTTTCCGGTGGTCTGCAAGCGAAACCTGGAAAACATGGGCCAGCCGGTGTCAATCGAAGGCTTCGACGTGCACTACATCGGCCAGGACCTGGTCAAGGCCGCTGAAGAAGGCTTTGCCATCTTTTCTTTTTAGGATCCCACCATGCCAGAAAAGATCGTCACCGTATTCGGCTCGTCGAAGATCGGCCCCGACCACCCCACCTACCGGCTCGGTCACCGCTGGGGCCAGATCCTGGCCGAGATGGGCTTCGCCGTCGCCACCGGCGGCTATGACGGGGCCATGGAGGCGGTGAGCCTGGGGGCCAAGGAAAAGGGCGGTCTGGTGATTGGCGTCACCGCGCCCCCCGTCTTTCCCCACCGCAGCGGCCCCAACCACCACGTGGACATCGAGCTCCCTTCCGACCATCTCCTGGACCGCATCGACCGGCTCTTGGATCTGGGCCACGCCCACCTGGCGCTCCCCGGCGGCATCGGCACCCTCACCGAAATCCTCGCCGCCTGGAACGTGCTCTACATCCGCTGGCTCCAGGGAAGAAAGACCAAACCCCTCGGCCTCCACGCCAGCTGGCGGGAAATCGTTCGGCCCGGGCTCATGATCAAGCCCGAGCACGTGGATCTGATTCGCTTCATCGAGTCCGAAGCCGAATTAAGGGCGTTCCTCGAGGGCGTTTAGATCGCCTGCCCCGACTCAAAGCGGGAACTTTTCCTTGAGGTCTTCCCGCGGCGGGGCGAAGACGTCGAGCACCTCCGAGGCCAAAATCGCCTGCACGGTGTGGGGCACGCCGCCGGGGATGAACACCGCCTCCCCGGCGCCGGCCTCACACACCTCGTCGCCGACCTCGAAGACCACGCGCCCCGAGAGCACCACCGAGATCTGCTCCTCTTGGTGGGCGTGCTTCGGGACCACCGCGCCCTCCTCGAGGCGCACGTGCATGACCATGGCCTTCTCGCCGCTGGCGGCGAAGGCCTCGGCCCCCGGGAACAGGTTCAGATGCCGCGCTTTAAAGAGGCTGATCTTCTTCATTTCCACTCCTTGATCGGGACCAGTTCCCCACCCTGGACTTCCTTGCGTCGCGGCCGCATGCGCCGGTCGAACCACACCTCGAGGACCGCCCGGTCAAGGCTCTTTGGGGCGATGATCTCCTTGCGCACGAAGTAGCCGCCTTCTGCTGGCGAGACCTCGGCGGTGCGGCTGATGCGAATCGGCACCACCTCCCCCGAAGCCGTTTTCACCCGGCAAAGGAAAAATCGGCCCTCGGCCTTGAGGTGGGGATCTCTACGGAAAAACATCGTCTCCAGTCTACTTCTTCCACCCGGCGAGGGCAGCGAGCAACAGGCCAAAGAGCGCCCCGCGCCGTGGCAGCTCGGACTTCAGCACGTGTTCGCTCGGCTGGTGGGCATCGCCCCCAACCGGTCCCAGCCCGTCCAGGGTGGGGACGCCCAGGGCCTGCGTGAAGTTGCCGTCGGACCCCCCACCCACCTTGCCCGGGGCCACGCGAAAGCCGAGGCCGGCGGCCAGCTCCCGCGCCAGCTCAAAAAGCCGCAGCGACTCCGGGCTCGGGGCCATCGGCGGCCGGTTCATACCGCCCCGCACCTCGACTTCGGCGGCCAGGGTGGGCCGGTAGCCGCGAAGGGCAGCCTCGACGCGCTCGGCTTCGTCGGAGTGCCAGACCCTGAGGTCGATCTCGAGCTCGGCCTCGGGGGCCACGACGTTCGTGGCAAACCCGCCGCGGATCAGGTTGGGGCCCACGGTGGTGCCCCGTTCTCGATCCTCCTGCGCCACCGCATGCAAGACGAAACGCGCCGCTTCCACGATCGCGTTGACGCCCTTTTCCGGTTCCACCCCCTGGTGGGCTGCCCGGCCCTTGATCCGGACCCGAAAGAGGCCGACCCCCTTTCGCGCCACCTTCAAATCTCCCGCCGGGGTGGGGGCCTCGAGCACCAGGGCCAGGTCGGCCTGCCGGGCCTCGCGCTCGATGACGGCCCTCGAGGCCTCGCTGCCGATCTCCTCGTCCGGGGTGAGGAGCACGGTCAGCCGCGGCAGCGGCAAGCCGGCCTCATCCAGGTAACCGAGCGCCCAGGGGACAAAGAGCAGCCCACCCTTCATGTCGAAGACACCGGGGCCATAGATGCGCCCATCTTCCTCCCGCCAAAGCCGCGGCCAGCTCCCAATGGGGTGCACGGTGTCGTAGTGAGCGAGCACCAGAACTCTCGGTCCCCGGCCCTCGCGAACCACCTTCAAAAGGGGGCCGGTGGGAAGATCCTGGCGAGAAACGGTGCCGACGGCGTCGAAACGTGCGGCAAGCCAGCTCGCGGCCTCCGAGAGCCGATTTAGCGAGCGGCTCGGGGTTTCGATGCTGACCAGGGTCCTGAGGTCCTCGAGGTAGCCCGGCAGCGTGGCCTCGAAATAGGCCCGGGCCTTTTCAAACTGAAGGGAATCCAACATTTCGGAAAAACATTATACCGGTTGCAAAAACCGGGTTTAGAATGGGCGCAAGATGCTGGTAAAACTTTTGAAATGGACGCTGTTTGGGCTCATCGCCCTGGCGGTGATCGTCTTCGCCGCCGGCTACTACTACCTGAAAAGTACGACGCTGCCCCAGACCACGGGGCGTCTGGCCATGAAGGGTCTCTCCGACACCGTCGAGATCACCCGCGACGCACGGGGCATCCTCAAGATCGAAGCGCAAAACCTCGAGGACCTCTTCTTCGGCCAGGGCGTGGCCCACGCCCAGGACCGACTCTGGCAGATGGAGTTCCAGCGCCGGCTGGGTGCGGGCACGCTGGCCGAGGTCCTGGGACCGTCCGCGGTTGAGACCGACGAGTTCATGCGGACCCTCGGGGTCTACCGCGCCGCCGAAGCCGCCTACGATGCGCTCTCGCCCCAAACGCGGCGCCTGCTCGACGCCTACGTGCGCGGCATCAACGCCTACCTGGCGAGCAACCCGCCGCTTCCGCTCGAGTTCAAGCTCCTCGGCTTCAAGCCCCGCCCCTGGCGCGCGGCCGACGTCTTGGTCTGGGCCAAGCTGATGAGCTGGGATCTTTCCGGAAACTACGAAAAAGAGCTCCTCCGCTATAAGCTCCTGGCCCGGGGTTTGAGCAAGGCCCGCATCAACGAACTCCTGCCGCCCTATCCCGACGACGCGCCGACCGTGCTCCAAAGCGTCGCCGCCAGGCCCTCGAGGACCGACGGCGCCATGGCTGAGGCGCTGCTTCGGCTCGACCAAAAACTCAGCCCGGGGATCGAGGCCTCCAACAACTGGGTCGTCGCCGGCAACCGCACGGCGAGCGGCAAGCCGCTCCTGGCCAACGATCCCCACCTCAGGCTCTCCACGCCGTCAATCTGGATCTTGAATGAGCTCCAGGCTCCCGGCTTTCACGTGGTCGGGGCCTCCTTCCCCGGCCTCCCCGGCGTGGTCATCGGTCACAACGACCGCATTGCCTGGGGGGTCACCAACGTAGGCGCCGACGTCGAAGACCTCTACGTCCTCGAGGAAAAGGATGGCGGCTACCTCTATAAGGGCCAGGTCCGCCCCTACCGCATCCGGAAGGAAACGATCCGGGTCAAGGGTCAGGATCCGGTGACCATCCTGGTCCGCGAAACCGTCTACGGCCCCGTCATCTCCGACGTGGCCAAGGCGCCCGGGGACAAACCCCTGGCCCTGCGCTGGATCAGCCTCGATGATGGGGACACGACGCTCGAGGCCTTCCTGCGCATCGACCAGGCCCGCGACTGGAAGAGCTTCAACGAGGCCCTGGCCTATTACGTTGCCCCCAGCCAGAACTTCGTCTACGCTGACGTGGAGGGCAACATCGGTTACCTCGCCCCCGGCAAGATCCCCATCCGCAAACCCGGACACAGCGGCGCCTACCCGGTTCCGGGAACTGGCGAGTGGGATTGGCAGGGGTTCATCCCCTTCGACGAACTGCCGAGGGCCCTGAACCCGCCACAGGGCTTCGTGGTCACCGCCAACAACAAGGTCACCCCCAAGGATTACCCCTACACCATCACCGTCGACTGGGCCGACCCCTACCGTGCCCGCCGGATCACCGAGCTGATCACGGCCAAGCCAAAGCTGGACGTCGAAGACATGGCCCGCATCCAGGCCGACGAGGTGAGCCTCCTCTTCCGCGACTTCCGGCCGGTGCTCGCGCTCTTGCAGCCGAAGACCGAAGCCGGGAGAAAGTGGAAGGAAAGGCTCCTCGCCTGGGACGGGCGGGAGGATATCCGGAGCGAGGAGGCAACCGTCTTCGAAGCCTGGTACACCGAACTCACCCGGCTCCCAGCCAAGGAAGTCGGGCAGGCGCACTGGGATCAGCCCCGCTACCTCCTGAAAGCGATGCGCGAGGGCGATCCGGCCTGCGGCGGCAGCTGCCTGGGTTTTGCCAGCCAGGCGCTGGACCGGGTGGTCGAGCGACTGGGTGAGGTGAAGCCCTGGGGCCAGGTGCACCAGGCAGTCTTCGTCCACTTCGTGATGAGCAAGGACGACCGCGTGCGCCGCATCTTCGAACGGCGGATCGCCCACGGCGGGGACCGGTTCACCGTCAACGTCGGCCCCTACCGCGCCACGGACTTCACCATGGCCTGGGGGCCCTCTTACCGCGAGATCGTCGACCTGGCCAAGCTGGAAAACAGTCGCTTCATCCACCCCATGGGCCAGTCCGGCAACGTAATGAGCCCCAACTACGACGACCTGCTCCCGCTCTGGGCCCAAAACCGCTACCTGCCCATGCGCCGGGGCGAAACGAGCGCGCGGCTCGTCCTCGAGCCCGCACCTTAAACCGCCCCCGCCGTGGCCAGGGCCACGGCGGGTGGCTTTACCGGTAGAGCTCCCTTGTGATCACCAGCTTTTGCACCTCGCTCGTACCCTCGTAGATCTCGGTGACCTTGGCGTCCCGGTAATAGCGCTCGACACGGTAGTCGCGGTGGTAGCCGTTCGCGCCCAAAATCTGCACCGCCTCGCGGGTCACGTCGACCGCCAGCCGGCTGGCAAAGAGCTTGGCCATCGAGGCCTCGAGGGTAAACCGCTCGCCGGCATCCTTCTTCCGGGCCGCGGCAAAAACGAGGCCCCGGGCGGCCGCGATCCCGGTGGCCATATCGGCGAGCTTAAAGGCCACGCCTTCGAAATGGCGGATCTTCTTGCCGAACTGCTCGCGCTCATCCGCGTAGGCCTTCGCCAGATCAAAGGTGGCCCGGGCAATGCCGAGCGATTGCGCCGCGATACCGATCCGGCCCGAGTCGAGCCCGGCGAGGGCCTGCGCCAGCCCGCGCCCCACCTGGCCCAGCACCTGATCGTCGGGGACGAACACCTCATCCAGGCGCACCTCGGCGGTGTGGGCGGCGTGGAGGCCCATCTTGGCCTCGGGCGGGCCAAAGGAAAGGCCGGGCGCATCCTTTTCGATCAGGAAGGCGGTGATCTCTTTCGGCCCTTCGCCGCTCCGGGCCATGACCACGTAGAGGTGAGCCTGCCCGGCGGAGGTAATCCAGGACTTGGTCCCCGAAAGAACCCAACCACCATCGACCTTTTGGGCCCGGGTCCGCATCGCGGCCGGGTCAGACCCGGCCCCCGGCTCGGTCAGGGCGAAGGCGCCGATCCACGCCCCCCGCGCGAGCGGCCGCAAAAAGCGATCCTTTTGTGCCTCGGTGCCGAACTTGGCCAGCATGTACTGGGGCAGGCCGCTGGTCACCGAAACGATCACCGCCACCGAAGGATCGGCGTAGGCGATCTCCTCGAGGGCCAAAGCCCAGCTCACGCTGTCCATTCCCGCGCCGCCCCAGGCCTCGGGGGTGGTCATCCCCAAAAGGCCGAGCTCGGCGAGGGCCCGAAGCTGGGGCCAGGGATACTCGCCGCTTTCGTCGTAACGGGGAGCTTCGGGCCAGAGCACCTCCTGGGCGAAGGCCCGCACGGTCTGCTGCACGAGCTTTTGCTCTTCGGTCAACGGCAACATCAAATGTAGCGTATCATGACGCCGCCGGAGAAAAAGCGCAATGCCCGCTCAGCCCCCGCGAGCCAGGGCGGCGGTGAAGGCGGCCATCCAGACCGGCAGGTCCGCGGGGTTTCGCGCCGTGATCAGGTGGCCGTCGACGACCGGGGCCTCGTCGAGGTAAATCGCCCCGGCGTTTTCCAGGTCGTCGCGGATCGAGTGGTAGCCCGTGAGCCGTCGGCCCCGGACGACCCCGGCGCTGATCAGCACCCAACCGGCGTGGCAGATGGCCGCGAGAGGCTTTTGTGCTGCATCGACCTCCCTGACCAGCTCCAGCACCGCACCGTGGCGGCGCAGGCGATCGGGGGCGTACCCGCCGGGGATCACCAGACCGGCCAGGGCCTTTTCCCTCACCTCGGCGGCGGACAGATCCGCCCGCATGGCAAAACCCGCCTTGCTCCGGTAAACCCGGGCCTCGGGCCCGACCAACAAGACCTCGGCCCCTGCTTCCTGCAGCCGGTAATACGGGTAGATGAGCTCGCGCTCATCGAAGAGGTCTTCGATCAAAACGGCGACGACCATCACTGCCCTCCTTCCCTTGCCCCTCCAGGGTAACCCCGCCGGCCGGAGAGGCGCGTCAGGAGCTCGTGGGTAATGTTGCCGGTCACGCCCCAGATATCGTAGCCGCGCCAGGGATAGTGCCACACCCAGCGGCCGCGCCGCGACTCTCGGTACGCCGGGGCTGCGAAGAGGTCCTCGAGGGGCACCACCAGGATCTCATCGACTTCCTCGGGGTTGGGCTCGAGGTCGGGCAGCGCTCCGAGCGACCCCACCACGGGCAGGATGGAAAACCCGGCCGGGGAAAAAACCGGGGGCAGGGCCCCGAGCAAGCGCACCGCTTCGGGCCGCAAGGCGATCTCCTCCCAGGCCTCGCGGAGGGCTGCCTGGGCCGGGGTTTCACCGGCCTCGAGGCTCCCCCCGGGAAAGCTGATCTGGCCCTTGTGGTGGCGGAGGGAGCGGGAACGCACGGTGTAGACGAGGCGATCACCGGCCACCAGCGGCACCAGCACCGCCGCTGGAATAAGCCCCGGTGGCGGGGTCAGGGTTTCGGGGATGGGCTCGAACAAAGCTCTACGACCGCCTCGCGCAAAAGGGCTTCCGGGTTTTGGCCCTGGGCGCGGGCCCAGGCCACCACCTCGAGCAACACCCGCTTGAGGTCGCCGCTCGCGACCGCTTCGGCCACCCGCGCCTGGCTGCCCTCGGGGTAACCCAAGGCCTTCTCCACTTCATAGGCCCGCGCCAGCGCGCCGAGGGAGGCCGGCACCCCGTCGCATGGCCGATCGCGAACCTTGCCCTCAGCGGCCTTGAGCCGCTCCCAGTTGGCCAGCACCTCGTCGGCGCTTTCCACCTGCGCTTCCCCGAAGACGTGAGGATGGCGGTGGATCAGCTTGGTCACGATGGCCTCTTCCACGTCGTCGTAACGCCAACCGCCTTCTTCTTCGGCAATCACGGCGTGGAAGGCAACCTGGAGCAGCACATCACCCAACTCCTCCACCGTGGCCTCGCGATCGCCCGACAAAATCGCGTCGGCGGCTTCCGCCGCCTCCTCGAGGAGGTAGGGCACCAGGCTCTTATGGGTTTGCTTCCTGTCCCAGGGGCACCCGTCCGGGGCCCGGAGCCGGCGCATGACCGAGAGCAACCTCTCCACGGTTTTAACCTACCACCCGATGAAGGCCAGGTAAGCGTTCAGGATCGCCTGGCCGAAAAAGAAAGCCAAAACCCCGCCCAGGGCCAAGAAGGGGCCAAAGGGGATCCGCCGCTGACCCAGCACCGCCCCGGTGAGCGCCCCGGCGACCACGGCGAAAAAAAGCCCCACCAAAAACGGGCCAAACCCCACCCAGGCCCCCAGCATCCCCGCG
The DNA here is from genome assembly GCF_055385885.1 of Vulcanithermus mediatlanticus. NCBI lineage: Bacteria > Thermotogati > Deinococcota > Deinococci > Thermales > Thermaceae > Vulcanithermus > Vulcanithermus mediatlanticus. Next base: position 1,349,731 of record NZ_AP042385.1, on the reverse strand, counting down.
AGCTTGACGTCGCCAAAGCCGAGCGCCACCGCTTCGTCCCCATCGTCGTCCTCGGTCGCCGGCACCAGCGCCCAGTAAAGCCCCCCCAAGAGCGCGACCCCGCCGGCGGCGAAGAGCGCTCCCTTGACCGAATCGAAAAACGGCGCCCCCGCGCCCATCCACGCCGCCGCCCAGACCAGCACGAGCCCAAGGAGCGAGAGCGGCTCGGGGAGCTCGAAACGCCGCCGCGTTACCCAGTTCAGCACCCAGTTGGCGACGCCGGCCAAAAGCCCCCACCCCGGGCCTAGGAGCGCCCCCACCAGGGCCGCCAGGTAGACCTGGTGAAACCCCACCGGCCACGACCCCCTTGCGTCGCGCCCCCGCCGCAGCCAGAGCGCGCCATACCCTCCGATCAGCACCAGAAGGCCGCTCGCGAGGGTCGCGCCGTCCAAAGCCCTGGCCAAAGACGCCAAACCGGAAAAACTCGCGAAGACGAGCCCGAGGCCAAGCCCCCCATAGGTCAGGGCGTCGGGCAGGATCTCGTGCTCTGCATCGATGAAGGCGAGCGCGACCAAAGCAGCGAAGAAGAACCAGGAAAACGCCGCCTGGGGCCAGGGCACCCACCAGGCGGCAAAGGCAAAGAGCAGCCCGGAAAGCGCCTCGACCAGGGGGTAGCGGGGCGAGATCCTGGCCCCGCACCGGCGGCAGCGCCCTTTCTGCCACAGGTAGGAAAGGACGGGCACCAGCTCGGCCGGGGTGAGCCGCTTGCCACAGGCGGGGCAGTGCGAGGGGGGAAAGACCACCGACTGCCCGCGGGGCAGGCGGTAGATCACCACGTTGAGGAAGGAACCAACGACCAGGCCCAACACGAACGCCCACACCACCAACATGGCCCCCATTATCACTTCTTTTCTCACCCGATCCAGATACAATAAAGCGATATGTTCAGGGGCGAGGACATCGGAATCGACCTCGGCACCGCATCGGTGCTGATCTACATTCGCGGCCGCGGCATCGTGCTCAGGGAACCGAGCGTCATCGCCATGGTCCGCGATTCCAAAGATGTAAAGGCCGTCGGACTCGAGGCGTATCAAATGCTCGGCCGCACTCCGGGCAACATCGTCGCGGTCCGCCCCATGAAAGACGGGGTGATCGCCGACTACACCCTGACCGAACGCATGCTGACCCTCTTTTTGAAAAAGGTGCTTTCCCCGATGTCCCGCTTCTTCAAGCCCCAGGTCATGGTCGGCGTGCCCTCGGGGGTCACCGAGGTCGAGCGCCGGGCCGTCGTCCAGGCCATCGTCGAGGCGGGGGCCAAGCGCGCTTTCCTCATCGAGGAGCCGCTCGCGGCGGCGATCGGGGCCGGCATCAACATCGCCGAACCGACGGGGAGCATGGTGGTTGACATCGGGGGTGGTTCCACCGACATCGCGGTCATCTCACTGGGCGGCATCGTGGTCTCGGAGTCGCTGCGCATCGCCGGCAACGGCTTCGACGAAGCCATCGTGCGCTACGTCCGCGAGCGGCACAGCCTGTTGATCGGCGACCGCACCGCCGAAGAGATCAAGATCCGCATCGGGGCGGCGATGATCGAGGGCGAGGACGACGAGCTGGTGGCCGAGGTCCGCGGGCGCGACCTGATCACCGGATTGCCCAAGACCCTCGAGATCACCACCCAGGAGGTGGTCGACGCCCTCCGGGAGCCGCTGGAAAAGATCATCCTCGGCGTGAAGAAGACCCTCGAGAGCACGCCCCCGGAGCTGGTCTCCGACATCATCGACCGTGGCATTTTGCTCACCGGCGGCGGCTCGCTGCTCAAGCACCTCGACACGCTCCTCCAGGAAGCCACCGGCGTTCCGGTGGTGGTGGCCGAAAACGCCCTCGACGCCGTGGCCATGGGCACGGGCCGGGCCCTGGAAATGCTCGACGTCCTGAAAGACACGCTGGTGAGTTCCGACAACGTCCTCAGGCACTAAGGAGGCACCATGGAGCTTTGGGAACTGCTGCCCCACCGCTACCCCTTTTTGCTCGTCGACCGCGTGATCGAGGCCGACGAACGCCGCTTTAGGGTGATCAAGAACGTCACCTACAACGAGCCGCATTTTCTCGGTCACTTTCCCGGCCACCCGGTGATGCCCGGCGTCCTCATCATCGAGGCCATGGCCCAGGCCTCGGTGGCGAGCCTCAAACACCACCCTGAGTTCACGCCCGGCAGCATCCCCTACCTCGCCGGGGTTGACGGGGCGCGCTTTTTGAAACCGGTCCGTCCTGGAGACACGCTGGTCCTCGAGGGCGAGCTCCTCTTCCTTCGGCGGCGGATGGCCAAGACCAAGGTTTCGGCCAGGGTCGAGGGAGAAGAGGTCGCTCGGGCCGAGATCACCTTCGTCGTACGAAAAGATGCGTAAACGCCTCGACGCCTACGTTCTCAACGAAGTTCTTCCCATCTTCGCCGCTTCCACCTTTTTCTACACCGCGGTCTTCCTCTTCGGCTTTTTCTACGTGGGCAGCCGCTGGCTCTCGGGCATTCCCCTGAGCCTCATCCTGAAGTGGATGGCCTATCACGTCCCCGGGGTTTTGGTCCAGGTGCTGCCCATGGCCATGGTGACCGCGATCGTGGTCCCCTTTGGACGCCTGGCCAGCGAGGGGACGATCCTCGCCGTCCAGGCCGGGGGGATTCCCCTCCGCCGCCTGGCCCTGCCCGCGCTGTTGCTGGGTCTCGTTGTCGCCGGCGCCTCGCTGTGGCTCAACGAGAGCGTCGCCCCCAAGACCAACGAAAAGGTCCGTGTGCTCTGGTGGGAAGAGATGCACACCAACGGTCGCGGTCTGGTCCGGCTCAAAGGGCAAAACATTCCCCTCGGCAACGGCCTCGAACTCTACTTCAAGGACTACGACTACGCCCGCGACGAGATGGTCAACGTGCGCTTGCAGAAGTGGGAGGGCCGAAAGGTCACGATCATCTTCGCCAAACGCGGCACCTACAAAAACAACGTGCTTAAACTCAAAGGGTACGCGCTCTATCGCGTCGACTACGACGAGATCCCCGCGCTGGAAAAAGCAGAGGGCGAGGCGCTGGCCAGTGCGGTTCGAAGGGTGTTCCTCGGGGCCATGCTCCCCCAGCGGACGGACGCCGTCCTCACCATCAAGAGCGGGCTCTCCCGGGGAGAAGCCATCGCCCGTTTCGCCGATCCCCTCGCCGCAGACACCTGGAGCCTCTCCCGGGCCTGGCGCGACATGAACAACCCCAAGCTCCCGGACCCCGAGCGCCGGCAGGCGGCGGTGATGTTCCACTCAAAGATCGCCCTGCCGCTGGCCAACCTGGTGCTGGTGCTCATCAGCCTGCCGCTCGCCGTGCGCTACGCCAGGACGCCCGGGCTTTCGCTGGGACTCAGTGTCATCATCGCGGTTGGCTTTTACCTGGTGTTCCTCTTCGGCCGGTCCATGGGCGAGATCGGGATCCTGCCGCCGGCGCTCGCGGCGTGGGGGGCGGACTTGATCTTCACCGCCATCGGACTGGCCTGGTTGCGAGGGTAAATGGAGAAGATGCGGGCGCTCTTCCTCTCGGCCTCGTTCGGTGGCGGGCATCAAAACGCCAGCCTAGCGCTTCAGGAAGCCCTCGCCATCGAAGGGCATGACCGCGACTACCTCGGCTACATCCCCTGGTGGGAAAAGCTCCCCGTGCTCGGGATCTACGCCTTCTCGCTCCGTTACTGGCCGGGCTTTTACCGCTGGTTCTACCACTGGACGAACCGCCCCAGCGAACCCCGCATCATCACCGACCGCTTCGCCACCAGCGGCGCCGAAGGGCTGATGCGCGACCTCAAGCGGCTGCGTCCCCAGGTGGTGATCAGCAGCTACCCGACGGCCGCAGCTCTGGTGGGCCACGTCCGGAGAAAGCTGGGCGACGACTTCGCCAACGTCCTGGTGCTGACCGACCTGCGCGCCCACCGGCACTGGGCCCGTCCGGAAGCCGACCTCATCTTGGCCTCGAGCGAGGAAGCCCGCCTCGATCTCCTGAGCCACGGCATCGACGAACACCGCGTGGTCGCGACCGGCATCCCCGTCCGTCGCATCTTCAGCGACCTCCCCAAAAAGGAAGACCTGCGAGCCAAGCTCGGCCTCGACGAGCGACCGCTGGTGATCATCGCCAGCGGCGCCACCGACGCCTACCGGGCCAAGAGCCAGGTTCTGCGCGCGCTCTTTGAGACCGATATCCCCTGCCAGGTGGTCGCGTTCCAAAACCGGGCCCGGCCAGAAACCCGGGAGTTGGAAAAGAGCACGCTCCACCTGCGGCCCACCGGCCCCGACTTTCCCCACTACCTCGGGGCCGCCGACTTGGTGCTGGGGAAGGCCGGGGGGCTCACCGTCGCCGAAGCGCTAACCGTGGGCCGCCCCTATTTGGTCTACGAGCCCATTCCAGGCCACGAGGAAGAAAACGCCCGCTGGCTGGTGGCCAAGGGGGCCGGGATCTGGGCCCGGGACAAAAGGTCGCTGGCCCGAGCGTTGCGCGCGCTGCTCACCGACCCGCCCTACCGCCAGAGCCTGGCCGAGCGGGCCCGGGCCCTGGGCAGACCGCGCGCCGCGGCCGACGCCGCCGACCGCATACGGGCGCTCCTGGGGGTCCGGGTATGAACACGCTGGGCTACGGTCTGGGAACCCTGGCCCTGCTCCACGCCGGACTCCCCTGGGTCATCCACCAGCGACTGGGGCTCTGGATCGCGCTCCGCGCCCGCGGCGGTCGGGGCCAGGTCGCCCTGACCTTCGACGATGGCCCGGACCCGCGCACCACCCCCGGGGTCCTCGAGGCCCTCGAACGCCACCAGGTGCGGGCCACCTTCTTCATGCTGGGCGAGCGCGCCGTGAAGTCACCCGCGCTGGTCAGGGAGATCGCCGCTGCCGGTCACGAGGTTGCCTTGCATGGCTACCGCCACCGGCACGCCTGGTTCCGCTTCCCCTGGGAGGCCGCCGCGGACGTCCAGCGGGGCTACGACGCGCTGACCGAAATTCTTGAGCGCCCGCCTCGCTTTTACCGCCCGCCCCACGGCGGGTGGACCTGGCCCTTGCTGCAAAAAGTGCGGCGGCTCGGCCTCACCCCCGTCCAGTGGGGCCTCGAGGCCGGGGACTGGGTGGCCGGAGCGACGCCGGAGGCCATCGCCGCCAAGGTCATCCGCCTCATCAGTCCGGGCACCATCGTGGTGATGCACGATGCGGGACCGGGCGGCGCGAAGAGTCCCGGCGCCCTCGAGCGCCTCCTGCCCGAGCTGCTAAAGCGCGGCTACCGCCCGAGGAAACTCGGCGACCTCGAGCTCGTCTTCGGCGGCCTGCCCGAAGCGCTCCCCAAGCTCGTGGCCCCGGTCGAGGCCCTCTTCGCCCGACTCTATAAGGTCGAGCCGGCCTTTTACGGTGCCCACTCGGTCTTCCGGCTGGCCCCGGCCCCGTTGCCCGTGGCCACGCCGGAGTTTCCCAGAGGCACCCCCGGGCTTGAGATCCACCTCGATTCCGAACGGATGCGGCGAACGGCGGAGGCCGGCACCTTCGTCGCCTACCGCCGGGTTCGGGCCTCAATGGCCGACCTGGCCCGCGCCCTGCGGGAACGCCCGCACCTCGCCAACGTCGAGGTGATCTTCGGCATCACCCTGTTTTGGGAACTCCTCGGCCCGCTGGGGTTTTCCATTCAGCCGCTTCCGGCGGGACTGGCCCGGCGGCTCGGCGCCTGGATGTACCTCCTCCACCGCCTCTACGGTGGTGGGCCGCTCAAACGCATCGAGCCCCGGCTCATTTACATGCCGAAGGCGACGCTGCTCTCTCGCTACGGCTAGCCTCGCCGCCCGAAAACAGACGGGCCTGGGCCATCGCCATCCCCACCGCAACCCAAAAGACCTCCCCCAGATGAAGGCTCGGCACCGCGGTCGGGTTGTCCACCAGCCCCATGGCCATGAAACCGGTAAAAATCGCCGCCATCAGGGGTTCCCTGGCCCGGAAGACTGCATACCCGGCGAAGAGATAGAGCACGAGCCAGCCCAGCGTCCCCACCACCCCGCTCTCGCCCAGGGCCTGGAGGACCACGTTGTGGGCGATCAACCAGGCGCCGTAGAAGGGCTCGAGCCAGCTCGGGCAGGAAAACCCCAGCCGCTCGGCGGCGTCCCAAAGCCGGCAGCCGCCCCGGTAGAGGAAGGAGAGGTAGGGGCCGAGCTGGTAGGGCCCGACCCCGCCGATGGGGTGGGCGCTAAAGGCCGCCACCGCCCCCTCCCAGACCTTGTCGCGCCCGGAAAGGTTGCCGAGGTTCAGCAAGCGGGTGATCGCCCCCACCCGCCGCTCGCTCTCGGCCAGGAAGAGGGCCACCCCCACCACCACCCCCGCCGAGCCAAGGATCCTCAGGTAGCGGGCGCCGCCAAAGAAGGCCGCCGCCATGCCGCCGGTGAAGAGGGCGAGCACCGCCCCCCGGCTGCCGGCAAAGAGCAAGACCAAAAAGGCCAGGGCGCCACCCACCAGCCGCAGCCACCGGGGCAGTTGGGGTACCCCGAAGGCAAGGAAGAGGCCCAGGGTGGCGGAAAGCCCGAGCGAAACCGTGGTGTAGTAGGGGTGGACCAAGCGGGCCCAGCGAAACAGGCGCTCGCCGAGCAAAAGCCAGCTCGAGCCCAGCGCCACCACATAGACGACGATGAGGCCATAGAGCAAATACCCAAGCCAGCGACTCTCGCGCAACCAGGCCCCGACGCCGATCAGCCCGAAGATGAAAAGCGCTCTTAAGAGGGCCAAACCCAGGGAAACGACCGGCCGGGGGGCAAAGAGGGCCGCGATCAGCTGGCTGGCCAGGAAAAACCCCAGCGCGTAGCGCGCCGGGGGCGAAAAGCGTTTCCAAAAGCGAAGACCGTAAAAGGCGAGGAGATAGAGGGGCGGGAAAACGGGAATCAGGGCGAGGTATTGGGAGAGCCAGCGCGGCACGCTGTTCATCGTACCCGAACCAGGCGGTATGCTCGGGGCGTGGGGAAGGAAATCATCTCCGTGGTGCCAAGCCTCCGGGTCGATGCCATCGGGGCCAAGGGGCTTGGCGTCTCACGCAGCTACTTCCAAAAAGGGGTGAAGCAGGGCAACGTCCTCCTCGACGGACGACCGGCCAAGGCCAAGGATGAGGTGCGGGAGGGAAGCGTCCTCGAGGCCAAGGGCCTCGGTCGCGTCGTGCTCAAGGAGATCCTCGGCAAAACCGCCCGGGGCAACTACAAGGTCAGGCTCGAGCGGACCTCATAGCGGGCGAACGCCGCCTCGTCAAACCCCTCCCGGGGCAGGTCCTGCGCCGAGATGACCCCCCGGCGAATTTCGGGAAAGGGGAAAAAGTGCCCCTCGGCCTTGATGTGAAACGCCAGCTCGCTCGGTTCGGTGACCTCTGCTTGCAACGCCAAGAGCAGCGCGTGGTAGGCGCCGAAGGAAGAAAACGCCTGGCTGCCGACCATGGTCCGTTTACCCTTCCGTCGGGCCTCTTTGAGCATGGCCAGACTCCGGGTGAACCCGGTCCGGGCCGGCTTGACGTTCAGCACGTCAAAGGTGTCGAGCGCGAGCTCCCGCGAGAGGTCCCGGGGGGTGAAGGCCGAGTCGTCGGCGATGATGGGGATCAAACCGAGTGTTTTGAGCGCCGCCCGTTCCCGGACCAGCTCGATGGGGAGCGGTTCCTCGACGTAGAGGAGCCCCAGGGCCTGCCAGGCCTCGAGGTAGTGCGGCGCCTCCTCCGGGGAAAGCGTTTCGTTGGCGTCGGCATAGAGCTTGACGTCGGGGAAACGGGCCCGGAGCCGCTCGATCCGCCGGGTGTCACCCTCGAGGTCCCGCCCCACCTTGACCTTGAATACCCGCACCCCCCGCGCGTAGGCGAAGGCGGCGTCCTCGAGGACCACCTCGTCGTCCCCCAGCCCCAGGATGTAGGCCACCTCGACCTGGTCTCGCCCCGGCGGTAAGAGGTCTTTGAGTTCGAGCCCGCCGGCCCTCGCCCGCGCCTCCCAGAGCGCGAGGTCGAGCCCGCCCCTCGCGGCGTGGTTGAAGGGAAGGCGGTCCAGCGCGGCCTGGAGCGCCGGGGCATCGGTGATCGACTGCCCCTGGAGCAATGGCTCAAGGTAACGGATGGCGCCGAGAACGCTTTCCTTGGTCTCGCCGTAGATCGTGGGCCGGATCGCCACCTCGCCCCGCCCTACGGCCCCGCTCTCGAGGTGCACCTCGACCAACGCGTGATCGAGGACGTCCATACGGTTTTGCCGACCCCAGGCCAGCTCGCCCCGCAGGGGAATGCGAAAAAAGCGCAGGCCGATGGCCACGATCCTATCCATCCTCGACCCCCAGCCAGGCGCGCGCCCGGGCGGCGAGCGTTTCGGGCGATTCCCGCTCGGCGTCGAGAAACAGGGCCCGCCCCTGCCCAAAGAGCACCCTGCGAACCGCCTCCGGGGCGTAGTTCCTCGCCTCTTCGGCAACGATTCGAAGCTTTCTCGCCACTTCCTCGAGCGGCGCCGCTTGCAAGACCATCTCGAGTTCCTCCTCGCTCAAGATACCGTGCGCGAGCCGCCTCAGGTCCTCACCCGCCTCGGCCCGATCGAACGCATCGCCCCGGGAGAGGAGGCGCAAAAGGCGGGTGAGGTGGCTGGCCTCGAGGACCAAGAACCGGGCCCGGGGCAGGTGACGGAGGGCGAACGCGAGTTCTCCCTCCCCCCGCAGGCCATCGAAGAGCAACCGGCGGGCCGGAGGCGCGTAACCGGAGGCCAGGATCTCCGCCATTCCCCCGGGGTGCGACGCCCGCCAGGCCGCCACCCGGCGGAAACGCTCGGCGCGGTCGGCGACCTTGGCTTTCAAGATGTAACGGTCGGTCAGGTCGCGGCGGTTGGGAAGGGTGGGCAGGCCCAGGGCGCGGGCGAGCGTCGTCTTCCCCGCCCCGGTGAGGCCCACCAAAATCACGAGCGTCTGGGATTTTACGGGCACGAATCCCGACTCGGATACCAGGGAAAAAGGCCAGGGTTCCACGCAGGCCTTAGCATAGACGCCACCGCCCACCATCCGCCACCCCACAAAAAGCAGCACCGCGCAGAGCCCGCCGCCCTTGACAGGCCGCCCGCTCTCGCATAAACTTGCGCCCAGGATGGCGGCTTTCGCGAAAAAACCGGGTGCCGGAGGGGCGACCTAGTCGCCAGCAGGCGCGTTTGCCCCTCCGGCCCGGTTCGCGGGCCGGTTTTTTTATGGGAGGTGGCGGTATGCGAGCGGAGAACGAGCCGAGCTGGACCAGACAGCGCTGGAACATCATCGATTCGACCCTGCGCGAGGGGGAGCAGTTCGAAAAGGCGAATTTCTCAACCGACGACAAAATCGAGATCGCCCGCGCGCTCGATGCCTTCGGGGTGGAGTACATCGAGGTCACCACACCCATGGCCTCGCCCAGATCCCGCAAAGACGCTGAGGCCATCGCCTCGCTCGGCCTCAAAGCCAGGGTCGTAACCCACATCCAGACCCGGATCGACGCCGCAAAGGTCGCGATCGAGACCGGGGTACAGGGCATTGACCTCCTCTTTGGCACCTCAAAGTACCTCCGGGCGGCCCACGGACGCGACATTCCACGCATCATCGAAGAGGCCCGCGAGGTCATCCAGTTCATCAGGGAAGAAGCGCCCGGGGTCGAAGTGCGCTTTTCAGCGGAGGACACCTTCCGCTCCGACGAGCACGATCTGCTCGAGGTCTACACCGCGATCGCCCCCTACGTCGATCGGGTAGGCCTCGCGGACACCGTCGGCATCGCCACCCCGCGCCAGGTGTACTCGCTGGTCCGGGAAGTCCGCCGCGCCGTCGGCGCCGGGGTGGACATCGAGTTCCACGGCCACAACGACACCGGCTGCGCCATCGCCAACGCCTTCGAGGCCATCGAGGCCGGCGCCACCCACGTCGATACCAGCGTCCTGGGGATCGGCGAACGCAATGGCATCACGCCGCTCGGTGGGCTCATCGCCCGCATGTTCACCCTCGATCCCACCTATGTCAGCAGCAAGTACCGCCTCGAGCTCATCCCCGAGCTCGACCGCATGATCGCCCGGATGACCGGGATCGAGATCCCCTTCAACAACTACATCAGCGGTGAAACCGCCTTTTCCCACAAGGCCGGAATGCACCTCAAGGCCATCTACATCAACCCCGAGGCCTACGAGGCCTACCCGCCAGAGGCCTTCGGGCTCGACCGCAAACTTATCGTCGGCTCCAGGCTCACCGGTCGCGCCGCCATCAAAAAGCGGGCCGAGGAGCTCGGGCTCCACTTCGGCGAGGAGGAGCTCCGGCGCATCACCCATCGCATCAAAACGCTCGCCGACGAGGGACAACTGACGCTCGAGGAGCTCGACCGCATCCTGCGCGAGTGGGTGATGGCGTGAGGAGGCGCGCGATGCCGCAAACCATGGCCGAAAAAATCCTCTCCCAAAAGGCGGGTCGGCGGGTTCGCCCCGGAGAACTGGTGGTGGTCGAGGTGGACCACGCGATGACCATCGATTCGATCGTGCCCACGGTCATCGACCGTCTCCAGGAGCTTGGCGCCGAACCCTTTGACCCAAGGCGCGTCTCGCTGGTTTTCGACCACGTCGCCCCCGCGGCCAACGTGAGCGTTGCCAACGCGCAAAAGCGGGGCCGCGAGTGGGCCCGGGCCACCGGGGTGAACTTTTTCGACGTCGGTCGCGGGATCTGTCATCAGGTTCTGGTCGAGGAGGGCATCGCCCAGCCGGGGATGTTGATCGTGGGCTCCGACTCGCACTCGACCACCTACGGGGCGGTGGGCGCCTTCGGTACCGGGATGGGCGCCACCGACATCGCCCTGGCCATCGCCTCCGGCAAAACATGGCTCAAGGTTCCCGAATCGGTCAAGGTGGTGATGCACGGCCGCCCTCCGGCCGGGGTGAGCGCCAAGGACGCCGCTCTGGAGATGGTGGGCCGGCTCGGCGCCGACGGCGCGACCTACATGGCCATCGAGATCCACCTCGAGGCCGGCGCCGAAGACGCCTTCGGGCTCGGCGAGCGCATGACCCTCGCCAATTTGAGCATGGAAGCCGGGGCTAAGGCCGGTCTGGTGGTGCCCTCAGGGGAAATCTTGAAGCGCTACGACGTCCCTCCCTGGGTCTTTCCCGACCCCGAAGCCAGCTACGCCAGGACCCTAGAGATCGACCTCGGCGCCCTCACCCCCCGCCTTTCCGCCCCCTTCCAGGTGGACAACGTCCACCCGGTGGCGGCGCACTCGGGCCAGGAAGTGGATTTCGTCTTCGTGGGCACCTGCACCAACGGGCGAATCGAGGATCTGCGGGCGGTGGCCGAGGTGCTCCGGGGCAGGCGGATCGCCCCCGGGGTCAGGCTCTTGGTGGTGCCGGCCTCGAGCCGGGTCCTTCAGCAAGCGATGGAAGAGGGGATTTTGCAAACCCTGGTCGAAGCCGGCGCCACGATCGGCACGCCCGGGTGCGGCCCCTGCATGGGCCGCCATCTGGGGGTCGCCGCCGACGGCGAGCGTGTGGTCTCGACCGCGAACCGCAACTTCCGCGGCCGCATGGGCTCGGCGAGCGCCGAAGTGTACCTGGCCAGCCCGAAAACCGCTGCCCTCGCGGCGCTGGCGGGGAAAATCATTCCCGAGGAGGAGGCATGAAGACGGTCAGGGTCTGGAAATTCGGCGACGCCATCAACACCGACGACATCCTGCCCGGCAAGTACGCCCCGTTCATGGTGGGTGAGGATCGGTTTCACACCTTCGCCTTTGCCCACCTCCGCCCCGAGTTCGCCCGGGAGGCAAAGCCCGGCGACATCGTGATCGCCGGCCGGAACATGGGGCTTGGGTCCTCGAGGGAATACGCCCCCGAAGCCCTGAAAAAACTCGGTATCCAGGCGATCATCGCCAAGTCATTCGCCCGGATTTTCTTTCGCAACCTGGTGAACCTGGGCATCGTGCCCTTTGTTTCCGAGGAGGTGGTGGATGCACTAAAAGACGGCGACAGGGTGCGGATCGATCTGGAAAAAGGGCTCGTCGACCGGGAGGACAAGGTTTTCCGTCTCACCCCCCCACCCCCCTTCCTGGTGGAAGCGCTCAAGGCGGGATCCATGCTCGAGTACTTCAAGCGCCACGGGCGCTTTCCCGGGTAGAGTGGAGGCAATGGAGATCCTCTGTCCCGTGTGCGAGCACGAGTTCCCTGAGCAAGACCTCGAGGAAGGCGCGGTCCTCGAGTGCGAGGCCTGCCGGTCGGTCTTCGAAGTGGTGAGCCTTGAGCCCCTCGAGCTCTTGCTGGTCGAAAGCGGCGAAGGCGTTCAGGTGGAGTGTCCCAGGTGCGGGCACGTGTTCCAGGTTCTCGACGAAGACGTGGCCAGCTGTCCCGAGTGCGGACGGCAGTTCGCGGTCCACGTCGATGAAATGGACGAAGAGGAGGAGGATTGGGAATGAAAAAAGCAGCGAGCTGCCCCGAATGCGGTGCGGAAATGGGTCTGGAGAACCCCGAGCTCGGCGAGCTGGTGATCTGCGAGGCCTGCGGCCTTGAACTCGAGGTGGTCGGTCTCGACCCGGTGGTCCTTGAGCCGGCTCCGGAAGAAGCCGAAGACTGGGGCGAATAGCCCGACGCCAAGATGCTGGCCATCCTTTACGACCGAATCCGCGGCGACGAGCGCATGCTCTTCGAAGCCGCCGACGCGCTCGGGCTGCCCTGGGAGAAGGTCTACCTGCCCCAGCTGAGGATGACCCTCGGGGAAAAGCCGCGGGAACTCGACGGCATCACGGTGGCGCTTGAGCGGGCGGTCAGCCATTCGCGCGGGCTGGCCGCCTCGCGTTACCTCGACGCACTCGGAGTCCCGGTGGTCAACGCCCCGGGGGTCATCGAGGCAGCAGGTGACAAATGGGCCACCAGCGCCCTTCTGGCCAAGGCCGGGGTGCCCCAGCCCAAAGTGGCCCTGGTGCTCGGGCCGGAGGAAGCCTTGCAGACCGCTGAAGATTGGGGTTACCCCCTGGTTCTCAAGCCGGTGGTGGGCTCGTGGGGCCGCATGGTCGCCAAGGTCAACGACCGCGACGCGCTGGAGGCCCTGCTCGAGCACAAAGCCTTCATGGGTTACCAGCACCAGCTCCTTTACCTTCAGGAGTACGTCGAAAAACCCGGGCGGGACATCCGGGTCTTCGTCGTGGGCGACGAAGCCATCGCCGCCATCTACCGCAAGAGCCCCCACTGGATCACCAACACCGCTCGCGGCGGCGAGGCGGAAAACTGCCCCATCACCGACGAACTGGCCGAAATCAGCGTGGCAGCGGCCAGCGCCCTGGGCGGCGGGGTGCTGGCGGTCGATGTCTTCGAATCCGAGCGCGGTCTGCTGGTGAACGAGATCAACCACACCATGGAGTTCAAGAACTCGGTGACCACCACCGGGGTGGATATCCCCCGGAAGATTCTGGAATACACCTGGCGGCATGCAGGCTAATCCCATTCTCACCGTGGGCCACGGGAACCTCCAGGGCGAAGCCCTGGCACGGCGCCTTTCGGCCCACGGTGTGCAGCTGGTGCTGGACGTGCGGGCGCTGCCCTTTTCACGCCACAACCCCGACGCCAACCAGCAGATCCTTGCCGCCCGGCTCAAAGCCCAGGGCATCGGCTACCTCTGGATGGGTGACCGCCTGGGCGGCAAGCCCCGGGGAAAGCGGGACGCATTCGACATCGGCGCGAAACGCGCCGACCCGCGTTTTTGGCAGGGGATCGAGGCGCTCCTCGAGCTCGCCGGCCAAGCGCGGATCGCCCTCCTTTGCGCCGAGGAAGACCCCCGGCGCTGCCACCGGCGTTTTTTGATCACTCAGGCCCTCCTCGAAAAGGGCTTTCCTGCGGAAAACGTCCTTCACCTCCGCCACGACGGGCGGGTGGAGAGTGAGGCCGAGATCCTAAAGGAGGAAGCGCCGCTCTTTCGGGGGGAACTTCCTCACTGAGCCAGTGGTAAGTTGGTGGCGTGGGTGTACAGCTCGTCTATCATAATCCAACGACGGATGACCCCTTCGGACAGGCCTTGTCCAAAGTTAAAAAAGGGGGACGGCTGAAGATTGCGGTTCCTTATCTCTCGCTCGCTCGGCTCAAAAGGCTTCTAGAGAACACCCCCGAATGGGCTTTGCTCACGGATTTGAGTGAATGGCTCAAAGCCGAGAGCAACCACCAGGGCATACTCAAATTCCTTGAAGCCTACCAAGGGCGCATCCTCCATCTCGAGGGGCTCCACGCCAAAGTTTTTATCGGGAAAAACCACGCCCTGGTTTCATCCTCGAACCTCACCACAGCAGGCCTTGAACAAAACGAGGAGATGGGCGTCCTGATCGATGAACGGGAGCTCCTGGAAGAATTAGAGCAGTGGTTCGACTCCATATGGCATCAAACAACGCCCATTGACCTCGACGAGGTCAGGGAGAAAATCAAGCGCCTGGCAATGGCGAGAGTCCAAAGCCCTCCGCCGGTCGACCTGTCGTTCTCCTTCGGTCGAAGGCGTGATCTTTCGCCTCAAACTCCTATAGAGTCAAGCGTCCTGAGCCTCACCCCAGCCGATGAGGAGGGATTTTTGCGCTTACAAGCCAAAGTCAGGCTACTTCAAACAAGAGGCTTTGATCCGCGTGAGCCCTTGGAAGTTTTCTTGGCGCTTGCAGAGCGGCTGATCAAGAAGCTCAAGCTCGAACGATCCGATCCCCGTCTCTCGTGGACCGTTCCCCAAAAGAACACCGTCATCATGGCCATCAATATCAACCAGCGCTACGCTCTCGCACTGGCTTATGACGATCGGGATGACACCGGCGTTGATATCCTTGCCATGGTGACCCGGGACTTTGCCACGCGGCTCGCGCTCGAGCCGGTGTACGAGTTCAAACATTTCCCCGGCGAAGCCATCTCTCTCGCCCTTATTTCGCTCAATAACCTCATGGACCGTGTCGGCGATCTTGAGGATGCGATCGAAATCGATTCGATATGGGATGGATTCTTCGAAGCGTTCTTCCAGAGTGCCGAATACGAGCTCGGGAGGCAGTCCGCCTCGAGTTTCCGGAAGTTTCATCAACCCTGGCTCTATGACATCGCTCTGAACGAGAACACAAGAACCTCTTTTCTCGAAAACCTCGTTCAGCAATAACGAACGAGCCACTCAAGCGAGAAGAAACCCCAGGATCCCCTTTCCATTCCACAGGCGCCTCCATGATTGAAGTTCGCTCACGGAGTGAGCGAACTTCAATCACACCATGAGCGAACTGCAATATACTGGACCCATGTGGCCGCGCTACATCGCCCCTCGCCTGGAAAGGGCGCTCGACCGGAGTCCGGTGGTCTACCTCACCGGCGCCCGTCAGGTGGGCAAAACCACCCTCGCCAGGGCCATCGCCGAGCGGCGGCGGATGGTGTTCTTCACACTCGACGATCCAACGATACTCGCCTTCGCCCGCCGCGACCCCAAAGGCTTCGTCGCTGAACTGAAAGATCCCGCGGTCATCGACGAAGTTCAGCGGGTTCCCGAACTCCTCCTCGCCATCAAGCTTGCGGTCGATGAAAACCGCTCGCCAGGCCGGTTCCTGCTCACCGGCTCGGTCGGGCTCAAAAGCCGCTCAAGTATTGCCGGAGCCTTGGTGGGGCGCGCAGAATACTTGTTCCTCCGCCCCCTGGCTGAGGCGGAGATCGCTCAGAGCAAAACCAATCTGGTCTCCGAGCTCTTCCGTCAAGAGCCGCGTTTCCCAAACCTGTTTCCGGAACCCGACCTCCTGCCCCGCCTCTGCCGGGGCGGTTATCCGGCGGCGGCGAAGCTCCCTCCCCCCGACCGCACCGCCTGGCTTTTGAGCTACGTCACTGCGTTGATCGAGCGTGACCTGGTGGGTCTCGTGCGCATCGAACACCCCGAGTCGGCCCTGGATCTTCTCATGATGCAGGCAAGGCTTGCCGCCACGCCGCAAAACATCAGCGCCATAGGCAGCGAGCTTGGACTCGCGGCCGCCACGGCCCGGCGATACGCCGAGCTTTTCGAACGCCTTTACCTCGTTGAGCGACTGCCCGCCTGGTCCAAGAATCCAAAGAAGCGGCTGGCCCGGCGCCCCAAACTCCTCCTGAACGACAGCGCGCTCATGCTCTATCTCAGTGGAATAGCCTGCGAGTCTCTGCAGGAAAATCGCGCTTTTCTTGGTCGCGTCCTGGAGAACTTTGTGCTGGCCGAGCTTCTCAAACACGCCTCCTGGCTCGAGGACGGGCCACGGGTCTTCCACCTCAGAACCGCGAGCGGTCACGAGGTGGATGCGGTGATCGAGGCGAGGGATGGGCGCATCGTCGGCGTCGAAGTCAAGCTCGCGAGGAGCGTCGCGCCCGCCGATCTCAGGGGGCTGCGAACGCTCAGGGAAAGCGCAGGCCAGCGCTTCCACCTGGGAATCGTGTTCTATGGTGGCGAACAGGTGATTCCGCTGGAAGAGCGGATCTGGGCCTTGCCCCTCGCGGCGCTGTGGCAAGAGCGGCTATGATTCCCCCATGGAGCGCTTGCGTACCGTCATCGTCGGCGGATCGGGCTACGCCGGAGGCGAATTTCTCAGGCTGGCCCTCTTCCACCCCAACCTCGAGGTCATTCAGGTGACCTCGAGGAAGAACAAGGGCCTCCCGGTCCACTTCGTGCACCCGAACCTCCGGGGCCTGACCGACCTCAAATTCTCAAGCCCCGAGGAAATCGAGGACGCGGACCTCATCGTTTTGGCCTTGCCCCACGGCCTTGCCGCCAAGGCGTTCGAGACGTACGCGGGAAAAGCCCGCTTCATCATCGATCTCTCGGCGGATTTCCGCTTGAAGCGCCAGGATCTCTATGAAAAGTACTACGGCGGCCCCCATCCACGCCCCGACCTGCTTTCAAAGTTCGCCTACGCCAACCCTGAGGTGAACAGAGAGGAAATCCTCAAAAAGGACTACCTCGCCGGCGCCGGCTGCAATGCCACCGCAGCCCTCATCGGGCTTTACCCGCTCTACAAAACCGGGATCGCGCGACCCGGCCCGGTCTTCGTCACCGTGCTGGTGGGCACCTCGGAAGGCGGCGCCGAAGCGAGCGCGGCGAGCCACCACCCCGAGCGCGCGGGCGCCTACCGGGTTTACAAAGCAGTGGGCCACCGCCACACCGCCGAGATCGTCGAATACCTTCCCGGCGAGGTCGAAGTCCACATGACCGCGATCGCCACCGACCGCATCCGGGGCGTCCTCATGACCGCCCAGCTCTTTTTGCAAGACGGCCTCTCGGAACGCGACGTGTGGAGCGCCTACCGGGAGGTCTACCAGGACGCGCCCTTCGTGCGCATCGTCAAGCAAAGGCGGGGCATCCACCGCATGCCCGATCCCAAGACCGTCGAGGGCACGAACTTTGCCGACGTGGGCTTTGAGCTCGAGCCCGACACCGGGCGGCTGGTGGTGATCAGCGCGATCGACAACCTGGTCAAGGGCACCGCCGGCCACGCAATCCAGGCCCTCAATTTGCGCATGGGCTGGGACGAGCAGACCGGCCTTGAATTCCCTGGGCTCCATCCCTGAGCCTTGGTCAAATTCCCCCGAACCTCCCGCCAACCCGTGCCACACTGAAAAGTGGGAGGTTTCAATGCTGAGGAAAGTCGCCAGGTTTGGTCTGGTCGGACTGCTTGGTGCTTTGGGCTTGTTCCTGGCAGTCCCGGCTGCTGTGTAAGCCCCGTCGAAACCCATGGCTCTTCAATCAAACCTCGCATCCTCACAATGCCCGCTGGCCCAGCGAGGTTCGGCGGTGCCCGTTGCATCAAGTGAGCGCATCGGAATCAACTACGTGGATCCGGGGCCCGTTGATTCCTGCGAAGCCTACGATGTGTATGAGTACGGCGACTGGCAACCCAATTACGTTCCCAATTGGCGGGGTATTGCGGAAGGAATATGCCGCGTGGGCGCTGCTGAAGGCGCTTATCAAATAAGAACAGCGGTGGGTAACACACCTGCCGGAGCAATAGCTAGTGCTGTGTCGCTCCTCTTGTCTTGGGCCGCTTGCGATTCTATTGATGTCACACACACAGGAGCTGAACTCTTCTACATACAAGCTGGTGAAAAGCGTAAAGTCTGGCACTACTGGGGCGAACGTCTACCCTCGGGCCAGTGCCGCATCAACCAGGAAAGCTGGTGGGAGTACCGGCACGAGTGAGTTGCCCTGGCCTATTGGGCTTGCCCAGTCCAGTAGGCCAGGATGCACTTTTAGGAAAACGAGATGAAAAGTCAACAGAATCATTCTCGACAAGCCGCAATCTGGTTTGTGACGTTCTATTCCATTGGCTCGGAGCTCTTAGCGAGTGGCGTCGGTCCTGAGGCTCTGATAAAAATCGCCACCCTCTTCACCGTGCTTTTGCTATTTGCCTTGCGAGAGCGCAAGGACTTCCTTTCGTTTGCTGGAGCAGTGCTCGCAGCCACTCCCATTGCCATCGGTCTGCGTCGCTTAGGAACGCAAATAGGATGGGGGTTTTGGCCGTTGCTGCTTGGCCACTTCCTAATCGGTTTCTTGCTCTTCAACTTCATCGAGCGCCACTTGGTCGAGCGAGCTAGATCTTCGCATACCACTTGACAGAAGCAAAGGTGCAAAGGCAGATGGAAAGGAAAAAGCTTGCTAACGCTAAACCAGAGCACAGCGCACACATCAATAGAGAGCGGTGGGCAGCCTGGATGATCGCATTTTCATCGATCGGCGTGGGGTTTTTAGTCAGAGATTATCCTGTTTACGATAGCCTCTGGATCGTGGCTGCCCTCCTCCTAGTCACATGGCGGTACCGCGTAACAACAATGGCAGCCGTTGTAACCGGAGCTTTCCTGGGAACTTTGCTAAGGATTTTGGCATTCAAATTTCACCTGAATGCTTGGCTCCTCACGCCTCTACTCCTCGCAGCCGGCTACTTCCTTCCCAAAGGACTTCCCCGGCATTTCACTTCCCTATGGCTCCGGAAGCAATGAACCTGCAGTTTCAGTTTGAATGCAAGCCAAGAGTGGTGGTATGGACGACTTTCCAGCGAATTATCCTTCGGTTTCCAATGGCAGGAAGTGGAACGCTGCAGCCGAACCCCAGAAGAATTCCTGGATTCGGCCACGCCATCCTGGGCTGAAATTGGGGGTGGCTGGGAAAAGGACAAAGCTCATCTTGCTAGGATTGCATACGCAGTAAAAAGTAAACGTACAAAAATCACAAGACTGCTCCCGGCTTGATGCTAAGTTGAAATTCGCAAGGAGGGCAAGGAATGAAAAAAGCCATACTCTCTACAGTTATCGGTATAGCTTTAAGTTTTAGTACAGCGTTTGCATCTTCTTCTTTCCGGATCATTTCCGGGGTCGGTTACGGCTTAGTGGGCGTCGAATATGAATATGGACAGCCAAATCAAAATCTTGCATACAGCGGCGGTGTTGGCTTCCTCTCCTCTGGTTCAGCCACAGGCGTTGCTGCTGTCGGGGGTGTTGCCTTTTACTTTGACAGTTCTTCGGATCGAAGCGGGCCCTTTGCAGCCATGCGCGTTTCCACCGGGGTGTTAGATGTCAGCGGATACAGTGTTACGACTTTCCTGGGCATCGTCACCGCCGGCTACCGATTCACCTCAGATCACTTCGATCTTGCCGCCGAATTAGGGGTCGGCATGGGCACAGCATCCCTTGGCTACTACTCGACATCAGGAGTGTCCCCGGCGTTTGGGATTTCAATCGGAATCCGGCCGTAAAGGGCGGTCCCGCCTCATCCCTTTCTCGCTCCGAGGCCAGCGCGGCACTCCTCGGGGTTTCTGAGTGCCGCGCTGAAACTTGGGAGGTCTTGACGCAAAGGAATGGCATCCGGTTTGGCGGAGGTGTCGAGCGTGGCAGAAGCTTGAGTACCCAAAGTGCGAGGGGGCATCATGAAGCGCGAACCAGATTCAAACCTGGCGTGGCTGGGGCTGATTGTCGTGGTGCTGGCGGGCGCGGGGTTTCTCAAGTACGGCCCGAGCGCGGATGCGCTGATCAATGCCGCGATCATCGCAGCCGTGCTGTTGCTGCCTGCCGTGCGACGACCTCGGGGCCTCTTCTGGCTGACTCTGGCCCTAGCCGTGGGTGCTGGCGCGGGTCTGGCGCTTCACCGGCTCAGCGTGTGGACGCATCTGGGTTTTTGGCCCTGGGCGGGGGTGCTGGTGCTCGTGTCCTATGGCTTTTTCACCTT
The DNA here is from genome assembly GCF_055385885.1 of Vulcanithermus mediatlanticus. Classification (NCBI taxonomy): domain Bacteria; kingdom Thermotogati; phylum Deinococcota; class Deinococci; order Thermales; family Thermaceae; genus Vulcanithermus; species Vulcanithermus mediatlanticus. Next base: position 1,329,586 of record NZ_AP042385.1, on the reverse strand, counting down.
TGCCTTACGGTGGACAGGGCGCGAAACAGGTTGAGCCAGCAGAAAACTATCGAGGGCGCGGATGCGCCAAGCTTGCCGACGGCGCATAATCTTGAAAAGATACGGGCGTGAGCGAAGGGCTGATCGTCGTAAAAGTGGGCGGCGCCGAGGGGATTGACTACGAGGCCGTTGTCGAGGACGCCGCCGCTCTTTGGGAAAAGGGGCAGAAGCTGATCCTGGTCCACGGCGCGAGCGCCGAAACCAACCGCGTCGCCGAAGCGCTGGGCCACCCGCCGAAGTTCCTGGTTCATCCCGGCGGCATGCAAAGCCGCCTCACGGACAGAAAAACGCTCGAAATCTTCAACATGGTCTACGCCGGCAAGATGAATAAGCACATCGTCGAGCTCTTCCAAAAGCGGGGCGTGAACGCGGTGGGGCTCTCTGGCCTCGACGGCCGCGTCTTCGAGGGTAAGCGAAAAAAAGCCATTAAGTACGTGGAAAACGGCAAGATTAAGATTCACCGCGGCGACTACTCGGGCTCGGTGGAACGGGTCAACAAGGGGCTGCTCGAGCTCCTTCTCAAAAACGGCTACCTGCCCGTTCTCACCCCCCCTGCGGCAAGCCACGAGGGGGAAGCCATCAACACCGACGGCGACGTGGCTGCAGCCAGGGTCGCCGAGGCCTTTGGCGCCGGGGCGCTCGTGTACCTTTCCAACGTCCCCGGCCTCCTCGCGAACTACCCCGACGAATCGAGCCTGATCCGCGAGATCCCGGCGGCCCAGGTGGAAGAATTCATGCGCTTTGCCGAAGGGCGGATGAAGAAGAAAGTGCTCGGCGCCGCCGAGGCGATCCGGGCGGGCGTGAAACGCGTGATTTTTGCCGACGCTCGGGTCGAGCGGCCGATTCAGCGAGCCCTCGAGGGCCTGGGCACCGTCATTCACTGAGGATTTGATCTTTCCAAGCGCCCGGAAATAAAGTGAGCTGACGAATTTTGGGGCGGAGGGTAGCGAGATGCAAAACACGCACGACTGGCTGACGATCGAAAAGACCTACGATTCGGGCGTATACAACAAGTCCGACTTCGTGATCGTGCGGGGCGAAGGTGCCTACGTCTGGGACGCCGAGGGGAACCGCTACCTCGACCTCATCAACGGCATCGGGGTGGGGTTTTTGGGTCACGGCCACCCGACGGTGGTCGAGGCCATCAAGGCACAGGCCGAACGGCTCATGATTTTGCCCCAGGTCTTCGCCAACGACAAACGTGCCGAGTTCTACCAGACCCTGGCGAGCGTGTTGCCGGATCCGCTGGGCCGCATCTTCCCCACCAACTCCGGGACCGAGGCGGTGGAAGCCGCGCTCAAGTTCTCGCGCGCGGCCACCGGGAAGAAGAAGTTCGTGGCCGCGATGCGCTCTTTCCACGGTCGGTCCTTCGGTTCGCTCTCGATCACCTGGGAAAAGAAGTATCGCGAACCCTTCGCGCCACTCGTCGAGCCGGTCACCTTCATTCCCTATAACGACGTCGACGCCCTCGAGGCGGCCATCGATGACGACACCGCGGCGGTCATCCTCGAGCCCGTCCAGGGCGAGGGCGGGGTCCGGCCCGGCACGCCTGAGTTCTTCGCCGCGGCGCGCGAACTCACCCGCAAAAAGGGCGCGCTGCTGGTCATCGACGAAATCCAGACCGGTTTCGGCCGAACCGGCAAGCTCTTCGCCTTCGAACACTTCGGCATCGTCCCCGACATCCTCACCCTAGCCAAGCCCATCGGAGGCGGTTTCCCGCTGGGGGCCATGGTGACCACCCCCGAGGTCGCCGACAAGATGCCGAGGGGTGGCCACGGCACCACCTTCGGCGGCAACCCCCTGGCGATGGCGGCGGGAACGGCGGCGATCAAGACCATCGTCGAAGGGCGCCTCTGGGAACGCGCGGAAGCGCTGGGCAAGGCCTTCCTCGAGGCCCTGGCCGGGATCCGATCGCCGAAGATCCGGGAGGTTCGCGGTATCGGGCTGATGGCGGGCATCGAACTCAAGGAGAAGGCCGCCCCCTACCTCAAGCGCCTGGCGGAAAAGCACCGCATCATCGGGCTCCAGGCCGGGCCTACGGTGATGCGCTTTTTGCCGCCGGTGGTGGTGGAGGAAGCCGAACTCTTGCAGACGGCTGAGGCCGTCGCCGACGTCCTGGCCCACGAGGCTTAGCCCGCCATGAGTCTGCCCCCGCTCGACTACGACCCCCGCCGCGACCCCATCCGCTTTTTCCGGGAGGCCCTCGAGGTCCCAAGCCCATCCGGTCAGGAACGGCTGGTCGCCCAGCACTTCGCCCGGGGCATGAAGGCCATGGGCATGAAGGCCTGGGTCGACGAGGCCGACAACGCCCGGGGCATCTGGGGCCACGGCCCGCTGGAGATCGCCCTTTTGGGCCACATCGACACCGTGCCCGGTGAGGTCCCGGTGCGCATCGAGGGCGACAAGCTCTTCGGCCGGGGGGCGGTGGACGCCAAAGGGCCGTTCACCGCCTTCGTGCTGGCCACCGGCGCCCTGCCCGAAGCCCTCAAAGAAAAGCTGACCATCCACCTCATCGGCGCCACTGAGGAAGAGGTGCCCTCGAGCAAGGGTGCCCGTTACGTGGCCCAAAAGCTCAGCCCCGAGCTGGTGGTGATCGGCGAGCCGTCGGGGTGGGACGGCATCACCCTCGGCTATAAAGGCCGGCTTTTGGTCCGGGTGCGGCGGGAGAAAAACCACTTTCACTCCGCCCACCACGAGCCCAACGCGGTCGAAGAACTCATCGCCTACTTCACGGCGATGAAGAACTGGACCGAGGCCTACAACATCGGCCAGCGTCCCTTCGACCAGGTCCAATACTCGCTGCGCGACATCCGGGTGCAGCAACCCGAGATGACCCAGGTGGCCGAGCTCTTCTTCGATTTGCGCCTGCCACCAAGGCTCTCGCCGGAAGAAGCGGTGGGAAAGCTTTTGGCCCTGGCCCCGCCCACCCTCGAGTTCCACTTTTGGGGCAAGGAGGTCGCCTACAAAGGACCCAAGGACTCGCCCCTCTCCCGGGCGTTCCGCTTTGGCATCCGTAAAGCGGGTGGCAAGCCGGTGTTCAAATACAAAACCGGCACCTCAGACATGAACGTTCTCGCCCCCCTCTGGCAGGCCCCGATGGTGGCCTACGGGCCCGGCGACTCCTCGCTCGATCACACCCCCTTCGAACACGTGCTCATCCCCGAGTTCGAAAAGGGGGTAGAGGTCTTGAAGGCAGCGCTCACTTTTCTTGCTACGCGGTGAGGCGGGAACAGCGGATGATCCGTCCTCACCGGGCCGGCCCCGCGATGATCTGGCGGTAAGCTTCATAGGCCACCACGCCGACCGCCACCGCCAGGTTCAACGAGCGTACGGGGCCTGGGGTGGGGATTTTGAGCGCCGGAAATCCCCCCAGGACCTCGGGCGGGAGCCCGCGGGTTTCCGGACCGAAAAGCAGCCAGTCGCCCTGCCGGAAACGGGCAGCGTAGAGACTCCGCTCGGCGTGAGCACTCATCGCCCACACCCGGGCATCGCCGGGGAGGGCCTCGAGGAAAGCCTCCCACGAATCATGGAGGTGGTAATCGAGGTGCTTCCAGTAGTCGAGCCCGGCCCGCCGCATCCTGGGGTCTCCCCAGCGAAATCCAAAAGGGCGAACCAGGTGCAGCTCAGCGCCGAGCGCCACCGCAGTTCGGGCCACGTTCCCAGTGTTTTGCGGGATCTCGGGCTGGTAGAGTACGATCCGTAACACGACCAAGGGTACACCGGCTTGCGTGCCCCATGGCCCTCCGGTAGACTTATGGTCGGCAGTTTCTGAGCGTTTTATGAACGCTTACGGAGGTGATGGTTAATAAGGGAACATAGAATCAACGAAGAGATCCGCGTTCGCCAGGTGCGCCTGATCGACGAAGACGGCAGCCAGCTCGGCGTCGTGGATACCCGCGAGGCCCTGAATATCGCGCGTGAAAAGGGCCTCGATCTCGTTCTGGTCAGCCCCACCGCCAAACCCCCCGTGGCCCGCATCCTCGACTACGGCAAGTGGCGCTACGAGCAGCAACAAGCGGAGAAGGAACGGCGGAAAAAGCAAAAGCGCCAGGAAATCAAGGCCATCAAGTTCCGGGTCAAGGTCAGCGAGCACGACTACCTGACCAAGCTCAAACACGTTCGGCGCTTCCTCGAGGACGGCCACAAGGTCAAGGTCACCATCATGTTCCGGGGTCGGGAGATGGCGCACCCGGAGCTCGGCAAGAAGATCCTCGACCGGGTCGCTGAAGATCTCAAGGAACTCGCCGCCGTTGAAATGCCTCCCCAGCTCGCGGGCCGGGATATGAACATGGTCCTCGCTCCCCTAGCCAAAAACAAGGCATGATGCTATAAAGGAAAGGCTGGTCGAAGCCCAAAAGTCCCTGCGGGGCGCTTCGCCAGCGGGAGGAGGTTTGGCATGCCAAAGATGAAGACCCATAAGGGCGCCAAAGGGCGGGTTAAGGTTACCGCCCGAGGCAAGGTTATGGCCATGCGGCCGGGCAAACGCCACCTGAACTACAAGAAGTCGGGGAAGAAGATTCGGCAAAAGGGCAAGAAGTTCGTCCTCTTCGAGGGAGAAGCGCGCAAATTTAGGATCCTTCTCCCCTACGCCGGGAGGTAGCGGATGCCACGGGTCAAAACCGGCGTCGTCCGTCGCCGCCGCCACAAGAAACTCCTGAAGCGGGCCAAGGGCTTTTGGGGGCTTCGCTCGATCTCTTACCGCCGTGCAAAAGAAACCCTCCTCAACGCCGCCGAACATTCTTACGCCGACCGGAAAAAGAAAAAGCGCGAGTACCGCAAGCTCTGGATCACCCGCATCAACGCCGCCGCGCGGCAAAACGGCATGCGCTACTCGGAGTTCATGCACGGCCTCAAGCTGGCCGGCGTGACCCTGAACCGCAAGGTCCTGGCCGATATCGCCGTGCGGAACCCGGAAGTCTTCGCCAAGCTGGTAGAGATTTCCCGCTCCGCGCGTTCCTAACCCAAAGCGTATCCGCCGGGCGCGCCCTTTGGGCGCGCCCATTTCGCTTTATACTCGTTCCTCGTGCAAGGGCTCTACGTCTTCCTCCTGGCCATGGCCCCGGTGGTCGAGCTCCGCGGCGCCATTCCTCTGGGCGTAGCCCTCGGACTCTCCGTCTGGGAAGCCTTCCTCTGGGCGCTCGCCGGCAATATCCTGGTGATCCCCGCGCTGCTCTTTGGTCTTCCCTGGGCGATCGAATTCGCGACCAGGATCCCGGCCCTGGCCCGGCTCTGGGCGAAGCTCGAGGCCCGTGTTCGCCTCAAGGGCGAGGACCAGGTGCAGCGATATGGCGCCATCGGGCTCTTTCTCTTTGTCGCCATTCCCCTGCCCGGCACCGGGGCCTGGACGGGCAGCATCCTGGCGGTCATCCTGGGCCTCAAGCGACGCTACGCTTTCCCTGCCATCGTCGCCGGGGTGGTGGCCGCCGGCGTGCTGGTGGCCCTAGCCAGCGCCGGCGTACTCAAGGGGCTTTCCTTCCTGGTAAGGTAGTCGGCGTGGAAGCGCTGGGCGTCCTCCTTCTGATGCTGGCGTACGTCATCGGGGCGCTGCCCCTGGGTTTTTGGATCACGCGGCGCCTGGCAGGCATCGACGTTCGCGCCGCTTCGGTGTACAACCTGGGCCTTGAGAGCGCCCTCAAGAAAGTCGGCGCCAAAACCCTGGTGCTCGCCTCGCTCGCCGACTTCATCAAAGGCTACGTCGCTGTATACCTCCTGCAAAATTTCGGCGCCCCCTGGGCGATGGGTGCTGCGGTCCTGGCCTACCTCGGCCATCTGTACCCGCTGCCCTTCATGCCCCAGGGCTGGCCGCTCCGGGCAAGGGGCGCCGCCATCCTCCTCGGTATCCTCGCTGGGCTCTCGGTCTCCGGCATCGCCTACCTCCATACCCTGGTCCCCCTGGCTGCGGCGCTCGTGGTCTATGCGGTGAGCGGTTACGCCAGTCTGGCCGCGCTCACGCTGCCGCTGGCCCTGGCGCTGGTGGCGAGTGGCTACGACCCCTACACCCGGGCCCTGGCCTGGGTGCTCTTCGCCCTGGCCCTTTGGCGATACAAGGAAAACCTGGGGCGAATCCTCGAGGGCACCGAGCCCAAGCTGGGCCAGCCGCTGCCCCTTCCCAGCGAACAGCAGGTGGTCTCGGCCTTTATGATCCACCCCCTTACCCTCGAGGACTTCTGGCAATCCCCCCGCTTTCGCTGGCTCCGCCCCCTGGTGAACGCCGGACTCATCAAAAAATCCTGGATCGAGCGCCTGGCGGAGCGTTTCCGCCCCATGAAGGTGGGCGAGATCCGGGGGGTCAAGACCTCCGACGGCCGCGAGATCCTCTGCCTCCTCATCTCGGCGCCGCTCCTCCCTCATCAGATCGTGGGCAAGCCCGAGCTCGCAGTGCAAAGGGCCATCCAGGGGGCGCGGCTCGCAAGCGAGCTCGGCGCCACCGTCTTCGGCCTCGGGGCCTTTTGGAGCGTGGTCGGCGAAAAGGGCAAGCAGGTCCAGGAGGCGGTCCCCGAAATCGAGATCACCAACGGCGGCGCCTTGACCGCGGGAACGGTGCGGGCGGCGATTCCGCGGATCCTCGAGCGTTTCCGGCGCGAGGGCAAGGATCCCGAACGCGCCACCGCCGCCATCGTGGGCGCCACCGGGGTGGTGGCCTTTGGCATCGCCCGCCAAATCGCCCCCCTTTTCGGCAAGGTGATTCTGGTGGCCCGCAACCGGGAGCGCCTTCAAAAGGTCGCGGAGAGCCTGAGGAAAAACCTCAAGCGCAAGGGCGCCAACACCGAGGTGGTGGCCACGACCGAGATGGCCGCCATCAAGGAAGCCGACCTGGTCTTTTCCGCCACCAGTGACCCCGAGCCGGTTATTTTCCCCGAACACGTCAAGGAAGGGGCCTGGATCTACGACGAGGGCGTGCCCCCCGACGTCCACCCAGACGTGAAGCGTCTTCCCGGCGTGCGGGTGATCCCCGGCGGCGTGGTCCGGCTCCCCGGAGAGGCTCACTCGACTCTGAACCTGCACTTCGGGGGCCCCGACCTGGTGCCCGCCTGCCTGGCCGAGACCATGATCCTTGCCGCCGAGGGCGCGTTTGAGCGCAAGAGCCTCGGTGGCGAGACCAAGAGCGAGAACATCGCCTACTTCGTCGAACGCGCCGAGGCGCTGGGGTTTGAGGTGCTGGACTGAAGTCTGTCTTACCCCCAATAGCGCTTAAGCTGAAGTATGCCCTCACGATTCACTCGCGTTTGGATCACCGGCGGCTCAAGCGGCATCGGGCTGGCCCTGGCCCGGGCTTACAGCGAAGCTGGCAGCGAGGTGATCATCAGCGCCCGCGACCCCGAGCGCCTGGGCGAGGCCGCACGGGCCACGGGGAGCACGCCCCTGCCCCTCGACGTCACCGACCGGGAGGCGGTCCGCGACGCGGTGGCGCAAATCTGGGAAACCCACGGTTCGGTCGACCTCGCCATTCTCAACGCCGGCGCCTCGTTTCCCCGAAAACCCGACGACACCTATGAAAACCTCGCCCGCCACCTCGAGGTCAACCTCCTCGGGGTGGCCGCGGCCGTGGACGCGCTCCGGCCCCGGATGCGCGAATCCGGTGGCGGCACGATCGCCGTCGTGGCCTCGCTGGCCGGATATCTCGGGCTCCCGGGGACCGTCGGCTACGGAACGAGCAAGGCCGCGCTCATCTACTACGCCGAGGCGCTGTGGCACGAGCTGCAAAAGGAGGGCATCGATCTTCACCTCATCAACCCGGGCTTCGTCAAAACCCCGCTCGTGGCCGGCAACCGGCTTCCCAAACCCTTCATGCTCTCCCCCAGGGAGGCCGCCCGCAGGATCGTGCAGGGGCTTGAGGCCGGCAGCTTCGAAATCGCCTTTCCCCGGCGCCTGGCCTGGCCGCTCCGCCTGCTTCGGGCCTTCCCCTCCCGAATCCGGCTCTGGCTCTTTTCCCGGGCCCTCGCCCTCTGGGTAAAATGACCCGGAAGCGAAAGGAGGCGAGGCGGTATGAGAAGACTGTTGGTGATCGTGACCCTTATTGCCGGCGCAGCTTTAGCGCAAAAGGCCCTGGTCATCGCCTACCAGGGCGGGGCCGTAACCCTCGACCCCCACATGCGCAACGAAACCACCACCCTCTCCTGGCAGCAGCACATTTTCGAGACCCCCTTCTTCTACAGCCCCGACGGCCAGGTGGTGCCGGTCCTGGCCAAAAGCATCGAGCAGATCGACGAGAATACCTGGAAGCTCTATTTAAAGAGCGGGGTCAAGTTCCACGACGGAAGCCTCATGACCGCCGAAGACGTGGCATTTTCCATCATGCGGGCGGCGACCCACGAGAAGTCGCAGATGAAGGGGTACGTGGGCAAGATCGTCGAGGCTAAGGCGCTTGACCCAACCACGGTGCTCATCAAGACCAAGGTCCCCGATCCCCTTTTGCCCGCGCACCTCGACCACGCTGCGGTGGTGCCCAAGGCCTACCTCGAACGCGTCGGTGAGACCGGGTTTCAAAAGCATCCCATCGGAACCGGACCCTACAAGTTCGTCTCCTGGCTCAACGGCGACCACCTGAACCTCGAGGCCTTCGAAGACTACTGGGGGCCTAAACCAGCCTTTCAAAAGGTCAAACTGGTCAACATCCCAAACGGCGCGACTCGGGTGGCGGCCCTGCTTTCGGGAGAGGCTGACGTGGTGGAAAAGGTCCTCCCCCAGGACTTCGCCCGCGTCGAGCGCTCGGGCTCGGCCACGGTCAAGCAAACGCCCGGCATCCGGATCATCTACATCGCCCTCGACTACTGGCGCGAGTACGGCTCCGAGGGACTTCCCGACGGCGCCAAGAACCCCTTCCTCGATCCCCGGGCACGAAAAGCGATCGCCATGGCCATTGACGAAGCGGCCATCGTCAAAAAGATCATGGGCGGCGCGGCGACGGTGGCCGAGCAGTTCCTGGCTCCGGTCCACGAGGGCTACGATCCCGGCATTCGCCGCTTCGCTTACGACCCCAAGGCGGCGCGGAAGATCCTCGAAGACCTCGGCTACGGCGACACCAACAACGACGGCTGGCTGGAGCTCCCCACCAGAGACGGCGGCCGGGTCACTTTCAAGCTCCGGATCGACGCCCCCAACGACCGCTACTTAAACGACGCTCAGATCGCCCAGGCCTTGGCCAGCATGCTGCGGAAAATCGGAATCAAGGCCGAGGTCAACGCGGTACCGAAGAAGGTCTTCTTCCCCAACATGACCAAGGGCCACTTCACCATGTACATGGCCGGGTGGGGGTCGATGGACTCCATCAACACCGCCCTCTCGCTCTTCCATTCCAAGGATGCCTCGGGCCTCTACGGACGCTTCAACCGCATGCGCTACAAGAACTCCGAGGTGGATCGCCTGATCGAGGAGGCGGCCAAGACCTTTGACAAAACGCAGCGGGATGCGCTGCTCAAGAAAGCGATGCGCATCGCCATGGTTGAGGACGTGGCCTACATTCCCCTGCACTACGAGAACGTCATCGCCGGAATGCGTAAAGGGCTCAACTACCAGCCCCGGCCTGACGAGTACCTGAGGGCTTTCGACATACGACCCGAATAACCACCGGCACGCGGGCGCCCAGCCAGGGCGCCCGAATCGCTTACATTGAAGCAGGGACATGCGCTATTTCGTCGTTCGCTTTCTGCAGATGGTCTTTGCGGTGTGGGGGGTGGCCACCCTCGTCTTTCTGGCCCTCCAGCTCTCCGGCGATCCCATGGAGCTTTTGGCCCCGGAAGACATGACCCAGGCCCAGGTGGAGGCGCTTCGCCGAGCCTACGGCCTCGACCAGCCGCTGGCCGTTCAGTACGCGATCTACATGAAAAACCTGGCCCGGGGGGACCTCGGAATCTCTTGGACCTCGGGCGAGCCAGCTCTGGCCCTGCTCGCCTCCCGATTTCCGGCCACGCTGGCACTGGTCACGGTGGCGCTCGCAATCGCCATCGTCTTCGGTCTGCCGGCCGGGATTTTGGCCGCGGTCAGGGCCGACTCGTGGATCGACCGGGGGCTGCGCTTCTTCTCGGTCCTTGGCATCTCGGCGCCCACTTTTTGGCTCGGGATCATGTTCATCCTGATCTTCTCGGTGACCCTGGGGTGGCTGCCATCGGCCGGGGCCGGGAGCTGGAAGAATTACATCCTCCCCGGCTTCACGCTCTCCTTCTACCGCATCGCCCTCTTTTTACGCATGATCCGCTCCACCATGCTCGACGTGCTCTCCCAGGACTACATCCGCACCGCAAGGGCCAAAGGGCTCGCCGAGCGAATCGTGGTATATAAGCACGCGCTCAGAAACGCGCTAATCCCCTTCGTCACCCTGGTCGGGCTGCAGTTTGGCCACCTCATGGCTGGCGCTGTGGTCACCGAGTGGATCTTCGCCTGGCCGGGGATGAACCGGCTGGCCCTGAACGCGCTTTTTACCGAAGACCGGCCGGTGATCCTGGCGTTCGTGATCCTCACCGCAGTGATCTTCGCCGTGGTCAACTTCGTCGTCGACGTCTTCTACGGCTTGATCGACCCGAGGGTGCGCTATGCGTAAGCTGCCGTGGTTTTCCCTCGCCGTTCTCGCGATCTTTGTTCTGGTCGCGATCCTCGCGCCCTGGATCGCGCCGCACGATCCCCTCGAGGGCGACCTCATGCGCCAGCACCTCCCCCCGGCCTGGCTCGAGGGGGGCGAAGCCGCCTTTCCCTTGGGCACCGACGAACAGGGCCGCGACATTCTTTCCAACATCCTCTACGGGCTCAGGGTGAGCCTTTCGGTGGGGTTCCTGGCGGTGCTGATCAGCGTCGCCATCGGGGTTCCGCTCGGGCTCTTCGCGGGCTACAGCCGGCGGTTCGGCGAGCTGGTGATGCGGCTGGTCGACATCCAGCTCTCGATCCCCACCTTCCTCATTGCCCTGGTGGTGCTGGCCCTTTGGGGATCGGGGCTTTTGAAGCTCATCCTGGTCATCGGCGTGGTGGGTTGGGCGGAGTACGCCCGGCTGGTGCGGGGGGCGGTGCTGTCCGAGCGCGCCAGAGAGTACGTGCTCGCCGCCGAAGCCCTGGGCATCAACACCCCCCGGTTGATGTTCCTGCACCTCCTGCCGAACGTGCTCTCGGTGGTTTTGGTGCAGGTCTCGGTCGACGTGCCGCGGGTAATCCTCCTCGAGGCCACCCTCTCCTTCCTCGGAGTCGGGGTGTCCATCGAAACCCCCTCGATCGGGTTGATGGTGAAGCGGGGCATGGACTACCTTTTCTCCGGTGTGTGGTGGACCACGGCCCTTCCCGGCCTGGCCCTCATGGCGCTCGTCCTCACCACCAACCTCATCGGCGACTGGCTCCGCGACGCCTTCGACCCAAGACGCAGGTCCTTTCGGAGGTAACGATTTATGGACGAAGTGGTGGCCTTCGCAAAGGCGCTCATTCAAACCCCGAGCCCCTCGAAAAACGAGGGCGCCTTAGCCAGGCGCGTGGTGGCCGAGATGCAAAAACTCGGCTACGACGAGGCCTACATCGACGAAGCCGGCAACGCCATCGGCGTGATCTACGGCGAGGAAGAAGGGCCAGGTTGGTTGCTGCTCACCCACCTCGACCACGTGGACCCAGGCGACCTTGACGCCTGGCCCCACGGGCCGTTTTCCGGCCACCTCGACGAAACGGGCCGGCTTTGGGGCCGGGGTGCGGTGGACATCAAGGGTCCGCTCGCGGCCACGGTGTACTGCGCAAAGTGGCTCAACGCCCGCCCCAGCCGGACCCTATACGTGGCCAGCGTGGTCGAGGAAGAACTCGGCGGCCGCGGGGCCCACCACCTCGTGCGGACGCTGGGGTCGCGCTTCGGCGCCGCGGTGGTGGCGGAACCTTCGAAGCTGAAGGTGATGCACGGCCACCGGGGGGTCGCCAGGGTCAAGGTGGAGTTCCTGGGGCGGGCTCACCACGCCGCGCTGGGGCGGCCCGAGGACAACCCCAACTTCGCGCTGGCCAGGTTCCTCACCCGTCTGGCGAGCGCCCGCGTGGCGACCCACCCCCTGCTCGGCGCGGCGCAGATCACACCCACGCTGCTCCATGCGGACACCGAGAGCCAAAACCGCACCCCGAGCAAGGTCACGCTGATCCTCGACTGGCGAACGGTCGGAGAACACCCCGATGAAATGCGGTCATGGCTTTCGGAGTTGCTCCGGGACCTCCCGGCCCGGTTCGTCGTCCCCGAGCCCTGGGCCGCGGGCGAGGTCGAGAACACCCCCGGCTTCGTCACCGAGCCCGACCACCCCCTGGTCCTCGCCCTCAGCCAGGCCCGCCGCCAGGTGCTCGGCGAAGCCGGCGCGCCCGGGCTGTGGTTTTTCGCAACCGACGGCCGCTACACCGCTGCCGCCGGCATCCCCACCGCCGGCCTCGGCCCCGGCGATCCCGAACTCGCGCACACCGAGGCCGAATGGGTGAAGGCTGAGGAGCTGATCCGAGCGGCCAGGATCTACGCCGCGCTGGTCAGCGCCCCCTGGCCGCTCGGCGACGATTAAGTCAACGCCCCACCTTGCCGCCACAAGACTGGCACTCGTCCACCTTTCCTGGAAGGCTCGCCGGGATACGAGCCACGGCGGGGTCCTTAGTAGCCTCCGAGCGCCCCCCGGCGCTTCACCAAACGCACCGCGACCGCGAACGCCCACACGCCGAGGGCGAAGTACACCGCCCCGTTCAAAAGGGCCACGGCCAGAAAACCGAAGTCGAGCGGCTGGTCCTGGGCCATCATGCGCCGCAAGAGACCGGTCCCTGGCGTCATGGGGAGGAAAAATCCGATCCGCTGGAAGAGCGGCGGCAGGTCCTCCACCGGGACCATGACCAAAAAAAGAAGGACGAACTGTAAAACGCTGAGCAGCTGTTGAACGCGCTTATACACAAGGGCGAGCGCACCGACGGCGAAGCCGATGCCGTAGGCGCCGAAGATCACCGCGATCGCCGGCAGCGCGACCTCTGGGGTGAGGTTGAGCCGGGTCCCGGTGAGGAGCAGCATCGCCCCCAAGGTCACGGCAATGAGCACCAGGTTGAGCAGCAAACCGGCCACGCTGCGCGCCAGGTAGACGATCACCGGCCCGTAGGCGGTCAGGAAAACCTGCTCCAGCGTGCCCGCCTGGGCCTCCTGCATGAGCGACCATCCCATCTGACCAACGACGAAGAGCAAGAGCGTCCAGATAATGTAGCCCACCACGATGCCCTCGAGGCGATCACCGTAGATCTGCCCCCCGGCCATGTAGCTGGCACCGAGAAAAAGGCCGTAGAAGATGAGCAACAACGAGAACACGCCCGAAAGCGACTCGCTGGGATAGCGTTTGAAGTTAATCCAGGCCAGCTTAAATTCATTGAGAAACAGCGCCCACATCGCTTCCCTCCGCGATCAGCTTCAAAAAGACCTCGGTTAGGTCGGCCTTGTCGCGCTCGACGCGAACCAGGGTCAGGCCCCGGAGCACCTCGAGGACCGCCCAGAGCCCCTGCGCCTCTCCCCGGTAGCGCACCACCCCGTCCTCGACCCAGGCCCCGAGTTCGGAAAGCCGACCCGCCCGCGCGGGATCAACCGCCTCGGCCAGCTCGATCTCGTAGAAGTCACCGGAGAAACGCTCGATGAGGGCCTCGGTCCGTTCCTCGGCCACGATGCGACCCTTTTGGATAATCGCCACCCGGTCCGAGAGCGCCTCGGCCACGTCGAGCTGGTGGGTGGTGAGCAAAATCGCCTGGCCCTCGGCGGCGATCTCCCGGATCAGGGCCTGGACCGAAGCCGCGGCCTCGACGTCGAGGCCGAGCGTGGGCTCGTCGAGCAAGAGCAATGCCGGCGTGTGGACGAGGGCCACTGCGATGGCGAGCTTTTGCTGCATGCCCCGGGAGAGTTGCTGGACCAATGCCCCCTTTTTCTCGAGCAAGCCGAAGCGCTCGAGCAAAGCGAGCCCGCGCCGGCGAGCCTCGGCCGGCGCAAGCCCTTTGAGCACCCCGAAATATTCGAGGTTCTCGATCGGCGTGAGGCGCCAGTAAAGATTGCGGTTGCCCTCGAGGACCGACCCCACCCGCGCCAAAACACGGGGGTTGGCGTGGGGGTTTTCACCCTCGATCCGCACCTCGCCGGCATCGGGAACGATGAGCCCGGAGATCATCTTGATGGTGGTGGTCTTGCCGGCGCCGTTCGGCCCCAAAAAGGCCAGCACCTCGCCCCGCGCCAGCGTGAGGCTCACCCCGCGCACTGCCTCCACCACCCGGCCCCGGCTCCGGTAACGCTTTTTGAGATTCCTAGCTTCGAGTATCACCGCACCTCCTTGAATATGATCCGACCTTTTACATTATTAAAGGTCGGATCTTACATATTGTCAAGGTGCGGCGAAAAGTGATTACCCCCGCCGCCGTTTCCAGCGGTCGCGATCGCGCTGCCGGACCTTGGCCATGGTCTTTTCGAAGGCCGCCTCGAGGTCCACCCCCTGGCTGTTGGCCAGCGAGGCCAGGACGAAGAGGAGGTCACCGATCTCCTCTTCCAGCGCCCCCATGGGCTCGCCGGGCTTCGGGGTCTTGCCTTCGCGGTGCGAGAGAACCCGCGCCAGCTCGCCGAGCTCCTCGGTGAGCCGGGCGAGCTGGAGCAGCGGGGGAAAGTAGCCGGTCTCGAACTGGGAAATCCAGGCGTCAACCTCCGCCTGCACGGCTTTGAGGGTGAGCACCCCCACCTCCCTACCGGCCTGCGATGGGCCGCGCCGACGACGCGTAGGCCACGATGAGCGAAACCACGGCCTCGACGTCGCCCAGGTCGATCATCTCCGAGGGCGAGTGCATGTAACGGTTGGGCACGCTGATCACCGCCGTGGGCACCCCCTCGCGGGAGAGCGCCACCGCGTCGGCGTCGGTGGCCGTGCGCGCGGCGTGCGCGCTCACGGTGTAGGGGATCCCCTGGGCCTCGGCCAGCGCCCGCAGCCGGGCAAAGAGCTCGGGATGAACATACGGCCCCACCGAGAGATCGGCCCCCTTGCCGAGCTCGGCCTGCCCAGCCTTCTTCTTCTCCACGCCCGGCTGACGGGTGCAGTGGGTCACGTCGACCACAATCGCCTGCTCGGGCCGGAGGTGAAAGGCCGAGGTCATGGCCCCGGCAAAGCTCATCTCCTCCTGCACCGTCGCCACCGCGGTCACCTCGGCCTCGACCCCCCGGGCTGCCAGGTGCCGCAGCGCCTCGAGCACCACAAAGGCCCCGATGCGGTCATCGATGGCCCTCGAGACCAACCGCCGCCCATCGAGGTAGCGCGGGGGTTGATCGATCACTCCCACCGAGCCCACCTCGAGGCGCTCGAGGGTCGCCTCACGACTGTCGGTACCGATGTCGACCCAGAGGTCCTCGAGGCGAACCGCTTTTTCCCGGTCTTCCTTTTTTTGCAAATGGATCGCCTTTTTCCCGACCACGCCGAGGACCTGCCCCGACCGGCCGAGAAAGCGCACCCGCTGGCCCACGAGCACCTCGGGATCCCAGCCGCCGAGCCCTGCCAGGTAGACGAGGCCGTTCTCATCGATGTGGGTCACGATCACCCCGATCTCATCGACATGCCCGGCGAGCATCAGCCGGGGGCCGCCACCCGGGTTGAGCTGGGCGTAGGTATTGCCAGCGGCATCACCCCACACCCGATCGGCGAAGCCCTCGGCTTCGGCGCGCCAAACCTTGGCCGCCGCCTGCTCAAAGCCACTTGGACCCACCGCCTGCAAAAGCGTTTCCAGAAAACGAGTATTGAGTTCGATCTCCATCGTCAACCTCCCCGCACTCCCCGCCCGCGCCGCGGCGGGCATTCCACACCCCGTCCAGTGTATCCGTGCCCGGGACCCGAAGGCCGGGGGTTCGCGGCTGATATAAGTTAGGGAGCGTGAAGGCCACGGTCATCGGCGTAGGGAGCGAGCTCATCGTCGGGGACACCCTCGACACCAACACCGCCGCGATCGCGGCGAGTCTTTCCGACCACGGGGTTTCGGTGGTCACCACCCACCGGGTGGCCGACGAAGCCGGAGCGCTGGTCCAGATCCTCAAGGAAAGCCTCGATCGGTACGACCTCGTGATCACCACCGGCGGCCTCGGCCCCACCCCAGACGATCTCACGCGCGAGGCCTGGGCCGAGGCGCTGGAGCGCCCGCTCATCCTCGACGAAACGATGCTCAAGCACATCGAAGCCTTCTTTATCAAAATGGGAAAGACCATGCTTCCTTTAAACAAAAAACAAGCGAAAAAGCCCCAGGGGGCTCGCTGGCTCCCCAATCCCCGGGGAACCGCGCCCGGCTTTTGGCTGCCGGGGCACCCCACCGCCGTCGCCCTTCCCGGGCCGCCCCACGAGTGGCGCCCCATGTGGCAACAACTCGTGCCCCGGCTCGGGCTTCCCCCGAAAGCAACCGTCAAACGCACCTTTAAAACCTTCGGCGTCGGTGAATCGGAGATCGCGGACCTCCTCGGCGATTTGCTCGGACCCCACGACGGCTTCGAAGTCGCCACCTACGCCAAGCTCGACGGCGTCCGAGTCGTGGTTTGGGGCCGGGAAAACGAGGTGCAACGGGCCTCGGAAACGGTGCTTAAACGCCTCAAAAAAACCATCTGGGGCCGGGACAAAGACACCCTGCCCGGCCTCGTCTACCGGCGACTCAAACACGAAGGCCACACCCTGGCCGTCATGGAGTCGGTCACCGGCGGTCTGGTCGCCAAGCTCATCACCGACGTTCCCGGAGCTTCGGCGGTGTTTTTGGGGGGCATGGTATCTTACAGCGTGGGGGCGAAGGCCCACTTTGGCGTGTCCGAGGCGGTGCTCCGCGAACACGGGACCGTCAGTGAGGCCGCCGCCCTGGCCATGGCCGAAGCGGCCCGGGTCCGTCTGGGCGCGACCTATGGCCTCTCGGTCACCGGGGTCGCTGGGCCCGAGCCCCTCGAGGGTCAGCCGGTGGGGAGGGTCTTCGTGGCCGTCGCAGGCCCAAGCGGGAAGCGCGCTCGCGCCTATCTTTTCCCCGATCAGGGCCGGGAGGTCATCCGGCAACGGGCGGCTTACGCGGCTTTCGCCTTTTTCTGGAGCATGCCATGAGGCTCTTTTACGCATCGTTCATCCCCAAGGAGATCGCCCGCGAACTCGCCAGGGCTCAGGAGGCCCTCAAAGGGCGGTGGAAACCGACACCGCCCCACCAAATGCACCTCACCCTGCTGTTTCTCGGCGAAGTCGAACCCGACCTCGTCGGCCACCTCAAGGCTGTGGGGCGCACGCTCGGTCAGGAGATCGAGCCCTTCGTCGCCAGGATCCGGGGGACCGGCCACTTTCCCAACGAGGGAAGCCCCCGGGTGTGGTTCGCCAAGGTCGAGGGCGAAGGGTATGAGCATCTGGCGAGACGCCTGCGCGAAATCCTCCCCGAGTTCAACGACGGCAAACCCTTCAAGGCGCACGTGACCCTGGCCCGAAAAAAAGGACCGGCCCCCCGGGTTCCACCCCACGTCTTCGACCTCACCTACCCAGTGGAATCGTTCTCGCTGGTTTCGTCCCGGCTCACGCCCAGAGGGCCGATCTATTCCGAACTCGAAACCTTCCCACTCAAAGGAGCGTGAATGCAAAGTGGAACAAAACACGGAAAAAACCAAGATCCTGCAAAATACCCTCAAGCAGATTGAAAAGCGCTTCGGCACCGGCGCCATCATGCGACTCGGGCAGGCGCCCCGGCAAAAGGTCGACGTCATCCCCACCGGGAGCCTGGCCCTCGACCTGGCGCTCGGCATCGGGGGGCTGCCTCGAGGCCGCATCATCGAGATCTACGGCCCCGAGTCGGGCGGCAAAACCACGCTGGCGCTGCAGGTGGTGGCCCAGGCCCAAAAGTCGGGGGGCGTGGCCGCCTTCATCGACGCCGAACACGCCCTCGACCCCACCTACGCCCGAGCCCTGGGTGTGAATGTCGATGACCTCTTGATCAGCCAGCCCGACACCGGCGAGCAGGCGCTGGAGATCGTCGAGCTTTTGGTTCGCTCCGGGGCCGTCGACGTGATCGTGGTGGACTCGGTGGCGGCGCTGGTGCCCCAAGCCGAGATCGAGGGCGAGATGGGCGATGCCCACGTGGGGCTTCAGGCCCGGCTCATGAGCCAGGCGCTGCGCAAGCTGACCGCGGTGCTCGCCAAATCCAATACCGCCGCCATCTTCATCAACCAGCTCCGGGAAAAGGTCGGGGTCATGTACGGCAACCCCGAGGTGACCCCCGGCGGCCGGGCGCTCAAATTCTACGCCTCCGTCCGGCTGGACGTGCGCAAAGTGGGCCAGCCGATTAAGAAAAAGGATGTGGCCATCGGCAACCGGGTCAAGATCAAGGTCACGAAGAACAAACTCGCGCCCCCCTTCAAGGAGGTCGAGCTCGAGCTCTACTACGGCCGCGGCATCGACCCGCTCACCGACCTGATCACCGTCGCCATCGACCAGGAGATCATCGAGAAGGCCGGCTCGTGGCTCTCTTACGGCGACATCCGGCTCGGCCAGGGCAAGGAAAAGGCCGCCGCCTACCTCGAGGAACACCCCGACCTCGCCGATGAAATCCGTCAGAAGGTTCTGACCCGGGCCGGAATGGTGCTCGAGGGCGCAAAAGAGCAGACCGGGGAAGCCTAAGAGGAGCGCGTATGTCGGTCATCGAAATCCTGCTCGTCTTTTCGATTTTGCTCCTCACCGGAACCCTGGTCTACCTGGCGCGCCGCCCGGCCGCGCCGGCGGGGCCGAGCCCGGAGGAGCTCGAGGCCATCAAGCGAGAGGCCGAGAATGAAGCGCGCGCCCTCGTCGAGGCTGCCCGTCGTGAAGCCAAGGAGATCCTCGAGGCCGCGCGGACCGAGGCCAAGGAGCTCCGCGAGCGTGCCGAAGGCGAGGTCAAAGAGCGTCTAGCCGAGATCGAAGCCCGGCTGCGCGAAGAGCGCTCGCGGCTCGAGGCCGAGCTCGAACGGGAGCGGGAGCGGCTTCGCGACGCGATCGAGCGCGAACGCGAACGGATCCTGGCCGAGCTCGAACGAGAGCGGAAAGACCTCGAACGCGAACGCGAAGAGCTCCGCCGGGACCGCGAGCGGCTGGAGTCGGCCTGGGAGGAGATTCGCCGGGAGCGGGAAGAGCTCAAAAAGCTCGACGAGCGCCTGTCGCGACGCGGCGAGCAGCTGGATGCCCGGGCGCTGCGCCTCGATGAACTCGAGGAAAAGCTCGCCGAACGGGAACAGTCCCTCAAAGCCCGGGAGGACGCCCTGGCAGAGCGGGAGCGGGAGATCGAGCTCAAGCTCGAGGGGGTGGCCGGTCTCACCCGCGAGGAGGCCGAGCGGCGCCTGTTCGTCCAGCTCGAGGCTGAACTCGAGGAAGAACGGGCGCTCAAGGTCAAGGCCGCGGTGGAAAAGGTCCGCCTCGAGGCCAAAAAGCGCGCCGCCGAGATCCTGGCCCAGGCCATCCAGCGCCAGGCCTCGGAAACCGCGAGCCAGCTCGCGGTCAGCGTGGTTCCCATCCCCTCGGACGCGATGAAGGGCCGCATCATCGGGCGCGAGGGCCGGAACATCCGGGCTTTTGAGGCCCTGACCGGGGTCGACCTGATCATCGACGACACCCCGGAAGCGGTCATCCTCTCCTCCTTCAACCCCCTGCGGCGCGAGATCGCCCGCATGGCGCTCGAAGAGCTCGTCGCCGACGGGCGGATCAACCCCACCCGCATCGAGGAGGTGGTGGAAAAGGCCAAGGAGGAGATGAAGCACTTCCTCTACGAGCGCGGGGAAGAGGCGGCCCTCGAGGCCGGGGTCATGGGGCTCAAGCCGGGCCTCATCCAACTCCTCGGTCGCATGCACTTCCGCACCTCCTACGGGCAGAACGTGCTCGCCCACTCGATCCAGGTCGCGCACGTGGCCGGCATCCTGGCCGCCGAGCTCGGTTTC
Organism: Vulcanithermus mediatlanticus; assembly: GCF_055385885.1. Lineage (NCBI taxonomy): Bacteria > Thermotogati > Deinococcota > Deinococci > Thermales > Thermaceae > Vulcanithermus > Vulcanithermus mediatlanticus. The sequence continues at coordinate 1,309,671 of NZ_AP042385.1, read as the reverse complement.
GACCCGACGCTCGCCCGCCGGGCCGGCCTTTTGCACGACGTGGGCAAGAGCGTGGACCGGGAGATCGAGGGCTCGCACGTCGAGATCGGAATCGCCCTGGCCAAGCGCTTCGGCGAGGGCAGGGAGGTCCTCGACGCCATCGCCCACCACCACGACCCGGAAAACGCCGAGACCCCTTACGCCGTCCTGGTGGCCGCCGCCGATGCGGTGAGCGCCGCCCGCCCGGGGGCGCGGCGGGAGTCGCTCGAGGACTACATCAAGCGCCTCGAGGGGCTGGAGAAGATCGCCACCAGCTTCCCCGGCGTGCAGCAGGCCTTCGCCGTGCAGGCGGGCCGGGAGGTTCGGGTGATCGTCCAGCCGGAGAAGGTCACCGACGCCAAGGCCACCCTGCTGGCCCGCGAGATCGCCCGGCGCATCGAACGCGACATGGATTATCCCGGTGAAGTGCAGGTCACCGTGGTCCGGGAAACCCGGGCCGTCGACCACGCGAGGTGATGGCGGTGCGTATTCTGATCGTGGGCAGCGGGGGCGTCGGCGGCTATTTCGGGGCGCGGCTGGCCCAAAACGGGGCCGACGTGACCTTCGTGGCCCGGGGCGAGCACGCGAGCGCCATGCGCCAACACGGGCTTTTGGTCGAGAGCAAGGTCCACGGCGTCTTCCGCGTCGCCGCCAGAGTGCTCGAGGCCCCGAGCGGCGAGCGCTTTGATTTCATCCTGATCGCGGTGAAAAACCCGGCCACCCGGGCGGTGGCTTCATTGTGGCGCGAGAGCCTGGCCCAGGGCGGGGCGGTGCTCTCGCTGCAAAACGGGGTCACCGCCGAAGGGGTGCTCGCCGAATACTTCCCGAAATCCCAGGTCCTGGGGGGGCTTTGCTACGTCGGCGCCCGGGTCAAGTCCCCCGGCGTGATCGAGCACACCGCCGCCGGACGGATCGTCATGGGGCCGCTCGAGCCGGCACAGGCCCCCCTTGCCGATCGGGTGCAGAAAACGCTCAGCCGCCACGGCATCCCCACCGAACTCAGCCCCGACATCAAGACCGAGCTCTGGCGCAAGCTGCTCTGGAACGCTTCCCTGAACCCCATCACCGCCCTGGTTCGGCTCCCCATCGGTCTGCTGCTCAAAGACCCCGCGGGCCATGCCCTCACCGAAGCGGCGATGCGGGAAACCCTGCAGGTCGCCAGGGCCGAGGGCGCCCGCCTTTCAGAAGAAGACGTCGTCGAGGCCCTGACCCAAGCCCGGGACTGGGATGAGGTGACCACCAGCATGCACCAGGATCTCGAGGCGGGGCGGCCCCTCGAACTCGAGGCCCTGGTGGGCGACGTCGTCCGTCTGGCCGAGCGCCACCAAATCGCGGCCCCCACGCTCAAAACGCTCTACGCCACCCTCCAGGTGTGGCAGCACCGGCTCTCCAAGGAGGCAAAACCATGAGCGCATTCCGGACCATCGCCTGGAAAAACGACCGGCTCGTTCTCCTCGACCAGCGCCGGCTCCCAGATGAAACGATCTACCTGGAGCTTGCAAGCTCGGAAGACGTGGCCTGGGCCATCCGCGAGATGGTGGTGCGCGGCGCGCCGGCCATCGGGGCCGCCGCCGCCTTCGGCATCGCCCTGGCCGCACGCCGGGGGGAAGATCTCGCCGCCGCCGACGAGCGGCTTCGCAAGGCCCGACCCACCGCGGTCAACCTCTTTTGGGCCCTCGACCGCATGAAAAAGATCTGGGAAGGCTTTGCCGAAACGCCCGAGGCGCTCGCCGCGCGTCTCCTCGAGGAGGCGAGGCGCATCGCCGAAGAGGACGTGGCCGCGAATCAGGCCATCGGCCAAAACGCGCTCCCCCTCATTCCCGAAGGGGCCAGGATTCTCCATCACTGCAACACCGGCGCCCTGGCCACCGTCGACTACGGCACCGCGCTCGGCATCATCCGCATCGCCCACGAGGCCGGGAAAAAGGTGCACGCCTTTCTGGACGAAACCCGGCCGCGCTTGCAAGGGGCCCGCCTTTCCGCCTGGGAGCTCAGGGAGCTCGGCATTCCCCACACCGTGATCGTCGACGGGGCCGCTGCTCACGTGATGAAGAAGTTCGGCATCGATTTGGTGGTGGTCGGCGCCGACCGGATTGCAAAGAACGGTGACACCGCCAACAAGATCGGCACCTACGCGCTCGCCATCGCCGCCAAGCATCACGGCATCCCCTTCTACGTCGCCGCGCCCACCAGCACCGTCGATCTGGCCACGCCGAGCGGCGAGGCCATCCCCATCGAGGAGCGTGACGCCAGGGAGATCACCCACTGCGGCGACCAGCGGCTCGTTCCCGAAGGCAGCCCGGTCTATAACCCCGCCTTCGACGTCACCCCCGCCGAACTCATCACCGCCATCATTACCGAACGCGGCGTCATTTACCCGCCTTTCGAGGAAAACCTCCCCCGCGTGCTCGGCGATCAGGGGTAGAGGTCGAGTCCAAAGCCCACCGCCAGCCGCAGCGTCGGCGAGCCCCCGCCGGCGGTGGGGAAGATCGCTTCCCCTGAGGCCTCGACGGGAAAGGTGGTCCCGAGCAGGTAGCTGCCGAGGACCAGCCGCAGGCTCACGCCCTGCACCCCGCTGGGCGCGGTGGGGGTGGCAAAGCCCAGGCCGGCCCCGAAGTAGCTGCGGTTGTTGCGCTGGTAGGCCTCGAGGTGAAAGAGCAGGGTATTGCCGAGATCGAAGTCGAGCGAGGCGGTGAGCTGACCCCCGGTCACCACCCCGGCGAAGAACGAGGCCAGATACCCGAGCGGGTTGTCGGGGGCCTGGGTCACGTCCTTGGCGGTGAGCACGGTTCCAAAACCGGTGAAGCCGCTGGCCGACGAGAGGCGGATGCCGATGCGCAGCCACGACGGGAATGGGCCCCGGTCACCGGCGACGATCCCGGAAAAGCGAAGACCGAAGGCCGGGGGCGCGACCGTGAGCGTGGCCTCGCCGCGCACCTGGCCCGCGCCGGGGAAGCCTACGGCCTGGACCTGGATCTTGGTGTCGCCGGGCCCGACCCCAACCACGGTGCCGTCCTCGCTCACCCGGGCGACCGAGGGGTTTTCGACCTGGTAGACGAAGCGAACCCCGGGGATCACCCGTCCCTGGGCATCCAGCGCCAAGACCTTGAGCGTCCGTACCCCGCCCAGGGGAATGCGGAAGGTGCTGGGGACGACGAGCACGTGGGTGATCTGGGCGGGGAAGATCCCCTCGCCCGGGGCGTACACGCGCTCCAGCAGCTGATCGGCCGCGGTCAGGGCCTCGGAGACGCCGCGGACCGGCACCGCGGCCGCGCCCGCGAGCACGGCCTTGCCATCCCGGAGGCGGTAGCGACGCAGGGAAACCACCACGCTGCCCTCGAGCCGGGTCACCGAGCCCAAAAGCGCTTCGTCATACCCCGCTTTCAGGAGATCCGCCACCCCGGCTTCGTCCACGAAGACGTCGAGCAACTCGACCTCGCGCCCCGATTGAACCAGTCGGGTGGTGAGGGCCGCCGGCAAGAGGCGAGCGAGCCGAGCCAAATCCTGGCTCTCGGCCTTTGAAAGCGGCACCAGGCCCCGGTTTTCCAAGACCCCGAACTGGGGAATGGCCACCCGCCCCGCGAGGGCAGGCAAAAGGGCCAGCACGAAAACCCAGGCCAAAAACCGTCGCATCCCCTCACTCCCCGAAGGTGAGCGCGGGCTTGACCCCCAGCTCGGCCAGGGCGCTGCGGATTCCCGCTGCGTCGATCCCCGCCTTTTGGTGGAGGCGCTCGATCTTCCCCTGCCCGGTGAAGCGATCGGGCAAGCCGAGCCGTTTCACCGGCAGCGGGCGGCCCATGGCCTCGAGGGCCTCGAGCACCGCCGAACCGAACCCGCCGCAGAGCTGGTGGTCCTCTACGGTCAGAATCCGCATCCCCCGGGCGGCCAGGGCGCGGAGCATCGCCTCGTCGAGCGGCTTGATGAAGCGAGCGTTGACCACCGCCACCCGGGGGTCGTCCCCCGCCGCCTCGAGGGCATAGCCAAGCGTCTTACCAAAGGCCAGGATCGCCACCTCGTCCCCTTCCTTCACGATCTCCCAGCGCCCCCACTCGATCTCGGGCCAGAGCCCGGCCTCGACCGGTTCGGTCTGGCCCCTCGGATAGCGGATCGCAACCGGCCCTCCGACCTCGAGCGCCGCCTTGAGCATGGCGCGAAGCTCGGCGGCGTCCTTGGGGGCGAGAATTTTGAGGTTCGGGATCGCGCGGAGGATCGAGATATCGAAGACGCCGTGGTGGGTGGGACCGTCGGCGCCAACGAGCCCGGCCCGGTCAATCGCAAAGACCACGTTGAGGTTCTCGATCGCCACGTCGTGGATCACCTGGTCCACGGCACGCTGCAAGAAGGTCGAGTAGATCGCCACCACCGGCCGCATCCCCGAAAGCGCGAGACCAGCCCCGGTGGTGACCGCCACGTCCTCGGCGATCCCCACGTCGATGTAGCGCTCGGGGAAGCGCTCGGCGAACTCGGTGAGGCCGGAGCCCTCGCGCATGGCCGGGGTGATAGCGTAGATGCGCTCGTCGGTCTGGGCGAGCTCGACCAGGGCATCGCCAAAGGCCAGCGACCAGGAATAGCCCTTCTTCTTCGAGCCCTGGGGGGCTTGGGGGTCGAAGGGGCCGACGCCGTGCCACTTCACCGGGTCTTCCTCGGCCACCTTGTAGCCGTAACCCTTCTTGGTCACGATGTGGAGGATCGTCGGGCCCTCGAGGGCCTTGAGGTGCTCCAGCAAATAGATGAGCCCGCGAAGGTCGTGGCCATCGACCGGCCCCACGTAGCGCAGCCGCCAGGCGTAAAAAGGATTCTCCTGGTGCACCAGCAGCTTGGCCGCTTCCTTGGCCCGGTCGGCAAGCCCGTAGAGCTTGGGCGAGATACGCTCGAGCACCTTCCTGCCCGTGGCTTCGGCGCCCTGCACCCAGCGCTGGACCTGCAGGCTTCGGAAATAGCGGTTCAATGCCCCCACGTTGGGGCTGATCGACATCTCGTTGTCGTTGAGGATGATCAGGATGTCCTTGCCGAGCTCGCCGATCTTGTTGAGCGCCGCCAGGGCCATGCCGCCGGTGAGCGCGCCATCCCCGATCACGGCCACGATCTTGTAATCCTCTCCCTTTGCGTCCCGGGCCAAGGCCATGCCGAGGGCGTTGGCCAGCGAGGTCGAGGCGTGGCCCACGGTGATCGCGTCGTGGGGCGACTCGCTCACCTTGGTAAACCCCGAAATCCCCCCTTCCTGACGCAGGGTGTGGAACCGGTCCCGGCGGCCGGTGAGCAACTTGTGGGCGTAGGCCTGATGCCCGACGTCGAAGAGGATCTTGTCCCTCGGTGAATCGAACACCCGGTGAAGGGCCACGATCAGCTCCACCGCACCCAGCGAGGAAGCCAGGTGACCTCCGGTTTGGGCGGTGACCCGGATAATCTCGCTGCGGAGTTCCTCGACCAGCTCGGAAAGCTCGCGTTCGGTGAGCCGCTTCAAATCCTGGGGACCTTCGATGCCTTCGAGCACGTCAGACGCCTCCTAGAAGTTCTTTTTGAGCAAGACCAGGCCTTCCCGCGTTCTGACCTCGCCCACATGGGGCACGAACCAGATCTCGGACTCGATCGCGCCCTGATCGCTCTCGGCGTTGAAACGAATCAGATACGCCTCGAAGCGACCGGCCGGCACCTCGACCGTCCGCCGCCCGACCACCTCAAACGTGTATACGAGCGGCACCCTGGCCTGGGTCACGGTTCCCTGGGGGAGCACGAAGACGCTCTCCACCGTCGTCTTTCCCCCCCATCGATACCCCGCAGCGAGCAACCCGGCCGGCGGGTATTCCAAAAACGGCGGGTCGAAGCGGACGCGGCTCGAGGTCACGGTCTCCTCATAGCCGAGCAGCCGGACCCCGAGGCGGTCGGAGATCTGGCGGTAATAAATCCGTTCCTGACCGCGGCCGGAGAAACGAAAACGGAGCGCCGAGGCGCCGGCGAAGCTCGCCGGGCCCTCCGCGCGCAAGGTGTAACCCGGGGCGTCCAGCGACACGCCCGAGGGCAGGTAGGACCAAACAAGGCCGGTGGTGCTGGGATAAAACCCCACCGGCCCCTCGACTCGACCTTCCGCCGGCCCGGGCCCCGAAGGGACTGGCGCGCACGCCGCCAGGAGCAACAACAAGAAGATCCAAGCCGGGTGCCTTTGGCCCATCGCCGGTATCATACCGCTTGGGGGCCCACGGGAAAACTCACTGCGGCAGCCAGTTTCCGCCCGAAATGACCAGCCCGAGCCGCTCGGGGAGCGTCTCGGCGTGTTCGAGCACCGCCGCCAGCGGTAAAGCGCCGGTCGGCTCGGCCACCAGCTTGGCCCGCGAGAGGATCAGGCGCTGGGCCTCCAAGATGGCCGCTTCGCTCACCGAGAGCATGGCGTCGACCCGGGCCTTGATCACCGCGAAAGGCTTTTCCCCCAGGCACATGGTGCGCACCCCGTCGGCGACCGTCTCCGGCGCCCGGTCAAGGCGGACCAGCGTCCCCCGGGCAAAACTCATCACCGCATCCGCCGCTTCCCCCGGCTCAACACCGATCACCTTCACCCCGGGGGCGAGCGCCTTCACGGCGGTCGCGATCCCCGCGATCAAGCCCCCGCCACCAACCGGCACCAGCACCGCCTCCAAATCGGGCATCTGATGCAGAAGCTCAAGCCCCACCGTCCCCTGGCCGGCCATCACCGCCTCGTCGTCGAAGGGATGGATGAAGGCCCACCCCCGCTCGGCGGCAACCTGGCGAGCGATCGCCTCCCGGTTCTCGACCGTGACCCCCTGATCGATCAGCTCGGCGCCGTAGCCCCGGATGGCCGACTTCTTCACCGGCACCGTATCCTCGGGAACCACGATCGCCGCCGGCACCCCGAGGATACCGGCGGCGAACGCCACCCCCTGGGCGTGATTCCCGGATGAAGCCGCCACCAGCCCTCTTGGCGATTCGAGCAAAAGCGCCTTGTTGAGCGCACCCCGGGCTTTAAAGCTGCCCGTCTTTTGCAACGACTCCGCTTTGAGGAAAATACGCTTTTTCGTGACGGCATCGAGCTTTTCCGAGGTCAGCACCGGGGTTAGGTGCAAATGAGGCCGAATCCTCTTCCAGGCGGAGAAGATGTCGCTGATCTCAATCACGTTCCCTATGCTACGCCCCAACGCCCGGCCCTGCCATGCGTGTGCAAAACCACGCTCGCCCCCCTTCAAACGTGCCAGAATGGGCCCGATGCGCGTGGCCGTGAAAACGCTGGGCTGCAAGGTCAACCAGGCCGAGAGCGAAACCCTCCTCGGGGCGCTCGCCCCGCTGGGCCCGGAACTGGTGACCGAAGCGGCCGACCTCGTACTCATCAACACCTGCGCCGTGACCACCACCGCCGAGGCCAAAACCCGGGCCGAGATCCGCCGGGCACGGCGGGAAAACCCGAACGCCCTCCTCGTCGTCACCGGTTGCTTCGTCGATCGCGACGAGGCGCTGGCCAGGCGGATCGGCGCCGATCTGGTGGTGCAAAACGGTGCCAAGGGCGCGCTGCCGCGTTTGGTGATGGAGCGGCTCGGCCTCACCGCCGACCCCCTGACCACGCCGGTCAACGAGCTTTGGGGGAGCGGATCGCGCGTCTTACTGCAAAGTTCGGTGAGGGCGTTCCTCAAGGTGCAGGACGGGTGCAACGCCGGCTGCGCCTACTGCATCATCCCCAAGCTCCGGGGTCGTGAGCGATCCCGCCCGGCCGCGGACGCCATCAAAGAAGCCGAGGCGCTCCTGGCCCAAGGCGTGCGCGAGCTGGTGCTTACCGGCGTCAGGCTCGGTTCTTACAACGGCCATCCCCAGGGGCTTTCCGGCCTGGTCGAAGACCTCGTCCACCTCGGAGCCCACGTGCGGCTCTCCTCGATCGAACCCGAGGACACCGACGAGGCCCTCATTAACACCCTGACCCGCCTGGCACCCCGTGCCCGACCCCACCTCCACCTCTCGCTGCAAACCGGTTCCGAGCGGCTGCTCATGCTCATGAACCGCCGCTACAGCCTCAGCGAGTACCGGCGCATCGTCCAGCTGGCCTACGACCGGATTCCCGACTTCGCCCTGACCACCGACGTCATCGCCGGCCTGCCCACCGAGACCGAAGCCGACTTCGAGGCCACGGTGCAGGTGCTCAAGGCCATCCAGCCCGCCCGCACCCACGTCTTCACCTACACCCCAAGGCCCGGCACCCGCGCCGCCCGCATGCCCCAGGTCCCCATCCAGGTGCGAAAAGCCCGCACCCGGGCCCTGATCGAGCTGGCCCACCGCCTGGCCGAGACCCGGATCCGCCCCAAGCTGGGGGGCCTGGTCGAGGTCCTCGTCGAGCAAGTCGAGGGGGAAGAACTCAAAGGTCACACCCCCGACTACTACGAAGCCCGCATCCGGGGCCGTGCCGAGCCCGGTGAAGTGATCCGGGCCCGGGTCGAATCGGTACGGGGCTACGAGCTCATCGGCCAAATGGCCACGGAAAGGGAGCGGCTTGCGGTAAGGTAAGCCCCATGGAGTGCGTCTTCTGCAAGATCGTTGCCGGAGAACTCCCCGCCAAGAAGGTCTACGAGGACCAGGATTACATCGCCTTCCACGACATCCACCCCAAGGCCCCGACGCACGTTTTGGTCGTCCCCAAGACCCACGTCCCCAAGCTCAGCGACTTCCCCGACGATGAAACCGGTGAGCGCGCGCTCGGCGCTCTCTTCCGCACGGTCAACCGCGTGGCCAGGGAGACGCTGGGCCTTGCGGGCTACCGAGTGGTGGTGAACGTGGGGGAAAAAGGAGGGCAAGAGGTCTTCCACGTCCACGTGCACATCCTGGGTGGCTGGCAATAAAGGCGAACGCGCAGGCGTTCGCCTTTATTGCGGCCTAAAGGATGGGCAGGTTATACAGAGCGAACGCTTCCCCGTTGAACTCGCGCTGTCCCTGCTGAAAAACCGAGAGCCGGGCGATCACGTGCCCGCCGGCCCGGTAGGTCAGGCGGTCCAGGGCCTTGATGGTTCCCCCGGTGCTCACCACGTCGGTGACGATCGCGACCTTGCGGTTCATGATGCGCTCGGCCCAGCGGCGGTCAAGCCAGAGCGTATCGCTCGAACCCAGGGTCAGCGAGGGAACCTCCTGGATCAGGGGGTCATCCATGTAAGCCCGGCGCCGACGCCTGGCCACGACATAGGGGAGGTCCCGCAACTCGGCCAGGGTGTGCGTCAGGGTGACCGGGGAGCACTCGGTGGTGAGCAACACCTCGGTCTCCTCGGGCAGGTGGGGCTCGAGCAAGCGCGCCGCCTCACGCACCAGCTCCACGTCGCCGAGGAACTCGACCAGGGGAATGCGCATGCCCGGCAGGGTCTCCACCAGGGGAACGTGCCGGGTGACGTTGCCTACGGTGATGGGATAGGTTTCCATGATGGTCATCTTAATCCAGCCTACCCCTCGGGTTGGAAAAGGGGCAGGTGGCCGATCGCAATCACATCGTCGCGGGGGGCGCCCTCGGTGAAGACGGCAAGGACCCCGACGACCTTGCCACCCACGCTCTCGATGAGTTCCTTGAGGCCCTTTAAGGTGCTTCCGGTCGAGACCACATCGTCCACGATGACCACATGTTTTCCGCGGATGCGCTCGACGTCGGCGCCGTCGAGGACCAAAAGTTGCGGCTTTCCGGTGGTGATCGAAACCACCTCCCGGGTCACCGGACGGATCATGTAGGGCTTGACCGTCTTTCGCGCCACCACGTAGGGCAGGCCGGTGCGCACCGAGAGGGCGTGGGCCAGGGGCACGGCCTTGACCTCCGGGGTAACCAGCACCTCGGCCTGCTCGGGGATCCGTTCGGAAAGAGCCCGGGCCGCCGCTTCAGTGAGCTCGGAATCCCCGAGGAGGTTGAGAAGCGCGACGGCCACTTGATCGCCGACCTTGACGATGGGAAGTTCTCGCTGTACCCCCGCAATTTCGACAGGGTAAGTCCTCATGCCTTAAGTCTAAGCCACCAAACCTATAATGGAACCATGCTTAAGGCAAAAGTCGAAAACCTGGGGGTTGACCCGAACACCGGGGGCGTGGTGGTGCTGCTCCGGGCGGAAAACGGCAAGCTGCTGCCGATATGGATCGGGGCCCTCGAGGGCCAGCACATCGCCATCGCCCTGGCCAAAGAGGCGCCGCCGCGACCCCTGACGCCGGATCTCCTGCTCTCGGTGCTCGACATGCTGGGGGGAAAACTCCTCAGGGTGGAGATCACCGAACTCCGGGACAACACCTTCTTCGCCAGGCTCGTCATCGAGCACCGGGGGATCGAATACGAAATCGACGCCCGCCCCTCCGATGCCATCGCCCTGGCGCTGCGCGTCGACGCCCCCATCTACATCGACGAAAACCTCATGGAGGCCCACGCGGTCGAAGAAGGCAGCATCGAGCCCCAGGGCGGCGTAGCCGAGGCCTAGGCGGGCGCCCTCGAGCCTTTCACCAGATCGATCCAGAACCGGCTTAAGCCCCTGCCGTGACAAAAGACCGCGGCGGGGCACTCAGTCCCGGATCTGCCCCGAGCCAAGGCCCACCCATTTGGTGGTGGTGAGCTCACGCACCCCCATGGGCCCATAGGCATGGAGCTTGGTGGTGCTGATACCGATCTCGGCGCCAAGGCCGAGCTGGAAGCCATCGTTGAGGCGGGGGCTGGCGTTGACGAGCACCAAGCTTGCATCCACCTCCCGCAAAAACCGCATCGCGTTCGGATAGTGCTCGGTGACAATGACCTCGGTGTGGTGGGTGCCGTAGCGGGCAATGTGGGAAAGCGCCTCGTCCATGCTGGCCACGACCCGGACCGAGAGGATGAGGTCGAGGTATTCCGCCCCCCAGTCTTCCTCGCTGGCTTCCTTCATCGCCGGAACCAGGCGCCGCGCCTCAACGTCGCCCCGAAGCTCGACACCCTTTGCCGCGAGCGCATCGGCGAGGGGGGGTAAGAACGCTTCCGCCACCCGGCGATGGACCAGCAGGGTCTCCAGCGCGTTACACACCCCAGGCCTTTGCACCTTCCCATTGATCGTGAGCTTGCGGGCCATCTCGAGGTCGGCGTACTCGTCGACGTAGAGGTGGTTGACCCCCTTGGCGTGGTAGAGCACCGGCATTCGGGCGTTCTCGCTGACCAGTCGGATCAGGGCATCGCCGCCGCGGGGGATCACCACGTCGATGATGCCTTCCATGCCGAGCATGGCCAGCACCGCCTCGCGATCGGTGGTCGGGACCATGCTCACCGCCGCCTCCGGCAAGCCGGCCTCGGCCAGGGCCCTTCGCCAAAGCTGGACCAGCGCCTGGTTGGTCTGAAACGCTTCCCGTCCTCCTCGGAGCAGGATCGCGTTGCCCGACTTGATGGCCAGCCCCGCAGCCTCAACCGTGGCCCCAGGACGGGACTCGTAGATGAAACCGATCAAACCGAGCGGAACCCGCATCCGGCCGACCTGCAGTCCGTTGGCCAGTGTGCGAAGCTCGCCGATCTCCCCCACCACCTCGGGGGCATCGGCGAGCTGCCTGAGACCGGCCGTGAGGTCCTCGAGGGTCCTTGAGTCGAGCCGGAGCCGGTCGTACTTGGCGCCCCCCAAACCGGCCTGCCGGGCCAGGCGCAAATCCTCGGCGTTGGCCTCGAGCAGAGCCCCGGCCTCCTGCGTGAGGAGGCCTGCCATGGTCAAGAGCGCCCGCCGCTTGGCCTCGCCGCCGGCGTAGGCCAAGCGGCGGGCCGCCGCCTTGGCCGAGAGGGCGAGTTCGCGCAGCATCGCTTCCATGTTCCACCTTATACCCCGAGGCCTAACGCATCGCCAGCGCGAAGCGGTCGCGGTGAATGACCTCCACCGGCGCCCCTGGCCCGAGCATCTCCCGGACCGCTTCGCTTTGCATCCCCTTCACCCGGCTCAGGGTCTCCGATCCGAGCGCGACCAGCCCCATCCCCACCAATGCTCCCTCGGGATCAACGACCCGCACCGGGGCCCCGGCCGGGAAGTTGCCCCGAACCTCCAGGACGCCCACCGCCAAAAGGCTCGCCCCCGCCTCCCGCAGCGCCCGCGCCGCCCCGGCGTCGACCACGATCTCGCCCTCGACCACCGGCAGGTGGGCGAGCCAGCGCTTGCGGCCCCCGTAGCGCTTGCCGCGGGGAAGAAAGCGCGTCCCGACCGCCTCGCCCCGGAACACCCTCGTCCAGACCTGGCCGTCGTGCCCAGGGAGGAGCCAAAGCGGGATCCCCGCGTCCAGCGCCCGTTTGGCCGCGAGCAGCTTGGAACGCATCCCGCCCCGGCCGGCCCGGCCCGGAGCTCTCCCAGCCATGGCGAAAACCTCGGCCGTCACGTCACTCAGCTCGCGAACCGGCCGGGCCTGGGGATGGGTCCGGGGATCACGGTCATACAGCGCGTCGACGTCGGAAAAAAGGAGGACCGCATCGGCCTCGAGGGCACCGGCGAGCAAGACCGCCAGCTGGTCGTTGTCACCGAACTGGATCTCCTCGGTCATGACCGTGTCGTTCTCGTTGACGACCGGCACCACCCCCCACGCGAGCAACCGCTCGATCGTGTTCCGGGCGTTGAGGTAGCGTTTGCGATCGGCGAGGTCCGAGGCATCGAGGAGAATCTGGGCCACGGCCTTCGGCGCCAGCGCCGTCTCCCAGGCCCGGATGAGCTCGGCCTGGCCCACGGCCGCCGCGGCCTGGAGCTCGGGCAGCGTCCGCGCCGCCGGCAAGCCGAGCTTGGCCCGCCCGGCGGCAATCGCCCCGGAAGAGACCACGACCACCTCGACGCCCCGATCTGCCAGTGCCAGCAAACCTTCGGCCAGACGCCGAAACACGTCTGGCCGAAGACCGTCATCCCCCGCCAGAACCGCGGATCCGACCTTGATCAGAATCCGCCTGGCCCGGGCCAAGAGGTCGTCCATGGCTACGAGGCCGGGCTCTGCCCCTTTGCCGCGAGGGGACCCCGCGCGCCCGCCTCCCGCTCCGGATCGCGCAGCGCTTCGCGGATCAGCGCCACGAAGACCCCGGCCATCAGACCCAGTACGGCGGCGAGCGCGGCGTATAGGAGCGGCCTGGGCGACACCGGGTCCCTGGGGAGCCCGGGTCTGGCGAAGGCGATCACCTGGGCGGACTCGCCGGCCATGGCCCGGAGCCGGGACTCGTCCTTGCGGAGGCCCTCGAGGAACTCAAGACGGCTTTGCAAGCCGGCGAGCGTCGCGTCCTGCTCCGCCAGCTTGAGGCGGAGGTAGGCGTCGGCGATATCGCCCGAGCGGGCCACCGCCGCCGGCACGCCGCTCTGTTCGAGCAGGGCCCGCACCGAGTCATCGAGGGGCGACGGGCCCTGCACCACGCCAAGGGCTTTGAGCAAGATCGACCGGCGCGCCTCGGCGGTCTTGAGCGAGGACCGAGCCGCTTCTACCTGGGCGCCGAGGAGGTGATCCAGGCGCTCATACGCCCGGCCGCCGACGTAGTCGCGGAAGGCGGCGAGCAGACGTTCGGCCCGGTCCTTCGCCTCTTCGGCCGAACGCCCCTTGGCGCTTAAGGTCAGCAGCTTTTTCTTGGCGTCGTACCGCGCGCTCAGACCCCCACGTTCTTCGGGAGCGAACCGCGCGGCCACCTCGCCCGACCCGGCCTTGACCTCGTCGGCGAAACCCGAGGCCAGGCTGTCCACCGAAAGGCCCAGCTCGCCGAGGGTGCTCTTTTGCAGGCTGATCCCCACCAGGGCCCGGCTCTCGTAGGTCGGGGGCATCAAGAGACTCACGGCCACCGCCAGAGCCAGCGCGCCCAGCGTGAGCCCCCAGATCCACGCCGCCTGGCGGCGCAGGGCCAAGTACAGATCTCTCAGGGTAATTTCCTCATCCACGGCCCAAGTATAAACAGGGCACGTTAACCCCGCGTTAATGCGCCCTCGGGGCAAACGTCCGGGCCGGGCGCCAACAACCGCGAGCGGCTGGCCCTCAGTCCGCCGCCACCTGCAGCTTCTCGGCGATGGCGGGGATCCGGCGCAAAAAGGCGCCGGTGGGGCTGTTGGCGTTGGCCGCGACCCGCTCCGGGGTTCCCTCGGCCACCACCCGGCCGCCACGCTCGCCCCCTTCGGGGCCCAGGTCGATGATCCAGTCGGCGGTCTTGATGACGTCGAGGTTGTGCTCGATCACCACCACCGTATTGCCGGCGTCGACCAGGCGGTGCAGGACCTCGAGCAGCTTTTTGACGTCGTCGAAGTGGAGCCCGGTGGTGGGCTCATCGAGGATGTAGAGCGTCTTGCCGGTGGCTTTCTTACCCAGCTCGGTGGCCAGCTTGATGCGCTGGGCCTCGCCACCGGAAAGCGTCGGCGAAGGCTGACCGAGCTTCATGTAGCCGAGGCCCACATCGACCATGAGCTGCAGTTTGCGGGTGATCGCGGGAACGCTTTTGAAAAAGGCCAGCGCTTCCTCGACCGTCATGTCGAGCACGTCGGCGATGTTCTTGCCTCGGAGTTTGACCTCGAGGGTCTCTTTATTGTAGCGCTTGCCCTTGCAAACCTCGCAAGGGACGTAAACGTCGGGCAAAAACAGCATCTCGATCTTGACCGTGCCGTCACCACGACAGGCCTCGCACCGCCCTCCCTTGACGTTGAAGGAGAAGCGGCCCGGGTTGTACCCGCGTTTCCTGGCCTCGGCGGTCTTGGCGAACAGCGACCGGATCTCGTCGAAAACGCCGGTGTAGGTGGCGGGGTTCGAGCGCGGGGTGCGGCCGATCGGCGACTGATCGATCTCGATCACCTTATCCAGGTGGTGAATCCCTTCGATGGCGTCGTGCGCCCCGGGGATGGTCTTGGCCCGCATCAACTCCCGGGCCAGCCTGGCGTAGAGGATCTCGTGGATCAAGGTGCTCTTCCCGGAACCCGACGGCCCGGTGACGGCCACGAACATCCCCAGGGGGATGGCCACGTCGATGCCCTTGAGGTTGTGCTCCCTCGCCCCCCGGATGACCAAACGCTTCCCAGAGCCCCTGCGTCGGGCCTCGGGCACCTCGATGCGCTTTTCCCCCCGCAGGTAGGCCCCGGTAAGACTCTTGGGGTCGCCCGCCACCTCATCCGGCGTGCCCTCGGCGACCACCTGCCCCCCGTGCACGCCGGCGCCCGGCCCCATATCGACCACCCAGTCGGCTTCGCGGATCGTCTCTTCATCGTGCTCGACCACGATCAGGGTGTTGCCGAGGTCGCGCAGTTTTTTCAAGGTGGCGATGAGGCGCTGGTTGTCGCGGGGGTGCAGGCCAATCGAGGGCTCGTCGAGGACGTAGAGCACGCCGGTGAGTCCCGAGCCCACCTGGGTCGCCAGGCGGATTCGCTGGGCCTCGCCGCCAGAGAGGGTGTTGGCCGCGCGGTCGAGCGAGAGGTAATCAAGCCCGACGTCGGCCAGGAACCCGAGCCGGGAGCGAACCTCGCGCAGAATCGGCGCCGCAATTCGTTTTTGAAAGGGATCGAGATCGTCTTCAACGGTCTCGAAAAAGCGCAGCGCGTCGCGGACGCTCATGGCGCTGACCTCGGCGATATTCTTCCCGGCCACCGTCACCGCCAAAACCTCGGGCTTATAACGGGTACCCTTGCACACCTGGCACGCGTGCAGGGCCATGTAGCCCTCGAGGGCCTCACGCACCCCCTCGGAATCGGTCTCCTCGTAACGCTTTTGGAGCCAGGGGATCACCCCTTCAAAACGCACCTGCATACGGCCGGTAATCCGTCCGCCGCGGCGGAAGACCACCTCGAACGGCTCAGGCAAACCATAGAGCACGGCCCTTTGCTGGGCCTCGCTCAGCTCGCGAAACGGTGTGTAGAGATCAAAGCCAAGGTGTTCGGCGAGCGCCCTGAGCTTGTCCCAGAGAAAACCGCGCCCCGTCTCCCGACCCTTTGACCAGGGTACGATCGCGCCCTCGGCGAGCGATTTCTCGGGGTTCACGACCAGCGCCGGGTCGAACTCCATCTTAAAGCCCAGCCCCGAACAGGCCGAACAGGCGCCGTAGGGCGAGTTGAAGGAAAAGACGCGGGGCTCGAGCTCCTCCAGCACCGCCCCGTGCTCCGGGCAGGCGAACTTTTCCGAAAAGAGCACTTCCTCGCCGCTTTCCGGGAAAAGCACCCGCAAAAGCCCGTCACCGCGCAAGAGCGCGAGCTCGACCGACTCCGCCACCCGGCCCCGCTCGCTCGGGATGAGGATCACCCGATCCACGACCAGGTCGACGTCGTGTTTCTCGTAGCGCTCAAGCCGGAGCTCAAGCGCCTCCTCCAGGCGGTAGATCGTCCCGTCGACCCGAACCCGGGCGTAGCCTTCCTTGACCAGTTGCTTGAACAGGGTCTGGTACTCCCCCTTGCGCCCCCGGACCAGCGGCGCCATCAACACCGCCTTGGTGCCCTCGGGCCGTTGCATGAGCTGGTCGGTGATCTCGGTGGCCGAGGAGCGCTCGATGCGGCGGCCGCACTTCGGGCAGTGGGCCACGCCGGCGCGCGAGAAAAGCAGGCGCAGGTAGTCGTGGATCTCGGTGACCGTGCCCACGGTGGAACGGGGATTGTGGGAAGTGGTTTTCTGATCGATCGAGATCGCGGGGGAAAGCCCTTCGATGCTCTCGACGTCGGGCTTGTCCATGACCCCGAGGAACTGTCGTGCGTAGGCCGAGAGGCTCTCCACATAGCGGCGCTGCCCCTCGGCATAAATGGTGTCAAAGGCGAGGGTGCTCTTGCCTGAGCCGCTCACCCCGGTAATGACGATGAACTTCCCTCGAGGCAGGGTCAGGCTGACGTTTTTGAGGTTATGCTCACGCGCGCCCTTGATGACGATTCGGTCCATCCGAAAGAGTCTACCACGGACGGAGAAAAAAGGGCCAGCGCGAAAAGCCCCTGGCCCTTGGGCGAGTGGCCCGGCGAGCGCCCACGAACCGATGCGAGATTGACGGTGGGATGCGTTTTTTGGGGGCCCCCGCCGTGGCATTCGCCACGGCGGGGTGGTTTATCAGTGGGCCGAACCCTGGACGCCGGCGTTTTCCCCTTTGCCCCTCGAGGCCCGGCCGTATCCGTAGCCGTACCCGTAGCCATAGCCATAGCGGTCCTTCCCCAAGGCGAAAAGCAGCCCGTGCGCACCAGGGTCACCGAGAATCCGAGCACCTTCACCCCGATACGCTCTAAGAGCTCGAGCGCCATCTGCAGGCGCCGCTTCATCGTCTGGCCCACCCCGGCCACCAGCAACGTCCCCGAGGCGTGGGGGGCGAGGACCAGGGTGTCGGCGACGGGCAGGAGCGGGGCCGAGTCGATGACGATGACCGCGTAGCGGCGCGCCTCCAGCAGGCGGGCCAGGAACGCCTTCCAGTGCTCGGAGAGGAGTTCGCTGGGGTTTTCCGGAACCCGACCGGCGGGGATGAAGTCCAGGTTGGCCTCCACCGTCACCGGCTCGATGGGGGCGAAGGGATCCTCGAAGTAATCCACCAAGCCCTTGGCCTCCTTCACCGAAAGCTCGCGGTCGAGAACGGCCTTTCGGAGGTCGGCGTCGATGAGAAGCGCCGGTCGCTCGGCCCGGGCGTAGGCCTTGGCCAGGCTGAGCGCCACGCTCGACTTCCCCTCGCTCGCATCGGCACTGGTCACCAGGATCACCTTGGGGTCCTCGCCGACCAGGGCGTGGTCCACGTTCGCCCTCAAAAAGCTCGCCGCCTCTTTCGGCAGCTCGCGGCTCACCCCGGGGGGCATCTTGGGAAACTCGCCGAGCACCGGCAGGCGATACATCCTGGCCGCCTCCTCGCTCGAGCGCAGGCGGGGATCGAGCGCTTCACGCAAAAACACGATGGCGATCACCAGGAAGATGACCAGGAAGGCCACCAGCAAGGCGACCAGCTTTGGCCTCGGCGCGACCGGACGCTTTGGGATCTCGGCCCGTTCCAGGATCTGCAGATTCCCGGTGGCGCTGATGCGAAGCGCCCGCACCAGATCGAGGTCGCGGAGGATATCGGCCTTCAGGCGCTCGAGCGCCTGGATCCGGGTCTGATCGCCATCGCGGATGGCCTGGGCCAGCTCGTTGTCAACCACTTCGAGCCTCGAGGCCAGCGAGGCCTCGTCACGGGCGAAGTTCCCTTTGGCCCGATCGTCTTCCCAAGCCTTGAGCGCTGCCGCCCAGGCGTTGGCCCAGGCCGCCGCCGTCTTGGGGTCCTGGTGGCGAACGGCCAGGCGGAGCACCGAGGAACGCTGTCCCTTGACCACCCGTACCCGGAGCCGCTTTTTGAGCGCGTCGAAGTCACGGCTCTCCCCCATCGCCTGGCGCAGCACGGGCAGGCTCAGGGCGACCTCCCGGTAGGCGTCGGGGTCGAGCGGGGGTACGTTCACCGAGGTGGTGGCGATCGCCGGGGTGGTGTAGGGCTGCACCACGATCACGCGGGCCACCGCCTCGTAGGTCGGGGGCTCTCGCGAGACCACAAAATAAGCCAGCGCGGCGGCGATCACCGCCAGCCCGAAGGCAACGGGCAACGCCGGCCGCAGGCGCGCCCAGAGCTCCTCGAGCGAGATTTCAGTTTCATACGCCGGTTCCATAACCGGCATGATAGGCGCGCGGCCGGCCGACCCCTGGTGCAAATGACCAAACCCCCGGAGGCCTTGGCCCGTCCGGGGGTCACTGGTGCCGGGAGCGGGACTCGAACCCGCACGGGGGAACCTCCCCCAACGGATTTTAAGTCCGTTGCGTCTACCGGTTCCGCCATCCCGGCGCCCGCACCCATCTTAGCCCGGCTTGGGAGTAGAGTGAAGGCGTGCTCGAGGTCGAATTTTCACTGCTCAGCGCCAGCCGCGTGGGCCCCGAGAGCGGCCTCGAACTTAAGGCCGAGTTCGAGGCCCACCGGGAAACCTTACGGCGGGCGGTCGAGGCCATCCGCGAACGGGCCGGTGACCCCACGGCCATGCTGGGCTGGATCCGGCTCCCCGAGGACACCGAGGGGGCGAGGCGCATCCGCCGTTTCCAGGAAGCGCGGTCCTGGGTTCGCGACCTGGTCGTCCTCGGCATCGGGGGATCGGCGCTGGGTGCCAAGGCCCTGGCCCACGCGCTCACCCCGCAAAATCCCCCCGCACGGCTCTATTTCGTCGATAACGTCGAGCCCGCACCCATCGCCCGGTTGCTCGATCGCCTCGACCCGGCGACCACGCTGGTGGTGGCCATCAGCAAATCGGGCAAGACCGCCGAGACCATGGCCGCGTTCCTCATTTTCCGCGACTGGCTCGAGCGCCATCTGGGCCGGCGCGCCACCGACCACCTGGTCGCGGTCACCGACCCGCAAAACGGCCCCCTGCGCGCCTACGCAGCCAGCGAAGGCCTGGCCAGTTTCGACATTCCTCCCGACGTCGGCGGGCGTTTTTCGGTCTTCTCGGCCGTGGGCCTCCTCCCCCTCGCCTTCGCCGGTCTCCAGCTCGAGGACCTCCTCATGGGCGCGCGCCGGGCGAACACCAAAGGCCTCGAGGCGGCCGCCAAGAGCGCCCTGGCCCTTTTTCTCCTCTACCGTTACCGCCAAAAGCCCATCCACGTCCTCATGCCCTACTCCACGCGGATGGCGCTCGTTCCCGCCTGGTTCGTCCAGCTCCACGCCGAATCGCTCGGCAAGGCCTACGACAAAAACGGGAGCCGGGTCCACGTCGGCCCCACCCCGCTTCCCGCGCTCGGGGCCACCGACCAGCACAGCCTGCTCCAGCTCCTCCAGGAAGGCCCCTTCGACAAGGTGGTCTCCTTCGTCCGCCTGCGCCACCACGATCATGACCTCGAAATCCCCGGGGCATCCGGCCTTTCGTCGCTCAGCTTTCTCTTCGGCAAGCGCCTAGGCGCCCTGCTCGATGCCGAAGCCACCGCCACGCCCCTGGCGCTGGCCAAAGCCGGGCGCCCCAGCCTCACCGTCTGGATCGACCGCGTCGATGAAGCCTCGCTCGGCGAACTCCTGCAGTTTTTTATGTGGCAAACCGCGATCTTCGGAGAACTCCTGGGCATCAACGCCTTCGACCAGCCCGGGGTCGAACTCGCCAAGCGATACACCTACGCCCTCATGGGGCATGCGGGATACGAAAAGCTCAGGGAGGAGATCGATGAGGCTTAGGTTCCGGGAAAACGGTCCCCTGGTCATCGACGTCAAGGCCGGTACCCGTTACGTGATCAACGGCGAGGAAAGAACGCTGGAACGTGACAAAATGGCCCTGTGTCGGTGCGGTCGCTCCGAGAGCAAACCCTTTTGCGACGGCAGTCATAAACGCTTTGGATTCGAGGCCGAAAAAGGGGTGCTCGAGGTGAAACCGGACCGTCAGGACGGATGAGGGAGACCAGTATGCGAGACCTGACCATCTACGGTATAAAACCCCAAAAGCGCGTCGTGTGGGACGCTACCACTCCGGTGCTCGTCGAAGAAACGCTCAAAAAAGGGCTCGGACAGCTGGCCCACAAAGGCCCGCTGGTGGTCGACACCACCCCCTACACCGGGCGCAGCCCGAAAGATAAATACATCGTGCGAGACGCCTCGGTGGAAAGCGAGGTCTGGTGGGGTGAGGTCAACCATCCTTTCGAGGTCGAGGCCTTTGAGCGGCTGGCCAGCCGGGTGGCCGAGCACCTCTCCGCCCGGGAACTCTACGTGCAGGATCTCTACGCCGGGCACGATCCCAACCACAACCTCGGGGTTCGGGTGATCACCGAAAGCCCCTGGCACGCGCTCTTTGCCCGCAACCTCTTCATCCTGCCCCGGGTCTTTTTCCAGGCCGACGTCATCGTGCCTTTCGTCCCCGGCATCACCGTCCTTCACGCCCCCTCGTATAAGGCCGTCCCCGAACGCGACGGAACCCGTAGCCAGGTCTTCGTCATCCTGGATCTCAAAAAGCGGCTCATCCTGATCGGCGGAACCGCCTACGCGGGGGAGATTAAAAAGGCGGTGTTCAGCTTCCTCAACTACCTGATGCCCAAATCCGGCGTGCTCAGCATGCACTGCTCGGCGAATGTGGGGGCCAAAGGCGACACCGCCCTCTTTTTCGGCCTCTCGGGAACGGGCAAAACAACCCTTTCCGCCGACCCCGACCGACGGCTCATCGGCGACGACGAACACGGATGGGGTGATTTTGGCGTCTTCAACTTCGAAGGCGGGAGCTACGCCAAGGTCATCGACCTCGCCGAGGAAAAGGAGCCGCTGATCTGGGAAGCCACCAACCAGTTCGAGACCATCCTCGAGAACGTGGTCTTAAACCCCGAAAGCCGGCGGGTCGAGTGGAGCGACGCGTCCAAGACCGAGAACACCCGCAGCGCCTACCCCCTGGCCCACATCAAAAACCGCGAACCCTCGGGCCGGGGCGACCACCCCAAAAACATCTTCTTCCTCTCCGCCGACGCCTTCGGGGTGCTGCCGCCCATCGCCAAGCTGACCGCCGAACAGGCCATGTATTACTTCCTCTCCGGCTACACCGCCAAGGTCGCCGGGACCGAACGCGGTATCACCGAACCGGTGGCCACCTTCTCCGCAGCCTTCGGCGAGCCCTTCCTCCCCCTCGCCCCCTCGGTCTACGCCAAGCTGCTGGGCGAGAAGATCAAGGCCCACAAACCCCAGGTGTGGCTCATCAACACCGGGTGGACCGGAGGCCCCTACGGGGTGGGGCACCGCATCGAGCTCAAGTACACCCGACTCATGCTCAAAGCCGCGCTCGAGGGCGCGCTCGAGAACGTCCCCTACCGGAAGGACCCCGTGTTCGGCCTCGAGGTCCCGACCCAGGTCCCGGGCGTTCCCAGCGAGGTCTTGGACCCGCGGGCGACCTGGGAAGACCCGAACGCCTACGATGCGAGCGCGAAAAAGCTCGCCGCCATGTTCAGGGAAAACTTCCGCCGCTACGAAGGTGAGGTAGACCCCGAAGTCCGCGCCGCCGGCCCCCTAAGCTGAGTTCGGGTGCCAGGGACGCCTGGCCGACCTGGCGGTCCCTGGCCTTGTTATGTATTCTTAGGGCATAAGTCCTAACCGAAGGTGGGACGGCTGCAGGAGGTGTCGCGAGACCAATGAAGTCGAGAGCCCTCGCTCGATACGCCTGGGGAGTATTGTTTTACACCATCGCGGTAATCATCTGGGGCGCCTACGTGCGCGCCACCGGATCCGGCGACGGGTGCGGCCAACACTGGCCGACCTGCCAGGGAACGATCATTCCCCAGCCCGAACAGGTCAAAACCATTATCGAATTCACCCACCGCCTGATGAGCGGCCTGGATTTCCTCCTGGTCCTCGTCATGCTGATCTGGAGCTTCCGGCTCTACCCCAAAGGTCACCTCGTCCGCCTCGGGGCCTCGCTGGCCATGGCCTTCATGGTGGTCGAGACCCTCGCCGGGGCGGGGCTGGTGATCTTTCAACTCGTGGCCTACAACGCCTCGGTGGCCAGGGCAGTGGTCATGGCCGTCCACCTCCTCATCACCTTTTTGCTCCTCGCCGCCCTGGCGCTCAACGCCTACTGGGCCTCCGGGGGGCCGCCCCTGCGTCTACGGGGCCAGGGAGCGGTGGGGTATGCCCTTTATCTCGGGCTCTTCGCGGTGGGTCTTCTGGGAGCGAGCGGGGCGGTCACCGCCCTAGGCGACACCCTCTTCAAGGCCCCCAGCCTGATCGAGGGCATCCGCGCCGACTTTTCCCCGACCGCCCACTTCCTGATCCGCCTGCGCATCTTCCATCCCCTCATCGCCATCTCCACCGGCGTCTACCTGCTGCTCGTCGCCGGGCTGACCAGCTTCCTCCGCCCCCACCCCACGGTGCGCCGCTACGCCACGCTGTTGGTGTTCGTTTTTCTCTTGCAACTCGTGGCCGGGGTCACCAATTTGATCCTCCTGGCACCGGTGTGGATGCAGATGATCCACCTCGCCCTGGCCGATGCGGTCTGGCTCTCGCTGGTCATGCTGACCATCAGCGCCCTGTCCACCGGGGTGCCCCAGGTCGAAGAAGGCGCACCGGCAAGCGGTGCGGCCCCCGGGCAAAGCTCCGAGCGGGGGCGGGCCACGCTCATGGACTACGTGGCCCTGACCAAACCCAGGGTCATCAGCCTCCTCCTCTTTACTGCGCTCGCCGCGCTCTTCGCCGCCTCTGGTGGCTGGCCGGGCTGGAAGCTCTTCCTCGCCGTCCTTCTCGGCGGTTACTTCGCCGCGGGCAGCGCCAACGCCATCAACATGGTCATTGACCGCGACATCGACGCCCGCATGCCGCGCACCGCCAAACGTCCCACGGTCACGGAGCGCATCTCCTCGCGGGACGCCCTCACCTTCGCCTTCATCCTCGCCACCCTTTCCTTCCTCATCCTGCTCCTTTGGGCCAACCTCCTCGCCGCCATGCTGGCGCTCGCCGGTCTGGTCTTTTACGTGCTCGTCTATACTCTCTGGCTCAAGCGCCGCACCTGGCACAACATCGTCATCGGTGGCGCCGCCGGCGCCTTCCCGCCGCTGGTCGGCTGGGCCGCGGCCACCGGCGAGCTGTCGCTCGTGGCCTGGACCATGTTCCTGATCATCTTTTTCTGGACCCCGGTCCACTTCTGGTCGCTGGCGCTTTTGATCCGGGAAGAATACGAAAAGGTCGGCATCCCCATGCTTCCCGTCATCTACGGGCCGAGGGTCACGGCGCTGCAAATCACCCTCTACGCGCTCCTGACCGCGATCATCTCGTTCCTGCCCCTGACGCTGGGGCAGGTGGGCGTGGTCTACACCGTCGGCGCGGCGATTCTCAACAGCCTGCTTCTCATCCGGGCGCTCCAGCTGGCCCTGGGTCCGGAAGAGCGCCCCCGCGCCCGCTCGCTCTACCTCTACTCGCTCAGCTACCTCGCGGCCCTGTTCCTGCTCCTGGCCTTCGACCCCACCCGCGTCCTCTAAGATCAGAGGGGATGCGGCGCACGTTCCTTCTGTTCCCACTTTGGTTCCTGTTTTCCCTGGTCGTGGCCCACCAGGCCACGACCTTCGGCGTCGAGGAAGGCCAGGCCAATCTGGGCGGGGTCATCGTTTTTACCCTTGCCAGCGTGCTGGTGATCCTGGGCGGAACGATCGGGGTGGTGATCTACGTCCGCCGCCAAAAACGAGGCGGGGGGCTCCTTTGGCGGGCGGTTCCGGTGATCATCGCCGGAATCGCCACCGTACTGCTCATCACCTCGCTCAGCAACCTCCGGGCCCCGAAGGCCCCGGCGCTCGTGGTCGAGCTCACCGGCCAGCGCTTTTGGTGGGGAGCCAGGGAAGCCGGGCTCGTCACGGCGGGGGAAGTCTGGGTCCCCGTGGGGCAGTGGATCGAGCTACGGGTGACCAGCGCCGACGTCTTTCACACCCTCGACCTGCCCGCCCTGGGCGTCAAGATCGACGCCATCCCCGGTCAAACCACCAAAGCCCAGTTCCGGATCCAAACCCCCGGGGTCTACGAGGGGCGCAACGTCGAGTACAACGGCCCCGCCTATGACCGCATGCGGCTCAGAATCTTCGCCCTCCCCCAGGAAACCTTCGACGCCTTCGTCCGCGCCGCCCGCGCCTACACGCCGGCGCCCCCGGACGACCCGCTGGCCAAGAAGGGTTTCGTCCTCTTCCAGCGCCACTGCGCCTCGTGCCATTCCGTCAAGGGTCAGCCGTCGCCCGCCACCCCCGGTCCGGATCTGACACTCTTTCGGAATCGCACCACCATCGCCTCCGGGGTCTGGCCCAACCGCCCCTCGTTCCTCGAGGCCTGGATCCAAAACGCCCCCGAGATGAAGCCGGGGGTGCGCATGCCGGCCTTCGACCTGAGCCGGGAAGACCTCGAGGCTCTCCTCGCCTACCTCCAGGGGCTCGGAGTCCCCGGGTTTGACTTTCAAAAGCAAGCCGCGGCCTCGGCAAAAAGCCAGTGACCCATCGGTCAGTTAAACTACGAAGGGAGGGAAGCTATGGAATACCGCAAACTCGGTCAGTGGGGGATTCGGGTCTCCGCCATCTCGCTCGGCGCCTGGGTCACCTACGGCAACCAGGTGAAGGATGAGGAAACGATCCGGCAGATCGTGAAGATCGCCTACGAGGGCGGCATCAACTTCTTCGACAACGCCGACGTCTACGCCACCGGCGTCGCCGAGGAGATCATGGGCCGGATCCTCAAGGATTACCCCCGGCACACCCTGGTCATGAGCTCGAAGGTCTTCTGGCCCATGAGCGAGGACATCAACGACCGGGGGCTTTCCCGAAAGCACATCCGGGAGTCGATCGAAAAGAGCCTGAAGCGCCTGCAAACCGACTACCTCGACCTCTACTTCGCCCACCGCTACGACCCGGAGGTGCCCATGGAGGAGATCGTCAGCGCCTTTAGCCAGCTGGTGGATGAGGGCAAGATCCTCTACTGGGGCACCAGCGAGTGGCCCCCGGCCCGCATCGCCGAGGCCGTCACCTTCGCCAAGGCCAACGGCCTCCACCCGCCGGTGGTCGAGCAACCGCAGTACTCGCTCATCTACCGCGACCGGGTGGAAAAGGAGATCTTCCCCGAAACCAGCCGCTTCGGCATGGGCGTGGTGGTGTGGAGTCCCCTGGGTATGGGGATGCTCACCGGGAAGTACGATGAAGGCCTGCCCCAAGGCGCCCGCCTCACCGAAATCGAGCAGCTCCGCGAGCGGCTTTTGACCGAGGAAAACCGGGAAAAGGTCAAAAAGCTCAAAGCCATCGCCGACGACCTCGGTGTGAGCCGGGCCCAGCTGGCCCTGGCCTGGGTGCTCCGGCGCGGGGAGGTGAGCTCGGCCATCACCGGAGCCACCCGCCCCGGCCAGATCGAGGAGACGATCAAGGCGGCCGAGATCAAGCTGGACGAGGCGGTCCTCGAGGCCATCGACGCCATCTTCCCGCCGGCGCCAGACTGCTACGCCTGAATCGAAAAAAGGGCTGCGGGGCGCATTCGCGCCCCGCAGCCCTTTTGAGGGAGGCGTGGGCGTTCAGGACTCCAGCAAATCCTCACCCCGGAGCCAGTTCCTCACATCCCCGCCGTAGCGAATCTTCTCCGCCGGCAGGTCCTTTTCCAGCACCTCAGGGAGGCCTTCCTTCCGCTCGAGGCGATCGCGCGCGTCCTCGAGCTCTTCGCTGTAGGTGTAGGCCAGCTCGACCGAGACCACCCCGGGGATGGCCTCGAGGGCCCGGAAGCGCGCCACCTCCTCGGCGCTGTCCTTCGCTTCCACCACCACGATGATCTTGCTCTCACCGTCATGCGTATAGACCTCGCCGAGACGCCCGGCCACAATGGCCTCCAGCGCCGAATCCAGCGCCTCGGGACGCACGCGAACCACCAAGCCAGAGATGTTCATGACCGTCTCCTCCCTCCTCATTCGAATGCGGCTTCCACCCGGACGGCGCCGGTGGGGCAGGGTGCCACGCAAAGGCCGCAACCGGTGCAGCGATCGTTGATCCACGGCCTCGCCATACCCTCGAAGCGGACCGCGTCTTCCGGACAGGCGCTTTGGCAGGCCACGCAGAACGTCCCCTGATGCGCCAAGCAAGCTGCGGGGTCGATCCGTACCCGGGCGAGGGGCCTGCGGCTCGCGCTGCCGATGACCTCATAGGGGCAGGCCCGAAGGCAGTCTTCGCAAAGGGTACACCCGGCCTGGTCAAAGTCGAGATAGGGGTGTCCCCTCGGGTCGCGGCGCAACACCCCGGTCTGCGCGGCGCATGCGGTGACGCAGTCGCCGGTGCACGCCTCGCAGGCAGAAAAGTCGGTCGACCCGTCGGTGTACGGTGGCAAAACGCGCCCTCCCCGGACGGGGAAGAGCTTGCCGAGGAGGGCGCGCCGATCCACCGCTACTTCACCCCCTCGTTCCAGCGCTCAAAGAGGTCCGAACGCCACTGCGAATCGGGGGAACGGAAGTCGGGGACGAAGAAGTTCTCGATGGGCGGATCAACCTTAGCCTGACCCACGTGGCAGGCGGTGCAGTAGTAACGCGAGGGATCGATGCGAAGCGGCTTTTCCTCGGTCTTGGTGAAGAGGTCGATCTCGAGGTGGGTCGGCGGAAGCGGGGTGGCGCCGAGGCTCTTGGCCACCTCGGGGGCGTGGCACCCCACGCAGGCGTTGTTCCCGAGCGTGATCGGGACCAGCCCGTCGAGCGAGTGGGGCACCTGCGGGGGCGCGTTCTCGTACGAACGCGGCAGGGGTTCGGCGGCGCCGGGCGGGGGCGCCTCGTTTTTCACCTCCGGCAGTTCCTCGGCCCCCGAGGCCAGGGGATCGCTGGTGCGGATCCCGGCCCCGATCGCCTGGCGGGCCTCGTCGCTCATCGTGGTAACCGCCGTCGCCGAAGCGGCGGTTTGAGTTCCCCCCTTCTTGTCGCTGTCGGCGAACGCGAGCAAGAGGAGCAGGGAGAGGACCAGCACGTACAGGGATACCATCACACCTCTCATGCGAACCATCCTCCCAGTTCACCCACCCTCAGGCGGGGTAAATTCGGACCGCCGATTTCTTGTAGTCGGTCTGAAGGGAAATGGGGCAGCGGTAGTCGGCGGTGACCTTGTTGATCAAGACCCGTTCGTCGAACCAGGGCACGAACACCAGGCCCTTGGGCGGCCGGTTGCGGCCATTCGTCGCCACCCGAACCTTGACCTTGCCCCGGCGGCTTTCGATCCACACGTACTGGCCGTTTTGGACACCGATCTTCTTGGCGTCCTCGGGGTGCATGTAGGCGAGGGCCTCCGGCACCGCGCGGTAGAGCTCGGGCACCCGCATGGTCATGGTTCCCGAGTGCCAGTGCTCGAGGACCCGGCCGGTGACCAGCCAGAAGGGGTAACGATCGTCGGGCATCTCCGGCGGCTCCATGTAGGGCCGGAAGAAGATCTTGGCCCGGCCGCTGAGGTCGACCGAGGTTCCGGCCTCAGGCCCGGTCAGCGTCCCCCGAGGGATCTTCTTCGCCGCCTTACCGTAGAAGGCGAACTCACCGGTGGGATTGGCCTTCTTGGCGTAGGGGTCGTATTTGGTGTTGAAGCGCCAGAGGGTTTCCTTGCCGTTCACCACCGGCCAGCGCAGCCCGCGAACCCGGTGGTAGGTGTCGAAGTCGGCGAGGTCGTGCCCGGTCCCGAGGGTAAAGCGCCGGTACTCTTCCCATAGGGCCTTTTGGATGAAGAAGCCATAGCCCTTAAACGGCTTGCCCTCGGCGTCGAGGATGGGCCGGCCGTCGCCTTCGGCCTCGGTGTTGGGGTGGCCCTCGGCGATCGGGTCGGGCCAGGCGTAGGCCCGGAGCTCGGGGTGGTTGAAGAGCACGTCGAAGAGGGTCATCTCCGGGTCGTAGCCCATCTTCTTGGCCTCGGCCAGCACGTCGGGCAGCACCGTGCCGTCGGGCAGGCGGTGTTCCTTCCAGACCTCTTTGAGCTTGAAGAACTTGGAGAACTCGACGTAGTGCCAAAGGTCGGGCATCGCCTGGCCGAGCGGGGTCACCTGCTGGCGCCAGTGCTGGGTACGGCGCTCGGAATTGCCGTAGGCGCCCCACTTCTCGTAGATCATGGCCGAAGGCAGGATGAGGTCGGCGACCATGGTCGAGATCCCGGGGTAGGCCTCGGAGACGACGATGAAGTTGTCCATCTCGCGGGCGGCCTTGAACCAGTGATTGGCGTTGGCCGCGTTCTGCCAGGGGTTGTTGACGTGGACCCACACCCACTTGATCTTGCCGTCCTCGAGGTCCCGCATGATCTGCACGAAGTTGGCGCCGACCTTGGGGTTGAGGGTGCCGTGCGGGATCTTCCAGATCTTCTCGGCGATCTCGCGGTGTTTGGGGTTCTTCACCACCATGTCGGAGGGCAGGCGGTGGGCGAAAGTCCCCACTTCACGCGCGGTGCCACAGGCCGAAGGCTGGCCGGTCAGGCTGAAGGCCCCGTCCCCGGGCTTGGCGTGCTTGCCGAGCAGGAGGTGGATGGCGTAGACCTGCTCGTTGACCCAGGTGCCGCGGGTGTGCTGGTTGAAACCCATGGTCCAGAAGCTGACCACCTTGCGGCCCTTTTCCATGTAGAGCCGGGCCAAGGTGCGGAGTTTGTCCTTGAAGGCCTCGAGGGGCTCGTCGGGATCGCCCTTGGCCAGCTCGGCCACGAAGTCGAGGGTGTAGGGCTCGAGCGCCCGCTTGAACTCCTCGAAGTCGATCGTCCAGTGCGCGCTGGCCAGCTTCCGGTGCTTCATCTCCAGCGTGTCGCCGGGCTTCAGACCGAGGTAGGCGAGCGCCCGCGCCTCGGGCTCCGAGACCACCTTCCTGAGCTCCTTGATCATGGTCTCGCGCTCTTTGTCGGAGTATTTGGGGTGGTCCGGATTCGAGCGCATGCCGTAGCCGATATCGGCGTAGCCGGTGGCGAAGGCAGCGTACTTCTTGACGAAGTCCCAGTCGATGGCTTCGGGATTGTTGTAGACGATCTCACGCAGGATGTAGTTCTGAATGGCCAGGTCGGTCTGGGGCTTCATCACGATGGCCACATCCGCCATGTCGGCGTTCAGGTGGCGGTGCGTGGTCAGAACCACGATCTTCACCCGGTCGGGCTTGGAAAGCTTGCGGTCCATGACCCGCATCCAGAGCACCGGGTGGTTTTCGGCCATGTTCGAGCCCCAAAGCACGAAGGTGTCGGTGAGGTCGATGTCGTCGTAGCAGCCGGCCGGCTCGTCGATCCCGAACGTCTGGATGAAGGCCGCCACCGCGCTGGCCATGCAGTGCCGGGCGTTGGGGTCGATGTTGTTGGAACGGAAGCCCGCTTTGATCAGTTTGTTGGCGGCGTAGCCCTCCTGGATGGTGTACTGGCCGGAGGCGAAGAAGGCAATGCCGCTCGGGCCAAGCTCGTTGTAGGTCTTCTTGAACTGCTCGGCCATCACCTCGAAGGCCTTCTTCCAGGAGACGGGCTTGAACTTGCCCTTCTTGTCGAACTCACCCTTCTCGTTCACGCGCAAGAGGGGGCGGGTGAGCCGGTCCTTGCCGTACATGATCTTGGCCAGGAAGTAACCCTTGATGCAGCTGAGACCCTGGTTGACCGGGGCCTTGGGGTCGCCCTTGACCGCCACCACGCGGTCGTTCTTGGTGGCGACCAGGACGCCGCACCCCGTCCCGCAAAAGCGGCACACGGCCTTATCCCAGCGCCACCCGGCTTCCGCGGCCTTGGCTTTGGCCGCGGTTTCCTGCCCGACCGACACCCCGGCCGCAGCCGCCGCTGCGCTCGCCGCCGCGGCCTTCAAAAAGCTCCGCCGGTCGACCTCGATCGGCCTTTGTCCTTGATCTCCCTTCCCTTCCATACCCTTACCTCCTCCGATGACATCCGTACCAAGGGCATATTCAACGTGACATACGGCACAAGCGTCGAACAGGGACATGTGTCCAAGTAGTAGTGGGAATTGTACTCGATTCAGCCTATTGCTGACCAGTTTTTACGAATTTAAAGGCAGACGCGCCCGAAAAAGGGGCCGGGACATCCCTCCCGGCATCAGGCCGCCATCACCGCCCGGGCCACGGCAAAAAGCGCCGCATCGCGCCCTGGCGGCGCTGCCAGCATGACGCCGATCATCGGCGATGCGGGCAGGCTCACCGCCGGGCCCTGCAGGAAATTGAAGAGCATGGTGTTTCGGAGCACCCGGGCGTTCGCCCGGAAGTAAGCCTCGTCCCCCTCGAGGTCACCAGTGCGAGGCGGAGGCACTGGCACCGTGGGCATGATGAGGGCATCGAAGACACCGTACTTTTGCCAAAAGCGTCGGGGCCAGCGCTGGTAGGCCGCCTGCACCTGGCTGTAATCGGCGTCACTCCAGCGGGCTCCGCGCATGACGCGCGAGGCCACGCGGGGATCCATGGCCTCGCCACGTCGCTCGACCAGGTCACGGTAGAGCCGGTACGCCTCGTGCTCGGCCAGGGAGCCATGCTGGCGGTAGAGCTCGAGAATTTCCAAAAACTCGGGCACCGGCGCCCGCTCCACCCGATGACCGGCGGCCCTCAGCCGGGTCACGACCGCCTCCAGGGTCAACTCCACCTCGGGATCGAGATCCTCGGTGACCACCGTCGTTGGCAGCAAGAGGCGGTAGGGCCCCTCGGCTTTGGGGAAGGGACGAAGCGGCCACCCCGCCAGCACCGACAGCAGCAGCCAGGCGTCCTCGAGGTCCCGCGTGATCGGCCCCACGGTGTCGAGCGTCGGCGAGAGGGGGAGGACGCCCGAGGTGGGGATCAGGCCGTTGGTGGGCTTGAACCCCACCAGGCCCTGAAACGCGGCGGGAATACGCACCGATCCCCCGGTATCGGTGCCGATCGCGGCGACGGCGAGGTCGGCTCGTACCGAAGCCGCGGCGCCAGACGAGGAGCCGCCCGGGACCCGGGCGGGGTCGTTCGGGTTTTCCGGGGTGCCAAAATGGGGGTTGAGCCCGAGCCCCGAGTACGCGAGCTCGGTCATGTTCGTACGTCCCAGCAAGGCCGCGCCCGCGGCTTTCAGACGCGCGATCGCGGTCGCATCCTGCGCCGCCGGCGGCCCCTCCTTCAACACCACGCTCCCCCCGGCGGTCACATGCCCCTTTTGGTCGAAGTTGTCCTTGACCGAAATGGGGATCCCCGTCAGGGGCCCCTCCGGCGTGGGCCAGGCCAGACCCTCGGTCTTCTCCAGATAAACGGCCCCCACCAGAACACGATCGAGGTAGGACTTGACCACCCGTTCCGGGACCAGCTCGCCCCGCTCGTACGCCGCCCGCAGCTCCGTCACCGTCATCGCTCGCCTCCAACGCCCTCAGTCTGCCACAGCCGTGCCCTACAATCGGGCCATGGACACCAGAGGCTTCGTGCTCAAAGCCATCGAGGCGCTGCGCTGGGCCAGTGACAAGGACATCATGCGCTACCTCGACGAAGAGGGTGAGGCGCTCTCCCGACACGAACTGACGAGGGCCCTCGCTGCCCTTATCGACCAAGGCCTGATCGAACGCAGGGGCGATCTCTACCGGCTGAAGAAAAAGGCGGGCTCGAAGACCGCCTTCGACGCCCTCTTTGGCGATGGGTAAACACCTGCGGCGGGCGCAGATCGCCCGCCGCAGGCTACCTTCACGAAGCTAAGTCAGCGCCTATCAGCTTTTCAACACACCGATGCGAGATTGCACTCGTCCGCCTTTTCCCGGAGCGCCCGCCGTGGCGATCGCCACGGCGGGCGCTCACTTGCCCTCGGCCGCCTCTTCCTCGAGGCTTAGCTCCTTGAGGAGATCGCCGTAGAGGTCACCGAGCTTGACGCTGGCGCTTGAGGGGCTGGCCACCGAGGCGTCGTAGTTCTGGTAGGCCGCGGCCACGCCCACCTCCGCCGGCTGGGGACGGCGATCGCGAGGCGCACCGCGCTTTGGCTTGCCCTTGGTGCGCTTGCGCCTCGGGCGCTCCTCCTCGGTCGGCACCGGCGGCGGAAGAAGCCGCTTCCGGGAGAGCGAAACCCGCTGTTCGGCAGGGTCGATCTGCAGGATGACCGCTTCCACCTCATCATCCTTCTTAAAGAGCGTGGCCGGGTTCTCGATCCGCTGGTGGTCGAGCTCGCTGATGTGAATGAGCCCCTCGATCCCCGGCTCGATCTCGACGAAGACGCCAAAGGGGGTGATGCCGGTCACCTTGCCCTTGATCACAGCACCCGGCGGGTACTTGTCGGGCAGCTCCTTCCAGGGATCGGGCATGAGCTGCCGAAGGCCCAGGGAAAGCCGCTTTTCCTCGGGGTCGATCTTCAACACCACCGCCTCGACCTCGTCGCCCTCCTTCAAAACCTCGCTCGGATGGCGCGGCCGCTTGGTCCAGCTCATCTCGCTGACGTGGACCAGGCCTTCAAGGCCGGGCTCGATTTCGATAAAGGCGCCAAAGGGGGTCAGCCCCACGACCTTCCCCTTGACCTTCTGGCCCACCTCGTACTTCTCGGCGACGCTTTCCCAGGGGTTGGGGGTCGCGGCCTTGATCGAGAGGTTGACCCGCTCGCGCTCGGGGTCGACCGAGAGCACCTTGGCCCGAACGACGTCGCCTTCCTTGACCACTTCACGCGGATGGTTGAACCGGCCCCAACTCAGCTCGGTGCGGTGAACCAAACCGTCGACGGGTCCGATATTGACAAAGGCACCGAAGTCCGTGACCTCGACGATCTTGCCCTCGACGATCTGGCCCGGCTCCAACGCCGACAAGACCTCCTGGCGCTTTTTCTGCTCTTCCTCCTCGAGCAAAACGCGCCGGGAAAGGATGATCCGGCCCTTCTTCCTCGATAGCTCGATGATCTTGACCGGGACCGTCTGGCCCACCAAAGGCTCGAGATCCGCGTTCCGCTTAAGGTCGACCTGCGAAGCCGGGATGAAGGCCCGCAAGCCCTCCACGTAGGCCACCAGACCGCCCTTCACCCGCTCGCGGAAGGTCACCTCGATGGGCTCGCCCCGCTCGTAGAGCTCAGCGACCTTTTTCCAGGCCTTGTCCGACTCCGCACGCTTTTTGGAAAGCACGATGGTGCCTTCCTCGGGGTCAGCGCGCAGAACGTAGACCTCCACTTCGTCGCCCGGACGAAGCAACCCTTTGAGCTCTTCCTCGCTCAGGGGCTCGGCGCTGAGCTGACCGAAGGGGATGATGCCCTCAACCTTGGTCCCGATGTCGACGGCCACGCCCTCGTGGCCTACGAACACGACACGGCCTTTGACGATCTGACCTTTTCGGATCTCCTTGCCCAACCGGGACTGCGCCTCGGCGAGCGCCGCTTCCATGGTTGGCACCGCTTCAGCCGCTTTGTCGGTTGGGGTCTCGTTTCCGGCTTCTCCTGCCGGCAGCTGGGTCTTCTGGTCTTCCATCCGCCTATATCCTCCTTGGGCCGCGAAATTGGAGCGGGAGAAAGGCTCCCCCGCCTTCAACACGCCGAAAAACGGCCTGAGTTTTCGCGGCGAGCTGCCCAGTGGGCATACTCTCCCTTTATAGCATAGCCCGGGGGAGAATGCAAAGCCCGGGAGGCAGACCCTAGGCGCCCCGCCAGAGAATCCGGCCGCACGAAGGGCAGCGGATGACCCTTTTCCCCTGGTAGACCTTTTGCGCCACGTGGGTCGGCAGCTGGACGCTGCAAGCCTGGCAGCGGAACGCTTCCCCCGCCTTCGTCATGCGCGCGACGCCGAGCCCCTTTCGCGCCCGGCGGATCACCTCGTACTCCCGCAGAATCTGGGGGGGAATGGCCTTCGCCATTTTCTGACGTTCGGCCAACCTCGCCTCGTACTGCTCGCGGATGGCCTGGACTCGCTGGGTATTCTCGGCTTCCAGCCGCTCGAGCTCGGGCTTCAGCGCCGCCAGCTCCTGTTCGAGCGCGTCGATCTCGGCCTCGAGGCGTTCCATCTCCTCAACCAGGGGCATCGTGAGCTCGGTGAGCTCGTCGATCCGGGTCGAGAGCTGCTGGATGCGGTTTTCGTACTGGGTCGCTTCCCGGGAACTGCTGGCCTGGAG
Organism: Vulcanithermus mediatlanticus; assembly: GCF_055385885.1. NCBI lineage: Bacteria > Thermotogati > Deinococcota > Deinococci > Thermales > Thermaceae > Vulcanithermus > Vulcanithermus mediatlanticus. The sequence goes on along the minus strand of NZ_AP042385.1, from coordinate 1,275,319 downwards.
CTGCTCTTCCTGTGCCTGGCTCCGTTTTTGGGTCAGGTCCTTGAGCTCGAGGTCGTTGCGCTCGTACTCCTTTTGAACGCCCCGCAAACGCTCCTTGAGCTCGGTGAGCTCGTCGATGCGATGCTCCCATCGCGCCCGCAGCTCGGCGAGCTCGGGGGGTACCCGTTCCATCTCCTGTTGCAACCGGTCGAGCTCGAGGTCTTCTTCCTGCAACTGATACAGCTCGGCGAGGGCGGCAGAAACGTCCACGTCCCCTATCTTAACGCTTCACGCTTTATAGTGACGGGTATGGGTATCAGGCCGGACCGCTGGATTCGCGAAATGGCGAGGAAGGGGATGATTGACCCCTTCGAAGAACACCTGGTTCGGGAGGGGGTCATCAGCTACGGTCTCTCCTCCTTCGGCTACGACCTCAGGGCGGCGCCGGAGTGGAAGGTCTTCACCGACGTCTACGGCGCCGTGGTGGATCCCAAGCGATTCGACGAACGGGCCTTCGTGACCATCGAGGCTGAGGAAGTCCTGATTCCCCCGAACTCCTTCGCCCTGACCCGTTCGATCGAGTACATCCGGATGCCGGAAAACGTCCTCGGCATCGCCCTCGGGAAGTCGACCTACGCCCGCTGCGGGATCGTGGTCAACGTCACCCCGCTCGAGCCCGGCTGGGAGGGCCACGTCACCCTGGAAATCTCCAACACCACCCCCCTGCCGGCCAAAGTCTACGCCGGGGAAGGCATCGTCCAGATCATCTTCTTAGAGAGCGAGCGGCCGGAGACCACGTACGCCGACCGCCGCGGCAAGTATCAGGGGCAGCGCGGGGTGACCCTGCCCAAGGTCTGAGAAGGAGCCGCCGTGGAAGCCCTACCCTATCTCACCGATCAACCGATCCGGAGCTTTGAGCGGCCGGAGAGGGTGGTTGACCTCGAGGCCTTCGAATACTTCGCCGAGATCGAAACCAATAAAGGCGTCATCGATATCGAGCTCCTGGGCAAAAGCGCCCCCACCACCGTCAACGCCTTCGTCTTCCTCGCGCTCCACCGTTTTTTCGATGGCCTGACCTGGCACCGGGTGGTCCCCGGCTTCGTGGTCCAAAGCGGCGACCCCACCGGCACGGGCGCCGGTACCGCGGGCTACGCCTTCGGCCTCGAAATCGACCCCCGCCTGGCCTACGACGACGCGGGTTGGGTGGGCATGGCCCGAACCGAAGACCCGAACTCGAATTCCTCTCAGTTCTTCATCACCTTAGGGCCGGCGCCCCATCTGACCGGCCATTACACGATCTTCGGCCGGGTACGCACCGGCCGAGAAGCCCTTTTCGCCCTCGAGCAGGGCGACCGGATCATCAGCGTACGCATTTACCGGAGCGCCCGGCGAGCGAGCCCCTAAGGGAGCGGCGGCCGGCCGGCCCGGATCCAGGCGCTCAGGTAGAGGTCGGCCAGCCGCCTTGCCGCCCGGCCGATCTGGACCCGGGCGGTCTCGCCGAAAATCCCCTGCCAGAGCGTGCGGTAGTAGCGGCGGTCGAGCTCGGAGTACAGCCGCTTGGCCCGCCAAAGCGCCCGGTTGAGCACGGTGACCAGCGGGTAATCTTCGCGGATCACGGCAAAGGCCAGCGCCAGGGGACGCTCGTCGATCAAGCGGGCCCGGTAAGGGCCTGGCGCATCGCCTTCGTCCCAGAAGGCCTCGATCTGGGTGCTCTCGAAGAGGGCGTGGATCCCACCGTTCAACCACGCCTGGCCATCGAAGTCCAGCGTGGTGTGGAGGGGCTGGTGGGCATCGCCCAGATAATGGGCGAGATCGCCGGCAAAGCGCAGGATTCGGTCGGGATCGCGGTCGCGAAAGGCCTCGACCAAGCTCCAATAGCTCTCGGCGATCGCCCAGGGGAGGGTGCCCGCGCGCTCCAGGGTGTCGGCCCCGAAGCGCTTTTTGGCCGCTTCCTCGGACATCGGGAAACTGGAAAAGGGCCAGGGCTCGAACAGTTCGCTGCTCCAGTAGTGGCGCTCGGCCTCACCGGGAAGGCTTGACTTCCGGCGATCGGGGTCGTTGGCCGCGCGCAAGAGATCCTCTCGGTGTTCGGCGAAAAAGGATGCCACCGCCGTGTCCGGCGGAAGGTCCATGACCGCATACCCGGCGATCAGGCGGTGCCCCTTCGGCCCCCAGGCCAGGGCCACACCCAAGAGCAAAACCAGCGCCCATGTTCGTTTCATCGCCTTAGCTTACCGGCAGAACCTCGACCAGCGCCCCGTGGAAAGCGCTCCCCCCACCCATGTCGGTGGGTTCATCCGGGGTGAGTTCGTTGATCGACTTGCCGTCGGGGGCGTCGAGCCCCCGCCAGGTGCCCTCGAGGACCACCACCCCCGGCTGGGTCGCGTCCGTGATCCGCAGGCTGCGGATCACCTCGCCGTATACGCTCCTCACCCGAACCCGATCGCCCTCGGCCAGGCCTCGCTTCGCCGCGTCCGCCGGGTGCATCCAAAGCCACGGCTCCCCACCCTCGGCCTGTCGCAGGCTGGGAACGAGCCCGAAGCTGGTGTTCAGGAAGTGATGCGCCGGCGGCGAGATCATCACCAGGGGCCAGTCGGGCTCCGGCTCGGACCGCCGGACGTCAACAGCGCGCAAAGTCAGTTTCCTGCCGTCCATGCGTCCCTCGGCGTAGGGCAAGAAGGGCCTGTTGAGCCGGAGCTTCACCGAGCCTTCTCGAACGAGGCGCTCGAAGGTGATGTCGATCAGCATGGGGTCGGCGCTGTCGAGCAGTTCCCGGGCCAGGGTCCCGGCATCGGCGAAGAGTTCCGGGGCACGAAGCCCGAGCCGCCGGGCCAGCTGGGCAAAAACCCAGGTGTTGGGCCGGGCCTCGCCGGGAGGATCCACGGCCGCTTCCGACCACGAGAGGTGGTAGTGCCCGTAGGAGGCGTAGAGATCCGGGTGCTCGAAGGGATGCGTCGCTGGCAGGAGGTAGTCGGCGTAGCGGGCGGTGTCGCTCATGGCGTTTTCGAGCACCACCGTGACCAGGTCTTCCCGCAAGAGCCCCTGGCGCACCAGCGCCGAGCGGGGAGCGGTCGCCGCCGGGTTGGCGTTGAAGACGAAGAGCATCTTCACCGGTGGGTCATCGAGCGCGGTCAGGGCCCGACCGAGCTGGATCTGGTTGACGTGACGCACCCCGGGGTTGGGTCGGAAATACCCATCGGGCTGGGGATCCTGCCAAAAATGCAGCCCCTCGAGGCGGCGTTTGTTGAGGGCGAAGCCGCCGCTGGTGCTGAGCATGGCCCCGCCGCCCTCAAACCGCCAAGCGCCGAGGATCACCGGCAGGCTGAGCACCGCCACCAGCGCGCTGCCGCCCCCGGGGTGCCGGGTCATGCCATAGCCCACCCGGAAGAACTGGGGCGCTTTCATGGCGAGGGTCCGGGCCAGGTCGGCGATGGTCTCGGAGGGAACGCCGGTCAAAGCGGCGGCACGCTCGGGCGGCCACTCGCGGACCGAGGCCAAATAGGCATCCAGCCCCTCGGTGTGGGTGTCGAGATAGGCCCGGTCCACCCACCCCTCGGCGAAGAGGACGTGGGCAATGGCCAACGCCAGCGCCGCGTCGGTTCCGGGCCGGACGCGAATAAACCGGTCGGCGAATCGGGCGGTTCGGTTTTCGTAGACGTCGATGGCGATAATCTCGGCACCGTTTTTCCGAGCCTCGCGCAGGAAGGGCACCAGGTGGGTGTTGGTGGAAAGGACGTTCGCGCCCCAGATCGCCACCACCCGGGCCTTGGGCACGTCTTCGGGGTCGACGCCGAGTTTCCTCGGCCCGTAGATCTCGGCCCAGGCCGCTTCACCGGTGGCCGAGCATATGGTCTCGTCGAGCTCGGTCGCCCCGATGGCGCGGAAAAAGGCCACGGGGTGGCGCCCCTCGATGAGGCCCATGGTCCCCGCGTAGTTGTAGCGAAGGACCGCGGCCTCACCGTAGGTATCGAGGGTGGCCTTCAGTTTTTCCGCGATCTCATCGAGCGCCGCCTCCCAGCTGATCCTCTGGAAGCGGCCCTCGCCCTTCGGCCCCACCCGGCGCATGGGGTAAAGGGGGCGGTCAGGGGCATACAGCCGCTCGGGGAAGCGCGTGGTCTTGGCGCAGGCGAACCCTCGGGTGGTGGGATGGGCCGCATCCCCCCGCACCCGACGCACGCGCCCGTCCTCGACCTCGAGCACGAGGCGACAGGCATCGGGGCAGTCCAGGGGACAGGTCACGACCTTTTGCATACGAAGCGGATTATACCTTCGCGCCGAGGAAGGCGGAGGCGACCAGGAGCACGATCACCGTCCCGAGCGCCAGGGCAAAAGGCGCCCCCAGAAAGAGCGGGTACACCAGGCCCGCCAGCGCCCCGCCCAGGTAATACCCGCTCACATAGGCCCAGCTCTCTCCCCGGCGGCCGAAAACGCCGCCGAAGACCGCGTGCATCCCAAAGATCCCGGCCAGAAAAAGGGCAAACCCCACCCCGAGCCAGGGCCCGGCCATCAGGGACGCACCGAGAAAAACGAGCCCGAGCGCCGCTTTGAGGCCCCATTTGCCGCTGACGAAAGGTCCAACGAGCCCGCCCAAATAGGCGAGGTAAAACCCACCGATGGCGCCAAGGCCAAACCCCAGGGCCTCGAGGCGATAGGGGAAAAGGTTGGCGAGGAACAGATTGGAAAAGAGCAGCGCTCCGCCCACCAGCATGGCCCGGCCGGGCCGGGCGGCGCGGGGCTCGGGGAGTGGGGGGGCACGACCGGTGAGGAAAAACCCCGCGAGGATTAGCACCGGCAGGCTGATGATCAAAAGCGCCGTTCGCACCCCGAGCCCCTCCCCCAGCACCCCGGCCAGAAAGCGGCCCAGCGTTCCGCCAAGGGCGTTGAGGGCCACGAAGGCGGAGACCGCATAAGGCGAGGGGAAAAGGCGGGGCAACAGGGCAAAGCCCAACACCGCCACCGCCGAAAGGGCAAAGCCCACGAGGAACCGGGCCAAAGCCCACCAGACCAGCCCCGGCACCACCAGCGAAACCAGCGAAAAAACCCCGACCCCCAGGGTGCCCCAAAAAAGCTTCTGTTCGCCGGGGGCCGCCCAGCGGCGAAAACACCACGGTCCGAGCACCAGCCCGAGGAGCGGCAGGGCCATCCCGAGCCCAGCACTTCCCGGCGGGGCCCCGTAGAGCCGCTCGATCCCGGGGAGCAGGGGCTGGGGCGAGTAGAGGACGGCGAAGACCAGGGCCCCGGAGAAAAGGAGCGCGTAGCGCACGTTCCCATCGTAGCCTGGAGGTGATGTCACGGCACGCCAGCACCCCTGCCCTCGAGGTGGCCCTGCCGCTCCGCCTCCCCGCCCTCACCTACCTCCCCCCTCACGGCCAGCCGCCAAAGCTGGGCATGCGGGTCGTGGTCCCCTTCCGAAACACGGTCCGCGTAGGCCTGGTGGTCGCCACCTTCAACGCCGAGCGCCCCGAAGCCCTCCGCCACGCTATCGGTTACCTCGACCAGGAACCTTTCCTCGACCCCGAGCGACTGTCGATGCTCGCCCGGGCGGCGGAGGCGCTCTTTTGCCCCATCGGGCAGGTCGTTGCCGACTTTCTCCCTTTTTTGGCGGGACCGTTCGAACACCGGGTTCGCCTGGTGCCCGGGACTCGCCTGGAAAACCTCCCCCCAGAGGCGAGGCCCCTCGCCGAATGGCAAGCGGCCTCGCGCTTTTCTCATAAGCTCCTCGACGGGTTGCGGGAGGGTGGCGTGCTGGAAGAGCAGGTCGAGGAACCCACGCCGGAAAAGACCGTTCTCGTTCCGATCAAAAAACCCGACGACCGCCTGAGCCCGAACGCCAAAGCGGCGCTAATGACCCTGTGGTCGCTCGGCGAGGTCGCGAGTCAGGCCGAGCTCGCGCGCCGGGCCGGGGTCGGGCGCCACGCCATCAAGACCCTGCTGGCCAAGGGATACGCCCGGATCGAAACCCGCCCCCTCGAGTTCGCCCCCCCGGCCCCACCGCCCAAAACCCTGCCGGCCCACGACGTCGAGGCTCTCCCCGCGCGCGTCTACGGCGGGCGCTTTTGGCAACGCCTGGCCGTTCTTAAAGGGCTGGCAAAGCGCGGCCCCATCCTGGTGCTCTTTCCCGAAGGCGCGCTCATCGAACGCGCCAGGCCCTTTTTCCCGGAGGCGATCTTCTTAAGCGGCGATCTCCCACCCGAGGCACGCCGGCGGCTTTGGCAAGTCCGGGGAAAGAGCGTCTTCGGCACCTACCAGGCGCTCTTTTTCCCCCAGGACTTCAGCCGGATCGTGGTGGTGGAAGACGCCAGCGACAACCACAAGCTGCGCTCGGGAACCCACGCCTTCTTGCCGGTCCTCCTCGAGGCCCTCCAGATCCCGTTCACCTCCCTCTCGGCGACCCCCAGCGCTGAGGCGCTGGCGCGAAAAGGCCCCGCCCTCGCCCTTAAAACCCGGCCCCCAAGGGCGCTCGTCCTCAAAAAGGACCAGCGCCGGGGGCTCCTGAGCGGCCAGACCATCGCCATCATTCGCCAGGCCCTGGAGCGGGAGCACCAAGTCCTCGTCCTCGCTGCCCGGCGCGGCTACGCCGCCCGCCTCCACTGCCAGGCCTGCGACTATGAACCGGGTTGCCCGAACTGCGCGCTCCCTCTTCGCTACCACCGCCGCGGCAAGGGCGGGGAACTCGTATGCCACCAGTGCGGTTTCCAAAAAGACGCGCCAGAGCGCTGCCCGAGGTGCGGCAGCGAGCTGCTCCTCGCCAGGGGGCCGGGCCTCGACTGGCTGGCCCAGGCCTTACGGCGCCGTTTCCCCGCCTATCCCATCGGGCGCCTCTCGGCCGATGGCGAGGCGGACACCGAATCGCTGGAGGAAGGCCGGCCGGGCATTATTGTGGCCACCACCCGCGTCCTCCGGCGGCTGCCGCTGCCCAACCTCGCGGTGGTCGCCATCCCCTGGGTCGAGGGCTTTGCGCCCGAGTCCGATTTCCGGGCCGGCGAACGGCTCTTTTCGTTGCTCTGGCAGCTCACCGACCTCCACCCCAGGCGAAACCCCCTCTTGGTGCTCGAGGCCTACAACCCCGAACACCCCGCGATCAAGGCCTTCGTCGCCGGAGACCTGGAAAGCTTCCCGCGCAAGGCGCTCGAGATGCGTAACGCCCTCGGCTACCCCCCAGCCACGCGCATGGTCAAGCTCGAGTACGCCCACCGCCACGAGGCCAAGGCCCTCGAGGCCGCCACCGGGGCCCAGCAAACGCTGGCCCAGATCACCGAGCCCACCGAGGTCCTCGGTCCAGCGCCAGCACCGGTCCCCCGGGTCAAGGGGCGCCACATCTACCATCTGATCCTCCGCGCCGCCTCACACCAGCGGCTTAAGACGCTGATCGCCGCCCTCCCCGACCCCAGACCGGCCCGCCTCATCATCGACCCCGACCCCGTCAGCTTCGCCGGGGCCCTCGAGCCCTGAGCCGTCCCAAGACCGGCTCGGGATCTCGAGTGCAAGGCGGCGGGCCACCCGGTTACTCGTGGGGCGCCTTGAGCTGATCCCAGGGGAAGTCGTCCAGGGGGTAGAAGCGGTCCGCCTGCTGGGCCAGCCGGTAGGAGGAAAGGGCGTTGAAGGTGGTGTTTTCCACCTGCATCCCCAGATCCTGGATGACCCGGACCACCTCGGCGAAATCCCCGTCACCGGAGACCAAAATCGCCACGTCGTAAGCCCGGGCATAGGCCAGCCTGAGCATGTCGACCGCGATCTGGATGTCGACGCCTTTTTCCACGAACCCCTCGCCCCGGCGCTCGAGCCGCCCCAGCCGGACCGCGACGTAGGGCACCCGTTTGAGATAGTTGAGGAAGCTTTGGTGCGCCCTGGCGGCGGGATCGTCCGGGGGAAGCGGCGCGTTGTAATAATAGGCGCGCAAGAGCTTCCGGCCACCCACCAAGAGCTCGATGAAGCGCACGAAGTCAAGGCGGTAGTCGGAGGCGACCTCACCGACCAGACCCTTATACAGGTTGCTGCCATCAATAAAAATTGCCACCCGTTCCATAACTCCCCGCAAGCGCGGGCTCCCTTAATTTAAGGCTACCTTCTGGGAATTCCTTTAGCAAGCCACAGCAACCTCAAGGCCCCGCCTCGAGGACGTACGGCGCGAGCACGGTGCCTGGATAGTAATAACCTAGGATCTCACGATAATTCCACCCTCGCTCGGCGAGTCCCTTGGCCCCCCACTGGCTCATGCCCACCCCGTGGCCGGTCCCGCGTCCTTTAAAACGCAACCCCCCCTCGACCCAGGCCAGGGTCGAGGGCAGGCCGAGCCCCCGCAAAAAACCGGTGACCTGGGGTGCCCGAAGCCGCACCTCGCCCCGCGATCCTTTCACCACCAGCGTGCCGACGCGCCCGCTCGCCGTGCGCCCGATCACCCGCATCGACGCCACCCGCCCTACCCGAAGGCCAAGGCGGGCCAGCGCCCCGGCCACTCGCTCGGGGTCGAGCGTCTTCTGCCACCACCGACCCGGCGTGTAGGGATCGTCCCGGACCACCAGGTAGGGAAACGCCTGCCCCCAAACCTCCAGCGCCGAGGCCGTCTTGCCGCCGGAATCGGCGTGGTAGACCGCCCGCACCAGGCCGCCCCGGTAGGCGAGGACCATACCCGCCGTGGACTGAATCGCCGCCCGGTAGCTCGGCTGGACCTTGGCCAGCCCAAGGTAAACCTGACAGGCCGTGGTGGCGCAAAGATCGTAGATCGCCCCCCGTCCGAGCGCGCGCATGGCGTAGGTCCGGGCCAGCACCGCCTGAGCTTTGAGGGCCTCGAGGGGGAAGGACGCCGGCATCTCCCCGGGCAGCACGCCCGCCAGGTAATCGGCAAGCCCCACCACGTTGACGGCATAGAGCGTTTTTGCTTCCTGGAGAATCCGCAAAAATCCAGGGTAACGCCGGCCATTCAGGGTAAAAAACCCTCCCTTGGGCACGAAGGAAACGAGCGGTCCGAGCGCCCGCCCGTCGACCAACACCCCATCCCTGCCCAGGCGGACCCGGTAGGTGGCGCCGTCCTGATTTGAAAAGCGCTTGCCCTCGAGGGTCCAAACGTCGTGGGGGCCCAAAAGACCAACGGTAAAGCCCTCCCCCTTGGCGAGCAGGACGCGCAAGGTTGGCGCCTGGGCCGAGGCGTAGGAAAACACCGCCAACAACAGGAAGATCACGGCACGCAGCGCGACATGTCGATTCCAAAACACAAAGCGCACCCCCACCTCACTCAAGCAGCGACGCCAAGGCCTTTGGGTCACGGATCAAAACCCGGCGGTACCCGAGCTCGATCAGGTCCTCCATGGCGAGCTCGCCCAAAATCTTGGTGACCGTCTCCCGGGTGGAACCCGCGAGGTGGGCCAGGTCCTGGTGACTGAGCGCCACCTCGAGCCCCCGCTCGCCCTCCCGCATCATGGCGAGCAACGTGCGCACCAAGCGGGGCCGCACCTCCTTGTAGCGGATCTCCCGGAGCCTGGCCTCGGCGTTCCAGAGCCGCTCGGTCAAAAGGCGAACTAAAAATGCGTACACTTCGGGGTGGCGGTCCGCCAGCGCCACAACCTCAAGCCCCGGTGCCGCCAGCAGGCGAACCGACCCCATGGGCTCGGCGAAAACGCCGTAGCTCCGGCCTTCCGCCAACGCCGCCTCGCCGAAAAGTTCCCCCTTACCGACCACCACCAGCGTGACCTCTTCCTCCCTGGGCCCGAGCTCGAAAAGGCGAACCCACCCCTCTTCGATGAAAAAGACCTCTTCCGCGGGATCGTCGGGATAGAAGAGAACGCGACCGCGCCGTGCTTTTCGGGGCTTAAAAAGGACCGACAGCGCTTCCCGTACCTCCTCGGGGAGCACCGAGGGGAAAAGAGGGGCCATGGCTTTCAGTTTATTACCTGCCCGGGGAAAAAAGCGGGGCCTGTGAGGGCGGCGCGAGGCCGGCCGCTTCCATTCGGCGCACCAGGGTCTCGACGGCCTCGATGCCCTCGTCCCCGAGGTCGAGGCTGTAGTCGTTGACGTAGGTCTCGATGTGGGCCCGGATGACCGCGTCGTCGAGCTCGGCAGCATGCGCTTGGATGTAAGGCCAGGCCCGGTCCATATGGCGAAGCCCAAACGTCAGGCTCTCGCCAATGGCCCGCTCGAGCTCGCGGGCAAGCGCCGGCGCCAGGTCCCGCCGCACCGCGATCAGCCCCAAGGGCAGGGGGAGCCCGGTCTCCTCTTCCCACCACGCCCCGAGATCGAGCAGCTTCACCAGCCCGTGCTGGGGATAGACAAAGCGCGATTCGTGGATGATGAGCCCGAGATCGACCTCCCCCCGCTCGAGGGCGGGCATGATCTCGTCGTAAACCATGGCCACGGGCTCGAACGGCAGCTCGCCCATGAAGAGCCGGAACAGCGCGAAAGCGGTGGTCTCCTCACCCGGGTGCGCCACGCGGGCCCCGGCAAACGCCCGGTCGCCGCGGGCCACGACCAGGGGCCCCACCCCACGGCCAAGCGCCCCGCCGCTTTTGAGCCCCATGTAGGTATCCCTCAGGCGCGCGAAGGCGGCATAACTCAGCTTCGTCGCCGGGAGCCTACCCTCACGGGCCCAGGCGTTCAGGGTCTCGACGTCGGCGATCCTGGGAACGATGGGTTCGGGAAAGGGCACCTCGCCGTGAACGAGCGCGTAAAAGATGATGGTGTCGTTGGGACAGGGGGAAAAGCCGAGTTCCATGACTTCAGCCTACGCCCCCCGCACCACGCCGTACAAAAACACCTCCTCGACCCAACGCGGGTCGTAGTTGGCGGGGTTGTCGGGCTCCAGATAATCCTTGGCCACGGCGCGGAAAATGAAGCTCAAAAGCAGCTCGGCCAGCTCCGCGGCGGGGGCGGGCCGAACCTCGCCCTTTTGCATCCCCTCCTCGATCACCGAAGCCACCTGCTGGATGAGCCGCGACTTCAGGTCAATGAGGCGCGGATCCCGGACCAGCTCCGGAACCACGCTGGCGGTGATCAGGGCGTGGAACACGCCGCGGTTTTTCTGCTGGAAAAGCAGCGCGTCGCGGACGATTCGCCGCACCCTCTCGACGAACGCCTCGCCCCCGGCCGCGGCCCGCTCGATGTCGGCGATGAGTTCCTCGATCTTCCACTCCAAGAGCGCCCGTAGGATCTCCTGCTTATCGCTGAAGTACTTGTAGAGGCCCTGCCGGGTCAAAAGGGCCCGCTCCGCGATCTCCTCCATGGTGGCCTTGGGATAGCCGCGCTCGTTAAAGACCTCGAGGGCGGCCTGCAAAATGGCCCGCATCCTTCGTTCCCTGCGCTTTTCGCTGAGCGCCTCCGCCTTCGCCATACCACCCCCAGTATCGCATGTTGACATCGTGTCGTCTAGAGTTTACAGTTCGTAAACGGGGCGAGGCCCCGCGAGCTTTCGGGAGGGAGTCTGGTCTATGGAAACGCTGAGTCGATTCGCCACACGTCATCCCTGGACGGTCGTGGTGATCTTTTTGCTGGTGAGCCTGGGCCTGGGGTTGGGCCTGGGCAAATTGCAGTTCGATAACTCGCCGGAGTCCCTGGTGCCGCCGGATCTCCCGGCCAAGCAAATGCTGGATGAGGTCCGGGACACCTTCGGCAGCGGCGAGATGGCGATCGCCGCCCTCGAGGGCGACATCTGGACCCCCGAGGCCCTCACCGCCCTCCAGGCCGTTACCGAGGCGGTCTCCGAGGTCGATGGGGTCCAGCGGGTGACCAGCCTGGCCAACGCCAAGCGCATGGAGGAGGCGGATGGATTCCTCAACATCGAGGACCTCCTCCCGGCGGACGGGGAAATCACCGCCGAAGAGATCAAGTCCATCCGCGACTACGTGGACGGCCACCCCCTTTACGCCGGGCGCCTGGTCAGCAAGGACGGGCGGTACGCGGCGGTCATCGTCGAGGTGGACCCCGGGCTGGATATGAAGGCGCTCAACCAGGCGCTGCTCAAGGCGCTGAGGTCCAACTGGAAGGGGCGGGTCTACCTCGCGGGCACCCCGGCGCTCTCGGGATACATCCTCGAGACCATGCAACGGGACATGCCCATCCAGATGGGCGCCGCCGCCCTCATCATCGCGCTGGTGCTCTTTTTGAACTTCAGGAGCCAGCGTGGGGTGTTTTTGCCCCTCCTCACCGTGATCACCGCCCTCATCTGGTCGCTCGGCCTTGGCGGCTGGCTCGGCTTTAAGCTCGGGACCATCAGCTCGATCCTGCCGGTGGTGGTCCTCGCGGTGGGCAGTTCCTTCACCCTCCATATCCTGAACCGCTTCTACCACGAGCTCGCCCACGGGGAGGACCGGAGCACGGCCATCGGGCTCGCGGTGCGCGAAACCGGGCTTGGGGTCTTGGTTTCCGCCCTCGCCGCCGGCGCCGGGCTGGCCGCGCTCTACACCTCGAGCATCCCCCAGATCAAGGCCTTCGGCCTGCTCGCCGCCTTCGGCGTTCTGGTGGCCTTTTTGGGCTCGACCGTCCTCGCCCCGGCGGTGCTGGCGCTCCTGCGGAACCCCCGCCGCACCATCGACCCGGAAAAGCCCGACGCCATCAGCCGGGCCATGATCGGCATCGCCAGCTGGGTGCGGCAACGGCGCGGGGGCATCCTGGTGGCCGCGGTGGCCTTCCTCGCCCTCATGGCGTTTTTCGCCACCAGGATCCACGTGGAGACCAGTTTCCTCTCCTACTTCCCGAAAAACGCCTCGCCGCGGGTGGCGACCGAACTCGTGGACCGGGTCTTCGGCGGCTCCGACACGCTCACCATCGTGGTCGACGGCAATCTCAAGGACCCGGCGCTGCTTGCGGCCATCTACCGCTTCGAGCAGGAAGCCAAGCAAAACCCCGAGGTGGGCTCGGCGATCTCAATCGCCGATATGATCCGTGAAATCCACAAGTCACTGACCGGGGCCTACGGTTTCCCCGACAGCGAAGAGGGCGTGGCCCAGGAACTCCTCCTCTACCAGATGTCGGGGGATCCCGAGGACCTGGCCCAGTTCATCGACGAATCCTCGACCACCGCCCAGGTCACGGTCCAGCTGCGGTCGCTGCCCTCGGGTCAGATGCAGGCCCTGGTCAACCAGTTGCGCCAGCGCGCCCAGGCCATCATCGGCCCTCAGGCGGACCAGATCACCTTCACCGGCACCACGGTCCTGATGCTCGAGGTCATGCGCCTGATCCTCAAGGACCAGTACATCTCGCTGGCGCTGGCGCTGGTGCTGGTGGCCCTCTTCAACGCGCTGCTGCTCCGGTCGCTGGTGGTGGGGCTGGTGAGCGTGGTACCCCTCGGCCTCACGATCGCCGGTCAGTTCGGCCTCATGGGGCTCTTTGGCATTCCCCTCGACACCGCCACCGCGCTCATCGCCGCCATCGCCATCGGCGTGGGCGACTACTCGGTGCACATCATCGTGCGTTACCTGGAGGAGCTGCGCAAACGCCGGGCGCCCGAGGAAGCCGCCACCACCAGCCTGTACGTCTCCGGCCGGGCGGTCTTCTTCACCGCGCTGGCCATCGGGGGCGGCTTCATGGCCCTGCTGTTTTCGGGGTTCGCCCCCATCCAGACCTTCGCCAAACTCATGGGGTTTACGGTGGGCGCCACCGCGCTCTTCGCGCTCACCGCGTTGCCCGCGGCGCTGCTCGCCTTCGTGCGCCGCTATGGAAAAAGGGAGGTGATCAGAGATGCGTAGAGTATTGGCAAGCCTCGGTCTCATCGGTGTCCTCTCGCTGGCGCTGGCTGTGAGCGGCGAGGAAGTGATGAAGAAGGTCGACGCCCGGCCAAGCCCCAGCGCCATGCACGGGGTCATGGTCATGCAGCTGGTCAACAAGCAGGGGAAGACGCTCACCCGCAAGATCGAGCTCTGGACCAGGAAAGTCGGCGATGAAGAAAAGATGCTCATCAAGTTCCTGGCCCCCGCCGACGTCAAGGGCACCGCATTCCTGGCCCTCAAAAAGGGCGGCAAGGAAGAGATGAAGCTCTACCTGCCCGCCTTAAAGCGCATCCGCCGGATCGCGGGAAGCCAGAAAAAGGGTTCGTTCATGGGCTCCGACTTCACCTACGACGACATCTCGAACCTCGGGGGCATGAAGATCGAGGATTACAACCACAAACTGCTGAAAACCGAAGAGGGCGCAGGGGGCAAGGTCTTCGTGGTGGAATCGACCCCCAAGCCTGGGGTGGAATCCAGCTACTCCAAGCTCGTCGTCTGGGTGCCCGAAGCCACCTACGTACCCACCAGAATCGAGTTCTACAAAAAGGGCAAGCTCTACAAGGTCTTACAGAGCAGCAAGATCGAATCGTTCGCCGACGGCAAGTACCTCATCCCCACGTACCTGGTGATGGAAAACGTCAAGACCAAGCACAAGACCATCCTCGAGCAGCAGGACCTCGAGATCGACGTCGAGATCCCGGATTCGGTCTTCAGCGAACGCTTCATGAAGCGCTAGGGAGGTGGCGATGAAAAAGCTCTCGTGGATCCTCGTCCTCGCCGGCCTGGCACTGGCCCAGGTGAACCTCTCGGGCCAGCTCGACACCAACTTCGGCGTGCGTACCTCGGATGCGACCCTGAGCCTCGGGCAAACCACGCTCAAACTCGACCTCGGCTACGACCTCGACGATGCAACGCTCAAAGCCACCTTGAACCTTGGCTACGACGCGCTCACCGGCAAGACCAGCTTCTCCCTCGGCGAGGCCTACGCCACGGTCTACCTCGACCGCGTGGACCTCACCGTGGGCAACCAGGTGATCTCTTGGGGTCGGGTGGACTACCTGAGCCCCGAGGACGTCCTCAACCCCAAGGACCTGGCCCGGCCGCTGGCCGACCCCTCGGCCCAGAAGCTGCCCGTCCCCATGATCCACGCCACCGTGTACCCCGACGAAGCCGGCGTGTACCAGCTCGAGGCGGTCTGGATTCCCCGGTTCACGCCCTCCGTTCCCCCCCAGGGCGCCTGGGCCATCCCGGTTTCCCTGCCCCCTGGCGTCACCAAAATTGAGACCACGGCTCCGAGCCCCGATCTCACCAACGGCGTCTTCGGCGTCCGGGCCACGGCCAGCCTCGACGTCCTCGACGGGCTCGACCTCGGCGCGACCGCGATCCGCGACTACTTCCCCTTCCCCAGCGCCAAGAAGATCGTGCCCGTCGATCCCAATGACCCAACTGGACCGCAAAAACTGATCCTCGGCCATGACCGCCGCACCCTGCTCGGCGCTGACTTCGCCCTCGCCTTCTCGATCCCCGATGTCGCCGAGGGGCTCGTGCTCCGCGGCGAGGCCGCCTACGTTTTGACCGACGACCCCCAGGGCCAAGACCCCTTCACCCAAAACCCCTACGCCGAAGGGGTGCTCTCGCTGGAGTACACCTGGACCGATGGCCCCCAGACCATCGTGGTCTACGACCTCAAGTGGCAAAAAGCCGACGTCCCCGCCGCCGACACCTACACCCAGCGCCTGGGGCTGCTCGCGAGCTACGACTACAACGAGCGGACCCGGATTGAAGGCGCCTGGCTGCACAACCTGAGCGACGGCTCGGGCCTTTTGCGCCCGCAGCTCGTTTACACCTTTGCCGACGGGGTTCGCGGCAATATCGGCTTCGCCTACTTCTACGGGCCCGCAAACAGCGAATTCGGCGGGTACAACCAAAACAGCGAGGTCCAGCTCGGGCTGACCTACAGCTTCTAAGGTAGCCCGCCGTGGCTTTCGCCACGGCGGGGGCCCGGGTTGAAAAACTCGCGGACGCTTACTCAACCCAGCTCCACGGCTTCCCCTCCCGCCCCGGCCCCGGCCGGGGCAGATCCTTTTCCGGCCCCGCCCGCGCCCGGCTTTGACAGCCAGGGCGCGCCTGGCTAAACTTATGGGTGCTGCGGGGAGTAGCGCAGCCTGGTAGCGCACCTCGTTCGGGACGAGGGGGTCGGAGGTTCGAATCCTCTCTCCCCGACCAGCCAAAGGGCCCCACGGGGCCCTTCCTTTTGCCTTTGGTAGGCTAATTAGGGAGGTGAGGGTTGAGCCGGCTGAGAATTCTCGGCGGTCGGGCCAAGGGGGTGGTCCTCGAGGTCCCCGCTTCGGCGCGTCCGAGCCCGGTCCGGCTGCGGAAGGCGCTCTTTGACCACCTGCGCAGCCGCTTCCCGAGGCCCGGACGCTTCCTCGACCTCTACGCCGGGAGCGGCGCCGTGGGGCTCGAGGCGGCCAGCGAGGGGTGGCGCGTCACCCTGGTGGAGAAGGACCCCGAAGCCGTCCGGTTGCTCAAGAAAAACCTCAGCAAGGCCCGCCTCGAGGCCCGGGTCGTGCCCTATTCGGTCGAGCGCTTCCTGAGGGAGGCCGCGTCGGGCGACGACCGATACGACGTGGCCTTCATGGCCCCGCCCTATCCCATCGACCTCGTCGCCGCTTTTACACTGCTGCTCGATTCCGACGTGGTGCGCCCCGGCGGCGTTGCCATCCTGCAGCACCCACGTTCGCTCTTCATTCCCCTCGGCGAGCGGCGGACCTACGGCGCCAACGCCTTCACCCTGGTCCCGAAGGAGGCATGATGCACGTCGTTTATCCTGGGAGTTTCGACCCCTTCACCAATGGCCACCTCGACGTGGCCGAACGGGCGAGCAGGCTCTTCGACCGCGTCACCATCGCGGTGCTGGAAAACCCGGCCAAGGCCGGGCGCTACCTCTTCGATATCGGGGAGCGCCTGGAGATCATCCGGGCCTCGACGCTCCACCTGCCCAACGTTGAGGTCGAGGCCTTCCACGGCCTTTTGGCCGAGTACATGCGTCAAAAAGGGCTCAAGCTCATCGTCAAAGGGCTGCGCGCGGTTTCAGACTACGAGTACGAGCTGCAGATGGCGCACCTCAACCGCCAGCTGAACCCCGAGGTGGAAACGATCTTCATCCTCGCGGCGACCCGGTGGTCATTCGTCTCCTCCACCATGATCAAGGAGATCGCCCGGCACGGCGGCGACGTGGGCCGCTTCGTTCCCCCGCCGGCGGCCAGGGCGCTGCGCGAGAAGTTCAGGGAGGGCACGGCGTGGGGCGGGTAATCCGTGGCCTGGCCGGCGACGGAACGCTCCGCGTGGTCGCGGCCGAAACCACCGATGTCGTCGAGGTGGCCCGCAGCCGCCACGATCTGTCCCCCACCGCGACCGCGGCGCTGGGGCGCGGTCTCACCGGCGCCGCCCTCCTCGCCCACCTGCTGCTTAAGGGCCCGAGAGAGCGCCTCACCCTGCGCATCGACGGGGACGGCCCCCTGGGTGGGTTGATGGCCGAAGCCGACCTCAAAGGACGCCTGCGGGGCTACGTCCGCCAGCCCCGGGCCGAGGTCCCCATCTCGCCCCAGGGCAAGCTCGACGTCGGCCGGCTGGTCGGCCGGGGAACGTTGCAGGTCATGCGCACGCTTCCCTCAGGCGACCTCCACGACTCCACGGTGCCGCTCGTCTCCGGGGAGATCGCCGAGGACCTCGCCCACCACCTGCTCAAATCGGAGCAAATCCCCTCCGCCGTCCTTCTCGGGGTGCGAGTGGGCACCGATCACTCGGTTGAGGCCGCCGGCGGCGTCGTCATCCAGGTGCTGCCCGGCGCCCCCGAGGATGCGATCGCGGCGCTCGAGGCGAACCTGAAAGCGATCTCCGGCTTTTCGGGGCTCCTTTTCGAGCACGGGCTTCTGGGCGCGCTCGAGGCCGTCCTGGCGGGCCTGGATTTTTCACCCCTGGCGAGCGACTTCACCCTCGAGTTCGCCTGCCGCTGCAGCCGCGAGAAGGCGCTCAGGGCCATTCGTTTCTTCCCCGAAAGCGAGCGCGAGGCCATGGCCCGGGAAGGCGGGGCCGAGGTACGCTGCCACTGGTGCGGCGCGGTTTACCACCTGAGCCCGGAGGAGATCGTCGCCCCCGATCCGCTCGAAGGCTAGGGCCTGCCCGCCGTGGCATTTGCCACGGCGGGCAGGCCCATCAAAGGCAGACGACGGTTTGGCAATGCCGGCCTAGCCTTTGGCCAAGGCAGCGCGCAGGATCTCGCCCGCGGCCTCTTCGGGCGTCTTCCTGCCCTCGGCCACTTCGCTCAGCAACGGCGTCGCGTCCTGGCTCATCCGCCGCCCCCATTCCTGGATCACCGCCTGGATTTCAAAGCGAGCCCGCTCCAGCCGGTGCGCCTTGAGCTGTCCGGTGGCCTCGAGGTGCGCCCGGTGTTCGCGAATGGCATCCAAGAGTTCAGCCGCACCCTCGCCCCGGCTGGCCACCGCGGTGAGGATGGGAACCTTCCACCCCCCGGGATGGGGCGGGGCCAGCTCGAGCGTCGCCTTGAGCTCTTCGATGAGCCTCGGCCCCCCGGGGAGATCGAACTTGTTCACCACGATCACCTCGGCGATCTCCATCACCCCGGCCTTGAAAGCCTGGACCGCGTCGCCAGCAGCCGGCGTGAGCACCAAAACGGTGGTGTCCGCCACCCGGGCGATGTCGACCTCGCTTTGGCCAACCCCCACCGTCTCGATGAAGATCCAGTCGAAACCGAAGGCCTCGAGGAGCGCCAGCGCTCCCACCGTCGCCCCCGCCAAGCCGCCGAGCGCGCCCCGGCTGGCCATGGAGCGGATGAAGACCCCCTCGTCGGCGTAGTGGCGCATCATCCGGATGCGGTCCCCGAGCACGGCCCCGCCGGTGAATGGGCTCGAGGGGTCCACGGCCAGCACCGCCACGCGCTCCCCCGCCGTCCGGGCCACCTCGATGAGCCGGTCGGCGAGCGTACTCTTGCCCGCCCCCGGGCTGCCGGTGAGTCCGACCACCTTGGCCCGCCCCTGACCTCGGAGTTGCTGCAGCAGGGCGGCGCCAAACGGGTGCCCCGATTCCACCAGGGTGATGGCCCTGGCCAGTGCCCGGCGGTCACCACGGGAAAAACGTTCGATGAGTTCTTCGGGCCGCATGGTTCAGGGGTGGACGAAGACCGGCAGGGCGGCCCGCTCGAGCACTTCGCGGGTCACCGATCCCAGGAACCTCGCCTCGCGGGAACGGCCGATGAATACCGCGTCGGCACCGATCTCCTCGGCAAAGGCCAGCAGGGTCTTGGCCGCCTCCCCCTCGCGGATCGCCGGCTCTGCCCCGTGGGCACTCGCGATCCGGGCCACCTCTTTGGCCAGTTTCTCCATATAGTCGTGGCCAAGCACATCCCGGGGGTCGGGCATGTGCACCGGAATCGGGGGCTCGGAGATGGGTTCGACCACGTGGAGCAGGGTGATGCGGGCCCCCGAAGCGTCGGCCAGGCGCCGGGCCAGGCTCAAAGCCCGCAGCGAGGGCTCGGCCAAGCCGCTGGCCACCAAGAGCCGTTTGAACGGGCGCACGGTGCCCTCGGCGCGCATCACGGCGACGGGCTTGCCCGAAAGCTCGATCACCCGTTCGGTGACCGAGCCCAAAAGGCGCTCAAGCAGCCCCTCGGGCCCGTGGGTCCCCATGACCACCAGATCGGCGGCCTTGGCGTGGCGCAGGATGGTCGCGAGCGGCTTGCCGAACTCGACCCGGACCTCGGCCTCGGCATCGAGCGCCCGCAGCCGTTCGTTGAGGTATTCGATGAGCTGGTGGCGCCTGGCCTCGAAGGGCTCCGCCAAAAGCTCGTCCCAGAAATCGCCGTAGACTTTGCTGCGCAAAGGGTCTTCCACCACGTGCAGGAGCGTGAGGTCCACCTCGAGGAGCCCCTTGATCACCTCAACGAGCTCGAAAGCCCGCTCCGAGGCATCGGAAAAATCGGTGGGGTAAAGGATTCGCATCATGAACCTCCCAGCGCCGTCACCGCCACCTCGACCGAAACCCCTTTGGGCAGGCTGGCCACCCCGACCACCGCCCGCGCCGGGTACGGCGCGTCGAAGAACTCGGCGTAGACCTCGTTAAAAATCGGGAAGTTGGCCATGTCGGTGAGGTAGGCGGTGACCTGGACCACCCGGTCAAGACCCGATCCCGCGGCCTCGAGGACCGCCCGCACGTTGGTCAGCACCTGCCGGACCTGGGCGGCGAAATCGCCTTCAACCAACTCGCCATCCGGACGCAAAGGAATCTGGCCCGAGACGAACACGAAGCCGGCCGCCTTCACCGCCTGGCTGTAGGGGCCGATCGCCTGGGGCGCGCGCTCGGTACGTACGGTTTCCATGTTCCTAACTTACCTCAACGCTGCCCCCAAAGGACGTAGGCAAGCAACAAGAGCCACAGCACGAGCAACCCGGCCTCGACCAGGTAGCTCCGCCGGCGGGGATGGGGCAGGGCTAAAACCGCGTCGCCGCTCCGCGAGCGGATGTAGACCGGTTGGTCGCCGGCCAGGGCCAGCGCATAGGGCTTGTTGGCATCGCCCTTCACATCGCGGACACCGACGACCATCGCCGTGATGTTGTCGGGTCCCCCCCAGGCGTTGGCCAGCTCGATGAGCTTTTCCACCGCCACCGCCGGGGGCTCCTGGGCGAGCACCCGGGCCAGCGTCTCCTCCCCGACCACGCCGTGCAGCCCGTCGGTGGAGAGCAAAAAGACATCGCCCGGCCGCAGCCTGAGGCCGAGCAGGTCGACCTCGACTTCGGGAAAGGTGCCGAGAGCGTTGGTGATGACGTTGCGCCAGCGGTGGGTCCGGGCCTCCTCGGGACGCAAGAGGCCCTGGCGGACCCGGTCGGCGACCCAGGAGTGGTCCTGGGTGAGCTGAACCAAAAGACCATCGCGCAAGAGGTAGGCCCGCGAATCCCCCACGTGGGCGACCAGGCCGAAGGGGGCATCGATGGCCAGCAGGGTGGCGGTGGTGCCCATACTCTCCCCTTCCTGCAGGTGCGAGGCCTCGTAGATCCTGCGGTTTGCGGCCTCCAGGGCCTCAACCAGAAGCCCCGGGGAGATGGTCTTTCCCTCCAGTACGGAGAGCGCCGTCTCGACGGCCAGCTTGGCGGCGAGCTCACCCTGGCTGTGGCCGCCCATGCCGTCGGCGATCATGAAAACGCCCCCGCTGGACGTCAAGGCGTAGCCGAAGGCGTCTTCGTTTCTCTCGCGCTTCCGACCGGGATCCGTAGCGGCAGCCACCACCAAAGGCGGCTTGCCCTCGAGTTCGGGCATGCCCAAATTCTATATCGATCCCCCGACCGGCCGTCTTCAGGGCAAACGCCGCAGCGCTTCGTTGATCTTTTCCAGGCCCTGGGTGTTGCCTTCAGCCACCTCCGCCGCGCACACCGCCAGGTATTCCTTCAAAAACAGCGCCGCCGCCGACTCCATGGCCCGCTTGGCTGCGCTCATCTGGGTCAGAACCTGGTCACAAGGCCGCCCCTCGTCGATCATCTTTTGCAGGCCGCGAATCTGCCCTTCGATGCGCCGCAGGCGTTTTTGCAACGAGGTGAGGGTTTCGTCACCGAGATCGTGCGTCCGCATGTCCGAAGTATACCATTACCCCCTATGAGAATTAGCTAAGGGATTCTTCCCCCCGTTCTTTCAGGCGGGCCCCGAACAACTTGGTCAGGTGCTGCACCCGCGGGTCCTTAAGCCAATCGGCGGCGCGCGGTCCCGGCTCGCTCGGGGCCTCCCCTTTAGGAGGCGCCGGCTCCGGCTCGGGGGGTGGAGGCGGCGGGGCTGGTTCGGGCCGGGGATGCGGCTTGCCCGGTGGCGACGACTCGCCACCGTCGCCTTCGTCTTCCTCGAGGACCACCTCGACGTCCTCGAGGCCAAGGTGCTGCTTGGCGGCGCCGACGAGCGAGGTCCTGGCCGCTTTGGCCCGCTCATAGTGGAAGCGATAGGTTTGGGCAAAGGCGAGCACCAAGGTCTTTCCCTGCAGCCTCGGGCGCGCCTCGCGGACGAACGCCCTGTGCATGGGCTTTAAGGCCCCGAGGAAACGTTTGTAGCCGGCGGCATCCAGCCCCGAAGGACCTTTTTCTTCGGTCGCCTCCGCTGCTTTTGCCGGCGCGCTTGGGGCTGCGCTGGGCTTTACCTTTTCTTCCGCCGGCGCCGGTCTCGGGGGCGCCCCAGGGTGGAGGACGTGGTAAGCCCTGAGCACGGCGAGTTCGAGCGTCAGGCGGTCCTCGTCCTTGGCCAGACGCTCATCGGCCTCGTCGAGGGCCAGCATGGCTCGGATGTACGCCTCGGCCTCGGCACCGGGCGTGGCATACAGGCGCCTGCGAAATGCCGATTTGAGCTCTCGGACCACCGTCCGCGGCGCGTATCCGGAAACGTAGAGGCGCTCGGCTACGGCGAGCGCGGCTTCCACATCACCCCCCAGGAGGTTTGCGACCGCCTCGTCCAGGAGGTCCTGGGGCGGCATGCCCAGCATGGCCTCGACATCCGCTAGCAAAAGCCTCGTCTTCCCCAGGGCCAAGAGCCGCTCGAGCAGGCTCTCGGCGTCGCGCATCGCGCCTTCGGCCACCCGCGCGACCAAACGGAGCGCTTGCGGCTCCACCTCGAGGCCCTCGGCCCTGGCGAGCTCGGTGAGTTTGGCCACGATCTCGTCGTCGCGCAAACGCCGAAACCGGAAATGCTGGGTCCGGCTCTGAATCGTCGCCGGCAGCCGCTCGGGCTCGGTGGTGGCGAAGATGAAGAGTACGTGGGGCGGGGGCTCCTCCAGCGTCTTCAAAAGGGCGTTGAAGGCGCTCTTTGACATCATGTGGGCTTCATCAAGGATGACCACCTTCTTCGGCGCCAGCACCGGAGCAAGGAGCAAGCGCTCTTTGAGCTCCCTCACGTCGTCCACGGAGTTGTTGCTCGCGGCGTCGATTTCCAGCACGTCGGGGTGCCGCCCCTCACGCACCGCCCGGCAGTGCCCGCATTCCCCGCAGGGGCGCGTCTCAAGTTGACTCTCGCACCCCACGGCCATGGCCAAGAGGCGGGCGACGGTGGTCTTCCCCACGCCCCTCGGCCCGGAAAACAAATAGGCGTGCCCAAGGCGGTTCTGGCGGATGGCGTTCTCGAGCACTTCCTTCACGTGCTCCTGCCCGACCACCGCCTGGAAGGTTGCCGGCCGCGCCCGGCGGTAGAGCGCCCCCATCGCCCCCCATCATAGAGCCCGATCTCTCCCTTGTGCCCGTCAACCCCCAAAAGGGGGATGCCTTGATCGCTGGTTGGGCTTAGAATAAATCGTCAGCCATGGCACACATACGCAAACCGCACCTCGCGATCGTCGCCTTCGCTGCTCTGAGTTTGCTGCTTGCCGCTTGTGCCCCTAAAAGCGACTACCAAGTGGTGCGCCAGGGCGGGTGGAAGGGCGGCGTCCCCAAACCAAGCGGCGAAGTCCTGCTCACGGTGGTCACCCCAGACGGCGAGTACCCGCTGGACAAAGACGCCCTCGAACAGCTGCGGTGGGTCCGCATCAAGACCATCCACCACTCGGCAGAAAACGGCCCTCCCGCCGTCTTCGAAGGGGTGTGGCTTTCCGATCTCCTCGCCGGCGTGGGCACCCCCGACCCCAAGCGGCTCCGTTTCGAAGCCAGCGACGACTACGTCATCAGCGTCGAGTGGGAAAAGATCAAGCGTTTCCAGCCAATGATCGCCCTGACCCAGGACGGCAAGCCGCTTCCTCCCGTTTACGCCCCCTTGCGAATCGTCTTCCCATACGATCGGTTGAAGCCCGACCCAACTGAGTACAATGCCTACTGGGTGTGGAAGCTCACGCGGATCGTCGTCTACCCCTAAGGGCCGCGATCTGGGCCAGCTATGTGCTTTTGGTCCTGGTGTTTGCCTACGGGAGCTACTCGCTCTTCCTCCTCAAAAGCCTCGAGGCCGCCCTGGTCGAGGCGCAGACCGCCAACTCCGCCTACCAGTACGGGCGCATCCTCCGCGATCTCTATCAGGTGGCCTCGCGCTGTTACCGCGGTGATGCGCCCAAAAACGCCCCCGATGAAATCCAGCAGCGGGTAATGCTCGCCGAAGGCAGCGACAGCTGGCCGCTCCTGAGCCCGGAAGCCCGGGCAACGGTCGAGGCCCTGTCCAACGAGATTCAAAAAGCCGGGAACCGCTGCGATGTCTACGCCCGGTGGGCCGAGCGCATCTTCCCGGTCTACATCGAAGCCGTCAACATCTCCAACCAGCTCCGGGGGGAGCTTAAGGCGAAGCTCCGCCTCTATCAAAAGAGCTCGGTGTTCGGCTTCGCCCTGCTCTTCCTCACCACCGCCTTCATCCTTTACCTCCAGGACCGCCTGCGCCGCTGGCAGGCGGTGCGGATCAGCCAGCTCGAAAACGAGTCGAGCTTTAAGACCCGGCTTTTGGGCCTGGTGGCCCATGAGCTCAAAACCCCCCTGGCAGCGGTGGCCGGATTCGCCGAACTCGCCTCGAAGACCCAGGACCCTACCCAGCAGCGCCGGCACCTCGAGGCGCTGCACCTGGCGAGCCAGCGGCTCAGGAGCGTGCTCGGGACCTTCCTCGACCTGCATCGCCTCGAGGCCGGGAAACCACTTTTGCTCCGCAAACGCCCCGTCGACCTCCGCGAGGTCATCGAAGAGGCCTGGCGGCTGGCCGGGGGGGCGTTCACATCGGGGCAGATTCTGCTTCACATCGAACACAAGGAAGGGGCGATGCCGGTGGTGGCCGATCCCGACCGCCTGCTCCACGCCCTTTTAAACCTGCTTGAAAACGCGATGAAGTACGGTCAGGGCAGGGCCTCGATGCGGGTTTTCCCCGCGGGCGATCGGTGGCGGATCGAGGTTGAAACCCCGGGGCGACAGCTGGACGCGAGCACTGCCGAACGGCTCTTCTCGCCTTTCGCCAGACTCCCCGAGCACCGGGGCCTCGAGGGCTGGGGGTTGGGGCTGAGCCTGGTCCGGGAAATCGCCACCGAACACGGCGGGCGGGCCGGGGCTGAACCGCGCAGCGGGGCAACGGTGTTCTACCTGGAGATCCCGAAGGCCAAAGCTCAGTGAGGCGTCCCGCGGGCCTGGGCCAGCTCTAAGAGCTCAAGCGGGCTGAAAGGCTTCGCCAGATAGGCATCCGCTCCGGCCTCGAGCCCGCGCTTTCGACTCTCCTCGTCACTTAAGGCGGTGAGCAAAACCACGAACGTATCCCGGTAGGGCGAGGCCTTGATTCTCCGGCACACGGCAAAGCCATCGTGCTCGCTGCCAAAAAGGAGCACGTCCAGGACCACCACGTCGGGATCGTATTGTTCGAGCAACGCTTCGATCCGATCGCCCGAGGCGCTGAAGAAAACCTCATGCCCCAAGGGCTCGAACGTGGCCCGCAAAAGCCCTTCCATCAGGGGATCGTCTTCAATCAGCAGAATCCTCATTCTCCACCATCCAAAGCCAGTTCTCCCAGAGCTCTTCCAGCGGAAGCCGCAAGAAGGTGGCGACCAGATCGGGGTCAAGCCTTGTCCCTGAGAGCTTTGCCATCTCGCCCCGGACGCGCCCCAGCGAGGGCCTCGGCCCCGGTTGGAGCTCGAAAAGGTGGTCGAAGACCTCGGCCACCCCAAGGATCCGGGCCCCAAGGGGAATCGCCTCGCCGCTCAGCCCGTCCGGCCAGCCCTTGCCGTTCCAGGCCTCGTGGTGGTGGCGTACCCAGGGAACGATCACGGAAAACTCGGAGATCTTGGAAAGGGCCTCGGCCCCGAGCTCCGCGTGCTGCATCAAACGGCGGGCGTGCTCGGGGTCGGCGAGTCGAAGAGAAGGCGGGGCGGAAAAATACGCCGAAACCAGGGCATCGGGCACCGCGATCATCCCCAGGTCGTGCAAGATGCCGGCCCGGTAGACCATCCGCGGGTCGAGCGGTCGTCCCAGGGCCTCGTTCAGGCGCTGGGCCCAGTAGGCGACCCGCTCGGAATGGCCCCGTGCCCAGGGAAAGCGAAATTCCACCAGGGCGATCAGGGCTTTGAGGAGTTCCGACTGGGTCCGCTCCGCCTCGGCATAGACCTTGGCGAGGTCTCTGGCGTAGCGCACCATCTGGTCTGCGTAGAGCTCAGGCGGCATCCTGCCCTCAATCTACCAGCGAATCCAGCGTGGCCTTGTGGGCAAAAACCGACGGACCGCGAAAACGCCCCAAAGGAACCCCCCCAGGTGGGCCCAAAACGCCACACCAGAGACACCGGCGATCCCCTCGAAGAACTGAATCACGGCCCAGTACCCGAGGTAGAACCAGGCGGGCAGATAAAAGAAGATCGGATAAAAGATCAACCAGACCACCGTAAGCACGAGCGCTCGGGGAAAGAGCACGTAATAGGCGCCCAAAACGGCGCTGATCGCGCCTGAAGCCCCGATCATGGGCGTGAGCGAGCCGGGCTCGACCAGGCCCTGGACCAACGCCGCGGCCACGCCCCCGGCCAGATAAAAGATCAGGAACCGGGCCTTGCCCAGCCGGTCTTCGATGTTGTCGCCGAAAACCCAGAGGAACCACATGTTCCCGAGGATGTGGGCGAAGCCGCCGTGGATAAACATGCTGGTCAGGATCGTTCCCATTTGCCCGATAGGGTCGGCGAAAAATCGAGCGGGGACGAAGCCGTAGGCGTAAAAGAAAGCGTTCAGGGCCTCGCCCGGCAGCGTGAGCTCATAGAGGAAGACCGCCACGTTCACCGCCACCAAGAGCTTGACCAAAACCGGCGGCCTTCGCGCACGGTTTAAGTCGGCAACCGGGAACATGGGGGCATTTTAAAGCACCGAAGCCCCCCGGCCCGGTCGACGCACGCGCCACCCCCCTTCCAGGGCAGGTATCTTAAGAAGCATGCGCATCCTGGTCACCAACGACGACGGCATCTTCTCCCCCGGCATTAAGGCGCTGGCCCGGGCCATGGCTGACCTCGGCGAAGTCATCGTGGTCGCTCCCGATATCGAGCAGTCGGCGGTCGGCCACGGCATCACCATCCGCCGCCCCTTGCGCTTCAAGCACACCGCCAGCGCCGGGCTCGAACCCATCCCCGCCTACCGGGTCGACGGCACGCCGGCCGACTGCGTAGTCCTCGGCGCCCACCTGAAAGGGCCGTTCGATCTGGTTGTGTCCGGGATTAACCTCGGCGTCAACTTGGGGCTCGACATCACCAGCTCCGGCACCGTCGCCGGCGCCATGGAAGGTGTCTCACTGGGCATCCCCTCGGTGGCGGTCAGCCTCGACACCGTGCACATGGAAGAACTCGACTTTACCCACGCCGCCCAGGCGGCGCAGACCGTGGTCCGCTGGGTCATCGAGCACGGCTTGCCGGAGAAGGTGTTGCTCAACGTCAACGTGCCCGCCGAACGCCCTCGAGGATTCCGGGTCGTGGGCCTGGTCGACCGCTACTACCAGGACCAGGTGGTCGAGCGCGAAGACCCGGCCGGGGTGCCCTACTACTGGATCGCCGGCGAGCCCATCGAGGAGAGCAGGGCCGGGACCGACCTCTGGGCGGTGCGCAACGGTTATGTCGCCCTCACCCCCATCAACCTCGACTTCACCGATTCAGACCTGGTGCCGACGCTCAAAAAGGACCTCGAGGACGCCTAACCGCTATCCCCGCTTTGCCGGCGGTAGAGCACCACCTCCATGCCCTCAGAGAGCCCCAAAGCCTCGCGGGCGTTCCCCTCGCGAACGGCGATCTCCACCAGCCCGGCGGATCCCAGGTAGACCACCGGCTCCCCGGGGTAAACGTCGCCGTAGGTCCGGGCAAAGGGGAGGGTCCGTCCCGCGACCAGCGCGAACTCGACCGGCTCGGGCAGGGGCCCCACCAGGTTGGTAATGGCGTTGCCAAACCGGTCGAAGGTGAGGATCTCGCCATGGAGGCCCCGCTCGAAGGTGACCGGCAGCCGCACGAGGTCCTCGAGCGCGATCGGCTGGCCAAAGCGCGAAGGATCCACGCCGAGGGCCAACCGGGCGGCCGCGGGGCCAAAGACGTCACGGGCGTGAAAGGTCGCGCTCGGCATCTGGGTGAACGCCTGCTCGTCGATCAGGTAGGCGGCTTTTGGGGGATCGCGCACGAACGCCAGGCTCAAAAGGCCGTTGTCGGGCGCGACGTAAAAACGCTCCCCCACCACGACCACCGCCCGACGTGCCGACCCCACCCCCGGGTCCACCACCGCCAGCACCACCGACCCTTTGGGCAAAAAGGGCACGCTCTCGTACAGGCCGTAGGCAGCGCGGCGGACATCCTGGGGCGGAACTTCATGCGCAAGGTCGACGATGGAAATCCCGGGGGCGATCCCCTCCATGACGGCCTTCACGATCCCCACATAGGGGTCGGCGAGGCCAAAGTCGGAGAGAAAAAAGACTTTTCGCATACCCGTATTATGGAACCATGTACAGGCGTATTTTGGTCCCGACCGACGGCAGCCCGTGTGCCCAGCGGGCGGTCGAGGAAGCTCTGAGACTGGCCAAGACCACCGGCGGCAAGGTGACCTTCATCCACGTGATCGAAAACCCGAGCACGCTGGTGCCCACCCCGGCCCTCACCGAACCCCTCTCTTACGAACTCGCGAAGAGCCTGGAAAACCTTGCCGACGAAGCGCTCGATCAAGCTCTCGCAACCGCCAAACAGCAAGGCATCGAGGCTGAAGCCCAGCTGCGACGGGGTGATGCCGCTTATGAAATCGTGAGCGCGGCGGGCGAACACGACGTAGTGGTGATGAGCACCCACGGCCGCCGTCTGCGCAACCTCTTCGTGGGCTCAACCACCCAGGAAGTCCTCGCCCGCTGCCCCATCCCGGTGCTGGTCGTGCGCTGCGGCGTAGAATGAGGCCATGGCGCGTATCCGGATCGCAGGCGGGGACATCACCGAGTTCTCCGGCGACGCCATCGTGAACGCGGCCAACAATTACCTCAAGCTCGGCGCCGGTGTCGCCGGGGCCATTCGCAAAAAAGGCGGTCCAGAAATCCAAGAAGCGTGTGACCGGATCGGCCCGATCCGGGTGGGGGAAGCGGCCCTCACCGGCGCAGGGTCTCTCCCCGCCAGATACGTCATCCACGCCGCGGTCATGGGTGATGCGCCCGCCAGCTACGAAACCGTCCGCCAAGCCACGAAGAGCGCGCTGGACCTGGCGCTCTCCCATCATCTGACAAAAATCGCCTTTCCCCTCCTCGGCACCGGCGTCGGCGGTCTTGACAAGGCCAAAGTGGCGAAGATCATGCTCGAGGAGATCAAAGCCGCCCCCGACCGCCTCGAGGTCACCCTCTACGGCTACACCGACGACGACGTCGAGATCATCCGTCAAGCCCTCTAAAATCCATCGCGAGCCCGCCGCTCCCGAAGCAGCGTAGAGTGGGGCCGGGGTGTGGAGCCGCTGATGCGCTTTTTGAGATTTAGGCAAAGGCACTTCCGGAACCTCCAGAGCCCGGAGCTTCGCCTCCCTCCCGGGCTCACCGCGATCGTGGGGTCGAACGCCTCGGGAAAGACCAGCCTGCTCGAGGCCCTCTACCTGGCTTCCGGCGGCGAGCTTAGGGGGAGCGCCAGCGAGTGCATCGCCTTTGGTGCCAGGGAGGCGTGGCTCTGGATCGAAATCGAGGGCGAACTCGACCACCTCACCATCGAACAACGCCTTGGCGAAGGGCGAAGCCTGTGGATCAACGGGGCCGCGGCGAGCTTCAAAGAACTCGCCGCTTATCCCGGCGCGGTCTGGCTCCGCCCCGAGGACCTCTTCATCGTCAAGGGCGGCCCTTCCGAGCGCCGCCGCTTCCTGGACCAGCTCATCGCGCGTTTCTCGCCCCGCTACCGCGCACTGACGAGCGCCTACGAACGCGCACTCAGACAGCGGAACGCGGCGCTCAAGCTCGGCAACATGGACCTCGCACCCTGGAACGATCGCCTCGCTTCCTACGGAGCCGAGATCATCACCCTGCGCCGCCGGCTGCTCAAAAAACTCGCACCTCTCGCCCAGGCGGCCCACCGCCAATTCGCCCCCGGGACGCTCAACCTCTCCCTCGCCGAGACCGCATCGCCCGAAACCCTGGCCTCGGCGCTCACCTCCCGCCTCGACGAGGAACGCGCCCGCGGCGTCACGCTGAGCGGCCCCCACCGCGACGACCTGCGCATCACCCTTGACGATCGCGACGCAACCCACTTCGCGAGTCGCGGCGAAGCCCGGACGCTGGCCCTGGTGCTCAGGATCGCCGAGCACCGGCTGCTCGCCGAACACCACGGGGAAGCGCCGGTTTTGCTCCTCGACGACGTGGTGGCGGAGCTCGACCGCCACCGCCAGGACGCCCTCATTCGTTATGTCCGCTCGCTGCCCCAGGCCGTGATCACCGGGACCGAGGTCCCCGACGGCATCGGCCACACCATCGAGCTCGTGGCCGGCGTATGGGAGGTGACGGCCGGTGCGTAACGGCCGCCCCGCCGCCATCGGCGAGATCGTGAGCACCGTCCTCAAAAAACGGTCGCTGGCACGGGGGCTCAAAAAGGGCCGCATTCTCGCCCTCTGGCCCAAGATTGTGGGCCCCGAGCTCGCCCGCATGACCGAGCCTTACCGCTTCGAACGGGGCACCCTCTGGGTTCGGGTCACCGATCACGTGCTCGCCCATCAGCTCTCATACCAGCGCGCGGTCCTCCTCGAACGTTACGCCCACCAACTCGGCAGCAACGTGGTCACCGAACTCCGCTTTGTCACCGGCGCGGTGGCGCAACTCGAAAAACAAAAAGCCAAACCCGCGGCCGCAAAGCAAAAACCGTCCCTCTCGGCAACATCCAAACGACGCCTCGAACAACTCATCGCCCCCCTTCCGGACGAGCTCAAGCCCGCCGCGAGGCGCGCCGGCCTGGCCCTGGCCGCGCTATGGGAATCTTCCCCTCGCTGCCCGGTGTGCGAAGCGCCAACCGAAGAGGAAGGCAAAGTCTGCCCGAGCTGCACCCAGCGGCTCGAACTCCCGGTGGTGCGGATCGAGGCGAAAAGGCTCCAGCGAAATCAACCGCCACGCCTCGAGGGCGATCTGGCCGCATCAGCCCGTTACCTGGCCCGGCAAAGGCTCTGGGAGCAGATTGAGGCCCTGCTCCCCGAAGCCACCAGCACCCCGGCCTACATCCCCCACCTCTTCGAACTCACCCAGGCCTGGCTCCGGCTCGAGACCGGCAGGGAACCCCGCCCGGACGACCTGGAGCGGCTGCCCCAACCCCTGGCCAGCCTCCTGCGCCGTCACCTCGGTGGCAGGGGATGATGCCGCCAAGTGGATAAGGGCATAATAGGAACATGGCGAGCGGTGATAGCAAAATCCAAGCGGGCCTGATCTGGCTGAACGGCAAACTCGTCCCCCAAGAAGAAGCCCGCGTGAGCGTGCTCTCCCATTCGCTCCACTATGGGACCAGCGTCTTCGAGGGCATCCGCGCCTACGAGACTGAAAGGGGCGCGGCCATCTTCCGCCTCAAAGAGCACGTCAAGCGCCTGTTCGATTCGGCAAAAACGCTGTTCATCGAAATCCCTTACGCACCCGAGGAAATTGAATCGGCCATCGTCGAAACCGTCCGCGCCAACGCGCGCCGCTCCTGCTACATCCGGCCGCTCGTGTGGCTGGGCGACCGTACCCTGGGCGTCAACCCGCTCCCCAATAACCCGGGCGAGGTCATGATCGCCACCTGGGAGTGGGGCGCCTACCTGGGCGACGAGGCGATTCGCAAGGGCGCGAGGCTCATCACCAGCTCCTGGCGCCGCTTCCCCGGGGATGTCATGCCGGGCAAGGCCAAGGTGGGGGGCAACTACGTCAACTCCGCCCTGGCCAAGATGGAAGCCCTTAAATCGGGCGCCGACGAGGCCATTTTGCTCGATACCCAGGGCTACGTCGCCGAGGGGTCTGGCGAAAACCTCTTCTTCGTCAAGGACGGGGTCATCTACGCGGTCGAGAGCTCGGTAACCCTCCCCGGCATCACCCGCGACTCGGTGATCCGGATCGCCAGGGATCTCGGCTACACGGTTGAGGTGGCCCACCGGGTCACCCGCGATCTTCTCTACGCCGCCGACGAGGTCTTCATGACCGGAACCGCGGCCGAGGTCACCCCGGTTTCCCAAATCGATTGGCGGCCCATCGGCAAGGGTGAGGCCGGCGAGATCACCATGCGGCTGCGGGAAGTCTACCTCGAGGCCGTCACCGGCAAGCGTCCGGAATACGAACACTGGCTGACCTACGTCGGCTAAGCGTTGCTCTACCACGAGCGGGCGGGAACCCCCGCCCGCTTTCCCGTTCGTGCGACCAAAAGGCGTTCGACAAAGGTGCCTATCATTCTGCCCCTCAGAGACCGACCGGCACGGCGATCCCCCGCGCCGAGCACCCGAAGGCAAGGCAGGCGGCGGCACTGCCCCAGCAAGAGTCGCCCGCAAGGTAAGGGAAACGCTCTCCCTGGATTCCGGATCCGTTCCGTATGGGCGGCTGTAAAGAATGGGGCTTCGATGAGTGCGGTGAAAAGATCAGCGCGGTGGTCCCAGTAGCTCCTTTAGGCTTGAAGCTGTGAAGCGTCAGCTCGGGAAACCGGGAGCAGGGCGGGGCAATCAACCGATAGCCATCGCGTCGAGGTTCATTGAGGAAGGGAAGGATCGCGAAGCAGAGCAGCTTCTACTGAAGTGGAGGCCTAAGGATTCCAAGCTCGAGGCGGAGAGGCTGGCTCTTCTAGGTTTCGTACGCTGGCGGCTTGGAGACACGAAAGCTTACCGGTCACTTGCCGTTGAGGCCGCCAACAAGGCGAGAACGAGTCTGACGCTGTATCATCTTGGCCTCGCCCTTCCGCCCGAAGAAGGCCTGAGTGCTCTCCGCGGAGCCTTCGAGGCTTATTCGGGCGACCATGAGGGAGAAGGCCGGGTGGCTTATGCCCTGGCCCGCGTACTCAGGCGGCTCGGACGTTTTCCCGAAGCTTACCGTTGGGCCAGTCTAGCCGCCCTTCGCGGAACGTCACCTTACTATCAGCTGGAAGAGATCGCCCTGGACTTGTTCGTGGGTGAAACACCCCTCGAGGACCTGGCTCAGGAGGTTTTGCCGTACGTAAATCATAAGGCGCTTGGTCCAAGGCTTTACGCGTCGTGGTTGCAAGTGCAGCTGGCGAGCGCCGCCGGGAAACCCGTCGAAACGCACGTTGCATCGTGGGCAACACTCGTTCCTGGCGATAAGCTGGCTTTTGATTTGCCCGCGATCATTCTCGCGTTGAAAAAAGAGAACCCAGAGCTGGGCTGGCGCCTCCTGAGAGCCGCACAAGCAGCAGCCAAGCCTGATGTCCTCACTGCAGCGTTGCTGGATCTCGCAGAGGGGTTCCTCCGGTTTCCCCAGCCAGAGGGCATCGTTGCTTTAGAGAGAGCGCTCCCCATTCTACGCGAGAACATGATGGAGGAAGCGTTCAGAGCGCAGGCTCACTTGGCCTCCTTCTCAGGACAACCCCTGTTGGGGCCATTCAGGCTCATTGCAGACTCTTTGCGACGGGAAGCCCGAGTCCTCTTCGCCCCCGAGGGGGTGTTTTGGCAGAGACCTTACTTGCAGGCTTTGGGGAATGGCCGGCTCGTAGGATTTCCCCGCGTAAGGAAACGAAGCCTTGAAACTCTTGTGCTGCTCCTTTCACATCCAGAGGGTCTTTCTGGCCAAAAGCTTGCGAAAGCGTTGTACGGAAGACCCAACGTCGAGGCAGCCAAGGTCGAAGTATCCCGTCTACGGGGAATCGGGTTCGAGATCGCCAGCAGGCCGTACAGATTGCTCAACCCCCCTGATGCAGATTTTCTAGAGCTAAGGAGGCTGCTCGCCGAAGGGCGCCTGAGGGAAGCCATAGCCCTCTACAAGGGCCCGCTTCTGCCAAGAAGTTACGCACCTGGCGTCGAGACGCTTCGCCGTGTGCTGGAAAACGAATTACGAGAAGCGGTTCTAGCATCACGGGATCCAGACGCCATCTACGCTCTGGCGCAAAAGCTCGAAGACGACCTGGAAGCTTGGAAGGATGCTCTCAATATCTTAGCCCGCGATGATCCTCGGCGCCCTGTCGCTTTGGCTTGGGTATGTAGGCTCAGGGAGCAATACAAATAGGTTGCTGCTCTTAGGTTCGCTTAGCTGGCCCGGAGGTATGCACAGGGGGTTGTTGCATGAGGTCGTTCGGCTGGATTTCGGAGCTAACGGGAAAAGCACTAATGTAGATCCGACCAAGAGAACTGCGATTCCTCTTCTCATTCATTCATTCAATAGTCGCTCGAGTGAGGTTACCGTCCGCCGGTGAAGGTTACCGGTTCGGCGGTCGAACGTTACCTGCACGAATAGCGGTCGGTGACCGGCCTCAGTGAAAACTAGAGGCGTGGCCTTTCGAACGCGCCGTCGTCACGGTTGCCTCACGCTCAGCGCTTCACATGCGCGGGCAGGGACTCAACTCCGGTGTGCAAAAACCGGCACCCCACAGCGAGAAGGTGGGTAAGGTACAAGAAGGGGTTCAAGCGTGGAGCAGGGGGCACCGGGTCCATCGCGACGGAGGTGAATTGTGAGCAGCGGATTCACAACCTGCGCCAACACGGGAGCCGTGGCTGTTGTACCAATCGCCGTGGCAATTTCTGCTCATCAAGACCGGATCACAGTTTGACCGCTGGCGGCGAGAAGGAATTCCGCAAGGGGCGCGCCATGTCATCGCCCAACACCTTCGCAAACGCTTCGGTGACCTGGTGGCGTTGGATGGAGTCGGCCTCGAGCTCCGCCCCGGTGAAACGGTCGGACTGCTCGGCCCGAACGGCGCCGGCAAAACCACTTTCGTCAAAATTCTGATCGGGCTCCTCGAGGCTGATGGCGGGGAGGTCTTTGCGCTCGACGAAGCAGGCGAACCCCGACCAGTGCGCCCCACCGACTTCGGGGTGGTTTTGGAGGGAAACCGGAATTTCTACCAAAATCTCCCCGCGGTGGTCAACGCCGTTTACTTCGGGGCCATCCGCGGCCTTACGCCCCGCGCTGCCGGCGAGCGGTTTCGGCACTGGATGGAGCGGTTTAAGTTGGCGGATCGGTTGAACGACCCCCTCTCGGCGTTTTCCCGGGGCATGCAACAAAAAGCAGCGATCGCCACCGCCCTGCTCCACGACCCGCCCTTTTTGCTCTTGGATGAACCCACGCTGGGGCTAGATCCGGAAAGCAAGAACGAGCTCGAACGAATGATCGTCGAGCTCGCGCGCGCGGGCAGGGCCGTCTTGCTCGCCTCCCACGACATGGGCACGGTCCAGCGCGTCGCCGACCGCGTGATCTTCCTGAATAAGGGGCGGATTGTGCTCGAGGATCGAACGAACGCCGCGCTCAGGCGCTTTGCCACCCCCTGGTTCGTCATCCAGTTCGCCAGGCCCGAAGCCGAAAAAGCGCTGGCAAGCCTCGCGCACCCGAAGGTCCGGCTTCGCGACGCGTCCACCCTGATCTTCGAAGGCTCCTGGGAAGCGTTGAAGCACGAGGTCCTTGACCACCTCACCGGCGAAATCGTCCGCGTTAGCCGGGAGATGCCAAGCCTCGAGGACCTCTTTCTCCATCTCGTCGGAGGGAAGTGGGCCTCATGATGACCCTGATCAGAGCCGAGCTGCTTTTGAGCCTGGCGCAAATGCGCAGGTACTTTCTCAATACCATCTTGAGCCTTGGGGTCATGGTTCTTTTCTTCTACGGCCTTTTCTACGGCATCTCGCTCTTCGTCTCGGCCCCCCTGGAGGGCCAAAACCTTTCGAGCCTGGTGCTCGGGTTCGTCGTGTGGACGTTCGTTTTGGGTATCCTGCAGGGGATCGCCGAGGACATCCAGCGGGAGGCGGTGCGGGGCACGCTCGAGCAGCTCGCCATGAGCAAGTACGGGCTGACGACGATTCTGCTCGTTCGCAGCGTCTTGACGGTGTTCGTCTCGCTCTTGCCAGCCGGAATCATCGTTGCATTCCTCACGCTGATTACGGGCGCCGAGCTGGAATTCCGCACCGGGGGCCTTTTGGCCGTGGCGGCGCTCGGGATGGGGGCGATGGGCCTTTCGCTTCTCATGGGCGCGCTGGCCCTTTACTTCAAGGACGTTTCCATGCTCTTCACCATCGTTCAGTTCGGGTTTTTGCCCTACGTGCTGGCCGTGAGGCACTGGGAGGGATGGATGGCGCTCGTCCCGTTGGCCCCAAGCCTCTATCAGGTCAATACCGCTTTCGTGCTCGGGGGGCAGGTGAACGCCAAGCTCGGCGCGCTCGCGTTCTTGAATAGCGGCGTCTTGCTCGTCCTTGGAGGGGCCGCCTTTGCCTACAGCTTGAGGCTCGTGCGCAAAAGGGGCAATCTGGCGATGTACTGATCGGCCAAAGCCACGGCCGGGGCGCCAAGGCGGAAATCTCCCGGTGAATCCGGATGCCACAGACCGCACGACATCGCGCCGCGGCCAGCCTTGCCCCTCGAGTTCCCGGCCAGGACGCAAGAGGCGTCGGCCCCCAGGAAGTCTTAGATGTATTGACCGGTTACACTGGTGGTGGACGCCCCGCCGGGAGACGTGCCCATCGTGTTGAGCGCCCTGTTCCCGGCGGAACAGGGCGTGAAGGGATTCGAGGTGGTGCGGGGGATGATCGAGGGGCTCAAGGAGGATGGATCGTGAAAACCCTCGAGGAAATCCACACCCTCCTCACCAATCACCAGGAAGAGCTCCGGCGTCGCTTTGGGGTTCGCGTGGTGGGCATTTTTGGTTCGTATGCCCGCGGCGAGGCCGGCCCGGTGAGCGACGTGGATCTTCTCCTCGAACTCGAGCGGCCCATCGGCTGGGAGATCGTGGACGTAAAGGAGCACCTCGAAGCTCTGCTCGGCCTTCGGGTGGACATCATCACCCTTGGCGCACTGCGCAAGAAGCCCCTCTTGCGAAAGGCCATCGAGGAGGACCTCATCCGTGTCTAAACGCGACGTCCGCCTGTTCCTCTCAGACATACTCGAGGCCATCGAGAAGATCGAGCGCTACACCGAGGGCCTCACGCTTGAAGCGCTCTGGGAAAACGACCTCGTTGCCGACGCGGTGGTGCGGAACCTCGAGATCAT
This sequence comes from Vulcanithermus mediatlanticus, assembly GCF_055385885.1. NCBI lineage: Bacteria > Thermotogati > Deinococcota > Deinococci > Thermales > Thermaceae > Vulcanithermus > Vulcanithermus mediatlanticus. Next base: position 1,238,564 of record NZ_AP042385.1, on the reverse strand, counting down.
CGGCGAAGCCGCCCGGCATGTGCCCGACGAGCTCCGCGCGCGTTTTTCAGGGGTTGATTGGCGCCGGGTCGTGGGCTTTCGCAACGTGGTGATTCATGAATACTTTGCCGTGGACTTCGAAATCGTTTGGACGATTATCACCAGACACCTGCCCGAACTTAAGCGGACCGTGGCCCAGATGTTGAGGGATCTCGAGCCGGGATAAACCGGAATTGCCCCGCGGCAGAACAGGGTGCACGGCGGGACCACCGAGAATCTGCCGACGGGTTTCCGAGCTGAGGGTGTTGCCAAAGCCCCCTTCTCTGTTCGGACAGCTCAGGTGAACACGGGGAGCAAATGACAAGGCTCCACCCGGGCACCACCCACGCGGATCCCCGAGATCCAGGCGGAGTTTGGATACCAGCGAAGGCCGATGGGGCCCTGGCCAGGACGCAAGAGGCGTCGGCCCCCAAACGTCTCAGACGTGTTGACCGGTTACAAACGGTTGACCGTGCTTTTCGCCCAGTGCTAGGCTAACCCTGGCAGGCTAGGGGTGCTCCAATCGAGGGGCTGAGACCTGGGTCGTCCCAGGAACCCTTAGAACCTGATCCGGGTAATACCGGCGGAGGGAAGCCTTGGGCGAAACCACAATCGTTCCCCATCAAAACGCGCATTCATCCCCGCCTTCCGCCGGCGCGGGAGGTGAAAAGTGTTACTGGGAAGGCTCTATCTGGTGGCCACCCCGAGACCGCACTGGGGAGAGGCCGAGTTCCTTGAGCGCATCGAAGCCGCGCTCGAGGGCGGCGTGGACATGCTGCAGCTCAGGGCCAAGGCCCTCGAGGCCCAGCCCTACCTGGCGCTGGCGGCCAAGGTGAGGGCCCTGGCCCGCAGATTCGGGGTCCCCTTCGTGCTCAACGACCGGCCCGACCTCGCGGCGCTCGCCGGAGCCGACGGGGTCCACCTCGGCCAGGGCGACCTGACCCCAGGCCAGGCCAGGGGCTTTTTCCAGGGCCTCGTCGGGCGCAGCACCCACCGCCCCGACCAGGCAAAGAGGGCGCTGGAAGAAGGCGCTGGCTACCTCTCGATCGGCCCGGTGTGGGCCACCCCCACCAAGCCGGGTCGGGCGGCCACCGGCCTCGAATACGTTCGCTGGGCGGCGGCATCGCTTCCGGACGCGGTGCCTTGGTATGCCATCGGCGGGATCGACCTCACCCGCTTGGAAGAGGTCCTTCAGGCCGGGGCCCGGCGGGTGGCGGTGGTGCGGGCCATCCAAGATGCCAAAGACCCCAAGGCGGCGGCAAAAGCATTTAAGGAAAGGATCCAGGCATGGTGCGAGTCAACGGAAAGGAAGTAAAGCTCGCGGGGAAAACCCCGAGGGAAATCCTCGATGAGCACGATCTCAAGCCGGGGCAGGTCGCGGTCTTCGTCAACGGCGAGCTGGCAAAGGAGGAAGCGCTTGATCGGCCACTTGAGGACGGCGACGAGGTCGAGATCGTGGCCATGGTGCAGGGCGGCGAAGCGGCGAGCGACGCGCTGGTGATCGCGGGGAAGACCTTCCAGAGCCGGTTGATGGTGGGGACAGGGAAGTTCAAGGACCTCGAGGTCATGAAGGAGGCCCTTCTGGCCAGCGGTGCGGAGATCGTCACCGTGGCCATTCGCCGGGTTGAGCTCGGGGCGCCCGGGCACCGGGGGCTGCTCGAAGCCCTCGATACCAGCCGGTACTGGCTGCTCCCGAACACCGCCGGGGCCAAGACCGCCGAGGAAGCGGTGCGCATCGCCGAGATGGCCCGGGCCGTCACCGGTCAGAACTGGATCAAGCTCGAGGTCATCCCGGACCCCACCTTTTTGCTCCCCGACCCCGTCGAAACCCTGAAAGCGGCGGAGGTGCTGCTCGATCGCGACTTCGTCGTGCTCCCCTACATCGGGCCCGACCCGGTGCTGGCGAGTCGCCTGGCCAGACTCGGGACCGCCACCGTGATGCCGCTCGCCGCCCCCATCGGCTCCGGCTGGGGGGTCAAGGTACGCTCGCTGCTCGAAATCATCGTGCGCGACCGCCCGGCCCCGGTGGTCATCGACGCCGGGCTCGGCCTGCCGAGCCACGCGGCCGAGGTGATGGAGTTCGGCGCCGACGCCATCCTGGTCAACACCGCCATCGCCGAGGCCAAAGACCCGGTGGGTATGGCCCGGGCTTTCCGGCTCGCGGTCGAGGCCGGACGAAGCGCCCACCTCGCCGGTCCCATGCCAAGGCGGGCCACCGCGAGCCCCTCCTCGCCCAGGGAGGGCATCCCGCTCGCGCCATGAAACGGTTCGACGTCGCGGTGATCGGCGGCGGGGTCGTGGGCAGCATGATCGCCTACACCCTGCAAAGACGGGGGCTGGCGACCGTCCTCTTCGACGCCGCGCTCCGCGGAAGCGCGAGTCGCGCCTCCGCGGGAATGCTGGCCCCCTACCCGGAAGGCCTCTCCGGTCAGGCCCTTCGCTGGGGGGAAGAGGGCCTCGAGCGCTACCCCGCGCTTTTGGCCGATCTCCGGCGCCTCGGTGGCGAGCCGGTACCGGCGGACTTCCAGGGCACCTGGATGGTCGCCACCTCCGACGCCGAGCGCGCCCGCCTGGAAAAGCACGACCCGCTCCCCGGGTGGCTCGAGCGCATCCGGGGCGCCCGGGCCGGGCGAAAGGACCCCGGGGGATACGTCCACCCGGAGCACCTCAGGAAGGCGCTGCAGCGCGCCTTGCTCACCCTCGGCGGCGCCCGCATCAAGGCCCGTATTCGCAGCTACGAGGCTGGTGCTGCCTCGGTCACGCTCAGCGACGGGCGGCAGCGCTGGCAGGCCGACCGGCTGGTCGTCGCCGCCGGGGCCTGGTCCGCCGCCTTCGGACTTCCCGTTCGCCCGGTGAAGGGCGAAGCGCTCCTGCTCCTGGCCACGCCCCCGCCGGCGCCGGTCTTCGTGGGTGAAGGCTACGCCGTGCCCCGGGGACGGGGCCTTTACGTGGGGGCCACGACCCGGGAACCGCGCACCCCGGGGGTTGACCTTTTTGGCCTGCGCTGGCTCGCCGATTTTGCCCACGAAACCTTTCCCCACCTGGAAGGCGCGCGGCTTGCCAAGGCGCTTTGGGGCTACCGCCCCATGGCCGAGGCGCCCATCGTCAGCCCGATCGAAACCCGTGTTTTTGCTGCAACCGGACACGGCCGCAATGGCGTGCTCCTGGCCCCGGCCACGGCGCGCAAAGTCGCCGAGTGGCTGGGGGTATCCGAAGGAGGTAAATGATGACCCAGCTCGAAGCGGCAAGGAAAGGCCGCATCACCGAGGCCATGGCCTACGTGGCCGAAAAAGAAGGCAAGCATCCCGAAGAAATTCGCGCCCTCGTCGCCGAAGGCAGGGCGGTCATCCCGGCCAATCCGAACCACCGCACCCTCACCCGATTCACCGCCATCGGCGAAGGGCTCACGGTGAAGGTCAACGCCAACGTCGGCACGTCCTACGACTACGTCCACCCTGAGGAAGAGGTCGAGAAGGTCAAGGTGGCGATCCGCTACGGCGCCGACACGGTGATGGATCTCTCCACCGGTGGCGACCTCACCGCCATCCGGCAGCGGATCCTCGAGGTGGCGAGCGTCCCCCTCGGCACCGTACCCATCTACGAAGCCGAGTTCCGGGCCGCGGCCCGGAAGAGCGTCTTCGACATGTCGGCGGACGAGCTGCTCGGCGTGATCGAGGCGCACGGACGTCAGGGGGTCGACTACATCACCGTCCACGCCGGCGTCACCCTCAAAACCCTCCAGCGCTACCGCAACACCCCTCGCACCACCGGCATCGTCTCGCGAGGGGGTGGCCTGCTCGCGGCCTGGATGCTGGAGCGCGGCGAGGAAAACCCCCTTTATGCCCGCTTCGACGACCTGCTCGACATCGCCCGAACCTACGACATGACCCTCTCCCTCGGCGATGGCCTCCGCCCCGGCTCGCTCGCCGACGCCACCGACCGGCCCCAGATCGAGGAACTGCTCACCCTCGGCGAGCTCGCCGACCGGGCCCGCGCCGCCGGGGTGCAGGTCATGATCGAGGGCCCGGGGCACATCCCCTTGAACGAAATCCAGACCAACGTCGAGATCCAGAAAAAGCTCACCGGCCACGCGCCCTTTTACATCCTGGGCATGCTGCCCACCGACATCGCCGCCGGCTTCGACCACATCGCCGGGGCGATCGGCGGCGCGCTGGCCGGCTGGCACGGCGCCGACATGCTCTGCTACGTAACCCCAGCCGAACACCTGGGGCTGCCCTCGGCGGAACACGTCAAAGAGGGGGTGGTGGCCTTTAAGATCGCCGCCCACATCGCCGACCTCGCCCGCGGCAACGCCGCAGCCTGGGCCCGGGACCAGCGAATGAGCCAGGCCCGCTACCGGCTCGACTGGCCGACGCAGTTCGAGCAGGCTCTGTTCCCTGAGGACGCAAAAAGGATCTACCGCGAGCGCGCCACCCAAACCAAAGCCTGCTCGATGTGCGGCCCCTTTTGCCCCATGAACCTGGTGGAAGCGGTGCTCCGCCGGGAGGAGCGCCCGCTTGAGGCCAAAGAGGCATGACCCTCCCCGTGGCCCTGACCATCGCCGGCTCCGACCCCAGTGGCGGGGCCGGCATCCAGGCCGACCTCAAAACGTTCCACCGCTTCGGGGTCTATGGCACGAGCGCGCTCACCATGGTCACCGTGCAAAACGGTCAAGGCCGCCTCCAGGTTCACCTCCTGGACCCCGACCTGGTCACCGAACAGATCGACGCGGTCGCCACGGCCTTTGGCATCTCGGCCGCCAAAACCGGGGCCCTGGGCTCGGGAGAAACCGTGGCCGCGGTGGCCGCGGCCGTCAAGCGCCATCGCCTCTGGCCTCTCGTCGTCGACCCCGTTCTCTTCGCCAGCCAAGGGGGCGCGCTGTCAGGGGCCCCAGGCGAGCTGGCATCGGCGCTCAAGACCGAGCTCATTCCCAGGGCCACGCTCGTGACCCCTAACCGCCTCGAGGCCGAAGTGCTCCTTCAGGCCAAGATCGAAAGCGAGCGGGATGCCCTCGAGGCCGCGCGGGCATTCCTGGCGCTCGGAGCCCGGGCGGTTCTGCTCAAAGGCGGCCATTTCCCGGGGGCGAGCGCCACCGACTACCTGGTCACGGCGGACTCGGTCCAGAGGCTGAGCGCGCCCCGCGTCGCCGGACCCGAGCCCCGGGGCACCGGGTGCACCCTCTCGGCCGCCATCACCGCCGAGCTGGCCCGGGCGCGCCCCCTCGAGGCGGCCGTCCGACGCGCCAAGGCCTTCATTACCCGGGCCATCGCCCGCGCCCTTCCCGTCGGGAAGGGCGCGCCCCCGCTCGACCACTGGATCGACCCCGAAGCCTCGGACTCCGTCAAACCAGCGAGGCAAAGCACAAACCCCGGACAAGGCTCGTGTTAGCGTGGAGGCAACGCTGGCACGGCTGGCGGGACACGATGGAAGAGCAGCAAGCGCGAAAATCCCCCCCGCGCCGCTTCGTGATCGAGGTGACGCGAAGCGCGGGCGCGGATCCCGAGGCCGAGCGGCTGCTGCGAGCGGCCCGGACCTCGGGACTCACCGGCCTAGAGAGACTGGAAGCGCGGCGTCTCTTTTTCCTCGAGGCCACGCTCGATCCACCGCGGGCAGCGGCGCTGCTCGCCGAACTGGTCGCCGAGCCGGTGGTGGAGCGGGCCCGCCTCTTGCCTGAAGGGCCAGCGCCCATCGACGCCGACGCCTACGTCGACGTCACGCTGCACCCCGGGGTGTTCGACCCCGTGGCCAGCACCCTCCTCGAGGTCGCCGGGCGCGTGGGCGTGCCCCTCACCAAGGTCGCCACCGGACGCCGCTACCTCCTCTGGGGCACGCTCTCTCCCGAAAGCCTTAAAGCCCTGGCCACGAAGATCCTTTCCAACCCGGTTATCGAGCACGCCTACGTCAACCGGGCCGCGCCACCCCCCTTCGTGCTCGCGGCGAACCAAGGGGCTGAAAACCGCACCGTCGCGCTGCGCAGCCTCGACGAAAACGCCCTTCTTGCCCTGAGCCAGCACCGGCGGTTGGCCCTCGACCTCGCCGAGATGGAGGCGATCCAGGCCTACTTTGAGGGCGAAGGGCGCGACCCCAGCGAGCTCGAACTGGAGACCATCGCCCAGACCTGGAGCGAGCACTGCGCCCACAAGACCTTTCGCGCCCGCATCGACTACGACGGCCCGCCTCCGGGCCCAAACCCCTGGGCCCCGCCCCAGCACCAGACCATCGACGGCCTTTTACGCACCTACATCAAGGCGGTCAACGCCCGTCTGGCCAAGCCCTGGGTGCGTTCGGCCATCGAGGACAACGCCGGCATCGTTGCCCTCGACGACGAGCTCGACCTGGCGTTCAAGGTCGAGACCCACAATCACCCCTCGGCCCTCGAACCCTTCGGCGGGGCGAACACCGGTGTGGGCGGGGTGATCCGCGACGTCCTCGGGGTGAGCGCCCGGCCGATCGCCAATACCGACATCCTCTTTTTCGGTCCCCTGGAAACCGAGCCCAGCGCGGTTCCCGCCGGCAGCCTTCACCCCCGGCGCATCTTCGAGGGGGTGGTGCACGGCATCGAAGACTACGGCAACAAGATGGGCATTCCCACCGTGGCCGGGGGAATCTTCTTCCACCCCGGCTACCTGGCCAACCCCCTGGTGTACGCGGGCTGCCTGGGCATCCTGCCCCACGGCAGCCACCCCACCCAGCCTAGCCCCGGGGACCTCATCGTCCTCGTCGGGGGAAAGACCGGACGCGACGGCCTCGGCGGGGCCACGTTCTCCAGCATGGAGATGGACGCCGAGACCGGCGAGGTCGCCGGAAGCGCGGTGCAGATCGGCCATCCCATCGAAGAAAAGCAGGTGATGGACTTCGTCATCGCCGCGCGCGACCGGCGGCTCTACCACGCGATCACCGACTGCGGCGCCGGGGGGCTTTCGAGCGCCGTGGGCGAGATGGCACGGGGGATCGGCGCGACGGTCGAACTCGAGCGGGTCCCGCTCAAATACCCCGGCCTTGCCCCCTGGGAAATCTGGCTCTCCGAGGCCCAGGAGCGGATGGTGCTGGCGGTCCCCCCCGAACTTTGGCCTGAGCTCGAGGCCCTGGCCGGGCGTTTTGGAGTCGAGGCCAGCGCCATCGGCCGCTTCGAGGCCACGGGCCGGCTCCGCATCCGCCACCGCGGCCAGATCGTCGGCGATCTCGACCTCGACTTCCTCTTTTCCGGGATGCCGAGAAAGGTCATGCGAGCCCGCTGGCGTCCACCCCCAAAAGGCGGTCGCCGCCAGCCCCCCGAGGTCGAACCCGAACGAGCGCTCCTCGGCCTGCTCGCGCACCCCAACATCCAAAGCCGCGAGGACGTCATCCGCCGCTACGACCACGAAGTGCAGGGGGGTACGGTGGGCAAGCCGCTGGTGGGCGCCGCCGATCACGGCCCCGCCGACGCCGCGGTGATCATTCCCCGGGAGCGCCAGCGCCAAGGCGGGCCTGGCGTGGCCTTGGCGGTGGGGCTGGCGCCCACCTACGGCGAGCTCGACCCCTACCGGATGGCCTGGGCCGCGGTGGATGAAGCGGTGCGCAACCTGGTCGCCGTCGGCGCCGACCCTGAGCGGGTGGCCCTGCTCGACAACTTCAGCTGGGGCAATCCCCTGCTCGAGGACCGCCTGGGGGCGCTGGTCCGCGCCACCCAAGGCGCCTATGCGGCGGCCCTGGCCTTCGAAGCCCCCTACATCTCGGGAAAGGACAGCCTCAACAACGAGTATCTCGGGGCCGACGGTAAACGCCACGCCATCCCGGGAACGCTGGTGATCTCGGCCATCTCGGTGCTCGAGGATCCCCAAAAGTGCCTGGGCCTCGACCTCAAGGCTCCGGGCAACGGGCTTTACCTGCTGGGCCTCACCCGGGCCGAGCTCGGGGGGAGCCACCTGGCCTGGTGGCTGGGCCAAGAGGGCCCCGAGTCCGGCGAGCCGCCGGCCCCCGAGCCCAAGGGGCCGCGGTGGATGCGCGCCCTTTACCGGGCGATTCGCGAGGGCCTCATCGCCTCGGCGCACGACCTCTCGGAAGGGGGGCTCGGGGTGGCCCTGGCCGAGATGGCCATCGCCGGCCGCCTCGGGGCCCGCGTGGATCTGGCCAAGGTGCCGCGAGAAGGCGACCTTTCCGACCTCGAACTACTCTTTTCCGAGTCGCTGTCGCGCTTTCTCCTCGAGGTCGCGCCGGAGCACCAGCACGCCGTGCAGACCCTCATGGAGGGTGTCCCCCTGGCCCGAATCGGCGAGGTGACCGCCGACGGTTTGCTCACCGTTTTGGGGCAAAGCGGCGACGCGATCGTACGCCTTTCGGTCTCGGCCCTCGAGGCCGCCTGGCGGGGCGAGGTCAAGCGGACGCCCCCGGCGACCAAAACCACCTACCCCGCACCGCCGGTCAAAACGCGAAAACCCCGGGCCCTCATCCTCCACGCCCGGGGCACCAACCGCGATCACGACGCCCTGCTCGCGGCGGAGCTCGCCGGTGCCGAGGCCGAGATCGTGAGCGTGCGCGACCTCGAGCGCGGCGAAAAGCGCCTTTTGGCCTACGACTTTCTGATCCTGCCCGGGGGCTTTACCTACGGCGACGACCTGGGGGCGGGGACGGTGTGGGCGCTCGATCTTGCCACCAGGCTGCGCCAAGACCTCGACCGCTTCGTCCGAGAAGGCCGGCCGGTGCTCGGAATCTGCAACGGCTTCCAGGCCCTGGTCAAAGCCGGCATCCTGCCCGGTTTTGCGGGCGAACGCTCGGTCACCCTCACCGCCAACGCCTCGGGCAAATTCGAAACGCGCTGGACGGTCCTCCTGCCCAATTCCAACTCGCCGAGCCTCTTCGTGCAGGGCCTTCCCGGACCCATCGCGGCGCCGGTGGCCCACGGCGAGGGCCGCTTCATGGCCAAGACCCGGGACGTTCGCGAACGCATCGAACGCGAGGGGCTGGTGGCGCTGCGCTATAGCGGCTCGGCGTATCCGGAAAACCCCAACGGTTCCGAGCTCGATCTCGCTGGGCTCACCAACCCCGCGGGCAACGTCCTCGGGCTGATGCCCCATCCGGAAAACCACGCCTTCCCCTGGCAGCACCCGAGATTCCGCCGTGGCGAGCACGGCGGCAGCGGACTTTGGTTGTTCATCGCCGGTGTGCGGCGGGCATAAAAGGGGGAAAAGATGACGAGGGAAGCGATTCTATCGGCCATACCACACGCGGTTTCGGGCGTCGAGGTGCCCGAACTCGGGCCTCCGGTGCGAGGCAAGGTGCGCGACGCCTACGAGGTCGGCGATCACCTGATCCTCATCACCACCGACCGCATCTCGGCCTTCGACCGGGTGCTGGGCCTGATTCCCTTTAAAGGGCAGGTCCTGAACCAGCTCTCGGCCTGGTGGTTCGAGCAAACCCGGGACATCATCCAAAACCACCTGGTCCGCGTTCCCGACGCCAACGTGCAGACGGTCAAGAAGGCCAAGGCGCTCCCGGTGGAGGTTATCGTCCGCGGTTACATCACCGGGAGCACCAAGACCTCGCTGTGGTACCTCTACCAGCAAGGCGAACGCCGCCCCTACGGCATTCCCCTCCCCGAGGGGTTGGAAAAGAACGACCCCTTGCCGAGCCCCATCATCACCCCCACCACCAAAGGCGGGCCGGGGGGCCACGACGAACGCCTCACCAGGGAGGAGATCATCGAGCGTGGCATCCTCCCCAAAGCCCTTTGGGAAGAGATCGAAACCCGGGCCCTGGCCCTCTTTTCCCGGGGCCAGCACCTGGCCCGGGAAGCCGGGCTCATCCTGGTTGACACCAAATACGAGTTCGGCCTCATCGACGGCGAGCTGGTCCTCATCGACGAGATCCACACCCCCGACTCCAGCCGCTTTTGGCTCGCCGAACCCTACGAGCACGACAAAACGCCAGTGCCGATGGACAAGGAGTTTTTGCGCACCTGGTACGCCGAGCGGGGCTACCGCGGCGACGGCGACCCCCCAGCCCTGCCGGAAACGCTGGCCGCCGAGGTCGCCGAGCGCTACATCGAAACCTACGAGCGACTCACCGGCAAAACGTTTGCGCCCGCACCCGAACCGGCCCACGAGCGAATCCAGGCGGCGGTGCTGAACGAGGTCAAGCGGCTTAAGGAGGAAGGCCGTGGCTAAAGCTCGGGTCATCATCCTCATGGGCTCGGCGAGCGACCTGCCACACGCCGAAAAGGTCCGGGCCAAGCTCACCGAATTCGGCCTGGAGGCCGAGATGCACATCTTGAGTGCTCACAAGACCCCGCGCGAGTTGCTGGCGGTTCTCGATGAGCTCGAGGCCGACCCCTCGCCCAAGGTCTACATCACCATCGCCGGAAGATCGAACGCCCTCTCCGGCATGGTCGACGCCCAGGTCCGGGCTCCGGTCATCGCCGTGCCCCCGCTCAGCCAGGCCTTCGGGGGCGCCGACATCTTCTCGTCGCTCCGCATGCCCTCGGGCGTCGCGCCCGCCGTGGTGCTCGAGCCCGAGGCCGCAGCGCTGCTCGCGGCCAAGATGCTCTCGCTCGCGAGCCACGCCCTCGGCGATCGGGTCAGCGCCGAGCAGCAAAAGGCCAGAGAAAAGGTCCTGAAGGCCAACCGCGCCCTGAGGGAGGGGCCCTGAGGTGAAGCCCACCGGGATGCACGAGGCCTGCGGCGTCATCGGCGTGGTGGCGCCGGGCAGGGAGGCGGCCCGCCTGGCCTTTTTCGGCCTCTACGCCCTCCAGCACCGGGGCCAGGAGAGCGCCGGCATCGCCACCAGCGACGGCCGGGCCGCCTATTTGGTCAAGGACATGGGTCTGGTGGCGCAGGTCTTCAACGAGGAAAACCTGGGTCAGCTCAAGGGCGAGATCGCCATCGGCCACAACCGCTACTCCACCACCGGCGACTCCCACGTGCGCAACGCCCAGCCCTACCTCATCGAAACCCTGCACGGGCCGCTGGCGGTGGCCCACAACGGCAACCTCACCAACGCCGCCACACTCAGGCGCGAGCTCCTGCGCCGGGGGGTGGGACTCTCCTCGACCAGCGACAGCGAGGTGATCGTGCAGTTCCTGGCCGCCTCGGCCGAGAGCTGGGGCGAGGCCGAAGAAGGGAGCGATCCCTGGGTCGACCGCATCCGGGCCCTGATGCGGCGGGCGGAAGGGGCCTATTCGCTGGTCCTCCTCACCCGAAGCGCCGTCTACGCCGTGCGCGACCCCAGGGGCTTTCGCCCGCTGGTGCTCGGGGCCCTCGAGGACGGCGGGTTCGTGGCCGCCTCCGAGTCCGCGGCGCTGGTCACCGTTGGGGCCCGCTACCTCAGGGAAGTTCAGCCCGGCGAAATCGTTCGCATCGACGCCCAGGGCCCTACCAGCTTCGTCGGTCACCCGCCCAAAAACCCTGCCCTTTGCATCTTCGAATACGTCTACTTCGCCCGGCCCGACAGCCGGCTCGAGGGCCGAACCGTCCACCTCATCCGCCAGCGTCTGGGCGCCGAGCTCGCGCGCGAAGCACCGGCCGACGCCGACATCGTGATCGGGGTGCCCGACTCGGCCATCCCCCAAGCCATCGGCTACGCCCACGCCCTGGGACTCCCCTACAGCGAGGGCCTGATCAAGAACCGTTACATCGGCCGCACCTTCATCCAGCCCGACGACGCACTGAGGAAAAACGCCGTGCGCCTCAAGTACAGCCCCCTGGCGGCCAACCTCGAGGGCAAGCGCGTGGTGCTGGTCGACGACTCGATCGTTCGCGGCAACACCGCCGGACCCCTGGTCCGCCTCCTCCGCGACGCCGGCGCGGCCGAAGTCCACGTGCGGGTGGCCTCGCCGCCGGTGCGGCACCCCTGCTTCATGGGGCTCGACATGGCCACCTACGACGAGTTGATCGCCCATAACCAGAGCCTCGAGGCCATCCGGGCGCGCATCGGGGCCGACTCGCTGGCCTATTTGAGCCTCGATGGCCTCCTTCGGGCGGTCGGCGAATCCGGCCACTGCACGGCCTGTTTCTCCGGTGACTACCCCTTGCCCATTCCACCTTGGCTCTTCGAAGTCGACCGCGAAAAACGGATCTTTGAAGGCGTATGGGGGGAAGGATGAAGAAAGTACTCGTCATCGGCAGCGGCGGGCGCGAGCACGCCCTGGCCTGGGCGCTCGCCCGCTCGCCCCAGGTCGAGCGCGTCGACGTGGCCCCGGGCAACGGGGGCACCGCCTGGCCGAACGCATCCGGCCGGGCCGAAGCCCGCCGGGTACCGATCGCCGCCGACGATATCGATCGCCTGGCCGAATACGCGCTGAAAGCGGGAATCGATCTGACGGTGGTGGGACCGGAGGCCCCGCTCGCCGCCGGCGTCGTCGACCGTTTCCGTGCCCTGGGCCTCAAGATCCTCGGCCCGGCAAAAAACGCTGCGGCGCTCGAGGCCTCGAAGGCCTTCGCCAAGGCACTGATGGCCGAGGCCGGGGTGCCCACCGCTGGATTTGCCACCTTCGACGCCTTCGAACCCGCCCGCGAGCACCTCAAGGCCCACCCCCTGCCGGTGGTGGTCAAGGCCAGCGGTCTCGCCGCCGGCAAAGGGGTGCTGGTGACCGACGACCGCGACGAAGCCCTCCGCTTTCTGGAGGCCCTGATGCTCGAGGAACGCTTCGGCCCCGCGGGGCAAACGGTGGTGATCGAGGAATTCCTCGAAGGGCCCGAACTCTCCGTCTTCGCGCTCACCGACGGGAAAAGGGCCTTTTTCTTCCCGCCGGCCCGGGATCACAAGCGCGTCTTCGACGGCGACCTGGGCCCGAACACCGGTGGCATGGGGGCCTTCGCCCCGGTGCCCGGCATCGACCCGGGGCTCATCGATCGGGTCAAAGACGAAATCTTCTTCCCCGTCTTCAAGGCCCTTGAAGATCGGGGCACGCCCTTTACCGGCATCCTCTACGCCGGACTCAAACTCACCCCCGAAGGGCCAAAGGTGCTCGAATTCAACGTCCGATTGGGCGACCCCGAAGCCCAGGCCGTGCTCCCCCTCCTCGAGGGCGACCTCTACGCCCTCTTCGAGAGCGCCGCCGAGGGGCAGCTGAACCCGGAAGCCGTTCGGGTGAAACCCGGTTACGCCCTCAGCGTGGTAGCCGCCTCCGAAGGCTACCCCGGCCCCTACCCCAAAGGGCGCCCCATCGAAGGCCTGGGAGCCGCCCAGGGCCGGGCCCTCGTCTTCCATGCCGGCACCGAACGCCAAAATGACGGGTGGGTCACGAGTGGCGGCCGCGTTCTGGCCGTAACCGCTCTGGGCGCGACCCTCAGCGAGGCCAGGGAAGCCGCCTACAGCGCGCTCTCGGCCATCCATTTTGAAGGCATGCACTACCGCCGCGATATCGGCGTCACAGGCGGAGGGAAGTCGTGGACTACGAACGCGCAGGGGTAAGCCTCGAGGCGGGCGAGGCCTTTGTTGAGACCATCAAGGCGGCCGTTTTGGCCACGCATACCGAAGAGGTCCTGGCCGGGGTCGGGGCCTTTGGCGGCCTGTTCGACGCCAAACGCCTCGCCCGCATGCATCACCCGGTCCTGGCCGCCACCACCGACGGCGTGGGCACCAAAACCCTGGTCGCCGAGCGCGTCGGCCGCTTCGACACCCTGGGCGAGGACCTGGTGCACCACGCGACCAACGACCTCCTCTCCGTCGGGGCCAAACCGCTTTTCTTCCTCGACTACCTGGCCACCGCCAGGCTCGAACCCGACCGACACGCCGAGGCGGTGCTCGGGGTCGCGCGGGCCTGCAAGCGGGTGGGGGCGGTTTTGCTCGGGGGCGAGACCGCCGAGATGCCCGGCGTCTACCGTGAAGGGGCGGTCGATCTGGTGGGGACGATGGTGGGCATCGCCGAGCGCGAGGCCATTCCCGACCCAGGGCGGGTACGCGTGGGTGACGTGGTGATCGCCCTCCCCGCCTCCGGCCTCCACACCAACGGCTATTCGCTGGCCCGCAAGGCCCTCGAGGGGCTCGACTGGGAGACCCCTCGCGACGATCTCTCAGGTCAGAGCATTGGAGAGGCGCTGCTGGCGGTGCACCGCGTCTACCTCGACGAGATCAACCGACTGGAGAGCTCGGGCCTCCGCCCCAAATCCCTCGCCCACATCACCGGCGGCGGGGTTTACGGCAACCTACCCCGGGCCCTTCCCCCCGGGCTCGGCGCCCGGATCCAAAGGGGTCGCTGGGAAGAACCGGCGATCTTCGCCCTCATCCAGCAACGTGGCGATGTCCCCGACCGGGAGATGTTCCACGTTTTCAACATGGGTCTGGGCATGCTCCTCATCTTCGCCCCGGAAGATGCTCCAAAAGCGCTTGCAGAACTCCCTGAAGCCCGCCCGGTGGGCACGATTGCCGAGGGCGAGGTCATCGTCGAGGGGGTCGACGACGCCCCATGAGCCGCCAAGGCTTGCCTCGTCTGGTGGTCATGGCCTCGGGCCAGGGCACCAACCTCCAGGCCGTCCTCGACGCCACCGCCTCGGGGCGGCTCGGGGCCGAGGTCGTGCTCGTGGTCTCGGACAAAGCGAGCGGGGCGCTCGGGCGCGCCCAAAAGGCCAGGGTCCCGGCCCTTTACTTCCCGAAACCAAAGGGGGTGCCGCGGGAACGCTACGACGCCGAGCTCGCCGAATACGTGGCCCTGGCCCGGCCCGACCTCGTGGTCCTCGCCGGCTGGATGCGCATCCTCACCCCCGCCTTCCTCGACCGCTTTCCGGGGCGGGTCATCAACCTCCACCCGGCCCTGCCCGGGGCGTTCCCCGGCACCAACGCCATCGCCCGGAGTTACGAAGCCTTTCGCCGCGGCGAGGTGGAAAGCGGCGGCGTGATGGTGCACTACGTGACCCCCGAACTCGACGCCGGACCGGTGATCATAAGCGAGGCGGTCCCCATCGAAGCCGGCGACGACCTCGAGGCCTTCGAGGCCCGGGTGCACGCGGTCGAACACCGGCTGCTGGTGAAAGCGATTGCCAAGGCGTTGGGCCTTGAGCCCTCCGTCTGAAGCGAAAAAGCAAAACGGGCCCCTGGTTCTTGCCAGGCGCGGCTATACTGAAAGCGTCAACCCTTAAGGAGGGATCTATGCAAGGCCAGATGATGGATTATCCACTCACGCTTCCGCACATCCTCGAAAGATCGGAAAAACTCTTTTCCAAGGTCGAAGTGGTGAGCCGCATGCCCGACAAGTCGCTGCATCGCTACACCTACGGCGACTTCGCCAAGCGGGCCAAAAAGCTGGCCAACGCCCTGGTCCGGCTCGGACTTCGCGAAGGCGAGCGCGTGGGCACGCTGATGTGGAACCACTACGCCCACCTCGAGGCCTACTTCGGCATCCCCATCACCGGCGGCGTGCTCCACACCCTGAACCTGAGGCTGCACCCCTCGGACCTCGCCTACATCATCAACCACGCCGGTGATCGCTTCATCATCATCGACGACGTCCTCCTACCGCTTTGGGAGAAGGTCGCGCCCCAGGTCGAGGTCGAAAAGGTCATCGTGGTCCCGCTCACCGGAAAGCCCGTGCCCGACGGCTTCATCGACTACGAGCAGCTCATCGCCCCCGAACCCGAAGATTTTACCCCGCCGGCGATCGCTGAAAACCAGGCCCTCGGCATGTGCTATACCTCGGGCACCACCGGCAAGCCCAAAGGCGTGGTCTACTCCCACCGCGCCATCATCCTGCACTCGCTGGTCTCGGCCATGCCCGACGCTCTGAACCTCTCGCAAAACGACATCATGGTGCCGGTGGTCCCCATGTTCCACGTCAACGCCTGGGGCCTGCCCTTCACCGCCACCATGACCGGCACCAAGCAGGTCTTCCCCGGCCCCCACCTCGACCCCGTAAGCCTCCTCGACCTCTACGAGCAGGAAAAGGTCACCGTATCCGCCGGGGTGCCCACCATCTGGCTTGGGATCCTCGAGGCCCTGGAAAAAAACCCCGGCCGCTGGAAACTCACCCCCGGCCTGCGCATGGTCGTCGGCGGCTCCGCCGCACCGGAAGCGCTGATCCGCGCCTTCGACCGCCACAACCTGCGCATCCTCCACGCCTGGGGCATGACCGAGACCACCCCCCTCGGCACCGCCAGCTACCTCAAGAGCTACATGCTCGAGTGGCCCGAGGACGAGCAGTACCGCTACCGGGCGAAACAGGGCCTGCCGGTCCCGCTCTTTGAAATTCGGGGCTGGAACGAAGCCGGGGAGATCCCCTGGGACGGCAAGACGATGGGCGAGCTCCAGGTCCGCGGCCCCTGGGTGGCGGCCAGCTACTACGACCTCCCCGAGGGCCAGGACAAGTGGACCGAGGACGGCTGGTTCAAGACTGGCGACGTAGTCACCATCGACCCCGAGGGGTACATGGAGATCGTCGACCGCACCAAGGACCTGGTGAAATCGGGGGGCGAGTGGATCAGCTCGGTCCAGCTGGAAAACGCCCTCATGGGCCACCCGGCGGTGAAAGAAGCGGCAGTCATCGCCGTGCCGCACCCCAAATGGGGCGAGCGGCCGCTCGCGGCCGTGGTCTTGCGAGAAGGCGCCAGCGTGACCCCGGAAGAGCTCAAAGAATACCTCGCGCCCAAATTCGCCAAGTGGTGGATCCCCGAGGCCATCGTCTTCGTGGAAGCGATCCCCCGAACCTCGGCGGGGAAGTTCCTCAAAGCCAAGCTCCGCGAACAGTTCAAAGACTGGAAGTGGGAGGCCTGAGCCACCCCTCGCGCCTGCGCCCCGGATGCGAATCCGGGGCGCTCACGTCTGTCTACGACCGCTCGTCGCCCGGTACCGGCCCGGCCTTGAGCCCGAGGGGGCCTCGAGGGCCTCAACCAACCCCCGCGCCAGCAAAGCCCTTAAAGCCTTTTGAACGCTGGCCGTGGTCACGCCCAGACGCTCCGCTAACGCGCGGATGGAGTAGGGTTCTCCGGCGTGATCGCGGAGAAAGTACCAGAGAAGCTTCGCGGTACAGGGCAAGCCCTCGAAGGGCTCCGGCCTGAACTTGGGGGGCCTTCCACCTCGCCTCGGCATTTGGGGGTATTTTACTTTCAACTCCGAATTACCGCCACCTGAAAAAGACCGAAGGGCGGCACCGAGCGGGCCGCCCTTGGTCAAGCGTGAAAACCTCGGGCTTACTGGACGGTCACGTACAAGTTGCAGCTATCGCTATTTCCAGCCGGGTCACTCACCTTGGCCACCAGGACCTGATCACCCCACTGGCTGACCGTGGGCGTCCAGCTCAACTCGAACGCGGATTGGTTCGCGTTGTAAACCGCCGAACCGATGAGGTCGCCCCCGAGGTACACGTCGACCGTCAAAGCACTGGCTGCGTCCGTGGAATCATACGCGTTAATTCTGATGGGGACCGAGGTTCCGATATTCACCGTGGAATTTTGCGTCGGATCCTGGAAAAAGCACCAGGGCGGTGAAAGATCCCCGCTCACCGAAACCGTTCCCGTCGTCTGGCCAACGTAGAGGTTCACGCTGGCGCTGTCGTTGCTCGCATTGGTATCGGCCGGCGAGACCGCGGTGGTGTCGAGGGTCGCGGTGAAGGTCAGGGTCTGACCGGAAGTGTTAGCGCCGACGGTGGCGGTCACGGTGAGGGTCACGCTGCTTCCCGGCGCGAGCGTCCCAACGCTCCACACACCGGTGGTTTGGTCATAGGTCCCCGCGGTGGTGGTCACCGTTTGCAATGTCAAGCCGGTGGGAAGCGTCGTGTTCACCGATACCGCACTCATATCGATCGGACCAAGGTTGGTCGCGGTCAGGGTGAGGGTCACCGTGTCACCGGGATTCGGCCCAAGGTTATCGACGCTGGCGCTAAGACCAATATCGGCCACCGAGGAAGGTTGAACCACGGTGAAGGTCGCGCTGTCGGTAAACTGCGCCGTGTTGTGGCTCGCGTCGAGACCGGTCACGGTCACGTCCACGGTCACACTCGTAACCGTAGGATCGGCGGTGACGCTCACGCCGGCACCGCTCGTGGTGCAGGTCCCGCCGGTCGCACTACAGGTGATCGTGTAGTCGCCGGGCCCGACATTACCGCCGATGCCTGGGGAATACGCGTACACGTAAAGGCTTTTCGTGCCCCCGGCGACGATATTCCCCGTGCTCGGAGTGATGGAAATTGAGCTGATGATGCCCTTCACGCTCAGGTTGACGGTGTCACCATCCTGGACCGTCGCCGACTGCTGCCCCCAGGCGATCTCGACTTTACTGTTCGAATAATCGGTACCGAAGACCGAGGTTTCGAAACTGAGCGTGGTCCCCACCGGCACCGTCGCGCTCGCACTGGGATTGTTCGGCGTGAGTTGCAGGGTGGTGATGAGGCTGCCCGAAGAATCGCGGATCGTCACCTGAGCCTCGGTCGCCCCCCAAGGTACCCCTGAAGCGGAAACACCTCCGACTTTTTGCGTCGGGAACGCGAGCTCGACCTGGATCGTTCCCTTGGACGGGCTTGGTGAAACTGCGGTCTGCTGGGTATTGCAAGCAGAGAGAATAGTACCTAATGCTAACACGAGGCCCGTAAGCCAAGCCTTTCTGTTCATCCCTTTTCACCTCCATGTTGGTGGGGAAATGGATACGCACCCCACCGGAATTATTCCAACTGATACCAACTTTCAGCCGTGTGATATTTGACCATTAGGAATTACAAAGTCGATTTCTTGGCTTATCTCCAGCTACGACAACTTAAGCTACATACAACAAGAATCGTTCTTATTGCTATATTTTATTATTCCGACCTGTATTGACGGGATTTGCGTCACCCATTTAGAATCGTCACCGATGCGGCGGCTTTCCGATCTCAACCCCGGTGACGGCGGGCTGGTGCGACGGGTGGTGGCACCAGCCAGTCTGTTGCGCCGCCTCTACGCCCTTGGCCTTCGCCCCGGCCTCGCCATCCGGCTGGTCCGGCGGGCACCGTTCGGGGGTCCCCTCGAGGTCCAGGCCGGGGAAAGCCTTCTTGCCCTGCGGTCCACCGAAGCCCAAAAGGTTTACCTCGAGGTCGAGTGATGGGCTGCCCGCGTTGCGATGCCGCGGTTCAAACGAGATCTAAAACCTACACCATCGCCCTGGTCGGCAACCCCAACACCGGCAAGAGCACCCTCATCAATGCCCTGGCCGGCAGCGATCTCAGTGTCGGCAACTGGGCGGGGACGACCGTCGAGCGCCTCGAGGCCGAGCTCATCCACGCTGGCCAGACACTCACCCTCGTCGACTTGCCCGGAACCTACAGCCTCTTTTCCACCACACCGGAAGAGCAGATTGCCCGCGACGCCTTGCTCCAAGACCCCCCCGACGCCATCATCGCAGTGCTCGACGCGGGCAACCTCGAACGCAACCTCCCCCTGCTGCTCGAACTTCTCGAGCTCGGCCACCCGGTGGTGGTGGCCCTCAACATGATCGACGAGGCCAAGGCAAAGGGGTACGACATCGACCCACGGGCCCTCGAGACCGAGCTCGGGGTTCCGGTTCGCCCCACGGTGGCCAGCCGCGGTCAGGGCCTCGAGGATCTGATCGACCTCGCCATGAGCGCCAAATCCCCCCGGCCCCTCACGCGCTATCCCCCGGCCATCGAAGCCGCGATCGAGGCGCTCACCGCCACCATCCAGCGGCCAGAAGGGCGGTGGATCGCGCTGGCGCTCTTGGCCGGCGAGGACCTGCCCACAGACCCCGAGCACGCGCACCAGGCCGAAGAACGTCGCGCCGCCCTGTTGGCCGAGGGCGTCGACCCCTTCATTGAGATCACCGGTGCCCGCTTTGGCCTGGCACGGGCCCTGTTCGAAAAAACGCTCAAGGGCCGGCGGCCCGTTCGGAGTGTCACCAATCGCATCGATCGCTTGGTCCTGCACCCCTGGTTGGGTCCGATCTTTTTCCTCCTGGGCATGCTCCTCGTTTTCCGTTTCACCTTTTCCCTGAGCGCCCCCTGGGTCGGCTTCATCGGAACCGCGCAAGCCGTTCTTGCCGGCTGGATCGAGGCGCTGCCGCTGCCCGTCCTCCTCGCCAGCTTTTTGGCCGAGGCGCTGGTGGGGGGCGTCGGCACCGTGCTGGCCTTCACCCCGGTCCTCTTTTTCCTCTACCTGGCCATGGGGTTCCTCGAGGCCAGCGGCTTCATGGCCCGGGCCGCCTTCATCGCTGACCGGCTCATGCACGCCGCCGGGCTGCCGGGCCGCGCCTTTATCCCCATGGTCCTCGGCTTTGGCTGCAATGTGCCCGCGGTGTATGCCACCCGCACCCTCGAGGCCTGGACCGACCGGGTGCGCACCGCGCTTGCGATTCCCTTCATGTCCTGCAGCGCCCGGCTCCCGGTTTTCGTCCTCTTCGCCGCCATATTCTTCCCCCAAAACGCCGCCCTGGTCGTCTTCGGGCTCTACCTCCTCGGGCTCGCGGTGGGCCTCGCCACCGCCTGGCTCCTCGGACGCCTCCTCAAGGCCGACCCCAGCACCGGCGTCATGGAGCTTCCGCCGTACCGATGGCCCCGGGCGGACGTTCTGTGGCGTCAGGCCAAATCGAGAACCATGCGCTTTGTCACCGGCGCCACCGGACCGATCCTGGTCGCGGTCATGCTGATCTGGGCGCTTTTGCACTTCCCGCCCGGCTCCCTCGACCGCAGCCTTTACGCGACGGTCTCCCGAGGCCTCGGTACGCTTTTCGCGCCGCTGGGGCTCAGCGACTGGCGGGTGGTCGGGGCCCTGATTCCCGGTTTCGTGGCGAAGGAGGTCGTCGTCGGCGCGCTGGGGCTGGGGTTCCTCGGCGCCCAAGCGCCGGACGCTGTGGGCTGGCTTACGGGACTGGCCACCCTCGCCGGCGCCCTGCTCGAGGCCATTCGCCAGACCCTCGCCGCCCTGCCCGCCCTGGTCGGCCTTTCCCTGCAGCTCCCCGGCCCCACCGTCGCTCCAAGCCCGCTCTCGGCTTCGCTCCAGTCGGTCCTGAGCCCGGCCGCGGCATCAGCCTTTCTCGTCTACGTCCTGCTCTACACCCCCTGCGTGGCCACCCTCTCCGCCCTCCGCCAGGAGTTCGGCCGACGCTGGATGCTCATCTCGGTGGCCTACCAGCTTACGCTGGCCTACCTGCTGGCCTTTCTCGCCTACCGGATCTTGGCATGACCAAGCAGCTCTTGCGCGCCCTATCCCGCCCCGCCCGGGTGAACACCCTGGCCGAGCGGCTGGGCGTCGAACCAGGCACCCTGGTGGCGATGCTCGAGGTCCTCGAGGCCAAGGGCTACGTCGTCCGGGCCTATGAGGGCTCCCCCCACTGTCCACCCAGTTGCGCTTCGTGCGCCATCCGAAGTCTGTGCCCGGCCGCCTTCGCGCCGGCAGCCGCGCCCACCACCTGGCGGCTGACCGAAAAGGAGCGGCGCGCCGTAAACTAAAGGCCGTGACCCGGCGAAGCTACTGGGAAAACCCCTACCAGAGCGAGTTCGAAGCCACGGTCCTCGAGGCCTGGCACGCGGAGGGCAAGCACTTCGCCATCCTGGACCACACCCTCTTCTACCCCACTTCCGGAGGCCAGCTCCACGACACGGGGACCCTCGGCGAGGCGAGGGTTCTCGATGTCTTCGAGCCGACGAAACACGGTGAGGCCATCGTCCACGTTGTCGACCGCCCCCTGGCGGCAGGGACCCGCGTTCGGGGAAAAATCGACTGGCCCCGTCGCTACCGGCACATGCAGCGCCACACCGCCCAGCACATCCTCTCCCAGGCGTTTCTCCGGGCCGGGCGGTGGAACACCGTGGCCGTCAGCCTCAAAAACCCCGTCTTCACCATCGACTTCGACCTGCCACCCGACGAAGCGGTGATCAAACGGGCCGAGGCGCTCGCCAACTGGGCGGTCTACGCCAATCTCGAAATCCGGGCCCGCTTGGTCGAGGAAAGCCAAGTCCCCCTTCTGCCCTTGCGGCGCCTGCCCAAAGTGCGGGGGACGGTGCGGGTGGTGGAGATCGAAGACTGGGACCTTGCCCCTTGCGGTGGAACCCACCTGCGGCGCACCGCCGAAGCCGGACCCATCAAGATCCTCGGTTTCGAACGGGGCAAAAAGAACACCACCCGCGTCTACGCCGTTGCCGGATGGGAAGCGCTCGAGGACTACGCAGCAAAACACGAGGCGCTGAAATCGCTGGCCCTCAAGTTTTCATCGCAGCCCCTCGAGGTCCCCGCCCGGGTGGAAAAGCTCGAGCGCGAACGCTTCGAAGCCCGGGGGGAGGCCTTAAAGCTCAGGGAAACACTCGCCGAGTTGATTGAAGCCAAGCTGGCAGCTCACGGCCAAACCATCGCCGCCGAAGTTCCGCTCGAAGTTCTGAACGAACTGGGCAAGCGCCTCGCAACCCGGCCAGGGACGCTCGCGCTGCTCGCCTCACCCCAACCACCCAAGGCCCGCCTGCTGCTGGTCAAGCACCCTGACCGCCCCGAGAATCTCAAAACCATCTGGGAACGCCTCCGTGCCCTCGGCGCCCGGGGCGGGGGCAAGGAACGCTATCAAGGCGTGATCGACCTCGAGAAACTGAAGGACGCCTTACAAACGCTGGCTCCAGATCAAGGAAGCTAGAAGATATGGCGTCCGAACTCCTCGAAGAAGCCCAGAACTTAAAACCCGGTGACCGGCTGCGCGACCCTCAGGCCCGGCGCTATTTTCTCGTTTTTGGCGTACGCATCTACGACGACTACGATAACGGCATGCTCGACACCTACTACGACCTGGTGGGAGAAGATGGCAAACGGATCGTGCTCCAGGCCATGGCTGTGAGCCACTGGGAACGGATCTGAAGCCCTGGCCTTTTTCCGGTCCCACCTGAGGTAGGGAAAGGGAAAGCCCCCCGGGAATCCCGGGGGGCGGCTTTGGAGCGGGAGACGGGACTCGAACCCGCGACCCTCTGCATGGCAAGCAGATGCTCTACCAACTGAGCTACTCCCGCAATCAAAAACCCCCCGCACCGACCTACTCTCCCAGACGGTCGCCCGTCCAGTACCATCGGCGCTGGCGCGTTTCACTTCCGTGTTCGGTATGGGTACGGGTGGTT
This sequence comes from Vulcanithermus mediatlanticus, assembly GCF_055385885.1. Lineage (NCBI taxonomy): Bacteria > Thermotogati > Deinococcota > Deinococci > Thermales > Thermaceae > Vulcanithermus > Vulcanithermus mediatlanticus. Next base: position 1,215,568 of record NZ_AP042385.1, on the reverse strand, counting down.
CCACGCCGCTCTGGGCACGGGGGGTGTCTCCCTTTCTCCCTTTCAAATGCCTCCGGAGACCATAAGCGGGCAGAGCTTACCCTTGAGTGCTTAGCGGTCAAGGCCTCGGACCATTAGGACCGGTCGGCTCAACGCCTCGCGACGCTTACACCCCCGGCCTATCTACCCGGTCGTCTCCCGGGGTCCTTACCGGCTTCACGCCGTGGGAGGCCTCATCTCGGGGCAGGCTTCCCGCTTAGATGCTTTCAGCGGTTATCCCTCCCGCACTTGGCTACCCAGCTCATGCCCCTGGATGGACAGCTGGAATACCAGCAGTGCGTCCACTCCGGTCCTCTCGTACTAGGAGCAGACCCCCTCAAGCCTCCTGCGCCCGTGGCGGATAGAGACCGAACTGTCTCACGACGTTCTGAACCCAGCTCGCGTGCCGCTTTAATGGGCGAACAGCCCAACCCTTGGGACCTTCTTCAGCCCCAGGATGCGACGAGCCGACATCGAGGTGCCAAACCTCCCCGCCGCTGTGGACGCTCGGGGGAGATCAGCCTGTTATCCCCGGGGTAACTTTTATCCGTTGATCGATGGCCCTTCCACACAGAACCACCGGTTCACTAGGCCCGACTTTCGTCCCAGCTCGGCTTGTCAGCCTCGCTGTTAGGCTCCCTTCTACCCTTGCGCTCTCCAGCGGATTTCCGTCCCGCCTGAGGGAACCTTTGGGCGCCTCCGTTACACTTTGGGAGGCGACCGCCCCAGTCAAACTGCCCACCAAGCGCTGTCCCCCAAAAATGGGGTTAGGCCTCCAGACATCTCAGGGTGGTATTTCACCGACGCCTCCACCAGCCCTGGCGAGCTGGCTTCACAGGCTCCCACCTATCCTACACAGAGATGCCCAAAGACCAACACCAGGCTGCAGTAAAGCTCCACGGGGTCTTTTCGTCCTGCCACGGGTAGGCCGCATCTATACGGCCAGTTCAATTTCACCGGGCCCCTCGCCGAGACAGCGCTCCGGTCGTTACGCTTTTCGTGCAGGTCGGAACTTACCCGACAAGGAATTTCGCTACCTTAGGACCGTTATAGTTACGGCCGCCGTTCACCGGGGCTTCGGTTCAGGGCTCTCACCCCTCCCCTTGACCTTCCGGCACCGGGCAAGCGTCGCTCCCTATACGTCCACTTACGTGTTCGCAGAGAGCTGTGTTTTTGGTAAACAGTCGCCAGAGCCTATTCACTGCGGCTGCCTCGGGCTCATCACCCTAGCGCAGCACCCCTTCTCCCGAAGTTACGGGGCTAACTTGCAGAGTTCCTTGGCGAGGGTTCTCCCGCGCGCCTTGGTGCCCTTACACCCGCCCACCTGTGTCGGTTTCCGGTACGGGCACTCCACCTTCATCGCTTAGAGGCTTTTCTCGGCCCCCTGGCCTCAGCGGGTTGTCACCCCTAAGGGCTTCCCGACCTGCCGCGAGCTCTCGGCGTGCGGATTTGCCTGCACACCGCCCCCAAACAGGCCGCCGGGCTCAGCCATGGCTCCGGTCCGCCTAGCCTAGGACGTCCCCCCATCGCTCCAGTGGAGTGGGGCCGGAATATTAACCGGCTTCCCTTCGGCTTCGCCTCTCGGCTACACCTTAGGCCCCGCCTAACCCTACGCCGACGAACGTTGCGTAGGAACCCTTGGGCTTTCGGCGGTGGGGATTCTCACCCCACTTCTCGTTACTCATGCCGGCATTCTCACTTCCCTTGCCTCCAGCAGACCTCGCAGCCCGCCTTCACAGACCTCGGGAACGCTCCCCTACCACTCAAAGGTTAAACCTCTGAGTCCGCAGCTTCGGCCCTAGGCTTAAGCCCCGCTCATTTTCGGCGCAGGGTCACTCGACCAGTGAGCTATTACGCACTCTTTAAATGATGGCTGCTTCTAAGCCAACATCCTGGCTGTCTCAGCAACCCTACATCCTTCCCCACTTAGCCTAGCCTCCGGGACCTTAGCTGGCGGTCTCGGTTGTTCCCGTCTCGGACACGGACGTTATCGCTCGCGCCCTCACTCCCAGGGTCCAACTCGTACCCTTCTGAGTTTGCCAGGGTTTGGTAGGCTGGTGGGCCCCCTAGCCCTAGCAGTGCTTTACAGACACGAGTTAACCCCTGAGGCTGACCCTAAAGTCATTTCGGGGAGAACCAGCTATCTCCAGGCTCGGTTAGCTTTTCACTCCTAACCCCAGCTCATCCGAAGGGTTTTCATCCCCCACCGGTTCGGCCCTCCACTGGGTCTCACCCCAGCTTCAGCCTGGCCAGGGCTAGCTCGCCTGGTTTCGGGTCTGCAACACCTGACTCGCGCCCTTTCAGACTCGGTTTCCCTCCGGCTTCGCCTCTCGGCTTAACCTCGCCAGGTGTCGCAAGTCGCCGGCTCATGCTTCAAGAGGCACACCACAACATAGGCTAACCGCCTACGCCGTGATTGCTCGTAAGCGCACGGTTTCAGGCTCTATTTCACTCCCCTCCCGGGGTTCTTTTCACCTTTCCCTCACGGTACTGGTCCACTATCGGTCACCCGGAGTACTTAGCCTTAGGCGGTGGTCCGCCTAGATTCCCCCATGGCTCCACGAACCACAGGGTACTCGGGTACGCGACCCAGAGAGCGCCCCCACCTTTCGCCTACAGGGCTCTCACCTTCTCCGGCCCCCCTTTCCAGTAGGGTTCGGCTAGATGAAAACACTCCCCGGGACAAAGCCCCAGTCGCGCCCCACAACCCCGGCGCGCAAGCACGCCGGTTTAGGCTCTTCCCCTTTCGCTCGCCGCTACTCAGGGAGTCGACTTTCTCTTTCCTCTCCTCTGGGTACTGAGATGTTTCAGTTCCCCAGGTTCCCCCCGCCACATCCGTGACGGTGACCGGTGTTCCCACCGGCCGGGTTCCCCCATTCGGACATCCAGGGATCAACGCTCGCTACCAGCTCCCCCTGGCTTTTCGCAGGTAGCCACGTCCTTCATCGGCTCGGGTGCCAAGGCATCCACCGTGCGCCCTTAATACCTTGACCCTCATTCACTGCTTCACTCGCTCTGCCCGCTTGTCATGGTCCCCCACGCCCCGTAGGACGCAAAGATAAAATTACCACCGGGAAAGAAAACTGTCAAGAGGGGTGGGGGCCTTGACCGGCCCCCGGGAAACGCCTAGTATTGGTATGACCAACAGACGATCTGATCGAGTATCCACCTGAGCCACACTCGTTGACCCAGTCATCCCGACGAACAGCGTGACCGGCCATGGAAAAGGATCACCAACCCGCACCACCAACCCTTGACGCCATCCCCCAGACCCCGAGGTGGGTCCGGAGGTTCCGGAGAAACCGCATCGCCCTCGTTGGCCTGGGGGGTGTCGTGATCGTCGTGCTGGCCGCGCTCTTTGCGCCTTGGCTCGCACCTTACGACCCCTCGCAGCAGTTTTTCGACGGGCTCACCCTCGAGGGCATGCCCCTGCCCCCTGGCGGCAAGTTTCCCCTGGGGACCGATCTGCTTGGCCGTGATCTGCTCTCGCGGTTGCTCTTTGGTGCCCGGGTCTCGCTCATCGTCGGCCTGGTCGCCAACGGCATCGCGGTGGTCATCGGCACCGTGGTCGGCGTCGCCGCCGGCTACCTGCGCGGCTGGGTGGAAATCGTCTTGATGCGCCTCACCGACATCATGACCGCCTTCCCCGCCCTGGTGCTGGCCATCGCCCTGGCAGCGGTGCTCGGACCCAGCCTCTGGATCGTGGCCCTGGTGATCGCGCTGGTGAACTGGGTCTGGGTGGCCCGGGCCATTCACGCGCAGGTCCTCTCGCTGGCCCGGCGCGACTTCGTCGAGGCCGCCCACGCCCTCGGCGCCTCGACCGGTCGCATCCTCTTTGCGCACATCCTTCCCCAGCTCGTCTCCACCATCCTGGTCTTCGGAACGCTCGGCATCTCCTCGGCGGTGCTCCTCGAGGCCGCGCTCTCTTTCCTCGGCGTCGGGGTCCAGCCCCCGACGCCCTCGTGGGGCGGCATCATCAACGAGAGCCAAACCTATTTCCTGAATGCCCCCTGGCTCGTGGCCTTCCCCGGGTTCGCCATCTTGCTAACCTCGCTGTGCTTCAACCTCTTCGGTGAGGGCTTGAGGGACGCGCTGGACGTCGGGGATCGGGGGGTGTGAACGGTGCTGCAGTACCTGCTGGGCCGGCTCTTCCAGGGTCTCTTCGTACTCTTCGGCATCACGCTGGTGACCTTTACCCTGCTCTACCTGCTCCCCGCCGATCCGGCACGGATGATCGCCGGGCGCAGTGCCACCCCGGAAACCGTCAACCGAATCCGCCACGAACTCGGGCTCGACCAACCGTTCCTCATCCAGTACAAAAACCACCTCTTCAGGCTGCTCAAGGGGGACTGGGGGCGCTCGTACGCCCAGAAGACCCAGGTCCGGGAGCTGGTCGCTTCAAGAATCACCCCGACCCTCCAGCTGGCGCTGGCAGGGATTCTTTTCGAACTCTTGATCGGACTTCCCGCGGGGATCGTCGCCGCGCTCAGACGCGGGAGTTGGATCGACCAGGCGGTGATGAGCTTTGCCTTTTTCGGGGTCTCGGCGCCCCAGTTCGCCGTCGGGCTGCTCCTGCTCTACCTTTTCGCCTACCGTTTTCCGATCTTTCCCCTTGGGGGGTATGGAAGCCTGGCCCACCTGGTCCTGCCGGCGGCCACGGTGGGCCTCGCCGGAGGGGGGTGGTATGCCAGGGTCATGCGGGCCTCGCTGGTCGAGGTCTTGCGGCAGGACTACATTCGCACGGCCAAAGCCAAAGGGGTCCCGGGCAGCCGGCTTTTCTTCGTCCACGCGCTGCGCAACGCCGTTCTCCCGGTCATCGCCATGGTGGGCATGGATCTGGGGGTCTTCATGGGCGGCATCGTGGTGGTGGAAGCGGTATTCGGCTGGCCGGGCATCGGGCAGATGGTCTGGCAGGCGATTCAGCTGGTGGATGTGCCCGTGATCATGGGCGGGGTGCTGGTCACCGCGCTCTTCGTGGTGGTCGGCAACCTGATCGCGGATCTCATCTACCCATTCTTCGATCCAAGAATTCAGTACCGCTAAGGAGGAACCATGAAACGACTCTGGTGGGTGTTCATCGCCCTCACGGCGCTGGCCTGGGGGCAAAAGCAAGGCGGGTCGATGGTGGTCTCGTTCAAGGACGACATCGTCACCCTCGACCCGGCGATCGGCTACGACTGGCAGAACTGGTCGATCATCAAATCGATCTTCGACGGTCTGCTCGACTACGTTCCCGGAACCACCAAGCTCAAACCCCAGCTCGCCGAGCGGTTCGAGGTCTCGCCCGACGGCACCACCTACACCTTCTACCTGCGCAAAGGGGTCAAGTTCCACAATGGCCGCGAGCTCGTGGCCGAAGACGTCAAGTACTCGCTGGAACGGGTCCTGAACCCCAAGACCCAAAGCCCGGGGCAGGGCTTTTACACCAACATCGTCGGGGCCAAGGACGTGATCAGCGGGAAGGCCGAGCACGCGAAGGGCATCCAGGTCGTGGATCGGTACACGGTGCGGATTGTCCTCGAGGCCCCCGACGCCTCCTTCCTGCACAAGCTGGCGCTCAACTTCGCGCACGTGGTGCCCAAGGAGGCGGTGGAGAAATACGGCCAGGACTTCGGCCACAACCCGGTGGGCACCGGGGCCTTCAAGCTCAAGGAGTGGGTCCTCGGGCAGCGGATCGTCCTCGAGCGCAATCCGGACTACTTCATCCCCAACCGCCCCTACCTCGATCGCATCGTGTTCCAGATCGGCCTGGACCCCAACGTGGCCTACCTGCGGCTGCTCCGCGGTGGGGTGGACATCCTGGGCGACGGCATTCCCTCGGCGCGCTTCGTCGAGGTCATGAACAACCCGGACCTGAGGAAACTGGTGGCCGTGGGTGACCAGCTGCACACCGGCTACGTCACCCTGAACGTCACCAAAAAGCCGCTCGATAACAAGCTCGTTCGCCAGGCGCTCAATATGGCGGTGAACAAAGAGCGCATCGTACGCATCATCAACAACCGGGCCTCACCGGCCAACCAGGTCCTGCCCCCGCTGATGCCGGGCTACGCCAAGGACTACCAGGGCTATCCCTACGACCCGCAAAAGGCCAAGGCCCTGCTCGCCAAAGCCGGTTACCCGAACGGTTTTGAGACCGAACTCTACGTCTTCAACGTCGACCCCAATCCGCGCATCGCCCAGGCGATCCAGCAGGATCTGGCTCAGATCGGGGTCAAGGTCAACCTCCGTCCCCTTTCCCAGGCCACGGTGATCGAGGCCGGCGGCGCGGGCGAGGCGCCGATGATCTGGTCCGGCGGCATGGCCTGGATCGCCGACTACCCCGACCCCAATAACTTCTACTGGCCCATTCTCTCCTGCGTCAGCGCCGTGCCCGGCGGCTGGAACTGGGCCCGGTACTGCAACCCCGAACTCGACGCCCTGGCGAAAAAAGCCGACAAGATGGTCCAGCCGGACCAGGCCGAGGCCCGAATCGCCCTCTACCGCGATCTCTTCATCAAGCTGATGGACGACGCACCCTGGATTCCCATCTTCAACGAGAAACGCTTCACCATGCACTCGGCCCGGGTCGCCGGTCCCGAGGCCATCTTCGTCGATCCCATTCACATCCCGGTCAACTACGAGGAGGTGTGGACGACCGATGGGCGCTAGCCACAAAACGATCCACAAGCAACACCACCACTTCGGTTGGGACAACAGCCTCGCGCCGGTCCTGACCGTCGCCCCCGGCGAGACGGTTGAGTTCGAAGTGGTCGACGCCTCAGGGGGCCAGCTGGCACGGGATTCGCGCCATGAAGACGTGGCAAAGCTCGATTTTGAGCGGGTCAATCCGGTCACCGGCCCCATCTACGTGGAAGGCGCCGAACCCGGCGACGCCCTGGTGGTGGAGATCCTGGACTTCGAACCGAGCGGTTGGGGATGGACGGCGATCATTCCCGGCTTCGGCCTGCTGGCCGAGGAATTCCCTGAACCCTTCCTGCATATCTCCGAGTACGACGAGCACGAAGTTCGCTTCACCCCCGACATCCGCCTCCCCACCCGCCCCTTCCCGGGAACCATCGGGCTTGCTCTCAAAGAACCCGGCGTGCACTCGGTGGTGCCACCCCGCGAAGCCGGCGGCAACATGGACATCCGCGACCTCACCCGTGGTGCCACGCTCTACCTTCCGGTGCAGGTTCCGGGCGCGCTCTTTTCGGTAGGAGACACCCACGCCGCCCAGGGCGACGGCGAGGTCTGCGGCACGGCGATTGAGTCGTCGATGAATATCCGGCTGCGCTTCGATCTCAAAAAGCAGGCCGGGTTCGCCCGGCCACGGTTCGAGATTCCCGGACCGCTAACCCGCCACGTCGACGAAAAAGGCTACGAGGTCACCACAGGCATCGCCCCCGACCTCATGCAGGCCGCCCGGGACGCGGTGCGCGACATGGTCGACCACCTGGGGAAAAAGTACGGCCTTTCGCCAGAGATGGCCTACGCCCTGGCCAGCGTTGCCGTGGATCTGCGCATCAGCGAGGTCGTCGACGCCCCCAACTGGATCGTCGCCGCCTATCTCCCCCGCGCTATCTTCCGCTGAATCCCCCGCCGTGGCCCTGGCCACGGCGGGCCCCCTCCTCTTCGCCAAAGGCCCCCGCCGAGGGGGCCCTTGGCGTTCGCAGGGGTGCGGAACTGGAGCCGGTCAAAACCCGGACCAAAATGAGGTGAGGATTACAACTCTCGCCCGGTCCAGGGCGTACTTTAAGGCATGCAGTTGAGTTTGGCATCGAGCCCCGGTGACGGGGAGCTTTCGTTTGGCAGCAGCGTCCATACGTTCCACATTCCCGTCATGGGCACGTCGTTCTCCATCGACGCCCCGATCAAAGTGGCCAAATACGGCATCAATTCGGTGGTCTCGATCATCGATGACGCGCTCGCGGAAAGAATGCGCGCCTACTGGGCCAGGGTCCGCGGGCTCCCCTACGAGCCAATCGAGAAAGACCTCAAGAGCGACTCCCGGGCCCGCCGCATCACCGCCTACCTCGACCTCATCCACGAGATCGTCAAGACCGATTTTGAAACCCTCAGGAAGAGCTCGCTGCAAGCGGGCGGGGAAATCGTACGTTACCTCGAGCTCTTACCTCCCCAGTCGCCGCTCAGAACGCTCTACGAACGCTGGCAGGCGGGGCAAAAGCACCTCGAGGGGCTGATCCGGGCCAACTTAAAGCCGGGCCGCATCGAGACCAATATCATGACCAAGGTCGACAAGCAAAACTTTGTCGGCCGCGAAGCCCTGCCCCCCGAACATAACGACGCCCACGCCTCGCTCCGGGGCTTTGCCAAGAGCAAACTCGAGGGCGCCCTCTGCCTTTCCGCCGGCCTCAACCCCCGGCTCTACTCCTACATCGCCAAGTTCGCCGACTTTTTCGCCGACGAAGCCGGACGCATTAAAAAGCAACTGATCCTCAAGGTGAGCGACTTTCGCTCCGCCCTGACCCAGGGCAAGTTCCTGGCCAAAAAGGGGCTTTGGGTCAGCGAGTATCGCATCGAATCGGGCCTCAACTGCGGGGGCCACGCCTTCGCCACCCAGGGCTACTTGATGGGGCCGATTCTGGAAGAGTTCAAGGCACGCCGCGAAGAGCTCGTGGAAACCCTCTTTGGCATCTACACCACCGCCCTCAAAAAGCTCGGCAAGCCGGTGCCGGAAAGCCCGCCGGAAGTGCGGATCACCGCCCAGGGCGGGGTGGGCACGGCCGAGGAACACCGCATGCTGCTCGAGCACTACGGCCTCGACAGCGTGGGGTGGGGCTCGCCGTTCCTCCTGGTGCCAGAGGTCACCGTGGTTGACGAGCCCACCCGCAAGCGTCTGGTCGAGGCTGGCGAAGACGACCTCTACCTCTCCGGCGCATCACCGCTCGGCGTCCCCTTCCACAGCCTCAAAAACGCCCCCATGGGCGAGCTGGCGAAAAAGTGGTACGCCGAGGGCCGACCGGGCAGCCCCTGCCCCAAGGGGCACCTCGAGTTCAACACCGAGTTCACCGAGCGGCCCATCTGCACCGCCTCGCGCAACTACCAGCACCGCAAGATCAAAGCGCTCCGGGAACAAAAGCTCCCGGAAGAGCTTTTCCAGGCCGAGCTGGAAAAGCTCCTCGAAAAGCAGTGTCTCTGCGTCGGTCTGGCCGAGTCGGCCCGCCTCGTTTATGACCAGCCGCCGCAGATGCCCGAGGCCGGCGTCTCGATCTGCCCGGGTCCGAACCTCGCCTACTTCAAGGGGCCTTACACCCTGGAGGAAATGGTCGGCCACATTTACGGCCGGGTACGGCTCGACCTCGACCCAAGCCGGCCCCACGTCTTCGTGAAGGAACTCAGGCTCTACCTCGACTACCTCGAGGCCCTCCAGTCTGGCCGCTTCGGAAGCGAACGCGATCAGAGTACGGAGCACCTCGAGGCCTACCGGCAAAACCTCAAGGCCGGCATCCGTTACTATCTCGACCGCGCGGACGTCCTCGGCCTTGCCCCCTGGATCAGTGAACTCGAGCGCGCCTACGAGGCGCTCTCCGATGCGGTAATGGCGTAACGAGAGAGGGCCGAGTATGTGACGCAGCTTACATACTCGGCCCGCGGGCTGTCTATGCGAGTTTGAATCATCGCATGGACAGCCCGCTTAAATACCACGACCCCGATGGGGACGCGCTGGCGGCGATGGTCTGGGCGAGCTGGGTGCGCAAGGGCCCCGAGAGCAAAGAGGCCACGGCGTGGACCGCGGAAGCGCTCCCCGCCTCGGCGGTGGCCTCGGCGGCCTGGGCCCGGGCCGAGCGCACCTGGTAGACGGTGCGCAGCATAGCCCCGCCCAGGATGGCCGAGAAGACCCCCAGGATGAACAGGGCCAGGATGAGGGCGAAGCCACGCCTCGATCGCATCGCTCACCTCCGCCGGTAGCGGACGACGTAGATGGCATAGCGCTTGGCGTCAGTAAGCCAGGCGTTGCCGACGCCGATCAGGTCGCCGTTCACCAGGTAGAGCTGGAAGAAGCCTGAGCCCGAGCGCTGGTCGTACTTGGGGTCGAGCATCAAAAAGTCAAGCGGCACCTGCTTCCCGTTCCTGGTGACGTAGGTCTTGGGCAGCACCTCGCCGGTCCCAGCGTCGAGGAAGTAAAAGCGCCAGCCGACGACGGCGTAGACCTCGTTCGCCGCCGGATCGTAGGCCACCGCTACCGGGACGTTGCCCATGTCGGAATTAAAGTAGATCCAGGTCAGCTTGCCCTGGTCGAGTCGGGCCACGAACGGCACGCCCCCATCCGGGGAGGTCGTGGGAGGCGGCGTGTTCCCGAACACCGGCGTCCCGTTGCGGCTGGTGCCGCCCACGAAGACCACGTCGCCGGGGGCGGGGGTGATCTGGCCCACGCCGGCGGTCACGAAGAGGTCCCAGAGCTGGATCTGCCACACCACGTCGCCGCTCGGGCTCAGCCGGGCCAGGACGAAGCCGTCGGTGGGACCGGAGGCGATGGCGTAGGCCCCGCCGTCGGGGGCGGTGACCGTTTGGCGGAAGCTCCAGTCGAGGCGGTTCGGGTACTTAGTGGCCGCAAGCTGGATGTTCCAGGTCCCGTCGGCGGCGAGTTGTCCGAAGATTGGCTGGCCGAAGGAACTGGGGGAAGCCACCCAAGTGCCGATAATGCGCGCGTAGTCACCACTGGTCGCTGTCAAGGTGATAAACGGCGAACTCCGGGCCGGATCGGGGTTGAGGGCGCTAAAAGCAGGCTCGTCGCCGCCGATGAAGGTGAGCATGGTGCGCTTCAAGGTCTTCGCGTCGTAGCGCATCAGGGCGTTGTAGTTGGCAAAGCCGATCAGGGCCCGGCAGGCGGCGGGGTCCTTGGGGTACATGGTGCTCAGGTAGACCCCGCCGCCGCTGACCACGATCGCCCCCTGCTGGAGGTCGACCCGGCTGTTGCAGACCGGCCAGCCGCGGGCGGCGGCGGCGTTTCTGAGCTCGGCGTCGGCGGGGTCGGCCAGGGTGACCCCCGTGGCCTGGCCGTCGGGGGTGACGGCGTAGAGGCGGAGGAAGTTGGTCGCCGGGTCGTTGAACTGCTCGTCGCTGGCCACGTAGACGGTGCCGTCGGGGCCAAGGGCGGAGTTGATCGCCAGATTTTGGCCATCGCCGCCCAGGGTCAGGGCCCAGACCTGGGTCAGAGGAAGGTCGACCTGCGGGGGCTTGGGGTCCAGGACCCCGCAGCCGGTGAGGACCAGGAGAAGGAGTGCGTACACCAGTGTTCGAATCATTCCACGTTTTGACAACATCAAACCCTATATTAGCGATATTCCAAGGTAAGGCCCGCGCGCCTGCACGCGGGCTTCAAGAAATCCCCAGCTCAGGCCTCGACCGAGAGCGCCTCAGCGAGGAGGCGGCGCACCACGTCCGGCGGGGCGGTGCCGCGGGTGGCCTTCATGACCTGGCCGAGCAGGGCATTGATGGCCTTGGTCTTCCCGGCCCGGATCTGCTCGACCACCTTGGGGTTTTTCTCGATCACCTCGGCCACGAGCGTTTTGAGCGCGCCCTCGTCGGTGACCGCCTTGAGGCCCTTTTCTTCCACGACCGCTTCCGGATCACGTCCGGCCATGAGTTCGGGGAGGATCCCTTTGGCCACCCTTCCAGTGATCGTCCCCGCCTCGATCAGCTTCACCAGCCTGGCCAGGTGCTCGGGACGCAGCCCGGTCTCCACGAGCGAGAGGCCCTTGTCGGTCAGGTAGCCCCGGACGTCGGCGTTGAGCCAGTTGGCGAGCTTTTGCGGGTCGGCGCCGCTCGCCAGAGCCCGGTCGAAAAACTCGGCGAACTCGAGGTCATAGGCCAAAATCTCGGCGTCGTAAGCCCTAACGCCCGCTTCCTGGTAGCGCCGGGCCTTCTCGGCCGGCAGCTCGGGAAGCTCGGCCCGCACCCGGTCAAGCCACTCGGCGCTGATGCGAAGCGGCGGAAGGTCGGGCTCGGGGAAGTAGCGGTAGTCGGACTCGGTCTCCTTGGTGCGCATGAGGTAGGTCTTCCCGGCGGCCTCATCCCAACCCAGCGTGGCCTGGGTGACCTCGCCCCCGCTCCGCAAAATCTTTTCCTGCCGGCGGATTTCGTATTCGATCGCCCGCTGCACGCTCTTGAAGGAGTTCAGGTTTTTGATCTCGACCTTGGTGCCGAGCGCATCCCCCGGGCGGCGAAGCGAGATATTGACGTCGGCTCGCATCTTGCCTTCTTCGGGGTTGGCGTCGGAGATGCCCAGGGTGCGGGCGATGGCCCGCAGGCGATTTAAGAAGATCCGCGCCTCCTCGCCGCTTTTGAGATCCGGTTCGGTCACCAGCTCGACCAGTGGCGCGCCGGCCCGGTTGAGGTCGATGAGGGTATGGTCGCTTCCTTCGGGGTGGGTGCTCTTGCCCGCGTCCTCCTCGAGGTGCACCCGCTTGATGCCGATGCGGCGCCCCCCGATCTCGATCCAGCCGTGCTCGCCAATGGGGCGGTCGTACTGGCTGATCTGGTAGTTCTTCGGAAGGTCGGGGTAGAAGTAATTTTTGCGGTGAAACTGGGTGTGCTCGGGAACGCGGCAGTTCAGCGCCAGGGCCAGACGCAGCCCGTACTCGACGGCCCGGGCGTTGATCCGCGGCAGGCTCCCCGGCAGCCCCATGCAGACCGGACAGACGTGGGTGTTGGGCGGGTCACCGTAGGCGAGGGTACACCCGCAGAACATCTTGGTACGGGTCTTGAGGTGGAGGTGGACCTCGAGGCCGATCACCGGCTCGTACATACGGCGGTCATTATATGGGATCCCGGTGGCTAAAAAGAAAAGCGCCGCTTCCGCGGCCTCCTAATTTTCAATATACCAGCGTATACGCTATGCGTCAAGCTTATACGGGCGAAGGCGCGGCGAACCGGCCCGAAGTGGGCCCACAGCCGCCCGCTCACCCCCTACTTGGCCGACGCAGTGAGGTTCAAAAGCACCACCCCCAGGATCACCAGGGCGATGCCCGCGAGCTTCACCGCGCTCAGGGACTCGCGAAAAAGCCAGACCCCGATGACGACGATGAGCGCCGTTCCAACCCCCGACCACACGGCGTAGGCCACGGAGAGGTCGATCTTCTTGAGGGCGAAGGTGAGCGAGGTAAAGGAAAGGCCGTAGAACACGAACAGCAACACCGACGGCCAGAGGCGGCTGAAGCCCTCGGAGAGCTTCATCGAGGTGGTCCCCATCACCTCGAAGACGATGGCCAGTGCCAAATAGAACCAACCCATCAGGTCCGCTCCTCAAAGAGGTAGAGTTTGCCGTCCACGCTGGCGACGTAGACACCGTCCTCGGTGGGCAGGGGAGGCACCTGGAGCTCGCCCAGCCCCTCAAGGCGCGTGTGCAAGGCGCCGCTCGTGGCATCGAAGGCGAGCAACGCCCCTTCCTCGGTGGCCACGTAGAGCACGCCCGCCGCCAGGCTGAGCCCGGCGGTGACCCGACCCACCTCGGCCCGCCAAACCTCGTCGCCGCTTTTGAGGTCGACGGCGTAGAGCACCCCGCTCCACCCGGCCATGAAGGCAAGGCCATAGCCCACCGCGGGGCTGGCCCAGAGCTCGCCCTCGAGGTCAAAGGTCCAGAGCACCTCCCGCCGCAGGGGGTCAAAACCATGGACCTCGCCCGGCCAGGTGGGCAAGAGCAACACCCCGTCGGTGGCGGGGAGATGGGCGTGGATCGGCCCCGTCTCCACCTTGTAGACGAGCCGGCCGCTCCGGGGCTCGAGCGCATACACCCACCCCGCTTCGCTGGCGACGAAGAGGAGGCCGCGATAGAGGGTCACCCCCACCGAAAGATGCCCCTCGGCTTCGAATACCCACGAGACCTCGCCGTCTTCGACCGCGTAGAGCCGGCCATCGCGGCTCGGGACGTAGACCCGGCCCGCGGCCTCGAGCAGGCTGGCCGTAATCTCGGCCTGGCTCGCCACCACCCGCCGGGGCGCGCCCTCACCGCTCCAGCGGTAAAGCCCCCCGTCCCAGGCCGCGTAATAGAGCGCATCGGCAAAGAGCGGCGGCGCCGTCACCTCGTCCTCTGCCGAAAGCCGGGCCACCGGGGCGAGTCCGCCGGCGGCGAAGACCATCAGCCCGCCCCGGCCGACGCCCAGGGCCAGGCGACCGTGATCCAGGGCCATCTCGCTGGGCCAGGCCGCCTCGCCCTCGAGGTCCACCACGCTCGCGAGCTCCAGCGCCGCCGGATCGAGCGGCCCCTCGGGGTAGTGGCCGCTCCGGGCGGCCCCGGCCCGGGCGCTTTTGTAGGCGCGGCCGGCGAAGGCTTTTTCCAAGCGAAGCAGGCGTTTTTTCGCCGCCCGGGCACCTGGCGGCCGGGCCTCGGGTTTTTTCGCCAAGAGGTCAAGGACCAGTCGCGAAAGCCCGGGGAACACGGCCGGGTTTTTCTCCGCCGGCGGGGTCGGGGGCTCGTAGACGTGCTTGTAGAGCACCGCCTGGTCGTGCTCGCCGCTGAACGGGGCTTCCCCGGTCAACGCCCGGTAGAGGACGGCGCCAAAGGCGTAAAGGTCGACCGCGGGCCCCACCTCGCCGCCGGTGGCCTGCTCGGGCGCCATGTACTGTGGGGTCCCCAGCGTATAGCCGGTCCGGGTCAGCCCCTGGGTCACGTCCGAGAGATAAGCAAGGCCAAAATCCATCACCTTGGCATGCCCTTCCGGGGTAATCAGGATGTTCGCCGGGGTGAGGTCGCGGTGGATGACCCCCTGGTCGTGCAGATACGCCAGCGCGTCCAGAACCTCGGCGGCGGCCCGCAAAAGCCGCCAGCCTTCAACACCCTCCTCAAAAGGGCCGAGCCGGTCAAAGCCGCCTCCCTGGACCAGCTCCATCACGAAATAGAGCCGCCCCGCCTCCTCGCCGAGGTCGTAGATCTGCACCACCCCGGGGTGAATGAGGCGCGAAAGCGCCCGGATCTCCCGGGCAAAGCGCGCCCGCTCGGCGGGGTGGACGTGGGGAAAGAGCAGCTTGACCGCCACCTCGCGCTCCAACCGCTCGTCCAAGGCCCGCCAAACCTCGGCCATTCCGCCCTGGCCGACCGGTGAAATCAGCCGGTAGCGGCCCCCGAGTCGCTCCACGAACCCCATTGTTGCACGCAAAACGCCCGCGGCGTTCGCTGCCACGGGCGCAGACCCGTGCACTTTCTACGCGATCAGCCCTCGTCTTCTTCTTCGGACTCGATTTTCTGCAAAAGGTCCTTGACCTCGAGGCGACCGGCCTCGAGCTCGCGGGCGATCTTCTCGATGGCGAGGCGCACCACCTCGGACTTCGATACCAGGCGTTCGGGGCTCGAGAGCTCGTAGGCCGCCTTGGTGAGAAGGGCGTCCTGCTCCTCGCTGATGACTACCTGAAGGCGCTTTTTCTCCTTTTTCGGCATGCCGCCCCCAAAAAGCACCATCATTGTAGCAGCAAGCGTGATTTGTTGACAACACGTGCAAACCGTCGCATAATGATTTTGCGTAAGTTGCTCATGATGTGCAACTTGCTTAAAGGGGGACCAGGTGAACGTACCGCTCATTATAGAGGGCAAGCATCCGCTTTCCGGTGAGATCGAAGTGAGCCCGGCAAAAAACGCCGTGTTGCCCGTGATGGTCGCCAGCTTGCTGACCAAGGAGCCGGTGACCATTGAGAATGTCCCCCGACTGCGCGACATCGAGGTCTTGCTCGACCTGCTCGCGCACCTCGGCACCCGCTACGCCTGGGAAGGGCGTAGCCTGCACCTCCATACCCCAGAAATCCTGCGCACCGACGCCCCGTATGAACTGGTCTCCAAGATGCGGGCCAGCTTCATCGTGCTCGGCGCGCTCCTGGCCCGCACCGGCGAGGGCAGCGTCTCCATGCCCGGTGGCTGCGCGTTCGGCCCCCGCCCCGTCGATCTCCACGTGAAAGCCCTGCGCAAGATCGGGGCCGAAGTCAGCGAGGAAGGCGGGACCTTCTTCGCCCGCCGCGCCCGCGCATTTCGCGGCCGCGTGGTCTTCGATATCCCCACGGTCGGCGGCACCGAACAGGTGATGCTGGCCACGGCCCTGGGCGACGGCGAGGTCACCATCGTCAACGCCGCCCAGGAGCCCGAGGTCGAGGATCTCGGGCGCTTCCTCGCCATGCTGGGGGCCACGGTGGTCGGCGCCGGCACCAGCCAGGTGTACGTCCGCGGCGCCCGGGCGATGGGCGGTGGCCGCCACCGCGTCATCCCCGACCGCATCGAGGCCGGCACCTACCTCCTGGCCGCCGCCGCCACCCGGGGGCGGGTAACGCTCCAAAACGCCGACCCCCACCACCTCGATGCCCTGCTCGACAAGCTTTCCGAGTCCGGGCACCGGATCCTCTTCGGAGATGACTGGATCCAGCTCGAGGCCATCGCCGAACCCCGGCCCTTCAACCTCGAGGCCCGGGAATACCCCGGCTTCCCCACCGACCTGCAGCCGGTGGCCACCGCCTACCTGGCGACCGTCCCCGGCGTCAGCCTGGTCTCCGACCGCGTCTACCCCGATCGCTTCACCCACGTCGGCGAACTGGCGCGGATGGGCGCCGAGCTCTCGCTCAAAGACCACGTCCTGGCGGTTCGGGGCCGCAAGCTCCACGGGGCCGAGGTCCGGGCCTTCGACATCCGCGCCGGCGGCGCCCTGGTGGTCGCGGCGCTGGCGGCCGAAGGCGAGAGCATGATCGCCGGCACCGAGCACCTCGAGCGGGGCTACGAGGCCCTCGAGGCCAAGCTCCAGGCCCTCGGCGCCCGCATCCGTCGGGCCGAGCTCTCGATCCAGGACGCCGCGGACTAAAACCCGCCGTCTCGCCCACTGCCCAAAAACGTGCGCCGGGGAAGTTCCCCGGCGCCGTTTGAGTATTCCGCCCTGGCAAAAACCACGGCCGGGGCCCTACCCCTTGACCGCCCCCGCGGTCAACCCGGCGATGATCCGCTGCTGGAAGAAGAGAACCAGGAGGATCAGGGGAACGGTCACGATCACGCTCGCGGCCATGATCTGAGCCCAGGGCAGCTCGAACTGGCTGGCTCCGCTGAAAAAGGCGATGGCCACGGGAACGGTCCGGGCTTTATCGTCCACGGTGAAGGTGAGGGCAAAGAGAAACTCGTTCCAGGCACCGATGAACGCGAGCAACCCCGCGGTCACCAGCCCCGGGGCCATCAAGGGCAGGAGCACCCAAAGGAGCGTCTGCAGGGGCCCGGCGCCATCGACGTAGGCCGCCTCCTCGAGCTCGGCGGGAATCTCGCGCACGAAACTGGTGAGCACCCAGATGGTAAAGGGGAGGGTAAAGATCATGTAGGAAAACACCAGCGCCCACCAGGTGTTGTAGAGCCCGAGCGCCTTGATCAGGACGTACATGCCCCCCAAAACGCTGATTTGGGGGAACATGCTCACCGCCAAAATGCCGTAGTAGATGGGCCGCTTCCCGGCAAAACGGAACCGGCCCAAGGCATACGCGGCAAAGCTCCCCACCGCCAGGGCCAAGAGGGTCGTGAGCCCGGCCACCACGGCCGAGTTCAGGAGATTGCGGCCAAACGGCTGCATGATGAATACATCGCGATAGTTCTGCCAGCGAAGCTTCTCTGGCCAGTAGGACACCGGGGTTTGAAAGAGCTCCTGCTGGGACTTCAGCGAACTCACCACCGCCCAGTAGAAGGGAAAGACGAGGTAGGCAAAAACGGCGAGCAGCAAAAGATAGAACGCCACCTGGCCCAGAAACCGGCCCAAACGGAACTTCTGACGCCCCTTCGGCACCTCAGTCCACCTCCACTCGCAGCACGGTCAGGTAGATCGCCGTGAAAATGGCGATGATAAAGAAGATCCCCGTTGAAAGCGCCGAGCCATACCCCAAAGCGCCGAAATCCACGAGTTGCTGCCGGGCGTAGACCGACATGCTCATGGTTGAGGGGTTGGTCCCGCTCATCACGTAGACCACGTCGAAGACCCGGAGCGCGTCCAGGGTCCGGAAGACCAGCGCCACCAAGAGCGCCGGCTTGAGGAGCGGGAGGGTCACGTAGCGGAACTGCTGCCACGGGGTCGCCCCGTCCACGTGCGCGGCCTCGTAGAGCTCCTTGGGAATCGACTGCAGCCCGGCGAGGAGCAAGAGCGCCATGAAAGGCGTGGTCTTCCACACGTCGACCGCCACGATGGACGCCAGCACCAGCGAGGGCTCGGCGAGCCAGGCCACGGGTTTGGCGATCAACCCGAGGCGCAAAAGGATATCGTTGATCACGCCGTAAACGTCGTTGTACATCCAGCGCCACATCTGGGCGCTGACCACGGTGGGGATGGCCCAGGGGATGAGCATCGCGGTGCGCATGAGTCCCCGCAGGGGAAAGCGGGCGTTGACCAAAACCGCGATCCCAAGCCCGAGCAAGGTTTCCAGGGAGACCGAAGCCACGGTGAAGATCACCGTGTTCTTGACGCTTAGCCACCAGTAGGCGTCCTGGATGAGGAAGGCATAGTTGGCCAGTGCCACCCAGACCGGCCGCAGAGGGTAGTCGAGAATGCTCGCCTGGTACAGGGAGAGCTGCATGGTGCGCAGGAGCGGGTAGGCCGCGACCAGCGCCAGCAAAACGAGACTCGGGAGCAAAAACAACCAGGCGGCCCTCGCGCGTCGGGCCTGGAGCGATCGCTTCAGCATGAGACCTCCAGCGGCATCCGGGGCCCCCTCGTGGTCGAGGGGGCCCCGTTTTCAGCCAATCCAAGCGCCCGGCTTCACCACCCGGCACCCTTGATCCGCTTGAGCTGGGCCTCGAGCTGGCGCAGCGCCGTGGCCGCGTCGACCTTGCCCGAGATCGCGTTGTGGACCGCGGTCCAGAAGGCGCTCGAGACCTGGTTGTACTTCTTCTTGGTCTGAGCGCTCGGCCGGGGCACGGCGTTCACGAAAACGTCGTAGAGCCGGCCCATGAAAGGCTGAGCCTTGAGGAGGTCGGGGTCCTGGTAAAGCGCCGGCCTCGTCGGGAGGTAGCTGCCCTCGATGGCCCGGCGCTTTTGTTCCTGATAGCCGGTGAGGTAGAGCACGAGGTCAACCGCGGCTTCCTTGTGCTTGGAGAAGCGGCTCACCGCGAGCTGCCAGCCGCCGAGCCCCGCGGCGTGGCGACCCTCCGGGGTGCTGGCTTTCGGGAGCACGGTGACGTCGAATTTGCCGCGAATGGGGCTGTCGGCGCTGTTGCCGAGGGCGTAGGCGTAGGGCCAGTTACGCATGAAGGCCGCGTTTCCAGCCTGCCACACCCCGCGGGCGTCCTCTTCCATGTACGAAAGCACGCCCGGCGGGCTGATCGTTCCCACCCACGTCCTGGCCATCTCCAGCGCGGCCCTGGCCCGCGGGTTGTTCACGGTGATATTCCCCTTGGCATCGACGATGGTCCCGCCACCGTAGGAGTAGATCCACTCGAGGGCATCCACCGTCAATCCTTCGTACGAAGCACCCTGCCAGACAAACCCCCAAAAACTCTGGTTGCCGGCCTTGCGCTCGCCTTCCTGAATGGTCTTGGCCATCTGGGCGAGCTCATCCCAGGTGGTGGGTGGCTTGCTGAAACCGTACTTCTGGAGCAGATCCTTGCGGTAGTAGAGGATGCCGGCGTCGGTAAACCAGGGCAGCCCCACCAGCCGCCCGTCGACGGTGTTGGCGTCGATCAGCGACGGGAAAAAGCCTTCCTTCACCCGGGGATCGATGTAGGGGTTGAGATCCTCGAAGAACTGACCCAGCACCCCGGGCCAGATCACGTCGATCATGTAGACGTCGACGTCGCTGCTCCCGGCGGCCAGTTGCTGCTGGTAGAGCGCCAGTCGGTCGCTGGTGGACTGGGGCGAGGAGAGCACCCGGACCTTGTTGCCGGTCTTTTTGGCCCAGGCCTCGGCGCCCTCCTTGCAAAACGTCTGGTCCTTGCCGACCGAGCCGCAGGAGATCGTGACCGTAACCCCCTCGGCGGCCACCAGCGATCCCATGGCCATAAACCCAAGCGCTGCCAGCGCGACCCGTATCCATTTCGGTTTCTTCACGTTCAACACCCCCTTTGCTTTCCGTACCAGTGTACTGTACACCCCACGGGGGAGGGGGTGCGTGGGCCACGGTCCGCTCCGATCGCAAAAGCATGCCCCTATTTTGCATGGGTATCCGGGACGTCCACGGCAAAAGGCAAACGACCGCCAGCCCGGCCGGCAGGCGGGAAAGCTCGCCCGCGCTCACTCTTCCGGGCGGAGGCGCTCGAACGCCGTCCGCAACGCGGCGACGGACTCGGGGATCCGCCACTCGCTTTTTTTTCGCACGCCGGCCAGATTGGAGATGGCCCGGAGCTCGGCCCAGGGCCGCCGGTGCCAAAGCGCCACCTGCGCCACCGCCGCCCCTTCCATGTTTTCCGCAACCCCGCCCCACTGGCGACGGATGGCGTGCGCGGCCTCGAGCGACTCCGAGACCTGGTCACGGGTCACGAGGGGCATGGGCAAGAGTCCGAGCCGATCCGCCAGCTCGGCGGTGAAAGCGGCGTCGGCCGGAAAACGGTTGTAGTAGTCGGTCCCCTCGAGGCGCAAGGCGGGAAATCCGAGCGGCTTCATCCCGAAGGCCGTGCCCAGGTCGGCCTGGATCTCCTCGGATGCCAGCACCAGCGCCCCGGGCCTGAGCCCGGTGCCCGGGTAGGCTCCGGCCAGGCCGAAGACCAGCACCCGGCGCACCTCGGGGTAGGCCTGGAGGAAGGCGGAAAGCGTCGCCGCGGCGTTGACCTTGCCCACCCCGAGCTCAAGCCAGGCCCAGCCCTGGCCCCGGAGACCGGCGCGGCCATGGAACTCGAACGGCGCCCCCGGCCAGGCCTCGAGGAACGCACCCTCCATGGCCGTCGCGCTCACGAAGAGGTCCACGGCGGCACTCCTTCCGGCCACGCGATGCCCCCATCGTCGTCGAGGGGCGGGTAGGGCAGCCCCTTTTCCCGCAGCTCCCTGGCGATCTCGGGATAGGCCCACTCGAAGAGGGCGCGCTGATAGCGCTCGGCATCGAGCTGGACCCGGTCGTAACGGCCGGCCCGCATCCGCTGCCGCTGAGCCTCGAAGAGGATCACCGCCGCCGCCACCGAGACGTTGAGGCTTTGCACCATGCCCATCATGGGGATCACGATCTCGGCGTCGGCGAGACTGGCCGCCTCGTCGCTCACCCCCCACTTCTCGCTCCCCATGATCACCGCCGTAGGCTTGGTGTAGTCGACCTCGCGGTAATCGATGGCCGAGGGGGAAAGGCGGGTGGCGTAGACCGAAAAGCCCCTTTGGCGAAGGTGAGCGATGGCGTCCTCGACGGTGGGGTGGACCCGCAGGTAGACCCACTTGGCGGCACCGCCCGCGGTGTCGTGGTGGGTTGGCACGCCACCGGTGGGGTGGACGGCGTGCGCCTCGAAAATACCGACCGCGTCGGCAGTTCGGAGGATCGCGGAAAAGTTGTGGGGTTTATGGACGTTCTCCATGAGCACGGTGAGGTCCGGCTGGCGCCGATCGAGCACCGACTTTAAACGCAAGAGCCGTTCCCGGGTCACGTGCCGATTCTAAGCGAAGGGAAAAGCCCTTCTCACCCGCGACGGAGGCGCTCGATGAGCGCGCGTATGCGTTCACGCTTGAGCTTCATGGCGCTGCGATTGACCACCAGGCGCGCACTGCTCCGCATCAAGACCTCGACCTCGACCAGGCCGGCCTGCCTCAAGGTGGTTCCGGTCTCGACCACATCCACCACGGCGTCGGCCAGCCCCACCAGGACGGCGAGCTCGACGTTGCCGTGGAGCTTGACCACGTCGGCGGCGATGCCCCTCTCCTTAAGCCAGCGCTCGGTCACCCGGGGATACTTGCTCGCCACCCGGCGGATGGGGCCGCGCTCGCCCGGCTTGCGGATAAGGCTGAGCCGGCAGGCGCCAAAGCCCAGATCCACCGGTTCGAAAAGATCGCGCCCGGCCTCGGCCAGCACGTCCTTGCCCACCACCCCGAGGTCGGCGATGCCGAGATCGACGTAGGCGGGCACGTCGGCGTTGCGCAGCTCCAGCACCGCCACCCCCGCGCCACGGTGGAGCATTTCCCGCGCCGCACCCCGATCGGGCAAACTGAGCCCGGCCCGGCCCAGCGCCCGGTAGGCTTCGTCGAACATCCGGCCCTTGGGAAGGGCGATGGTCAGTTCGTATCCCTGCACGACGTCACCTCCACGAGCTTCCCCTCGACCGCCAGGTAGCGCGCGCCCCGCCTTTCGGCCAGCGCGAGCAGGGCCGCCCGGTCGTCGGTGTGGGCGAGCTCCACCACCCGCCCCTCGGCCCGAAGCCGCCGGGCGAGATCGACGTCCGCAGCGATGATCTCGACGCCCCGCCGGCTCGGCGGCGCCTTGACGGCCTCAATGACCCGCTCGAGCCCCACGGCAAACCCCGCCGCCATCGGCAGCAAGGCCCCGTCGTAGCGCCCGCCGCCGAGCAGGGGCAAACCGAAATCGGGGGTGTAGGCGCGGAAGGTCAGGCCGGAGTAATAGTCGTAACGCCGGGCCATCCCCAGGTCAAACATGAGGGGCAGCGCCGGGGGCAGCGCCCGGGCGACGGCCTCCAGCCACTCCAGATCGAGCCTTGCCCGATCTGAAAGCGCGTGTCGCTTTGCCTCCTGCAAAACCTCCCGGCCACCGTAAAGATCGGGCAGGGCCAGAATGGCCTCCCTCAGCTTGCCCTTGACCCCGAAGGCGGAAAGGGCCTCGGCGAGCTCCGGCACCGCCTTGCGATCCACCGCCCTTCGCAACCGCTCGGCAACTTCCCCCGGAAGGCCGGTGGCCTCGAGCAGGTCGCGGACCAGGGCAGGAAGCCCGATTTCGATGACCGCGGCCTCAAGCCCCACCGCCACCAGCGCCTCCCAGGCCAGCTCCACCAGCTCGGCGTCGGCGGCGGGGGACGAAATGCCCACCAGCTCCACCCCCACCTGGGTGAACTCCCGCAACCGCCCGGGCTCGGCCGCCGCCTCGCGCAGCCAGAGTTTTCCGGCATAGCGCAGCCGGATGGGCCCTTCGCTGGCGCGGGGCAGGAGCACCCGCGCCAGTGCCGTGGTGAACTCACTGCGGAGCATCAGCACCTCGCCGGTCTTGTCCACCAGCTTGAAAGCGCGCTCGGCGTTCGGGTGGCTGGCGTCATAAGTCTCGAGCACGGAGAGCTCCACCGGCCGGTAGCCCCAGCGGGAAAAGAGGGCCTCGAGGCGCTCTCGAAAGCTGGCTCGAACCTCAGCTTCGGGCGGAAGGTAGTCTCGGGTGCCTTCGGGCTTCACGATGTCGAGTATACGGGGACCTCCTCGGCCCAGGACATCCCCGTGGGGTCCACCTCGGCGCGCACCGCGTGCACCTCGAGCCCGCCCTGCACCGCCTCAGCGAGCGCCCGGGCGAACTCGGGGTCATAGCGGCAGGGCCGGAAGGTACGGGCGCGGGGGTTCAAGAGCGCGAACACCAAGACACCCCGCGTTCGGCGAAGAACTGCAAGATGCCGCCTGGCCCGGGTGCTGGGGGCGTCGGGAAAACAGGCCACGGTCTCCTCGACATGGGTGGCCGACTTCATCTCCAGCGGTCGCACCCCAAAGGCGTCTTCGATCAGGGCATCGAGCCGGCGGCCCTCGAGGCGGGGCTGGGCGGTGAGGTAGCGATACCCCCAGCGCGTCACCAACCCAGGAAGCGCCGCCTCGGCGTAGCTGGAATCGAGAAGGGCCCAGGCCTCTCCGTCCCTGGCCATGAGCAAGCGACCGGCGGTTTTCTCCGATTGCTTGGGGACAAAACGCACCGGCACACCGGGCCGCAAAAAGCGCAGGCGTCCGGAATTCGGCAGATGCACCCGCAGCCTCTCCCCACCCCGGGCGACCCAGACCACGAAGCGGTTCTCGCGATCGATGAGCACGCCCTCTACAGAAGGCGGAAAACGGAGGTCAGGGGGCACGGAAACACATTACCCAAAAACGCCGGCGGAAATTTATACTCCTGACATGCGGAGTCTTTCGCAGCGCGCAAGTGCCCTCAAACCCTCAGCCACGGTGGCGGTGAACGCCAGGGCCCTCGAGCTCAGACGCCAGGGCATCGACGTCATCGCCCTCACCGCCGGCGAGCCGGATTTCGACACCCCCGAGCACATCAAGGAAGCGGCGCGCCGGGCCCTGGCCGAGGGCAAGACCAAGTACACGCCCCCCGCCGGCATTCCCGAACTCAGAGAAGCGGTGGCCGAGAAGTTTCGCCGCGAAAACGGACTCGCTTACACCCCCGAGCAGGTCACGATCGGCGTCGGGGGCAAGGGCGTGCTCTATAACCTCTTCCAGGCCATCATCGACCCCGGCGACGAGGTCGTCCTCATCGCCCCCTTCTGGGTGAGCTACTCAGCGCAGGTCGAGCTCGCCGGCGGCCGGGCGGTGGTCGTGCCCACCAGCGCCGAAGCGGGCTTCGTGCCCGACCTCGAGGCCGTCGCCCGCGCCATCGGCCCCAAGACCAAGGCCCTGGTGGTGAACTCCCCCAGCAACCCAACCGGTGCCGTCTACCCGGAAGAAACCCTCACCGCCCTGGCCGAACTGGCCATCGAGCACGATTTCTACCTCATCTCCGACGAGATCTACGAACACCTCATCTACGAGGGCCGGGCCTTCTCGCCCGGCGTCGTGGCCCCCGAGCACACCATCACCGTCAACGGCGTGGCCAAGACCTACGCCATGACCGGCTGGCGGGTGGGGTACGCCGGCGGTCCGAAGGACGTCATCCAGGCCATGACCAAGATTCAGGGCCAGTCGGTCACCCACCCCACCTCGATCGCCCAGTGGGCGGCCCTCGAGGCCCTCACCAACCCCAAGAGCCAGGAATTCATCGCCATGGCGCGCGCTGCCTTCGACCGGCGCCGGAAACGGATCGTGGAGGGGCTCCGCTCCATCGGCCTCCCCACCACCACACCCAAAGGCGCGTTCTACGTCATGCCCGACGTCCGGCGCATTCACGAGGATGAGCTCAAGGCGGCCGAGATCCTCCTCGAACGGGCCCGCGTCGCCGTGGTGCCGGGGACCGACTTCAGGGCCCCGGGCCACGTGCGCATGAGCTACGCCACCAGCGAGGCGGCGATCGAAGAGGCCCTCGAACGCATCCGCGCGCTCTTTTGAGCGGGCTTCACCGGCCCGAACGCCGCGCCCCCCGGGCCGAGGCCCGGGGGGCGCGGGAGAAACGCCTCAGCCGATGGGCAGCACCTCGCGACCGAAGGTTTCATTCAGCACCTGCGCAAAGGCCAGGTACATGGCCGAAAGTCCGCAAAGGATGCCTTCCCACCCCGCAAACCTGGTGATCGCGGTGTTGCCGGTGTACTCTCCCAAGGCCAGCAGCCAGAAAAGGATGAAGAGGGTAAAGAAGACGACCTGAAGCGCCCGGTTGTGTTTTAAAGTCGCGATCCAGAGCACGAAGGTAAAAAGGCCCCACATAAAGAGATAGGCCACCATCCCGCCCTTGGCGGCCGGCTCGATCCAACCGAGCTTCGGCAGCACGATCAAAAACACAAAGGTTTCCCAAAACAACCCGTACGAGGTAAAAGCAACGGTTCCGAAGGTGTTGCCTTTTTTCCACTCCATCCACCCCACGAAGATCTGGGCCAGGCCCCCGTAAAAGAGGCCCATCGCCAGGATCATGCTGCCGAGGGGAAAGAGTCCGGCGTTGGCCATATTCAAAAGCACCGTGGTCATGCCAAAGGCCAAAAGACCCAGCGGCGCGGGGTTGGCGCTGGTGTCGAGGGTCTGAACCGTTTGCACGCCTTCTCTCGTCACAAGCCTCCCCTCCTTTGACGTCCGGGGCACCCGGGAGAACTGAACCCGGACAGACACATGTGAGACCGAATCGATAAGAATGTGGGGACCACTCCAGGAGAGAGGAGGTCCCCACGGGTGCAGCTTACAACGGTTGGCCGGGAGGTATGGAGGGGGGCGAGGAAAGCCCAGGTGCTCCAGGAGGCTGGAGCTGGCGACCCCACGGTCCAAGACCGTCTGCGAAAGCTCAAACAAGTCGAGGCGTTCCGGAAACACAAGGTGGACTGGTCCGAGATCCAGTCCCTGGTGGGAATCAGCCGGGCTACCTACTACCGCTGGAAAAAGCGACTCAGGGAAGAAGGCCTCAAAGGCCTTGTGCCCAGATCCAAACGCCCAAGGCGGTTGCGACGAAAGCTCCACTGGACGCCCGAACTTCTCATTGCGATTGAAACTTTGAGGAAGCAAAACCCCACCTGGGGCCGCTGGCCGATCTGGCTGGCCTTGGGGAAGCAAGGCTTTGGGGTTAGCGAACGCACCGTGGGCCGCATCCTGGCCCACCTGGGAGCGCACCGTCGTGTTGAAAGCGTGGCCGCCTTCCTGGCCCGGGCGAGACGGGGGAAGGTGAAGCGAAGGCCCAGGCGCCCCTACGCCAGGAGGAAACCCAAAAGCTACGTCGCCTCCTCACCCGGCGACCTGGTTCAGGTGGACACCCTTACCGTGACCCTAGGACCCGGGGAGGTCGTCAGGCATTTTTCGGCGGTAGACCTTTACACCCGCTTTTCCCTGGCCGAGGTGCACACCCGGGCCACCGCCAACCTAGCGGCCGGCTTCCTGGCCCACCTCATCACCCAGGCCCCCTTTCCCGTCAGGGCCATTCAGGTGGACGGTGGCAGCGAGTTCATGGCCGAGTTTGAGGAAACTTGCCAACGTTTGGGTATCGAGCTCTTCGTGCTGCCCCCGAGAAGTCCCAAGCTCAATGGCCACGTGGAGCGGATGCAGCGGACCTTCAGGGAGGAGTTTTACACCCGGCCGTTGCCTTCCCGGATCCCCGAGCTCCAAAGGGAGCTCGACGCCTATCTGGACTACTACAACCGCAGGAGGCCCCATCGTGCGCTCAACGGCCTTGCGCCTCTTGAGTTCCTGGCTATGATCCAAAAGGAGTCGGTCCCCCCGAGTGTCTCAGATGTGTTGACCGATTACAAGAACTTGAAAAGGTTTCCAGGAACCCCTTATAATTCCTCTCCGTAGGAACCACTTTTAAGAATTTACGTCGCAGGCATTCTAATTCGGGCGCGCCAATTCGTCAAGCACGTTGGCGCAAGGCTCAATCAGGAGGGAGTCACCATGGACGAACGTCAGGTCGGTCAGGATCAACCGCCCAAAAGCGCCGCCGTTACCGAGGCCGAGGTCGCGGTCCACTGGCGGGAGGAAGCCTATTACCAGCCCCCGCTTTCGTTCGTCGCCCAGGCCAACCTCACCGACCCCACGATCTTTGACCGCTTCAGCGAGGCCAACTTCCCCGAGTGCTTCCGCGAGTACGCCGACCTCCTCACCTGGGACCGCTACTGGCACACGACGCTCGACACCAGCAACCCGCCGTTTTGGCGCTGGTTCGTCGGCGGCCGCCTCAACGCCGCCAAAAACTGCGTCGACCGCCACCTTCCCCGCCACGGCAACAAGGCGGCCTTCATCTTCGTCCCCGAGCCGGAAGAGGAGCCGATCGAGTTCACCACCTACCGCGAACTGTGGGTCCGGGTCAACGAAATGGCCGCGGTGCTCCGGGGCCTCGGGCTTAAGAAAGGGGACCGGGTCACCATCCACATGCCGATGGTGACCGAGCTCCCGGTGACCATGCTGGCCTGCGCCCGCATCGGGGTCATCCACTCGGTGGTCTTCGCCGGGTTCTCGGGTAAAGCCACCGCCGATCGTATCGCCGACTCGGGCAGCCGGGTGCTCATCACCATGGACGCCTACTGGCGCAACGGCAAACTCCTCGACCACAAGGCGAAAGCCGACGAGGCGGTGCGGCTGGCCGCCGAGCAGGGCCAAACGGTGGAGAAAGTGCTGGTATGGCGCCGGTACCCGGGTGAATACCGGTCCAGCGCCCCCATGGTCGAGGGTCGCGACTTCTTCGTCGACGAGCTGCTCAAGGCCCACCGCGGTGAACGTGTGGAACCGGAACCGATGGAGTCCACGGATCCGCTCTTCATCATGTACACCAGCGGCACCACCGGCCGCCCCAAGGGACACATGCACAGCACCGGCGGCTACCTCTCGTACGTGGCCTGGACCTCGAAGAATATCCAGGACATCCACCCCGAGGACGTCTACTGGTGCATGGCCGACATCGGCTGGATCACCGGCCACTCCTACATCGTCTACGGCCCCCTCGCCGTGGCCGCCACCAGCGTCATCTACGAGGGCGTCCCCACCTACCCCGACGCCGACCGGGTCTGGCGCATCGCCGAGCGACTCGGCGTCACCATCTTCCACACCTCCCCCACCGCGATTCGTCAGCTCAGGAAAGCCAACCCCGACGGGCCGAAAGGCTACGACACCCGCTTCAAGCACATGACCACCGTCGGCGAGCCCATCGAACCCGACGTCTGGCGCTGGTACTACCACGTCGTGGGCAAGGAAAAGGCGGTGATCGTCGATACCTGGTGGCAGACCGAGACCGGGGGATTCCTCCTCACCACCGTGCCGGCGATCCACGCCATGAAGCCCGGAAGCGCCGGGCCCGCACTCCCCGGCATCTACCCCGTCATCTTCGACGAAAACGGCCAGGAGATCCCCAAAGGGGCGGGCAAGGCAGGCAACCTGTGCATCCGAAATCCCTGGCCGGGCCTCTCGATGGGCATCTGGGGCGATCCCGACCGCTTCGTACAGACCTATTACCTGCGCTACAACAAGGACCCAAAGAGCACGGACTGGCGCGACTGGCCCTACTTCACGGGGGACGCCGCCACCCAGGCCGCCGACGGCTACTTCCGTATCCTGGGCCGGGTCGACGACGTGATCAACGTGGCCGGCCACCGGCTCGGCACCAAGGAGATCGAATCCGCGGTGCTCAAAGTTCCCGAGGTCGCCGAAGCCGCCGTGGTACCCAAAGCCGACGAGATCAAAGGGCACGTCCCCGAAGTCTTCGTCTCGCTCAAACCGGGCATCGAAGCCAGCCCCGAGATCGAACGGAAAATCGTCGCCTCCATCGAGGAGAACATCGGGAAGATCGCGCGTCCACGGGCGGTCCATATTGTCCCTGACCTGCCAAAAACCCGCTCGGGCAAGATTATGCGACGGGTTCTGGCCGCACTCGCCAATAACCGTGACGCCGGCGACGTGAGCACGCTGGCCAACCCGGAAATCGTCGAGGCCATCAAGCGCTCGGGCCAGGACAGCTAAGCGTGGCCTTCGCCACGGCGGGGGCCCCAAGGGAACACGCAAACAACCACCGATCTTCCGTCGGTATGTCGAAAAGCTCGTAGGCCATCCGCGAAACGGCAGGCCCCCGGCGAAAATCCCGTACCGCGCCCACCGGCCGGCTCCGCGTACGTGCGGAGCCGGCCAATATGAACCGCGCTTCATGTCACGCCCAGCCCGCCTTCACCGCCGGTCCTCAGAGTGGTAGGCGGAAAGGGTGGTGATGGTGGTGAACAAACGGACGGTCGTAACCCTCGCGGCACTGGTGGTCGGCGCTGCACTGGCGCAAGGCCCGGCAACCCCCAAAGCCCAGGCGGCGCCGCCGGCCAAAGGGGAAACCAGGCAGGTTTGGCGTGAAGGTCGAGCGGGCTCGCCGCAGCTGGGCGTGCTGGCCAAGGCGCTCGGCATGGAGCCCAAAGCGCTGCAAAAAGCCCTGCGCGAAGCCGGTGGGCTACCGGCGCTCCTGGAAAAACGGGGACTTTCAATCACCGAACTCCGGGAACGCGTGATCGAACTCCGCCTGGAGCAGCTTTCGGAAGCGATGCGTCAGGGCCTTCTCCCGAAGGCCAAGGCCGAAGTCGAAACCCGCCGACTGCGGGCCGCCTTGCTGCGGCTCAAAACCCCGAGCCTGGCAGAAATCCTCAAACGCTCCGGGGGTGATCTCCAGGTGGCCAAGGCCCAGCTGGTGGCGGTGTGGTCGGGGATCATCGACCAGGAGGTCCGCCTCGGCCTCATCGCCCCCCAAAAAGCAGAGCGGCTCAAGAAGGCAATCGAGGCCCGAGCCCAGGCATTCTTCAAGCGTCCGGTGGGCGAACTCGGCCAGGAACGCCCCGGGAAAAAGCGCTTCCAAGCGCGCCGCGGCCCGCATGCCCCGAAGCGGCCCGGGCCCCGAGAGCGGTTGCCCGAACACCCCCGGCGCTAAGGGCGCCTGAAGTAACCCCCGCCGTGGCTCTCGCCACGGCGGGGGTGTTCGCTTCGACCACCGGGGGTGATTAGTTCAGCGCCTCGCCCCAGACCTCTTCGAAGAGCTCCCGGGCCGCTTCGAGGGTGACCTCGAGGGCCTGCGCCACCTCCTCGGCGAGCAGGTTGATGGCCCGCCTGAGCGCCTGGCGGTCGAGGTCGGGAAGGCCGCGCTCGACCTCCCAGGCCCGCAGCTGCCCGGCGAGAACGGCGATCCGGTAGGGATCGCCCTCGGCCAGGATCTCGGTGACGCGGCGGTGGCGCGCCGCCCACTGCTTGGGCAGGGGAACGCGACCGTTTTTGAGCCGGTCCAGGATGTCCGGAACCTCTTCCCGGCGGAGCGCCGGCCGGAGACCGACCGCAGCCGGGGATTCCACGGGAACGTAGGCTTTGGATCGGGTCCCCGGAAACTCAACCTGGTAATACGCGCGTCCCACACCGCCAACGGTGCGGCGAGCAATCCCAGAAACCACTCCCACCCCGTACGGTGGGAGGACCACCTTGTCGCCCGGACGGTACTCCTTCACGCACCCACTCCTTTCACCCATACTTCGACCAGCTGGTCCAAAAAGGCCTCGCGGGGAAGGTCAAGCTGCGGCGCACACCCCAGCGCAGCCAGCGTGGCGGCCACCAGGCGGACCTCGAGGTCCGCCCTGAGCTCACCGTCGCGAATCCCACGCTCGACGAAGTCTTCCAAGATGGCCTGATAGCGCTCGTGCAAGCCCTTGAGCCAGCTCTCCTTGTCTTCCGTGACCGCCTCGGCAGCCACCGCCGCCCAAAGACCGCGCCACTCGTCTATGAACTCAAGGCGCCGGGCAAGCAGGTCCCGAAGGCGCTCGCGAAAGGGTTTGGCCGCCTTCACCAAGGCCTCGGCGTCGCGGTAGAACGAGAGGGTTCGGTACTCGACCAAAGCCCGGAGGAGGTCCTGCTTATCCCGAAAGTAAAGGTATACGGTGCCTTTGCCGACTTCCGCGGCGCGCGCCACGTCCTCGACTTTTAACCCTGAAAGGCCGCGTTCTCTGAGGACCCGGATGGTGGCCTCGAGGATCTGCATGCGCTTATCGGCGTTCCGGGTCGTAAGGGCCACGTATAAAAGTCTAGCATAAACGGCGGTTTTCTTTATGAGAAGTTAACGAAAAAGGTGAAAAAGCCCTTGTAGACGGCAATTTCTCCCGCGGTCGTCGGAATGCTGCCGGTTGCATATACATGCGCATACGGAGTCGATAAAATGAGTCTGGCCATGGCGCATCCTGGTGCATTCCTCCTCACCGGCGACGGCGATCCGCTCACCGGAGCCTACCGGCTCCTCGAGCAGCGGGTGCTCTTTTTAGCCGGGGGCAGCGTGCTCTTCATCGTGACCCAGGAAAGCCAGGACCTGGCCCAGGCCTGGCGCGAGGTCTACGTCCAGGGGCTGGGCGCGAAGCGCACCGGCCTCGTGGTCCTGCGCAAGCGAGCGGTGGCGGAAGACCGGGCGCTCACCGAGCAGGTGGCGGCGGCCCGGCTGGTGTGGCTGGCCTCCAGCCAGCCCGAGGCCCTGCTCGACTTTCTCGTCGGCAGCCGGCTGGTGGAAGCGCTGGCGAGCGTCGTCGTCCGGGGGGGGTTCGTCGGCGCCTACGGCGTGGCCAGCGCCATCTTCGGTGCCACCGCCCCCATTCCGGCGCCGGAAGGGCTCCGCTACCGCTACGGCCTGGGGTTGGTCCCGGGCGTGGTGGCGCTCCCGGGGTTCGACCAGGGCGGCCGCTTTGAGGCCCTGGCCGAGGCTACCGCCGCGCACCCCGACCTCATCGGTATCGGGCTGCCCCGGGGAAGTGCGGTGCAGATCGGGGCCGAGGGTGACGCCGAAGTGCTCGCCGGGCGGATCGTCCGCCTCGAGGCCGCCGCTTCGGAACTCTTCCGCAAGACCATCCGCAACCTCCAGGCCGATCTGCTGGCCGCCGGCGAGCGCTTCAAGGTTCCCGTCTACCACGCCTAGTCGCGGTAGGCTGGGGCATGGCCAGTCTGACCGACATCGAAGGCTTTTCGGTCGGGGTATGGACCGATGAGGCTGCCGCCACCGGCGTGACCGTCATTCGCTGCCCCGAAGAAGGGTGCCTGGCCTCGGCCAGCTTCCTCGGTGCCGCACCGGGGACGCGGGAAGCGGCGCTCCTCGCCCCGGAAAAACCGGTGGCCAGGCTCAACGCGCTGGTCTTCACCGGCGGCTCCGCCTTGGGCCTTGCCAGCGCCAGCGGCGTCGCCGAACGACTGGCGGAAGAGGGTATCGGTCACCTTACCCCCGCCCGCCCCATCCCCATCGTCGCCGCCGCGGTGATCTACGACCTGCTGCTGGGCAGGCCGGACTGGCCCGGCGCCGAGGCCGGCTACCGGGCAGCGGCCAGCGCCAGCGCCGAGCACGTTCCCGAGGGTCGAGTCGGTGCCGGCGCGGGCGCCAGCGCCGGCAAGTACCTGACCCCGGTGCCCACCGGCCAGGGCAGTGCGCTGGCTGAGGCGGGCGGCGTCCGGGTCGGCGCGCTCGCGGTGGTGAACCCGGTGGGCGATGTCTACACCCCGGAGGGGAAGTGCATCGCCGGTCACGACGACCGCGAGGCCCTGCTGCGTTTCCTTTCGGGCCGGTCGCGGCCGATCGAGCACACCACGTTGGTCGCGGTGGGGCTTGAGGCGCCGATCAGCAAGGCCGAGGCCAAGATGCTCGCCGACGCCGCCCAGGCCGCGATCGGACGGGTCATCCGCCCCTCCCACACCCCCTGGGACGGCGACGCCACCTTTGTCCTCTCGACCTTAAAAGGGCCTCCGGCCCCCATCGGCCTGCTCAGCGTCCTGGTTCAGGAGGCGACGGTCAAGGCCATCCTCCGCGCGGCTTCGCCCGGGCCGCTATAGCCTGAGCCGCTGAAGCAGCGACGCGTAGGTCGGGCCGTGGGCCAAAAGCACGAGCCTCCGCCCCTCTTCCAGCGGCGTGAGGTTGACCTCGAGGCTCGAGGGGAACTGCTCGGCCCTGCCCCATTCAACGGCGGTCAGGTGCGCGGCCTCCATACGCTCGTCGAGCCCGAGCAGCCAGGCATCCTCAGGGCTTGCCAGGCGGTAGAGATCCACGTGGAGCAAGACGCCTTTGGGGGTGGGGTACTCGTGCATCAGCGTGTAGGTGGGGCTGGTCACCCGCCCGCGAAACCCCAGCGCCCGGGCCAGAAAGCTGACCAGCGTGGTCTTGCCCGCCCCCAGCGGCCCGGTGAGCAGGAGCACCGCCCCTGGGGGGAGTTCTTGAACCAGGCGCTCCGCCAGGCGCTGGGTGTCCCCAAGGTCACGCAGGATCAGCTCAGGCACCCTCGCCCCCACCCGCTGCTTCGATCATGGTCAGGATGCGGGAGAGCAGCGGCCGTTCGGCCAGGAGCACCAAATCCTCCAGCGCCCCCAGGCGGGCCACCCAGACCCGCTCACCGAGCTGCAACACGACGAGCCTCGGCTCGCCCCCCATCACCCGGCCAAACGCCGCCAGCTCCCGCTTGAAACCCTGGTAGAGACCGCCGTCGAGACCGGCGGCGTCGCCCTCGCGCCAGACACCCCCCGCGAACCGGGCCACCGCCTCGACCCCACGTATCCGGAAGCCCTCGAGGCCGTCCCCCCCGGCGCCCGCATCTGACCGGGGCTC
This sequence comes from Vulcanithermus mediatlanticus, assembly GCF_055385885.1. Lineage (NCBI taxonomy): Bacteria > Thermotogati > Deinococcota > Deinococci > Thermales > Thermaceae > Vulcanithermus > Vulcanithermus mediatlanticus. Next base: position 1,181,815 of record NZ_AP042385.1, on the reverse strand, counting down.
GAACACCCCCAGCCAGTTCTCCAGATCAACCCCTTTGAGCGCGGTGGCGAGCTCGCGCGCGGCCTGGTGTTCCCGGGCCAGCTGCTCGGCCAGGGCCTCTGCTTCGCCGAGGGCCTGCTCCAGCGCGAGGAGCCCCCGAACGCCCAGCCGGTCGAGGTGTTGCCGGCCGGCCTCGAGGAACCGCATCTGCACCCCCAGGCGGGCGCGGGTCTCGCTGGTCATGTTCCGGTGGCGGTCGTAGAAGTCGGCGAGCCTGGAAAGCCGCGCCTTGAGCTCCTGTCGCAGCGCTTCCCGCCGTGCCCGGAGCGCCTCGATGGCCTCCTCCACTCCGGAAAAGTCCGGGAGATGGTCGGGCAGCTGGCGCTCTAGGGCCTCGAGCTGCTCCAGCACCGATTCGCCCCCCAGACCGCGGAAGCGCTCGGCCTCGGCCCGCAGCTGTCCCAGACGCCGTTTTGCCTCGCGGACCGCCCGAGCCATGCCTTCCGAGACCAGGGCTTCAAGCGGTGCCAGGTCGGGAATTCTCCCCGCGTCGAGCTCGGCCAGGGCCTCGTTGAGCCTGCCCTCGTCGAGCCCGTAACGCCGCACCTGCTCAACCAGCGCCAGCAGCCGGTTCCGGGTCTCGTCCCGGGCCCTCGCCTTCAGGGTCGAGAGTTTGGCCTCGGCGGCCTCGAGCTGACCCTCTTGAAGATCGGCCAGGATTTCCTCGCGCCCACCGGCGAGCCCGGGGAGGTCCGGCAACGCCATCGCCTCGGCCCGCAGCGCTTTTGCCCGCCCCGGCGCTCGCGAAGAAAGCTCTTCCTGAATCTCGGCCAAGAGCGCGGCCTCCACCTGGCCTTCGCTGGCCTGATGCAGCAGGGTATCGAGTTTCTCGGCGATTCCCTCGGCAAAGGCCCCGTCGACCTCCCCCTGCACGTCGCTGACCAGGCGCCTCGCGCGCTCGGCCAGCGCCTTCGCCGCCTGCGCGGATTGCTTATGGGCCTGGGCCTCGGCGGCCATGCGCTCGATCTCGGCCTCGACCTCGGCGATGCCCTCGGGCAGGGCGCCGGCGTCCAGGGCCTCGCGGATGGCCTCGAGCTGGGCAAAAATGCGCTCGGTCGAAACCGCTTCGCTCGCGAGTTCCCGGGCCCGGGCCAGCATCCACTCGTACTTCACCCGGGCCTCGGCCAGCGCTTCTTTTTTCGCCTCCTCCAAACGGGCTTCGAACGCCTGGAGCGCCTCGCCCACTCGCGTCCCGCCCTCCAGCGCACGCCTCAGCGAGGCCAGCTCATCGGCGAGGGCGCCGGTGAGGACGGACCGGTAGTTCTGTTCCAGCTTCTCCAGCCGCCGGGCCTCCTCGGCGCGGTCGATCTCCTCAAGCCGCCGCACCTGCTCTGGCGTCAGGGCCTCGAGGTCAATCTCGAACTCAAACGATTCCTCGACCCCGTCCTCAGCCACTTCGCCGGGTGCCGCCTCGACGACCGACGACTCGATCAGCTTTAAAAGCTCGGTGGCAAGCGCCCGGGCCTGCTCCACCTCGGCCGAGGCCAAGATCTCCTCTTCCTGGGCCTCACGCACCATCTTCAGCAAGGTCGAAAGCCTTCGCACCTTGCTGCCCCCAAGCTGCTTGACCCGCTCGAAGATGGCCTCGATCTCGGCGATCTCCCGCGCCTGCTCGAGCAATCGCGAGGCGAGCTCCTCCTCGAGGGCACCGACCAGCTCGAGCGCCTCCTCGGCCTGGGCCTCATCCCAGCCGGTGGCCAGCGCCCGCACCAGGCGACGGAGCCGCTGCACTTCCGGCCAGTCGATGTAGAGACCGAATCGCTTCATCGCCGCCTCGAGCCGCGTCATCACCGCCCTTCGGCGTCCTTCGTCGGGCGCCTGGGGCTCGCCCTCCGAAACCCGCTCCAGGAGCTCACCGACGAGGCGTCGGGCCGCCTGGGCGGTCATCACCCGCTGCAGTTCGCGAAAAACGATCTGTTTCAAAAAGGCCTCGGCCTTTTGGGGGGTGAGGTCTTCCCGGCCGAAGCCAAACCGGGCCTTTCCCTCCTCGAAGACGAGGCGGGTCCGCGCCCCCAGCCGGGGCTCGAGCGCCGAGAAGAGCTCGTCGTAGAGGGTCACGCCTCCATCATATCGGGCGGCCCGCCAGCCGGCTGGCCTCCTCGGGCGGGAGGATAAACCCCACCGAGACCACGAACCTGAGCGCGTCATCCACCCGCATATCCAGGGGGATGATGTCCTCATTCGGCACGATGAGGACGAACCCCGAGGCCGGGACCGGGCTGGTCGGAACCACCACCACCGTGTACCCCTCGGGCAGCGGGGACAGCCGGCGGCCCACGTTTTGCACCACGAAGCACAGCGCATAGCTTCCGCGCCGCGGGTACTCGATCAGGGCGGCCCGGGAAAACTCCATCTCCGGTCGCCCGAAAAGCCCGGTCGAAATCTGCTTGACCGCGCGGTAGATGTCGCGCACCAGGGGGATCAACGACACCAGCTGATCAAAGAAACGGACCAGAGTTCGCCCCAGCCAGTTCGAGGCCAAAAGGCCAACCCCGGTGATGAAGAGAACCGCCAGCCCAAGGCCAAAGACCGGCAGCCAGGGAGCGAGCCAGCCCGGCACCGCGATGCCAAAAAGGGCCAGCACCCCGGTGACCAGCCTCAGGGCCTCGGCGTAAAACCACGCCACCAGCCACACGGTCACAAAGAGCGGCAAGAGAACCGCGAGCCCGGTAATGAAGTAGCGTTCGACCTTCACGGCTTCACCTCGAGGCCAAACACCCCCGCTTCACGCCGCAGCACCACCTGACGAATGGCCCCCGCCTTCTCGATCACCAGCGTGGCCTGGGAAAAATCGGGGGGTTTTTCCACACTGCGAAGCTCGCGCAGGCGCCACCCTGCGGCCTTGAGCGCCCCTTTGAGCCAGGCGAGGAGGGCGTCAAAGGACTGCGGGGAAGAAAACCGGCTCTGGCTCGCGGAGCCGAGGTAACGCTGGAAGCGGACGGTGGCGCCCGGCGGCGCGGGGAGCGGGATCTCGGTGTTGAGCAGGATCGCCCCCCGGGCGTCCCGGACCACCAGAACCCCGGGCCCAACCCCGGCCGGGGGCAGGGCCGGGCTGACCCGCGTCGGGGCGCAGGCCGCGAGCAGCAGCAAGAGTGCCGAGAGTCCAGCCCAGCGTTTCATCGCTCGTCCATCCTGAAGTCCAGCGGGCGGAGGTAGAACTCGTTGATGGCGGTGGTCGAGAGCACGGCCACCGTTGGCAGGTGCCGCTTGTGGTGGGTGCTGTTGACCAGGGCCTTGACCCGCCGGATCTCCCTTGGCTCATAGCCGAGCCGCTCCAGATAGTCGTCGGGGTACCCTTTGAGGTAGTGTTCCAAAATCACGTCGGCGCGGCGGTAGCTGAGGCCAAGGTCCGCCTCGTCGGTCTGGCCCGGTTCCAGATCCGCGGTGGGGGCTTTCTTCACGATAACCTCCGGCACCCCCAGATACTCGGCCAGGCCCCAGACCTGGGTCTTATAGAGATCGCCCAGCGGGTTCACCGGCGGCGCGTCGTCGCCGTGCCAGGTGAAGTACCCAAAGAGGCGTTCGGTCTTGTTGCCGGTGCCCAGGGGCAGTGCCCGGTAGGCCATCGAGAGGTCATAGAGCACGACCATCCGGGCCCGGGCCTTCACGTTGCCCTTGCGGTAGGGGGTCATCTCGGGCCGGAGACGGGCATACCCTTCCACCATCTCGGTGATGTCGATGACCTCGAGGCCCACGCCGAAAGCCTCGGCGACGAGCCGGGCGTGCTCGAGCGACTCCGGCGAGCTCTCTCGGTGCGGCAGCGCCACGGCGTGCACGTTCTCCGCCCCCAGCGCCCGCACCGCGAGCGCCAGGGTGGTCGCCGAATCGACCCCGCCGGACACCGCCACCAGCGCCCGGGAAAACCCGCGCCAGGCCAGCTCCTCGCGGATGAACCGGGTGAGATAGTCCGCGACCAGCGCGTAATCGAGCGCGAGCACCTCGCCCCGGGGAACCGCCCGAACCACCTTCATAGCCCCTCCAAAATACGCTCGAGGTCGTTCCAAAGAAGCGGCAGCCCGCTCTTGAGGTCCGAGAGCATGGGGTTGTCGTAGCGAACCGGCGGGATTCGGTCCAGATCGAGCTCGGCCAGCACCAGCGCCTCTTCAAAGAGCGGACCCTCGACGAGCAGCGCCCCCTCGGGCGACGCCACCAGGCTGCCGCCGCTCAGGCCCTTGCCGGCTTCAAAGCCCACCAGGCTGGAGAGCACCACGTAAACGCCGTGTTCGGCGGCCACGCTCCGGGCCAGATCGCGCCAGCGACCCACGTTGGCCGGAACGCGCCCGGCAAAGCCCCGGGCCGGGCTCGCCGCCGGCACGTAGATGACCTCGGCCCCGTCCAGCGCCGCCAGGGTGCTGGTCAGGGTATGCCAGAAGTCCTCGCAGATGAGCATGGCGGCCTTGCCAAAACGGGTCTCGAAGGCCCGCACCTCGTGACCCCGGGAAAGATAGCGCTCCTCGTCGAAGACCCCGTAGGTGGGCAGGAAGACCTTGCGGTGACGGTGCAAAAGGCCCCGACCGCCGAGCTCGAAGTAGGCGGCGGTGTTGTAGTAGGCGCCCCCGTCGCGCTCGTAAAATCCGATCACCAGATCGAGGGGGCCCTCCCAGACCCGCCGGTGGAGCTCGTTGAGCCGGTCTTCGAGCGCCTCGATGGTGAGGGCCAGTTCGCGAACGCCCCCTTGCAGGAAGTAGCCGGTGGGGTAGGCCTCGGGAAGAACCACCACCTCGGGCCGCGCCTCGCGGAGCTCGGCGAGCGCGGCCTCGAGGCGGGCGAAGTTGGCCTCGAGGCGCCCTTTGTCCGGCTTGAGCTGCAGAATCGCGTGCGAAACCATTGCCTTCAGTTTAGCGGTATAGTGGGGAAACCCAGGAGGTCCGCATGACCATCAAACAACTTCTCGACCAAAAGGGCCGTGAAGTCTATACCATCTCGCCCAACGCCAGCGTCTTCGAGGCCATCAAGCAGATGTCAGATCGAGGCATCGGGGCCCTCATGGTCACCGAAGGTGAACGCCCAATCGGCATCATCACCGAGCGCGACTACGCCCGGAAGGTCATCCTCCAAGGGCGGTCGTCAAAGGACACCCCGGTCGCGGAGATCATGACCCGCGACTTCGTCTACATCCGCCCCGAACAGACCATCGAAGAGGCCATGGCCATCATGACCGAAAAGAGGGTCCGTCACCTGCCGGTTCTGGTCAACGAGCGTCTCGAGGGCATCATCTCGATCGGCGACGTGGTGAAAAGCATCATCGCCAACCAGCAGTTCGTCATCGAGCAACTCACCAACTACATCCACGGCGACCGCTCCTGACCTGGCCCCAGGGCTTAAAGGAGCTTTTCCTGGAGGAAGGTCACCACCCGCCGCGCCGCCTCGTCGCGGTGGCGGTCGAGCAGCATGTCGTGGCCGGAGTCCTCGAGGACCCAAAACGTCTTATCGCGGCTGCCGAGCCCTTCGAAGTAGCGGCGCACGGCCGACCGGGGAACAACGGTATCGACGCCGGCGGCGATCACCAGCGCGCTCGCCTCAACCCGGGAGAGCTTTTCCGGGGTCAGGCGGGCGAGCCGGTAGAGCTCGACGAACGCCCGGCTCGGGAACCAGGGGTAGTTGGGGCTCCGCTTCTTGAGCTCGGGGTCGAGGATCGAGCTCTCGCCGGCGTGGCGGGGAATGAGCCAGTGGAGATAGGGCGCGAGCGAGGCCAGGGGGTTGCGAAAACCCAGCGCCGGGGCCAGGGCCACCAGCGCCTCGGCGCCGTCTTCCGCCGCCAGCCAGGCAGCCAGAAGACCGCCCATGGAAAGCCCCACCACCGCCCGGGGCGGGGCCAGATCCCGGTAGGCGGCGCGGGCATCGGCGAGCCAGTCCCGGTACCGCACCCCCGCCAGGTCCTCGGGGCGGGTTCCGTGGCCCCGGAGCGCCGGCAGGGCCACCTCAAACCCCGCCTCTTTCAGCGCCTGTGGCAACGGCCCCATGGTGAGCACGGGGTGCGAGGTAAATCCGTGGAGAACGAGAACGCTTGGCATTGTCTCGATGGTATAACGTCGAGCCTCACCTTACCCCCCGAATCCGCGAAACCAAAAGCGAGCCCAAAAGGAAGGCCAGTGCAGCAATCAGGAACACCGCGGTGTAGCCCTGCCCCGGCTGGGCGCGGTTGAGGGCGTCGACGCCGCCGCCGAACATCCCGGCCACGATCTGAGGCAGCACGATCGAGGTCTGCCACACGCCCATGTCGGTGGCGTGGTTTTCCGGCTTACGCAGCACGTCGCTGACCAGGGCCCAGTCCACCGCGGCGTAGGCCCCGTAGGCGGCGCCGAAGACCAGCGCCAGGGGCAAAAGCACGTCAAAGCGGGGGAAGAGCAAAAGCGGCACGATGGCGAGCGAGAGAAACCCGCCAGCGACATAGACGATGCGCTTCCTCCCGTACCGGTCGGACATCCGGCCGGCGGGGACCGAGCTCAAGACCGCCCCGGCCGAGATGAAGAGCACCAAAAGCCCAGCCGCCTGGTAGGCGCGCGACGCGATCACCCGGCCGAAGGCGGAAAAGACCCGGACCACGTCCTCGAGGTAGTACTGCAGATAGGTCTGGACCAGGTACTGCCCCAGCATGACCAGAAAACGGGTCGACCACACCCACCGGAAATCAGGGTCGCGCCAGGGCAGGCGGAGGCTCTCCCAAAGCCCTTCCTGCCTCGGAGGCACCCCCTTGGGTTCTCTCACGTAGGCCAGGGTCAGTCCGGCCGCCAGCAGGTTCAAGAGCGCGACCAGGAAAAAGAGCGCGGCGAGGCTCTGCCCCAAAAAGCCCGCCACCCCGGCCGTGATCTGGGCCAGGGCCTGCAGTCCACCCATCCACCCCGAGGCCACGCCCCGGTGTTCCCTCGGCACCAGGTCGGGAATGAGCGCCGAGTAGGGCCCGGTGGCCAGGTCGTCGGCGACCTGCAGGAGGAGGTAGCCCAGAAAGAGCAGGGGGTAGCTCGGCGCCAGCGCCATGAGCACAAGCGCCCCGGCAGTCAGGACGCTCCCCGCCGCGAGATAGGGCATCCGCCGGCCATAAACGGTGGGGAAGCGGTCGGAGATGTAACCCCAGATCGGGGGGCCGAGGGTCGCCATCACCGCGCCGAGGCCAAAGAGGAGCCCCAAGCGGTAGGCCTTCTCGGCTGGATCGACGAGCTCGGCCACGCGGGCCGGGAGCAAAACGAAGAGCACCAGCGTCCACTTGAACGACGTCGCGAACCAGTACGCGGAGAGCACCGCGTACCACGGGGCGGAATAACGGCGCACCCCTCCAGTCTAAAGATCCCTGGCGGCATTGGTCACCCGGCGGCCCCGCTCAAAAGGGAACCGCTTCGGGGACCACCAGCAGCGGCAGGTCGGCCCGGTGCACGAGACCGACCACCAAGCGACCGATCCGGGTCCGCTGCGATGACTTGGCCCGCGACCCCACCACCAGCAGATCCGCCCCCTGGGCCCGGGCCAGATCCAAAAGCCCGTCCACCTCATCCCCCCGACCGACCACCAATCGCTCAGGCACAAGCCCCAGGCGCGATGCCAGGGCCCTTTGAGCGTGCGCCAGCACGTCCTGTTCGCCGAGCAGCTCCGGGGGGAGGTAGGTGGGCACACAGCACGAATCCGGTGCCAGGCTCACCAGGTGGATCGCCACCGCCGATGCGTTTGCCCGCGCCGCGAGCCGCTCCCCGTAGCGCCAGGCCGAAAGCCCCGCCGACGAATCGTCGACCCCGACCGCGATCTTCTCCAGGCGGCGAAGCGGCGCCCCCGGCGAGATGAGGAGCACCGGGGCCTCGCCCATGTGGAGGAGGTAGTTGGAAACCCCGCCGCGGGCCACGCGTTCCAGCGGGGTCGCGCCCTCGGCGGCGAGAACGGCGAGGCGGTGGCGAAGCGCCTCACCGGCGATCTCGCGAACCGGGTGGCCGTGGTGGACGACCCGCCGTGCCGCGGGCGGACCGTAAAACGCGAGCGCCTCACGCGCCAGGGCCTCGAGGTCCTCCTGGACCTGCCGGATCCGCTCCCCCACCGCCTCTTGCCAGACCTCGGCCAGCCGCCGTGGCGCCTCGCTGAGATAGGCATCGGCGATGACATGCACCAGCGTCAGCGGCCAGCCAAAGCGCTCGCCCAGCAAAGCCGCGGTTTCGACCACCGCCGACGTGGACGGGCCGAGGTCCACCGCCGCCAAAACACCCTCGCGCATTTTGCCCCTCCTCCGCCGTAGGATACGCCATCACCTCGCCCTATAATCGGGGTTGTGACGCAGCTCGCCCTGAGGGAACACCGCCTGAGCCTGGACCGGCCTCGGATCATGGGCATTTTGAACGTCACCCCCGATTCCTTCTCGGACAGCGGCCGCTACCTGCACCCGGAAGCGGCCGTGGCCCGGGCCCGGGCCCTGATCGAGGAAGGGGCCGACATCATCGACGTGGGCGGCGAGTCCACACGCCCCGGGGCCGATCCGGTACCGGCGGAGGAGGAAAAGCGCCGGGTGCTCCCGGTGATCGAAGCCATCGTCGGGCTCGGCGTCCCGGTAAGCATCGATACCCGAAAGCCCGACGTCGCCGCTGAGGCCCTGGCGCTCGGCGCGCACCTCATCAACGACGTCACCGGTCTTGCCCACCCCGAAATGACGGCGCTCGCCGTGCGCTACCAGGTCCCGGTGGTGATTATGCACATGCCGGTCCCCGACCCCCGCACGATGATGGATCACGCCCGCTACCTGGACGTGGTTGCCGAGGTGCGGGCCTTCCTGCTCAGCCGAGCCCGACAAGCCCTTCGCGCGGGTGTGCCCCAGGTGGTGCTCGATCCCGGGATCGGATTCGGCAAAAAACGCCACCACAACCTCCTGCTCCTCAGGCACCTCGATCGCATCACCTCGCTGGGCTATCCGGTGCTGGTCGGGGCCAGCCGCAAACGAACCATTGGCGAGCTCACCGGGGTCGAAAACCCAAGCGAGCGGGTCTTTGGCAGCGTGGCCGCCCACCTCGCGGCGGCCAGGCGCGGGGCCAGAATCCTCAGGGTCCACGACGTGAGGGCGCACCGGGAGGCCCTCGACGTCTTCTGGGCCATCGAAGGAGAGGCGTGGGTCGCATCGTCCTCCAGGGGCTAGAGTTCTACGGCCATCACGGCGCCCGGCCCGAAGAAGGCCGCCTTGGGGCCCGCTTCGTGGTCGACGTCGAAATGGAAGTGGGCTTCGAAGGGCAGGGCGACGACCTCTCGGCCACCGTGGACTACGCCGAGGTCTACCGGCAGGTGGCCCTGGTGGTCGAGCAGCGGCGTTTCTACCTCATCGAGGCCCTCGCCGAACACCTGGCCACCGGCCTCTTGCAAGCGTTCGAAAAGGTGCGGCGCGTCCGGGTACGGGTGCACAAACCCCACGCCCCCATCCCCGGTGTCTTCCGCGACGTGTACGCCGAGGTGGAGAAATGGCGCGAGCCTTCATCGCCCTAGGCTCGAACCTCGGCGATCGGGCGGGCTACCTCCTCTCCGCCGTTGTCGCCCTCGCTTCCCTCGAGGCCACGCGCATCGTCCGGCTCTCCCGGATCTACGAAACGGCCCCGGTCGGCCCCCTTGAGCAGGGCCCCTACCTGAACGCGGTCCTCGAGGTCGACACCGACCTCCCCCCCGAAACCCTCATGCAGGCCCTTCTGGCCATCGAAGCCGAGCACGGCCGGATGCGCACGGTGCGCTACGGTCCCCGGACCCTCGACCTCGATCTCCTGCTCTATGAGGATCTGGTCCTCGATCGCCCAGGGCTCACCCTGCCCCATCCGCGGATGCACCAGCGGGCCTTTGTGCTGGTCCCCCTGGCCGAGATCGCGCCAAACGCCCGGCACCCAGGCCTGGGAAAAACCGCCGCCGAGCTCCTGGCCGGGGTCGAAAAAAACGGCGTTCGCCCCTACCTGCCGACCGGATCGCTCCCTTAAGCGGGCGCCTTCTCGCCGAGCACGGTCCGACGCACCGCACCGACGAGGAAGAGACTGCCCGCGACCACCACCAGCCCCCCAGGAACCCGTGCCCGAGCCTCGCGCAAAGCCAGCAGGGGGTCCTCCACCACGCGCGCCCCCGGGAAGTGGGACAACAGCGCCCTGGGGTCCACGCTCCGCTCGCCGGGGTAGCGGGTCAGGACGACCGCATCGAAGACCCCGCGGAGCGCCCCGGCCATCCCGGCGTGGTCCTTATCCCGGCTGGCGGCGAAGACCAGCGCCCTCGGACGGTCCGGGAAGTGGTCCGAAATCGCCCGGGCCAAGACCTTCGCCCCCAGGACGTTGTGGGCGCCGTCGAGGAGATACGGCGGGTGCCACTCAAGCCGACCTGGGTGTGAAAGCCGCGAGAGCGCCTGGCGAATCGCGGCCTCATCAACGCCGAGCTGGCGGGCGGCAGAAACGGCGAGGGCCAGGTTCTCGCCCTGGTGGCGGCCGAGGAGCGGTGCGTCGTAGACCGCTCCCGCCACGGCGAAGCGAATCCCGCCCGATCGCGCCACCACGAACTCCGGCCTCACCGGCAAAAGCGGCGCCCCGATTTTCCGGGCAGCCTGTTTGAGGCCCACGAGCCCCTCGCCCACCGCCGAAGTCAGCGCCGGAACCCCGGGACGGAAGATGCCCGCTTTCTCCCCGGCGATCTCGGCCAGCGTGGCCCCCAGGAACTGGGTGTGGTCGTGTCCCAACGCGGTCACCAGGCTCAAAATCGGGTCCTTGACGTTGGTGGCATCGAGCCGTCCCCCGAGCCCGACCTCGAGCACCGCGAGCTCCACCCCCCGCTCGGCGAAGTAGAGAAAGGCCAGGGCGGTGGCGATCTCAAAAAACGTCGCTCCGGTCGCCTCGGCGTGGGGACGGATGGCCCGGAGCAGTTCGAAAAGGGCCTCGGACTCGATCTCGCGCCCGTCCACCGCGATCCGCTCTTCAAAACGCTCGAGGTGAGGGCTCAAGAACCGCCCGCTGCGGACGCCGGCGGCCGCGAGCATGGCCGAAAGCGCCCGGGTGGTGCTGCCCTTGCCGTTGGTCCCGGCGACGAGGACGGCGCGGAAGGCACGCTCCGGCCGGCCCAGGCGGTCGAGGAGGTCACGAACACGCTCGATCCCCGGGCGGACGCCCATGCGCCGCCGGGAGAAGAGCCACGAAAAGAGCGCCTCGGGTGTCACCTACGACGCGAGCGCCCTGGCGCACTCGGCGCAGAGGCCTTCGAATTCCAGCTGGAAGGTTTCGAACTTGAGCTCGGGGTGGCGCTCGCTCGCCTCCTTGAGGATGTCCGGCGGTTCGAGGTCGAGGTCGACCACGGCCCCGCAGCGCCGGCAGTAGAGATGAGGGTGGGGCATGGTGTTGGCGTCGTAGCGGGTCGCGCCGCCACCGTGGTGCAGCGGCATCACCAGCCCCTCCTTCACCAGGGCGTCGAGGGTCCGGTAAACGGTCCCCAAGCTGATCGAAGGGATCCGCTTGCGCACTTCCTGGTACACCCAGGCGGCATCCGGATGGCTTTTGGTTCCCCGCAAGACTTCGAGCACCGCTCGACGCTGGCGCGTCAGTCTCTTCATCGGCATCAGCCCCCCCCTCGTAAGATCTCATCGCCGCCTTGCTCCAAGATGTCGGCGGCGAGCTCTTCACCGAGTTCCTTGGCCTCGTCGATCTCCCCCTCGATCTCGCCCCGAATGACCTCCAAACCGTCGGGGCGGGCCACCAGGCCCTCGAGGCGGAGAATATCGTCGTCAACGTAGGCAAGCGCCCCGACCGGGGCCAGGCAACCGGCCCCCAGTGCGGCGAGGAAGGCCCGCTCGGCGGTGACCCGAGCCCGGGTCTCCCGGTGATTCAGCGAGTACGCCAGTTCCTCGGCCAGGTCGTCGCCCACACGCACTTCCAGCGCCAGCGCCCCTTGCCCCGGCGCCGGCAGCAGGATCTCCGGGTCGATAAACTCATCGATCCGGTTCCTAAGGTCGAGGCGCAAAAGCCCCGCGGCAGCAATCACGATGGCATGGTACTCACCGCTGCCGAGTTTGTCGAGGCGCGTATCCACATTTCCGCGAAGGGGTTTCACCTCGAGGTCCGGCCGGTAGGCGAGGAGCTGCGCCCGACGGCGCACCGAGCTGGTGCCCACCACCGCACCCTTGGGCAGGTCCGAAAGCCGGCGAATACCGTTGCGGCCAACGAACGCGTCCCTGGGGTCCACCCGCCTGGGGATGGAGACCACCCTGAGCCCGTCGGGTTGTTTGGTGGGCAAATCCTTGAGCGAATGGACGGCGATGTCCACCTCGCCGCGGAAGAGGGCGTCCTCGAGCTCCTTGACGAAGATGCCCCGCTCCATCGGATCGGCACCCCGGTCGCCCGACGTGGTCACGGTACGAATCTTGAATTCGGTTTCCGGCCAGAGTTCCTTTAAACGCTCGACGACCTGGCGCGTCTGTGAAAGCGCCAGCTGGCTGCCCCGGGTGCCTACGACGACCGCACGCATACGATCCCTATGATATCCATAACACTGCTGAGCACAAGGAGAGGCGAGTATCCCGCGTCGCCAACGAAGCGAGCACCCACGAGCTTCTCAACATACCGATGCAAGATTGGAAGTCGCACCCGTTTTTGGCCCTCCCCGCGGCAGCGAAAGCCGCGACGGGGGCTTAACGACCCGGGGGCAAAATCGTCACCAGGTCACCGCTGGAAAGCCGCGTCGCCAGCCCATCCAGGTAGCGAACGTCGCGCCCGTTGACCAGAAGCGTCCAGCGTGGGCGAAAGCGCCACCCCACCGATTCCTCCATCCAAAGCCCGACCTCGACCACCGAGGGCACGGCTTCCAGCGCCAGGGGGACGAGCGAGGGAGCGAAGGTGAGAACCTTTTCCACCAGTTCCCGGAGGTGGCCATGAACCAGGCGGACCTCGAGGGCCTCGGGCAGGGCTGGGCGGGCGAGTCCCAGCGCCTCGACCCGCACCGCGATCTTCCCGCGCGAGAGATCGGCGGCGGCGTCAAACCCGCCCCGCATCACCTCCTCCTGGGCGGTCAGATAACCGGCCCAAAGCCCGAGCCGCTTAGACGGCACCACCTCGGAAAAGGCCCGCAGCACATAAGCGAAGGCGAGCGCCACCCACTCCGGGGGAACGAATTTTCTCTCCGGTCCGTAGCCGGCGTGGACCCGCCCCGCGTGGTGGAGATACTCGGCAAACTCGGCGCCGGTGTCGACGCCGATGGTCCGACCCAGCCAGGCGGAGAAAAAGGTGCGGCGGATGCGCAGCTCGTCTTCCGGAATCCGCCCCTCCCACCCCAAGGCGCGGGCGGTTTCGGGAAAGCGGCTGAGCGCCTCGTAGGCCGATCGCACCCATTCAGCTCCCCGCGAGAGAAGCGCCTCCGAGTCGAGGCGCATGGCGCGCTTGGCCTCGTCGTCTATACCGGCGAAAGCCAGGTAGCGCCCAAAGCGTACCTCGGGCAGCGGAGGCAGCGTCAACTCCCCAGCCAGCCTCGCATCCTCACCCCAGGTGACCCGCACTTTTTGCATGGCCGAATCATACCACCAAACAAAAGCCGCACCGGGTGCGACCCAGCGCGGCCCAAACGAGCGGGAATGGCCTTCAGGCCTTCTCCGCCAGGTGCCCCCACTTCTGCACAAACGCGTCCCAATCCATTTCGAAGTAGTCCTTGTTGGCCTCGGTAAACTGCTGCCACTCCTCGGGAAGGTCTTCCTCGGGATAGATGGCGCTTACCGGGCAGGCGGGGACGCAGGCGCCGCAGTCAATGCACTCTTCGGGCTGAATGAAGAGCATGAACTCGCCGTTGTCTTCTTCCTCGGTCGGGTGAATGCACTCCACCGGGCAGACCTCGACGCAAGCGCGATCCTTCACCCCGATGCAAGGTTCCGCGATCACATGGGCCATCTTCAGCTCACCTCCCTTACCCCCCTAGCTTGCGGGGTGATGTCGCTCAAAGTCAAGGCCACCGAGGCCGAGCTCGTCCCAGCGAGCCGTGACCCGGGCCTTGATCTCGGGATCCATCTCGATCACCTGGGGCCAGGGCCTGGCGTGCCCTTCCTCCGGGAATTTTCGCGTGCCATCGAGCACCAGCACCGGTCCATAAGTCCCCGCTTCCACCCAGGCGTCGCGCTCGGGGTCGAGGTTGTTGAGCACAAGCCAGAGCAGCTGGTCCGGATCGGCGGGATCGACGATATCGTCGGTAATCGCCAGGAGCCGCAAGCCCCTCGCGCTCGCCGAGGCCACGACGGCCCCAGCGATCGCGCGGACCTGTCCCGGTTTCTCCTTCCGCACCGTCAGCCCCAAAAACCCCGGCCAGGCGTGCTGCCGCCGGACCTCTGGGCGCGAAACGCCTTCCGGCGTTTGTGGCGGCGGGGGATCGCCCCCCTCGGCGTCCAGCTTGCGCGTGCCGTCGATGATCAGCTTGCCGCCAAAGCCCAGGGCCCGGCTGGCGTGGTCGAGCACGTCGATGGGCCCGCGGAGCGCGAGGGTATCGCGCCCGGGTAGCATCCGCTCCAGGGCCTTGAGCAGGGCGGGAAAACCGGGTTTTGGCGAGGTGTCCCCGTCCAAAACCACGATCATCTTGGCGAACATCATCTGCCCCATTCCGAGTAGGCCCAGGGCCACCTTGTAGGCCTGGCCCGGGTAGCGCTTGCGTATGCTCACGTTCACCCAGTTGTGAGCCACCCCGGCCGGGGGCATGTGGTAATCAAGGAGCTCGGGCAGCAGCACCTTGGCCGCCGGCAAGAAGAGCCGCTCGGAGGCCTCGATGAGCCAGGCGTCCTCCATCGGCGGGCGGCCGACGATGGTGCTGGGGTAGATCGCGCCGCGGCGGTGGGTGATGGCGGTGACGTGGAAGCGGGGGTAGCGCTCCTCCTGGGTATAAAACCCGGTGTGGTCGCCGAAAGGCCCCTCGACCACCGGCGGCTCCGCCGGATCGACGTAGCCCTCGAGGACGAACTCGGCCTCCGCCGGCACCGGCAGATCGACGGTGACCCCCTTGGTGAGGGCCACCGGCCGGCCCCGGAGAAACCCCGCCAGGTTGTACTCAAAAACCCCGGGCAGCTCGGGCAGGGGCGCGGTGGCGGCGTAGGTCAGTATGGGATCGCCCCCGAGCGCCACCGCGACCTCAAGGCGACGCCCCAGCGCCTTCGCCTTTTCGAAGTGCCTGCGCCCGGTTTTGTGGAGCTGCCAGTGCATGGCGGTGCTCTTCGCATCGAGGACCTGCATCCGGTACATCCCGACGTTGAGTTCGCCGGTCTCCGGGTCCCTGGTGATGACCTGGGGCAGGGTGATGAACGGCCCGCCGTCCGCGGGCCAGCACGTTTGAACCGGCAGGGCGCCAAGGTCCACCGTTTCCCCGGTGTGAACGACCTCCTGCACCGGAGCCCGCGCGACGCGTTTGGGGAAAAACCCCTTCAACTCGCCGAGTTTGGGCAGCAAGCCGAGAACCCCGCGCAGCCCCGGCTCGGGCGCCAGCGCCAGCAGCTTCTCCACCCGCTCGGCCAGAGCCTCCAGCCGATCCACCCCCAGGGCGAAGGCGGTCCGCTCGGGAGTTCCAAAGAGGTTGATGGCGAGCGGGAAGCGCTTTCCGGTTACGTTCTCAAACAGGATCGCCGGCCCTCCGGCCTTCACGACGCGGTCGGCGATCTCGGTGATTTCGAGCTCGGCCGACACCGGGGCCTTCACCCGCACCAGTTCGCCGCGGTCCTCCAGAGCCCTGAGGTAAGCGCCGAGGTTCGCAAACACGCCCCAGCATACCGCCTAGGCGGTGGCCCGCCTGGCCAGCCAGGAAACGCTCAGTCCCTGGACCAGGACCGAAAAGAGTACCGTGCCGTAGGTCAGGGTCAGGATCAGGTTCCGCTCCGCCCCCTCGGGAAGCCCCAGCGCCAGCGCGATCGAGATGCCGCCGCGGAGGCCGCCCCAGGTCAGAAGACGGACGGTGTAGGGCGGAAAGCGACGGAACATGCGAAGCGCGGCGATGGGGAGCCCCGCGCTCAAAAAGCGGGCGAGGAGCACCACCCCCACGGCCAAAAAGGCCAGGAAAACCCCGCTCACCGTGAAAGGCACCACCAGCATCTCCAGGCCGATCAGGACGAAGAGCACCGCATTCAAGATCTGGTCGAGCACCTCCCAAAAAACGCTCAGGTTCTCCCGGGTCTTCCGGCTCATGGCCAAAAGCCGCCCCCGGTTGCCGATGAAAAGGCCGGAGGTCACCATCGCCAGCGGTCCCGAGACCTCAAGCCGACCGGCCAGCGCATAGCCACCCGCCACCAGCGCCAGGGTCAGCAAGATCTCGACCACGTAATCGTCGACGCGGCGCATGAGCAAAAACCCCGCCGCGCCCAGGGCCAGACCGAGCCCGAGTCCGCCGAGCGCCTCTCGCACGAAGAGCCCGCCGATCGAAGCTGCGGTGACCTCGGCATGTCCCCCAAGCCCTAAAAACCCCAGCAGGGCCACGTAGACTACGACCCCCACTCCGTCGTTGAAGAGGGATTCGCCAACCACCAGCGTCTCCAGCTCTCTCGACACCTTAGCGCCCCTCAAAATCCCCAGCACGGCCACCGGATCGGTGGGCGAGATCAGGGCGCCAAAGAGCAGCGCGTAGATCAGGGGAAGGTCGATGCCGAGCCAGCGGGCAAGCCCCCACACCCCAAACCCCACGATGAGGGTGGAGGCCGCCACGCCGAACACGGCCAGGGTCGAGACCGCGAGCGCCTGGCGCACCAGGTCCTCGAGGTTGACAAAGAGCGCGCCGGCGAAGAGTAAAAAGGCGAGCATCCCCTGCATCAAGAGGGCGTTGAAGTCGATGCCCCGCACCACACTCGTGGCAAAGCCCTGGGTTTCCGGCGCGGCGAAGAGCAATGCCAGCGACAAAAGCACCGCCCCGAGCATCACCCCGACCGGGGTCGGCAGGCCCAGCCAGCGGCGGTTCGCATAGGCCAAAAGGGCCGCCGCGGTAAGCAGCAAGCCCAGGAGGTCAAAGGCGTTCATCGAGGTCAGTTTACCGGCCGGTTCGGGCGCGGCCGGCTTCCTGCCTCAGATCTCGTCGATGGGAAGCACCTCGATACGGTGCGCCTTTGGGGTTCCGTAGACGAGCACCGCCTCGAAGCGGACCGGAAGGTCGTCGCGGCCCAGGAGAAAAAGGGCGCTCCAGCGCATGCGGTGACGTTTGGTCTGGGTGATGGCCTCGGCGGGATGGCCGTAGCGGGGACCGCGGCGTTGCTTGACCTCGACGAACACATGGATGCGCCCTTGCTTCATCCACAGGTCGATCTCGCCAAAGGGCGTACGCCGGTTCCGGGCCACCAACCGGTAGCCCCGTTTTTCAAGGTGGGCAAGCGCCAGGTCCTCGGCCCAGCGACCCTTCATGGCTCTAGGCCGTGGGCTCGAGCACCACCCGGTCGGCGTCGGCCCAGAGGCCCTCGAGGTCGTAGAACTCGCGCGCCTCGGGGCTCATGATGTGCACCAAAAGCGCGCCGTAATTGAGGAGCACCCAGCGCGAAGACGGCCCCTCGATCCCGTAGGGCCGAACGCCGATCTCGGCGAGACGCTCGCGCACCGCACGCTCGAGGGCCTCGAGGTGCGGCGTGCTGGTTCCGGTGGCGATGAGGAAAAAATCCAGGCTGTCGGAAACCCGCCTCAGGTCCAAGGCAACGATGTCTTCTGCCTTCTTCTCGTCGAGTGCGCGGTAGGCTTCTTGAATCAAGCGCTCAACTCCGATCGGATTCTCCATCCACGTTCATTGTAACAAAACACACCCCCAGCCGGTCGGGACAGGACCTTCAGTAATCGAGGAGCCGACCCCTGCGCCTCGCCCAACCATAACCGCGGGCGAACGCAGCCCCGCCGACCAGCACCCAAAACGCGGCCGCGAACAGCAGCGGCCCGAAACCGCGTCCGGAAAAGATCCCGACAGCCCACTCCAGGGGGTTCAACGCGTTCAGAGCGCGGGCGGCCAGGGGGAGCTTTTCTCCGGGCACGAAGAACCCGGAAAAAAGGAGAAGGTAAAAGGTGAGCATCTCGGTGAAACTCCCCACCTGCTTGTAGCGCAGCGAGGCCGCGAGCAGCGTAAGGCCGATCCCCCAAACCCCAACCAGCGCCAGCAGGCCGGCGACGAGTGCGTCCGGACCGAGCCCGCTCAGCGAAACGCCAGCCAACCTGGCATAAACAGCAAGGGCAGCAACCCAGGGCACGGCCATCAGGAGCTCAGCAAGTGAAAGCGCAGCCACGATGGCCGCCGGCGGGTGGGGCGAGGCCAGCAACCGGGCCAATGTCCCCAGGTAGGCCTCCTCCAAAAAGAAATTGGCCATCCTCGCCAGCAGGTGCGCGGCGAGATACCAGAGCAAGAACCCGGCCACGTACGCCGGGCGCGCTGAATTACCCTGGCTGGCATACAGGATTGCGGTGAAGAAAAACACCTTCACCAAAAGTCCGAGAGCGTAATCAGCGAAGTAGCGTCTTTGGAGGGCGAAGCTGCGTGCCAGGAAAGCGCGAAAGAGGAGGATCACCGGTACACCTCCAAAAGCCAGCTCCGGAGCGTCTCCGGATCATGTATCCCTTTGGCCGCGAGATGCGATCGACCCGTGACCTCACGGACCTCACCCGCTTTCA
The DNA here is from genome assembly GCF_055385885.1 of Vulcanithermus mediatlanticus. Classification (NCBI taxonomy): domain Bacteria; kingdom Thermotogati; phylum Deinococcota; class Deinococci; order Thermales; family Thermaceae; genus Vulcanithermus; species Vulcanithermus mediatlanticus. The sequence goes on along the minus strand of NZ_AP042385.1, from coordinate 1,163,225 downwards.
GCACCACGAAACGATCGGCGACCTCCCAGGCCAGAACCGGGTCGTGGGTGGTAATGAGAACCGTGGGGAGCTCGTTGATGCGCGCGATGAGGTCGTTTTGCGATTGGAGATCGAGGCCCAGGGTCGGTTCATCGAGAATGTAGACCTCAGCTCCCTGAACCAGGGTACTGGCCAGGGCGAGCCGCTGCTTCTGCCCGCGCGAGAGGCTCTGGGCCAGACGGTCCCTCGCAGCCCCCAGACCGAACCCGGCCAGCAGCTCTGAGGCCTTCCTGCGTAGGAAGCGATCGGGCACACCCGCTATCCTTCCGTAAAAGAGCAGGTTCTCCCAGACCGTCAGGTACCCGTAGAGGTTCTCGGCCTCCTCAAAAAGAAAACCCAGCCGGCGCCGTTTTCCCGGCGTGGGGCGGTCGCCGAACACCCTAAGCTCTCCGGCATCCGGTGCCACCAGCCCGGCCAGGATCTTGACCAGCGTGGTCTTCCCCGCCCCGTTCGGCCCGAGGAGAACCACCCGTTCCCCTGCTCGAAGGAGCAAATCCACGCCCCGGAGGGCCGGCGTCCCTCCGGGGTAGGTCTTCATGACACCCCTGACCTCAACGACGTACGGCCGCGCCCTCGTTGACGAGGTTCCCATAGCCCTCCGTCTTATAATAGAGATCCGTCGAAATTGCCGTGCTGTACACAAATCGTTGAAAGGCCCCAAGGAAACCCGTCAGCAGGGAGAGGTATGTGGAACGTATGGGCACCTCGCCCTCGTCCACCGCCTGCACCCAAACCCGGGGATCGTCCTCGCTGGCCTCGAGCCGGGCCCTCGATTCCTGGAGGGCATCCAAGTAGGGTCTAAAGCGCTCCTCGACTTCAGCGAATCGCGCCCGTTCCCGCCTGAATGTTTCGACGAGGTTTTGTGTCTTGATACTGCCAGCCATCTCGTCGAAGAGGACTGCATTCATGTCAAGGAGCACCCGCCCCGAAAGCTCTTCACGGAGCACATCAGGTTTAAGTTCTGGAGCCAGCGGATTGCCGGGATATTTTTCCACGGCGATATCCTCAAGCAGCATGGCGTAAGCGGCATCGATGTCACGCACGCGCCGCCGCGCGGTCGTGGCAAGATCAATGCTCTGGCCATGGTGAGACAACGCCTCGTCGTACGAACCGTTAAATGCTGCAATCATCGCCTCCTCATATGCAGTGTTCGCGGCGAGGATGGTCTCAAGCGTCATGCCAACGACCCGGCTCACGCGAGCCGCGGAAGCCACTAGCTTTGTCCCCTTGGTCGGCTTATGGTTGATCCCTCCCATTATTGTCACCCCGGCCTGCACCCTACCCCCCCATGAGAATTTGGTGAGTTTCCGGGGACGCGGCAGTGCTGAGGCTTTACCGCCCTTGGACCAGGTCGCGCCCCAAGACGATGACGACGTCGGCCGGGACGTGCAGGCGGAAGCGGGTCACGAGCGGGAGGTGCGTGGCTTCGGCATAGATTGCGCCGGCCTCGAGGGCCCCCGCGACCTCCACCTGACTCACTTCCCGCACCCCGATCCGGCGCAGCTCGGGGGCCGGCAAACCCAACCGACGCAACCCCTCGACGAAACGGGGGCCGAGATCGGCGCCACTGCCGTCGAGCACCATCACCCTGGCCTTGGGCAGGGCCACGACCTCACCCTGCCCCAAGCCAAAAAGCACGCGCTGGAACCTGGCCCGGCGCAGGGTGTCGACCTCGAGGTAAGGCCCATCCTCAACAACGGGAAGCGTGGCGGTCTTGAGCTCGAGCGATCTCAGATACGGGAGAAACACCAGCGCCTGACCGAGCGAAAGATCGGTCTCCAAATCGTTCCAGACCGCGCTGGCCATCTGCGGCAGCCTCGGCCAGTACTCGGGGCTCGCGACCTTCTTCAGAACCTTGAGCATGACCTCCTTGATCCGGTCGAGACGGCCCAGGTCGCTCCCCTCCCACCCCCGGAAGCGCATGTACTTGACCGCGTCGGCCCCGTTCAGATGAACCCGGCCCTTCGGAAAGTGGATGTGCAGGTTGGCCGCGTTGTCGTCGTAGTCCATCGGTGCGGGCAAGGTGACGTCGACCCCACCCACCATGTCCACCACCCGGGCCACCAGATCCAGAGTGAAGATCATGTGGCGATCGACCCGAAACCCGACCAGCTCGGAAACGGCCCGCTCCAGGCCATCCGGCCCCAGGAAGCCGAAGGCGGCGTTCACCTTGCCCCGGTACCCCTCGACGCGCACCATCGTGTCCCGGGGGACCGCGATCACCCAGGCCCTGGCCCCTACGACCCGCACGAAGAAAATGGTGTCGGTCCGCCGGCCTGGGCCGCACGGCGTCGCCGGTCCGCAATAGTCGATATCCCGAGCTGCAATCACCACGTTGAGCTCGGGAAGCGGCTTGCCGCTCGGCCCACGGGCCTGTTGCTGAGGCTCGGGCCAGCGCCCGACGATCACCGCCAGGACGACCAGGACCAGCCCGGCGAGGATTTTAGGCCAGGGCTTCAAGCTCGCGCATCACCTCCAGGGTACGCGGATGCACCGGTATGCCCCGCTGTTTCAGGTACGCCACCTTGCGCTCGACCGCCAGGCGGTAGGCCTCCTGGAGACGCCCCGCCAGCGCCAGCGCCCGGAGGTCGTCGTTGAAGCCGCGCTCAGGCTCGGCGGCATCGGCCACGTAGACCGCCATACCAAGGCCATGCCCGGGCAACACCCCGTAGACGTGCCCTTCAATGGCCTCGAGGATCTCGGGATCCCGAAGCCCCCACCCCTCGACCAGACGGCGCCCAGCCCGCCCATGCAGCACCAGCGGGTGGCTCCGCTCGGCCTCGTTCTCGGGAGGGGCCAGGCGAAGGAGTTCCGTTTCCGAAAGCTCCTTGGCGATGTCGTGGAGCAGTCCGGCCAGGTAGGCCCGATCGCCGTCGAGCCCACTCGCCAGGGCGATCTCTCGGGCCAGCTCGGCGACCCGTTCCGAGTGAGCGCGGCGCTCGGGAGACAAAAGCGCCTCAAGCCTGGTCGCGTACTCGGTAGAGCCTGTGTTTTTCAATGTAGACCTCCACCTCACGTGGCACCAGGTAGCGTATGGAATGCCCCGCGGCGATGCGGCGGCGGACTTCGGTCGAGGAAACCTCGTACCCCGGAATTTCGAGCAGCACCACCCGCTGGCGGAAGAACGGGTCGAGCCGCGTCAGGTCGTAGCCGGGTCGGGACACGGCGACCATCGTCGCCAGGGAGAACAGCGCCTCGGGCTCCTTCCAGGTGGCCACGTCCCGGTAGGCGTCGGCACCGGTGATGAAGAAGAGCTCGGCCTCCGGCCAGCGTTTTTTCGCCCGGCGCAGGGTGTCGACGGTGAAGCTGGGCCCCGCGTAATCGAGCTCAAGCCGGCTGGCGAAAAAACGGGGGTCGGATACGGTGGCCAGGACCACCATCTCGTGCCGGCATTCGGCGGGGGCGACGGGTCGTTTATGGGGTGGACGGGCCGCGGTCACGAACTCGACCCGATCGAGCGCCAGGCGGTCAGCCGATTCGCTCGCCGCGAGTAAGTGACCGACATGGATAGGATCGAAGCTGCCACCAAAGAGCCCGACGCGCACGTTTAAGAGGGTACCACCTAGAGATCGGGGACGTATTCGAATTCCAGCCCCGCCACCCGCACCGTGTCCCCGGCCCGCACCCCGGCGCGCTTGAGCGCCGCCTCCAGGCCCAGACGCTTGAATCGGGTCTGCAGGTATTCCATGGCCTCGAGCAGGTCACCCCGAATCCGCGACACCGCCTGCTCGATCTCGGGGGATTCGACCTCGAACACCCCCTCCTCGACCTGCCGGACCCGCAGGCCCGCCTGGACCCTTTCTCGCCGTTTGGGCGTCACCGGACGGATCTTCGGCGCTTTTTCGAGCAGCGCGAAGAGCGTCTGGGCGAGCGCGTCAAGGCCGGCACCGGTTTTTGCCGAAATCGGGAGCACCGGCCACCCGAAACGCGCCAGGTCATCGACCAGGCGATCGACCTCGGGGGCCTCGAGGAGGTCCACCTTGTTCAGGGCCACGAGCGCCGGCCGCCGCCGGAGGTCTGGATCGTAGGCTTCAACCTCGCGTTGCAGCGTTTCAAGCACCTCAGCCGGGGCCTCGGTGGCGTCGAGGGTGTAGAGGAGCAAGCGGGTCCGTGCGATGTGGCGCAAAAAATCAAGCCCGAGCCCGCGGCCCTCGTGGGCGCCCTCGATGATCCCGGGAATATCGGCCATCGTGAGACGGCGGAGACCGTCCTCGCTGAGCAAAACCCCGAGGTTCGGCACCAGAGTGGTGAAGGGGTAGTCGGCGACCTTGGGCTGGGCACGGGTCATCGCCGCCAGCAGGCTCGACTTGCCTGCATTGGGGTAGCCGACGAGCCCGACGTCGGCGAGGGACAAGAGCTCAAGAACGAGCCGCCGCACTTCGCCGGGCAGGCCCGCCTCGGCGAAACGCGGCGACTGGCGGGTCGGCGTGGCGAAGGCGGCGTTGCCCCGCCCGCCCTCGCCGCCCCGGGCCACCCGGACCGACTGACCCGCCTCCACGAGATCGGCGATGATCTCGCCGGTCTCGGCATCGTAGACCCGGGTGCCTAGGGGAACCTCGATCCACAGGTCCTCGCCGGCACGCCCGGCACGTCCCCCACCCTCGCCATGGCCGCCGGAGGGCGCTTTATAACGGCGCCGAGAGATCTTGGCCAGCGAGCCAACCTGATCGCTCGCGCGTAGGTAGACGTCGCCCCCCCGACCGCCGTCACCGCCGTCCGGCCCGCCCTTAGGGATGTACTTTTCCCGAAAAAAGCTCACCGCCCCGTCGCCACCGCGACCGGCGATGACCTCAATTTCTATCTTGTCGCGAAACATTCCAGGCGCCGGAGCGGCCCCGCCCCCGTCAGGACAGCGGCTTGACGTTCACGTAGCGCCCAAGCCGCCCCTTGTTACGAAACTCGACGACCCCGTCAACCAGGGCGAAGAGGGTGAAATCGCGGCCCATGCCCACGTTCCTGCCGGGCTTGAACTTGGTGCCCCGCTGACGCACCAAGATGTTGCCGGCACGCACCACCTGGCCATCGAAACGCTTGACGCCGAGCCGCTTGGAAATCGAATCGCGGCCGTTCTTGGTCGAACCCAGACCTTTTTTGTGTGCCATGGCTTACCCCCGGATCTCCTTCACAACCAGCTCGGTGTACGGCTGCCGGTGACCCTTCTTACGGTGGTAGTTGATCTTGGCCTTGAACTTTTCCACCAAGATTTTTTTGCCCTTGCCGTGAGCAACCACCTCGGCGATCACCTTGGCATCTTCCACCTTGGGAAAGCCCACCTTCACGTCGTCGCCGGCCACCAACAGCGGGGTGAACTCGACTTCAGCCCCGACCTCGTAGTTGAGTTTCTCCACGCGGAGGCGCTGCCCCTCCTCCACGCGGTATTGCTTGCCTCCGGTCTCGATGATCGCAAACATGCCATGACCTCCTGGGGCCAGTGCCCCCAGCAAATACCCACTATATCCACTCCCCGCCAAAGCTTCAAGGCGCCATGCGGGCAGGGTGTCATAATAAGGCATCCGCGCCCTACCAGGCGATGCCCCCTTTGGCGAGCGCCCATTCCCCCCTCGGGCGCGAGGAGGTCACCATGAAAAAGCTGGCACCCCGGATCATCCAGGCTGCACTGGCGATCCTCGCAAGTGCGCTTCCCGCCCTCGGCCAGGAGACCTGGAGCGCCCTCTACGGCGGCGACGGGGGCGAGGAAATGGAGGGCCTCGCCATAACCCGGGCCGGCAACGTCGTCATCGCCGGCTCCACCGATTCGTTCCGGGACGAAAACGGCGATGCCTGGATCATAGAGCTCGGCCCGTCGGGAAAACCGGTGTGGGCAAAGACCTACGGCGGTCCGGGGAACGAATACGCCATCGACATCAAAACCCTTCCCCAGGGCGGCTTCATCGTTGCCGGCTGGACCGAGTCCTTCGGCCAGGGTCAGGCCGATGTCTGGGTCATGCGACTTGACGCAGAAGGTGACGTCGTTTGGGCCAACGCCTACGGCGGTCCCGGCATCGACCAGGCGTGGGCCATCGCCCCCACACGCGACGGTGGGTTCGTCGTTGCCGCGGGAACCACCTCTTTCGGCGCCGGCGAGAGCGACCTTTGGCTCTTCAAGCTCGACGGGCAGGGCTCGATCGTGTGGCAAAAAACGCTCGGCGGTCCCAAAGACGATGGCGGCGGAGGAAGCTACGGCGAGCTCGTGGTGCGGGTCCTCGAGGACACCCAGGGCAACTACGTCGTCGCCAGCGAAACTTACTCCTTCGGCGCCGGCGAGAGCGACGTGTGGGTGATCAAACTTGACCCCCAAGGGTCGCTCCTGTGGCAACACGCTTACGGCGGTCAAGGAGAGGACTCGCTCTGGTCGTTTGCCGAAACCAAAGACGGTGGCTACCTGCTGCCGGGGGTTTCATCTTCATTCAATGCCGATGGCGACGGCGATATTTGGGTCGTGAAGATCGACGGCAACGGCGAAGTCGTTTGGGAATACACTTACGGCATCCCTGGCATGTGGGACGAAGCGCTGAGCGTGACTGCAACCCCAGATGGCGGGGCCCTGGTCGGTGGGTACGTCGAGGAGGGCGATCGGGACTGGGACTGGCTCCTCTTGCGACTCGCCGCCGACGGCCGGCCGCTCTGGCAGCGCCGGTATGAATACGGCTGGGACTGGCCCAACGCCCTGTCCCCCCTGGCTGGGGGCGGCTTCGTCGTGGCCGGCGTCGCCTGGGCCAAAGACCGGGGTGAGGCCGAGGACCTCTGGGTGATGCGCCTCGACCGCCTGGGCAGGGCCGGATCCGGATGTGGCATCGAAAGCGCGATTTCCCCGCGCCGATCAGTGACACGCGCAACCGTCACCCCGACCCGAGCTATCCCGCGGGAAACACGCGTGCAACCCCTTAAAATCAGCCCGATCGTTGAACGCCAAGCGATCCGAAGGCGCGTTCTCTGCGGGAGCGAAACGGCGCTCAAAACCAGGTAGCCCTCGAAAAGTCGGCCCCTTTTTCTCACCGTGTTGACAAGCCCCACCGCCGGTGCTAACCTATCCGTTGCTGCGGGCAGCAGTCCGCGCGATCCTTGAAAAGCGGGAAAGCAGGCAAAAGCCTCAACTCGAACACAAACCCTCATCGCGAGGGAAGTTCCTCTGATCTGGAGAGTTTGATCCTGGCTCAGGGTGAACGCTGGCAGCGTGCCTAAGACATGCAAGTCGTGCGAGGGATGGTCGTAACTTCGGTTGCCTCCATCCCTAGCGGCGAACGGGTGAGTAACACGTGGGTGACCTGCCCGGAAGTGGGGGACAACCCGGGGAAACTCGGGCTAATCCCCCATGTGGACCCATCCCCTGGGATGTGTCTAAAGCCCTCGGGCGCTTCCGGATGGGCCCGCGCCCCATCAGGTCGTTGGTAGGGTAACGGCCTACCAAGCCGACGACGGGTAGCCGGTCTGAGAGGATGGCCGGCCACAGGGGCACTGAGACACGGGCCCCACTCCTACGGGAGGCAGCAGTTAGGAATCTTCCGCAATGGGCGAAAGCCTGACGGAGCGACGCTGCTTGCGGGAAGAAGCCCCTCGGGGTGTAAACCGCTGAACGGGGGACGACCTCCGACGGTACCCCGCTAATAGCACCGGCTAACTCCGTGCCAGCAGCCGCGGTAATACGGAGGGTGCAAGCGTTACCCGGATTCACTGGGCGTAAAGGGCGCGTAGGCGGTAAGGCAAGTCCGGTGTTAAAGCCCACGGCTCAACCGTGGATCAGCATCGGATACTGCCTCACTCGACGGCCGAAGAGGGGAGCGGAATTCCCGGAGTAGCGGTGAAATGCGTAGATACCGGGAAGAACGCCAATGGCGAAGGCAGCTCCCTGGTCGGCCCGTGACGCTGAGGCGCGAAAGCGTGGGGAGCAAACCGGATTAGATACCCGGGTAGTCCACGCCCTAAACGTTGGGTGCTGGGTGTCGGGCCCCGGCTCGGCGCCGTAGCTAACGCGTTAAGCACCCCGCCTGGGAAGTACGGCCGCAAGGCTGAAACTCAAAGGAATTGACGGGGGCCCGCACAAGCGGTGGAGCGTGTGGTTTAATTCGAAGCAACGCGAAGAACCTTACCAGGCCTTGACATGCCGGGAACCTCCTGGAAACAGGAGGGTGCCCCTCGGGGAACCCGGACACAGGTGCTGCATGGCCGTCGTCAGCTCGTGTCGTGAGATGTTGGGTTAAGTCCCGCAACGAGCGCAACCCTCGCCCTTAGTTGCTAACGGATCAGCCGAGCACTCTAAGGGGACTGCCCGCGAAAGCGGGAGGAAGGCGGGGATGACGTCTGGTCAGCATGGCCCTCACGGCCTGGGCTACACACGCGCTACAATGGGCAGGACAACGCGTCGCAACCCGGCAACGGGAAGCTAATCGCTTAAACCTGCCCCCAGTTCGGATTGGGGTCTGCAACTCGACCCCATGAAGCCGGAATCGCTAGTAATCGCGGATCAGCTACGCCGCGGTGAATACGTTCCCGGGCCTTGTACACACCGCCCGTCACGCCATGGGAGTGGGCCCCACCTGAAGTCGCCGGGAGCCCCAAAGGCAGGCGCCTAGGGTGGAGCTCACGACTGGGGCGAAGTCGTAACAAGGTAGCTGTACCGGAAGGTGCGGCTGGATCACCTCCTTTCTAAGGAGCTCGAAGCCTGCTTTCCCGCTTTTTGAGGAACCGAGGGCGCCCCAGGGCGCCCTATTTTTCTTTCTGGGGCCAGCGATGAAGGTGCTCAAAAAGCGCGTCGTATCTGCCGGAGGCGTCGTGATCAGGGGGTGCAAAAACCCCAGGGTCCTGCTCATTTCCACGCGCAATGGCCGGATCTGGGCTTTACCCAAAGGTCGCGTCGAACACGGCGAACGTCACCGCGAAGCTGCCGTCCGTGAGGTCGAGGAAGAAACGGGCGTGCGGGCCCGAATCGTCAGGGATCTGGGCTACGTTCGCTATTACTTCACCGTCCACGAAGAGGTCGGGCAAATTCGCATCTCAAAAACCGTGCACTACTACCTGATGCGCTTCCTGGGCGGCGGGTTGACGCCTCAACTCGAGGAAGTCGACGACGCCAGGTGGGTGAGCGTGCAACGTGCGCTGAAGATGCTGGCGTATGATAACGAGCGAACGGTCCTCGAGCGGGCCCTCAACCACTGGAGGGAAAGATGTCGCAAGCGCTCCTCACCGACCTCTACGAGCTAACCATGGCCTATTCCTACTTCAAGCGGGGAATGAACAGCCCCGCGACCTTCGATCTGTTCGTGCGCCCCCCGGTTCCCAACCGTCGTTTTCTGGTCTTTTCCGGGCTGGAGTCAGCTCTCTCCTATCTGGAAAATCTTCATTTTGACGATGATGACCTGGCCTACCTCGACACCCTCGGGCTCTTTGACCGGGAATTTCTCGACTACCTGAGCCGTTTTCGTTTCCAGGGCGAGGTCTGGTCGGTGTCCGAGGGCGAGATCGTCTTTCCCGGCGAACCGCTGATGACGGTCCAGGCCCCTCGGATCGAGGCCCAAATCGTCGAAACCTTCCTCCTCAATACGGTCAACTACGAAACGCTCATCGCTTCCAAAGCGGCGAGGGTCCTCCTGGCCGCCGGAAAAGAGGCCAGTGTGGTCGATTTTAGCCCCAGGCGCGATCACGGTGCCGACGCCGCGATCAAGGCGGCCCGGGCTTCGTACCTGGCTGGCTTCGATGGAACCTCCAACGTGCTCGCCGGAAAACTCTATGGCATCCCGGTGGTGGGCACGATGGCCCATTCGTACGTGATGAGCTTCCCAGACGAAGGCTCGGCCTTCCGTGCATTCGCCGAAGATCACCCCCGCCCCATCTTGCTGATCGACACCTACGACCTGATGCGGGGACTCGAGAACGCCATCGCAGTCGCCAAGGATCTCAAGGCCAAAGGGCGTAGCTTAATCGGCGTTCGCATCGACTCTGGCGACCTGGCCGAGGCCACCCGTATGGTCCGCCAGCGGCTCGACGCTGCGGGGCTCCCCGAGGTCAAGATCTTTATCTCCGGCGACCTCGACGAGTACCGGATCCAGGCCTTCAAGGCCCAAGGGGGTGTCGCCTGGGGCTACGGCGTGGGGACCCGGCTCGGCACCTCCTACGATTTGCCCGCCCTGGGCGGGGTCTACAAACTGGTGGAGGACGACGCCGGCCCCCGGATCAAAAAGAGCCCGGGGAAGCACACCCTTCCCGGCAAAAAACAGGTCTGGCGCCTCGAGGACGGCGGCCAGCCTTCGGACCGGATCACCTTGCGAGAGGAAACCGGCGAAGGGCGAGCGCTCCTGCACCAGGTGATGAGGCAGGGTCGGCGAATCGTTCCCCCGCCCGACCTCAAAAAACTCCGGGAAGCGACGCGCGAGCGGATTTTCTCGCTCCCCGAAGCGCTGAAAGACCTCAATCCGGTCGAGAACCCCGCCTACCCGGTCACGGTCTCCCCCAGTCTTCTGTCGTTGCAAAACGAAGCCTTTCTGGAAAACTCCTGAATCCACACCCCTCCGCCGTATTGCATGGCTGTGCAGAACGGCCTTGCGGGCCATTCGTCCCGGGAGTAGCATGGCCCCAAAGGCGCTTATCGAAAACCAGCCTGGTTAGGAGGGGAAAGCATGCTTGGTGGTTACGCCCACAAGTTGGCAAAGATCGACCTCACCAACAAAACCGTCAGTTATGAGGCCCCCCGGGAGGAAGACCTGAAAAAGTACATCGGCGGACGCGGGCTCGGGGTGAAGTACGTTTTCGACAACGGCCCCTCGGTCGACCCGCTCTCTCCGGAAAATCTCATCGCCGTCATGAACGGACCGCTCTCGGGCACGCTGGCCAAGATGAGCGGACGCCTGGCGGTGGTGACCAAAAGCCCACTCACCGGCACCGTTGCTGATTCCCACATGGGCGGCTGGACCGCAGCCAAGCTCAAGTGGGCCGGATTCGACGGGCTTCTCATCAAAGGGGCCGCCAAAGAACCCGTTTACCTTCTGGTCAAAGACGGCGAGGTCAGCATTGAGGACGCCTCGGACCTTTGGGGCAAGACCACCCACGAGGTCCACGAGATTCTCCGAAAGCGCCACGGCGAAGAGGCCGACGTCATGGCCATCGGCCCTGCGGGCGAGAACCTGGTTCGCTTTGCCAACTGGATCAACAACGACGAACGCGCCGCCGGTCGAAACGGGACCGGGGCGGTGGCCGGCTCGAAAAAGCTGAAGGCCATCGTGATCATCGGCGATAAGGACAAAATCCCGAAGCCTGTTGACAAGGACGCCTGGCGCGAGGCCGACCAGCGTGCCCTCGCGGGAATCGTCGACGAAAAGAACGTTACCGCCCCGAAAAAGGGCGGGCTGAGCCTTTACGGAACCAACGTGCTCATGAACATCACCAACGCCATCGGCGCCCTCCCCGCTTACAACGCCCAGCACACCCAGTTCGCTGAAGCGGAGAAGATCTCCGGCGAATACGTCCGCGAGCACATCCTGGAAAAAGACAACACCTGCCACGCCTGCCCGGTGGCCTGCAAGAAGATGGTCCGCATTCAGGTCAACGGTAAGGAAATCGTCTTCGAATCCTACGAGTACGAATCGGCCTGGGGGCTCGGTGCGCACGTCGGCAACGGCGACACCCACTGGGTGGGCTACGCCATTTACCTGGCCAACGCCTACGGTATGGATACCATCGAGCTCGGTAACGTGCTGGCGGTGCTGGCCGAGGCCACCGAGAAGGGGTACGTGGCCGATCACGAGGGGCTTTCGTGGGGCGACAAGATGCGCCAGGCAGAGCTCATCAAAAAGATCGCGCTCAGGGAAGGCTTCTACGATCAACTCGCCGCCGGCGCGGCCGGCTTTGCCGAGGCGCTCGGCCACCCCGAACTGGCCATGAGCGTCAAGGGCCAGGCCATTCCCGCGTACGACCCCCGCGGCCTCAAAGGCATGGGCATCGCCTATGCCACCAGCAACCGCGGGGCCTGCCACCTCCGGGCCTACACCCCGGCCTCCGAGTTGCTCGGGGTGCCTGAAAAGACCGATCCCCTCGAGTGGCGCGGCAAGGGAAAGATGACGAAACTCTTCCAGGACCTTTCCGGCTTCACCGATTCGCTGGACGTGTGCAAGTTCAGCCAGTTCGCCGAGGGGCCCGAAGAATTCGCCGAGCAGTTCTCGGCCTACACCGGCATGGAGGTCACAGCTGAGGACATCCTGAAGATTGGCGAGCGGATTTATAACCTCGAGCGCTACTACAACAACCTGGCCGGATGGGGTGAGGGTTCGGACTACCTGCCCGAACGTTTCCTCAAAGAGCCCTCCGACATGGGCGGCTCGAAAGGTCACGTCACCGAGCTGCAGGAAATGCTCGAGGAATACTACGCCGAGCGCGGGTGGAAAAACGGCGTGGTGCCGGAGGAAAAGCTCAAAGAACTCGAAATCATCTAAACCCAGGCGAGAAAGCGAGGGCGGGGCGCTGCCCCGCCCTTTCAGCGATCGAACGCGATCTCGAAAAAGTCCGCCAGGCGCTTATAGAGTACCCGGCGGTTTTCCTTTTTGACGATGCCGTGGCCCTCGTCCTCAAAAATCAGGAGCTCGTAGGGAATGCCGTGCGCCTCCAGACGCTCCCGGACCGCGGCGACATTCTCCGGGGTGACGTTGGGGTCGAGCGCCCCCTGGACGATGAGGAGTTTGCCTTCGATGCGGTCCACGTAGTGAATCGGCGAGCGTTCCCGGTAGCGCTCGGGCACCTCTTCGGGGCTGCCCCCGAGCATTTCCTCGGAGTAGGGCCGGAGGTCGGGGCGGGTGGTGTAGTAATCGACCACCAGATCGGTCATGCCGCAGATCGGTGCCGCGGCAGCCACCAGGGCCCTCGGGGCGTGGGTGATCTGCCACCAGCTCGAGTAGCCGCCGTACGAGGTTCCGGTCACCCCCACCTTGTAAGGCTCGGCGATGCCCGCCTCAATCAAAGCCTCGATGCCGGTTCGGATATCCTCCTGCTCCATCCCGCCCCAGCCGGTCTCCTTGATCTTTTCCTGGAAGGACAGGCCGTAACCGGTGGAGCCACGATAGTTCGGTAAAAAGACGTTAAAACCGCGGGCCAGGTAATACTGCACCTCGGGGTTGACCCGCTCCGAGGCGTGGGCGGTGGGCCCGCCGTGAATCAGCACGATCGTCCCTTTGGAACGGCGGGGGGATCGGTAAACAAACCCGTGCACCCTGAGCCCGTCCGTGCTCCGCCACTCGAAGGGCTCGGCCGGCACCAATTCGCTGGGGCGCAGTGGAGTGAAGTCGCCGAGACCGGTGAGGCTTTGGAACGTCTCCGGGTCGGGCTGGCCGAGATCGAGGAGAACGATGTCGGCCGGGTGAACCGAGCTCGAAAACACCCCCACCCAGCCCTCGTCGGTACGGCCCAGTAAAGAGAGGTTGCCGTAGGGTGGGCGCACCGAAAATTGCCGGCCGCTCGGGACATCGATGACGAGCGGGTAGTTTCGGGCATCTTCAACGACCAGGGCCTGCATAAATTCGGTGGCCGCGAGGCGCGAGAGGTGCTCGAGGTTGAGGGCGGGGTCGTCCACGAGCGTGCGCGTCTTGCCGGAAAGCGCCTTGATGCCCAACCTCCGGTACCCCTCGGCCTCGGCCAAAAACGCAACTTGGCCGGTGCGAGTCCAGGTGGCCCAGACTTTGCTTTCGGGGCCGGCATTCAAAAATTCGCGGTCTTCGCTGCCCTCCGCGTCGACCAGCCAGACCTGCCGCCCTGCGGGATGGAAGTCGGCGCGGAAATAGAGCAGGTAACGACCGTCTGGGGAGAGCTCGGGCCAGCCGCTCCCCGGCTTCGGCGGCCTGGCAAGTGGGAAGTACTCGCCGGTGGCCAGATCTTTCCGCCAAATCCAGGTGGGCTCGATCGTCTCCTTGCGAATAAAGTCGTAGTTGGCCCCGAAGAAGAGCCAGGGGCGCTCGGGGTGCAGATCTCCCCCGCGCACGAAATAAGGCGGGTGGGGCTCGGTGAGGGGGCGAAGCTCATCGTCAAAAGGCCGGGCGTAAAGGCCGGCCCGCTCGTCGCCGGGATCGGCCTCAAAGACCACGCCGCGTTCATGGGGCAGAAAAGAGACGAAGAAGTTTTTCGTCGGACCTTGCGTCAACCTTCGCCGCTCGCCGCCGACCGGCCGCGCCCAGAGGTTCGGCACCTCGTCGACCCCGTTCCACACCCAAACCAGCCAGCCGCCCTTCGGGCTGAGTTCGGCCTGGTAGAGCTGGGGAAGGTCGAGGAGAATGTCCAGGAGTTCTTCCGGATCGCGCATGGGATCATCCTAATTCGGTCGGCTCGAAGGAAGGAAAAACCGCTCACATCGTGGTCTTTCACCGGCCTCGAGGCCCCACGCGTCACCTCAGGCGTAGCCGATCTCTTCATCGAGGGGGATGTGGCTCGGCATGAAGGTGCCGCTGCCGCGGCCGATGACCCGCCCGTTGGCAGCGAAAAGTTCTCCCTCGGCAACCAAAAGCCGCCTCGAGGCGTGAACCACGCGTCCCACTGCTTTGATCTCTCCGCCGGAAACTGGCCTCAAAAAATGAATATTGAAAGTGACCGTAAGAACAAAGACGTCCGTCACCAGGGACTGCGCGGCAAAAAACGTCGCGTCATCGAGCGCTTTGAAGTAGACCGCGCCGTGTGCGGCGCCTGCGGCGTGAAAAAAGTCCGGCTTAACGGCGATGGTTAAGGTGGCCCGCCCTTCCTCCACATGAAGTTGCGGCTCGAAGAAGCGGTTGATGGGGGCCCTGGCGTACACGCGCTCGAGTTTTCGGTAATGGTCTTGCACGGGCATGGGCATCTCCTTATTCCTGAGCATACGGAATGCTGCCCGGCCAGGGACCAAGCACCCTGCCGCCCTTTGAGCGTACGCTTTCAACATGCTCCGACCGGTGCTCCCGCGACCGGCCGCGATTACGGCGCCGCCTCGAGCACCACCTCCCGCACCCGGTAGCCCAGGGAAAGCCCCGCCGTGACCACGCCCGCACGTTCGCTCGCGCTCAAGGTCAAACTCAGCTCGCGTTTCCCCTCCGCGTCCAGGGCATAGCTGGCGGTAAAGCTCGCCGAGAGCGTGGCCGGAGCAGCGAAGGCGATGGGCTGGGAAAGCGCGGCATCGAGGGCGTAGCTCACCCGGTCGTTGGCCACGAACCCGGCCCCCAGGGAAAAACCAAGCGTCGTGGGGTAGGGCGGCAGGAAGCCGTGTTCGTACGCCAGCGCCCCCGAAAGCACCACCGGGTCCCGGATCCAGCTCGCCGAGAGGGAGGCGCGCGTCGCCCAGGGGTAGGCCAGGGAGAGGAAGAACCCGGGGTCGAGGGGGCTTTCCGGTGCCAGCCGGTAGCTCAGGCTGGCCCGGGAGACAAGCCGCCCCTCGCTCTGCTCCAGGTCGATCGCTTCGTCGGTGGCGTAGCGGCGCTTCGTCTGGGTGCGCGTGTAGGTGTAGCCAAGCCCCAGGCCCAGCGAGAGGCGCTTATTCAGGGCGTAGCTTGCAGCGAGCTGGGGGGTGAGGCTGTGGGTGGCGTAAGTCTCCTGGTAGGGGCCTTTGGCCTCGTCCACCCCGAGCAGACTGCCCCCGCCGGGGACGTAGGCGAGCGAAAGGTCGAAGGAAAAGCGGCCTGGGGTGGTCTCCGGGCGCTTCAGGGGGTCCACCGGCTGGGGAAGCCCCTGGGCCTGGGCGGCAAACCACAGGGTCAGCAAGACGGCAGCAAGCCAGGAAATCCCGTGTCCCCGTTTCATCGTTCCCTCGTCCTTCCTTTCGTGTCCTCCTTAGGGCAGCCGCGCCCGCAGGCGGCGCAGCCGGGCAAGCTCGGCCTCGGCCCAAGCGAGCTCCCCGGCCTGGAGCGCCTTGGCCTTCTTGAGCTGGGCCCGGGTCTTGGGGATCGCCAGCAGGATCACCCCGGAAAAACCCTTCTCCGTCACCAGGGCCTCTAAGGGCACAATCCGCCGGCCCCAGGAAGGGTCGGCGAGGAGAAGCTTTGGCCTTCCACCAGCGGGGTCGTCAACCAGTCCGGCAACCACCACAAAGTGGAGCTGGGGCCTCGTCACGTGGGCCACCACGGGCAGGCCGCCCCGTGCGAAGTAGTTGTACTGCCCCCCTATTTTTGGACCACTTTCCGCCCGATTTCGGTCAGTCCCCCGCCCCCCTTTAAGAATTTCTCCGCGAACGCCTCCGGCGTCAGATACCCCAGGGCCGAATGCGGCCGCCTGCGGTTGTAAACATCCAGAACAAACGACTCAATGGAGGCCCGGGCCTCGGCGAGCGATCCGTACTCCCTGAGGTCCACCCATTCCTCCTTTACGGTGCGGATCAGCCTTTCCACGTGTCCGTTCTCCCACGCCCGGCCGACCCCCGCGTAGCTCAGGGCCACCCCGAGTTCGAGCAGCCGCGCCACGTACCGCCGGGACGTGCAGGGCACCCCCTGGTCCGAATGGTGAATCTCCGGCCTGCCTCCTTCCAGGGCCATGTCCAAAGCGGAAAGGGTCAGGTGTTCGGTGATCCTGGGCCCGAGGGCGAACCCCACCACCCTCCGGGTCAAAAGGTCCATGACCAGCGCCAGGTAAGCAAAGCCCTCGCCCGTGCGCACGTAGCTCAGGTCGGCCACCCACACCTGGTTTGGGCGGGTGAGGCGAAACCCCTTCAGCCGGTTGGGAATCCCGGCTTCCCCCAGGCTCAGGGTGGTCCTTGGCTTTGCAACCTGCCTGGGAACCAGCAGACCCTCCTGGCGCATCAGAGAGCGCACCTTCTTGTCGCCCACCGAAAACCCCTCTCCCCGGAGCAGGACCCCGAGCCGGCGGTACCCGTACCGGGGCCAGGCCCGGGCCAAGGCTTTAAGGCGCTCCCGTAAGGGCTCATCCTCCCTGGCCTTGGGGCGGTAATACAGGCTGCTCCGGGGAACGTCCAGGACCCGGGCCAAAAGGCGCAGGGGGTAGCTACCCCTGAGGGCGTTCACCAGACCCCGCCTTTCCTTTGCCGGTAGATGCTGGAGGCTTTTTTTAAGACCTCCAGCTCCAGGGCCATCTGCCCGACCAGCCGCTCAAGCTCGTGGATACGGGCCTCTTGTTCTTTACAGGTCGAGCCGAAGACCAGGTGGGCATCGTCCAGGAACTTCCTCTGCCATCGGTAGTAGACGGACTCCGAGACCCCGTATGTCCGGCAGGCGTCCGTCACCGTCCGCTGGCCGGTGAGCACCTCAAGGACGATCCTGGCTTTCTCCTTTGCCGTCCATTTGCCCATGTTCGCTCCCCCGCAGATTACCCGAAGACCCTGTCTTGCCGGGTGGTCCAAATTTGGGGTAGCACTTCAAGCAAGTCGGCAAGTTGCGCCAGGTTCACCCGGTAGGCCCGCACCCGGTAGCCCTTCCTCTCCAGGTAGCGCTTCAAGGAGAGGGCGGTGAGGCCCTTCAAGGGGTCCTTGCCGGACTTCTGGGTCTCCTCAACGGCGACTTCCAACACCTCCTGCTCGGTCGTGGGGTCGCCGTAGTAGTACGTAAGCAGCGTCGCCACCGCCGCCGCCCCGCAGGTGTACCAGTCGGTCTGGCCCACCACGTGGGTGTAGCGGAGGGGACGGTAGGGAACGGAGAAGTCTGTAGCTTGCGTGATTCCCGCTCCGAGCATAAGCAGGAGCATCAACGATTTTTGCAGAAAGGGTCGTTCTAATGCGAACATATGAAACACAAGAAAAGAGGAAAACCTGGCCTTCACATTGCGCTCTTTTTGTGTGACCTGTGAAGCAAAGATGAATTCCCTACAGTTAAATCAGAATCGTCAACTTCGTCCTTTTGACAGCAACTTTTGAATTACAAAATAAACAACTATCCCCGCAGAAATTGCGCCTGACAACGCCGCAACTAACACGCTCATGACACTAGGGAAAACTGGGAAGCCAGATATAGAGAGAGCGACCAAAACCCAAATCGGAAGCGTGCCAGCAACTAACGCCGAAAGAAGCACTGCGTACTTCCTGTCACCTATATCGCTGTTCCTCATGTCGGTACCCCCACATTAAAGCTAAACTTGAGGGCAGCTTATGCCCGGAGGCCTCCGGCCATAAGCTGCTGTCGGCTAAGGTCCCACTATCGCGCCGACAATTGCTCCTTCAGTAGCACCCCCAACAGCACCCCCTGCAACACCTGCAGCAACCGCATTCCAGTCAACACGCCCCGTGCTTAAGTATGAATACATTGCCGCGGTCACTGCTCCACCAATAGCCCCCCCAATAAAACCTGCGACAGCGCCAGCAAAGGCACCAAACAAACCTTGCCCTTGAACTTCAGCCAGGTTCTCCTCAGCTACCGGTTCACCCTCCGGCACCACCACCTGCACGACCTCATCCTGCTGCGCGGGTTGCTGCGCCGGCGGCGCCGCCTTCACCTGCTCCCCCGCGGCCAGGACGGGGGTCACCCCCATGAGCAGGAGCCCGAAGACCAAAAGAACCGTCAGAGCTCGCCTCACTCACCTCACCTCCGTCCAGTCTGCAGGCCCGGGCCTCGGCTACAGAGATAGCACACACACACACATCCTGTCAAAATTCTAAGAACCGTTTTCAACATCCCGACACTTGCCCGTCACAGCCGCGCCGCAGGTGTACCAGTCCGTCTGGCCCACCACGTGGGTGTAGCGGAGGGGGCGGAAACTCCGGTCTCCACTTTCTCGACCAAGAACAACAGAATGCAATATCAAAATTGCCACAACAACCACATATTTCCTTGGGGTGAAAGTTAAAAGCATTTAACCATTACTCCTCTGTGCTAAAATCCCCGAACAAAAGCAGCAATGAAAGTGGAGGCCATACTTTTACGGCAATCCATTCTAGAAACACAGTTGCTAGAAGAATACCGATTTCAAAGCCGAGAAACACTGTAAACCCATTTAACACGAGAGGCCGTTTCCCAATGGCGAAATTGATTAGTAACAGCACCACAATAGCCAGAAAATTGTAAAGCACGATGAATGACACGGCCTTTCTCATAGCTCGTCTCCGCCACGAAGACCCTGTACCGTCAAGCACTGATTTCACTTGTGAACTCTCCTTACTCGCGACCAGTAAAGACACGCTAGGAATTCCTAAAAGGAATAGAATCGCTAGAGAAAACAGGTCGTCGTTAAAAAAAGCCAACATGCCCGCGAGAAAGGCCGCCAACCATAATAGCGTCTCTTTTAGGATTTCCTTCCGGATTTTAGAAATCTCTGACCCTTTGATTTTAAACCACCTCCCTAGCAATATTAAGCAAGCATCGTCCAAGGGCCCCGGCGAGAAACGGGCCCGCAATTCAAGGCCCGTCTAAGGGTATCGCAGCTAGCAAGGGTCCTACTTCCCCATGGCCTTGTTCCACAGATAGCTGGCCGAGGAAGACGCAGCTTTAAAGGTCCACTGCAAGCCTGTGTAGACGTATTTTGCCACCCTACCCCCGTACTCAATCGTCTTCTTAGCCACACCCAGGGTGCCATTGATCAACCCCATACCTGCGCCGTAAATTGCTTTAGCAACAACGATTTTGGGGTCAACTCTCTTTCCCTTTAGCTTTTGGGAAGCGATGTAGCCCCCTGCAGCCAGTCCCGCACCTAACGCAACGCTACGAAAAACATAATAAAGTTCTGGCCCTGCCCCTTCTACATCGTTTAAGTCCGTATCTCCTACAGGACCTCCCTCCGGCAACACTACTTGCACAGCTTCTTCCTGCGCGGGCGCTTGCGCAGGCGTCGCGGCGTTCATCGGCTGCCCCGCGGCCAGGGTGGGGGTCACCCCCATGAGCAGAAGGCCGAAGATCAAAAGAACCGTCAGGCTTCGCCTCACTCACCTCACCTACGTCCAATCTGCAGGCCCGGGCCTCGGCTACAGAGATAGCACACACACACACATCCTGTCAAGATTCTAAGAACCGTTTTCAACATCCCGACACTTGCCCGTCACAGCCGCGATCAACGCGGAGCAAGTGCCCCGCCGTGGCAAATGCCACGGCGGGGCACCACACTGCGAACGACTGCCGTGCTCCCGCGGCATGTTGAAAAGCTCGTGGACGCTGACTTAACTCGTCTGGCCGATGACTTGCAGGCAGTGAAAGGGGACTCGCCTGACCTGAGCTTCAATCTTTCAACCGGTAGACAGCCCTAGTCATACCTACCGATCGCCCAGTCGCCCCCCGGCCTTGACCCCATACCCCCGGGCCCAAGCCTCGGCGGGCATGCGGCGCTTGCCCTCGGGCTGAACTTCGACGAGTCGCACCGCGCCCTTGCCGGCGGCCACGAGTACCCCCTCGGAATCGACCGCGAGGACCTCGCCGGCGTTCCCCTCACCCACCTCGGGGCGGAGGGCATGGACCTTAATCCGCTTGCCGCGATGCCAAAACCAGCTTCCTGGCCAGGGCTGCACGCCACGGTGACGGTTGTAGATGTTCTGTGCAGGATCCTCGAAGCGAATGCGGCCGTCCTCCTTGGTCAGGAGCGGGGCGTAGGAGGGCTCGCCCACCTGGGGCCTCGGCTCGAGCGCCTCGAGGCGCTCGAGCACGTCGAGGAGGAGCTGAATTCCCCGGTCGCGGAGCCGCTCGGAGAGCTCGAGGGCAGTTTCGTCCGGGCCAATGGGCGTGCGCTCCTGGACGTAGATCGGCCCGGTGTCCATCCCCTCATCGAGGCGCATGATCGAAACCCCGCTTTCGGTTTCGCCCTCGATGAGCGCCCAGTTGACCGGCGCCGCGCCGCGGTATTTGGGGAGGAGGCTGGGGTGAATGTTGAGGAAACCGTAACGCGGGACCTCGAGGACCTCCCCGGGAATGATCTTTCCGTAAGCCGCCACCACCGCCGCGTCCGGGGCCAGCGCGCGAAACCGCTGAAGGAAGTCGGGGTTTTTCCTGAGCCGCTTCGGCTTTTCCACCGGAATCCCAAGCGCCCCCGCCCGAGCCGCGACCGGGCTCTCGGTGAGCTTGAGACCGCGCCCGGCGGGTTTGTCCGGCTGGGTGACAGCGAGGACGACCTCGTGGCGATCGGCCAGGGCCTCGAGCACCGGCACCGCCCATTTTGGGCTCCCGAAGAAAGCGAGCCGCAGACGCCTCTTCATCGTTTCCCAGCGAGCTCCCTCAAAAAGGCCTTGGCCTCTCGCTGCATGCGGGCCAGTTCGGCGCGGTTTTCCTCCAGAAACTGCCGGCGAAGTTCGGGCGGGAGCCGGTCGAAAAAGAGCACGCCCTCGAGGTGGTCGAACTCGTGCTGAATGATACGCGCCAGGTAATCCTCGGCCTCGAGCACCTTCGGCTCGCCGTGTTCGTCCTGGTACTCGACCCGCACCCTGAAGTTGCGGGGAACCTCGTCGGAGTAGAGCCCGGGAAGCGAAAGGCAGCCCTCGGTCCCAACCGCCTCCCCTTCAGCGAAAGTGATCTTTGGGTTCACCAAGACGTACTGGGCCTTGACCCGCGCTTTGAGCGGGATCTCTTCTTCACCCTCCTCCGGTTCGTCGTGATAGAGGGCGGCGACGAAGATACGCTTTTGCAAGCCTACCTGGGGTCCGGCGAGCCCAACCCCGCCGGCTTCGAACATGGTCTCGAACATCGACGCCGCGATTTCGGGGATTTCGGAGAAATCCTCGACCGGGCGTGCCTTTTTCCGCAAAATGGGGTCGCCGTAAAGGCGAATCGGGAGCACCTCGGCCACGACCACATTCTTACACCGGTGCTGCCGCCGCACCAAACCCGGCCGCAAGCCAGACCAAAATTTGCCCCAGTTACGGCGCCTTGACCACCACCAAACGCGCCCAGAGCTGCCCCAGAGCGTAGACGCCTTCGGGCAACTGAAGCCGGATGGGGCTCAAATAACTCCCCTCCCGCCACTCGACCTCGCCCGAAACATAGCTCAAGGAGGCCAGGATTTCCGGAGGTCCCACGAGCTTGACCCTCGAGGGCACCGCCGCCTTTTGCACCGAAAACCCCTTCGGCGGGCCGGGAAGTGCTAAAGGCACCTCGCGCAGGGTGTAGAGCGGCCCCTCGAAGCGGAGGGGAACCGTGGCTGGCATGATCTCAAGCCCATCGATCACCCGCCCGGCCTCGTCGAGCACCGCCACCGCGAGTGGCTGGTCTCCCCCGCTGCCCAGCGCCACCGCGACCCTGGCCCGGGCGACCCGGGAGGCCGCGCCCTTGACCGCCACGCTCGATTCCTTGGCCAAAACCGCCTCGCCGGGGACGAAGGCCTCCAGAGCCACCACCGCGCGCTCAACACGCTCGACCCGGGCCCGGATCCGGGCCGGAACCACCTTGGCCAGCTCGAGGCCGGCCGGGATCTGGACCCTGACCGGGCGATCGAAGGCGCCCTCCTCGACACCAGAGAGATCGAGGTAGGCCACCACCGCATCGGGGCTCATGCCCTCGACGATGCGGGAAGCCCCTTTCACCTGAACCAGGACCATGCGGGGTACGCCCACCGGAACCTGATCCTTGCCAATGCCGATGACCTCGAGGGGCCGCTCAAGGGTGCGCTCCACGACCGGGCCGCTGCCCCTCAGCTGGTACCAAAGGAGGAAGGCAGCCAAAAACGACAGCAGCTTGGCCGGCCAGTTATGGCGGAGACGATCCCAAAAACTACGCGTGCGCACCGAACACCCCCAGGAGTTTCTCCCTCAGCTCGGAGGGCGTGAGGTTGCGGGAGAGCTCGCCCCGCTCGGCGATCCGGATCGTCCCCCGCTCCTCGCTGACCACGACGACCAACGCGTCGGTCACCTCGGAAACCCCGACCGCCGCTCGGTGCCGGGTCCCCAGGTAGAGCAGATCCTCGCGATCCGAGAGGGGGAAAACGCAGGCGGCGGCCAGAATGCGGGCCCCGCGCACGATCACGCCCCCATCGTGCAGCGGCGTACCGACGGTAAAGACGGTCTCCAGCACCCGGGCCGAGATGCGGGCATCGAGGAATTCGCCGGTCTCGGCGTACTCCCCGAGCGGCGTGCGCCGTTCGATGGCGATGAGCGCCCCGAGGCGCCGGGCCGCCATTCGCTCGGCGGCCCGGACCAGCTCTTCGACCTCGTGGGTGCGCAAAGGCCCGGCGGCCAGCCGGCCCCGGCCGAGCCGCTCCAGCACCCCCCGGAGCTCAGGCTGGAAGACCACGATCAGGGCGAACACCCCGAGGGTGGCCGCATTGCCAAGCAGCCAGGCCAGTGCCCTAAGCCCCAAGCTGTCCGCCAGGAACCACACCAGCACATAGACCACGAGCCCGCGAACGAGGTTGAGCGCACGGGTCTCGGCGACCAGGCCGTAGAGGTAGTAAAAGAGCACGGCCACCGAGAAGACATCGAGGAGATCTCGCCAGGTCATTTACAAGACAGCCTCCCCCGGTCCGTGCCAGTCCACGCCGAAAAGCCGGGCCCAGCTCGCGCCCACATCGGCAAAGGTCCTTCGCGTCCCCAGCTCGCGCCCAGCCATTCCCGGACCCACGACCAGCAGCAGGCCGTATTCCCGAGTGTGGTCGGTCCCGGGGAATGTGGGGTCATTGCCGTGATCGGAGATGATGAAGAGGAAGTCTTCGTCGCCGAGGGCTTCCAGGAACTTAGGCAGGTAGCGGTCGAACTCAGCCAGGGCGCAAGCATAGCCGAGGGGGTCGCGGCGGTGCCCGTATTTGGCGTCAAAATCCACCAAGTTGGTGAAGATCAGGCCCGCAAAAGGTTCGGCCATGAGGGCCAGGGTTTTCTTAATCCCGTCGGTGTTGTCGTCGGTGTGAACCTCGCGGGTAAAGCCGCGATGGGCGTAGATGTCGGGAATTTTCCCCACGCCAATCACTTCAAGCCCCGCGCCCTTGATACGATCGAGCACGTTTTCGGGAGGCTCAAGGGCAAAGTCCCGCCGGTGCTCGTTCAGCCGGTAAAAGTTCCCTTTGGCTCCGGCGAAGGGCCGGGCGATCACCCGGGCCACGGCATATTCACCTTTCAGGATCTCACGCGCCTTCTCGCTCCATTCGTAGAGCGTTTCCAGGGGGACGACGTCGACGTGAGCGGCAATCTGGAAGACCGAGTCGGCCGAGGTGTAAACGATGGGTTTGCCGGTCTCGAGGTGCGCCTCGCCATAGTCCTTGATGGCCTCGGTCCCGGAGTAGGGGCGGTTCAGGAGAATTTCCCGGCCGATCGCCCGCTCGAAGGCTTCAATCACCTCTTGGGGAAAGCCTTCGGGAAAGGTCCGAAAGGGGTGCGCCAGATGGATACCGACGAACTCCCAGTGACCGGTGGTGGTGTCCTTGCCGCGGTTTTGCTCCTCCATCCGCCCAAAGGCCGCCTTCGGCTCTGATACCCGAGGGACGGTATGCACACCGGGAATATGGCCAAGCCCCAGCGCCGCCAGGTTCTGAAGGCGGAGACCGGTCTTTAAAACCGTGTGATCCAAAGTGTCGGCACCCTCGTCACCGAATTCACGCGCGTCGGGAAGAGCACCGAGGCCCACCGAATCGAGCACCACCGCGACGACCTTCATGCCCCTAGCATAACCGCGCCGCTTTCACCGCTGTGGCCCGGGACGGGACCGAAGCCCCGCGACGGGAAGGGACTCGGGGAATAGAGTAAGGGCGAGGAGGAGCAATGAAGCGGCTCTTCGCGATACTCATTCTCTCGTTCAGCCTTTTGGGCTACGCTCAGGAATTCAACGTTGGCTACACCGCCGTCGGATGGCAACCCGGAGGCATCCTGGAGCTCGGCGGTGGCGGATACCGCGGGGACACGCTGCTCTTTGGCGGCGAAGGCATGGGCGGCCGGGGATGGGGCTACGGCTTTGCTTACCTCGGCTACGCCCTCATTCACGACGCGCAAAGGGGCTTCATCGTCTATCCTCGCCTGGGGTTCGGTGGCGCCAAGGTCGGCCTCAGCACCGGTCTCGCCTTCGACGTCGGCGTGGGCGGTGACTGGGTCATCACCCCGCCCCGGGGACTCGTCGTCGGATTCCGGGTCGGGTACATCCGCTTCACCAACGTCGTCGGCTCGGGCGCGGCCTACGTTCGGGTCACCTTCGGCGGCGGTGGGTTCTTCCCTTCACGCTGAAGCCGATCGCCGTCTGGCAATGAAATCGAGGAGATCGCTGGCTTCCCAGGTGTTGACGATGCGATCCGGGGGAATCACCGCTTTATTGGCCATGAGGACCCCAAGATCAACGAACGCGAGCATCTCCCGAGTGTGGGCGTCGGGCCCAATGGAAAAGTGAAGGCGGTCCCGATAGCGCAGGGCCAGCCGCCAGTCGAGGTCGAGCCTTTGCGGGCTGGCGTTGAGTTCCACGATCACCCGCGCTTCTGCCGCCTTCTGCAAAACCGCGTCCCAGTCGACCCTGGCCCCCTCCCGCCGCAAAAGCAAACGCCCGCTCGGGTGCCCGAGGATCGAGAGGAAAGGGTTTTCCAGCGCCCGTAGCAACCGTTCGGTCTGTTCGGCCTGGGAAAGGCCGAGCATGGCATGGAGGCTCCCGACGACCACCTCGAACTGGGCCAAGACCTCGTCCGGATAATCGAGCGAGCCATCGCGCAGGATGTCGGACTCGATACCACGCAAGATCCGGAAGGGGGCCAGGCGTTCATTGAGCGCAGCGATCTCCTCCCACTGGCGCTCGAGGTCAGCCACGGTGAGCCCGCCGGCGTAGGCGGCGGTTTGCGAGTGATCGGTGACCACCATGTACCGGTAACCGGCGTCCCGGGCCCAAACCGCCATCGAGGCCAGGGTCTCGGCGCCGTCGGAGTAGGTGGTGTGGACGTGGATGAGGCCTTTGAGATCGTCCCGCTCCAGGTAACGCTGGGGGAGCTCGAGGCCGACGTGTTCGGGCTCGCGCAAAAAGGGCGGGGGAACCTCTCGACCGAGGGCGGCAAACACCCCCGCCTCGTCCTCGGCCGGGGGCAAAGGGCCGAGCGCCTCGACATAGGCGCGTGACCCGGTGGCGGCGACCAGCGTGGTACCAAAACGCCCGCGATCGGAAAGGAACACCCTCACGGGAAGCCCGCCGAGCTGGCCCTCAACCACATCGCCCACCGTGCGCTCGGCGTGCGCGCCAAGGGCCGAGCGCACGGTATCGGCATCCCCCACGACCACCAGGTCGACGCTCCCGACGGTCTCAAGGCCGCGCCGGAGGCTTCCCGCAAGCGCCACCCGAACCCCGGCGCCCTCGAGGTCCTCGCGGAGCACCTCGGCGACGGCCATCGCCTCGGGCAACAACACCCGCCTGGCGCTTTGCAGCACAAATGCAACCGCTTCGCGGAGCTTGGCCTCGGTCTTCTTGCCGAATCCGGGAAGCGCCGAAAGCCGCCCCTCGGCTGCAGCTTGGGCCAGCGATTCCAGATCGGTAATGCCCTCTTCCACCAGCAGGCGAATCTTCTTGGGGCCGAGCCCGGGCACGGAGAAAAGGTCAATGGCACCGGGGGGAAGGCGCCCCTCGAGGTCCTCGAGGTAGGGGAACTCACCGGTTTCGTAGATCTCGCGCAAAAGCGACGAGAGTGAGGCCCCGATGCCACGAATTCCGCGAAAGCCCCGGGCTGCGAGCGACTCCAGCGGCTCCTCGCTGGCCTCGAGGGCCCGCGCCGCACGGCGGTAGGCAAGGACGCGGAACTCCCCTTCCCCGAGGACCTCCATCAGGTCTGCAGCGCGCTTTAAAACTTGGGCCAGCTCTTTCTTGTTCATAGCTTCAAAGCCCTCGGGCGTCCTTGCCAAAAAACCACCGCCTCGGTGTAGCCCACGCTTTTGAGCAAAGCCACGGCGTCAGCAAAGCGGTGGCCCACTTCCTCGGGCGCGTGGGCGTCCGAGCCCAGCACCACAGGGATCCCAAGCTCTCGCGCCCTGGCAAGCAACGCGGGGCTGGGGTAGGGCTCGCCAACGGGTTTGCGCCATCCCGCGGTGTTGACATCCAAGGCCAAACCCTCCCCGGCGATCACCGAAAGCGCCTCCTCTGCGAGCGCCACATAGCCATCCTCAGGCACGTGTCCGAACTTTTTGGGCAAGTCAAGATGGCCAATGGCGTGGAAAAGCCCGCTTCTCGCAGCCTCGATCACCAACTCGAAGTACTCACGGTAAACCTCGCGCAGCTCACGCCAGGAAAACTCTTCGGCATACCGCGGGTGATCAAAGGGCCAGGCGCCGATGTAGTGCACCGAGCCGATCACGTAGTCGAAGGGGTAGCTCAGCAGCAGCTCGCGAACGTAGCGCTCGGTGCCCGGATGGTAATCGGCCTCGAGGCCAATCCCCACCTCGAGGTCGGAGGTTTGTTCCCGGAGACGCTCCAGGGTAGCGAGGTAAAAGGGGAGCATCTCCCGGTCCATGCGGGATTCAGGGTCAAACCAGGGGGGCATCGGCGCGTGATCGGTGAAGACGACGCCGGCCAGGCCCGCGCGCCGCGCGGCCTCGAGGTAGGCCGACGGATCCCCCACCGCGTGCTTGCAGAGCGGGGTGTGCACGTGCGAGTCAACGAGCTTCACAGCTCCAGCTTAAGCACCCCGCCGTGGCTTTTGCCACGGCGGGGGCTCCGGCCAAACACGAACGAACCCAATATCGGATCGGTGTGTTCAAAAGCTCGCGGGCGCATCCTTGACCGGGCCGAAAGACACGCGGGCACGGGTTTTAAGATGGAAGGCAGGATGCGGGCAATGGTGCTCCACCAAGCGAAAAAGCCGCTGGTCCTCGAGGACCGCCCCGTACCAAGCCCCGGGGAAGGCCAGGTCCTCATCCGCGTCGAGGCTTCGGGCGTCTGCCGGACCGACCTTCACATCGCCGACGGCGAGCTCTCGCCCCCGAGGCTGCCCCTGGTCCCCGGCCACCAGATCGTTGGTCGCGTCGAAGCGGTCGGCGCCGGTGTCCGCACGAGACAGGTTGGCCAACGGGTGGGGGTAGGCTGGCTCGGCTGGACGTGCGGCGAGTGCAAGCACTGCCGCCGGGGCGAGGAGAACCTCTGCCCCAACGCCCTCTTCACCGGCTTCCACCTCGACGGGGGCTTTGCCGAATACGCCGTCGCCTTCGCCGACTACACCTACCCCCTGCCCGAAGACGGGGAAGCGGCGGACATGGCCCCCTGGATGTGCGCCGGGCTCACCGGTTTTCGAAGCTACCGCTTCGTCAGGGACAAATCGCTCATCGGCTTTTATGGCTTCGGCTCCGCCGCCCATCTGATCGCCCAGGTCGCCCGGTATGAGGGCAAGCGGTTTTACGCCTTCGTCCGCCCCGGCGACGAGGCGGCCAAAGCCTTCGCCCTGCGGATGGGGGCCGAGTGGGCCGGCGACTCCACCGAAGCCCCGCCCAAGCCCATGGAAGGGGCGATCATCTTCGCCCCCGTGGGCGAGCTCATCCCCCAGGCGCTTTCGCACCTCGAACCCGGCGGCACGCTGGTCCTCGGTGGAATCTACATGAGCCCGGTTCCCCAAATGCCCTACGCCCTGCTTTGGCACGAGCGAACCCTCCGCTCGGTTGCCAATCTCACCCGGGAGGACGCCCGGGGCTTTTTGGAACTCGCGCCCAAGGTCCCCGTCCGGGCGCGGGTCGAAACCTACCCCCTCGAGGCCGCGAACGAAGCCCTCGAGGCCCTGCGCCGGGGCAGGGCCCAGGGGTCGATCGTCCTCGTCCCTTAAGACGCAAGAAAGACCTCGAGCCCCGCGTGCTCGAGGGCAGAGACCGCCGCCGGGTCGGCGGCGTCGTCGGTGATCAGGGCGTCGACGGCCGAAAGCGGCGCGATCTTGGCGGTGGTGATGCGCATCAGCTTGGTGTGGTCGGCGAGGACGTAGACCGACGAGGCCTGGGCGATCATCTTCTTCTTGATCTCGGCTTCCTGGACGTTGACGTTGGTCACCCCCCGGCGGGGGTGAACCCCGTTGCAGCCGATGAAGGCCTTGTCGGCGTGGATCTCCTCGAGGACCAGCGTGCCAAAAGGGTTGACCAGAGAGTGCTGCAGCGAGCGCAGCGTCCCCCCGGTGACGATCACGCTGATTCCGGGGTGGTCCTCGAGCATGAGGGCGATATTGAGCGCGTTGGTCACGATCAGAACCCGCCTCAGTCCGCGCGGCAGCGCCCGGGCGAGCTCGGTGGTGGTCGAACCCACGTCGACGATCACCGTCTCGCCGTCCTGGATCAACGAGGCGGCAAACCGGCCGATTTTCGCCTTCTCCTTGAGGTGGACCTTTCGCGATTCGCGCAACGGCAGCTCGATCCGTCCAGGCGAGGCGGGAAGGGCCCCGCCGCGGGTCCGCACCAAAAGCCCCTGGCGCTCGAGCGCCGCCAGGTCGGCCCGCACCGTCACCGCGCTGACGCCGAAGGCGCGGGCGAGCTCAACGACCCGGACCATACCGTCCTGAGCGAGGATCTCCAGGATTTTCTTTCTCCGAAGCGAAGCTTCGATCGAGGCCATGATTAACCCTTTACCGAACCCGCGAGCAGACCGCGAATGAAGTAACGCCCCATCAGGATATAGATCAGCAGGGTGGGGAGGGCAGCGAGCAGCGCCCCGGCCATCTGCACGTTCCACTCAACGATGAAACTCCCGGCCAGGTTGTTGAGCGCCACGGTGATCGGCTGAACGCTGGGCTTATTGGTGATGACCACCCCAAAGAGGAAGTCGTTCCAGATTTGGGTGAACTGCCAGATCACCGCGACCACCGTCCCCGGGGCCGAGAGCGGAACGATCACGAAGCGGTAGACGCCGAGCACCCCCGCCCCATCGATTTGGGCCGATTCTGAGAGCTCCCGCGGGATCTGCGCGTAATAGTTGCGGAAGATAAGGGTGGTAATGGGAATGCCATAGACCACGTGGGCCAGAATCAACCCGGGAATGCTCCCGTAAAGGCCGATGGCCATGAGCAGCTTCACCAGGGGAATCAGCACCGACTGGTAGGGAATGAACATGCCAAAGAGCAGAAGGAAAAAGAGAACTTCGCTGCCCCGAAACCGCCAGTGGGCAAGCACGTATCCGTTGATCGAACCCAGGAAGACGGAGAGAATCACCGCCGGCACCACCAGGTAGACCGAGTTGAGGAAGTTCTGCCCGAGCCCCTGCATGCCGGTGGTGGGATCCCCGTTCCACGCCTTGGCAAACGACGCCAGGGTGAGGTTTTCGGGGAGGCGCCACATCGCCTCGACGCTTACCTCGCGGTAATCCTTGAGCGCGTTGACCACCAGCACGTAGATCGGGATCAGATAGAAGACCGCGAGCAAAAGGAGCGAGCCGTAGATGAAGAACGTCAGGAACCCGGAGCGTTTCATTCGGTGGCCTCCCGTCGCAAACTCCAGGAGAGGTAGGGGATCACCAGGAAACTCACCATCATGAGCAGGATGATCGAGATCGCCCCGCCCTGGGCAAAGCGGTTGGCCTGGAAGGTGGTGACGAACATGTAGAGGGCGGGAACATCGGAGCTAAAGGCCGGCCCGCCGCTGATGCCGGCCACCGCGACCACGAGGTCGAAGATCTTAAGGGAGATGTGACCGAGCACGATCACCGCACTCAAGGTCACCGGGGTGAGGAGGGGGAAGGTGACGAAACGGAAAAACTGCCACTGACTCGCCCCATCGACCTGGGCCGCCTCGTAGAGCGCCTTGGGGATCGCCCGCAAACCGGCGAGGTAGAGCGCCATGGTGTAGCCCGAGAGCTGCCAGACGGCGGCCAGCGCGATGGCCTTGATCCCGATCGAGGGATCGGTGTACCAACCGTTTTTCAAAAACTCCAAACCCAAGGCGTCGAATATCAGGTTGAGGCCGCTGCTCGGGTTCATCAACCAGCGCCAAACCACACCGGTCACGATGAAGGAAAGGGCCATGGGCATCAGGAAGATGGTGCGGAAAATGCCTTCATAGCGGATTCCGCTGTTCAGGAGCAGCGCGCCGACCAGGCCAAGCACCAGCGACCCGGGGATGAAGAGCAAGGCGAAGATCAAAGTATTTTTGAGATCGATCAAAAAGCGCAGGTTGTGGAAGAGGCGTATGTAATTTTCCAGGCCAACGAACCGCACCTGGGGCACGATGATGTCGTTTTGGTTGGTCAACGAAAGCCACGTCGTCCAACCTATGAATCCATAGACAAAAACGACGATGAGGAGAACCGAAGGTGCGATCAAGGCAAAAGCGACCAGGCGATAGCGGCGCATGCGTGCCTCCAGCTCTAGATTAACGGGCCCCGGTTGGCCCGGGGCCCGCTGCTCTCGAACCACCTATTGCTTACATACCCCGGCGTCGACACAGGCCTGGGCGAGCATCGCCTGCGCCTGGGCCACGTTGCGGCTGGTCACGAAGAGGCTCATCACGTCGTTGATCGCGGTACTCCAGCTCTCCTTGGCCGCCGCACCGTGGACCAGCGAGGGCACGATGGTGTCGGTCTGCCACTGCTTCATCGCCCACTGCAGGTAGGGGTTGAACAGGCTGGCGTCGCAGTCGGTGCGAGCACAAATCGAACCTTTCAGCGGGTTAAAGGCTTCCTGGCCCTCTTTGGAGCCTAGGAGTTCGAGCCACCAGCGCGCCTCCTGGGGATCGGGGGCCTTTTTGGGCAAGCCGAAGGTGTCGGAGAGCGCATCGTAGATGCCCACGTTGCCGGGGGCGGGCGCCCAGCCGTAGCCGTCGAACCCCTTGGCCAAAAAGTCGGCGTTGGCCCAGTCGCCGTGGATGTACATCGCCGCCTTACCCTGAATGATCAGGTCGTTGGCCTGGTCCCAGCTCCGCGCGGCGTGGTCGGCGTTGACGTAATCGAGCATCTTGGCGAAGGTCTCGAGGGCCTTCCGCACCCCTTCGCCCCGCCAGTCGGTGGTTCCATTCCAAAGCCCTTTATAGCCCTCGGGCCCGAGCACGCCGATGAGCACGGTCTCGAAGACTTGCGTACTGGCCCAGATGCCGTTATCCCCCAGCGCCAGCGGAATGATGCCTTCTTTCTTCAGCTTTTCCGCGATGGCGAAGAACTCGTCGTAGGTCTTGGGCGGGGTCAGGCCGTACTTTTCAAAGATCGCTTTGTTGTACCAAAGCACGTTCGCCCGGTGGATGTTGGCCGGCACCGACCAGTAGTGGCCGTTCCACTTCAAAAGCTCGAGCACGCCCTTGGGGAAGACCTTGTCCCAACCGTTCTTCTGGTAAAGGTCATCGAGCGGTTCCATGAACCCGGTCGTCACCCAGGTGTCGATCAGGTGGCGGCCCATATGAACCTGGAAGGAGTCGGGGGGATCACCACCGAGCATCCGGGTCTTGAGCACCGCCTTGGCGTTGGAGCCCGCGCCCCCGGCCACCGTGGCGTTGATGATCTTGACCCCCGGGTGACGCGCTTTGTAGATGTCGAAGAGTTTCAAAAGCCCGGCCGCCTCGCCGCCGGTGGTCCACCAGGAGAAGATCTCGAGCTTACCGGTCTGCCCGAGCGCAAACCCCATAAACGCGAGCGCCAGGGCCATCCCTTTGACCCACTGCCTCTTCCTCATACCAATCCCTCCTTACCTCGCAACCACCCGATGTTGCCTCTGGAGTGCACTTCAAAACGAATTTACGCCGGCCTTCGTTTGCTTGTCAAGGACTTGCCCATTGCCGCTTCGTTGACCGGTAACGAAAACAAAGGTAATTTTTAAGTAAGAGAGCGAAAGTGCCGGACCACCGGCACCGCTAACGCCAGGGGGATGCCAGCGATGTACAAACGACGCTTCACCAAGGCCGACGGCCGCGCGCTCTACCTGTACGGCCAGCGGCCCATCGACAACGCGCGACTCGCAGGACCGGGGACACCGGGGAAAAACCCCGCCCATCTCCGCTGGCACCCGCTCCTCAACACCTGGGTCATCTACGCTGCCCACCGGCAGGATCGCACTTTTCTCCCGCCGGCCGAGCGCTGCCCTTTGTGTCCGGGCCATGAAATCCCTTTCCCTCACTTCGAAGTCGCGGTCTTCGAAAATCGCTTTCCCGCCCTCGCCAAAACGCCGGCCCCGCCGCCCCCCAACATCCCGGTGCCGGTTGATCCCGGGATGGGTCGCGCCGAAGTGGTGGTGTACACCCAGGACCACGAAGGCTCGATCGCCAGCCTGAGTCGGAACCACCGCCGCCTTTTGGTTCGGGTGTGGGTCGATCGTTACCGGGAGCTCTTTGCCGACGAGGCCATAGCCTACGTCATGCCCTTCGAAAACCGCGGCGAGGCCGTGGGGGTGACCCTGCACCACCCACACGGTCAGATCTACGCCTACCCCTTTGTCCCACCGGTCGCGGCGACCGAGGCCGAGGCCTTCGCCAAACGACCGGTCCTCCTGGAGCTTTTGCCCCGTCTCAGGCCCTACACGATCGAAGAAACCCGAGCCTTCGTCGCCTTCGTTCCCCCGTTCGCTCGCTTTCCCTACGAGGTCTGGATCGCGCCCAAACGCCAGCATCCGGGCCCCTGGACCTTCGACGAGAACGAGCTCGACGAATTCGCGGATATTCTCGGGAACGTCGTGAGCCGTTACGACGCCCTCTTCGCCAAGCCTCTCCCCTACGTCATGGCGCTGCACGCGGCGCCAAAGGGGGCCGAGCACTTTCACTTCCACGTCGAGTTCTACCCCCCGATGCGGAGCAAGGACAAGCGGAAATACCTGGCCGGCACCGAGCTCGGCGCCGGGACCTTCGTCGTCGACGTCCTCCCCGAGGTTGCCGCCGAAACCCTGCGAACGGCACTTTAGGAGAACCCATGTACGCGAGCATCTTTGGCGAAAAACCCCAGGCCAAGGCCAGCGCCCCGGGACGCGTCAACCTCCTCGGAGAGCACACCGACTATAACCAGGGTTTCGTCCTGCCGGCAGCCCTCCCCAACCGCACCACGGTCGAGGCGGGCCGGGGCGAAGGCATCGAGGCCTATGCCGAGGCCTTCGGCGAGCTGAAATCCAGAGCACTGGGCCCGGCCAGAGGCGACTGGCTCGACTACCTGGCGGGAACGCTGTGGGCGCTCCGGGAAGCGGGGTTCGCCGTCCCCGGGGCGCGCTTTTACGTACGGAGTGACGTGCGTATCGGGGCCGGACTTTCGAGTTCGGCCGCCCTCGAGGTGGCCGCCCTCAAAGCCCTGCGCGAGCTCTACGATCTGCCGCTTACAGATCTTGAACTTGCGAAACTGGCACAGCGGGCGGAATCCGAGTACGTCGGCGTGGCCTGCGGCATCATGGACCAGATGGCCGCGGCGCTGGGCAGGCCAGGGCAAGCGCTCTTCATCGATACCCAGAGCCTGGACTACGAACCGCTGTCCCTCCCTGAGGGAGCCAGGGTGGTGGTGGTTGACTCCGGGGTACCCCGAAGGCTCGCCGAGAGCGGTTACAACCAGCGCCGACAAGAATGCTTTGCGGCAGCGAAGATGCTGGGCGTGGTCTCGCTCCGTGAAGTTCGTGACACTCAGGCAATCGAAGCCCTGCCCGAGCCCTACCGCCGACGGGCTCGCCACGTGGTGAGCGAAAACGCTCGGGTCCTCGAGGGCCTCGCCGCCCTTAGGTCAGGTGACCTCGAGCGCTTCGGCGCGCTCATGGTGGCCTCGCACCGCTCGCTCAAAGAGGACTTCGAGGTCTCCACCCCCGAGCTCGATCGCCTGGTCGAGCTGGCCCTCGAAGCCGGCGCCCTTGGCGCGAGACTCACCGGCGCCGGCTTCGGTGGGGCCATCGTGGCGCTGGTACCGGAAAGGAATCTCGAGGCGTTCCGGCAAAGGGTTGCAGCGGGCTACGCGGGGGCCCGATTTTTCTAAACACTTGGCCGCTGAATACCCTCCAAAACCTCAGCGACGCAAAGGGAGCGAGGGTCCGGAGCTCGGCTCCAGGGATCACAGCGGGTCGCGAGCAAAAAACCGAACGGGGGTCACGAGAATCCGTTTGCCGGAGCTGTTGGCACGAACTGGTTGGGGTTAACGGGTACGCGCCTTGAGCATTTCAAAAATATGGCGGGCCGTGGAATACTCGAGCCGCCGCGGCCAGCCTCGCAAAAACGCAGGCAAGCCCTCAGCGGTCAAGACTGGCAACTTTCCCGCCCGGTCCCCTTCGACCCGAGTACCCACGAATACCAAGATCGGCTGTACCTCAACCCCGAGCAGGGCCTTCAATTTGTGGGCCTGCCGCCAGGCCTGACGGACAATTTTATCGTTACGTCTCCCATTCACGAACAAGCCGCTGGGCGTTGCAACCACGCGACCGGCGTAATGCTTCACCTCGACCGAAAAAACGCCCCCCGGCCCCACCACCACGTGGTCAGCATTCTCCCCGTCGAGGTCAACATCATGAAAAACACGAAAGGGCTCCGGGAGCGCCTCGAGGACCCGACCAACCGCCTGTTCGCCCGCATAGCCCTTGACCTGCGCGTGGAGCGCCCTTTGGAATTCGCGGTCCTCGGCAGCCATTTTCAGGAGAAAAGCCAGGGAAAAGAAAAGCATGGGAAGGGCAAGCCAGGGAAAAGCAAGGCGGAAGAGCAGCCATACCCCGAGAACCGTGCCCAGGAACACAGCAAGGGCCAAACCCAGTTTCCGCTGCAAATGACGACCTGCACGACCTTGAACCTTGGCCATAGTTCTCATTCTTCTACAAAAGAACCAGTAATAGGGGGAAATAACCTAAACCCTTGCTTTTTCCTGGCCAAGATGGCGTGAAGAGCCTCGCGGCACGGCCCAACAGCCTTACATGAAAGAATTCCCCTTGTAACCGCTCCAGCGATCCATTCCTGGCTGCATGAGGCTTCTGGCTGGTCGACCCTCAATATTCGACCCGCGGCGCCGAAGCTGGCCCCACGGGTCGCGGAAAAGGGGACGCTTTCGTTTAGCGCATCGGCAAGGGCACCCAGCGTCCGAAGGCATCCTTGGCGGTGTGATCGATATACCCGCCGTAGCCGCCAATGGCGAAGATCAAGGCCCCGATGAGCAGCAAGGCCCCCACCACCGGTCGCAAACCTGGGTTTTTGTAGGCGAAGGGAGTGAGCACCGCCGCCAGGCCGATGACCCCGTAGCCAAGCGCCCAGAGGCTGGCGCTCCGCGTGAGGTCGTAGCGCAAAATCGCCACCACCAACGCCAGCAAGATGCCACCGCCAAAGAGCGACATCCAGCTCAGGGGCCCGAGGTCATCGCCTCGCCAAAGCACCAGGCCGGCCAGGAAGAGCAACGAACCGAAGAACACCGCCGGCTCGCCCATGACGATGTTGTAAGCTCCGGGGAGTGGCCAGCCGAAGATGATAAAGAACCCGGGCAATCCGAGCAAGAGGCCGGTGAACCAAAAGACGTAGGCCCACGAGCGCTGGACCTCCCGGGGGGCCTCGAGATAGCGGTTCCCGTATACCGCGACCGATACCGTTCCCATCACGACAGCGATCATCATTAGCGTTAGATAATCAATGAACATGCGCTCCACCTCCTTACAAGCTTTTACAGTTTGATTCTAGCAAAGTCTTCTGGGCCTCATGTCCCGCCCCCCGAGGGGTTGGTTGCGTATACTGGATACACATGCGAGGATGAAACCGTGCGAATCGAACGACCCAGCCTGGTGCGCGAAGCGGCCTACGAGCGTCTCAAACGCGCCATCACCGAGGGCGAGTTCCTTCCCGGCGATCGCCTGGCCGAACCCGAACTCGCCACCCGCCTCGGCGTCTCCCGTACCCCCGTGCGCGAAGCCATCCAGCGCCTGGCCCAGGAGGGGCTGGTCGAGCTCCTCCCCGGCCGGGGGGCCCGGGTCAAACGCCTATCCCCGCTCGAGGTGGCCGAAGTCTACGAAGTGCGCTCGGCCATCGAGGCCGAAGCCGCCCGCCTCGCCGCCGAGCGGGCCACCGACGCCGAGATCGAGGCTTTGTCCCGCCTTGAGGCCCGGATCGAAGCCATCGATCCCGAAGACCTCGAGGCCCAGACCGACGCCGACCTGGCCTTTCACGCCGCGTTGGTCGAGGCCGCCCACAACCGGCGGCTCGGCGAATTCTTCCACTCCCTCGACGCGCTGCTCGCCCTCATCAAGCGCTACTCCCGCGACCAAAACCAGTCTCCGGCGACCCTGGCCGAACACCGATCCATCGTCGAAGCGCTCAGAGCCCGCGATCCCGAAGCGGCAGCCCGGGCCGTCCGCCGCCACGTCGAGCGGTTCAAAAACCTGGTGCTGGAAAGGATAGAGGAGGAGGCATGAATCTCTGGAGAAGCACGGTGCTCGCCATCGCCGGTCAGCCTCTGGTGGAGCGACTCGTCAAGACCTACGGGCTTCGCCTGGCCCGGCGCTTCGTCGCGGGAGACACCCTCGAGGAGGCCCTCGAGGTCGTCGACCGGCTCGAGGTCGAGGGGATCCACGGCATCCTCGACGTCCTGGGAGAGATGGTGACCGACGAGGCCATGGCCCGGGCCTTTGCCGAGGAAATCAAGAAGACCGTGGCCGCCTTCGCCGAGCGCCCCTACCCCCGATACGTTTCGGTGAAGCTCACCCAGCTGGGCCTCGATACCGCGACCTCGCTCGCCGAGGCACTGCTCGCCGACATCCTCACCCTGGCCCGGGAAAAAGACGTCTTCGTCCGCATCGATATGGAGGATTCGCCCCGGGTCGACGCCACGATCGGAGTGTACCGGACCATGCGCGAGCGCGGCTTCGACAACGTCGGGCTGGTGCTCCAGGCCTACCTCAAGCGCACCGAAGCGGACCTCGAGGCCCTTCGCCCCTACGCCCCCGACCTCCGGGTCGTCAAGGGGGCCTACAGGGAGCCGCCCGAAGTGGCCTACCAGGACCAAAACACCATCCGCGAGCGCTTCAAAGCCCTGGTGCGCAAGAACCTCGAGGCCGGGAACAAAACCGCCATCGCCACCCACGATGACGTCCTCATCGACTGGGCCAAACGATGGACCGGCGAGGCCGGCATCCCCCGGGAGCGCTTCGAGTTCCAGTTCCTCTACGGCGTGCGAAGCGAGCTTCAGCGAAAGACCGCCCGCGAAGGCTACACCACCCGCGCCTACGTGCCCTTTGGCCAGTCGTGGTACCCCTACTTCTCTCGCCGCATCGCCGAACGGCCGGAAAACGCCCTTTTCGTGCTCCGGGGCATCGTGAAGAAGTAGGAAGTAAGGAGGGAAAAGCATGACGGTTGAACCATTTCGGAACGAACCCATCGAGACCTTTACCAGCGAAGAGGCCCGGGTGATGATGAAGCGCACCCTGACCGAAATCAAAGCCCAGTTCGGTCAGGAATATCCCCTGGTGATCGCCGGGGAGCGGATCTTCACCGGCGACTTCATCGACTCCCTCGACCCCTCGGACCCCTCGAGGGTGGTGGGCCGGATGGCCAAGGCGGGCAAGGAAGCGGCGGAAGCGGCCCTCGAGGCCGCCTGGAAGGCCTTCCCCGCCTGGAAGGCCCTGAGCCAGGAAGCTCGCAGCCGGGTCCTGCTCAAAGCCGCCCACATCATGCGTCAGAAAAAGTCGGAGCTTGCCGCCTGGATGGTGTTTGAGGTGGGCAAGAACTGGGTCGAGGCCAGCGCCGACGTCGCCGAGGCCATCGACTTCCTGGAGTACTACGCCCGCGCGGCCCTCGACTTCAAAGGCCCCGAGGCCATCCCGGTGGTGCCCTTCCCCGGCGAGGACAACGAGTCGTTCTACATCCCGCTGGGCGCCGGGGTCTCGATTAGCCCCTGGAACTTCCCGGTGGCGATCTACACCGGGATGTTCGCCGGCCCCATCGCGGTTGGCAACACGGTGGTGGCCAAACCCGCCGAGGACGCGGTGGTGGTGGCCTACAAGGTCTTCGAGATCATGGAAGCAGCCGGCCTGCCCCCCGGCGTACTCAACTTCCTCCCCGGCATCGGAGAGGAAGTCGGCGCGTACCTCGTCGAGCACCCCAAGACCCGCTTCATCAACTTCACCGGGAGCCTCGAGGTCGGCACCTGGATCAACAAAGCCGCCGGCGAGGTACGTCCGGGGCAGCGTTTTTTGAAGCGGGTGATCACCGAGATGGGGGGCAAGGACGCGATCATCGTCGATGAGAGCGCCGATCTCGACCTGGCGGCCGCGAACATCGTGGCCAGCGCCTACGGCTTTTCCGGCCAGAAGTGCTCCGCCGCGAGCCGGGTGATCGCGCATGCGGCCATCCACGACCTGCTCATGGAAAAGGTCGAGGCCCTAACCCGAAAACTGGTGGTCGGCCCGACCGAGGAAAACCCCGATCTCGGTCCGGTCATCAACGCCGCGCAAGAAAAGAAGGTCCTCCACTACATCGAGCTCGGCAAGCGCGAGGGGCAGCTCGTCCTCGGCGGTGAGAAGCTCGAAGGGGCGGGCTTCTTCATCGCCCCCACCATCTTCACCGAAGTCTCGCCGACGGCGAAACTCGCCCAGGAGGAGATCTTTGGCCCCGTGCTGAGCGTGATCAAGGTGAAGGACTTCGACGAGGCCCTCGAGGTGGCCAACGACACCGTCTACGGCCTGACCGGCGGCGTCTTCGCCCGCGACCGGGAAAAACTCGAGCGCGCCCGGCGCGAGTTCCACGTGGGCAACCTCTACTTCAATCGCAAGATCACCGGGGCGCTCGTCGGGGTGCAGCCCTTTGGCGGCTTCAACCTCTCGGGCACCGGCGCCAAGACCGGGAGCCACGACTACCTCCGGCTCTTCTTGCAGATGAAAACCGTCGCCGAGCGGTTCTAAGCACACCACCTGCCCCGCCCGCGCCTCAGGCGCGGGCTTCTGCAATTGTGACTCATACCATTGAGTGTATAACGCTCAGTGGTATAGCATCGCCCCATGCGGACGGACCAGAATCAGATCCGATTTAACCAGATTCTCCTTGGGGTGGGGCTCCCGCTCAGCCTCGCCTTTTCCTGGAGCGCCGGGGTCTACCTGCTCGCACTCCTCATGGTCTCGCAGCACCTTGGCCTCGACCTGATGGTCCTCCTCAAGCGGCTTACCGGCATCCCCAAAAAGCCGGTCGATGAAGACCCGAGGCCCCATCGCTTTGCCAGGACTCTGGGTGCCGTTTTCCTGATCGCCGCCTCGCTGGCGCTGCTCTTCGGCCACCCCTACCTCGGCTGGACGCTGGCCCTGGTCGTGGCCGCGCTGGCTTGGATCAACCTGCTCCTCCGGTTTTGCCTGGGCTGCTTCCTTTACTATCAGTTCCGCCTGCTCCGCTACCGGCTTGGCCTTGGCTAAGCGACCTCTCAAAAAGCCCCCCCAGGCTATAAGCCTGAGGGGGCTTTTGGCATTCCCCGATTACTTCGGTTCGTTCGGCCAGGGCCCCACCACGCCCTCAACCGCCCACTCGATCGTCTGCAGCTCCTGCTTCGAAAGGCGAAGCCCTTCGGGCACGCGGAGCACCCCTTTACGGTCGTAGATCGGCCCCTGGAAAGGATCAAAGGCCAGTTCGACGTCACTCATGAGCGCATGAAGCTTCATGACCAGGTCATAAACGCTGATCTCCCCAAAGACCGGGTGCTTGATCTTTTTGGCCTTGAGCTCGGGAACGAACTTGGGATTGACCGGCACTCCAAAATCCGCGCCCAAAACCACCGCCTTTTGCGGCAAAAGCCACCAGTAATCCACGTCCTGGAGGTTCTTTGCGGTATAGAGGCCGGCGCGGACCTTGGCCAGGAAGTCCTTGTATATCTCGCCCCAGCGAACGAGCTGCCCGCTCACCACGTAGTCGGGGGCGAATTTGAGCATCGGCGAGTAATGGGCGAACGAGGGGAAGCCCTTCTCGGCTGCCACCTGCACCACCGTGGGCGAGTCTTCGGTAAAAGCAAAGACGTCGGCGCCGTCGGCGATGAGCGCCTCCGTGGCCTCCTTGGCCGCCGCGGGGCTGTACCACTCGTAGATCCAGCGCACCAGCACCTTGGCCTTGGGGTTCACCGCCCGCACCCCGAGGGTGAAGGCGTTGATGTGCCGTTTGAGCTCGGGGATCGGGAAGGCACCCACATAGCCCACCTTTCCACTCTTGGTCAGCGCCCCGGCCATGAGCCCGTTGAGGTAGTAGATCTGGTAGAAGTCGGCCATGTAGGTGGCCACGTTAGGCGCCCGCTTAAAGCCAGTGGCATGCGCGAAGATCACGTCGGGATAGCGGCGGGCGGCCTCGAGGACCCCGTCCATGTATCCAAAGCTGGTCGCAAAAATCACCTTTGCCCCCTGCCGCACCATCTGGTCGATGTAGCTCCCAACCTGCCCCTCGGGCACCGACTCCACGTAGGTGGTTTCAAGCCAGGGGAACGCCTTTTCCACCGCCTTGCGCCCCTCGTCGTGGGCACGGGTCCAGCCGTAGTCACCCACCGGACCAATGTAGATGAACCCTGCCTTGAGCTTCTCCTGGCCGAAGGCCAGCGCTCCCAGGACCAGCAGCACCGCCACGAACCACTTCTTCATCCCCTCATCCTCCTTACGACCGCTCGCCCCGTATGTAGGGGCGTCCCAGCGCCTCTGGCGCGCCCAGCCGAACGCTCTTGCCCAGGGCGCTCAGGACCAAGAACAAAATGGTGAAGAGGTAGGGCGTCATCTTCAAAAACTCGGGAGCAAGGTAGGCCTGGAAACGGTAGGCCAGGTGGTAAAACGCCCCGAAGACAAACGCCGCCCCCACCGCCCTCAAGGGGTCCCAGGAAGCAAAGATCACAATCGCCAGCGCGATCCAGCCGAGCCCCGCGGTCATCCCCTCGGTCCAGGAGGGCCGGTAAGCGAGCGAGAGGTAAGCCCCCGCGACCCCGGCCATCACACCGCCGAACACCACCGCCAGGTAGCGAACGAGATCGACGTTGACGCCGAGCACATCCGCCGCGGTGGGGTTTTCCCCGACCGAGCGCAACACGATCCCCGAACGCGTTTTATAGAGGAAAAACCAAAGGGCGAATGCGGCCAGGAATCCGAGGTAGAGGAGGGGGCTTTGATCGGTAAACACGCCGGGACCGAGCACGGGCAGATCCTTCAGGAGCGGGACATCGGCCCGGGGCATGGGGTGCGCCAGCGGCCGCCCAGCGAACGACTTGCCCAGCAAGCCGGAAAGGCCAAGCCCCACCATGGTGAGGGCCAGACCCGATACGTACTGGTTGGCCCGGAGCGTCACCGAGAAAAAGGCGTGGGAAAGCGCCGCCAGCCCCCCGACCGCCATCGCCGCCAGGACCCCGAGCCAGACCGATCCGCTGGCATCGGCCACCGCGAATGCGGAAAGCGCTCCCAGGATCATCATGCCCTCGACCCCGAGGTTGATCACCCCGGCTCGTTCGGTCACGATCTCCCCGAGCGCGGCCAGCAGCAACGGGGCGGAAAAGGCAAACCCCCGCGCCAGCATGACCACGAACCAGTCCTCAACCACGACGCCCTCCAAAGCGGATCCGGTGATGAATCAGGACCTCGGCGCCAATCAGGAAAAAGAGGATCAAACCGTTCACCACCTGTACCAGCTGGAACGGTGTTTGCAAGGCCACTTTGGCCACGTCGCCAGCGGCGAAAACAAAACCGATGAGCGTGCCGGTCAGGAGAACAGCCAGGGGATGGTTCCGAGCCAGCCAGGCCACGATGATCGCGGTATAGCCGTAGCCGAGAGAGATCTGCAAGGGGCTGAGCAAACGGTGATGATTCGCGGCAACCTCGACAAAGCCGGCCAGCCCGGCGGCGCCGCCGGAAAAAAGCGCCACCAAAAGCATGGTCCGTACGATCCGGACCCCCGCATACCGGGCCGCCTCTGGATTCTCACCCACCACCCGCACCTCAAAACCGAGCGTGGTCCGGCCCAGGACCCAGCTCAAAAACGCCGCCCCCAGCCCGGCGAGCAAAAGCCCGGGCCAGGCGAGTGCGGTCCCCGGCAGCAGCGGGAGCCACGCCGCGTCGGGAAAGGTATCGGTGTAGGCAAAACCAAACACCGAGCGCCCCCGCCAGGGCCCGTGGATCAGCCATTCCACCAGGTAAATCGCGACGTAGTTCATCATCAGGGTGGTAATGACGTCGTTGACCCCAAGGCGAACCCGGAAGTATGCGGGTACCATGGCCCAAATCGCGGCGGCGACGAAGGCTGCAAAGGCCATGGCCGGCAGCATCAGCCACCCCGGCACGCCGGAAAAGAGCGCGACCCAGCTCGCCGCCACCGCCCCCAGGAGCAGCTGCCCTTCGGCCCCGATGTTCCAAAACTGAGCCCGGAAGGCAAAGGCGAGTCCGATCCCGGAGAGAATGAGGGGGACGGCCCGGCGGAACACCTCCGCAAGCCCCCGGCGATCGGTCAGCACGCCCTGATAGATCACGGAAAGCGCTTCGCCGGGAGGGGTTCCGTAGAGCCACAGCAGCAGCAGGCTGGCCACGAAGGCGGCGACCACCGCCGCCATGGAAATCAGAACCACCCATGCCGGCGAAACTTTATGGCGGGGTTCAAGCCTCACGCCGACACCCCCGCCATCAACAGCCCAAGCCGTTCTCGCGTGGCGTCCTTGGCCTCCAGCACCGCGACCACCCGTCCCTCAAAGAGCACGGCAATACGGTCCGATAGGTGGAGGATCTCCTCGAGGTCCTCGCTCACCAAAAGCACACCGGCGCCGCGTTCCCGTGCCTCCAGCAGCGCCTGGTGAACCTGGCTGGCGGCGCCGACATCAAGGCCGTAAGTCGGGTGGGCGGCCACGATGATCTCGGGATCGCCGTGGAGC
Organism: Vulcanithermus mediatlanticus; assembly: GCF_055385885.1. Lineage (NCBI taxonomy): Bacteria > Thermotogati > Deinococcota > Deinococci > Thermales > Thermaceae > Vulcanithermus > Vulcanithermus mediatlanticus. The sequence continues at coordinate 1,119,735 of NZ_AP042385.1, read as the reverse complement.
TCACGGGCCAGGATGAGCTTTTGCACGTTGCCGCCGGAGAGAAACCGAACCGGAACCCGGACGCCCGGCGTCTTGATCCGGTACCGTTCCACGGCTTTGAGCGCGAAGCGGTCAATCGCCTTCGAGTCCAAAACCGGCCCCCGGGCAAACGGCGAACGCCGGTAGTGTTTGAGGACCAGATTTTCCGCCACGCTCAGCGTACCCACCACGCCACGACGGTTGCGGTCCTCAGGCACGTGCGCCACCCCGGCCTCGAAAAACGTCCGAGCGTCTTTTCCGGTGAGATCGCGATCGCGAAGGCGGATCCAGCCGCGGTGAGGCCGCCTCAGGCCAGTCACCGCCTCGATGAGCTCGCTCTGACCATTGCCAGCGACCCCGGCCACGCCGAGGATCTCACCCTCTCGGAGCTCAAAGGACACATCCTTGACCGCAAAATACCCCCGGTCACCCCGAACCCACAGATCCTTGACGAAGAACATCGGCCGTCCCGGCGCCCGGCGCTTCGCGTACGCGGGATGTTCGGAGGCCTCACCCACCATCAAACGCGCAAGGCCCGCCCGGTCGGTTTCGCTGGTACGGAGGCTCGCCACCACCCGCCCCCGGCGCAAAACCGTCACCCGGTCGGCGATCTCCATCACCTCATCCAGCTTGTGGGTGATGAACACCACCGCGTGTCCGGACGCCTTCATTCGCCGGAGGACACGAAAAAGACCCCGCGCCTCCTGCGGGGTCAGGACCGAGGTCGGCTCGTCTAAAATGAGAAGCTTCACGTCGCGGAGCAAAACCCGGAGGATCTCCACCCGTTGCTGCTCACCGGCGGAAAGCTGCCAGACGTAAGCGCCCGGATCGACGGGCAACCCGTAGCGCTCACCGAGCTCCCGGAGGCGCTCGGCGACCCGGCGCGCCGGAAAAACATACGGCAACCCGCCAAGGCCGAGGGCCACGTTCTCGGCCACCGTGTGCTTCCGCACCAGTTCGAAGTGCTGGGGTACCAGCCCGATGCCGAGCGAGAGCGCCTCCTTGGGCGAGCCGATCCGCACCCGACGCCCGCGAATTCGAATTTCACCCTCGTCGGGGGCCAAAAGCCCGTAGAGCATGCTGACCAGCGTGCTCTTGCCCGCACCGTTCTCGCCCAAAAGGGCGTGAACCTCTCCCGGGCAAACCTCAAGGTGCACCGCGTCGTTGGCGACGACCCCAGGAAACCGCTTGGTGAGGGAATGGACTTCGAGGAAGGGCTCGCTGCCCCGACAAGGCGACTGCGCCCCGGCCCCTCCCACGCGGCCCATCCTAACGAGCGGACGCGCCGAGGGCAAGCCCCTGTAATCGGTCAACACATCTGAGACTCTTTTGGGGACCGACTCCGCTTGCATTCTAGCCAGGAACTCAAGAGGCGCAAGGCCGTTGAGCGCACGATGGGGCCTCCTGCGGTTGTAGTAGTCCAGATAGGCGTCGAGCTCCCTTTGGAGCTCGGGGATCCGGGAAGGCAACGGCCGGGTGTAAAACTCCTCCCTGAAGGTCCGCTGCATCCGCTCCACGTGGCCATTGAGCTTGGGACTTCTCGGGGGCAGCACGAAGAGCTCGATACCCAAACGTTGGCAAGTTTCCTCAAACTCGGCCATGAACTCGCTGCCACCGTCCACCTGAATGGCCCTGACGGGAAAGGGGGCCTGGGTGATGAGGTGGGCCAGAAAGCCAGCTGCTAGGTTGGCCGTGGCCCGGGTGTGCACCTCGGCCAGGGAAAAGCGGGTGTAAAGGTCTACCGCCGAAAAATGCTTGACGACCTCCCCGGGTCCTAGGGTCACGGTAAGGGTGTCCACCTGAACCAGGTCGCCGGGTGAGGAGGCGACGTAGCTTTTGGGTTTCCTCCTGGCGTAGGGGCGCCTGGGCCTTCGCTTCACCTTCCCCCGTCTCGCCCGGGCCAGGAAGGCGGCCACGCTTTCAACACGACGGTGCGCTCCCAGGTGGGCCAGGATGCGGCCCACGGTGCGTTCGCTAACCCCAAAGCCTTGCTTCCCCAAGGCCAGCCAGATCGGCCAGCGGCCCCAGGTGGGGTTTTGCTTCCTCAAAGTTTCAATCGCAATGAGAAGTTCGGGCGTCCAGTGGAGCTTTCGTCGCAACCGCCTTGGGCGTTTGGATCTGGGCACAAGGCCTTTGAGGCCTTCTTCCCTGAGTCGCTTTTCCCAGCGGTAGTAGGTAGCCCGGCTGATTCCCACCAGGGACTGGATCTCGGACCAGTCCACCTTGTGTTTCCGGAACGCCTCGACTTGTTTGAGCTTTCGCAGACGGTCTTGGACCGTGGGGTCGCCCGCTCCAGCCTCCTGGAGCACCTGGGCTTTCCTCGCCCCCCTCCATACCTCCCGGCCAACCGTTGTAAGCTGCATACGTGGGGACCTCCTCTCTCCTGGAGTGGTCCCCACATTCTTATCGATTCGGTCTCACATGTGTCTGTCCGGGTTCAGCCCCCTCCTCGAGGCCTACCCTGGAATATTTGCCAAGTTTGCTGGAAATAAGTATAATTCCGCCAGCGGCAGGAGGCGAAGATCCACAACTTCCCAAACGGGCGCCATGGGGTTGTGGGGAGCCAGTGGCGCGACCGGCCTGCGACCTCGGAGGTGAGAAACAGTGAGGAGGTCGCTTCATTTTTTTGCTGCCGCCGTGGCCACGTTGCTGGCCGTACCTGCCCTGGCGGCGTTTGGCAATCAGACGGTGATCAACCTGAACTTTCCCCGATACGTGGTCGTTTACACCAACGTCACCTCGGTCAGCTTCTTCTCAAGCACCACGGCAGCCGCCACCGGGGCGTTGGCGGGCCAAACGATCGGCGGAACCACCTACTACACCACGGTCGATCAGTGCCTGAACGCTCTAAACCAAGCCGGTGGCTTACCGAGTGCCTACAGCGTGAACGCGACCACAACCCAAACCGCAAGCGCCACCTGCGACTTCGCCCCCAACGACGTGGTGAAAGACAGCGGCTTCTCGGTGAGCGGTTACGCCAACGCCGCCACGAACGACACCGACGGCGAGCTGCTCATCATCAGCAATGACCCGGCCGCAACCTTTGCGGTGAGCGCGACTCCGAGTGGCACCCTCTCCGCCCCGGTTTACGTCGTCCCCGGCTACGTCAACACCAGCGGCCAGATCAGCCAAAACAGCACCACCACACCCCAGGACGTCACCACCGGTGCGACGTTCACCCAGGCCGACGCCTACACCACCGACTACAGCTTCGCCCGGGTCATCCCGCTCCTCTTTTACGCCCAGATCGACCCGCTCAGCACCGGCCAGCTCAACGAGAGCGTCACCCTGACCTGGTCGGTGGTGTTCGGCCCCTAGGAGGACGGGTGCGTGGCTTTCTCGGACGCTGGCTCCCCCCCTTGATGGGGGGGCTTTTGCTCCTTTTCGCCCAGGCCCAGCGCGCCCCGGCGCTGGGCCTGGCGCCGCCCTTCGTGGAACTCGAACTGGCCCCGGGCCAACGCTACGAGGGGATCATCCGCCTGGTCATGGCCAAAAAGGGCGAGGGTCAGTTCGAGGTGCAACCTTTGGATTTCGAGTTCGATGATGCCGGCCAACTGGTGGTTGAACCGCCGGGAATGAACCCCTACAGCGCTGCCGACTGGCTGCAGTTCTCCGCCGACCCCTTCGCCCTCAGCGAGGGGAAGGTTCGAACCTTCTCCTACGCGGTCGAGGTGCCCCCCTCGGCCCGGGGCAGCTATTGGAGTGCGATCGCGTTCACGCCGGTGGTGAACCCGGAGCAAAGTGGGGGGAAGGTGAGCGTTCAAATCCGCACCCAGGTCCTCTTCGGCATCTACATCACCACCACCGGAGGGCAGGACCCCGCGTTCGCCATCGACGAGGCCCGCTTGCGCGAGGGCAGGCTCGAGGTCCTGGTCTCGAACCGGGGCAACACCTACCTGGCGCTGGGGGGCACGGTGCGTTTCCTCGACGATCGGGGTCGGACCGTCGCCCAAAAATCCTTCCCCAAGTTCCTCCTGCTCCGCGACGCGAGCCGCCTCTTCCGCTTCGACCCGCCACCCACGAGCCGGGCCGCGGTGATCGAGGTGCGCGACCGCAAGGGGAAGCTCCCGGCACAGGCGCGGGCCCTGCCCCTGAAATAGGCCATGCTGCGCTGGATCGGGCTGGTTCTCGCATTCGCCTCGCTCGCCCTGGGGCAGTCCTGGACGCTCTTTGGCTTTGCCCAGGCCCCGGCCAACGCCAGCTTTAACCCGGCCACGCAGGATCTGGTGTGCGCGGCCCTCGAGGCCCCCGACCAGAGCGGTCTCTCGCTGACCGTGCTCCCCGGAACCTGTGCCTCTCCCGTCGTCCGCTGGCCTTACGACACCGACGATAACCAGCAGCGCTACGCCCTGACGTTCCAGCTGGCGTTTTGGGGCCAGGGGAAGGCCTCCGACCCCCTGACCGGGGTCGGGGCTCTCACGACGCTGCTCAAAAACAACTACCTGCTGGCCCTCGCCGTCTCGGGCACCGGAACCGGGCGGCGGCTTGAATACCTCCCCCCACTCCAGCCAGGGGGGAGCGTCAAAGGCCCGATGCCGGACGGCCCGGGCTGGACGGCCTACACCGCACCAGAAACCGACATCCCCTTCGGGAACCCCACGGTCCTCTACACCCTCGACCTCAGCAGCTTCGTCTGCCAGCTCTTCGGCGCGCCCTACGCTCCCTGCTGGTACGGGGTGCTGACGTGGGACCTCCCCACCCGTCTGCGTCTGGGGCGAGATGCACCCGGGAATCCCCAGCTCCAAATCACCCTCCAGGGTTTTCGAAGGCGGTGAGCACCGTGCGGCGGACCGTCCCCACGCTGATCCTCGCCCTTTTGGGCTGGGCGCTGGCGCTGAAACCGGGTGAGGTTTTCTCGCTCGTGCTCCCAAGCGGGAGCGAGATCACGGCGGTCGAGCAGGCTGCCGAGCTTCAGCCGCCCCTCGCCCTGTCCAGCGGCGATCTCTACCTCTTCCGGGTCGCCGAGAACGCCAGCGCCGACGCCGGGATCGTCGTCCGCTACCGAACGCCCTCGAGGGAAACCGGCCAGATCCGGCGGACGGTCGACTACCGGCCAGAACTCCGGCTGAGCTTTCCCGCCTCGCTCCGGCTGGGCGCGGACGGTCGGGCGCTGGCCCGGATCGTCCTGGAAAACCGGGGGAACGGGAAGGCCGATTTCCATATTCGCATCCGCCTGGGGACCGAGACCCTCTACCGGGATACCCTCACCCTGGGACCGGGGCAGAGCGGGGAACGGGCCATCCCCATGGACCGGCGGGGGGTCTACCTGGTCGAGGTGGTGGACACGCGCTCCGGCGCCACGCGCTACGCCTGGCTCCGGGTCAGCGGCGGCGGGCAGGAGGGATTCGACGAACCCGCGCTCGATTTCGATCTGCGTGGCGGCCTCGAGGCCGGCGGGCCCGGGATCGAACTGAGCGTTTCCGGAAAACTCAGTGACTACGTGACGGCCCGGGGCCAGGCCCGGTTGGATCCCCGCGGCCCCGCGGTTTCGCTGATGCTCCTCGGGCCGGGACCGCGGGCGGCCTGGGTGCAGCAGGCGGATTCGGGCGAGGTCGTGCTCGGATACGGGGCCCGTCCCTGGGAGGGCCAGCTTGCCGTGCGTTATCCAAGGGTCACGGCCGCCGCCAGACTCAGCTACGATCCCGGCGCCTCGCGCCGGGTGGGCCTGGACCTCGAGGCCACGCCGCAACGCCTCAAGGGCCGCCTCACCGCCAGCGGTGGCCCCCTTTCCAGCTGGCTCGAGTGGCAAAGCGGAAGCGGGTTCGGGGGCGGGGCAGAGTTCAGTTGGTCGGTCGCGGGCTGGGTGTTCGATACCACCCTGGGCACCGAAAGCGATCGCTGGCGGGGAGCCTTCCGCCTTTTTGGCCACGGCTGGCGCGCCGAGCTCGACCTCCCCGACCCCAAAGCCCGGCTGCGCGCCGAGGACCAGGGGGTATTCGGGGAGGTCGAGCTCGCTACGGGAAGTCTCCGCTTCAGCGTTGGCAACCCCAATCTCACCCTCGCCCTCCAGGCTGAGGGCGGAGTGGCCACCCCGAGCGTGAGCTGGAAGGGGCGGTGGGCGCTCGCAGCGGTGGGGCTCTCGGCCCGGCTTTCGCTTTCACCCGCCCAGGGCCAGGCCGAGCTCGGCGCCGACGCGGGGACCTTCGCGGCGCGGGTGGGGTTGGCCCTGGCCAGAGCCCCGCGCCCCGACCGGGTCTGGGTCGAGGGTCGCTGGCGGAGCGGCGCCTGGGAGACCAGGCTGCGCCTGGAGCGAATCGCGAACGAAACCAGGGTCGCCCTCAGCGGGCGTCAGCGCTTCCGGCTCGAGGTTCCGGAAACGGTGGCCGATCTCTTCGGGGGCACCCGTTACGCCCGCGTACAGCTCGACTGGCCCTGCCGGGCCGAGCGAGCCACGATCGAGGTGGACGGGCAGACCCGCGCCGTGGCCAAGGGCCAGTGGCTGCGCCTCACCCCGGGAACCCATCGCCTGGCGCTCGCCGACCCCCTGCCTCCGGGGTGCGTCGCCGAGGCCTGGACGAAGACGCTTTCCCTCGGCGCCGGAAAACGCGCCCGTCTCCGCCTCCCCCTCGTCCGGCCGGCGAGGCTCGTCATCACGCTCGAGGGCAATCCGCCCCCGGGGTCGCTGCTCGTCCTCGAGGGTGCGCGGGGCGCCATCCGGCGGCCGCTCTCGTCCATGGTCGAGATCGACGGCCTTCCCCCGGGCACGTACCGGCTGCGCCTTTTGGGGCTCGGGGCCACCTGGGAAGCCGACCCCCAAGAAGAGCGCCTTAAGCTGCGTTCGGGGGAAATCGGAAGCGCGAACTTTACCCTGCAAAGGCGGGTGCTCGTCGCCGAGTCCCGGCTCCGGATCGAAACCCTCGAGGTCAGCACCACCACCCCAGCCCCCGGCGATTCCCTCGCGGTTCAAGCCCGAGTGAGCGGGGCCGACCGGGTCTACGTACGCATCGGTCGCCGCCTCTTCCCCCTGACCCGTAAGGGGGAGGCTTGGTTTGGCGTCGCACAGCTCCCCCAACGACTGCGGGGCCGGCTGCTGCTCCGCCTGGTTGCGGAAAGCCAAGAGGAGCGTCGGGTGCGTAACATCGCGCTCTCCGTCCGCCCGCCGCTCAGGTAGCCTCCGGGGGTATGCTCGGGTATGGTCCCACACCGTTTTCCCGGAACCCCTGAAGACCTCGAGGCCGAAGCACGCCTCCGTCGCCTGCGCCCCGACCGCATCGTCCAGGCCTGCGTTCAAGGGCTCGAACCCACGGCCTCGGTGCTCGAAATCGGCGTGGGCAGCGGCGTGCTCCTCGCCGAGTTCGCCCGGCGGGGCTATCGCGTCGGCGGCGTCGACATCCGCCCCGACATGATCGAGGCCGCCCGGCGCCGCCTCCCCAATGCGGAGCTCATACTGGCCCCAGCAAACGCGCTTCCCTTCCGGCCCCAGAGCTTCGACCTCGTGCTCTTTGGGCTGGTTTTCCACGAACTCGAGGACCGGGTGGGTGCCTTGCGCCAGGCCCGCCGTGTGGCAAAGCGCCGGGTCGCGGTGCTCGAGTGGCCCTACGAAAGCGGCGAGTTCGGCCCGCCCCTCGACCACCGGCTGCCCCGTGAAACCGTTCTGGCCGAGTTCGCCGGGGCAGGGCTTTCCCCGGTGACGAGCGAACGCGTAGGCGCGTTGGTTCTCTACTTCAGCGAAGCGACGACGTCCTGAACCTACGGTTTCCAGCCCAACGGCTCGGCGCCCTGGACCCCCTCCGGCCCCACCGTAAACCGGAGGAACTTCGAAACCGCCACCGTGGCGGGGTAAGGGCTCGAGCGACGCCTGGCATCGGCAAAGACCCAGACCAGGGCATTGTGGAGGTCGGTGAGCAGGAAATCGAGCCTCCAGGCCGAAAGCCCCTCGCCCAGGGGCGGGTGGTCGAAGCAGTCGGGGGCATAGGTCGTGCACCCAGGCGTGAGCACCACCTGCTCGCCCTGCAATCGAAGCACGAAGGCGTCGAAGCGCACCGGAAGACCGGCGCGCAGATCCCGGATCCAACCCCCGGTGACCTCATCCCAGTACACCCGGGCTTCCCGCGTCCGCGGAATGACGGAATAGCGCCAGGCTCCCGGGGTGGTCGTCGAACGCGACGTGGTCTGGGAAATCCGGAAAAAGTCGGAGGTCGGCACCGTCTGGGCCAGGGCGAACGCCAAAAAGGCCAGCCACCAAACCGCGCGCCGCATACCTCCAGGTTATTCGGGGATTTCTGTAGGTTCGGGTTTTTTGAACCAAAGCCAGGACTCGAGGTTCCCCCGCTTCCCCGCGATCGGACTCGGGGCCTCGCCGGCGAGCAAAAGCCCGAGTTCGCGCCCGCTCGCCGCCACCCGCTCAAAGGCCCGCCGCCGGGCCTCGGGGTCGCGAACCACCCCCCGGTGCGACCCCGGCTCCAGTTCGAACTGGGGCTTCACCAGCACCAGCACATCCCCACCCGGCGAGGTCCACCCGGCGAGGCGGGGTAGGATCAGCGTGCTCGAGATGAACGAGACGTCCATGACCGCCATCGAGATCGGTTCGGGAAGGGCCTTGAGATACCGGGCGTTCACCCCCTCCATCACCACCACCCGCGGGTCTTCGCGAAGCCTGGGGTGCAACTGCCCATGCCCCACGTCGATGGCATAGACCCGTCTTGCTCCCCGCTCGAGCAAGACCTGGGTAAAGCCTCCGGTGCTGGCCCCCACGTCGGCGACGACCCGTCCCCCAACGTCGATGCCGAAGGCCGAAAGCGCCCCGAGCAGCTTCTCCGCCCCCCGACCGACGAACTCCGGGAAGGAAAGCACCCGAACCGAGGCGCCTTCTCTCACGGCGAAGGCGGGTTTTCGCACCCGGACTCCATCGACGAGAACCTGACCGGCGCCGATCAGGGCCTGGGCCTTGGCCCGGCTCTCGACCAGCCCTTTTCTTACCAGATAGCGATCGAGCCGCTCGCCCTTCGCCATCGCTTCACGCGCTGTAGGCCGCAATGAGCGCCCGCAGGGCCTTGCCCCGGTGCGAATAGCGCGCCTTTTCCTCGGGGCGCATCTCGGCGAAGGTCTTGCCCGCCTCGGGGACGTAAAACAACGGGTCGTAGCCAAACCCGTGGCTGCCCCGGGGCGCCTCGAGGATCCGCCCCTCGGTTTCTCCACGGAAGACCTCCACCCGGCCGTCCGGATAGGCCAGCACCAACACCGCCACGAAGCGGGCGGTCCGCTCCGCCTCCGGCACCCCGCGCAGACGCTCCAGGAGATAGAGGTTCCGCTCGGTGTCGGTCTTTTTCCCTCCATAACGGGCGGAAAACACCCCGGGCTCGCCTTCGAGGGCATCGACCTCCAGACCCGAATCGTCGGCCAGCGCCACCAGCCCCGAGTGCCTCGCGGCGTAGGCGGCTTTTAAAAGGGCGTTATCCTCGAAGGTTAATCCGGTCTCCTCGGGCAGCGTGATCCCAAAGGCGTCGAGGGACTCAAGGCTCCAGCCGAGGGGACCGAGACCGTCTTTGAGTTCTTTGAGCTTCCCGGGATTCCCGGTGGCCACCAGCACGCGCATCGCCCCCAGCTTAAACGACCCCGCGCCCCCTGGCGTCTGGCCCTGAAGCGCCCGGGATAAACTGCAGACATGTCGGCTTTGGTGCGCCAGGCCGTATCAGGAACTCTTACTAAATCGTGGACGGTTATCGCGTTCGCCGTTGCCGTTCTCTACTTCCTCAACCTGCACCGGCTCTACCAGGTCTACGGCGACGCTGCGCTCGCTTTCGTCGTCCTCTGGCTCCCCTTCCTCGCCTGGCGCACGGGGCCGAAGGGCGGTTTCCTGCTCGGGCTCCTCGCCAACGCCCTCCACTGGCCGCTCATGCCCGAACGCTTCGCCATCCTTTCCAGTTCGCACCTCCCCCTCTTCCTGGTCAACCTGGCAGGTGGCACCGCCACCGGTTTTCTGGGCCAGCAATGGCGGATCCACCAGGCCCGGGAACGCGCCCTCAGGCTGCTCGGCACCGCCGGCCGGGTCGCGGCGACCACTGGCGAGTGGCCGGCGCTGCCGGAGCGGCTCTGCCGGAGCGCGGCCCTCGAGGGCGGCTACCCGGCGGTGCTCTTTTTCGAGGTGGACGAGGCCAGGCGAGTGGAGCTTTCCGCCTGGCACCTGGCGTCCGCCACCCGCGTCCTCAAACCGACGAACCGCCATCTCGAGGTCTACGACCGGGGCCGGCGCCTCGCCAGCATCGACCTCGAAGCGCTCAGCCCCTGGATCCCGGCCGAGGTGGTGTCGGTGGAAAGCGACGGGAACCCCAAAGCTTTTTCCAAGCTGGCCGCGGCCCTCTCCCTTCCCCGGCTGGTCCTGGTCCCCGTTCCCTGTAAGGACAGGGTGAGCGCGGTGCTCGCGCTTGGCGAACGCGAGCGGCGCCCCCTCACCCCGGGGGAAGACGAGGCGCTCTCCGAGGTGGGCCTGGTGCTCGGCGCTGCCCGGGAGCGGTTCAGGCTGAAGGAAGCGCTCGAACGCCAAGCGGTGACCGATCCGCTCACCGGCTTGCAAAACCGGCGCGGGTTTGCCCTTTCGGGGCAGGCGATGCTCGAACGCGCCCGGTCCCGGGGGCGCCGGGCCGCGCTGCTCTACCTCGACCTCGACCGGTTCCAGATGGTCAACGACACCCTGGGGCACGCCGCCGGCGACCAGGTGCTGCGCGAGGCGGCGACGCGCCTTTTGCGCGCCTTGCGTGAAGAGGACCTCTTGGCCCGAATCGGCGGCGACGAGTTCGCCGTGCTCCTGGTCGGCGACCGGGAGACGGCCGAGGCGCTGGCCAAGGAGCTCGGCTCCGTTCTGTCGCACCCCTTTGCTATCGCCGGCCGCAGCTTCACCCTCAGCACCAGCATCGGCATCGCCATCGCCCCCGACGACGGCGTCGAGATCGAAGACCTCTTGCGCAAGGCCGACGTGGCCATGTACCAGGCCAAGCGGCTCGGCCGGCCGGTTCTCTTCTATAACCCGAGGAGCGACCAGGCCTTAAGAGAGCGGCAGGCCCTCGAGGAGGACTTCCGAAAGGCTCTCAAAAACGGCGAAATCACGCCCTACTACCAGCCGGTGATCTCGCTCCGGCAACGGCGAGTGGCCTTTTTCGAGGCCCTGGCGCGCTGGCGGGTCTCCCCCGCCGTTTTTATTCCCCTGGCCCAGGAGCTGGGCCTCGCCGACGCCCTCGACCGGGCGATCCTGGAGCGGGTCGCGGCCGACCTGGCTCGCTGGCGCCGGGCTGGACACGCCATCACCGCCAGCGTGAACGTCACCCCGACGACGCTCGCCACCGGCGACTTCCTGCCCTTCGTCCTCGAAACCCTCAAAACGCACGGCCTGCCGCCGGAGGCGCTCATTTTGGAGATCACCGAATCCTCCTTCCTGGGCTCGAGCGGTGAGCGGGCCCTCGAGGCCCTCCACCAGGCCGGGTTCAGCCTCGCCGTCGACGACTTCGGCACCGGCTACTCGTCGTTGGCCCGCCTCAAACACCTGCCCCTGGACTACGTCAAGGTGCCCTACGAGTTCACCCGCGAACTCCCGGGTTCGAGCGCCGACGCAGCCATCGTGACCGCGATCCATATCGCCGGCGACGAGCTCGGCTTCGAGACGATCGCCGAGGGCGTCGAACGCGAAGCGCAGGCCCGCTTTCTGAAGGAAATCGGCTACGACCTGCTCCAGGGCTTTCTCATCGCCAAGGCGATGCCAGCGGACGAAGCCTTAGCGTGGTTTCGCGAGGCCAGAAGCCGAATTTCCGCGCTCTCGTTGTGATTCGAAACCCAGCTACGCTTCCGATGCCCGGCCTGCCATGGCGCGATGCACCTGGGATACGATCCCGGGAATCTTCTCCAGCCCGATCGCGACCATGCGCTGGAAGACCCCGGCCGGGAGCGGACGCCCCTCGCCCCCCCCGTGGACCTCGATGATCTCCCCCTTGGCCGTTCCCACCACGGTGAGGTCGGCCGAAGCGCTCATATCCTCCGCCTCAGTGAGGTCAAGAAACACCCGGTCGTCGCCGAACCATCCCAGGCTCACCGCGGCGAAGGGGACCAGCGGCCACTCGTCGATCTCACCGCGCCGCACCAGACGATCGAAGGCCTGCCAAAGGGCGGCATACCCCCCGACGAGCGAGGCCACCCGGGTTCCGCCGTCGGCCTGGAGCACATCGGCGTCGACCACCACGGTCTTTCCTGGCACGGCTTTCAGGTCGAGCACGGCTCGAAACGCGCGCCCCAAAAGACGCTGGACCTCCTGGGTGCGCCCCCCGAGGCGGAAACGTTCGCGCTGGGTCCGGTTCCGCGTGGCCCGGGGCAAGAGGTTGTACTCCGCCATCAGCCAGCCGCTGCGACGGGGGACGTGGCGCGGGACCCCTTCGGTCACGCTCACCGCCACCAGAACCCGGGTCTGGCCCAGCTCGATCAGGGCCGACCCCTCGGCGTACTCGGCATAGCCAGGCACCACGCGCAAGGGTCGCATTTCCAGGGCCTCTCGACCGTCTCTGCGGGTCATCTCTCCTCCCGGGGCCAACTTAACATGAACCCATGGGCCACCTGGCGCGCCTCGTTCCCGTGCTCGTGCTCCTCATCACCGCCTGTCAGGATCGCGCCGCCCCCCGCACCTGGGTCGGCATACTGGTCTCGGGAGAGGGACGCATGGAACGCGTGCTGGGCCTCGAGGAGGGCCTCGAGGCCTTCGGCCTGACCGGCGTCGAGCTCCGCATCTGCAACGGCCGCGGCAGCCCGGCCCGGCTCGGCGAATGCGCCCGCCGTTTCGAAGCCCAAGGGGCCGCGGTTCTCGTGACCACGGGCGGCATCGAAACCACCGAAGCCCGAGCAAACACCCAAAGCGTACCCATTCTCTACGTCGGTCTCGCCGCGAGTCAGGACTGGCCGTTCATCCAGAGCCTCACCCGGCCGGGGGGCCGGATCAGCGGCGTGGATAACGGCTACGCCGAGCTCGCCGGGAAGCGACTGGAATGGGCGGTGAAAGCGCTCCCCGGCGTCCGACGGGTGCTGGTCCTGTTGCAGCCTGGGGTGGTGCCCACGGCCCGCGCTTTCCAAAACCTGGCCCGGGCCGCCGAAGTCCTCGGGGTGAGACTCAGCCGCTTTCCCGTGGAGCGCCCTTCGGACCTCGATCGGCTGCCCCAGATCCTCACCGAAACCCGTCCCGACGCGGCCCTGATCCTGCCCAGCTACATCCTGGAAAACGCCCTCACTGAGCGCGTCTTACCCGCACTCGACACCGCTCAAATCCCCCTCATTGGCCTTTCAGAAGAGCAAACTCGCCTCGGCGCAAGTCTGAGCTACGGGGCGAGCGGGCGTGCCCTGGGGCGGCAGGCGGCGCGCATGCTCCGGGAAGTCATGCGGGGCTACCCCATTGCGGCGCTGCCGGTGCAGCGCCCCGACGTCCCGCGCCTCTCCCTGAACCCCAGCGTCCTAAAGCGCCTCGGGATCGTCCCCAGCCCCAACATCCTCCCCATCGCCCAAGAACCATGAGCCGGCTTGAGATTCGATTCCTCGTGGCTGCCGCTGCGGCGGCGATCCTGCCCCTGATCGGGGTATGGCTGATCGGATGGCGGCTTGTGGGTGAAGCTTACCTGGGCCAGGCCTCGCAACACCTTGCCGGCATGACCGAACGCATCGCCGTCGAGCTCGAGGCCCGCCTCGTGACCATCGACCGGGTGTTAAAAACGGTCTGCGTCCTCGCCGGCGATAACCCCGAACTGGCCCTCGATGTGGCCCTGGCCGAGCTCCCCGAGCTCGACACCGTGGGACTGTCCGACGAACGCAGGTACGTTCGTGCTTCCCGGTTTCGGGTCATTCCCCCAAGCAGCCGCCTCCCGAAGGCGGACCCGGGGAACGTACGCAAGGACGAGTGGGGCGAACCCGTGCTCCGGGTGGTTGTAACCTGCGGCCAAAGGCGGCTGGAGGCCGACGTGCGCCTCCGCCCGATCTTCGACCTGGTGGCGAGCGTGCCGCCCAACGACACCGCCCGCCTCTTCGACCAATCCGGGCACTTGCTGGCCAGCTCCGACCTCACCGAGGTGCTGCGCCAGGGCCTTCAAACACCCGCGTCCGAGGTGCGCCGTTCGACCCGCCGCCTCGAGAACGGCTGGCGCCTGAGCGTGGAAACCTCGCGCGCCGCCCTCACCGCGCCGCTGGGCCGCGCCAACTGGCTCATGGCTTTGGCCCTGGTGCTGGCGCTTTTCGCGAGCGCCGTCCCCGGCGTCAGGCTCGCCCGGAGCCTGACCCGACCGCTCAGCCTTCTCTCGCAAGGGGCGGCGGCGCTCGGACAATCCAAAAAGCCGCCCCAGCTCCCCGAGACCGGTCCGCCCGAGGCCAGGGCCGCGATCCGTGCCTTCAACCGCATGGCCGAAGACCTGGCCGAGCACGCCGAACGACTCGAGGCCCTGGTCAACGAACGCACCCAGGCGCTGCGGCTGGCCCTGAGGCAGGCCGAGGCGGCGAGCCGGGCCAAGAGCCGCTTTCTGGCCTCGGTGAGTCACGAACTCAGGACCCCGCTCACCAGCATCAAAGGGTATGCCAGTACGCTCCGGAGCCGGGACGTCCGCTGGTCGGAGGAGGAGACCGAGGCCTTCCTCAAGGTGATCGAAGAGGAAGCCGACCGCCTGTCGTGGCTCGTCAACGACCTGCTCGATTTCGCCCGCCACGAGGAAAAGGGGCTGAGGCTGGTGACCAAACCCCTCGACGTGTCGGCACTGATCGAGACGCTCCAGCCAAGGCTCTGCAAGCTGGCCCCCGAACACCCCGTCCATTTCTCGATCGCGCCGGGCGTTCCCCTGGTTCCGGCCGATCGCGAGCGGATCGCGGGTGTGCTCTACAACCTGGTGGAGAACGCCGGACGGCACACCCCGCCGGGTACCGAAATCACCGTCGAAGCCCTTCCCCACCCCGAGGGGGTGGAGATCGTGGTGCGCGACAAGGGGCCCGGAATTCCCCCGCCCCTCTGGGAGGCCGTCTTCGAACCTTTCTTCCAGGGGGAGCCCAAACCCCAGGGCAGCGGCCTGGGCCTCGCAATCTGCAAACTCGTCGTCGAGGCCCACGGCGGGCGGATCTGGATCAACGCCCCCGACGGCGGCGGAACCGCGGTACACTTGATCCTGCCGAGGGAGGCCCATGCGGGTCCTGATCGTGGATGACGACCCCAACATCCAAAACCTGATCGCGGCGAACCTCAAAGCGCGCGGGTACGAGGTCGGTACCGCCAGCGACGGCGAGGCGGCGATACGCGAGCTTTTGGCGGGTGCCTGGGACGCCATGTTCCTCGACCTGCGCATGCCCGGCCTGGATGGGCTCGAGGTCATCCGCCGCGTTCGGCCAAAGTTCTCGCTCCCCATCATCGTCATCTCGGCCCTCGGGGAAGAGGCCACCAAGGTCGAGGCGCTCGATCTGGGCGCCGACGACTACCTCACCAAACCCTTCGGTATCCCCGAGCTCCTGGCCCGGCTGCGCGCGGTCCAGCGCCGCTACGGCGCCCCGGAGGGGCCGCTCCGCTACGGCGAGGTCACCCTCGACCCCCAAGGTGGGTTCGTTCGAGCCGGCGACCGAGAACTCCGCCTCACCCCCACCGAGTCCGCCCTCCTCCACCACCTCCTCAAGCGGGCCGGCCAGACGGTGACCCACGCCGAGCTCCTCGACGCGGTGTGGGGCCGGGGCGAGGGCGACCTCCACTACCTCCACGTCTACGTCGGCCGTCTCCGTAAAAAGCTCGCGGGCGCGCTCCGCATCGAGGCCGTACCCGGTGTGGGTTACAGGATTTTGAGGACTTTTTGAGCGCGTCAGTTCGAAACTCGACCTGGAGGTGGCGCGATGAGAAAAAGCCTCGTGTTCGTGATCCTTTTGAGCGTGTTCGGGTTGAGCCTGGGGCAAAAGGTTCCCGATCCCCCGAGCGCCTACCCAGAAGGCGAGCTCGGCAAGCTGGTCAAGCTCGGCGAGGAGCTGGTGATGAAAACCGACACCCATCCCCTCACCCGGGCCTATGTCGGCAATAAGCTCCAGTGCACCAGCTGCCACCTCGAGGGCGGCAAGACGAAAAACAAGTTCGCCACGTTCATCGGTACCGCAGCCGCTTTCCCCGCCTACAGCCCCCGGGAAAAAGCGGTCATCACCCTCGAGGACCGTATCCTGAACTGCTTCATGCGCAGCATGAACGGCACCCGGCCCCCGGTCGGCTCCAAAGCCTCGGTGGCCATCGCCGCCTACATCACCTGGCTCTCGAGCGGCCTTCCCATCGAACAAAACCCCAGCAAGCCCATCGGGCGCTACAATGCGCCCTGGCCCGACCCCGCAATCGCAAAACTCGTCAAGTCGGGCCGGGTCGACCTCGAGCGGGGCGGCGAGCTCTACGCGCAAAAGTGCGCCGCCTGCCACGGAAAAGACGGCCAGGGCGTGGGCACCTTCCCACCCCTTTGGGGTCCCAATTCCTACAACAGCGGCGCGGGCATGGCCAACGTCATCAAGGGCGCCTCGTGGCTCAAGTACAACATGCCACTCGGCAACGCCAACCTGAGCGATCAGGAGGCGGTGGACATCATGGCCTACGTCAACAGCCACCCGAGGCCCGCCTTCAAGCTCACCGAGCACCTGCCGGACCCGGAAAAGCTCGGGGAATACAACTCCAACGTCCCCGAGCAGATCATCCCCGCGCCCACCTGGCCGCCGAAGAAGTAGCCGGCGAATGTGGGCGGCCTGCGCCTCGGGCGCAGGCCGCCCTTTTTTTGTCCACCCTGCCTCATTTAAACGTTAAAGAGCACCAGCATCACGTCGCCGTCTTGCATCTCGTAGTCACGGCCCTCGGTGCGCACCCAGCCGCGCTCCCTGGCCCCGGCCCAGGACCCGGCCTCCACCAGGCGGTCCCAGGGCACGACCTCGGCACGGATGAAGCCCCGTTCCATGTCGGAGTGAATCTCACCCGCGGCCTGGGGCGCCTTGGTGCCCCGGCGAACCGTCCAGGCCCGGATCTCCTTTTCCCCGGCGGTGAAAAAGGTGATGAGGTCGAGCGCCCGGTAGCCGGTTTCGATCAAACGGTCAAGGCCCGAGCGTTCCAAGCCGTATTCGCGGAGCAGCGCCGCCGCCTCTTCCGGGGAGAGCTCAGCCAGCTCGGCCTCGAGCTTGGCGCAGACCACGACGACCTCGGCCCCCTCGAGGGCGGCCCTTTCCCGAAGCGCCTCGACGTAGGGGTTTTGCGCCCCGTCCGGGAGATCCTCCTCCGAGACGTTGGCCACGTAGATCAGGGGTTTGGCGGTAATGAGGCCGAGCTGTCGGTAGAGCCCGGCCAGTCGCTTGGCCTCCTCCTCACCCCTGGCCTCGTACTTGCGCAAGGGTCTTCCCTCTCCCAGCCACTCGACGAGCGGCCGCAAGAGGTCCAGGGTCGCCCGGTCCTCCTTGCTCACCCGGGCGCTGCGTTCAAGCCGTTCCAGGCGGCGCTCAAGGACCCCGAGATCGGCCAGGGCGAGCTCGGTGTGGATCGTTTCCACATCCCGGATCGGGTCCACCGAGCCCTCGACGTGCACCACGTTGGGATCCTCAAAGGCCCGCACCACGTGGGCCACCGCCGCCACCTCGCGGATATGGCCGAGGAACTGGTTGCCAAGCCCCTCGCCCTTGTGCGCCCCCCTGACCAGCCCGGCGATGTCGACGAACTCCACCGCGGTGGGGACAATGGGGGGAAGGCGATCCCCCTTGCGGAAAACGCCCTGCAGGGCGGCGAGTCGGTGGTCGGGAACGGGCACCACGCCGACGTTTTTTTCGATGGTGGCAAAAGGGTAATTCGCCGCCAGGGCGCCGGCCCGGGTCAGGGCATTAAAGAGCGTGGATTTACCAACGTTGGGGAGACCGACGATTCCGATTCCAAGGTTCGGCATGCCAAGGTGGGAGTATACCCCAGGCGCGCTCCTTCTTCAGTGCGCCTTCAAGGCTTTAAGCCCCTCTTCCAAAACGTAGGCCTTGTAGCCATCGGCGTCGAGGTAGAGCGCCGCCAGCGACGACATGTGGCCGAGATCGCACACCAAAAGCACCGGCTTATCCTTGGGGAGGTCGTACTTGCGCTGGGCAATGGCCTCGAGGGGCACGTTCATCGCGCCGGGCAGGCTCCCCTGCTTGAATTTGGCCGGATCGCGGACGTCGACCACCAGGAAACGCTCCGGGTTTTTCTCGTATTCGTCCCAGCCAATGCGAGCGATACCCATGAACATCATCATATCAAGAAGCGCCCCCGAGCGCTCAGGCCGGGCCGGGCCGGGTATAGCATGGCTGAAGGATACCCATTAGGCTAGGGTATGGGCTGGTTGTAGGAGGTGCGTAACCGTGCTCTTAGTCGTTGGCGAGGCCCTGATCGAGATGACGAGCGAATCCGAGGGGCCATTTTCAAGTGATCAACGCTTCGTGCCCGAACCCGGCGGCTTCGCCCTCAAAGAGGCCGTCGCCGCCGCCAAACAAGGTGCCCGCGTCCGCCTGCTCTCACGCATCGGCCGCGACGGTGCGGGCGGCTGGATTAAAAAGAAGTTGCAACAAGCGAATCTCGAACTGATGCTTCAGGAAGACCCGGTCTTCCCCACCAGCCTGGTGGTCCGCGGCCCGGACACCCTGATCTACCGCCTGGCCGATGCCCACCTTGAGCCCGCAAACGAGGCTTTTTTCGAAGGCGGGCGCCTGCTCCACACCACCGCCTGGCCCTTCGGGCTCGATCCCGGGCGTACCAGCGCCGTGCAAACCTTCCGGGAGGGGATGCGGCGGGGGCTCGGGCTCTCGATGGACCTCAACTACCACCCCCGGGCCTTCCGGGGCGATTTTATGGAGATCATCCGCCCCTACCTCCCGTTTACCTACCTCAAAATCGACGAGGACTCGCTCGAACACCTGGGCCTCAAACCAAGCGAGCTCTTCCAGCTGGCCACCACGGTGCTCTTTTTCCGCAGGCAGCAGGTCCGGCTCCTGTCGCTCATGGACGAAGAGAACTTTCCCCTTGCCGCCGAGCAGGACCCGGAGGCCATCTACGGAAAGTTCCTGGCCGCGGTGAGCCAGGGGGCCGAGCCGGCCGACGCCCTGAGCACGGCCATGGCCGAGTGAGTCCAAGCGGCACCGGAGCGCTGGGCTATCCGGCGCTCCGGTGCTTTTTTCGGAGCCAGCCCTCGAGGACCAGGGCGTAAAAGGCCAGGACCAAAGCGATGGCCCCCAGGATGAAGGGAATAGCCCCGGGGCCAAAGCGGCCGACCGCCACCCCGATCAGCGAGGGGAAAACCCCGCCCACGCCGCCGGCGAGCAAAACCCACGATGTGGCCCGCCCCCCCGGTCCGAGGACCTGCTGCACCCACGACATCGCCGCCGGGAACACCGGGCCCAAGAAGAAACCGGCAGCGGGGTAGGCATACCCCGCCCAGGGGCCACTCGCGACCAAAACATAGGTCAACGCCACCAGGGTGAGGGCGACAAACAGAAAGCGCTCGGCCCGCAGCCCGGGAGCAAAGGCCGCCACCGTCAGCCGACCGGCGGTCTGCATCCCCCAGTAGAGGCCGATCCATACCACCGACGTCCAGCCCAGGGTCTCGAGGTGATAGGCTCCCCAGTGCCCCCCGCTCGACTCCAGGCCGACGTAGACGAAGAAAAAGGCCATGAACGCAAACAAGCGGACGTCGGCACCACCCGCCCGCGCCTTCTCCCCTGGCACCGCCGGCACTCCGGGGACGCCCAGCACCAACGCCGCCACCAAAAAGGCCAGGGCGGCGATGGTGGCATACAGGGCCGGAAGCCCAAACCCCAGCAGGATCCCCACGAGCCAGGGCCCGACCATCGAGCCCAGGCCGAAAAAAGCGCTCTCGAGGTTGAAGGCGGCGAGCCGCCGCGTCGGGTAGGCCGCCCCCAGCAGGACCAAAATGGTGGTGTTGACCCAGCCAAACCCGGCACCGGTGACGAAGGCCCCGAAAAGCGCCACGCCCCACACCGGGGCCGCCGCCAGCGTCAGGGCGCCGAGACCGAGCAAGGCCGGTCCGGCGGGCAGGGCGGCGGAAAAGCCGACCGCCTTGAGCCGTCGCCCGGCGAGCCAGGTCGTCAGCAGAGTTCCGGCGAAAAACGCCCCGACGATGAACCCCACCTCGTCGATGGGGACGCCAAAACGCCTGGAAAACGCCGAGAAGGCTGGGCCGAAGGTCGTCTGCACCAGCCCCACGAGCATGGCGGAGGCCAGCGCCGCGGACATCGGGGTCCGTCTCACGAGGGTCTACTCTAACCCGACCCGAGGTCGGTCAGATCTCCTCGCGAGCCAGGTCGTTGAAGCGAACGTGCGCGGCGTGGAACTGCAGCTCAACGGTGCCGGTGGGGCCGTTTCGCTGCTTGCCGATGATGATCTCGGCGATGCCGGCCTTGTCCGAGTGAGGGTTGTAGTATTCGTCGCGGTAAATAAAGAGCACCAGGTCAGCGTCCTGCTCGATCGAGCCCGACTCACGGAGGTCGGAGAGCATGGGGCGCTTGTTCGGCCGCCCCTCGACCGCGCGCGAGAGCTGCGAAAGCGCCACCACCGGGACCTCGAGCTCGCGGGCCAGCCCTTTGAGCCCGCGGCTGATGGCGGCGATCTCCTGCTGCCGGTTCTCGCTCTTGCCGCTCCCGGCCGCCCCCGACATGAGCTGCAGGTAGTCGACGATGATGAGGCCCAGCTTGTGCTGGGTCCGAAGGCGTCTGGCCCGGGCCCTGAGCTCGAGCAGCGAAAGGTCCGGCGTGTCGTCGACGTAGATCGGGGCCTCGGCCAGCCGGCCGGCCACATCCACGATCCTCTGGAAGTCCCGTTCCGAGAGCTGGCCCTGCCGCAGGCGGTTCATATCGATCCGGGCCTCGGCGGTGATCATCCGGGTGACCAGCTGCACCGCGGGCATCTCCAGCGAAAAGATCCCCACCGGGACCCCGTCTTTGAGGGCCACGTGCTGGGCGATGGTGAGCGCGAAGGCGGTCTTGCCCATGCTCGGGCGGGCGGCGATGATGTTGAGCGAGCCCGGCTCGAACCCTCCCACCATCTGGTCGAGCTCTTTAAACCCGGTGCGCACCCCGCTCGGCATCCCCTGGTGCTCGTAGAGCTCGTTGATGTGCTCGAAGGTCTCGTGGACCAGATCGCGCATCTCGGAAAACTCGCGCCGGTGCCCGTCGGTCTGGACCTCGAGGATCTTCCGCCCCGCCTCGTCGAGGATTTCTTCCACGCTGCCCGCCTCGTCGTAGGCGAGCTTCATCACCTCGCCAGCAGCGGCGATGAGCCGGCGGAGCACGGCCTTTTCGGCCACGATGCGGGCGTAGTGCT
Source organism: Vulcanithermus mediatlanticus (assembly GCF_055385885.1). Lineage (NCBI taxonomy): Bacteria > Thermotogati > Deinococcota > Deinococci > Thermales > Thermaceae > Vulcanithermus > Vulcanithermus mediatlanticus. The sequence goes on along the minus strand of NZ_AP042385.1, from coordinate 1,098,434 downwards.
CGGCGTAAGCGGCGGTCGGCGTCTGTTCGGAGAGGCCCACCAGGTAGGCGAGTCCGCCCACTTCGTCCAAGACCCCCTCCCGGCGCAGTGCCTCGGAGAGGGTCACCAGGTCCACCGGCTCGCCCGACGCCGCGAGCGCCTCCATGGCCCGCCAGATCTTCTGATGACCCGCCTTGTAAAACGATTCGGCGCTGATCAAGCCCTCGAGGCGCTCCAGCACCGAGCTATCGACGAGGACCGAACCGAGCACGCTCATCTCGGCCTCGAGGTTGTGGGGCGGAACCCTTCCTTCCATACCGAACCTCAACCGACCTCGGCCGGGGGTGCCATCATCTTATCCCCTGGCGTTCCCCGGCGCACCGGAAAAACCCCAGCCACGACGCCCACAGGAACATTCGGGCCCGGGCAATGCCTTCCCGGGCCCGCGGGCAGGCGCCCCGGCTCAAGCCTCGGGCGCTTGGCCCTGGTCCTCGCTCTCGCGCTTCGCCTCTGCCTCGGCTTCAGCCTCCGGCTCGGTCACAAAGACCCCTTCACCCTGCTCGTTGAGCACCCAGACCTTGAGGACGATCGGCACCTCGGGGTGGGGCTTGTAGGTGAGCTCGTAGGCGCCGAGTTCCTTGATGGGACGCCGCAAGTCGAGCCGTTTTGGGTCGATGGCGATCCCGTGCTGCGACTCGAGCTCGGCGGCGATATCGCGGGCGGTCACCGAGCCGTAGATCTTGGTCTCCCCAGCCTTCACCTTGATCTTCAGGGTGAGGGCCTCGAGGATCTCTTTAAGCCGCTCCGCCTCAGCCTTCCGCTCGGCCGAACGCTTGGCCTGGGCCCGAATCTTGGCCTCCAGGGCGCGCATGTTCGACTCGGTGGCCGGCACAGCGTAGCCCTGGGGGAAAAGGTAGTTGCGGGCGTAACCGGGCTTAACGTTGACCACCTGGCCCACGTCGCCCAGGTTTTCGAGAGGTTCGAGAAGAATGACCTTCATCGCGTCCCACCTACTTCCTTACCAGCTTCTCGGTGAAGGGCACGATGGCCATGATCCTGGCCCGCTTGATGGTCATCGCGAGCCGCCGCTGGTGCTTGGCGCAGACGCCGGTGCGGCGACGGGGCAAGATCTTGCCCGTCTCCGACATGAAGCGCTTCAACATGCGCCCATCCTTGTAATCGGTGACCTCGAGCTCGCCCGTGCAGAAAGGACAAACCTTGGGCCTGCGGTAACGCTTCGGCTTGACCTGCTTTTTCGTGCTCATCCTCGCTTCCCCAACGTACCGTCACAAACTAAAACGGCAGATCTTCTTCCGGCGGGAAGTCCTCAAGACCTTCCTCGACGTCCACCCCACCCGTCTGGACCGTTTGGGCCCCGGGCCCGCCAGCCCCGGGACCACGGGTGAGGCGCTCGATCCGCTTGGCCTCAACGCGGGTCACGAAACGTCGCTCTCCGGTGGAGGAAGTCCAGGAATCGTTGACCAAACGGCCGATGACCAAGACGGGCTCGCCCTTGGTGAGCTCCCCGGCCCACTCGGCGAGCTCGCGCCAGGCGGTGACGTCGATGAAGTGCGTCTTCTCCTGGTCCTGCCCCCGGCTCACGTAGCGCTCGTTGACCGCAAGCCCGAGCCGCGTCACCGCGGTGCCCTGGGGGGTGTAGCGGAGTTCAGCGTCCCGCGTCAGGTTTCCGATCAGGATCACCTGGTTGAGCGCGTCAGAGAGCCGCTCCTGCCCCCGGGCGTCGGTCACGGTGCGCCCTTCGCGCCCCTCCGGGTTCAGGGGTTCGATCCGGTCGACACGGACGTCGATCGCCGAACGGCGCTGACCGTCCTCGGTGTCCCAGGCCCGGTAATCGAGCCGCCCCTCGACGAAGGTGGGGGTACCCGCCTGGAGCTGCTCCGCCAGGAGTTCGGCATAGCGGCCGAAGAGCTTCACCCGGTGATACCAGGGCAACTCGCGGACACCGCCGGTTTCATCGGTGATCTTGTCCTGCCCGGCCAAGGTGACCTCGAGGACCGCCAGCCCGCCCGGCGTGTAGCGCAGCTCGGGCGTCTGGGTCACGGTACCCAGGAGATAGACGCGGTTTGTGCCTTTGGCCATAGCCTTTTTAGTCTACGCTTTCTTGGTCCTCCACTCGGGCCGATCGCGCACAATCATGACGCGCCGGACGTTGTCGCGAACCAAAAGTTCGCGCTCGAGCGGTTTCACCTCGGCACCCGGCATCTCGACCTTGTAAAAGACGTAGTACCCCTCGGTGTCCTTCTCGATGGGGTAAGCCAGGCGCCGGTTCCCCCACTCGTCAACCTCCTTGACCTCGGCCCCGTGCTTGTCCAAGGCCTTCAAGATGATGTCCTTTTCGAGCTGGAGCTTTTGGGGCTCGAGGTTGGGGTTGAGGATCATTCCGACCTCGTAGATGGGCATACACACCTCCTTCCCTTTGGCCTTTACGGCTCCGGGTCACTCGCCCGGAGCAGGGATGGGCCGAAGGGAGAGTATAGCACACCCCGTCCGGCCCGGGGGAGCGCTGATCAGCCCCGACCGCCGGCGAGGCGCCCGAATACGCTCACCGCTCCGTTCATGGCGAAGTAGAGCACGATGGCGAGTGCATCGAGCCCGCCGCCCCAGATCCTGAGCCCGGCGTTGGCGGCGAGGTCGCCCCAGAGGCGAAGGATCAACCCCAGGTGCAGCAATAAGAGCGGCAGGTAAAAGGCCGGCGAGTAACGCAGTTGCAGCCCAAGCACCGCCGGGAAGATCACCGGGGCATGGCCAAAGACCATCGAGAACACAAAGCCCAGATAAATCGCGTGCAAAGCGGCGTCGTAGAGCAACCCGCGCTCGGGGAGGCCGAAGATCAGCATCAAAAACGCGCCCAAAAGGAGCCAGAAGTAGCCCGCGATCAGCGAAGCGCCCATGAACTGGTGAACTCCCTCGCGCCGGAGGTTCACCCAAGCGACGTCATACTTGAGGAGCCAAAGCGCCATGCCCAAAAAGCCGAGCGCCAGCAGGCGCACCGAGAGCTCGGGGCTGATGACGCTCGTCAGGTAACCGACCACAATCAGCCCCTCAAGCCCCCAAAAGGCCCGGTTGGCCAAGGCCGGCTTGGGGACAAAGCGCGAGAGCTCAAGCCGCTCCCCTGCGATGATGAGCACCAGGTAACCCGCCCAGAGCAAGCTCACGAGCGACCAGGAAGCGCCAAACGCCCAGGCCAGGTCGCCGACGAAGAGGAGCAGAGCACCGAGGGCCATGGCGGCGGTGAAGTCGGCCGGCTGAAGGCGGTAAATGTAGAGGGCCACCGCGACGTAGGCGAGGGCGCCGGCGATCAGCGCGAGCGTGCCGAGGGACGTGGCCCCGAACGTCAGCGCCAGACCACCGGCGGCCATGAGGATGGGGGCCAGGTAGGTCCAGCCCTTGCGCAGGCCCACCGCGCGCTCAAGCGCGATCAACGTCCCGAAAAAGGCCGAGACCATGAGCGGGCCGTGCAAAAGGGCGAGCCGGGGCGAAAAGAGGACCCAGCCAATCCGGGCCAGGCCGGCATCCAGCGCAATCAGGAGTAAAACGACCGCAGAGACGAGGAGCGAGACACGGAGAACCATGCTCTTTTTATAGACCCCCACCGCCCCTGGTGTCCAAAAGCCGCGGGGGGTATATTCCGAAAAATGCCTGATGCCCCGGCCTTCGAGGCGCTCAAAAACGAGGTGGATCTCCTGGGCAGGGCCCTCGGCGAGGCGATCCGGCGCCTTTCTGGGCCCGGCATGTTCGAGATGGAAGAGGCGATCCGCCACCTGGCCAAGCGCCTGCGCCAGGACCCGGGGGACAAAGACGCGGCCAGGGCCTTCCAAGCCCGCCTCGCGGCCCTTTCGACTCTCGAGGGCGAAGTCCTGGTGCGCGCGTTCTTGAAGTTCTTCCTCCTCGCCAACCTGGCTGAAGACCGCCACCGCCAGCGGGTCAACCGGCTGCGCGAAAGCGCGGCCACCCCCGAGGCCCCGCGCGAGGAGTCGCTCCTGGCACTCATCGGCGAGCTGAAGGCGATGGGTCTCGGCCCTGACGAGGCGGAAGAAGCCCTGGCCCGCCTCACCATCCACCTCACCTTCACCGCCCATCCCACCGAGGTGCGCCGCCGCACGGTGCGCCACCACCTGGAGCGCCTCTGGCAGCACCTGGAAAACGGTCCCGACCTCGAGGCCATCCAGGCCCAGGTCGAGGTTCTCTGGGCCACCCTCGAGCTCAGGCCCGAGCGCCCCAGCGTCGAGGACGAGGCCAAGGGCGGGCTCGCCTACCTCCACACCACCCTCTGGGAAGCCATTGCCCGCTTCGCCCGGGCCCTGGATGAGGCCTTCCGGCGCCACTACGGCCGGGGCCTGAAAACCCCTCGCTTCCCCTTCCGCTTTCGTAGCTGGATCGGTGGCGACCGCGACGGCAACCCGAACGTCACCCCCGAGGTCACCGCCTGGGTGCAGAAGTACGCCCAAGAACGCCTGCTCGAACGTTACCAGGAGGCGCTCGGGGACCTGATCCGCGACCTTTCCTTTTCCAAAACCCGGGTAGAGGTGCCGCCCTCCCTGCAAGCCGCCGCCGACGAGTATGCCCGTCGCCACGGCCTTTCCAGCCGGTTTTCCGGCGAGCCCTTCCGCCGCTACCTCCTCGGTCTCTACCGCGAGCTCGACGACGATCCGGCGTTGCTCGCCCCTTCGCTCGCGCACCTCGAGGCGAGCCTCAACGATGCGGGCCTTGAACGGACCGCCCGGGTGCTGGTCCGGCCCGAGCGGGTGCGGGCGGAAACATTCGGGGCAACGCTCTGCCCCCTCGATCTCCGCGAAGAGTCCGCCGCCCACCGACGGGCGGTGGACGAGATGCTCGAGGTGGCCGGGGTCATGCGCTTTTACGCCGAGGCCGACGACGAAACCCGGGAGGCCGTCCTCACCCGGGAGCTTTTGACCCCCCGACCGCTCCTGCCGGTCGGTTACCGGCCGCAAAGCCGGGCCTTGCAGCTGTCCCTCCAAGCCCTCTCAGTCTGGCGACACCGGGGGGCCTACGTGGTGAGCATGACGAGGAGCCCCGCCGACCTGCTCGAGGTGCTGGCCCTCGCCCGCGAGGTGGGGCTTTTCGACCCCCGGCGCGGGGCCCCCTTCGACGTGGTCCCCCTCTTCGAAACCCTCGCCGACCTCGAGGCCGCACCGAGGGTGGTGCGAAAGCTCATCGAAAACCCGGTCTTCAAGCGGCACCTCCGGGCCCGGGGTGGCCTCGAGGTGATGATCGGCTACTCGGACTCCAACAAGGACGCGGGTTTTTTCGCCGCCAACTGGGCACTCTTTAAGGCCCAGCGCCAGGTGGCCGAGGTAGGACGCGAATCCGGGGTACCGATCTTCTTCTTCCACGGTCGAGGCACCTCCACCGCGCGCGGGGGCGGGCCGGCGGGACGCTTCCTCGCCGCGCTGCCACCGGGGAGCCTGGGCACGCGGATGCGACTCACCGAACAGGGCGAAGCGCTCTCGGAAAAATACGCGCACCCCGAGCTCGCTATGCGGAACCTGGAACAGATCTTCTACCACTTCGCCCTCGCCACGCTCGCCCCACCACCGCCGCCAGAGCCCGCGTGGGAAGCGGCCATGGAGGAGGCCGCCCGCGCCTCGGTACGCGCCTACCGTGACCTTGTCGACGACCCCGAGTTCCTCCGCTTTTTCGAATCCCTCACCCCCATCCACGAGATTGCTCGGCTCAAGATCGCCTCGAGGCCGGTGTGGCGCCACGGCCGGGTCGAGGACCGGAAAGACCTCCGGGCCATCCCCTGGGTCATGGCCTGGACCCAGGTCCGGCTTCTGGTGCCGGGGTGGTACGGTGTCGAGGCCGGGCTTTCGGCCATCCCCAAACCCCTGCGGCAGGAGATGCACGCGCGCTGGCCCTTTTTCCGGGCCCTTTTGGCCTCGGCGGCCCAGAGCCTGGCCATCGCCGACCCCGGAGTCGCCCGGGCCTATCTGCAGCTCGTCGAAAAACACCATCACCGATTCCTCAAAACCATCGAGACTGCCCACACCCGGGCAATCGAGCTGGTGGAGGAAACCCAAAGGGCCCCTCTGCTCGCCGACCAGCCCACGCTGGCGCGCGCCCTCAAGCTGCGAAACCCCTATGTGGACCCCCTGAACCACCTCCAGGTCGAACTGCTCCGCCGCTACCGGAACCGGCCCGAAGATCATCCGGAGCGGGAGGGCCTCGAACGCGCACTGCTGCTTTCGATCCTGGGCATCGCCGCCGGGCTCCGAAACGCCGGCTAAGCGAAACGTATTCGCCTCCCAACATGTCGGGAACGGAGCAGCCATTCACGTTATGGGGGCCCCGTCGCGCGCTTGCCCCGGCGGGGTACTCCGCGCGAAGAAGCCCAACTGAACCCGGACAGACACATGTGAGACCGAATCGATAAGAATGTGGGGACCACTCCAGGAGAGAGGAGGTCCCCACGTATGCAGCTTACAACGGTTGGCCGGGAGGTATGGAGGGGGGCGAGGAAAGCCCAGGTGCTCCAGGAGGCTGGAGCGGGCGACCCCACGGTCCAAGACCGTCTGCGAAAGCTCAAACAAGTCGAGGCGTTCCGGAAACACAAGGTGGACTGGTCCGAGATCCAGTCCCTGGTGGGAATCAGCCGAGCCACCTACTACCGCTGGAAAAAGCGACTCAGGGAAGAAGGCCTCAAAGGCCTTGGGCCCAGATCCAAACGCCCAAGGCGGTTGCGACGAAAGCTCCACTGGACGACCGAACTTCTCATTGCGATTGAAACTTTGAGGAAGCAAAACCCCACCTGGGGCCGCTGGCCGATCTGGCTGGCCTTGGGGAAGCAAGGCTTTGGGGTTAGCGAACGCACCGTGGGCCGTATCCTGGCCCACCTGGGAGCGCACCGTCGTGTTGAAAGCGTGGCCGCCTTCCTGGCCCGGGCGAGACGGGGGAAGGTGAAGCGAAGGCCCAGGCGCCCCTACGCCAGGAGAAAACCCAAAAGCTACGTCGCCTCCTCACCCGGCGACCTGGTTCAGGTGGACACCCTTACCGTGACCCTAGGACCCGGGGAGGCCGTCAAGCATTTTTCGGCGGTAGACCTTTACACCCGCTTTTCCCTGGCCGAGGTGCACACCCGGGCCACCGCCAACCTAGCAGCTGGCTTTCTGGCCCACCTCATCACCCAGGCCCCCTTTCCCGTCAGGGCCATTCAGGTGGACGGTGGAAGCGAGTTCATGGCCGAGTTTGAGGAAACTTGCCAACGTTTGGGTATCGAGCTCTTCGTGCTGCCCCCGAGAAGTCCCAAGCTCAATGGCCACGTGGAGCGGATGCAGCGGACCTTCAGGGAGGAGTTTTACACCCAGCCTCTGCCGACGAAAATCCCCGAGCTCCAAAGGGAGCTCGACGCCTACCTGGACTACTACAACCGCAGGAGGCCCCATCGTGCGCTCAACGGCCTTGCGCCTCTTGAGTTCCTGGCTAGAATGCAAGCGGAGTCGGTCCCCAAAAGAGTCTCAGATGTGTTGACCGATTACACCAACTTGCCGCCGCCTCGGGGTAAGGGTAAACTCTAGAGCAAGATGTTTATTCACGGCCTCGCCCGCTGGTGGCCCGGATAGCCCCGGGGCACACGGGCGCGTGCCCTCGGGGTTTTGCCACCGAGGGACTTTTTGTTTTTGGGAGGAGCCATGGAAACCGTCGTGGTGCAAAAGATCATCTTCGCCGACCTGGAAACACCGGTCACCGCCTATTTGAAGCTCTCGGAAAAGCAGCCCACGAGCTTCCTTTTGGAATCGGTCGAAGGCGGCAAACAGTGGAGCCGATACTCGATCATCGGCATCGGGGCCCGGCGAACTTTCCGGCTCAAAAACGGCGTCTTTACCGTGAACGATGAACCGATCGAAACCCAAGACCCGCTCAAAACCCTCTACCACGCCGTGCACCGTCAGGTCGAAAGCAAGAGCGATCTTCCACCATTTTTTGGCGGCGCGGTGGGGTATGTCGCCTATGACCTGATTCGCCTCTACGAACGCCTGCCGGCGACGAACCCCGACGATCTGGAGGCCCCCGATCTTCTCTTCGTCGAGCCCGAACTCTCGGTGGTCTTCGACCATTTTCGGCAGCGCATCCACCTCATGGCCCCGGCCGTTGGCGGTGGCCCCAGCGCCGTTAAAGATGCGCTGGAAAAACTCGACTGGGCCGAGCGCAAGATCCGCGGCCCGCTCCCCGGTATCCCCGGGGAACGCGGCGGGTGGAGGCATGAGTTTCAAGCGACCTTTGACCGCAAAAGCTTCATCGAGGCGGTCGAGCGGGCCAAGGAATACATCTACGCCGGCGACATCTTCCAGGTGGTGCCCTCGATTCGTTTCTCGGCCAAGCTCGGGGTCCACCCCTTCGCCATCTACCGGGCGCTGAGAACCGTAAATCCCAGCCCCTACATGGGCTACTTGGACCTTGGAGAAGTGACGCTGGTCTCGGCCAGCCCCGAATCCCTCCTTCGCTCCGATGGCAAGAAGATCACCACCCGACCCATCGCGGGCACCAGGCCCCGGGGCAAGACCCCGGAAGAGGACGCGAAGCTCGCCCAGGAACTCCTCTCCGACGAGAAGGAGCGGGCGGAGCACGTGATGCTGGTGGATCTCTCGCGCAACGACATCGGCCGCGTCGCCCGCGCCGGCTCGGTGAAGGTCCCCGAACTCATGGTGGTCGAGCACTACTCCCACGTGATGCACATCGTGAGTACCGTCGAGGGCGAGCTCGCCGATGGCAACACGCCGCTCGACGCCCTGGCGAGCGTCATCCCCATGGGCACCATCTCCGGCGCGCCCAAGATCCGCGCCATGGAGATCATCGAAGAACTCGAGCCGCTCAGGCGAGGCCCCTACGGAGGTTCATTCGGCTACTTCGCCTACGACGGCCACATGGACATGGCGCTCACCCTTCGCACGCTGGTGATGAAAGACGGCTGGGTCCACGTTCAGGCCGGAGCGGGAATCGTGGCCGATTCCTCCCCGGAGCGCGAATACGAGGAGATCCTGAGCAAAGCCAAGGCCATGCGAAAAGCGCTCGAACTCGCCGAGGCAGGCCTTTTGGCCCGGGAGGTATGGGGATGAAACGACCGATCCTCGTCATCGACAACTACGATTCGTTCACCTACAACCTCGTGGATTACCTCAAGCAGCTGGGCGCCGAGACGGTGGTTTGGCGTAACGACCGCTTCGAGCTCGACGACGTCGCCGATCTCAACCCCAAGGGCATCGTCATCAGCCCCGGCCCCGCGACCCCCTACGACGCCGGCCACTCGATCGCGGTGGTCCGGCGGTTTTCCGGCCGGGTGCCCATCCTCGGCGTCTGCCTGGGGCACCAGGCCATCGGCGCCGCGTTCGGAGCCCAGATCGTACGGGCCAAGCGGCCCTACCACGGCAAGACGAGCCCCATCGAGCACGACGGCACCGGACTCTTCTCCGGCCTGCCCAGCCCCTTCACCGCCACCCGCTACCACTCGCTGGTGGTGACCGACCCGCCGCCCGAGCTCCGCGTCAATGCCTGGAGCTTTGACGACGGGGACAAAACCATCCAGGGCCTGATCCACACCAGCCACCCCACATTCGGGGTCCAGTTCCACCCGGAGAGCATCCTGACCGGGCTGGGCATGGAAATCATCAGGCGCTTTCTGGAAAGAACCAGGGAAAGCCTGGCAAACGACTGAGGACGGAGGTTTGGTCATGGAGCTTTTGCAAAAGGTCTATCGCGGCGAAACTTTGGACCACGAGGAAGCCTACCGCCTCATGCAAGCGGTGATGGCCGGGGCGCTGAGCCCGGCGGAGACGGCGGGGCTTTTGATCGGTCTCAAGGTCCGGGGAGAGCAGGAGGAGGAAATCGCCGGATTCGCCCGCGCCATGCGGGAAGCGGCCCTCGAGGTCCAGGTCTCCCACAAAACCGTGGACATCGTGGGCACGGGGGGCGACGGCAAGGGCACGTTCAACATCTCCACCGCCAGCGCGTTCGTGGCCGCGGCGGCCGGGGCCAAGGTGGCCAAGCACGGCAACCGGGCCGCCTCCAGCCGATCGGGTTCGGCGGACGTCCTCGAGGCCCTCGGGGCCAAGATCGACCTCGCCCCCCAGCAGGTTGCCCGGCTCATCGACCAGGTAGGAATCGGCTTTATCTTTGCCCGAACCCACCACCCGGCGATGAAACACGTCGCCCCGGTCCGAGCCGAGCTCAAGACCCGAACCGTGTTCAACCTCCTCGGCCCCCTCACCAACCCAGCAAGGCCCAGTTACTTCGTGCTGGGCGTGTTTTCACCCCAGCGCCTCGTGGCCATGGCCCAGGCGCTCAAAAGCCTCGGCGTCGAACGGGCGCTGGTGGTCCACGGCGAGGGCACCGACGAACTCGTGCTGGGCGAGAACCAGGTGGTGGAACTCAGCGACGGCGAAATCCGGCGCTACACGCTGCGGGCCGAGGAAGTGGGGCTTTCTCCGGCGCCCCTCGACGCTCTCGCCGGCGGCAGTCCGGAGGAGAACGCGGCGCTGATCCGGAGGATCCTGGCTGGAGAGGAATCCGGCCCGGCACGCGACGTCGTCGCCCTCAACGCCGGCGCCGCCATCTACGCCGCCGGACTCGCCGAGAGCCTCGCGGCCGGTGTAGCCCGGGCCCGGGAACTCCTGACCCGCGGCGAGGCAAAAACGGTGCTTGAGCGCTTCGTCGCGGCCTCCAATAACGCGCCCTGAGCGCGCCAACACCACCGTGGGGGCCCTAGCAGTACTCGGCGGCGAGGGCCGCCCCGATTACGCCCACGCTCCGGCCCAGACGGGCGGTGCGAATGGGCGCTGCCTTCCAGCCCCGGAGGTGTTCCTCGTAGGCGCGGCGGATCGCGGCCACAAAGTCCTCCCCGCCGCCCAGCACCACCCCGCCCCCGAGCACGACCACTTCGGGATCGAGGACCTTCTGCAGGCTGGCGAGGGCAACCCCAAGGTGCCTTGCCGCGCCCTCGACCAGGCTCACCGCCTTGGCCTCGCCGTCGTGGAAGCGGGCGAAGAGCGCCTCGGCGCTTAAAGGCTCGCCGTAGGCGTAACTGGCGTCGCGTTCGAGCGCCCTGCCCGAGGCCACGGCCTCGAGGCACCCCTGGCGCCCGCATCCGCACAGCGGCCCCCCGGGGACCACGGTGAGGTGACCCACCTCGCCTCCCTGGCCGTAAGCCCCGCGGTGAACGCGGCCGTTGATGATCACCCCGCCCCCGATCCCGGTCGAAACCGTGACGTAGAGCGAGTGCTTGGCGCCCTGGGCGGCGCCGAAATGGTGCTCGGCCAAAGCGGCGGCGTTGGCGTCGTTTTCCAAGACCACCCGCATCCCGAGCCAGTCCTCGAGGCGTTCCCGGAGCGGATAGTCCACCAAACCGGGGATGTTGGGGGCGAAGCGAACCACACCCTCGGCGAAGTCGAGCGGGCCGGGGGTCCCCACCCCCGCCACCGCCACCGCCAGACCGCTTTGGCGGACCGCCTCACGACCCGCCTCGGCGATGGCGCGCGCCACCGCATCGCCGTCGCCGGTTTGCGGCGTCGGTCGTTCGAAATACCCCTTGAGGCCATCATCGGTGAGCACACCGGCGGCGATCTTGGTGCCGCCGAGATCAAGCCCCAGCGTCGCCCGCATCGTTACCGACCAGCTCGCTGGCCCGAGCGAACATGGTCTCGGGCACCCAGACGTAAACCTCGGGACCCATGGGTTGCGACCCGGTATACGGACGCGTTTCCTCCGCCGCGTCGGCCACGTAGGCGGGAATCCCGTTTTCCCTGAGCATCGCCTCGAAACTTCCGGCCACCGGCGCGGGGAAAACCCCCAGCAAACGGTAGGGGTGGCCACCGATCATTCTTCGCCCTTCAGCCATCGAAATGCCCCCTCAATGGGGCACTATACCCCAGCCCGATCCCGGGAAAGCGCCGCCTGGTAAAGGGCGATACCCAGGGCCACGGCCACGTTGAGCGAAGGGGTTTTTCCAAAGAGGGGGATGGAAAAAAGCGCGTCGCAGCGTTCACGCACCAGCCTCCGAAGCCCTTTGCCTTCCGAGCCGACGACCAGGGCGCTGGGGCCTCGGAATTCGGCCTCGGCGATGGGCGTTTTTGCCTCACCGGCAAGCCCGTAGACCCATACGCCCCGCGACTTTAAAGCCTCGATCTCGCGGGGCAGGTTCGTCACCCGGATGATGGGCAGGCGCAGCGCCGCCCCGGCGCTCGCCTTTACCACCACGGGAGAGATCGGGGCGCTGCGACGGGACTCGGCCATCACCCCGTGCGCGCCGAGCGCCTCGGCGCTCCGGATGATGGCGCCAAAGTTCCTGGGGTCGGTGACGCCGTCGACCAGCACCAGCAAGAGCGGCGCCCGACGCGACTCGGCGAGGGCGAAGGCGGCCTCGAGGTCCGCGGCCTCGAAGCGGTCCACCTCGGCCACGATGCCCTGGTGCCGGGTGGTGCCCACCATCTGGGCCAGCTCGATACGGCTGGTCCAGACGATGGGCACGCCCAGGCGCTCGACCTGCCGCACCAGCTTGGGCTCGACCCCCCGCGCCAGGTAGACCTTGCGAACCCGCCCTTCCCGGGCGGCCTCGAGCACCGGGTTGCGTCCGTAGATCCGCACGCCCTCAACCCGAAAGGCCCTGGCGGGTCATCTCGGCGAGCTCATCCTCGTAGAAGAACTTCTCCGACCCATAGGGCCTCAGATCATCGAGCCAGGTGGCCTTTTCGTCGAACTTGGCGAAGAAGGGCCGCCCCACCCAGTCGGGGTTTCGCCCTTGGAGGAACTCGAGCACGAAGACCGGCTCGCCGCCCAGCCTCGTCACCCCCACCACACGGACTTTCCCCGGAAACGCCGACATGCTCGGCCCGCGCACGGTACGGGCCAGACCCGGTACCTGCTTGTAAGCGTCGCGGAAGATCGACCAGGCCCGGGCCAGAGGCACTTCGAAAAAACGCTTGGGGCCGGTGTCTCGCTCGACGAACATGTAGTAGGGGATGAGGCCGAGCTTCACCTCTTCCTTCCATTTCCGGGCCCAGGCCTCGGCGTCATCGTTGATGTGGGCCACGACCGGCGATTGGGTACGGATCTCGGCTCCGGTGGCGCGGATCAGGCGGATCGCTTCCCGCACCTCGTCGGTTTCCAGCTCGCGGGGGTGGGTAAAGTGCGCCATCACCGCCAGGTGCCGCCCCGCAGCCACCACCGCTTCGAAGAGCTTCAGCAACCGATCATCGAAGAAACGTGACGGCCAGTACGCCAGCGCCTTGGTGCCGATGCGAATGTCCTGAACGTGGGCAAAGGCCTCGTCGAGCAAGGGGCGGATGAAGCGCTCGAGGACGCTGGTCTTCATCACCATCGGGTCACCGCCGGTAAAGAGCACGTCGGTGACCTCGGGGTGGGCGCGCAGGTAGTCGGTGAGATCCTGACTCTCGTTGGTGGCCATGCGCAGATCCGGCTCGCCCACGAACTGGGCCCAGCGGAAACAGTAGGTGCAATAGGCGTGGCAAACCTGGCCGGGGCTCGGAAACACCAGGACCGTCTCGCGGTATTTGTGCTGCAAGCCCTCGAGGCGACGCCCCTCGAAGACCGGGACGTTGTGGGTCAGCTGCCCGGCCGGGTGGGGGTTCAGGCGCAGGCGTATCTCGTGAACCACCTCATGGATGGCGGCCTTGGGCGCCCCCGCCCTGAGCATGTCCCGGATGCGGATGAAGTCTTCCTCGTCCAGCATATCCTTTTGGGGAAAGGTCAGCACGAACATCGGGTCCTCGGGGACCCGCGACCAGTCGATGAGCTGCTGGACGACGTAGGTGTTGGTTCGAAACGGCAGCACCTGCGCGACCACCCGAACCGCCTCCTGAATCTCGGGGTCCAACCGGCGCCACTCGGGCAGGTCTTCGAGATTCGCCAGGGTTACGGGCCGGTATTTTTCTGCACGCACACTCAGCATTCCATCCTCCTTTTTTCAAAACACATCGCAGCGTCCGCACACCAGGTGCGACGCCCGGGGCCCGCCGCGGCTTTCACCCACCTTACCACGCCCCCGAAGGCGCTCTGTGGGTCACGCTGCAAAGCGGGTGGGCTTATGGCAAACGCCGCCTGGCCTCGTGGTAGCCCTGGGCAATTCGGTGCACCAAACGCCCGGCCGGCTCGACCTTGCGAACGAAGGCCACGCCGTGTCCGGCCGAAAAGACCTCCTTCCAGGGCTTGCCACCGGCGCGAAAACGCTCAAGCGACGCCTTTAGGAAATTGGCCGGGACACCGGTCACCTCGGGCGTGTAGACGACGTCTTCGGGGCCGGCCTCGAGCAACATGCGCTTGTACGCTTCCGAAGCGCCCGACTCGTGGGTGGCGATAAAACGCGTGCCGAAGTAGCCCGCATCCCCCAGGGCCAGCGCCGCCAGCAGGTGGCGACCGTCGGCAAGACCGCCGGCCACCAGCACCGGCAAGCCGGTTTCCTCGCGAATCCAGGGCGCGAGCACGAAGGGGCTCACCGTGCCCGCGTGCCCCCCGGCCCCCGCGGCGACCGCCACCAGGGCGTCGGCGCCCGCTCGGGCCGCCTTTTGGGCGTGGCGAAGGTTCACCACGTCCGAAAACACCCGGCCACCGTAGGCGTGGACCTGCTCGATCACCTCCGTGGGGTCCCCGAGCGAGGTCACGATGAGGGGAACGCGACGCTCTCGAATGGCCTTGAGGTCATCTGCGAGCCTGGGATTGTCCTTCAAGATCAGGTTGACCCCAAAGGGCAGGTCGGGAAAATCCCGCAAGAAGGCCTCGAACGCTTCGTGGGTGCGGAAATTCAGGCTCGGGATCACCGCGATGCCCCCGGCCTCGGCCACCGCCTGGAGCAGGGCCGGCGTGCTCACCAGGAACATCGGCGCCACCACGATGGGGTAGCGGATCCCGAGCATCTCGGTGATGGGCGTGGGAATCGGTTCGGGCTCGATCATGACGCCACCTTTCGCAGGTAACGCTCGCGGGTGATGACTCCGTGGACCTCGTCGCCGTCGGCCACCATCACCGCCTCGTTTTGCCAAAACAAGGGGGCGAGCTCGGTGAGCGCCACCGCCCCCGCGACCACCGGGGCGTCGTCCCAGGGCACGATCTGCTCGGCGAGTCCCAAGACGCCGACCGGGCGCCCCTCCTCGACGATGACCGCCCAGCGCCCCTCAAACCCGGCCGGGGAATCGAGCCGGGGCACCGCTTCCGCCAGCGCCCTGGCGGTTGGAGGCGCGAAGAGACCGGCGGAGAGCAGCGTGCCGCAGGGCACGCGGATCGAACGCTTGGCGACGACCAGGCCGCCGGAAAAAGCAACCAAAAAGACCAACCCCTCGACGAGACCGGGGAGATCGAAGTCTTCCCAGCCCATTCGCCCGCCGAGGAGAAGGTGGACCACGAGGCTGAGCAAGAGCCCCACGGCCAAGGCAGCGATGTAGGCGATCAACCCGGCAATTCTCAATTCTTTAGCGGTTCGCATCACGGCCCTCCAAAGCTCGCTGCATCCATACCAGGTCTTCCGGCTCGTCGGCGTCGACCCCGATCTCGGGATAGGGGACCACCAGAGCCCGCATGGGGACGCCAAAGATCCGACCGACCCGGGCTTCCAAGTCAGCGACCGAAAGCCGGCCCAAAAGGAGCTTCACGAGCACGCCGAAGCCGATCAGGCGGGCGATCGCGAGTGGATTCTTGCGCATCGCGATCACACGCCTGGCCATCGGCAGCGCCTGAGCGAAAAGCGCCTTGTCGAGGAGGATCAGGTTGCCACCGGTGAAGGTGCCATCCAAAAGCCGGGCGTACGTCCGCCGCATCCCCGGCCAGCGGGCCTCGATCGCTTCCTTGGGCACCACCGGGTAAACGAGGGCGGCATCCGGGGCCTTTTCCACCACGTAGCGAACGGCTTCAGCGCTGATGAGCGGCGCGTCGGCGGTGGCCACCAAAACCCGCTCGCCCCGAGCCTGGCCGAGCGCGGCCTCGAGGTTTTCCAGGATCTGCCCCCGGGGAGGGAGCACCAGATCCGGCGGCGGATCGAGCTCGGCCGATGGCCCCACGTAGATCACCCGCTCCACCACGCCGGAGCCCAAAAGCGCTTCAATGACCCAGGCCACCATGGGCCGCCCCGAAAGCGGGGCCAGGGCCTTGGTTGGCACCCCGAACTCGCGTGCCAGGGGGTCCGAAGCCTCGCCCCCGGCCAGTACAACGGCATCCACAACGTCACCCTAACAAAAAACCCGCCTCCCATGGCGGACCACGGGAGGCGGGAAACAAAAGCTCAGTGCCCCATGTCCATACCCGGACGCACCGGGACCAGGCGGGCCCAGATCACGGTCGATTGACCGGCCTCGAGGTCAATCCGCTGCACGTACGGGGCGTAGCCGGGGGCCAGCACCACCAACCAGCGCCGGCCGGGCTCCACCTCCTTGACCAGCGTGCCACCTTGCGTCCAACCGAGCTCGTAGCCATCGAGAAACACCCGCGCTCGAACGCTCGTCTCAACCCGGAGCTCGCTCAAAAGCGGGATCAGGCGGGCGTTGACCCTGACGGTCCGCCCCTCGGTCAGGCGAATGACCACCCGGTAGGTCTTGTATCCATCCAGACGGAGCTCGAGGTCGTAGCGCCCCGGGGCCAGCCGCAGGTCGAGTGGCGTCCGACCGCGGTAAACACCGTCGAGGAAGACCGCCGCACCGCTGGGCGAGGAGCGCACCCAAAGGCTCGAACGCGGGGTTTCGTCCACCACCCGGAAACTCACCGAATCCGTCGCCCAGGCGGTGGTCGCAAGCGGTCTCACGGCGATCGAAAGCGCCTCCGACAGGGCGCGAAGGCCCCGAACCGAGATCTCGCCGCGGGCCAGATCCCCGAGCGCCCGGGCCGCGATCGGTTGCTTCACCGCGATGGCCAAAATGGTGTCGCGCCCGGCCGGCCCGTCGACCGTGAAACGGTAGCCGGCGCCCGGCGGGGGCAGGCGCCGCACCTCGCCCGCGCGCAAGCGGTTTTGCTGATCGTAACTGTTCGGGAAAAACTGCTGCACCTCGCCGTCCGCTTTGACGTCGAAGAGGTAAACGTAGGTCTCTTCGGTCACGCTTGCGTAAATCTGGATGGGATCCCCCACCCGGTACACCGCATCACCGCGCTTGGCCGGGTCCCGATCGAGCCACACCTTGACCGAAAGCTTGCCCGGACTTGGGTTGACGATGATCCCTTGGGGACTGACCTCGGCCGCCGCCACGGCGGTCCACAGTGCGAGCAACGCCACCAGTGCCTTCATCCGCATCCGCATTCACCTCCTTGTCCCGAGGTTATGGGCGGCAGGTCACTCGCAACCGAGGATCCGGTGAAACGGCGTTCATACTTTTTCGAAAACGCCGAGCCGGCGGAAGCGGCGGTAGCGATCCTCCCAGATGGCCTCGGGCGAAAGCCCTTTGAGCGCCTCGAGGGTCTCGACCAGCGCCCGGTCGAGCTCGCGGTAGGCCGCCTCGGGGTTGCGGTGCGCCCCGCCTTTGGGCTCGGGGACCACCCGATCGACCACCCCCAGCTCGAGCAGGTCACGGGCGGTAAGCTTCAGCGCCTCCGCGGCTTTTTCCGCTTCCTTCGCGTCGCGCCAGAGGATGGCCGCGCAGGACTCGGGGCTGATCACCGAGTACCAGGCATTCTCCATGATGAGCACCCGGTTGCCCACCCCGATGGCCAGGGCCCCGCCCGAACCCCCCTCGCCCAGGATCACCACCACCGCCGGCACCTTCAGCCGGCTCATCCGCTGGATCGAGCGGGCGATGACCCATGCTTGCCCCCGCTCTTCGGCGCTCACCCCGGGGTAGGCCCCGGGCGTATCGACGAAGGCGATGAAGGGCCGGCCGGTTTTATCGGCCAGATCCATCAGGCGCATGGCCTTGCGGTAGCCCTCGGGGTGTGGCATGCCGAAGTTCCGGGCGATGTTCTCCCGCGTGTTGCGGCCCTTTTGGTGCCCGACCAAGACCACCTCTTCCCCGTGGAAGCGGGCCACCCCGCCGACGATGGCCGCGTCGTCGGCAAAGGCCCGGTCGCCCCGGAGCTCGGTGAACTCCTCAAAAAGCGCCTCGATCACATCCAGGGTGGTGGGGCGCCCCGGCGCTCGGGCCAGCTGCACCCGCTGCCAGGCGGTTAGATTGCCAAAGATCTCCCGCTGGAGCCGGTCGAGCTTGGCCTTGAGCAGCTCGATCTCCTCGGAAAAATCGAGCCCCTGCTCGCTGGCCGTGCGTTCGAGCTCCTGAATCCTGGCCTCGAGCTCCAAAATGGGGCGTTCGAACTCAAGCGCCATGGCCTTCTCCCGGATACAGCAAACGCAGCGTCTGGACCAGCTTCGCCTTGAGCTGGCGCCGGTCGACCACCGCGTCGATCAACCCATGCTTTTGCAAAAACTCCGCCCTTTGGAACCCCTCGGGCAGATCCTGGCGGATCGTCTGTTTGATCACGCGGGGGCCGGCGAATCCCACCAGGGCACCCGGCTCGGCGAAGATGACGTCGGCCAGGGTGGCGAACGAAGCGGTCACCCCGCCGGTCGTGGGGTCGGTGAGGATCGATATGTAAGGCAGACGTTTGGCAAAGATCAGGTCCAGGGCCATGGTGGTCTTGGCCATTTGCATGAGCGAGAGCGCCCCCTCCTGCATCCTGGCGCCACCCGAGGCGGCGACGATGACCAGCGCCCGGTTCTCCTCCGCCGCCAGTTCCGCCCCCCGGGTGATCTCCTCCCCCACCACGCTGCCCATGGAGCCGCCGGCGAAGGCGTAATCCATGACCAGGAGCACGGTGGGCACACCGCCGACCGTGGCCCGTCCACCGTGGATAGCGTCGGGTCGCCCGGTCTTTTCTTGATAGCGCCGGAGTCGCTCGGGATAAGGCTCGGTGTCCACGAAGCCCAGGGGGTCGGCCGGCCGGACACGACCGGTGGTGACCTCAAAACTCCCCTCGTCGGCGAGCAGCGCCACCCAGCGTTCGGCGGCGATGCGATGGTGGTATCCGCATTCGGGGCACACCCAGAGGGCCTGTTCCAGGTCCTTCCGGTAAACTTGGGCCTCACACGCTGCACACCGCACCCACAGCTCGGGGACCTCCCGCGCCTGCCCCCGGGTCCGCCGGCGGCGAAACAGGCGGTCGAGCGCCATTAATCCTCCTCGAGGGCCGCGCTCGGCGGCGCCTCGAGGGCCGGGACCTCACCGGTCACGCTCCGCCCCACGAACACGGCCCCCACTTCGATGTCCAGCGCTTTCGCCGACACGTCGCCCTCCAACCGGCCGGTCTTGGTCAGGACCAGCCTGCCCTCGCTGGCTACGTGGGCCTTGACCTCGCCGTTGATCAAAACGTTCCGGGCCCGGACCTCCGGCCCTTCGATCCGCCCCCCAGCCGCCACCTCGAGGTCGCCCTCGGCCCACACCGAGCCAAGCACCACGCCGTCGACGCGCACGTTGCCCTGGGCGCGCAAGTCGCCCTCGATCACGGTTCCCGATCCCACGTAGGTTACTCCTTTGAGGCGACGCTTCCTACCCAACATGAGCCCCAGTTTACCGGGCGGCGTAGACCGGCGTCTTAAGGAAGGGGCGAGGATCCACCGACCGCCCCTTGACGAACACGCTGTAGTGCACGTGCGGGCCGGTGGAGCGGCCCGTGGAGCCCACGTACCCGATCACCTGCCCCCGCTTGACCCAGCTGCCTCGCTTGACCGCGATCTTTTGCATATGGCCGTAGAGGGTCTGGTAGCCATAGCCATGGTCGATCTTGACGTAGCGCCCGAAGATGTTCGACCAGCCCGCCTCGACCACCCGTCCCGGAGCGGTGGCGTAGATCTTGGTGCCGTACCAGGCCGGCAGATCGAGACCGTTATGGAACTCATACCCACGGCCAAAAGGGTTCTTTCGCACCCCGAAACCGCTGGCGATGTAGGTCTTGACCCGAAGCGGCCACCCCTGAGGGGTTGCCGCCTCGCGCTTGAGCGTCGCCTCGAGGGCCGGCGCCACCACGCCCTCTAAACGATCTTGGAAGCTCTGCAGGTGGGCATCGAGCGCGGCGAAGAGCTCCTCGGTGCTGGCGGGGCGCCCGGCACCCACCGGCCCCGGGCTAGGGGCTTTTTTTTCCAGCGCCGCCTTGGAAAGCCCGGCCCGCTTGCGCAGGGCATCGAGCTCGGCCTCGAGGGCATCGAGGCGGCCGAGCATCTCACTCGCTCGGCTGGCCAGGGCCCGGTTCTTGTTCTGCTCGGCAAGGAGGTCGGTCGAAAGCCGCCGCACCTGACCGGCGAGCACGCGGACCTCCTCGCGCAGACGCGAGGCCTCGCGGGCCTCGCGCGCCAGCTTGAAACTCACCGCGCCCCAAAAAAGCAAGAGCGCCAAGAGCACGACGGGCACCAGCAGCGTAAAGCTGACACTCAAGGCGCGGCCCCCGGGACGGGTGACGATCACGGTGTAGCGTTTGGGCAAGCGAATACGACGCGGCATTGGCTCAAAACCCTCGGATCACAGCATGGCATGCGGCCTTGGACCGGGTCAAGGACGGTCACCGAACGACCTCGACGACGAGCGGCGGCTTCTCGGCGGCCTCGGCCACGCGGTAGGCCGAGGCAACCAGCGCCCTGGCCTCCTCCAGACCACGGCCGCGGTGGTAAAGGCGTGCCAAAACCTCGCCGGGGCGTACCGGGTCGCCGATCTTTTTCAGCAAATAGACCCCCACCCCGTGATCCACGGGATCGCCTTTTTTCTCCCGCCCGCCACCGAGCCGCATCGCGGCCACGCCCACCTTCAGGGCATCCAGGGCCGAGACCACGCCCTCGGCGTCCGCCCGCACCGCCTCGACCTCGGGGGCCAGCGCCAGGCGCTCCGGATCATCGACCACGCGGGGGTCACCCCCCTGGGCAGCGACGAACTCGCGGAACTTGGCGAGCGCCGCCCCGCTTTCCCACACCGCCCTCGCCCGCTCGGGTGGCAGCCCGGCGAGCGCCAGCCCTTCCTCAGCCAGGGTCAACGCCAGTTCGGTCAGGTCGGCCGGCCCTTCCCCGTTCAAGGTCCGAATGGCCTCTTGGACCTCGATCGCGTTCCCCACCGCCTGCCCCAGCGGCTGGTCCATCCTCGAGATCACCGCCGCCACCCGCCGGCCGGCGCGGCGACCGAGGCGAACCATAAGCGCCGCGAGCTCTCTTGCCGCCTCGGGCGTCTTCATGAACGCCCCCCTGCCCACCTTCACATCGAGCACGATGGCGCCGGCGCCGGCGGCCAGCTTCTTGGACATGATCGAGCTGGCGATCAGCGGGATGCTGTCCACGGTCGCGGTCACGTCGCGCAGGGCATAGAGGCGGCCATCGGCCGGGGCCAGCTCCGCGGACTGCCCCGCCACCACCATCCCGACCGTCCCGGCCTGACGCAAAAACTCGTCTTTATCCAGCGAACTTCGGAATCCCGGGATCGATTCCAGCTTGTCGATCGTGCCTCCGGTGTGGGCCAGGCCACGGCCGCTCATCTTGGCCACCACCGCCCCGGCAGCCGCCAGAATCGGGGCCACGACCAGGGTCGTCTTATCGCCGACGCCGCCGGAGGAGTGCTTATCGACGGTGGGTCCGAGCCCCGCGAGATCCAGCACTTCGCCGGAGCTCGCCATGGCCTCGGTCAGGGCCAGGGTCTCGTCCTCGTTGAGTCCGCGGAAGTAGACCGCCATCAACCACGCCGCAACCTGATAATCAGGCACCTCGCCTGCGGTAAACGCCCGGACCCAGGCGCCGATCGCCGCTGGATCGTGACTTTTCCCATCTCTTTTTTCGCGGATAAAATCGACCGGATGCATCATGGGGCATTGTACGTTCGAAACGTGAGAGAAATGCCGATTTCGCGCTGGGTCTTTCTGGCCCTGGCCCTCTTCGCGATCCAAAGCCGAGCCGGTGCGCAGGGGTTCACCGTGGTGGCGGTCGGTGACATCGGCACCTGTACCCTCACCGCGCGCTACGCCACCGCCAGGCTCGCGAAAACCCTGGTCTCGAATGCGCCGTCAGCCATCCTGCTCCTCGGCGACATCGCCTACCCCAGGGGAAGCGCCAAGAATTTCCGCCAGTGCTTCGATCCCGCCTGGGGCGAGCTCAAACCGCTGGCCTGGGCGGTCCCGGGGAACCACGAATACCTCTCCCCGGGGGCCGGGCCGTACTTCGATTATTTCGGGTCCCGGGGCGGCCCCCGGGGAAAGGGGTACTACGCGCTCAGGCTCGGCGGATGGCTGATCATCGGCCTCAACACCAACTGCGCCCAGGTTGGTGGCTGCGGCCCCGGCTCACCCCAGTACCGCTGGCTCTCGGCCACCCTCGAGGACCCGAGCGTGCCTTGCCAGCTCGCCTTTGGCCACCACCCCCGCCTGAGCTCAGGGCTCCACGGCGAAAACCGGGCCCTGGCACCGATCTGGGACCTCCTCCGCCGTCACCGCGTCGAACTCTTCCTCGCCGGCCACGATCACGACTACGAACGACTCGAACCCCAAGGCGAACCCCGCCAGTTCGTGGTCGGAACCGGCGGGGCCTGGATCCGGCCTTTCGGCCGGATCCACCCCGCGAGCCAGGCCCGGGTTCGAGCCCACGGCGTCCTCGAGCTCACCCTTTGGCCCGGGGA
Organism: Vulcanithermus mediatlanticus; assembly: GCF_055385885.1. Classification (NCBI taxonomy): domain Bacteria; kingdom Thermotogati; phylum Deinococcota; class Deinococci; order Thermales; family Thermaceae; genus Vulcanithermus; species Vulcanithermus mediatlanticus. Next base: position 1,075,863 of record NZ_AP042385.1, on the reverse strand, counting down.
ATACCGCTGGCGATTCATCGACGTTCAAGGCCGAACGCGCGACGAGGGGCGCGGGCGCTGCACCCCCGAATGAAACCTCTACGCCTAGGTTGAAGCGTAGGCCCCAAGCTTTCTCTGGTCCCACCGTGGCATTCGCCACGGTGGGGTATTTAAGCGCGCCCGGCGGAGCCAAAGAGCTCGATGCGCTCCATGACCACCCGCTTCATTTCTTCTCGCGCTGGCCCGAGGATCTTTCGGGGATCGAAGACCTCAGGCTTTTCCACGAGCACCTCGCGCACCGCGGCGGTGAAGGCGAGCCGGAGGTCGGTGTCGGTGTTGATCTTGCTGATGCCGCCTTGAATCGCCAGACGGATATCGTCGGGGTGGATGCCCTGCGCCCCCTTCAGGTTCCCGCCGGCGCGGTTGATCCGCTCCACCAGTTCCTGCGGCACCCCCGAGGCGCCGTGCAGCACGAGCGGCATCCCGGGCAAGAGCTCGGCGATCTCTTTGAGCCGCGCGTGGTCGATGAAGGGACGGCCCTTCCCCTTGTAGGGGCCGTGCGAGGTACCGATCGCCACGGCCAGGAAGTCGATGCCGGTCCGCTCGGCGAAGATCTGGGCCTCGCGAGGGTTGGTGAGCAAGGCGTCCTTTTCGTCGACCGCGACGTGCTCTTCGACCCCCGCCAGCTTGCCGATCTCGGCCTCGACCGAAACCCCCACCGCGCGCGCCGCGGCCACAACCCGCTTGGTCTCGGCCACGTTGGTCTCAAAGTCCTCGCCGGACTTATCGATCATCACCGAGGTAAACCCGAGGCGCAAGGCACGCAGGACCGCCTCGTAGGACGAACCGTGGTCGAGGTGCACCGCCACCGGCACCCGCGCGTCGCGGGCCGCCTCGATGACCATGCGGGCCAGGTAGCCGCCGCCATATTTGATCGCCCCCTCCGACATGGCCAGGATGACCGGGCTGCTTTTGGCCTCGCTGGCCTCGAGGATGGCCTGGGTGATCTCCATGTTGTTGGTGTTGAACGCCCCAACGCCGTAACCTTCCTCACGAGCCTTTTTGAGGATCTCCAAACCCGTTACCAGCATCGCTTGCCTCCTCCGCTATGCTGACATGTTTTCACCGGCGAAAACCAGCAAAACGACCCAGGCGCTAAGCGAGCGCCCACGGGCTTTTCAACATGCCGATGCGAGATTGGCGGTCGTTTGCGTTTTTCCGTGGTCCCCGCCGTGGCCAAAGCCACGGCGGGGTACCTAAACCTGCTCGCCGGTGGCCTTGGTCACCAGGAGCCGGAACTCGTGGGGACTCGTCGCCGCCGCCAGCGCGGTTTCGAGATCGATGCGGCCCTCGAGGTAGAGGCGGACCAGGTGCTGGTCGAAGGTTTGCATCCCCCGGGTCTCGTCGGAAGCGATCGCGTCTTTGATCAGCGGCGTTTTCTCCTCGTCCTTGATGTAGTCCCTGACCAGGGGCGTGGCGAGGAGGATCTCCAGGGCGAGCACCCGGCCCTGCCCCCCGGCTTGGGGCAAAAGGCGCTGGGAGAGAATGCCGAGCAGGCTCTCGGCGAGCAGGATGCGGACCAACCGGTGCTCGGAGAGGGGAAAGAAATCGATGATGCGGTTGATCGTCCGCACCGCGTCGTGGGTGTGGAGGGTCGAGAGCACCAGGTGTCCGGTCTGCGCGGCCTCGAGGGCCACCTCAACCGTCTCCCGGTCCCGCATCTCACCGATCAAAAGCACATCCGGGTCCTGCCGCAAAGCACGCCGCAGCCCATCCGAGAACGACGCCGTATCCAGCCCCACCTCGCGCTGGACCACCAGGCTCCGCTTGTTCCGGTGGAGGTACTCGATCGGGTCCTCGATGGTGATCACGTGCTTGGCGTAATGGCTGTTGATGTAGTCCACCATCGCCGCCAGGGTGGTCGACTTGCCGGATCCCGTCGGCCCCGTGACCAGAACCAGGCCCCGACTCTGGCCTGCCAGTTTCTCGACCACCCCCCTGGGCAACCCCAAAACCTCGAAGGTCGGAACCGAAGCGGGCACCACCCGCATCACGATCCCCACCGCGCCTCGCTGCCGGAGGAGGTTGCAGCGAAACCTGGCCACACCGGGCAGGACGTAGGCAAAGTCGAGCTCTTTCTCGTTCAGAAAGCGTTTCCACTGCGCCTCGGTGGTCAGCGCCTTGGCCATGGCCTCGGTATGGGCCGGAGTCAGGGGCTTTTTGTCGAAGGGAAGGAGCTCGCCATCCACCCGGACCATGGGAGGCGCACCGGCCTGGAGGTGGATGTCGGAAGCCCGGGCCCGCACCATTTGGGCCAGCATCTCCCCGAACTTCACGGATACACCTCCATGTTGTCGATGAGCCGGACCTCGGGAAAACGACCGGCGACGAGCCCGCGAGCGCCCTCGACCCATTCGGCGAGCGACTCAAGCGTCGCGGGGTCAACGATGGCGAAGTAGTCAAGGCGAAAATCGGGAATCTCCCGGAGAATCCGAAGCCCCGCCGCCTCGGCCTCGGCCACGCTCCCGCCCGCACGCGCCACTTCCCGCGCCGCGAGGAGCGCCCGGTAGAGTCCTGTGGCCTCGCGGCGATGTTCGGGGGTGAGGTAGACGTTGCGGGAGGAAAGGGCGAGCCCGTCCGCCTCGCGAACCGTCGGCACCCCCACCACCTCGAGGCCAAAGTGCAAATCGGCCACCATGCGCCGGATCACCGCCAGCTGCTGGTAATCCTTCTCCCCGAAGTAGGCCCGGCGCGGCCGGACCAGGTTGAAAAGCTTGGCCACCACCGTGGTCACCCCTCGGAAATGCCCGGGGCGGAACGCGCCCTCAAAGCGCTCCACCAGCGGCCCCGTGACCTCCACGTAGCTGGAAAACCCTTCGGGGTAAAGCTCGGCGGCCTCCGGCAAAAAGAGCAGGTCCACCCCAGCCTCGGCCAGGAGCTTGGCGTCGCGCTCGGGATCGCGGGGGTAACGCTCAAAGTCTTCGCCAGGCCCGAACTGCAGCGGGTTGACGAAGACCGAGACCACAACGAACGGGTTCTCCCGACGCGCACGCTCCACCAGGGCCAGGTGACCGCGGTGGAGGTAGCCCATGGTGGGGACGAAGCCCACGCTTTGGTTCCTCAGAGCCTGTTCGAGCTCGGCCACACTGCGAACGGTTTGCACGTGGTCCAGTATAGTCAGGCCGTGGGGAAGAAAAAACGGCAGCAAAAACTCTACAAAAAGCTCGCCCAGGAAGCGAGAAAGCCCACCCTGGCGAAGATCTTAAAACTCATGGCCAAGACCTTCGTCCTGGTCTTGGTGCTCAGCTTCCTCATCGCCGGGGGGATCGCCGCCGGCCTGGACTGGCTCAAAACGTTCTGGGCCCAGCTCGCCATCTACGGCGTGGGCTACGTCCTCGCCTACCGCTGGCTGATGTCGGATTTCATGCCGCCGCCTCCGGATAAGCTAGGGTGAAGGCCCGCCCACCCTGTATAATCTGGGGCAATATGCAGAAGATCACCGGCGAAGCCCTCACCTTTGACGATGTCCTCCTCGTCCCCGCCTACTCCGAAGTTCTACCCAAAGCGGCCGAGACCAAGACCCGCCTCACCCGCCGCCTGACCCTTAACATCCCCATCCTCTCCGCGGCCATGGACACCGTCACCGAGGCCAAGATGGCCATTGCCATGGCCAGGGAGGGCGGGCTCGGGGTCATCCACAAAAACCTCCCCATCGACGTCCAGGCGGAAATGGTCCATCGCGTCAAGCGAAGCGAAGCGGGCATGGTAACCGACCCCATCACCCTGCCCCCCAACGCCCGCCTGGAAGACGCCGAGCGGCTCTTTGCCGAGTACAAGATCGGGGGTTTGCCGGTGGTGGACTTCCACGGCAAGCTGCTCGGCCTGGTGACCAACCGCGACCTCCGCTTTGAGCGCGACCTTTCCAAACCGGTCAGCGAGGTCATGACCCCGCGGGAACAACTCATCACCGCGCCCCCGGGAACGTCGCTCGACGAGGCCGAGGAACGGCTCAAGCGCCACAAGATCGAAAAGCTTCCCCTCGTCGACGACGACGGTCGCCTGGTCGGACTCATAACCCTGAAGGACATCGTCAAGCGCCGCCAGTACCCGAGGGCGGCCAAGGACGGCGAAGGGCGGTTGCTGGTGGGCGCCGCGGTCGGCGCGGACGCCGAACTCCTGGATCGCGCCAGCGCCCTGGTCGAGGCCGGGGTGGACGTTTTGGTCGTCGACAGCGCCCACGGACACTCCAAAGGCGTGATCGAGGCCGTGACCGAACTGAAATCGAAATTCGAGGTGGAGGTGATCGCCGGCAACGTGGCCACCGCCGAGGGAGCGAGGGCCCTCGCCGAGGCCGGCGCCGACGCGGTCAAGGTGGGGATCGGCCCGGGTTCAATCTGCACCACGCGGGTGGTGACCGGGGTTGGCATGCCCCAGATCACCGCCATCATGGAAGCGGCCAAGGGCCTGGCGGACCTCGACATTCCCATCATCGCCGACGGCGGCATCAAGTACACCGGCGACGTGGCCAAGGCCATCGCCGCCGGGGCCAATACGGTCATGCTCGGCGGCATGCTCGCCGGCACGTTCGAGGCCCCGGGCGAGGAGGTCATCAAGGACGGCCGTCGCTACAAGGTCTACCGGGGCATGGGCTCGCTCGGCGCCATGAAGAAGGGTTCAGCCGGACGCTATTTCCAGGAAGACGCCAAAAAGCTCGTCCCCGAAGGGATTGAGGGGATGGTCCCCTACAAGGGCCCCGTGTCGGACGTCCTCTTCCAGATCGTCGGCGGGTTGAAGGCGGCCATGGGTTACACTGGCTGCCCGGACATCGAGACCTTCCGGAAAAACGCCCGCTTTGTGAGGATCACCATGGCCGGCCTCATCGAAAGCCACCCCCACGACGTCCTGGTCACCAAGGAGTCGCCGAACTACTCCCGTTAAGTACCCCGCCGTGGCCAATGGGCCTTACCGGTCCGCTCGCGCGAGTTTTTCCTCGACCGAGCGGACCTTTTTCTCCATGCGTCCGGTTGGCCCTTTGCGGATGTCGAACTTGGCGACGGCGTAGACCCGGTTTGAGAGCGGCTCGAGCACGGCGTATGCGCGGCCGATGACCTCGAGGGCCTCCGGCATGGTCTCGGTTTCGAAGATCGTTCCCATCGGCGTCAGCTGGTAGCGAACGCCGGAGGATCTGAGGCTATCGATCACCCGAGCCACGTAGGCGCTGACGCTCTCGCCCTTATCGGTCGGGAACATGGCGAATTCCACTAGCACGGACATGCCCCCAGCATAGCCCGGTGTCGGCGCGCCGACACCGGGCCCGTCACCCCGGGGCGAAGATGGGGGTGCGCTTTGAAGGAGGCTGCGAATGAATAGGAAACACGTTGCCACCACCCTCGTCGCCCTGGCCCTGGCCAGCGCCTACGCCGGTGGCGGTCTCACCGAAGGGCGGCGGGATTTTACCGCCATGCAAACCATGGAGGAAGGCTACTGGTATTCCCGCTACAATCTCGGGAACCTGGTCATGCGTTCCGGTCTCGGGCTCACCTTCGCCCCACCCAAGGAAGCGGTCATGAAGATGATCCGAGCCGTGGACACTGACCCCAGCGACGGGGACACGGTCTCGGTTCCCCCGGGCGTGACCCTGCTCAAGGCGGTGTTCAAAAGCGGTGACCCCCGCTACACCCAGCCGATCAACGTCAGGGACTTCGCCACCCAGGGCTGGGACCCGGCCACCTTCGAACGAGTGGTGGGCGCCTCAGCCATGGGCTGGACGATGATGAAAGAGATCGAGTGGGCCAAGCAGTTCCACGTGGACTTCCACTTCGGCAGGCCCAGCGACGGCTTCGGGGCCCAGTGGCGCTTCGTGGGCATGGTCATGAGCGCCAGCGCCCAGCGCCAGGGGGCCTACGTCATCCAGGAAATGATGGACGAAGACGGTCGGGTCGTGGATAGCGACGGGCGGATCGACTGGCCAGGAAACTGGGTGGTCCTCGAGGCCCTCTCAAACCTCAAGGGCCTGCTCTCGGCTGACGCCATGCGCCTCAGCGAGACCAACCGCTACCGGAACCCGGCCAGGGCCCAGATGTTCGGCCGAGCCGCCGACCGCCTCTTCGCGACCCTCGGCGCTCGGCAACCCGAGGGAATCCCCGAACGCTCACTCGCCATCCAGGCCCTCACCTGGTATGCGGCGAACACCCCCGAGCGCGCCCGGGAAGCCGGGCTTCGCCTGCGCACACTGGCCCTGCAGCTCATCGGCGCCCCAACGCGTGGGGCCGGAGAAAAAGCCTACGCCCTCCGCGGACTCATCGAAGCCTGGCGGGTCAGCGGCGATCCGCTCTTTTTGCGCGCTGCGGCCCGGACCTACGGCGATCTCGCCGCGAGCTACAACTTCCCCCAGGGCAGGTTTAACGGTGAGCTCAGCCACAGCATCGACGACGTGGCGGCCATCATGGGTGCCCTGAACGCCACCCGGCTCTTCCTCGGCGACGCGGTGAATCAGGCTCAGGCGAGGTCGTTCTTCGTGAACTTCTTCGAAAGCGCGGTGAACCGGAGCGGACTGCAGCAGTCGGTGCCGCCCGTCGGCGTGGCCAAGGGTGCGTTCGAGCAGAGCGAACCCCCGATCTTTTACGGCTATCCCACGCTTCCCAAGCCGCCGATGGCCGGGGGCAGGTACGGAACCGCCCCGGTCTTCGCCACCCGTATCGCGTGGAACGCAAAGGCCAGCGCCTTCGAGGTCGATGACGCCCGCTTTGAAAGCGCCGGCGCCATGCACGCCTCGAACGAGTTCATCTGGTTCCATAACGAAGAGGTCAACGGCTTTCCCGAGGTCAAATAAATACGCTTGACGGACGCCTTTCTCAGGGCCCCCGCCGTGGCCAAGGCCACGGCGGGGGCCCTTAGAGTTCCTCGTCGATAAAAAACTCGGCCTTGATCTCCGCCTCTTCTTCCAGGTTCCCGCCCATGGCCGCGGCGAGCACGCTGATCGCGGCGCTCATGGTGGCAAAGCGCAAAAGCTCTCGCCACTCAAACGGCGAGCCGATCCAGGCCTCAAGAAGCGTTCTGGGAATCAAAAGGCCCGTGACCAGCGTCAAGAAAAAGACCAGGGCCCAGAGCGTGGCCATGCCCGCGACCACGGTGCCAAAGAGCACGAGCCGGGTTCGGGCCAGCTGCTCGCGCCATGTCCGCTCGTGCCCCAATCGTCCGAGGTCCTGTCCGTAAAACAGGAAAAAGGCGGCGCTGAAAAACCCGATCAAAGCGAAAAGCCCGAGCCCGAGGCCCGGCAGGCGCGTCCCCAGGGCCCAGGCGTCGGAGGTCATCACCAGGTACACGGTCGAGATCGCCGCGGCAGCGGTCAGTCGGCCGAGGTAGATGGGCATCTTCCAGGGGGCGTACTCGCGGATGGTCCTGACGATGCCCCGGGGATCATCGAAAAAAGTGCGCGCGTAGAAGCTGAGCACGTTCCAGCGGGCGCGTTCCTCCTCGAGGCGGGCCACCACCACATCCTCGAGGTGCCGCCGCACCTCCGCCACCTCCTCGGGGAGAAAGGGAGCGACCTCAAGCGCTTCGGGATCGTCAATCGGGCGCATCGGTCCCGCCTCGGCGTGCCCGAGGCCCCACAGATGGCCGAGGAGGTGGAGCGAGAGGGCCAAGAGCCGGTCCACCAGCGGTTCACCGCTGCCGAGCCGCGAGGAAGAAAGCACCGCCACCTCGAGGGCCGAGCTGGGCACACCCAGAGCGTAGGGCCGGTGCCTCGAGAGCAGCTCGTTGGGGACCACGACCAGGGCATAGTCCCAGCGCCGGTGCAGCTTTTCGTCTACCCCGATCTCGAGGAGGGCCACCGGGTCGAGGGCGCCGCGAGGGAGGTGAATTCGGCGCTCGCCATAGTCCACCTTCCAGTCAAACTCAGGAAACGAGCGCACGAGCAGCTGGCGGAGGCGCTCCCTGGCCTCGGCATACGCCGCGAGGAGCGCCTGGTCGCGAAGATCCGCAGCCAAAACCCAGCCGATGACCACCTCGGGCTTCAAAGCACCTCCTTTTTACCAGAGCGAGCGCCACCGGGTCCCGCACCCGGTGGCGCCGCCAACGGCGCGATCGTTCACAGGAGCAGGTCCAAGATCCGGGTCGCCCGCGCCCAGTGTTCGGTCTGAGGATTTTTAAGCCCGGGGTCGATCTCGCGCAGCACCTTGGCGGTGGCGACCACCAACGCCCCGGCGAGCTCCGGCAGCATCTCGCGCACGTCCTCGCCGACCTCGAGGTCGAGCGGGGGCAGCTTGGAGAGCCGCTCGAGCACTGGCTCGAGCCGGAGGGCCACGTCCAGATCTTCAAAATCGCGCAAGGTTTGCTCAAGGCCCTTGGTGATGGGCAAATCAGCTCGGTGGATCACGTCGCGGCCGTTGAACTTGGCGTTTTTCTCGGCCACCACCAGGAGGTCGTGGAGCTTTTTGGTCAAGAGCTCGGAGAGCCGCTTGAGGTCAGACTTATCGACGTCGATCGATGCCGCAAGGCGAAAGAGGCGTTCGAACTCGCTCACCGCCATCAACACGCTGTCACCCCCCTTACCGCATCACGGCTCGACCTGAATGGTCACCTTCTTGGGCTTGGTTTCCTCAGCCCTCGGCACGTGGAGGTAGAGCACGCCGTGTCTGAAGCGCGCTTCCACCTTGCCCAGGTCGAAGGTCGAAGGCACGGCAAAGGAGCGGATAAAGGTTCCGTAGGGCCCCTCCACCCGGTGCCAGGTGACGCCTTCTTTCTCTTCAAAGGGGCGCTCCGCGCGGAGGGTCAGGGTCTCGTCCTCGGCGGTCACATCGACCTTCGCCGGATCGACCCCCGGCAGATAGACGGCAAAGTGCAAGCCCTGTTCGTCTTCCCACACATCCACCAGCGGCGCGAAGGTGCGCCCCTCCGAACGGCCCACCACGCTCGGGCCCATCATGCGCTGGATGCGCTCCTGCAGTTCTTCAATCTCCCGGATCGGATCCCATCCCATGGCTCGCCTCATTTCCATTCACCTCCCTTACCACCGCAAAAGCGCGGCCAAACCACCGAATTCCTCTTCCAACCTGGCTCCGCTCTCCCCGCGCATGAACTCGATTCGAGCCCCCCACGCGAGGGCCAGATCAGCGACGATCTCTTTGAGAAGACGCTTTTCCGGGTCCTTGCACACCGAGCTGAGCGCCTCCGGAGAAACGCCCGCCAGCTGCTGGTCCGGACAGTAAAACACCTCCGTCCGGGCATCCCAGGGCACCGCCAAAACGTGCACCTGGCCCCGGCCGAGGGCCTCGAGGACCGGCCCCACGCCCCAAACCCCTTTTTCCCGGATGGCATCGAGGAGCCGCATCTCTTCCTCACGCTCGACCGCCTCGATGAGGGGGCGCACCCGCTCGAGGACGGCGCTCGCCGGCACCCGGCTGCCACCGGGGGCGCCGACGTGCCCGACCACCTTGCGCCTGGCCGCCTTGGAGAGGAAGGTTTCGAAGTAGCGCGTCTCCTCGGCGACGCCCATCAGGATGACCCTCGAGGCGCCGACCTCGTCCAACCAGCGCTCAAGCTCAGCGGCAAGCGCTTTGTAAAAGCGGTGGGTCCAGGCCATAAGCCGGCGATCGAACTTATCGGTGGCGGTACCGCCCCGGGCCTGCACGCCCTGGGGGGTGCCGGGTTTGGCCTCGGAGAGCCGGCGCCAGGCCTCGGGATCGACCGCCCGGAAGGCGTCGAGGGCCTCGCGAATCTCGCCCATGAACACTTCGAAAACCCGCCAGCGCTCCCGATCGAGCAACACCACCGCGTAGCGCTCGTACTCATCGAGCGCGAGGAGGAGCGGCGCCAGGTAGGGTTCGCCGTAGCGGGCCTCTACCAGACCGCGCACCGGATCAACCACCGGCAGGAGGACGCCGAGGTCGAAGACCTCGAGGAAATCCTCGCCGGCGAAGATCGCTCGGGTGAGCGCTTCGGGCGCATCGTGTTCCAGACGCTCAAGGACCCTGGCCGCCAGCGCCTCCGGCACCCCCAGACGCTTCATCGTTTCCTTGGCTCGGATAAGGTAAGGCTTTTTCTTTGAACCCTGCGGCGCCGCCTCTGCCTCTCTCAGCGCGACGTAGAGCGAGAGCACGGGCGCCTTCGCCTCAACCAGGGAACGGATACGTTCGATCTCTGCTCGACCCAGCACCGGATACCTCCTTTCCCCGAAGGCATATGCGCTGAACCCGTACCGACGCGGCCTTCGCCGAGCGTCTCACCCTTCATGTATAAACTTAGCTTTTTGATATATGTTATGTCAAGTAGATTGCGCTTATTAACTCACAACCTCCGGGGACCGGGGCGTTCGCTTGACAGGCGCCGCCCCTGCTTTCATACTTTTCATAAATGTCCCAAACCTGGCGCTCGCTGACGAAATTGGCGCTCGCCGCCTTCGCATTCCCCTTTGCCGCCCTGCTCTCTGGCTGCGGCCTTGGCGATGATGGTTTCGCCTGCGCCTTCAGCCCCGGCGCGGCCCCGGTCCTGGAAAACCTGATCGTGGCGTTTGCCCCCTACGATCCAACCACCGGCCGGGCCGGCGCCTTCGTTTTCGACCGGCAGGAGGATAAGGTCTTCCTCGAGTTCAACGCCGTGGTCGGCGGCCCGACCGGACCAAAGACGCTCCCAACGTTCGAATACCGGGTGGACCCGCAGGCCGACGTCTACGCCCCCATCGAGGGCACCGTGGTCCGATTCGTCTACCAGCCTGACACCGCCGACTACGAGATCGGCTTCGCCCAGAAAGGAAGCGCCTGCGAAACGGTTTCCATCGACCACGTCAAAGCCCCGACGGTCGGTCAGGGGGATGCCGTGACCGCGGGGAAAGTCGTGGGCAAGCCGGGGAGCTGGAGCGCCAGCTTGGGACGGGTCGAGTTGATGGTCACGATCGGGCGGGTGGCCTACTGCCCGTTTTCGTACTTCGATCCCGCCAGAAAAAGCGTTTACCAACAAAAGGTCAGGCGGCTCATGGCCGACTGGGAAACCTTTAAGGGCGATCCCACCATTTACGACGAGGCGGCCATGGTCCTCCCGGGCTGCCTGGGCCTGACCGGGACGCCATGACCCCGCCCGCCGCTATCGCTTAGAATGCCCCCATAGTTAGGAGGCGAAAACATGCGATGGATCCTAGCCGCCACACTCCTTTTGACCCTGGCCTTCGCAAACCCCGCCGATCTCCTCCGGCAGGGTGACTTCCAGGCAGCCTACCGCTCGGGCCTCAAGGCCGGCGACGCCCAGAGTTATGTCCTCGCTGCCCGGGCCGCGAGCTTTTACGCCATGTACCAGGCCAAAGATGACCGGGACCGCGCGGATTGGTTCGCCAAAGCCGAGGCGGCAGCCAAAAAAGCCATCGAGCTCGACAGCCAAAACGCCGAGGGTTACTTCGAACTGGCGCGGGCGCTGGGGCGCCTGGCCCAGTACCGGGGAATTTTGCAAAGCCTCTCCCTGGCCTCGGCGGTCCGCGACAACCTGGAAAAGGCGCTGGAGAGAAACCCCGACCACGCCGGGGCCCGGGTCGCGCTGGCGCTTTGGAACCTCGAACTCTCACAAAAGGGGGTCGGCTGGCTCTACGGCGCGAGCATCGGCCGGGTGGTGCCCCTTTTCGAAAAGGCGATCCGTTTGGAACCGCAAGAGATCATCCACAGAACCGAGTTCGCAAGGGCCCTTTTGCGTCTCGGTCAGCGGGACCGGGCCATTGAGCAGTTAAAGGTTGCCCTGAGTCTCGCGCCTAAGGATGCTCGCGACCGCTACGAGCAAGCCTGGGCCGAGAAAAAGCTTCAGGAACTCGAGCAACGTTGAGCGAGCGCACAAAAGCTTTTCAAACATTCCCATGCGAGGATTGCGGTTGTCTGCGACTTCCCCAAGCCCCCGCCGCGGCCAAAGCCGTGGCGGGGTATTCAAGCAGCGCTTTCAGCACGGCGGGATTCCAGCTCGTTTTGTCTGGACACTCGTTCTCGTCGCCCTCCTCGCTCGGGCCCAGGCCGACGAGCCCGAAGTCGGTTTTCGCCTTGCCGCGGGCCTCGGCTGCCCGACGTGGTCGGCAGGCGTCGTGCTCCAGCAGCAACCCTTTGCCTTTGACCTCGAATACGGGCAGTGCCGCGGTCAGACCTACCGGTCGCTGGGATTTACCGTGCACTCGCCCCAGCGACCGCTTGGGTGGCGGGTTGAGCTGGCGAGCATCGAGGGCAACCTCACCCTGACCCTTTCGGCCCGGGTTTTCCTCGAAGCCACAGGGCTTTGGGGCAACCTCCAAGGCAGCCTTGATCTCGGGGCAGGCGCCGTCTTCACCCCCCTCGGCGCCCTCCCCTACCCCCGGGTCGAGCTCGGGGCAATCTACACGCCTGGTTGGGATGAGTGCACACGAGCGCACCCCGGCCCACCACCAGGATGTGGACCTAACCTGGCCGCCACCCGCTCCCACGCCCCCTCCACCAACACCGGCTTCAGGGGAGAAAGGTCGCGCGGTACGACCTTTCCGAGAAGCGGGAAGGCGAAGGCTACCCCGGTCACTCGCCAGGATTTTCGGACCTCCAGGGGGCCCCCTGTCCCGTTCCTTCCCTCGGTTACCGGGACGCGGGCTCCCGGCTCACGACCGGGGCTTAAAAGCACGAGCTTCCTCTTCGAGTCCCGCACCTCACGCCTGAGCTTCTTCCTGAGGTACGGGTTCTTTTCCTCCTTGAGCGCTTTCCCTTTGGCTTGCAGCTCGCGCTCGTAGGCTTCCCTCGCATGGGCGATGTAAGCGGGGTCCCCTAGAAGGGTCCGATAGTTCCTCGGCAGCTCCTCCTCGAACCCGAGCCCCCTTCGCGCGAGCACGAAGGCCGCGGCCACGTCTTTGGTGAGCGAGAACTGGGGCGCGTACTTCAGCATTCCAATGATAGAGGTGTGGGCGGGGTTCACCTCAACGACCTCCACCCCTTCCCTTCTCGCCACGGCGTGGACCTTTTGAAGAAGGCTTCTGTAGGCGAAGCGGTGCTGGAGGGACCGGAACCTTGGCCCCGAGCCGTCCCCTCTCCGGGTCTTCCGCAGGTGTTTGAGTTTTTCGGTAACGATCGCCACGCCGTGGTGTTTCGCGGTCCCGACGATCTCGTGGGCCGCTTTCCAAAGGAGAAGCGCTTTTTCCCCCTTCGGTTTTCCGATGACCTCATGGAGGGGAACGGTCCCGTAGGCCAGGAGGTTCCCGTCCGGAGCGGCGACGGCCCAGGCCAGGTGGAAGGGGCAAGCGTTGACGTCGATGCCCAGGGCCCCGTTGGCGCCGGTGTATCCAGGCTCCGACGGTTCCTTCGGGGTAAAGGTCACGTGGGCGTAGACCTGGCCCTCCTTGGGGGAAAGTTCCACGCTGTAGGGGCGGTTCCCCGCCAGCACCACCGCAAGCAACTGGCCCAGATCCCGGTGGTGCGTGACCAGGCGGGCCTTCACCCACGCCCTGTGCCCCACGGTGATCCGGAGGTAGAGGATCCCCTTTTCGATAAGGAGCCGGGCGTTAAGGTTGCCCTTTTTTGTCCTGTCCCCCCGGGCGTAAAGGGTTCCCCGCCGCTTCTCCCTCCACGCCTGCCGGAGGCGGGCGTACCGTTTCCCCGAGAGGTGCCTCTGCTTTAGCTGCTCGAAGAGCTTCCGCCCTCCGAAGATCACCTTCTTGGGGTTTTTTGCCCCTCTCCCTGGCCGAAGCCAAGGTGGCCCGCGCTTTGAGGATGGCGTCGTCCGCGTAGCGGGCGTTGAGGCGGAACACACCTCGGAGGTGTCGTTTGAGGTCGTTCCTGCTCCACCCCTCCAGGATGCGGTTGTAGGCGTAGCGGGTGGCGGAGGAGAAGCGGCGCATCAGGTCCAGGACTTTCCTCCGGTCCTCCCCTGAGGAGAAGACCAGGCGCCCCTGGACCCCGATGCGGGGAAGCTCAGGCCCCCTTCGGGACTTGAGGCTTTTCACGGCGTTTTCCTTTCCGCTTTCCTCCGCCCCGCTTCCCGTAGATCCGCGCGGCGAAGCTGGAAACGATGGCCACCAGGTCCTCTGCAAGTTCCCGGTGAACTTCTTCGCTTTCCTTCCCGTTCAGGACCACCAGTTCCACCCCGAAGGCCTCGAGGAAGCGGCGGATGTAGCCCAGCCCAAACCGGGCCAGGCGGTCCTCGTACTCCACCACCACCCGCTCCAGCTCCCCATTCTTGGCCCGGTTCAGGATCTTGATGAGCCCCCGCCGGTTCTCGTTCACCCCGCTCGCGACCTCGGCGATGACCTCATACGTCCAGCCTTGCTCCTTGGCGAACGCCTCCAGCCGAGCGATCTGGTTCTTGAGAAAAGCTTCCTGCTTCCTCGTACTCACCCGGGCGTAGAGAACGGTGCGGGGCTTCGGCTTCGCCTGGGGAACCTCCAACCCGAGGGAGAGAAGCCGCTCGATCTCCTCCCTGCGGTACCGCCTGCGGCCCCCGGGGGTGCGGACGGGGTGCAGAAGACCCTGCTTCTCCCACTTGTACAGGGTGTTGCGGTGGAGGCCATAGCGCTCCCTGATCTGGTGTGCTGTAAGGAGAAGCGGGTCCACCTCAGAGGTAATGTAGTGTAGAGTGGGTTATTTTTCAACTGTTTGAATTTCCCTGGCGCTGGCTTCCCCTCCAAAGGACGCTCCAGGCGTCGTGGGAAAGTCCGGCCTGTCCCACCCCCACCGACCCGCCCGCATCCGCCGAAGCGGCCTTACCGGACCTTCAACGGATCCAGGAACGTACACGCCGCGCCTTCCTGAGCGCGTACGGCGACCTTTACCAAATCCGGGTGCTGAATCTCTCCTACGATCGGGTCTCGCTCAGCCTGCCCACCCTCGAGGTGGTGGGACGCTATCGCCTGGTGCTCTGGAACAAACGAACCGGCCGGCAGGAAACCTATGCCGGCCGGGGCTGGGTCAGGCTGCGCTGGAACGGCTGCGGATGGGGCGTCGAGGCTTACGGCGCGCTGCCCGCCCCTTAGACGTCGAGTTCGGCAAAGCGCGCGTACTCCTCGATGAACTCCCGCCGAGGGGCCACCTCGGTCCCCATGAGCCGCTCGAAGGTCTCGCTGGCCTCGAGGGCATCCTCGATGGTGACCCGCTTCAGGATTCGGGTCTCGGGGTTCATCGTGGTCTCCCAGAGCTGCTCGGGGTTCATCTCACCGAGCCCCTTAAAGCGCTGGATCTCGACGTTTTTCCCCTCGAGCTCCGCAAGGCGGCGTTTTAAGACCTCGTCGTCGTAGACGTACTCGGCTTTGCGGCCCACCCGGATGCGGTAGAGGGGCGGCTGGGCGATATAGAGGTAGCCACGCTCGATGAGGGGACGCATGTAGCGGTAGAAGAACGTCAGCAAGAGGGTGCGGATGTGGCTGCCGTCGACGTCGGCGTCGGTCATGAGGATGATCTTGTGGTAGCGGATGGCGTCGGGGTCGAAGTGGACGTGTTCGGAGCCCTGGATGCCGGCGCCGATCGCCGCCACCATGGCCCGGATCTCGTTGTTCTTGAGGGCGCGGTCGAGGTTTGCCTTTTCGACGTTCAAGATCTTACCCCTGAGCGGCAAAATGGCCTGGAAGCGCCGGTCGCGCCCCTGCTTGGCCGAGCCGCCGGCGGAATCCCCCTCGACGATGAAGAGCTCGGCTTCCTCGGGATCCTCGGTCTGGCAGTCGGCGAGCTTGCCCGGCAAATCGTCGGACTCCAGGGGGTTTTGCCGGCGAACCAGCTCCCGCGCCTTCCTCGCCGCTTCCCGGGCCTGGGCCGCCCGCCGGGCCTTTTCGTAGATCAGCTTGCCGACGCGCGGATTTTGCTCCAGGTACTCAAAGAGCCGCTCGTAGACCACCTGGGCCACCGCCGACTGGGCCTCGGGGTTTAAGAGCTTGCCCTTGGTCTGCCCTTCAAACTGGGGCTGGGGCAGCTTCACCGAAACCACGGCGAAAAGGCCCTCGAGCAGGTCCTCGCCGCTCGGCGCCGGTCCCTTACCCTTGTTGAGGCCGGCCTTCTTGGCGTACTGATTCAGCGCCCGGGTGTAGGCCGAGCGAAACCCGGACACGTGGGTCCCGCCGTCGCGGGTGGGGATGAGGTTGGCGTAGGCGAGAACTTCGGTCCCGTACCCCTTGGTGTGGAGCAGGCCCACATCGACCTCGACCTCACCCGACTTCCCGCTGAGCAGGATCGGTTTCGGGTAGAGCGGTTCCTCGTTGTCGGCGATGGCCCGTGCGAACGAGGCCACCCCACCCTTCTCGTGAAAGACCTCGGACTTGCCACTGCGGTCATCCTGGAAGGTGATCTTGAGGCCGCCGGTGAGGAAGGCGACCTCGCGGAGGCGGCGGCGGACCCGCCGGTAGTCGAAGCTCTGCTCGCCGAAGATCTCGGGGTCGGGCTTGAAGCGGACGAAGGTTCCGGTCTTCTTTCCCCGAACCTTGCCCACGGTGGAGAGCGGCTCGACCACGTGACCCCGGGAGAACTTCACCCGGAAGTGCTCGCCGCCCCGCATGACCTCGACCACCATCCACTCGGAAAGGGCGTTGACCACGCTGGCGCCGACGCCGTGGAGACCGCCGGAGACCTTGTAGGCCCCCTCCTCGAACTTGCCGCCGGCGTGGAGCTCGGTGTAGATCACCTCGATCGCCGGGCGGCCCTCCCCCGGCATCACGTCGACGGGAACGCCACGACCGTTGTCGCGAACGCTCGCCGAACCGTCCTCGTAGAGGCGCACCTCGACCTCGGTGGCATAACCGGCCAGCGCCTCGTCGACCGCGTTGTCCAAAATCTCAAAGAGCAGCTGGTGGAAACCGTCGGGGCCGGTACCGGCGATGTACATCGCCGGGCGCTTTCGTACGCCCTCGAGGCCCCTCAGTACCTTGATGCTGGATGCGTCGTATTTTGGCATGATTGTCCTCGTCACCTCGCGCGGCCCGAAAGGCCACCGCCCCATTATATCCCCTGCCCCGCGTTTTCTCCGAACAGATCAGGCCAAGTGCGGCTTTTTCGCGGCCGCGGCGGAAACGAGAAAATCGGTCGCAGTTCATGTAAACTTAACTTTGGAGGTGTAAAATGCGCGGCTTTAGATTGTATTCCCTTTTGGGGCTACTCATCCTGGCGCTCGGCGCCTGCAATTCTCAGACCGGCACCGGCCCATCGACGGGAAATTGGACCAGCACCCAGTTCAACCAGGCCTGGACCCAACAAACCCAGAACTTCGATAGTATTTCCCAAAACCTCCAGCAAGACCCGGCCTTCCAGGCCCTCACCTCGGCGCCGCTACCCACCACGACGCCATCGATCCTCACCAGCGCCTTCGTCGCCAGGATGTCCCTGGCCACAGCACTCAAAGGGCTCATCAAGCCCTTGAACCCGGACAGACACATGTGAGACCGAATCGATAAGAATGTGGGGACCACTCCAGGAGAGAGGAGGTCCCCACGTATGCAGCTTACAACGGTTGGCCGGGAGGTATGGAGGGGGGCGAGGAAAGCCCAGGTGCTCCAGGAGGCTGGAGCGGGCGACCCCACGGTCCAAGACCGTCTGCGAAAGCTCAAACAAGTCGAGGCGTTCCGGAAACACAAGGTGGGCTGGTCCGAGATCCAGTCCCTGGTGGGAATCAGCCGAGCCACCTACTACCGCTGGAAAAAGCGACTCAGGGAAGAAGGCCTCAAAGGCCTTGGGCCCAGATCCAAACGCCCAAGGCGGTTGCGACGAAAGCTCCACTGGACGCCCGAACTTCTCATTGCGATTGAAACTTTGAGGAAGCAAAACCCCACCTGGGGCCGCTGGCCGATCTGGCTGGCCTTGGGGAAGCAAGGCTTTGGGGTTAGCGAACGCACCGTGGGCCGCATCCTGGCCCACCTGGGAGCGCACCGTCGTGTTGAAAGCGTGGCCGCCTTCCTGGCCCGGGCGAGACGGGGGAAGGTGAAGCGAAGGCCCAGGCGCCCCTACGCCAGGAGGAAACCCAAAAGCTACGTCGCCTCCTCACCCGGCGACCTGGTTCAGGTGGACACCCTTACCGTGACCCTAGGACCCGGGGAGGTCGTCAAGCATTTTTCGGCGGTAGACCTTTACACCCGCTTTTCCCTGGCCGAGGTGCACACCCGGGCCACCGCCAACCTAGCGGCCGGCTTCCTGGCCCACCTCATCACCCAGGCCCCCTTTCCCGTCAGGGCCATTCAGGTGGACGGTGGCAGCGAGTTCATGGCCGAGTTTGAGGAAACTTGCCAACGTTTAGGTATCGAGCTCTTCGTGCTGCCCCCGAGAAGTCCCAAGCTCAATGGCCACGTGGAGCGGATGCAGCGGACCTTCAGGGAGGAGTTTTACACCCGGCCGTTGCCTTCCCGGATCCCCGAGCTCCAAAGGGAGCTCGACGCCTATCTGGACTACTACAACCGCAGGAGGCCCCATCGTGCGCTCAACGGCCTTGCGCCTCTTGAGTTCCTGGCTAGAATGCAAGCGGAGTCGGTCCCCAAAAGAGTCTCAGATGTGTTGACCGATTACAGCCCTTGGACGTTCGGGCCCTGGCGACGTACAGTCTCCTGAGGGGCGGCTTTGACTACACTCCCAACGCATCCCAACTTGATTACACCCCCGACGCACCCATTGACCTCGAGTTCAAGTGGGCTGTCCAGGGTGGCCCCACCAACGTGTTGTCGGTTGACTGGGACAAAGGCGGCACACCAACCGTGAACGCCACCGACCCCCAGAGCAACGTTAGGGAACTCCCCCAGTCGGCCTCAGCGGTGCTCAAGGTTGGCACGACCCAGGCCGCGAACGCCGACCTCAGCGCCAGTTGGTATACCTGCAATGGCACGCCCATCACCGAACCAACCGCCCTCAACACCACCGGCTCGATCGGCGTGAACGACACGCTGAGCTGGAACCTGAGCTACCAGGTGCAGGAGGGGGCGACCGATGTTTTGACCAGCGACTTCACCCTTACCACCACCTCAGGCAGCGATTCGGCCAGCGTGGGTTGGAATGCCCGCCTCGAGGGCAGCCTCACCCGCGGCCTCGACTGTTTCATCAAGGACTTCACCCCCCAAAACGCCACCCTGAAGTTCACCAGCAGCAGCAACGTCGGCGGCACTCAGGAGTCCTTCGTCTTCGATATCACGATCACCAACATGGTCTTTGACGCCGCGGGCAACCCCACCTCGATCGACGTCAACGGGTCGATCAAGGTCGACGGCCAGACCGCGGTAACCTTCCAGGGCACGCTCGACGACATGAGCAGTGCCTGCCCGGGCGCCAACGTGATCCTCACCTTCAGCGACACCACCATGAGTCTGCAGCAGTGGCTGACTGACCAGGGTTACTGCCTGCCCGGGCCCTGAGGGCGCGACGGCGCGTTCGCAGCCCCGGAGGAACGCGCTCCGGGGCGGCTTCGGTTTGCACGGCCTTTACGCCAGTGATTCCGAGTGTTATTTAAAAAGTATAGGGGTGAAAACATGCGCCGATATTCCACACTGGCACTCTTTGGCTTGAGCGCGATTCTCGCTGCCTGCGCACCAACGCTCAAGGTCCAGCCCGTACCCGAGGTCAAGGTCACGCTTCCGCTTCCCAAGCCCGTGGTCCGGGTGCTGCCCGGAAACCCGATGCCCCTTTCCGACGACTTCGAGAGCTATCCCACCGGCGCCGTGATTCAGGTGGTGGCGCCGGACCGCTACGGGCTTCTCAAACTCGGCGGCGCGCCCAAGATGACCGTAGCCGAGGTTCTCGACGCCCAGGGCCGGCTGAACAAAGCCCTGCGTCTCGGTAACGAGTACGATCTGGGTTTCGTGACCAGTGGACGCGATGACTGGCGGGCCTACCGGGTTTCGGCCAAAATCAAGGTCCAGAAAGCGCCCTTCACCGAGTCCCGGCTCCGGTTCCGGCTCTTTTTGAGCGGCGACGGCAGCCGGGGGCTTGAGTTCCGTATCGGCTACGACGGGGTTCAGCTTCTGAAGTTCGTCGGAGAGCAAAGCCTCGTGCTCATCGAACGGCCCGAGCTCTCCGAAACCGGACGGACGCTCCTTCGCGATGGAAACTGGCACACCCTGGCCTTCGAACTGGCCGGGAACGGTCACATCAAGGCGTGGCTCGACGATACGCCACTGCTCGAGTGGACGGACCCCGACAACCGCCAGGGCGGGTTCGGATTCGGGAACGACGGAACGATTTTCTTCCTCGATGATCTCGAGGTGTAATCGGTCAACACATCTGAGACTCTTTTGGGGACCGACTCCGCTTGCATTCTAGCCAGGAACTCAAGAGGCGCAAGGCCGTTGAGCGCACGATGGGGCCTCCTGCGGTTGTAGTAGTCCAGATAGGCGTCGAGCTCCCTTTGGAGCTCGGGGATCCGGGAAGGCAACGGCCGGGTGTAAAACTCCTCCCTGAAGGTCCGCTGCATCCGCTCCACGTGGCCATTGAGCTTGGGACTTCTCGGGGGCAGCACGAAGAGCTCGATACCTAAACGTTGGCAAGTTTCCTCAAACTCGGCCATGAACTCGCTGCCACCGTCCACCTGAATGGCCCTGACGGGAAAGGGGGCCTGGGTGATGAGGTGGGCCAGGAAGCCGGCCGCTAGGTTGGCGGTGGCCCGGGTGTGCACCTCGGCCAGGGAAAAGCGGGTGTAAAGGTCTACCGCCGAAAAATGCTTGACGACCTCCCCGGGTCCTAGGGTCACGGTAAGGGTGTCCACCTGAACCAGGTCGCCGGGTGAGGAGGCGACGTAGCTTTTGGGTTTCCTCCTGGCGTAGGGGCGCCTGGGCCTTCGCTTCACCTTCCCCCGTCTCGCCCGGGCCAGGAAGGCGGCCACGCTTTCAACACGACGGTGCGCTCCCAGGTGGGCCAGGATGCGGCCCACGGTGCGTTCGCTAACCCCAAAGCCTTGCTTCCCCAAGGCCAGCCAGATCGGCCAGCGGCCCCAGGTGGGGTTTTGCTTCCTCAAAGTTTCAATCGCAATGAGAAGTTCGGGCGTCCAGTGGAGCTTTCGTCGCAACCGCCTTGGGCGTTTGGATCTGGGCCCAAGGCCTTTGAGGCCTTCTTCCCTGAGTCGCTTTTTCCAGCGGTAGTAGGTGGCTCGGCTGATTCCCACCAGGGACTGGATCTCGGACCAGCCCACCTTGTGTTTCCGGAACGCCTCGACTTGTTTGAGCTTTCGCAGACGGTCTTGGACCGTGGGGTCGCCCGCTCCAGCCTCCTGGAGCACCTGGGCTTTCCTCGCCCCCCTCCATACCTCCCGGCCAACCGTTGTAAGCTGCATACGTGGGGACCTCCTCTCTCCTGGAGTGGTCCCCACATTCTTATCGATTCGGTCTCACATGTGTCTGTCCGGGTTCACGAGGTCCAACCCCTGAGCGAATCGGCCGGGTGAATAGTAAACTAACGCAAGTATGGATTTTCATTCCGCGGCCGAGAGCCGCACCTTGATGGAGCGGTGCTGGGGTCGGGCGTACTGGTGGATCATGACCGTGGTGCTGGGAGCGGCCAGCGCCGCCCTGTTGCTTTCCAAAGACACCTCGGCCTGGCCGGCGGTACTCGCCTTCGGCGCCTGGACCCTGGTCGCCTTCCTGGCCGCGCGGCGCTGGGCCCGTCTGGCGCGGGTCGTGCATGCCCTGGGCACGATTCCCCTGAGCGCTTTGTACGTCAGCGCCTCTGCCAACCTCGGCCCGGCGAGCAGCCACATGTACCTCCTCCTAACCTTTTTCCCCATCTACACGGCGAGCGCCGCCCTCGGGCCCGCCGGCGCCATCGCTGGCATCGGCCTGGCGTGGGTCTTCGGTGACCACATCCTCGACGCGAGCGAAACGCAGCTGGTGGGCCTGCTCTTTTGGATCGTCGTCGGGTTCATCGGCCACGCCGCCCGGCGATTCGCAGAGATCATCGACCGCCAGTACCAAAAGATCACCACCCTCTCGCTCACCGATCCCCTCACCGGTCTCGGCAACCGCCGGGCCCTCGAGGAGGACTACGCCCGCTTTCTCGCCCTGGCCAAAAGGCAAAACCTCCCGCTCACCCTGATCCTTTGGGATCTCAACGGCCTGAAGGCCATCAACGACCGCTTCGGCCACGCGGTCGGGGATGCTTACCTCAAGCATTTAGCCCGCACCCTGCGCGAGAGCGCCCGCCAGAGCGACGGCGTCTACCGCGTCGGGGGCGATGAGTTCGCAAGCCTGCACCTCGGCCTGAAAGCCCCCGAACTCTATATCGAGCGGGTCAAAAAGCGCTTCCCCGACGTGGCCGCCGGCTGGGCGGTGGCGGGCACGAACGGCGAGGGCTCAGACTTTTTGCGCGTGTTCGAGACGGCCGATCTCAGACTCTACCAGGACAAACGGTCGAGCCAGGACCGAAGAAACGGATTTGCCGGCATTTCTGCCGGAAACCTCGACGCCTGATCGGCGGGCGAAGCCCCTTTAGCCCGGGACCTGACGCCAGCCCCGCGCCTCGGCCTCCCGCCGGAGCCGGGGGGAAGCGCCAACGACCACCGCGTGTTCGGCAAGCATAAGAAGGGGCAGATCGGCCGGGGTGTCGCCGAAAGCGAGCGCGGGCGCCCCTCCCAGATGGCTTTGGACCCGTTCCGCTTTGACCTGGTCAACATTCATCGGCCCGCCCAAACGCCCCGTCGCCCGCTCGCCGCGCATCTCGAGCGCCGTTCCCAGGGCCTCCACCCCGGGCCCCAGCCGTTCGGCGAAGGCCTCGAGGACCGGTTGATAGGTTCCGGAAGCCAGGACGATGCGGTAACCCTCGTCCCTCAAACGCAAAAGCTCCGCCACCACCTGCTCCCGCCGATGGGGCCAGAGTTCATGGGCCACCACCCAACGCGCCATCTCCGAAAGCGCTTCCCCATCCATCCCCGCGAGCAACCCCGCCAGGTTTTTCATCCAGATGTTCTGGTACCAGCGCTTGGGAATGACCCGGGCCTTGGCCAAAAGCGCACCCGGGAGGTGGAGGGCGAAAAACCGGTCATAGGCCCCGCCCATCCCCCGGGCCTTCAAAAAGCGCCCGACCCCGCGCCAGGTCTCGCCGGTGGTCAGGGTGCCCTCGAGGTCGAACACCGCCGCCTTGATCACGCCCACGGTCTCACCCCCGTGCCCCAAGCGCATCGGGACGGTGCTTTTGCCAGTAGCGCGCGAGACCGTATGCCGAATAGGCGCTGGGGTTCGCGCGCTCGTAGGTCTCGACGCCACCCTCATCGAGCCCGGCGGCGAGGAGCTCCTCCCGCACCCTGGCCTCAAATCGCGGCACGATGGCATCAAGGTGTGCCCCCGCCGCGAGCTGGTCGCGGATCCAAGCGCCCCAGGCAAAGAGCCGTTCGGTCAGCGCCTCGAGCTGTTCCGAGACATCCGCGTAGACCCCGAAGTGCGTCAGGTAGATCTGCTCAGGGGCCAGGGCCCGGATGCGCTCGATCGAGGCCTTCCAGTCCTCGAGGTGAATGTCCGGCGGCGGGCAGGGGGGAAGGACGGGGCCGCCCCCAAGGCGCACGCCGGCCACGTCGCCGGTAAAGAGCGCCCCGTCGAGCCGCCAGGCGTGGTGATGCACGGCGTGTCCCGGGGTCTCAACGGCCTCGAGCACGAGCCCGCCGACCGAAACCCGGTCTCCGTCCTCGGCCACGCGGAGCCGTTCGCTCTCGATGGGCTCAAGCGTCCCCCAGAGGCTTTCCATGCGGTCGCCGTAGATCCGCCTGGCGCTGGCCAGCAGCCGCTCGGGGTTCGCGATGTGTTTTGCCCCTCGAGGGTGGACGTGAACCCGGGCCCCGAGCCTGGCAAAGCGCCAGGCCGCCCCGGCGTGATCGAGGTGAATATGGGTGAGGAAGACGTCGGTGACATCACGCGGCTGGTAGCCGAGGCCCGCCAGCGCTTCCACCACCTTCTCGAAGGTCGACTCCGGCCCGCTCTCGACCAGGGCCACGCCGTCACGGTGCTCGAGCGCAAAAACGGCGATGATTCCCTTTGAACCCTGGAACAGGGTGTCGAGTACGTGAATCATGCCTCCTCCCCGACGATCGGGTTGCGGAGGGTCCCGATCCCCTCGACGCTCACCTCCACCACATCGCCGGGCGAGAGCGGCCCGACCCCCTCGGGGGTTCCGGTCAGAACCACGTCGCCCGGCTCAAGGGTCATGAACCCCGAAATGTAGCTCAAAATCCGGGCCACCGGGAAGAGGAGATCCTCGGTCGTCCCCTCCTGGCGCAGCTCGCCATTGACGTGGGTCCGCACCACCGCGTGGTAGGGGTCAAGCTCGGTCTCGATCCAGGGCCCGAGCGGCAGGAACTTGTCGGCCGACTTGGCCCGCACCCACTGCAGGTCGCTCTTCTGCTTGTCCCGGGCAGTGAGGTCGTTGGCCACGGTGTAGCCGAGCACGTAGTGGAGAGCCTCTTCCTCGGGCACCCGACGCATGCGTCGTCCAATGACCACCGCGAGCTCGCCCTCATAGTGAAGCTCGCTGGTCCACGCCGGGTAAGGAATCGGCTCGTCGGGGTTGGCCAGGGCGTTGGGTGCGACGAGGAAGAGCCCCGGTTCCTTGGGAAGGTCGTCGCCGAAGTCATGGCCCATCTCCTTGATGTGGGCCACGTAGTTCCGCCCCACGGCCACGATCTTGGTCGGCGTCGCCGGCGCCAGAAGCCGGACCGACTCCAGCTGAAACCGCTCACCGATGCGCTTGCCTCCGGGACCGTCCGTCTCGTACACGATCCGGCCGGCCTCGAGGACGCCCCACCGTCCCTCGTTAAACCTGACGATTTTCATGTCCCGAGTATAAAAGGAGTTGCAGCCCCCGGGCGCCCATCACCAGCGCCACGAGAACTCCCCCGAGAAAAACCGACTCCCGCGGCCAAAGCCAGGCCAGCCAGAGCGGGACCGCGACCACCGCGCCGAAGGGAATGGGGTAGATGCCCCGCCGGCGATAACGCCAGTACAGGCGGTGATGCCAATAGGCCACCAGCAACCCGAATGCCACCGAGGAAAGCGTCTCCACCGGAGCGAAATAGGTAAAGAAGCCCACCGTGGGCGCAAGGCCCCCACCGCCGCGAAAGCCGAAGTAGACCGGCCAGTTGTGCCCCGCCACCACCGCTGCCGCCATCCAGGGGAGTTCGGGCCGCCCCTGGGCCAGCCAGGCCACCAAGGCGCCCTTGGCGATATCGGAAAGCGCCACCACCACCCCCCAGCGCGGCCCCAGCTGGCGGAAGACGCCCGAGCCTCCCGGCAGGTCCCGGGCCCGGATGTCGTACCCTTTAAGCGCATACCCGAGGATGACGCCAAAACTCAGCGACCCAATCAGGTAGGCGAGAACGACCATGATCAAGGCGTTGCCTCCATGAAGGCCCCGAGCGCCAAGCGGGCGGCGATCGCAAGCGCCTCTTTTCTCGTCATCGCGCCGCCGGAGAACACAAAAACCGCCCCCCGGCGCCGGATTTCCCGGCCATAGCGCTCCTCCAGGGCCTCACCGAGCTCCCGGCCCTCGCCGAGGGCCTTCAAAACGTCTTCGGGAAGCGGCAGCCCCGGTCCCCGCGCCAGCGCCGTGCGAAGGCCATCGGTCACCGCCGCGTACATGGTCAACCAGCCGCCCTCGAGGTCAACCCCGCCCTCAAGCCCGACGCCGAGCTCGGCGTCGGAACGACGCAAAGCAGCTTCGGCCCGAAGGACCGCCCCCCGCCGGGTCTCTTCCTCAGAAAGGGGTTGGGTCGGGGCCTCCCCCACCGCCAGGGGAATGATCTCGGCCTTAAGCCCCCGCGCCGCGACCGCCGCCGCGAGCGCCTCGAACTTCACGGGGTTCGTGCTGCCAAGCGCCAGGCGCACGCCTCATTCTACCCGGGAGGACCGGGCCGCCCGTTTACGACGGCGCTTATCCGCGTACATCGCCCGGTCGGCCTCGGCCAGCGCCTCATCCAGGCTCTTGCCCAAGCAAGCCGCGTGCCCCTCGCTCACCTGGGGGAAAACCGCCCGCGCCCTGGCCACCAGGTCTTCCGGATGATCAAGCCCGATGTGCAACCCTACGAACTCGTCACCGCCGATGCGAAAGAGCACGTCCCCGGCCCGGGCATTCGCCAGCAACGCCGCCGCAAAGCGGCGAATCAAGGCGTCGCCCGCCTCGTGCCCTAGCCGGTCGTTGACCGTTTTCAAATCGTCGATATCCCAGCAGGTAAGGACCAGCGGCTGCCCCTGGCGAACGCTCAGCGCCAGGTAATGGGGGTAGGCGTCGTAGAGCGAACGCCGGTTCAAAAAACCGGTGAGCTGGTCCCGGTAGGCGGCCCAAAAAAGCTGGGTTCGGCTCCGTTCAAGCTCGCCCAAAAGCCAGTGAACCCCGCTCCCCAGCGCCGCGGCCAGGGCAAAGAGCAACCCGTAGACCCCGTGCTCGGTCAGGTCCACGCTCGGCACGCCGAGTGCCGCCGCTGCCGCGCCGGCCCCGGCGAACCAAAGACCGCTGAACGTTCCCAGGGCGAAGACCACAAGCGCCAGCGCGGGGACGAACACGATCTCAACGCCAAACCCCCCGTGCAAGCCGATGGGCATTTGGAACGGCGAGCGAAGCACCCAAATCGTGGTGAGGAGCGAAAAGAACAGATGAATCGCGACCGAGGTGTGGGAAAACCCCCGGAACCAGCGATAAAACACGATGGTCCCCAGCAGGTAAACCACGCCCGCAGGCCAAGCCAAGGGGCGGGCAACGGCGAGTTCGATCAGGAGCGCCACCACGGCCAAAACGACCACGCTCCGCCAGTAAAGCCCGAGCGTCGCCTCCCAGACCTGACCGCCTATGGGAACGAATGGTGGAGAAGCACCCACACTCCATGCTCGCACACCGCGGGAGGAGACACCACCGCACCGGAGACGATCGCAAAGAAGTATAAAACCTGAGCGCCCCAAAAGAGGTCAAAGCGCTTTGCTTCGTACCGCTCGGGACCGCCATCCCCCGCCCCGATTCGAACGGCCGGCGACCCGAGCCCATCCATTCCCCATCGCGATCACGACGCTGCCCCTTCGTTGCCTGAGTCTCGGGTCCAGACTCAGGCGTCGGTCCGCCCGGTCTCGGATTCGTCCCCGGAAAGCGTGTCCCCCATTTGACGATGCGTTCCCCGCGTCCCGCCGTCTGAGGCGGTCGGGCCAGCCCCGCGACTCAGAGCCGAGAGCGGCCCCGGCGGCCCGAGCCGCTCGCCCTGGCCCAGTTTTAGGCCCAGCTCGATCAACCGCTGACGCTGACTTTCGCGCTCAACGCCCTCGGCCACGAGCTCAAGGCCCAGCGCCCGGGCCAGGATGGCCACGGCCTGCACCACCGCCTCCTCCCGAGGCTTCTGGTCCACCCCCTCGACGAAGCGAACATCGATCTTCAAAGCATCGAAGGGCAGCTCGCCGAGTTCGGCGATCGAGGCGTAGCCGGTACCGAAGTCGTCGATGGCCAGGCGAACGCCGAGCTCCTTGAGCTCGAAAAATCGGCTCTTGACGTTCTTTCGCCGACTCCAAAGCCGCTCGGTGACCTCCAGCGTCAGCCGCTCGGGCAAAAACCCCGAACCCTGGAGCCAGCCCTCGAGGTCGGCCACGAAATTCCCCCCGGCGATGGTTTTGGGGCTGACGTTGACCCAAAGCCCAAGGGCCTCCCCGCCGTCCCAATTGGCCATCTCCTCAAGGGCCTGCTGCAAAACATAGCGGTCGAGCTCGACCACGAGCCCGGTGTTCTCCGCGACTGGGAGGAACTGCCGCGGCAGGCGAACGCCCCCATCGGGGTCGCGCCAACGGACGAGCGCCTCGACCCCCACCGCATCGCCGCTGGCGAGCGCACGGATGGGCTGGTAGGCGAGGAAGAGCTCCTCGCGGGAAATCGCCCGACGCAGCCCCAGGAGAATCTTCTTTTGCGCCCGTTTTTGTTCATCGAGCCCGGGGTCGAAAAACCGCCAGCCCTCCCCGCGCGCCTTGGCCTGATACATGGCCAGATCGGCCTTGTGCAAAAGGGCCTCAAAATCCGTCCCGTCGTCGGGGTAGACCGCAAGCCCGAAGCTGGCCCCGATCTCAAAACGCACGCCGTCCAGGTCAACGGGGGACTTGAGCGCATTCATGATCGCCTGCACCACCCGTTCGCCCCCTTCCGGCCCCGCCCCGGGAAGCCAGATCACGAACTCGTCGCCCCCCAGCCGCCCCACCAGGTCGCGCCCGCGCACGCTGGCCACGAGCCGCTCGGCCACGGCCTCGAGGACTCGATCGCCCACGGGGTGGCCGTGCTCGTCGTTGACATCCTTAAAGTGGTCGAGGTCGATCACGATCAACACGCCCCGATCGACCCCTCTCGACCGGAGCTGCTGCGACACCCGGTGGATGAACGCCCGCCGGTTAAGAAGCCCGGTCAGGGGGTCGTTGGTGGCCTGGCGGAGGAGCTCCTGGCGCAGCCGGATCTCCTCGGAGACGTTGCGTCCGGTGGAGACGAAGTGGGTAATCCGTCCCGAAGCGTCGCGCACCGGCGCGATCTGTTTGGCTTCGTAAACCAGCTCGCCAGCCTTGGTGCGGTTCACGAACACCCCCTCGAAGACCTCGCCCCGAAGCAGGGTCTGCCAAAGCCGGCGGTAAAAGGCCGGGTTGTGGTGGCCGGATTTCAAAAAGCGCGGGTTCTTGCCCAGCACCTCTTCCTTGCGGTATCCGGTCTGGGCCTCGAAAGCGGCGTTGACGTAGCGGATTTTTCCCTCGACGTCAGTGATCATCACCCCTTCCGGCGATTGCTCGACCGCCTGGGCCAAAAGCATTCGCTCACGCTCCAGGCGAATCCGGGAAACCCCGGTGCGGACCACCCTCAACACATCCTCAAGCAGATCCAGCTCCACCTCACCGAACGCCCGACCCCGGTGGCTGTAGACTACGAGTAAGCCAAGGTCGCCGGTGTTGATCGCGGCCGCGGCGCGGGGGCGCTTTGTTGGCCAGAGGTCGGCGCCGTTTCGCCAGACGGCGCGCCCGCCGCGGCGTCTGGCCTCATCGGCCAGCTGCTCCGGCAAGGGAGTGCCCGGGGGCAGGGGCGCCCCGGATCGGTGGGCAAGGCCGTCTCCGGGGAGACCGATGGCAACGGCGAGGTAGCCCCCCTCCTCGATCGCCGCCCGGGCGGCCGCTTCAACCAAAGCCGACTCCGACTCGGCCTCAAGCCCCAGCCGCGCGGCGCGGCCGAGAAAGGCCAGGGCCTGGAGCTGGGCCAGGTGGACCTCGAGGTGCTCCCGCAGCCAGCCGATCAAGTAACCGGCGCCAAGACCCATCAGCACCCCGGCCTCGGTCAGAGCCCCGCGAAGGCCCAGTAGGGTAAAAAGAACCGCGTGCAGCGGAAGGTTCAGCGCCCCAGCGGCCAGGCCGATCCAGCGACCGCCCCACCAGCCGGCGCCGGCCACCCACAGTACGGAAAGGGCCGCGAGATCCCGCCCGGCGTGAGGCGCCAGCAGCACGAAGGTCACCCCATAAAAGGCGGCCAGCAACAAAACGAAGACCCCGGCAAGGGCCCACTCCCACGCACGCTTGGGGCGTTTCATCTCGCAACTCCCAGCGTACGGCACGCGCGTTCGTTACGCAACCAGACCGCACCCCGAGCGTGTATACACGCGGCACCCTTGGGTAGAGTCGCAAAAAGATTGAAGGCGACGATGGACTTCTATACGCCCAACGCACTGGCCAGGAAGCTGGGCCTCAGCACCGCCCAGCTGCGAAAATATGCCGCGGCTTACGAGGCCCTGGCCGGACCGCTGCCCAGGAACAACCGCGGCCGGCTCTACGATCGCGACGCCGCCCGGTTGATCGAGACCGCCCGCGAGCTGGTCCGGAGACGGCTGGCCGAGGATGTCCCGGCGGCGGTGCGCCGGGCGCTGGAAGGCACCGAACCTCCACCGGAAGAGGTCGCCGACGACGCGGTAAGCGCGCTGGTCGAAGAACTGCGCGTGACCAAGCAGCGGCTTTTGAACCTCGAGCGGGTTCTGGTCGAGATCAAGTACGAACTGCGCGGGCTGCGCGCCGACCTCCGGCGGGCAGGCACCGGGAAGGCCCGCTGAGTTCTCATCGCCGCGGCCTATAATCGGCCCGATGCTCCGGCGCTACCTCCTCCGCGAGGTCACGGTGTTCTTCCTCCTCGGGGTCCTGCTCTTCGTGGGCCTCGTGACCACCGATTTACTCTCCTCGCTCTCGGGGGTGCTGCTCTCCCGGGAAACGCCGCTTTTTGTCGTGCTCACCCTGGTGCTCTACCGCCTGCCTTACACGCTTGGCGTGGCCCTGCCCTTGGGGCTGGTCTTCGCCGTCCTGGTGGCGCTGGCCCGGATGATCCGAACCTCCGAGCTCAAAGCGGCTTACGCCGGGGGCGTCCCGCCGCTTTCGCTCCTTTGGCCCCTCGTCACGCTGGGGGCGGCGGTGTCGGTGCTGGTCTTCGCCAACGCCGCCTGGGTCAAACCCGAAGCCCAGTCGCGCTTTGAAGCCAAGCTCTACCAGGTCTACTACGGCACCCAGCCCTCGGGGGTGCTCTACCGGAAGGCGTTCGCCCCCAGCGGTCTCGGCGTCTACTACGCCGAACGCATCTACCCCGGTGATAAGGGGGCCGAGCTCGAACGGGTGCGCATCATCGATGCCGACGGCGTCATTTGGAGCGCCGAGCGAGGGCGCTGGGAGGGCGCACGCTGGATCCTCGGCCCCACCTACCGGGTGGACAAAAATGGAAACGTCGAATACCGGACCTCGGCCAGCTTCCCCTTTCCCGCCCGCTACAATCCCGCCTTCCGCCGCCGGGACTACGAGACCTTGCCGCTCAAAAACCTCCGCCAGCTGGCCAGGGTGGATCCGGGGGCCCGCTTCCCCCTCAAGCGCCGGTACGCCGACGCGGTGGGGGCGCTGGTTTTGGTGTGGCTGGCCGGTGTGATCGGGCTCGCGCTGCGGGAAAGCTCGCTGGCCTTTGCCCTGGTCGTGGTACTGATCTTCGGCTACTACGTGCTGTGGACCCTCAGCGCCCGCCTCTTTGCCGGCGCCATCGCCGGACCCGAGGTGGCCTGGCTCCCCGATCTGGTCTACGGAGGGCTCGCTCTTTTGGGGACGGTGAGGCTTCGGTGAAAACCCTCGATCGCTACCTCCTGCGCGAGATCCTGGCCTACCTCTCCGGCGGGGTGGCGGTGGTGGTCCTGCTCCTGCTCGGCGGGGTGCTCTTCGAGGCGATGGGGCCGCTGCTCACGAGGGGCATCGGGGGCCTCGAGGTCGCCCGTTACCTCGCCTGGCGCGTTCCCGAGGCGCTGGCGCGCGGCTTGCCCATCGCCTACCTCTTCGCGCTTTTGCTCGCCCTCTCGCGCATGGCCGAGGATGCCGAGCTCAAGGTTCTCCTGGCCTCGGGCATCCCCCGCACACGGGTGCTCCTTACCCTGGTCGGCCTCGGGACCGCCCTGGCCGGACTCGGCTTTTGGCTCGGGGCCCAGGTGGTGCCCACCAGCAGCCAAAAGGCGCGGGAAGTCTTGCAGCAGGCAATTCTTGCCCGACCTTTGGCCCTGCTCGAACCGGGTTCGTTCTTCACCGACGCAACCGGCGAGCTGGTATACGTTGGGCAGGTGGCGGAAGGCGGGCTGAAAGACGTCCGGGTGCTCTCCCCCGGCGCGGTGCTGGCCGCGCCGGAGGGCCGCTTTTCCCGGGGCACCCTCTTCTTGCAAAAGGGCATCCGGATCACCTACGAAGGCAGCCGCCCGCGGACCGTGGCCACATTCGCCCAGGCCAAGATGACCCTTCGGGGCCTGGCCACGCTGCCCCGGGCCCCGCTTTCCGAACTCAGCCCCGCGGCGCTCAAGGCGCGTATCGCTGAAGCCAAACGGCGGGGCACCCCCTATGCCGCCGAGGCCACCGCGTACTGGCGCAAGTGGGCCGAGCCCGCGGCCAGCGTGGTCTTCGCGCTCTTCGCCGGGGGCCTCGCGTTCTGGCTCCTCGGCGGGACCCGCACCCTGGGTCTGGTGGGCGTCGTCACCGTCACCTTCTTCTACTACGCCACCTGGTCGGTCTTTCGCATCATGGGCGAGCAGGGCGTGCTCGCACCCTGGATCGCCGCCTGGGGGCCCGATCTGATCTACCTGGCCCTGGCGCTCGCCCTTTTGGGGGTGGGCCGGCGGTGAAGCGGGCGCTCGCGCTCATCGCCCTTTTTTCCCTGGCCCTGGCCGGGACCATCGAGGTGAAGCAGGCGGAGAGCCTCTCGCTCTTTTTGGGCGGGTCGCTGGTGGTCCTCGAGGGCCGTCCGGTCATCCTGGTCCGCGACGGGCAGACCCTCTCCGCCCGCCGCGTCATCTACGACCGCAAGGCCCGCCGGCTCACCCTGAGCGGCCAGGTCCGCTACACTGACGATCAGGGCCGCACCATCGAGGCCGAAGAACTGGTGCTCTTCGTGGGCGACGAGAGTCTCGTGGCCACCAACGTCAAGGTCCGCTCGGGCGATTTTGATTTCGAAAGCCCCTTCGCCTACCGCAGCCAGGGACAGATCACCATGCGGGCGGCGTACTTTTCCCCTTGCCTGGCCAAGGGTCAAAACCCGCCCGACTACGCCTTCTTCGCCCAGCAGGTGACGCTTTTCCCCGGCGATCGCATCGTGGCACGGGGGGTGTGGGTCTCGCTCTTTGGCCAAAAAGAGCTCTACCTTCCGGTGCTGGTGATCTTCACCGGCAAACGCGCCCCCCGCGTTTACCTGGGCCAAAGCGCCGTCGACGGCATCGTCGCCGGCGCCGACCTGCCCTACGTCACGAAAAACGGCCTCGGCTTCACCCTGCTCCGCTACTTCGAAAAGCGCGGGGTGGGGGTGGGGCTCGATCACTGGGGCGCCGGCAGCGCCTACGAGCACTACCGCTTCCTCTACCTGCCCCCCGAGCCCGGAAAAGACCGGGGGACGCTCTCGCTCTCGCTCGAGTACCGGAAGGAGGAAGAGGGGTGGTCGGGTCGATTTTCCCTCGCCCGTGACGACGTGGTGGTCCCCGGTCGCTTTACCCTCTCGGCCGAGGTGAAAAAGACCGACCCCGACGATCCCTTCGTTCGCTTTTCAATCGAGCGGATCCTCGACACCGATCCCGCGGCCCCGCCGCCCTGGGGGCTTTTCAAGGGGCCCGAGGTCGAAGTCGCCTACCGCAAGGCCAGGCGCCTGGGCGACCTCACGATCAGCGGCCGGGCGATCGTCGGGGGCTACGAGGGCGAGAGCAACCCCTTAAACCGCTCGGCGCGCCGCGAAGGCCCCCGTATCGGCGCCGGGCGCGTTTACCTCGAGCACCACGAGCGCTACGCCCCCCGCCTGGGGAGCGGCCTCGCCTTCCGGCTGCAAAACGACTTCGTCGGCTACTACTACTCGACCGCCGAGCGCCAGATCAACTGGCGCACCACCGCCCGCCTGAGCCGGCGGCTGGGCAGCTTCGAGCTCGGGGCCAACCTCGAGCGCTGGGTCCGCGAGGGGGAAACCCCCTTCATCTTCGACCGCATCCCCACGCGCCGTACCATCGAGCTCAGCCCCTATTTGCGCTACCGCCAAAACCCGCTGACGCTCTCGATCTCGGGGGGATGGTCGTTCGACCAAAACGCCCCCCTTCCCCTCAAAGGGGATCTGTCGCTGCGCACGGCGGATCTTGCCGCCAGGATCCTGGCCGAGCGGCGGCTCGAACGAACCGAAGGTCGCCTCAACGCCCAGATCACCTACGCGCCTCGGCCGGCCTCGTTCGGGGTGCGATTTGGCTACCGGCTGGGCGAAGACCGCTTCGACCCCCTCGACCTCAACTTCAGCTACGCCCTCCCCGGCGGCAGCGTCTTCCTCGCCCACCGCTACGACCCCAACTTGGGACGGGGCGTCGCCAGCCGGGCCGCGTTCCTCTACCGGCAGGAAAACTTCTCGCTAAGCCTGGGCGAGCGCTACGACCACCGGTCCGAAGTGCTCTCGGGAAGCGCCCGGCTCGGCCTCGGCCCCTGGCAGCTCAGCCTCACCCACAGCTACGCCGTGCCCGACGGTAAGCCCGACGCCGAGGACGCGGTGGAGGGGCGGCTGATCGGTCAGGTAGCCCTCAGCCGTGGGGGCAGCCGGCTGGCCCTGGTGGGCAGGCTCTCGGGGCAGGGTCTGGAAAAGGGTGAACTGGTGGGAAGCCTGAGCCAGCAGAGCCTCGAGGCCCAGTTCCACCTCGAGGCCCGGCTCCACCTTCCCGACCTCGGCGACGCCGGGCTCTACCTGAGCCGCCTCTCGGCGCGTGGGGGCATCGATCTGACCCCTGACCTGGCGATCCAGGGTGGGCTCGGCTACCAAAAGAGCACCGCCGGGGAGACGCTCTCCTTTGAAGACTTCGGCCTCAGCGCCCGGCTCTGGGCCCGGGGAAGCACCCAGATCTTCCTCGCCGCCTTCCTCAACCAGCGCTTCGACCTGGGGTCGAAGACCGCCGAACCGATCAAGCCCCGGATCGTCTTCACCTACGACCGCGCCTGCTGGGGAGCGCGCTTGACACTGGACGCGATCAAGGACGAGGTTCGGCTGGCGCTCTTTTATCAGGGGTTTGGCAGCGGCGTGACCTTCGGACCGTCGGGGATCGGGCTTTCGGGGGTGAATTTGCCTTGAGACGTTTCGCCTGGCTTTTCCTCCTCTTCCTCGCCGCCTGCACCGGCACCAGCGAGACGGAACCGCCGGTGGTGGTGGCGGTGGCCACGAACCAGGCCATCATCTTCCTCGACGCCCACGCCCTCAATCAGGGTCGGTGGGCGGAAATCGGTCGCTGGGACGTCGCGGGGACCGAGGACCTGCTGGCGAGCGGGGACCGGCTCTTCGTGCTCAGCGCGGGGACGCTTTTCCGCTACCGGCTGGACGGCTTTTCCCTGAGCGCCGTGCCAGCGCCGGCGGCGGCCCTCGAGGCCAGCTGGAGCCTGGGCGACTGCCAGGGTACGGCGCTCAAAGCCGGCCGGCAGGACCTGATCGTGCTCTGCCAGGGCGGCGCTGTCCTCCGCCTGGCGCAAAACGCGCCCCCGGGAACCGAGCCGGTCCCGGCGCCGGTGGCGAGCTTTCCCCCCGAGACCACCTACGCCCTCTATCCAGCGAGCAGCGGCGACGAGCTGGCCGCGGCCTACCCGAGCGCGGGGGGGGTGGTCCTCGAGATCCCCGACCTGGGGACGAACCAGCAGATCCCGACCAACCTTCAGGTTCAGTCCCTGGCCCTCGCCTGGGACGGCCAGAACCTCGGACTCATGGCCTCCGGACTCGGCGGCACCCAGGTCTTCCGCTGGCGGCAGGGCCAAACCACGCCAGAGCGCCTGGCCGAGGACAGCCAGGTCGAGGCCCGGGGCCTTTTGGGGGCGGCAGGCCTCTGGCTGGCCTACGGCCAGGGCTACCTCCTCACCGATTCGAACCGCGCCGCCTCCGGCCAACCTTTCACCCGCTTTGAGGCCGCTTGGCTGCACCCCGATCTCTACCTCTACCTGGCAGGCGACAGTACCTTCAGCGTGCTCGACGTGGCCGCCCTGCCGCCCACCCCCTTGGGGAACCTCCCGGGCGCGGCGGGGATCGTGGCCATCACCGGCTGGGTGCTGCCCTGATCCCCTACCCCGGGAGGGTACCCTCCTCGGCAACGCGGTGGTATAAGGAAGTCGAGATGAAGGTCGCCATCGCAGTCATGCCCGACGGAAGCCGGATCTACCCCGGCCCCTTTGGTCACAGCCCGGCCTACGCCATCTACGAAAAAACCGGCGAGGCCTGGCGGCGCCTCGAGCTCAGAACCAACCCCCACGCCGACTTCGTTGGCCAGGGAAAACGCGAGCGGATGCTGGCCCTGCTCGCCGACACCGAGCTCTGGGTCGGGGCGCGTTTTGGGAACCGCCACGGCCCGCCGGTCCCGCACCGGGCCATCCAGGCCCGCACGGTGGACGAGGCCCTGGCCCGCCTCGTAGCCGAGAGTGCCCCCAAGGAGGACCGCGGTGGTGCTTGACCACGTGGGCATCGCGGTCGCGGACCTCGAGGAAGGCCTCTTGCGCTGGCAGCGGTTGGGGTACGTCCTCGAGGCGCGGGGAGACGTCGCGTCCCAAGGCGTCGCTGTGGCCATGCTCAAAGCCCCACCCGGCACCCAGGGGTCGGCCCGCCTCGAACTCCTCGCCCCCCTCGCCCCGGACACCCCGGTGGGCCGGTTCTTACAAAAGCGCGGCGAGGGCCTCCACCACCTGGCCTTTCGGGTGAAGGACATCGAAGCGGAACTGAAAAGACTCGAAGCCGAGGGGGCCAGCCTCATCGATCCCCGGCCCCGACCCGGCTTTGGCGGTCACCTGGTTGCCTTCGTGCACCCGAAGAGCTTCGGTGGCGTTTTGGTCGAACTCGTTGCCGAACACATTTAGAGCCTCGAGTCACCCGCTTCCCAGCAACGTGCAGTAAGCCCCGGCACCGGCGCAGAGCACCCCACCGATTCTGCGCCGGTGTCTTTCTCTCTCATCTCGGGACGTATGTCCTCAGACTTACTCGTACGGATTATAGGGACATTTGGCTCTTAATCGCCGGGGGTGGTGGTCATTAGGCTGAAATCGCCGCTCTCGCGAGAGACCTGTGAAGGAGGGAGGGAAAGATGCAACATCCGACAACCAGGCCGGGGGTCATTCTGGCGCTTTCGCTGGTGATCATCCTCCTCATTCCCGTGTGGGGGGCGCTCGGCTTTTTCGCGCCAGTGGAGGAAAAACCCGCCCAGGCCCAGCTCGAGGACGAACCACCCCACTCGGTCAAGGCCTTCATTGCCGAGGCCCAGGCCTTCCTGGTCAAAAACACCCGGGAGGATGGCTGCGTGGAGCCCCGGGAAAAGGACGCCCAGGGGCGGATCGTGGTCTATTTCCGGGCGCTCCAGTACGGCTACCTGCCCCCCAAGCTCTGCCTCAAAGCCGGCCAGACCTATGTCTTCAAGATGATGGCCACCGACGTGACGCACGGGGCCTCGATCCAGCTCGGGACCGGCAGCCGCATGGTGCGACTACCCGCCGGGGTCGAGGTCGAACAGGAGTACACGTTTACCGAGCCTGGCGAGTACCTGGTCTATTGCTCGTACTACTGCGGCGTCGGACACCCCTTTATGAAGGGGAAGATCATCGTCCAGGGTTCTTAAAGGAGGATGAAGCATGAACGTAGCCTCTGCCACGGCCAGATTGCGAGAAGGGCTGCGCCAGCTCCCCGCCGGCGAGAAACGCCTGCTCGGCGCCTACTTCGCCCTGGCCATCCTCGCCCTCACCGCGGGCGCCATCGGTGCTGCCCTCCTCGGGTTGCAGCTCGGGGGGTTCATCAAGCTCCCCCCGCTCTCCGTCTTCAAGGCCCTCACCGTCCACGCGTCCTCGGCGTTCTTCTACTGGCTCTACTTCGTTCAAGCGGGCGCCATGCTGGCCCTGATCCTGATCTACACGCCCGGCGCCCGGCTCACCGCCCCCTGGGACATCCTGGCCTGGATCGGGCTGGTGCTGATGGCCTCGGGCTGGCTGATCAGCGTGATCGCCGCCGCCAGCGGAGCCGCAGTACTCTACAGCGCGCCCGAACCCCTAACCTCCCAGTTCAAGGGCGGCTCGGTCTTCTTGAGCGGCTATATCTTCGCAAACCTGGGTCAGATCCTGGCGGGGACGGTCGCCGTCGCCACCGCCATCAAACCCAAGCTCCAGGGCCTGGTCAAGGAGTGGAGCGCGGTCACCTACGCCGCCGCACTCTGGAACGGCCTTTTGGTGGTGGCCTCGCTCATCGCCCTCATGGCCTACGTCCCGGCGCTCCAGACCCTGCTCGGCATGCCGCCGTTCATCAGGAACTTCAACTACGAGCTGAGCTGGAGCATCATGTTCCATAACACCCACTACCTGCCCCTGCTCTCCACCGTGCTCATGTGGTACGTCCTGACCGAGGCCGCCACCGGGGTCAAGAGCATCTACGGCGAGCGTTTTTCCAAACTCGTCTTCTCGCTCTATCTGGTGCTGGTGCCGGTGACCTCGCCCTACCACATGTTCCTCGAGCCCGAGGTTCCCGCCTCCACCAAGCTCATCGGGTCGATTCTCTCGGCCTTTATCGGCGTCCCCACGCTGGCGGTCGGTCTCATCATCGCCTCCTCGCTCCAGGCTTCGGCCAGCGGCCAGGGCGCCAAGGGCCTTTTCGGCTGGCTGCGGGTACTCCCCTGGAAAAACCCGACCTTCGCCGCGGTGGCCATGGCCCCGGTGAACGCCCTCGCCGGGGGGGCGGTCTCCTACGTTTTGATCCAGGAACGGCTGGCGGCACTCGTCAGCGATACCTTCACCGTTCCCGGCTACTTCCACTTCTTCACCGTAGGCATGGTCAGCCTGACCTTTTTGGGGGCGTTGGTCTACATGATCCCGGCCCTTACCGGCCGGCGACTCTGGCGCCCCCGCCTCGCCACCTGGCTGCCCTACCTCCTCACCCTGGCCGTGTACGTCTTCGGCGTGGCCGGGGTCTGGGCCGGCTACACGGGCGTACCCCGGCGCACGGTGGACGTGAGTTTCGGGGGCGAAGCCCCGGCCATCTGGACGACGCTCATGGCGGTGGTCGGTACCGCCGGTCTGGTGATGGTTGCGATCCTTCTGGCCTACGTGGTCATCCTCGGCGTCAGCGCGCTGTTTAAGGTCACCTCGGGCGAACTCGTTGACGAATTCCAGGTGGCCACGCTGCGACCCGAGGACGCCCGGGGCCAGGCGGCGTGGTTTGCGCCGCTGGCGGCGGGCACGCTGCTCGTCGGGATGTATGCCGTCACCCTGATCGCCTTCCTGCTGGTTGAGAACCTGCCCGTCTTCGCCCCCGTCGGGGGCGGTCACTAGAAGGAGGCTGCCATGAGCTGGGATGCCAAGGCGTTGCTCTGGCTCACCCTGATCTGGGCGGTCATCGCCGTGCTCTTCGTCCCCGTCTTGGGCATGGTCGAGGGTGCCCGGGGCTGGGGCGTGGGCGCGGCAATCTTCCTGCTGCTCTACCTCTGGCTCAAAAAGGCCGAACGGGAAGGCCACGCCCCGGCCAAGGCCGAGCGGCACGACCGGCCACCCAAGGCCTAAGTGCGCCCACGCGTTTTTGAACCGCACCGATGCAAGATTGGCCGACTTTGTGATCGCCGTGGCTTTCGCCACGGCGGAGCGTTTAGGCCCGGACCACCTCACCCCCCTGGACGACCTGCCGCACCCTGGCGTAGGCGGCGGCGCTCTCCAGGGGGTTGGCCTCCAGCACCACCAGATCCGCCAGCGATCCCGGGGCCAGCGTACCGAGCTCGCCCGACATCCCGAGCGCTTCAGCGGCATGCTGCGTCGCCGCCCGAAGCACGTCGGGCAGCGAGAGCCCGACCTCGGCCAGGAGCCAAAGCTCGCGGGCGAGGTTGGGGTGCGGGTTGAAGGGGGTTCCGGCATCGGTCCCGGCCGCGATCTTCACCCCGCTTCGGTAAGCGAGGCGGGTGTTCTCCCGGTGGCGCTCGGCGATGGCGCGAGTTTTTTCCACCATGAACTCGGGCACCCGGCCCTCGCCCTCGAGGATCCCCGCCGGCGCCGCCAAGGTCGGCACCAAAAGCGCCCCCGTTTCACGGAAAAGCCGGAGGACTTCATCGTCCCAGGCGTCAAAGGCCCCGTGCTCGATGGTGGTGATGCCGGCGCGGAGGGCATTCTTGATGCCCAGGAGCCCTTGCGCGTGCGCGGCCGAGGGCACGCCTCGCTTTTTCGCCTCCAGCGCCCCAGCCCGGAGTTCCTCCTCGTCGAACATCTCGGCGCCCGCCTTCACGCCCGGGGTCATCACCCCGCCGGTGGCCATGAGCTTTAGGGCCCTGGCCCCGGCCTTGAACTCGCGTCGGGCCGCCTTTTGCACCTCGAGGGCTCCATCGGCCTCGACGCCACCCCGGTGCCCGTGCCCGCCGGTGGGGGTGATGGCCTGACCCGCGGCCACCACCCGCGGTCCGACGATGTAGCCCCGCTCAACGGCCTGGGCCAGCCCCACGGCCATGCCCTGCCGCGAGCCGAGGTCACGCACCGCGGTGATGCCGGCCTCGAGGTAGGCCCTGAGCCGGGCCACGGCCCGGGCCACGGTGGTGGCCAGGGGTTCGGCATCCAGTTCGGCCGCCGGGTCCGGCCCGCCGGAAAAAGACAGGTGCACGTGGGCGTCGATCAGGCCGGGCACGACGAAGCCCTCGAGCCTGGTGACCTCGGCCTTTAGCGGCGGGCGCCTTTCAAACCCCTGGATTCGTCCGCCCTCGACGACCAGGTGCCCCTCTTTGACCTCAGCGGTCTCGGGAGAAACGAAAACACCTTGAAAAGCTTTCATGAATGCATGATAAGGTGCGACGATCGCTCGCCTTCCCCAAGACCAGCACCTGGCACCTCCCTTAGCGTATTCCCACCCCCGCCACCCCTGTGACAATCGAAATCCCAAGCTGCAAACGGACACGGTGCAGGCTGGTTCCGCCGTGCCCAAAGCCCAGCCGAAGCGACCCGGCACCCAAAATGTGTCCCCGACGACATCGCAAATGAAACCTCTTGCTCCTTTTTACCTAAACGCCCATGCTACCCTTAGCCTCTGCACCAAAAAAAGCTTTTCCGACAGGCTTAGGGGCACTCAAGGAGGCAAGATATGGGAAAACTCATTCCAGTTTTCGTAATTTTGGCGGCGCTGGCGTTCGCAGCGCAACACGGCAGCCCGCCCGAGCCTACCCCAGCGCAAATGAAAGCCATGGCCGAAAAGGCCGGAAAGCTCGGGTTGCCCAAAGGCACCATCCAGCTCACTCCCTGTATACCTGGCATGGGAGAGCACTGGGCAAACCCGCAAAACCTGCCTTTCGGGCCCATCTACGGGGTGGCGGGGGACGACGTGGTCTTCGTGGAGATCATGATCTCTCAGGAGGACTTCAAAACCGGCAAGTCCTGGATGGACGTTCTCAAGCCGGTAAGAGGGTACGCCGTGGATCATGTGGATATGGAATTTGAGCCCGAAGGGCACGA
Source organism: Vulcanithermus mediatlanticus (assembly GCF_055385885.1). Taxonomy (NCBI): domain Bacteria; kingdom Thermotogati; phylum Deinococcota; class Deinococci; order Thermales; family Thermaceae; genus Vulcanithermus; species Vulcanithermus mediatlanticus. The sequence continues at coordinate 1,035,056 of NZ_AP042385.1, read as the reverse complement.
GGGTTACGAGATCCCTCACTACGACCTCCACGCCTACTTCGTCTCTCACGTAGGTCACAGCGGGCTCTGCCCGCCCGGTTAGGCAAACCGCTCAGCTGCGTTGCGCCGGGCATCGGGTGATCTGATTCCAAGCCACGGTCGGAAAAGCCACCCTCTCATCACCATGCCCGGCGAACGTCTTTGAACCTCCCTTTCCAAAGAGCTCTGGGCCCACGCCCACCCCCCAGCCCAAACGCCTGGTCGCCGGCGAAGTGGCATTCCCAACCGTCGATGGGCAAGAACACCTCCATCGCGGCGAAGGGGTGGCCTTTGGCTGTGTTCCCTAGAGACCACGACCTTCTCGGTCAAAGCTTTGGATCAGTATCCGAGGCCTACGGTAGAGCAGTCCGCGCTCGCGCTATGAGACGAAGGGGGCACTTCCATCTCGCGCTCGTCGACGCCAGTGAGTGCGCCGGCGAGCGTGTTTCCAATAACATGGACGCTGACCTTTCTCCCCGGCTGAAGGTTGAGCAGCTCAACGGCATTCGTGAGGCGGGTTGCCCCTAGCAGGGAATTGCAAATCTTGCAACCTCAACGCTCGAAGTTGCGCAACCCCAGGACCTGACGTAGGCTCAAGCCGAAAGTGGAGAGTTATGGGCACTAGCCTCAAGCAAGGACGAGGTCTTCGAGGACTTGGTACCGCCAGAGCTGTGCTCCGGGTGCTTACCTACCTCCAGGAACATCCAGAAGGCGTGACGCCTTCAGAGGTCGCCGCCTGGTTGGGAAAAAGCGCCTACACCGCATACTATCTTCTCAACAGCCTTTGCCAGGAAGGATTTGCCAGCCGGGGGCCCGACCGGCGTTATCGCCCTCAGGGAAACCTCGGACATAGCAGCCCCGGAGAGGGTTCGCTCGATGTCCTCCGAGGTGCCCTGGTTGAAGTGAATCGTCTTACCCGTTGCCGGACTTACCTGGTGGTGATGGAAAACGGCGAACCCCTGCTTGAGGAGGTGCTTGGCCACCGTGGCCAACCCGGGGTGCAGCTGGAGCGGAACCTTCGGCAGGTGGCCCATGCTACGGCCGTTGGCAAGGCGATCCTGGCCCATTTGCCGCAAAAGGATCGCAGGGCTTTTATCGAAGAAACCCCCCTCGAGGCCTGGACACCCTACACACTCACGCACCCTGATCAGCTAGAAAGGGAACTCCTTCGCGTCCACATGGAAGGCGTGGCTTACGATCGGCAGGAGTATCAGGAGGGGGTTTACTGCCTGGCGGTGCCAGTCAAACTGCGTCTTTCGGCAAAGGCGGCGCCCTTGCTGGCTTCTCTGGGCATCGTGGTCACCCCATACCGATTCTTCGCAGAAGGAGAAAACCTCAAAGCCCAGCTCCTCTCAGTGGTGGACAGGCTGTCCCAACCCCTGGGAACAGTTTGAAGCGCTGTCCAAACAGAAAAAGGAGGTAGGAGGATGCAGCCGACGAGAGAGCAGCTCATTTGGATGTACCGCACGATGATACTCATCCGGCGGTACGAGGAACGGATGGCCGAGGCGTACCTCGAGGGCAAGTCGCCCCGGTTTGACATTTCGGCGGGCCCCGTACCCGGGGAGATGCACCTCGCCGCAGGCCAGGAGCCGGTCGCGGTCGGGGTGGGCGCCCACCTTCGTCCCGACGACACGGTGACAGCACCCCACAGACCCCACCACATCGCCATCGCCAAGGGTGTGGACCTCAAGAAAATGACCGCCGAGATCTTCGGCAAGAAAACCGGCTTGGGACAGGGCAAGGGCGGCCACATGCACCTCTTTGACCCAAACGTCAAATTCAGCTGCAGCGGGATCATCGGAGCAGGATTCCCCCCTGCGGTGGGTGCGGGCCTTGCCGCCAAGATGCAACGTACGGACCACGTCGCGGTGGCCTTCGCTGGCGAGGGGGCGGCCAATCAGGGCGCTTTCCACGAAGCCCTGAACCTCGCGGCCCTCTGGCGGCTCCCGGTCATCTTCGTGATCGAGGACAACGCCTACGCCATCTCCGTGCCCAAAGCGAAGTCGACCTCGGTGCCCACCAACGCCGATCGCGCGGCTGCCTACGGCATCCCCGGCGTCTATGTTCCTGAAAACGATCCCCTGGCCATCTACGAAGTGGCGGGTATGGCCATGCAGCGGGCTCGGCAAGGCGAAGGCCCGACACTCATCGAGGTCAAGACGTATCGCTACTTTGGACACTTCCAGGGAGATCCGGAGGCCTATCGCCCCAAGGGCGAGGTCGAGGCGCTGAAGAAGCGGGATCCCATCGAACAGATGCGAAAGCGGCTCATGGCCAGCGGGCAGCTCACCGAGGCCGAGGACCAGGAAATCCGCAACCAGGTGGAAGAAACCTTGGATGAAGCGTACGAGTTCGCGCGCACCAGCCCTTACCCGGAACCGGAAGAGGCGCTGTTGCACGTTTTCGCGTAAGGGAGGAAACCATGGCGGAACGCAAGTTGACCATGCAGCGGGCCATCGTGGAGGCCCTGGACCAGGAGATGGAAAAAGATCCCCGGATCTTCTACATGGGTGAGGATGTCGGGGTCTACGGCGGCATCTTCGGCGCGACGCAGGGCCTGCTCCAGAAATACGGGGAAGAGCGTATCAAGGATACCCCCATCTCCGAAACGGCGTTCATCGGGGCGGCCATTGGGGCAGCGGCTGAAGGGATGCGCCCCATCGTGGAGCTGATGTTCGTCGATTTCTTCGGGGTGTGTTTCGACCAGATCTTCAACCACATGGCGAAGAACACCTACATGTCCGGGGGAAGCGTGCGCCTCCCCATCGTCCTCATGACTGCCTTCGGCGCCGGTTACAACGACGCTGCCCAACACTCACAGTCCCTGTACGCCATCTTCGGCCACGTCCCCGGGCTCAAGGTGGTGGTGCCTTCCACCGCTTACGACGCCAAGGGGCTGCTCATCGAAGCCATCCGGGACGACAACCCCGTGATCTACCTCTTCCACAAGGGGCTGATGGGGCTCGGGTGGATGCCTTCCCCGCCCACCGCGGCCACCCCCGTGCCCGAAGAACCCTACACCATCGCCTTCGGCCAGGCCGACGTGAAACGAGAAGGTTCGGACGCAACCCTCGTCACGCTTGGGTGGATGGTTCACCGTTCCCTCGAGGCCGCTGCCCAGCTGGAAAAGGAGGGCATATCGGTCGAGGTGATCGATCTTCGCACCTTGGTGCCCTTGGACCGTGAGACCATCCTTCACTCGGTACAGAAGACGGGACGGCTCGTCGTGGTCGACGAAGACTACCGGAGCTACGGGCTCACCGGCGAGGTCATCGCCACCGTCGTCGAAGCGGATCCAAGCCTGCTCAAGGCGCCTGTGCAGCGTGTCGCCGTCCCGGATGTGCCCATACCCTACAGCCGTCCTTTGGAGAATTTCGTCATTCCAAATCCCGAGCGAATCGCGCGAGCAGTCCGGGAAGTCTTGGCCTAAAAAAGCCCGTCGATGAGCCAGCTTCCCTTTTCCGAAAAGAGGAGACCCCATGCCGATCATTCCGGTGACGATCCCCGATGTGTGGGGGGAAGACAAAGACCAAGAAGGCACACTCGTCAACTGGTTTTACCAGGAAGGGAGCAGGGTCGAGGCCGGAGAAGTCTTGGCCGAGGGGATGGTCGAGAAGGTGACCTTTGAAATCACCGCCCCGGCCAGCGGGATCTTGGTCCGCATCCTGGCCCCCGAGAACACGCCCATCAGGCCAGGGACCGTTGTGGCCGAGCTGGAAACCGAGGGCTGAGCATGGCCTTGACCGTGATGAAAACCCTAACCCTTACCGGGGTAAGGAAGATTATCGCCACCCGCATGCGGGAAAGCCTCGCTCAAACGGCACCGGTGACGCTCCATCGGAGTGTGGGCATCGAGGCAGTGGTCCGATTGCGGCAGGATCTTCAGGATCCCCCCTCTTTTACGGCGTACATCGCCAAAGCCTTGGCCTTGGCCCTCAAGGCCAACCCCCTCTTCAACAGCCACTTGGTGGAAAACGAGATCCGCATGTTTTCGGAGGTGAACCTGGGGGTGGCGGTGGCGCTTCCGGATGGCCTCATCGTCCCCGTGGTGCGAAACGTTCCGGTGCTTTCCGTGGGCGAGCTGCACCAGGCCATTGGCGACCTTGCCCAAAGGGCCCGGAACAAAGAGCTGACCGTGGCCGACCTCGAGGACGCCACCTGTAGCCTGACAAACCTGGGAATGTACGGGGTGGATGGTTTTACCCCCATCCTCAACCCGCCCCAAACCTGCATCCTGGGCGTGGGGCGGGTAAGAAAGGTGGAAGGGCGGAGTGAAGCCGTCCTTTGCCTCACCTTTGACCACCAGGTGGTGGACGGGGCCCAAGCCGCCCAGTTCCTCGGCGAGATCGAGGACCTGCTCCAGACGCCGGAGAGGCTGTGAGCAACACCCTGGGGGTGGTGGTCAACCCTGATTGGCCCGGCCACCTGCGATAGGCTTGCAAAGCTGAGCGCCGGGCCAGTCCTCCCTCCCGACACCCGGCTTTGCCCAACGGATCCCAAGTTCTAAGTACCCTGCCATGGAAAAAGCCACGGCAGGGGCCCCGACGCGAACGCAAGCGGTCGCCCACCTGCAGAGACCGGGGAAGATGCTCCCCGACCCCTGAGCACATCCCTAAGCGTCGTCCCCGCTAAAGATCTCAATTCGGCGCGGAGAGGCACCTGGCCGCGGATTCGTACGCCGCCCCCGACTCAAGGACCGCCCTGTCCTTTTTCTCGCGGGTGCATGCACGAAAAAACCAGGCCAGCGGGTCCTTGACGACCCGGCCGTAGGACACATGCCCCTACCCACCCCCGGGGGGCTGGGCTATGGTGACAATCGTGGGCATAAGTCCCACAAGGAATGGGCATAAGTCCCGAAAGTCAGAGGAGGTGTGATGAATGGGGAGAAAGTCTCTGTTGGCCATACTGGGATTATTGCTTCTCACTCTCGGTATCGCCCTGGGGCAGTCCATGCCACGCGAGGCCGCACAGGTCGCCAAGGAACGGAGCCTGAGTTCAGACGACATCGTAGCGGCGCTCAAAACCTACGTGCCCCCCGGCCAGCACGACAAATACATCATGTTCAGCTCCGGAGGACACTCGGGCCAGGTGTTCGTCATTGGCCTGCCCTCCATGCGCCTGCTCAAGGTCATCGGCGTATTCACGCCAGAACCGTGGCAGGGATGGGGTTATTCCAAGGATAGCTACCGCGTACTCAAAGAAGGCGGTGTCGACGGGAAGCTGCTCACATGGGGAGACACGCACCACCCGGCACTGAGCGAAACGAACGGCGACTACGACGGTCAGTTTCTTTTTATCAACGACAAAGCCCACGCCCGCATCGCCGTCATTGACCTGCGCGACTTCGAGACCAAACAAATCGTCCAGAGCCCGATCGCGCTCAGCGACCATGGTGGGGCCTTCGTAACCCCCAACACCGAGTGGGTGATCGACGGCGGGCAATACGCTGCCCCGCTCGGCTGGAAATACAGCCCCCTCAATGAGTACGCGGAAAAATACCGCGGGATGGTCACTTTCTGGAAATTTGACCGAAAGAAGGGCCGCATCGATCCTGAAAAGTCATTCGCGATCGAACTCCCGCCGTACTGGCAGGACCTTTGCGACGCGGGGAAACTCGTCAGCGACGGCTGGGTCTTCTGCAACTCCTTTAACACCGAGAAAAACACCGGGGGCATCGAGGAAGGCAAGCCCCCCATTGAAGTGGGCGCATCGCGCGCCGATATGGATTACCTGCACGTCATCAACCTAAAAAAAGCCGCCCGGCTGGTTGCAGATGGCAAGGCGAAGGAAGTGAAGGGCTTTAAAGTCCTTCCCCTCAAAACCGCCATTTCGGAAGGCATTCTCTATTTCGTCCCCGAACCCAAGAGCCCGCACGGGGTTATCGTTACCCCCGGTGGGGAGTACGTGGTCGTCTCCGGCAAGCTCGACCCCCACGTAACCGTCTTTAGCTTCGAAAAGATTCGCAAGGCCATTCAGAATAAGCGTTTCGAAGGAACCGATCAGTACGGCGTCCCGATCGTCCGCTTTGAGGATGCCCTCGAGGCCCAGATCAAGGTGGGTCTTGGTCCGCTGCACACCCAGTTCGACGACAAGGGGTACGCCTACACCAGCCTCTTCCTGGACAGCGCAGTCGTGCGCTGGACCCTCGGCGGGCCGTACCAGAAAAAGCACAAGCAACAGCCCTGGACGGTCGTTGACAAACTTCCCGTCCAGTACAACGTCGGTCATATCACCGTGCCGGGCGGGGATACGGTCAATCCGGTTGGCAAGTACCTCGTTTCGCTCGACAAATGGTCGCTGAACCGGTTCGCTCCCGTTGGACCCCTTCGCCCACAGAACCTACAGCTCATTGACATTTCTCAGTCCGGTTCGGACAAAAACATGCGCCTGCTCTACGACATGCCCATCGGACTGGGAGAACCGCACTATGCACAGATCATAAGCACCGACAAGCTCAAACCGTGGGACGTGTACCCAGAAATCGGCTGGAACCCGATCGACCAAGCCAAAGACCCGAACGCTACCTTGCCGGGCAAAGAGCGGGTGGTGCGTCGGGGGAACACCGTTGAAATTTGGATGACCGCCCTGAGAAGCCATTTCAACCCCGAGCGTATTGAGATTAAAAAAGGCGATCACGTCATCTGGCACATCACGAACATCGAGCGAGCAAAAGACGCCGTACACGGGTTTGCCCTTCCCGGATACAACATCAACCTGAGCCTCGAACCCGGCGAAACGGCCACCATCGAGTTCCACGCCGATAAGGAAGGTGTCTTTAGCTTCTACTGCACGGAGTTCTGCTCCGCACTGCACCTTGAAATGGCAGGGTATTTGCTGGTCTCACCTTAAAACCATCATCAAACGCCCCCGGGGCCGGCCCCGGGGGCACAACATGGAGGTAAACTGTGGCTGACCGTCCATCCCAGCGCCCCAGTGGTCCCGTTTTCCAGGGAAATCACCCCGGTTTACGAACAAACGGCAAGGCCTTTCGGCTGTCAGTCATTCTATTTACCATCTCCGCGATCTTGCTCATCGCGTCGATACCGCTCCCCTACTGGCACCTGCGCCTTCTGGCGCCACAATACCCCGACGGCCTGAACGTATGGGCCTACATCAACCGCCTCACGGGCGACGTGCAGGAAATCGACATCCTTAACCACTATATCGGAATGCGTTCGCTGCAGGAGGCAGCGCGGTTTGAACGCACGTTGAGCATCCCCGGCGTTATCGTTTTAGCGTTCCTTGTCATCATCACACCGTTCATCCGGGCTCGTTGGGCAAGGTTTCTTGCCTTACCGGCCTTGCTCTTCCCCGTAATTTTCGTCGGTGATCTCTACTTCTGGCTCACCTATTACGGAACCAATCTGGATCCCTACGCACCGCTGAGCGGTGCGATCAAACCCTTTGTTCCGCGCATGCTGGGCGAAAACCGCGTCGGCCAGTTCAGTACCATCGCCTCCTTCGATACCGGATTTTACCTCGCCACAGCCGCGTCGGTTTTGATCCTGGCCGGACTCTATTTCCTTCGAAAGGCAGCGCAGCCCACCTCATCCACTTGAGGGAATCGGTCCCCGTGGGTCACGAACTCACCCCGAGAGAATCCGGCTACCCCATGCCGGAATGCGGCCTGTCCCCACCCAGCGCCGCAGTTGGCTTTGGGCCTAAACTCTGAACATGAAAGCCATTCGGGTGCACGAGACGGGCGGGCCGGAGGTGATGCGGCTCGAAGTGCTTCCCATCCCCGAACCCGGTCCGGGAGAGGTTTTGGTGCGCATCGAGGCCATCGGGGTCAACTACATCGACACCTACAAACGCCGCGGCCTCTAGCCCGTTCCCCTGCCCTTTATCCTGGGCGAAGAAGCGGCGGGAGTGGTCAGGGCCGTCGGCGCAGGGGTGATCGGGGTCGACGTCGGAGATAGGGTGGCCTACGCCAACGTCCAGGGCGCCTACGCTGAGTACCAGGTCGTGCCAGCGTCAAAGCTGGTTCCGGTACCCGAGGGACTCTCCTTGAAACTGGCCGCCGCCGCGCTCTTGCAGGGGATGACCGCGCACTACCTCACCCAGGCCACCTACCCCCTGGGCCCGGGGAACGTCGCCGTGATCCACGCCGGCGCGGGCGGGGTCGGGCAGCTCCTCATCCAGATGGCCAAGATGCGCGGGGCCACGGTGATCGCCACCGCCAGCAGCGAAGAAAAAAGGGCCATCGCCCGCGCCGCCGGCGCCGACTACGCCCTGGCCTACGAAGGCTTCGCGGAAAAAGTGCAGGCGCTCACCGGCGGCGCCGACGTGGTCTACGACGGGGTGGGTCAGGCCACCTTCGACGAGGACCAAAAAGCCCTCAGGACCCGGGGCACCCTGGTGCTCTTCGGCCAGGCCTCGGGGCCGGTTCCCCCCATCGATCCGCAAGTCCTGAACCGGGCGGGCGGACTCTTCCTCACCCGTCCCAGCCTGCGCCACTACACGCAAAACCGGCGCGAGCTGCTCTTCCGGGCCGGCGAGGTCTTCCGCTGGATCGCGAAGGGCGTGCTCAAGGTGCAGATCGGGGCCGAGTTTCCTTTGGAGGAGGCGCAAAACGCCCACCGGGCCCTCGAGGGCCGAAAGACCACGGGCAAGGTTCTTCTCCTGGCCGGCTAAGCCGACGCCCGGTGGGGCCCAAAACGCGAGCGGCGGTCGTGCGCCCCTCAACACGACGATCGCTGAAGCCGCGACCACCGCGCACCCAACACCCCAACCCCTGCCGGCCAGAAGACCGGAACCGCCAGGAAAACCCATGAGGCTTGGCCCAAGCCAAGCGCTACTACGTTCGCGCTGACCACAAAAAAGCGCTGCCGCCCCATGGGGCGGCAGTCTGGTGGTGCCGAGGGGCGGAATCGAACCGCCGACACCGCGATTTTCAGTCGCGTGCTCTACCGACTGAGCTACCTCGGCAACTGGCGGCCCCGACGGGACTTGAACCCGCGACCTCCCACGTGACAGGCGGGTGTGCTAACCAATCTACACCACGGGGCCTCGCTGTACCCGCACCAAAGCGGGCAAAAACCATGCTACCGATGGGGATGGGGACTGTCAAGTTGATGTAATCGGTCAACACATCTGAGACACTCGGGGGGACCGACTCCTTTTGGATCATAGCCAGGAACTCTAGGGGCGCAAGGCCGTTGAGCGCACGATGGGGCCTCCTGCGGTTGTAGTAGTCCAGGTAGGCGTCGAGCTCCCTTTGGAGCTCGGGGATCCGGGAAGGCAACGGCCGGGTGTAGAACTCCTCCCTGAAGGTCCGCTGCATCCGCTCCACGTGGCCGTTGAGCTTGGGACTTCTCGGGGGCAGCACGAAGAGCTCGATACCCAAACGTTGGCAAGTTTCCTCAAACTCGGCCATGAACTCGCTGCCACCGTCCACCTGAATGGCCCTGACGGGAAAGGGGGCCTGGGTGATGAGGTGGGCCAGAAAGCCAGCTGCTAGGTTGGCCGTGGCCCGGGTGTGCACCTCGGCCAGGGAAAAGCGGGTGTAAAGGTCTACCGCCGAAAAATGCTTGACGACCTCCCCGGGTCCTAGGGTCACGGTAAGGGTGTCCACCTGAACCAGGTCGCCGGGTGAGGAGGCGACGTAGCTTTTGGGTTTCCTCCTGGCGTAGGGGCGCCTGGGCCTTCGCTTCACCTTCCCCCGTCTCGCCCGGGCCAGGAAGGCGGCCACGCTTTCAACACGACGGTGCGCTCCCAGGTGGGCCAGGATGCGGCCCACGGTGCGTTCGCTAACCCCAAAGCCTTGCTTCCCCAAGGCCAGCCAGATCGGCCAGCGGCCCCAGGTGGGGTTTTGCTTCCTCAAAGTTTCAATCGCAATGAGAAGTTCGGGCGTCCAGTGGAGCTTTCGTCGCAACCGCCTTGGGCGTTTGGATCTGGGCCCAAGGCCTTTGAGGCCTTCTTCCCTGAGTCGCTTTTTCCAGCGGTAGTAGGTGGCCCGGCTGATTCCCACCAGGGACTGGATCTCGGACCAGCCCACCTTGTGTTTCCGGAACGCCTCGACTTGTTTGAGCTTTCGCAGACGGTCTTGGACCGTGGGGTCGCCAGCTCCAGCCTCCTGGAGCACCTGGGCTTTCCTCGCCCCCCTCCATACCTCCCGGCCAACCGTTGTAAGCTGCACCCGTGGGGACCTCCTCTCTCCTGGAGTGGTCCCCACATTCTTATCGATTCGGTCTCACATGTGTCTGTCCGGGTTCAGTTGACTTTGCCGGCCGGATCGGATAGCCTTGGTGGGCTTTTGGGGAACCGCGCGGTCTTCCTTTTCGGGGAAGCAGCAGGATACCCCGGAAAGGAAGCACCAGAATGTTTGAACGTTTTTCACTTTCGACGGAGACCCTTGCCCGTTTGCGGGCCCGGGGAATCACCCAACCCACCCCAATTCAGGAAAAGACCCTCGAGGCCGGACTGGCCGGGCGCGACGTGCTGGGACAGGCCCGCACCGGCACCGGCAAAACCCTGGCGTTTGCCCTACCCATCGCCGAGCGACTGGAGGCGAGCCGCAAAGCCGGCCGACAACCACGAGCGCTGATCCTCACCCCCACCCGCGAGCTGGCGCTGCAAGTGGCGGGCGAGATCAGCTGGATCGCCCCCCAGCACAAGGTGGTCGCGGTCTATGGCGGCACCGGCTACGGCTCGCAGGCCGCCGACCTTCGCGCTGGGTGCGACGTCGTCGTCGCCACGCCAGGGCGGGCCAAAGACTACCTCGAACGGGGAACGCTGAGGCTGTCCGAGGTCGAAATCGTGGTCCTCGATGAGGCCGACGAGATGCTCTCGATGGGCTTCGAGGAAGACGTCGAGGCCATCCTGGGCCAGACTCCGAGCGCCCGCCAGACCCTCCTCTTTTCCGCGACCCTTCCCCGCTGGGCCGAACGCCTGGTGAAACGCCACCTCGTAAACCCGGTCTGGGCCAACGTCGCCAAGGACGAACGGGTGACCTACAAGGAAGAGGTCTACACCGCCCACGTCGGCCGCGAGGAGGCCCTCGCCCGCGTGCTCTTCGCTAAGTCCCCCGAGCGCTCGATCGTTTTCGTCCGCACCAAAGCCGAAGCCGACCGCCTCGCCGCCCGGCTGGTCGAGAGCGGCCTTGCCGCCAGCGCCGTCCACGGCGACCTCAGCCAGCGCGAACGCGAGCGAACCCTCGGTGCCTTCCGGCAGGGGGTGCTGCGGATCCTGGTGGCCACCGACGTCGCCGCACGCGGCCTTGATATCCCCGAGGTCGACCTGGTGGTGCACCACCAGCTTCCCGACAAGGCCGAGTCCTACCAGCACCGGTCCGGGCGCACCGCCCGGGCCGGCCGCGAGGGGACGGTGGCCATCCTGGTCGGGCCCCAGGAAGCCTGGCAGGTGAAACGCCTGGAGCGCACGCTGGGTCGGCGCTTCGAGCGCTGCACGCTCCCCACACCGGAGGCGGTTCGCACGGCACGGATGCGCGCCCTGGTCGAGCGGGCCCGGGCGCAAAGCGAAGCCGACAAGGCTGAGTACATGGCTTTCGCCGAAAGCTGGATCAAGGCCGGCGACGCCGAGACCCTGGCTGGCCTCCTCGCCATGCTCCTCAAAACGCCGAAGGCAAAGGCAAAAACCCGGCCGGCCAACCGCCGCCGGGTCGTCCGTCGCTGAACGAACCCTTCGACATGCCGGGCCGCGGGTAAAGGCTCAGCACCCCTTCAGCCAGCGCATCTGGAACCAGATGAGCTGGCTGAAACGTATCTCGCCGGTGAACAGCCACCAGCCGGGTTTTTCCGGACGCGTGGTGGGCATGAGCTCGAAGGGCACCCCCTGCCAGCGGCCGGACTTGTAGCAGGCGAGGAGGGTTAGGGTGGGATCGCCATCCGGCACCGGCATCATCCGGAAAATGCGCTGGCCGCGATCCCCCTCGAACCACACCCGCACCCGGCCCGACATCCCTTCTTCGATCCGCGAACCGGGACCCTCGTAGTAGGCCCAGACCTTGGGGCGCTGGACCTCGAGGTCCCGCACCTCGATGCGGTTCCCGTGGACGCGGCCCTTGACCTCGAGAAGCATGCCCGGGGCCAGGTATTTCAACATGGGATCGTCACCCAGCAGGGTGCGGTTTTCGACCACCACCTGGCTGGTGGCGAGGCGGACCTGGCCGTAGAAGGCGTAGTTCTCGTCGTAACGGTCGTCCTCCTTTTCGCCTCCGCCCATGCCCCCGTGGTCGTCGTCGCCTTTTTTCATCTCGCCGCCGCCACTTTTCTCACCCGGCTTTTGCTCATCGGTACCGCCCATGCCCCCGTGGTCGTCGCCGCCATGATCGTCCTCGCTGTCGTCGTGACCATCCCCCATATCGCCCATATCACTGGCGACCGCCGGCGGGCGGTGATCCGACGCGGCGAGGGCCCCGAGGGGAAGCACCCTTACCCCGACCGCGAGGAACAGGAGAACGAGGAACCAACGCCTAAGCATCGCCGACCTCCGCGATCGGCAGGCGCAGCTCGGCACGGAGCCCGGGGTCGGCGAGCCGGATAACCAGCTCGCCGCCCATCACCTTGGCCGCCTGGTGGGCCAGGGCGAGCCCCAGCCCCATCCCCTCGGTGGCGGTATTGAAACGGACGAAGGGATCGGTGAGCCGGGCGAGCTGGTCCTCGCTGACCCCCGGCCCGTGGTCGCGGACCGAGAGCACGCCCCGATCGCCCTCGACGGCGAGCGAAAGCTCAACTCTGGCGTCGGTGTGCTTGAGCGCGTTGTCCACCAGGTTACCGATCACCCGGGCAATGAGTTCCTCATCGCCCAGCACCCAAACCTCATCCTCAGGCAGATCAAGCTGGACCCGGGAACGGGTCACTTCGGGCAAACCGGCATGGAGCTGTCGCAACAAGGCCCCGGCCGGGACGGCTTCGAGCCGCGCCTTGGGCTCGCGACTCAAGGCCAGGAGGCCCTCGAGGATCTGGTGCATGCGCTTCAGCGCCCGCTTGCTGGCGGGGATCGCGGTCTCCTGGGGCAAGAGTCCGGCCTCGAGGGCCTCGATCTGGGCCTGAGCGGTGGCCAGCGGGGTCCGCAGCTCGTGGGAAGCGTAGCGGGTAAACGCCCGCTCGCGCTCAAAGGCGTCGCGAACCGAACCCACCATGCGGTTAAAGCTCTGGGCCAGGTCGGCGATCTCGCCCCCGCCGGGCGGCGAGGGCACCGGGTCCGGGAACTGCATGCGCGAAAGGGCGTCGGCGGCGCGGGCCAGCCGGGTGATGGGCCGGGCGATGTGACCGGCGAAGATCCAGCCGAAAAACGCCGCCAGCACCATCACCAGGGGCAGACTAAAAAGACTCGCCCGAAGCTGCCCCGAAAGCGCCTTGCGGTACTCGCCGATGTACATCGCGAGCTCGAGGACATACCCCTCGGCAAGCGGTGTGGTGGTATACGCCCAGTCGCGGCTCGTCCCCTCGGGAAGGGTGCCGCCCTCGAGGTAGACCCGTCCCCCCTTGCGCACGCGAAAACCGAGCGCGAGCCCCGAGGAAATCCAGCCCCAGTTCTCGCTGTCGAGCCGGGGGAAGCCGTCCTTGATCTCGATGGCCCCGGCGATGGCCGGCGTCCAGATCGCGAGATCCCGGGCCACGTCCTCCTGGATCAACCTGGAAAAGCTGTAATACCCGATGGCCACATGCATCGCCGCCGCCAGCGTGGCCAGCAACGCGGTTCCCAGGGCGATCCGGACGCGAAGGCTCATCACGATCCTCTCTCAAGCCAGCCCCAAGCGGTAGCCGCCGGGAACGGTGGCGATCACTTCGGGCCCGAGCTTTTGCCGCAGGCGGTGCACGTAGACGCGAACGATCCTGAGGCCGGAGTCGGTCCCCGGGAAGAGGCGGTCGAGCAGCTCCTCGGCGTCATAGACCCGGTCCGGGTAAAGGGTGAAGAGCTCGAGCAGGGCGAACTCCCGAGCCGAGAGGCTAACCTCGCGACCGTCCCAGAAAACCCGCCGCGCGGCGTAGTCCACCTTGAGGGGGCCGCGCTCGAAAACGCTCGAGTGCACCCGGCTCTGTCGCCGCAGGAGCGCCCGCACCCGGGCGGCGAACTCCTGAAGGCTGAAGGGCTTGGTGAGGTAGTCGTCACCCCCGAGGTCGAGCCCCGCCACCCGGTCCTCCACCGCATCGCGGGCGGTGACGAAGAGAATGGGGCCAGAATACCCGGCCTCGCGGAGTTCCTTGGCAAAGCGAAAGCCCGCATCCTCCCCCTCGGGGAGCATCACGTCGAGCACCGCGAGGTCGGGCTCGGCCTCGATCACCGCTTCGCGGGCCTCGGCCAGCGAGCCCACCTCGTCGACCTCGTGCCCCTGGTGCCGCAAGAGCGCCGCCAGCGGCTCCCGAATGTCCCGCTCATCCTCCAGCAAGAGTATGCGCATCCCGTTGATTTTCCTCCTTCGCGAACAGTCCCATCAAGGCCAGGGCGGCCACCCCGGAAAGGCTCAAGGGCGCAAGTGGCGGCGGCGAGGCCTCGGCTTCCTGCTCGTAGACCTCACCCCCTTCGTCGCCTTCCCAGTGCTCGGCCATGCCAACGAGCCCCACACCGGCCACGAGCAAAAGCCCCAGGGCCACCACCAGCTTGGGCGAGGTGCGCGAAAGCCCCCACAGCGAGAAGAAGAGTCCGGCGAGCGACGCCGCCGGGGCCAAAAAGCGTTCGCCCCCGGTGTGGTTGGTGAGCAAGAGTTCGGCCAGCAAGAGCGTAAACCCCAGCGCCGCCCAGACCAAAAGCAGCTGCGGCAAGGCGCGACGAAGTCGTTTCCCGATCGCTTCCATCAATCTCCCCTCCACGCTTTCTGATCGATTCCGTGACAGTAGGCGCAGAAGTTGTTAGGCAAGGTCTGATTAAAGGCTTGGTCGTTTTCAGGGTTCTTCCACAGCGAAAGCTGGGCGTGGAAGAAGTCCTGGACCTGGTTGAGTTCCTTGGCGCTGATCGCGGTCGCCCCCCGGTGGCAGTCGGCGCAGCTCGCCGCACCCCCCTCGGCGATGTCGCCGTGCCAGGGGGTGAAATCCTGCCCGTGGTCCTTGGGCACGTGGCAGCGACTGCAGCTCTCGTCTCCCTTCTTACCAAAGGCGCTAAAGAGCGTGGCGTTCACCGGCGGCTTGGCCCCCGGGATCTTGGCGGCGACGTCCTGGATTTGCTTTTGGCCGTCGTGGCACGACGCGCAAAAGCGTCCGATCGATTTGGGCCCGTGGGGCTCGAGGCTGGGACTCGGCGCCAGGCTCGGCCAGGTGGTGACGTCGGAGAGCTGCTGGTGGCAGCTCTCGCAGGCCGCGCCCTTGGCCCCGAGGGCGGCGAAGTGCCGCTCGTGGCTGAACACCACCCGCGAGGTACTCTCGGGTTTGAAGGTCTTTTCGATATCCATCGGCGGGCGCCAGGTGCGGGTGGGCCAGCGGCCGCCCTCGAGGAACTGGCCCGGCACCACCTGGCCCTTCAACGACGCGGGGAGCGGCTGGCCGTTTGAGAGCTCGAGCTGCCCGCTGTCGGGATTCACTTTGACCCAGAGCCAGCGGCCGCCCTCGGCCGCCACCAGGCCGAGGAAGGCCACGAACAGAGCCCAAAGGATGAACCGCTTCACTTGGCCACCCCCTCGCCGTGGACCCGGACCTTCACCAGGTCGCGAACCTTAAACCCGAGCAGACTGGGCCGGCGCATGTCCCAGTCGGTGATCTTGGTCTCGAAGTTCCCGTCGAAGACGATCCGCCCGCCCGAGATCTGGACCGTGCCCGGGATCTGGGCCGGGCGGGTGACGCCGTGGATCGTGAGCTCACCGAGGAGCGTCACCTGCCCCGAGCGAACATCCCCCCGGATGCCGGTGATCTTGAAGCAGGCCTTGGGGTAGCGGTCGACCTCGAACATGGTGCGGGTATGCTTGTCGCGCAGGGGCTCGCCGGAATCCCACGCCGAGAGGTCAACGCACACCTCGCCCGAAACCGTCTGCGCTTTGTCGTCCCACACCACGTGCCCACTCACCTGAGTGTTCTCGCCCTTAAAAGTCCCCATGGGCCCGCGGGCCTGGTAGACGATCGTGCCCGAGACCTGGTAGGTCACCGGGGCCGCGAGCGCGAGCCCGAAGGCCAAGAAGACCGCCATCAACCGCAAAAGCCGCATCCTTCTCCCTCCCTCATCAATCGAATCCTGGCCCAGCGAGGTTAACGCCCGGCTAACGGGCCGGGCCCCGGGACACGCGTGCCCGGGGCCCGCATCGCCTGCCTTATTTGAGCTCGATCTTCTTGGCCAGCACGGTGTTATTGCCCTGATCCGTCCCCTTGACCTCGACCCGGTCATCGTTTTGGATCTGGTTCCAGAAATCATTGGCGCTAACGCGTTGGTTATTGGCCTCGTAGACGGTGTCCTGATCCACCGTCACCGCATACCCGGAAACCTCGAAGGTATGGTTCGTGGCGTCGAGGTTCTTGACCGGGCCCTCGAGGTCAACCATCATCCCCATGCCGCCCTTCATGCCGCCCATGTTCTTGACCTCGATCTTGGTGGCGTAGGGGTTACCGCTCGCGTCGGGATTCTGGCTGTCGTACTTGACCTCAACCCAGTCCCCGGCTTTGATGTCGGCAAAAGCGAGCGGGCCATCGGGATCGTCCTGCTTGACGATGGTGTCTTGATCGGCCCAGAAGGTCATCCCGCCGACGGTAATGAGCATGTGGGTGGTGTCAGCGGCGTCAACGCTGTCGACCATCCCCTTGACCTCGCCGTCGGAAGTCCCCTTGCCGCCGTGCGCGTACTTCACCTCGACCCGGGTGGCGTGGATCAGCGTGGGGTCGCTGGCATCCACCTGGCCCTTGACCTCGACGTAAGCGCCGTCGGCGAGCTGGCCGTGGCTGTCCAGGGTGGCCTGGCTGTAATCCACGGTGTAGCCGGCCAGGGTAAAGGTTTTCTGGGTTTCATCGAGGCTTGCGATCGGGCCGAAGAGCTCGGCCTGCTCGCCCTTGCCCTGGTCAACGTTCGCGTGCTCGCCCATGCCGGACTTGAACTCGACCTTGCTGGCGGTGATCGTGTTCTGAGCGCTGTCGAAGGTCCCCTTCACCTCGACGAAGGCGTCTGGCGTCGGGGTCCCACTCACATTGGCGCTCGAGTAGTCCACGCTCGGCCCCACCGTGGTGCAGGTCTTGTCGGCGCCCAGATCGAACGTCTTGGCCTGATCGTCGAGGTTACAGGCGAAGCCCTTGGCCTCCACCGTCGAGGGCGCGCCGCCCGAGCTCACCACCTTGCGCTCGATATAGGTGGCGAGTACGGTGCCGTCGGCCTGGCGGGTGCCCGAGACCTTCACGTAGTCGCCCGTGCCCGTGGCCAGATCGGCGAGCGCCAGGGTGGTGTAGGTGCCGTCGGGGTTTTCCTCATAAATACGGGTCAGGGCGTCGACGGCAATGGTCTGGCCGAGCACGGTGAGGGTGGCGTTGGCGACGTCGACGCTCTCGATCTGGCCCCTGACCTCGATCTGGATGTCGGCGGCGCTCACCTTGACCTTACCGCCGACGTCGGTGCCCTGGGCGTAGATGAACATCCCGGGGTGAATCGCCACCTGACCCACGGCCTGGGTGGCGGTCACCGGATCGCCGTTTTCGGTGATCGTCGCGCTACTCAGGTCGATTGGCTGGCCGGCGAGGGTCAGGTTACCGTCTGTGCCACCCACCACCCCGGCCAGGGTGGTCTGGGTTCCGGTGCCGGCGAGCGGTTGCTGGCTGCACGCCGCGAGCACCAAAAGGCTTCCCAGGAGAATGAAGCCGCCGAAACGCTTTGCTTTCATAAAACTCACCTCCGGGTCTAATCTCGGAGAGCGAAGTTAACAAGGGGTTAACGCCGGATATGCTGGGACCATGGAGGCCAAGACGCTCTTCAAGCTCAAGTTCCTGTCCGACCTCGAGGCCGGCCCGGAGGGCCAGCCGATCTTCGTCGTCACCGAGATCGAGGATGGCGAAGCGCCGGCCTACCGCTCGCGCCTTGCCATCTGGGACGGGGCCCTTCGCTGGCTCACCCAGGGCGAGGCCCGCGCCCCCCGCTACCACGGCGACCGGGTCTACTTCCTGCGCAAGGTCGACGACCGTCCCCAGCTCTTTGCTCTCCCGCTCGGGGGCGGCGAGCCCGAGCAGCTCACCCGCTTCTCCGGCGGCGTGCTGGGTTATGCCCTGGGGCCGGGTGGCGAACTCGTCGCCTGGACCCGGGCAGAAGACCCCAAGGCGGGCACCCCGCGGACCTATTCGAGCTGGCCCTTCAAGTTCGACGCCCGAGGGCTGTTGTCCGAAGCGCCGGTCGAGCTCTACGTGAACGGTGAAAAGCGTCTCGAGCGCTTCCCCGGCCCCACTTCGGTGGCGCTGGGCGCGGATGGCGCCCTCTACTTCGTCGCCGCAGAGAACCCACGCGAAGGCGCTTTCTGGCGGGAAACCCTCTACCGACACCACAGCGGCCAAACCGAAAAGGTCTGGGGCGGGGTGGGGCCGATCCAGAACCTGGTCGCGGGCCCCGAGGGGCTCGCCTTTCTCGCCCACGCCTTCGAGCACGGGGGCGGGACCGAGCCCCGGCTCTATTTCCTCCCCTACGGGGAGAGCGAGCCCCGGGCCCTCTTTTCCGGCGCGCTCGGCAACTCGATCAACTCGGACGTCCGCTACGGCAGCTACGCCCAGGGACCGCGTTTTGGCGCCGACGGTCGCATCTACCTGCTCCGCACCGAGGAAGGCCGGGCCCGGCTCTATGCCATCAGCCTGGAAGGCCAGGCCGAGCGGATCGGCCCCGAAAAGTCGGCGGTGACATTCGCCCTGGATGGCAGGGCGGCCCTGGTCGAGGACTTTGTCCACCCGCCCCGCCTGTGGATCGACGGCCAGGAGGTCTTCGACCCCAACGCCGGCGTCTTGCCCGAACTCCCGCCCCCCACCCCCACCGCCTGGCAAAGCCCCGAGGGGCACCGGGTTCCCGGCTGGATCTGGCTGCCCGAGGGCGAGGGGCCACATCCGCTCGTGCTCTACATCCACGGCGGGCCGCACACCGCCTTCGGAGAGGCGATGATGCTCGAGCTCGCGCTCTTTCGCGCCGCAGGCTACGCGGTGGCCTTCGCCAACCCCCGGGGCTCGACCGGTTACGGCCAGGCGTTCGCCCTGCTCGAGGGCCGCTGGGGTGAAGCCGACGAAGCCGACCTCATGGGCTTTTTGGACCACGTCCTCGAGCATTTCCCCATCGATCGGAACCGCGTGGGGGTGGCCGGCGGCAGCTACGGCGGCTTCATGACCAACTGGCTGACCGCCCGCCACCCGGACCGCTTCAAGGCCGCGGTGACCGACCGCTCGATCGCCAACTGGACGAGCTTTTTTGGCGCCAGCGACATCGGGATCCGGTTCACCTTGCTGGAAATCGGAGCGAGCCCCTGGGAACGCCCGGAACGCCTTTGGGAAAAGAGCCCTTTGCGGCTTGCGCACCGGGTCAAGGCCCCGACGCTCGTGGTGCACTCGGAAGCCGATCACCGCTGCCCCATCGATCAGGGGGAAACCTGGTACACCGCGCTCTTTTACCACGGGGTCAAGGCCAAGTTCTTCCGGGTGCCGGAAGAAGGCCACGAGCTCTCCCGTTCCGGACGCCCTGACCGCCGGTTGGCCCGGCTGGAGGCCTACCTCGAGTGGTGGCGGGAAAACCTATAAGCTTTGAGCCATGGACGACTTCGAAACCAAACTCGCCGAACTCGCCGTACGCGTTGGCCTCAACCTCGAGGAGGGACAGGAGATCTTCCTGACCGCCCACGTCGATCATCTGCCCCTGGTGCGGGCCATCGCCAGGGCGGCCTATGGCGCCGGGGCGGCGGGCGTCTTCCCGCTCATCTCCGACGATGAAGTCAGCCTGGCCCGTCTCCGCTACGGAAACGAAACCGCGCTCAACCACGCTCCCCGCTGGTTCTTCGAGGCCGTGGCCCGGGCCTTCGACGAGGGGGCGGCCCGGCTCGCCATCACCGGCACCGACCCCGGTCTTTTCGGCGAAATTCCCCCGGAGAAGGTCGGCAAACATATGCAGGCCACGCGGGAGGCCTACCGGCCGATGCTAATTCGCATCTCGGAGTTCCGGATCAACTGGACGATCGTCGGCTATCCCTCCCGGGGATGGGCGAAGGCGGTGTTCCCCGACCTCCCGGAAGATGAGGCACTCAAGGCGCTCAAAACCGCGATCGCCAAGGCCACCCGGCTCGACGAGGCCGACCCGGTGGCCGCCTGGCGACAGCGGGCCGACGAGCTCACGGCGCGTGCCCGCTACCTGAGCGAGCAAAACTTCGACGCCCTGCACTTCCGCGGCCCGGGCACCGACCTGGTGGTAGGCCTGGCCGAAGGCCACCTCTGGCAGGGCGGCTGGGGTCAGGCCAAAAACGGCGTCACGTGCCTCCCCAACATCCCCACCGAGGAGGTCTTCACCATGCCCCACCGCGATCGGGTCGACGGCGTGGTCAGCGCCACCATGCCCTTTTCCTTAAACGGTGTCTTGGTGAGGGGGCTCACCGTGCGCTTTCGGGACGGGGTCGCCGTTCGTGTCCAGGCCGAAGAGGGCCAAAAGGCCGTCGAAGCCTTGCTCTCGGCCGACGAAGGGGCAAAGCGGCTGGGTGAGGTGGCGCTGGTGCCCGTCGACTCGGGGGTCAAGAAGGCAGGGGTGCTCTTCCTCAACACCCTCTTCGACGAAAACGCCGCCAGCCACATCGCCTTCGGCCAGGCCTATGCGGAAAACCTCAAGGACGCCGAAGCCCTCACCCCCGAGGCCCGTGCGCAAAGGGGGATGAACCAAAGCCAGGTGCACCAGGACTGGATGATCGGCTCGGAGGCGATGGACGTCGACGGCATACGCAAGGGCGGCACCCGCGTTCCCCTGATGCGCGGAGGTCAGTGGGTCTTCGAGGTCGCTTAAGGCCGGCGCGCGCTCAACCAACTGCCAAGGCCCGCCCCGGCCGCGTCGGCGAGCCAGTCCCAAAGGCTCACCTCGCGGCCGGGGACGAACCCCTGGTGGAACTCGTCGCTCGCCCCGTAAAGGGCGGCGAGCGCCCAGGCCCATCCCGGGCGCTCGGTGGCCCGGCCCAGCAAAAACCCGAGCAGGGCGTACTCCACCAGGTGCGCGAGCTTGTCCCACGGCGACGGCAGGCCCACGGCACTCCCCGGCTGGGCCGAGACGAGGTAGATCACGCCCATGTAGAGAAGGGAAAGCACGGCGTAGGTCGTCCGCGACATGGGGGCAGCATACCCGGCTCGCACAAACTCAGTCATTCCGATAAACTAACGCGTGTATGAGGAAAAAGCCCGAAGTACGCCAGTATAAGGAAGCCCCCACCCGACGGATGTTCGACATCGACCCCGCCGGGCTGGTCATCGAAAAGGCCCCCGACCGGGCCAAGCGTCAGTTCCTCAACTACGCCTTTTTCAAACTCGACCCCGCATTCCGCAGGCTGGATAAGGCCGAACGGGAAGAAGCGAAGGTGGAGTTCGCCGCCGTGGTCGAGGCCTGGGCCGGGCGCGACGACTTCATCGTGCGTACCTATTCGCTGGTGGGCCTCAGGGCCGACGTCGATTTCATGATCTGGCGCATCGCCTTCGACCCGGTGCTTTTCCAGGAGATGCAAGCGGCGCTCAACGCCACCGCGCTCATGGGCTACCTCACCCAGCCCTACAGCTTCCTCTCGATGCAAAAGCGCTCGATCTACGTCGACCGCTACAACCCCGAGGGCGAGGGCGTCGAGGTGCGACCCGGTGAGGGCAAATACCTCTTCGTCTACCCCTTCGTGAAAAAGCGCGAGTGGTACAAGCTCACCCCCCACACCCGTCAGGGCATGATGGACGAGCACATCTACCTCTCGGCGCCCTTCACCGGCGTGCGCCTCAACACCAGCTACTCCTACGGCATCGACGACCAGGAATTCGTGGTCGCCTTCGACGCCGATCACCCCCAGGAGTTCGTGGACCTGGTGCACCGGCTGCGCTTTTCCGAGGCCAGCCTCTACACCCTGCGCGACACCCCGATGTTCACCTGCCGGAAAAAGCCGATTCGCGAGGTGATGGACGACCTGGCGTAAGCGCGATTGGCCGCGGTGGCGGCGCTACGCCTCCACCGCGGCCTTCTTCGCCCGACCGTAGGCCATGCGCAGCTTGAATAGGGCACGCTTGTAAAGCTTTTCCGCTGCCTCGAGATCCACGCCGAGCGCTTTGGCGGCCGAGGCGATCGGCTCGCCCTTTTCCTCGACCAGCACCGCGATCTTGGCTTCTTCACCGGAAAGGCCCTCGAGGAAGGGTTTTAAGTCGGCCCAGCTCGCTTTCTTTCCGCTCGCTTTCGCTTTTT
Organism: Vulcanithermus mediatlanticus; assembly: GCF_055385885.1. Classification (NCBI taxonomy): domain Bacteria; kingdom Thermotogati; phylum Deinococcota; class Deinococci; order Thermales; family Thermaceae; genus Vulcanithermus; species Vulcanithermus mediatlanticus. The sequence goes on along the minus strand of NZ_AP042385.1, from coordinate 1,012,748 downwards.
TCTTAGCCTTCTTCCGTCGGGATACGCGCTTTGCGCTCCGTTCGCCCTTTTTCTCCAAAAAGCGGGGGTAAGCGTAGTCCTCGCAGGCCGGGTTCGAGCACTTCAAGACCTCGCGCCGGCCCTTTTTCACCATGAGCCAACCGCACTTTGGACACTTTTCCCCCGTCGGCGGGTCGAAGACCACGAAGTCGCACTCGCTCTGATCGCAACGCCAATACGCCCGGCCCTTGCGGCTTTTCTTGGCCACGATCTCGCCTTTTTGGCACTTGGGACAGGTGAGCCCGGTGGACGCGGCCTCGTCGCGGGTGTAGTCACACTCGGGATAGCGCGAGCAGGCGATGAAAGGCCCGAAACGCCCCCATTTGCGGACCAGCTCGGCACCGCATTTGGGGCAGGGCTCGCCGATCGGCTCGGCCTCGCGGCGCTCCTCGAGGGGCTCGGTGTAGGTGCACTCGGGGTAGCCGGTGCAGCCCAGGAACTGGCCGAAGCGACCCACCTTCACCTCGAGCGGCCGGCCGCACACCGGGCAGGTCTTGCGCGGCACCCGGCCGAACTCCTCCATGAAGGGCTCGTAGAACGCCCGGACCGCCTCGGGCCAGGGCCGCGCCCCCTCCTCGACCTCGTCGAGGGCCGCCTCCATCCTGGCGGTGAAGTCGTAGGCCAAAACCCGGGGGAAGTGGGTCTTTAAAAACCCCACCACCTCGCGGCCGAGCGGGGTGGGCACCAGCGCCCGGCCCTCGCGCTCGACGTAGCCGCGCTTTTCCAGGGTCTCGATGGTGGGGGCGTAGGTGCTGGGCCGGCCGATCCCCTTCTCCTCGAGGACCTTGACCAGCGAGGCATCGGTGTATCTGGGTGGAGGCTGGGTGAAGTGGACCTCGGCCTTGAGCTGAGCAAGCTTCGCCACCTCGCCGACCGTGAGCTCGGGGAGCTCGCGGTCGGTCTCCTCCCGATCCAGGACCCGGAGGTACCCGTCGAAGAGGAGCTGGCTGCCGCTGGCGCGGAAGACGAGCCCCCCGGCCTCGAGGGTGGCCGAGGTCAGCCGGTAGTGCGCCGGGGGCATCTGGCTGGCAAGAAAGCGCCGCCAGATCAGCTCGTAGAGCTTGGCTTCCTCGTCCGAAAGGTAGGGACGGACCTTCTCCGGCGTCCGCAGCACGCTGGTGGGGCGGATGGCCTCGTGGGCGTCCTGGGCGCCCTTTTTCGCCCGGTAGACGGGGGGTTTTGCCGGGAGGTAAGCCTGGCCAAAGGCCTCGGCGATATAACGCCGGGCCTCGGTGACGGCCTCGGGGGCGACCCGGGTCGAGTCGGTGCGCATGTAAGTGATGAGCCCCACCCGCTCGCCCTCGAGGTCCACCCCCTCATACAACCGCTGGGCCACCCGCATGGTGCGCCCCGCGCTCCAGCCAAAGCGAGACGAAGCCGCCTGCTGCAGCGTACTGGTGGTAAAGGGCGGCGGGGCCTTCTTTTTCCGTTCCTTGGACTCGACCGTGGCCACGCGGTAGGGGCCGGCCTCATGGGCCCGCCGCTCGATCTCGCGGGCTTGGGCCTCGGAGGTGATGAGGAAGGATTCCACCCCGCCCTTCTTTTCCCGAACTCGCCGGCCGTCAACCTGGTAGAGCTCGGCCTGGAAGACCTTTTCGCCGCTTTCGAAGCGGCCCTCGAGAGTCCAGTACTCCTGGGGACGGAAGGCCTCGATCTCCTCTTCGCGCTCGACGACGAGCCGGAGGGCCACCGACTGCACCCGCCCCGCCGAGAGCGCCCGGCGACGGAACTTTTCGGAGAGGAGCGGCGAGAGGTTGTAGCCCACGAGCCGGTCGAGCACCCGCCGCGCCTGCTGGGCGTCCACACGCTTTTTGTCGATAGGACGGGGGTTTTTCAGCGCCTCCTTGATCGCCCGGGGGGTGATCTCGTGGAATTCCGCCCGCACCGGCCGCGAGGGATCAAGCTTCAAAAGGGTCGCCACGTGGTAGCCAATTGCCTCACCCTCGCGGTCGGGGTCGGTGGCGACCAGGATTTTGTTCGCCTTCTTGGCCGCGGCCTCGAGTTCTCGGACCACCCGCTTCTTGCCCCGTTTCACCTCATAGGTCGGGGCAAAATCGTGCTCGACGTCAACCCCGAGCTGGCGCTCGGGAAGGTCGATGACGTGACCGAGACTGGCTTTAACATCGAAGTTCCTGCCAAGGATCTTAGAGAGCGTCCTTGCCTTGGCCGGAGACTCGACAACGATGAGGGTCTTTTCCGGCACGGCATTAAGTATAGAGGGCGTTGCCGCCTGCTGGGAACACCCCGTTATCCTGAAGCATGGCAAAGACAGCGCTGGTCACGGGTGCGGCATCCGGCATCGGCAAGGCCATCGCCGAGGCGTTCGCCGAAGCCGGATACCGGGTCATTCGCGTGGACAAGGCGCCGCTCGATAGTCCGGACAGCTTCCAGGTCGACCTGAGCGACCGGTCGGCAGTGCGCGTGCTCGCGGAAACGGTGCTCGATCGCTACGGCGGCGTCGACGTCCTGGTCAACAACGCCGGGTTTCAGCACGTGGCCCCCCTGGAGGAATTCCCGCCCGAGGTCTGGGAGACGATGCTTTCGGTCATGGTCACCGCGCCCTTCCTGCTCATCCGCGCCTTCCTGCCGGGCATGAAGGTGAATGGCTGGGGGCGCATTATCAACCTGGGGTCGATCCACAGCGTGGTGGCAAGCCCGTTCAAGGCCGGCTACGTGAGCGCCAAGCACGCGCTCCTCGGCCTCACCAAGGTCGCGGCCCTCGAGGGCGGCCCTTTTGGCGTCACCGCCAACGCCATCTGCCCCGCCTACGTGCGCACGCCGCTGGTCGAGGGGCAGATCGCCGACCAGGCCCGCTCGCTCGGCATCTCCGAAGGCGAGGTGATCGAGAAGGTCATGCTCGAGCCGGCGGCGATCAAGCGGCTGATCGAGCCCGAGGAAGTGGCTGCCCTGGCCCTTTTTCTGGCCACGGATGCCGCGGGCGCGATCACCGGCGCCTGCCTGCCGCAGGACCTGGGCTGGACCGCGCGCTAGGTGCCCCGCCGTGGCAAAAGCCCAGGGCGGAGGCCCCATTCGCAAGAACCCCCGCCGGCTTCCGGCGGGGGTTAGGTCTTGGTGGGCCGCGAGGGAATCGAACCCCCGACCAACCGATTAAAAGTCGGTTGCTCTACCAACTGAGCTAGCGGCCCCCTCAAGGCCCCACGCGATTATATGCGGGGCCCCTGGCGCTGTCAACGCGACTTTTTCCCGTCTGTCTCGGGCCTAACGGCCCATCATGCGGCCCGGGAGATAGAGGGCGATCTCGGGCCAGAGGGTGATCAAGGCGGCGAGCGCCATGAGGATGAGGAAGAACGGGAGCGCCGCCCGGGCCACGAAGCTGATCGGCCGCCCGCTGATGCCCTGGATCACGAAGAGGTTGAAGCCCACCGGCGGGGTGATCTGGGCCGCTTCGACCATGAGCACCAAGAAGATGCCGAACCAAAGGGGGCTAAACCCGGCGGCCTTGATCAGTGGCAAGACGATGGGCAGGGTCACCACGATCATCGAGATGCCGTCGAGGAAAAACCCGAGCACGATGTAAAAGAGCGCCAGCACCACCACCAGCGCGTAGGGCGAAAGGTGCATCGCGGCGATCATCTCGGCCACCGCCCGGGGAATCCCCACGTAGCCCATGGCGGTCGTCAGGACGCTGGCCCCGGCCACGATCAGGCCGATCATGCTGGTGGTGCGCACCGCCCCCAGCGTGGCCTCGACAAAGCTCGCCCAGGTGAGGGTGCGGTAGGCGAGCGCGAGGACGAGCGCCCCCACCACCCCGATGGCCGCCGACTCGGTGGGGGTGGCCATGCCGGTGTAGATGCTCCCGAGCACCGCCAGGATCAAAAGCGTCACCGGCAACAGGTCCAAAAGGCCGGCCAGACGCTCGGCGAGGGTGTGGCGCTCCTGACTCCGGGGGGCGAGCTCCGGCCGCACATACCCCACCACCGCCAGATACCCCATGAAGCCAAGGGCGAGCAGCAACCCGGGAATGATGCCAGCGATAAAGAGCCGGCCGATGGACACATCGGCGAGCACCCCGTAGATAATCATCACCAGCGAGGGCGGGATCAAAAACCCCAGCGTCCCCGCCCCGGCGAGCGAACCCACCACCAGCCGCTCGTCGTAGCCACGTTTTCTGAGCTCGGGGATGTTGATCTTGCCGATGGTGGCGGCGGTGGCGGCGGAAGAGCCGGAGATGGCGGCAAAGAGCGTGCTCGCGGCGACGTTGACGTGCAAGAGCCCTCCGGGCAGCCGCCCGAGCCAGGGGGCGAGGCCGTCGAACATCTTCTCGGATAGCCGGGTGCGGAGCAAAAGCTCGCCCATATAAATGAAAAGCGGGAGCGCCACCAGCGCCCACGAATCCGCGGCGTTCCAGGCGATGCTCGAGAGCACCTTGATCGCCGGCGGCGAGGCGAAGGCGGAGATGGCAAAGAGCGCGGTGAGAAAGAGCGAGATCGCCACCCAGACCGAAAGGCCAAGGAGCAAGAAGAGCACACCGATGATCACCGCACTCGCGGTCAGAACGCCGACGCTCACCGCCTCCTCCACAGCGCCTGGGGATGGATCCAAGACTTCACCGTCCTGGCCAGGAACTGCACCCACAGGGTGACCGCCCCGACGAGCACCGCCCCGTGGGGGTAGACCATGGGGGTCCGCGCCGGGGTAAAGCTGCGGCTTTGATAGCGGAGCGAATCGCTAAAGAGGTAATAAAAGGCGAGCACCAACAGGCTAGAGAAGAAGAGGCCCACGAGGAGGGCGAAGCGGTCGAGCCAGAGCCGCCCCCGGGGCGAGAGTCGCTCGTAGATCACCCCCACGCGAATGTGCTCGGCGTGGGCCAGCGTGTAGCCGGCCGCGCCGTAGATCATGGCCGCGAGCAGATAGCCGGAGTACTCCTGGGCCACCATCGTAGAACGCCCGACCAGCACCCGGCTGGCGATCTCGACGAAGATCAGGGCGGTGGTCACCACCAACAGCGCCCCGGCGACCCATCCCGCCAGGGTCGCCAGGGCCTCGAGCAAACGCACGAGTCGGCTCATTGACCAAAGTAGTCCTTGAAGATGGCTTTCCCGTCCTCACCCGCGACGCCGAGCCAGCGATCCCAGAGCGTTTTGGCCGCGGCCTGCATCGCGTCCTCGATCTCCGCCGGAATATCGCTGATCACCTTCATGCCCCGGTTTTTGAGCTCGAGCTCCGAGGCCAGGTCGGCGCGCTTGGAGTTCTTCCACTGCATGGCCTCGATCGCCTTAGCGGCCTCGAGGATCGCCGCTTGCTCGTCCTGGGGCAAGGCGTCGAACATCCGGGCGTTGACGATGACCATGTTGAGCGGGAAGGCGTAATTGATGCGATGGAAGTAATTCGTCACTTCCCAGAGCTTGGCGTCAACGCCGGTGGCGGTGGAGGTGAGCACCGCGTTCACCAAACCGGTGGAGAGGGCGGTGTAGAGCTCGGAGAAGGGAATGGCGATGCCCTCGGCGCCCAGCTGGCTCACGAAGGCGGCGGAGTTGGCGTCGTAGGTACGGACCTTGAGCCCTTTGAAATCGGCAACGCTTTTGAGCGGTTTCTTGGTGTAGATCCCCGAGGGCGGCCAGGGAACCGCGTAAAGCAAGCGAGCGTTATTGCGGGCGAGCGCTTTTTCGTAGTAGGGCTTTGCGATCTGGTAGAGCCGCCAGGCCTCGTCGTAATTCTTGGCCAAAAGCGGCAGGGAGGTCAGCCCGAAGACCGGCTCGTCGCCCTGGACGTTGCCCATGAGTACCTCAGCAATGGGCAACGTCCCGTCGCGGACCACCCGCAAGATCTCGGCGCCCTTAAACCCGAGGGAGCCGCCGGCATGAACAACGATTTTGAGCTTGCCACCGGTCTTTTGCTCGACGAGGTCGGCGAACTTGACCACGCCCTTGGTGTGGAAGTTGGCCGGCGGCCAGGCCACGTGCATGTCCCACCGCTGGGCACTGGCCAGGCCCAGACCCACGACGAGAACACTCGCCAGGAGCAGAATCCTCTTCATGCGATCTTCCCCCTTTCCGATGGGAATTATCCCACCCGAGCCACCCGAGGTCAATATTTATACACTACCGGGGCGGACCGGGGTGACCGCGGCCTCGTTCTCCTCCCCAGTCCGGATGCGAATCACCCGCTCCAGCGGTAACACGAAGATCTTGCCATCCCCCACTTCGCCAGTGCGCGCCGAGGCGAGGATGGCCTCGATGGTGGGCTCGACGAAGGGATCGCTCACCGCGATCTCGAGCTTGACCTTGTCGTAAAGCCCCATCTTCACGGTGGTCCCGCGGTAGGTCTCGACCCGCTCGGTCCCCCCGCCGTGACCCCGAACCCGGGTGATGGTGAGCCCGCGGACCTCGGCCTTGAAGAGGGCCTCGAGGACCTCGTTGAGTTTCTCCGGCCGAACCACGGCGATGATCAGCTTCACGCCGCACCTCCTTCACTGTCCAGGACCAAAATCGCGCCCTCCATGCTGGGGTAGGCCTCCTCGCCGTGCAACGCGGCGTCGAGGCCGATCGCTTCCTCGCGGTCGGCAGTGCGCAGGGGCATCAGCAACCCGATCAGCCTGAGGAGCACAAAAGTGCCCAGCGCGCTCAAAAGCACCGCCACCGCCACCGCCTTGAACTGAATGGCGACCTGGACCCAGTTGCCCTCGAGCCCCCCGGCCACGCCGCCCCAGGCCTGGGAAGCGAACACGCCGGTCAAAATCGCCCCCAGGGTTCCGGCGAGGCCGTGCGACCCGACCACGTCGAGCGAGTCGTCGAGCCCGAGCCGGGGCCTGGCCAGGATGAAGAAGTAACTCGGGAACGCGGCCAGGGCGCCGATCCAGAGGGCGCCGGTGGGACCCACGAAGCCCGCGGCCGGGGTGATGGCCACGAGCCCCACCACCACCGCGGTCGCCGCCCCCACGGCGGTGGCCTTGCCCGCCCGGCCGAGATCGAGGAGCGTCCACACCACCATGGTCGCCGCCGGGGCGAGGAAGGTGTTCACGAAAGCGAGCCCGGCGCTGGCGTTGGCCCCATATGCGCTGCCAGCGTTGAAGCCGAACCAGCCAAACCACAAAAGGCCGGCCCCGAGCAGCACAAAGGGCACGTTATGGGGCAAGAAGGCCACCCGGCCGAATGCCTTTCGTGGCCCCAGCACCAAAGCCGCCACCAACCCGGCTACGGCGGCGTTGATGTGGACCACCGTGCCCCCGGCAAAATCAAGCGCCCCCTTCAAAAACCCACCGCCCCACACCCAGTGGGCGAGCGGAGCGTACACGAAGAGCACCCAAAGCACGCTGAACAAAAGCCAGGCCGAAAAACGCATCCGCCCCGCGAGCGAGCCCGAGATCAGGGCCACGGTGATGATGGCGAAGGTTCCCTGAAAGGCTACGTCCAGGATCGATGGCAATCCGTCCGAAACGAGCATCTGGCCTTCTCGCAAAAACCCGGCGAGCCCGGCATAGCCGAGTCCGCCCAGGAAGGCCCCGCCGTTGTCGTAGGCCAGGCTGTAACCCAGCAGCGCCCACGCCACCCCCACGAAGCCGAGGGCGACGAAGCTCATCATCATGGTGTTGAGGACGTTCTTCTGACCCACCAAACCGCCGTAGAAAAAGGCCAGCGCCGGCGTCATCAAGAGCACCAGCGCCGTACTCACCAGCATCCAGGCCGTACTCCCGGCGTCGATATCTCCCCCGGCCAGGGCCAGGCCGAGCACCAGAGGCATTGTGGACCAAACCAGCTTCTTCAACCCCCACCTCCTCGGGATCAGCCTAGCGTATGAATATGCACACTGTCAACCATTTTATGGACGCTCGTACCTTATTTCGTTCACGTTATGCAGGTTTATGGCCTTTCTAGGGCGTTTCGTCCGGCGATATTATTCCAACCGTCACCTAAATCATTAACACCACGCACATTCGGTGGGCGGGGTCGGTGGCGATAAAATACAGATGTGACCGAGCGGCAAAAGCGGCTACTCAAGCTGCTCGTCGAACGATTCATCAGCGAGAAACGACCGATTCCCTCGGCGGCTCTGGCCCGGGAACTCGGGGTCAGCCCCGCCACTGTGCGCTACGATCTGGCCGCCCTCGAGGCCGAGGGGCTGATCACCAAGCCCCACGCCTCGGCGGGGCGGGTCCCCACCCGGAAGGGCTTTCGCACCTACGCGCTCGGTCTCCTCCCCCCTCACCCCCTGCCCGAGGCCACCGCCCGGCTGATCGCCGATGCCCTCGAGCGCGCCGGCCACGGCTGGCCACGCCTGGCCGCGCAGATGGCGGCGAGGCTCGCGGGCTATCCTGCGCTTTTGCGGCTGGCGCCGCTCAGGCAGCCGGTCCTCCTCAGAGTTCACCTCTCACCGCTCGGCGAGCGGCGGGTGCTGGTGGTGGCGGTCCTGGAAGGGGGCAGGGTGCGGGAAGGCACCCTCGAGCTCCCCTTCGACCCCAGCGAGGCGGTCCTTGCCCAGGCCGAGGAGATCTTAAGGGGGCCGAGGGCGCCCGAGACCCTTTCCGAGCTCCGCGGTTCGTCGCCGCAGCTCGACGCCCTGCTGCAGGGCCTGGCCGGGGTCTTGGGCACCACCCGCAGCGAGCGCTTTTTTGAGGGCGTCGGCGAGGTCTTCTCCGAACCCGAGGCCGAGGACCCCGCCTTTCTCCGGCGGGTGATCGAATTTTGGGATAACCTTCCCCCGGGGCCCATGACCCCGCCGGGCGGCGTGAACCTCCGGGTCGACGAAGGCACCGCCCTGGTTCAGTCGGGGTTTTCCCGGCCCGGTTGGCGGGGCGAGGTGGTCCTCATCGGCCCCGAGCGCATGCGCTTCAAGGAGGCCCTGAGCGTGGCCTACACCCTGGGAAGGGTGCTTGAGAGGAGTTAAAGGATGCGAGTTATCGTGCGGCTCTTCGCGATGTACCGGGAACAGGCCGGCACCGGCTCGCTCGAAATCGAGCTCGCCGAAGGTGCCACGGTCGCCGACGCGGTGGGGGTGCTCAAGGAACGCTTTCCCGAGCTCGGCCTCGAGGCGGGTATGGCGGCGGTGAACGAGGGCTTCGCCGGTCTCGAAACCCCTCTCCACGACGGGGACGAGCTGGCCTTTTTGCCGCCGGTGTCAGGCGGCAGCGAGGGGCAGCTCTTCCTGACCGAAGACCCCCTCGAGCCGCTTCTCCCCCAGATCGTCGGCTGGGCGGTCGAGCCCCAATTCGGCGCCCTCGTCACCTTCCTCGGAACCACCCGAAGCCCCAATAAGGGCAAGACGGTCGACCACCTGGTGTACGAGGCCTACACCGGGATGGCGGAAAAGGTGCTCGCTCAGATCGCGGAGGAGATGCGAGCCCGCTGGGACCTGGGCCGCATCGCCATCGTGCACCGCCTGGGGCGCGTCGATCCCGGCGAGGCCTCGATCCTGATCGTGGTCGCAAGCCCCCACCGGCCCGAGGCCTTCGCCGCCGCCCGCTACGCTATCGACCGGGTCAAGCTGATCCTCCCGGTCTGGAAAAAGGAAGTCCTCACCGATGGCAGCCACTGGGTCGAGGGCGGGGCCGATCCAGAGCTGCGGCTCGGCAAGTGGCCCGGCACCACCCGGTAATGGCTCTATAATCCGGTCATAAGGGAGCGATGCAGGAAGCCGAGCAGCTGATCATCGAAGCGCTGAGCACCTACGGTATTCCCCCCGCAGCGGCGAAGAACCTGATCCGTCGGGCCATGGCCCGCGTGGCGCCCGGTGAGGCGGCCGAACGCTGGTTGCAGCTCGTCCGCGGCCCGCTGGTCGAGGAGATCCGTCAGGTGATCCCGGTTTTTCAGGTGAACGGTCCCTACGCCGAGGCGGTGGCCAAGATCGAGCAGCTGGCCCGGGCCCGGCGCCCGAAGACGCCGCCCGCCGGCGGGCGCGAAAACCCCGAGCTCGACCCCAACGACCCGCGCTCGCGCCAGGCCCTCCTCATGAGCCTGGCACGGGAAGAGGGCGTGGTCGGGGTGATGCTCCTCGGGCCCACGGTCAGCGAGGCCCGCTTTCCCGGGGGGCCTGCGAACCTGCCCAGGCTGCTCTTCGCCGCCCACCGCCTCGCGCTTTCTCGCCGGGGCTACCGGTTCGCCTATTTGGTTACGCGCGAGGCGCAGATTTTCTTGCGGCCCCTCGAGGCCTTTCTGGTGGCGGTCATCACCCGGCCTGAAGTCAACCTGGGCAAGATCCGTAAGCGCCTGACCGAGCTCTCGCTCAAAGGAGGTCCCCAATGAAGAAGTGGTGGTGGACGTGGGTGGTCCTGGCATTCTTTGCCCTGGCAGCGACGCCGCCGGCGGCTGGGCTTTATGACCAGGTCTTCCCCAAATTGCAAACGGCCAAATCGGTCCTGGCCGAAGACCCGGCCCAGGCGCTCCTTTTGGTTGAGGAAGCCCAGCGCGCCTTCGAGAAAGGCAGGGGCGAATTGCCGGCGGTTATCGCCCAGGGCATCGAACGCGCCATCCAGGACGCCCGGCTCGCCGTGGTGCGAAAGAGCAAGGCCGACCTCGAGGGCCGCCTCTGGGTGGTGCGCGGCGCCTTCGCCAAAGCCCTCTACGACGCCTTTTTCGAGGCCGTGGCCCGAGGCGATCAAGCGGCGGCGGCCACCCTCCTCGATCGCCTGGCCAAAGCCAGCGCCCGCCCGGCCTCGCTCGTCGAGCAGGCCAAGACCCGCGCCGCCGCCAGGGACATCGCCGGGCTCCGGGCGCTTTTCGAGCAGGCCTACGCCGAGGCGATCGGCAAGACCCTAGGGCTCGCCCAGGACGCCACCGACCGGGTGCGTGCCTACGCCTTGGTGTCGAAAGCCTACGGCCTTTTCCTGATCGTTCAGGACGCCCCCCGGATGCGGGCCATCCGCCCCGCCGACTTCATCGAAGCGCTCCGTCGCCTGGCCCAGGGCGACCAGGAAGGCTTCAAACAGCAGATCGAGCAAATCCGCCAGGCCCTGGTGCCGGTGGTGGCCACCCTCCCACCGGCGCCGGTGGCGGGCGAACGCGCCGGCGAGCCAAAACCCAAGGCCGAGCCCGTCGCCCCATCCGCACCCGCCAAAGGCCCGGCCACAGCCCCGCCACCCAAGCCGGAGCCAAAGCCCCTCCCGCGGCCTCAGCTCCCCGAGGCCGTCAAGACCTTCCGCGCCCCGGCCTGGATGCCGGGCGCGCTCCGGGCCAGGGTGACCTCGAGGGCCGAGGCGCTGGGCTATTCTTACGTCTCGGACTTTTTGAACACCGTGAGCACGGTCCAAAGCGACGTGGGCGCGGCCTCGGCGCTTTTGAGCTCGGTCAAGTTCGAGGAGGTCCGGGAGCGGCTCGACCGGGCCTGGTGGCGCTATGAAACCCAGCTCTCGCCGATCTTCGAGCTCCTCGATGCGGGCATGGACCGCCGCATCTCGGTGGCCATGGAGCGGATCCGACGCGCCCCGGGGATTCGGAGCTCTGACCTCACCGCCCTCTACACCCTGCTCGGCGCCCAGACCGAGCACTTCCTGAACGGTCCGCCCTCGAGCGGGAGGCGGTTCTGGCTCAACCTCCAGGCCATCCTCCTCGGTTTCACCGGACTGCCGCGGGCGGTCATGTTCATCCTGGCCGGGGCGCTGGCCCTTTTCCCGCTCCAGCTCATCCGGATCACCTTCGGTGGCCGGAACGTCTACTGGCGGCTTTTGGGCCTGGCCTTTTTCTTCCTGCTCTGGCCGGCGATGCTCGAGGGCCTGACCTACTTCAGCGACATCCTGGCCAACTACGGGGGCCTGCCTTCGCTCGCGGTGCTCATCAACCTCTCGGTGCTCCAAAGCCTTCCGGCGCAGGTGGGCTGGGGGCTTTCGGTCCTCCTGGTGGTGGTGCTCGCCAGCTGGGGCCTTCGGGGCATCGCGCTGCAATTCGGTCTCATCAGCGACCGCCAGCACACAAGCGCGCCCCAGGAAACCCTCTCGCCCGAAGCCACATCGGAAGCCGAGATCGAGTGGGACGATGAGTTTTAAAAACCCCCCCGGCGAATGCCGGGGGAGGGTTCGGCGATCCCGGGTCAGAGGGCCGGGAAGGTAAAGTCGGCGTAGGCGAGCTCGTTGGTTCCGAACCAGCGGAAGAGCTGGGTCCGGGCGTGGATCCAGTGCTCGTAGATCTTGCGGTAGGTGGCGTCTTTGGCCGCCAGCTCCTCGTAGAGGCTGAACGCCTCGCGGTAGGCCACCCGCATGGCCTCCTTGGGGAAGGGCCTGAGCCTCACCCCGTAGCTCAAAAGCCGCTCCAGGGCGGCCGGGTTCTTGGCGTCGTAAGCCGCGAGCATGCGCTCGTTGGCCTCGTGGGCGGCGGCCTCGAGGGCCACCTGGAAGTCCTTGGGCAGGCGGCGCCAGGCCGCGAGGTTGACGAAAGCGTGGGTGGTGGTGCCGGGCTCCCACCAGCCGGGGTAGTAGTAGTAGGGGGCGACCTTGTAAAAGCCGAGCTTTTCGTCGTCGTAGGGGCCGACGAACTCGGTGGCGTCGATCTGGCCCCTTTGCAGGGCCGAGAACACCTCGCCACCGCTTATGACCACGGTCTTCACCCCAAGCCGGCCCATCACCTCCCCGCCAAGGCCGGGAATGCGCATGCGAAGGCCGCGCATGTCGGCCAGGGAGTCCACCGGGCGCCGGAACCACCCTCCCATCTGGGCGGCGGTATTGCCCGCCGGGAAGGCGATGACGTTGTAGGCGGCGTAGAGCTCGGTGTTCAGGAGATCCTGCCCGCCACCGTCGTAGAACCAGGCGTTTTGCTGCCGCGCCGTCAGCCCGAAGGGGAGCGCCGAGCCAAAGGCGAAGGCCGGGTGAAGGTTCAGGTAGTAGTAGCTCGCGGTGTGGCCGATCTCGACCCGACCCTTTTGCACCGCCTGGAAGACCTCGAGCGCCGGCACCACCTCGCCGCCGGGAAACACCTCGATCTCGAAACGCCCGTCGGTCAATGTCTTCACCCGGTCGGCGATGGCCTTTGCCGTCCCGAAGATGGTGTCGAGGCTCTGGGGCCAGCTGGTCGCCATCCGCCAGCGAACCCGCTTTCTCGTCTGGGCGTAGACGGGGCCAAACACGCTGGAAGCCGCGACCCCCGCGGCGGCCTTCTTCAAAAACGCCCGTCGTGGCATCTTCTTTTCGGCCATACTGGGCTCATCATAGACCATTCGCGAAGCCACGAGCGGCGCACGTGGCTGGCATGGCCCGGCACAGTGGCCTTAGCATGGGGCCATGCGAATCGAATCGGCTGAACTGCTGACCCTCGAGCTGCCACTCAAGTTTCGTTTTGAGACCTCTTTCGGAACCCAAAAGTCCCGGCGCGTGCTGCTCCTCATCCTGCAGGGCGAAGGTCTGGAAGGTTACGCCGAAGGGGTCATGACCGAACTCCCCCTCTACCGCGAAGAGACCGTGGCCGGGGCCAGGTCGCTCCTCACCGAAACCCTCCTGCCCAGCGTCCTGGGTAAGGACTTCCCAAACCCAGAGGCCTTGCGCCAGACCCTGGCGCCCTTCCGGGGGAACCATCAGACGAAAGCCATGGTCGAGATGGCCTTTTGGGACCTCTGGGCCAAGTCGCTCGGCGTGCCGCTGGCCGACCTCCTCGGCGGCGTGAGGCGTGAGGTCGCGGTGGGGGTCTCGCTCGGTATCCAACCCTCGATCGAGCGAACCCTCGAGCTGGTAGAGCAACACCTCGCCGAAGGGTATAAGCGCATCAAGCTCAAGATCAAACCCGGCTGGGACGTCGCGGTGGTCGCCAGAGTCCGCGAGGCGTTTCCCGAAGCCAAGCTCACCGTCGACGCCAACTCCGCCTATCGCATCTACGACGACCGGGTTTTCCGGGCACTCGACGCCTTCAACCTCGACTACATCGAACAGCCCCTGGCCTACGACGACCTGGCCGATCACGCCCGGCTCCAGGCCCGCATTCAAACCCCCATCTGCCTCGACGAGTCCATCCTCTCTAAAGAAGGCGCCCGTGTCGCGCTCAGCATGGACGCCGGCCGGGTCATCAACGTCAAGGTGGCCCGGGTCGGCGGGCACGCCGAGGCAAAAAAGATCCACGACCTGGCCGAGGCCTTTGGCGTTCCGGTCTGGATGGGCGGGATGCTGGAGACCGGCGTGGGCCGCGCCCACGCCATCCACGCCGCCACCCTCCCCAACTACACCCTCCCCGGCGACACCTCCTCCGCGAGCCGGTACTGGGATGAAGACATCGTCAACGAGGCCCTCGAGGCCAAAGACGGCATGATGCCGCTTCCCGAGGGGCCGGGGATCGGCGTCACCCTAAACCGGGAACGGATCGAGCGAGCGCGAATCGACCGCTGGCGTGCCGGATCGTAAACCCAACCCCTACCAGACGGCCTCGCCGCCGGCCGGGACGCTGACCCGGCCGGTGCATATTTCCCTTAAACCGAGTGCAAAACTGACCGCGCGTTTTGCTATACTGGATAACGGCCGCATGAAAGGCTTGTTTTTGGAAGGGAGGAAGATATGAAGGAATACTTCAAATGGTTGGCTGCGGGTGCACTCGCCCTTGGGCTCGGCTTCGCCGCCACGCCCAAGGACACCTTCGTCCACATGACCTTCGGCGAGGTCGACACCCTCGATCCGGCGCAGGCCTACGACACCGCGTCGGGCTACATCCTGGAGAACATTTACGAAACGCTTTACACCTACAAAGGGGACTCCCTCACCCAGTTCGAACCTCTCCTCGCCACCGGCTACGAGGTCTCGAACGACGGCAAGACCTACACCTTCTATCTCCGTAAAGGCGTCCAGTTCCACTCCGGCAACACCATGACCTGTAAAGACGTCGAGTATTCGATCCAGCGCCTTTTGGTCACGAACCCCGGCGACTCCGCCGGCTGGTTCTTCGCCGAAAGCCTGGTCGGCTATGACGTCAACGCCAAGGCCGCTGCCGAAGAGGTCCTCGGGAAAAACCCGCCCCAGGATAAGCTCCAGGCCTTCCTCGACGAATACTGGCAGAAGATCGACAACAGCGTGCAGTGCGATGGGCTCTACACCGTGAAGTTCAACCTGGTCAAGCCCGACCCCTCGTTCTTCGTGAAGCTCATGTACACCGCCGCCTCGGTCATCGACTCCAAGTGGGCCATCGAGAACGGCGAGTGGAGCGGAACCAAGGCCGACTGGGAAGAATGGATCGGGAAGGACCTGCGCCAGGGCTACCTCCACAACCACGCCTCGGGCACCGGCCCCTACAAGCTCGTGAAGTGGGACGGCAAGAACGTGGTGGCCGAGGCTTTCGACGGCTACTGGGGCAAGAAGCCGGCCATTAAGAAAGTGCTCGTGCAGGTGGTCAACGAGCAGTCGACCCGGATCGAGGCCCTAAAGCGCGGTGACGCCGACCGGATCACGATCAATGACCGGGCGACGCTGGAATCTCAGGTGCGCGGCCTGCCGGGGGTGAAGGTCTGGGAAGATCCCAAGTGGGCCCCGGCCGTCGCCGGTGCGATCTTCTTCAATTTCGACCCATCGGCTAAGGACAACCCCTACCTCGGCTCGGGCAAGCTCGACGGCAAGGGCGTGCCGCCGAACTTCTTCGACGACATTCACGTGCGCAAGGCCTTCGCCTACTCCATCGACCAGGATGCGATCATCGAGGATCTCTACCTGGGTAAGGGCGTCAAGCTGACCATGGCCCTGCCGCCTTCCTTCCTCGGTTACGACCCGAACCTCCCCATCTATAACTACGACCCCGACAAGGCGGAGGCCCACTTCAAGAAGGCCTTCGGCGGCAAGCTCTGGAAGACCGGCTTTGAGATCACCATCCTCTACAACGAAGGCAACACCGTCCGCCAGACCATCGCCGAGATGCTCAAGGCCAACATCGAAGAGCTGAACCCCAAATTCAAGGTCAACGTCAAGGGCGTGCAGTGGCCCGACTTCATCCGCGCCGTCTCTAAGCGCCAGCTGCCCATCTTCGTGCTCGGCTGGGGTGCCGACTACGCCGACCCGGATAACTTCATCTACACCTTCTACCACTCGCGCGGCTACTACGGGAACAAGATCAGCTTCAACGACGAGCAGATCAACAAGTGGATCGAGGAAGCCCGCAGCATCACCGACAGCAAGAAGCGTGCCGAGCTCTACGCCAAGATCGGCAAGCGCGGCTACGAGCTCGTGCCCTTCGTCCCCTACCCGCTGCCCTCACCCTTCATCGTGACCCGCTCGAACATCAAGGGCGTCTACTACAACCCCATGCGCTCGGGCGCCTTCCTCTGGAAGGACATCGTCAAGGAATAAGGGCGGCTTGATCACCGAGGGGGGCCTCCGGGCCCCTCTTTTTGCGGTAGACTCGTTAGCGGCCCCCACCTCGGGGGGAGGAGGAGAGCGTGTTCAATTTCACTGTCCGCAGGCTCTTGCAACTCCCGGTCGTGCTGTTCGTGGTTTCACTGGTCATCGTAGGCTTGATGCAGTTTCTCCCACCCACCGCGCGGGCCGCGGCCTTCGTACGCTCCGAGCAGCAGCTCAAAAACATCGACCAGATCATCAAGCAGTACCAGCTCGACGCACCCTTTTACATCCAGTACAAAAACTGGCTCACCAACGCCCTGAAGGGCAACCTCGGGTTTTCCCGGGTCTCCAAGGAGCCGGTCTGGGAAACCTTCAAAAAGAAGCTCCCGGTGTCCGCCGAGCTGGCGCTCTATGCCTTTTTCCCCACCCTGCTTCTCAGCATCTGGCTCGGAACGCTGGCCGCGATCTATCGAGATCGCTTTCTCGACCAGCTGGTCCGCGTCCTCGCCGTTATCTTCTGGTCCATCCCAACCTTCGTCCTCGGGATCGCGCTGCTCGCGGTGGTCTACGGCTACTTCAAGCTCTTCGGCATCGGGCGATTGCCAGCCAACCTGATCATCGACCTGGCGAGCGGCGACTTTAAGACCTATACCGGCCTTCTCACCATCGACGGCATCCTCAACGGCCGGTTCGACGTCGCCTTCGCCGCGCTCAAGCACCTGGTGCTGCCGGTGGCCACCCTGGTGTTGGTTCAGGGCGCCCAGCTGGTGCGGGTGATGCGTTCTTCCATGCTCGACGAGCTGGGGAAGGATTATGTGCGCACCGCCCGCGCGAAAGGGCTCCCCGACAAGGTGGTCTACTACAAACACGCCCGGCGCAACGCGCTGATTCCTGTGATCACCCTCGCGGGGCTGATGTTCGCCTTTCTCCTCAACGGGGTGGTGATCACGGAAACGATCTTCAACATCCCCGGCCTCGGTCAGTGGGCGGCGGCCGCCGCCGTCCAGCTGGACCAGCCGGCGATTCTAGGCTTTGCCCTTCTCACCGCCTTCATCGTCACCACCGCCAACATCGCGGTGGACCTGCTCTACGCCCTCATCGACCCGAGGATTCGCTACGACTGACGAGGATTGACCATGGCCGAGCTGACGACGCTAGAGAAACCCAGACGCGAACCCTGGTGGCGCTCCCGTGCCTTCCGCCGCTTTCGCCGCAACCCCCTGGCGATCGCCGGAGCCATCATCGTGATTTTCTACGTCCTCATTGCCATTTTTGCCCCGGCGATCACCGCCGATCGAATGGGAAGGAACTGCCTCCGGGACCTCGAACTCGGTCGTTCGGAGGCGCGTCGGGTACTCCGGGATCCGCTCCAGCTGAAATTCTGGCAGGCCACGCTCGCCCCGCCGGAATCCTGCTACAAAATCCCGCGTAAGGGGTATTCCCCGGTCCCGAAAGCCCCCTCGAAGCGCTACCCGCTGGGCCTGGCCGGCGGTGGCTACGACATCCTCTACGGGCTGGTCTGGGGAACCCGAACCGCGTTTTACGTAGGCATCCTGGTGGTGGGCATCGCGCTCTTCATCGGGATCATCATCGGCGGCGCCGCGGGGTATCTGGGCGGCCGGATCGATAACGTCCTGATGCGCATCACCGATGTCGTCTACGCCTTCCCGGGGCTGGTGCTGGTGATGGTGGTGGTCACCATCTTCACGCGAACGCTGACCACGATCATGCTCTCGTTCGCGGTGGTGAGCTGGCCGACTTACGCCCGGATGATCCGGGGCAACATCCTGCAGACCAAAGCCCAGGACTTCGTCGACGCGGCCCGGGCGCTCGGCGCGGGGTCGCTTCGCATCTTCCTCAAGCACGTCCTCCCCAACTCCATCGGCCCCCTGATCATCCTGGCCAGCCTCGACATCGGCTCGGTGGTGCTCTCGGTCGCAGCCCTTTCCTTCCTCGGCCTCGGACCGGAGGTGGGCTTTGCCGACTGGGGGCAGATGATCAACTTCGCCCGCGGCTGGATTATCGGCCCTCCCGGCGACCCGCTCAAATACTGGTACACCTGGGTCTGGCCGGGACTCGCCATCGCCCTTTTCGTCCTGGGCTGGAACCTGCTGGGCGACGCGGTGCGCGACGCCCTCGACCCACGCAGTTAAGAACCCTTCCTGATACCGCTTTTGACCACGGCCCCAAAGGGGCCGTGGTATATTTTTCCTGACCCAGCTTGGGGAAAACAGGAGGGAGAAAAAGCATGAGACGAATCGGAATCGCTCTCTTTTTAAGCATCTTTGCCAGCCTGGCCTTGGCAGCCGTGCCCAAGGACACCTACGTCTACATGACCTTCGGGGATATCGACACCCTCGACCCGGCCCAGGCCTACGACACCGCCTCGATCAACATCATCGAGAACGTCTACGAAACGCTCTACACCTACAAGAAAGACTCGCTCACCGAGTACGAACCGCTCCTGGCCACCAGCTACCGCATCACCAACGGGGGCAAGACCTACATCTTCGAACTCAGAAAAGGGGTGAAGTTCCATACCGGCAACCCCATGACCTGCAAAGACGCCGAATACTCCTTCGAGCGGATTCTGGTTACGAACCCCGGTGATGGACCGGGCTGGTTCTTCGCCGAAAGCCTGATCGGCTACGACGCCAACGCCAAGAGCGCCCTGGGCGAAAACGCGAGCCCGGAAGCCTACAAAGAATACTGGCAGCGAATCGACAAGGCGGTGGAATGCGACGGTCTCTACACCCTCCGGTTCAACCTGGTCAAGCCCGACCCCTCGTTCTTCGCCAAGCTTCTCTACGCCGGGGCCGCCATCGTCGACTCCAAGTGGGCCATCGAGAACGGTGAGTGGAGCGGCACCGAGGCCGACTGGCTCGAATGGGCCGGCCGCGACCTGCGCCAGGGCTACCTGCACAAGCACGTCTCCGGGACCGGGCCTTATAAACTCGTGAAGTGGGACGGGAAAACCCTGGTCGCCGAGGCCTTCGACGGCTACTGGGGCAAAAAACCGGCCATCAAGAAGGTCCTGATCCAGATCGTCGATGAGCAGTCGACCCGAATCGAGGCTTTAAAGCGCGGCGACGCCGACCGAATCACGGTCAACGACTGGGCCACCGTCGAGTCGCAGATCCGGGGCCTGCCCGGAGTGAAGGTCTGGACCGATCCCAACTGGGCACCCGCCGCCGCCGGTGTCGTCTTCTTTAACTTCTCGGTCCAGGGCGACAACAATCCGTATATCGGGAAAGACACCCCGAGGGACCTCTTTGCCAACATCCACGTGCGCAAGGCCTTCGCCTACTCGATCGACCAGCAGGCCATCATCGACGAGATCTTCCTCGGCCACGGGGTGAAGCTGACCATGGCCTTGCCACCCGCCTTCCTCGGGTATGACCCCACAATTCCCACTTACGACTACGATCCGGACAAGGCCGAGGCCCACTTCAAGAAAGCATTTGGTGGCGAACTGTGGCAGAAGGGCTTTGAGGTCACCATCACCTACAACGAGGGCAACACGCTCCGCCAGACCATCGCCGAGATGATCAAGGCCAACGTCGAGGCCCTCAACCCCAAATTCAGGGTCAACGTCCAGGGTCTGCAATGGCCCGACTACCTGCGCAGCGCCCGGGCCAAGAAGCTCCCCATCTGGCCGCTCGGCTGGGTCGCCGACTACGCCGACCCCGATAACTTCATTCACCCCTTCTACCACTCCAAGGGCGCCCTCGCCAAACGGCAAAACCTCCACATTCCCGAGCTCGACCAGCTGGTCGAAGAGGCCCGCCAGACCGTCGACGCCAAGGCCCGGGCCGAGATCTACCGCAAGATTGGTCGCCTCGCCCATGACCTGGTCGTCAACGTCCCCCTGCCCTCGCAATCGCCCTTCATCGTCACCCGCTCGAACCTCAAGGGCGTCTACTACAACCCCATGCGCTCGGGGCAGTTCCTGTGGAAGGACATTCAAAAGGAATAAAGGCCGCTGCTCGAAGCCACCCCTGCGAAGCCTTGAGCTGGCAAGCGCCCGCATCCCCATGCGGGCGCTTTGAACTTCTGAGTGAACGCCCAGGGGATTTTCATGGCCAACCTGGCCACGGTGGTGATGCTCAGAGCGAGTGCTCATCCGCGAAGCGGATAGCTTTCGGACTGGGCGTTCAAGCACTATATGGACATGGGCCCGCTCTGGGCCGCGGAAAGCGAACCCACACAAATCGCGACTTGACTGCCTGGCTTTAAAACCCGGGGGCAAAATTTTATTCGTTTCCAGGACTAGGGGTTTTACCTGGGAAGCGGTCAAGATCACTCCCGATGCGGAACCGGACGACTGGGGATCAACGTTTTCCCGCCTACGGTTTGCTGCTGGGCGTTTCGACCCTGGCCTGGTCGTTTGCGCTGGTGGCGCTGCCGTTTCAGGCGCTGGATCATCCCCACGGCCGGGCGTTGCTGGCCCGGGCCGTGCTCCTCGGTCTGGTTCCGCGACTGCTGGCCCCGCTCCTCACGCCCTGGCTGAAACACAGCCTTCGGGGCATCAATGCCGCCGGGGCGGCAGCTACGGCGCTGGTTCTCTTCCAGGCTGCCCGTCACGCGGAACCCGCGTTGATCCAGCTTGCCTATGTCCTGCTCGGAGTCAACGTGGTTCTTGACAGCACATCCCCCTCGCTTCTTGTAAAGGCCTGGTTTCCCCAGATGGTGCGGATGCGCGCGAACGCCATCGTGGGAGTCGTTACGCTGGGGGTTCCCGTCGTGGCCTGGCCCCTGGCCGGTCTCATCTCCGGCCCCCTTGGCTCCAATGTGGTTTTGGGGATTGCGGCGCTGGGTTTTCTTTCCAAGGGCCTTCTGGCTTTCGTCGCGATCCCGGCGGGGGCGGTTCTGTCCAAAGAAGGAGAGGAGGACGCCGGCGGCTGGCCCCGCGTTTTGAGCTACGCCCCGCTGCTTCTCATCGTTGTGGTCGCCCTAGGCTGGCTCGGGTACCTGCAGGTCGCGGTGCCGTCCATGGTCAACCGGTTCCCCGGCGCCGAAACCGTCTATGGGTGGTATGGGGGCCTCTTCTCCCTTGGCATGGCCGGTGGCGCCGGGGCCCTTTTTGCAGCCGGGAACCGGCTGGAACCGGCGCGGGCGCTGGGCTTTGCGGGGTTGTTGCTTCCCGCGGCGGTGCTCATGTACGCCGTCCCCGGCACCGGGTGGCTCCTTGCGGCGGGCGGGGTGTTCGGGCTCGGGCTGGGGGCGGTTCAAACCGCGGGCGCGACCTACCTGCAGGAAGTCATCCCCCAGGCGTCGCTGGCCCGCGTATTGACCTGGATGAGCTCGGCCACGTCCGCGGCCTCGATGCTTGGCGCGTACCTTGCGGGGCTGTTGCTGGAGGCGCACGTCCTGTTTGCGATCGGAGTGGCAGTTTTGCTGACGGCAGCCGACCTGCTCTTCTGGAGATTCGGGCAGGAGAAGGCCCCGCATGCGGTCCCGCGTTGTTTGAAGCTCCGGCTCTGGCTTTGGAGAGCAAAAGAAAGGAGGTGAGTGCCGTGCGGAAGGTTCGCGACACCCAGATCTACCTCGGCGACAAGAACGGCTCCTGCTAACCGGAATCGGGGGGCCCGGGAGTTCCCGGGACCCCCGGATTCCCCTTTTGGAGCAAATCCTCTTTGGGAAAAGGGGGAGAGTATGAGCGGTAGAAAAAGAGAAGGCTATTTGCGGTTGAAACCGGGCCTCGGGATAGGCCGCGACAGACGGGGGCTGCTGTACGCAACCCACTTCGTCACGGGCAAAACCCGCGTGTACGAGGGCCCCGCGTGGGTGGAGCACTTGCTGGCTGCCAGCACCCGGGGGATCCCGGAGGAGAAAGCGCTTGAGTTTCTGGGGGAGGACGCGGAAGTGTCCCCCGAGGAGCTTGAGGGGATCCTCGACTACCTCCTTCACGAGGGCATCGTTCTCCGCCTGACGCTGGAGGAGGTGGCCCGGATCAACCTAGGCCGTTACGGGCGGCAGATCGAGTGCTTCTACGAGTTCGCGGGCGATCGCGCGCCCTTTGCCTTCCAGGACCGGCTGGCTGCTTCCTCGGTGGTACTCTTGGGACTCGGCGGAATCGGGTCCTGGATGGCCCTGCTCCTGGCCATGGCGGGCGTTGGCGCCCTGACCCTCGTGGATGGCGGCACCGTTAAGGAGAGCAACCTTTCCCGCCAGCCGCTTTACCGGGAAGGCCAGCTCGGCTTGCGTAAGGTGGAGGCGGCGCGCGCGTCGCTTCTCGCCCTCAATTCGGGGATGAGGGTTTCCGCGTATCACACTCTAGTTTCGGGTCCGGAGGATCTGCGCGAAATCGTCCCGGGTCACGACCTGGTCATCAACGCGATGGACGATCCCGACATTAACACCACCTCTTCCTGGGTCGCGGAGGTCGCCGAGGGGGAAGGGATTCCCTATCTCCTGGCCGGCGGTTACTCCGGGCACATCGGCCGGATCGGCCCCACCGTCCTGCCTGGCAAGACACCGGACTGGAACGCGTTTCAGCAGTATTACGCCGAGCGCAGGCGGGAGAACCCCGACGTGCGTTTTGCCGTCGGCAGGGAGAACCATAAGGCTGCCTTCGCCCCGCTTTCGGCTCTGGTGTCGGCCCTTCAGGTCTGGGACGCGATCCGCGTGCTCACCCGGCTGGGCGATCCTTTGCTGGCCGGACGGCTGGGTGAGGTGGACTTTGCGACCGGGGAGGTGCGGTGGGAACCGGTCCCGGCGCCGGCAGACGCGTGATCGGAGGTGACGGGCATGGGTACGGATGCCTTCCTGGATCTGGACGTGATCGCCCGCAACCCCGAGCCCTACAGACTGCTCGGGCAGCTTGGATCGGAGGACCTGTACCGCACGCTCGGAACTTTAGCGCAAGCGGAGGCCAGGACCACGGTGGCGGAACGCATTCACCAGGCCGCGCGGTTCGTCCGGCCAATCCTCGATCTCGCCCCCGCCTTAAAGGAAAGCTTTGACCTTGACGACCTTGCCTGGAGGTGGGGGGAGTTTAAGTTCGACCGCCAGGCGGAGCTTTTGCATCTTGCACTCCTCCTTCCTCGGGTGGAACCTGAGGAGCTCATCGTCGTCGAAGGGACCGAGCATTTGAAGGCTGCCCTCGACCGGGGAGCGCCCTTCCTGACGCCAATCCATGCCGGGCCCTTCCAGCTGATTCCCTTCGTGCTCGCCCGGATGGGCTACCCCGTGGCCACCTTCATGGAGGTCGAATCCGTTTCGCTCTGGCGTGAAATCGGCTTCGCGCTGATGGATGCGGCGAACCACGGTCTTTACGCCAGGATCGTTCCTGTCCCGCTACCTTCCCCGCGGGCGCCGAGGAACGCCATCCGGTTAAACCGGGAGGGCCTCTCTGTCCTTACCTTCCCGGAGTTCACGATGGGTGGGCTTCCAAAGCGCACCGTCCGCTTCCTCGGGGCGGAGGTGCGGGCGGTGGACGGCGTTGCCCGCATGGCCTGGCTGAACAAACGGGATATGCTTCCCCTTATTTTCCGGTCGCGCGGGGACAGGCGTTACGTGTTGCGTTTTTATCCCCCAATCCGGCTTGCCGGCAAGGAAGATATTTTCAGTGCGACGGCGGCCTTCTACCGCTGGCTCGAGCAACGCGTCCTGGAGGAACCCCACACCTGGCTTTCGTGGGCGTTCTTCGAAAGCCACATGCTCGCTTCCCGGGCTGTGGAGCCTGCCTTCCCTCTCGGGTAGCGCCCCTCAGGGCCCGCTTCGCACCAGAAAGGCGTAGACGAAGACGCGCTGCTTGCGCCGGCACCCGTCGGCCCTGCTGGCGTACTTTTTCCAGAGTTGGGTTAGATCGCGCACGAGGTTGTCGACTTCCTCCCGGCAGATCACCACCTCGCCGGCGAAGCCATGGGTGAGCAAAAGGTCCTGGAACAGACGATCGCGTTCCACGGGACCGTTCTCGTCCGCCGAGGTCTGGAGGATTTCACCGCTGACGGGGTCGAGGTGAATGAGCACGTGGTTCAGACCCTGACTTTCAAAGCTGGTGGCGAGCAGGTCGACAAGCCGCTCGTGGTAGGGTTTGAGCCGGTTTTCCACCCACTCGCGCATGAGGGCGAACCGGGTGGCGTCGAAGGGCACCAGGTAAGCGGGTGCAGTAGCAGCGTACCGCGTCGTCCCCCGGGGTCGCTCAGAGGGTACGGTCTTTACCAGACCGGCGTCGAGGAACTTCTTGAGCCAGTACTTCATGGCCTGGGGGCTGGTCCCGGCGACGCGGGCAGCTTCCGTGAGCGTGACGGGGCCGCGCATAAAGGGGGCGAAGTAGCGCAGGGCGCGGGCGTCGGTGAGTACCTGTGCTGCGGCGGAGTCCGGTTCCAGTCGTAACCACTTTTGCTCAGACACGACCGTACCTATCTTAACTGAGATCTTGCACCTTTCCACCTCATGCATATTCCAAGCCCAATTCCATCGCCTCGGGCCCCACCCCTAGCTGTGCAGTCTCACTACGTTGTTCACACTAACCCCCAAGCGTGAGGCCGGTGCCTGGTTGCCCAGGCTGCTATGGGGCCGGTGCCAGTTGTAGTAATGAAGCCACTGGGGCAAGTACGCGTCCCGGGCCTCGGAGCTGGGATAAGCGTGGGCATACGCCCACTCGTTCAGCAAAGTGCGGATGAACCGCTCCACCTTCCCGTTCACCCTTGGCGTATAGGGGGGCGTGGTCTTGTGCCGGATGCCCAGCTGCCTGAGCGCCCTTTGGAAACGCTTGGACTGGAAGACTTTGGCATTATCGGTCATCACCGCCTGAACACGAACGCCTATTCTGCGGTAGTAGCGCAACGCGGAAAGCAAAAAGGCCACCGCACTCTCCTTCCGCTCGTTCGCCTTCACCTCCACGTAGGCCAGGCGGCTATGGCCGTCCACCGCAGCGTAGACCGCCTCGTAGCCTGCTCCGGAAGAAGCCCTGCGCCGGTCCCCGGTGACCCGGTGTCCCGGTCTTTCGAACCGGGCGAGCTTCTTGGTGTCCAGGTGCAGAAGCACACCAGGGGCCTCGACCTCATAGCGCCGGGGCAGGGGCTTGGGTTCCAGAAGCGATAGGCGGTGAAGGCCCGCGGCCTTGAGGATCCGGGCCACCGTGCTCCTGGAAACCCCAACTTTCTGGGCGATGGCGTGGTCGGGCCAGCGTTGTTGGCGAAGCTTTTTCACCTGCTCCCTAAGCCTCTCCGGCGTGCGCCTGGGGCTTCGTTTGGGCCTTGAACTGCGATCTCTAAGGCCCGCTTCACCCTCCTCGCGGTAACGCCGGAGCCACTTGTAGGCGGTCCTTGGGCTGACCCCCTGGGCCCTGGCCGCTTCCCTCACCGGCAGGCCTTCGTGGATAATGCGGGACACAAGGATGCGCCTTCCCTGGTAGGTGAGTCGCGCGTTCTTGTGGCTGTTCACTAAAGCCCCTCCTCTCGTGCCATAAGCCACTCTTTCACGGGTAGCAGTGTGAGGGGCTTCAGTGAACAACGTGTTGGGAGGTTACAGCTAGCGGAGTGGGGCGGAAAGAAGAACGGGTACTACGAGCGTGGCTTGGTCACCAGGCACGGTCCGGTGCGCCTGCGGGTGCCCAGGGAGCGGGATGGCCGCTTCCACACCGCTCTGTTCGCTCCCTACCAACGCCGGATGGAAGACCTTGAGGCCTTTGCCCTGGCCATGTACGCCGCCGGCATCGGCGAAAGTAGTCGGCAAGCTGCGCCAGGTTCACCCGGTAGGCCTTGACCGCATAGCCGCGCTGCTCCAAAGCACGCTTCAGAGAAAGGGGGGTGAGGCCCTTCAGAGGATCCTTGCCCGATTTCTCGGTTTCCTTGATGGCGACCTTGAGGACCTCTTCCTCTGTCGTCGGGTCCCCGTAGTAGTAGGTGAGCAACGTCGCCGTCGCCGCCGCGCCGCAGGTGTACCAGTCCGCCTGGCCTACCACGTGGGTGTAGCGGAGGGGGCGGAAAGTGCGTGCCTCTGCCGAGGAAGTTCCGAAGCCCAAGAGTACAAGAAAGAGCACAGCCCCAATTGGCCCATTGCGGTAAAGCCAACTCCACCACAAGCCCACGTAACTAGGCAAACTGTGAAGCACCGACAGATAAAATAATTTGGACCCGAAAAGGTGAGGGTGTAATCTTTCTTGTGTCGAATTCTGTGTAAGAAGAGGGGGTACCGCCAGTAGGCGAAAGGAGGTACCCCGTGGACCAGGATACGCTCAAGGCGCTGCTGAAGGAAGCAATGGCCGAGGTGGTGGAGGAAAAGCTGCAGGCGCTCTTGGAGCTGGACCGCTGGGCTTTTTTGCAAGAACACGGTGGCCGCGCCAATGGCCATTACCCGCGCAAGTTGGAGACCGCCTTCGGTGCTGTCGAGCTTAAGGTGCCCCGTGATCGCAAAGGCCAATACACCCCGAGCTTTCTTCCCCGCTACGCCCGGCGTACTCCAGACCTGACGGACCTCGTGCTGGCCCTCTACGCCAGCGGGGTCTCGGACCGCAAGGTGGCCCAGATCGTGGGGCTCCTGTTCGGCTACCGCTACAGCCACGAGACGGTCAGCAACCTGACCGAGCTGGTGCAAGAGGAGGTGGAAGCCTTCCGCCACAGGCCCCTGCCCCGGCGGCTCTTTGCGGTCTACCTGGACGCCCTGTTCCTCAAGCTGCAGTACCCCGGCAAGGGCATCGAGAAGCAGGCGCTCTACGCCGCTTTGGGTCTGGCCGAAGACGGCAGGCGCATCCTTCTGGGCTTTTGGCTCTTTCCTAATGAAGGGGCCGTCGTCTGGGAGGAGCTTTTAAAGGAGCTCAGGTCCCGGGGCCTTGTCGAAGTACTCCTCTTCATCACCGACGGTCTTGCGGGGATCGGAGAGGCGATCCATCGGGTCTACCCCCGGGCCGAGTGGCAGTACTCGATCCTGCACAAACTCAGGGCCACCCAGGCCCAGGTCAAACGCCGGGACGCCTCCGCCATACTCGCCGATCTCAAACGGGTTTACCGGGCACCCAATCGAGCCAAGGCCCTGGAAGGGCTCAAACGCTTTACCCAAAGGTGGCAGGATCGTTACCCCCGGGTCACTGCTTCCTGGTGGAACGACTCAGGGGCCTTGCTTCGGTTTTACGACTACCCCGAGCCTTTGTGGCGTTACCTGAGGAGCACCAACCTGATCGAGCAGTTCTTCCGGGAACTACGAAGGAGTACCAAGGTGCGGGACCACAAGTTTCCCAAGCCCGAATCGGTTTACAAGCTCGTCTACCTAGAGGCTGAACGGAGGGAGGGGAGATGGGACCGGAAGCTGCCGGGTTTTGCTGACGTTCAAGAGGAAATCAATGACCTTTTCAACGCGCGGTACCCCGCGACACAGACTTCGACACAAAAAACTTGACGCTCTCATCAGAAGCCATAGCGGAGGTAAGCTAAGCGAAGCTATTGCAAAGATTAATAGCCTAAAGATATTCATGGCTTACTTGAAACCCTGGGGTACGCAGTCCGTACCCCAGGGACTGTTTATCACCTTCCAACCGGCTTCCAGCGTGGAGTTCCGTATGTAGCCTCGCCCTGAAACTCTGGATTTCCGTCGCTATTAACGTCAACGGACACGGAGCACGACCGCAGGGACGAAAGAAGGATTAAACCCACAACGGCCGCTGCCAGTGGGAGCCATTGACCTTCAACTCTATTTAATTCCGAATCGGTGAGCTCCATTTCGTTCTGAGGCAACACCGTCTGCTCCAGCACTCTACCCTCCGCCCATACCGGGCTCACACCAAGCAAGAGGAGCCCGAGGACCAGAAGAACCGCAAGCCCTTTCTTCATACCCATCACCCCCCGAAGGCAAGAAGAGAGATGGAAGGCCTTCCTGTAATCATTCCTAACCACGGGGGGGCAGAGGTCAAGCGAAATTTCACACCCACCCACCCGGAGCTCCTGGGGGCTTTGGAGGTGGCCCTCAGGCAGAAAGCCGGTAGGCCAGAAGCGCCCCCGGGTTTTTCGCCCAGCCCTCCCTTAGATCGGCCTCTACCCGCTCAACCTGCGCGATCAGGGCCTCGGGCTTAAGCTCCAGGTGCACTACCTTCCAGAGCAGCCTGGCGTAGAAGCCCCGGCTGTGGGTGTCCAAGAGGCGGTTCGCCAGGTAGTCGGCGAGCCGGGTGACGAGCGGCGCCGCCTCGTGGGGCAAGAGCCCAGCCAGGCCGTGGATGTCGTAAAGCTGCACGTCCGGCGGCGATTCATCCGGGGCCACCGGCCGCCCCAGGGCCCAGGAGCGGAGTACGGCGTAGCTCGGGCGCTCGTGGTGCTGCTTCCAGGCCCAGGCCGTCCGGTTCCGGGCGCGATCGCCGTCGAGGTCGCGCCATGGCCCGAGAATTCAACGCACCAATCTCCGATTTCTAGCCTTGGGATTCTTCATCCCATAATCCGGCACGCCGCAACCATTCCATCACCGCTACAACCAAAAAGAACGTGATCAGCGCGTCAATGACCGCATTTGAGAGAGACCTCTGCGCAGAAAGTCCTCCCACGAAAAGCGCCAGAGGGATTGCCAAACCCTAAGAAATTTTATGTATGTAAAACCGCTTACCTCTCATGGGCTATCACGCAGATTTTTCACGACCCGCCCCTGCATTGCTATGATCTGCGTCATAGCACCCTAGCACCATCCACCTATTCGTCGATGACTTCAACCTCTGCTCCACACAAGGCCTTCAGCTCATCCAAAGGGACGCGGCCACGCCTTTGCTGGCTCAACTCGAGCAAAAGTGCGCGTATGTCCTCATTAGCCAGGAACCAGAAGCTTTCGGGTTCGCTTTCAAGCCCATCTAAGCTCATAACCGGCCGCAGAACCGGGCCTATCTCCCGAGCAGCTTTCACCAACCCCCGGGCATGCAAATACCTGAGGATACTCAAGATCTCCCACTTGTCAGGCCCGGTTGGCCATGCCTTCCTCTCCGGTAAGTACTCGGCGATTTCCGATGAGAGCTCGATCAGTCTTCGAATAATATTGGAGATGGTTACTACGTTTTCCCAATCATCGCTCGCTGCATAAAGGACACTCCACTCTCTTTCTGACAAACACGGCACATTTACCTTTCTTAGCTGCATATTCAATGCCTTACCTCTTCACACTCTCAGTCAAGGCCGTGGCATCATCATACGTTTAGTAAAATCGCCCTACTTTGATACCACTGTATTCGCCGAAATGGTCAGAGAAGTACCGCCTGGGATGAGGACCGTCAACCACGTCGCCCCGATCATTCGTTACCGTATGGCGCCAGAAGTGTTCACCAGTGTGCACGTTTACAAATTTCTCCTGAATCGACACCCCACCGCTCCTACTCGGCTCCACAAACGCGCCAGCACTACGCCAGTTTCCAGGATTTGCCTTGAAATCTGCCCACATCTGGCCAACTGAGCGACCACCAACCAGCAGCGTCGGCGACTCACTATAAGGTGCAACCTCTTCGGCGGTGAAAAACTGTAGGCCAACGGCGCTTTCCAACTCGACATCCCGAATAAGTTCCCCAGATGGGAAAACAAGGGCACTGCTTGACGGGGATGCAGCATGGGCTTGGAGTACTCCAAACGAGGATAATCCCAGGATCAGAAGAGCAGCCAGAACGTTTCTCATACCCATCACCTCCTGAGAGGGCCGAAAGCAACACAAGACCCTCTAATAAGCACCCTTAGGCCACGGGGGGGGCAGAGGTCAAGCGAAATTTCACACCCACCCACCCGGAGCTCCTGGGGGCTTTGGAGGTGGCCCTCAGGCAGAAAGCCGGTAGGCCAGAAGCGCCCCCGGGTTTTTCGCCCAGCCCTCCCTTAGATCGGCCTCTACCCGCTCAACCTGCGCGATCAGGGCCTCGGGCTTAAGCTCCAGGTGCACTACCTTCCAGAGCAGCCTGGCGTAGAAGCCCCGGCTGTGGGTGTCCAAGAGGCGGTTCGCCAGGTAGTCGGCGAGCCGGGTGACGAGCGGCGCCGCCTCGTGGGGCAAGAGCCCAGCCAGGCCGTGGATGTCGTAAAGCTGCACGTCCGGCGGCGATTCATCCGGGGCCACCGGCCGCCCCAGGGCCCAGGAGCGGAGTACGGCGTAGCTCGGGCGCTCGTGGTGCTGCTTCCAGGCCCAGGCCGTCCGGTTCCGGGCGCGATCGCCGTCGAGGTCGCGCCATGGGTGCGTGAGCTCGTCGTGGTGCAGACGGGCTCGCCCGGGCCTTAAGCGCACGGCGAAGAGCTTGGCGGCCACCCGGTTGGCCTTGGTCCCGTCCTGGCCCGCCGTGCTCGCCGTGTACCAGTCGCGCGCCGCGACCAGCCCGGAGGCCTCGATCCGTTTCAGGGCCCGCCAGACCGTCGAGCGGTTCACGCCGAGGTGCTCGGCCAAAAGCTCCACCGGGATGGCGAAGGCCACTTGAGCGAGCTTCTTTGCTTGGGCCCCGTAGCGCTCCCGGGCCACGTCCACGGCCAAGCGGTGGAGCAGGAAAAAGAGCCGCGCGGTCGCGCTCTCGGGATGGGCCTCCAGGTAGGCGCGAAGCTCGTCGGCCGCCTCGCCCTTGCGCCAGCGACGGCACGCGTCCTTAACCCGCCTCTCGAGCTCAACAACGGCCTCATACAGCGAGGCCCTAGCCAGCCAGAAAAGAGGAGGGGTTCCGACCCAGAAGAGCACGGTCTACCGGGTGCTCAAGCCAGCCTTCCCGCTCTACGCCGCCGGAGGGCGGTAGGGTTTGACCCGCTTGTAGTCCTCGTTTTGCATGGCCCTATGCAAGTCGTGGGCAAGCTGCAGGTTAAGCCAGAATTCCGGCGTGGTGCCAAAGAGGCGGGCCAGTCGGAGCGCAGTGTCCGGGGTCACGCCCCGGCGTCCATGAATCAGGTCGTTGACCCGAGGGTAGGAGACCCCGAGCCGCTCGGCAAGTTCCTTCTGGGTCATGCCATAGGGCTTGAGGAACTCCTCGTAGAGAACCTCCCCCGGGTGGGTGGGGGGTCGGTTTTTCGGCAGGCGCATCCGCTTCATGCTCAAAAGTCCCTCCGGTTCGCAAAGCCCATTCGTGCGTCCTTCCCTGAACAGCCCTCTAGTGGTAGTCGGTGATCCGCACTGTAGTGCGCCCCTATTTTTGGACCACTTTCCACCCGATTTCGGTCAGTCCCCCGCCCCCCTTTAAGAATTTCTCCGCGAACGCCTCCGGCGTCAGATACCCCAGGGCCGAATGCGGCCGCCTGCGGTTGTAAACATCCAGAACAAACGACTCAATGGAGGCCCGGGCCTCGGCGAGCGATCCGTACTCCCTGAGGTCCACCCATTCCTCCTTTACGGTGCGGATCAGCCTTTCCACGTGTCCGTTCTCCCACGCCCGGCCGACCCCCGCGTAGCTCAGGGCCACCCCGAGTTCGAGCAGCCGCGCCACGTACCGCCGGGACGTGTACTGCACCCCCTGGTCTGAATGGTGAATCTCCGGCCTGCCTCCTTCCAGGGCCATGTCCAAAGCAGAAAGGGTCAGGTGTTCGGTGATCCTGGGCCCGAGGGCGAACCCCACCACCCTCCGGGTCAAAAGGTCCATGACCAGCGCCAGGTAAGCAAAGCCCTCGCCCGTGCGCACGTAGCTCAGGTCGGCCACCCACACCTGGTTTGGGCGGGTGAGGCGAAACCCCTTCAGCCGGTTGGGAATCCCGGCTTCCCCCAGGCTCAGGGTGGTCCTTGGCTTTGCAACCTGCCTGGGAACCAGCAGACCCTCCTGGCGCATCAGAGAGCGCACCTTCTTGTCGCCCACCGAAAACCCCTCTCCCCGGAGCAGGACCCCGAGCCGGCGGTACCCGTACCGGGGCCAGGCCCGGGCCAAGGCTTTAAGGCGCTCCCGTAAGGGCTCATCCTCCCTGGCCTTGGGGCGGTAATACAGGCTGCTCCGGGGAACGTCCAGGACCCGGGCCAAAAGGCGCAGGGGGTAGCTACCCCTGAGGGCGTTCACCAGACCCCGCCTTTCCTTTGCCGGTAGATGCTGGAGGCTTTTTTTAAGACCTCCAGCTCCAGGGCCATCTGCCCGACCAGCCGCTCAAGCTCGTGGATACGGGCCTCTTGTTCTTTACAGGTCGAGCCGAAGACCAGGTGGGCATCGTCCAGGAACTTCCTCTGCCATCGGTAGTAGACGGACTCCGAGACCCCGTATGTCCGGCAGGCGTCCGTCACCGTCCGCTGGCCGGTGAGCACCTCAAGGACGATCCTGGCTTTCTCCTTTGCCGTCCATTTGCCCATGTTCGCTCCCCCGCAGATTACCCGAAGACCCTCTCTTGCCGGGTGGTCCAAATTTGGGGGAGCACTTCACACCTCCTTCGGTCCTTCCCGTTCGTCCCACCGGAAAACGATCCGGTACTGATCGTTGATCCGGATGCTGTGGTACCCTTTCAGGTCACCGCCGAGCGCTTTCAAGCGGTTTCCGGGCGGAACCCTGAGATCGTCGATCCGGGAAGCGGCCTGGAGCATATCGAGCTTGCGTTGAGCGATCTTCCACAGTTCGCGTGGAAGCGTTTGGCGTGCGGCTTTGGTGTTCGATCCGTTGAAAATGTCCTCGGTTCCTCGATCCGCAAATTGCACTGCCGTTCACCGAACCTTGAAGCTATATCCGTGTATTACATATCACGTTATATATTATAGCGTGGACACGGGGGCGCAATTCAAGCGGTCCGGGGGCTTCCCAGTCGGGTTTTAAAGTAACCGTAGGACTGGTGTCTCCGAGCCTCGTGAAGTTCGCTCCGGGTGTAGACGGCCTCGAAGTCCTCCCCGGGGAAGAAGGACCAGGTCAATTCGGTCCGGTGAGTCGCCGAACTGAGCGACCCCTGGTGTGGCGAGGTCCTTGGGTGCCGGCCGGGGGTCCCCTAGAGCGCCAGCACCATCAGCCGCCTCAGCCCTGCAGAAAAAAGGGGGTTGGCCTCTTCACCTCCGCCCCAAGACCCTCGCGGTAAATCTCTTATTTCCACCCCGCGGCCCTTACCAATACGCCGACGCGCTTTGCAGGAGCCGCTCGGCGACGCTTTGGTTACGCCGCTCGATCTCGGAGCGTCGGGGGATGTCGAACGCCGGGGGGTCATCGAGGAAGGTAGCGCTCAGCCGCTGGCCGAGCCGGGCTTCCCAGTTACGGTGCCAGTCCTCCGGGAGCGCCTTTGGGATCGGTTTTCCCTGGATCATGTGATAGAGCAAGGTCCACACCCTCGGCGTGGCATCGAGGGAGTACCCGCCACCGAGGGTCACCAGCAGCCTTCCGCCGGCGAAGGCCTCGGCGTACTCGAGGACCCTCGAAAACGCCTGCAGGTAACCCTGGGTGGTGAGCAGCAGATCGGCGAGCGGGTCCATGTAGTGGGCGTCGGCCCCGGCCTGGAGCACGATCACGTCGGGCCGGAACCATGCGAGCGCCCTCGGGGCCACGGTCTCAAAGGCCAAAAGCCAGCTCTGGTCCTCGGTGAAGGGCTCGAGGGGAAGGTTGAGCTTGGTGCCCACCGCCGCCCCCCGGCCGAGCTCGTGGACGTGCCCGGTGCCCGGGAAGAGGTAGCGCCCCGATTCGTGAAGGCTCAGCGTGAGCACCCGGGGCTCGTCGTAAAAGATCCACTGCACCCCGTCGCCGTGGTGAACGTCGATGTCGAGGTAGGCCACGCGCAGGCCCTGATCCAAGAAGTAGCGGATGGCCACCGCCAGATCGTTGTAGACGCAAAACCCCGAAGCGCGGTCGTACTGGGCATGGTGAAGACCGCCCCCAAGCTGGAGCACCCTCTTCGCACTTCCCGAGGCAATACGCCTCGCCGCCTCCAGGGTCCCCCCCACCAGCCGGCGGGCCGCCCGGTCCATCTCGGGGAACACCGGGGTATCGCCGGTCCCGAGGCCGTACTGCATGAGATCCCCGGGGTCCTCGCCCCGGCTCGCTGCCTCGACCCGGCGCACGAAACGCTCGGCGTGAACCCAAAGGATCTCTTCCCGGCGCGCCAGCGGCGGCTCAACGAAATCGACCGGCTCCCCCAGCGCCTCCAAAAGCTCGACCACCATCTCCAGGCGAACCGGGCTGAACGGGTGCTCGGAGCCGAAGTCGTAGGCCAGGTAGTCGGGGTGAAAGATCACCGGGACCATGGTTTCGCTGGCGGCCAAACGACCTCGAACCCCCGTTCCCGCAGCGCCTCGGCCAGGGGTCGGGCCTCGAGGGTCGAGATGCGCAGCACGTTGGTAACCCGGCCGTCACCGGTGGGATAGGTGAGCACCGAGTGGATGTTGATTTGTCGCTCGGCGAAAAACGCCGTCAGCCGGGCGAGCTCGCCGGGGCGATCCGGCAACGCCACCTCGATGCGCCCCGCGGGCTGGGTGGCACCGGTGAGGGTGATGAGGGCGTCGAGTAGGTCGATGCCGGTGATGATCCCCACCAGGACCTTGCCCTCCACCACCGGGAGACACCCCACCTTTTCCTCGCGCATGACCCGGGCCGCGTCCTCCACCGGGTCGAGAGGGTCCGCGGTCAGCACCGGCGACTTCATGGCCGCGCGCACGGGAGCGCTTTGCGGAAGCGGATTTTTGGAAAGCGAGCTGGTGGCCAAGCGGATGTCGCGGTCGGTCACGATGCCCACTAACCGGTCGCCCTCGAGGACCGGCAGATGCCGGATGCCTTTTTCCCAGAGCACCTGGTTGGCTTCGGCCAGGGTGCGCTCGGGCCCAATGGTAATCACCGGGCTTTTCATCACGTCACGAACGAGCATTGGCTCTATTGTATGCCCCGACCAGCGCCCGGGGTGTCCTACTTCTCATAGGGCTTCCCGATCGCCGCCGGTGGCCGCGCCCGGCCGATGAAGCCGGCCAGGACCAGCATGGTGAGCACGTAGGGGAAGGCCTGGAGGATTGGCGAGGGGAGCACGCCAGCGCCTTCGACCTGAATCCGGAAGGCCTCGGCGAAGCCAAAGAGCAAGGTCGCCCCCAGGATGCCAAAGGGGTGCCACTTACCAAAGATCAGCGCCGCCAGGGCGATGAAGCCCCGCCCGGCGGCCATCAAGCGGATGAACTGGTTGATCTGGTCGATGGAGAGGTAGGCCCCGGCCAGACCGCCGAGGACGCCGGAGAGCAACACCCCGTGGTAGCGCATCAGGAAGACGTTGATGCCCAGAGAGTCGGCCGCCTCCGGGTGCTCGCCCACCGAGCGCAGCCGGAGGCCCCAGGGGGTTTTGAACAGAGCGAAATAGGTGACCGGCACCAGGATGAAGGCCAGGTAGACGAGCGGGCTCTGGTCAAGGACCCGGCCCACGGGCGTGGAGAAGAAGTCCCGGGCCCCGGGCACCGACGACAGGTACTGACCGATCGACTGGACGCGGTGCACCACCTCCTTGCTGGCGGTGGCGTTTTGGTAAAGGAAGATCAGCACGATGGAGGGGAGGCCGAAGGAAAGCATGTTGATCGCGGTCCCCGAAACGATCTGATCGGCCCGGTAGCGGATCGAGACCACGGCGTGGATCCAGGCGGTGAGGGTACCGGCCACGATGGCGGCGAGCACACCGGCCCAGGGAATCCACCAGATACGGATGTTGGGATCCTGGGCCAGGTAGGGGGCCTCGAGCTGCTGCACCGTGACCGCCGCGGCCAGGGCGCCGAAGTTGATGATGCCTTCAAGCGCGATGTTCACGATCCCCGCGCGCTCGTTGAACATCCCCCCGAGCGCGGTAAAGAGCAGCGGCGTGGTCTGCCGCAAGGCCCCGGCGATGAGGGCCACCCAAAAGGCGCTGGAGATCCAGTCCATGCCTATGCCTCCTCCCCTTCCCTCAACGCCTCAGCGGCGAGGAGCGGATCGGTGAAGTAGCG
The DNA here is from genome assembly GCF_055385885.1 of Vulcanithermus mediatlanticus. Classification (NCBI taxonomy): domain Bacteria; kingdom Thermotogati; phylum Deinococcota; class Deinococci; order Thermales; family Thermaceae; genus Vulcanithermus; species Vulcanithermus mediatlanticus. The sequence goes on along the minus strand of NZ_AP042385.1, from coordinate 976,771 downwards.
CGGGAGGAACCCGCCCGCGGCGATGAAGAGAACGATCAACGATTCAAGCACCAAAACCAGCTCCCGGCTGATTCCGAGCTGCAAATTGAGCTGCAACCCTCCGGTGAGGAGCACGCCGAAGAGGAAAGCGGCAAGGGTCACGCCGATCGGGGTGTTCTGCCCCATGAGGGCCACCGCGATGCCGTCGAAGCCGACGTTATAGGGGATCGACTGCTTGAGCCGGTATTCGTCGATACCCCCGCCGAGCACGTAGTGGGTGGCGGCCAGCCCGGCAAAGGCGCCGGCGATGGCCATGGTGAGCACCAGCTTGCTCGAAATCTTCACCCCCGCGTACTCCGCGGCCTTGGGCGCAAGCCCCACGGCCCGGAGCTCGTAGCCGTACTTGGTCCGCCACATGTAGAAGTTGTAGAAGGCCACGGCAAAAAGCGCGATCACGAAGGCGCCGTTGAGCCGCACCGAGGCCAGATCGGGCGACATGGTGGCGGGAATCCCGGGCAGAAAACCACCGAGGACGTAACCGCCCACGGCGGCCCCGAGCGCGTAGACCACCCGGCGCCCCAGCTCGAGCCGGCGCCCGAAGATGTAGTAGACGACGAGCATCAGCACCAGGGCCAGGGGCAGGGCCAGCGAGAGCTCTCCCGGCCCCGCGCCATCAAAGCCCAGCATTTTGTGGAGCATGGGGATCCGGGCCTCGGGGCGGATCTCGTAGCTCCTGGGCTCGTAGCCCGGGAACTTGAAGGGCAGGTAGACCTTTTGCCCGAAGAACGACCACTCGTTCTTGCTCAAAAGGAGCAGCATCGCCGAAAGGGCGATGTAGTTCATCATGATGGTGTTGATCACCTCGTGGGCGCCAAAACGCGCCTTGAGCCAGCCGGGGATCGCGCCCCAGATCGCCCCCCCGAGGGCGGCGGCGGCGATGGCCAGGGGCAGCACCAGGAAACGGGGACCGGGCAGGTAGACGCCGACCAGCATGGCGAAGATCGCCCCCATAATCAGCTGGCCCGGCGCCCCGATGTTGAAAAGCCCGGCCTTAAAGCCAAAGGCCACGCTGAGACCGGTGAAGATCAGGGGCGTGGCGATGAGCGCTGCCTGGAAGAGCCCCGAGAGCGAGAGCACGGGGCCAAAGAGGAGCTGGAAGGTGTAGGTGACCAGGTCCAGCTTGGCCACCAGGTAGCCATAGGTGGAAAGGGGTTCGCGCACCCCGGGGATGGGACGGAGCAGCCACACGATCGCCCCACCCACCACCATGGCCAGCACCATACTCACCGCCGGCACCACCACCCCCCGGTAGCGGACCAGGATCCGCTGCCCTCTCGGCTGGTTGAGCCGCGCGGTCACCAAAAGGAAAAGGGCGTAAAAGAGCTGGACGTAGAGACCGAACGACAGCGAGTAACGCCGGAGGGGCAGCCGCCTCGGACTAACCCCGCGCGCGAGCGCCTCGGCGTTGATCTCGGCGACAGCCTGGTAAAAGGGGTAGGCCTCGAGGCCAAAGAGCAAAAGCCCGAGACCGCCGAGCACATAGAGCCACCGGGCCCGCTTTTGGCCGCGGGTCAGGGTGTAGACGAGAACCGAGACCAGGGCCAAAACCGCCCACAGCGCGAACATGGTCCCAAGCCACCCCAACTCGGGCCATGGGCCCCGGGCGTTGCTCGGGTTGACCACGCCAAAGGGCGCGAGCAACACACCACGCCCGCCAAAAGCACGCTTGGCCACGAACCACGGCGAAATGGCCATGAGGGCCGCCGATGCCAGGGCGATGAGCGGAAAAAAGACGCGGTTCACGGGGGGTTATTGTAAGGCATGGCCCGGGACTTTCACCACGGGGCTTTATGATGAATAGGTTATGGATCCCGAAAGCCGCGATCCAGAAGCCGTACGGCGCATGTTCTCCGAAATCGCGCCGCGCTATGACCTGCTCAACCGACTCCTCTCCTTCGGAATCGATCGCCGCTGGCGGATGGCCGCGGTTCGCGAGGCCCTCGAGGACAACCCCCGCCGGCTGCTCGACGTCGCGACCGGGACCGGCGACGTCGCGCTCCTGGTCAAGGCGGTCTCGCCGGGGACCGAGGTCATCGGCATGGATTTCTCGCCCGAGATGATCGCCATCGCCCGACAAAAAGCCCGGCAAACGGGTTTTGCCGGACTCTACTTCGTCCCCGGCGACGCCATGGAGATGCAGTTTCCCGACGAATTCTTCCAGGCCCTCACCGTGGCCTTCGGATTTCGCAACTTTCACGACTACGAGCGGGGTCTCGCCGAGTTCTACCGCGTGCTCACCCCCGGGGGCCGGGCGGTGATCCTGGAGTTTCCGCCGCCTCCCGACGGCTGGTTCGGCCGTATCTACAAGGTCTATTTCGACCGCATCCTTCCCTTTTTGGGGGGGGTCATCTCGAAAAAACCCGAGGCCTACCGCTACCTCCCCGAAACCGTCGAGCGCTTCCCAAAACCCGAGGATTTCCGCAAAATGATGGAGGCGGCCGGCTTCCGGACGCGCTACCGCCTCCTCAGCGGGGGCATCGCGGCGATCTTCGTGGGTGTGAAGGATGCTCGAGGTTAACCCCCATCCGGCGCTCTTTTTCAGGAACGATTCGACCAACGCCACCGCCCTCAAGGCGCGGTTCGCCCTGGCGATGGCCCTGGCCCGCTCGCGCATCGTGGGGCGGGTGTACGAGAACGAAGCCGCGCGGGTGGTGCACGGCCAAGGCGGTCTGCTCATCGAAAGCAAGTCCCCCGTGAAGAGCTTTTTCGCCCACTTCGGGTCAGCGAGCGGCGCCTGGCTCCCGCCCAGCGAGGCGACGGCGCTGGCGCTTTGGGCCTTTGAGCAGCTCGAAGCCGGGGACGAGGGCTGGGGCATCGCCTCCTACGGCCGGGGACGCTTCCGCGTCGCGCTTCGCAGCCGGCACCAGGGCCGGGTGCACCGCGAACCCCCGCGCTTTCTGCGTGCCGAGTGGCCGAAACAGGGCCTGGCCATGATCGAGGTCCAGGGCGAGTACCTGCTCTTCCAGTACCCGAGGACACGACCCGTCCTCGGTCCGGTCCACGAATGATGATGGATACGCCAAACCGCTACGACGTCCTGGTGGTCGGGGCCGGCTTCGCCGGCTCGGAGGTCGCCCACCGCCTGGCGCAGAACGGGCTTCGGGTGGGGCTATTGACCCAGAGCCTGGACTCGCTCTTCTTGCCGGTGACCGAGATCAGCGACCCGCCGGCCGAGGGCACCCTGTTTGCCGAAGTGTACGAAGAAGGCCTGCCGCCGTTTTTGCTCCACGCCCGGGCCAAGTGGCGGCTGGAGTCGCTGGCGCCACGGCTCCACCTCTTCCAGGCCACAGCGACCCGCCTTCTCATCGAAGACGGGCGGGTGCTGGGGGTCGAGAGCTGGGAAGGTCCCGAATACCGGGCCCGGGTCACCGTGCTCGCGCTTGGGAGCTTCCTTGGGGCCAGGCTGAGGGTCGGCGAGATCGAGGAAGCGGCGGGGCGGCTCGGCGAGGCCGCCTACCCCGACTTCCACGCCCACCTCCGCGAGCTCGGGTTCCGCTTTGAGCCCAGCAGCCTGAGCGCGCCGCCGTTTAAGGGCGCCCCGGGCTACACGGTCCGCTTTGACCGCTTCGCCCCCGAGGAATGGGACCGAGAAAGTTGCAGGCTCACCCGCTTTTCAGGGCTTTTTGGCGTCGGGGTCTGCGTCCTGGGCCAGGGGGGCTACAGGGAGGTCAGCCTCGAGGGCACCCGCCTCGCCGAACGCCTCCTCGAATTTTTTCAGAATCTTCCGATCGAGGACGCTGAGCGGCTTTGAGGCCGCATCCTGGCCGGCGGCATCCACCCGCGCCCAGTAAACCCGAACCCGCATGTCCAGGTGGGTGAGGCCGTGGCGAACCTCACCGGCGAACGCGGCGCCGCTTAACCCGTACTCGCGGAGGAGCGCCCCGAGGTCCTCGCCCATGGGAACCCCGTAGAGCCCCGAGAAGCGCTTGCCCTCGCGTCGGACGAGCACCACCCCCTCGCGTCCCACGAGCACCAAGGCGAAAAGGTCGAGGGGTTTTTTCCTCGTGCGCCGGGGCAGGGGGAACCGCCCGGGGTCGAGTTTTCCCCGGCACCCCTTGACCAGCGGGCAACCGGCGCAGGCCGGCTTTTTCGGGGTGCATCGCGTGGCCCCGAGCTCGATGAGGGCCTGGTTCCACTCCCCCGGCGCTTCGGCATCCACCAGGGCCCCGGCGAGCCGCCAGAGCTCGGCCTCCCCCGGCGCGGTCAGGCCGTAGTAGCGGGCGAGCACCCGGCGCGCGTTCCCATCGACCGCGGGCACCGCTTCCCCGAAGGCGATCGAGGCCACGGCGCCCGCGGTGTAGGGTCCAAGGCCAGGGAGCCGGCGGAGCTCAGCGTAGGTTTCCGGGAGCACCCCGCCCGTCGCTCGTGCCAGGGCGTGCAGCTGGTGGGCCCGGCGGTAGTAGCCCGCCCCCTGCCAGAGCTCGAGCAGGGCCTCGAGCGGGGCCTCGCCCAACGCGGCCAGGGTGGGGAAGCGGGCCAAAATCCTGCGGTAAAAGGGAATCGCCCGCTGGACCTGGGTCTGCTGGAGGAGGACCTCCGCCAGCAAAATGGCGTAGGGGTCGCGCGTACGCCGCCAGGGAAGGTCCCGGCGGTTTTGCCGGTACCAGGCCAGGAGGGCCCGGCGCTCCCGATCGGTCATGCCCCGAAAAGGCGCCTGTGCTCGGCCAGCATGCAGCGATCCTGGACCACCGTGATGCCCCGGGCCATAAGCTCGGCCGCGACCTCGTCGTTGCGAATACCCAGTTGGAACCACACCACCTTGGGCGGGGGCCGCATGGCCAGGATGTCCTCGAGGTGCCCCGGGATCGCCTGGCTCGGCCGGAAGACGTCGACGATGTCCACGGGTTCGTCGATCGAGGCGAGGTCAGGTCGTACCGGCTCGCCAAAAAGCAGCTCGCCCGTGAACTTCGGGTTGACCGGGATGATCCGGTACCCCACCCCGGCAAGGTAGTCGGGCACGTAGGCCGCCGCCCGGGCAAGATCGCGGTGCGCGCCGAGCACGGCGACCACCCGGGCCGATTGCAGGATCGCTTTGAGCTCGGCGTCGCTCACGGAATCAAGTATAAATAGATATCATGTCAGTCCAACGTTCCCGTCGCTTTCGGATCGATGCGGGCCGTTTCCGGGGTCGCATCGCGTCTTTTGGGTTTTGGCGCCGCTTCAAGTTCATTCACCTCAGCTTCATGGGCATGCTGGCCTCGCTGGCCCTCGCCGCGCCGCCGGCCTACCCCGAAACGGCCATCGGCGCAACCTATCTGCCACCCGCGGGCGGGGGGCTTTGGCTCTCGACAACGCTTCCTGCGAGCCCGCTCGGGCTCGAAACCGGAGCCAGCCTCGAGCTCTTCAGCGAAGGCGGTGGCCTGGGTGGCCGGGCCGAGCTTGGCGCGCTCGTCTTCCCCGGCCTCACCCTCGGCGAGCACTTCGCCTCCGCCGGCGGCTTCATCCGTCTTCCCTTTGCCGCCTTCCAGCCCTCGGGCTTTGCCACCGGGCTGGTGGTGGGTCCCCGGGCCTCGCTGGAGCTTGCCAGCGGGCTCCCCCTGGTGCTGAGCGCCGAGGTCGGCGCGGGGTATTACCGGGGGCTCCACCTGGCCTGGGGCCTCGGGGCCCGGCTCTACGTCGAGCCGGTGGCCCTCGAGGTGACGAGCGACGAGCGGCTGCCCCTCGCGGTGCGCCTCCTCTTCCTGTGGTGAACAGAGCACACCGGCGCCCCCTTCCCGAGCTTGGCCGGACCCTGGGCAAAGCCCAAGGGGCGATCCCGGCGCTTTTGGTGCTGGGCGTGTTCTTCTTCTTCCCCTTCCTCGAGGTGATCCGCTTTTCCACCTGGCGCTGGTCGGGCCTTTCCCAGCCCACGCCGGTTGGCCTCGCCAACTACCGCGAGCTCTTCGCCGATCCGGTCTTCTTCCAAAGCGTCAAGGCCACGCTCATCTTCGCCGCCCTCACCCTGCCCGCGTTCCTCATCCTCTCGCTTTTGGTCGCCCTGGCGCTGGAGGGCCAGCGCTATGAGCGGGTGGTCAAGGGCATCCTCTTCCTCCCCGGGCTGGTCACGGTCGGGGCGGCCAGCACCTCCTGGTACACCCTTTTTGCCCCCGAATACGGGGCCCTGGCGAGCTTTTTGCCCATCCCCGCCTGGGATCAGGCGCCCTTTTGGGCCATGATCATGGTCGTTGCCTTCACCCTCTGGCGCTATCTGGGCTACGGCGTCCTGGTGGTCAGCGCCCACCTCAAATCGATCCCGCGGGCGGTGCTCGAGGCGGCGATGGTCGACGGCGCCTCGGGCCTCGAGGTCACCCGCTACGTGGTCCTGCCCCTCCTCCGACCGGCGGTGCTCTTCCTCACCGTGGTGGGGACGGTGCTCGCGCTGCAATCCTACGTGGCGGTGTTCCTGCTCACCCGGGGTGGACCCTACGGGGCGACGCGGGTGCTCGGCTACCTCATCTACGAGCTCGGCTTTGAAAACTTCCGTCTCGGTTACGCCGCCGCCGTCACCGTCGTCATGCTGGCGCTCACGGTGGCGGTGGCCTGGGCCCAGGGGCGTCTCTTGGAGGAACGATGAGACACGCCTTCGTCTGGGGCATCGTGGCGCTGGTGCTCCTGCCCTTCTTGTGGATGGCCTACGCCGCCTTTTTGCCCCCCGAGATCGTGTACTCCGGTGACCTCCGAAGCGGCATCGGCTTCACCTGGGAAAACATTCAAAAGCTCGCCCCCGAGGGGTTTTGGGGCCACCTCGGGTTTTCGCTCATCGCGAGCGGGGCCGCCGCCCTCTTGCAGCTGGCCACCGGCCTCCCCGCCGCCTACGCCCTTTGGAATGGCGCCCCGTTTTGGGGCCTTTTCCTCTTTACCCTGGCCATCCCCGCCGAGCTGCTCCTGGTCCCGCTCTACGGGGTGCTCCTGGGGCTGCGGTTGCTCGACTCGCCCTGGGCGCTGGTACTGCCCTTCGCCGCGAGCCCCTTCACCATCATGCTGATCTACCAGGGCCTGCGGGGGCTGCCCTTCACCCTGGTGGAGGCGGCCCGGATCGACGGCGCGGGCGAGGGGCGAATTCTCTTTGGCGTCGTGGCCCCGCTGCTGACGCCGAACCTCATCGCGGCCGGCGTTTTGGCCTTCGCCGCCCACTGGAACCTGGTGCTCTTCCCCCGGGTGGTGGTCGGAGAGCGGTTCTGGACGGTGCAGGTATGGATCGCCGACCTCGCCCGCCGCTACCCGGCCGACTGGGGGTTACTCTCGGCGGCGGCGCTGCTCTCCACGCTGCCGCTCGTTCTCATCTATCTGGTCTTCGAACGTAAAATCGTGGAGACGTTCGAAGGAAGCATAAAGGGGTGATGTGATGCGTGTACTCAGTTTTGTCATCGTCCTGCTCGGGCTGGCCTTCGCCCAGGTGGAAATCAGCTTCTGGCACGCAATGGACGGCCCCGCCGGCCGCCAGATCGAGGCCTTCGCCAAGGCCTTCAACCAAACCCAGAGCGACTACAAGGTAATACCCCGCTACGTGGGCGACTACCGCGAGGCGGAAACCCGCCTCATCGCCGCGCTGCGCACGGGAACCCAGCCGGTGCTCTACCAGGCCGAGATCGCCTTCTTCCCCCGGCTCGTGGCCGAGCACCTGGCGCTGCCGCTGCCGAGCGACCTCGGTCTTACCAAGGCCGAGATCGCGGATTTCTACCCGGCGGTCTGGGAATACGGCATTGTGGGCGGAACGCGCTACGGTCTGCCCTTGAACACCTCCACCCCGGTGCTTTACTTCAACGCCAGCGCCTTCAAAGCCAAAAAGCTCAGTCCCCCCACGACCTGGGAGGCCTTCGAAAAAGCCGCGGCCAAACTCTCGGACCGGCGGCGCAAGGGCTACATCGCGGTGCTTGAGTCGTGGACCTTTGAGGCCATGGTGACGAGCCGCGGGGGGAGCCTGGTCACCCCCGACGGGCGCCCCAACTTCGACAGCAAGGCGGCCATCGAGGCCCTTTCCATGCTGCACAGGATGGCGAGGCGCGGCGACCTCATCGCCCGCCGGCTGGCGGAGAGCCAGTTCGCGCTGCTCGACTTCGTCCGCACCAAGGGCATGATGGTCTTCGCCTCCATCGCCAACTGGCCGGCGGCCGAGAACTACTCCTTCGCCTTCGGCCTGGGGGTGGCCCCGGTGCCCCGCAGCCCCGGCGGCAAGGTGCCCATGGGCGGGGCCCAGCTGGTGGTGCTCAAAGGGGCGAGCGAGGCCCAGATCGAGGGAGCGCTCCGTTTTTGGCGTTTCATGATGCGCCCCGAGAACCTGGCCAAGTGGGTCGAGGCCAGCTACTACGTGCCCCTGCGCAAGAGCGCGCTGCCCTACCTGAAGGATTTCTACGCCGAAAACCCCTACCGAAAGGCCGCCTTCGAGCAGCTGGCCTACGCGGTGCCCCGGCCCCGGATCCCCGAGTTCGTGACCTGGCGCGTTTACCTCGAGGAAGCCCTGGAACGAAGCGTCAAGGGGGGCCTCGATCCCAGGAAAGCCCTCGAGGCCGCTCAGAAAAAGGCCCTGGAGGCACGATGAAATTCGGTTTCAGCCCCCTGGATGCCCGGATCCTCGACCTGGACGCCGCGCTCTCGCTCGCCGCCGAGCTGGGGATGAACCTCGAGCTCCCCTACGACTTCTTCGAAGCGGTCCCGGGCCTGCCCTCGCCCACCGCCATCCGCGAGATGGGCCGCACCTACGGCGTGGGCTTTACCGTGCACCTCCCCTTCGTCGACCTCAACCTGGCCTCGCTCTTTCCCAAAGCCTGGAACGCAGCCCTGGAGCGTACCCGCGATGGGCTCGCCTTCGCCGAGGCCCTGGGGGCCGAGGTCGCGGTGCTCCATAGCGGTCAGGTCCCTCTCCGTCATCCCATGATCACCTCCGCCGCCTGGCAAAAGCTGGAAGCGGCCCTCGAGGCCCTCAAACCCCTTCCCCTGCCGGTGGCGGTGGAGAACCTGGCCCTTGACGGCCGGGATCTCCTCGAGGGCCCGGAAGATCTCGCCCACCTCCTCGAACGACACCCCGACTACGGTTTTTGCCTCGACTTCAGCCACGCCTTCGTCGAGGGCGGCCTAAGCACGGTCGAAGCCTACCTCGAGCGCCTCGGAGACCGTCTCATCCACCTGCACATCAACGACACGCCCGGCGACCGCGACCGCCACCTCCCGGTCGGGGAAGGCCAGATCCCCTACCGGGCCCTGAGGCCGGCCAAGCTCCCGCCAACCGCCACCTTCGAGGTCCAGGGGGACGCCAGCGCGCTCAAGGCGTCCCTGGAAGCGATACGCCAAAGTTGGGACATTTGACCCGCCCGCCTTGACCTAGCTTGCGGGGGGTGCAGATGTCCACCCCATGGGCTTGCTATGCTTGTTTTTGGTGATGGCCAGTCGCCTTTGAAGGAGGGGCTATGAATCCACAGGTTGAACGGATTGAGGTCTACGTAGACGACGCGACCGAACCAGTTCAGGTGCTCACCAAGCCGCCGTTTCGAGTGCGCATCGACACCCGCACGCTTCCCGACGGCGAGCACACGCTCCGAATCGTGACCGTCTTCAAAAGCGGCGCCAAGGAGGAGCGGCGGCAGACCTTCTTCGTCGACAACCTCCCCGACGTCGCCCTCGAGGGCCTCGACGAGGACCAGCGGGTCAGCGGTGAGGTGACGTTCGACGTCAAGGTGGGCGAGTACCAGGCGCCGATCGAGCCCGGCCGGACCTCCCCCTGGCTCTACGTCGTGGCCACGGTGGTGGTGCTGTTTTTGGTCTGGCTCTTCTTCGCCGTGAGCCCTACCTCCGAGGAGATCGCCTCCCAGATGGCCCCGAGCGGCGGGGCCGCCGAGGAGAGCGTGGCCCAGGGCTCGGGAGCGCCGGTCGACCAGGCGCTCTTCGACAAAGGGAAGGATATCTACGCCCAAAGCTGCGCCGCCTGCCACCAGGCCAGCGGCGAGGGAGTCCCCGGCGCCTTCCCCGCCCTCAAAGGGAACAAGTTGCTCGGGGACCTCAAGGGCACGCTCACGATCATTACCGAGGGCAAGGGCGGCATGCCCGCGTTCAAGGACTTCTCGGATGAAGACCTCGCCGCACTCCTCACCTACATCCGCAACGACTTCGGCAACAGCTTCGGCGGCGTGAGCGTCGACGACGTGAAGGAAGCGCTCGGAAAAGGTGGCGGTGCCGCCGAAGCCGGAGGCGGCGCCGACCTCGCGGCGCTGATCAAAACCGGCGAGGAGGTCTACGCCCAAAACTGCGCCGCCTGCCACCAGGCCGGCGGCGAGGGTATCCCCGGCGCCTTCCCCGCCCTCAAGGGCAATCAGAACCTGAAGGACAAGAAACTGGTGATCGACCGGATCTTGAACGGCGCCGGTGCGATGCCGCCTTTCGGCAGCAGCCTGGATGACGCCCAGGTGGCGGCGGTCGCGACCTACCTGCGGGCCAAGCTCAACGATTTCGGCCCGGTGAGCGAATCCGACGTCAAAGCGGAACGCTAGGGGGTGAACGAGCGGCATGTACAGGAACGACACGGTTCTGCCCTTCTTCGCTATTCTTTTCTCAATCGCCCTCTTCTACGCCTTTCAGCTGGACGCGATTCACCTCGAGCGACTCGCGGGCGAAGCGAAGGAAGAGCTCACCCCGGGCCAGATCGGCTTGCTCGCCTTTAGCGCGGTCTTCCTGGTCTACGGGCTGATCGGTTACTTCTCCGCCTGGCTCGAGGGCGTCGAGCTCCGTCCCGGCCGCCATGTCCCCGAGCCCGGGGCCGCGGTGGCGGTGGTGAGCGTCCTGCTGGCGGTGGTGCTGGCGGGACTTTCTGGGTTTTTCGTCCGGCTCATCCTCCACCAGTTGACCGTGGGCCCGGTGAGCAGCGCGGCGCAGGGCGTGGTCTTTGGCAGCATCATGCTCGTAGCCGCGGTGTTGCTCGCGATCTACAAGAAGTACTACCTCGGCGATGAAGTCCTGATCGAAGACGAACATTCGGAGGTGCCCTGGTAATGTCGAAGAAGAACGTAACTTCCAGGCGGGCGGTCATTCAGGCGAGCCTCGGGGCCGGGTTGGGGCTGGCCGGCCTTTCCTCGCTCTTCATCGCCGGCGGCCTCCGCCCCAAGAAAGAGATCACGCCCGAATCCGAGCCGATCAAGGAAGGCGACACCTTCGTGATCGCCCAGGGCCCCGACAAAGGCAAGCCCGTCACCCTGGACACGCTCCCCCTGGGCGGGCCCTTCGTTCTCGCCTGGCCCATGGACCCCAAAACCAAGGTGGTCAAAAGCGGCGAGCGCAACAACCTCTCGATGATCATCCGCTTCAACCCCGACGAGTACGACGCCGAGACCAAAAAGAACTCGGACCAGGGGGTCATCGTCTACTCCGCCATCTGCACGCACCTGGGCTGCACCGTCAGCGACTGGCTCGCCGATCAGAAGATCTTCCTCTGCCCCTGCCATAAGGGCCTTTACGACCCGCGCCAAGGGGCCAAGGTGGTCGGTGGGCCGCCACCCCGGCCGCTCCCCATGCTCGTGACCAAGGTCTCGGGGGGCAAGGTCGTCGCCGGCAGCGGCTTCCTCTCCCCGGTGGGGCCGCTCGGCACGCTCGCCAGGAACAAGGCCCAGGTCTAGGAGGTCACCATGAGCGTCTACAAATGGCTTGACGAGCGCTTGGACCTCGGCAGACTCAACAAGAAGTTCATGCGCAAGGCGTTCCCGGTGCACCACTCCTTCTTCCTCGGCGAGATCACCCTCTTCGCCTTCATCGCCCTGGTGCTCACCGGTCTCTTCCTCACCTTCAACTACGAGCCCTCGGCCCGGATCATCAAATATCAGGGTGAAGATCTCCCAGCCGCCTACGCCTCGGTGCTCTACATCGACTCGCTGCCCTTTGGCAAGGTGATCCGCAGCGTGCACCACTGGTCGGCGCACATCATGATCGCGGCCGCCTTCCTCCACCTGCTGCGCATCCTGGTCACCGGGGCCTACAAGAAACCCCGGGAGATCAACTGGTACATTGGCCTGGGGCTTTTGGGCCTGGCGGTGGTCACCGCCTTCACCGGGTACTCGCTGCCCTACGACGCCTACGCCGTGACCGCCACCCAGATCGGCTACGGCATCGGGGCCTCGATCCCCTACGTCGGCCAGTGGATCTCGCAGGTGATGTTCGGAGGTGAGTTCCCGACCCTCCGTTCGCTGCCCCGGCTCTACTCGATCCACGTGGTGTGGCTGCCGCTGACCCTGCTGGCGCTCATCGGGCTCCACATGCTGATCATGATCAAGCAAAAGCACACCCAGCCGCGGTATGCCGAGAAGATCGCCCCCGGCAAGATTCTCGGCGTGCCGATGATGCCGATGCAGGCCGCGGTGATGGGCCTCCTTTTCCTCCTCTATCTGGGTGTGCTCTTCATCCTCGGCGGGGTGTTCATCGCTCACCCGATCGAGGCCTACGGGCCGCCCGGGGCCTCCACGCCAGCGGTGAAGCCCGACTGGTACTTCCTGTGGATCTACGGCATCCTGCAAATCATCCCCAACTCCTGGGTGATTCCGCTGCCCTGGGGGCAGGAACTCAACCCCGAGTTCATCGGCGGGGTGCTGATCCCCGGTATTTTGGGGATCGCAGCGGTGCTTTTGCCGCTCGTCGATGCCCGGAAGACCAAGATGCGCTACCTCGAGCTGCCGAGCCACCACCCCTTGCGCACCAGCGTGACCGTGGGCATCCTCTTCTTCTTCTTCGTGGGCACGCTCGCCGGGTGGAAGCAGGAACTGGGGCTCTCGAACGCCGTGCTCTGGACCATGCTCATCCTGATCCCCCTGGCCAGCGCGACCGTGACCTACATGCTCATGCGCTCGATCTACGGCAAGGGCGACCAGACCGAGACCGCGGGCTAAGGAGAAAAAGCCCTCGAGGCCGCCCGGAGATTCCGGGCGGCCGCCTTCGTTCCTTGACGAAAAGCCCGGCGGCAGTTATGGTGAACGCATAGAGCGGTTTGGATAATTGATTTTATCGCTGCTAGTGTAAGCGCTTACACGAGGTAGGCATGGGCCGGATCACGATCTACGAGGTGGCAAAAAAGGCTGGAGTCTCGGTGGCCACGGTCTCCCGCGCCCTGAACGGGGGCCGGGTGGCCCCCGAAACCAAGGCCAAGGTCCTCGAGGCCATCCGGGCCCTCGGCTACCGCCCCGACCGCATGGCCCAGACCCTGGCCAGCGGCAAGAGCCGCACCGTCGGGGTGGTCATCCCCGACAGCACCGGCCCCCTCTACGGCCTGATGCTCCGCGGCCTCTCCGACGCCCTCCTCGAACACGGCTACGGCTACATCGGCACCGAAAGCCGGCGCGACCCCAGCCGTGAAGCGGCGCTGCTCGACGAGATGCTGGCCCGCAAGGTGGAGGCCCTGGTGCTCGTGGGCTCCGGGATCCCCGCCCCGGCCCTCAGCCAGCGCTTCCCCAAGCTGCCGCCAGCGGTGCTCATCGAACGCGAAGGGCAGGCAACCGCGCTCCCCACGTTCCAGATCGACAACGAAGCCGCCGCCTACCGGGCCACCCGACTGCTCCTCGAGGCCGGTCACACCCGGATCGCCCACATCCAGGGCCTTCGCCGCGCCGGGCGCGAACGCGAGCGGGGCTACCGGCGGGCACTCGCCGACGCCGGCGTGCCCCTGGGCCCCATGGCGCGGGGGGATTTCAGCGAAGAAGGCGGCTACCGCGCGATGCGCGCCCTCATCGAACACGAAACCTTCACCGCAGTCTTCGTAGCCAACGACCGCATGGCCCTCGGCGTGTATAAGGCGGCCTTTGAAGCCGGCCTGGCCATTCCCGACGACGTGAGCGTGGTGGGGTTTGACGACCTCGCCTTTGCCGCGTACCTGAACCCACCGCTCACCACCCTGCGCCAGCCCGCCTACCAACTGGGCCTCGAGGCCGGTCGGGCGGTGCTGGCCCTACTCGCCGGCAGGACGCCGGAAAGCAAGGTGCTCCCGTGCGAGCTCGTCGCTCGCGCGTCGGTGAAGCACAAAGGAGGTGTGGCATGAAGAAGTGGCTTTCGGTTTTCGGAATACTCGCGTTCTTCGGGCTGGGGTTTGCGCAGACCCTGACCCTTTGGACCACCGAGGAACAACCCAAACGCATGGAGGTTCAACGGCAAATCGCCGAGCGCTTTAAGGCCATGACCGGCATCACGGTGAAGATCGTGCCGGTTACGGAGAACCAGCTCGCCGAGCGGATCACCGCCGCCTTCGCCGCCGGCCAGCTCCCGGATCTGGTCTTCCACCCGGTGGACTACACCGTGGGCTGGGCGGCCGAAGGCATCCTGGACACCGAGGCGGCGACCGAGGTGGTGAGCGAACTCGGCGCCTCCACCTTCGCCCAAGGCGCCCTGGCGCTCGCCAGCTACCGGGGGAATTACACCGCGGTTCCCACCGACGGCTGGACCCAGCTCCTGCTCTATCGCCGCGACCTTATCAAGGCGAAGAGCCTGTCTGAGCCCAAGACCTTCGCCTCCATCCTGGCGGCGATCGAGGCCCTCCACAACCCGCCCGCCATGTACGGCTTCGTGGCCGCCACCGACCCCAGTCAGGTCTACTTCCAGCAGGTCTTCGAGCACATCGCGCTCGCCAACGGCGTGCGCCTGGTCGACGAAGCGGGGAACATCACCCTCAATACTCCGCAAATGGTAGAGACGCTGAGGTTTTATAAGAAGCTCGCCCAGGCCAGTCCCCCCGGCAACCTCTACTGGAAGCAGTCGCGCGAGCTCTACATGGCCGGCAAGGCGGCCCAGATCATCTGGTCGCCCTTCATCCTCGACGAGCTCGCCGGACTCCGCGACTCGGTGCCGGTGACCGCCTTCAACGATCCCACCACCGACGCCCTGGCCAGGGAAACCGGGTTCGTCGCCCGCCTGGTCGGTCCCAATAACCCCAAAGGCGCCTCCTACGCCCAGATCAGCTACATCGGCATCACCGCCGACGCCGACGTGGCGGCGGCCAAGAAGTTCGTGAAGTTCCTCCTCACCGACGCCTACCTCGACTGGCTCTCGATGGCCCCCGAGGGCAAGTTCCCGGTCCGCCGGGGCACGATGAGCGAACCGAACCGCTTCATCGACGGCTGGTCCAAGCTCAAGATCGGCGTGGACCGCAAGCGGCCGCTGGGTGAGATCTACCCGCCCGAGGTGGTGAAGAAGATCCTGGCCGGCCTCGAGGTCGCCGACCGCTGGGGCTTTAGCCGTGGATACGGCGAGCTGGTGGCCAAGGTCTACGGCGAGAAGGTGATCCCCAAGATCGTGCGCCGTTACCTCGACGGAGAACTCACCGCCGAAGCCGCGGCCGCGGAGATGCAACGCGCGGTGGAGGCCCTGAAGTAGTCCCGGATCGCCGGCCGGGCCTCCCCGGCCGGCGGATTCTTTGAGCTATGCGACGAAGCCTCAAAGCCCGCGAAGCCCGGCTCGCCTTCTACCTGCTCCTGCCGACGGTCACGATCGTTCTCCTCATCGTGATCTTCCCCGTCATCGCCAACTTCTGGATCGCCTTCAAGGACATCCGGCTCGGCGACCTGCGCGCTCCGAAGGCGGTGGTCCGCGAGCGAATTTTAAACGCGCCCACCGCCCCGGGCGAACAGCTCGTCGTCACCTACCGGGTGGAAAATCGCAGCAAAAACCCGATCGTCAGCACCACCATCCGCGATTCGATCCCGGCCGGACTCACCGCCCTCACCCTGCCGCCCGGATGCACCCTCGCCGCGGAGCGCCTCACTTGCCGCCTGGCGGGCCCAAAGCCCCGGCAGCGGGTGACCCTGACCGTGACCTTCTTGGCTCAAAAAGCCTACTTCGACGCCGGGCGCCCGAGCCCGCGCGCGAGTCGCCCTGCGGTCGAGACCCGGGCGCAAAATCCCCTCCTGGTCAAGCCCTGGACGGCGGGCAACCTCATCCGCGTCTTCCAGGACCCCGACTTCTGGCCCATGCTCTGGGTCACCCTGGCCTACACCGTCTTCGGCACCACCCTGTCCATTCTCCTCGGCCTTTTCGCCGCCCAACTCTTGGTGGTGCGCTTTTGGGGGCGAAACCTCTTCCGGGGCCTTTTCCTCTTTCCCTACGTGGCTCCGGTGATCGCGGTGGCCTTCGTCTGGGTCTTCCTCCTCGACCCCTTTTCCGGCACGGTGAATGCCCTTTTGCAAAAGTACGGGGCGACGAGCCAGCCGATCCCCTTTCTCTCGCAGCGCACCTGGGAGATCTCGGCCTTCGGGGCCAGCGTCCGTATTCCCCTGGCGCTCACCGCGGTGATCCTCTTCGAGGGCTGGCGCTATTTTCCCTTCGCTTTCCTCTTCATCCTGGCCCGGATGCAGGCGATGCCGGCGGTCCTCTTCGAGGCAGCCCGGGTCGACGGCGCCGGCCCCTGGCAGACCTTCCGTCACGTGACCCTGCCCCAGCTCCTGGGCATCCTCGGCACCCTCTTCCTCCTCCGTTTCATCTGGACCTTCAACAAGTTTGACGACATCTTCCTGCTCACCGGGGGTGCGGCGGGCACCGAGACCATCACCATCAAGGTCTACGACTACGCCTTCGCCCGGGCCGACCTCGGCCTCGGCGCCGCGCTGGCAGTGGTGCTCTTTTTCATCCTGGCCCTCTTTCTCAGCCTCTATTTCCGCTTCGCACCCAAGGGGGAGGTATGAGGGCCGGCTTCTGGGTTTTGCTCGGGGCCCTGGTCGGCGGGCTGGCCGCCACTTTGGCCTTTTTCGGTGCCTCGCTCGCGCTCGGGCTTTTCGCCGGGCTTACCACCGAGTTCCGCCTCGAGGCCGCCTTCGCGTTCGGCGCCCTGTTCGGGGCCGCGATCGCCAAAGTCCCCCCCATCGCGCGCCAGCATCCGGCAACGCTCATCCTCACCGCCCTGATCGGCGCCATCCTGGCCTGGCTGGCGGGCGAACGCCTCGGCCAGCCCGGGGGCATCTGGCTGATCCTCACCGGCGGGGCCAGCGGGGCGCTCTCCGCCTACGCCCTGCGCGACCTTCCCGGTGAACCCGGGGGCCGGGAGACCTATGAAACATTGGGACTTAAAGGGCTCCGGGCCCTCGGCTTTATGTTCTTCGTCTTCGTGGTGGTCTTTCCCTTCTGGGCCATGCTGGTGGCCTCGCTGAAACCCCGGGTCGAGTTCCTCGCTGACCCCGCCAACCTCTCGCTGCCCACCCATCTCTTCGCCAGCGGCCTCGGCGCCGGGCTGGCGAAGCTCCTCGAGGGCTACCGGGCGGTTCTCGTCGACTACAACTTCCTGCGCTACATCGCCAACACCGCCTACGTCTCGATCACGACCATGGTCCTGACCCTCATCCTCTCGGTGCTCGGGGCCTACGCCGTGGCCCGGCTCGAATTTCGCGGTCGCGCCCTCATGGAGCGGGCGGTGCTCCTCACCTACATGTTTCCGGCGATCGTCCTCGCCATCCCCCTCTACGTTGTCTTCACCCAGCTGGGGATGCGCAACACGCTTTCCGGCTTGATCATCGTCTACCTGGCCCAGACCCTGCCGGTGGCCCTCTACATGCTCCGGAGCTATTTCGAAACCATCCCCCAAAGCCTGGAGGAGGCGGGACTGATCGATGGATGCAGCCGCCTCGAGGTCATCTGGCGGATCACGCTGCCGCTTTCCCTTCCCGCACTGGCCTCGGTAGGACTCTACGTCTTCATGATCGCCTGGAACGAGTTCCTCTTCGCCTTCATGTTCCTCGACACCCCCGAGATCTTCACCCTCTCCCGGGGCATGGTGGCGCTCAACAACCAGGAGGTCCCTTACCAGTACCTCATGGCCGGGGCGGTGATCGTCACCGTGCCGGTGATGCTGCTCTTTTTCTGGTTCGAACGCTACCTGATCGGCGGGCTCACCGCCGGCGGGGTGAAGGGGTAGAGATGCGAATTCTGATGGCGGCGACACGCCTTGCTGGCAACGACGGGGTGAGCCTCGAGGCCGAGAAGGTGCGGCAGGTGCTCGAGGCGATGGGGCACGAGGTGATTCACCTGGCGGGGGAACTCTCGAACGACCGCGCGGGGTTTGAGGTTCCGGCGATGCACTTCCAGGACTCCGTGGCCCGCGAGTTCGCCGAGCGGGCCTTCGGCGAAGGGGGAGAGGACAGGGCGCTGGTGGCCGAGATCCTCGAGGCCGGCCGGGCGCTGGCCCGGGCCATGCGAAACGCCCTCGGCGACGATCGCCCCGATCTCATGCTGGTGCAAAACGCCTGGGCCATTCCCATGCACCTCCCCCTCGCCCCGGCACTGGTCGAGCTGGCGCGTTTGCTCGGCGTCCCGGCGATCAGCCACAACCACGACTACCCCTGGGAGCGAGAACGCTTTGCCCGCAACAAGGTACAGCCCCTGATCGAGGGCTTCTTTCCCCCACCGGGGCCAATCCAGCTCTCGATCAACACCCTGGCCCAGGCGGCGCTCCTCGCGCGGCGGGGCCTCAGCTCGCTGCTCTTGCCCAACGTCATGGACTTCGACCAGACCCCGCCCGCCGTCCGCAGCGACTTCAAAGCGGCGCTGGGCCTCTCCGGGCGCACCCTCCTCCTCCAGCCCACGCGGGTGGTGCCAAGGAAGCGCATCGAGCTGAGCATCGATCTGGCGGCGCGCCTCAAGGCCCTGGGGCATGACCCGGTGGTGCTGGTCACCCACCCCGCCGGCGACGAGGGCTACGCCTACAAAAACTGGCTCCAAGACGAGGCTCGGAAAAAGAACGTCGACCTTCGCTTCGCCGACGCCTGGGTCGGGGGCGAGCACGAGGAGCGACCTTTCCGCCTCTGGGACGCCTACCACCACGCCGACCTCGTCACCTACCCCAGCGCTTATGAGGGGTTTGGCAACGCCCTTTTGGAGGCGGTCTGGGCGAAAAAGCCGGTGCTGGTGGGACGCTATCCCGTCTACCTCGCCGACATCCAACCGCTCGGTTTTCGCTTTGTCGAGGTGTCGGAGCGCATCACCCCCCAAGTCGCCGAGCAGGTGGACGCGCTCCTCGCCGACCCCGGGTTGACCCGCGACTGGGTCGAGCACAACCACGCCCTGGCCAAACAACACTTCGGCTACCCGCGCCTCCGGCGCGTCCTGGAGGAGGCCATCGATGCCGCCCGCAGAAAAACGGCTTGAAAGACACCTTCGCTTCGTCTACCGGGATGCGGCGGCACCACTGGTCGCGGCGCTCCTTCCCGAACTGGAGGTCTTTCAAAAGGCCCACCCCCACCTCCAGGGCACCATCGAGGCTCTCGACCTCGAACCCGGCGAGGCCATGCTGATCGCCTACGGCGATCACGTCCGCGAACCCGGGAAGCCGGCGCTCCAAAGCCTGGCCGCGTTCATGGACCGCTGGCTCGACTGGATCCCCGACCTCCACCTGCTCCCCATCCACCCCTATTCCTCCGACGACGGCTTTTCGGTGATCGATTACCGGAAGGTCCGGGAAGATCTCGGTGGCTGGGGCGAAGTGCGCGCGCTCGCGGCCAGCCGGCGGCTGATGCTCGACGCGGTGATCAACCACGCCTCGCGCCAGGGGGTGTGGTTTGCCAAATTCCTGCGCGGCGAGCCGCCGTTTTCCCGTTTCTTCCTCGAGGACCCCGGCTTTGACACCTCGCGGGTGGTGCGCCCCCGGACCTCGCCGCTCTTTACCGAGATCGCCGGGCGCCGGATGTGGACCACCTTCGGCCCCGACCAGGTCGACCTCGACTACCGCAATCCCGAAGTCTTCCGCGAGATCCTCCGCCTGCTGCTCTTTTACGTCGATCAGGGGGCGACCTTTTTGCGCCTGGACGCGGTGGGGTTTTTGTGGAAGGCCCCGGGCCGCCCCTCGATCCACGAACCCGAGACCCACGCCCTGATCAAGGCCTTCCGCGCCGCGCTCGACATCGCCGCGCCCCAGGTCAAGCTGGTGAGCGAAACCAACGTGCCCCACCGGGAGAACGTCGCCTACTTTGGGGACGGCTACGACGAGGCCCAGCTGGTCTACAACTTCGCCCTACCGCCGCTCGTGCTCGACGCCTACGCCCGGGGCGACGCGCGCCGGCTGGCGCTTTGGGCCGCCGAGCTCAAAACCCCCTCGCCCCGAACCGCCTTCCTCAACTTCCTCGCTTCCCACGACGGCATCGGACTCCGCCCCGCCGAGGGCCTCATCCCGGAAGCGGACGTGGTCCGGCTGGTCGAGCGCACCCGGGCCCACGGCGGCGAGGTGAGCTACCGGCAGGCGGAAAAGGCCGAGGTTCCCTACGAGCTGAACCTCACCTGGTGGGACGCCCTCAACCCGCCCGGTGAGGACGAATCGACGGCCCTGAAGCGCCACCTCGGCTCACACCTCATCATGCTCGCGCTCCCCGGCCTGCCAGCGATCTACTTCCAGTCTTTGCTCGGGGCCGGCTCGTGGCACGAGGGCCACCGAACAAGCGGCATCAAGCGCCGGTTGAACCGGGAGAAGTTCGACCGTGGTCTCCTCGAGGCCAGACTGTCAAACCCCGGACACCGCTTCTCTCGCGTCCATCGCGGCTTTTCGCATCTCCTGACCCAGTTCCGACCCGCCACGAACGCCCCGCACACGGTCCTCGAACTCGACCCCCGCGTCTTCGCCGTGTGGCGCGATGGCTTTTTGGCCCTGGTCAACGTGTCGCCGGAGGCGGTGCCGCTGCCCGGGGTTTTGGGGGAAGGCAAGGAGCTCGGGCCCTACGACTTTGTCGTCCTCAAACCCTAAGGGTCACTCGCTCTCGTCCTCGGCCCTCGCTGCCCGCAAGAACCAAAGCGCAAACCCCAGGAAAACCAGCGCCGAAAAGCCCATCCAAAACGGCCACCACCCGATCATCAAAGCCTCCTAGATCACAAAGAACACCAGCAAAAAGGCGATCCACACCCAGGCCACAAACCCCCAGAACAAGACGCCGGCCTCGAGGACCCAGGCGTTACCCGCAGCGAGGCCATTGCGGCGGGTCTTCGACCACAGCGCGGTGAGCGCCAGCGCCCCGGCCAGCGCGTGCAGCAGGTGCATGGCCTCGGCCAGGTAATAGTGCGAGGCGAAAAGCCCGCTCGGGGCCAGGCCCACGGTTCGCAGGTCGACGATCAAAAGGAGTACCGCCACCCAGGCCAACAGCGCCCCCCATCCCTGAGCGGCCGCCGACCGGCCGAGCTCGCCCCGGCGCAGGGCAGAAAGCCCCCCGCGGGCCAAAAACCACCCCGCCCAGAGCACCGCCGCGATGGCCAGGGACAAGACCCCGAGCTCGAGGGGCGTGTCGGTCCCGGTGTAGAGAAATCGGGATGCGAACACGGTCACGAAGGCCACAGCCTCGGCGAAGATGATCAGCGCGAAGCTGCCCCGGTACATCCGGACCTCCCGCTCGCTGAGCGTGGCCGAAACATCCTGGTGCATCAGGCCTCCTCCTCTCCGTAGCGATAAAAGCTGCCTCGAACCACCGGCGTCGTCTCGAAGTTGTGATGGGGCGGCGGCGAACTGGTCTGCCACTCCAGGGTCTTACCGCCCCAGGGGTTAGCTGGCGCCTGCTCGCCCCAGATCCAGCTGTAGACGAGGTTTAAAAGATGAAGGAAAAATCCGATGCCCAGCAAAAACGCCCAGACGCTGATCCAGGTGTTGATGCCCTCGAGGTAGGGCAGGTACTCGGCGATCCGCCGGTTCATGCCCTCGATCCCGGCGATGTGCATGGGGAAAAAGGTCAGGTTGAAGGCGATGAAGACCCACCAGGCGGCGAGTTTGGCCAGCGACTCGTCGTACATCCTGCCCGCGAACTTGGGGAACCAGTAGTAAAGCCCGGCGAGCCAGGTGAAGACCATGCCGCCGATGATGGTGTAGTGGAAGTGGGCCACCACGAAGTAGGTGTCCTGGAGCATGAGGTCGGAGGGGACATCGGCGAGGAAGATGCCGGTGGTGCCCCCCATGAGGAAGTTGACCATGCTCATCAGCACCAGCAGCATGGGAGCGGCGAGGCGAATCCGCGCCCGCCAGAGCGTCGCCAGCGCTACCATGAAGACGAATCCGGTGGGGATCGAGATGAGCTCGGTGGTGCTCATGAAGGGAATGAGGCGGTCGCCGAGCCCGGTGGTGAACATGTGGTGGGTCCAGACCACCGAACTCAGGAAAGCCACCCCCAAAAATCCGCCCACCGCCCACCCGTAGCCGGCCAGGCTGCGCCGGCCGAACACCGGCAGGACCTCAAGCCAGATCGCCCAGGCGGTGAGGATGATGATGTAGACCTCGGGATGGCCGAAGAGCCAAAAGAGGTCCTGCCACACGAGCGGGATCCCCCCGACCTCGGGACGGAAAAAGCCGGTGGGGACGACGCGGTCGAAGACGCCCATCAGCATCGCGGTGCCGATCACCGGCACCCAGAGCAGATTCAAGAACGAAGTCGCCACCATGCCCCACACGAAAAGCGGCAGCCGGGAAAGGGTGAGTCCCGGGGCCCGTTTATACAGCACGGTGCCGATCACGTTGACCGCGGTGAGGAGCGACGAGATCCCGAGGGTGTAGGCGCCGAGGAAGTAGAGCACGCCCCCGGATGGCCCCTGGATCGAAAGCGGGGCATACCCCGTCCACCCGGCCTCACTGCCACCCAGAACCGGGCTCAGGGCCAGCGCCAGCACCCCGGGGATGACGAACCACCAGGAAAGGCCGTTGACGTAGGGGAAGGGCATGTCATCGCCGCCGACCATAAGGGGTACGAAGTAATTGCCGAACCCGCCCACGATGGCCACCACCGCCACCGCGAAGATCATCAGGCTCCCGTGAACCGCCACCAGCGAGTTATAGGTTTGGGGGCTGGAAAAGAAGTCCAGCGCCGGGCTCATCAGCTCGGCCCGCATGAGCATGGCCATGCCCCCGGCCAGGGCAAAGGCGAAGGCGCTGGCCCAGAGATACTGGATCCCGATCACCTTGTGGTCGGTGTTGAAGCGGAAATACCGGGCGATGCCCGTCCCCTCGTCGTAATCCGAGGCCAGGCCGAACCAGGGCTTGACCCAGGCTTCAAGCGCCCCGCCCCCCAGAATCCAGCCGACGAGGCCGAAAAGATACCCCACGGTCAACCCAAGATCACCGTACGGGCGCTGGCCAAAGACCAAGGCCACCAGGCCCGAACCGAGCAGAAAGCCGATACCGCCCCAGAAGAACGCCCGCAGCAAATAGGCGGTGGTTTCAAAAAACGAAGCCCTTGCGGGCCGAACCGGCTCGACCGCCATCACTCACCCTCCCTCGCCAAGGCCCGGGCCGGCAGCCCTCCTTGCGCTTTCACCCAGGCCAGAAACTCAGCCTCGGAGACCACCCGCACCGGTGCCCGCATCCAGGCGTGGCCCACACCGCAAAGTTCGGCGCACTGGACGCGGATCCGGGGATCTTCCTCGCTGCTGCCTTCCTCCGTCGGCGTGATGTAGAGCACGTTGGTGGTCCCGGGCACCGCGTCCACCTTGATGCGAAAGGCCGGCACCCAGAAACTGTGCAGCACGTCCCGCGAGCGCACCACGATCTTCGCCGTCTTGCCCCTCGGCAAAACCAGCTCCTCCTGGTCGGCCAAGCCGAGCTGGGGATAGCTGAACTTCCAACCCCACTGCAGCGCGGTGACCTCGACCACCAGGGGATCTTTCACCGCCGCCGACTTGGCGATCTCCTTCAGCCCGTAGACCCCGGGATAGATCACGAAGGTGACGTTGAGCAAGGCGCTGATCGTCACCCAAAGGCCAACGTAAAGGGGGTGGACCCGCCCGCCGACGCCCCTGCTTTCCTCGCCACTCGCCCGGAACCGCCACACCATGTAGACGATCGAGACCACGATCAAAACGAAGCCGGTCACCGCGAAATAGAGCAGGAAGAACACCGCCTTGTCGGAGACTTCGCCCTCGAGGGCATAGACCGGCGGGTAGCTGCGGATCATCCAGGGCACCAGGACCAAACTGGAAAAGGCCCCGAAGACGACCCACAAAAGGGCCAGGTTCCGCCAGTCGCGCGCCTGCTGCCGATCCATCAGTGCCCTCCTTCCCGGCCCACCACCTGCACCAGAGCCCGCATTCCGGCGATGTAGTGCGACCCCTCACCGGCAAAGCAACCGATCTCCCAAAGCCCGCCCTTTTCCGGGACGGTAAAGCGAATCGTCAGCGATCCCCCGGGGGCGATGAGGAACATGTTGTCGCCGCGCATCTCGTCCATCGACTTGGCGAGCTCTTCCCGCTCGGTCGCACTCACCCAGCGGCCGACGTACATCTGCATGGCCATGGCCATCCCACCCATGTCCATCGCGGCTGGGGGCTCGGTGTGGTCCCCCCCGCCCTCGGGCATCGCTTTCTCGCCGGGCATCGCCATGTCCGCGCCCGACATGCCGCCCATGGCCATGGGCTCGAGGTCGCCACCGAGGACCTCGAGATTCGGGGCCATGATCATCTTCACCCCCTTGGCGTCGAGCACCTCGATCCGGGTCGAACCGAAAAACGGCACGTTAAAGCCGTGCCCCGGCAGTACACCGAGCGGCCCGGAGCGCATGGCCGCCGCCTGACCGATCATGATCTCGTGCTCGTGCCCGGTTGGAGGAAGCGCGGCGTTGACGAGCTTGACGGTGATCGTCTCTCCGGCGCGCCACACCAGCCGCTTGGGGGCGAATCGGTAGTCCTCGAGGACGATCACCTGCACGCCCGGGGCCGCGAACGTCCGAAGCGGCGAGCGTACGCTGGCGATCCATGAGATCCCCACCACCAGTGCGAAAAAGAGCACGAAGCCGCCCCAAAGCGCGGGCGGGGCGCCCGGCGATCTCCTGACAGCGACGAACGAATCCTGACTCATGCGAGCATCCTCCCCATATCGATCGCGATCCTTTGCCCCCGTTTATATGAACGAGGCCGGCGAGCAACAATCGGCGGGAAGGGGGACATATGTCCCTCACTCGGTGGACAGATTCACTTCTCTATGCCGGCTAAGGGGTAGCGGGGCCGGGCCGGGCCGGCGTAGACTGGAGCCGAAGCATGGCCAGGGTGCACAAGCGAATCGCGACCCTGCGGACCCCGCTCGCCCTCGGGATGTCGCTGGTGGTGGCCGCCCATCACCTCGGCATCCAGCGCCTGCCGACCTCGCTCCACCTCGATTCAGAGCTCATCCTTTATGGGGTCGTGGGGCCGGCCGTGGCCTGGGTTTTGCTGGGCTGGCTCGCCAGCAGCGTCGAAACCGCCGAACGAGAGAGCGAGGCCCACGTTCGCCGCAACCACCAGATCGAGGCGCTCCACAGCGCGACCAGGCTTTTGGCCGGGGCCAGGCGCGTCGAAGACGTGGCCCGTTCGCTCGTGAACCTGGCGATCCAGCTGAGCGAGGCCCGCGGAGGGGCGCTGATCTGGTACGCCAGCGAATCCGGCGCACGCTGGGCGATCGCCGAGGGCAGCCTCGAGGGCTCGGCGGCGGTCGAAACCCAAATCGGTCAGGGACCGTGCCCCGACTGCGGCCAGCCCCGCTGCACGCTGGCACCTGGCTGGCGGTGCGTCCCCGTCACCTTGGGGCCCGAGGTCCTGGGGCTATTCTGGCTCGACCGCCCCAGCTGGGACCCCACCACCGAGCAGAGCCTGCGTGCGCTGGGCAGCGAGATCGCGCTGGCCTGGTGGGGGTACCAGGCCGAGGGACGCGCCCTCGCGGCCCTGCGAGACCTGGGCGCCGATTTCAGCGCCTCCGACGACTTCGGCCTCGCGGCCCGGCGATTCCTGGAGCGGGTGCTGCCGGCGCTGGGGGCCGGGGCGGCGACGCTCTACGCCCGGGATGAACGCGGGGTGAGGCCGCGGTTGGTGCTGGGGCACGAGGTTCCGCCCCCACCAGCCTTCCCCGGGGCCGCGGGCGGGCGGATCGTCTACCTCCCCGCCGGGCGGGATGGCGTGCTCGCCATCGCCTTTCCCGCGCCCTTTGCCCACAGGGGTCGAGATCAACAGCTCCTCGAGGTGGTCGCCACCCAGGTGGCGCTGCTTTTCCAGCTGGGCGATGCCGCTTCCCGCCTGGTGTGGCGCGAGCGCCACCGTATCGCCCGGGAACTGCACGACGGGCTGGCGCAAGACCTGGCGGCGCTCCACCTGACCTTCCGCCGTCTGGAGCGCCTCTACCCCGAGCTCGCCGACCTCGGCGAGATGGTCCTCACCATCTACGAGAAAACCCGGCAGGGCATCGAGGACCTCCAGATCGCGCCTCAGGCCGAGGAACACCCAGCCGAGTTTCTCAGCCGAGTCGTGACCACCCTGGCCCGGCGGGAAGGGCTCGTGGCCCGGTTTGATTCCCCTCCCGGCCTCGAGCTTCCCGCACAGGTCGTGGTGCAGCTGGCGCGGGTGCTCCAGGAAGCCCTGACCAATGCCACCCGTCACGGCAAGGCGCGACGGGTCGAGGTCGGCCTCAATCACAGCGGCAACGCCCTCCGGCTGGTGATCCGCGACGACGGCGTCGGCTTTGACCCCCGCCGCCTCGATCCCAAAGGCCACCACGGGCTCGCCATCATGCGCGAGCGCATCGAGGAGCTGGGGGGTGAGTTCTGGATCGAGAGCGCGCCGGGGCGGGGAACGACGCTCACAGCCAGGCTGCCCCTGAACCCCGTGGGGAGCGGGTCGGGACGATGATCCGGGTCATGGTGGTGGACGATCACGCACTCTTCCGGCGTGGGCTGGTGCGCGTCCTCGAGGACGAGGGGTTTGTTCTGGCGGCCGAGGCGGCGAGCGGCGAAGAGGCCCTCGAGCGCATCGAGGACCACCCCGTTGATGTGGTCCTGCTCGATCTGCACATGCCGGGGATGGGCGGGGTGGAAGCGACGCGCCGGCTCGCCGGCCAGGCCCGGGTTTTGGTGCTCACCGTCTCCGACGCCGACGACGACCTCTTCGCCGCCATCCGGGCCGGGGCCGCCGGCTACCTGACGAAGAGCGTCGAGCCGCAGCTCCTGGCCCAGGCCATCCGGCAGGTGGCGGCCGGGAAAGCGGTGCTCGACCCCGAGGTCACCGCGAAGGCCCTCGAGGCCATCCGGCAACACCCCCGCCCGAACCTGCCCCAGCTCAGCCGGCGCGAGCGTGAGGTGCTCTCCCTGATCGCCAAGGGGTACGCCAACCGGGCCATCGCCGAGGCGCTCGGGATCTCCGAACACACGGTGAAGACCTACATCCAGCGGCTCTACGAAAAGCTCGGCGTTGCGACCCGGGCCGAGGCGGCGGCGCTGGCCGCCGAGTACCGGATACGCTAAGTACCCCGCCGTGGCAAAAGCCACGGCGGGGGCCCCGGGCAAACGCAAACGACCGCCAATCTCGCACCGGCATGTTGAAAAACCGGTGGATGCTCACTTAGGTCCTGGACCGCATCCACAGCCACGATGGTCATTTGTTGCCTGGCTTCCACGAACAGCCGCCGATACTGAAACCGGGTGGACGGCCTCGAGGGGGTTTGTTTTCCTCGTGATCGACGACCCCCTTGGAGCCACCCTCTGGATCGCCCTCGGTCTCCTGATCGCCATGCGACGTCACGGGCTCCACTCCACTCAAAACAGGCGTTCATGAACGCGGCATCCCCCACCCCGCAGCTTGGTCGGTGATCTTTTCGAGCCCGGCGAGACTCACCGAAGTTCGTCCCCGGCTTCTTGTGGCGTCAAAAGATCAATTCCGGTCTTCGCAATCTTTCGATCGAAGCTGAGGACCCGTTTCCCCTCACACCGGGCCAGCTCGGCCAAAAAGACGTCGGGAAAATCCAGGCCGCTTTCGGGGTAAGCCTTGAGGGCGGCCAGGAGGGCCTTTTCCTCCCGAGGTGCAAAGGGCCGGGCCTCGAGGAGCAGAAGGATCTCCCCCGCCGCCTCCTTGGGGGAAAGCCCGTAGATCCGTCCCTCCAGCACGTAGATGGCCTCCGCCACGTGCATGGGATGGACTTCCACCTGCTCCCCGAGCTTTTCCGCTTCCAGAGCGAACGCGCGGGCTGCGCGGTACATGGGCTCAGGGTGCTTGGTGATCAGCCTGAGCAGGAAGTTGGCGTCGGCGATCACCGACCCCACTTCTTGCGGGCCTCCTCCCGCTCCGCTTCAACAAGCGCATCAAAACTCGGAAACTCCACCTTAGGGGCGTGGCCCGGAAGGGAGTCCAGGACCTCGCGCAACTTCCGCCGCAGGGGCACGAGCCGGATGGTGTCGCCCTCCACTTCCACCAGGAACTCATCTCCCGGCCTCAGCGCGAGGGCCTCCCGGACCGCCTTGGGCAAAACCAGCTGACCTTTGGTGGAGAGCCGGGTCAAGGGCATGGCTTAATCTTACCACAAGTAAGACGAAGCAGACCATGCTCAGAGGCGAGAGGTCCGCTCCTCGAAAACCCCGGCAAACCGCGCCGCGCACACACCACGCAGAAGACCTGGGTTGTTGACTGAATGGCTCATTCAACCACATTTCGTGCCCGTTCAGGTAAGCCACCGACAGCAACTCCCGATCAGGGCCGGGAGGGCGTGATCCATGACCGAACGAGAAGCTTCCCTTTTGGCAAGAATGAACCGAGATGCGCAAAGACTCACTGTGCGCCCCGTTCGAGGCACCGATCCCCCCTGCTGAGAGAACCAAGATCCTCGTATTGGGAACCATACATTTGGCGGAGTCCAGCGACTTGATTCAAACGGAAATACCGGAATTCGCCCGCGCCGCCCTGGCCCACTTGATCGACGTCCTGACCGAATTCGGGCCCGATTTTGTCGGCGTCGAGTGCGACCCTCCCGAAGAGATCGCCTGGATGGTCTGCATGCGAGGCCAAATGCACGTCGAGGCCACGGTACCCTTTGCAAAACTCGCGCATCTCATGCAGGCAAAGCTGGACATAGCGTGGGCTGAGGCGCAAGAGCAAGCGCATGGGCTTTTGGAATCACCGGAGCTGGATCCCTTATCAACGAACCAACATCGTTGCCCATTTGCTGGCCGCCTACGACTGGTACTCGGCCCTCTTGCACTGGTCGTACCTGCCTCAGGAATCGAGAAAGGCCTGCCAGAATCTACCAGAGACGGT
Organism: Vulcanithermus mediatlanticus; assembly: GCF_055385885.1. Taxonomy (NCBI): domain Bacteria; kingdom Thermotogati; phylum Deinococcota; class Deinococci; order Thermales; family Thermaceae; genus Vulcanithermus; species Vulcanithermus mediatlanticus. The sequence goes on along the minus strand of NZ_AP042385.1, from coordinate 947,815 downwards.
TTGCAAGGCCCTGGAAAAGGGTCTCCGCTCAAAAAACGAATCCATCACCATCGGTCTGGCGCTGGCCCGGCGGCTGGGACACCGTCGGATTTATCCCATTGACAGCGGGATTCACGGGGACCTACCAACCCCAAGCCTGATGCCCGTATTCCAGGCTGAATTTGAGAAGAGTCCAGTAGTGCAATCTTTCCTCGACGAATTGCGGGCAAAAATCCGGGCCCAGGGGGAGCAGTTTGCCCGCAATGCGCAGCACGGTGACCTCCTGCCCTTTTTCCTGTCGTTGAATCGCCGTGAAGCTCTGGAAAACCTTCTGGAGCAATGGCGCCTGTTTTTCAAAACGAAGTTCGCCTCCGGGCTGGACCAGTACGCCCAAGATCAAGCTGATGCGGGAAATGCCCGGCCCGGGAAGTTCCGGGAAACCCCTTTGTATCAGCGCAGTGAAACGGGAGACGCTCGCTCTAAGCGCCGGCTTCCTCGCCGCCCCGCGCGGGCAAGAAGCTTTGCGCCTGGAAGAGGTTGAGGCCGGACTCCACGAGGTCCACCAGCTTTTGCATGCTGGATTCTTCCTCGATCTGCTCGTTCAAGAACCACTCGATGAGTGGCACCGCGCGGAAGTCCTGCGCTTTGAGGGCGATCTCCATCATCCGCTCGAACTGGGCGGTGACCGACCGCTCGGCCTCGAGGGCACTCCTGACCGCCTCGAGGGCGCTCTCGAAATCGGGGGCCGCCGCCCGGGCTTCGGGGATGCGCGGGGCCACGTCGTTGTCGAGCAAAAAGCGGACGATCTTCATCGCGTGAGCACGCTCTTCCTCGGCCTGGGCGAAGAAAAATGCGGCCCAACCGTCGAGCGAGCGGCTTTCGAAATACACCGCGATGGCCAGGTAATGGTTGTGGGCGCTGAATTCGTGCCCGATCTGGGCCTCGAGGGCCTGGGTAAGTTCCTGACTGAGCATGGCTTTATTGTACCCAAAGCGAGCAGGGGCCAGGCCGAACCTGACCCCCGACCTCCGCCACGGTGGTGTTTTTCGCCGGGGCCCCACCGTGGCGACAGCCACGGTGGGGTACCTATGCCGGGGCCCCGGCCTCCTCGCGCTCGGCCAGGTACTTCTCCGCGGTCATCGCCGCCCGCGTCCCCGCGCCCACGCTGGTGGCGAGCTGCTTGTAGATCGGGTCGGCCACATCGCCAGCGGCGAAGATGCCGGGCACCGAGGTCAAAACCTCGTCCTTCACCGCGATGTACCCGTCGGGCCTGAGCTCGACGACCCCTTTGAGGAAGCCGGTGTTGGGCACCGACCCCACGAAGATGAACACCCCGTCGGTGGGATAGACGTATTCCTCACCGGTCTTGAGGTTCTTGACCCGGACTCCGGTCACCTGGTCCTCGCCCAGGACCTCGGTCACCACGTGGCTCCACAGGAACTCGATCTTGGGGTTGGCGAAGGCGCGGGCCTGGGCGACCTTGTTGGCCCGGAGCTCGTCACGGCGGTGGATGATGGTCACCTTCTTGGCGAACTTGGTGAGATAGATGCCCTCCTCGACCGCGGCGTCGCCCCCGCCGACCACCACCACCTCCTTATCACGGTAGAAGAAGCCGTCGCAGGTGGCGCAGGTGGATACCCCGCGGCCGTAGAACTTATCTTCGCCCGGAACCCCGAGCTTTTTGGGGTTCGCCCCAGTGGCCACGATCACCGCCTTGGCCCGGTAGTCGCGCTCAAAGCCCTTGACCACGAAACCATCGGCGGTGACCTCGAGGCCGGTGACCTCGTCCATCACGATCTCGGCGCCGAACTTCCGCGCCTGTTCCGCCATGCGGTTGGCGAGCTCGGGGCCCTGGATGCCCTCGGGGAAGCCCGGGTAGTTTTCGACCTCTTCCGTCTGCGCGATCTGCCCCCCGGGCAGACCCTTCTCGATGATGACCGTCTTCAAATCCGCACGGCCGGTGTAGATGCCCGCGGTCAACCCCGCCGGCCCTCCGCCGATGATCACCACATCGAACGTATCGTCGTTCTTGCTCGATCCGCCCAGTTCTCCAATTTTGAATTCCATCGTCGTCCCCCCAAATACCTTCCCCGAGTATACCGCTCGGGTTTCAAGAAGACGAGGTCCGAGTCGCGCCCATCCCTGGTGACCCCAGGGGGATTCGAACCCCCGTCTCCGCCGTGAGAGGGCGGTATCCTAGGCCACTAGACGATGGGGCCAGAATGCGACTCGGACCTCCTTTGGTGACCCCTAGGGGACTTGAACCCCTGCCGCCGGCTTGAAAGGCCGGTGACCTAACCACTAGTCGAAGGGGCCAGGTGGCTGGGGCGCGTGGACTCGAACCACGACCGGCGGATCCAGAGTCCGCTGTCCTGCCATTAGACGACGCCCCATTGCGTGCCCGGACAAGCCAGGCAAAGCCTATGCTAGCCAATCGAGCCCGATTTGACAAGCCCCATCGCCCTGGGCATCCTGAAAGGCATGACCCCCTTCGCCGTGGGTATGGTCCGGGTGTTTTTCTGGCTCTTTCCGCCCCTCTTTGCCTACCTCGCCGCCAGGGCGCGTCCGGGAAGGGTCCGGAGCGGTCTCCTGATCGCCGCCCTCGTGACCGCCGCCGCCATCAAACCGCTGCCGCTGGGGTTTTTCCTCGCCGGAGCGGGGTATCTGCTGGCGCTCTTCCCTAGCGGCCGAAGGACCGCATCCACCAAAGGCCAAGCCCCAAGGCGATGAGGTTCGGCCCCCAGGCCGCGAGCTCTGGAGGAATGCTCCCACCCAGCGCGAAGATCTTGCCCGCGGTCATGAGCAAGTAGTAGAGGATGGTCACGATCAGCGAGTACCCAAAGGCCAGACTCGTCCCCGTGGCCTTGCGTACCGCCAAAGGCAACGAGAGCACGACCACGATGAGGTTGGCAAAGGGCAGGGCCAGGTCGCTGTGGAACATCACCCGGGCCTCGACCTGGTCCCGAGGCGAGCCCCGGGTTTCCTGAATCCGCCGCCACCAGTAGCTGATGCTCTGGGTATCGCCCCAGAGCTCGCCAGCGTTTCTGGCGATGAGCTCCTCCCTGGTTTTGGGAAGCTTCAGCACCAGCTTGCCCCCGGGGTCCTGGGGCTTGAGGACACTTCGGACCAGATCCTTAAGCACCGCCTCGCTGTCGCCTGAGGCCACCTCGAGCGCGGCGAGGTCCAGGTTATAGACGCGGTAGCCCCAGAGCGTGAGCCGGTTCCCGGCCAGCTTGCCCCGCTCGGCCAGCACCACCGAGAGCTTGGTGTCGTCCCAGCGCTCCAGCCGGACCGAGCGCATCTCGCCCCGGGTGGAGTCGTACCCCTTGAAGAAAAGGCGGTAAGGCCCCATGGGAACGTCCTGGCCGACCAGGCGTGAGAGCCCCCGGCCCCGCGTCGCCAGCTCGTCCCACCAGATGAGGGTGACCTTGGCGTTGGCCTTGGGCACCACGTACTCGGCCAGGTAGAGCCCGACCCCGGTCATGAGCACCGCGGCGACGAAGATCCAGCGGGCCACGCGCAAAAGCGGCACCCCGCCGGCCTGCATCACGAGGAGCTCGTTCTCCCGGGCCAGGCGCCCGAAGGCAAGGAGTACCGCCAGCATCAGGGCCACCGGCATGGTCTGGTTCAGCACCAAGGGCACCTGGTACCAAAGCCACTTCACGATGCCCCAAAAGGGGAACCCCACGATCCACTTGGCCTGGCCCAGGAGGTTCGAGATAAGCAAGAGCACGACGTACATCACCAGACCGAAGACGAAGGGGGGGAACGCCTCCCTGAGGACGTAGCGGTCGATCCGGCTCACCAGCGCACCCCCTCGTACCGCGATCCCGCCGCTTGGCTCGACGTCATCTTCACTTCAGCCTCATCCCCATTACGACCCGCGTGCCCTGACCCTCTCCCGGCCAGGGGCGAAGCACGCTGGACACGCCGAGCGTGTACACGAAACATCCGTCGCTGTAAGCCAGGTCAAGCCCCGCCCGGCTCACCCCACGCGAGGTCAAATCGTACCCCAGATACGGTGAGAGCGCAAAGCCGCCGGCCGCTGGGTCGGGGGCGCGGTAGCCGAGCGTGGCCTCGAGGCGATCGGCCGTGACGCCCGAAAACCCGGTGCTCAGCCGGAGCCACAGCGGGGTGTCGAGGCGCAGGTCGAGCCGCGCCGTTCCCGTCTCCAGGTTTCTCGACCACTTGAGGCTCGCCGGACCATACGCCAGCAACGCCGACTCCGAGGGGGTCCGCTTTTCGAGGAAGTAGCGGGCCGTGCCCCAGGTCTGGCTACGGGCGTAGGCCACGCGGAAGGCTCCCGCCCGAAGCTCCACTCGCCCGCCCGCCGCCACGTAGGTGGCCGCGTCGGGGTAAAAGGTGGTTTCCACCCAGGGGCCAAACGCGTAACGTACCCCCCACCGGGTTCCGGAAAAACTCGTTCGAGCCGAGACCCCAAGCGCCAGTCCGGGATCCCCGGTGTCCACCAGCGCCAGCGAAGGGCCGAGCCGGAGCCCCCCCACATCGAAGGTGGGGGCATACCGCAGGTAAGCCCCGCCCCCGTCGCGCAGAAGGCGCTTTTCGACCGTTAGGTCGGCTGCCCGCAACGAAAGACCGAAATCCCGATCGGCAAAGCGCATCCCAAAACGGTTCTGCCCGTCAACCAGGCTCAGGGTGTAACGCGGGTTCGGTCCGCCGATCCCCTGGCCCAGGGCGGTGATCCGGGTCTTCCAGGCACCAAACGGCTCGCCCGGGACCAGGAGCGGGAAATCGACCACCCCCACCGTCCAGCCATCGTCCGCGTAGGTGAGCCGGAGGGGAAAGCGCAGGTCGATGGGGGCGGCGGTATCGAGCACGAGCGGGTCTGGCCGGGCGAGCGTCAGCCCGTAGAACGTCACCTGGCTTTCTTCGACCAAGAGCCGCCCGCTCTTGGCGTCGAACACCGCCCGGTCGCCGAGGAGCACCAGGGACTCGCCGCAGCGGCAGGGCGTGGCCCATATCCCCTCGGCGACGAAGCGGCCGGCCTCGAGGCGCCCCCCATCGGCGCGAAAACGGTAGCGCGGTGTGCGGGCGCGGATCCGGGTCAGGATCACCGCATCGCCGCGTCGCTCGGCGGTCTCGGCGCGGACCTCGAGCCGCCCCTGGGAAAAGGTGGCGTCGGCGAACTCGACCACCTGGTCCCTGGCCACCAGCCGGGCGGCGGAAAAGCGCCAGCCCCGAACCTCCCCTTTCGCCTCGGAAGCATCAAGTCGCTTTGAGGCCCGGTCGAAGACGATCTCCCGGGCCTCAAAGCGAACGCCCTCCCCCACCAGGCAGGCGCTCCGGAAGCGGAGCCGGCCCGATTTCAGCGTCAGCGCGGTTCCCCCCACCAAACCCTGGGGGGTGGTGAGGGTGTAGGGGCGCTCCTGGCACGAACCGCCCCCAGCCGCCCAGGCCAGCGCGGCGAGGATGGGAAGAAAGAAGAAGAACCTTGGGCGCATGCTCCCTTAAGCTTAACGAAACCCGCGATCTAGTTGGGTTCAGCCTCGGCGAGGTAGGCCTCGAGGCGCGATCGCACCTTGGCCGGGACCTCGGTGGTCGCCTCGGGCTCTTTCCCCTGCACGAAGGTGATGAGCAGTCGCGCCGACTCGCCCTTACCCCTGAGCACGAGGCCGAGGGCCGGGTCCTCGTAGCGGAAATCGCCCACCAGGAGGACGAGCCCCTCGCGGGTATCGGCCACCAGGCGCTGGGCCTCAAACGCCGGGGAGTCGCTCCGGACCCCACCCTCGAGCACGGCCACGTCATCGGCCATGAAGAGAACGCCCCGGTCCGCTTTGAGGCCCTCGAGGAAATCCGACGAGAAGGTCACCCCACCCGAGAGGCGCACCTCTTTTTGCTCGACCAGGTACTCGAGTTTGCCCACCCGAAACCGAAGGTCGTTCCGGGAAAGACGGGCCTGTTCGGCCTCGACGAACTCGCCCTCCTTGTAGCGGATGAGGGCGGCCTCGAGGGCCACCCCCGAGTCGCTGTCGATGAGCCGGCCGCCCTGGGGCAGCGTGGTGACGCCGGTGGTCAGATCGACCTCCTGATCACCCTTCGGCTCGACGGTAAAAGCGGCAAAGCTCGCCGCCATCGCGATCCCACCGAGAAGAAGCACGAGCCAACCTCGCATGCCCTTAGCCTAACGGGGTCAGGGTGAGAAAGAAGAGACGCCGCCGCTTTGCGGCGGCGTCAGGGAATTCCTGCCTAGGCGCCCAGGAAAACCGAAAACGCGCGTTCGATGACCGAGAACGCTGCCCCCGGCCACACGCCAAAGAGCAGCGAAAGCCCGGCGAAGACGAACACCAGGGCCACGGCGCTGGGCGAAACGTTGAGGGCTGTGGCGTCCTTAGGCGCATCGAGGAACACCGCGGCCAGCACCTTGAAGTAGTAGAAGTACCCGAGCACCGTGGTCAGCACCGCGACCACCAGCACCCCGTACCAACCAGCCTTGGCCGCGGCGGCGAAGACGTAGAGCTTGGCCAGAAATCCGGCCAGGAGCGGAACGCCGGCCAGCGAGAGGAAGAGCAGCGCGACCAGGGCACCGAGCAGCGGGGCCCGACGGCCGAGGCCCTTCCAGCCCTCAAGCGTCGAGGGGACGCCGGCAGCCTCGGCGGCCTCGAGGGCGAAAAAGGCTCCGGCCCCGGCCAGCAGGTAGGCGAGCAGGTAAAACCCGGCCGAGGCGTAGCCAAACGCCCCACCCACAGCCAGCCCCAGGGCCAGATACCCCATGTGCCCCACGGTCGAGTAGGCGAGCAGTCGCTTGATGTTGTCCTGGGGCAAAGCCCACAGGTTCCCGAGCACGAAGGAGAGGAAGGCGAGCCCCAGGATCCAGCCCCCCGCTTCGGAGTTCATGGGGAAAAACCCGCGCCCGAGAAGGGTCATGAGCCCGAGTGCCACCGCGATCTTGGGCACCGAGGCCAAAAAGGCGCCGCCGAGCGGCCGCGCGCCCTGGTAGGCGTCGGGCACCCAGGCGTGAAACGGAACCAGCGCCAGCTTGAAGCCAAGCCCCACCAGCGCCAGGGCAAACCCAACACGGGCCAGCGCCGGAACACCCCCGGCCAGGCTCTGACGAATCGCGTCGAGGTAGATGCTCCCCGTCGCCGCGTAGACCAGCGCGAACCCGTAGAGCAAAAAGGCCGAGCCCAGGGCGCCGAGGACCATGTACTTGGTGGCCCCTTCCGCGCTCTCGCGGCGGTCGCGGTCGTAGGCGGCGATCACGTAGGTGGCGTAGCTCGAAAGCTCTAGGCCAAGGAAGAAGAGCAGCAGGTTATTGGCCCCGACGAGCAGCACCCCGCCGAGAACACCCCAGAGCAAGAAGGCATAAAACTCGCCCGGTCCGCCCCTCAGCGACTGGGGCCGGGTGAGCCCCGACCAGGCCACCGCGAGCCCCGCCACCGAGAGCAATACCAGCGCCAGCCCGGTCAGGGGGCCGGCCTCGAGGGAGGCCAGGATCAGCACCCGTTCGCTGTAGGCGAGCGCACCCATGATGGCGGTCACGCCAAAGATCGCCACCGTCACCCCGGCCAGTACGTCGGCCCGCCTGTCCAAAAGCGGCGCCGCCATGGCCACCAGCATCCCGCCCACAGCCAGCAACACCACGGCAAGAAAGGTGATCATAGCAACCCCCTCACAAAGGCAAGCAGGGGCTGGAGCCCGGCGTCGATCCACGGCGTGAGGAGCGATGGCACCAGCCCCAACAGCACCGCCAGCACCACCAGCGGCGCCACCGCCGCGAGCTCAAGCGCCCCCAGGTCGGGGTAGTCGCGCTCTTTCTCCCCAAGCAGAACCCTCTGGATGGCCCAGAGCATGGCGCCGGCCAGGATCACGATGCCGAACACCGCGAACCAGACCCAGGGCCGGGTGGCCTCGCCCAAAAAGCCGCCCCAGAGCGACTGGAACTCGCCCAGGAACCCGGCCAGACCGGGCAAACCCAGACCGCCCAGCATGCCCAGCCACATCACCCCGCCGAGCATCGGCATCGAGGCGTAGATCCCCCGCATCTTGGCCATCTCCCGAGTGTGGGTGCGCTCCGAGAGCAGCCCGATCATCAAGAACATCAACCCGGTGATGATGCCGTGGGCCACCATCTGGTACACCGCGCCGTGCAGCCCGATGGTGGTCATCGAGGCGATGCCGAGCAGGACGTAGCCCATGTGGTTGACCGAGGAGTTGGCGATCATGCGCTTCATGTCGCTCTGGGCCAGGGTCACGTAGCCGCCGTAGATAATCGAGATCACGGCCAGGACCGCAAGCCAGGGGGCGAACCGCTCCAGCTGGGTGGGGAAAAGGCCCAGGTTGAAACGGATCAGACCGTAGCCACCCATCTTCAAAAGCACCCCGGCCAGGAGAATCGACCCCGCCGTGGGCGCCTGGGTGTGCGCGTGCGGCAGCCAGGTATGGACGGGAACGCTCGGCAGCTTGATGAGGAAGGCGATGGCAAAACCCCAAAAGAGCAACCCCGCGGCCGGCAAGGCGGCGATGGCGCCGGCGGCCTTTTGCAGGTCGAAGAAGTCAAAGCTCAACCGGCCCAAGGTCTCCTGGGCCAAAAAGGCGGTGCCCAGGATCGCGGCCAGCATCAACACCGATCCGACCAGGGAGTAAAGGAGGAACTTGATCGCCGCGTAGCGCCGGTTCTCGTAACCCCAAACCGCGATCACGAAGTACATCGGCACCAGCGTGATCTCGAAGAAGAAGAAAAAGAGGATGAGATCGAGCGCGGCGAACACCCCGGTAATGGCTCCCTGCAAAACGAGCAACAGGGCAAAGAAGCTCTTTTCCTCCTTTTTCCAGCTGGCCAGAACGCTCACGAAGGTGAGCAGGGCGGTGAGCACCACGAAGGGCAGGCTGATGCCGTCCAGCCCCACGTGATACCCGGCGCCGAGGAACGGCATCCACGAAGCGCGCTCCTCAAAGGCAAAGCCCGGGCCCCGGTAGAGGAAATAGATCGCCAGCGAGAAGAGCGTCAAAAGACCCGAAACGCCGGCCGCGAACCGTTTGGCGAACGCCGCCCGGTCGTCGGCGATGAGTCCAATGATTGCGGCGGCCAGAAACGGCAGGGCGATCAGCAAACTTACCACCGCGCACCTCCAAGGAACACCAGGGCCAAGGCGCCGAGGGCGATATAGAGCGCGTAAACGGCCAGCCTGCCGCTTTGCAAGTACCTCAACGCCTGGCCGGTGATCATGGTCACGTAGCCAACGGCGTCCACGACCACGTCGACGACGTAGGTATCCAGGAGCCACAGCGCCTTGGTGGGCCACTGGGCCACCTCGGCCACCACCCGGTAGTAGAACTCATCGATGTAGAGCCGGCGCTGCAGGGCCTGGGTGAGCCACAGGGGCGCCCGCTGTTTGAGCGGGTCCTTGGCATATAGCCCCCAGGCCACCGCGATGCCGGCGAGCGCGACCAGGGTGCCGATCACGTAGCCGCCGAACAGTTTTGAGGCGGGGATGATCTCAGGGGCCTCGCCGGGATAGAGGAAGAGCAAGAGCGACTGGCCAAAGAGCGGGCTTCCCCAAAAGCCCACGATCAAACTGAGCGCGGCGAGCGCAACCAGGGCGATGACCATCTCCGCGCCCGACTCGTGGGGTTTGTGGTCGGGCTCCGGCACGGGATCGGGGGGACAGTCTTCGGCCTTGAGGTTGAGCTCGGGGCAATCCTTGTTCCACGCCGCCGCCTTCCAGGGCGAGGGCAGCGAGGGATGGTGGAAGGCAATCACGAACATCCGGGTGGTGTAAAAGGCGGTGAAGAAGGCGGCCACCATGCCGATGAACCACAGGACGGGCGCGTGCTCCTTGGCCACGTCCAAGATCAAATCCTTCGACCAGAACCCGGCAAAGGGCGGCACGCCAATAAGGGCCAGGGCGCCGACGGCGAAGGTGACCCAGGTCCAGGGCATGTACCGGCCGAGCCGGTTCATTTCGAAGATGTCCTGGGTCTTCGAGCCGTGGATCATGGAGCCCGAACCCAAAAAGAGCAGGGCCTTGAAGAAGGCGTGGGTCAGGAGGTGGAACATCGCCGCCGCCCAGCCGAAGACGCCGAGGCCCAGGAACATGTAACCGAGCTGGCTCACCGTGCTCCAGGCCATGATCTTCTTCACGTCGGCGAAAGCAGGCGCCAACACTGCGGCGAACAGCGCCGTAATGCCACCGATCCAGGCCACGTACCCCAGCGCCTGCCCCTGCTCGAGGACCGGGTAGAAGCGGCCGGTGAGATAGACGCCGGCGGCCACCATGGTGGCGGCGTGGATCATGGCGCTGACCGGGGTCGGGCCCTCCATCGCGTCCAAAAGCCACACGTGGAGCGGGAACTGGGCGCTCTTGCCGATCGCCGCCACGAACACCAAAAGCCCGATGCCGGCGGCTACGGGAACCGCCAGCAAGGCCGCCTTCTCAGCAACGGTGGCGAGATCAAACGTACCGAGCTCCTTATACAGCCAAAACAGGCCGAGCATGAAGCCCAGATCGGCGAGCTTGGTGGTGAGGAAGGCCTTCTTCATCGCCGCCTGGGCGGTCTTTTTCTTGTAATAGAAGCCGATGAGCAAATAGCTCATGAGCCCCATGACCTCCCAGGCCAAAAGGGCGATGAAGAAGTTCCCGGCCATCACGAAGGTGAGCATCGCCGCCGTGAAGAGCTGGAGGTAAGCGAAGAAGGTGGGGTAGCGGTCCTCACCGTTCATGTAGCCGATCGAGAAGAGGTGGATAAAGAGCGAGGCCACGGCGACCATGGCCACCACCAGGGCCGCGAGCTGGTCGATGTAAAAGGTCAGCGAAATGCCGGCTTCGCCCTGGATGGAAAGCCAGGGCCACTCAAGCCGGAAGGGAAATCCGGAAAGCGCGCCCCGGGCGAGCTCCACCTCGGTGCCCACCAGCCGCCACTGGGGCGCGGCCCGAAGCGCCTCGGCCAGGAGCCCGAGGGCCAGGAAGGCGACCAGGGCCATGGTGAGGGTGGCGAACCAGCCCGAAAGCCGCCCCCGGAAGAGCGGGCCGAGCAGGATGAGCATCAAAAAGCCCAGAAACGGCAGCAGTGGAATCCAGTAGGACAAGTTCGCGTAGATCACCGACTCACCCCCTCATCTCCTCAATGGCGTCGGTCGAAACGCTCCCCGCGTGCCGGTAAAGGGTGAGCAGGATGGCAAACCCGATCGAGAGCTCGGCGGCGGCGACCACGATGATGAAGAGCGCGAAGAGCTGGCCGGAGAAAAACAGCGGATCGCGGTAGGCCGCGGTGGCGGCAAAGGCGATGGCGGCAGCGTTCAGCAGGATCTCCACCGACATCAGCACCGCGATGACGTTGCGCTTGGTCAGAACGCCGAACAGCCCGATCGCGAAGAGCACCGCGGAAAGAGTGAGGTAATGCCCGAGCGTAATCATTCCTCAACCCTCCTCGCCAGGACGATCGCGCCCACCATCGCCAGCAGCAAGAGCACCGAAGCCACCTCGAAGGGGAGCAGGGTCACGCTCAAAAGCCGCAGACCGATCCCCTCCGGTGACACCGGGAAGACCTGGGTTTCGGCGCCACCGAGGTAGGCCCAAAGCCCGCCCGCGAAGGCGATGACCACCGCCAGGGCGACCAAAACGAAGATGCCCGAAGCGGGACGGACGCTCCGGGATCGGGTCATCATGATGATGAAGAGGGTCAGGATCGGAATGGCAGCGGCGTTGACCGCGAACTGCACCACCGCCAGCATGGGGCTTCCCAGCATGAAGTAGAGCCCCGCGATCAGGAAGAAGGTAAAGGCCAGGGCCACCGCGGCGCGAACGATGTTCGACGAAAACACCACCACCAACGCGCCCGCCAGGATGAGGCCGGCCAGAATCGCGAAGGCGACCAGACTCACGCCCCCTCCTCTCCGGCCAAAAGCTCGGCCAGGCCGCCCGGTTGCATCTCGGGCGGCGCTTTCTCGATGCTGCCGTCGGGCTTGCGGATTTCAACTCCGAACTTGGGGCTGTACCAGACCTGGGCCCTGCGGCCGATCTCGTCGAGGAAGGCCTTGTCGGCCTTGAGCATGTTCACGTCGTACACCGCGTGTTCGAAATCGCCCACGGTCACGATGGCGCTCACCGGGCACACCTCGACGCAGTTGGCGCAGTGCATGCAGTTGACGAAATCCAGGTCAAAGCGCTCGAGGACAAACCCCTTACCCGCCGGGTTGCGCTTGCGCTCGATGGTGATCACCTGACTGGGGCAGGCCCGCTCGCAGGCCAGACAGGACACGCACCGGTCGCTCCCGTCCTCGTTTTGAATGAGCGCCAGGAACTGAACGCTCACCGGCGGAATCTCGGGCTTTTGATAGGGGTAGAACTCGGTCACCGCCGACTCCCCGACCCTGCGGTTGACCGCCGCCATCCCCTGACCAATGGCCCGAACCGCTTCCCATACCTCGGCTAAGAGGCTCATACCACCTCCACGAACATCCGCAGAAAGGCCGCCAGGATGAGCCCGAAGAGGGCCAGCGGCAACAGTCCTTTCCAAGCCAGGTCCATCAGCTGATCATCCCGGAAACGGGGCAGGGTGGCGCGAATCCACATGAAGATCCACACCCAGACCGCGGTCTTCACCAGGAAGTAAAAGCTCTGCAGCGCCTGGGCGGCGAAAGAGGCGGGGTCCAACCCGAAGAGCGGGCCGTGCCAGCCGCCAAAAAAGAGCACCACCACCAGCGCGGGCAGGAGGAAGAGCTCGACGAACTCGGCCAGGAAGAAGAAGGCGAAGCTCATGCCCGAGTACTCGGTGTTGAAACCGCCGATGAGCTCGCTCTCGGCCTCGGGCAAATCGAAGGGCGTGGACTTGAGCTCGGCGATACTCGCCACCAGGTAGACCAAAAAGGGGATGAACATCGGCACCACGTGCCACAGGCCGTACTGGTGCTCGACGATGTCGCTGAGGCGGAGGCTGCCCGAATAAACGCCCACCGCGAGCAGGGCGAGCGCCAGCGGCACCTCGTAGGACACGAGCTGCGCGCCGGCGCGGAAGGCGCCGAGCATGCCCCACTTACCGCCCTGGGCGAGCCCGCCCAGCACCACGCCGTAAGCGCCCAGGGTGCTGGCCGCGACGATGTAGAGGAGACCGATATTCAAATCGGCCATCACCCAGCCCCCGGCCACCGGCACCGCCACCAGCATCAAGAAGGCGCTCACGAAGGTGATCGCCGGCGCCAGGCGGAAGATCAGGGGATCGACGTTGGCGGGGGCGAAGTCTTCCTTGCCCAAAAGCTTCAGGGCGTCAAAAACGGTTTGCAAAACCCCCGCCGGCCCGTAGTGCATCGGGCCCACGCGCTCCTGGACCTTCCCCAAATACTTCCGCAAGACCACGATCAGAATGAGGGCCACCACGGCGGCGATGCCGAAGGCCAAAAGGGCCTCGATCACCGCGTAGAAGAAAAATCCGAGCGCGCCATCGAGCCATCCCTGGGCCCGAAAGAGCGCCGGCACCAGGCCATAAGCCACGACCACCAGCACCCACAGCGAACCAAAGAAGAGCGTGTAGGCGACACGCTCAACGCCCGGCCGTGGCCGAGTGGGGTCGTAGCCGACCAGCTTGGGTTTGACGTGCCGGTCGAGCGGCAAGGGCATCCGGCTCATACTTGACCTCCAAGCGCGTCACAGCGCCACCTCATCGATCCACCTCCCCAAACACCGGGTCGAGCGAAGAGAGAATCGCGATGGCGTCGGCGAACCGGGATCCGACCAGCAGGTCGGGGATGAGCTGCAAGTTGGCGAACGAGGGCGAACGGTGCTTGATGCGGTAGGGCCGGTCGGTCCCGTCGCCCACGACGTGCACGCCCAGGTGGCCCCGGCTGATCTCAACCGCGCGGTAGCGCGAGCGTTGGACCTTCATGCGGGCCGGCACCTTCCCTTTGTAGGGACCGACCTTGGGCGTTTTTTCGAGGGCCTGGCGGATGATCTTAATCGACTCCTCCATTTCCTTGAAGCGAACCCAAAAACGCGCGTAGACGTCGCCCTCTTCCCGCACCGGGACCTCGAACTCGATCTCGGGGTAAGCGTCATACGGCTCGGCCTTGCGCACGTCGTAGGCCACGCCGCTGGCCCGGAGCACCGGCCCCGAGGCCCCGCGGGCGATCGCCCGCGCCTTGGGCAAAACACCGACCCCCACGGCCCGGGCCTGGAACACCGGCGAGTCGAGAACCAGGGCGTAGTAGTCGGGCAGGCGCTTTTCGAAGAAGTCGAGGAAGTCGGCCACGTCCTTGAAGAAATCGGGGTGCACGTCCCGGCGTACGCCGCCGAAGGTGAAGTAGTTGGGCAGCATCCGGGCCCCGGCGGTCTTCTCGACGATCTCCAGGATCCGCTCACGATCGCGGAAGGTGTAGAGGAAGGGGGTGATGGCCCCGAGATCGAGCATGCTGGTGCCGAGCCAGACCAGGTGGCTGGCAAGGCGGTAGAGCTCGAAGAAGATCACCCGGAGGTACTTGGCCCGCTCTGGCACCTCGACCCCGAGGAGGTCCTCGACCGCGAGGATGAAGGGCAGCTCGTTTTGCAGCCCCGAAACGTAGTCCATACGGTCGGTGTAGGTGATGATCTGCGGGTAGGTCCGGGCTTCCTCGATCTTCTCGTGGTTGCGGTGGAGAAAGCCGATGTGGGGCACGGCCCGGGTCACGCGCTCGCCCTCGAGGCCAATGACCACCTTCAGCACCCCGTGGGTCGCCGGGTGCTGCGGCCCCATGTTGATGAGCATCTCATCGGCCCGGTCGGTGGGCAGGATCTGGGTTGGCCCTCTCACGCCTCACCCCCTTCGTCGTCCTCGGGCGCGTCCTCCCAATCGGCCACTTCGGGCCAGGGCTTCGGACGCCATCCGGGGAGCTCGTAACCCCCGGTGTCATAGCGCTTTTGCAGCGGGTGAATGGTCCAGTGATCCTCGGTCAAGATCCGGCGCAGGTCGGGGTGCCCGCGAAAGCGGACCCCCACCAGGTCGTAGGCCTCCCGCTCGAACCACTCAAAGCCCGGCCACAAATCGGTGATCGAGGGAAGCTCGGGCGCGTCATAGGGCACGTCGGTGTAGACCGTGACCTTGGCGCCGTCCTCGAGCCGGGTGAGGTGGACGACCACCCGCAGCCCGTACTCGACGTCCATCCCGGTGAGGTTCCGGGGATAGTCAAACCCCTCGCCCTTGAGCTGTTCCAAGAGTGGCCGGTAGTCCTCGGGGTGGACGGCATAGACCACCTCGTCGAACGCCTGGTGCGTTTTGAACCTCAGGCTCATAGGACCGGCACCCTCCCGTCTTTGCCCGGCTCGGCGAAAACGTCGTAATCGGTGACCGCGACCCGGGGCTGCTGGTAGCGGAGCCTCCGGTCGGCGATCTTATCCCGGAGGAGCAAAAGCCCCTGCAAGAGCGCTTCCGGGCGCGGCGGGCAGCCGGGAACGTACACGTCCACGGGGACGATCTTGTCGACCCCCTCGACCACCGAGTAGCCCTGCCGGAAGGGCCCGCCTTGGTTGGCGCAGGCCCCCATGCTCACCACCCACTTGGGCTCGGCCAACTGCTCATAGAGGCGCTTGACCCGGCTCGCGATCTTCTTGTTGACCGTGCCCGAGATGATCATCAAATCGGCCTGGCGCGGGCTGTTGCGAAAGAACATGCCCAAACGATCGGCGTCGACCTTGGGCGTCCAGGCCGCCATCATCTCGATGGCGCAGCAGGCGATGCCAAAGGTGAGCGGCCAGAGACTCCGGCTCCGCGCCAGGTTGATCACGTCATCGAGCGTCCCCACGATGATGTTTTGGGGACGAGCTTCGCTGCCTAATAGACCCACTTCAGCACCCCCCTCATCCAGGCGTAGGCGAGCCCGCCGACCAGCATCAAGACGAAGAACGTCACCTCGATCAGGCCCAGCCAGCCCAGCTTGTCAAACGCCGGGGCCCAGGGAAAGAGCAACGCCGCTTCAACGTCGAAGATCAGGAAGAGCAGCGCATAGAGGTAATAGTGCACGCTCACCCTGACCTCGGTCGAACCGATCGTCACTTCGCCGGACTCGTAGGTCTCGAGCTTGGCGCCGGTCTTCGGCCGCACGCCCACCAAGAGCCTCGACAAAAACAGCGTGGCGTAGACGATGAACATTCCCAGGACCGCGAAAGCCGCCACCATCAAAGCTGCACGCAGCTCGGCTCCGAAATCCACCTACCCGACCCCCTTTCGTTTCTCGCACTCACTTCCCAGGGGCGAATGCGCGTGCCAAAGGGAAACCGCGCCCCTGGCCCCACATCACCCCCGTATCTTAGCCGAACATGAGGATACGCTCTCTCACAGTCCCACATTTCCCAGACGTACAATAAACCCATAAGCATGCGCCGCGTCCTCGCCACCAGCGTTCTCCTCGCCGCCACCATCGCCCTCGCCTCGCCTCGCGTAGGGTTGCACGAGGGGTTCACGCGCCTGGTCTTCGACCTTCCGCTCGGAACCACCTACCAAATCTCCGATCAGGGCCGTATTTTTGAGATCCGAATCGACCGTGTTCGCCTCGAGGCGAACACGGTCGAGGTCGAAAGCCCCGAGGTCGCCGCCTACCGGGTCATCCCCACCATCGCCGGCACCGTGGTGCAGGTCTACGTCGCCGAGGGCGTCAAGGAAAAGGACTTCGTCCTCGAGGGCCTCGACAAAAAGAGCTTCCGGCTGGTGGTCGACTTCATCGGAAAAGCCCCGGCCAAAGCTCGCGCCGAGCCCAAAGGGCCGGACCCCCCAAAACCGGTGGTGGTCCTTGACCCGGGGCACGGCGGCCCCGATCCGGGGGCGGTCGGCTACGTGGTGGAAAAAGCGGTCACCCTGGACATCGCCCTCCGGGTGAAAAAGCTCCTCGAGGCCAGCGGGATCAAGGTCGTGCTGACCCGGGACCGCGACACCGATCTGGCTCCGGCAGGCCTCAAGGACCTCTGGCAACGAAAGATCACCGACCTGAGAAAACGCGCGGCCATGGCCGACACCAAGAAGACGCTCTTCGTCTCCATCCACGTCAACTCTGCGCCGAAGCCCGCCATGGGCATCGAGACCTACTTCCTCGGCCGCGCCATCGACGCCGAGGCGCAGGCGCTGGCGGTGTGGGAAAACGGTGGCGGCGAGGTCGGCCGCCAGCTCACCCGGGAGACCGAAACCGCGGCCGACAAAGCGCTCAAAGACCTCCTGGCCCAGGCCAACCTGGGCTTTTCGCAAAAGCTCGCGGAAAAGCTACAAAAAAGCCTCACCTCTGAGACCGGATCTCCGGACCGGGGCGTGCAGTCAGCCCCCCTCTTCGTGCTCCGCACCGCCCGCATCCCGGCGGTGCTCGTCGAGGTGGGGTTTGCCAACCACCCCACGGAAGGGCGGCGCCTGGCCGCATCCAGCTACCGTCAAAAAGTCGCCGAGGGCATCGCCCGGGGCATCCTGGCCTTTCTCTCTTCCGGCGCCTACGCCTACACCAAACCCGCGCCTTAAGCCGCTTTCCCGGTAGAATCTCGCCATGCCGAAAGGCCGCGTCTACGCCATTCTCGCGATCGGCGTGCTGGCGGTGAGCGCCGCCGCCATCTTCATCCGTCTGGCCTACGGTGCCCTGGGCGAGGCGGGTCTCGGGGCCTCGATGCTGATCGCCGCCGGGCGGCTGCTCCTGGCCTCGGCGATGCTGCTGCCCTTCGCCGCCCAGAGCCTCAAAAAGCCACAGCGTCGGGCCGTCTACCTCCTGGCTGCTGGAGCTGGGGTCTTTTTGGCCCTCCATTTTGGCTTTTGGATCGCGAGCCTCGCCTACACCTCGATCGCCGCCAGCGTGACCATCGTCACCACCAACCCCATCTGGGTCGCCGGGATCGAGTGGCTCTTCTTTGGTCGCCGGCCGCACCGGAAAACCCTATTCGGGATCGCGCTGGCCGTCGCCGGGGGCGTTCTGATCGGCCTGAGCGACGCCGGAAGCGGCGGCCTCGGGAACCGGCCGCTCCTCGGCGACCTCCTCGCCCTCTTTGGCGCCTGGGCGGTGAGCCTCTACCTCATCCTGGGACGCGAGGCCCAAAAGGCGCTCGGAACCACCGGCTACGTGGCGGTGGCCTATCCCTCGGCGGCCCTCGTCCTCCTGCCCCTTCCCTGGCTCTTCGGCACCGGCTACCTGGGCCATGCCCAGCAGTTTTACCTTTGGATCTTCCTCATGGCGCTGGTCCCCCAGCTCATCGGCCACACCAGCCTCAACTACGCGGTGCGCTTCCTCGGACCCACCCTGGTCACGCTCTTCGTGCTCTTTGAACCGGTGGTCTCGAGCCTGCTCGGCTTCGTCATCTTCAACGAGGTACCGGCCCCGGGCGTCTTCGCCGGGGCCGCGGTGATGCTCGCCGGCGTCGGGCTGGCTCTCGGTGGCCACCGGTCCTGACCTGCGATAATGGCCCCGTGCGCGACCTGGAAGAGCTCCGACGCACCCTTTTTGGCCTCGAGGGCCGTGGCTACAAAGCCTACAAACGCCTTCTCGGCCCCTGGCAGCTGGGGCCGGTCACCCTATTTTTCGACCACGTGCAAGGCGACCCCTTCGCCACCCCCTCCAAGGTTCGTCTCAGGATTCCCCGCGCCGTCCACTCGATTCCAGAAGCGCTGTGGTCGAGCGAGCCCCGAAAGACAGGCCTTTTGGACTATCTGCTCCGAGTCTTTCACCGCGCGGCGCGCGAAATCCCCCCGAGTGGGGGCACCGGCCACTCAGGCAGGGTGTTCGTTGACGCGCCGGGCGCCGAGATCCTCCTCCGCTCCGGGGCTGAGATCACCGGGGCGTACCTCGAGCTACGATTCCGGGTGGGCCTCCCGGCCCGGGGGCGGAGCATCATGGGCCGGGCCGCGGCCAAGCTCCTTACCGAGGCCATCCCAAAAGCCGCGGCCGCCGTTCACTGGTCCCACCTCGACCAAGACCTCGCCTGGCGCTTTGCCAAGCTCGCAGAGGACCACGCCCACCTGCAACAGCTGCTGGCGCAAAAGGGGCTGGTGGCCTTCGTGCGGGACGGCAGCATCCTCCCCCGGCGAAGCGGCATCGCCCAGGAGCCCCTCGAGGGAGCCGTTCCCTTCGCCGCCCCGCCCAAGCTCCGGGTCAGCCTGCCGACCCTTCACCACGGCGAGGTGGTGGGGATGGGCATCCCCGAAGGGGTCACCATCATCACCGGCGGCGGATTCCACGGCAAGACCACGTTGCTCGAGGCCCTCGAGCAGGGCGTCTACCCCCACGCCCCGGGCGATGGACGGGAGTGGGTGGTGACCCGGGCCGAGGCCCTCAAGGTGCGCAGCGAAGACGGCCGCTCGATCAGCGGCGTTGACCTCGGCCCCTTTATCCGCGACCTCCCGGGGGGAAAGCGAACCGACTTCTTCCAGACCCAGGACGCCTCGGGTTCGACCTCGCTGGCGGCGGTGATCCTCGAGGGCATCGAGGCCGGCGCCCGGGTGCTCCTGATCGACGAGGACACCTCAGCCACCAACCTCCTCACCCGCGATGCCCGCATGCAGCGCCTGGTCGAGCGGGAAACGATCACCCCCCTGCTCGATCGGGTCCGCGAGCTCTTTGAGCGCCTCGGCGTTTCCACGGTG
Source organism: Vulcanithermus mediatlanticus (assembly GCF_055385885.1). NCBI lineage: Bacteria > Thermotogati > Deinococcota > Deinococci > Thermales > Thermaceae > Vulcanithermus > Vulcanithermus mediatlanticus. Next base: position 928,309 of record NZ_AP042385.1, on the reverse strand, counting down.
ATGGTGGTCGGCGGCAACGGCGACTACCTCGACGTGGCCGACCGGGTCATCCTGATGGAGGCCTACCGGCCCCACGACGTCACCGAGCGCGCCCGAAAGATCGCCAGCGAACTCCCCTCGCGCCGGTCGCCGTCGGCCCCGGAGCACCCCATCCGCGTCACCCCTCGCTGCCCGCTGCCCGAGTCCTTCGACCCCCAGCGGGGCGGGCGGGAAAAGATTAAGACGCGGGGGCTTCGGGAAATTCTCTTCGGCCACCAGACCATCGACCTCACCGGCCTTGAGCAGCTCGTTGACGACAGCCAGGCCCGGGCCATCGGAGCGATGCTCAAAAAGATGCAGCGCCTGGCCGACGGTCGAACGCCACTCAGGGAACTCGCCGAAAGGCTCGTGGAAGAAGCCAGGGCCCGGGGGCTCTACGCACTCGAAGCTTCCCCCGAACTCGCCCTTCCCCGGGCCCTCGAGGTCGCTGGCGCGGTCAACCGCCTGCGGAGCCTCAAAGTTAAACCTTGTAAGGCAAGCTAGGGAAACCGGATCTCAACACCGTCTTTGGGAAAGCGCCGGTCCAAAGTATACACCGGCGCGCCCCCCTCTTTGGCCACAGCCCAGATCAAGGCGTCGGCGAAAGAAATCCTCTTCGACGGCCGGCAGAGCAGGAGTGCCGAGATGACGGTTTCCTTCTTAAGGCCCGCCACCGCCACGTTCTCCTTCTGCAAGAAGGCCACCAGAGCATCCACCACCTGGGCCCGCTCCACCCCATAGATGGTGGTGAGCACGTAAGCCGTCTCCACCAGCACCACGTCGGTGAGGGCAACCGGCCCCCCATCCAAAACCCGCGCCGCGCGCTCGGCGAGCTCCGGGGGATCACCGGTCAGGTAACGCACGACCACGCTGGTGTCAACCAAGGACCTTATCACCGGGTCTCATCCGCCGACGCAGCCCGCCAAGCGCGCTCACGAGCTGCGGGCCAGTCTTCCACGGAAAGGCGGGTTTGAATCTTGTCCGCGAGCAGCCCTTTGAGCGAGCGGCGGTGGGGTGGTGGCAGAAAGTAGATCTCCACGTGGTCACCGACCAGGCGCTGCACCGCAATCCAGCCCGGTTTCACGCCGAGCTTTTCGCGGATCTCCTTGGCAATCACCACTTGCCCTTTGGGGCTTACCGTGTAGGGCATAGTCAAACTCCCTCTTGCCCAGTTTAACCTGCATGCGTTCAGGGGTAAACCGGGAGACGCTTTACAAGTCGGAAAGCCCGACCAGGGCCTTCAAAAAGGACTATTCCTCGACCATTCGCCACGGAAGCTTTCTGGGAACGAGCACCAAGGTGAGCAGGGTGTAGGCCACCAGGATCAGCGCGGACTTGATCAGCCCCACCTGGTCCCCGTTCAACGCCGCGTGCAAAGCCGAAGCCGCGTGGGTGGTGGGCCAGAGATTCGAAAGGAGGCGCAGCCAGTCTGGCAGCAAGGCGGCGGGGTAGTAAACCGGAGAGAAAAACACGACGACGACCTGCAAAATCTGCGTCGCGAGCAACGCCACCACGGCCGAGGGGCTAAAAAAGCCGATGACCGCACCGAAGCCCGCCATGGCCAAACCCGCGAGCAGCAAGACAGGGGCCGCAACCAGGGGCAGACGGACGTCCAGGAAGAACCAGGCCAGGATCCAGATCGCGGCCGCCGACGGCAGCGCCAGCAGGGTGCCGCGAGCTGCCAACGCCAGGATGTAGGTCAGCTTGGAAACGGGAAGGGAGGCGAAGTACTCGAAGACACCGGCCTCCTTCATGTGGGCGACGTTCTGTCCCAGCGTCAGCATGCCAGACAGGGCCATCCCGAAGACCAGGCTGCCAACCACCAAATAACTCAGATCCACGGACCCGCGCCGGCCCACGAGGATGGCCAGGAAGATGAGATAAGCAAAGGCCACGAACGAGGTGTGGACCAGCTGCCAGTACCAGGTGTCCCGGAGAATGTAGAGCTCGCCGCGGAGCAACCACAAAAAGTCCCGCACCCCCTTCACCGTTTTCCCCCCAGCTGTGAGCTCGCCTGCTCCGTCAAATGGATATAGACGTCGTCCATGGTCGGGCTGACCACCTTAACCTCATCCACGAGCCCTTCGCGCGCCAGCGAGGCGGCGGCCTCGAGCAACCGGCCCAACTCATCGGCACGCGGCCGGAAGACCCAAAGCAGGGGCGTTTTTCTTTCCTTTTCTTGTATGCGATTCAGAAACGCTTCCGCTTTCGGGGCCGCGCCCTCTTTCACCCTCACTTCGACCACCATCCGGCGGGAAACGAGCCGCTTGAGCTCTACCGGCGTGCCCAGCGCGACCGCACGGCCGCGATCGATAAACATCACCTGATCGAGGTAACCCTCGGCCTCAGCCAGGATATGGCTGGTGACGACCACGGTCAGACCACGCTCCCGGCGCATTTCCTCGAGGAACGCCCAAACCCGCCTCCGGTTCCTGGGGTCAAGGTTGCTCGTCGGTTCGTCGAGCAACACCCCCCGGGGTTCGCCCATGAACGCGGTGAGGAGCGTCAATACCCGCTGCTGTCCCCCGCTCAGGCGGCTAAAGCGTTTCGAGGCCTGATCGAGGAGGTCAAAGCGCTCCAGGAGTTCCTTGGCCAGGTTCTCGGCGACCCGGAGGGGCAGCCCCCGCAGCACCCTGGCGTGCAGCAAGACTTCGGCGGCCCGGTAATACCTGAACACGGGAACCCGCTGGCCAACCGTGCTGACCGTTTTCGAAACCAGATCCGGAAACTCGACGATATTCCGCCCACCGAGCAGAATCGAGCCCGAGCTGGGCCGCAACAGCCCGGCGAGCTGACGGACGAATGTCGTCTTCCCGGCACCGTTGGGCCCGAAGATGCCGAGGATCTCCCCTTCGTATATATCTACGGTAATCCCGTCGTTGGCCAGAACATTCCCGCGCCGGTACCGCTTGGTGAGGCCGCGAACCTCGTACAACACCCGCCGTCCCATAACAACCCTTCTACGATTCGTGCTGGGGGTACCACTCTTGAGCCAAAAGCCCCCACACGTCGAGGTCTACCCACTTCCCCTTTTTCCAAATTACCGATCGTCTCACGCCCTCGTGGGTAAAACCGGCCTTCTTGAAAAGGCGATTGGCGATCGTGTTGTCCGCAAGAACAAGCGCTTCAATGCGGTGCAAATTCAACCCCTCGAACGCGTAGGCGACGAGCAGGCGAAGCGCCTCGAGACCCCGTCCTTGCGAGCGGTATTTTCGCTCACCAATGAAGATTGAAACGAAGGCATAGCGATTTTTCCAATCGATGGGCCTGAGCGCAACCTCGCCTATGGGTTCATGAGTTTCATTATTCAAAATGATGAAAAACCGCGCGTCGTTCGCACTGTGCGAGCGCGAAAGCCAGCTTTCCATCTCCTCCAGGCTTTGGGGCCGCGGATCCCCGAAAAACGCCGTGCCGATGACATCTTCCTGCAGCATCCAGGCGATGATGCGCGGCACATGCTCACGCTCAACAGGCAACAGACGAACCTGATCACCAACGAACACTGTCACGCTCCACAGAAACAGAAGGCTCAGGGTCCAGTGGTCGACCCCGAGCCTCCTGAACGAAAAGCCTCACGCCAAAGCCCTTCCAGCTCAAGCCGCATCGGCGCCAACTGCCTGTCCGCTCAAGACAGCCTCCAAAGCCACCTTGCGCGTCTGGCAAGGCGTGCATTCGCCACACGGCTCCTGAGAGCCGCGGACACAACTCCACGTCAAGTCCACGGGTACCCCGAGTCGGAGCGCATCCCGGACGACCTCAACCTTCGACATCCCGGCCAGCGGAGTCAACAAACTTACCCCGAGTGGCTCCAGATAAGCGCGAAGCCGTTCGAGATAACCCCCAAGCTCGGGGAAGGCCTGCAGATCATCGCGCACAACACCCAGGTAGACGCGCTCAAATCCAAGACGCCCCGCCAAAACAGCCAGGTTGGTGATCGTTTCGCATGGATCGGTCCATCCCGCCCTCTGTCTCCCGGGTACCGGATAGGCCTGCTCCCAGGGCGCAAATTTCCTGCCCAGGAATTCGATTTCGGGCAGCTTTGTGACGTAGAACGGTACCCCCAGCCCCGAGGCCACGACCTCGGCCGACCGCCTCTCCCGCGGCGTCGCAGGCAGCATCAAGTCGCAGGCAGCATCAAGTCGAGGTAGGTCGCCACCAAATCGTCCCGTCTTTCCCGGGCTAACCGGTAGAGCAGAACCGCGGAATCGAGGCCACCGCTCAGCATCACCAACCTTCCCACTTTTTCACCTCCGATTTTCAATTAACGCCAGAAGAGGCAAAAAAAGGAGGAATCTCACATTTGAACCAAGGTTTGATCGGCCCTCAGTCCTCGAGGTCGCTGGCGCGGTCAACCGCCTGCGGAGCCTGCGGGTCAAACCCGATCAAGGCCCTTAGCGCCCACTCGGCTGCCTCCAGATTGCCAGGGGCCTAAGGGACCACCGGCAGGTTAAAGACGTTTTGCAAAACGTAAAGCCCGACCAATGCCACCGCGGCGGCGGTGAGCGGGGCGAGGATCCACCCGGCGGCGATGCGCCGGAGCAACCCCCAGCGCACCCGTTCCCCGGGGATGAGCAGCCCGAGCCCCACCACGGCGCCGACCACCGCCTGGGAGCTCGAGACCGGGACCAGCGGCGGGGGCGGGAGCCCCAGCGACGAAACGAAACCGGCGAAGCGTTGCGAAGCGAAAGCCAAGAGCACCAGCGATTGCGAGACCACCACCACCCAGGCCGCGAGCGGGGTGAGCTTAACGATGTCGCGGCCCACGGTCATCATCACCCGATAGGAATAGGTGTAGATGCCGACGGCAATCGCCAAGCCACCGAGCAACAGCAGCATCCGTACCGGCGACAAAACCACCACCCCTCCCACCTCGAGGGGCAAAAAAAGCCGGTCGGCCATGGGGAGGAACACCCCCACCACGTTGGCGATGTTGTTGGCCCCGAGGGAGTAGGCGCCGAACGCCCCCGCGGCGATCAGCGCGTAGCGCGCGAGCAGATCCAGGGTCAAAAGGTGCATCCGGACCCCGCGCACGAAGGCGCGCAAGGGGAGGTAGAGCAACACCGCGATCGCGGCCGACATAAAGGGGGTCACCACCCAGGCCGCGGCGAACTTACCGAAGTGGGCGGGGTCGATGGGGCGCCCCACGAAGAGGTTCCAGCCGAGAATCGCCCCCACGATCGCCTGGCTGGTTGAAACCGGGACCCCGCGCCGGTTCATCAGGTAAACCCCCAGCGCCGCGGCCAGGGCCACCATGAAGGCCCCGGGCAGGCTCGCCACCTCACCGAGCCGCCCCAGGCTGGCGGTGGTCCCGGCGCCCGAAAAGACCGCCCCCAAAATGACGAAGGCGCTGGCGATGAAGGCCGCGGTCGAAAAGCGGACCATGCGCGTGCCGACCGCGGTGCCGAAGGTGTTGGCCCCGTCGTTGGCCCCGAGCGACCAGCCGAGGAAGAGCCCGCTCAGCAGAAAGATCCAGGAAAAGGGTTCCATAGCTCAGCCCGCAAGGATCACACCATGCGTTTGATGGTCAGAATCGAAAGTTCGTCGCAGATGTCTTCGGAGGTATCGGCAACGTCGTCGATGCGCTCGATGAATTGCGAGAGGTGGAGTTTCCGGGCCAAGTCCATGTCGCTCGAAAACAGCTTGCGCCCGATCCGGGTGGCCACCTTGTCCGCTTCGGATTCGAAAAACTGGACCTTTTTCACGTGGTCGCGCACCGCGTGCAGGTCGCGGAAGAACGCCCGCGCCGCTTTGACCATCTCCTCGGCGGTGGCCACCGCCCGCTGGGCAAGCTCCAAGATGCCCTCGCCAAGCTCGCCCAGGTCCGGTTGCTGGACGTAGAAGGCGTAGACCGACTCCTCGTAGCGGTTGGTCACCTGATCGACCTGCTCGATGAGGCTGAGCACGTCCTCCCGGAGCTCGGGAATGAGGGTGTGCACGGTCATCTTGGCCTCGATCTCGCGCCTGAGGCGGTCGCCGTCCTCCTCGACCCGGGTGATCTGCTCGATGTAGCCCTCGAACTCCGGACCCACGCCCTGGCGTACGAAGGACTCGATGGCCCGGGTGAAAACGAGCCCCGCCTCGAGGACGTGGTCGAAGTAGAGGTCGATCTCCGCTTCCAGCTCGCGGACACTGGCAAAGAGCGTTGGGAGCTTCATTGTTTCTCAATACTACCGAACTTCTAAAGGGCCTTCCCAACCCCCGCGGCCCAGGCAAACGACACCCCGGCCTCGGGGCATAATCAGGTTATGGGATACCTGCTCGCGCTCGATCAAGGCACGACCTCCAGCCGGGCGGTGATCTTTGACCTCGAGGGCCGCCCGCTGGCCAGTGCCCAGCACCCCTTAAAGCCCAGCTTCCCCCGGCCGGGCTGGGTCGAACAGGATCCGGCCGAGATCTGGGAGACCACGCTCCGCGCGGCGAAGGACGCGCTGGAAAAGGCCGGGATCGACCCCGGGAAGGTTGCCGCCATTGGCATCACCAACCAGCGGGAAACCACCATTTTTTGGGAAAAAGCCACCGGCAAACCCCTGGGGCCCGCCATCGTGTGGCAGGACCGACGCACCGCCCCCCTCACCGAGCGTCTGCGCCAGGCGGGCAACGAGGCCTGGGTCCGGGACAAAACCGGGCTGGTCCTCGACCCCTACTTCTCGGCGTCCAAGATCGCCTGGCGGCTCGACGAAGACCCCGAGCTCAAAAGGCGGGCCCAAAACGGCGAGGTGGCCTTCGGCACCGTCGACGCCTGGCTGCTCGAAAACCTTACCGGGCAACACCTGACCGACGCCACCAACGCCTCGCGCACCCTCCTCCTCGACCTGAAGTCTCTGGCCTGGGACGAACAGCTCCTCGAGCTCTTCGGCGTTCCCCGAAGCCTGCTTCCCGAGGTCCGGCCTTCGATCGGAGCGTTCGGGACCACCAAGCCCGAGCTTTTCGGCAGGGCCATTCCCATCACCGCCGTGCTCGGCGACCAGCAGGCCGCGCTCTTTGGCCAGGCCGCCTTCACCCCTGGCATGGCCAAAAACACCTACGGCACCGGGGCCTTTGTGGTCATGCGCATCGCCGAGTTCACCCTGGCCGAAGGGGTCCTCACCACCCTCGCCTGGTGGCGCGAGGGGGAGGTGGCCTATGCCCTCGAGGGCTCGATCTTCGTGGCCGGGGCGCTGATCCAGTGGCTGGTCGAGGGCCTCGGGATCATCGAACACCCGCGGGCAGTGGAGGCGCTGGCCCGCCAGGTCGAGGACACCGGGGGCGTCGTCCTCGTGCCGGCCCTCACCGGCCTGGGCGCGCCCCACTGGGACCCCTACGCCCGGGGGCTGATCATCGGTCTCACCCGCGGCACCACCCGCGCCCACATCGCCCGGGCCGCCCTCGAGGCCATCGCCTACCAGACCCTCGATGCCACCCAGGCCATGGCCGCGGTGGAGCCGATCCGTGAACTCCGGGTCGACGGCGGTGCCTCCCGAAACGACCTGCTCATGCAGATCCAGGCCGACGTGCTCGGGGTCGAGGTGGCCCGGCCGGAGTACACCGAAACCACCGCCTTCGGCGCTGCGATGGCAGCGGCGGTGGGTGCGGGGCTTTTGGACCTGGAGGCGGTCAGCCACCGCTGGAAGGAAGCGCGCCGCTTCCGGCCTTCCACCGATCCCGATCGCCGTCAGCGCGGGCGGGCGATCTGGAAGGAAGCGGTCGAGAAAGCGAAGGGGTGGGCAAAATGGCAGACCTAGACCGGAAATCCCTGCTCAAAAGAGCCGAAGACCGTTTCGACCTCCTGGTCATCGGCGGGGGCGCCACCGGCGCCGGGGTGGCGCTCGACGCCGCCAGCCGCGGGCTCAAGACCCTGCTGGTCGAAAAGTACGATTTCTCGGCCCAGACCTCTTCCCGATCGACCAAGCTCATCCACGGTGGGGTGCGCTACCTCGAGGCCGCGATCAAGCGGCTCGACCGGGTGCAGTGGAACCTGGTCAAGGATGCCCTCAAAGAACGCAGCGTCCTCTTGCGCATCGCCCCCCACCTGGCGAGAAAGATCGAGCTCTTAACGCCCCTCTACCGGGCGATCGAGGTCCCCTACTTCCTGACCGGCCTCAAGCTCTACGAAGCGCTCGCCGGAAAGGAGCGGCTCGGGAAGGCCTACTTCCTCCCCAAACAGGAAGCGCTCAGGCGCTTTCCCCAGCTCAAGGCCGAAGGCCTCAAAGGGGGCGTGGTGTACGCCGACGGGCAGTTCGACGACGCCCGCATGAACGTGGCCCTGGTGCTCACGGCGCTGCAAAAGGGCGCCGTCGCGATCAACCACGCCGAGGTCACGGGGTTCATCAAGGAAGGGGGGAAGGTGGTCGGGGCCGAGATCCGCGACCGCCTCAGCGGCGATCTCTTTGCCACCCGCGCCCGCATGATCGTCAACGCCACCGGCCCCTTTACCGACCGCATTCGCCGACTCGACGACCCGGAAGCGCCCCCCATGCTCGCCACCAGCTCCGGGGTGCACCTGGTGCTGCCCGGCAAGTACGCACCCCCCGAAACGGGCCTGCTCATCCCCCGAACCGAGGACGGCCGCGTCCTCTTCGTCCTCCCCTGGCACGGCCACACCCTGGTGGGGACCACCGACGAACCGGCCGCGCCCACCGAGCACCCAAGGCCCACCGAGGCCGAGGTGACCTACATCCTGCGCCATCTGAAAAAACACTTCGCCATCGACGTCACCGAGGACGAGGTGCGCTCGGCCTGGTCGGGCCTCAGGCCCCTGGTCAAAGACCCCCGGGCCCAGGACACGGCCAAGCTGGCAAGGGACCACGTCATCGTCGAGTCCTCCTCCGGCCTGGTCACCATCGCAGGGGGCAAGTGGACCACCTACCGCAAAATGGCGCTCGATGTGGTCGACCACCTGAACCGCACCCGGAACCTGGGGCTTCCCCCCAGCCAGACCCAGGCCCTGCCCCTCAAAGGGGGCAAGATCGAGTCGCTGGACCTGGCCCAGCTCGAGCGCGCCGCCCCCAGCCCCGAGGTGGCCGAGCACCTCTACCACACCTACGGCGACCAAGCTTTGCAAGTCCTGGCCCTGGCCCGTGAGGAGGGCCTCCTCGCGCCGCTCGTCGAGGGGTTCCCCCACCTCGAGGCCGAAGTGGTGTGGTCCGCCAGACACGAGCTCGCCGAACACCCCCTTGACATCTTGGAGCGGCGCACCCGGATCGCCTTCCTCAACCAAAAGGCAGCCCTCAAAGCCCTCCCCCGGGTCACCGAGCTCATGGCACAGGAAAAGGGCTGGAGCGAAGCGGAGAAAGCCCGCATGCTGCGCGAAAGCGAAGCGTGGCTCACAATCGCCCCTTGAACCCCGCACGCCATACGCTATCCTCGTGATCGTGAAACGCCTCCAAGTGCTGGTCGTCCTCACCAGCCTCTACATCGCGGCCGAAGTCGTCTCGAACGCCACCGCCGGCAGGCTCGTTCAAATCGGCCCCCTGGTCCTTCCCGGGGCCATCTTCCTCTACTCCTTGACCTTCACCCTTCGCGACGCCATCCACACCGCCGGGGGCTACGCCGCCGCGCGGGGGGTGGTCTGGGGCGGGTTTTTAGCCAACGCGCTGCTGGCCCTCTACGGCCTCTTCGTTCTCGCCCTCCCCGCACCCGCCTGGTTCAGCGGTGAGGCTTACGCCCAGGTCTTCGGCCAAAGCGCGCGGGTCGTGGTCGCAAGCCTCAGCGCCTATCTCCTGGCCCAGCTCGCCAACACCTGGATCTTCGAACGCGTCCGGGGCAGCATCCTGGCCAAGGTCACGAGCTCGAACGCCCTGGCCGTGCTCCTGGACACCGCCATCTTCATCACCCTGGCCTTTGCCGGCACCGGCGCCCCGCTCCTCAACATGATGCTCGGCCAGATCCTCTTTAAATTCGCCCTGAGCCTCGCCCTTTTGCCGCTGGTCTACGCCGTTCGTCCCCTCCTGACACCGGATCCCACCGATTCGGTGTAAGACTGAGGCATGTCGATCACCGCAAAGGATCTGGCCCTGCCGAGGCTCACGCATCACAACGAAGTCCGCTGCCGAGAAGGCATCTTCTGGACCGAAAAGCTTGCCGGCAAAACCCACCTCGTCACCCTGCGCGAAGCCCCCCTCACACTCTTTCCCCACCACCCCCTCGGCGGCGAGGTGGGTTACGGTGGCGGCGCTTTTGGCCTCAGCCACGAGGCAATCTACTTTGTCTCCCAGCAGCGGATCTTTCGCAGCGACCGTCAGACGCTCGCTGCCCCCCGCCCCATCACCCCGGCATTTGGAGCCTCAGCCGACCCAACGCCGCACCCCCGAGAACCCTGGGTGGCCTACGTCCATGCCAGCGACGACGGCGAAGATGTGCTGGCCCTCGTTCCCGCCGATGGAAGCGAGTGGCCCAAAGTCCTGGCCCGGGGCGCCAGTTTTTACATGCAGCCCACCTGGAACCCCTCGGGGACCGACCTGGCCTGGATCGAATGGGACCTGCCCAACATGCCCTGGGATGGGTCTCGCCTGGTCCTGGCCGAGGTCCTCGAGGGACAAACCCGAAACGCCAGAGTCGTCGCCGGGGACGACAGCACGGCGGTATTTCAACCCAGCTTCAGCCCTGACGGGCGATTCCTACTCTGGCTCGAAAACCCCAGCGGCGAGGAAGGGGACCGTCTGGTCCGACTCGACCTCCAAAGCGGCCGGCGGGCGGTGCTCCATGAAGCCCTGAGCCTCATCGACCCCGCCTGGGCTCAGGGCCTGCGGGTCATGGCCTTTGGCCCGGGCGGCTTCCTCTACCTGCGAGAGAACGACCGCGGGCAGGCCCGGCTCTGGAAGATCAACGTGGAGCGCGGCCAGAAGACAGAGCTTCCTTCGGGTGGCTACAGCTGGTTCTCGAGCCTCGATGGCGACGAGAAGCGGCTCGTCGCCATCGCCAGCGCCCCCGACCGGCCGGAAAGTGTCATTACCTACGACGGGCAAGCCTTCAAGGTCATCGCCTATGGCACCCCCCACCTCCCGGGACCCTTTTCCCCAGGGGAAGCGGTCCGCTTCCAGAGCGCTGGCGGGGCCTGGGTTGAAGCCATCTACTACCCGCCGACCTCAGGCCAGCCACGCCCTCCTGCCGTGGTCAGCGTCCACGGGGGACCGACCAGCCAGCGCACCCACGCCTTCAATCTCCAGGCCCAGTTCTTCGCCAGCCAGGGGTTCGCCTACCTCGAGCTCAACTACCGGGGTTCAACCGGCTACGGGCGGAGCTACCGCGAGGCCCTCTACGGTCACTGGGGTGAGGTCGACGTTGAGGACGCCATCGCCGCGGCGCGCTTTCTCGCCGAATCTGGTCGCGCCGATCCCGCGCGCCTCGGGATCATGGGCGGCAGCGCCGGTGGTTACACGGTGCTCATGACCCTGGCCTCCCACCCGGGCGTTTACCGGGCTGGCGTCAGCTTCTTCGGCGTCACCGATCTCTTCATGCTGGCCCAAGACACCCACAAGTTCGAGTCGCGATACACCGACAAGCTGGTCGGCCCTCTTCCCCAAGCAGCCTCAGCCTATCGCGAACGCTCGCCTCTCCATCACGCGCATCGAATTCGCGACCCTCTCTACGTCTTCCAGGGTGGCAACGACAAGGTCGTCGTTCCCGAGCACGCCGAGGCGCTGGTGCGAATCCTCCGCGAAAACGGCACCCCGCACCGATACAAGCACTACCCCGAGGAAGGTCACGGCTGGCGCGATCCGTCGACGATCGAGGACTTCTATACCGAAGCCCTGGCCTTTTTCCGGTCCCACCTGAGGTAGGGAAAGGGAAAGCCCCCCGGAAATCCCGGGGGGCGGCTTTGGAGCGGGAGACGGGACTCGAACCCGCGACCCTCTGCATGGCAAGCAGATGCTCTACCAACTGAGCTACTCCCGCAATCAAAAACCCCCCGCACCGACCTACTCTCCCAGACGGTCGCCCGTCCAGTACCATCGGCGCTGGCGCGTTTCACTTCCGTGTTCGGTATGGGTACGGGTGGTTCCACGCCGCTCTGGGCACGGGGGGTGTCTCCCTTTCTCCCTTTCAAATGCCTCCGGAGACCATAAGCGGGCAGAGCTTACCCTTGAGTGCTTAGCGGTCAAGGCCTCGGACCATTAGGACCGGTCGGCTCAACGCCTCGCGACGCTTACACCCCCGGCCTATCTACCCGGTCGTCTCCCGGGGTCCTTACCGGCTTCACGCCGTGGGAGGCCTCATCTCGGGGCAGGCTTCCCGCTTAGATGCTTTCAGCGGTTATCCCTCCCGCACTTGGCTACCCAGCTCATGCCCCTGGATGGACAGCTGGAATACCAGCAGTGCGTCCACTCCGGTCCTCTCGTACTAGGAGCAGACCCCCTCAAGCCTCCTGCGCCCGTGGCGGATAGAGACCGAACTGTCTCACGACGTTCTGAACCCAGCTCGCGTGCCGCTTTAATGGGCGAACAGCCCAACCCTTGGGACCTTCTTCAGCCCCAGGATGCGACGAGCCGACATCGAGGTGCCAAACCTCCCCGCCGCTGTGGACGCTCGGGGGAGATCAGCCTGTTATCCCCGGGGTAACTTTTATCCGTTGATCGATGGCCCTTCCACACAGAACCACCGGTTCACTAGGCCCGACTTTCGTCCCAGCTCGGCTTGTCAGCCTCGCTGTTAGGCTCCCTTCTACCCTTGCGCTCTCCAGCGGATTTCCGTCCCGCCTGAGGGAACCTTTGGGCGCCTCCGTTACACTTTGGGAGGCGACCGCCCCAGTCAAACTGCCCACCAAGCGCTGTCCCCCAAAAATGGGGTTAGGCCTCCAGACATCTCAGGGTGGTATTTCACCGACGCCTCCACCAGCCCTGGCGAGCTGGCTTCACAGGCTCCCACCTATCCTACACAGAGATGCCCAAAGACCAACACCAGGCTGCAGTAAAGCTCCACGGGGTCTTTTCGTCCTGCCACGGGTAGGCCGCATCTATACGGCCAGTTCAATTTCACCGGGCCCCTCGCCGAGACAGCGCTCCGGTCGTTACGCTTTTCGTGCAGGTCGGAACTTACCCGACAAGGAATTTCGCTACCTTAGGACCGTTATAGTTACGGCCGCCGTTCACCGGGGCTTCGGTTCAGGGCTCTCACCCCTCCCCTTGACCTTCCGGCACCGGGCAAGCGTCGCTCCCTATACGTCCACTTACGTGTTCGCAGAGAGCTGTGTTTTTGGTAAACAGTCGCCAGAGCCTATTCACTGCGGCTGCCTCGGGCTCATCACCCTAGCGCAGCACCCCTTCTCCCGAAGTTACGGGGCTAACTTGCAGAGTTCCTTGGCGAGGGTTCTCCCGCGCGCCTTGGTGCCCTTACACCCGCCCACCTGTGTCGGTTTCCGGTACGGGCACTCCACCTTCATCGCTTAGAGGCTTTTCTCGGCCCCCTGGCCTCAGCGGGTTGTCACCCCTAAGGGCTTCCCGACCTGCCGCGAGCTCTCGGCGTGCGGATTTGCCTGCACACCGCCCCCAAACAGGCCGCCGGGCTCAGCCATGGCTCCGGTCCGCCTAGCCTAGGACGTCCCCCCATCGCTCCAGTGGAGTGGGGCCGGAATATTAACCGGCTTCCCTTCGGCTTCGCCTCTCGGCTACACCTTAGGCCCCGCCTAACCCTACGCCGACGAACGTTGCGTAGGAACCCTTGGGCTTTCGGCGGTGGGGATTCTCACCCCACTTCTCGTTACTCATGCCGGCATTCTCACTTCCCTTGCCTCCAGCAGACCTCGCAGCCCGCCTTCACAGACCTCGGGAACGCTCCCCTACCACTCAAAGGTTAAACCTCTGAGTCCGCAGCTTCGGCCCTAGGCTTAAGCCCCGCTCATTTTCGGCGCAGGGTCACTCGACCAGTGAGCTATTACGCACTCTTTAAATGATGGCTGCTTCTAAGCCAACATCCTGGCTGTCTCAGCAACCCTACATCCTTCCCCACTTAGCCTAGCCTCCGGGACCTTAGCTGGCGGTCTCGGTTGTTCCCGTCTCGGACACGGACGTTATCGCTCGCGCCCTCACTCCCAGGGTCCAACTCGTACCCTTCTGAGTTTGCCAGGGTTTGGTAGGCTGGTGGGCCCCCTAGCCCTAGCAGTGCTTTACAGACACGAGTTAACCCCTGAGGCTGACCCTAAAGTCATTTCGGGGAGAACCAGCTATCTCCAGGCTCGGTTAGCTTTTCACTCCTAACCCCAGCTCATCCGAAGGGTTTTCATCCCCCACCGGTTCGGCCCTCCACTGGGTCTCACCCCAGCTTCAGCCTGGCCAGGGCTAGCTCGCCTGGTTTCGGGTCTGCAACACCTGACTCGCGCCCTTTCAGACTCGGTTTCCCTCCGGCTTCGCCTCTCGGCTTAACCTCGCCAGGTGTCGCAAGTCGCCGGCTCATGCTTCAAGAGGCACACCACAACATAGGCTAACCGCCTACGCCGTGATTGCTCGTAAGCGCACGGTTTCAGGCTCTATTTCACTCCCCTCCCGGGGTTCTTTTCACCTTTCCCTCACGGTACTGGTCCACTATCGGTCACCCGGAGTACTTAGCCTTAGGCGGTGGTCCGCCTAGATTCCCCCATGGCTCCACGAACCACAGGGTACTCGGGTACGCGACCCAGAGAGCGCCCCCACCTTTCGCCTACAGGGCTCTCACCTTCTCCGGCCCCCCTTTCCAGTAGGGTTCGGCTAGATGAAAACACTCCCCGGGACAAAGCCCCAGTCGCGCCCCACAACCCCGGCGCGCAAGCACGCCGGTTTAGGCTCTTCCCCTTTCGCTCGCCGCTACTCAGGGAGTCGACTTTCTCTTTCCTCTCCTCTGGGTACTGAGATGTTTCAGTTCCCCAGGTTCCCCCCGCCACATCCGTGACGGTGACCGGTGTTCCCACCGGCCGGGTTCCCCCATTCGGACATCCAGGGATCAACGCTCGCTACCAGCTCCCCCTGGCTTTTCGCAGGTAGCCACGTCCTTCATCGGCTCGGGTGCCAAGGCATCCACCGTGCGCCCTTAATACCTTGACCCTCATTCACTGCTTCACTCGCTCTGCCCGCTTGTCATGGTCCCCCACGCCCCGTAGGACGCAAAGATAAAATTACCACCGGGAAAGAAAACTGTCAAGAGGGTGTAATCGGTCAACACATCTGAGACTCTTTTGGGGACCGACTCCGCTTGCATTCTAGCCAGGAACTCAAGAGGCGCAAGGCCGTTGAGCGCACGATGGGGCCTCCTGCGGTTGTAGTAGTCCAGATAGGCGTCGAGCTCCCTTTGGAGCTCGGGGATCCGGGAAGGCAACGGCCGGGTGTAAAACTCCTCCCTGAAGGTCCGCTGCATCCGCTCCACGTGGCCATTGAGCTTGGGACTTCTCGGGGGCAGCACGAAGAGCTCGATACCCAAACGTTGGCAAGTTTCCTCAAACTCGGCCATGAACTCGCTGCCACCGTCCACCTGAATGGCCCTGACGGGAAAGGGGGCCTGGGTGATGAGGTGGGCCAGAAAGCCAGCTGCTAGGTTGGCCGTGGCCCGGGTGTGCACCTCGGCCAGGGAAAAGCGGGTGTAAAGGTCTACCGCCGAAAAATGCTTGACGACCTCCCCGGGTCCTAGGGTCACGGTAAGGGTGTCCACCTGAACCAGGTCGCCGGGTGAGGAGGCGACGTAGCTTTTGGGTTTCCTCCTGGCGTAGGGGCGCCTGGGCCTTCGCTTCACCTTCCCCCGTCTCGCCCGGGCCAGGAAGGCGGCCACGCTTTCAACACGACGGTGCGCTCCCAGGTGGGCCAGGATGCGGCCCACGGTGCGTTCGCTAACCCCAAAGCCTTGCTTCCCCAAGGCCAGCCAGATCGGCCAGCGGCCCCAGGTGGGGTTTTGCTTCCTCAAAGTTTCAATCGCAATGAGAAGTTCGGGCGTCCAGTGGAGCTTTCGTCGCAACCGCCTTGGGCGTTTGGATCTGGGCCCAAGGCCTTTGAGGCCTTCTTCCCTGAGTCGCTTTTTCCAGCGGTAGTAGGTGGCTCGGCTGATTCCCACCAGGGACTGGATCTCGGACCAGCCCACCTTGTGTTTCCGGAACGCCTCGACTTGTTTGAGCTTTCGCAGACGGTCTTGGACCGTGGGGTCGCCCGCTCCAGCCTCCTGGAGCACCTGGGCTTTCCTCGCCCCCCTCCATACCTCCCGGCCAACCGTTGTAAGCTGCATACGTGGGGACCTCCTCTCTCCTGGAGTGGTCCCCACATTCTTATCGATTCGGTCTCACATGTGTCTGTCCGGGTTCAGAGGGTGTCATCGGTCAGCGCGTCCAACCACCCCCCCTTTCTGTGACCCTGCGCGTCTCGGCGATGGGGTGGACCATGTCAGCGTCGAAAACCGGCAGGTGTGGTTGGCGGAATCCAGCCGAGGCTGCCGAAGCAACACCCCACCGCCTTCCTTACTGAGCCCGAGGCAACCGGAGCCCCAGCACCCGGCTCAGCAGCCGGACCAAAACGACAGTCACCGCGGCCAATGGCACCGCCGCCTCGCTGCCCGCAAGGTAGAGGACCGCTGATCCGGCAGCCGCGGCGCTGGCGTAGAAGTCTCCGGCCCGGTAAAAGACCCCCGGAACCCGACCGGTAAGGAGATCACGGAGCACCCCGCCTCCGATCCCGCTCACGGTTCCGGCGAACACCGTCCCCCAAAAGCCGAGCCCTGACGAGAGCCCCTCAGCCGCCCCCAGGGCGGCAAAAACTCCAAGGCCGAGGGTATCAATGTAGTAGAGGTACCGCTCGAAGGCCCCCAGGGTTCGGGGGAGGAAGAACACCACTGCGCCGGTGAGCGCCACGACCCACAGCATCCCCTCGTCAAGGAGGGCGCGAGGTGGGAGACGACCCACGACCAGATCGCGTACCGACCCCCCGCCCACGGCGGTAATGCTGGCAACGAGCAGAACCCCGACGAAATCGAAACGCCGGCGGACGCCCTCGAGGGCACCCCCGGCAGCGAAAGCCAACGTACCCACCCAAACCCAAAACGCCATGCCGATACTCTGACACACCTCCCCCGCCCTCGCCCGGAGACATTCCCGAACCACCCCGCGCCGGCCCTTATGCACCTCAGCCAGGGATTCAAAAAAGGCGGACAGGCAGGGCCTGTCCGCCGAATCCAGCTCGCGAAGCGTCACTGGCCGAGTTCGATCTCCAGATCCTCCCGCGTCTTCGATCCGTGGTAGGTCTGGAAATCGTCCGCGGTGGGGTGATAGGCGATCATAATGCCGATCTCCTTGCCGAGCACGCCGTCGAGGGCCACGTCATAGCGGTCGCCGGTGTTGAGCTTGCGCACGAGTTCGACGGTCGTGCCGTTCGCATCCTCAGTACCCGCGACCTTCACAATGTCGTTGGTCCCACCGAGCTCGGTATCGAGTTTGGGCTGGCCCGGCGCCGGCACATAGAGATCCTCGGCGTAGGCTTTTCCATCCTTCACGTAGGCCATGAGCAGATCGGATTCCAGCATCGCCGGGTGGGCGTGACCCTCATCCCCCTCGCCGGGCCCCTCGATGCTCTCGAGGCCGAAGCCGACCCAGCCCTTGCCGGGGGCCTTCAGACCCAGGTAGAGGTAGCCATCGGACACCGTCCAGTAGATCTCCATCCCGATGTCGCTCTTCAGGGAATGCTGATATTCACCGGCTTTGATCACGCCGTCGACTTCAGGTCCACCGTGGGCCAGGGCCAAACCCAAGAACGCTCCCAGCAAGAAAACCAAAGACCTTCTCCCCATAAACTTCACACCTCCTTCGCTCTGGACGACACCTCGTCCACAGCCGTCACCCTATCCCCACCCCCCATGGGGTGGGTAGGGGCATGTGTCCCGAGTTCTCCCGGACCCCCACATCCTACGCCCTCAGCGCCGGCCGCACCACACCGGAGAGGGGCTTCCGAAAAAATAGTTTAAGTATTAAAGTATGTTCCATGTCTGCGATGGGCCTCCTGTTTGTCACGCTGTTCAACAGCATTCTCGGCCTTTCCATCCTCTTTCCCATCCTCGGACCCCTGGCTCGGGAGCTCGGTCTCAGCGAATTCCAGACCGGGCTTTTCTCAACCGCTTATGCCCTGATGCAGTTCCTCATGAGCCCCTATTGGGGAAGGAAGAGCGAGCAGCTGGGGCGGAAACCGGTCCTCCTCATCGGGATCACCGGATTCTCGATCTCCTTTTTCCTCTTCGCCTTCTTCGCCCAGCTCAGGCTCGAAGGCCTCCTGAGCACCGGGGCCGTCTTCGTGCTGTTGCTCCTGGCCCGCCTGATCGGGGGAACGCTCTCCTCGGCCACGCTCCCCACCGCCCAGGCCTACGTGGCCGACATCACCGGCCGCGCCGACCGCACCGCGGGCATGGCCATCATCGGGGCCGCCTTTGGCCTCGGCGTGATCGTCGGCCCGGGCATCGGCGGCGCCCTGGCACGGATCAACCTGCTGGCGCCGGTCTACTTCTCGGCCGGGCTCGCCCTACTCAACGCCCTTTTCGTGTGGCGAAGCCTTCCCGAGCCCAAACGCCACCTCCAGGTCCAGACCCCGCCACCGCTTCGTGCCACCGACGCCCGCATCTTCCCTCTCCTGCTGATCGGATTCGCGATCAACCTCGCCTCGGTCGGCATGGAGACCACCGTGGCCTTTTATTTCCAGGACAAGCTGGCACTGAGCGGCGAGGCCACCGCCCGCGCGGTCGCCATCGCCCTGGTGGCCTACGGCCTGGTGGCGGTGTTCGTCCAGGGTTTTCTCATCCGCCGCTTTAAGTGGCCGCCCCGCCTTTTGCTCTATGCCGGGATTCCGATCGCCCTGACCGGCTTCGTCGTCTTCCTCTTCGCCCAAACCTTCCTCGCGCTCGCCGTGGCCCTGGTGCTCCAGGGGCTGGGGCAAGGCCTGGCCTCGCCTGGGGTCACCGCGGCTCTCTCGCTGGTGGTGGGCGAGAACGAACAGGGCGCGGTGGCCGGCCTCAACAGCGCGGCCCAGGCCCTCGGACGCATGGTGGGGCCGCTCCTCGGAACCGGGCTCTACCAGGCTGTGCGACCGGAGGCGCCCTACGCCTTCAGCGCACTCTTGCTGCTCGGGGCCTGGCTTTTCAGCTTGACCCCGAGGACCGCCGAGCGACTCCGGGGTTGACAGCGCCTGCCAGCGCCGGCATCATGAAAAATGCGGTCTTGGACCGCGTTAGGGAGGGTTGGCCGAGCGGTTGAAGGCGGCGGTCTTGAAAACCGCTGTGGGTGAATGCCCACCGGGGGTTCGAATCCCTCACCCTCCGCCAAAGCGCACGGAGAGGTGGCCGAGTGGTCGAAGGCGGCACCCTGCTAAGGTGTTGTGCGGGTAGCCCCCGCACCGCGGGTTCGAATCCCGCCCTCTCCGCCAAAAAGCCCGCGAAAGCGGGCTTTTGATTTTGCCCCCGGCAGGTTTTTGGCATACCGACGCATGATTGGTGGCCGCTCGCGTTTTCCCAAGCTTCCCTCCGCAGCCAAAGCCGCGGCGGGGAACTTAGAGCGGCGAGGGTGCGAAACGCACCGAGAGCCAGTCCAGTCGCACCCAGCCTTTCGCCCGGCGCAAGGCGAAGTGGACGAAGTAGACTCCGGGCTCGAGTTTCTCTTTAAGCATCGCCTCAAAGCGGCCTTCGTACACCCGCACCTTGGTCAGGGGCCGCCCCTCCTGGCCGATCCAGACCCGCAGCTGACCTTCGCTCAAATCACCGCTCACCTGGATACGGATGCCGTCATCGAGGCCCAGAACCTTGATCTCGTAGGCGCGCTCGCCGGTATAGTTCCAGACACCCACCGGGGTGAAGGGTGGCACCCCGACCCACACGCCGTAGGTATTGGCGTACCAGTAACCCGCGAGGGCGATCAACGCGAGGAACAAAAGTTTTCCCACGGCTTCAGTATATTGGGGCCATGACGACCGAAGCGGCCTTGGCGATGCTCGAGCGCGGCGCGCTCGAAATCGTGCCCAGAGAAGACCTCGAGGACAAACTGCGCTCCGGCAAGCGCCTGGTGGTCAAGCTCGGCGCCGACCCCACCCGACCCGACCTCCACCTTGGGCACGCGGTCGTACTGAGGAAGATGCGCCAGTTTCAGGAGCTCGGGCACCGGGTGGTCCTGATCATCGGGGATTTCACCGGTATGATCGGCGACCCGTCGGGAAAGAACAAAACCCGACCCCCGATGACCCTCGAGGAGACCCGGGCCAACGCCCAAACCTATGTTGAGCAGGTGGGGAAAATCCTCATCACCGAGGATCCCGAGCGCTTTACCCTCCGCTACAACTCCGAGTGGCTCGAGCCGCTCGCGTTCAAAGAGCTCGTCTACATGGCCAGCCAAATCACCGTGGCCCAGATGCTGGAGCGAGAAGACTTCAAAAAGCGCTACCAGGCCAAGGTGCCCATCAGCCTCCACGAGTTCCTCTACCCCCTGGCCCAGGCCTATGACTCGGTCGCGATCGAGGCCGACGTCGAGATGGGTGGGTCGGACCAGAAGTTCAACCTCCTCGTAGGCCGCGAGATCCAGCGGGCCTACGGCCAAAACCCCCAGGTCGCCTTTCTCATGCCCCTGCTCGTGGGGACCGACGGACGGGAGAAGATGTCGAAAAGCCTCGACAACTACATCGGCGTGAGCGAGCCCACCCCCACGATGTTCAAAAAGCTCATGCGCGTCTCGGACGAGGCCCTCAAGGAATACTTCCGCCTGCTCACCGATCTCGAAGTGGAGGAGATCGATGCCCTCCTCGAGGCCGGGAACCCGGTGGGCGCGCACCGGGTCCTCGCCCGCCTGGTCAGCGGCGCCTACGCCTTCGCCCGCATCCCGGCCCGGATCGACCGCGAACTCTACGAGCGGCTCGGATATCGCCTGGAGGCCGCCGGGGCCGACAAAACCCCCGGGCCGAGCGAATACCCCGAGATCAGCGAACGGCTGGCCGAGGCCGAGGCCCGCTACGACCAGGTGGCCAAAGGCGGCATCCCCGACGACGTCCCCACCGTCACCATCGCCCCCGCCGAGCTCAAGGACGGACGCATCTGGGTCCCCCGCCTCTTTACCCTGGCCGGGCTCACGAAATCGAACGGCGAGGCCCGTCGCTTGATCAAAGACCGTGGCCTACGGATCAACGGCGAGATCGTGAGCGACCCCGAGGCCGAGGTCAGCCTGGAGGCGCCCCTGATCCTTCAGCGGGGCAGGGACAAGTTCGTTCGGGTGCGGCTCGAGGCGGCGGGTTAAACTCTGGCCAATGAAGCTCCAGCTTCGCTTTGGGGCCTGGGTCCTGGGAAGCACGATCGTGCTCGCGGCCACCCTCAACGCGCGCGAGGCGCTCAGCCTCTGGCCCTGGGCACGCCTCATCGCGCAGGCAGCGGTGGTAACGATCGGCGCGGTGTTCACCCACTGCGCCACCGGCTACGCGAACACGCTGGGGCGGAGGCGGGCGCTCGCGATCCTCATCCTCGCCAACCCGCTGAGCTGGGGCATGATCTGGCTGCTCGTCATCGGCCTCCTTTCGCTTTCGGAAAAACCGGATGCCATGAACCTCAACCTGGCGATCGGCACCTTCGCCTTGCTGTGGGTCGCGGTCTATGTCCTTTGGCTCGCGGGTATGGCCTGGGTCTTCAAGCAGCAAAACCTTTGGCTGGCGCTCCTCTACGGCGGGGCCTGGGCCCTCGCCGTCCCGCCATTCGTCCCCATACCGCCCCTCTGGCTGCTCCTCCTCGGCCTGGGGCTCATGGTCTGGGCCGGGCTCAGCCGGCCGCGGTGCGGGCAGGAACCCGGCTCTCAAAGGGCCTGAGCGGCACCTCGTGGCCGGTGGCGTAGATCACCCCCGCCTCGTGCTCCAGCCGAAGCCTTGGCAGCGGGTAGCGCGCGGGGCCGAACACCGCCTTGCCCGCCTGCAGCGGGTCGAAAGCCGAGAAGTGGCAGGGGCAGCCCAAGAAGGGGTGGTCGCTGCGGTAGTTGTAGGTGATGGCGCCGGCCTCGGGGTCGGGAACGAAGTAGACCAGACAGCCCTGGTGGGTGCAGATCCGGGACAGGGCCAAAAAATGGGCCCCATCGACCGTGAGCCCGCCGAGCTCGGGCTCGGGGACCCGGATGAGGATGCTCCTGAGCTGCCCGATACCGCTGACCGGGTAGAGGAACTCCTGGATATCCCAGACCTTGGCCAGAGACGCCACCGAAGCGACCTTCACCCGGGGCCCTGCCTTCCAGACCGGCTCGCCGGGGTTGGTCTTGGTGAACTGGATTCGCCAGGCCCGGAGGCCGAACCAGGCAAAAAACCCTCCCGTGGCCGCGGTCGGCACCACCCAGACCAGGTCACGCCGCGAGAGCTTCTTCATATCCCCACCCTACTCCCGGGGCCGGTCAGAACCATGAGATATTCTTGAGCATGGTATACTCAAGGTATGGGAAGCGCCCTCCGCGTCTACACCTACGACGAAGCCAAAAAGCTCGTCGATCTCCTTCAATTCACCGTTGCCCAGATGCAGGAGGCGGTTCGCGGTCTGGCCGAGGTGGAGGCCAAGCTCAAAAGCACCCCTGCCGGCAGCCCCGAGCACCGGGGCCTCGAAACCGAAGCCAGGTTCTTGCAGCAGGCCCTCGAGGCCGACCGGCTCGCCCTGGCCCAGTGGGGCGTCATCTTGCGGGACCTCGAGGAGGGCGTGGTTGACATCCCCTTCCGCCGGAACGGGGAGCTCGTCTACCTCACCTGGAAACTCGGCGAAGCGGCGCCCGCGTACTGGCACGCGGTCACCGAGGACTACCACGCCCGGCGGCCCCTCACGCCCGCCCTCGAGCGCGACTCGAGCTCGATTCGCTCTTAAGGCGGGCCGCACCTTGCGGCCCGCTTACACCCCGCCCTTCATCATCGAAGGCAGCCAGAGGCTGAGCTCGGGGAAGAGCACCAGGATCACCAGAACAAAGAGGAGCACCGCATAAAAGGGGACCACGCCCCGGACCACCTCGCCGAGGGGGGCCTTGGTGATGCCCGAGATCACGAACAGGTTGAGTCCCACCGGCGGGGTGATCATCGCCAATTCCATAGAAATCGTCATGACCACCGCGAAGTGAATGAGGTTAATATCAACCGCCTGCAGGATGGGCATGAGAACGGGAAGGGTGATCAGGATAATCGAGACCGCTTCCAAAAACATCCCCAAAATGATGAAGAGAATCGAGGTCACGGCGAAGACCTCGTAGCGGCCAAACCCGTGGTCGACGATCCATTCGGCAAGGAGCGCGGGCACCTGTTTATTGGTCATATAGAGCGAAAAGAGCATCGCTGCCGAGACGATGAGATAGATCATCGCCGTGATACCCACCGCCTCACGCAACATCGCCACCCACTCCTTCAGTCGCGCCTCGCGGTAGACGAAGAGCGAGATCGCAATGGCGTAAAAGAGCGCGATCACCGAAGACTCGGTGGGGGTGGCGACGCCGGTGTAAATCGTGCCCATGATCAGCACCGGCAGAAAAAATCCGGGAAGCCCCCACCATAGCGTGCGCCAGCGCTCTTTCCAGCCGGCGCGAGGCAGGCGTCCATAGCCCGCTCGGCGGGCGTACCACACCGAAAAGACCACCAGGCTCCCGCCGAGCAAAAGCCCTGGGATAATCCCGGCGATAAACAGCTTGCCGATCGACTGGCTGGTGGTAATGCCGTAGATGATCATGGTCACGCTGGGCGGGATCAGGATGCCGAGGGTGCCCGAGGTGGCCACGAGGCCCATGGCGTAGCGCCTGGAGTAGCCGTTTCGGATCATGGCCGGGATCGTCACCGAGCCGATCGCAGCGGCGGTCGCGGGCGACGAACCGGAGATGGCAGCGAAGATCATCGAGGAGACCACGACCACCACCGAAAGCCCCCCCGGCACGTGGCCCACCCAGGCCCGCACCGCCTCGACCAGGTACTTGGCGATGCCGCCCCTGGCCATCACAACGCCGGTGAAGACGAAGCCGGGAATGGCCAAGAGCGAGAACGAGTTGATGCCCTCGAACATCCTCGAGGGCACCTGGAGCAAATTGAAATTGCCGTCGAGCGCGAACGCGATCAGACTGGAAAACGCCAGCGCCACACCGATGGGAACGCGCAGCAATAAAAACAGCGCAAAAAATCCGAACAAGACGACCATCGCCAGGGAAACGCTCATACGCCCGGCACCTCCTCGGGCTCGCGGATCTCACCCCGCCAGAGGTCGTAGAAGTTCACGGCAAAGCGCAGACCAAATAAAAAGAAACCGAGTGGCAGGATAAACATCAGGATCCATTCGGGGATATCGGTATAGATCGAGCGGAGGTCGAGCATCTTTTGAAACATGATGAAGGCCCAGCCGGTGACCGCCAAAAACGCGGAGAAGGCCGCCCCCAAAAGGTGGGCCAAAAGGTCCAAAAAGCGCTTGCCGCCAGGCGGAAGCGCCGCGTGCAGCATATCCACGGTGATATGCCGGCGCTCGCGCAAGGCAAGCGAAAAACCAAACATCGCCCCCCAGGCGACGAACACCCGGGCAAACTCGTCCGCCCATCCCGGAGGGTTGTTGAGCACGTAACGCATAAACACGCTGATGAGAACGACGGCCAAACCGGTGCTCAAAAACACTCCGGAGAACACGTCTTCCACCAGCGCGAGCCCGCGTTTCAGTCGCTCTCCCCGCGCAATCGGCCAGGCCAGGGCGAACACCACCACGAGGAGCAAGAGAGCACGAAGCATGAGTTCGTTCAGGGTGACCATGGCACTCCCTACCAACGATGGGGCCGGGTGAGCAAAGCCCCCGGCCCCGAAACGATCGCCGAAGGCTTACCTTAGGGCCTTGATCGCGTTGATGAGATCCCAGCCGATCTTGGGCGCGTACTCGTCATAGACCGGTTGCATCGCCGCCTCCATGGCCGCCCGGTCCTCGTCGCTGAGCTCGACGACCTCCATACGCTGGCGGAGCTTTTCCAGCGCCCCCTGGTTCAGCCCGACCGCCTCCTTAAAAGCCACCTGGTTGGCGTAGGCGATGCCGTCCATGAAGATCTTCTTCTGTTCCGGGGTCAGGCTGTTGAGGAAGATCTTGTTGGTAATGACCACGTAGTCAAGGCGCCCGTGGCGGGTCAGCGAGAGGTACTTTTGCACCTCGTAGTAGCGCTGGGTGAAGATGTTGGAAAGGGTGTTCTCCTGGCCGTCCACCACCCCCTGGGCCAGGGCCTGATACACCTCGGAGAACGCGAGGGGCACCGCCGTGGCGCCAAGGGCCTTCATCTGGGCCTCGAGGACCCCCGAGGTCTGGGTCCGGAATTTCAGGCCCTTGAAATCTGCGGGGCGCCGGAGCGGTTTGTTGGCGGTGAAGTGTTTAAAGCCGTTGGGCCAAAAGCCAAGGCCCACCAGCCCGGCTTTATCCAGGCTCTGGAGGAGCTTCTTGGCGGCGTCCGACTCGGTAAAGCGCTTGAAGTGGTCGTTGTCCTTGAAGAGGTAAGGCAGGTCGACGAACTGGAAGGCGGGGTTATAGCCCTTGAGCTTGGTGGCCGACGGAACCAGAAGTTGAATGTTGTTGAAGATGAGCGCGTTGATCCCCTCCTGGTTGTCTTTATAGAGCTGGCTCGAGGGATAGAGCTCAACCTTCATCTCGCCCCCCGAAGCCTTTTCCACGTAGGCCTTAAACGCCTGGGCGGCCTTGCCTTTTGGGGTGTCGAGGGTGGTGACGAACGAGAACTTGATCACCACCGGCTTCGCCGCGAGCGCCAGCGACGCCCCGAGCGCGAGCGCCAGGCCTAGAATGATCCGCAGGGTACTTTTCATATTTACACCTCCACAAGGTTTGCGGGAGCATTTTAACTTCCTCCGCGCCCCGCCACAAGGCAAACCGCTTTTATAAATAAAAAGCCCCCGGCCAAACCGGGGGTATTCGCCGGACGTTCTTCAGCGGCCAAAGCGCGTTTCGACGGGAACGTACTCGATGTCGTAGCCGAAATACCGGGGCCCCACCAGCGCCAATCCCTCGGGACTCCGCCACAGCTCGGTGCAGGGAATCCCCACCGTGACCACCCGCAGGCCATAGCGCATGGCCTCGGTGGTCACCGGCTCCCCGGTCTCGGCATCGAGGAGGGTGATCAGGTCGGGGACCGAGACCACCACCTCACCGTCGCGGATGGCCACCAGGTGCTCGTTTTGAAACTCGATCTTGAGGGTGTGTCCACGGTCCTCGTCGATCCCAGCCAGCGTGGCCTCGCCTTTGGCGAACCCGCTCTCGGTGCGCCGGGCCACATCGATGATCTTGCCGACGAAGACCCGGAAACCGCCGGTCACCGAGAGCACCGCTTCGATGGGGTCCGCCTTATTCTGGTGCGCTTCGCGGATGCTCTTGCCGATCCGCTCGATCAGCGTGATCGTACCCCGCACCACCGCCTTTTTGACCTGTGAGCCGCGCATGGGGTAAAGCGCGATCATCGAAGCCCCGCCCATGTCAATGGTGATCGAGCGGGCAAAGCGCTCGGTCCAGCGGTTATCGATGGTGCTCAAAAGGGCGCTGTTGCCCTTGTCGTCAGCGAGCGTCATGGGCGTGGCCGAGATGCCGAAGAGCGTCGGCGTGACCATCTGGATTTCGGGGAAGGCCCGGCCCATGGTGTCGCCGTCCACGAGGGGAAGCCCGAGCCGGGCGGCGACGGAAAAGGGGACGGTGGAGTTGAGCCCGCCGGCCTCAATCGACATTACCGCCCTGACCGGGGTCCCCAAATAGGCCTCCAGCGCCTTGAAGGCCTTGACCACTTCATCGCCCCGGGGGAGCTTTTCCACCATCACCGTGGGCGCCCCCATCATCGCCGCCGGCACCACCAGGTCGTCGTCGCCCAGCTCGTCGACATCGATCAGCCGCACCGGCCCGTGTTCCCGAATCGCCTGCTGGGCCATGAGTTTGCCGATGTAGGGGTCGCCGCCACCGCCGGTGCCCAGCACTGCGGCCCCCATCGCGATGTCTTCCAAGGCTTTTTCATCAATCCAACGCATCTCACACCTCCCTCGCAAGCGGCCGGTAGGCCACGTCGTAACCGAACGCCGCCGGCCCCACCACCGCCAGGGCCTCTTTGGTCTTGAGCCGGGGGTGGGCGGGCAGACCCACCACCGCCACGCGGAACCCGTAGCGCACGGCCTCGGTGGTGATGGGCTCCGCAGTTTCGAGATCCAAAAGCGCGATCAGATCCGGCACGGTGGCCACCACCTCCCCGTCGCGGCGCGCGATCAGATTCTCGTTTTGCACCTCAATCACCATGGTCGACCCTTTATCGGCGTCGAGCCCCGACAACCGGATGTGACCGCGGGCGAAGCCCCCTTCGATCCGCCGCGCCACGTCAATGACCTTGCCCACGAAAAGCCGCACCCCGCCGGCGACCTCGAGCACCCGGGCGACGGGATCGTCGCGCGAGGCCCGGGCCCTTTGCACCTCCCGCCCCAGTTCGAGGGCCTGGGTCAGGGTGTGGGGGATGGCGCCGAATTTGAGAAAATCCCCGCCCATCGGCGGTAGCGCGAACCCGGCCGCGGCCCCCATGTCGATGGCCACGCTCCGGGCGAAGCGCTCCAACCAGTACATGTCTTTGACCTCGGCGAGGATCACCGCGTTGCCCTTTTCGTCGGCGAGCGCCGCCGGGGAAGGCCGAGCCCCGTAGATGAAAAAGCTCGTCATCTGCACCTCGGGGAAGGCCCGGCCCATCCCGTCGGCATCGAGCACCGGAAGCCCGGCGTAAGCCGCGGCGATGAGGGGCTCGATGGAGTTCGAGCCGCCGACCTCGGCCGCGACCAAGGCGGTGGCGCGGGTGCCGGTGAAGGCCTCGAGGGCCCGCAGCGCCCGGTAGCACTCGTCCCCTTTCTCGATCTTCTCGATCCCCACCACCGGGGCCCCGATGCCCCCGACGCTCACCACCACGTCGTCGTCCCGGAGCGCTTCAAAGGGCAGCACGCGAATTTCGTACCCCTTTCCCAGGAGCTCGCGAGCCCGCAGCATGCCGAGGTAGGGGTTCCCCCCGCCACCGGTGCCGAGGATCGCGGCCCCGAGGGCGAGGGCCTCGAGGTCAGAAGCTTCGAGTCGCCAGGTCCTAGGCAAGGCGAAGGTCCCCCACTGCTTTCACGCGCACCCGGGTGGCGTTGCCGGGCAAGTAGGCGAGGGGCACGTCCTCAACCTCGACCACCTCGGTGGTGGCCGGATCCGCCCCCGCCTCCACCGCCTTGCGCTTGGCCTCGCTCTGGGCCTCGGCCAGGGCCTTTTCGCGCGGGATCTCGTCCAGGGCATACACCCGGTCCACCTCACCGCTGATCTGGGCGATCGCCGCCCCCACGGCGTTGGCGACCGGGTAGTGGTCGGGCTTGATGGTGGGCAGGTCCGCCACCTTGTCCCGAACCAGAATGCTCCCTCCCCCCACCACGATCACCGGGATGGGCTCGGGGCTGAGGAGCATGCGGTCCACGGCGTCGGCGATCATCTGCTGCATCCGCTCGACCGCGGCCTTGACCAGGGCGGAATCGAGCCCCCTGACCCGCGCCGCTTCGCCGATCTCGGCCATGCCCGCGGCCACGGCGATGTCGGTGGCGGTGAGGGTCTGCCCACCGAAGACCAGCGCCTCCTCCGTGAGGCGAAAACCCACGCTTCGGGGCCCGATCTCAAGGGGGTCGGTCTTCACCAGCGAACCGCCGCCGAGTCCCAGGCTCAGCACATCGGGCATGCGGAAGTTGGTGCGCACCCCGCCCACTTCGACCGCGATGCTGGCCTCGCGGGGGAAGCCGTGGTGCAGCGCGCCCACGTCGGTGGTGGTGCCCCCGATGTCGACCACGATGGCCTCCTTGATGCCCGAGAGGAACGCCGCGCCACGCATCGAGTTGGTGGGGCCGGAGGCGATGGTCAGAACCGGAAAACGCTCGGCGAACTCGGCGTTCATGAGCGTGCCGTCGTTCTGGGTGATGTAAAAGGGGGCCTTGAGTCCGGCGTCGGCCAGGGCCCGCGAGAACGCGCCCACGATTTTGCTCCCGAGATCCTGGAGCGAGGCGTTCAAGATGGCGGCGTTCTCGCGCTCGAGCAACCCCACCCGGCCGATCTCGCTGGAGAGGGTGATCTGGGCCTCGGGAATGACCTCGCGCACGATCCTCGCCGCCTGGACCTCGATCTCGGGGTTGATGGGCGAGAACACCGCCGAGATGGCGATGTTCCTCACCCCCTTGGCCCGGATGTCCTCGGCGATCTTCCGCAGCTCCTCCGGGTCCAGGGGCGAGATCGGCCGGCCGTCGAACTCCCAGCCCCCGTGGGCGAGGTAGACGTGCTCGCCGAGGACGCTCCGCAGGTCCTCGGGCCAGTCGACCATCGGGGGCAGCGACTGGGTGGCGGGCAGCCCCAGCCGGATCGCCGCCGTCGGAGCCAGATCGCGCCTTTGCACGATGGCGTTGGTGAAGTGGGTGGTGCCGATCATCACCGCCCCCACCTCACCCGGGGGCAGCCCGGCGGCCTCGAGGACCTTCATCAGCGCCTCGAGCACGCCGCTGGTGACGTCCGCGGTGGTCGGGGTCTTCACCCAGCGCACCACCTCGGCCCCATCCATGATCACAGCGTCGGTGTTGGTTCCTCCTACGTCGATACCCACTCGAATCATTGCTTCCTCCTCTTCGTTTCGGCTTGGAGCGCGCCGTAACCACCTTCTTCGTGAACCCTCTGACAGGCCACCCAGTGCCCGGGTTCGATCTCCGCCAGTTGCTGATCGAGCTCCCGGCAGGCGGCGCGGGCGTAGGGGCAGCGGGTATGGAAACGGCACCCGCTCGGGGGATTGAGCGGCGAGGGGATCTCGCCCTCCAAAACCAAAGGCCGCCAGGGCATCAGCGGGTGTTCGCCGGGAATCGAAGACATGAGCGACACGGTGTAAGGGTGCTGGGGGTTTTCGAAGATCTTCTCCTTGGGACCGCTCTCCACCACCCGCCCCAGATACATCACCGCCACCCGGTCGGCGAGGTGGCTCACCACTGCCAGGTCGTGGGAGATGAAGACGCTCGAGAGGTGGTATTCCTCCCGCAAGCGGCGGATCAGATTCAAAAGCTGGGCCTGGACGCTGACGTCGAGGGCGCTGGTGGGCTCGTCAAAAACCACGAACTTCGGCTCGGTGGCCAGCGCCCGGGCGATCCCCACCCGCTGCTGTTGCCCCCCCGAGAGCTGGTGGGGGTAGCGCTCGGCGTGCTGGCGTTTGAGCCCCACCTGCTCGAGGAGCGAAATCGCCCGCTCGCGGGCCGCCTTGCCCCTGGCCAGCCCGTGCAGGATCATCGGTTCCATCACCACCTCGAGGGCCGTCATGCGGGGGTTGAGGGCGTCGGAGGGGTCCTGGAACACCATCTGCAGGGCCTTGCGTCGTCGCCGGAGCTCGGCTTCGGGCAGACTGGCGAGATCGTGAGCGTCGAACCACACCCGCCCCCCGCTCGGGCGCTCGAGCATCAGCAGCAGCCGCCCCAGCGTGGATTTACCGCTGCCCGATTCGCCCACCAGCGCCAGCGTCTCCCCGGGAAAGACCTCGAGGTCCACGCCGTCGACCGCCTGGAGGTGCCGCCGGCCGAACCACCCGGCGCGAAGGGGGTAGTGCTTGGCCAAGGCCTCGGCACGGAGCAACGGCTCAGGCATGGTCTCCCTCCTCGTAGAGAAAGCAGGCCGCAACCTGCCCACCGTCCACCGGCCGCGGCGCCGGCCGCTCGCGAAGGCAGCGATCGAAGGCGTGGGGGCAGCGGGGGTGGAAGCGGCACCCACCCGGCGGGTTGATCAGGTCGGGCACGCTGCCGGGAAGGGCCGGGATCTCCCCCGTATCCCCGAGCTTTGGCCTCGAGGCCAAAAGACCCTGGGTGTAGGGGTGTTTGGGGGTTTGAAAGACCGATGTCGTCGGCCCGAATTCCACGATCTCCCCGGCGTACATCACCGCGATGGCGTCGCAGACTTCGGAGGCCAGACCCAGGTCGTGGGTGATGAGGATCTGGGCGGTCCCGGTCTCGTCGCGCAGCCTTTTGAGGAGCCGGACGATCTGGGCCTGAACGGTGACGTCGAGGCCGGTGGTGGGCTCGTCGGCGATCAAAAGCTTGGGCCGGGCCGCGACCGCCGCCGCGATCATCACCCGCTGGGCCATTCCCCCCGAGAGCTGGTGGGGGTAGCTCGAAAGCCGCCGCTCGGGATCCGGGATCTGCACCTCGTGCAAAAGCCGCAACGCCTCTTCCCTCACCCGGCTTCTGGACACCCCCGCCCGGTAGCGGATCACGTGGGAAAGGAACCGCCCCACGCTGATCAGGGGGTTCAGCGCCATCCGCGGGTTCTGGAAGATCATGGCGATGTCCCGCCCCCGAAGGCGGGCCATCTCGGCCTCGGAGAGCAAAAGCAGGTCGCGGCCGGCAAAGCGGATCTGCCCGCCCACGATCTTCCCCGGCCGCCGCACCAGGCGCAGTATGGAAAACCCGGTCACCGACTTTCCGCTTCCCGTCTCCCCCACCAGGCCCACGATCTGACCCTCGGCCAGTGAAAAGTTGAGGCCATCGAGCACCTTGGCCACGCCCCGGCGGGTGAAGAAGTAGGTCCTCAGCCCTTTGACCTCGAGCAGGCTCATCGGTGTGCCCTCCTGGGGTCGAGCACGTCGGAAAGGCCGTCGCCAAGAAGGTTAAAGCCCAGCACGGTCAGGGCGATGAACACCCCAGGGAAGGTGTAGGACCACCAGTGCCCCTGCCAGAAGTCCTGAAGGCCCATGTTGATCATGACCCCCCACTCGGCGTTGGGGATGGCCACCCCGAGGCCCAGAAAGCTGAGGCCGGCGGCCTCGAGGATCGCCCAGCCAAAGTGCAGCGTGGCATTGACGAAGACCGGCGTCAGCGCGTTCGGGACCAGGTGCCGAAGGAGCACCCGCCAGGGCGGGTTACCCGAGGCCCGGGCCGCCAGGGCGTACGTTCGCTGCTTCTCCGAGAGCATCGAAGCCCGCATGAGCCGGGCGTAGCCGGGAATGTTGACCGCCGAGGTGGCGACGATCACCGTGAAGACGCCGGGTCCCAGGGCAAAGGCAATACCCATGGCCAGAATCAGCGAGGGAAAGGCCTGCAAGATATCCATGGTCCGCATGAAGAGTTCATCGAACCACCCGCCCCAAAACCCGGCCAGCGCCCCCAAAAAGCCCCCCACCAGGAGCGAGATCGCCACCGCGGTCGCGGCGATAAAGAGGTCGAGCCTGGCCGCCCAGATGACCCGGCTGAAGATGTCCTGGCCGAACTGGTCGGTCCCCAGCCAAAAACGCAGCGACGGCGGCTCCGAAACATGGTCGAAGTGCTTTTCAAGCGGCGGATACGGGGCGATCCAGGGGGCCAGCAACGCGAGCAGCACCATGCCGCAAACGATCCCAAGCCCCAGCATCGTGGTGGGGTTTTGCCGAAGGCGGTAGGCGGCTTCGCTCTGCCAAAGGCGTTTGATCACGTCACACCTCCACCCGGGGATCGATGGTGGCCACGGCCAAATCGAGCAGGAGGTAGATCACGACGTAAACCGTGGTCACGAGCAAGATGGCGCCTTGAATGGCCGGGAAGTCGCTGGCCAAAATGGCGTTCAGCGTGTACTGGCCGAGCCCGGGCCAGCTGAAGACGAACTCCACCAGGACCACCCCACCGAGGGCATAGCCGAAGACGCCGGCAAAAATGGTCAAAATCGGCACCAGGGCATTCCGGAAGGCGTAGTCCCAAAGCAAAACCCTTCGGGGAAGGCCGAGCGCCCGGGCGGCGCGCACGTACTCCGATTCCAGCGCCTCGACCATGGCCGAGCGGGTCATACGGGCCAGCGGGGCCATGGCGGTCACCGCCAGGGTGACCGAGGGCAGGATCAGCGCCGCGAGGGCCGCGCGAAAGGTCTCCCACTGGCCGGCCAGGAGCGCATCCAGCGTGTAGAGCCCGGTCACGTGGGGCGGGGGGCTCATGGTGGGCGGCAGACGGCCGATCGGCGGCGGGACCCAGCCCAGCTTGAGGAAGAAGACGTAGAGCAGCACCAGACCGAGCCAGAACACCGGGACCGAAACCCCCACCACCGCGATCACCCGCCCGGCATGATCGATGGGGGAATCCTTATTCAACGCGCTGATCACCCCCAGCGGAAGTGCCATTAAAACCGCGAGCCCCATGCCGTAGGCCACGAGTTCGAAGGTCGCAGGGAAGCGCTGGATGAGATCCTTGGTGACCGGCTGGGCGGTGGTGTAGGACGTTCCCATGTCGCCCTTGGTGAGGAGGTCGGAGAGGTAGAGCGCAAATTGCTGGTAGAAGGGCAGGTCCAGCCGGGCCTCGTGTTTCATCGCCTCGCGCTTTTCCTGGGAAATGTAGGGTCCGGCCACCCGATCGATGGGGTTGCCGGGGAGGATTCGGGTGAGGAAGAAGGCGATGAAGAGCGTGCCCAGGAGCACCGGAACCAAGAGAGCGGTCCTTCGGAGTACGTAGCGAATCACGCGCATGGCCTCTCCCAGGGGAAATCAAGCCCGGCCCGAATCTTCGGGCCGGGCGGAGGGGGACCTAGGGGTTTTTGTCCATGTAGAAGAAGCGTGTCAGCGTGTCGTTGAAGTAGATGTAGCCGGTCACCTTCTTGTTGAGCACCACGTTGAAGTTGGGGCTTGCCAGGTAAACCTGGGGAACGTCGTCGGCGATGATCCGCTGAGCCTTCCGGCTGGCCTCGGCCCGGGCCGCCTGGTCGCGGCTCAGCATGTAGGTGTCGATGATGGCGTCGACTTCAGCGTTCTTGTAGCGGACGTAGTTGGTGGGGCTTTTTGAGTGGAAGTTCCAGAACATGTGGTAGTAGGGGTCGTTGACCCAGGAAATCCAGTCGTCGATGAAGAACTGGAGCTTGCCCCCCTGCTGCAGCTCGTTGAAGGTGGCGAAGGGGAGCTTCTCGATGGCCACCTTCATGCCGATCTTGGAAAGCGCGTCCTGCACGATCACCGCTTCCCGTTCCTGTTCCTCGTTGCCGATCCGGATCGAAAGCTTGATGGGCGGGAGCCCTTTGCCGCCGGGGTAGCCCGCTTGGGCGAGGAGGGCTTTCGCCTTTTCGGGGTCGTAGCGGTAAGGCCAAGCGCTCGGGTCCGAGGTGGGCATGCCGTCCTCGATCGGGCCCACCGGCACCCGGGCATAACCACGGTAGACCTGCTTGATGATCAGCTCGTAGGGAATGGCGTAGGCGACGGCCTTGCGAACCAGCTTGTTGTCAAAGGGGGCGATGGTGTTGTTCATCATCAGCCGGTCCTGGTTGGTGGTTGGCAGGCTCAGGATTTTGAGGAAGGGAATTCGTTTGAGGCCGTCGAGCTCGCGCACCGGAACCTGGTTGGCCATGTCCACCGCTCCGGTCCGCAAAAGCAGCATCCGCTGGGCCGGATCCGGGACGATCTTCATCACCACCCGCTGGATCTTGGGCGGTCCCAGGTAGTAATCGGGGTTCGCCTTGAGGACGATGCGGTCGCCGGGAACGTAGGACTCGAGGAGGTACGGCCCGGTGCCCGAGCCCAGGTTCTTCTTGAACCAGTCGAGGGCCCAGGGATCCTTATCGGTGGCGTGGGCCTTAATGTCGGCGGGGTCAACCGGCGCCGCGTTGTAAATGGTCAGGTTTTTGAGGGTGAGGGTGTTGCCCTGCTTCATGGTCAGGGCCACGGTGTAATCGTCGATCTTCTTGAACTGGTCGGCGCTGGTCACCGCGCCCCCCATCCCCACCAGGAAGGTGGTGATGCTCTTTGTTTCGAAGATCCGGCGCATGCCCAGGATGACCGCGTCGGCGTTGAAGGGGGTCCCGCTGTGGTAGCGCACGCCCCGGCGCAGGTGGAAGATCACGGTGTTGGGGTCGTTCTCGTCGAAGGCCCACACCAGGGCCAGCTGCCCCACCAGCTTTTCCATATCCACCGTCTGGTAGGTCGTCCCGTCGGGTGCGGTTCGGGTGACGATCTTCGGACGGATCAGGGTTTCGAATACGTTGGCCGAGACCGTCTGGGTCGGCGTGCTGCCCACCGAAAACGCGGGGTCAAAGGTGTCGATGCCGCCCTCGACCGCGACCACCAGCGTCTTTTGAGCCGCCGCCGGCCCAAGCGCCAATGCGCCGAGTACCAAAAGCCACAAAAGCCTTCGCATCATCTCGCCTCCCCCCTAAAAGGGTGGGCCTCATCTTAGGCGGCTCGGGGGATGGCGCCCATGTCCGGCGGGGACAACCGGCGGCGACAGGGTTGGCCTAAGGAGACAATCTCGGCTTTTTGAGCAGGATCTTGGCGGCGATATGGTAAAGCAGCTTGTGCTCGCTGTCAACTTCGCGCAGACCGAGCAGGGCCTCAAGCCGGCGCATCCGGTATTTAAAGGTGTTGGGATGAATCCCCAGCGCCCTGGCCGCCTTGCTCGCCGATCGGTCGTGCTCGAAGTAGGCGACGAGGGTCTCGAGCAGCGCCCGGCGGTACCGGGGTTCGATGGGCCGAAGCGGGGCGAGCAGCGGTTCGAGCAGCCCCAGCAGGTCCTGGTGCCGCGCGAGGGCGTGTAGAAAGATCAAGGGACGGACCTCGGCAAAGCTCACCAGGGCGCGCCTCAAACCGTAGATCCTGTGGACCTCGATCGCGGCCTGGGCCTCGCCGTAGCCCTTGGCCAGCCCTTCGGGCGGCGGATGCTCACACCCCAGTCCGGCCACGAAGGCGGCTTCTTTCACCTGGCGCCGCAGCGCCTCCAGCAACGAGCGGGAAAGCGCCTCGGGGGCCCGACTCCCCCGCCGGTCAAAAAGGACCACGAACCCGGTTCCGTGAGGGACCACCACGTGGTGGGGTGCATCGGCGAGCAGCACCTCGCGCACCACGAGCAAGACCCGGCCCCGGAGCGCGTTCAAGTAGCCCTCGCCCCGCTGCAGGTGGGTGAGGTAGAAGACTTCGGGGTCCTCGAGGTCCGCCACCAGAACCCGGTTCTTCTTCCCCAGATCGAGCCCGAGCGCATCCCCCCGGGCCAGGAGAGCGTCCGGCGAACGGTAGTCCCCTTGGAGCGCATCCTCGACCACCTCGCGCCTGAGCTGATCGGCATCGACGTGGACCGGGCGCTCGGCCTCGTAGATCGCGCTCAGGATCTGGGCCCCGAGATCCAGGGGCAACCGGGGGCCCGGGTGGCTCAGGAACACCAGATCGGAGCGGAGTGCCCGTCCCGCTTTCGGGCGCTCACCCCGGGGAAGGACGAAGGCCAGGTGGCGGAGGAGCGAGGTGTTGCGGTGGGCTTCAAGCCAATCCAGGAGCACCCCGGCCTCCTCGACCAGATAAACCGTTCCCGGCAGCGGGCGGGCGCCGGGAACGAAGGCCTGCACCCGCGAGACCTCGCACAACCGGGGGTTTCCGGCGACGGGCGTCAGCGTTTCCAGCCGGGTCAGGATCTCAGCCAGCCGCATCGTCCTCCCGAACCAGCAAATAGGCCGGCCCCGCCCGGCGGGCGAAATCGGCGACCACGAACCCCCGCGCCAGATAGTGGCTCAAAACCTCCCGGATGTGCTGCCGCCAGCGGATGGCGAGCGCCGGGTCCCGCGAGAGAATCGCGCCGAAATCCTGTGGGATGCGAACCAAGAGCCGGGGCGCTTCAACATCGAGCCTGGCCTCGAGGGGCACCGCTCCTTCCACCCGGTTGGCAAAAGGAAGCCCCGCGGTTTCGGGTTCGGGGCGATGGCCCTCGAGGCGCGCCACGACCTCCGGGGATTCCAGCACCCACTCCACCAGCAACCGGTCGGAGGGCACGCCGCGGTTCACCCCGCCCATGGGGCCGTAGAAATCGGGGAGATAGGTGCGCGAGCGTGCGCCGAGCTTTCCCAGGTTGAAGTTGGCGTTTCGGGCCCGGAGGGGGTCGAAGGTCCAAACCACGCGCTCGATCCCGCGCGCGAGACACCACGCTCGCTGAAACCGCTTGAGGGCAAACCCCAAACCCCGATCCCGGTACTCGGGGAGGACACCCATCATGTGCGAATGCTGCACGCCCGGATCGGCGGTGGGAAAACCGAGCACGAACCCGACCATCCGCTCTCCCAAAAACGCGCCCGCGACCAGCCCGCCCTCGTGCACCAGGGCCACCAGCAGGTCCTTGGGAACCACCTCAACCTCCGGCATGCCCCAGATCGCCCGCTCGAGGGCCACCACTTCCAAGAACGCCTCCGGCGAGCGCAGCTCGCGGACGGTCACAGGGAGAAGGTCTCGAGCGCTTCCCACAGCCGCTCCGCCTCCTCGATCCGCTCGCCCCCCATCTGACGCGCCAGCACGATGGCCAGCCCCTGAGCCAGGCTCACCATCGCCGTCACCGAGGCGAAGTTGCCCGGACCCCGTGCCCTTACCCGAAACGTCCGGTCAGCGAACTCGAGCAGCGGCGAAGGCCCGGTGTCGGTCACCGCGAGGAGACGCGCCCCCTGCCGCCTGAGCCCCTCGGCGAGCACCACCGTCGCCCGGGCGTAACGGCCGATCGAAAAGACCACCGCCCAGTCGTCCTCGCCAACGTCCAATAGCCGCTCGGGATGGGTCAAAACCCCCTCGTCCAGTAAGCGCACCTCGCCGCGCAAAAACCCCATCAGGGCAGCGAGCAAAACCGCCGGGGCCCTGGAGACCCGATACCCCAGCACCCAAACCCGGCGGGCCCGGGCGAGATCGCGGGCCGCCGCCTCGATCTCGGTCTGGGAGACCGAGGCCAGCGCCAAGAGCGCCTCCTTCTCGAGCTCCAAAAACCTCGGCCAGACCTCGCCCTCATCCGGCACCCGCGGCGCCATGGCCTCGCGGAGATTGCCGCGCAAAACCCTTTGCAAGGCGGGATAGCCCTTATACCCGAGCCGCTGGGCGAAGCGGGTCACCGTTGAGGGATGAACCCCCAGCACCGCCGCCACCTCGGTGATGCTCTGGAAGGGAATCTCGCTGGCGTTCTCGAGCACATAATGCGCCAGCCGCCGTTCCACCGGCCCCATCTTGGGGTAGCGGCGCTCGATTCTCTCGCGCAGATCAACCACTTCATGCAACCGCATTTGCACGAATATACAACGGGGCAAATTATATTGCCAAGCCACCAAACCGAGCGCCTTTGCGCCCTCCGACATGGGGTGGGCGGCTGGCGGCCGTTCGCGTTTTTCAGGACCCCCACCGCGGCGCGAACCAGGCCCCAACCACGGGTATCGTGGCCGGAGCCGGGGAAGGACGCGGCCGGAGCTGCTTGTCGGGATCTTGCAAATCTCGCGGTCGGGGGCTCAGCGGACGCGCTCGACGCGCAGCATGTTGGTGGTCCCGCGAACGCCGAAGGGGACGCCAGCGGTGATCACCACCTGCTCACCCGGACCCACGAGCCCCGCCGCCCGGACCTCGTCCAGTGCGATCCGCACCATGTCGTCGGTGTCCTTGGGATTGGGCGCCAGCCGGGGGAAGACCCCCGAGGCCAGAATCAGCCGGTGGTGGGTTTCCTCGCTCGGGGTCAGCGCCACTACGGGGACCTGGGGACGGACCCGAACGATCCGCCAGGCCGAGCTGCCGCTGGAGGTAAAGACCACGATCGCCCGGGCGGGCAGGGTCTCGGCGACGTCGACCGCGGCCAGCGCGATCGCGTCCTGGGTGGTGTGCAGCGGGGTGGGACGGAGCTGCACCAGGCGGTCGGCGTACTCGGGGGACGCCTCGACCCTGAGCGCCACCCGCACCATCGAACGCACCGCCTCCACCGGATAGGCGCCGGCAGCGGTCTCGGCCGAGAGCATCACCGCGTCGGTGCCATCGAAGATGGCGTTGGCCACGTCCGAGACCTCGGCCCGGGTCGGGCTCGGGCTTTGGATCATCGACTCGAGCATCTGGGTGGCGGTGATCACCGGCTTGCCCGCGTGCACCGCCCGGGCGATGAGGCGCTTTTGTACCAGGGGGACTTCCTCAAGCGGCATCTCGACGCCCAGATCGCCCCGGGCGACCATGACACCGTCGGCCTCCTCCAGAATCTCGTCGAAGCGGTCCACCGCCTGCGGCTTCTCGATCTTGGCGATGAGCCCGGCGCGGGAGCCATAGCGGTTGAGGTAGTGGCGGGCGAGCAGGAGATCGTCCCGGCTGCGGACGAAGCTCATCGCCACCCAGTCCACCCCCAACTGGGCGCCAAACGCCAGGTCCTCGATGTCCTTTTCCGAGAGCGCCGGGACCGAGAGCTCAGCGCCGGGAACGTTGATCCCCTTGCTATCGCTCAAGGGTCCGCCCACCTCGACCACGGTATGGATCTCGGTGGGGGTCACCGCCTCGACCCGCAGCACCAGCTTGCCGTCATCGAGCAGCAAGCGGTCGCCCTCGCGAACGTCGCCGGGCAGACCCTTGTAGGTCACGGAGACCCGAGAGGCATCCCCCAAAACCTCGTCGGTGGTGAGGGTAAAGGTCTGGCCAACCTCCAGCTGGACCGGGCCCGCCTCGAAGCGCCCCACCCGAATCTTGGGGCCCTGCAAGTCTTGCAGGATGGCCACCGGCCGCCCCACCGCACCGGCCGCCTCCCGCACCAGGGTGACCGTGTGCTCGTGATCCTCACGGGCTCCGTGGCTGAAGTTGAGCCGGAAAACGTCGACCCCGGCCTCGACCAGGGCCCGGATCACCTCGGGGTTCCTCGAGGCGGGGCCGATGGTGGCCACGATCTTAGTGCGTCTGGAAAGCATCCCGTCCCCAAAAACGCGCGCCTTCGCCGAGGGCGGCCTCGATGCGAAGGAGCTGGTTGTACTTCGCGGTGCGCTCGCCCCGCGACGCCGAACCGGTCTTGATCTGCCCCGCGTTCAGGGCCACCGCCAGATCGGCGATGAAGGCATCTTCGCTCTCCCCCGAGCGGTGGGAGATCACGGTGTTGTAACCCGCCCGCCGGGCCTTCTCGATGGTGAGGAGGGTCTCGGTGAGGGTCCCGATCTGGTTGAGCTTGATCAGGATGGCGTTGGCGACCCCTGAAGCGATGCCGCGCCCCAGCCGCTCGACGTTGGTCACGAAGAGATCGTCCCCGACCAGCTGGACCCGGCCGCCGAGGCGCTCGGTCAAAAGCCGCCAGCCCTCCCAGTCGTCCTCGGCCAGGCCATCTTCGATCGAAACGATGGGGTAGGCTTCGACCCAGCCCGCCCAAAAGGCCACCATTTCCTCCGAGGTGAGTTTTTTCTGCCCGCCCTCGAGCCGGTAGTGACCGTCCTGGTAGAACTCGCTGGCCGCCGGGTCGAGCGCCAGGGCCACCTCTTCCCCCGGTCGGTAGCCGGCCTTCTCGATGGCCTCGAGCAGCACCTCGATGGCTTCCTCGTTCGCCCGAAGCTCCGGGGCAAACCCACCCTCGTCGCCGACGTTGGTGGAGAGGCCGCGCGATTTGAGCACCGCCTTGAGTTCGTGGAAGACCTCGACCCCGGCCCGCAGGGCCTCGGAGAAGCGGGAAAAGCCCAGGGGAACCAGCATGAACTCCTGGACGTCGAGGCCGTTATCTGCGTGTTTGCCCCCGTTGATGACGTTCATCAGCGGCACCGGCAAAACATCTCCGGCCACGCCGCCCAAGTAGCGCCAAAGCGGCAGCCCCAAGGCCTCGGCTGCGGCCCGCGCCGTGGCCAGGGATACACCGAGAATGGCGTTGGCCCCGAGCGCCGATTTGTTGGGGGTCCCGTCGAGCTCGATCATCGCCTGGTCGACCGAGGCCTGGTCGAGGGCGTCGAGCCCCACCACCTCCGGAGCGATGCGGTCGCGAACGTTGGCCACCGCCCGGAGCACGCCTTTGCCCCGGAAACGGGGGCCACCATCGCGAAGCTCCACCGCCTCGTGGGTCCCGGTCGAAGCCCCGCTGGGAACGATGGCGCGACCTACGGCGCCGTTTTCGAGCTCTACCTCGGCCTCGAGGGTGGGGTTCCCCCTCGAGTCCAGC
Source organism: Vulcanithermus mediatlanticus (assembly GCF_055385885.1). NCBI lineage: Bacteria > Thermotogati > Deinococcota > Deinococci > Thermales > Thermaceae > Vulcanithermus > Vulcanithermus mediatlanticus. Next base: position 887,516 of record NZ_AP042385.1, on the reverse strand, counting down.
ACCTCCCGCGCGCGAACATCAACGATCGTGGTCACCACCGCACCTCCTCGCGAAGTCTACACCCTGAGCGGCACCACCACCGCCAGGTACCCCGGGTCCTCGACGCCGGTGAGCACGCTGGGGCTGTTGGGCCCCGAGAGGCGGAAGCTGGCCTGACCTTTCAACCCCTTGAGCGCATCGACGAGGTACTGGGCGTTGAAGGCCGCCATCAGCGGGCCTTCGCCCTCGGTCTCCACCGGCAGCTCCTCGCGGCCCCGCCCGAACTCGCCCTCGGCGGCGACCTCGACGGCCCCCGGCCGGAGGTGGAGGTCGATGCGCTGGTTGCCCTTATCTGCCAGCACCCGCACCCGCTCGATCGTTTGCCGGAACGCTTCGGCGTCAAAGCGGATCTCAAACACGAAGTTTTCGGGCACCACCCGCTCGTAGTCGGGGAATTCGCCCTCCATGAGCCCGATGCCCATGCGGAATCCCCGGGCCTCGATGCCGAGCCGCGCGCTCCCGAGCCTGACCGAAACCTCGCCGCTCGCGTCCTTCAGAACCCGAACCAGCTCGTCGGCGCTGCGGGCGGGGAGAACCCGCTTGGCCTCCGGGGCCCCGCTCAGCCGGGCATCGTAGAGCGCCAGGCGGAAGCCATCGGTGGCGACGGCACGCATCCGGTCGGGCCTGAGCTCGAGCTGGATCCCCCGGAAGACCGCCCGGTACTCCTCGTTGGCCGCGGCGTAGCGCACCCTCGAGAGCGCCTTGGCGAGCTCCTGGGCGGGCAGGGAAACCGCGTCGCCGTCACCGAGGTCGAGCGGAGGGAAGGATTCGGGGTTCGACACCGCCATCCGGGTCAGGAACGAGCCGCTCTCCACCTCGAGGCCCTCGCTGCTGAGCGCCAGCGCGGCGAACTCGCCGGGCAACGAGCGGACGATCTGACCGAAGACGTGCGCAGGGACGAGTCCGGCACCCTCGCCCTCGACCTCGGCCGGAACCCGGAGCTCGAGGTCCAGCTCGCCGTTGCTGGCCCGGAGGACCAGCTCTCCCTCGCTCCCCTCGAAGTAGAGGTAGCCGAGGGAGGGCAGGTTGGGGCGGTTGGGCGCGATCCGTTCCAGGACGCTGGCCGCTTCTGCAAGGGAACGTTTTGGAACACCGATTCGCATGGAGCCTCCTTTAAAGATTACTACGATGATCTTTGCCTAAAGATATAAAGAGAGTCGTCGTAGTAGTAGGGGCTGTGGAAACTGTGGAAAAGTGGGAAAAAAGCCGTCAGGGACGCTGTTCGCGCTGTGGAGAAATCTGTGGAAAAGTTGAGGGTGGTTGTGGAAAAGCTGGGGAAAACACCGCCGGTTTTCCACAGCCCCGAGCGGCGCCGAGTTTTCCACAGCCCTATCCACAGGGTTATCCACAGGTTTTCCACAGGGTTATCCACAGCTCAGTACACCCGCCCTAGGATGCCCTCAACCGTCTGCTGAAGCTCGGGGTTGGAGGCGATCTCCTTCTTGACTTTCTGGACCGCGTACAGGACCGTCGTGTGGTCGCGCCCCCCGAAGTACTGTCCGATCTCGGGGAACGAAGCCCCGGTTTTTTCCCGGATGAGGTACATCGCCAGCTGGCGGGGAACGACGATCTCCTTGGAGCGCCCCTTGCCCTTGATCTCTTCCGGCTTGACGCCGAACCACTCCGCAACCGCGCCCAGGATGTCGTCCATGGAGACCTCGCGCTGTTCCTGGGTGAAGACGTTCGACAGGGCGCGGGCGGCCACCGCCCGGCTGATCTCGACCCCGTTGAGCGAGGCGTAGGCGATGAGCCGGACCAGGGCGCCCTCGAGCTCGCGGATGTTCGATGTGATCCTCCGGGCGATGAACTCGAGGACGTCTTCCGGGATCTCAACCCCCCGGTACTCGGCGTTCATCTTCAGGATGGCGATTCGCGTTTCCAGGTCGGGCGGCTGGATGTCGGTGATCAGCCCCCACTCGAAGCGGCTCCGGAGTCGGGATTCGAGGGTTTGGATTTCTCGGGGGGTGCGGTCGGAAGACAGGATGATCTGCTTGTGGTTTTCATAGAGGGCGTTGAAGGTGTGGAAAAACTCCTCCTGGGTCCGCTCTTTCCCGGCGATGAACTGGATGTCGTCGACCAGGAGCAGGTCCACCGAGCGGTAGCGCTCGCGGAACTCACTCATCCGGTCTTCCTTGATGGCATTGATGAGATCGTTGGTGAAGGTTTCGGTGGAGACGTAGGCGATCTTGGCCTTGGGGTTCTTCCGGGCCACATAGTGGCCGACGGCGTGCATCAGGTGGGTCTTCCCAAGCCCCACACCGCCGTAGATGAAAAGCGGATTGTAGGCCTTGGCCGGAGATTCGGCGACCGCGAGCGCGGCGGCGTGGGCCATCTGGTTGTTGGGGCCGACGACGAAGTTTTCGAAGGTGTACTTGGGGTTGAGCTTGCTACGGCTGGCGCTGCCGTTCTCGCTGCTGACCGGCACGTGGGCGAAGATGTTCTCCTGCACCGCCTGACCGGGAACGACCCTCAGCGCGAAGCGGGGGCTTGCGGCGCCGAGGCGCATGAGGGCCTCCTTGATGAGGCCGGCGTAGTGCTTTTGCACCCACTCGCTGGCGAAGGTGGTGGGTACGCCGAGCGTGAGCTCGCCACCCTCGATCCCCAGGGGTTGGATGCGTTCAAACCAAGTATGGTACTCGACCTCGGTGATGCGTTCTCGGATGTAGTTGAGCGCTTCTTGCCAGATTTCTGCTTCGGTGATCACCGTGCACCCCCAGGAACCTTCATTTTAAGCCCAGAGAAAGGCTGTGGCGATGCGGTTGCCTCCGGCTCGACACGGGCTGGGTCTTCGCTTTGGCAGTCTACCCCAGGCCGGGGTGTGAGGTGGACCGGGCGCCTCTTCCGGTGAGGTAATAAAATATCACGTCTGGGGAAGCTATGGAAGAGAGGATCGCGCGGCTTGAGCGAATGGTAGCGAGTCTTGGTTACCGGCTGGCCTACGACGACGAGAAGGGTCAGGCGCTGGCTTTTTTCGATGACATCCTCTTCGGCTGGGGCGAGGGGCGGACCCGGGAAGAGGCGCTGGAGGACCTCCTCCGTCGCTTGGGTGCCGACCCCGACGGCGAAGGTTAGGGGGCATCTGGGGCGGCGGCCCCCCGTGTTACCTTGTAAGCGATGGGCGTTTCACGTGAAACGTTCGACGTCGTGGTGATCGGCGGGGGGCACGCCGGGGTGGAAGCGGCGTACGCGGCCGCCCGCCTCGGCGCTCGGGTCGCGGTGCTGACCCTCGACCCGCAGCGCATCGGCGCCATGCCCTGCAACCCGGCGGTGGGCGGACCCGGCAAGAGCCAGCTCGTGCACGAGGTTCACGCCCTGGGAGGGGTGATGGGGCGAGCCGCCGACGCGGCTGCGATTCACACCCGGGTGCTGAACCGCTCGAAGGGGCCGGCGGTTCAGAGCCTGAGGGTACAGGTCGATCGGGACCTGTACGCCCTCGAGGTCCAAGACCTCCTCTTCTCGCACCCGAACGTCACGGCGGTCCGGGGCGAGGCGGCGCGGCTGCGTCTCGAGGGCCGCCGAATAACCGGAGTCCTGACCAGCGACGGCCGGGCGCTCGGCGCAGGCGCCGTGGTGGTGGCCGCGGGGACGTTTTTGCGGGGGAAGGTCTGGTACGGGCGCCGCTCGCGCCCCGCCGGCCGCCAGGGCGAACCCCCGGCGACCCACCTTTCGGGCCACCTGGCGGCGCTCGGTCACCGCCTGCAGCGGTTCAAAACCGGGACCCCGCCGCGCCTGCGCCGCGACACCATTGATTTTTCTGACCTGACCGAGGTGCCGCCGGACGAACCGCCGGGAAGCTTTTCCGGGCGGGCGGGGCCTCACGCCAGCGCCCACCCGACCTGGATGACCAGGACCACGACACAAACCCACCGGCTCATTACCGCCAACCTCGCGCTCTCCCCCCTTTACGCCGGGGATGTCTCGGCGGTGGGCCCCCGTTACTGCCCTTCGATTGAGGACAAGGTGGTCCGGTTCGCCGACAAAGACAGCCACATCCTCTTCGTCGAGCCCGACGGGCTCCACACCAGCGAGGTGTATTTGCAAGGCTTTTCCACCAGCCTCCCCCCGGCCCTGCAAGAGGCGATGGTGCGTTCGCTTCCGGGCTTGGAACGCGCCGTCATCCAGCGGTATGCCTACGCGGTGGAGTACGACGCGGTGGACCCCACCGAGGTCACCTGGGGGCTGATGTCGCGCCATGTCGAGGGGCTCTTCTTCGCCGGGCAGATTCTCGGCACCTCGGGATACGAGGAGGCGGCGGCGCTTGGCCTCCTCGCCGGGGTGAACGCCGCCCGCTGGGCGGCGGGCCTCGATGAGGTGCACCTGCCCCGCAGCTCGAGCTATCTGGGGGTCATGGTGGATGACCTGGTGAGCAAGGGCGTCGACGAGCCCTACCGAATGATGACCTCGCGCGTCGAGCTCAGGCTCCTCATTCGAGGCGACAACGCCGACGAGCGCCTGGTGCCCAAGGGCGTGGCCTGGGGGCTCTTGCCGAAGGCCCGCCTCGAGGCCGTCGAGCGGAAGTATGCCCGGGTTGAGCGCGAGCTTTCCCGGCTGGCGAACGCCCGGATCGCCGGAACCAGCGCCCTGCACTACCTGCGGCGGCCAGAGGTGACCTACACCGAGGTCCTCGAGCTGATCGGTCCGCCCGAGGAACCCCTCGACCCGGAGGTCCGCCGGCAGGTCGAAATCCGCGCCAAGTACGCCGGATACATCGAGCGCCAGGAACGCTTGCGCCAGCGCTTCGCCGAGCTGGCGGCGCACCCGCTGCCACGGTCGCTCGACTACTCAGGGGTGCCTTCGCTGAGCAAGGAGGCCCAAGAGCGACTGAGCCGCCAGCGCCCGCGGAACCTGGCCGAAGCGGCCCGGATTCCCGGCGTTCGTGACTCCGATGTCACAGCGCTGCTCGTTCACCTGGCCAAGCGCTCGAGGGGGGCGCGGTGAGGGCGCGCCTCGAGGCCTACCTCGACCTGCTCCGCGAATACGGGAGGGTCGCCGACCTCTCCTCGGCCCGCGTCCTCGAGCACCCCGACCGTCAGTTGCGGGACGCCTTGGCCTACGGCGAGGTGCTGCCCACCGGGGCCGAAGTGCTCGATCTGGGCTCGGGGGCCGGCTGGCCGGCGATTCCGCTGGCCATTGCCCGCCCCGACCTGACGCTGGTCCTGGTCGAACGGCGCCAGAAGCGGGCCGCCTTTCTGTCGCTGGCGGTGGCCAAGCTGAACCTCAACAACGTTCGCGTCCACGCCGACGACGTCCGGACATTGCGGCTCAAGGTGAATCACGTGACCGCCCAGGCGGTCGCGCCGTTCGCCGACGTGTACCGGTCGGTCCGTCACCTGGTGAGGCTTCCTCTGGTTCTGGTTTCGCGCAAGGGGGAGGATTGGACGCAGGAAGTCGAGGCGCTGGCCGCCCTGGTGCCGGCGGAGGTGTTTCACGTGAAACGCCTCGAGGGGGGCGGGTCGCTGGTCGCGGTAAGGGTGGGGGAAGGATGAAGATCGCCATCGCCAACCAGAAAGGGGGCGTGGGGAAGACGACCACCGCCATCAACCTGGCGGCGAGCCTGGCCGACAAGGGGCGGCGGGTGTTGCTCGTGGACCTCGACGCCCAGGGCAACGCCACCTCGGGGCTGGGGGTTGGGCCGCCGGAGCAGGACGTGGGGACGTACTTGCTGGGTGAGGTCGAGCTCGAGCCGGTAAAAATTCGCCTTGAATCGCTCGAATTCGACCTGCTGCCGGCGGGAGAGGACCTCCTCTCGGTGATGGCCGAGCCGGCGGAAGCCGCTGCCCTCGCCAGGCGCCTGGCGAGGGCGGCAGCGGGCTACGATTACGCCATCCTGGACACCCCGCCCAGCATCAGCCCCCTCTCGCTGGCGGCGATGGCCGCCGCCGATACGATTTTGGTCCCCCTGCAGGCCGAGTACTACGCCCTCGAGGGTCTGGCGGCGCTGCTCGCCACCCTCGAGCGGGTCCGGCTCCGACTCAACCCCCGCCTGCGACTTCTTGGTATCCTGCTCACGATGTACGACCGTCGAACCCTGCTTTCGCGGCAGGTGGAGGAAGAGGTGCGACGGCACTTCGGTGCGCGGGTCTTTAAGACCGTGATTCCGCGAAGCGTGCGGCTGGCCGAATCCCCGAGCCACGGGTTGCCGATCGTTCGCTACGCGCCCCACACGCCGCCGGCCTGGGCGTACCACGCGCTGGCGCGGGAGGTGATCGAACGTGTCGAAACGGCGTAGCGGGCTGGGACGTGGCCTTGACGCGCTCCTGCCCAGCGAGGGCGTGCGCATGAGTCAGCTCCCCCTGGCCTTGATCGAGCCCGGGCCCTTTCAGCCACGGCGTCGTTTCAACGAGGCGTCGCTGCAGGAACTCGCCGAGTCGGTGCGGGCGAAGGGGGTCTTGCAGCCCCTTCTGGTGCGCCCGAAGGGCGACGGCTACGAGCTGGTGGCCGGCGAGCGCCGGTTCCGGGCCGCGCAGCTGGCGGGACTGACCGAGGTCCCGGCGATCATCCGGGAGATGAGCGACCAGGAGGCGCTCGAGCTGGCTTTGGTGGAAAACCTCCAGCGGGAGGACCTCAACCCGGTGGAAGAAGCGCTCGGGTACCAGCGCCTCATCGACCTCGGGCTTTCCCAGGAGGAGGTGGCGGCCCGGGTCGGCAAGGCGCGGAGTACGGTGGCCAACGCCCTCCGGCTGTTGCAACTCCCCCGGGCGGCGCTTGAGGCCCTCGAGCAGGGAACGATCACCCCGGGGCACGCCCGGGCCTTGCTCATGCTCCCCGAATCGAAGCGGCTGTGGGGTCTGCGCGAGATTCTTTCTCGCCAGCTCAGCGTGCGGGAGGCCGAGCGGCTCAAGGCGCGCCTCGGCCAGCCACCCCAAAAACGCCAGGCCTACCCGGAAGTGGCGGCGGCCCTCGAGGCCCGGCTCGGGGTTCGGGTCCGGATCACCGGCCACCGCCGGGGACGGATCGAACTCCACTACGCCTCGGCTGAGGAACTCCAGGCGCTCTTGGACCTGCTCGGGTACGAGGGCTAAGCCTCTCCGCCGTGGCCAAAGCCAGGGCGGGATCCCGGAAAAAACGCAAAACCATCGCCAATCCGGCATCGGTTTGGTGCAGGGCGTACGGCGCTCGCTGAGGGTTTAGGGGGCCATGCGAACCTCGATGGCGCCGGAGGCGTCGGTTCGGTACACCGCCGCCGGGGTTTTTTGAAGGCGTTCCAGGGTGCTGGGGCTGGGGTGGCCGAAGCGGTTGGGCCCCACTCCGATCAGGACCACCCGCGGGCGCGTGCGTTCGAGGAGCAGGGGTCCGGTGCCGTTCTCGGCGCCGTGGTGGCTTGCGACCAGGACGTCGAGGGGCAGTTGGGGCAGCCCGTCTTCGTAGCGGGCGGGGAGGTCGCCGAGAACCATCACCCGGCGAGTGCGCCAGGAAAACAAAAGGACCAGGCTGCGGGCGTTGTCGCTTCGGGGAGTGACGGCCCTCGGGTTCCAAACGCTGATCCGGGCCGGCCCCAGCTCGAGGACATCGCCATAGGCCAGGCGGAGGACCGGGATGCCCCGCTCCCGGGCCAGGCGGATGGCGGGATCATCTTCGGGGTAAAAAACGCTCACCGCGAGCGCCCCCACCGCTTTGGATGAGAGGATCTCCGGCGCGGCGCCGGCGTGGTCCTGGTCGGGGTGGGTGAGCACCAGGAGGTCGAGGTCGTCGATGCCGAGGGCGTCCAGGGCGCGGATGACCCGGCTCGCGGCCCAGGGAGCGCCGGTGTCGACGAGGGCCTCAACCCCGCCGGGGAAGCGGAGGAGCGTCGCGTGGCCCTCGCCGACATCGAGCTGCCAGAGGTCGAGCTCGGGCAGGCGGGCTGGCAACAGTGAGAAAAGGGCGCTGAAGAGGATGAGGGCCAGCGCCATCGAGGGCCGCAAGCGGCCCCGCATCCAGGCGTAGAGCGCGGCCAGGGCGGTGTAGTAGAGCAGGTAGCCCGCCGGGGATACCTCGCCCCAGGTGAGGGCCGGCCCCTGGGCGAAGCGCCGGGCCACGGCGATGAGGGCCTGGCCGGTGACCTCGAGGGCCGGGGCGATCCCGGCCAGTCCCGCGGCCTTGGCCATGCCCAGGGGTACGAAGATGGTCACCAGGGGAATGGCGAGCAGATTGGCGAGTGGCGAAAGGAGTGGCAGGGCGTGAAAGCGGTCGAGGATCAGCGGTACCGAGAGCGAGATGGCGGCCAGGGTGGTGGCGGGTGCGACCCAAAGGGGACGGAGGGGCAGGGGGCGGTTAAGGATGAGGGGCAGGAAGAGCCCGAGGCCGGCCAGCGCCAGGTAGGAGAGCTGGAAAGAAAGGCTGGCCATGGCGTAGGGGTTGAGCGCGAGCTGCACGGTGAGCGCCAGCGCCAGCGCCTGCCCCAGGGGAAGCCGGCCCCGGCCCAGGAAGAGGAGCGCGAAGATGGTCACCGCCATCAGCGTGGCCCGGGTCAGGCTCGGCGAGGCCAGGGCCAGCTGCCAGTAACCGAGGAGCAGGACGGCGACGACGGGGTAGCGGTAGCGGCCCAGGGGGAAGAGCAAGAGGGTCAAAAACCCGGCCAGGATGCCCACGTGAAGCCCGGAGAGCGCGAGCAGGTGGGCCAGGCCCGCGGCCTGGAACGTCGCCTGAAGATCGCCGAGCCGCTGCCGGTCTCCGAGGACGATCGCCGCCGCCAGGGCCCCGACCTCGGGGGAGAGCTCACGGGTGAGCACGCCTTCCAGCCGCTTCCTGAGCGACGGGGCGGGGGGTTCCAGCTGGGTGATCTCGCGGGCTTTGATCACCGCGAAGATCCCGAGCCCGCGCAGCCAGGTTCGCTCGTCGAAGCCGCCGGGATTTTTCGGCGGCGAGGGGGGCTTTAGGGTGCCCGCGACCCTGACCCAACCGTCGGGGGGTCGGGGGTAGCGCTTGACCCACACCACGCCCCGCTCGGTGCGGAGGAAGCCGTTTTGCAGCTGGCCGGTGAGGACCACGGGCTGGCCGTAGTCGGCCGGCCAGGGGTTTCTGTGGACGAGGAGGCCGATCGCCACCACCAGCCCGCCGGCGAGCAGGGCCCAGCGCCCGGGTTTGGTCAGGAAAGCGGCCAGGCCAAGGCCGGCGAGGCTCCAGGGGACGAGGGTCGAGGACGCGACCAAAAGGGCCCCGAGGGCCAGCGCGTAGACCGGGGGGACGGATACCACCACCGGTCATTCTCTTCCCGGCGCTCGGTTTTTGCGGTGATCTGTGACGAACGCCTAGGGCGTGACCAGGGGGGCGATTCGGGCAAAGAGCCTGGGGCCGATGCCGGGAACCCGCAGGAGATCGTCGATACGGAGGTAGGGCCGGTGCGCGATGATGCGCTCGGCGAGCGCGGGGCCGACGCCGGGGAGGGCCTCGAGTTCGGCGCGGCTGGCCCGGTTGAGCGAAACCCGTGGCCGGGCCTCGGGGGCATAGGTCTGGACCACGAGGCGGGCGGGGACAAAACGCAGGGTCACGTGGGGCCAAAGCCCCCAAATCCCGGCCAGGAGGGTGAGGAAGGCGAGGGCGAAGGCGAGGCGTCGTTCAGAGGTCGGCAACCTTCCACTCCACCAGGGCGAGCCCCAGCGCCCCGATGAGGACACCGATCAGGAGCATGGGGTCGGCGTCGGGGAAGAGGACGAAGCTGGCCAGGCCAAAGAGGGCGGTCAGAAGGCCGGTGAACTTCAGCGGCAGCGAGAGCCGGCCGCGGCGTGCTGGGGATTCCTGGGACTCCGGTGCCACCGGCGGCGGGGCGGGTTCGACCTCAGGTGGCGGGACGGGGTCGGTCACCGGCGGCTCTGGCTCGGGGACCAGCGGCGGCGGCTCGACGGGCTCGGCCTGGGCCGGGGCTTGTGGTTCGGGAGGCGGGGGCGGTTCCACAGCCGGCTCGGGTTGGGCTTTGCGGGCGCGGGCCACGTGGGCCTTGATGTTTTCGAAGAAGGCTTTGAGCTCGGCCAGGTCGAAATCGGCCACCTTGGCCTCGATGAAGGTGGCGTCGGGACCGGCGATCGTCAGCCGGCCGGACTTTCCGGCCGAAACCTTGCGAACCTCGCGGAGAGGGGCGCGTTGCGTGCCGCCCTGGTCGATGTAGATCAGCTCGCTCTCGGTGACGGCGAAGAGCGCCCCCCGGCCCTCGAGCTGGCTCAGGATCACTTCGGAGGTGGCCTTCCGAAGTTCGGCTTCAAGATCGGAACCCATAGTGTGTCCATTCTACGGCGTTTGGGCGATGGAAAAGGCTCGCGATTCACGGCGGCGACCGTCGATGGGACGTTTGCCCTCCTGGTAAGGTGTGGCCATGGAGGAGATCCGATTCCGGGTGGTGACCGGCACCGATCCCGATCTCTTCGAAGAGCGGCTCAACCGGCTCCTGGAGGCCCTTCCTGAGGGTGCGTTGTTGCTCGATGTAAAGTTCTCCACCACCGCGGAGCGGGGCAGCGTGGTGTTCTCGGCCCTGGTTTATTACAAGATCGTCGCCAGCTGGGACGAGGCGTCGGGCCCGTGAGGGTGTGCACGGGGAAAGGAGGCTTGGGTGGCTGAGAAAAAGATCTCGCTTTTGGGAAGCGTTCCCGACGACCTTCCTCCTTCGCCGGGCGCGGAGCTCATCATCTACCTGGCGGCCCGACCGGGCTGGCGCCCGGTGGAAGAGGTGCGGGCGGTGATCCCGCCGCTCGCCGAGGCGCTCCAGGCCGTCAAGGGCTCGCCCTATGACGAACTTCTCGAGGCCCAGGGCACCGACCTGCGGCTTTCGTTGACCAGCGACGTGGTGGATTTTTGGCAGGAGGCCTACCGTGACCTCGAGAAGGTGCGCGCGCTGTATGGCGTTTTAGCCGAGGGGTTTGAGAGCCCTCTGCCGACGTTTGCCGAGTGGTTGCAAAAGGAGCGGCAGGAGACCCTGGCCGGGCTCTGGGCCACCGCGCTCGGGTATGCCGCCCACCTGCTGGATCAGCGGCGGCCGGACGAAGCCGAGCCCCTGCTCCGGTCCATGGAGGCGGGGTTTCCCCTCGAGGCCCGCACCGCGCTCGACCTCGCCGACCTGTACTGGCGGATGAACCGGCCCGCCGACACCGCCCGGGTGATCGAGGCGGTGCTGGATGAGGTTCCGGAGCGGACGCGCCCGCGGGCGATGCTCAACCTGGGGGCGGCCCAGTTGCGCGCTGGCGAGGTGGAAGAGGGCCGCCGCTGGCTCTCGGCGCTTTTGGAGACCGAGTACGACGAGCGTTACTGGGCGCTTTTGCACCTGGGCGGCGTCGAGGTGCTGCTGGGCGCGGCCGAGACGGCGCTTTCGCGGGCGCGCGAGGTTCGCGAGGTGGCCGAGCGGGCAAAGGCGGTGGACCTCCTCTTGATGGCGCTCTTGCTCGAGGGCGAGGCGCTTTTGCGCATGGGAAAGCCCAAGGAAGCGGCGACCGGGCCCCTGGCGGTGGCGATGGGGTTGCAGGAGATGGTGGGGCGGCCCTTTTCCGCCATCAGCCAGGCGTTGCTGGCGGAGGCGCAGGCCGACTGGGGCAAGGGAAAAGCCAAGGCCAAAGAGCTGGCGGAAAAAGCTTTCCGCAAGGCCCGGGAGATGCGAGACGCCTACGCGGCGAGCCGTGCCCTCTTCGCCCTCTATAAAGCGGGCGGCGACCCCGGGGCCCTGGCCATGGCCCGGCGCGAGGCCGAGGCCGCAGGGCACCGCCCCTGGCGCGACTATCTAGAGCGCCTGCAAGCGTCTTAGCGCCTCGGCGACATCCTCGGGCGCCAGATCGCGGTGGGTGACGAAGCGCACCCGAGTGGCCCCGAGCGGCAGCGCCAGAATGCCCAGCGAGGCAAGCCGCTGGCAAAAGGCGGGGGCGTCCTCGACCTCGAGGTAGACCATGTTGGTCTCCGGCGGCGGATCGACGCGGTGGCCGAGGGCAGCAAGCCCATCGGCGAGCGAGCGGGCCTTTTGGTGGTCCTCGGCGATGACCGCCTCCCAGTCGCGAAGGGCCACCAGCGCCGCCGCCGCCAGCACCCCGGCCTGGCGCATGCCGCCCCCGAGGATCTTGCGGTAGCGCCGGGCCTCGGCTTCAAGCGCCCGGGGCACGAGGAGCGCGCTCCCCACCGGGGCGCCGAGCCCTTTTGAGAACGACACCATCGCGGTGTCGAAGCCTCGGGCCAGCTCGCCCGGCGGGGCACCGGTCGCCACGCTCGCGTTCCAGAGCCTGGCCCCGTCGAGGTGGGTGGAAAGCCCGGCGGTCTTGGCCGTCTCGAGCAGGGCGTTTTTGAGTTCGAGCGGCAGCACCGTCCCCCCGGCGAGGTTGTGGGTGTTTTCCAAAAACAGGGCGGCGGTGGGGGCCTGGTGGGGGCTATTGTGCACCGCCTGGATCACCGCCTCTGGCGCCGGGCGGCCGCCCGGCGCCGGGAGGGTGCGGATGAGGGCCCCGGCCAAAAGGGCGGGCCCGCCGAGCTCGAACTCGAAGACGTGGGCCCCCTCGGGGGCGAGGATTTCAGCCCCCCGCCGGGCGTGGAGAAGGACCGCGATCTGGTTGGCCATGGTGCCTGAGGGGGTGAAGACCGCGGCTTCGAACCCGAGCCGCTCGGCGACGGTCGCCTCGAGGCGGCGGACGGTGGGGTCCTCGCCGTAGACGTCGTCCCCCACCTCGGCCTCGGCCATGGCCCGGCGCATGGCCGGGGTGGGACGGGTGAGGGTGTCGCTGCGGAAGTCGATGGGCTCCATGGTCCTAGCCTAAGCCCCCGGCGGGTCGCATGGCGCGACCGCGAGTGCGATCTCACACCGCTCGCTTGAAAAGACGCAGGTCTTCGCTTAGCATGCCGGCAAAGCCAAGGCTTGGCCGTTGTCCGGGATCGACAACCCCCAAAGGCCGCAATTGTCGTTTGGGGACATGGCCCTCGGGAGCGGGCGGGGGTAGGTTGGCCCTACGCCAGAGCGCGGGAGGGAGGCAAGCGAAGTGAAACTCCTGGTTGTGACCCCGATTACCACCCCGGGGCTGCACGTTGCCGACGAGTTTTCGGCCATGGTCGATCCCGACACCGAGATCGTCCACACCACCCTCGAGGTGGGCCCGGCCTCGATCGAGTCCGAGTTCGACGAGATGCTGGCGGTGCCGCAAACGGTGGCCAAGATCATCGAGGGCGAGAAAAACGGCGCCGACGCGGCCTTCATCGACTGCATGGGCGATCCCGGCCTCAAGGCGGCGCGCGAGGCGGTGCGCATCCCGGTCGTGGGCCCCTGCGAGGCGAGCATGCACCTGGCGGCGATGCTGGGGCAGCGTTTTTCCGTGGTCACGGTCTTAGATTCGGTGGTGCCGATGTTTTGGAACCATGCCAGGGTGTACGGCGTCGCCGAGAAGCTGGCCTCGGTGCGGTCGGTGGACATTCCCGTCCTCGAGCTGCACCAAGACCCCGGGGCCATGGTCGAAGCCCTGGTTCGTGAGTCCCGGGCCGCCGTGCGGGACGACGGCGCCGATGTGATCATCTTCGGCTGCACCGGGATGTGCGGCGTGGCCAAGGAGGTCCAGTCGGGGGTGGGCGAGGTGCCGGTGGTCGACCCGGTGGAGGCCGGGCTCCGGCTGGCCGAACTCCTGGTGAAGACGGGGCTCTCCCACAGCAAAAAGACCTACCCCTTCCCCCGAGCGAAGTCGATCCGGGGCTACGACTTCGTGCCCCGGATCGGGGAGGTGGAGGCGTGAGCTTGCCCAAGGACACGCCCCTCAAGGCTCTCCGGGCGGCGATCCGGGCGGGTCGCTTTACCGGGCACACCGCCGGGTACGCCAGGGGGCACGTGCAGGGCAACGTGGTGATCCTCCCCAAGCGCTGGGCCTTCGACTTTCTCGCCTACTGCCAGCGCAACCCGAGGCCCTGTCCGCTGCTCGCGATGTCGGACCCCGGCGACCCCACGCTCCCCGAACTGGGCCAGGACCTCGACATCCGCACCGACGTGCCCCGCTACCGCGTCTTCCGGGAGGGGGAGCTTTTGGAGGAGCCCACCGACATCCGCGATCTCTGGCGGGACGACCTGGTGACCTTCGTGCTCGGTTGTTCGTTTTCCTTTGAGGAAGCGCTCGTCGACGCCGGGGTACCGGTGCGCCATCTGGAGCAGGGGAGCAACGCGGCCATGTTCCGCACCAACATCATGACCCGGCCCGCCGGCCCTTTTCGCGGCGAGCTGGTGGTCACCATGCGCCCCATGCCCCCGGCGGCGGCGATCCGGGCGGTGCAGATCACCAGCCGCTACCCCTTTGCCCACGGGGCGCCGGTGCACCTGGGTGATCCCGGGGCGATCGGCATCCAGGACCTCGCCCGCCCCGACTGGGGCGACGCGGTCGAGCTGCGCCCCGGGGAGATCCCGGTGTTTTGGGCCTGCGGGGTCACCACCCAGGTGGCCATCGCCAACGCCCGGCCCGAGCTCACCATCACCCACAGGCCCGGCTCGATGCTGATCACCGACCTCAAGAACGCGGCGATGACCTTGCTTTAGGCAACAAGCGGCCAGCGGTCGCGGAAGGAGGAAGCGATGAAGAAGCAGGGATGGATCTGGGCATTGGCGGCATTCTTCGCGGTGGCCCTGGGGCAGGGTTTCCCCAAGCTCCACCTCAACGTGGTGGGCACCTGGGGCCACCTCACCATGTTCAAGGCCTACGAAAAGCCGTTTTGGGAAAAGACCATTCCCGAAAAGACCGGCGGGCAGATCACCACCGAGGTGCGCCCCTTCAACGAGATGGGTCTGAAAGGCGCGGAGATCTTCCGCCTTCTGGGCAAGGGGCTGTTTGACGTCGGCTCGACGGTGCTCGACTACGTGGCCTCGGACGCGACCGAGGTCGAGGGGCTCGACCTCGCCGGACTGGCGATGGACATCCAGACGGCGCGCAAGGAGGCCGAGGCCTACAAACCCTTCCTCGACGAGGTGGTGCAGAAGAAGTTCGGCATCAAGGCCCTGGCGGTCTATCCTTACCCGGCGCAGGTGCTCTTTTGCAACGCGCCCATCACCAGCCTCGCCGATTTGAAAGGCAAGAAGGTGCGCACCAGCGGGCGGTCTCTGGCCGAGTTCGTCGAGGCCCTCGGGGCCACCGGGGTCACCATGCCCTTCAGCGAGGTGCCTCAAGCCTTGCAGCGGAAGGTCGTCGACTGTGCCATCACCGGCACCTCTTCCGGCTACAACGCCAAGTGGTACGAGGTGGTGACCCACGTCTACCCCCTGCCGCTCGGCTGGGACCCGGTCATGGCGGCGATGAACCTCAAGCGCTGGAACAGCCTGGATGAAAAGACCCAGGCCTTCTTGCTCAAGGAGGCGGCTGGCCTCGAGGACGCCATCTGGAAGGCCAGCGAGCGCGAGACGCAGGAGGGCCTGAACTGCCTCACCGGCCAGGGCGATTGCAGCCTGGGCCAGCCGGCGAACCTCACTTTGGTGCCGGTGTCTGAATCCGACCGGGCGCTGGTGCAAAGGATCCTGGTGGAGACGGTGGTGCCGAAGTGGGCGGCGCGCTGCGGCCCTGACTGTGCCGAGCGCTGGAACGAAACCATCGGGCGCGTGGTTGGCATCGAGGCCCCGGTGAAGTGAGGTGGCATCCGGCCGGGGGTCATTCTGGCCCCCGGCGGCAGCGTTTCTTTAAGAAGGAGCGTGCCGGTGCGCGTTTTTGATCGTTTGCTCGACGTTTCGAGGCGAATTTCGCTCTGGGCGGCGTGGTTTGGCGGGGGGTTGCTCATCGTCGCGGTCTTGGTGGTGAGCCTCGAGGTGATCCTGCGCAAAGGGTTTGGCCGCTCGCTCGGGGGCGCGGATGAGATCTCGAGCTACGCGCTGGCGGTGGGCGCGAGCTGGGCCTTCGCTTACGCCCTCTTCGAGCGGAGCCACATCCGGGTCGACGTGGTCTATGCCCGGCTGGGGCCGCGGGTCCGGGCAGTGCTCGACCTGGTCTCGCTTTTGGTCCTGGCGGGGGTCGTCTTCTTGCTCGCCCGCTACGCCTACGACGTTTACGCCACCTCGTACGCCCGGGGGGCCACCGCCAACACCCCGCTCGGGACGCCGCTTTGGTGGCCGCAGGGGCTTTGGTTTTTGGGCCTCGGGTGGTTCTTTCTGGTCAACGTCATGATCTTTTTGCGCAGCCTGATCGCTTTCGCCGCCGGGGACTTTGAGACCCTGGAGCGCCTCGCCGGGTCGCAGGTCCTCGAGGACGAGCTGGAGAGCGTGGCGATTGAGCATGGGGAGGCCTAGATGCTGGTGACCGTCGCGCTTTTACTCCTGCTCGCGCTCCTTTTCCTGAGCGTGCCGGTGGCCGCGGTGCTGTTGTTGCTCGGGCTTTTGCTGAGCAAGTTCTTTTCGCCGCTTCCCCTGGAGATGGCCATGGGGGAGATCGCCTGGTCCACCAACACCGACTTCGTTTTGGTGGCGATTCCCCTCTACGTCCTGCTCGGCGAGCTGCTGCTCCGTTCCGGGATCGCCGCCAAGACCTACCAGGCCCTGAACCTCTGGCTCTCCTGGCTCCCCGGCGGGTTGATGCACGCCAACATCGTGACCTCGGCGCTCTTTGCCGCCACTTCGGGTTCGAGCGTGGCCACCGCGGCCACGGTGGGGACGGTGGCCCTGCCCGAGGCCCGGCGCTACCGCTACGACGAGCGGCTTTTCGCCGGCACCATCGCCGCCGGCGGCACCCTCGGCATCCTGATTCCGCCCTCGATCAACATGATCATCTACGGCTTCCTCACCGACACCTCGATCCCCCGGCTCTACCTGGCGGGCTTCATCCCCGGGGCGTTGCTCGCTTTGCTCTTCATGCTCACCGTGGTGGTGGCGACGCTGCTTCGCCCCGAGCGGGGCGGGGTCCGCCAGGTGCGGCGGATCACGGCCAGGGACCGCTGGCAGAGCCTCGGCCACCTGCTGCCGCCCCTGTTTTTGTTCCTGGTGGTGATCGGGTCGATCTACGCCGGGATCGCCACCCCCACCGAGTCGGCGGCGCTGGGGGTGCTCGCCGCTTTGGGGCTTGCAGCGGCGAATCGCAGGCTTTCGCTCCGCATGCTCGCCACCGCCATCGCCGGCACCATGCGCACCACGGCGATGATCATGCTGATCATCACCAGCGCCTACTTCCTCAACTTCGTGTTGGCCTCGATCGGGCTGACCGATCGCCTCACCGCCTTCGTGCGCGCGCTGGGCTGGACGCCGTTTGAGACCCTGCTCGCGGTCATCGCCCTGTACGTGGTGCTCGGGCTTTTCATGGAGACGCTTTCGATCATGATCACCACCATCCCGGTCATCACCCCGGTGATGTTCGCCCTCGGCTACGACCCGGTGTGGTTCGGGGTTTTGCTGATGATTCTCATCGAGATGGCCCTCATCACCCCGCCCATCGGGCTCAACCTCTACGTGGTGCAGGGGGTTCGCCGGCGGGGCACGCTGCAGGAGGTGATCGTGGGCACGCTGCCCTTCGTGGTGACCATGGCCCTCATGGTGGTGGTGCTGATCGCTTTTCCCCAGCTGGCGCTGTTTTTGCCCCGGCTCTTTTCCTAAGGCCCCGCCCTGGCGAGCGTTCCGGCGGGGGTTCCCAGACCGCGATCAGCGAGCCGGACCCGCCTCGTAGCGCTCGGGGAGGGGGCGCGGGGTGTAGCGGTGGACGATCGAGCGGCCCGATTCCGGGTCGGCAAGACGCAGGGTGACCGGGGCGGGGAAAGCCGGCCAGGGGGCCTGGGCGGGGATGGTGCCGCAGAAAAAGACCCCGCTCTGGCCCTCGGGAATCGCCCGGCGGGCAAGTCGAAGGAGGGCGGGGTAGGGGACGAGCTCGGCCAGTCGCCCCTTTTGCACCGTGCCTTTTGGCGTTCGGGCCTCGAGGACCAGCCCGTCCCAGCGATCGAGCACGGCCTCGACCGGCCAGGCTTCGCTGGCCAGGGGTTTGGGGCAGACGTTCTTGCTCAGGGTGACGTGGTGGGCCTCGAGGGCCCGGTCGGTGTGGTCGCTGCCCACGGTGAGGAAGACGCCGCGCCCCGAAAAGAGGAGCACCGGCTCGACCTCGGGCGTGGTGTGGGGCCCGATGACCGGCACCTGCGCGGCCTGGGTCAGGAGCGGCGGCAGCAGAGGAAAGAGGACGGGGACGGCGGGGGGCGGGGGGATGCCCTGGGCCTCGAGCTCGGCGATGTGAGCCTTGACGGCGGCCTGGTCTCTCCCGGTGAACCCCGCGGCCAGGGCCAGCTCCGGGACGATTGGCAAGCGATCTCCGCCGGGCAGGGAGAAGATGAGCGCCGACATGCCCCATCATATCGTCGGGCAACTGTGTGTTGCCGGCGACATTCGCATCCTGACGGGGGGCTAGGATGGGGGCAAGTGGGGGTGCGGGTGCGCGGGGTTTTTCTGGCGGCGCTCCTTGCCTGGGGTCTGGTTCTGGCAAGGGCGCCGGAGCCGATATTCATCGGCACCACCACCGACGAGCCTTCGGCCTTGCTGAAAGACTACCTTCCCCTCGCCCGGGCCCTCGAGGCCGCGCTCGGGATTGGGGTGCGGGTGATCTTCCCGCAAGACCTGACCGAGGCCCGGGCCCTGATCGAGCAGGGCCGGCTCGATGTCTACATCGACAGCGTCTACCCGGTGCTCGCCCTGGGGCTGGAGCCGATCCTGGTGCGCTGGAAGGGGGGCGCGGCCAGCTACCGCAGCCTGCTGGTGGCCAGCGCCCGAAGCCCCATCGCCGATCTTCCGGCGCTTTCGGGCCGGCGGGTGGGCTTTGAGGAACCCTGGTCCACCTCGGGCTATCTGGTGCCGAGGCTGGCCCTGGAGGCCGCGGGGTTGCACCTGGTGGCGCTGGACTCGCCCCGGGCGCCGGTTCCGCCGGGGACGGTGGGCTACGTCTTCACCTACGACGACGAGAACACGCTCTTTTGGCTCCAGCGGGGGTGGATCGACGCCGGGGCCATCTCCGATCAGGCCTTCCGGGCGCTGACCAAAGGCAGGGCAGCTGGGCTCTTGGTCATCTACCAAAGCGAGCCGATCCCCCGCCACCTGGTTTCGGTGCGACCCGACCTCGATCCAACCCTCGTCCGCCGCCTGAAGGCGGCGCTCCTCGAAATGGACGGCGATCCCGAGGGCCGGCGCGTCCTGCTTCGCTTTGGCCAGACGGCGCGCTTTCGTCCCCTCGATCAAAAGACCGAGCGGTTTCTCGATGAACTGAAACGGAGACTTCCTTGAAGCATCGGACCATGAGCCTCTACCGGAGAATCATCCTCCTCGCCGCCGCGGTCGCCGCGGTGAGCGCGCTTTTGGTTGGGGTGTACGGGGCGCTCTACCTCCGGGGCATGATCCTGGAAGAACGCACCGGTCGGGCCCTCGCCGAGGCCAGGCTGCTCGCCGAGGTCCTCGCCGACCCGGTCTATAACCGCGACCTCCGGCGCATTCGCGAGGTCGTGGGCGGTGTGGGCGATGGCGACCTCCTCGGTATCGAGGTGGCTGACGCCGAGGGAAGGATCATCTTCCGCACCGGCGACCCCGGGGTGTTCCTCGAGGGTGAGCGGATCGGTGGGCTTCCCCCGACGGGCAGCGTGCGGATCGAGCACGCCGGGCGCGTGCTCTCGCTGGTGGTCCCGATCGAGGTGCCGGGGGCGCCGCCCCTCGGCTACCTGCGCCTGGCCGAGGACATGAGCGTATTCAAGGCCTACATCCTGCGGGCCACACTGCGCTTTGCCGGGGCGGGGGTGCTGCTCGCCCTTTTGGCCGGGCTCGTGGGGGGCATGGTGGCGCGGCGGGTGGTGCGCCCGATCGAGGCCCTGGCCCGCGGCGTGCGGCGGCTGGGGCAGGGTGAAGCCGCCTCGCTGCCCACCGAGCGCAAGGACGAGATCGGGGCGCTGGCCCGGGCCTTCTCGGAGGTGTTTGCCAGGACCCGCTACCTGCAGGCGGCGATCGAGCAGGCCCCCACGCCGGTGATCCTCACCGACCGGGACCGCAAGATCTTCTACGTCAACCCCGCCTTCAGCGAGCTCTCGGGGTATGCGCCAAAGGAGGCCCTGGGGAAAACCCCCGAGTTCTTCCGGGCCTACGGCGAGGGGCGCGAGGTGTACCGGGCCATGAACGAGTCGCTGAAGCGGGGCGAGGTCTGGCGCGGGGTGATCGAGAACCGGGGCAAAGGGGGGCGACACTACGTCACCCTGACCACGGTGGCCCCGGTGCGCCAGGGCAACGAGGTCACCCACTACGTGGCCGTCGACGTCGACATCACCCGCCAGCGGCAGCAGCAGGCCGAGCTGCGCGAGGCCCAGGCCTTCCTCGAGGAGCTCGTGGCCAGCGCCCCGGTGGTCATGTTCCGCCGCGAGGGAAAGGGGTGCGAGGCCAGGGTGACCTTCGTGAGCCCGAACCTCCCCCAGCTGCTCGGCTACCCGGTCGAGGCGTGGGTGGGCCAAACCTGGGGCGAGCTGAGCGCCGAGCTGGTCCACCCCGAAGACCGGTCGCGGGTCAAGGCCCGGGTCGACGCCGAGGCGGGCGAGGCCCAGGCCACGATCGAGTACCGGCTGAAGGATGCCGAGGGCCGCTGGCGCTGGGTGCGGGTGAGCACCCGGCGCCTGGCCGAGGGCGTGGTGGTCGGCTTCCTCCTCGACCTCACCCGGGAACGCGAGGCGCGCCAGGCCCTCGAGGCCGCGCTCGCCCAGTCGCGGACCTTCGGGCTCTACGTGGCCAAGGATGGGTCCACCTTCGAGACCTTCGGGCCCCTCGAGGCGGTCACCTGCTATCACGAAGCCGAGCTCGGCCGTTCGCCCGGGCGCTTTTTGAAGGGCGTCATCGAGTACGTCCACCCCGAAGACCGTGAGGCCTTGATGCACGACGCCGATCGGGTCACCTCCGGCGAGGCGGAGGAGGTCGAGACCCTCTACCGCTTCCGCCACCCCAAGAAGGGCTGGCGCTGGCACCGCGCCGTAGCCCGGGGGCGGGGTGAGGCGGTGAGCGTTTTCATCCAGGACGTGACCGAGCTCATCGAGGAGAGGGCCAAGGCCGAGGCCGAAAAGCGGGCCAACGCCGAAAAAACCCTCTTCCTCTCCCGCATGAGCCACGAGCTGCGGACGCCCCTCAACGCGGTGCTTGGGTTTGCCCAGCTTTTGGAGATGGACGAGCTCACGCCCACCCAGCGCGAAGAGGTGGGGCACATCCAAAAGGCCGGGCGCCACCTGCTGGCGCTCATCAACGAGGTGCTCGACGTGGCCCGGGTCGACGCCGAGCGGGTGGCGCTCTCGCTGGAGCCGGTCCTGGCCGAGGACGTGGTGCGCGAGGTGCTCGATCTCTCCGGCCCCATCGCCGCCCAGGCCGGGGTCCGGCTTTCCCCGCCCTCCGGCGAGGGGCTTTCGCGCTACGCCTACGCCGACCGGCAACGGCTGGTGCAGGTGCTGCTCAACCTGGTGACCAACGCCATCCGCTATAACCGCTCGGGGGGCGCGGTTTGGGTCCGGGTGCACGTCGGGGAGGAGACGCTTCGCTTTGAGGTCGAGGACACCGGCATCGGCATCCCCGAGGCCATGCGGGATCGGGTCTTCGAGCCCTTCGACCGGCTGGGCCGCGAGCGCGGTGGCGGCGAGGGGACCGGTCTCGGGCTTTCGATCGCCAAGCGCTTCGTCGAGCTCATGGGCGGCGAGATCGGCTTCGAAAGCCGCGAGGGCGTCGGGACCACCTTCCACTTCGTGCTCCCCCAGGCCCCGTCGCCCCGGGAGGAGCCGGGCGAGCGCGCCCAGGACGACCCGGAGGGGGGCCACGAGCTCACCCTGCTCTACATCGAGGACAACCCGGCCAACCTCCGACTCATCGAGTCGCTCTGCGCCCGGATCGGCGCCGCCCGGATCATCGCCGCCCTCCAGGGCGGGCTCGGGCTGCGGCTGGCGCGTGAGCACCGGCCCGATGTGATCATCCTGGACATGGAGCTCCCCGACATGAGCGGCGAGGCGGTGCTCGCGCGGCTCAAGGGCGACCTCAAGACCCGCGACATCCCGGTGATCGTGCTCTCGGCCAGCGCCAGCCCGAACCGGATCGACCGGGTGCTCTCGGCGGGTGCTTACGCCTATCTCACCAAGCCGCTCGAGGTCAAACGCTTCCTCGAGCTGCTCTCGGAGCTCGGCCGCGGGCGGTGAACGCGGGCCGCTGGCGGCGGGGGGTAGGCTTGGAGTCAAGGGGGTGCACGATCGAGTCCAGGGAGTTTTTACACCAGGCGACCATCTGGGCCGTCGACGATGAGCCCGCGAACCTGCTCCTTTTGCGCCGGATCTTCGAGCGGGAGAAGGTGGTGCGGGTGGAGACCTTCGCCGAGGCCGAACCGATGCTGGATCGGCTTCGGGGGGAAGTTCCGGATCTCTTGCTCCTCGACCTCCACATGCCGCGACTGGGGGGGCTTGAGGTGTTAAAGCGGATTCCGGCGCTGGTGCCGGAGGGGGAGTTCCTTCCGGTGTTGGTGCTGACCGCGGACGCAACCCGAGAGGCCAAGGAGGCGGCGCTCGGCCTGGGGGCCCATGATTTCCTCACCAAGCCCTTCGACCCCTTCGAGGTGGTGCTGCGGGCGCGCAATTTGCTCCGCACCCGGGCGCTGCACCTGGCGCTCAGGGAGGAGAACGCGCGGCTTGAGTCACGGGTGCGCGAGCGCACGCGGGCGTTGGAAGAGGCCATCGCCGAGGTCGAGCGCAGCCACGAGGCGGCGCTCCGCACCATGGGGCTGGTCCTCGAGTACCGCGACTACGAGAGCAAGGGGCACACCGACCGCGTGACCGCGCTCGCGCTCAGCCTGGGGCAGGCGGCCGGCCTCGACGAGGACGCCCTCACCTGCCTGCGCTGGGGCGGGTACCTCCACGACATCGGCAAGGTGGCGATTCCCGACCCCATCCTCCTCAAACCGGGGCGACTCACCCCGGAGGAGTTCGAGATCATGAAGACCCACGTCACCATCGGGGAGGCGATGCTGCGCCAGCTGGGCTTTCTGCCCGAGGCCACGCTGAAGATCGTCCGCCACCATCACGAACGCTGGAGTGGCGGTGGCTATCCCGACGACCTTCGGGGCGAGGCCATTCCCCAGCTGGCCCGGATCTTCGCCATCGCCGACGTCTACGACGCCCTCACCAGCGAGCGACCCTATAAAAAGGCCTGGACCCGGGCCCAGGCCTTGGCCGAGATCGAGGCCCAGTCGGGGCGCCAGTTCGACCCCGAGCTCACCCGGCTTTTCCTGCAGATCATGGGGGCTTAAAGGCCTTGCCGTGGCAAAGGCCACGGCAAGGCCCCTTTTAATAGGTCGGGCGCTCTCCCGAAAGCCAGCGCGCCGCCTTGTGGGGTGGCAGCGGTTTTGCGAAGTAGTGGCCCTGGAAGAGCCGGTAGCCGATGGTCTTGAGCGACTCGATCTGCTCCCGGCGCTCCACCCCCTCGGCGACCAGCCCCATCTTCAGGCGGTGGGCCAGCCGGTGCACGGTGTCGGCGATGGCCGCGTCGCGCTCGCTTTCGGGCAGGTCGCGGACGAACTCGCGGGGGAGTTTGATGAAGTCGAGGGGCAGGTCCTTGACCAGGATCAGCGAGGAATAGCCGGTGCCGAAGTCGTCGAGGGCGAGCTGGACCCCGGTGGTCTTGAGCTTTTCAAAGAGGACGGTGCGGTCGGTGCTGAAGATCGCCCGCTCGGTGAGTTCGAGGACCAGCCCCCCGGGGGGGATCTTCGCGGTGGCAAGGGCGCCCTCGAGGAAACTCAGGAGTTCCGGCTCCTCAAAGGAACGCGGCGAGAGGTTGACGCTCACCCGGGCGGAAAGGCCGGCCTTTCGCCACTCCACGATCTGTTCGATGGCCTTTTCCAGGACCAGCCGGTCGAGGGGCCAGGCGAGCCCGATCTCCTCGGCCAGGGGGATGAAGACCGAAGGCGGCACCTTCCAGCGGGCCAGAGTCTCGAGGAAAACCAGCCGCTCGGGCGGGGCCACCACCGGTTGATAGTCGAGCTCGATCGCCTTTTCATCGATCGCCCTCCGCAGCTCGGCCTCGAGCTCGAGCCGGCGCTTGAGCGCCAGGTCGCTCTCGGCGTCGAAGAAGGCGATCCGGCGTCGGCTCTCCTTGGCCTGGTACATGGCGATGTCGCCCTTGCGTAAAAGTTCCTCGAGGGTGGCGCCGTCTTCGG
Source organism: Vulcanithermus mediatlanticus (assembly GCF_055385885.1). Classification (NCBI taxonomy): domain Bacteria; kingdom Thermotogati; phylum Deinococcota; class Deinococci; order Thermales; family Thermaceae; genus Vulcanithermus; species Vulcanithermus mediatlanticus. The sequence continues at coordinate 863,424 of NZ_AP042385.1, read as the reverse complement.
GGAAGAGCGCCACTCCCATGCTGGCGTCAAGGGAGAAGGTCCGCTCGCCGACGTTGTAGGGGCGGGCCAGAGCCTGGTAGAGCCGGGCGGTGATGCGCCCCAGCACCCCCGGGTCCTCCAGGAGCAACAGCAGCGCGAACTCGTCGCCGCCGACCCGGGCCACGAGGTCGCGGGTCCGGGTGGCGGAGAGCAGCCGGAGCGCGGCCTGCCTCAGGACCTCGTCGCCGGCGTGGTGGCCCATGGTGTCGTTGACCTCCTTGAAGCGGTCGAGGTCCACGAACACCAGCGCCGCCTTCTCCTCGCGCTCGCGGGCGTGGGCGAGCATCGCCCGGCCCCGGTTTTCAAAGCCCCGCCGGTTGAGGATGCCGGTGAGGGGGTCAGTGAGGTGGAGGAGCATGAGCTCGTCCTCCAGCCAGAGCCGCTCCAGTGCCTGCCCCAGCGTGCGCGCGGCCTCCTCGAGCGGCACCGCCGCCTCGCCCCGGAAGGCCAGGGGGTCTTCGGCGGCGACCACCAGGGTGCCAAAGGCCTGGTGGCGCACCCGGATGGGGGCGGCCGCCAGCGCCCGGGCGCCGAGCGTCCTGGCCAGCGCGACGATGGGGTCGCCGTTGTTCGCACTCCGCCCGCTCTCAACCAGCCGCCCGGAGCGGAGGGCCCGGGCGGCGAGGGTTTTTTCCCGCAGCTCCTGGATGAGCTCGGCCTGGATGCGGTTGCGGCCGTTGGTGAACTCGAGCCTCCATACACCGTCTCGGCGCTGGAAGGTGAGATGCCCCTGCTTCACCGCCCAGGCCGAAGGTTCGGGCCCCAGCTCGTCGCTGGTCCAGATCATGGCCAGGGCGTAGCCCCCCTTGTCCACCGCTGCCCTGACCGTGCCCTCGAGGAGCTCGCGCTCCTGGTTGGACACGGTGGCGAGCTCGCCGATCGAGGCCAGAAAGGCGAGGGCGCGCGATTGCGAGGCCATGGCCTCGATCCGCCCCCGAATCCAGCCGGTGGCGGCCGGGACCGCGGCGGTGAGCGCGGTCCAGAGCCAGAGGAAGGCTTCCTGCTGGGTTTCCGGAAGCGGCTCGGGAACTTTGAGGGGCGAGGCGATGGCCCAGGCCAGGGCCGAGGCGACGAGGCCCAGCACCAGCCCAAGATGGGGGCGGATGCAATAGCCCATCATCCCCAGCCCCAGCGCCCCGACGAGGAAGGCGCCGTTGCCCAGGCTGGCCTCGAGCCAGCCAAAACGGGCGATGAAGATTGCGGTCAAGATGGCCCCAGCGAGAAACAGCCATCTTGGACCCCGGTCCACCACCAAACCACCTCCTCAAAGTGGCGTGGCGCAGCGTGCCTTGCCCCATATTAATGCACTTTTTTCTTCTGCTCCGCTGAATTGATAAAAATATGAGTCTCATTGTATGGAGCCGCGGCTACGGGTCGGCCCGGCGACTGGGGCACCGGCAAGGGGCCGGCCGGGCCCTGGGCCTGGCGGGGGCTTCAGCCTTCGCGGGCTGCTCTCCAGTACTCCCCGTCGGGGTAGGCGTAGGTCCGGAGCGACGATGCCTTCATGGTGATGCTGTAGCCGGGGGCGGTGGGCACGGTGTACCTGCCATCCTTGATCCGTGCCGGGTCGAGGAAGTGCTCGTGCAGGTGGTCGACGTACTCGATGAAGCGCCCTTCCATCGATCCGGAAACGGCGATGTAGTCGAAGATCGAGAGGTGCTGGACGTATTCGGAAAGGCCCACGCCGCCGGCGTGCGGGCACACCGGGACGCCGAACTTCGCCGCCAGCAGCAGGACGGCCAGCACCTCGTTGACCCCGCCCAGCCGGCAGGCGTCGAGCTGGCAAAACCCCATGGCCCCGGCCTGGAGGTACTGCTTGAACATGACGCGGTTGGCGACGTGCTCGCCGGTGGCCACCCCGGTGCCGCTCCCCCTGAGGGCGAGGGCGATGGCCCGGTGCCCCAGGATGTCGTCGGGGCTGGTGGGCTCCTCGATCCACAAGGGGCGGTAGGGGAGCAGGGCCCGGCTCCAGCGGATGGCCTCGGGGACCTCCCAGACCTGGTTGGCGTCCACCATCAGCACCCCCTCGGGCCCGATGATCTCTCGCGCCAGCGCCAGCCGCCGGAGGTCGTCCGCCAGGTCGCGGCCCACCTTGAGCTTGAAGGCGCGGAAGCCGGCCTCGAGGGCTTTTCGCAGGCGGGTCCGGATCTTCTCGTCGGGGTAGCCGAGCCAGCCGGCGCTGGTGGTGTAGGCGGGGTACCCCTCGCGCCGGAGGCGGGCCTCCCGCTCTTTTTTGGTCGGCTCCAGGCGCCGGAGCATCTCGACGGCCTCGGCCGGGGTGAGGGCGTCGGTGAGGTAGCGGAAGTCGATGCAGCCGATCACTTCCTCGGGGCTCATGTCGGCGAGGAGCTTCCACAGCGGCTTTTGCTCGCGCTTGGCCCACAGGTCCCACACCGCGTTCACGACGGCGGCGGTGGCCAGGTGGATGACCCCCTTTTCCGGGCCGAGCCAGCGGAGCTGGCTGTCGCCGGTGAGGCCGCGCCAGAAGGCGGCCATGTCGGCGGTGAAGGTCGAAAGGTCGTGGCCCACCACCCGGGACGCGAGCAGCCTGGCGGCGTCGGCCACCAGCTCGTTGCCGCGCCCGATGGTGAAGGTGAGGCCGTGGCCCTCGAGGTCCCCGTCGGTTTTGAGGATGACGTAGGCGGCGGAGTAGTCGGGGTCGGGGTTCATGGCGTCCGATCCGTCGAGCTCGAGCGAGGTGGGGAAGCGGACGTCGAGGACTTCCGATTCGACGATGCGCATGCGTGGCTCCTTGGTGAAAGACCTGGCTGCCGTTTTGCCTCAGTGGCCTAGGGTTTTCCCGCTTCCACCTCCTTTTGCCAGGGCGGGTTGGCACCGGCGCGGGTGCACGAGATCGCCGCCACACGGTTGGCGAATTCGAGCGTGGCCCGAAGCCTCTGGCCCAGGGCCAGAAGGCCGGCCCGGCTGAGGGCGCTGTGGCGCCAGAGCCAGGCCAGAACGCCCGAGGTGAAGGCATCGCCGGCGCCCACGGTGTCGACCACCGAAACCGCGGGCGTGTCGGCGGACCACCGGCCTCGCTCGGTGATCGCGAGCGAGCCCCGCTGGCCCAGGGTGACGATCACAGCGGCGGGGCCGAGGCTGAGCCACGACGCGGCGGCCTCGAGCGGGGCGCGGTTCGGGGAGAGCCAGGCGAGGTCCTCGAGGCTCACCTTGACCAGGTCGGCCATGGCCAAAAGGGCGTGCAGCCGCTGGAGGTAGCGATCGCGGTCAGGGATTAGCGCCGGCCGGACGTTGGGGTCGATCGAGATCAGCCGGCGTCCCGCTTCCCGGCGGACGAGGGCCTCGAGGGTCGAGGCCACGGGTTCCACCGCCAGCGCGAACGAGCCGAGGTGCAAAGCCGCGCCCTCTGGCAGGGTGTCCGGGAGATCATCCAGCTCGAGCTGGCGGTCGGCCGCGCCTTCGCCGTAGAAGGCGTAATCGACGCCGTCTTCCCGGATATGGGCGAAAGCCAGCGTCGTCGGCTCGTCGCCTCTCGCGACGTACCCGGCGTCGACGCCGTTTTCCCTGAGGTGTTTTAAGAGGCCTTCCCCGAAGCGGTCTCGGGAGATCCGGCCCAAAAACGCCACCGGCACCCCCAGCCGTCCGAGGCCGATGGCCACGTTGTACGGCGACCCACCGGGGTGGGGCAAGTACCCGGAGCGCCCCTGGCAGTTTGCCGGGGTGAAATCCATCAGCGCCTCGCCGGCGACGACGATCATTTCGACGCTCCCTTGAAGGCCACCCCGGCGTTTCGGCATTGGGCGCGGTCACAAAGGGGCGTGAAAATCCGGGCCGTTTTCCGTACCAAGAGCGCGCTCAAAGTCAAGAGGCGCGGCTTTGTGATCATTTCTTGCCATGATACCACCGGGGCGCCTCGCGAATGAAAGGGCCCGGTGTGGCGCCAGGAAGGCGCTTTGCCCGGAGGGGCCGCAAGCTGCTTCGAATCGGTGCCAGAAAGATAATGCTTGCGAAAATCGTTTTCGCGGGTAACGGGTAGTGACCCTTGCCCGCCGCTTTGACTTAGCTAAGAGTTTAGCTATACACTTAGGGCATGAGCAAGAAGGTCAACGTCCACGCCGCCAAAACCCAGCTCTCCCGCCTGCTCCAGGAAGCCCTGCTGGGTGAAGAGGTGATCATCGCCCGGGGCGGCGTGCCCGTGGCCCGCCTGGTGCCGGTGGAACCGACGCCGGCGAAGCGCCAGCCGGGCAGCGCCAAAGGCGAGGTGTGGGTGGCGGAGGATTTCGATGCGCCTCTGCCTGAAGAATTGGCCCGGGAGTTCGGACTGTGAGCCGGCGGCTCCTCCTCGACACCCACGCCTTCCTGTGGTGGATCAGCGATGATCCCAGGCTTTCCCGACCTGCCCGCGAAGCCATCGCCGACGGCAGGAACGCGGTTTTTCTGAGCGCCGCGAGCGCCTGGGAAATGGCGATCAAATCAGGGTTGGGGCGCCTTCGCCTTCCCGAAGGCCTCGAAGCGTTCCTGGCGGAACAACTCCGGGCGAACGGGTTCAAGCCCCTTCCGGTAACGCTGTCCCACGCCCTGGCCGTGCGCCAGCTGCCCGACCACCACAAGGACCCTTTCGATCGAATGCTCGTGGCCCAGGCGATACGGGAAGACCTCACCCTGGTGAGCGGTGACGCCGAAATCGCCCGCTACCCGGTGCCCCGCCTCTGGTGACCTCGGCAGCCACCCCACATGGGCGACCCCAGGCCAGAAAACATCACCCGCCCCTTTGGGGGCGGGTCAAAACTGGCGGGCCCGAGAGGACTCGAACCCCTGACCTGCTGATCCGTAGTCAGCCGCTCTATCCAACTGAGCTACGGGCCCGCGAACGCCGGCCCTGCCGGCACCTCATTAATTTAGCCAAAGCGGGCACTTTTGTAAAGAAGGGTCGCGTGTCAGAATGCAGGGGAGATGGATTCCGACCTCCTGGGTCTTTCGAAGAAAGTGGTCATGGTCACCGGAGCGGGCCGCGGCTACGGGCGGAGCATCGCCCGGGCCTATGGCCAGGCCGGGGCCACGGTGATCGCGGTGGATCCCGACGTCGAGCTGGCCACCGGCGTGGCCAGCGAAGTGGAGGCGCTCGGGGCGAGCGCCATCCCGATTCGGGGCGACCTCTCGGTGTCTCTGGACGCGGTGACGACCTTTGAAAAGGTCGAAGAGCTCTTCGGCATGCTCGATGGAATCGTGCACGTGACCTCGGCTGAGAGCCAGACGCCCTTTACCGAGCTTTTGGAGGCCGAGTGGTACGAGCTGTTGAATGCCGATGTAAAATCGAGCCTTCTCGTGCTCCAGCACGGCCTCAAGTACCTCGCCGGTGGCGGGTTCGTGGTCCTGGTGCTGCCGCCGGGAGGCAGGGTTGAGCCCCATGTCTCGGCGGTCCGCGGCGCGGTGGTGGGGCTGATCCGGGGCGCGAGCGCGGTGTTCCCGGATGAGGTGCGGGTCAACGGTGTGGTCCCCAGCCGCGATCCGGTGGGCGAGGAGTACGACCGCCCCCTGGTGCGGGCGGTGCTGGGGCTCGGCTCGATGGTGTCCGATGGTGTGCACGGGGAGGTCCTCGAGGTCCGCCTCCCCGAACCCCCCACGCCGCCCGAGCTCTACGATCTCCTGGCTGAGTTGCCGTGAAGTGCCCCTACTGCGGCACCACCGACACCCGGGTCGTGGATACGCGGCCGGTCGACGAGGGCCTTGCCATCCGCCGCCGGCGCGAGTGCGCCGCCTGCGGGCGTCGGTTCACAACCTACGAGCGACCGCAACTCGAGCCCCTGATGGTGATCAAGCGTTCCGGCCATCGGGAGGCCTTTAACCCCGACAAACTGTTGCGAGGCCTGCGCCTGGCCTGCGAGAAGCGTCCGGTCGACCCCGCGGTGTTGAAGAAGTTCGCTTACGCCTTTGAGGACCAGGTCGAAGGGCCGGAGATCACCTCGGAGGAGATCGGCCGCCGGGCCATGGCCTTTTTAAAGGCCCTCGACCCGGTGGCCTACATCCGTTTCGCCAGCGTCTACCGGGAGTTCGATTCGGTCGAGCGCTTTATCGAGGAGATCCGTTCCCTGGAAGAAGACGACGAGCGCTTTACTCCTTGAGCGCCCCGGCGAGGCCGGAGACGTAGTATTCGACGAAGAAGAAGTAGATGGCGACCACGGGCAGGGTGCCGAGCAGCGCCCCGGCCATAAGCGGCCCCCACTGGTAGAGGTCGCCGCGGATGAGCTCGGTGGTGAGCCCCACCGGCACGGTTTTGTTCTCGGGGGAGGACATGAACACCAGGGCGTAGAGGTATTCGTTCCAGGAAAGGGTAAAGGCGAAGATGGTGGCCGAGATGATCCCCGGGACGCTGAGGGGCAGGATGATCTGCGTCATGACCTGGAGTCGGCTCGCGCCGTCGATGCGGGCGGCCTCCTCGAGTTCGACCGGGATGTTCTTGAGGTAGCCGATGAGCAACCAGGTGCAAAAGGGGATGAGGAAGGTGGTGTAGACCAGCACCAGCGACCACAGGCGGTCGAACATGCGGAGTTTGAGCAGGATATCGGCCAGGGGAATGAAGAGGATGGCCGGGGGCACCAGGTAGGCGAGGTAGATCCCGAGGCTGAGCCCTTCGGAGCCGCGAAAGCGCAGCCGGGCGATGGCGAAGGCGGCGAGGTAGCTGGCCACCACGCTGACCAGGGTGGCCCCGGCGGCGACCGCCATGGTGTTCCAGAACCAGCGGGGGTATGAGGTCTCGCGCAGCAGGTAGATGATGTGCGAGAACGTCGGGTGGCGGACCCAGAAGGGGTTGGCGGTGGTGCTCACCAGTTCGTTGTTGGGTTTGATCGAGGTGAGCACCATCCAGTAGAAGGGGAAGAGCAGGAAGGCCAGGAAAAGGATCACCGGAATGTAGAGCGTGAACCAGCGCGATCGCCTCATAGCTGTCTCCGCAGGGCCCGCAAGGCGGCCCAGGAAAGAAGCAGCAACAGTGGCAGCGTGAAGGCGGCGATGGCTGCGCCTTCACCAAGGGCGCCTCCGGGAATGGCCCGCTGGTAAGCGAGGGTCACGAAGAGGTGGGTGGCGTTCGCGGGGCCGCCCCGGGTGATCACCCACACCAGCTGGAAGTCGGTAAAGGTCCAGATGGTCGAGAAGGTGGTGAGGATGGTGGTCAACGGCAAAAGGAGCGGCCAGGTCACGTGCCAGAACGTCTGCCAGGGGTTCGCCCCGTCCACCCTTGCCGCCTCCAGGAGTTCCTTGGGAATGGCCTGAAGGCCGGCCAAAAAGCCGATGGCGAAAAAGGGGATGCCCCGCCAGATATTGGCCACGATCAGCGAGGCGCGCGCGAGCCACTCGTCGCCCAGGAAGTTGATGCCCTGATCGATGAGGCCGAGCCGCTCGAGGCTCCAGTTAATGAAGCTGAACTGGGGGTCGAGGATCCACCACCAGGCGATGGCCGAGAGCACGGTGGGAACGATCCAGGGGAGCAGCATGAGCGAACGGGCCAGTCGATAGCCGGGAAAGCGCTGGTTGAGCAAAAGCGCGAGCGTAAGCCCGAGCGTGAGTTTGAAAACAACGGTGACGCCGGTGTAGAGCACCGTGTTGAAGGCGGTGATTCGAAACACGGGGTCGGAAAAGAGGAGACGGTAGTTCTCCAGGCCGATCCAGCGGCCTGGCCAGCCGATCTTGGCGTTGGTAAACCCGAGCCACACCCCGAGAAAGAGCGGGTAGGCGAGGAAGATGGCGAGCAGGACGAGCGCCGGGCTGGTGAGAATCGGCCCCAGCCAGCGGCTGCGGTCCAGCCGCTCGGAAAACCCTCGAAAGAGCGACCCGGCCCGCATGATCCCGTTAGCTGTAGATCCGGCGCAGCCGGTCTTCGGCCCGTTTTGCCGCTGCCTTGGGGCTCATGCCCCGGACGCAGGCGTCGGCGAACATGTCGAGGACGACGAACTCCGAAAGTGCCGCCGCGGCCTTGGGGCCCGGAGGGCCGGCGTAGCCGTTGTAGAGCATGCGGGCGATGCCGTCGCGGTAGGGGGTCACCTTGGGGTCCCGTGTCCATACCGGGAGGTCGCGGTAGGCCTTGAGGGCGGGGGTGACGTACCCGTTCATGGCTTCGACCCAGGGCGCGGCCTGGTCCTTTTCCAGCATGAAGCGCAGGTATTCCTTGGCCGCGTTGGGGTAGCGGGTGTACTTGAAGATGAAGGCCTCGGTGAAGAGGTGGAACTCGGTGGGCCGGCCGACCGGGCCGACGGGGAAGTTGGCGTGGTTAAGGTCTTTCGCGATCTCGGGGAAGTCGCGCTTGGCGGCGTAGTAGATGCTGATGCCGTTGCCGGTGAGCGAGATGGCGCCGGAGAGGAAAGCCCGGTTGTTGTTGGAGTCGAGCCAAGAGGCCACGCCCGAGACCATCGTCTGGTAGAGCGCCTTGGCGTACTCAAGCGCGTTCCAGGTCTCTTCTCGGTTGATGGCGATGGTCTTCCCGTCGGCCTCGACCTGCTTGCCACCAAAAGACCAGAGTAGCCAGTGCACCCAAACGTTGCCGTCGCCGACCGCGTGGCCGAGGGCGAACCCTGTAGGATGGCCGTTTTTCTTGAGGGCCTGAGAGAGCTTCAAAAGGCCGTCGAGGTCGGTGGGGAAGGTGTCGAAGCCGGCTTCCTGGGCCCAGCTCTGGCGGTAGACCAGCGCCGCCACCGGCGCACCCACCGGAATGGCGATCCAGTGACCGACCACGTCGCTGTAGCCGTAGATGCGGGCCACGTCGTACCAGCCGCCGTATTTGTTGCCCAGGTATTCGGCCAGGTCGGAGACGTCGAGGAGCCTTTGGGGGTAGAGGTGGGGGTCGTCGTACCACCCCATTACGATGTCGGGGCCGGCGCCCAGGTTCGCGGCCAGCGCCGCTTTGGGGCGCACGTCTTCCCAAGTGATGTACTCGATGTCGACGGGTACGCCGGTGAGTTTGGTGAAGCGCCGGGTGTTTGCGTTCCAGTATTCTTCGTCCGACTTCACGAACCCAGACCAGCGGAGCAGCCTGAGCCTGGCCCCTTTCTCAATGGGAAAGCGCGGCTCGTACTGACCCGAACCGGCTTCTGCCCTGGCGCCGAAGAGGCGGCTCGCCGCCGAGGCGCCGGCCAAGGACGCGCCGAGCTTGATGAACGTCCGCCGATTAACCTTCTTTTTCATGCCCACTCGCCTCCCTTTGGTCCAGACCCATGGTCAGCCGGAGGCCGTACTCGAGGTGCAGACGCACGGCCCTGGCCGCCTCTTTTGGGTCTTGGTCCCGAATCGCGGCGAAGATGGCGCGGTGCTCCTGGCTGGACGAGGCCGGTCTTCCCGGACGGGAAAGCGCGAGGCGCCGGGCCCGCAGGCTGAGCGCGCCGAGCTCTTCCCCGAGCTGGGTGAGCACCGCGTTGTGGGCGGCCCGCAGTAGGTGGAGGTGGAAGAGGGTGTCCTCCTCGACGCCGGGCTCGCCGCGTGCCAGTGCCGCCTCCATCGCCAGCACCGCCTTTTCCATGGCCGCCAGATCCGCCTCGGTGCGGCGGAGCGCCGCGACCTCGGCGGCCATGACTTCAATGGCCATTCGAGCTTCCCAAACGTCGCGGAGGGAGGGGGCGTCGTCCATCCGGCTCAGCCTGCTGGCGATGAGCGCAACCGGGAGGTCCTTGACGAACACGCCCCGGCCCTGCCGGATTTCGAGCACCCCGAGCGCGGCCAGGCTCACCAGGGCTTCGCGCAAGGTCGAGCGGCCAACGCCGAGACGCTCTGAAAGGACGCGCTCGGGGGGAAGGCGGGTGCCGGGGGTGTAGCGGTGGGAGAGGATGAGCTCGCCGATCTTGCGAGCGACCGCTTCATAGAGCTGCTCGCTGACGACAGGGGTTTCGAGTTTGGCCATTGCCTTTGACTCCCTGAGGTGATACCTTAACTTAACAATTGGTCTGATAAGCTGTCAATAGGATCATAGGGGGAATCGGTGCGGATTTCGTTCGAGGGAAGCCTGAACCGGGGCCGGGCGCCGAGGGTCCGGGCGAGCGGGGCGCTATGGTCGTCGTCTTCGCCGATGATCTGACCGGAGCCGCGGCCACCGCGGCGCTCTTTCGCCAGCGTGGGCGCGTGGTTCGCTTGCTCCAGGCGCCGCAGGCCTTCGGTGCCCCCGACGCCCTGGTGATCAACGCCCGCACCCGGGACCTTAAGGCCGCGTTCGCCAAGGCCGAGCTCCGGCGGTGGGCGGAGTGGGCGATGGCGGCGGCGCCGCCCGAGAGCCACTGGTCGAAGCGGGTGGACACCACGCTCGCCGGGCACATCCGGGCCGAGCTCGAGGTCCTGCTCGAGGTCCTCAAGCCCCAGGGCGGGGTGATGGCCCCCGCCCACCCCGAGGCCGGTCGCACCACGCGCGGGGGAACGCAGGCCATGGACGGCGAGGTGCTGGGCTCGCTTTTTGAGATCCTCGAGGGCCTGCCCGGGGTCGGGTCGGTGCAGGTGGGGGGTGCGTTCGACTTCGAGGCCGGGCGCTGGTGGATTCCCGATGTCGAAACCCCGGGCGACATGGCCCGGGTGGCCGAGGCCGTGCGGCCCTACCGGTCGCGGCTCCTGGTCGTCGATAGCGGCCCGCTCACCGTCGCCCTCGCCAAAGGCGAGGCGGAGCCGGTGCTGGTGGTTCAGGGCAGCAACCAGGCCAGGGTGCGGACGCAGGTGGCCCGATTGCGTTGGGCATACCGGGACGGCGTAGAGGTGCTCTACCGGCCGGTGAACGGGCCGGGGGATCCGGCCCTCGACCAACTGATCGAAGACGCGCTGGCCCGGCTCTCCCAGCGCCGCTACGGCGGGGTGGTCGTGGGTGGGGGCCTGACCGCCGAGGCGCTCTACGAGGCCCTCGAGGCCCGGGCGCTGGAGCCGCTGGGCTCGCCGGCGCCGCTCGCCGCCCTTTCCCGGCTCCGCGGCGGTCGGTGGGACGGGATGCTCTTTGCCACCAAAGGGGGGGCGGTGGGGGAGCCCGACGCCCTGGTGCGGCTGGTCGACCTCATTCGCCTTTTCAGACAGGGAGGAGGGTTGTGAGGAAACCAAGACTCGCGGTCACGCTCGGAGACCCGGCGGGGATCGGGCCGGAGATCGTGCTCAAAGCCTTTTTGACGCCGAAGGTCCATGGCTGGGCGGACCTCTTGGTCGTGGGGAGCCTTAAGGTGCTCAAGGCCCAGGCCGAACACTTTGGCCTTGCGGTGCGATGGGTGGGTCCGGAGGCGTCCTCGGCCCCGGGGGTGGTCCCCGTCCACGACCTCGAGGCCCCCAAAAAGGGGGACTGGGCGTTCGGCGAGGTAAGCGCCGCTTGCGGCAGGGCGAGCCTGCACTACCTGGAAGCGGCGGTGGCGCTCGCCAAAACCGGGGCGGTGCAGGGCATCGTCACCGCGCCCATCCACAAGGAAGCCTGGAAAGCGGCCGGCGTGCCCTACCCTGGCCACACCGAGGCCCTGGCCGCGCTCTTTGAGGCCAGGGTCGAGACCATGTTCGTGGTCGATCGCTTGCGGATCTTCTTCCTTTCGCGCCACGTCTCGCTGCGGCGGGCGATCGAGCTGGTGACCGAAGCGCGGACGCTCGAGCTTTTGCGCCACGCCAAGCGGGCACTCGAGGACTTCGGCGTCGAATCTCCGCGCATCGCCGTGGCCGCCCTCAACCCCCACGGCGGCGAGGGCGGATTGTTCGGCGATGAGGAGATGAGGGCCCTTGTTCCCGCGATCGAGCGGGCGCGGGCCGAGGGGATCGTTGCCCTGGGGCCCGTCCCCGCCGACTCGGTGTTTTACCAGGCGCTCTCGGGGCGCTACGACGCCGTGATCTCGCTCTATCACGACCAGGGACACATCGCGGCCAAGACCTACGACTTTTACCGCACGGTGAGCGTGACCACCGGGTTGCCGGTGGTCCGCACCTCGGTCGATCACGGCACGGCGTTCGACATCGCCGGGCAAGGCATCGCAAACCCCACCAGCCTGATCGAGGCCATCCGGGTGGCAGCGGCCTTTGCCAGGGGGGCTTAGGCGGCGTCGAAGAAGGGCTCTTCGCGTTTCCGGTAGTCGTAGGCCACGGCTTCGTCGAGGCTCACGCCGAGGCCGGGTTTGGGCTCGAGGACCACCTCGCCGTTTTGGATCACCGGGCCATCCCGCCCCGTCACCACGGCCTCGAAGAAGGGGACCTCGAGCCCGTGGTGCTCGAGGACGAGGAAGTTGGGGATGGTCGCGGCTAGGTGCGCCGCGGCCAGCGTGCCCAGGGGGCTTGCGATGTTATGCGGGGCGACGAGGGCCGAGGCGGTCTCGGCGAGCTCGGCGATGGTGCGCCCCCCGAGCAGCCCCACTTTCTGGACGTCGGGGGCGACGATGCCGAGCCCCATCATGAGCAGGCGGGCGAACTGCTGCGGGTGGTAGTGATTTTCGCCGGTGGCGATCGGGACCGGGCTCTTTTGCAAAAGCAGCCCCAGGGCTTCGTCCGCCTGCGGGGGCACGGGGTCCTCGAGCCAGGCCGGGCGGTAGGGGGCCAGGGCCCGCGCCAGCGCCAGGGCGCTTTCGACGGTGTAGTTCCAGTGGCAGTCGAAGGCGAGCATCACCTCGTCCCCCACCGCCTCCCGGACCGAGGCTACGATCGTTGCCAGCCGTTCGATCTCGGCCGGCTCCAGGGTCCCGTTGTAGGGGTCGCTCGGGTAGGGAGTGGGGATGTCGAGGTCGAACTTCAAGGCGGTGTAGCCCTGGGCGATGACCGCCTTGGCCCGCTCGGCGTAGGCTTTGGGGTCGACGCGCTCGGCGTCTTCGGCCAGCCCGCCGTGGTGTTTGGGGTCGACCTCGAGGGAAACCTCGCTCTCCCCGCTTTCGCTCTGCCACCAGGGCACGCGCGGGGTTTGGATGGCGCTCAGCGAGTGCAGCCCGGATTCGCCGTGGCAGTCGGCGTAGAGCCGGATGTTCGTGCGGTAGGCGCCGCCCCAAAGCGCGTAAAGGGGCACCTTGAGGGTCTTGCCAAGGAGGTCCCAAAGCGCGGTTTCGATCCCGGCGAGGGCGTGCCCGAGCGCGCCGCCCTGGGGGCTGGCTTGAAAGCCCGCGGTCTTTAAAATCCGAAGAATTCGGCGAATGTCGAAGGGGTCGTTCCCGATGACCAGGGGCTTGAGCTCGCGGATCAGCGCGGTGAGCCCCGGCGCGAAAAAGCACTCGCCGTAACCGACACCTTCGTCGGCGATGATCTTGATGAAGGTCCAGTCGTAGTTGGCCTCGACCACCGCCGTTTGCAGGTCCTTGATCATGGCCTTCTCCCTCCTGGTGGTCACCGCACCCCGGCCAGGGCCAGGATGGGTCCCGGGTCAAAGTCGGCCGGGGCGGGCACCAGCGGCGGGCGCACGGTCCCCAGGGGAACGCCGTGGCGCGCCTGGGCCAGTTTCTTGAGGAGCGCCGGTGCGGCGTAGGCCTTGGTCTGGGCCCGGACCCGCTGGAGCAGTTCCGAGAGGGCGGGGCCGCGGATTTCGTCCCCCAGAGTGGCGAGGCGGTAGATCTCCAGGATCCTTTCGGGGATGAAGTTGGCGAGGGCCGAGATCATCCCCTGGGCCCCGATTCGGAGCCGACGCCATAAATCGTCCTCGGTCCCGACGAGCACCCCCTTGCCCCCGGCGAGGACCGCTTCGGCGTACCCCGGCTCGCCCCCGGAGTCCTTCACCCCCCAAACTTCAAGCTCCAGGACCAGCGCAGCGGGAACGGGAACGGCGTACTTGGGGATGTGGTAGACAATCACCGGGTGGCGGCTGGCCTCGACCACGGGCTCGAAAAAACGACGCAGGCCTTCGGGGTCCGCCGGCTTGAAGTAGTAGGGGGGCAGCACCATCACCGCGGCGGCGGGAAGGTCGTTGGCGAAGCCGATGAGCTCGAGGGTCTCCGGCAGATTTCCCTGGGCCACGGTGGGGATGATCTGGATGGGGAGGCCTTTTTGGAAGAGGGCATCGAGGACCCGGACCTTCTCCCGAAGGGCCACCGAGGGCCCCTCACCGTTGGTCCCGAATGGAACCACCCCCGACACCCCCTGTTCGGCGAGCCAGGCGACGTGATCGAGGTAGGCGGCGGCGTCGATCTTCCCGTCGGCCTGGAACGGGGTCACGTTCGCGACATACACCCCTTGCAACATGCGGCACCTCCTAGTAGATCAAAAATCCGCCGTCGACCACCAGGGCCTGTCCGGTGATGTAGCTGGCTTCCTCGGAGCAGAGCAGGGCCCCTGCCTCGGCCATCTCCTCGGGCTCGGCCCAGCGCCCCACCGGGATCCGGGCGACGATTTCCCGCGAGAGCTCGGGGTCGCTCTGGACCGGAACCGTGAGCTCGGTTTTGGTGAAGCCCGGAGCCAGGGCGTTGACCCGGATGCCGCCGGCGGCCCACTCCTTGGCCAGGCCCCGGACCAGGCCCAAAAGCGCCGCCTTGGCCGCGTTGTAGGCGGTGAGCGGCAGTTTGAAGCCCCCGTGGAACGACTGGATCGAGGCCACGAACAGCATGCGCCCCCAGCCCCGTTCCAGCATCGCCGGGGCTGCCGCCTTGGCCAGCAAGAAGGCGGCTTCGACGTTGACCCGCTGGATCAGGCGCCACTCTTCGAGGCTCATCTCCAGGGCGGGCTTGCGGGTGTTGACCCCGGCCGAGTGGACCAGGATGTCGAGCCGCCCGTAGCGTTCGAGGGTTTTTTCCACCGCGGCTTCCGGGGCCTCCCTGGCCAGGTCCAGGGGGATCGCCAGGGCCTCGAGGCCCTCAGAGCGCATCTCCTCGACCGCGACCTCGGGCTTGCGCGAGAGGATGGCGAGCCGAACACCCCGTGCTGCCAGGCGTTCGGCGATCGCCCGTCCGATGCCCCGGCTGCCTCCGGTCACCAGTGCCACCCTGCCTTCCATACCCATACGCTCACCTCCCGAGCGATTGCTTGCCCTCGAGGAAGGCCCACAGCTCTTCCCGAGAGGGCAAACCCTCGTAGTCGCCGAGGCTCATGACGCTGTAGGCGCCGAGCGCGTTGGCCACCTGCAGTTGCTGTCTTGGGGAGAGCCCCCAAAGTGCCCCGGCGAGATACCCGGCGACAAAGGCGTCCCCAGCCCCGATGGGGTCGGCTTCCTCGACCGGAAAGGCCGCGTGCTCGAAGACATCGCCGTTGATCCAGGCCAGCGAACCTCTCGCGCCCCGTTTGAGCAGCACCTCCTTGGGGCCCCTTTCCGCGAGCTGCTCAAGGAGCGCGAGGTCCGAGCGACCCCAAAGGGCCTCGGCCTCCTCGTCGCTCAAAAACAAGAGGTCGATCTTCGGCAAAAGGCCTTCGATGAAGGCCCGCGCCTCGGCGGTGTCCCAGAGCTTTGTCCGGTAGTTGACGTCGAAGCTCACTCGAACGCCCCGGGTGCGCGCCGCCTCCAGGCTCCAGGCCACGAACTCGCGGCAGGACGGCGACAGCGCGGGCGTGACGCCGGAGGTGTGGAAAAAGGCCGCGCCCTCGAGGTAACCGGCGTCGAACGCACCCGGGCCCATCCTCGAGGCGGCCGAGTTTTGCCGGTAGTAGTACACCCGCACCCGCCCCAGCACCCGTTCCCGGAGGTAGAGCCCGGTGGGCGCCCGGATCCGCCGGACCTGGCTGACGTCGACGCCTTCGGCCCGGATTCGCGAGAGCACCACCTCGCCCGGTTCGTCGTCGCCGAGCCAGCTGATCCACCCGGTCTGGATGCCGAGCCGGGCCAGGGCGATGGCCACGTTGGACTCGGCGCCGCCAACTTTCAGCGCGAGCAGCGAGGCGTGCCTCAGCCGACCGGGTTCGGTGGGTACGGCGAGGACCATCGTTTCCCCGGCGGTGACGACTTCAGGCACCTTCCCACCCCAATTCCTCGGAGACGCGGCGGGCGGCTTCCCTGACCAGGGGGATCAGGGCTTCGATCCGGTCTTCGTCCAGGTAGATGGTGGCGCTGGAGATGCTGATGGCGGCCACCCTTTCCCCGCTGGCGTCGTGGACCGGGGCGGCGATGCAGCGGATGCCGGGCTCGTTTTCCTCGAGGTCCAGCGCGTAGCCCTGCCGGGCGACCCGGCGGATCTCCTCGAGGAAGCTCGCGAGGTCGGCGGTGGTGTTGGGCGTGCGCTTTAAGCCGGGGACGAAGTGGCGCGCCCACTCGTCCTCGGGGAGCCCGGCCACGAGCACCTTGCCCAGCGCGGTCGATTGCACCGGGAGCCGGGCGCCGATGTAGGAGGCCATCTGGAGTTCCCGGTTCCCCGGCACCTTGTCGATGTAGACCACCTGGGTTCCGTCCAAAACCGCGAGGTGAACGGTCTCATCGGTCTGCTCGGCCAGCCACTGCAGGTGTTTGCGGGCCAGCGACGGCAGGTGCAGCTGGCCGTGGGCTTTAAAGCCCAGGGCGATGAGCTTGGGGCCCAGGGCATAGCCTTCCCGCGGCGCGTGTCGCAGGTATCCGGTCTGCACCAGGGTCGAGAGCAGGCGGTGGGCGGTGCTGCGGCTGAGCCCGGTTTTTCGGGCCAGGCTTTCCAGGTCGCGGGTGCCCGAGGCCACGGCCTCCAGCAGCGAAAGCCCCCGCAAGAGCGTCTGGGCGCCTCCGGTCGCTTCCTTGGACTTCATCATGCTCAGTGTGCCACCCCTTTCCGCCCTCCGGCGAAGTCGGCCACGACATTGACGAGCCGGAGCGCGCCCACCCGGATCGCCACCCGGTCCCCCGGCAACAGGGTGAACTCGTCCGGGGGAACGATGCCGGTGCCGGTCATGAGGAAGACCCCTTTGGAGAACGCAAGCGAGTGCCCTAAATAGGCGACGAGCTCTTCAAACCTCCGGCGCATGTTCTGGGTGCTGGTGGATCCAGAGAACACCACCTGACCCTGGCGCTCGATGTCGAGCTCGATGGCGAGGTCGCGGAGCCTTTCCGCCTCGACCAGGCGAATGCCCGGCCCCAGGGCGCAGGCGCCGTCGTAAATCTTGGCCTGGGGAAGGTAGAGGGGGTTTTCGCCCTCGATGTCGCGGGAGGAAACGTCGTTCCCCGCGGTGTACCCCACCACTTCCAGCCGCCGGTTGATGACCAGGACCAGCTCAGGCTCGGGGACGTTCCAGCGGCTGTCCTGGCGGATGCGAATGGGCGACGTGTGGCCCACAACGCGCCAGCCGACGGCTTTGAGGAAGAGCTCGGGACGCTCGGCCTCGTAGACGCGCGCGTACACGTCGCCCACCTCGGACTCGGCCCGGCGCGCTTCGCGGCTTTGGACGTAGGTCACCCCGCTGGCCCAGACCTCGTGGCCGGGCTCGAGGGGGGGCAAGAGGTCGCCGCGCGCCGGTTCATCCGTCGCGGCGGACTGGATGGCCTTGAGCATCGAGGCCCGGGGCAGGCTGAGCAGTGCGCCGAGCGTGAGCCCCTCGGGCAGCCACCGCCCGTCGACCGCCCACCGCGGTCCTCCAGGCGTCAGATGTCTCGTGAGTTCCATCGCTCACACCTCCAGCAGGATCTTGAGATGGGTGGCCTGGCCTTCGGCCAGGGCCGCAAACGCCTCGGCCCCGGCGGCGAGGGGCAGCCGGGTGAAAAAGCCTTCTGGAATCTCGCCGGCAAGGCTGGTCGCCCGGCGGAAGTCGGCGTCGGTGTAGGTGTAGCTCCCCTGAATTCGCCGTTCTTGCAGGATGAGGGGGTAGAAATTCAGCGCGCTTTCGTCGTCGTGCAGGCCGAGGACGATCGCGGTGCCGCCCGGGGCGGTGTGCATCAGGGCGTCCCGGCGGATTTTGCTGAGACCCACGGTGTCCACCGTGACCTCGGCCTCGCCCTCGGGGGCCGGGATTCCGGTGAGGCCGAGATCTTCCAGCAGCCGCCGTCGGGCTTCGTTGATCTCGACCACCCGCACCCGGGCCCCGGCCCGGCTCGCGATCCAGGCGGCGAGGTATCCGATGGCACCGCCGCCGAACACCATCACCCGGCGCCCGAAGAGGGGCCCGGCGAGCTCGAGGGCGTGCAGGGCCACGGCCAAAGGTTCCGCCAGCGCGCCGCGCCAGGCCGGGACGCCTGGGGGCAGGGGGTAGAGCTGGGTTGCTGGCACCGCGACCCGTTCGGCCATGGCCCCCGGGCGGTCGAGGCCGATCAGGGTGCGCTCGGGGCAGAGATGCGGCTGGCCTGCCCGGCAACGGGGGCAGGTGTGGCAGGCGATCATGGGATTGACCGCCACCGCCTTTCCGACCCAGGCCCCGGGACCCCTCTCCACGATCCCGCCGAACTCGTGCCCCAGCAGTAAGGGCGGCACCCGCCGGTTGCGCATGCCCGGTGCGCCGACATAGCCCTCGAGGTCCGAGCCGCAGATGCCGCAGGCCGCGACGCGGACGATGACCTCGCCCGGACCCGGCGTCGGCTCGGGGATTTCCTCGAGGCGCATTGTTCGCCGTTCCCTAAACATGAGCGCCCGCACGCCACACCTCCAAGGTCTCCTTAAACCCCGTTTCCAGGTCTTTGTAGGTGAATGGCCCGTAGTCCCGCTGGAAGGCCGCGTCGCTGATGTCGGCGGCGATGGGGAGGGGGCTTTCGCCGTGGGTGATCAGCCCGTGCGTTTCGGTGACGCGTTCGATGAGGGCCACGATTTCCGGCACCGCCACCACGGCGCCCCGAAGGTTGTAGATCCGGGCCCCTTGGGGGGGATTGAGCGCGGCGGCGATGAAGGCCCGGGCCACGTCCGAGGCGTGCTGGAGCGCGACCTTCCCCCCGAAGCGGATGTGGAAGGGCTCGCCCCGGGCCGCGCTCAGAAGGGCCAGGGTGATGTCGGCGGTCATGCCCACGTCGCGCCCGGGGCCGTAGACCACGTAAGGCCGGAACCCCGCGCTCCTCACCCCGTAGTCCTGGGCGTAAATTCGGGCCATCTCCTCGCCTGTGCGCTTGAACACGCCGTAGAGGTTTTGGGGGGTGAGGCCCTCGAGCTCCCCCAGGGTGCGGCCCTGATCGGGCCCAAAGACCGCGGCGCTCGAGGCGTAGACCAGGGGAAAGCCCTCTGAGCGGGCCAGCTCGAGGAAGTTCAGCGTCCCGATCACGTTGACCCGGGCGCAGGCCTGGGGCCTGGCCTTGCACGCGGGCACCTGGAGGGCGGCGAGGTGGATCACGGCGTCCGGCCGCACCCGCCCCACCAGCTCGCCGAGGGCCCCGGCGTCGCTGACGTCGACCCGGTGAACGGGGAATTTACCCGCGAGGCCCAAGAGCTCGAGGCGGTGGTCGTCCCCTGAGAGGTCGAGGCCGACCACCTGGTGCCCGCCCGAAAGCAGATGCCAGGCCACCCAACTTCCAATACATCCTGCGATTCCGCTGATGAGTACCTTAGCCACGGTTTCCCTCCACAACGACATACCTGGGGCGCCCTTTTTGGGCCCAGGCCACGATGTTCATGGCCGCCTTTCGCCTGAGGTCCGCTTCCGCTTCCTCGGAAAAGAACGCGGCGTGGGGGCTGAGGAGAACCCGGGGGTGGCGGAGGATGGGGTGGCCCTTTGGCGGCGGTTCCTGGGGGAGGACGTCGAGCGCCGCCCCGGCCAGGGGGCCTTCCTCGAGGGCCCAAAGCAGCGCCTCCAGATCCACCAGGGCACCGCGCGCCGTGTTGACGAGATAGCTCCCCGTGGGCATGGCCGCCAGCCGGGTACGGTTCGCGAGGTGGCGGGTTTCCCGCGTGAGCGGCAGGTGCAGCGAGACCACCTGGCTTTTGCGAAAGAGCTCGTCCAGATCCGCCCGCTCGACGCCCTTTGGCCAGTCGGCCTGGGGGAGGTAGGGGTCGTGCCCGAGGACCCGGCCAAACCAGGCCCGGGCCCGCCCGGCCACCGTGTGTCCGATGCGCCCCAGGCCCACCACGCCGAAGGTCATCGTGCTCGGGCGCTTTAAGGGACCGCCGGCAAGGTAGTGCCAGCGCCCTTCCCGAACCGCGCGGTCGTAAAAGGGCAGGTGCCGTACCAGGGCGAGCGCCATGGCGAAGGCGTGCGCCGCCACCTCCTCGCTGCCGTAATCCGGCACGTTCGCCACCCAGACCCCGAACGCGCGGGCGGCCTCGAGGTCCACGGTGTCCACGCCGACGCCATAGCGGCTCACGATTTTGAGCTCCGGGAGCGCCGCGAAGACCTCGCGCGTGATCGGAGCGTACTGAACGAGTAGGGCGGCGGCGCCCTGGCCCTTGGCGATGACTTCCGCCGGCGTCCGGCACTGGGCGGAGGTTACCTCGAAGCCGGCGGCCTCGAGGAGCTGGCGTTCGATCGCCAGGTCGGGATACTCGGCGTCGGTGATCAAGACCTTCACGTCCGATCCTTCCCGCCCAAGGTGACGGTGAGAAAACGTTGCATCCGGAGGCCCCACCAAAGCACGACCAGGGTGAGAATCATCAAGAAAAGGGCCAGCGGCCGGTCGAAAAAGGCCATGAGGTCCCAGCGGGATTTGATGGCACTGACCATGAAGTTTTGCTCGATTATTGGACCGAGGACCAGGCCTAAAACGAGTTGGGCCAGTGGAAAACCGTTTTTCTTTAGGAAAAACCCCAAAAAGCCCATCGCCACCATCACCCAGACGTCGAAGAGGTTGTTGTTGATCGCATAGGCGCCAACCACGGAGAGCGCCGCGATAGGCCCCATGAGCAGCCGCGAAGGAATTCGGCTGACGACGGTCGCGAGCCCGGCCATAAAAAACCCGACCAGCGGAAGCAAGATGACGCTGGCCACGGCGAATGCCAGGTATATTTGCCATACGAGCTGGATTTGTTGTTGGAAGAGAAGCGGTCCTGGCGTGATGCCCTTGATCAAAAATATGCCGAGGACGATGGCAGTGATGGTATCCCCGGGGATACCCAGGGAAAGCGCCGGTATCCACGCGCCGGCGATTCCGGAATTGTTGCTCGCGCTTCCGGTCAAGACCACGCGGTCTGGATTTGTATTTCGGGACCGGAGCTTCTCGAGACTGCTTGAGACCCAGGCGGCGATGTCGGCCCCGGCACCGGGCAGGAATCCTATGAATGTGCCCAAGAGCGCCGAACGCAAAACCTGCCAGCGCTCCTTCCAAATGAAGCGCAGCGGGGCGTTGAAGTATTGCCGGCGGAGCGTTTGTTTTTGTACGACGGGCTTGGCTTTGAGATTGCTTCCGCGGTGGATGAAGTCCAGTACTTCTGCAAAGCCAAACAGTCCGATCATCGCCACGATGTAGTTGACGCCCCCTAAAAGATTGGGGTTTCCAAAGTAAAAGCGCGGGAACCCCAAGGTGGGATCGATGCCAACGGTGGCGAGGAGTACGCCAAAGAGCAACGAAAGGAGGCTTTTCAAAGGGGGCGCGCCGGATGCCAAGACACCGGCGGTGAGCCCGAGCACCGCGATCCAAAAAAACTCGAACGATGAAAAACGCGTGGCCAAGGCTGCGAGCCCGCTCGCTCCGACGACCAACACAGCTGTCCCAACGGCACCGCCGAAGGCTGAGCTCCAGGCGGAAATGCCCAGGGCGTACGCCGGCCCCTTTTTCTGGGCGAGCTCTACGATTTCGTCGACATAGGCTGCGCTGGCCGGTGTGCCCGGCATGCGAGCGACGACCGAAGCTACGTCCCCGGCGAAGATGGCAACCGCCGCGATGGCGATCATGGCGGGGAGCGCAACCGCAGGGTCGAGAAAGAAGGCGACGGGTACGAAGAGTGCTACGGCTAAGGTGGCAGTCAGTCCAGGGATTGACCCGAAGAAAGCGCCGTAGACGGCACCGAGCAAAAACGCCACCAGCGATTCGAAGCCAAACCCGTTCAAAGGGGGACCCCCAACAGGCGGAAGAAAAGCAAATACAGGGCTAAACCGCCGACGATCGCAATAATCCCAGAGGTAAGAAAAGGGGCGCCCGACAGAAGCCCGAAAATCAACATGGTGAGGACTGCGACCGGAATCGGACCGAATGCCCCCCAGGTCAGGGGCACCAGGGCCGCGAACGCGACGGCAGCCAGGACGCGCAGCCAGCGCCTGAATTCCTCAGCGGAGAGCGAGCCCGGTTTCAAGGCCGCACTTTGGCCGGATTTCCAGCTTGAAAACACGAGCCCGCCCCCGCCGAGGAGAAGTCCGAGTGCTACGATTCTCGGAAACAAAGCGGGACCGGGATAGCCACCATCGAGGTTTGGGAAAAACCCCGAGTACCACCACACCCATGCACCGAGTACGACGAAGAGCGCTCCCAACAGGTACGTACCCACGCCCGGTCCCCCTCCCAGAGTCGCCCGCTACTTGGCGAGACCGACCGCCTTAAGCAGCTCGCCCATATTTTGGTCTTCCTGCTGTAGGAAGCGCTCGAACTCGGCTTTTGGCAGGTAGCGTATCCCGAACCCGCCGGGCTTGAGCAGCGAGATGAAGTCGGGATCCTTGACCGCCTTGGCGATCGCGTCCTCGAGGCGGCTGACCGCTTCCTCGGGCATTCCCTTTGGACCGACGATTCCCCGCCAGGCGCCCATGGTCCAATCGACGCCCGACTCCTTGAGGGTGGGGACGTCTGGGAATTCCGGGTTGCGTTCGTTGGCCATCACGGCCAGCGTCCGCACCTGACCCGCTTTGAGCAGGTTGCTCGCTTCGGAAAGGCTGGAGAAGACAACATCCACGCCACCGGCCAGGAGTTCTTGCAGCGCCGGGGCGGCACCCTGGCTGGGCACCCAAGGAACGGCCGATTCGGGCAATCCGAGAGTTTTCAAGAAACCCGCGCGGGCGAGGTCCCAGATCCCGCCTCTGGCGGTGCCTGAAGCCTTATATTTTCCGGGGTTCTTCCGTACGTCTTCAATGAATTCCTGTACCGTTTGCCAGGGGGCATCCTTGCGCACGGTAATGGCCGCGGCATCGTAGTTCACAAGGGCGATGGGCGTGTACTGTTCGTACGTGAGGGGGGTGACCCCCATCCAGTGCATCATGGTGATTTCGACGGTGGCCATTCCGATGGTGTAGCCGTCGGGGCGCCCTTGGGCAATGGCCAGGTGGCCTACGACGCCCCCACCGCCGACGCGGTTGACGACCTGTACCGGCTGGCCGAGCTCTTTTTTGAGTACGGAGGCCAAGGCGCGAGCAACGAGGTCGGTGCCACCCCCGGCGGCCCAGGGAACGATGAGGGTGATTGACCTCGACGGATACTGCTGGCCCCATGCTAGGAAAGAAATCCCCAAGAGCAAGATGAGTACTTGCCAGAACCTTTTCATGCCACACCTCCTCTGAGTGACCGGGTGACGAGTGCGCGGGATCGGTAGTCCTATATATTGAGATAAACTCCCAATGTTTGGTCTACCCAAGACTATTCCCGGCTGAAAACCTAAGACTGTATTGCTGGACACGTTGTCATTCGGCTCGGGGGCTTGATGTTCTCGGGTGCCCAAAGTCACCCCCATCGAGAGAGGGGGTTCGGCGATTACCCAAGAGAGCGGTGTGATTTGCGCGCCGGCCGGTGGGCGACCATCCAGGGAATGGCGCTACCACACCATCTCGCCGCTCAGGAAGGCCCGGGTGCGGGGGTCTTTGGGGCGGTCGAAGAAAGAGGGGGCCGGGCCTTCTTCGACCACCCTGCCCTCGAGGAGAAAGAGCGCCCGGTCGGCGAGGCGCCGGGCCTGAAAGAGATTGTGGGTCACCAGGACGATGGCGAGCCCCTCATCACGGGCTTCCTGGATCAGCAGCTCGATCCGGTTCACGTTGGCCGGGTCGAGGTTGGCCGTGGGTTCGTCGAGGAGCAAGGCTTCGGGGCTCGTGGCCAGCGCGCGGGCGAAGGCCAGCCGGACCCGCTCGCCCCCGGAGAGGGTTTTTGCCGGCTGGTCGGCGAGGGCATCGAGGCCCACCCGATCCAGCCAACGCCTGGCCACCGCGCGGGCGGCCGCTCGACGCACACCTTTGAGCGAGAGCCCGAGGATCGCGTTTTCGAGCACGGAACGCTCGAGGACATACGGGGTCTGGTCGAGGTAGACGGCGAAGGCCTGACGTTCGATCTGCCCCTCGTCCGGTTTGATCAGGCCGGCGAGCAGGCCGAGCAGCGTGCTCTTTCCCGCCCCCGAGGGGCCAATGACGGCGAGCACCTCCCCCCGGCGGACCTCGAGGCTGACCTTTTTGAGGGCGAAGCCGGGGTAGGTTTTCCCGAGGTCAATGGCCCTCAGCGCGACCTCGGGATGGGCTTTTCGATCGGGCGCCTGCTCGGTCAACGCTTCTCTCCGAACGCTACCAGGACGCCGCTGACCACCAGGGTGACCCCGAGAAGGATGATCCCCAGGGTGGCGGCGAGCTCCAGATCCCCCTTGCGGGTTTCGAGGACGACCGCGGTGGTGAGCACGCGCGTCGCGTGGCGGATGTCGCCGCCGACGATGGTCACCGCGCCCACCTCGCTGATCACGGCTCCGAAACCCGCGGCCAGCGCGGCCACGATCACCTTGCGGCTTTCTGTAAGCAGCACCAGCAGCGCCTGGGCCTCGCTGCCGCCAAGACTCCGCACCAGCTTGCGGACCTCCTCAAATCTGGAGGCCACCCCGGCCATGGTGAACCCCGCGATCAGGGGGAAGGCCAGCACCGATTCGGCGATGATGACCGCCGGCAGTGTATAGAGCAACCCCAGCGCGCCGAGGGGGCCGGACCGGGAAAAGAGGAAGTAAAAGAAAAGCCCCACCACCACCGGCGGCAGCCCCATGCCGGCGTAGAGGAAGGTCGCGGCCAGGTGCGATCGCCCCCGGGTGCCGAGCCAGAGACCCAGGGGCAAACCGAACGCCGCCGCGAGCAACGTGGCGGCGCCGCTGACCCAGAGGCTGCGCAGGGTGATCTCCAGGGTCTCGTTCACTTCACGGGGATGATACAGCGTCCGGCGAGGGGCTCAAACAGGCTACGGCCGAAACGGTCCTTCATGTAGGCCCCGATCCTGGCCTGAACGTCTTTACGCAGCAGGTAGGAGCGAAGCGCCTTGGCCCCTTCGGCGTTGACCCAGGGGAATTTTTCCGGGTTCACCGCCATGAAGCTGTACTGGTTGAGCAAGAGCGGGTCGTCACGGTCGAAAAGCGCCTTCAAGCTCGTCTTCGAGCCCACGAAGAGGAAGGTGCCGAGGTCGGTGAGCGTGTAGGCACCCTTCTCGCTGGCCAGGGTAAGGGTGGCCCCCATGCCCGAGCCCGACTCGAGGTACCAGGGCTTTTGATCGGGAACCAGGCCCGCCTTTTTCCAAAGCGCGCGTTCCTTGTGGTAGGTGCCGGAGTTGTCGCCCCGGGAAACGAAGAGCGCCCCTTTGTTGAAGATCCGGCGAAAGGCGTCGACGGCGTCGGCGGCGTTTTGGACGTCGGCAGGGTCAGACTCGGGTCCCACGACCAGGAAGTTGTTCTTGGCGATGCAGGTATGGTCGACGCCCTTGCCCTCGGCGAGGAAGCGGGCCTCGAGGTCCGGGGCGTGCACCAGCACCGCGTCGGCGTCGCCGCGCCCGGCGATGGCCAGGGCCTGGCCGGTGCCCACGGCGATAACCTCGACTTTAAGGCCGCTTTCCTTTTCGAACCGGGGAAGGATGAAGTCGAGCAGGCCCGAGTCGTTGACGCTGGTGGTGGTGGCGAGCCGGAGGAGATGGGATTTGGCCCCTGCCGGAACCTGCAAGCCGATGAGAAAGAGCGCGACGAGCACTGCCACGAGCGGTTTGCGCATCGTTCACCTCCGTGTTGCACAAATATGCTACACGACCCCGGCGGCCCGGGCAAAGCAGGGAAAACCCGCCCCGAAAGGGGCGGGCGGCGTTTTGGTGTCGTCAGCTCAGCGCTTTTTGCGGCCCTTGCCCTTTTTCTTGGCCTCCATGGGCGCGCTGGCGCCGCGCATGAAGCTTTTGAGCTTGTTTTCGAAATCGGGGGCTTGGCGGGGGAGCCGGCGCGGTTTGGGCGGGGCGACGGGTTTCGGGGTCAGCTCCTTGATCGAGAGATCGAGCCTGCCCTTGGCGTCGCGGCCGAGGACCATGACCTCGACTTCCTGCCCTTCCTGGAGGAAGTCCTCGACGTGCTTGACGAACTCATGGGCAATCTGGGAGATGTGCACCAGTCCCGACTCGCCGTTTTCCAGCTGTACGAAGGCGCCGAAGTCCATGATGCGGGTGACCCGGCCTTTGACGATTTCGCCTGCTTCCACAGCCATGCCTAAATGTCCTCCGTTTGGGCGCGGTGCCCGGTGGTGTGTGCCTTGCGGTTTTCGTTCACGGCCCGACCACTATAGCACACCTTCCGGGTTCGAGGGGCGATCGCCGGCCGCTGCATCTCGTTTTTTGCGCCGACAGGAGAAAAGGCGTTATATTCGTAGGCACAGGAGGTCGCATGCGATGAGCGAATCGTTGTGGTTTGAAGCCACCGCCGAGGAGCGCGAGCTTTTGCAGGCGGTTCGGAGCTACCTCAAGGAGCGGGTCATACCGACGGCGGACGCGCGCGACCGGGAGGGAGGGTTTCCCTTCGAGATCGTCCGGGAGCTGGCAGAGCTCGGGGTGTTCGGCCTCATGGTGCCCGAGGCCTACGGCGGGCTCGGTCTCCCGGCGCGCACCGCGATGCAGATCATCGAGGCAATCGGCTACGCCGACGGGGCGCTCGGCCTGACCGTCGCCAGCCATAACTCCTTGGCCACGGGTCACGTGCTGCTGGCGGGCAGCGAGGCGCAAAAGGCGCACTTTTTGCCCAAGATGGCTTCGGGCGAGTGGCTCGGGGCCTGGGGACTGACCGAACCCGGCTCCGGATCCGACGCCGCGGCGCTCGCGAGCCGGGCCGAGGCCACCGCCGACGGCTGGGTGTTGAACGGCAGCAAGCAGTTCATTACCCAGGGGTCGGTGGCCGGGGCCTACGTGGTCATGGCGCGCACCGACCCGGCGCCGCCAGGCAAAAAGCACCTCGGAATCTCGGCCTTCGTGTTTGAGGCCGGGGCCAAGGGGCTTCGCATCGGCCGCAAGGAGGAAAAGCTCGGTCTTCGCGCCTCCGACACCGCCCAGCTCATCTTCGAGGACCTTCACCTCCCCAAAGACGCCCTGCTCGGCGAACGGGGCAAGGGATTTTACGACGTGCTGCAGGTGCTCGACGGCGGCCGGGTTGGGATCGCGGCGCTGAGCGTGGGCATTGGTCGGGCGGCCCTGGACCTCGCCGCCCGCTACAGCGTGGAACGAAAGGCCTTCGGGCGCGCGATCGCCGAGTTCGAAGGGATATCTTTCAAGCTCGCCCAGATGGCCACCGAGCTCGAGGCCGCCCGGCTCCTCTACCTGAAGGCGGCGGCGCTCAAGGACGCCGGCCGGCCCTACACCATGGCCGCGGCCCAGGCCAAGCTCTTCGCCAGCGAGGCGGCGGTGCGGGCGGCCGACCAGGCGATTCAGATCCTCGGCGGCTACGGCTACGTGATGGACTATCCTGCCCAGCGCTACTGGCGGGATGCGCGGCTCATGGAGATCGGCGAGGGGACGAGCGAGATTTTGCGACTGGTCATCGCCAAAAAACTCCTGGAGGCCTTATGAAGATCGCCATTCAGGACACCTACCCCGACGACGTGGCCCACTGCTTTGGCTGCGGCCGGCTCAACCCCGAGGGCCACCAGATCAAGACCTTTTTAGAGGGTGAGCGCACCGTGACCCGCTTTACGCCAAAGCCTTACCACACCGCGGTGCCGGGCTTCACCTACGGGGGGCTGATCGCCAGCCTGATCGACTGCCACGCCACCGGCTCGGCCGCGATCTTCAAGCTCCTTTCCGAGGGGAAAACGGTCGGATCGGTGCCCGCGCCCCGCTTCGTGACCGCCCACCTCGAGGTCGACTACTTAAAACCCACGCCGCTGGTCCCCTTGGTGCTCTTTGGGCGGGCGCTGGAGGTGAAGGAAAGGAAGGTGGTGGTGGCCACCGAGCTCTACGCCGAGGAGGTGCTGACCGCCAAGGGGCACGCGGTTTTGGTGCTGATGCCCGAGACCATGCGGGCCGGCTAGGGCGGAAACCGGGATCGGGGAAAACGGCCCGGCGCGAGAGGAAATGTGAGGCATTCGCCCTCGCGCGCCGGTCGCGTGTGGTTATACTATGCAATACGCGAGGCGACGATGAGACTGACCGATCGCTACGGCCGTTTGATTAAAGACCTCCGCATTTCGGTCACGCCCCGGTGCAACTATCACTGCACCTACTGTCACCCCCTGGGTATGGAGATGGCTGACCCCCCGGGTACGGTCAGCGTCGAGGACGTCAAAAACTTCATCCAGGCCGGCGTGCTCCTCGGTGCCGAGAGTATCCGTTTCACCGGGGGCGAGCCGCTGGTCCGCAAGGAGCTGCCCCAGATGGTGGCCGTGGCGCGCGAGCTGGGGATTGACGATGTGGCGGTGACCACCAACGCCACCGCGCTCAGAAAGCGCCTGCCCGAGCTGATGGACGCCGGGCTTCGCCGCGTCAACATCTCCCTCGATGCCCGTGACCCCGAGGTCTTCCGACAGATTACCCGTGGCGGTCGGGTTGAGGAGGTCTGGGACGGTATCGAGGCGGTTTTGGAAGCCGATTTGCACCCGGTGAAGCTCAACGCGGTGGTGATCCGGGGCATGAATGACGGCGAGGTGGTCCCCCTGGCCGAGCTGACCCTCGACCGGCCCCTGCACATGCGCTTCATCGAGTACATGCACCTCAACAACGCCCCGTTCGAGGAGTACAAGCGCCAATTCATCCCCGGGCGCGAGATCCGGGCGATGATCGAGGCGCGCTATGGGGCGCTCGAGGCCGTGCCCACCGATCCCAGCTCGCCGGCCCGGGTGTTCCGCATTCCCGGGGCCGAGGGCACGGTGGGCTTCATCAACCCGGTTTCTGAGCCATTTTGCGCCAACTGCTCTCGCCTCCGCCTCACCTCGGACAAAAAGATCCGGCCCTGCCTCCTGACCGAACTCGAGCTCGATATCGCCTGGGCTTTTTCTGCCGACAACCCCGTCGAGGCCCTGGTCGACGCCATCTTGATGGCCACCGACCGGAAACCGGCCTTCGGCAATACCCTGCCCACCCGCCGCGAGCGGGTGATGCTCGGCATCGGGGGCTAGGGCCTTCAGGAGATAAGTTCAAGCAGCTTTTCTACGAGGAATCCCCGGAACTCATCACGGGCCATCACTTCCTTGTAAAGCTGGGTTTGGTCCTGCATATGCTTGAGAACGATTTCTTTGATCGCCCGTTCCACCTCGATCTTGAGATTTTGATGGTCTCCCTGCTGGCGCGCGTTATTCACCCGTTCGTCCTTCTTTAACTCTTCGGGTATCTCTTCGAAGACGAAGCGCACGACCTTGTCCTCGTCGTTCCAGTCGATGTTGCCAAAGCGTTCGTTAAACTCCCGGATGATCTCGCTCAAGGGTTCGAGCTCGGGTTCCGGTACCCTGGCGCGGGCCGAATTGGGCACCGGCTCGACCTCGCCCTCTTCCTTGGGCAGGGCGATGGCTCGGGTCTCCTTGACCTCGAGGCGGTAGGTCTCCATGTCAATGGTGTCGAGAATACCTTGCGACAGGTCTTCTTCGACCGGCGCCGGCAGTTTGGGAACCAAGAGGTTTAAAAAGACCGCCATCTTCTCCCACTCGGCTACGGTGTAGTCGAGCAGGGCGGCGAGGAAGTTGTAGGCGCGCAAGAACGCCTTAGCCCGGCTTTTGAACTCGACCTGCTCGTCTTCTTCGAGGTCTTCCCAGTAACGCTTGGCAATTTCCTCCAAGATGGGCTCGATCGTCTCGCGCGGCGCGTCCTTCAGAAAGCGCCCTACCACCTCGTCGACCTCCTCCGTGCTGAAAAGCTGCGCTTCTTTGATCTCGCGCAAGAGGTCGTGCAACCGGTTGGGGTCGGTTTCGCCGACCAAGATCGTGCCTTGGTAGTAGGGCTCGAACGCCTTCTTGATCGTGTCCTCGTCGTTGACGAAGTCCAAGACGAAGGTGTCGTGCTTTTTGGGGTGTGCCCGGTTGAGCCGGGAGAGCGTTTGCACCGCTTTGACCCCAGAGAGCGGCTTGTCCACGTACATCGTGTGCAAGAGGGGCTCGTCGAAGCCGGTCTGGTACTTGTCAGCGACGATCAGGAAACGGTAGGGATCCTCGCGGAACTTCTTCGGTGTCTGGCTCTCGGGGAATCCGTTCAAGATCGCTTCGCTCACCGTCTGACCTTTGTACTCTCGTTCCCCCGAAAAGGCGACGATCGCTTTAAAAGGGCTCTTTATTTCCTTTAAGTAGCTTTGGAAGGCGAAAAAATACTCGATCGCCTGGTTCACGCTGCTGGTTACCACCATGGCCCGGGCTTGCCCTTCTATTTTCCACTTCACGTGGCGGTGAAAGTGATCGATCATGATCTCGGCTTTCTGGCGGATCGCGTGCTCGTGGTGCTCAACATAGCGGCGAAGCTTTTTGTGCGCCTTCTTGGCATCAAAAAGCGGGTCGTCCTCGATGGTCTTGATGAGCCGGTAGTAACTCTTCACCGGGGTGTAGTGGGCGAGCACGTCGAGGATGAAGCCCTCCTCGATGGCCTGGCGCATGCTGTAAAGGTGGAACGGCCGGTAGTGCACCTCGCCGCCTTCCGCCACGCGCTCCCCGAACATCTCGAGCGTTTTGTTCTTGGGGGTGGCGGTGAACGCGAAGAAGCTCGCGTTCTTCGGCAGCCGGCGGGCTTCGGCGAGGAGGTTCAAGAGGTCTTCCTCGTCAGCATCCTCGGGAATCTCGATGCCTTTCAAAACCTGGGCCATAGCGCCCATCAGCCGCCCACCCTGGCTGGAGTGGGCTTCGTCGATCACGATGGCGAAGCGGCGCTCTCCCAGCTCCCCTTGGATGGCGTCGAGGATGAAGGGAAACTTTTGCATCGTGGTGATTACGATCTTCTTTCCTTGAAAGAGAAGCTCGGCCAGGTCGCGGGCACGTTCGGCGTGGCCCACCACCTGGCGTACCTGGGCGAACTGCTTGATGGTCTGGTGGATTTGCCGGTCGAGGACGCGCCGATCGGTCACCACGACCACGGAATCGAAGACGGGCTTGCCTTCTTTTTTTAGCGAAACCAGTTGATGCGCCAGCCAGGCGATGGAGTTGCTCTTGCCGCTGCCGGTGGAGTGCTGGATCAGGTAGCGCCGCCCCGCGCCGCTTTTTTTTGCGTCGGCAAGGAGCTTTCGCACCGCGTCGAGCTGGTGGTAGCGTGGGAAGATCTGCTTTTCGATTTTCTTGCCGTCCTTCTCTTCCTTCACCACCTGGGCGTAGTTTTCAAGGATGTCGGCGAGGCTCTCACGGGCGAGTACCTCGCGCCAGAGGTAGTCGGTGGCAAACCCTTCGGGGTTCGGGGGGTTGCCTGCGCCGCCATTGTAGCCCTTGTTGAAGGGAAGGAACCACGTTTTCTTGCCCGCAAGGCGGGTGGTCATGTAAACGAGCTGGTCGTCCACGGCGAAGTGCACCAACATCCGTTTGAAGCGGAAGAGCGGCTCGCGAAAATCCCGGTCTTCCTCGTACTGGCGAATCGCGTGCTTGTAGTTTTGGCCGGTGGGGCGGTTTTTAAGCTCCATCGAAACCAGCGGTAGCCCGTTTAAAAAGAGCACGACGTCCAAAGCGTTTTCGTTTTTGAGCGAGTAGCGGAGCTGCCGGGTGACGCTAAAGACGTTTTGCGCGTGCAGCGCCTCCGCTTGCACGTTGCCCGGCGTGGGGCGGCCGTAGTAGAGGTCGAGGTGAACCGGCCCGTGGTCGATCCCCTTTCGTAGCACGTCGAGGACGCCGCGCCGGTCGAGCTCGCCTTTTAACCGGCTCAGGAACTTCCTCCGGTTGAAGTCGTCGGTTAAATTGAGTCGCTCAAGCTTTGCCGGTTGGGTGGCCTCCAGGAAGGAAAGGAGCTTCGCCACGTCCACGCCGTACTCGCGGTCGAAGTCCTCGGGACGCCCCTTTTGGTAGCCCCGGGCCAGAAGGTCGCGCTCGACCGCTTCTTCCAAGGCTTTTTCACGCATGTCGGTGGGGCTCATGCGGGTTCCTCCGCGGGTTCGGCCTCGGGTTCCTCCTCCTCCGCCACCCTGCCGTTTTCCTTCAAGGACGCCTCGAGGGCTCCTATTTTGGCATCAAGCTCCGGCTCCTCCTCGGGGAGCGTTTTCGCCACCTCGCGCACGTCGTATTTGCCGGTAACCACGTCGGCGATCAGCTTGGTACGGAGTTCTTCCCAGAGCTCGATGCTTTTTTTCGTCTTCTCAATCGCGGCGCCGATCTTCCTGGTTTCGCGGTCGAGGTATTCGGCGATGGCGCGTTGTTCGGGGAGGGGTGGGAGGGGAACGGGGAAGTTAGCGATAAAGTCCGCGGGTACTCGTTGTTGACCTGCGGCACCGGTCATGTGGTCGGCACCGAGGCGGCGGAACTCCGAATGGACTGTAAGCAGGTATAGATATTTGGGAAGGATAAGCTTGGAGGGACGGAGAACGTGGAATTCGGTTGATCCGAAACCGAGAGTTGTCGGAAGAGTTTCCAGCAAAGCCCCCTTTCCATTTTCGAAGGAGGGGGTTATTTTTGCGACTATAACGTCGCCTTTTCGAAAGTATGTGAAGCCGTTCCATAGGTCTTTAACAGGACGTATTTCGCTAGCGTCAAAGGTGCCGTCGTTTCCTACCCGCTCCATAGGCAAAAACGTGGCAAGCCCCGTGCGTAATGCGCGCGGCACTTCGGTTTTGCTAGGATTGAGCCGCGTGACGCGTTTGAGTTGCTTGACTTCCCACTCTTCCGGAACCTTCCCCAGCCACTCCTCCCCCGAATCCTTGTAGGCCGGATAGGGCTTGCCGGTGCGCACGTCGAACTTACCGGTAACTGCGTCGTCGATGAGCGTTTGCCGGTACTCCTCTAAAAGCTGAATGCGCCTCTTCCGTGCCGCGATAATGAGCCTTATCCGCCGGTCAGCCCAGTCGAGGAACTTTGCGATGGCGCGTTGTTCGGAAAGGGATGGGAGTGGAAAAGAGATGTCCAAGAAACTTTCGTCTGTGATCTGAAGCCGCGATATCCAAACACCTTTGGAGCGAGTTTGCAACTCCCATTGGAAGGGTGATGATCGAACTAAATAGTGGAAAAATATTTGCGACCACTTGTTATTATGCTTCAACCGGAAAACGCTATAAGCTGTGCTAACGATTCCATGAAAAGGAGAAAACCCCAAGCCGCCTGCCCATGCCCAAAGGCTATTTATCACTAAATCTCCCGGCCAGCAAAGTTTATATCCTGCATAAGATTCTGCTTTGAACATCGTAACGCTTGCTTGCTGCCGCTTAACTACGCCATGTGCAGATGATACAGTGAGTAGCTCTTCATTCCCGGAATCGCTGCGCACATCAATAGTTCGGAATAAAGCTTTACCTCGGAGCAGCTTCCAACTGGTCGGTAGTTTACATAGCCAAGGTAATAACGTGTTCTTATAAGCAGGGTAAGGTTTTATGTCGTTGATCACAGCTTCCTCCCGCTTTTTGTTGCGCTCACACATTTGTCCAGCTTGTAATGCAAGAGCGAGATCAACGTCAAATAGTCCGCCACCTCTTCAGCATCCTCTGCCCAGAGAACTTTGGGCTCATGTGCGCGTGGATTGCGTATCGCGGAAAAGCAGCCCTTTAGCAACCAGATAAAACCGCGATGCTGCGCTCGCTCGGTTTCTGTTGCTAGTGCATTAAACGCGAGCTTGGGAGTTCTGCCCTCAAAAACTTTTTCTACAAGCTTTACCCCGTCGCCTTTGACGCCGGATAGTTCCCGGATGCGCTGCGCTAAGCCTTTACAAGCCTCGAAGACGGCGTGGAAATAATTCTCATGAAGAATTTCTGCTTTGCAATACTTTAAAACTTCTGGATGTAGCTGACGTTCGGCAATCTTTATAGCTAGCGCCTGGGCTCGTTTGTGCGCCTCATCGAGTGTCTTCGCCTGCTTTACTTTTCTAAATTTCCGGTCGTTTCCATATTCCCAACCCTCTAACGCTAGAAGTGTATTAATTTCGCGGCGGTGAAATTCGAACTCTACGGGGTTGTCAACGTAGCGGGCTGGGTCAAGGATGGTTCGAATGAGTTCTAGCACCGGATCTCCACAGTCGCATTCGCGTTGTGACTTGCTTAAATACCAATGAAGCCTCTTCCACTTAGTGGATTGGCCCGACTGGTCTTCTATTCCTATCGCCTCAAATATGCGATCGATCTCACTACCCGTGACCCATTCGCCGAGCTTCCTTGCGATTTGTATTAACTGCCCAGGGCTAAAGGGGACAACTTTTGCCATGGCAATCTACCCCCCTAAGAGTTCCCGAAGTAGCTCAGACGCTTCTTGTTCTATAACTTGAAGTTCGCTTCGAATTTCTTTTAACGGTCTCAGCGCTTTCGGCTTATAGAAGTACCGGTTGAAGTTGATTTCGTACCCGATCTTCACTTTCTCCGGGTCGTACCAGGCGTCCGGGGCGTAGGGGAGCACCTCGCGCTTTAAGAAAGCTTCGATGCCGCCCTCTTCCAGAAGGGGCACCTGTTCGGTGTCGCGGAGCTCGGGGTCAGGCTCGTATTCCACGACCCGCTTTTCGCCGTTCAGCTCCACTTCGAAGCGCCCACGTAAGGGATCGGGGGCGGTGCCCTTCTTGTGAATCTTCTTGATCACCGGCGGGGCGTCCTCGGCGCGCTCGTGCGTTTCTTTTAGCTTCTTGATCTCCGAGGCCTTGTAGGCGCGGTGGGGGTCAATGCCTTTTAGGCGCAAGGGGCGCTCGACCGTGACTTTGTAGTAGCCGAAGGCCTCGTTGGGGAAGATCTTCGAGTGCTCGTTTTCTTCGAAGGCGAGAAAGGTTTGGAGAATGCGCTCGATGTCTTCCTCGGAAAGTTCACGGTTTTTCTTGCCCAGGTTCTTGCGAAGGGGCTTATACCAGCCAGTTGCGTCGATGAGCTGCACCTTGCCCCGGCGGTGCTCGGGCTTGCGGTTGGTAACAATCCAGATATAGGTGGCGATGCCGGTGTTGTAGAAGAGGTTCAAGGGCAGGGCGACGATGGCCTCGAGCCAGTCGTTTTCGATGATGTAGCGGCGGATGTTGCTCTCGCCCGAACCCGCGTCGCCGGTGAAAAGCGAGCTGCCGTTGTGAATTTCGGCGATACGGCTGCCAAGCGGGGGTGTCGCGCTTCGTTTTGGCCACTTTGTTGGCCAGGAAAAGCAGTTGGCCATCGCTTACACGGGGGATGAGCCGGAGTTCTTCGTCTTTATGCATTACCACAAAGCGGGAGTCGTTTAAGCCCTCTTTTCCACCCATGTGGGCGAGGTCAACCTTCCAGCTCTTGCCGTAGGGCGGGTTTGAGAGCATGAAGTCGAAGCGCATCTTCGGGAAGGCGTCTTCGGAGAGTGTGGAGCCGAGTTTAATGTTGTCGGCTTGGTCGCCCTCCTCGCCCTTGAGGAGCATGTCGGCCTTGGCGATGGCGTAGGTCTCGGGGTTCACTTCTTGGCCGTAGAGGTGGACGCTCACCTTCTTGCCGCGCTCCTGGGCAATGCGCCGGAGCTCTTCCTCGGCGAGGGTGAGCATGCCCCCGGTGCCGGCGGCACCATCGTAGATGAGGTAGGTGCCGTTCTCGATGCGGTCGGCGATGGGCTCGAAGGTGAGGCGCGCCATCAGGCGCACCACGTCGCGTGGGGTGAAGTGCTCGCCAGCTTCTTCGTTGTTCTCCTCGTTGAAGCGGCGCACCAGCTCCTCGAAGATCGTGCCCATGGCGTGGTTGTCGAGGCCGGGCAGGTCATTTTGCGGATGGGGGCTTAGGTTGATGCGCGGGTCCACGAACTTTTCGATGAGGACGTAGAGGATGCCCCTTTGCGCCATGTGGTCGATGTGCTGGTGCAGCTTGAAGTTGCGGATGATGTCTTGGACGTTGCTTGAAAAGCCCTCCAGGTAGGCGCGGAAGTTTTGCTCGATTTGCTTAGGGTCGTTGAGCAGGCTACGTAGCGTAAAGGGGGAGGCGTTAAAGAAGGGATAGCCCGAGATATGCTTGAGGGCAGGCTCCAGTAGCTCTGGTTGGGTAAGCCCTGCAGCCTCGAGCCTCGCCTTCTCGGCCAAGACCGCTTCTTTGGTGGGCTCCAGCACTGCGTCGAAGCGCCGGATCACGGTCATGGGCAGGATGATGTCCGGGTACTTGCCGCGTTTGAAGTGGTCGCGCAAAACGTCGTCGGCGATGGACCAGATGAAGTTCACGATCCGGTTGTGCTGGCTGTGGGTCATAAAATTATGCTAGCGCAGAAAAGCCAGGGGTTGAGGTCACGTGCCTGGTTGAAGGCGGACCAGCCGTCAAGATCCTAGACGCATGGCTTTCATTACGCGCAGTTTCTGGATAGTCGATTAGTATGAAAAATAGCCATGCTGAACGTGCTCTGGGTCGGTGAACACAGTGGCGTTCGCTTGCTCGGGGGTGCGGCCGTATCGCGCGTCCACACCTTGGCGGACCTTCGACATGCGCTGGAGGAGGGGCGCGCGGCGATGGTCCTGGTGGCCGGCGGGGTGGAGGGCATGGATCCGGAATCCGTGCTTCGATTCGTTCGTGAGCATGCCCCCGACGTTCCCGTGCTTGCCCTCGAGGCCCCGGAGGCGTCGAGCCTTGAGAGGCTGCCGGTGGCCTTTTTTCGCGTTTCAACCGAGGGCCGAATTCTGTATTCGAACACGTCCCTGGCCCGTTTGCTCGGTTGCAGCCAGGATGCGCTCGAAGCGGTGTCGGTTTGGGACTTTCTCGCCGATCCGAAGGAAAAGGCGCGGTGGTTGCGAGCGCTCGAGGAGGCCGAGGGGCAGGCCGTGCGCCGCTTTGGCCTCAGGAAAAAGGATGGGCGGGAGATTTTCGTCGAGGCCCGTGCCCGGGCGCTGCGCGACCGGGAGGGGCGGGTTTTCGCCTACGAGGGCGTACTGCTTGAACTTTCCGAGCTCTTGCGCCAGGAAGAGTGGTTCCGGGCGTTGGTCGAAAATGCCTCCGACCTGATCTACGTCGTTGGTCCCGATGGCACCATGCGCTACGCCAGCCCGAACGTGGGCCAGGTGCTCGGATACGACCCGGAAGGGTATAAGCAGGAGCGGGTCAATATCGAGGCCTACATCCACCCCGAGGACCTTCCCTACGCCCGCCAGGCCCTCGAGGACCTGGTGCGCCACCCCAGGAAAACCCGGATCTACCGCATCCGGATCCTCGATCGCCAGGGCCGGGTCCGGCGGGTTCGCGTCTGGGGCCGGAACCTGCTCGATCATCCCGCCGTCGCCGGCATCGTGCTCAACGTCCGCGACGTAACCGAGGAGGCGGAGCTCGGCGAGGCGCTGGAGCGGGAGCGCGTCAGGCTCAAAGGGGTGGTGGAAGCGCTGCCCGGGGTGGTCTACCAGGCCGAGGTCGCGGAGGGCCACGACGTGGTCAGCGCCCCCATGAGCTTCGTGTCGCCCCAGGTCGAGGCGATCCTTGGCCACGCCCCGGAGCGTTTTCTCTCCGATCCGGGCTTCTTCTTTGCCCAGGTTCACCCCGACGACGTCGAGGCGGTGAAGGCGGCGATCCGCCGGGCGAGGGCCAGGGAAGGGGAAGTTCAGTCGGTCCTGTACCGCTACCGGCACGGCGCATCGGGGAACTGGCTCTGGTTGAGGGACTACATCGTCTTCAAGTCCGAGGGCGCACAGGGGCTCCTCACCGGGGTCACCGTCGATGTGACGGCGACGGTGAGGACCGAGCGCACGGTGAGGGTGCTTGAGCGGGCCCTCGAGGCCGCTGCCAACGCCATCGCCATCACCGACCGGAACGGGGTGATCGAGTGGGTCAACCCGGCCCTGAGCGAGCTTACCGGTTATAGCCGGGAAGAGCTTCTCGGCCGCGACTTCCGCTTGCTCAAGTCCGGCGTCCAGGATGCCCGCTTCTACCGGGAGATGTGGGACACCATTCTCTCGGGTCGGGTGTGGCGGGGCACCCTGGTCAACCGACGGAAGGACGGCCGCCTCTACACCGAGGAGATGACCATTACCCCGACGCTCGAGGGCGGCGAGGTCCGTCACTTCGTGGTGATCAAGCAGGACGTAACCGAACGGATCCAGAGGGAACGGGCCCTGCGCGAGTCCGAGATCCGCTTCCGCACCCTGGCCGAGACCGCCCCCGCCCTCATCCTCATGTGGCAGGTGGGGGAAGATGGCACCGCCCGCCTGGTCTACGCCAACGACATGGCCACCAGGATCACCGGCTACAGCCGCGAGGAGCTGGCGGCGCGCTCGATCTGGGCGTTCGTGCACCCCGAAGACCGCGAGATGGTGAGGCGGCGCGGCCTGGCCCGGATGCAGGGAAAAGCCGTTTCCGAGCGCTACACCTTCCGCATCCTCACCAAGGCGGGGGAGGTGCGCTGGTTGGACTACTCCGGCGCCGGGCTTGAGCTCGGGGGAAAGCCGGCGGCGCTCGGCGTTGGGCTCGACGTGACCGAGACCCGCGAACGGCAGCTCGATCTCGAGGCCATCGTCCAGCTCTCCGGCGTCATGCGACGTTACGAGGGCTCGGCGGAGATGATGGCCGCGGCGCTGGACAAGGTGATGGATTTGCTGGGGGCCCGGGCCGGCGCGTTGCTCGTTTACCGGCCCGGCACCTACCGCCTCGAGGCGATGGCCGCCCGCGGCTGGATCGACGATCTTCCCCCGGTCAGCGAGACCGACACCGGGGTGAGCAGCTGGGTCCTCAGGCATAAGGCGCCCCGGTTCATGCCAGAGATCCGCGAGGACCCGCTGGTGCGCCCCGAGGTTCGGTCTCTGGTGCCCGAGGGCTGGTCGGGCCTTTCGTTGCCCCTGGTTGCCGGGCGCGAGGCGATGGGCGTGTTGCACCTGGCCTGGCCAAGGGAGAAGACCCCGACCCCGAGGGTTCAATCGCGCGCCCAGCTGCTCTCCGAGGTCATCGCCAACGCTCTGAGGCGGGCCACGCTGCGCGAGCAACTCGAGCGACGCATCGCCCAGCTCCAGGCGCTCAGGGCCATAGACCTCGCGATCAGCGCCAGCCTCGACCTCGATCTCGCCCTCCAGGTCTTCCTGGATCGGCTGTTCGACCTCCCCATCGACGCGGCGGCGATTTTTCTGTACCGGGCGGAGGAGCGCAGCCTCGAGGTCGTCGCGGCGAAGGGCTTCCCGGAGCCGGTGAGCGAGCTCAGGCGGCTTCAGGTGCCGCTCGGGGTGGGGCACGTCGGCCGGGCGGCCCTGGAAAAACGGGCCATCCAGGTTGACGACCTGGCCAGCGACCCCGGCTTCGCCGGCGAAAGAACCCTTCGCTGGGGGTTTACCGCTGAACGGGCGCTGCCGCTTTGGGCCAAGGGCGAGCTCCTCGGGGCGCTGGCCATGTTTACCCGGGGCCGTGCCCTTAAATTCACGGCCGAAGAGGAGGAGTTTTTGGACGTCCTGGCCACCCAGGGGACCATCGCCATCGAGAACGGCCGGCTGTTTCAGGATCTCAGGCGGGCCAAGCTCGAGCTCGAGGTGGCCTACGACCTCACCCTCGAAGGCTGGGGCAAGGCGGTCGAGCTCCGGGACCAGGAGACGGCGGGTCATACCAAGCGGGTCACCGAGCTCACGCTCAAGCTGGCCCGGCGGCTGGGGGTGCCGGAGGAGGATCTGGTCCACATCCGGCGCGGTGCCATGCTCCACGACATTGGCAAACTCGGTATACCCGACAGGATCCTCCTCAAGCCCGGCCCCCTCAGCGAAGAGGAGTGGGCGATTATGAAAAAGCACCCCGTGTACGCCTACGAGTGGCTCTCGGGGATTCCGTTCCTGAGGAGAGCGCTCGACATTCCCTACGCGCACCACGAGCGCTGGGATGGCTCGGGCTACCCCCGGGGTCTGAAGGGGGAGGCAATTCCAAGGGCAGCGCGTATTTTCGCGGTGGCCGACGTCTACGACGCGCTCACCTCGGACCGACCCTACCGGAAGGCCTGGCCAAGGCATAAGGCCATTGAGTACATCAGAATGCAGGCGGGCAAGCAGTTCGATCCTCGAGTGGTGGAAGCGTTCCTCCAAGTCATAGAGGCGGAGAACGGCGGTTAAGTGAGGGCCCCAGGGTATCTGCGCCACGGGACCTTGATTCGGCCGTGGATCCGCGTGGCGTGACGGCATTCAGGCGTTTTTTGGTGGTTGTCTGGCCTTTTCCCCATCGTGCCGCGAAGGGCGTGGTCGGAGGGCGATCGCGCGAACCGGTCTGGGCTCCGTGAGGCGGTGTCAGGAAGGTCGACCCCGGAAGGTCTCAGACGCAGGGGCCGATGACAAAAGTTGCCAAAAGACCGCCTCGGCGGTTAGGATAAGGGCTGGTTTGCCCTAAGGGGCACTTAGAGGAGGAACATGGCGAAGAGCGCACGCACCCCATCGGCGATGAAACGCCACCGCCAGTCGCTGAAACGGCGGGCCAGGAACCGTTCGAAGAAGTCGGCGATCAAGACGTTCACCAAGAAGGCCATTCTCTCCGCCGAAGCTGGTGAGAAGGCGCAAGCGCTAGAGTATCTGCGCGTGGCCGAGAGCCTCATCGATAAAGCGGCCAAGGGCTCGACGCTGCACTGGCGCACCGCGGCCCGCAAGAAGTCGCGGCTCATGAAGCGCATTCACAAGCTCCTCGGCGGGCTCAGCGCGTAGGAGGCGTCATGGGTAAGGGAGATCGCCGTACCCGTCGCGGGAAAATTTGGCGCGGCACCTACGGAAAATACCGCCCCCGCAAGAAGAAGTAGGCCCAGGGGGCTGTTGCGCTCGGTCGCGCCTTCGGTAAAACGGCGCGGCTCGCGGGCTGCTTTGAAAGCCCACCTCTTTTTCTTTGGGATCAGCGCGATTTTTTGGGAAAACCGCCGGGCTTCCAGGGCTCGATGACGATCCGGCCATCCCGAATCAGGGCGCGTTCGGGGCCGCCGCCGCCGAAGCCCTCTTCCGGCGCCCGGGCGACGAGATCGGCGATGCGGAGTTGCTTGGCCTCGAGGGCCAGCGCCCAGACCATGGCCTCGGTGTTGCCGCCGGCCCCAGCGTGGGCCAGCCCCCGGAGCTTGCCGACCACGATGACGTCGCCGCCGGCGATGACCTCGGCCCCCGGGTTGACGTCGCCGAGGACCACCAGCGTCCCCGTGACCTCCACCCGTCGTCCGGCGCGGAGCGTCTGAACGACCACCTCGGTGGTCGGCACCCAGCGCTCGCCGCGCGGGGGGCGGAAGCTGACCGGTCGGGGGGAGGCGGCCTGGATGAGGGCGGCCACGGTGTCGCCCGACACCCGGCCGTTGATCTCAATCTCGATCGGTAGTTCGGGAAGGGCGTTGAAGGTTTCGGCGACCTCTTCCCGGGTTTCATCGCCGTCCAGCCGAACGGCCAGACCTTTGGGTGTCGCTCGAACGCGCATCGGCCTCCGTTATACCACCCACACCCCAGTAGGCGGCCATGATCTTCTTGACCACCGGCAGGGCCACCCGGCTGCCCTCGCCGCCGTTTTCGATAAAGGCGACCACCACCAAAGGCTCGTAGCGGGGATCTTCGGGGTAGGGCCCAAACCCCACGTACCAGGCGTGCTCATAGCCGGCCCGCTTGCCCGGGGTTTCCGCGGTCCCCGTTTTGCCCGCGGTGGGCACGGGGAAGTCCTTCAGGCGAAAGGATGCCGTTCCCTCGGTGACGGTTTCCCGGAGGCCCTGGCGAATCAGGCGCCAAAAGTCCCCGGGGATCGGTGTGGCCGGTTGGTCCCGTCCCTCCACCAGGTGCAGGCGCGGGAGCTTCCCGGTCATGATCGCGGCGTAGGCCCGCGCCATCTGGACCGGGCTTACGAGCAGCGGCCCCTGGCCGATGGCGACGGAGAGGGTCTCGCCCGGATACCAGGGTTCGCCGTAGGTCTTTTGTTTCCATTCCCGGGTGGGCACGAGCCCGGTCCGTTCGCTGAGTTCGAGCCCGGTGGGTTGACCGAGGCCGAGCCGCTCTGCCCGCGCCGCGATGGCGTCCAGGGCTTTGAGGGGGCCGGCCTCGATCACCGCCTGGTAGAACCAGGTGTTGCACGAATAGGCGAGGGCTTTGTCCACCGTCATGGGGCCCATGTCGCGCGACGACCAGTTGCGGCGAATCTGGCCGCCAAAAACGATGGAGGGAAGGCAGCGGTAAACGGTGTCGGGGCGGACCAGACCCGACTCCAAAAGAGCGCTCGCGGTCACCGATTTAAAGGTGGAACCGGGAGGGTAGGTCTGGACCGCGCGGTCGAGGAGTGGCTTTTCAGGGTTTTGGATCAGGCTACGGATGACGTCGCTGGGGACCGGCAGGCGGACGAAGACGTTGGGGTCATAATCCGGGGCGCTGGCCATAGCCAGCACCTCGCCGTTTTCGGGGTTGATGGCGATGACCGCTCCCCGGACCGTGGTTTCGGGTGGCAGCCCCAGCTTTTCCCGGCCGGCGTTGAGGTCGCGGAGGGCGCTTTGCAGCGCCCGTTCGGCCACGCGTTGCAAGCGGAGATCGATGGTGAGCGTGATGTCCTGGCCCGGCGCGGGGGCCTTGAGGATAATCTCCCGGAGGGTGGCGCCGCGGGCGTCCCTTTCCACCAGCTTGGCCCCGCGTTTGCCCCGCAGCAACGGCTCGAGGGCGGCCTCGAGGCCCGCCCGCCCCACCAGGTCGCCGACTTCGTAGCCGCGCTT
The DNA here is from genome assembly GCF_055385885.1 of Vulcanithermus mediatlanticus. Taxonomy (NCBI): domain Bacteria; kingdom Thermotogati; phylum Deinococcota; class Deinococci; order Thermales; family Thermaceae; genus Vulcanithermus; species Vulcanithermus mediatlanticus. Next base: position 820,926 of record NZ_AP042385.1, on the reverse strand, counting down.
GAGGTCGGAGGGCCCCGCCTCCTGGACATACCCCAGCACCGGTCCCGAGATGGGGTTTGGGTATTCGCGTTCGACCCGGGCCCGGAGTTCGAGATTGGCCTGGCCGGCGGTGAGCTCGGCCAGCGTGGGCACGAGTTTGGAGGGGATGTTGGCGGCCACCACCACCGGTTTGCCCTTGACTTCGGGGAAGCCCGCCAGACCGAGGAGGTCCTGGATGCGCCCGGCGAACTGAACCGGGCCGCCGCTGTAGACCAGGTCGTAGGCGACCCGGTTGGTGGCGATCAGCACCCCGTTCCGGTCGTAGATGCGGCCCCGGGGCGCGGGGATGGACTCGGTCTTGAGGTAGTTGCCCCGGCTCTGGGTGACGTAGCGCTGGTAGTCGAGGACCTGCAGCTGCAAAAGCCTGAGGGTGAAGATGGCGAAGGCGAGGTAGACGAGGGCCAGGAGGGTCTTGAGCCTACCCGGCATGATCCTCCCCGGGCAAGAAGCGATCGGCAAAGGCCAGGTACAGCGGCGCCAGGGCCAGGGTGAGCACCGCCTCGCTCAAAAACACGCCGCTGAAGTTTAAGGGCCCGACCAGGAAGAGCCCGAGCCAGTACACCACCAGGAGGTGGCCGGCCCACTTGGCCAGGTATGCGCCCACCACCACCGCGCCCCGGCCGAGCCACTCGTCCCAGTGCAGCATCGAGGCGAGTACCAGCTGGGCGTAGGCGGCGAAGGTGAGCCCCACGGCGTGGAGGCCGAGGTACCCGGCCGAGGTGAGGTCGGAAAAAAGCCCGATGAAAAAGGCCAGCACCAGGCTCCAGGCCGGGGCGAGCCGGGGCACAGCGGCGGCGACGAAGAGGAACCAAAGATCCGGCGGCGCCCAGGATTCGGGCAGCAAGCCGGCGAGGATCGAGGCCAACAGCGCGGTCAGGATAAAGAGCAGCCCCCAGCGCATCAAAGCCTCCTCAGGACGATGACCTCTTCGAGCATTGAAAAACGAACCACCGGCCGGGCCTCAACGTCGTAGGTCAGCGCCCCGGGTCCCGGGGGAATTACCCGGGTGACCCGGGCCACCGGAATGCCTTCGGGGAAGAGGCCGCCGATGGCGCCGGTGATCAGGAGGTCGCCGGGCTTGACCTCGACCTCGGCGGGGAAACGGACCCGGAGCGAGGCCGGGGGGCGTCCCCGGGCGATCCCCCGGCCGGGGCCGTCGGCGGGGCGCACGCCGATGGCGGACTCGGGGTCGACCACCGTCCGCACCACCGCGCGTTTGGGGGTGGTTTCGATGATCACGCCCACCAGGCCACCGGGGCTGGTCACCGGCATGCCCACCCGCAGCCCGTCGGCCTCGCCGAGGCCCAGGGTGAGCCTACGGAAGAGCCCCGAGGGATCTTCGGCGATGATGGGCGCGATGGCCACCACCCCCGGGGCCTGGGACTCGCGGACTTTGAGGGTCCGCCTGAGACGCTGGTTTTCCAGCGAGAGGCGCAGGTTTTCCTGCTTGAGCTCGGCCACTTGCCGTTCGAGGGCCAGCGCCTCTTGCCGCCAGCGGCGCCGGTCGGCGAGTGCGTAGGCGGCGGCTTTGAGGTTTTTCCCGATACGGTCACCGACGTAAAAGAGCGGGGCGCTGCGGGCGCTGAGCTCGGCGGCCACGGTGGGGGCGGTGCGCGCGGTGAGCACCGCCAGCACCATGCCCAGGAGGGTGAGCCCCAGCCACACCGCCCGAACCATGTTTAGCGCCTCCCGTCCTCAGGAGACCGGGGCGGGGCCATAACGGGAAACCCCGCCTGCAGCAGCAGGCGCCACACCCCGGCCACGGGGAGTCCGACCACGGCGTAGAAGTCGCCGTGAACCGCCTCGACCAGCACCATGCCCCGCGCCTGGATGCCGTAGCCTCCGGCCTTGTCGAGACCCTCGCCGCTCGCCACGTACCAGTCGATCTCGGCGTCGCTCAGCGCCCGGAAGGTGACCGAGGGCGTGGCTAGGTGGCGGTGGACCCCTCCGTCGGGGTCGATCAGCACCGCCGCGGTGTAGACGGTGTGGGTGTTCCCGGAAAGGGCGCGGAGGAAGTCGCGGTTTTCCTCGGCGCTTTTGGGCTTGCCCAGGATGGCGTTTCCGAGGACCACCACCGTGTCCGCCCCCAGGACGTAGTCGCCGGCCCGCCAGGCCGATCGGGCCTTGGCCTCGGCGAGCTCGAGCACCAGGGTTTTTGGCGATCCGCTCGGCGCAGGCTCTTCAAAGTCGGGTTCGACGGTTTCAAAGGGGATCCCCAGGCGGGCCAGGAGCTCGCGCCGCCGTGGACTTTTTGAGGCCAGGAGAAGCTTTGGTTTCATCCCTCGGTGACCAGCTTGACGCCGGAAGACGTGCCGATGCGGTCGGCGCCTGCTTCGATCATGCGCCAGGCGTCTTCCCGGGTGCGGATCCCACCCGAGGCCTTGACCTTGGCCCTTCCCCCGGCGACCGCCTTGAGCAGGTGGACGTCCTCGAGGCTGGCTCCTCGAGGACCGAATCCGGTCGAGGTCTTCAAGAAGTCGGCTCCGGCTGCGATCGCGGTTTCGGCGGCCTTTTTGATCTCGGCCTCGTCGAGGAACCCGGTCTCCAAAATCACCTTGAGCACGGTGCCGGGAACGGCGTTGCGCACCGCCTGGATGTCGGTCAAAACGGTTTCCCAGTCGCCGGCCTTGGCCGGTCCCAGGGCCATGACCATATCGATTTCGTCGGCACCCTGGGCCACCGCCAGCGCGGCTTCGGCAGCCTTGATCTCCGGGGCGCTGGCGCCGAGGGGGAACCCCACCACCGCCGCCAGGCGCAGGGGCGCCTCGCCGATCGCCCGCTTGGCTAGGGGGACCTGGGCCGGGTTGACGCACACGGCGTAGAAGTGGTGCTCGAGGGCCTCATTCACCAGGCGCTCGATGTCTTCCCGGGTGGCAGTGGGTTTGAGGAGGGTGTGGTCGATGTAGCCTGCCAGTTCGTAGTCCATGGGACTACTTTACTTCGCCCCCCACGGCAGGTGCGCCCTCGGCCAGCCAGGCCACGATGGCCTCGGCGGCGGCAAGGTTGGTCGCGAGCGGGACCTCGTGGACGTCGCAGATCCGCATCAGGGCCGAGACGTCGGGTTCGTGAGGCTGGGCGGTGAGGGGATCCCGGAGGAAGATGACCGCGAGCACCCGATCCTCGGCGATCCGGGCGCCGATCTGCTGGTCGCCGCCCAGGGGGCCGGAGAGCAGGGTCTCGACCCGAAGACCTGCTTTTTCGCGCAAAAGCTTCCCGGTGTGGCCGGTGGCGATCAGGGGGTAGCGGGCGAGGAGCGCCTTGTGGTCCTTGGCGAAGGCCACCATGTCGGCCTTCTTCTTGTCGTGGGCGATGAGGGCCAGGGCTTTCATGGCCTCATTGTCGCACCGAAAGCCCCGGCCCTTCGCCTATCGGTGTTTCCAGCCCAAAAGCGTGAGCGCGTTGGCGGTGACCAGCAGCGTGGCCCCGGTGTCGGCGAGGACCGCCATCCAAAGCCCGGTGATCCCGGCGATGGTGGTGATCAGGAAGACGGCCTTGAGCCCCAGGGCGATGACCACGTTGGCGTAGAGGTTCTTCATCGTGGCCCGCGAGAGCTCGAGGAAGTGGGCAAAACGCACCATCTCCCCTTCCACCAGGGCGACGTTCGCGGTCTCGAGCGCCACCTGGGTGCCCTTACCCATGGCCACGCCGAGGTCGGCGGTGGCGAGGGCGGGGGCGTCGTTCACGCCGTCGCCGACCATACCCACCGGACGCTCGGCTTTGTGGTTGAGAAAGTCCAGTTTTTCCGCTGGAGACAGCTCGGCCCGGTAGGGGAGGCCGAGGGCGTCGGCGACCCGTCGAACCGCGGCCTGGTTGTCGCCGGAGAGGATGATGGGAGAAATCCCCAGGCGCCGGATGCGCTCGATCGCGACGGCGGCATCTTCCCGGAGCGCGTCCTCGAAGTAGAGCCAGGCAGCGATCTCGCCGTCGATCTTGACCACCGCGGTCGAGTAGCCCTGGCGCTTGGGCTGAAGGCCTGCGGCCTTGGGACTGCCCACCCAGACGTGGTGTTCCCCAACCTGGCCCTCGAGGTAAGCGCCCGGGACGGCGTTGGTCTCCGCGGCCTCCGGCACGCTGAGCCCCAGTTCCTCGACGCGCTGCAACACGGCGTCGGCCAGGGGGTGGGCGCTGTGGCGTTCCAGTGCCGCCACCAGCGGCAGGATCTCGGCTTCGGAGCGGCCCTCAACCCGGACCAGCCGGGGCTTGCCCTCGGTCAGGGTGCCGGTTTTGTCGAAGGCCAGGGTGCGGAGGCGGCTTGCGGTCTCGATGGCTGCCCCCTCTTTCACCAGCACCCCCATCTTTCCGGCCCGGGCGATGCCGGAGGCGATCGCCGCCGGGGCGGAGAGGACCAGCGCGCAGGGGCAGCCGATGAGCAACAGGGCGAGGCCTTTGTAGATCCACGGCAGGAGGGGGGCGCCGGCGACGAGCGGCGGGCCGAAGGCGACGATCGCCGCCACCGCCACCACGCCCGGGGTGTAGTAGCGGGCAAAGCGGTCGATGGCGCGTACCGTCGGGCTCTTGCTGGCGCTGGCTTCCTCGACCAGCTTGGAGATCCGGGCCACCGCGCTCTCAGAAGCGGGGGCGGTGACCCGGACCGTGACCTGGCCCTCGACGAGGACGGTGCCGGCGAAGACCGGGTCGCCCGGGGCCTTGGCCAGCGGGTCGGACTCGCCGGTGAGCATGGCCTCATCCACCGCGCCCCGCCCCTCGATCACCTCACCGTCGAGGGGAATCCGCTCTCCGGCGGGAATCTGCACCAGGTCGCCGGGGGCGACGGCGTCGACCGGCACCACCTCAACCGCGCCGTCACGGAGCCTGCGGGCGGTGGGGGGCACGAGGTCGGCCAGGGCCTTGAGCGCGCGCCGGGAGCGGCGGGCGCTTTCGCCCTCGAGGACCTCGCCCAGCAAAAAGAGGACCACCACCACCATTGCCTCGGCCTCGGCGCCGATGAAGATCGCGCCGACGGTGGCGATGGTCACCAGAGCGTTGATGTCGAGAAAACCGCCGCTTCTGGCCACGGCGAAGGCTTTCCGGGCGAGCGGCCAGACGGCGATCAGCGACCCGACGCGATAGAGCCAGGTCGCGGCGGAAACGCCCAGGAGATCCATGCCCCCGGCCACCGCCAGGAAGGCGAGCCCGAGGATGAAGTTCTTTCCCTTTTGGCTTTGGTACCAGGCGCCTTCGCTCTCGGCGCCGTGATCGTGGTGATGGTGGTGGTCGTGGTCGCGTTTTTCCCGGAGCTTATAGCCGAGCGGTTCGACCGCCCGGTGGAGGGCCTCGGGCGGGGTCTCGGCCGAAAGCCGGACCGAGAGCGTGCCGCTGGTGAAGGAGACCTTGACATCGAGGGCGCCGGGGAGCCGCTTCACCGCGTTTTCGACCTTTCTCGCGCAGTCGGCGCAGTCGAGTCCTTCGACTTCAAACTCGAGGGTCTGGGAAGGGGTCGCCATCTCGGCTTGATTATATGAACAATTGAGAGGATGTTCAAGTATTGGGCCGGGGTCCCCACGATGGCTGGATCGCCGGCTCGCCTACTCCCGCGCGTGTTCCAGGGCCATGTTGAGGATGGCCTCGACGTGTTCGTCGGCCAGTCGGTAGTAGACCTGGCGGCCTTCGCGCCGCCAGGCGACCAACTTGGCGTTACGCAGCACGCGGAGCTGGTGGCTCACCGCCGACTCGCTCATCTGAAGCAGCGTAGCCAGGTCGCACACGCAGAGCTCCCCGGCGCGCATGGCCAAAAGCAGCCGCATCCGCGTCGGGTCCGCCAGCGCCTTGAGCAGCGTCGACGCGGCCTGGGTTTCGCCGTCGGGCGGGATCTGCGCCTTGGCCTGTTCGATGCGCTCGGGGTGGGTGGCGAAGATGCCGCAAACGGGCTCGCTCATCCCTTCATTCTTACACGGCGTGTCAGAATGAGCCTATGGGGCTGAAACCCGGGTGGTATCTCCTCTTCTTGATCGCCCTTTATGCCCTGGTGGTGACCGTCGCCTGGCAAAGGAGCGAGCGGGCGCTGGCCTCGCGTTCCGTTGGGCAGGCGGTGGTCTCGACCGCGCCGGAGCCGCCGTCACAGCCCGCCAGGGCTGAGGAAACGCTCCGCTACCAGCTCCCCCTGCCGGGGGCCTGCTTGCCGCAAAACCCGGCCTACCTTCCCGGCGCGCCACGACCCTACCGCAGCGGCGTGTCCTACGGCTTTGTCTTCACCGATGAGGACCCGTGCCTGCCCGTGGTCTACGGGCTTGGGGTCGTGGCCGCGGCCGATGGGGAGGTGATCAAGGCCGACCTCGATTACCGGGATCTGGATGAAGCGGCCTTTTCGGCGCTCATCGACGCGGTGAAAGAGGGGGCGGACGCCGAACAGATGGATCTTTTGCGAGGTCGCGAGGTGTGGATCCGCCACCCCGACGGTCGGGTGTCGGTGTATGCCCACCTCTCGCGCATCGCGCCCCAGATCCGCACGGGGGCGGCGGTCCGCCGGGGCGAGTGGATCGGCAACGTGGGCAACAGCGGCACGAGTTACGCCGCCAGGGGGAGCCGGGCGGCGCCCCGGCTGCTCTTTGAGCTTTGGGAGGGCGAGGTCGGCGAGGGGCACTACTTCGGTCAGGGGATGGATCCCAAGCAGCTCCGCCAGGCGGCGCGGGCGTTTTTCGCCTACCTGGCGCCCGCGCCCCCCAAAACCCCTTGAGCTACGCCCTTCACTTAAGATGCAGCTAAGATGCGAGATGCTTTTATCGCGGTGTGGCGGAACCCTTACGTTCGGGTCGCGACCTTTTTGCTCGGCCTTTACGTCCTGTATGCGTTTTTGATCCGGGCCGGTCAGGTTCTGGTGGTGTTCGCCGCCGCCTATGCGCTCGCCTACCTGGCCAACCCCCTGATCGTCGCCCTCGAGCGGCGGCGGCTTCCTCGAGGCCTTGGCGTCCTCGTGGTCTACATTTTGGGTTTTCTGTTTCTCGGCCTGGCCTCGGTGTTGGTCTACCAGGTCTTCCTCCAGCTCTCGAGCTTCGTCCAGGACATCCCTTCCCTGGCGGAGCGGGTTTTGGGCTGGGCCAAGGGGGCGCCGGGGTGGCTTGAGCGCTGGCTGAAGCCTTATGGCCTCGAGGCCCCCCTGAGCGAGGCGGTGACCAAGGCCTCCCAGGGGCTCGGCGCCCTTTTGCAAAACATCACCGGCACCTTGCTTGGCTGGATCGAGGCCTTGGTCGCGGGGGGCAAGGGCTTGGTCCAGGGCTTGGCGGCGATCGTCGGCGGCATCTTCCAGCTGGTTTTGGTCTTCTTGGTCGCTGCCTACTTGATGCTCGATTTTCCCAAGGTGGGCCGGACGCTGATCGAAGCCTTCCCCAGGCCTTACCAGCCCTTCGTGAAGGACCTGGCGCGGAACGTGGACCGGGCGGTCGGCGGCTTCGTGCGCGGTCAGCTGGTGGTCGCCGCGCTCGTGGGCACGGTGGTCGGCGTGGGCCTTTGGGTTTTGGGGGTTCCCCTGGCCGCCTCGCTCGGTTTCATCGCCGGGGTGTTCAACCTGGTCCCCTACCTGGGGGTGGTGATCTCGATCGTGCCCGCGGTCTTGCTCGCCGCGGCCAAGGGCTGGCCGTTTGTGCTGGGCACGGTGGCGGTGTTCGTTCTCGCCAACCAGCTCGAGGCCCAGGTTTTCTCGCCCCTCATCCTGGGTCGCGCCACCCAGCTTCACCCGGTCACGGTGATCCTTTCCATCCTCACCGGCGGGGTGCTCTTCGGGCTTTGGGGGGCGCTCCTCGCGGTGCCGGCGGTGGCCTTTTTGAAGCTGGTGATGTCGGAGTATTACACCAAGAGCGACTTCTATAACAAGGGGTAGCGGCCCCGAAGGCCCTATAGTGAAAAGCGTGCGAACCATCGTCGTTCTCTTCGCCTTTATGGGCCTGGCCCTGGCTGAGATCGGCAACGGGCCCGGCCCCTTCTTCTCCGCGCTGGGTCTCGCCCCTGCCGCCGAGCCCGTTGCCTTCGCCAAAGGCCGCCTGGAGGTGGAGACCCTCGCGGGGTATCTCTACCGGGTGCGCTACACCGGCCCCCGGGACGATATCGAGGCCCAGGGCAGGGTCATCGCCGCGGCGGTGGGCATCCCGGAAATCGCGGGTGCCTATGCCCAGTGGTTCCAGGCCAACGCCGAGGCCGTCGCCGCCGAGGGTCGCCCGGTGGGGGTGAAGCTCGGCGAAGCCTTCGTGCTGACGCTTGAGGTCCGACAAGATCTGGTCAGGATCGAAGTCGCTCCCCTCGAGGTCCCGGAAAAGGCCTTTGGGACGCCGCGGCACGTTCTGGGTAAGCAGGGTCCCCTCATCCGCGAGTACGCCGATTTCTACTGCCCCTACTGCCAGCGACTGGCGCTCGAGGTGTTGCCGAAGGTCATCCGGCAACTCGTGAATACGGGCCAGGCGCGTTTTGAGTACCGCCACTTTCCCCTGGTCGGAATTCACCCGGACGCGGCTGAAGCCGCCCGCGCCAGCGAGTGCGCCGCCGAGCAGGGAAAGTTCTGGCCCTTCCACGACCGGCTCTTTGCCGATCTGGCCGCCAAAAAGGGCGCCAATTATTTCCGGATCGCCAAAGACCTCGGTCTCGATAGAGGGCGCTTCGCTGACTGTATGGCGTCGGAAAAATACCTCGACGTGGTGACGATGATGCGCACCGAGGCGGAACGGCTCGGCCTCCGGGGCACCCCCACCGTCTTCGTCGGGCCCTTCCAGCTGCCAAACCCCTTTGACGCGAAGGCCTACCCCCGCTGGCTCGCCATGGCCGCCGCCAGGATGCGGTGAGCGCCCTGGGGTCTTCCGCGGGCCCTCCGTGGCTCGCCTCGGGCTTCCGTATGGCCCGATCAGCCCAGCTGGCGGAGGTGGAACGACTTCGGCCGGGTGAGCTGGTGGTAGCCGAGCTCGGAGAGGGTCACGCCCCGGCCGGTGTCCTTGACCCCGGTCCAGGCCAGCCCGGGATCGAGGTAGTCGGCCCGGTTGGCGAACACGGTTCCGGTTTCGACCCTTTCCCCGAGGCGGGCCGCGCGCTCGAGGTCGCGCGTCCAGAGCGAAGCGGTCAGGCCATAGCGGCTGTCGTTCATCAGGCGCAGGGCTTCCTCATCGTTCGCGACCTTCATGATGCCGACCACCGGCCCGAAGCTCTCTTCAACCATCACCCGCATGCCGTGGTCGACGTTCACGAGCACCTGGGGCGCCAGGTAGGGGGTGCCGGGCCGGTCGGCGGGGAAGCGTTTGGGGTCGATCAGGGCTTCGGCGCCCTTGGTGATCGCGTCTTCGATCTGCTCCCGCACCCACTCGGCGGCCCTGGTGCGGACCAGGGGGCCGAGCGTGGTTTCCGGATCGAGGGGGTTCCCCAGCCGGTAGCTTTGGACGACCTCGACGAAGCGGTCCACGAACTCGTCGTAGACCGCCTGGTGGACATAGATGCGTTCGATGGCGGCGCACGACTGGCCGGCGTTGAAAAAGGCGCCGTCGGCCGTTTCCCGGGCCGTGAACTCGAGGTCGGCGTCCTCCATCACGTAGGCGGGGTCCTTGCCCCCGAGCTCAAGGCCCGTGCCCACGAAGCGACTCGATGCGGCCCTGACCACGGCGTGGCCACCGGGGACCGAGCCGGTGAAGGCCACGGAGTCGATCCGCGGGTCCTGGATCATTTTGGCGACCGTCTCGTGGTCGGCATGGAGATACTGGAACACCCCCGGAGGGAGCCCCGCGGCCTGGAAGGCCTCGAGGTAGCGCTCGGCGACCAGCGGGGTTTGCGATGACATCTTGAGGATGACCGCGTTCCCGGCCACCAGCGCCGGCACGACGGTGTTGACCGAGGTGAGCCAGGGGTAGTTCCAGGGGGCGATCACCAGCACCGTGCCCAGGGGCTCCCGCCGTATGTAGCGCACAAAGCCGGCTTTGGGTTTGGGCCTGAGGTCGGCGAGAGCCTGCCCGGCGATCTCGAGCATGTACTCGGCCCGTTCCTTAAAGCTTCGGTTGAGCTCGGCGGGGCTGTGTTGAACCGGCCGGCCCATCTGCCAGCTGAGCTCCTCGCCGAGCTCGTCGGCGCGATCCACGATCCAGGCCACCGCCCGGTCCACGATCGCCACTCGCTCTTCGAGCGGCAGCTGGCGCCAGGCTTTCTGGGCGCTGCGGGCCCGTTCGAGGGCGCGTTCGACGTCCTCGTCTTGGGCGAGCTCGCGCTCGAGGTAGACCGAGCCGTCCACCGGCGAAATCGTCTTTTGCACCTTTTTCATCGCCCACTCCTTACTCGGGCGTGACGTAGGCGGCGGTGATGCCGCCGTCCACCCGGAGCTCGGCGCCGGTCATATAGGAAGACTCGTCCGAGGCCAGAAAGAGCGCCGCCCGAGCCATCTCCCTGGCCTCGCCGAAGCGGCCCATGGGGATATGGACCAGCCGCCTTTGTCGCTTTTCTTCGGTGTCCAGGAACTTCATCAAGAGCTCGGTGCGCAAGGGGCCCGGCGAGAGGGCGTTCACGCGGATGTTCTCGCGGGCGTGGATCACCGCCAGTTCCCGGGTCATGGAGAGCACCGCGCCTTTGCTCGCGGTGTAGGCGATCTGGGGCGTGGCCGCTCCCAGGGTGGCGACGAAGGAAGCGGTGTTGATCACCGACCCGCCGCCGGCACGCCGGAGGGCGGGGATCCCGTACTTGCACCCCAGGAACACGCCGCGGACGTTGATGGCCAGCGTTTTCTCGAAAACGTCCAGTGGCGTTCCCACCGCGTCGCCGTCGCCCGGAAGCATCACCCCGGCGTTGTTGAAGAGCACGTCGAGCTTGCCGAACGCGGCTTCGGTCTCGGCCACCATCCGCTCGGCATCCTCGGGGCTTGCGACGTCGGCCCGTACGAAGATGGCCTCGCCGCCCTGAGCCCGGATGGTCTCGACCACCTCGTGCCCGGCCGCCTCGTTGAGGTCCACCACCGCGACCCGGGCGCCTTCCGACGAAAACAGGAGGGCCGATTCCTTGCCGATGCCACTTGCGGCCCCGGTGATCAGGGCCACCTTGTCCTTGAGCCTTTGACCCGCCATGCCTTAGCCTACTGCGGCGAAGTGCCCCGCCCGTGGCTTTGGACTTAGATCCGTTCGAAGTAGCGCATCCGCTCCCAGTCGGTGACGGCTTCGCGGAAGGCTTCCCACTCGGTCTGGAAGAAGTGGACGTAGTGGGCGTGCACGTCCTCGCCGAGGATTTCCTTTGCCACCTCGCTCTCGGCGAAGATTCGGGTGGCCGCCTCGAGGCTTTGGGGAACGCGGGGGAGCTCGCGGGCGGCGTAGACGTCGCCTTCGAAGATGGGCGGGGGTTCGATTTGTTCCTCCAGGCCCTTAAGGCCGCTCGCCAGCATGGCGGCGTAGGCCAGATAGGGGTTGGTGTCGGCGCCGGGGATGCGGTTTTCGATCCGGAGACTGTTCCCCCGGCCCACCACCCTAAAGCCCGCGGTGCGGTTGTCGTAGCTCCAGGCCAGCCGCGTCGGGGCCCAGGATGCGTCTTCGTAGCGCTTATAGCTGTTGACCGTTGGGGCGTAAAAGACCATGAAGTCGGGGGCGTAGCGAATCAGGCCGCCGAGGAAGTGGCGAAAGATAGGTGAGACCCGCGCCCGGCCCACGGGCTCGTCGCCGACGAAGGCGTTCGTCCCCTCGCGCCACAGGCTCATGTGGATGTGGCAGCTCGACCCCGCCCGCCCGTTCATGAACTTGGCCATGAAGGTCACCGCCAGGTCCTGCTGGTCGGCGATCTCCTTGAGCGCCTCCTTAAAAAGCACGTGCCGGTCGGCCGATTCCAGCGCCTCGGCGTAGCGCAGATTGATCTCGTGCTGGCCCAGGCCCCACTCCCCCTTGGAGTTTTCCACCGGAATCCCCGAGCGCTTGAGGTCGCGCCTGGCGGCGGCGGTGAAGGGCTCGCTGCGGGCCCCCTGGAGGATGTGGTAGTCCTCGAGGTACCAGCCGCTCGGGGCCAGATTCCGGTAACCGCGCTGGGCGGCCTTGGCGTAGGGGGTTTCAAAGAGGTAGTACTCGAGCTCGGAGGCGGCCATCGCCGAAAACCCCTTCGCTTTCGCCGCCGAAAGCTGCGCTTTGAGGATGTTCCGTGGCGCCAGGGCGACGGGCTCGTGGCTTTGGTCCTCGACCACGTCGGCAATGACGATGGCCGAGTTTTCCGCCCAGTGCCAGGCGGCGAGGCGGAGGGTGCTGAGGTCGGGTACCAGGTGCACGTCCCCGTAGCCGCGTTCCCAGTTGGCGAAGGTGTAGCCGGGTACGGGGTTCATCTCCATGTCCACGGTGAAGAGGTAGTCGCAGGCGTGGGTGCCCGCCCGTGCTGCCTCCTCGAGGAAGAACTCGGCGTCGAAGCGCTTTCCCATGAGCCGCCCGTAGAGGTCGGGAAAGGCGACGATGACCGTTTCGATCTCGCCGTCGGCAATCAAGTCGGCGAGGGTCTCCAGGCTCAGCTTGCCTTGTCTTTCCATGATGTTAAGGAGTATATCCCCGGCGCCGCCCGCTTCATCCGCTCCTCATCGCCGGGGGTCCAAAATGGGCCATGGCATCGAGCGGCGGCAGTGAACCCCTGCTGGCCAAGGCCCAGCGTTTTTTGCGCCAGGCAAGAGGCGTGCGACGTCCCCAGACCGACGACATCTTTACTCGTCGGGCCTACCTCGGTCCCGATGAAGTCCGGGTCGAGAATTATCTCCGGCCGCGGCCCATCGCCTTTTTCAACCCGGGCGCCGTGCTAGTGGGCGACGTGGTGCACGTCTTCCCCCGCCTCATCTTCGAGTACTACAGCTACGCCTCGGCCGTGGGCCATTTCGAGATTCCGGTGCAGGCGCTGCTCTCGGGCCGCTTTTCCCGCCCCGTTCCCGTGGATATCGTTCTCTACCCCACCGAGCGCTTCGATGCCGTCCGCGGCTGCGAGGACGCCCGGGCCCACAGGATGGGGGATGGCTATGCCCTCCTTTACACCGCGGTGGGCAAGCTCGGCGAGGCCTGGGAGACGGACAGCAAGGACGTCTTTACCGCCGCCCTGGCGCTGGCGGAGCTCGGGAAAGATTTGCGCCTTCGCCGAAAGGGCTTGATCCGGATCGAGGGGCGGAACGAGGCATCGCACATTCCGGTCAAGAACGCGACCTTCCTGGATGGCGACGCCTTTTTGCTCCGACCGAGCCTGCCCGGAATCCCCGACACCTGCTGGCGGGGGCGGTTCGACCGGGCGACGCTCGAGGCCCGAGATCTGGAGCCGGTGCTCGCCCCCGAGACCTTCGAGTACAAGGTGGGCTGGTCGACGAATGCCGTGGCCCTGGGGGACGGCACCTTCCTCGTGGGGTATCACGGCATTTTTAAGGAGGATCTTTCCTACCGGCACGGGCTGGCCCGGGTTGACGGCCAAGGGGCGTTGCTCGGGGTCTCGGATTACCTGCTCGCGCCCCAGGGACTGAACGAGTGCTACGGTGACCGGCCGCTGACGCTCTATGGCAACGGCCTTTTCATTTACGGTGACGAACTGGTTTGGGTTGGCGGCGTCGCCGATTACGCCATCGGCGTCTTTAGCGCGCCGCTCGAGGCGGTGATGGCGCGGATCCGGCCCCTGGTCTAAGGGCCCCGCCGTGGCTTTTGCCACGGCGGGGCCCAAAAAATGCAAACGACCGACGTTTGGGCTCAAAGAGGTGAGCGTTTGGGGTGGAAGGCGAGGCCCGCGCGCGATTCTTTGAGCGCCAGCTGGCCGCAGGCCGCCCCCACGTCCACCCCGCGGCTCCAGCGCACGGTGACCGGGATGCCCTCGGCCTCGAGGACCGCGGCAAAGCGGCGAATCCCTTCCCGGGGCGTGCCCGAGACCGGCGCGCCGTCCCAGGGGTTCAAAGGGATCAGGTTGACGTGGGCCACGATGCCGCGCCGCCGCACCAGCTCGGCGACCTTTTTCGCCTGCCAGGTATGGTCGTTTTGGCCCTTGAGCATGACATATTCCAGGGTCACCCGGCGGCGGGTTGCCTGGAAGTAGTCGGCCACGGCGTCGAGGATCTCTTCCACCGGGTAGGCCTTGGCGGTGGGGATGATCTTTTTTCGGGTTTCGTCGTCCGGGGCGTGGAGCGAGAGCGCGAGCTTCACCCCAAGGCCCAGTTCGGCCAGGCGGCGGATCCCTTTGGGGATGCCCACCGTCGACAGCGTGATTCGCCGAGGGCTCATGGCGAGCGCGTTCTTGTTGATCATCCGGCGCACGGCTTTGGCCACCGCCTCGAGGTTCAAAAGCGGCTCGCCCATGCCCATGAGCACCACGTTGCGGATCTCGCGGGGGCCGATTCCCTGGTGGTAGGCGATGGCCAGGAGCTGGTCGAGGATCTCCCAGGGGCTGAGGTTGCGGCCGAGGCCCAGGGCGCCGGTGGCGCAAAAGGTGCAGCCCACGGGACAGCCGACCTGGCTCGAGAGGCACACCGTTTTGCGGTCGCGGTAGGGGAGGTAGACGGCCTCGGTCTGCTGCCCGTCGAGGAGGGTAAAGAGGTACTTGACCGATCCGTCGGACGAGGGAAAGGCCTGAACCAGCGAGAATTCGCCGAGACGCCAGGTTCGGGCGAGCTCATCCCGGAAGCGCCGGGGGAGGTCGGTCATCTCTTCGAATTCCCGCGCGCCCTTTTTGTAGAGCCAGCTTGAGATCTGGGCCTTGCGAAAGCCGTGGCCCGGGAGCCCGTCGACCGGCTCGGCCTCGAGGATCGAGGGGCGGGGGTCGGTCCCGGCCGGTTTCACGGCGAACCTCCTGGCGGGCCGAGGCGCTCTTCGAAGAGGTAGGCGAGCCGGGTGCGGGCGCCGTCCTGTGAGCCGAAGATGCTGCGAAGGAGCTCGCCCCCGGGGGCGAACACCAGCCAGTGCGGCGTGCCCTCGACGCCCCAGGACTCGGCGATCGCCCCATCGAGGTCGAGCGCGACCGGGAAATCGAGCCGAGCGAAGTCGCGGGCGAAGTGCACGAGTTGGGGCACGACCTGATCCCGCGGGTAGTGCTTGTGGCCGTAGGCGGTGTGGATGGCAAGGGCGTGGAAGCGGTCGCCGTAGTCGCGCCGCAGGCGTTTGAGGAAGGGAATGCCGCGGGCGATGCAGCCCGGGCACTCGAGGTTGAAAAACATCACCACCCCCAGCCGGTCCCACGTTTTGGGGTCGGCGAGGGGGTCTTTCCACACGAATTCGTCGGGCCAGCGTCCCATTGCTATCCTCCCACTCTAAATTGCGGAGCCTTTGCCATCAACGCTTGAGGTGGACCACGGTCACGCCGTGACCGCCCTCATAGGGCATGGCGTCGTGGAAGCGTTCCACCCGTTTGTCCCTTTTGAGCGCCTGCCGGATGGCGGTCCGCAGGGCGCCGGTCCCCTTGCCGTGGAGGATGCGGACCGGGGATTCTTTGAGCGCCCGGGCTTCGGTCAGGAATTCGTCCAGCGCCAAGAGCGCCTCCTCCACGCTGAGGCCGCGCACGTTGAGTTCGGGTTCGAAGCCCGATTTCACCACCACCGCTTCCTTGGGTTTTGGTGCTCCTACGTCCCGTGGCCTGAGGTGCGCGGCGGGCACGGTGACCTTGAGGGCGCCAAGCTGCACCACCGCGACGTCGCCGGAGATCCGGATCAGCTTGCCCTTGGCGCGGTATTCCGGAACCTCGACCAGGGTGCCCGGCTTGAGTTCGGGGAAGGGGGTGGGCATTGGCTGGGGGCGCACCTGCTGGCGCAGCTCGAGGATGCGTTTGAGGGCATCTTTTTTCGCCTGGGGGGATTTGGCCTGGGTCTTGAGCCGCTTGATCTCACGCTCGGCGGCCAGGAGCAGGCTGTCTGCCTGTTGGCGCGCTTCTTCGAGGCGCCTTTGCCGTTCCGTCTCGATCGCCGCCAGCTCGCTGGCCAGCTTGGCTTCGAGCGCTTCGGCCCGCCGGCGCGCCGATTCAGCCTCGGCCCGGGCGGCCTCGAGAGCCTCCCTTTCCGCCTCCAGCCGCTCGAGCAGGGCCTCGAGGGTCCTTTGGCCTTCGCCCATGAGCGCTTCGGCCCGCCGGAGCACCGCTTCTGGGAACCCGAGCCGGCGGGCGATGGCAAAGGCGTAACTCCGGCCCGGCGTGCCCACGCTCAAGCGGTAGGTGGGTCGCAGGGTTTCGGCGTCGAAGGCCATGCTGGCGTTTTCGATGCCCTGGTGTTCGCCGGCGAAGACCTTGAGCGGGGTGAGGTGGGTGGTAACGATGCCCCGGGCGCCCCGCCGAAGGAGGACCTCAAGCAGCGCCTCCGCCAGCGCCGTGCCCTCGTCGGGGTCGGTCCCGGTGCCCAGCTCGTCGATGAGGAAGAGCGCCTCTTCGTCGGCCTCAAGGACGATGCGCTTGAGGCGCTCGAGGTGACTGGCGAAGGTGGAGAGGCTGGCGAGCACGTCTTGCTCGTCGCCGATATCCACCAAGACTTCCCGCACGAAGGGGAGCGTCGCCTTTTTCGCCGGGACGAAGAGGCCGGACTGGGCCATGAGCTGCGCGAGCCCCAGGGTTTTGAGCAGGAGGGTTTTGCCCCCCATGTTGGGGCCGGAGACCAGCAGAATACGCCGGTTATCGTCGAGCTCGATGTCGTTGGGGACTGGATCGCGGATTAGGGGATGGAAGGCGTCCTCGAGGCGGTAGCGCCCTTTGGGCCCGAAGCTCGGTCGGGCCAGGTTCCAGTCCTCGGCCAGGCGGTGGCCGGCCTCGGCCAGGTCGAGCTCGCCCAGGGCCTCGAGCGTGTCCTCGACGCCCGGATCCTGGGCCAGGCGCGAGGAGAGTTCGGCCAGGATCCGCCGGACCTCGGCTTCTTCTTCCAGGCGGAGCTTTGCCAGCTCGTTGTTCAGGGGCACCACGGTCAGGGGCTCGATGAAGAGGGTGGCCCCGGAGCCCGACTGGTCGAGGACGATCCCCGGCACCTCGTGTTGTCGCTCGGCGCGCACCGGGAGCACGTAGCGGTCGCGGCGCACGGTGATGTAGCGATCCTGAAGAGCCTCGGCGTAGCGGTCGAGGAGGGCGTGCATGCGCTCCTGGATGCGGCGCCTTAAGGGTTCGAGCCGGGCCCGGATCTTCTTGAGGCGGGGGCTGGCGTCGTCCTTGACCTCGCCGTGTTCGTCGAGGGCCCGGGCCACCGCCTCGGTGAAGGGCCGGTGGTCGCCGATCTTGAGCGCGACCTCCTTGAGCCCCTCGAGGTCGGTCTCGAGGAGGGCGGCCTTTACCTCCATGGCCAGGGCGAGCGTCCGGGCCGCCTCGAGCAGAGCCTCGCTCTCGAGCCGCTCGCCCTGTCGCAGCGTCGTGAGCCACGGGGAGAGGTCGCTCGCCCCGCCGAGCCGGATGGGAAAAAACCGGGCCTCGGCGATTCGCTCGTGCAGTCGTTCGGCAGCGGCACGGTCCCCGGGGGCCAGGGCCAGCGCCCGCGCCCGGCCCATCGGGGTCTGGGTGCGTTCGGCCAGGGCGGCCAGGACGCGGGGGAAATCGAGGGCGTCCGCGGCGTCTCGCATGCAACTCCTCACTCTAGCAGGTTTCTAAGGGGCGTAGAAGGCGGCGGTCTGGCGGTAGGTGAGGGCCTCGGCGATGTGGGCTTCCTCGATCGAATCGTTCGCCGAAAGGTCGGCGATGGTTCGGGCGACGCGGAGGATGCGATCGTAGGCGCGGCCGGTGAGGAGGAGCTTTTTGGCGGCGGCGGAAAGCAGGGCCCGGGCTGTGGGCGTGAGGTCGAGCACCGATTTGAGCTCGCCCGGGCTGAGCAAGCCGTTGGGTTTGCCCTGGCGCGCCATCATCCGGGCGCGGGCCTCGGCAACCCGGGCCCGGATGGGCTCGCTCGCCTCGCCATCGGGGGCGCGGGTGAGCTCTTCGGCGGTGAGGCGCGGCACCTCGACCACCAGGTCGAAGCGGTCGAGCAGGGGCCCGGAGATCTTGCCCCGGTACCGGCGGATCTGGTGGGGGCTGCAGGTACAGCTCCGCTCGGGGTCGCCGTAAAAGCCGCAGGGGCAGGGATTCATCGCCGCCACCAGCAAAAACCGCGCCGGGAAGGTGAAGGCAGCCCGGGCGCGGGAGATCGTGACCACACCGTCCTCGAGGGGCTGGCGGAGCACCTCGAGCGCCTTGCGCGAGAACTCGGGCAGCTCGTCCAGGAAGAGGACGCCGCGGTGGGCGAGGCTGACCTCGCCGGGCTTGGGCACCGCGCCACCGCCGATGAGCCCGGCGTCGGAGACGGTGTGGTGTGGGCTGCGGAAAGGGGGCCTTTGGGGGAGTCCCCGGGGCGAGAATCCAGCCGCCGATCGGATGCGGAGCACCTCCATCGCCGCCTCGGGGTCGAGGGGCGGGAGGATGCCGGGGAGGCGGCGGGCGATCATGGTCTTGCCCGAGCCGGGGCTGCCGCTCATGAGGAGGTGGTGGAACCCGGCGGCGGCGATCTCGGCGGCGCGCCGGGCCTTGGCCTGGCCTTTGAGGTCGGCGAAGTCGGGGTGTTCGGTGGCGTCGTCGTCCCCATTTTCCGGCCGGGCCGGGGCGAGCGTCGCCTCACCCCGCAAAAAGGCCACGGTGGCCTCGAGGTCCTTCGGGGCGTAGACCTCGACCCCGCTGGCCAGGGCGGCTTCCTCGGCCGCCCCGGGCGGCAGCAGCATCTTTTTCGGAGGTGTCTCCCGGGCCTTTAAGGCCATGTTGACCGCCCCGGTGACCGGTCGCAGCGTGCCGCCGAGGCCGAGCTCACCGGCGATCCAGTAGGCCTGGAGCGATTCCGGAGAAATGACGCCCTGGGCGGCCAGGAGCCCGAGCGCGATGGGAAGGTCGAACCTGGGGCCTTCCTTTTTGAGGTCGGCCGGGGCCAGGTTGATCACCACCCGGCCCTGGGGAAAGGGGAGGCCGGCGTTTTTGATCGCGGCCCGGACCCGGTCGCGCGATTCGTTCACGGCGGTGTCGGGAAGGCCGACCACGGTGTACGAGGGGAAGCCGGGGGCCACGTCCACCTCGACCGTGACCGGGACCGCCTCGAGCCCCCAAAGCGCCATCGTGCGTACCCTCGCCAGCATGTCTTCAGCCTAAGAGGGGCTTGGCGTTTTTAGAGTCGTTTTTGCACCACCGGGCGCTGGCGAAAGACCGCGGCGGCGATCAGCCGAGCGCAGGAGGCAAGCCCCCGAACGCCTCGCCGAAAGCGGGGCAGGGGCGGGGATCCCCGCCCCTGCCCTGAAGCCCCGGCTGGGTTTTTGAACGACCGCAGCGCTACTCCACGGTGACGCTTTTGGCCAGGTTCCTCGGCTGGTCGACGTCGCGCCCGAGCAGCACCGCGATCTCGTAGGCCAGGATCTGCAGGGGAATGACGGCGAGGATGGGCGAGAGCAAGGGGTGCACCTCGGGAATGTAGAGAACTTCTTCGGCGTCCTCCCTGACCGCTTCGTCGCCATCGGTGGCCACCGCGATGACGCGGCCGCCGCGGGCCCGGACCTCCTGGATGTTGGAGCGGGTCTTTTCGTACCAGGGGCCTTCGGGGGTGATCACGACCACCGGCAGGTGCTCGTCGATGAGGGCGATGGGGCCGTGTTTCATCTCGCCGGCGGGGTAGGCCTCGGCGTGGATGTAGCTGATCTCCTTGAGCTTGAGCGCGCCCTCAAAGGCGGTGGGGGCGTGCAGGTTGCGCCCGAGGAAGAGGAAGTCGGAGGCCTGGTGGTATTTGGCGGCGACGCGCTTGATGGCCTCCTGGCGGGAGAGCGTGGCTTCGGCGAGGCGCGGGAGCTTGCGCATTTCGCCGATGAGTTGGCGGGCTTCCTCGGCGCCGAGCGTGCCCCGGGCCCGACCCAGCCAGATGGCCACCATGGTCATCGCCGTCAGCATGGCCACGTAGGCCTTGGTCGAGGCGACGCCGATCTCGGGTCCGGCGTGGATGTAGAGCGTGTCGTCGGCCTCGCGGGTGATCGTCGAGCCCTTGACGTTGATCACCCCGAGCACGCTGGCGCCCCGGCGCTTGGCTTCGCGGAGGGCCTCGAGGGTGTCGATCGTCTCGCCCGACTGGCTCACAGCGATGAAGAGGGTTCGCGCATCGGCCAGCGGGTCGCGGTAGCGGTACTCGCTGGCGATGTCGGCCTCCACGGGAATACGGGCCAGCTTCTCGATGAGGTATTTCCCGACCCAGCCGGCGTAGTAGGCGGTACCGGCGGCCACGACGTGGATTTTGTCGAAGGCGGTGGGGTCGAGCGCCAGGTCGAGCGTGACCTCGCCGTCCGCTTCGTCGAGCCGTCCGCCGAGGGTGTTTTCCAGCACCCAGGGCTGCTCGTGGATCTCTTTGAGCATGTAGTGGGGGTAGCCGCCCTTTTCAGCGTCCTCGAGGCTCCACTCGATCTCGGTGGTTCGCAAAGGGCGTGGGTGGCCCAGAAGATCGCTCACCCGCACCGCATCCGGCGTGATGACCGCCATCTCGCCGTCTTCCAGAAACACCACCTTCCGGGTAAAGGGCAAGAGCGCGGGCACATCCGAGGCCACGAAGTTTTCGCCCTCGCCGAGGCCGATGACGAGCGGGCTCACGGTTCGGGCGGCGATGATCTCCTCGCGGTCCTCGTGGAGCACCACGATGGCGTAGGCGCCGAGGGCCTCCGAGAGCGCCTGGCGGACCGCGGCCTCGAGGTCCCCTTGGAAGTGCTCCTCGATGAGGTGAACCAGAACCTCGGTGTCGGTATCGCTCACAAAACGATGGCCCCGCGCCAGGAGCCTGGCCTTGAGCTCGGCGTAGTTCTCGATGATGCCGTTATGGATGATCGCCAGTTTGCCGTCCTCGGTGAGGTGGGGGTGGGCGTTTTCGTCGGTGGGCGGTCCGTGCGTGGCCCAGCGGGTGTGGCCGATCCCCGACGAGCCGGAGACCGGCTTTTCCCTAAGCGCGGCCTCGAGGCGCTTTAACTTCCCGGCCCGCTTCAGGCTTTTGAGGCCCGCTTCGGTTTTCACCGCTACCCCGGCCGAGTCATACCCCCGGTACTCGAGCCGGCGCAGCCCCTCGATGAGCACATCGGTGGCGTTACGGTAGCCAACGTAACCAACAATTCCGCACATGAATCTCCCTTTCCCGGCCCAAGGGGCCGAAAGTTCAGTCCCTGGTCTCGGTTTAGATCTCTGGAAATGCCGATGGCCTCTGGCTGTTTTCCGCTGGCCCTGCCCTCAGGTTGTCCCGGCCTCGCGACCTGGCTTTCCCTTCGGGCTTCCCTTTCGGGGCGGGAGGGTGGGGCGTCACCCTGGCGGCATCCGCGGATCCTTCGATCTTTCCCGGCGCTCGCCGGTTATCCCCTTTCGGGGTCCGCCACCTCGTGAAGAGCGAGGGCCGTTAGCTTTGGCCCTGGCTCCCCCTGCGCTTCCCGCTGGCGTGTCTTTTTCCTCACCACCTTCCCCGGCGAAGCACGCCGACGCCCATTAATATAGCGGTTTTTGCTTGACA
Source organism: Vulcanithermus mediatlanticus (assembly GCF_055385885.1). Classification (NCBI taxonomy): domain Bacteria; kingdom Thermotogati; phylum Deinococcota; class Deinococci; order Thermales; family Thermaceae; genus Vulcanithermus; species Vulcanithermus mediatlanticus. The sequence continues at coordinate 799,532 of NZ_AP042385.1, read as the reverse complement.
CCCGGGGTTAAACGCACGTACCATCGTTCTTGGGCACGCATGAGATTCCACTGAAGAGCGGATGGCAGTGCGTGCCTTGGGGTGGCGCGCGGGAGAGGAAACGCGGAAACTCGCCCCGCGGCCCCCTCCGACACCTGAAGGGGGTGTAAGGAAGATATGAAAAGGCTAGGGTTACTGTTTGCGGGGCTCTTGGCCGTACTGGGCTTGAGCTTCGCCTCCGCCAACTTCTCGGATGTCCCCTCGGGGCACTGGGCAGAGGAGGCGGTGAACAAGCTCGCGGCCGAGGGCGTCATCCTCGGGTTCCCGGATGGCACCTTCCGGGGCAACGAGTACGTCACCCGCTACCAGCTGGCGCTCGTGGTCTACCGCGTCCTTGAGCGCGTGCAGGCCGAGATCGCCGCGGGTAAGGGTGGCGTCGATCAGGAGACCGTGACTGCGCTGCGCAACGCGGTGCAGGAGCTGGCCTCCGAGCTGGCCTCGCTGGGGGTGCGCGTCTCGGCCCTCGAGGACAACGTCGCCACCAAGGACGACGTGGCCAAGCTGAAGGCCCAGATCGACCAGGTCAAGGCCGCGCTGGCCAAGCGCCCCAAGGCGCAGATGGGCTTCGATAAGGCCGCGCTCCGCGACCTCGAGGCCAAGGTTGAGGCTGCCGCCGTGGCCGCCGACACCGCCCGGGCCCAGGCGGAAGCGGTCGCCAGCCAGGTGGATGCCCTCAAGGGCGATCTGGCGGCGCTCGCCACCAAGGTTGGCGCCAACGCCGACAGCATCAAGGCCCTCAACGAGCTGGCCGTCCTCCTGAACCAGGACGTGCTCGACCTGCAGGACCGCGTGGCCGGTCTTGAGAAGCAAGTTGTGGCGCTCAAGAGCGCTCAGCCCAAGGGCTTCGCCAAGGCCAGCGACCTGGCGGCGCTCACCGAGTTCGTCCAGGCCCTCTCGGGTGACCTGGCCAACCTGAACGGCAAGGTCTCGGACCTCGAGGGCAAGCTCGGCGACCTCGACCAGCGCGTCGGCACTCTGGAGAATAACGGCTTTACCGTTTCCGGTTCGCTCACCCTCGACTACACCGCCATCAACGCCAGCGGCTTCGCCGGTTACGACACCGACCGTCTCTTCAAGAGCGCCTTCAGCGCCGGTGACGCCAACAACAGTGGCACCGACCTCGACGATGCCGAGGGTCTCACCAGCACCGGCGGCCAGACCACGGCCAACCTGATGGTGAGCTTCCAGACCAAGAAGCTCTCCGCCACCTCTCAGGGTGATGGCGTCAACACCCACGATCAGCTCGTCCAGTTCAGCTTCTCCGGCAGCTGGACCAACCCCAGCTCGGGCAGCACCGCCACTCCCTCGCTGAGCGTTGACACCGTTTCCACCACCTTCACCGTGGCTGAGGGCCAAAAGCTCACCGCCACCTTCGGTCAGAGCGTTAACGGCAAGTTCAGCGAGTACTACTTCGACAACGAGGCCAACAGCTTTGGCCACGGCCTGGTGCTCGCGCTCCAGCCCGGCTTCCTCGGCGCCGAGATCACCGCCGTCTACGGCAACAACAACCCCGGCGGCTACGACTACTTCTACGGCGTGCGCGCGGCGATCAAGCCCTCCGACGCCTTTAGCCTGAGCGGTGCCTACCTCAAGCAGGACACCCTGCCTGAGGCGGTCTACGGCGTGAGCGCCGACGCCAGCCTCGGCCCCATCAGCGTGATGGGCGAGTACTTCAAGGACGGCTCCACCGGCGCTGCGGCCAGCTACTACGTCAAGGCCGACGCCAAGCTCGGCGTGCTGAGCATCGGCGGTAGCTACCGCAACATCGCCGCCACCGTGACCGGCGCCAACGTGATGTCGGCCGACGGTGTGGGTGGCACGAACAACAGCGCGCCCTTCGCCGCCGACCAGACCGGCTTCGGCGTGAACGGCAGCGCCACCCTCGGCGTCTTCACCCTCGACGGCTACTACGACAGCTACACCCTGGTGGGCACGCCCTACGTCGCCTACGGCGCGACCGTGACCCTGAACGCCGGGCCGTTCACCATTGAGGGCTACTACAAGGCCGCTTTCAGCTCCAACACGCCGGCTGCGTCCGTCCCCAATTCTGATCCCAACGCCAGCAATTACGTGAGCGCCTATGGTGGCAGCCTGGAGCACTCTGGCGACGCAGACAACGCCTTCATCAAGGGCCTCAACTTCACCGTCAGCTACATGACCAACTACGTCTCGGTCCAGACCAACCTCAACGCCTACGGCGACTTCTCGGGCAAGCTGGGCATCCTCAACCTGACCGTCCTCGGCGGCTACTACGCCGACCTCACCGCCAGCACCAACACCGTCAAGTACGGGGCCAAGGTGGAGACCGATCCGCTGGCCATCGTCCTCAAGCCCAGCCTGAGCGGTGGTTACGTGGCCCGGACCTCGACCGGTGGTCAGGCCGAGACCAAGTGGTTCGCCGGCGTGAAGTTCGACGAGTTCCTCTTCGGTCCGAACTCCACCTTCAGCGCCAACTACGCGAGCTACAGCGCGACCGGTCTTGACCTGGCCGTGGGTCAGGCGGACAACGCCTTCGACGCCAGCCAGAGCTCGATCTACACCACGACGGCTGGTGCCGGTGGCACGCTCACCGGTTACGAGCTCTCCTGGACTTACTGGGATCTCACCGCCACCTTCGCGAGCTTCGTCGACAACGGCGGTAACTTCGCCCAGGCCTTCAAGCTGGCCTACGGCGTCGACTTCTAAGCGCACCCTCGTGCGCGAAAAGGCCCGGCGATCGCCGGGCCTTTTTCATTTACCCCCGGGCCTGTTATACTTTTGGAGTTGGGCCGGTGGGCCCTGCAGATCACATTCCAATGAGCCAAAAGGCTCCGCTTGGAAAGGAGAAATGCAATGAGGATCAACAAAGGCGCGCTGCTCAAGGTCGTTGAGAAACCCTACCTCAAAAGCGAAATCCCCGAGTTCCGCCCCGGTGACACGGTCCGGGTCGCCTACCGGGTGGTCGAGGGGAACCGCGAGCGAATCCAGGCGTTTGAAGGTACGGTCATCAAGATGAAGCACCACGGGCTCAACTCCACCTTCACCGTGCGCAAGATCTCGCACGGCGTTGGGGTGGAGCGTATCTTCCCCCTGCACTCGCCGCTCATCGACAAGATTGAAGTCACCTTCCGCGGCAAGGTGCGCCGGGCCAAGCTCTACTACCTCCGCGAGCGCCGGGGCAAGGCCGCCCGCATCAAGCCCGACCGCAAGCGGATGAACGCCGACGCCGCCCGGGGCTCGCAGAAGAAGTAAGGGCTTTTTGGCGTATGGCCCCCGGCAAGAGCCGGGGGCGTTCGCTATACCGTCCAGGCCAGGACCCGCGCCGGCGCCGCTTCCGCGGCGGCAAGCTTGAGGGGGAAGACACCAAAGCGATAGCGCCCCGGTGCGATCTTTGCCAGCGCCAGCCCTTCGAGGATCCACACCCCAGCCCGCGCCAGGATCCGGTGGACCTCGAGGTCGCGGGAATCCAGGGGGTCCACGCTGGGGGCATCGGTGCCGACGAGCTTTGCCCCTCGACCCACCAGCGCCCGGGCCAGTTTCGGTGGCAGGGGCCGGTAGGCCTCGGGAAACGCCTGCCAGGTGTCGGGCTCGCCGGTTTTGACGAAAACCAGCGGCGGTAAGGTTTCGGGAAGCGGGGCCCCGAGGTCGAGGAGAACGCCTTCGGCGAGCATCAACGAAGGGGGAAAGTCGGCGATCGTGGCCCCGCCGGGCTGCACGTGGCCCGGGCCCTCGAGGTGGGTCCCCGTGTGCAGCGAAAGCCGGGCTTCGTGCACCAGGACGCCGTTTTTGGAGAAGGTGGCGGTGGGTTTCAGTTCAAAAGGGGCGTCGCCCGGCCAGACCGGGTGGCCGGGGTGGAGGATTCGGGTGAGGTCCTTTACCCTCGGTGCCATGATTGCAGCGACCGAATGACGGGCGTCTTTTTGCGCGCCGCGAGGATGGCCCGGAGCGACCACCGCGCGCCGGCCCGGGTGGTGATGAAGGGCTTTCCGGACTCCACGGCACGCCTGAGCTCGGGATCAGGGGCAAACGCGAGCAGAAGGTCGTAGTCGGCCCCCTCGGTTTCAACGAAGCCGGCCTCGAGGTACGCCCGCCGGGTGTCGCCATCGACGTCGATGAAGCGGACCCGGCCTTCAAGGGGAAGCCTTTGCCCGGCGCCGAGCTCGGCCTTGTAGTAGGCGAGGTAGGGGTCTTCGTCGAGCCCCATGCTCTCCCCGGTCGAGCGCATCTCCGGGCCGAGCCAGGGGATAACCCCCGGGAACTTGATCCAGGGGATGACCACCTCCTTGGCGGCGTACATCGGCGGCGTGGGGTCTTCGGTGAAGCCGAGCTCGATGAGCGTTTTCCCCACCGCGATCAGGGCCGCGTATTTGGCCAGGGGGTGGCCGATCGCCTTGGAGACGAAGGGAACGGTGCGGGAGGCGCGGGGGTTGGCCTCGAGGACGTAGACGGTCCCGTCCTTGATCGCGTACTGCACGTTCAAAAGGCCGCGAACGCCGATGGCCTTGGCCAGCCTGCGGGTGTGGTCGCGTACGGTCTCCAAAGTCGATGCGTCCAGATTCACCGGGGGCATGATCACCGCCGAGTCGCCGGAGTGCACCCCGGCTTCCTCGATGTGCTCCATGATCCCGGCCACCACCACCCGCTCGCCGTCGGCGATGGCGTCCACATCAAGCTCCAGCGCCCCCTCCAGGTACTGGTCGAGGAGGATGCTCGGCTGCTCGGCGAGCTCGGCGTAGATGGCCTCGAGGTAGGCTTTGAGTCCGGCTTCATCCCGGACCACGGCCATCGCCCGGCCGCCGAGCACGTAACTGGGCCGGACCATGAGGGGGTAGCCGAGGTCCCGGGCCAGGCGGAGCGCCGCCTCGGGGCTCTCCGCCACCGCCCCTCGGGGTTGAGGGATGCCGAGCTCTTTCACCAGCCGGTTGAAGGCCTCGCGCTCTTCCGCGGCGTGGATCGCGTCGGGATCGGTGCCCAGGAGCTTGGCCCCGGCGGCTTTGAGGGGGCGGGCGAGCTTCAAAGGCGTTTGCCCGCCGAGGGTGAGAATGGTACCAAGGGGTTTTTCCCGCTCGATCAGGTTGAGGGTATCTTCGAAGGTCAGGGGTTCGAAGTAGAGGCGGTCAGCGGTGTCGTAATCGGTGGAGACGGTCTCGGGGTTCGAGTTCACCATGATGGTCTCATAGCCGGCCTCGGAGAGCGCCCACACCGCGTGGACGGTGGCGTAGTCGAACTCGACCCCCTGTCCGATCCGGATCGGGCCCGAGCCGAGGATGGCGACCTTGGTTTTTTCCGTGGGCCGAACCTCGTCTTCCTCCTCGTAGGTGGAGTAGTGATAGGGGGTGTAGGCCTCGAACTCGGCGGCGCAGGTGTCCACCGTCTTGTAGACCGGCTCGACCCCCTTTTGCTTGCGGATGGCCCGAACCGTGCCTTCGTCCTGGCCGGTGAGGGCGGCGAGATCGGCGTCGGAAAAGCCGAGCTGTTTGGTGCGGTAAATCGCTTCCCGAGGCCAGTCTCCGATCGGACCCCGGCGTCTGGCCTGGCGTTCGCTGGCGACGATCTCGGCGAGCTGGTGGAGGAACCAGGGGTCGATGCCGGTGGCTTCATAAAGGGTGTCCGGCGCCTCACCCCGGCGGAGAAGCTCGAGGAGGACGAACGGTCGGCGGGGGTTTGGATAGAGCTGCGCCTTTAAAGCTTCGGTTGAAAGCTCCTGGACGCCGGCGCGGACGTCGGCCTCGAGGCCCCGCAGGGCTTTGAGGAAGGCTTCTTTAAAGCTCCTTCCGATGGCCATGACCTCGCCCACCGAGCGCATCTGGGTGCCGAGCCGGTCGGAAAGCCCGCCCTCGGTGTTGGGCAGGGTGGCGAACTTCTCCATGGCGAAGCGCGGGATTTTGACCACCACGTAGTCGATGGTGGGTTCGAAGGAGGCGGGGGTTTTGCGGGTGATGTCGTTGGGGAGCTCGTCGAGCCGGTACCCCACCGCGAGCAAGGCGGCGATCTTGGCGATCGGGTAGCCGGTGGCTTTGGAGGCGAGGGCCGAAGAACGCGAGACCCGGGGGTTCATCTCGATCACCACCATGCGCCCGGTTTTGGGGTGGACGGCGAACTGGATGTTGGAACCGCCGGTGTCGACGCCGATCTCGCGGATGATCGCTTTGGCGGCGTCGCGCATGCGCTGGTATTCGACGTCAGAGAGGGTCTGCGCCGGCGCGACGGTGATGGAGTCGCCGGTGTGCACGCCCATTGGGTCGAAGTTCTCGATCGAGGTGATGACCACCACGGTGTCGGCGTGGTCGCGCATCACCTCGAGCTCGAACTCCTTCCACCCGAGGACGCTTTCCTCGACCAGCGCGGTGTGGGTGGGGGAGAGGGCGAGGCCTCGAGCGAGGATCGCCCTGAGCTCGGCCTCGTCCCTGGCGATGCCGCCGCCGGTGCCGCCGAGGGTAAAGGACGGGCGGACCACGACCGGGTAGCCAACCTCCCGGGCGAAGGCGAGGCCCTCCTCGACGCGGCTGACCATCTGGCCCCGGGGGACCTCGAGGCCGATCTTTCTCATCGCCGCCTGGAAGGCCTCGCGATCCTCGCCTTTCTCGATGGCCTCGACGTTGGCGCCGATGAGCTCGACCCCGTAGCGTTCGAGCACGCCGGCCTTGTAGAGCGCCACCGAAAGATTGAGGCCGGTTTGCCCTCCGAGGGTGGGCAAAATGGCGTCGGGTCTTTCCCTGGCGATGATCGATTCCAGATACTCGAGCGTCAGCGGCTCGAGGTAAGTTGACTCGGCGAGGTCGGGGTCGGTCATGATCGTCGCCGGGTTCGAGTTCACCAGGATGGCCCGGTAACCAACCTTCCTGAGGGCCTTGACCGCTTGGGTTCCCGAATAATCGAACTCGGCCGCCTGACCGATGGTGATGGGTCCGGAGCCGACAATGAGTATTTTTTCAAGGTCTTTCCGTGGTGGCATATCCCCCTCACCAGCCCCTGGCGCGGGCTGCTTCCAAAATGCTACCGGATATTCAGGGGGCGGGAAAGGGGAGGTGAACCGTGGAAGTTTTTTCAGTCTTTCGTGTTGAAGATTAAAAAGAAAGGAGGGCCCGGGACGAGCCCGGGCCCTCCTGTAACGGACCATCGAAAGCACGGGTCAGGCTTCAAGCTCCTTAGAAAGGAGGTGATCCAGCCGCACCTTCCGGTACAGCTACCTTGTTACGACTTCGCCCCAGTCGTGAGCTCCACCCTAGGCGCCTGCCTTTGGGGCTCCCGGCGACTTCAGGTGGGGCCCACTCCCATGGCGTGACGGGCGGTGTGTACAAGGCCCGGGAACGTATTCACCGCGGCGTAGCTGATCCGCGATTACTAGCGATTCCGGCTTCATGGGGTCGAGTTGCAGACCCCAATCCGAACTGGGGGCAGGTTTAAGCGATTAGCTTCCCGTTGCCGGGTTGCGACGCGTTGTCCTGCCCATTGTAGCGCGTGTGTAGCCCAGGCCGTGAGGGCCATGCTGACCAGACGTCATCCCCGCCTTCCTCCCGCTTTCGCGGGCAGTCCCCTTAGAGTGCTCGGCTGATCCGTTAGCAACTAAGGGCGAGGGTTGCGCTCGTTGCGGGACTTAACCCAACATCTCACGACACGAGCTGACGACGGCCATGCAGCACCTGTGTCCGGGTTCCCCGAGGGGCACCCTCCTGTTTCCAGGAGGTTCCCGGCATGTCAAGGCCTGGTAAGGTTCTTCGCGTTGCTTCGAATTAAACCACACGCTCCACCGCTTGTGCGGGCCCCCGTCAATTCCTTTGAGTTTCAGCCTTGCGGCCGTACTTCCCAGGCGGGGTGCTTAACGCGTTAGCTACGGCGCCGAGCCGGGGCCCGACACCCAGCACCCAACGTTTAGGGCGTGGACTACCCGGGTATCTAATCCGGTTTGCTCCCCACGCTTTCGCGCCTCAGCGTCACGGGCCGACCAGGGAGCTGCCTTCGCCATTGGCGTTCTTCCCGGTATCTACGCATTTCACCGCTACTCCGGGAATTCCGCTCCCCTCTTCGGCCGTCGAGTGAGGCAGTATCCGATGCTGATCCACGGTTGAGCCGTGGGCTTTAACACCGGACTTGCCTTACCGCCTACGCGCCCTTTACGCCCAGTGAATCCGGGTAACGCTTGCACCCTCCGTATTACCGCGGCTGCTGGCACGGAGTTAGCCGGTGCTATTAGCGGGGTACCGTCGGAGGTCGTCCCCCGTTCAGCGGTTTACACCCCGAGGGGCTTCTTCCCGCAAGCAGCGTCGCTCCGTCAGGCTTTCGCCCATTGCGGAAGATTCCTAACTGCTGCCTCCCGTAGGAGTGGGGCCCGTGTCTCAGTGCCCCTGTGGCCGGCCATCCTCTCAGACCGGCTACCCGTCGTCGGCTTGGTAGGCCGTTACCCTACCAACGACCTGATGGGGCGCGGGCCCATCCGGAAGCGCCCGAGGGCTTTAGACACATCCCAGGGGATGGGTCCACATGGGGGATTAGCCCGAGTTTCCCCGGGTTGTCCCCCACTTCCGGGCAGGTCACCCACGTGTTACTCACCCGTTCGCCGCTAGGGATGGAGGCAACCGAAGTTACGACCATCCCTCGCACGACTTGCATGTCTTAGGCACGCTGCCAGCGTTCACCCTGAGCCAGGATCAAACTCTCCAGATCAGAGGAACTTCCCAGTGGGAAGTAAGTTTCATGGTCTTCTACCTGACCCGTGCTTTCAAGGTCCGCCGCCCCCATGGGGCAAAGGCAAATTTACCAAATGGGGCAGGCTTTGTCAAGCAGCCCTGGCTGCGCTCTTTGCTCCTTGTCTCCCAGCTCCGTACACTGGGCCTATGTCCAAGCGGGTTGCGCTGATTACCGGCGCCAACCGCGGCATTGGGTTTGCCGCGGCCGGGGCGCTCTTGCAGTTGGGGTTTGAGGTGATCGTCGCCGGGCGCGACCCGGCGTCGGTCGAGGCTTCGGCTGGAAGGCTCGGGGCCGTTCCGCTGACGGTCGATGTCACCGAAGATGCGGAGGTCGAGCGGGCCCGGGCTTTCGTGGAGGAAAACTTTGGCCGCCTCGACGTCTTGATCAACAACGCCGGGGTCCTGCTCGATCGGGAGGCGCGAGGGCTCGAGGTCCCGCTCGAGACGGTGGAGGCGACGTTCCGGGTCAACGTGTACGGCGCGCTGCGGATGAGCCAGGCCTTCGCCCCCATGATGGTGCGCCAGCGCTATGGCCGCATCGTGAACGTTTCCTCGGTCATGGGGTCTCTGGCCGGTGCAGGACCAGGCTACCTCGCCTACCGCAGTTCGAAGGCGGCGCTCAACATGGTGACCCGGGTGCTGGCCGCCGAGCTCGCGGGCACCGGCGTTCTGGTCAACGCCGTGCATCCCGGCTGGGTGCGCACCCGGATGGGCGGCGAATCGGCGCCGCTTGCGCCCGAGGAGGGCGCCCGGGCCCTGGTGTGGGCGGCCACGCTTCCCGACGATGGCCCCACCGGTGGCTTTTTCGAGGGTGAGGGGAAGGCGATTCCCTGGTAGCGGCCCCGATGCCAATGGCGAAGGCGCCAATCTCGCATCGGAGAGCTCACGGGCGCGTGCTCAGTCGCCGCTCGGGGCTTCGGGCTTCGAACGCCCCGCCTTCCACTCCAGCCCGGCCCAGATGAATTCGTCCAGGTCGCCCTCCAGGACGCTTTCCGGGTCGTGCCGCATCAGACCGGTGCGGTGGTCCTTGATGTATTGCTTGTCCAGCACGTAGCTCCGGATCTGGCTGCCCCACTCGATGGGCCGCGCTTCGCCCTTGAGTTTTTTGAGCTCTTCCTGGCGTTTTTTCTCTTCGAGCTCGTAGAGGCGCGCCCGGAGCACCCGCATGGCCAGTTCCTTGTTCTTGTGCTGGCTCCTCGTGGCCTGGCTGGTGACGGTGATGCCGGTGGGGAGGTGGACAATCCGGACCGCGCTGTCGGTGGTGTTCACGTGCTGGCCTCCGGCGCCCTGGCTGCGGAAGACGTCGATGCGGAGGTCTTCGGGTTTGATCTCGACCTCGACCTCGTCGTCGATCTCGGGCGTGACCTCGACCCCGGCGAAGCTGGTGTGGCGGCGCCCGGAGGCATCGAAAGGGCTCGGGCGCACCAGGCGGTGCACGCCGGCCTCGGCCGAAAGGAGCCCGTAGGCGTTTTCCCCCTTGACGATCATCTGGGCGTAGTCGATGCCCGCTTCTGGCCCCGGGACCACGTCGACCACCTCGAGGTCAAACCCCTTCTTCTCCGCCCACTTGGTGTACATGCGGAAGAGCATCTGCGCCCAGTCCATCGCTTCCGTACCCCCGGCCCCCGGCTGGATGGTGAGGATGGCGTTCTTTTCGGCATGGGGGAAGTTGAGCAGGGTCTCGCGATAGAGGGCATCGAGCCTCTTTTCCGCCTCGGCGAATTCCCCCGCCAGCTCTTCCTCGGCCTCGGGGCCGAGTTCTTGCAAGAGTTCGGCCAGGCTCTTGAGGTCGGCCTCGAGGCCCCGGAAGTTCTCCACCACCTTTTTCAGTCGCGCCGCTTCCTGGGAAAGCCGCCTCGCCCGCTCGGCGTCCGACCAGAGCGAGGGGTCCTCGAGTTTGTGCTCGACTTCCTTTAAACGGGCTTCCTTTTGAGGGATGTCAAAGATACCCCCTGAGGGCGTCGAGGCGTTGGATGAGTTCGTTCACGCTCACAATGTACCATTGTACGTCACCCCGGCCCTGCTTTCAGGGCTCGGCCTCGGGTAATTTATGGGGCGTGGAGTCTTCACCGTGGATCGTGACCATTGACGGGCCGGGAGCTTCCGGAAAGTCCTCGACCGCGCGAGGCGTGGCCAGAGCGCTCGGCGTTCCCTACGTTTCCAGCGGCATGCTCTACCGAGCGGTGGCGCTTTTGGTCTTGCGCGAGGGAGTAGACCCCGAGGATGAGGCGGCCACGCTCGAGGTCCTCTCGCGACACCGCGTCGAGCTCATCCCCGGTCTTTCGGGGGACCGGATCCTCATCGACGGCGACGACGTGACCGAGGCGCTGCACACCGCCGAGGTGGACCGGGTGGTGAGCCCCGTGGCCAAGCACCCGCGCGTTCGGGCCTGGGTGAATCAGCGCCTCCGCGAGATGCCACCGCCGTTCGTGGTCGACGGTCGGGACATGGGACGGGTGGTCTTTCCCGAAGCGCCCTTTAAGTTTTTTTTGCGGGCGAGCCTCGAGGTCAGGGCCCTGCGGCGGGCCAGGGAACGGGGCGAGGATCCGAAAAAGATCGAGGCCGAGCTCCGCGCCCGCGATCACAGGGACCAGGCACAGACCGAGCCGGCGCCGGACGCGGTGCTGATCGATACCAGCCACATGAGCCTGGAAGAGGTCGTGGCCCGGGTGGTCGAGGCGGTGAAGCGGCGGGCGGCCGAGCTGGGGTTAGGGCAGACCTGACCGCAAAAAGGGGTTGGTTCTGGCTTCGTTCTCCAGCGTCGTTTCCGGGCCGTGGCCCGGGTGGACGGTGGTTTTCGGAGGCAGGGTGAGGAGGCGCTGCAACGAGTTCCAAAGCGCTTCCCGGTCGGAGTTTGGGAAATCGTAGCGCCCCACGGCCCCTTTGAAGAGCACGTCGCCGGAAAAGAGGCGTTGGTGCTCGGGGGAGAAGAAGGCCACGTGCCCCGGACTGTGGCCAGGGACGTGGAGGACCCGGAACTTGGGGCCGAATTCGAGCACGTCGCCGTCCTCGAAAAAGCCTTCCGGTGGCGGGGGCTTCGGCACCGTGAGCCCCCACCCGGCCGCGATTTCGGGGGCGTGCTCGTAGAGGGGGAGGTCGAGGGCGTGGAGGTAAATCGGGATCCCATGGGCCTTGGCTAGGTGGGCCACGGCGCCGACGTGGTCGAAGTGGGCGTGGGTGAGGAGGATCGCCTGGGGGTTGAGACCCGCCGCCTCGAGGGCGGCCTCGATACGCTCGGGTTCGTCGCCGGGGTCGATGAGGACCCCGCGCTCTTTTTCCCAGACCACGTAGGTGTTCTCCGCCAGCGGGCCGACGGTGAGCCTCTGGAGTTCCATGACTCCAGTTTATCGGGTTGAGGATACTTGACATGAGTAGAGTCAGATCCTATGATTGGATATGGAGAGATTGAAGGGAGGTGAGGTTGATGCTGGCGAGGCGCGAGATTCGTCCTGGCGCGGAGATTACCCCGTTTAGGACCTGGGGGCCGATGTCGCTGATGGAGGAGATGGACCGGCTCTTTAGCGAAGCCTTTGGCGACCTGACCCGTCCGGCGCGGATCTCGACCGCGGTGGCACCGGCCGACCTCTACGAGACCGACGAGGCGTTGGTGCTCGAGATGTGGGTTCCCGGACTCGGTGCCGACGAGATCGACATCAGCCTCGAGGGCAACAAGCTCACCATCCGCGGTGAGGTGAAGCCGGTCGCCGACGACAAGGTCCGCCGCTACTACCTCCAGGAGATGCCCCACGGCTCGTTCGTCCGCTCGTTCACCCTGCCGGTCGAGATCGACGCCGAGAAGGTGAAGGCGGAGTTCAAAAACGGCATCCTGCGGCTCGTGCTCCCCAAGGTCGAAGCGGCCCGCGCCAAGCGGATCCCGGTGGAAGTGGTGCAGTGAACGGCGCTGATTGAGGCCAGCGCCGGGGCCTTTTGGCCCCGGCTTTGTACACTGGGGGCGTGGATATCCGGCTCGATCGGCTCTTGGCTTCCCAGGGGTATGGGAGCCGGAAGCAGGTCAAACGGCTGGTGAAGGCGGGGCGGGTCCGAATCGGGGACCGGCCTGCCCGTGACCCGGGTGAGAAGATCGACCCGCGACGGGTGGCCATTTACGTCGACGACGCCTTGGTGGCGTACCGCCAGCACCTTCACCTGGCGCTCTATAAGCCCCCCGGCGTCCTGAGCGCGACGGCCGATGCCAGCGACCCGGTGGTGCTCGACCTCGTGCCGGAGGCGCTCTATCGTCGGGGGCTCGGCCTTGCCGGGCGTTTGGATAAGGACGCCGAGGGGTTGGTTTTGCTGACCACCGATGGCCAGCTCGCGCACCGGCTGACGCACCCGCGCTGGAAGGTGGAAAAGGAGTACCTGGTGTGGACCGAGGTTCCCACCGGTGAGGCCGACGTGGCCGCCTTCGCGGCGGGGGTCGCCGGCTTTTCGCCGGCAAAGCTCGAGGTCCTCGAGGGCGGCCGGGCGCGGGTCATCGTGCGCGAGGGGAAATACCACCAGGTCAAGCGCATGTTCGCGGCGGTCGGCAAACCGGTCCGGCGCCTGGTGCGGGTGCGGATCGGGCCGGTCCAGCTGGATGGGCTTAAGGTGGGGGAGAGTCGCATGCTCGACGACGCCGAGGTCGCGCGCCTCTACCGCGCGGTGTCGCTGGAGGTGGGCTAAATGGGCGTCCCGGGATCGCGGCCGGTCGAGGTCGGTCAGGTCCAGACCCCCCTGGGCCCCTTCTACGTCGTCTGGGCCGGCGCGGTGGTCCAAAGCGGCTTCGGCCCTGCGCCCGAAGGCCAGGAAGGGCCCGGGGTGCGGCGGGTGCTGCGGGCGGTGGAGGATTTCTTTGCCGGCGGGACTTTCCCCCGGGTTGAGGTCCGTTACTCTGGCACGGCGTTCGAAAACGCGGTCTGGGAAGCGCTCTTCCAAACCGCGCCCGGCGATCGTCTGAGCTACGCCGAGCTCGCAGCGCGGATCGGCCGGCCGGGGGCGGTTCGGGCGGTGGGGCGCGCCGTAGGCAAAAACCCCGTTCCTCTTTTCGTCCCCTGCCACCGCGTGGTGCCCAAAGATGGTCGCCTCGGGCACTACGGTCTTGGCGATTGGCGGAAGGCGGCCTTAATCCTCCTCGAGGCCGGGAAGGCGGACCTCGAAGGCCGTATCCCCGGGCTGCGAGCGTACCCCGATCTCGCCGCCGTGCGCCTCGACGATCTGCTTGGCGATGGCCAGGCCTAGGCCGCGGCGACCGGTCTTCCCCTTGACGTAGCGGTCGAAGATCTTCTCCAGGAGTTCTTCCGGAATCCCCGGGCCGCTGTCGCGGACCCAAAGGCGCGCTTCGCCCGTCCCGGCGCGAACGCCGACTTCGACCCCGCTGGCCCCTGCGGCGCGGACGGCGTTGGCCAGGAGGTTGCGCACCAGCTGCAAGAGCCGGTCGGGATCGCCGAGTGTCTCCACCGCCTCCTGGGGGAGGTCGACGCGGACCCCGGGGTGTTCGGCGGCGGCCTCCCGCACCAGGTCACGGAGGTCGACGATGTGGGGGTCGAGGTCACGCTCGGGCTCGCCCCGGGCGAGCGCCAGGAGGTCGGCGGTGAGCCGGGCCAGGTGGCGGGTGGTGCGTTTGGCGCTTTCCAGGTCGCCGCGTTCCAGCTGGGCGGTGAGGACCGCGAGCGGGGTATTGAGTTCGTGGGCGACTTCGTTGAGGAAGTCGCGTTCCTTGGCCTTGGCCGCTTTGAGCTCGCCGAGGAGGTGGTTGAAGTGGTGCACGATGAGCGCCAGCTCGTCGTCGGGGCCGTCGTAGGTGATGGGGGCGAGATCGTCGGCCTTGCGGTCGGCCACCTCGCGGGCGGCCGCCACCAGGGGACCGGTAATGCGCCGGGAGAGGCCGTAGATCGCCGCCAGCCCCAGCACCAGCCCGGCCAGGAAGAAGAGCGACAAGGCCTTGGCGGTTTGGTAGGCCAGGGCTTTGATGAACCCCGTTCCCTGGATGACGGCGATGACCCCGACCCCGGCGTCGGCGTAAGCAGCCGTGAACTCGGTGGCTTCGTAGATCCTGGGGGTTGGGCCGGCACCGGTGAGGACCTCGGCCGGCAGGACAAACGGCGGGTCTTCGGGGATCACGGCCTTGCCGCTGTAGTCGTAGAGCACGATGCTGGCTCCGCCGGTGGCCGCCACCTGGCCGAGCTCGCCCTGCCGGTAAAAGGCCGCCACCCGGGCCACGTCGCTGATGAGGAGGACCTCGAGGCGGGACTTGAGCCCCTTTTCGACGGTCAGGTACCCCGCGGCTGCCCCGGCGAGCCAGAAGATGGACCACAAGAGGCCGAAGTTCAAGAGCAGCCGGGTCGCGAATCGTTTCGGGCGCCGGCTGGCCATCGCGTTCACCGGGGCTTGGAGAGGGCGTAGCCGACGCCGCGCACGGTTCTGAGATAGCCGGTGGCGCCGGCGTCGATGAGCTTGGCCCTGAGTTTCGCCACGTGGACGTCGATGGTGTTGGATTTCGGAGTGTGCGTGCCCCACAGGGCTTCGGCGATTTCCCGGCGCGAGAACACCCGGCCCGGTCGGGTGGCGAGGAGGGCGGCGATCTCGAACTCGCGGGGCGAGAGGTCGAGGGGCTGACCCTGAAAGCACGCGAGTTTTTTGACCCGGTCGAGCTCGAGCTCACCGACCCTGACCTTTCGCCCGCTTTCCGCCCGGCGCAAGATGGCCTCGAGGCGGGCCAGGAGCTCGGCGAAGTAGAAGGGTTTGGTGAGGTAGTCGTCGGCGCCTTCTCGGAGGACGGCGACCTTGCGTCCGACCTCGTGGGCCGCGGTCAGGATGAGCACCGCCGCCTCCGACGTGGCCCGCACCCGGCGCAGGATTTCTTCCCCCTCGAGGTCGGGCAGGCCGAGGTCGAGGACGATGGCGTCGGGTTCGTCCTCCCGGATCATGGTGAGCCCGGCGACGCCGGTCTGGGCCCAGCGCACCCGGTAACCGGCGTTTTGGAGTTCTTGGCTGAGGAGCGGACCGAGTTCAGGGTCGTCTTCGATCACCAGGACGCGGTGCGACACGGCGTTCCTCCAGTCTTCTGAGCCTCGGTGGGGGTTCGGTTTCGATTTTGAGCCGGTAGACCTCTTTGAGGAGTTTCCTGAGCGAAACCCGCCGCTCCCTCAAAAAGAGCACCACGTCTCCGCGCTCGGTACGTCCTTCGAAGACGTAGATGCGCCGCCCGACCCGGATCAAGACCCGAACCGGGCGGCCCGGTGGCAGGAGGCGGGGTTTGTGGAGCGGCCACAGGGTTCGCTCTTCGACCCGCCACAGCATGTACACGGCGCGGAGGTTGGGCGAGACGACGCGGATCTCGGCGCCGGTCGGCAGCGTCGGCAGCCCGGGGAGGGGAATGAGGAGCAGGGCGAGGCCGATCCAAAAGCCCATCACCCATAGTATGGCGCCTTGTGCCGGCGGGGAAGTTGAGGTTTGGGTGAACCCGCTTTAAGGGTGCCCGGGCCGGGGCTTCAATCCAGCATGGCCACGATTTTTTCCGCCGCCGCCTTCAGCACTTCGGGCGGTTGGACCAGCGCGATGCGCAGATATCCCCGCCCCCCGGGCCCGAACCCCTGTCCCGGGGCCACGGCCACCCCGGTGGTCTCGATCAACCTCAGGGCGAAGGTCACGTCGTCGGTGCCGCTGGGTAGGGGCATCCACACGTAGAGGCTGGCCTTGGGCGAGGGCACCGGCACCCCGGCACTTTGCAGCGTCTTTACCAGCGCGTCCCGGCGCTGGCGGAACTTGGCCACGTCCTCGCGGATTCGGGAAAGCGGGAGCGAGAGGGCCTTGATGCCCATCCTGAGGATGCCGGCGTACTGGTTGAAGTCGATCGGGGCCTTGATCCGCTCAAGCGCGGCGATGGCCTCGGCGTTGCCCAGGGCGAATCCCAGCCGGACGCCGCCGAGGTGATAGGACTTGGAGAACGAGAAGAGCTCGACCGTGCGGGCTTTGGCCCCTTCGATCGAGAGGAGGGGCAGGGCCTCGCCCTCGAAGATGAAGTCGACGTAGGGGTTGTCGTGGACGAGCAAAAGGTCGTGGGCTTCGGCGAAGGCCAGCGCCCGTTCGAAGTAGCCGCGGTCGGCGGTGGCGGCGGTGGGGTTGTTGGGGAAGTTGAGCAGCAAGACCCGCGCCCGGCGCAGCACCTCGGAGGGGATGGCCTCGAGCAAGGGCCGGAAGGCCTGGTCCAGCGGCACCGGGAACGGTTCCAGGCCGGCGACCCGCGCCGCACCCCAGTAGCTCGGGTAGCTGACCTCGGGCAGGAGCAGCACCTCGCCCGGGTCGGCCACCGCCATGAGCAGGTGGGCGAGGCCCTCCTGGGTTCCGATGAGCGTCAGGGCCTCGGTGTCGGGGTCGAAGCTCGTCCCGAAGCGATCGGCGAACCAGCGGGTGGCGGCCTCGAGGAAGGGCCGGGTGCACCCTTTGAGGCAGTAGCCGTAGGTCTTGGGGTCGAGGGCGGCCTCGGCCAGGGCGGCCATCACCTCTCTGGGCGGCGGGAGGTCGGACGAGCCGATCGAAAGGTCGATGACCTCACCGCCCTGGCGGCGCCGTTGGGACTTGGCCCGGTCCATGACCAAAAAAACCGAGTCCGGCACCGAGGCCGCCCGTTTGGAGGTGAAGCTAGGCATGGCGGTGCCCCCCCTTCTCGCTGCGACCGCTGATGATCTCCACCGCGTGGGGAAGGACCGGCAAAATCGCCGCCAGCGAGTCGGCGGCGGCCTTGGGGCTCCCAGGGAGGTTCACGATCAGGGTGCGGCCCCGAACCCCGGCCACGCCGCGCGAGAGCGCGGCCAGGGGGGTTTGTTTGAGGCCGGCGAGCCGCATCAGCTCGGCGATGCCCGGCGCTTCCTTTTCCAGGACCTCGCGCGTCGCCTCCGGGGTGTGATCGCGGGGGGAGAGGCCGGTGCCGCCGTTGGTGAGGATGAGGTCCAGCCCCTCGCGGTCGGCCCACAGCCTGAGCACGCGCCGGATCTGCGGCGGTTCGTCGGGGATGACCATGTAGGCCTCGACCCGGTAGATCTCGGGGTCGAGGCGTTCGCGCAGCGCGAGGTGGGTTTGATCCTCGCGCTCGCCGGATGCGCTGCGGTCGGACACGGTGAGGATGCCTACCCGGATCATGGCTCTATTCTCCCAGTTTTTCCTTCAGGTAACGCTCGAGGTGAATCAGCCGCTCGGCGATGGCCTCGATCGCCAGGCGGAGCCGCCGGATTTCCGGGTCGTTGCCGCCCTCGTCGCCCCTGGAATCTGGGTCTTCGACCCGGGTTTGCCGCTTGGCCAGCCAGGCGAGTCCGTTCCAGAGGAATTCCAGCCGGACGCCGGCCTCCGACACCTCGGCGGTCAGGCGGCGTGTTGAGGGTTCGAAAGAGAGGTGGACGCCGGGGAAAGGGATGATCGGGCCGGAGGTGAAGTCTTCCGGGGTGAGGCCGGGGTACTGGTCGTCGCCGTTGATGTACCCCTCCACCCGCTTGAGCAAAGCCTCGGTGTCGCTCGGGTGCATGCTCCTTCATATTATGAGCCCGCCGTGGCGTTTCGCCACGGCGGGAACCCCTGGAGCACGCGTGTGGCCGGGAGTCGGCCTACTTCTTCGCCGGTGGCGCTTCCTGGGCCGGAGTTTCGCCGTTTTGCGGCTGGGTTTCGCTCGGCGCCGGTGAGGACTCGGTGGTCTTGGGCGTGAGCTCGGCCAGGACCTCGAGGAGCGTGTTTTCGATCTTGGCCTTCTTGCGCAGCTCGTCGATCCAGGCCTGGGCCGCCTTGGCCCGTTTTTCCGCCAGCGCCAGCGCCTCGGCCTCGGATCGGACCTCGGCGTAGGGGCGAAGTTTCTCGGGGGTGAAGGCGTGGATGACGACCACCTCGAAGTCTTCCTTGTCGAGCTTGATCACGTCGGTGACCTGGAGGCTCCCCGCCTTGGCCTTGGGGGCCTTGCCGAAGACCACGCTCGAGACGGCGGGGGCCAGCTTGTCCGAGGTCACCTCGCCGAAATCGTTGTATTCACCCTTGAGCGATTTGGCAAGCGTGGCCGGGTCCTTGCCCTCGAGGAGGCCCTGGCGGAAGGCTTTGGCCGAGGCCTCGTCCTTGAATTTGGCGATGGAAACCGTGGCCTTGGCCGGGATGGTGAAGCGGATCTTGTTGTCGTCGTAGTACTTCCTGACCTCTTCCTCGCTGACCGTGATGTCCTTGGTCTTCCAAAGCTGGACGTCGTTGGCGATCTCGCCCTTGGGGCCCACGAACGGCTGGCCGAGCTTTTGGGCTTCCTGGTAGAGGAGTTCGGTCGAGATCATCTTTTCCAGCGTCGCCGGGAAGAAGAACTGGACCGCGAGTTGCCCCAGGCCCTGCTGGATGAGCTGGGGGACCTGAGGGTTAGAGAAGACCTGCTGCGCCAGCTGGGCTAGGGTGATCTCGGTTCCGTTGACCCGGGCGACGATGGGGTTTTTGTACTCGTAGGGGGTGTTTTCCGCGAACTTGACCTGGGCCGCCTTGCGCACCTTCTCCATGTAGGTTTCGATGGCCCCCTGCTGCTTGAGCTTTAAGGCGTCCTGCTTGACCTTCTCGGCGACCTCTTCGTATTTGACGTTGCCGCCGGGGAGGAACTTCTCCACCTTCACGATGTAGTAGCGCCCGCCCGCCTCGATGATGGGGGTGAGGCCGCCGGATTTGAGGCCGAAGACCTCGCTCGCCACCTGCTCGGGGAAGACCAGGCGCGTCACCGGGCCTGGCTCGGTGGAGTTGGGGGCGGCGCCCAGGGCGCCACCCTGATCGGCCCCGATCTTGGAGTACTGCTTGGCGAGCGCGGCGAAGTCCGCCCCGGCCTTGAGCTCGCCCAGGATCTTCTCGGCCAGGGCCCGGTCGTCGACCACGATCTGCCGTGCCAGCACCTTATCTTCGGGGGCGTAGTTGGATTTGTGGAGCTCGAAGTAGAGCCGGGCCTCCTCGTCGCTCAGGCTGACCTTCTTGCTGATCTGGTCGATCCGCTTTTGGATCTGGAGCTGGCGCCGGATCTCGGCCCGCAGCAACGAATCGGTGTAGCCGATCTGCTCCAGGAAGCGGGAGTAGGCCTTGCGATCGGTCAGGCCGAACTGCTCCTTGATGCGTTCGATCTCTTTGCGCACCTCGGCGTTGCTGACCCGGAGCCGGCTGGCGTCCTGCGACAGCGCTTCAAAGAGAATGACCCGTTCCAGGAAGTAGGTGTCGATCAGCGGCTTTAAGGCCCCCTCGGGATTGAGGGCAAAGAGCGGATCGGTTTGCTGCAGCCTGGCGAGATCGATCTCGTAGATGGGCTGACCGTTGACCCAGACCACCGGCCGCCCCTTGCTTTGCTGCTGGCCCTGGGGGGTGAAGAGCAAAATGGTCCCCAGCGCAAAGCTGATGGCCAGGATTCCGAAGATGATGGTGATGGCACGTCGGCTTACTTTCACTTGACGACCTCCTTATCGCCTTGATAGATTAGCGGATGCTGAGTGCGCCCGTAGCTCAGCTGGATAGAGCGTCGGCCTCCGGAGCCGAAGGTCAGAGGTTCGAGTCCTCTCGGGCGCGCCACTTCTTTTTTTATAGACGGTTTCATTAAGCTCCGGATGAACCCTTTCCTCACCGCGCGAGAAGTTTAGCACATTCGCAGCGAATCGCGTTCATTCTATCGCGGCGGGGGCGGGGTAGAATGGGGCGATGATTAAGCGAATTCTCCTCGCGACCGACGGTTCGCTCCCTTCAAAGAGCGCCGAGGCCTTCGCCCTCGACCTCGCGGGCCGGTTAGAGGCCGATCTGGCCGGTCTTTTCGTCAAAGACATGCGGCTCGTTCGTTATCCCGAGATCCTCGATTTTGGCGCCGTGAGCGTGCCCATGCCCACCTACCACGAGGCCATAGATCGGGCCCTCGAGGCCCGGGCCCAGGACGTGCTCCGGCGGGTGGCCGAAAGCGCGGCGAAGGAGGGCGTGAGCTTCGAAGCGCTCCTCCGAACCGGCGTCCCCTACGAGGTGATCGTGGCCGAAGCGAAGAAGGCTGACCTGGTGGTGCTCGGGCGCGCTGGCGAGCAGGAGGGCCACCTGGCGACCGGGCTCGGGAGCACGGTGGAGCGGGTGGCCCGAACCAGCGCCGTGCCGGTCTTCGTCGCCCCGCTGGGCTTTGAGCCCATGCGCCGGGTGCTCGTGGGCTACGACGGCTCCGACCTCGCCGCCCGTACGCTGCATTTCGTGGCCGACTTTATCGCCGCCCTGTCGCTCTCGCCGGTGGTGGTGAGCGTCGCCCCGGATCTCAAGCAGGCGTCGTTGCTCGCGGCCGAAGGGGCCGAGTACCTGCGCTCGCACGGGATTTCGGCCGATGCCAAGGCGCTCTCGGGGGATCCGGGGGAGGAACTCATCAGCTTCCAGGAGCCGAGCGATCTTCTGGCCATCGGTGCCTTTGGCCGGGGTCGGGTGGTGGAGTGGCTGCTCGGTTCGACCACCGAGTACGTGCTGCGCCACGCCGTGGGGCCGGTCCTCCTGGTGAGGTAGGCGGTGTATTTCTACGAGTTCCTCTTCGTCCGGAGCTCGCTCTTTTACCTTCTCTTCACCGGCGTTTTGGGGGTGGCCTTTTACCTCTGGCCCGCCAGCCGGGGTTACCTCCTTCCGGTCCACACCCACGCCGGGTTGGTGGGGTTTTTCCTCAACATGGTCTTCGGGGTGGCCTACTGGATGATGCCACGCCCGGGCCAGCTGCGCCAGGACGCGCTCGAGCGCCTGACCTACTGGAGTTTGAACCTGGGGCTTGGGCTCAGGATCGTTTTCGAACCCCTGTGGCTGCTCGATCCCGGGCGGAACCTTCGCGGGGTGCTGGTGCTCTCGGCCCTCTTGCAACTCCTGGCCATCGCCATCTTCGCCTACGCCATGCACCAGCGCGTGGTCACCGCCGACATGCTCCGGCGCTTGCGGCAGGCCCGCGAGTCCCGGAAGGATCGCCCGTAGGCCGCGTGTTGCCCCGGCAACGGAAAACGGCCGCGTCGCCTGGTCGAATGGTGGCCGGAGGTGAAGGTATGGCGAAGGTTTTGGTCTTGGTGCTCGCGGGCACCGAGAATCACGAGGGGCTCGGCCGGTTGGTGAACGCCCTGGAGGTGGCCAAAGAGCTCAAAGGGTCGGGGGACGAGGTCTCGATCATCTTCGACGGCGCGGGTACCGAGGGTCTTGCGAGTCTTTCCGATCCCAATCATCGGGCCCACGGCTTACTCAAGGCGGTCGAGGATCGAATCGCCGGCGCCTGCCAACACTGCGCCCGGGCCTTCGGGGTGGACGGCGCGCTCCGTCCTCTAGGCGTGCGCCTTCTCGGTGAGTTTGATGGGCACCCCAGCGTGCGGAAGTTTTTGGTCGAGGGGTATCAGGTGCTGAGTTTTTAGCCCGGAAGGGGGAGGGGTTTGTGGCTGAGGGGGTTGCCCCCTCAGCGCCCCACCCCGACGTCTACCGCTTGGTGACCGAGCGCTTTGGAGTCTCCCCCGAGGCGGTGGGGTTCGTCTCGTCGAACGCCTGGGACGCGCACGGGGCCGCGGGGTTTGGCTTTCGGGCCTTTTGGGTCAACCGCAAGGGAGCGCCGGCGGAAGCGCTGGGCGGGGATGTCGTCGAGGTCGGGAGTCTTTCGGCCCTGAGCCAGGAAATCCTTCCCGAGCTGGCCTAGGCCGGATCACCAACCCCCGCAGCACCCGCTGAAACGCCCTTTTGCCTGGCCGGCTGTGGCTTTGCAAGCGCAAAAGCATCCCGGGATCCCTCGTTAAAAAACGCTGCTGGATTCGACGAAGTAACTACTGTGGTATATACTGACTGAGGGGCCGGTTTGGAGTTCGAGTGGGACGAGGTCAACCTGGAGCACATCGCCCGCCACGGGGTCTCAGCTACAGAGGTGGAAGAGGCAGCAACTGACCCCCGCCGCCTGGGGGCGCCTGCCTATAATCTGAAGGGCGAGACCCGCTGGGCGCTGCTTGGGGCAACGGTAGCGGGGCGAATCCTATTCGTGGTTTTCACGAAACGGCAGAGACGGATTCGGGTGGTGACTGCGAGGGATGCGACCCCTAGGGAGAAGCGCCGGTACAGGAAGGGGTGAGTTATGGCGAGGAAAAAGCTTAAGGAGACCCAGGGCCCGGAGGAGATTCCAGCCTTCAAAAGCGAGGCTGAGGAGGCAGAATTCTGGGCAACCCACGGCCTTGGGAAAGCCTTCCTGGAACGCATGGGGCCGATTTCTGAGGAGGAACTTCCCCCGGTGAGGCCGCGCACCCGACCGGTGTCCATCCGCTTTGACGAAGACCTGCTCTGCCGACTCAAGGTTCTGGCCCGGAAGAAGGGCAAGGGTTACCAGACCCTGCTCAAAGAGTTCGTGCTGGAGAGGCTCTACGAGGAGGAGAAGCGGGAAGGGCTTTTGCCCTGAGCCCGAGCAGGAAACCTTCTCTTGATCCAGGAACAGACTCCGATCGAAGAAGTTCGGTGAACGACGTGTTGGACACCTAGGCTGGATTTTGCAGGTAGGCCCGGAGGGCGTCGCGTTTGAGCCGGTAGCGGCCCCGCGTGCCTTCGACGAGGCCTTTGGTCCGGAGTTCACCCAGGGCTTTGGTGACGGTCACGCGATTGGTTCCGGCCAGGGCCGCGAGGTCTTCCTGGCGAAGGTTGAGGTCGATCTCGCGCCAGCCCTGGCCCCGCTCGATTCCAAAACGGGCCTCGAGCCAGAGCAGGGCGCTGGCGATCCGGATGGTCGCCGGAGCGGCGGCGAGCTCCAGTTGCCGCTCGAGGTGGTCGAGGCGTTCCACCAGGACGTTGCAGAGGACCTCGACCACCTCCGGCACCTCCCGCATGACCCGTCGCATCTGATCGCGCCCGATGGGGCAGACGACGGTGGTTCCGAGGCATACCGCCTCGAGGCGGTGCCGGGCGTCGGGATCGAGGAAGCGGGTTCCCAGGAGATCACCGCGTCCGGCGATCCAAAGGATCCGCTCCCGGCCCCAGGCGTCCAGGCGCGAGAGCTTGACCTGGCCCTCGAGGACCACGAAGAGCCGGTCCACGGGATCCCCGGCGGAAAAGAGAACATGGCCCGCTTCCAGCGCCTTTGGCGGGCAGATGCCCTCGAGGCGCTCGCGGGCCTTGGGGGAGAGGCGCTCGATGAACCCGGGTCGGGCGAGGTAGCAGGCCATCCCCTGCCAGTTTAACTCTAAAATATGGTGTGCTCCAAATAGAGGAGTAGGGGGTCGCGGCGTGGGGGTTTCAGAGGCCGAGACGGTAGCCGATGGCGATCAGCAAGACCGTGGTCCAGCCCCAGAACATCTGCCCCCAGCCGATGGCGCGTGCTGGGATCGGGGGGCGCTTCAGCATCCTCATGGCGTAGGCCGAAAGCGCCCAGATGGCCCCGGCGCCGAGCCAGGGGAGTGCGCCCTGCCAGGCGCCAAGGAGCGCGAGAAGGCTCGCCAGCAGCCCGGTGGCCAGGACCGAGGGAAGGCTGGCCGTTTGGCCCCGGGCCCGGCGCACCTGGGCTCGGGCATAGCGGACCGCCACCAGCGAGCGGAGCGCGAGCAAGAACCAGCTCCCCCAGGCCCAGACCGGATCGCCCCCACCGGCGAGGACGATCGCGCTCGCCAGGGCGCCGGAGGCGAGCGCCCCGGCGAGCTCGGCGGCCAGGGTGCGGCTTTGCCCCCTGGCGTCCTGGGCCATCTGGTAGGCCACCAGCGGCAGGCTGAGAAAGAGCGGAATCAGAAAGGCATGCTCGCCCCAGAGGTAGGCCGCGAGCAGGCCGGCAAAGGCCAGGCCGGCATAGAGCGCCCCGACCTTGGCGGCGAGCGTCGTCCGCGGGTAGACGTGCCCGCGGCGGATGTCGTTCAGGGCCAGCTTGACCGGGTGCCGGGCGAGGAAGGCGAAGAGGCCGAGCAATCCTAGGGCGGCGCCCGGCCAGCTGGGGGCGAGGATCAGCCCGAGCAGGATGGGTTCCAGGGTAAAGCCCCAGCCGCCGTGTTCGACGGGCAGGGCCACGCTTTTCAGGGGAACGGAGGGTGCCTTGGTGCTCGCCATGCCAGAATTAAACCACAGCTTTGAGGTCGGAATTCAACGCGCTCAGCCGTCGCCCATGAGGAGGTTGAGGCCCCAGCCGACCAGCGAGAGCAAGAGGGCTCCGATGATGGCGGCGGTGAACCCCTGGACCTCGAGGGCCGTGCTCATGGCCACGAGCTCGAGGACCACCGCGTTGATCACCAGCGTGAACAGACCAAGGGTGAGGAGGTTGATGGGGAGGGTGAAGAGGAGGAGGAAGGGTTTGACCAGGGCGTTGACGAGGCCGAGGATCAGCCCCGCGACCAGATAGTCGGCGAAGTCGCTCCCGGGGGCAAAGGAAAGGCCGCCGTAGAGTTCGCTGACCACCCACAACGCGACCGTGTTCAAAAACCAGCGGAGGAAAAAACCGCGCATGGTTCCACTCTAAGGCCGATGGCCCGCTCTCGGGGTTCAAGGTATAAAAGGGTGGGGCCGGAGGGCCCCGTTTGGGTGGTGGCAAAGCGAATGCGCCTCTGTTTTTCCGAGATCGAGCTTCCCCTGGACCCCGCGGCCACGTTTGGCCGGGAGGGGCCGTTGGTGATGGAGATTGGGGCCGGGGACGGGCGCTTTCTGGTCGGGCTGGCCAAAACGGCGCCGCACTGGAACATTCTCGGGGTAGAGCGCTCGGCGGCGAGTGTGCAGCGGGCCTTGCGCAGGCTCAACCGGGAAGGGGTGACGCAGGTTCGCCTTTTTAAAGGCAGCGGCGATTTCGCGCTGAAAAACCTGGTGCCGCCGCGGTCCCTCGACGCCGTCTACGTCAACTTTCCCGACCCCTGGCCCAAAAAGCGCCATGCTCAGCGCCGGCTCCTCCAGGTGCCGTTTTTCCGCCTGCTCTCGACGCGGCTCGCCGAGGGCGGCCGGTTGTTGCTCACCACCGACCACCGGGAATACTTCGAGCAGGCCATCGAGGAAGCGAAAAAAAGCCGGTTGTTCGAGGTCGAAGTTACGCCCCCGCCGCCGCTGACCCTGACCACCAAGTACGCGACCAAGTGGCGTCAGGCGGGACGGACGTTCTACCATGCCGTTTTCAGCAAGGTTGCCGAGGATGCCACGACCTATCCGGTCATAGAGAGGTGGAAGGAGATGCCGCACGCGATCTTCGAGGGGCCGGTGCCGAGTGCGCTGCCCAACGAGAAGCGGGTCTTTGCTATTCCAGGTGGGCACGTGATCTTTCTCGAGTTTGCCCCCCGCCAGCCGGAAGGGTTTTACGCTTTCGTTCGGGTCGAGGAGGAGGCGCTGGTGCAGGAGATCGTGCTCGAGGTGCGGCCGAGCGGTAAAGGGGTCTACGCCGGACTCAAGCGGTTCGGCGATCCGCTGGTCACCCCGGGCGTGCGCCGGGCCACCGGCCACCTGGCCGACATGCTCAAGGCCCGGGGCCTGGTTGAAAGACAGGCCTCGTATTGAGACCAGCGGGCTGGCCTAAGGCTCCACCGGGCTGGTGAGCTTGGCCAGGGCCAGAAACTCCTCCAGCGTTCGCTCCGAGCCCACCCCGCGGGGGGTCCGGGTGTCGAGCCCGGCGCCCCAGGAGACCAGGGCCACCCCGTGGGGGCGCATCACTTGGTAGTAGATCTCTTTCAGCTCCTCCAGGCTTTCGAAGAAATGGTGCAGGTGCCCCAGTGCGAGGATATCGGCCTCGCCCCGGCGCATGCGTTCGATCAGGTCTTTTTTGACCGGCCGGTTGACGACGTCGGTTTCGATCAGCAAGTCCACGTGCTTTTTGCGGTGACCCTGCAGGTGGTCGAGGGTCATGTGGAGTTCTTCATTGGGGCCACCGCGTCCGAGATCTTTGTGGATGGTGTACGCCAGAACCTTGAGCATCTTTTGGCCTCCAACCCCATCTTACGAACCATTCGCGGGGACACTGGCCTTAGGGGGCAGGGTAGACCGGGAGCTCAAGGTGTTTGCCGCCCGAAAGCGAGAGCGCGCCGATCGTCGCCGCGGCCAGCGCCTCGGGTTTGATCCACTTTGAAGGGTCTGCCCCCGGCATCGCAGCCCGGTTGGCGGGGGTGTCGATCGCGCCCATGGGCACGAGCGCCAGCACGCGCACGGCAGGCTCTTCGGCGCCGATGCTGCGAAGGAGCGCCAGCACGCCGGCTTTGGCCGCGGCGTAGGCGCCGAGACCGGCCTGACCGCCCAGCCATCCTGCCGCCGCCGAGACGCCGACGAGAAAGCCCCTTCGCTCGGCCAGCGCGGGGAGGGCGGCCCGGGCCAGGTGGAAAAGGCCGCTCAGGTTGGCGGCGATCATCCGCTCGTAGAGTTCGGGCGAACTCTCGCGCACCGGGGCGCTGGCGAACGCCCCGGCCAGGTTCACCACCCCGTCGAGGGGATCGATTTGGGCAATGAGCGCCTCGGCGGCGCCGGGTTGGGCCAGGTCGGCGGCGATGCCCTGAAGGCCAAACTCTTGCGCTCGCTCGGCGAGCCGGTCCGCTTCGCGCCCGGTGAGGATGACCTCGGCCCCGGCCTCGAGGAACGCCCGGATGAACGCCGGGGCCACGTTGCCGGTCGCGCCGGCGATGAGCACCCTTTTGCCTTGCATGGAAGCCTCCCTTTTTTGGCTCAGCGGATCTCGGTGCCCGCCCACTGCTCGATAAGCTTCACCACCTCGACGTGGTCGGCGTCGTCGCCCAGAGCCCGGCGGGCGATCTCGTAGACCTCGCGCGCCAGGTGAAAGGCGAGGGCGGGAACGCCGGCGGCCTCGGCCACCCTGGCCCCGATGCGCACGTCCTTGGCCAGAAGGCCGAGCTTGAAGGTCAGGGGGAAGCTGCGGTCGAGCACCCGGTTTGGGATCAGGTCGGCGCTGGCGAAGCTGCGGCCAGAGCTTGCGTTGATGACCTCGAGGGCCACCTCCCCGCGCACCCCCTCCTTGACCAGCGTGGCCAGACCCTCGGCGGCGGCCAGGAGGTTGAGCGCCAGCAGGGTGTTGTTGACCGCCTTCACCGCGTGGCCGGCCCCGACGGGGCCAACGTGAACGATGCGCTCGCCGATGGCTTCGAGCGCGGGCAGGACTCGTTCGAACGCCTCGGGATCGCCCCCGACCATGATGGTGAGCGTCCCCGCCTCGGCGCCCTGGGTGCCGCCGGAGACCGGGGCGTCGAGGAAGGCGACCCCGTGCCCGGCCAGCGCCCCGGCGATGGCCCGGCTCTGGCTCGGGTCGCCCGAGGTGCAGTCCACCCACACCGTCCCCCGGGCCAGGTGCCCGGCGAGGCGCTCGGCGATGGACGCGACCTCGCTCGAGGTCGGCAGGCAGGTGAAGAGGATCTCGGCTTCCGGGACGTCCTCGAGGGCCACCGCCCGGGTGCCAAAGCGCTCGGCGTGGGCGCGGGCCTTTGCCTCGGTGCGGTTCCAGACCAAAACTTCAAAGCCAGCCTCTTTGAGATTCTTGGCCATGGGCCACCCCATGGCGCCAAGCCCCAGGAACGCGACCTTCATTTTGCCTCCCTCCTTAGGTTACCGGTGGCCAGCCGGAAAAGGAGCAGATAGGGCAGGGAGAAGACCAGGCTGGTGAGCAAAAAGAGCGCCCGCGCGGGGTCCAGGGGTTCGGCGAGCGCGATCCAGCGCACCATGACCCCGCTCGGCACCGCGATGGCCCAGTGCACGAGAAGGGCTCGCAGACCCCGGCTCCGGTACAGTCGGGTGAAGGGCGCGAGCAGGTACCAGGTGAAGAGGAAGGGGAGCGCGGCCCGGATCAGGGCCCCGATCGGCAGGGCCTTTTCGTGGGCCCAAACACCGGTGGCGGCGAAGGCGAGCAAAGCCAGGGCGTCGGTGAGGGCGGGGCTCATTGCGCTTTGGCCTCGTGGAAGATCCGCTCGGCTCGGTACGAGCTCCGGACCAGGGGGCCGGAGAAGACCTCGAGGAACCCGGCTTCCAGCCCCCAGCGACGGTAGCGCTCGAAGGCCTCGGGCGTCACGTAGCGTTCGACCGGGAGGTGGTTTCTCGTCGGCCGGAGGTACTGGCCAAGGGTCAGGATGTCGACCCCGGCCGAGCGGAGGTCGGCCATGGCCTCCCTGATCTCCGCCTCGGTCTCCCCGAGCCCGAGCATCAGGCTCGACTTGGTGAGCACCGGCAGGTTCTTTTCCCGGATGTAGGTCTTGGCGAAGGCCAGGACCTCGAGGCTTTGGTCGTAGCTGGCGCGGGGATCGCGCACCCTGGGGGTGAGGCGGCGGACGGTCTCCAGGTTGTGGGCGAAGACGTCGAGGCCCGATTCGATCACGGTTCGGATGGCTTCGCGGTCGCCCTGGAAGTCGGGGGTCAGCGCCTCGACCCGGGTCTCGGGACGCCGGGCCTTGATCTCGCGCACGGTGCGGGCGAAGTGGGCGGCGCCGCCGTCGGCGAGGTCATCGCGGTCCACGCTGGTGAGGACGACGTAGGCGAGTTTGAGCGTCGAGATCGCCTCGGCGACCTTTTGCGGCTCGGTGGGGTCGAGGACGCCACCGGGGTTGCCGGTATGGACGGCGCAGAACTTGCAGGCCCGGGTGCACACCTCACCCATGAGCATCACGGTCATGGTGCCGTGCCCCCAGCACTCGCCGAGGTTGGGGCAGAGCGCCTCCTGGCATACGGTGTGGAGCCCGAGCTCACTCACGAGCGAGCGCAGCCGGTTGACCGTGGGGCCGGTTGGGAGCCCGACCTTGAGCCACTCAGGCTTGTTCCTGTCCGGTGGGGGCGCTGCTTTGCGCTTGATGCCCCGCGGTACGTACTTCACCGAAAACCTCCTTCATCGCCTCGACCACCCGGGCTTTTACCGCATCCATGGGCAGGGGATGGCCGAGGAGCTTTTCCAGGCTGGTCACACCCTTATCGCGAATCCCGCAAGGGACGATCACCCGGAAGTCCTCGAGGTTGGTGTTCACGTTGAGGGCGAACCCGTGGAGGGCGACCCCTTCCTTGACCGCCACCCCGAAGGCCGCGAGCTTGTCGTCGCCGACCCACACGCCGGCGTAGCCGGGGGTGGCGTAGGCCGGGATGCCGTAGTGGCTCGCTACTTCGATCACCACCCGCTCGAGCTTGCGCAAGAAGTCGCGGACCCGGCGTTCGACCGGGAAGATCGGGTAGCCGACCAGCTGACCGGGCCCGTGGTAGGTGACGTCGCCGCCCCGCTCGACCCAGAACACCTCGAACCCCTGCTTTTTGTACCAGGCTTCGGGAAAGAGCAAATTCTCGCCGCTGGCCTTCCGGCCCAGGGTGATGGTTTTTGGATGCTCGACGAGGAGCAACGTGGGCGGCCTCTTCCCCGCCGAGACCTCGGCGTGCACCTTTTTTTGGTAGTCCCAGGCCTCCTTGTAGCCCAAAAAGCCCAGGTCTTCGACCAGGAACGCCACGGGTTCAGTTTAACAGCCGGTCTTTCGGCAAAACGGCGGCGCGGTAACGATTGAGCAGGGCGGCGAGTTCCTGGGGTGAGAGGCGGTAGGTCTCGGGCAGGGCCTGTTCAGTGGATCGCCCCCGCACCCGGAAGGCCACGGTGCGCCCCAGCGTGATCCCGAGCACCCGAACGCTCTGCACCGTGAAGTCGCCGACCTCGTCCCAGCGGTAGCGGTGCTTTTTGAAGACGGTGCGAAAACTAAGCCCCTCGACGTCGAGATCGAGAGCGAAGGGTGCCGGATAGAGGATCTGGGCGCTGAAGTAGATGAAAAGCGGGACGGCCAGGAGGTATTTCCCGGCCATGCCCAACAGCGCGGCGGCGAGCACCCCGAGGTAGGGCCTCGCGGCCCCGGGGGGAAGGTGGATGGGCGCGGGCTCCACGATCCCATTATCCCACTGGCTGAGGGGGCCGAGGCATGCGCCAGGTTGATCGCGTGCTTTCGATCCGGGAACGGATCGAAAGGAGGGAGCCCGTATAATGGGAGCGATGAAGCAGATCGCGTTGCCTGAGAGGGTCTTCGCGCTCTTGGAGCGGTACCGCCTGAAGCGTCGCATTTCCCGGGCCGCAGCCGTTGAGGAGCTCCTGGAAAAGGAGTTTGCGGCCGATGAACTGCTTAGCGCACTTGATGAGCAGGCGGAAAGAAACCGCGACCTGAGCGAGGAAGAGGCCATGGCCTTGGCCAACGAAGCCGTGGCTTGGGCGCGCAAACAGCTTCGCCGCTCCCGCAAGGGGCGCTAGCCTTGCGGGTTGTTCTCGACACTAACGTCTTAGTCAGCGGTTTGCAGAACCCGGAAGTCCCGCCAGGGCAACTTCTTCGTGCGTGGGCGCACGGGCGTTTCAAGCTCGTGACCTCGGAGGCGCAACTGACCGAGCTTCGCCGAACCCTCCGCTACCCCAAGCTTCGAAAGCGGATTCCGAAGCACGTGGCGGGCGCCTTGATCAATGCCATCAAGGCCAGGGCCACTTTCGTAGAACCTACCTTTCCACCGTTTAAGCTCCCCGATGAGGACGACCTGGCCATCCTAGGAACAGCCTTAGCGGCTCAAGCAGATTGGCTCGTCACCGGTGACAGGACCCACTTGCTCGCTGTACGAAAGTACGGCGGCACAGTGATTCTGAACCCCACGGAAGCGGTGCGGCGCATGAGGAGGTTTCATGGCCGGTAGGCGGACCTTCCGAATCGCACTGCAGGACCGTTTTCGGCCAGTGGGCGGACACGGTTTGATGGTGGCGCGGTTGCCTACACCGAGGCGGTCAAGCCGGGAATTTTCGTTGACTTCGACCGTCTCGGCACTCCCCTCGGCGTTGAAGCGCTGGAAGCGAGCCGCCACTTCAAAAAAGGCGGTGTGCAGATCCCCGACGAGATATTGAAGCTCGTCTACGCAGGGAAAAGCGCCTAGGCGTCAAAAGCGTTCCGCCCCCTACTTCAGGAGGCGGAAGCTTTGCGCTTTTGTTCTGGTGCGCCCGGCAGGATTCGAACCTGCGACCTAGCGCTTAGGAGGCGCTCGCTCTATCCGACTGAGCTACGGGCGCGCACCCGGCTTTGTAGTCTAGCATGAAGCCGGCGCCTCGATCTGCACCTCTGGGGCCCTCATCGCGGCAACCGTAGTGGTGGGGTATTCAGTTGAGGGTGCGGCCTTGGGAAAGCAGTTCCCGGGCCCGTTTGGCGTAGGCGCTGAGCGTGGCTGACCATTCGTCGGAGGGCGGGGTGTGAGCCAGGGCCGCTTCGGCCCGGCGCAGGGCCTCGGCGGGGTCGGGGAAGCCGAGCTGGGCCAGAGTGTCGGCGGCCATCTGCTGGGCGGTGAGCCAGTCGCGGCTGCCCTCGGGGGCGACCTCGGCGGCCCGGCGGTAGTGCTCGAGGGCCTCCTCGTAACGCAGGCGTTCGAAGGCCACGTGGCCCAGGATCAGCTCCGCCCCGGCCAGGTGCCCCAGGGTGCGGGCGTCCTCGGCCCAAGCCTGGGCGGCCTCGAGGTCCCCGAGGCGGTAATAGAGCTCGGCCAGGTCGGCGGCGGCGGCGCCCCGGTGGGGGTAGTCGCTGTCGGCGAAGACCTCCTTGAGGCGGGTTTCGGCCTTGGCGAAGTCGCCGGCCTCGAGTTCGGCCAGCGCCAGCTCGTGCAGGCTGTAGGTCCGCTCTTCCTCGGGGGCCCGGGCGTGGGCGGCGGCGAAGGCCGCGGCCGCCTCCCGGTAGCGCCCGAGCTGCATCAGCGTCTGCCCCTTGGCCAGCGGCAGGCCGTAACTGGGCTCGCCGGCCTCGGCCTCGATCTTCTCGGCCTCGACGAACGCCGAGAGGGCGCGGTTCGGGTTTTCCAGGGCCAGCTCGGCCCGGCCCAGGAGGTAGTGCCAGGTGGCGAGGGCGTCGGCGCTGCTGGCCTCGCCTTTGACGCTGAGGAGCAGGGCCCGGCTTTCCTCGGCTTCCCCGGCCTCGACCGCCACCGCGGCGGCGTCAAGGATGAGGAAAAAACGCTCGTTTTTGGGGGCGAGCCTGGCCGCCTCCCTGTAAGCAGCGAGCGCCCTGAGGTGCTCTTCCATCTCCTCCAGCACCCGCCCCCGGGTGGCCAGCGCCCGCCAGGCGAGGTAAGGCGGGAGTTCGTGGGCGGCGCCGAGGCAGCGGAGGGCTTCCCCCGCCTGGCCCTGCATCGCCAGCACCTGGGCCAGGTGGTAGCAGGCCCGGGGGTCGCTGGTGGTGAAGATCTGCGGCGTTTGGCCCGAGATCGCCTCCATCTCGATGGCGAGGGCCTGGAAGAGCGGGGTCTCGGCGATGGGGGGCCAGGTTTCCTCGGCCAAGAGGAGCGCCTCTTCCAGCCCCCCGAGCCCGTCCGGGCCGTAGAAGCTGTAGAGCTCGGCCAGAAGGAGCAGGTGCGACGCCCGCGCCTCGGGCGAGGGTTCGGCCTCGATGAGCCGCGTCAGGCGGTCGAAAGCCGCCTCGTAATTTCCGTCGTTGATGAGCGCGATGACCCGTTCCATCGTTCCCCGTCCGGGCGCCCCCTGGCGCCGGGCCCCTGTTCACCCTACAACGAGCTCGATCGTCGCCCCCGGGCTCCTGGTCCGCGACCCGGCGGGCCTTTTGTCATCAAAGTTTAAGACTCTGGGCACGCCTCAGGTTAGGATGTGTCTTCGGAGGGAAGGCTTTGGCGAACAGAATCAACCCATGGAGCATCGTCCTTCTCATTCTGCTTGGCTACTGGCTCTTTACCCAGGTGGGCACGCAGGCGGCCCCCAAGGTTTCCTACACCGAGTTCAAACAGCTCGTTGCTGAGGGCAAGGTGGCGCGGGTGGTCCTCGACGACGCCCGGGTGGTGGGCACGCTCAAGGCCCCCGAGCGGCTGCCGACCCCCACCGGGAGCGCCACCACCAAGCGCTTTACCGTGGACCTTCCGCCGCCCCAGGTCGCCGATCGCGAGTTGCTCCCCTTCCTTGAGAAAAACGGCGTCAACGTGATCACCAAGAGCCCTTCGATCTGGCCCCAGCTCCTGATCTACCTGGGCCCGACGCTCTTGCTCATCGTCTTCTTCTGGTTCTTCTTCATGCGCAGCCAGGGGGGCATGGGGCAGGTCACCCAGTTCGGCCAGTCGCGGGCGCGGATGTACGGCAAGGAGCGCAAAGTCCCCACCACCTTCGCCGACGTCGCCGGACACAAGGAAGCCAAAGAAGAGCTGCGCGAGGTGGTGGAGTTTTTGAAGCGGCCCGACAAGTATTTAAAGCTCGGAGCCGAGATCCCCAAAGGGGTGCTACTCGTGGGTCCGCCGGGCACCGGCAAGACGCTGCTGGCCCGGGCGGTGGCCGGCGAGGCTGGGGTGCCGTTTTTCTCGGTTTCGGCGAGCGAGTTCATGGAGATGTTCGTCGGGGTCGGGGCCTCGAGGGTCCGCACCCTTTTCGAGGAGGCCCGCCGCAACGCGCCCTCGATCGTCTTCATCGACGAGCTCGACTCGATCGGCCGCAAGCGCGGCGCCGGGATCGGCGGCGGGCATGATGAGCGCGAGCAAACCCTGAACCAGATCCTTTCCGAGATGGACGGGTTCGAAAAGGACACCCACGTCATCGTGCTGGCGGCGACCAACCGGCCCGACATCTTGGACCCCGCGCTTCTCCGGCCCGGTCGCTTTGACCGCCAGGTGGTGGTGGGGCTTCCCAGCCTGGAAGAGCGCAAGGAGATCCTCGCGGTGCACACCCGGAATAAACCCCTGGACCAGGATGTGAACCTCGAGGAGCTGGCCCGCCTCACTCCCGGATTCTCGGGCGCCGACCTCAAGAACCTGGCCAACGAGGCTGCCCTGATCGCGGCCCGGGAGGGTTCGGCCCGGATCGCCCGCGATCACTTCTTCACCGCCCTCGACAAGATCACCCTGGGCCTTGAGCGGGGGGCTTTGAAGCTCTCGGAGCAGGAAAAGCGTGCCGTGGCCTACCACGAGGCCGGCCACGCGGTGGCGAGCGAGGTGCTGCCCCACGCCGACCGGGTGACCAAGGTCTCGATCGTGCCCCGCGGCATGGCCCTCGGCGTGACCGTGCCCCGCCCCGAGGAGCGGGTGCTCATCTCCCGGGAGCATCTTATGGACGAGCTCAGCGTGCTGATGGGCGGGCGCGCCGCGGAGGAGCTCTTCACCGGCACCGTGACCACTGGGGCCGAGAACGACTTCAAACGCGCCACCCAGCTGGCCAAGCGCATGGTTCTGGATTGGGGCATGGGCGAGCACTTCAAGAACATCGCCTGGGGCTCGGACGCCGGCCCGGTCTTCCTGGGCGAGGAGATCGCCCGGCGTAAGGACTTCTCGGAAGCCACCGCCAACCTCATCGACAGCGACGTGCAAAAGATCCTCGACGAGGCCTACACCCGCACCAAGGCGGTGCTGCGCGAGCACGCCCAGGCCATGCACCGGATCGCCGCAGAACTCCTGGAAAAGGAGACCATCTCTGGCGAGCGGGTGCGGGAAATCCTCTCCGAGACCCAGTCTGGTGACGAACCGGAGCAGGCCTGAATCCGGGGCCGGTCCGCGGCGGGGGGCGCTGCCCCCCGCCGCAATCGTTCCCTGGGACAGTAATGGCCCCGCCGCTTGCCGGTAGGCTTAAAGGCAAGCGTTTTCGGGAGGTTGTTCGTGGAACGTTCGACGGTCAAAACCGCCCTTGCTTTGGGCCTTACGGCCGCCCTCTTGCGCTTCGTGCTCGGCCTGCCCACGCCGGTGGACCTCATTTACGAGGGCCTTTCGCGGCTCTTTGGCGTCCCCTGGCTCTTCAACCTGATCCACGCTCTGCCCTTCGGCCTGGACCAGGGGGCCAAGTACGGGCTTTTATTCCTCGCCTACCTGCTCTTTGCCCTACTCGCCTGGCCGGCGGCTCGGTTTGGAGCTCGGATCGCGCTTTTCCTGCCCCTTTTCCTCTCGGCGTTGCTGCTCCCCCTTCTCGGCTACGGCTTTTTCGGCTTTTCCAGCGCCAACTACGCCTACC
Source organism: Vulcanithermus mediatlanticus (assembly GCF_055385885.1). NCBI lineage: Bacteria > Thermotogati > Deinococcota > Deinococci > Thermales > Thermaceae > Vulcanithermus > Vulcanithermus mediatlanticus. The sequence continues at coordinate 764,009 of NZ_AP042385.1, read as the reverse complement.
CGCCGCTGGTGCTGGCAGCGACTTCGCTTTTGCTCGGGGCCGTGCTCGCCTGGCGGGGGTTTCGCTACGACCCACGCCGGCGCGACGGTCTTTTGCGCCTGGCGCTCCTGGCCGTGGCCGCCGGGATCGGGCGCGGCTTCGCCCAAAGCGGCCGAGCCTGGGACTGGCTGCGCCGCATGAGCGGCATGCAAAAGGAGATCACCCCGACCAGGCGCCACTACGTGGTCTCCAAGAACTTCGCCGACCCCCGGGTTCGCGCCGACCGTTACCAGCTCGTGATCAAGGGGTTGGTGGAAAAAGAGACGGTGTTCACCCTCGAGGACCTCATGAACATGCCCTCGGTCGAGCAGCCCACCACCCTGATCTGCATCTCCAACAAGGTGGGGGGCGAGCTCATTGGCAACAGCCGCTGGCGGGGGGTGCGCTTGCGGGATCTCCTCGAGGCTGCCGGGGTCCGGCCCGAGGCCAGCGAGCTCATCCTCCGCGCCGCCGACAACTACTCGGACTCGATTCCGCTGACGTACGCGCTTTTTGCCGAGACCATCGTGGCCTATGCCCAAAACGGCGAGCCGCTCGAGCGGCGCCACGGCTATCCGGTCCGGCTCTTGGTGCCGGGGATCTACGGGATGAAAAACGTCAAGTGGCTGACCCAGATCGAGCTCGTCGACTACGACTACAAGGGCTTTTGGGAAAAGCGCGGCTGGAGCGACGAGGCGGTGGTCAAGACCATGAGCCGGATCGACACCCCCATCGCCACCCGGTTTGAAGACGGCAGCTACGGCATCGGCGGCATCGCCTTCGCCGGACGCCGGGGGATTTCCAGGGTTGAGGTCTCGCTTGACGACGGCAAGACCTGGAAGGCGGCCGAGATCAAACCCCCCGCTTCCCCGGTCGCCTGGGTGCTCTGGGGCTTTCGATTTCGCGCCAGCCCCGGGCGCTACCCCGCGGTGGTGCGGGCCACCGACGGCCTGGGCCGGCTGCAAGACCCGACCCCGCGCCCGCCCCTGCCCGACGGGGCGACGGGCTATCACCGGCTCGAGGTCATCGTCGAGTAGGGGCTGTTAAGCTGATGGCATGTTGCCGATTGACCTCTCGGGCAAGAAGGCTGTGGTCTTCGGGGTGACCAACGAGCGCAGCCTGGGCTTTGCCATCGGAAAAAAACTGAAGGAAGCCGGGGCCGAGCTCGCCCTGACCTACCAGGGGGAGCGGGTGCGGCCCCTGGTCGAGCGGGTGAGCCGCGGCGTCGCCGACCTTCTCTTTGAGCTCGACGTAACCGACGAGGAACGGCTCAAGGCCATCATCCGCGAGCTGGGTGAGCGCTGGGGCGGGGTGGACTACGTGGTGCACTCGATCGCCTTCGCCCCCCGGCGGGCGATGGAAGGGCGCTACATCGAGACCACCAAGGAGGACTGGCTCAAGGCCCTCGAGGTCAGCGCCTACTCGCTGGTGGCCATCGCCCGCGAGATCGAGCTCTACCTCAACCAAGGCGCCGCCATGGTGGCGCTCTCCTACTACGCGGCCGAGAAGTACGTGCCCCGCTACAACGTGATGGCCATCGCCAAAAGCGCCCTCGAGGCCTCGGTGCGCTACCTGGCGGCCGAGCTCGGGCCCAAGGGGGTGCGGGTCAACGCCATCAGCGCCGGCCCGGTGCGCACCGTCGCCGCCCGCAGCATTCCCGGGTTCACCTACCTCTGGGACCACGTGGAGCGCATCGCACCGCTTCGCCGCAACGTCAGCCAGGAGGAGGTGGGCCAGGCCGGGCTCTTCTTGCTCTCGCCGCTTTCGGCGGGGATCACCGGCGAGGTGCTCTACGTCGACGGCGGCTTCAACGTGGTGGGCATTCAGATTCCGGTGACCCCCTGAGGCCCGGCGGGAGGGGACCTTTTGCCCCCCGCCGGGTGGGGGCGGGTATACAATGCAAATTTGATGAGCTCGGACAGTGTTTCCAAGCAGGGCGAGCGCAGCATCCGCGTGCGCCTCTCGGCGCAACCCTTTGACATTCCACCGATGCGCGACGTGCTCCTGATCGGGCGCCGGGCGCCGATCGGGCCGGAGGCGGCGCGGCGGATGGCCGAGGCCCTCGCCCCCGGCCAGTTCGATTTGATCCGCCTCGACGAGCGAGCCCACCCGGTCGAGGCGGTCCTGGTTCGAAAGAGCCACCTCCGTCTGATTGCTGCCGAACGCCTGGTGGACCTCTTGCTCGAGGAGTTCGCCCACCATATGGAGGAAGAAGACGTCCTCCGCATCGACCTCGACCTCCAGCTTCACGTGGAGCGGATGGTGCGGCTCGGCTGATAGACTGAGGCCGATCGGCGATGGCACGGACCGTACGCAGCATCATGACGCCGGATCCGGTCGTGATCGATGGTGAGCGCAGCGTGCGGGATGCGGCCCGTCTGATGGATGAGCGTCGGGTTGGCGGCCTGCCGGTGGTGGCTGGGGGGCGCTTGGTCGGTATTCTTACCTCGCGCGACGTACGGCAGTGTCACCCCAACCGCCTGGTCCTGGACGCCATGCGGCCGGATCCGGTGACGATCGCGCCAGGAGAGAGTGTCTTTACCGCCTATGAACAAATGGACCAAGCAGGCGTCGAGCGGCTGGTGGTGGTTGACGACGGCCGCGTGGTCGGCGTTTTGACCAAGTCGACCGTGATGCGCGAGCTGGGGTCGAGCTATGACCCGCTCACCGGGTTGCCGAGGGCCGACTTGCTCCGACACCACCTCGAGGACCTCCTTGCCCGTGGCGTCGATCCCACGCTGGTGTTTTTGGACCTCGACGACTTCGGCCAGTTCAATAAGCGTTTTGGTCACGCGAAGGCCGACATGGTTCTCCGCCACGCCGCCGGGCGGATCAAGGGTTTCGCGGAAGAGCACCAAGGCGAGGCCTTTCGCTATGGGGGCGACGAGTTCGTGGTCCTCTTTCACCGCTCCCGCGCCGAGGTCCTCCCTTTGATCGGGCGCCTGCTCGATGCCGTGAGCCGGGTAAGGGTCGATGGCCTCCCTCCAGTCTCCGTATCCGCCGGGGTAGCGGGAGGGCGTCGCGCGAACCGGGTGCCCGAAGGCGTGAGCGCCACAGCCGACGACCTCATCAACCTGGCGAGCCGGGCCTCGACCGCGGCCAAGGGCACCTCGAAGAAGTGGATCTCGCACGGCTCGGAGGAACAGATCTAGGGCTTCGCGGTCGGTTGCGCTTCGGCCCCCCTGACGCCGTAGGCTTAGGACTTAGGACCTTCGTTCACGGGGCGGAAGGCGGCATGCATCTTCTCTACGGCGCCGTTGACCCGCTCGTTGAGTCGCCGGCGAAGGTGAGCTTGAGGGTCACGATCTCCCAGGGTGCTACTGGAAAGCGGACCACTTTTTCCTGGGTGCCGAGCACCTCGAGGGCTTGCTCTTCGAGATTGGCGCGAAAAACCCTTTCTGGGGCGATCAGGGGAAACTCGACGCGGCCCTCGAGGGCCTCGGGCGTGGGGTTATAGAGGCGCAGCACCAGAGCATCGCCGGCTTCGGCCTGCTTGAGCGCGCTCAAGACCAGGCTCGGCGGATCCACGCGCAAGAACGACCCCGCAGGGGGCAGAGACTCGGCGCTCTCGCCCCGATCCGGGATCCTTTGGGCCCAGGCGGGCGCGTGGTAGGCCAGGGCTTCGCGCCAGGCTTCCCGCATCGCCTGACCGGGACCGTGCGGGATCAGGGCGAAATGGAAGGTCAGGCGGCGCAGGCACTGGGCCTCGGGCGTGGGGTAGGGTGGGCCGGCGTGCTCGGGCCTGACCTCGAGGTCGTCGCGGGAGAGCCAGCCCACGCTGCGTAGCAGGGTGAGAAAGAGGGTACCGCTCGGGCTCAACTCGTACTCGTGAAGGCCGCGCGTGGCGACGGTCAGCGCTTTCCCCTCGTTGCCTTCAACCGAGACGAAACGCAAGAGCGGCTGGTCCGGGCTCGGGGCCTCCCGCCAGCCGGGGGGTGGCGTTTTGACGAAGGCGCGCGCGGGACGGGCGACCGGTGCGAAGGCGGTCTCGGCCCAGGCCTGGCGGGCGCCGGGGAGCGGGAAAGCGGCGCGTAGCCGGTGATCCTTGGCCTGGTTCAGCAGGTGCAGGCGTACGTCGAGCCGGGGCACGCCGCGCTCGAGGGTGAGCTCGGTGATGATTTCGTGGTCGATGCGTCGCGGGCTGCGAGACGCGCGGTCCTGCGTCAGGCCCTCGGGGAGGGTCCAGTTGAGGATCAGCCTGAGCGTAGCCCAGTCGCCGGTGGCCTCGGCCACCTCGACCCGAAACGTCGCTTCTTCGCTCGAGCGGCGGGGAGGGTCGTCTTCGACGGGCATGAAGGTGTACTCGTCGCCGCGGTCGGCCTGGTCCTCGAGGGCCAAAAGGCCCGCGTAGACGGTCCCCGTGCGCTTGTCTGTGAGCTTGATCGTTCCGCCCCGCTCGGTTTCGACCTTGAGCCATTCGTTTTCCAGAGACCCGCCTTGCCCGCCCTTTTCGACCTGGGCGAGCACCACCTCGTGACGTTCGGGCCGAGCGGAGGCCGGGCGGTAGGTTCGGTACCCAAAGGGTGGAACTTCGGCGTAAAAGGCAATGCGGGCGTGAGGGAGGTGGCGAACCCCGTCAAGGACACCCACCGAGCGCAGTTCTTGCCCCTCCTCGACCACCGCCGCCCGCTGGCCCCGCTCGTCTTCCAGTGCCTGGGGCAGGCGCTTTTCCTCGAGCGGCCAAAGGGCCTCGACCCGGCCGCGCCAGGGCCAGGGGTTGGGGTTGAACACCACCACCGCGCCAGCGGCCGGGATGTGTCGGGCCAGGGCGTGGAGACGGTCTTCGATCACCTGTTCGGCGATTTGCTGCGCCCGGGCGAAACGGGTTTCGACCTCGCGGTGGACCTCGTCAAGGGAGCAGCCGCAGATCGAGTCGTGGGCGTGGTTTTGCAGCACCAGCCGCCAGGCGGTGTTCAAAAAGCCTGTGGGGTAAGCCTCGCCGAGCGCCCAGGCGAGGCTTGCCAGCGGCTCGGCGTAGCGCTCGAGGAGGGCCTGGGCTCGGTCGTTGGCCTGTTTGAGGTAGACCCGGGTGGAAAGGACGTTGCTGAGGAGGAAGGCGTGCTTACTCTGGCGCAACTCACCCTCGACCTGCTCAAGGTGCGGTCGCTGGGCCTGGACCCGGGTTCGGTAGTCGGCGAGGGTCCCCAGCCGCAATCGGATCCCGAGTGCGCGGGACAGGGCCTCGAGGCGTTCAAGGAGGTCCCGTTGCGGGGCCCGGTGGTCGTTCCCGTGCATCCAGAGCACGATCGGCGCCGTGCTGAGCGAGGCCAGGCGCTGGGTCATTCGAGCGAGGCGGGCCTCGTCGTCGAGGCGAGGCGCGTTGCCGTACTCTTCGGCGAAGCGGTGGACCCAGAGCCGTGAACCGTCGGGTCCCTGCCACCAGAATTCGGTCTTTTCCGGGTTTTCGCCTACGCCGCGCATTAAAAAGGCGCTTTCGATCCCAAAGCCCCGGAAAATCTGCGGCAGTTGGGTGAGATGGCCAAAGAGGTCCGGGACATAGCCCTCCCGCATCGCCCCGCCAAAGGCCTCGGCCTGGCGGAGACCCCACAGCAGGTTGCGTACCAGGGCTTCTCCGGAAACGAGGAACTCGTCGGGTTGGGTGTACCACGGGCCCACCAGGAGCCGGCCGGCCTTCACGTAGCCGGAGAGCGCCTCCCTTCGCTCGGGTCGGATTTCCAGGTAGTCCTCGAGGACCGCGGTCTGGCCGTCGAGCAGGAAGACGAACTCGGGGTGTTCGGCGAGCATCTCCAAGACTTGGTCGACGAGCCGGACCAGGAGCGAGCGGAAGCGCTCAAAAGGCAGGTACCACTCGCGATCCCAGTGGGTGTGGGCGACGACGATCGCCTCCCGTGGCGTTTGCGGCTTGCTGTTCATCGGGTGTTGACCTCCTTCGAAGGTGGTTCGGGCGCTAAGACTTCGTCGCCCCGCCAAGGAGTCCGGCCAAGAGGTAGCGCTGGGCGAAGATGACGAAGAGCAAAACCGGGATCATCCCCACCACCATGGCGGCGGTGAGCTGCCCCCAGTCGATACGGTGTAACTTGACGAACTCCATGATGACCAGCTGAACGGTTTTGAGGTCCTCGCGCAGGAGGAGGGTGAGCGCCAGCACGAACTCGTTCCAGGAGAAGATGAAGGCGAAGATCGCCGCGGTGGCGAGGCCGGGGAGTGCCAGCGGCAGCGTGACCCAGCGCAGTACGCCGAGCCTGGTGCAGCCGTCGATGAGCCCGGCTTCTTCGACCTCGACTGGAATGCCCTGAAAGTAGTTCTGAAGCAGAAAGGTGAGCAGCGGGAGGACGAGGCCCTGATACGCGAGCGCCAGCCCGAAGAGGCTGTTGAGCAGCCCCAGTTTGTTGAAGATCAGAAAGAGAGGGATGATGCCGATAAGGGGTGGAATTAGATAAAGGCCGAGTACTGCGCCCAGAAGGACGTTGCGGCCGCGGAAGCGGTAGCGCGAGAAGGCGTAGGCGGCGAGGCTGGCTGCGATGAGGGCGATGAGCGTCGTCAGGCCCGAGACGAGGATGCTGTTCACGATTCCCCGTCCCATGTTGGTCTGCTGAAAGACGTCGATGTAATGGGCGAACGAGATCGCCTTCGGGAGCAGGGTCGGGGGAAATGAGATCACCTCTTTTGCCGGTTTGAGCGAGGTGGAAAAGACCCAGTAAACGGGGATGACGGTGAAGAGGGTGTAGAGGACGAGGAAGCCGTAGACCAGGGCGTTTAAAAGCCAGCCCCGCCAGGGATAGCCTGTGCTTTTCTTCTTCATACCGCCGACGTCCTTCCTACGGTGCGGATATAGACCAGGGCCATGGCCACGTTGATGATGAGCATCGCGATCGCGACCGCTGCCCCGTAGCCAAAGAGTCCGTAGCGGAAGGCGTTGTTGTACATGTACATGGCCGTGGTGAGCGTCGCGTTCGCCGGGCCGCCCTGGGTCATGACCAGGATGGTGTCGAAGAGATTGAAGGTCCACATCGTCGCCAGGATGAGGTTGATTGTTGCTGCTGGGCGCAGAAGCGGCAGGGTGATGTGGCGAAAGGCTTGCCATGACGTGGCCCCGTCCACGTGGGCGGCTTCGTAGAGCTGGTCCGGAATGTTCTTTAAGGCGGACTCAAGGAAGAGCATGGTAAAAGGGGTGCCGCGCCAGACGTTGGCGATGACCAGTGCCCAGATGGCCATGGAGACGTCATTCAGCCATCGGATGGGGGGAAATCCCAGGCTCCTCAGAGCAAAGTTGATCAGCCCGAAATTGAAGTCGTACATCCAGATCCAGCTGTAGCCCACGATGATGGCCGAGAGGATCCAGGGGATGATGAAGAGCGGCCGCAGCCAGCGGGCAGCCCCGGGCTTGTGGTGGAAAATCAGCGCGATGACGAGCCCGAGGAGGAACTGGCCCAGGATAGAGCCGGCCACGAAGTAGAGCGAGACCTGGAGCGAGTGGTAAAACAACGGGTCATTGAGTAGCTCGAGATAGTTCCGGAGGCCGACGAAGGGGGCGCCGCGCAAGATGTTGGTGGTCCGCAGGTCGTGGACGCTGACCCAGACGTTCCACAGCAGGGGCAGGACGGCGACGGCGAAAAGGAGCACCGCCAGCGGGCTGACGAACCAGTAGGGAAGCCAGGCCTCGCGCCAGAAGCGGGCGAAAAAGGATGGGTTGGGGGCAGGACGAGCCGCCCCGCCCCCTTTCGGTTCCGTTGCCTCGGAGTGCTTTTTTGCCACGGCGTTTCCTCTCCACGTTCGCCGCCACGAGACGTGGTGGCCGGGCTTAGCGTCCCAGCACCTGCTCGACCTGCTGGGCGGCCCGATCGAGCGCCACCTTCGGGTCAACCCCTTTGAAGACCGCCGCGCTCATGGCCTGGAAGATCGCATCGGAGACCTGGGCCCATTGTGGAATGGCCGGCCGGACCCGGGCCACCGAGGCCATCTTGCTGTAGAAGTCGAAGAACTCGATCTTCTCGCTCAGCACCCTCTGGTCAACCCCGGCCCGAACGGGCACCCGCGCCAGCTCGCCGTAGTAGTCGGTCATGACATCGGAGCGCAGGTAGGCCCGCATGACCTTGGTCGCCACACGGTAGCGCTCGGGGGCTTTATTCTGGAGCACCGCAGGGACGCTCATGATCCAACCCCCGGCCAGGGTGACCGGCACCCGCCCCGGCTTGGAGACGGGGAGCGGGAGCACGGCAATCTTCTGTTGGCGCTGGGCGGCGGTGGTGTTGGGGAAGCGGCTCACGCTCGCCGCCCAGTTGCCGTGGGGATAGACCGCCCACTTCTTCTGGGCAAAATCGTTGCCCCAGAAGGTCTGGGTTTGGGGGTCGACCCCGGCCTTGACCCGGTCCACCAGGAACTGGAGGGCCCGAACGCCTGCCTCGCTCTGGAAGGCGGGAGCGAACTTCCCGTCTTTTTGGACGAGAATCTCGCCGCCTTCCTGCCAGAGGTAGGGGAAGAACTCAAAATCGGGCGCCCAACCGCCGGCCATGTCGAGCCAGCACCCGCCGATCCCTTCGTTCGCCAGTGCGGCCTTGAGCCGCTTGCAGGCCGAAGTGAACGTATCCCAGTAGAGGAGTTCGCCGGGGCTGACGCCGGCCTTTTGCAGAAGGTCCGGCCAGAAGAAGGTGACCCGAACGTCGGTGTCGTACCAGAGGCCGAAGTACTTCCCGCTCCCCGGCGGCCACTGGGATCCGTCGCGGAACGCCGGGAACCAGTCTTTGGCGATCCCCGAGACGGTGTCGGTCAAATCTGCCAGGTAACCGCCGCTCACCAGCTCCCCGAGCCATATCGAGTCGACCATGACGATGTCGGGGGCGACGCTGGGATCACCGGTCAGCAGGGTGGTCTCGAGCTTCGAGCGCAGCTCGCTGTAGGGGAACTCGCGGATTTGGAGCTTGACCCCGGTGAGCTGCTCGACTCTGTCCTTCACCGCTTCAAGGCCGTAGCCTTCGGACTGCCAGACCACGACCGTCTTTTGCTGCGCGCTGACGAAGCCCGCCGTGGTGACCAGCGTGAGGGCTAGGATGTGCGCGACTGGGCGCAGGAATTTACTCTGCCACATGCTTTCCTCCAAACCTTGGTTTTCGTAAGGCCTTTGCGTCGAGGTGCCGGCTTTTTTCGTTGCTCCCACCTCCTCCGTTTTCCGGGCCCGGTCAATGAAGCGAACAACCGCACGAGGGTCGCGGCACCAGGGTGCAGGGGACGGTTGCGCTCCTGGTCGTCCCCTCGATTGGCGCCGGTCTCGTGCCCTTATTCCTGCCGTGGAGTTCCTGGAAAAGGAGCTGGACGCTCTTGTAGCCGAGCTGCGCCTCGTGGAGATCGATGGCGGCGATCGGGGGGGCGTAGTAGCGCGTTAAGGCGGTGTTGTTCACCGCGAGTACAGCGACGTCCTCGGGAACGGCAAGGCCGACCTCCCGCAGGGCCCTGAGCGCCCCCACGGCCTGGATGTCGCTGGTGGCGAAGAGGGCGGTGAACTCGAGGCCCGCCTCGAGGGCGCTGAGCACGGTGGTGTAGGCGTGCTCTTCGGTGAGGCTCGACGACCAAACCAGGGCTTCATCGTAGGCGAGCCCGGCGGCCACGAGTTCACGTCGGTAGCCCTCGAGGCGATCGAGGCTAAAGGTGAAACGGCTCGGGCCGTTGAGGAAGACGATGCGTTCGTGCCCGGATTCGATGAGGTGGCGAACCCCGAGGCGGCCGACTTCGACATTGTCGTTGTCGACGTAAGGGAAGTTCTTGTCGAGCGGGCGCCCGATGAAGACCACGGGGAGGTCCACCTCGCGAAGCTCGGAGAGGTAAGGTGGCTGGACGGTGGGGTTGGTGATGATGAGCCCGTCGCTGCGTCCGCTCCGGATCAGGCCACGGATTTGCTCGGCGGCCTCGTCTTCTGACTCCACGACGTGCAGCGAGATGTGATAGCCCTGCTCGAGGGCGGCGCGGTGCATGCCCTTGAGCAGGCCCCCGAAAAACCCGGCGGACGAGAAGAGGTGCTCCAGGGTCACCGGAATAAAGAGCGCCAGGGTGCGGGTACGACCATCGGCCAGGCTTTTCGCGACCGCGTTGGGGTGGTAGTTGAGTTCCTCAGCGGCTTTGAGCACTTTCTGCCGGGTCTCGTCGCTGACCAGCGGCTTGCCGTTGAGCGCCAGCGAGGCGGTCGAAACCGATACCCCTGCCCGCTTGGCGACATCGCGAATGGTTACGCCCACATTCCCACCTCAAATCTCCGGCTGCTGCGCTAGACTGAATCGAACCGGTTCGATAACGAATGTAAAGGTCTCCCTGTCACGCTGTCAAGCGCAACCTCTTCAAGCCCGATGCTGCTTTTGCCCTAGGCTTTCGTGCTCGCCCCTAAAACCCGGGCGCTTAAGCGCAGGCCGCCTTTGAGCGTATTCGCCACGATGCAGGCCCGCTCGGCCATGGCGACGAACTTCGCCAGCAGGTCCGGGTCGTCGGTCCTGGCGGCCACCACCAGCTCGATGGCGGTGTAGCGGGGCGGGGTGCCCTCGAGGGTCCCCACCACCTCGAGCCGGACCTCGTGGATCGGCGCGTTTCGGGAGCGGATGAGTTCGAAGAGGTTGCTCAGGAAACAGCCCCCGAGCGCCGCCAGCAAGAGCTCCCCGCCCATGGGGCCCTGGTCGGCCCCGCCTTTTTCCAAAGGTCGGTCCACCAGCAGCCGGTGGCCCCGGATCTCGGCCTCCGAGGTGCTGGGCCCGACCTGCCGCATCGATACCCGGATTTCCGCCATGGTAAAAGCCTATGCTTTTTCCGGACGCAAGAACGTAGCGCGGCCTACGCGAATTCGGCTTCAGGAAAGGCCGGGGTCTGGAATCTCGTCGCTGCCCCAGGCTGGCCAAAATCTGAACGATTGGGCATTGACCCTTGCAAAAACGAGCAACTGCGTTCATAATCGAGCACGAGGCGTTCAAGATGTCCTTGGTGCGTGAACGGCAACGCCGTATTCTTCGGTTACTGGAGGCGGAAGGGGGGCTGCGAACCCAGGAGCTCGCCAAGCGCCTCGGTGTTTCCGAGGCCACCGTGCGGCGGGACCTGGCAGCGATGGCCGAGCAGGGCTTGGTCGAGCGCACCCACGGTGGGGCCCTGCCGCTGCGGATGGGGACGGCTGCCGAGCCACCCTTTGACCTCAAGGCACGGCGGAAAGTGCCGGAGAAGGAACGGATTGCGGCCCGGGCCGCGGCGTTGGTGCCGGAACGGGCCACCGTGATTCTGGACTCCGGCACCACCGCGCTGGCGTTGGCCCGTCGCCTGGCCGACCGCCGGATTACGGTGATCGCGCTGGACCTCAAGGTGGCGGAAGCCCTGGCCCGGGGGGAACCCGAGGTCTGGCTGGTGGGCGGGCGGACCCGGAACGGCCTTTTTAGCCTCGTAGGTCCCTGGGCCGAGGCGATGCTCGCGGAGATCCACGCCGACATCTTCTTCCTGGGGGCCGACGCGGTCGACGAGGAGGCGGTGACGAATGCCACCGTGGAAGAAGCCGCGGTCAAACGGCGGGCCGTGGCGGCGGCGCATGCCACCTATCTGATCGCCGATCACTCAAAGTTCGGGCGCCGGGCGCTCGCCAAAGTGGTGGATCTACAAGCCCTGGCCGGGGTGATCACCGACCAAAAAAGCGCGGATTTCGCCCCTGCGCTTAAGGAAAAGGTTCCCTTTGTCGCTCTGGTTTAGGAAAGGGGGAGTATGGAGACTTTCCAAAGGTTGAGATCCCTGTTCAACACCAACAAGCCGGTGATCGCCATGGTGCACCTCAAAGCCCTCCCCGGGACCCCGCTGTATGACCAGGACGCGGGAATGGAGGCGATTGTCGAGGCAGCCAGGGCTGACCTCCGGGCGCTCAAAGCGGCCGGTGTGGACGCGGTGATGTTCGGTAACGAGAACGACCGCCCCTACGAGCTCGAGGTTGATCCCGCGAGCGCCGCCGCGATGGCGTATGTGATCGGTCGGCTCAAGGACGAACTGACCCTCCCCTTCGGGGTCGACGTGCTCTGGGATCCCAAGATGACGCTGGCGGTCGCGGCCGCCACCGGAGCGGTCTTCGCCCGGGAGATCTTCACCGGGCTCTACGGCTCCGACATGGGGCTTTGGCAGGGGCGGGCGGCCGAGGCGCTTCGTTACCGCCGGCGGCTGGGTCGCAACGACCTCTTTCTCCTCTACAACGTCTCCGCAGAGTTTGCTTCCCCGCTCGATTCGCGCAGCCTTGCCGAGCGGGCAAAGAGCGCGGTTTTTTCCAGCCTGGCCGATGCCGTTTTGGTCTCGGGGCCGATGACCGGCGAGCCAGCGCCCTTAAGCCACCTCGAGGCCACCAAAAAGGCCGTCCCCGAGGTCCCGGTCCTCGCCAACACCGGGGTCAATCACGAAAACGTCGCCGACGTGCTCAGGGTGGCCGACGGCTGCATCGTCGGCACCGCCCTCAAGGTTGAGGGGAAGACCTTTAACCCGGTGGATCCGGAGCGGGCGCGCGCGTTTATGGCGCGGGTGAAGGAGGTTCGGGCCGCGTGAGCGTCGTGGGGATTGACGTCGGAACCACCGCGGTGAAGGCGCTCCTCCTCGATGAGGCGGCCCGCGTCCTCGCCGAGGCCAGCCATTCCCACGATCTGCATAGCCCCCACCCCGGCTGGGCCGAGGAAGATCCCGCCGAATGGTGGCTTGGGGTACGGGCGGTGCTCAACGAGCTCTTCCGGGATCGCGACCCCAAAGCGATCGCCGCGGTGGCGGTCTCGGGTATGGTGCCGGCACTCGTTCTGCTGGGGGAGGGGGGCGAGGTGCTCCGCCCCTCGATCCAGCAAAATGACGCCCGACACACCGAGGAAATCGCGTGGTTTCGCGAGCGCTTCCCCGAAAGCGAGCTCTTCGCCCACACCGGGGCGACCTGGAACGCCCAGGTCATTGCGCCGAAGCTGCTTTGGATCAAGCGGCACGAGCCCGAGGTATTCAGGCGGATCTACCGCCTTTCGGGCTCTTACGAGTACGTCACCTGGCGGCTCGGCGGTCGCGGCCCCGAGTACGTCGAGGCCAATTGGGCCCTGGAGAGCGCGCTTTGGAGCGAGAAAGAGCGCCGCTGGCTGGACGAGGTCCTGGCCCTCGTCGGCCTTGACGCCGGGGTGCTCCGCCCCATCCGGCGACCCACCGAGGTGGTCGGCGAGGTGCAAAGCGCCGAGGTCCCCCTCAGGCCGGGCACCCCCCTCGCGGCCGGAAGCGCCGATCACATCGCCGCCGCCCTCGCGGCCGGGCTTTTGGAGGAGGGGGAGGCGGTTTTGAAGTTCGGGGGGGCCGGGGATTTCCTCTACGTCGCCCCCACCTTCGACCCCCTCAAAGCGCTCTTTATTGACTACCACAACGTTCCCGGCCGGTATGTGGTGAATGGCTGCATGGCGACCTCGGGCTCTTTGGTGAAGTGGTTCCGGGAAAACTTCGCCCAAAAGCGGACCTACGCCGAGCTCGACGCCCTGGCCGAGCAGGTGCCGGCGGGCAGCGATGGCCTGGTGGTGCTGCCCTATTTCCTGGGCGAAAAGACCCCCATCCACGACCCCCAGGCCCGGGGCACGGTCCTCGGGCTCACGCTGGCCCACGGCCCCGCCCACCTCTACCGGGCGATCCTCGAGGGCATCGCCTACGCCTTCCGGCATCACGTCGAGGTGCTCCGCGCTCACGGCCGGCCAATCCGCCGGTTCTACGTTATGGACGGCGGGGCCAAAAGCCCGCTCTGGCGAAAGATCACCGCCAGCGTGCTCGGGGAGCCGGTCCACCATCTGGCCTCCGGGGTCGCGGGCAGTGCTTACGGTACCGCGTTCCTGGCCGGGGTGGTGGCGGAGCACTGGGATTTTTCGCACATCAAGGCGGTGGCGACCTCGGCCGGGGTGACCGATCCGGACCCGTCGTGGACCCGGGTCTACGACGAGCTCTACGGCGTTTACCGCGAGACCTACCTTCGGCTCAAGGACCTTTTCCCTCGCCTGGAGGTGAACCGTGCTTGAGGGCAGGATTGCACTCGTAACCGGGGCGGGCGGCGGCATCGGCGCCGCCATCGCCCGGAGGCTGGCCAAGGAAGGCGCCAAGGTCTGGGTCACCGACCGCGACCTCGAGGCGGCGACCCGGGTGGCGGCCGGGATCGAGGCGGCGGGCGGGCGGGCCCGGGCCCGGGCGGTCGACGTGACCCGGAGGGATGACCTTGAGGCCGTATGCGACGCCGCCTTTTCCGAAGACGGGCGGGTCGACATCGTGGTCGCGAACGCCGGCGTCAGCAGCATGCGCCCGTTCCTCGAACTCACCGTCGACGACTGGGATTTCAACTTTGCGGTCAACGCCAAGGGGGTGTTCTATACCCTTCAGACCTTCGCCCGTCGAATGAAGGACCAGCCCTTCCGGGAAGGCGCTGAGATTCGCGGCAAGCTGATCGCCACCGCCAGCATGGCCGCGAGGCAAGCGGCACCCCTCCTTGCCCACTACTCGGCCTCGAAGTTCGCGGTGCTCGGTCTGGTGCAGGCGGCGGCGAAGGAGCTCGCGCCTTACAGGCTCACCGTCAACGCGGTGAACCCCGGCTTTGTCCGGACCTCGATGCAGCGGCGGGAGGTCGAATGGGAGGCCAAGTTGAGGGGGCTCAGTCCCGAGGCGGTGGTGAGCGACTACATCCGCCAGACACCGCTCGGCCGCCTGCAAACCCCCGAGGACGTCGCTGGCGTGGTGGCGTTTCTGGCCGGCCCGGATGCCGATTTCATCACCGGCGAGGCCATCGAGGTGAACGGCGGGGCCTGGATCTTTTGAGCCCGCTCGCAGGCGAAAGGAGAGTAAGGGTTTTGAAACGGCAGCGTGTCTTCGCCACCTGGGTTACGACCGGCCTTTTGGTTCTGATCACTCTGTATTTCCTTCTCCCGCTGCTTTGGACCCTCCGCACCGCGCTGCTCCCGGAAGGGCGGGCCTACGCCCTGCCCCCCTGCCCCGCGTGCCTGCCGGGCACCACGACGTCGCACTACAATGGAGACGTGAAGCCTTTCCCTCTGAGCTACGACGCGCGGGCCCTGGAAGGGATTTGCCGCCGCTATGGGGTCCGCCGGCTCGCCGTTTTTGGCTCTTTCCTCAAGGGAGAGGCAAAAGAGGGAAGCGACCTGGACCTCCTCGTGGAGTTTTTCCCCGGCCAGGTCCCCGGCCTGGACTTTCTTCGCCTTCAAAAGGAACTCTCCGAGTTTTTTGGCCGGCCGGTGGATCTGCATACCCCGAGGAGCCTGAGCCGGTACTTCCGGAAGGAGGTCCTGGAGGAAGCCCGGGTGCTCCATGAGGCGGCGTGAGCTCGGCGACCGGGTCCGGCTCCTCCGCATGCGCGACGCGATCCGCCGCGCGCTGAATCTGGCCGAGGGCAAGGATGTGGCGGCCCTCGAGCCCGAACACGAGACCGCCCTGGCCCTGGTTCGCCTTCTGGAGATCGTCGGCGAGGCGGCCAGATCGGTTTCTCCCGCAATCAAAGCCCGTTTTCCTGAGATTCCCTGGCGCGAGGTGGCCGACGCGAGGAACCGGCTGATCCACGAGTACTTCGACGTGGACATGGAGATCGTGGCGGCGGTCATCCAAAAGGACTTGCCAGTCCTCTTAGGACAGATCGAGCGGGTACTGGAAAAGCTGGAAACATAGATATTTGCCCGCGGGGTGTTTGCTGCCAAATGCCCTTCGTTTTCGTTCCCGAAGGGAGGGCAAAGTAGACCATGGCGCTGGTCTCTTTTTATGCCTCCCCCTTGGGGGAGGTCAGGAGGGGGTTATTTGCCAGTGCTCAGCGGATCAAACGAACCTTCACGCCCAACTTCAACGTACTCCAGGCCGAATCGGCGGTCAGGGCCGGAAGGCCGAGGCGTCTGGCCAGGGCCAGGCACGCCCGATCGCCCAGCGAAAACCCCTTGCTCCGGGTCGGCGGGTAGAAATCGGCGGTCTGAAGGGCGTCTTCCTCCACGAAGGGAAAGACGTGGAGTCCCAGGGCTTTGAGGCGAAGGGTGATCTCCTGCGCGTCCTTGCCCCTGGCTTTGAGCTTGGCCTGGACCTCTGCCAGGTTGACCGTGCTGATGGCGGCCCCACCCCGAAGCGCTTCGCGCACCGTTTCGTAGCCCCGTTCTTGCTGGAGATAGGCGAAGAGGGCCGAGGCGTCGAGCACCGCTTGCAGCTTCACCTTAGCCCTCACGTTCGGCCTCCCGACGCCGCTCTTCGATGAGCTCGTCGGCGAGGCTCTCTTTCACGTCCCGCATGAGCGCCCAGAGCTCCTCTTCCACTGCCTGACGGGGCCTGAGGATCAGCCTGTCTCCCTCCAGCCAAGCCACTAAGGTATCTCCGGGCTTCAGGCCCAGCGCCTGGCGCAGGGCTTTGGGAATCACGATCCGCCCCTGGGGGCTGACCTGGATGGGTGTTGGTTCGGCACGGGGTGCCACGATCTCAGTATATGGCATAGGCGAAGGATATGGCATCATATCTCCGCCATCCACTTGCAGCGCTCTATGCCGGCCTTGGGCGGCACGGCCCCGATGACTGCTTTGCAGCAGAAAACCCCCACCCCAACCCTCCCCAAGGGGAGGGCGAAGAAGATCCTGGCTTCGACCTCTGTTTGCCTCCCCCTTGGGGAGGTCAGGAGGGGGGTTAAATACCCCGCCCCGAGGTTTTGGCTACAGCGGGGGGCCTGATGAAAACGAGCGAAAAACCCGTGAGTCACCTGTCATTTCGCAGCCTAAAACCCCACCCCGACCCTCCCCCAAGGCATAGGCGCCAACCCGTGTAGTGCTTCACGAAAACGATACCACTTTGACCCGCTTTTGCTCCACAACTTCCAGCGGCGTCCGGTAGCCCAAAGCCTGGTGCAAACGCCGGGTGTTGTAGAAGTGCCGGTACTCGTCCAACGCCTGCTGCAGTTCCAAGGGGTCTCGGATCTCCTCCCGCATAAGCTTCTCTTCCTTTAAGCTCCGATGCAATCGCTCGATCTTGCCAATGCCCTGGGGCCTCCCCACCGGGGCAAAGACCTGCCCGATTCGATGCGCGTAAAGGTACCCGCGGAAAGCCTCGGATTGGAACGCCGAGCCCCGATCGGTCCGGAGCAAAAGCCCCTTGGTGGGAAGCCCGAGCCTCCTGGCTTCCTCCCGGGCCCGCTCGATTGCTTCCCTCGCCAATCCCGCGGTCTCGCCTTCCCCCACTTTGCCCGCCACGCTGGCCAAAAGGTAGCGGCTTTCCTCCTCGATCACGTTGAGAATGCGGTAGCCCCCAAGCGCGGGAAAACCTTTGTGCTCGACCAATCGCCACAGGGTGCCGTCGGCGCTGAGCACAAGACCCACCCGCTCGGGCTTGGGCGGCTCGGGGCCTTGGCTCTTGGCCTTTGGCCTTCGCTTCATGGGGAGCAAGAGCCCCTCCGCCTTGAGCACCCGGTAGACGGTGCTTTGACTCGTCTGGATGCCCCGGCGCAAAAGCTCCGCCCAAACCTTGCGGTAGCCGTAGGCGGGGAAGGCCAGGGCGATCTCGCGAGCGTGCTCCCGGATGGCATCCCGCTCGGGGCAACGGCGGAAACATCGGGAACCCCTCGCCCTACGCGCTCCTCGCAGCGCCCCGCCCTGGACTTCCCGCCACCTCCGCTTTCGTCGGTAGTAGGTGCCCTTGCTCATCCCCAAAAGGCGCAGGAAGGCGTTCACCCCAAGACCGAGCTCCCGGCGCACCGCTTCCAGCTCCAAAAAGCTCGCTAGCCGAGGCGGCGGAGTTTTTTTAAAACCTCCACCCGCAGGGCCATCTCGGCCAGGGCTTCCTTCAGCTGCTTGTTCTCGTTCTCCAGGGCTTTGACTTGAGCATCCGGTCCTTTGCCTTTGAGGGCAGCCTCCCCGCCCTTGAGGAACCGGTCGCGCCAGGCAAGCAGGGTCTTGTAGCTGACCCCGTGCCTTCTTGAAGCCTCACTCATCGAGAGCTCCCCGCGCAGGATGCTCAGCACGATGGCAACCTTCTCCAAAACGTGTTTGCTTCGCAAAGCAGCGGTGCTCCAGCTCCTTGTAGCCATTTTGCTCATACACTACCCCCTCTTACCTCGCAGGTGGTACCGCTTGAGCTGATACTGTCTACCCCGTCAAGCCTCGGAAGTTGGCATCAAGCCACCATGGCTTGCTGAGCTTGGTAGTGTGCCTTAAGCCGGCCCATCATGCGCCTCAGAAGCTTGTGGGCCACCGCAACCAGCGCTTGCTTTTTCTTCTTCCCTCGAGACACCAGCTTTCGATAGAAAGCTCCGAGCTCAGGATCATGTCGCACCGCTACCAAAGCCGCCATGTAAAGTTTCTTTCTGAGCACCCCCGGTCCTTTTCGAGAAAGCCGACTCCGGTACACGCTGCTTCCCGATTGCTCCTCCTCTGGTGCCAACCCGGCATAGGCCGCGGCCGCCTTCGCCCTTCCCCAGAGCTCTGGAGGGGTCAAGGCTAAAACCGCTGCTGCCACCTGCATCCCCACCCCAGGCATCGAGGTCAGCACCTCGGCTTCGGGGAGCTGCTTGAGGAGTGTGGCAATTTCAAGATCAACTTCACCGAGACGTCTCTTGAGCTGGGCCAGGTCTTCCCTGAGCCAGGCAAGCACTCGTTCGTCTCCCGCCCACACGGCTGCTTCCAGGGCTCCTTTAATCTCGGTGACTCGTTTGTTGAGTTGCTCCCGGTAGACGACCATTCGCTTAAGCCGAGCAAGCTTGAGAGGCAAGGGTCGGTGAGGCACGAGGGCATCCCGGTACACCAGTGCGAAGTGGGCCAGGAGCAGAGCGTCGGAGGCGTCGGTCTTGTTCCGCTTCCCACCCGCCCGCCGGAAGGACGCCACCTGGTAGGGATTCGCCAGGGCCACCTTGAAGCCTTGGGTGACCAAGAGACGAAGCAAGGGCAGGTGGTAGAGCCCGCTGGGTTCCACAACGACCCAGGCCGGAGCGTGCTGACGGAGGGCTTGGACCAGGTTGCCGCGGCCCGCCTCGTTATTGGCAAAACGAAACCTTCGCTCAAACGTGGGACCCACCAATGCCAGGTCGAGCCAGCCCTTACTCACGTCGATACCGGCGTAGGTCATGGTCGCCTTCACCCCCGCTTCAGTAACCTGAGGGAGGTGGCCACCCGGCCCCGCGGACCTGCCATGTCGATGCGGTCTTTCGTGACCGGGATACTGTTCGGCCAAGGCTTCGGAGCGGGTGGCCGCCGATCAGCCAAGCGGGCTCCAAACGCCCTGAAGCACTAACGGTTGCACCTCCCTCGGTTGGGAAGATACATGAAGCACTACACCGAATCGGTGGCGCTTCAAGTAGACAATGGGACTTCTGCGATCACGTGTGGGGGTGGTTGGGCCTCACAGGAACCGTGCGAAGACCGCGGCGAAGGCGCGGAGGTCGTTCAGGTTCGGCCAGGAACTCTTCGAGGGAGTAACGCCGGATTCGTTCCAGGATGGTCAGGTATTCTCGCAGGACCCGGGAGTAATACCCGCCACGATCAAAGCCCTCCCGGGCGAAGAGCATTCGCTTGGGGCGCAAAGCCTCGTAGCGCGTGACCGGATCCGCTTGATTCAAGAAGAGAAGGTCGACCCGGTCGAAACCCGCGCGGATCAAAGCCTCTAAGAGCCGGAGCTTGAGGCCGGGCGTGGGTTCCCGAACCACCAGGGCCAGGTCCAGGTCGCTTTCGAGCCCTGCCCGGCCTTCTGCCCGGGAGCCAAAGAGGAAGACAGCCTCGACTTCCGGGAAGAACCGGAACACAGACGCAAGGTCCTGCATGGAGTACCCACGATACCAGAGACATCGAGTGCCATGCCCAGAACATCAGAATAGGTCGAACGATTGCCACGTTATGATCCAGGGCGTTTAAGCTGAGGTGGCCATGTCCGCGCCGCTGCTCAAGCTCAAGCCCCGGCTCGCGCCCCGCGTGTGGGGCGGGACCCGGCTCGCCCGGCGCTTTGGCTACGCCGGGCTGGAGCCGGTGGGTGAGGCCTGGATGGTCTACGACGAAAACGAGATCCAGGATGGGCCCTTTGCCGGCCAGTCGCTGAAAGCCGCGCTTTGCGAGCTCGGCCCCGCCTTTTTGGGGGGAAAGGCGGTCAAAAAGTACGGCCTCGAGCTGCCGCTGCTCGTGAAGCTTCTGGATACCGCCGAGTGGCTCAGTGTCCAGGTGCACCCCGACGACGCCTATGCCCACTCGGTCGAGGCCCACACCGGTTTCCACGGCAAGAACGAGGCCTGGGTCATCCTGGACGCCGAGCCCGGGGCCAGAATCGTCTACGGCGTGAAGCGTCCGGTCTCCCGCGCCGAACTTAAGGCAGCGGCCGAGGACGGAAGCGTTCTGGAACTCTTGAACTTCGTCCCCGTCGCGCCCGGCGACGTGATCTTCGTGCCCGCGGGGACCATCCACGCCCTGGGGCCGGGCATCTTCCTCTACGAGGTCCAGCAGCGCTCCGACCTCACCTACCGCCTCTTCGACTACGGCCGGGGTCGCGAGCTCCATCTGGAAAAGTCGCTCGACGTGGCCCGCCTCGAGCCCACGCCGGTGCGAAAGACGCGGCTCGGGCCCGGGGCGTTCCTCACTACCCCGTTCTTTACCCTCTCGCTCCTGGAAGGCGAGGCCCGGGCCCCAAAGGAGAGCTTTTTGACCCTGGTCCACCCCGAGCGCGCGGAGCCGGGGATGGTCCTCGCCGCGGGCGGGGAGGCCCCGCTTCCCGAGGGTCCCTGGCTCGCCGCGAGCCTCTAAGCGCCCCAGCCTGGCGAAGGTCACCCCGGGGACTTAGAAGCGTGCCCTCAGGCTTCCCAGGGGTTGAAGACCTCAACGCCGGTGGGTTCGAAATGCCTGACGTTCCGGGTGACCAGCACGAGCCCGTGTGTGAGCGCGGTGGCTGCGAGTAAGGCGTCGACGGCGGGGATGGGCTGGCCTTGACTTTCCGCTTTTGCGAGCAGCAAGCCCCAGCGCTCGGCCACTTCCAGGTTGACCTCGAGCACCCTGCCTTCGAACCAACCTTTCAGATCGTTTTCCACCCAGTGCAGCAGTTGCCTCTTGCGTTTTTCGTTCTCGAGTTTTGCAATCCCCTTGGCCAGCTCTCCAAAGGTGATCACGGAGACGAACAGAGCGCTGGGGTTGGCTTCACGCACCCATGCGACGACCGAAGCATTCGGCTTTGGCCTTATGAGCTCGGAGATGACCGGGGTGTCGAGCAAAAAGCGCATGCCGGCACCTTTAGAGTTCGATGTCCCGCGCGGGGGTGGTGTCGCGCTTCAAATCGAGCTCCAAGCCCGCCAGGGGAGAGCGCGCGAGGAAGCTTGCCAGGTCTTCCCGGGGCGCGGTGAGCCGCTCGTAGTCTTCCTTCGAAAGAACCACGGCGACCCTTTTCCCCCTTCGGGTGACGATTTGTGGACCCTCGCGCACGGCTTTCTCGACGACTTCGCTCAACTTGTTTTTCGCCTCCTGCAAAGGCCAGATTTTGGTCATCTCGTTCACCCCCGCCTCTAACAGGCTAGACCGTCTAGCTTATTCATGCAAGACCCTGCTCTCTTGCAGGCCTTGAAGGGGGTTTTGCGGAAGTTGACCTAAGTCAAGACGTGGCTAAGGTTCAGTTGCGTCTCGGTCACTGGTGGGTGGAGGTTCAGGGGGTCAAATTTGGCGCTTTATCTGGGGGCCGTGTTCTAATCTAGATCCTATGAGCGTCGCCCACCAGAATCATTCAGGGCCTACATACGGAATAGGGTTCTGGTGGAGCTTTTCTCAAGTGGAAAGGGACTGCCTGCCAAAGGCCTAGGCCTGGGTGGTGCCTATGGCATTAACGGTGATTTTTGCTTGCCGGGAAATAAATTATGGAGAGGTAGGTTGTTAGTTGTGCTTGGAGGGGGCCGTGCATAAAGAGGAGTTGCTCGCTCGACTTGCAAGCAAAACGGCGAAGATCGGAGTTGTTGGCCTTGGATACGTGGGGTTGCCGTTCGCGCTGGAGGCTGCCCAGGCAGGTTTTCGCGTCCTGGGGATTGAGCGGAATCCGGAGCGTGTAGACAAAGTTAACCGCGGGGAAAACTACGTCGACGATATCCGTGACGAGGACCTGCGGAGGGCGGTGGCCCAAGGTCGACTCCATGCTCAAGAAGACTTCTCAGGGGTAGAGAAACTCGACGTGATCGTCATCGCTGTTCCTACTCCGCTCGATAAAAACCTGGTGCCCGACCTCAGGTATGTGCGCCATGTGACCGGGGAACTCGCCAAGCGCTTGCGGCCGGGTCAGCTCATTAGTCTTGAGTCCACGACCTATCCGGGCACAACAGAGGAAGTGATGCAGCATATCCTGGAGTCTTCCGGACTCAAGGCTGAGCAAGATTTCTTCCTCGCCCACTCGCCAGAGCGCGTTGATCCCGGCAATAAGCGCTGGAACACCAAGAACACCACGAAAGTGGTAGGCGGTGTAGGCCCAAACTCGTTGGCGGTGGCTCAGGCCTTTTACGAACAGATCATCGAGACCGTTGT
Organism: Vulcanithermus mediatlanticus; assembly: GCF_055385885.1. Lineage (NCBI taxonomy): Bacteria > Thermotogati > Deinococcota > Deinococci > Thermales > Thermaceae > Vulcanithermus > Vulcanithermus mediatlanticus. The sequence goes on along the minus strand of NZ_AP042385.1, from coordinate 741,552 downwards.
GCCGGTTTCGTCGGCGCGGGCTGCTGAAATGGTGAAGGTTTTCGAAAACACTTTCCGCGCCGTGAACATTGCCTTGGTGAACGAGCTTGCGCTGCTATGCGACCGTATGGGGCTCAACGTTTGGGAGGTGCTGGATGCGGCCTTCACCAAGCCGTTCGGCATCATGCCCTTCTACCCCGGTCCCGGGGTCGGGGGGCACTGCATCCCTCTGGACCCGCATTACCTCGAGTGGAAGGCCCGGGAGTACAACTTCCGTACCCGCTTCATTGGCCTGGCTGGTGAAATCAACCGCTCGATGCCGCACTTCGTGCGCGAGAAGGCCTGGCGCATCTTGAACGAGATGGGCAAGGCCCCTTCGCGTGCCAAGGTCTTAGTCCTGGGTATTGCCTACAAGGGAGACATCAGCGACTGGCGCGAGTCGCCAGCGATTGAAGTGATTGAGTTATTACAGAAAGATGGGGTAGACGTGAGCTACCACGACCCCTATATTCCGGTCTTTCAACATGAAGGACTGGACCTTGTGAGCGTGGCGTTGACCGATCGGGTGCTTGAGGAAGCCGATCTGGTGATTATCACCACCGCGCATTCCAACGTGGACTACGAGCGTGTGGTTCGGGTGGCCCGTAAGGTGCTCGACACCAAGAACGTCACCAAGAAAATCCCAGGTAGGGAAGGGAAGGTGGTGCTGCTTTGAAGCGTTTTGCCCTTACAGGAGCCGCGGGCTACGTGGCGCCCCGGCATATGAAAGCCATTAAAGAGACCGGCAACGAGCTTGTCGCAGCATTGGATCCTTTCGAATCGGTGGGGATTATCGACTCGTATTTTCCAGGCGCCGAGTTCTTTACTGAACCCGAGCGCTTTGAAGCCTATCTTGAAGAGGAACAGGCTAAGGGAAAGGGCATCGAATACCTGAGCATTACTTCGCCCAATTACCTGCACTACCCGCAGATTCGTATGGCCTTACGGCTCGGGGCCCATGCGCTCTCGGAAAAACCCTTGGTTCTCACCACAGAAGAGCTTGACCGGTTGGCTGAGCTTGAAGCAGCAACGGGCAGGCGTGTCTACACCGTGCTCCAGCTCCGGGTGCACCCGGCCTTAGTGGCACTCCGGGAGCGTCTCCTATCCGAAGGCGGTACCAAGGATGTGGTGCTCACCTACATCACTGGGCGAGGCAAGTGGTATTTGAAAAGCTGGAAGGGGGATGTCAAAAAGAGCGGAGGGCTTGCGACCAACATCGGGGTACACTTCTTCGATCTCCTTTACTGGTTTTTTGGACGAGCGGAGCATATCGAGGTCCACGAACGGAGTGACACCGTTGTGGCTGGGTTTCTTGAGCTCGAGCGCGCCCGCGTGCGATGGTTTTTGTCCATTGATGCCTCGTTCGTTCCCGAGAAGCTCCGCGCGAAAGGCCAGCGCACTTACCGCTCGATCACCGTAGATGGCGAGGAGGTGGAGTTCTCGGGCGGGTTCACCGACCTCCACACCGAGGTCTATAGGAGAACTCTGGCGGGCGAAGGGTTTGGTTTGGAGGATACTCGGGAGGCTATCCGGGTCACCGAGGAGATCCGCAAACTCCCGCTCGTTACTGGTGGAGATCGACATCCCTTTTTGAGGTGACTATGAGCTACTTCGTGCATGAGAGCGCCTACGTAGACGAGGGTGCCAAGATCGGCGAAGGGACCAAGATCTGGCATTTCTCCCATGTGATGACGGGAGCCCAGATCGGTAAGGGCTGCGTCTTAGGGCAGAACGTTTTCGTGGGCAAGGATGTGCGTATTGGTAACAACGTCAAGATTCAGAACAACGTTTCGGTTTACGAAGGAGTGGAGCTTGAAGACGACGTCTTCTGCGGTCCCAGCATGGTCTTTACCAACGTTAAAAACCCCCGCTCGGCCTATCCCAGGCGAGGTCAGTACACCAAGACTCTCGTCAAGCGGGGGGCTACGATTGGTGCCAATGCCACGATTGTTACCGGGGTTACGCTGGGGGAGTGGAGCTTTGTGGCTGCTGGAGCGGTGGTAACGAAGGATGTTCCATCTTACGCCATTGTCGCGGGCGTGCCTGCGCGAATCATCGGTTGGGCCTGCGAATGCGGCGAGTGCCTTTCGTTTGAAGGAGAGCAGGCGGTGTGCCGGGTTTGTGGCAAGGAATACAGAAAGACGGGTGACCGAAGCATCGAAAGGGTGAAATGAGCGAGGTCAAAATTCCCATTTACGACCCCCGTCCCGAGATCGAAGAACTTTGGGATGAGATCCAAGCGGCGGTGCATCGGGTCTTAAGATCGGGACGTTACATCCTGGGGCCTGAGGTGGAGGCCTTTGAGCGCGAGGTGGCTGAATACCTCGGCGTCAAACACGCCATCGGTGTGAATTCTGGTACCGACGCACTGGTGATCGGCCTTAGGGCCCTTGGGGTCGGCCCTGGTGACGAGGTGATCACCACCCCCTTCACCTTCTTCGCCACCGCAGAAGCCATCAGCTTGGTTGGGGCGATACCGGTTTTCGTGGACATTGATCCCCAAACTTTCAACATCAACCCTGAGCTCATTCCCGAGGCCATCACGTCACGCACGAAAGCGATCCTTCCGGTGCACCTCTACGGACAAGCGGCCGACATGGATCCGATTTTGGAAATCGCCCGTGAGCACAGGCTCAAGGTCTTGGAAGACACTGCCCAGGCTTTTGGAGGCGAATATAAGGGTAAAAAGCTTGGCACCCTTGGTGATGCTGGGGCCTTTTCCTTCTTCCCAACCAAGAACCTTGGCGGAGTAGGGGACGGCGGGCTTATCGCCACCAATGACGGCCAAGTAGCTGAACTAGCGCGGATGCTGCGGGCCCACGGAGCTAGGAAGAAGTACCACAACGAAATGCTGGGCTACAACTCGAGGCTTGATGCATTGCATGCGGCAATTCTGCGGGTGAAGCTCCCCTACATTGACGGGTGGAACGAGGCCCGCCGGAGGGTGGCCCAGACCTATAACGAGCTCCTGAAAGATGTGCCTGGGGTGGTGACCCCCTATGAGGCGCCCTACGCGAAGCACGTCTACCATCAGTACACGGTGCGCATTCTGGGAGAGAGGCGTGACGAGGTGAAGCGGAGGCTTGCTGCAGCGGGGATCGGAACCATGGTGTATTATCCGGTTCCAGTACATAGGCTTCCCGTCTACGCCCCCTTTGGGTATGTCTTTCACCAGACAGAGTCTGCTTCGTCTGAGGTCCTTTCCCTTCCCATTTGGCACCAGATGGACCTAGGCGTGCAGGAGCGCGTGGTCGAAGGTTTGTAAAGAGCCTTGAGATGAGTGGCTTGTTGACTAGACTCAAACATCTCGCGCCCAGAGGCGCCTACTCTCGTCACGTGGCGCTGCTAGCGGGAGGCACGGCCTTTGGGCAGGGTATCGTTGTGCTCTTTTCCCCTCTCTTGACGCGTATTTATACTCCATTTGACTTTGGCATACTTGCAACCTTTTCCTCGTTCATATCTGTACTTCTAGTTGTGTTAAGTCTTAGATACGAACAAGCAATTCCCCTGCCCAAACAACGGTATGAGGCCTTAGCTTTGCTTGGCCTCTCTTTGGGGTTAGTTGTCACTATTACTGCGATAATCACACTTTTGCTCTGGGCCTTGGACGGCCTGCTAAGGCAAGCCTTGGGTCCAGTAGCTTTGTACCTTTGGCTCCTTCCTTTGGGGCTTATAGGAGCAGGTTTATATCAAGCCCTCAACTACTGGGCTCTACGCGAGCAAGCTTTTAGCCCGATTGCTCGAACTCGCCTGAGTCAGGGCTTAGGAATGGTGGTGACTCAGTTAGTATTAGGAATGGCTGGGGCGGGATCCGCTGGGCTACTGATTGGGGATATAGTCGGGCGGGCGAGCGGTAGCTGGGGCTTGCTTACCCTGCTTAGGGGAGTCCCGGCTCGAGAATTGTTTGATGTTGGAAATATTTTCCGCGTTGCTACGAGGTATGTGAGGTTTCCGCTTTTCAGTACAGGGGCGGCCTTCCTTAACGTGCTTAGTCGGCAACTCCCATTCATTTTCCTCCCAAGCCTTTTCGGAAATGAAGTGACAGGATTTTTTGCTTTAGCTTACCGATCTTTGGGGCTCCCATCCATGTTAATAGGCCAGGCGGTGGGACAAGTGTTTTTTTCGAAGGCGGCGCAGCTAAAAAGCAATCCCGACAAGCTAGCAGAATTTACTGTGAGAACAGCCCTGGGGCTTTTGGCCTTCGGGATTGCCGTGTTCGGGATAATAATTGTAGGGGGAGCCTCTGTATTCGAAATCGTTTTTGGAGGGGCCTGGAAGCAAGCCGGGTTTTACGCGCAGATTTTGGCACCCTGGTACATGCTGTGGCTAGTATCGAGTCCACTGAGTAATTTATTGGCTATCCGTGAATGGCAGGGTGCCAGCTTAGCTTTCGCGTCGATTGAACTGCTTAGCCGCGGTATGGCCCTATGGTTGGGATGGCGATTACAGTCGGATTCCTTGATGGTTGGGTTTATGTCGCTTGTGGGAACTGGTATTTCTTTGGCGGCTACGGTTTGGTTTTTGCAGGCGGGGTACGTGTCACTTAGTCACGCTTTTGTGAGCGCCATGCCCATAGTTCTTGGGGGGCTAATCTACATCTTTTCGTTGTGGATGGCTATGAAACTGCTGGGTTTGTGGGGATTTGGTGCGGCTGTGGCAGTAGCTGGTTGGGGATTCTATAGATGGGTAAAGAGATTAAAGCTGTTCGCTATTGAGGGGGAGGAGTCATGAGCGGACCGGGTGATCCACTCCTACTCCTTTCCATATTAGTGTTTATTGGTGCTGCGATTTTGGTGCTGCTATATGAAGCTCTTCTAATGAAAGCGGATTTTTTTGAGCCTATAGTGCTTTTTGTCACCTTTTATTCTCTTTATGTTTTGCCTTTACCGGTGCGCGCTTACATCACCGACAGTGTAGAAGGAAATGTAACGCCCTATCTCAATGAGCTTTACCCCTACCTTCCCCAGGCGGTTTTGCTCTCGGCTCTAGGGTTGGTAATTCTGGTAATCGTATATCGTTCTGTGCTGGTTCATGCCCTTTGCGCTACAATACCCCTACCGCCCAAGGGGAATCCAAGAGGATCGCGCTGGGCCTTTTGGTTTCTCTTGAGCTTGTCTTTGCTTTTAATTGTTCTACTCTCGATTTCTGTCGGAGGCTTTGGAGCCCTTCTCCTTCGGGGCTATGGCGCGAGCGCAGAACTTGTTGGCCGCGGCTACTTGGCGATAGGTTTTCCTTGGGGATTCGTCGCCAGCTTGTTTCTTCTATACAGACACGCGCTACGCCGCAGAACGCGCGATATCGTCTGGTTTGCAGTGGTTTTGGCACTCATGGTCTTCGTCCAGATGGCCATGGGAAAGCGCAGCAGCGTACTCGTGATGCTCTTGGCGACGCTCATATTCGTTCACTATTCGATAAGGCGTTTTCGTGTGCGCGAGATCTTATTCTTAGGACTTTTGGCCTTTATGGGCCTAAACCTCTATGGGTTTTTACGTTCCTCTGATTATAAAAGTTTGGGCCATCTTATATCGAAGACAAGCGGGCAGCTGGTTTATCTTGCAGAATCGGGAAAACTGGGCCAGAGTGCATTCTACACTCTTACCGTGGGGGAGTTCGTGGTACCTTTCGAAACGTTCCCGCAGATGATTCGAAGTGTAGGTACTGAAGTCGAGCCGCTATTGGGCATAAGCTTTCTGAGGGCACCGCTGTACTATATTCCTAAAGCAGTGTTCCCGGAGCGCCCGCTGCCTTTGGCTAATTGGTATATGAAAACCTTTTACGGTGATGAGTTTGGTCTCAACGAGGGACGGGCATTTTTCTTTTTGTCCGAAGGATATCTGAACTTCGGTATTGCTGGGGTATTTTTAGTTATGTCGCTATGGGGGGTTTTTCTAGGCGTTTTACGAGAATACAAGGCTCGTGCGCAAGGTGAACCGGGCGCCTTATTGCTCTACGCAGTCACGCTAGCCTTTATCTTTCAAGCAATCCGCGGGGAGTTTTCCTCCCTAGTGGTGGGCTTGCCTGCGGGATACCTAGTACCAGCCTTGATTGGAGTTTTGCTTTCTACAGGTTTCCGGCCTTGGCACCTGGCTAGGGCAAGGAAGCTTCGTTCGTTCAAGGGGAAAGGATTATCGTGAAACTACTATATGTTACCTCGAGTCTACCTTATGGACCTGGGGAATCCTTTATCCTTCCGGAGATCAATGAACTCAGACGGCAGTCTCACGCTGTCGCCGTTGTGCCCACATACCCAAGAGGGGAGATCATTCACCAAGGTGCCGAAAAACTGGTCGAACCTTACAGGATTCAACCCCTGATTTCCAGGGCTATTCTACATGGCGCCATAAGGACATTAATTCGCTTTCCTCAAAGAACTCTTCGGGCTCTAACCCTCCTGGGAACGTCTAATCCTGTCCACCTATTAAAGAATCTGAGCGTTTTTAGCAAAGGGTTGTGGTTAGCTGAGCTGGCACTGGACTGGCGGGCTGATCATATTCATGCGCACTGGGCGGCCACCTCTGCCAGCCTGGCTATGGTAGCTAGCGAAGTTTCTGGCATCCCCTGGAGTTTTACCGCGCATCGATGGGACATCGTGGAAAACAACCTTTTGGCCCGAAAGTGTCGGCATGCTGCTTTTGTGCGCTTCATTTCTCAAAGTGGCTTAGAGCTGGCCCAAAGGCGAGGGGTAGTGTGTGGAGACAAAGCAAGAGTGCTGCACATGGGTATCAGGCTACCCGGACGTGTAGCCACCGACAAAGCTGCAAGTGCCATGGGCAGAGATAGGGAGTTCTTGACAGTGCTGTGTGCAGCCAACCTCATCCCTGTCAAGGGGCATACCTATCTTATTCAGGCCATTGCGCATCTAATCAAAGAGGGCAAGGCAGTTCGCCTCCTGTTAGCTGGTGATGGGGAGTTGCGGCCGGCTTTGGAAACGCAGGTGGCCCACTTGGGGATAGCAGATTGGGTTGTTTTTCTGGGGCATGTTCCGCACGAGAAGCTCTTAGAGCTGTATAAGCAGAACAAAGTAGATGTGTTTGTGTTGCCAAGCGTGGACCTGGGTGGCGGCCTGCATGAGGGTATACCAGTATCACTTATGGAGGCAATGGCTTTCGGTATCCCAGTAATTGCCACTGAAACCGGTGGCATTCCTGAGTTGCTGAAGGACGGAGCTGGGTTGCTGGTTCCCCCCAAGGATCCTAAGGCCCTAGCAGAGGCTATCGCACGCTTGGCGACTGATCCGGCCCTGCGCCAGGCTTTGGGGGACGCAGGTAGGAGGTGTGTGGAGCAGGAGTTTTCGATCGACGCAGTGGTGCGCCGTCTGGCTGGGTGGTTTGCCGAGAGTGGAGAGAAGCGATGAAGGTGCTAACGGTAGTAGGGGCTCGCCCTCAGTTCATCAAGGCCGCTGCGGTCTCGCGGGTGTTGCGAGCTACACCGGGGGTGAGAGAGGTTATAGTCCACACCGGCCAGCACTACGACGGCAATATGAGCCGCGTGTTCTTTGAAGAGCTGGAGATTCCTGAGCCCGACTACCACCTGGGCGTTGGCTCTGGCACCCACGGGGCGCAGACCGGGCGGATGCTGGAGGCTATCGAGCAGGTGTTGTTGGAAGAGAGGCCCGACTGGGTGCTTGTCTATGGGGACACCAACTCCACGCTTGCCGGAGTCCTGGCTGCGGTCAAACTTCACATACCCACAGCTCATGTGGAGGCCGGGTTGCGTTCGTTCAACCGCAGGATGCCGGAGGAGATCAACCGAGTACTGACCGACCATGCTTCCGATCTCCTCTTTGCGCCTACTGAGGTGGCGGTGCAGAACTTACGGCAGGAGGGAATCCCTGACGAACGTATCCACCTGGTGGGGGACGTGATGTACGATGCTGCCCTTTACTACGGGGCAAAAGCCAAGCGCGTAAGTCGCATTCTTGATCAGCTGGGTTTAGAACCAAAAGGGTACGTCTTGGCCACTGTGCACCGCGCTGAAAATACCGATGACCCTGTTCGGTTTCGTGCTATCATGAGCGGCCTAGTGGAGGTCGCAAGGGAAATACCGGTAGTTCTTCCCTTGCACCCCCGTACTCGGGGAGCGCTCGAGCGGGAAGGAATGTTTCGTGACGTGCGGGCTTTCCTACATCTCGTCCCTCCTGTTGGTTATCTGGACATGGTGATGCTAGAGCAAAATGCCCGCTTAATTGCCACTGATTCGGGAGGCGTACAAAAGGAAGCTTTTTTCTATCGGGTTCCCTGCGTGACGATGCGCGACGAAACGGAGTGGGTGGAGTTGGTGGAGTCTGGGTGGAATTATTTGGCTCCGCCTAAAAGCGCGGCTGCAGTCAGTAGAGCCGTGTTTGCCCGTATGGGTGCGGTCGGCGAGGAAGTGGACCTGTACGGCGGCGGTGAGGCTGCGCAGCGTATCGTGGCCGTTTTGCAGGGGGATACATGAACATCTGGATTGTGAACCACTATGCCATTCCGCCCCAGCAAGTAGGGGGTACCCGCCACTATGCTTTAGCTAAGGAATTAATCCGGCGTGGCCATCGGGTAACCATTGTTGCTTCAAGCTTCGACCACGCTACCCGTAGGGAAGAGCACTTAGCTCCAGGAGAACTCTTTAAGCTAGAGGTTGTTGAAGATGTCCCCTTCCTTTGGCTGCGCACCCCCCCCTATGCGGGAAATTCGGTGGCCCGGGTCTGGAACATGGCCGTTTTTGCCTACCGCGTTTGGCGCATCGCTGGCGAAGCTCTTGTGGGAAGGCCAGACGTGGTGATTGGCTCGAGCCCGCACCTTTTTGCGGCTCTGGCCGCCGAACGTCTGGCCGCGCGTTTCCGCGCACCTTTCGTGCTTGAGGTGCGTGACCTTTGGCCTCAGACTCTCATCGATTTAGGTAGCTTTTCCGCTCGCCACCCCTTTATCCTTCTCCTGGAGAAAATCGAGCGCTACCTGTACCGTAAGGCGACTCGCATTATCACCCTTCTACCTGGGGCAGGGGAGCACATTAAGGATAAAGGAGGGGACCCATCCCGGGTCGTATGGATTCCCAACGGGATTGACCTCGAGCTGGTACCTCCCCCACAGCCACCAGATGAGGATGAAGTCTTTACACTCATGTATGCAGGTGCTCATGGGCTTGCGAACGGGCTCCATACGGTGTTAGAGGTGGCCCATCATCTGGAGCAAGAGGGGTGGGGAGAGAAGGTCCGCTTCAGGTTGGTTGGAGACGGCCCGGAGAAACCCTCTCTTATGGAGCGTGCTAGTGGGCTTAGACTGACCAGTGTTGTTTTTGAAGACCCCGTACCCAAGCGCGAAGTCTACCGCCTGCTCCAACAGGCTGATGCTTTCTTGATGATTTTGATGGAGTCTTCCCTTTTCCGTTGGGGAGTGAGCCCAAACAAGCTTTTCGATTTCATGGCTTCCGCCCGCCCGATTGTTTTCTCCGTTAGCACAAGGTTTAACCCGGTGGAAGAAGCCAAGGCGGGTTTTACTGTTCCAGCAGGTGACCCGATTGCTTTGGCCAAGGCGATCAAACGCCTTGCCGCGATGCCCCGAGAGGAGCGTTGGGCCATGGGCCTCAGAGGACGGCGATACGTGGAAGAGCACCATGCATTCAATCGACTCGTCGATAAGCTAGAGGAGGTGCTCCAGGATGTGGCGCAGGCTCGGGCGCTCATCCGTGCTTAAGCGAGTCTTGGACCTGGTGGGGGCTTCGATAGGGCTCCTTCTGCTTTCGCCTCTTATGGCCTTCATCGCCCTCCTCATTCGCTTCACGATGGGCCCTCCAATTCTCTTCCGCCAAGTGCGCCCAGGTCTCCATGGAAAGCCCTTCGTAATGTACAAGTTCCGCACCATGCTCGATCTGCGGGACGAGCAAGGGAACCTCCTGCCTGATGAGAAGCGGCTCACGCCCTTGGGACGCTTTCTTCGGAGCACGAGCCTTGATGAACTGCCTGAACTATTCAACGTGTTAAAGGGGGATATGAGCCTCGTGGGGCCTCGGCCGCTTTTGATGGAGTATCTGGACCGGTACACTCCGGAACAGTTCCGGCGGCATGAGGTGAAGCCGGGCATCACCGGCTGGGCCCAGGTAAACGGGCGGAATGCCCTCACGTGGGAAGAGAAGTTTAAGTTGGACGTATGGTATGTGGATCATTGGAGCCTTTGGCTTGACCTAAAGATCCTGGGGCTTACCCTAATAAAGGTGCTGCGGCGGGAAGGGATAAGTCACGGGCGCCATGCCACCATGCCGGAGTTCCGGGGTCGGGATGAGTCCTAAAAACGTCTATGTAATCGGAGCTGGGGGGCACGCAAAAGTGGTGATTAGCACCCTCCAGGCGGCGGGTTTTACTGTGTCCGGTGCTTTTGACGACGATTCCCAAAAATGGGGTCACCGGGTATTAGGGGTTCCGGTTTTGGGGCCTGTTGAAGCGGCCAAGGAATTCGCTGAGAAGGGAAGCTTCGTAATAGGGATAGGGGATAATGCCCGCCGGAAAGCCCTTGCCGAAACGCTAAGGGGTCTAGAGTGGGAGGTTGTAATTCACCCAAGGTCCTACGTGCATCCAAGTGCCCAACTCGGGCCGGGTACGGTGGTCTTTGCGGGTGCGGTGATCCAGCCTGGGACGGTGCTTGGAGGGCACTGTATCGTTAATACGGGTGCGACAGTGGACCATGATTGCAGGATTGAAAGTTACGTTCACTTGGCTCCGGGCGTGCATCTCGCTGGTGGGGTCGAGGTTGGAGAGGGGACCATGGTGGGGATTGGCGGCTCGGTTGGGCCCAATATTCGCATAGGCCGTTGGACTGTTGTAGGGGCTGGCGCGGTTGTCGTGCGGGACCTGCCGTCCCATGTTACAGCAGTAGGGGTTCCTGCCAAGGTGATTAGGGAAAGGAAAGCGAAATGAGCGGTACGCGGATCGTACGGGAGCCCATCCCCATGTCTTCTCCGGACCTAGACGAAGCCGATGTTCAGGCAGTGTTGGAGGTTCTTCGCTCCAGCCGCTTGGCTCTTGGTCCTCAAACGGTGGAGTTCGAGCAGCTTATGGCAGAGTACGTAGGGGTGAAGCATGCGGTTGCCGTGAGCTCGGGGACTGCGGCGCTCCACCTCATCGTGCGCGCCCTGGGCCTGGGGCCTGGGGATGAGGTGCTGGTGCCCTCCTTCACTTTTGCAGCAAGCGTTAACGCCCTTCTCTACGAACGCGTCACACCTGTTTTCGTTGATATTGAACCCGAGACCTATAACTTGGATCCTGAAGACCTCGAACGCAAAATCACACCTCAAACAAAGGCCATTATGGCCGTGGACATCTTCGGTCACCCGGCAGAGTGGGACGAGATTCTCCGCATTGCGGACGAGTACGGCCTTCGAGTGATTGATGACTCCTGCGAGGCCCTGGGGGCGGAGTACAAGGGGCGCAAGATCGGGCAGTTTGGGGATGCGGCCGCCTTTGCCTTTTACCCCAACAAGCAGATGACGACAGGGGAGGGCGGGATCATCGTCACCAACAGCGACCAAATTGCCCGCTTGGCCCGTTCCATGCGAAACCAGGGCCGGGGAGAGATGGGGGCGTGGCTCGAGCACGAGCGCCTGGGCTACAACTACCGCATGGACGAGATGTCTGCCGCTCTGGGGGTTTCGCAGCTTCGCCGGATTGAGACCTTCTTGACAAAGCGCGAGCGAGCTGCACAGATGTACACCGAAAGGCTACAGCGGTTTTCATGGGTTCGTCCGCCAGTAGTGAAGCCCCACGTGCGCATGAGTTGGTTCGTTTACGTGGTGACGCTTGCCGAAGGGTTAGAGCGCGACCCGGTGATGCGGGAAATGGAAGCTTTGGGGGTGCCCTCCCGGGGCTACTTTGCGCCGGTTCACCTGCAGCCCTACATTCGCAAAATCCTGGGAACAGGGCCGGGGATGCTCCCCTTGACCGAGTCGATCGCCCGGCGAACCATTGCCCTGCCCTTCCATAACAACCTGACCGAGGACCAGGTAGAGCGAGTGGTTGAGGCTTTGCATCAGGCTGTGCAGCGCGTTTCGGCGTAGGTTATTTCTCACGGCCCTTTGCGCCTTAAGGGTGTAGGGTTGGATCTAGGCATGGGCCGGATACTAGTGAAGTATGCGCTTGACTTGTTCTTGTGGGGGCTCGCTGCGCCCCTGGCCTTTTGGCTACGACTCGAAAGCCCTTGGCCCCAATACCGTGAAGCCCTGATTGCATACACCCTCCTCGGCCTGCCGGTGAAAGCGCTGCTCGTCTTTGCCTTTGGGCTTTACCGACAGTCTTGGCAGAGAATTGGGGTAAGAGATCTCTACTCGCTTGTTCAAGCTGTTGGGCTGGGCCTGGTTGTTCTTTCCGCGGTCAGTTTCTTCATTTACCCCCACCAGCCTCTTCCCCGCAGCGTGCCCCTGATCGAAGGTGGGCTTTCGCTTCTCCTGCTTGGAGGGGTGAGGCTTTTCCGCCGGTTGCTTCATGAACAGAGCCGGGCTGTAGAAGCGAAGAAAAATCAGCAGGCTCGGCGCGTACTGATCGTCGGGGCGGGCGAGGCGGGGACGATAATTGCCCGGGAAATGCTCAGGCACCCCGAGGCGGGCTTGGTGCCGGTGGGTTTCCTCGACGACGATCCGAGCAAGAGGCGCCAGCGGTTCGGGGGGCTTCCGGTGATGGGGGGTATTGAGGACTTGCCCAGCGCAGTGCGGAAGGCCCAGGCGGACGAAGTGCTCATCGCCATTCCTTCGGCGCCGGGCCGTGTGGTGCGCCGGGTGGTGGAGCTTGCTCGTAAGGAGGGCGTGAGCCACAGGATCATCCCCGGTATATACGAGATTCTCTCAGGTAAAGTTTCGATCTCGCAGATCCGGGAGGTGGATGTTGAGGACCTCCTCCGCCGAGAGCCCGTCCGGCTCAACCTGGAGGAGATCGCGGGGTATTTGGAAAACCGCGTGGTTTTGGTCACGGGAGCCGGGGGCTCGATTGGCTCGGAGATTGTGCGCCAGGTGGCGCGCTTCCGCCCCAGGCGTGTGATTTTGCTTGGCCGGGGAGAGAACAGTCTTTACCAGATCGAGCGCGAGATCGAGCGCAACTGGCCGGAGCTTGCCTGGCGGACGGTCGTGGCTGATGTCCGTGACCGGGAGAAACTGCAATACGTTTTCTCGGTGTACCGCCCCGAGGTCGTCTTCCACGCTGCCGCGCACAAGCATGTTCCAATGATGGAACTGAACCCTGACGAAGCGATCTTGAATAACGTGGGAGGTACAAAGAATTTGGTTGAGCTTGCGTTAGAACATGGGGTTGAACGGTTCGTTAACATTTCAACGGATAAAGCCGTGAACCCCACTTCGGTCATGGGCGCTTCGAAGCGGGTGGCTGAGTACCTGGTGCAATGGGCGGCTCGAAGGGCACGCGAGGGACAGGTTTTCGTGTCGGTGCGCTTTGGTAACGTCTTGGGGAGCCGGGGAAGTGTGATTCCCTTATTCAAAGAGCAAATTCGTTTGGGTGGCCCCGTGACCGTGACGCATCCTGAGATGATGCGCTACTTCATGACGATTCCGGAGGCAGCTCAGCTCGTTTTGCAAGCCGGGGGCCTTGGGCAAAACGGCGCCGTATATGTGCTTGACATGGGAGAGCCGGTGAAGATCGTCGATCTGGCGCGGGACCTCATCCGTTTGTCAGGGCTTGAGCCCGGTGTTGACATCGAGATCGTGTTTAACGGGGTTCGCCCGGGAGAAAAGCTCTTTGAGGAGTTGCTTACTGCGGAAGAGGGAACCGAGGCCTCGAAGCACGAGAAAATCTTCGTGGCCCGGAACAGCGGAGTACCCGATGAAGTCCTCGAGCCGCTTCTCGAGAAACTCTTCGAAGCCGCGGCCACGCGTGACCCTGAAAAGCTTCGCGACACCTTGAAAGCGCTCATCCCAACGTATCAGCCCCGGGTGCAGGACGCTTGACTAAGGTACCGTGGGCAAGGGGCGTCCTTTTTCCTCCTGGGCCGATCAGTCATCACCGAAAACTACTGCTGGGGTGGTGTTGGCGGGGGCCATCTACGGCACCCGATGCGCATCTTGCTGCAGAGACCCCCACCCATCCCTCTCCCGACTGGAGGGCGGAAAAGGGCGTCTTTTGGTGCGGCTTGGTAGCTTGTTGGTTTGTCGCATTAAGAACCCCTTGGGGGGTACCGTGCTGGCGGGGCGAATTCTGACCGGGATTTCAGCTCTGAGCGTGCCTGCGGAAGAAATCGGCGATGGCCTCCTTCGCTGTCCTGCCTTCGGCCACTGCGGTGACCATCTCCACCAGCTCGTCCTCGCTGGCGTTGATCTCGATGTCGTTGAGTTCGAGGAAAACCAGCGCAGAGGCCGCCCCGGTCCGCTTGTTCCCGTCCACGAACGGGTGGTTCCTGGTGATGTGGAAGAGGTAGGCCGCGGCCATCTCGAACAGGTCGCCCGCCAGGAACCGCTCCCCGAAGCCCGCCGCGGGCATGGTGATTGCCGATTGCAGGAGGCCGAGGTCCCGTATACCAGGCTCACCGCCGTAGCGTTCGATCTGGTCGCGGTGGATGCGCAGCACCTCGCCGAGACTCAGGAAAATGGGGGGCATGGATTATTCCGCGAGGCGCTTGAGGGCGCGGCCGTATTTCCGGTTCACCTTTTCCAGAGCCTTCTCGAACTTCTCCTGGTGTTCGGCGTCACGGACCGGAGAGACGATCAGGACCTGCCCGTCGGTGGAGATTTCGAGCGGCGTGTCCGCGTCGATCTTGAGCAGCTCTAGAATCGGCCGGTCGATGACGAGGGCCAGGCTGTTCCCGTGTTTTGTGAGGCGCTTGATCATGGCCATGCCTCCAGTATCGAGGTTCCTCGTAAATACAATGTATCACCAAAGGCCGCCGTGATCAATTGAAAAAATCCTGCCCAAGCGGGTTCCGGCATCCTTGGCCGTTTCGCTGCAGAAACCCCCTCCCCGACCCTCCCCCAGGGGAGGGCGAAGAGGCGCCAGCGCACGGGGCGTGATCCGGCGGTGGTCAGGCGTTGGCTCCCGCACTGGAAACGCCCGGCGGAAAGAGCAATACCGGGTCCATGTTTGCCGGGTTCACGGCGGCGGGTGTGGCGCGGCGGTGGTTTGTCGCGTATTCTGGTGACTAATCATGCAGGAATACTCGGAAGCTGAGCTTACGCTCAGGGACCTCGTGGATATTCTCAAGCGCCAGTGGCGGCTGCTGGTAGGCGTTCCGGTGGCCTTTGGCGTCTTGGCGGTGGTGTATGGTTTCTTGATCGCCAAGCCGACGTATGCTTCCACGACCACGATCTCCGTGAGCCCGCTGCAGGTCCAGGCCCAGCTTGAGCGGCGGATCCAGGTGCAGCAAAGCCCCATCCTGACCTTTGACGGACTGCGGGCCATTGCCTTTTCCCAGGACGTGCTGCAGGAGGTGTGGGACGGCCTGAAGTCGGCGGGCCAGCTGCCTTTTGCCTGGGAGGACCAGGGGAATCTGCGGGGCCTTGAGCGGATGTCCAAGGCCTTCAAGGTAAAGGACCAAAGCGGACGCCAGACCGCGGTGCCCCAGGGGCAGATTCCGCCGCTGGTGGCCGCCATGACGGTCACCGCCGAGAGCCCGGAGATCGCGGCCAGGGCGGCGAACCTCTGGGCAAAGGCCACGATCCGGCGGGTCAACGAGATCCCGCAGCGGCGCCTCAAGGCCAGCCTGGCGGCGCTCGATGCCCAGATCGGCCCGGCGGAGAAGGCCTACCGCGAGGCCCAGGCTCGCTGGGAGGCCTTCAACCGTACCACCACCCTGGCCCAGGACCGGGCCGAGCTGAACGCGAAAACCCAGGAGCGGGTGGCGCTGGATAAAGAGCTCTCGACCCTGGAACGCGACCTGGCGGCGGTCGAGGGGCGCATCGAAACCCTCACCGCCGAGGTGAAAAAGCAGGCGGAGATCATTCCCGTCGACACCAGCCCGGCCCAGATCGCGATCATGAACTTGCGGCTCGATCCCGCCAAGGCCCGTTTGAAGGAAGAGACGGAAAAGGCGAGGGCGGCCTTCCTCCAAGCGGCCAAGGCCCTCGAGGCCTTCAAAAGGCGGGAGCGGATCCCCGAGTGGCAGGCCGAGCTCGCCGCGTACACCAAGGGCTACGCTTCCGCCCAGGCCCGCATCCTGACGATCGATAAAGAGCTCGCAACCGAGCGGCGGCGCCTCGAATATGCCCAGGCGCGTCTGGCCGAATACCGCGGGCAGACGCCAGGGTTGAGCCTGGATAAGCTCGTGGCTGGGATGAAGGTCTCCGAGGCGAAAAAGCTCCTCGCGGACCGGCTGGCCCGGGCCGACGATCGCTACAAGCAGTCGGAGGCGAACTACCGGGCCTTCCAAAAGCGCAACGCCCTGGCCCTGCTCCAGTCCAAGCTGCGCGACTTCAACGCCGAGGCCAGCAAGGTCGCCCTCCGCCTGGAGACGCTGGCCAGCGAACGCTCGATCAAGGCGGCCCGGCTCCGGGCCCTCGAGGACCTGCTGGCAAAAGAGCCGCAGCTGCTCACGCTGGAGCGGGAAGTGGCGGCCGATCCCGTGGCCCTCGCCGCCGCGCTCAAGGCGGGGGGGCTCGAGGCGCTGGTGGGCCTCAAA
The DNA here is from genome assembly GCF_055385885.1 of Vulcanithermus mediatlanticus. Classification (NCBI taxonomy): domain Bacteria; kingdom Thermotogati; phylum Deinococcota; class Deinococci; order Thermales; family Thermaceae; genus Vulcanithermus; species Vulcanithermus mediatlanticus. Next base: position 724,957 of record NZ_AP042385.1, on the reverse strand, counting down.
CTCAAGAACCAGGTGCTCAACCCCACCCATCTCGATGTTCTGGGCAAGGTGCTCGGGTTGCGGGCCGATCTCGTGGCCCTGGATAAGGAAGCCGCGGCGCTGCGGGAAGAGGCTGGCCGGCTGCAGGCCGAGATCGACCGCCTGAAAGATGAGATCACCAGCCTGGAACTGGAAAAGGCCCGGGTGCTCGCCGAGCTCGAGGTGGCGCGCGACCAGTACAACGCCGTCTACCGCTACTACCAGAACATCCTGACGCTTTCGAGCCAGGCGGTGGACAGCAAGACGCTGCGGGAGGTCAACCCCGACGTGCTGGCCTTCCGGGACAAGGTCGTGGCGGCGCAGAGCAAGATCGCCGGGCTTGTGGCCGAGAAGGCGGCGCTTGAGCGAAATATCGCGGTCTACCAGCAGCGAATCGCGGACCTGCAGGGGAAAATCGCCGCCCAGGAGCAGGAAAAGGCGTCGGTGAGCCTCGAGTACGACTCCAAGAAAAAGCTCTACCAGACGCTGAGCTTCCGTTACGACCAGCTGGCCCAGCTCGACGCGCCCACCCTGGTGTTTGACAATCCGAACCCCGAGTACCAGCGGCTGCGTTCGGTTCTGATCGATGCCGAGGCCGAGCGGGCCCGGCTATTGGCCCGGAAAGCGGCGCTCATGAAGCGCATCGCCCAGGTGGATGCCCGCATCGCCGAGCTCAAGGCCCGGGTGGCGAAGGCGCAGGTGGAATCGGACCAGGTGGACCAGGCCCTGGACCTGGCCAAGAACACCTACCTGGCCCTGGCTCAAAAGCAGACCGATTTGCAGATCGAGCTCGCTAGCTCGCAAAACGCCCTGGCCCAGGTGGTGGCTCCGGCCTACCCGATCTTCGAGAAGGTGGCGCCCAAGCGGGGGATGATGCTAGTTCTGGCCGTGATTCTGGGATTTTTCCTCGCTATCTTCTGGGCGTTTATCCGCGCGGCCCTCGAGCCCGAAGCCCCGCCCAAGGCCGCGGGTGGGGGGAGCTAGGCGGGGCGGCCTGTTTTGAAAGCTCGGCGGGCAAATGGCCGCAGCTTTCTCTTTGCAAGGGCTTTTGAAGCCGCTGGCCGTTTTGCGGTCGTAAGCCCCCACCCCAGCCCTCCCCAAGGGGAGGGAGAAAGATATTGGGGATTTGATTGTTCCGGATGCTCGGCATGTTCAAAGGAGGTTCGGCAACTCTTTGTCTGCCTCCCCCTTGGGGGAGGTTAGGAGGGGGGGGTTGTTTCCCTGAACCGGACCGTTGGCCATTTCGCGGTGAAGTGCTCCCCCAAATTTGGACCACCCGGCAAGAGAGGGTCTTCGGGTAATCTGCGGGGGAGCGAACATGGGCAAATGGACGGCAAAGGAGAAAGCCAGGATCGTCCTTGAGGTGCTCACCGGCCAGCGGACGGTGACGGACGCCTGCCGGACATACGGGGTCTCGGAGTCCGTCTACTACCGATGGCAGAGGAAGTTCCTGGACGATGCCCACCTGGTCTTCGGCTCGACCTGTAAAGAACAAGAGGCCCGTATCCACGAGCTTGAGCGGCTGGTCGGGCAGATGGCCCTGGAGCTGGAGGTCTTAAAAAAAGCCTCCAGCATCTACCGGCAAAGGAAAGGCGGGGCCTGGTGAACGCCCTCAGGGGTCGCTACCCCCTGCGCCTTTTGGCCCGGGTCCTGGACGTTCCCCGGAGCAGCCTGTATTACCGCCCCAAGGCCAGGGAGGATGAGCCCTTACGGGAGCGCCTTAAAGCCTTGGCCCGGGCCTGGCCCCGGTACGGGTACCGCCGGCTCGGGGTCCTGCTCCGGGGAGAGGGGTTTTCGGTGGGCGACAAGAAGGTGCGCTCTCTGATGCGCCAGGAGGGTCTGCTGGTTCCCAGGCAGGTTGCAAAGCCAAGGACTACCCTGAGCCTGGGGGAAGCCGGGATTCCCAACCGGCTGAAGGGGTTTCGCCTCACCCGAGTGAACCAGGTGTGGGTGGCCGACCTGAGCTACGTGCGCACGGGCGAGGGCTTTGCTTACCTGGCGCTGGTCATGGACCTTTTGACCCGGAGGGTGGTGGGGTTCGCCCTCGGGCCCAGGATCACCGAACACCTGACCCTTTCTGCTTTGGACATGGCCCTGGAAGGAGGCAGGCCGGAGATTCACCATTCAGACCAGGGGGTGCAGTACACGTCCCGGCGGTACGTGGCGCGGCTGATCCGCACCGTAAAGGAGGAATGGGTGGACCTCAGGGAGTACGGATCGCTCGCCGAGGCCCGGGCCTCCATTGAGGCGTTCGTTCTGGATGTTTACAACCGCAGGCGGCCGCATTCGGCCCTGGGGTATCTGACGCCGGAGGCGTTCGCGGAGAAATTCTTAAAGGGGGGCGGGGGACTGACCGAAATCGGGCGGAAAGTGGTCCAAAAATAGGGGGGCAGTACAGCAGGCGACTCCCCGTCTCTCGATACTGAAAAACTGGTAACACTTCTTCCTCTTAGAGATGCGTAATGTTGACCGAAAATGTGTTGGATAATGTTTTTGCGGTTTTTGCATCGAGCAAAGGGATCACGTTTGGAGCCAGTTCTCTGAGTTGGTTGGCATTCAACTTCGCAAATGCTTTGAGCTCTAGGTTGCTGGGTACGTGGTTGAGGACAAGCAAAAACCGATTTTGGTCTTGGTAAATGGCCACGTTGGTGGTCCGATCATAGATATCCTCGGCCACACCCCTCAAGTCCCCGGTTGCGATCCGCCCGGCTCTTACCACGAATATCCTGTGATTTGTGATAACAACGCCAATGCCAGTGTTAGCTACAATTTCGAACTCAATAAATTCGTTGCTATCGAGAAGTCCATTGACTCGTTTGCCCAATGCTCCGGGTAATTCGCTGCGTTGGTTCGTGCCACCTCGTGTTTGGGCAATCCTTGAGGAGTTAGCCAAATAAGGTGGAGCGAGCCTTTTCCCGCATCTGCTGCAGTAGAGATCGCCGTTTCTAGCCGGAGCGTCACATGACGGGCATTTGGAGTTCAATATTAAAGATACGTCGCTATACATGGAGGTATTGCATACTGAGGTATATTCGTCGCTTGCATCCCATTCCTGGAGCGCCTTTGCCCTCACAACTGTGAAGGGGTGGGACGCCAGTACGGCGCCCGAGAAGAGCAATGCAGCTTTGCCACTAAGCGTTTTGTCAATGTCGGTGAATTCCTCAGCTTGGGACAGGAAAGCTTCGAGTCCGCCGGGTTCGGGTGTGGCGTAACCGCCGGAGAGCTTGTATAAAACCGAAATCCCGACCGAAAGGTCGCCGACCACTAAGTGGGCCACCCGATCTGCGGTCAGCTCAGACTTCCTCTGCCACCTTAGCATGGCAAGAAGAAGCGCTTCGCTAACGATGCCGCCCAGTAAGTCACCGAGGACGGGAACTCGTGCGGCTACGTTTAACAGGTAACGCGACGCCGTGTGATAGAGCATATGCCCTGACATGATATGTCCCAGCTCATGGGCAAAGATCCATAACAGCTCGATGTCTGAAACGCTTTCGATCAAACCGCTATTTACCACAACCCAGGAGAGCGTCAAGTTTTTTGTGTCGAAGTCTGTGTCGCGGGGTACCGCGCGTTGAAAAGGTCATTGATTTCCTCTTGAACGTCAGCAAAACCCGGCAGCTTCCGGTCCCATCTCCCCTCCCTCCGTTCAGCCTCTAGGTAGACGAGCTTGTAAACCGATTCGGGCTTGGGAAACTTGTGGTCCCGCACCTTGGTACTCCTTCGTAGTTCCCGGAAGAACTGCTCGATCAGGTTGGTGCTCCTCAGGTAACGCCACAAAGGCTCGGGGTAGTCGTAAAACCGAAGCAAGGCCCCTGAGTCGTTCCACCAGGAAGCAGTGACCCGGGGGTAACGATCCTGCCACCTTTGGGTAAAGCGTTTGAGCCCTTCCAGGGCCTTGGCTCGATTGGGTGCCCGGTAAACCCGTTTGAGATCGGCGAGTATGGCGGAGGCGTCCCGGCGTTTGACCTGGGCCTGGGTGGCCCTGAGTTTGTGCAGGATCGAGTACTGCCACTCGGCCCGGGGGTAGACCCGATGGATCGCCTCTCCGATCCCCGCAAGACCGTCGGTGATGAAGAGGAGTACTTCGACAAGGCCCCGGGACCTGAGCTCCTTTAAAAGCTCCTCCCAGACGACGGCCCCTTCATTAGGAAAGAGCCAAAAGCCCAGAAGGATGCGCCTGCCGTCTTCGGCCAGACCCAAAGCGGCGTAGAGCGCCTGCTTCTCGATGCCCTTGCCGGGGTACTGCAGCTTGAGGAACAGGGCGTCCAGGTAGACCGCAAAGAGCCGCCGGGGCAGGGGCCTGTGGCGGAAGGCTTCCACCTCCTCTTGCACCAGCTCGGTCAGGTTGCTGACCGTCTCGTGGCTGTAGCGGTAGCCGAACAGGAGCCCCACGATCTGGGCCACCTTGCGGTCCGAGACCCCGCTGGCGTAGAGGGCCAGCACGAGGTCCGTCAGGTCTGGAGTACGCCGGGCGTAGCGGGGAAGAAAGCTCGGGGTGTATTGGCCTTTGCGATCACGGGGCACCTTAAGCTCGACAGCACCGAAGGCGGTCTCCAACTTGCGCGGGTAATGGCCATTGGCGCGGCCACCGTGTTCTTGCAAAAAAGCCCAGCGGTCCAGCTCCAAGAGCGCCTGCAGCTTTTCCTCCACCACCTCGGCCATTGCTTCCTTCAGCAGCGCCTTGAGCGTATCCTGGTCCACGGGGTACCTCCTTTCGCCTACTGGCGGTACCCCCTCTTCTTACACAGAATTCGACACAAGAAAGATTACACCCTCGTGGTCTTCGGGGTGTTCGAAAAGACCCAGGGACAAATTGCGAAAATACCTGTTCGGCAATGAGGTTGTTTCCAGCTTTGGGTTTTCCATAAGCAAATGGTATCTTCTCTTGCCGCTTTCATCCCCCCTGGAGTTCACAGCAGTCGGGTTGCGGTTTTTGTGGATTCGCCCTCCGCGGTCCGGGGCGGGGCTAAAGGCCCGGTCTGGAACGCTAATTCCTACGGCTCGAGGGCATCATCGCAGCGTGGCCACTTGGCTTGGACCAGGCTTCGCCAACCAGGCGAGGAAAGCCACTTCGCTTCCGCTTTGTCGCCCCGTCGAGACCAAGAACGGGACCGTCGTCTTGTCCGGCACGGCTACCGGGTCCTGCGTTTTACCAACCGGGAGGTCATGGAAGATTGCGCAGTCGTCTGCGAACGCATCCTGGAGGCTGTGATCGAGCGGCTGGGTTTTCGCGAAGACGCATAGCGTTCCAACCCCACCTTTATCGCCTCTGTTGCCCGATGTTGTGAACCTCCACCCCCACCCTCCCCCAGGGGAGGGCAAAGGGGTTGTAGAGGCTGATCACAAGTTGCCTCCCCCTTGGGGGAGGTGAGGAGGGGGGTTAAATACCCCGCCGCGGCTGTCGCCACGGCGGGGGCCCCGAGGCAAACGCGTGAAAGAGACTTTAAAACCCCTCCCCAGCCCTCCTCCGGGAGGCGAAGGATTTTGAGGGCCTTTTTCTTGAGCGCGGGCTCGCAGGTCTTGCTGGTGGACGGGGTGATTCTTGCCGCCCCTTCAGGAGCCAGGAAGGTCCCGGATGCGAAAATCGACCACGGTGTGGTTGAATTTCCGCCACATAGTGGTTAAAATTCCGGAGTGTACCCCCGGCTGCTTCATTCGCGCCTGTTGGATGCTTTAGACGACAGCCCCGTGGTCTTCCTCTCCGGGCCCCGTCAGGCGGGCAAGACCACGCTCGCTTTACAAGTCGCCGAGGCCCGGGGCATGGCCTACCGCACTCTCGACGACCCCACCGAGCTGGCCGCGGCCAGCGCCGATCCGGCGGCCTACGTGGACGCCTTGCCGTTCCCCGCGGTTCTCGATGAGGCGCAAAGGGCGCCCGGGCTCTTTCTCCCCCTGAAAGCTCGGGTCGATCGGGAGCGGCGAAGTGGCAGCCTGCTCCTTACCGGCTCTGCCAACGTGTTCTTCTTGCCGCAGGTCGCGGACTCCCTGGCGGGGCGCATGCAGATTCTCACGCTTTTTCCCCTGACTCAGGCCGAGCTTCAAGGCGGGCGCGGCCGTTTTCTCGAGGCGCTCTGGCGGGGGGAGTTCTCCGAGACCCCGCCACCGGTGGAAATCGAGACACACGTGCTCCGGGGCGGCTTTCCGCCGGCCCTGGACGCGCGGCGGCCCGAGGCATGGTTTGCCTCCTACGTGGAGGCTCTCTTGACCCGGGACGTGCGGGATCTGGCGCGGGTGGAAAGGCTTTTTGAGCTCCCCAACCTCCTGGCCCTCCTCGCGGCGAGGAGCGGCGAGCTTTTGAACCATAGCGCGCTTTCGCGGGAATCCGGCCTGCCCGCGACCACCCTTCGACGCTACCTCGCGCTTTTTAAAGCGCTCTATTTGGTCTGGGAACTCCCCGCGTGGAGCGCCAACCTGGGCAAGCGTCTTCTCAAGTCGCCCAAGCTCTACCTGAGCGATACCGGGCTTATGGGCTACCTCTTAGGCGTGGGCGAAGGGCGGCTCGTTGGCCCCTTATGGGGGCAGCTGATGGAAGCCTTTGTCGTGAACGAGATCGCGCGTCTCCTCGCGGCGGGCGCGGGGCCGCGCCTCAAGGCTTACCATCTCCGGGACGATCGGGGCCTCGAGGTGGACCTTGTCCTCGAGGCCCCCTCGGGCGAGGTGGTGGCGCTCGAGATCAAAGCGTCGAAAACCCTTTCCCCGGCGGATTTTCGGGGACTGGGGAGAATTCGAGAAGTCCTGGGCGACCGCTTCCGCCTGGGTGGGGTCCTTTATCCCGGGGAGAACGTGGTTCCCTTCGGTGACGACCTTTGGGCCCTGCCCATTTCCCTGCTTTGGCTCTAGGCATGTGTGCGAGTGGAAGAATCGACCGTCCGGTGATTGAATTTCCACTACGTTGTGCCTGGCGCTTCGAGGTTGGAGGCTCAGGGGGGTCTCCCGCTGCGGACGGATCCAACATGCGTTTCGCGCCCATACCCCCTCCCTGACCCTCCCCCAGGGGAGGGCAAAAAGGGGGCTCGGTCCTGATCTTTCCTGCCTCCCCCCGGGGAGGGAGATAAGTTTTCGCCGTTCGCACGGGCTTTGAGTGCATTCATTGGGCAGGCCGGCTTCGTTTTTCACCTCCTCCTGGTTTTGGGTGGCATGCCGATCGATGGCTGTATACTCAACGTAGATACGGGGGCTGTTATGGCGATCACGGTAAGGATTCGGAAATGGGGGAACAGCTTGGGGATCCGCATCCCCAAGCCCCTGGCAGAGAAGCTGGGGTTTTTCGACGGGGCCGAGGCAGAGCTGGATATTTGGGAAGATGCGTTGGTGCTTCGTCCCACCCGGCGTTTCCGCCTCGAGGACCTGCTGGCCGGGATCGAAGAGGAAAACCTGCACGCGGAGACGGACTGGGGAACCCCCCTGGGACGCGAGGCGTGGTGAGCCGTGGCGTACGTTCCGGATCGCGGCGACCTGGTTTGGCTGGCGTTTGACCCCCCGGCCGGTCACGAGCAATCGGGGCGCAGGCCGGCGCTCGTGATCTCTCCGAAGCTCTACAACGCGAGGACGAACCTGGCGATCGTTTGCCCCGTGACCTCGAAGCGGAAGGGCTATCCCTTCGAGGTCCCCCTGCCACCCGACATACCTGTCCATGGCGTCGTGCTCGCGGACCAGGTGCGAAGCCTCGATTGGCGAGCAAGGCGCGCCGAGTTTATCGCCCAGACCCCAACGCAGGTGATGGAAGAGGTCGTGGGCAAGCTGCTTGCCCTGGTTGCCGGCTGAGGGAGGGGCATTTGCTGGCCAAGGATCCGCTGGTCATTTCGCAGCAGAAACCCCCGCCCTGGCCCTGGGGCAGGCAAGGGCGGATCGGCCGGTAACGCAGTCTTGCCCCCGGTCGGCTCGCGGCACGAGATCTCCGCCCCTGTGCCCTGGGGATGGCCTGGCTGGTACCGGGGCTTTGGGCTCGTTGCTCTGAAAGGGCCACGAAAGTATGAATGTCGGATATACTGAAGGTATGCCGGTCATTGCTCAGATCTCCAAAAGAGGACAGATCACCCTTCCCGCCGAGGTCCGTAAGGCGCTTGGCCTCAAGTCTGGGGACACCCTCGTGGTTCGTCTCGAAGAAGGGCGCATTGTCCTCGAGCCGGCCGTGGTTCTTCCCGTGGAGATATACAGCGACGAGCGCCTGGCTGAGTTTGAAGAGAGCGCCCGGGTTTCCGATGAAGAACTCGCGGCTTTCAAGCGAGCGTGGGGCCTTGAACCCTAACCTGCGAACATGCGTCCGCGGGTTTTTCTCGATGCCAACGTTCTGTTCTCCGCGGCCCTGGGCGGTGCGGTTTTCGAGGCCATATGGGCTGCTGCTGAGCGGGGCGGTTATGAACTCGTCACCAGTGGGTACTGTCTCACCGAGGCTCGCGAGAACCTTGTTCGCAAGCGCCCGGAAGCGATGTCCGGGTTCAGCAAAAAGCTGGCGCTGGTAAAGATCGTACCGGGGGCCGAGCCTGAGCCCTGGATGGTGCAGGCGTTGCCGGAGAAAGATGGCCCTGTTCTTGCCGCGGCCATAGCCTCCGGGGCAGGGGTGCTGCTCACCGGCGATGTGCGCCACTTTGGCAGGCTCATGGCGCGCGAGGATTTCGAACCGAAGGTCCTCACTCCCTCGATGTTCATCCGCACCTACCGCCCTAAACCCTGAACGAGATCGTTTCCTGCGCCCTTAATCTCTGGCAACTTTTCCCGTTCTCTCTCCCGGGGGAGAGTAGAACACCGGAGCCTGCTTTGGGGAAGGCGAAGGATTTTGAGGGCCGGTTTTCTTGGGCCGAACTGGGCGGGGGTGGGCAATATGCGAATACGCGCATATGCGCACCACACTCGATCTGCCGGACGAGCTCGACCGTGAGCTGAAGGTGCGCGTGGCCATGGAGGGCATTCCCCTCAAGGCCCTGGTCAGCCGGCTTTTGCGGGAGGCGCTCGCCGGGCGCCCGCAAGGGAAGCGGCCCCGTGGGCGGCGCGACCGGCCTCCCGTCGCGCTTCCCCCCACCGGAAGAGCGATCCCGGTTCTTACGAAGGAGGAGCTCCGCAGGCTCGAGGAGGACGAGGCGTTATCGCACCATGCCCGATCTTCTTGATACGAGCGTCTGGTCGTGCTCTCGCTCCCCGACCACCCGCACCACGAACGGGCCCTCGCCTACTGGCAAGAAGAGGCCAATCCGGAGCTTGCCTTTTGTCGCGTAACCATGCTGGGCCTGCTCCGGCTCCTCACCCATCCAAAGGTGACCGGCGGTGCCCTCCCGCCCTGGCCCTGGGGCAGGCAAGGGCAGACCGAATGGCACTCGATCGCCTCTCGGCGATCGAGTGCCGGGGCGATGGGTGCGGGCGGTCAGGGGCCGAGGCCGTAGAACTTGACCACCCCGTTTGCGATCAGGTCGTACGTTGGGTCCACCGTGTTCGTGCCGCTCGCCCGGGGGGCGTTGAGGAGTTTTTCCAGGTCGATGATGGCGAGACAGCTCTTGCTGTCGTCGATGAGGAGCCCCATCGGGCGCCCGTTGACCAGGTCGGCAAAGAGGGCGAGTCCGTGGGGGTCGCCGACGTTGCTCCAGAATGAATTGCAGCCGGTTGCGTTGGGGGCTGGCATCGTGGCCCCGACGTAGTCGCCGAGGCTCGGCGCGCCGGAAGGGGTGCTGGACGGCAGCCTGGCGGCGCCGATGCCGGTGCCGAACTCCTCTTCCAGGAAGACTAGGTGTTTGGTGGGTTCGGCGGCCATACCGGGAAGCCGGGTCGCGACCCCGGAGATATCGACGTAGGCGGCGGGGGCGCTGAAGGTCCCGCTCGCGCTGTCGAAGGTGGCCTTGGCCAGGTTGATGAGGAGTAGGAACTTCTGGCTCTCGTCCGAAATCGCGATGACCCCGGTGTTGAAGTCCACCGTCGCGGCGTCGGCGGTGAGCGAGAGGGAGGTGCTGAGGTTGGGGTCTCTGGGAATGGTGTTGTCGGTCATGCTCAGGTTCCAGCGGTAGATCTTGCCGGTGTCGATGTTGATGACCCAGAGGTACTGGTTCGAGGTGCCGTATTCGGGTGAGATGATCAGGTTGCGGGTGGGGTCGAAGGCGAAGTTTTCGGTCCAGAGGTCGCGGCCCGTGGCGTTCAGGTAACTGGCGAGGATGGTGCCGGTGTAGTCCACCACCCGGTAGCCGTCGCCACTGGAGACGATGAAGCGATTGTCGCCGGGGTCGGTGAGCACGCCGCAGTTGAGGCAGGAACCGCCGCTGAAGTTGGCGTAGGTGGTGTTTTGCAGGTCGTATTCGGCGGCGGTGACGGTGATGTTCGATCCGCTGATCGTGACCGAGAGGACGGCGATCTTTGAGGTGTTGTACCCCACGCACACCACTTTGAGCGCGGTGGCGTCGGCGGCGCACGAGTCGACGCTGAAGGTGAGCGCGATCGCCTGGACGGAAACGGCCTGCGCCAGGACCGAACCGACGCTCGCCACCTGGCTGCCCTTCTTCAAGGACACCGCGAGGACACTGGTGTCCACCGGCATGAAGGCGATGACGTCATCCTTGGTGGCCAGGGTGGCCAGCCCTCCAGACGTGGCCGAGGTCGCGGGCGGGGTGGTGGGGGCGGGGGCTTGGGTGCACGCGGCCAGGAATGCGGTCGTGAATAGGCCCAGGAAAATGACCAAATACCGGGTCCTGCTTCTCATTGAATTCACCTCCTTCTAACTGCTTTCTCATAGTATAGCAGGGGTAAAAGGCAAAAATCAGGGTGACCGAAGGGTCACCCTGAGTGTGAATCCGGGGAAAAATGTAACCCGGGTTGGATTTCTTCAGGAGCTTTTCGGTTTCTGGGCCTGGAGCCAGCCGACGACGATGGTGAAGCGCTTGTCGTCGAAACGCACGAAGAAGAGGAGCGTTTTCTCCTTGCCGCGCCAGGTCTGGACCAGGGCGTTTTCGCCCTGCATGGTCTCGCGCTCGAGGGTAAACCGCTCGGCCAGGCTGCGGGCGATGAAGTAGAGGTAGGTGGCCGACTGGTCGGGGTCGGCGAGGTCCATGCGGTAGCACTGCGGGCTTTCGAGGGTCGCGCCCTTGGGGAGGGCCACCTTGGCCACCAGCTGGTCGCAGGTCTTGCCCAGCAGGCGGTAGGTGGGGGCCGGCCACATCACCTCGGGGACCAGGTGGAGTCCGGCCACCGGTACCTGCTGGGCGCCGGCAATGGCGAAGGCCACGAGCAAGAGTGCCATGATTCTTTTCATGCCTATATGCTACCAGCGTGGAGCTTTGGCTGGTGCGGCACGGAGAGACCGAGCTCAACGCCTCGGGCACGTGGCAGGGGCAGCTCGACGTGCCCCTTTCCAAAACCGGAGAGAGGCAGGCGGCGCGGCTGGCCGCGCGCCTGGCGGCGCTGGGGGAACGCTTTTCCGGGGTCTACAGCTCCGACCTGGCCCGGGCCATGGCCACCGCGATGCCCCTGGCCAGGGCGCTTCGGCTCCCGGTACGCCCCGACCCCCGGCTGCGCGAGATCTGCCTTGGGGAGCTGGCCGGCAAGCCTCGAGGGGTCCTCCTCCAGGGCTACGCCGAGGTCCTCGAGGCCACCCGCGAGGACCCCTGGGGGGCCCGATTCCCGGGGGGTGAGAGCCTGGCCGACGTGCGCGAGCGCCTGGAGGCGTTCCTTTCCGGGCTACCACCGGGGCGCCATCTGGTGGTGACCCACGCCGGCCCCATTCGGGTGGCGGTCTGGCTCGCGCTCGGACTCTTTGCCGCCGAGCCCTGGCGGCTCAGGATCAAGAACACCTCGATCACCCGGGTGGCCTTTCCCCAGGGCTTCCCCGGCCCCGGTGAAGTGTACGCGGTGGGCGACGCGGCCCACCTCGAGGCCTGGGCGGAGATCGCCCTTGAGACCGGGCGCTGAGGCGATTGCGGCCCGGCCCCGGCGATGCGCGGGGCGCCCGCAAGGGCCCATGGCCGGTCAGCGGGGACGGTGAATGAGGTTTGGCCCCTGGATCTCGGTGTGGTAGGGGGTGGGGCTGGGCGTTGGGTAGTCCTCCCGGAAGTGCGCCCCGCGGCTTTCCTCCCGCCGGAGGGCGGCGTTCAGGAGGAGGCGGGCCAGGAGGGCCAGATTTCCGGCCTCCAGCCAGGGGCGCGGCGCGGTCTCGACCTCGCGGAGGGGCAGGGTTTCGACCCACTCGAGGGCCGCTGCCAGACTCTCCCCCCGCCGGACGAGACCGGCGGCCCGTTCCATTCGGGCCCGGAGCGGTTCGAGGTAGGCGGGGTCGAGGCTTCCCGCCGGGAGCGGGTGAGGGTGTTGGGGCGTCGCCAGGGCGTTGAGGGCGGCCCGGGCCGCGCGGTCGCCGAGCACCAGGCCCTCAAGCAGGCTGTTCGAGGCCAGGCGGTTCGCGCCGTGGAGCCCGGAGGAAGCGACTTCCCCCACGGCGTAGAGCCCGGGGGTCCCGGTGAAGCCGTTGGCGTCAACCTTGACGCCGCCCATGGCGTAGTGCGCCGCCGGGGCCACGGGGAGGGGTTCGCTGCTGGGGTCGAAGCCGAGCTCGCGGGCGGCGGCCACCACGGTGGGGAAGCGGGCCTCGAGGTCGGGGATGGGCCGGAGGTCGAGGAAGGCGCCCCCGGTCCGCAGTCGCTCGCGGTGCACCGCCCGCGCCACCACGTCCCTCGGGGCGAGCTCGGCCAGGGGGTCGTAGCCGGGCATGAAGCGCTCGCCGCGGGCGTTGGTGAGGATGGCGCCCTCGCCGCGGCAGGCCTCGCTCAAAAGCGCCCCGTTCGGTAGCGCGGTGGGGTGGAACTGCACGAACTCCAGGTCCCGGAGGGTGGCGCCGGCGCGCCAGGCGAGGACCATGCCGTCGCCGGTGGCCCCCGGCGGGTTGGTGGTCACGGGGTAGAGCTGCCCGAGCCCGCCGCTGGCGAGCACGACCGCCCCCGCCTCGACCCAAAGCGGGCCCTCGGGGCCCAGAAAAAGCGCCCCGACCACCCGGTCGCCGTCGAGCAGGAGACTCGTGGCCATGGCCCCCTCGAGGCGGGGCAGGTCGAGGTGCGAAAGGAGGGTTTGGAGCAAGATCAGGCCGCTGCGGTCACCCCCGGCGTGGCGCACCCGGGCCCGGCTGTGGCCGCCCTCGCGGGTGGGGCGTTCGTCGAAGGGCACGCCCAGCGCCAGCAGTCGCTCGAGGTGGGCTGGGGCCTCGCGAAGGATGGCGCTGGCCACCTCGGGGTCCACCAGGCCCCGCCCGGCGCGCAGGGTGTCCTCGAGGTGAGCCTCGATGTCGGCGTCATCCAAGGGAATGGCGATGCCGCCCTGGGCGCGGGGGGTCGAGCCCGCGGGCGGCGGATCCTTGCTCACCAGCAGCACCCGGGCGCCCTCGGCCTTGGCGGAAAGCGCGGCGTAGGCCCCGGCCACGCCGGCGCCGATGATGAGGAGGTCGGTGGTTCGACGTTCCATCAGCCGACGGCGACCATGGCTTCAAGCGACTTCTTCGCCTGCCTCGCCGTTTCCTCGGGGACGCGGATGACGTGCTTCATCTCCAACAGCGAGGCGCGAATCTTTTCCAGGGTGATCATCTTCATGTACTCGCAGATCGCGTCGGCCTTCACCGGAACGAAGTTTTTCCCCGGCACTTCCTTTTCTAGCCGCCCCAGGATGCCCACCTCGGTGGCGATGACGAAGTCCTTGACCTCGGTCTCCTTGGCAAAGCGCACCATGCCCTCGGTCGAGAGCACCTTGGCGTCGGGTTTGAGGTAGAGGCAGCTGCTGCCGCAGCCGCACTCGGGGTGGATCAAGAACTCGGCCCCCGGGCGCTCCTCGAGCATGCGCTCGATGTGCTCGGCCCGGATGCCGGCGTGGACGTGGCACTCGCCGGGGAAGAGGTCCATCTGGCGGCCGGTGACCCGGGCCACGTGGGCGCCGAGGAACATGTCGGGCACGAAGAGGATGGGCCTGTCCTTTGGCAGGCGCGAGACCAGCTCAATGGCGTTGGCGCTGGTCACGCAGTAGTCGGCGAGGGCCTTGACCTCGGCTTTGGTGTTGACGTAGGCCACCACCAGACCGTCGGGGTGCGCCTCTCGCCACGTGAGGATATCCTCGGGGCGGATCGAGTCGGCGAGCGAGCAGCCGGCCTCTGGGTCGGGCAGGAGAACGGTCTTGTCGGGGTTCAAGATGGCGGCGGTCTCGGCCATGAAATAGACCCCGGCGAAGACGATGATCCGGGCCCGGGTTCGCTGGGCCTCGCGGGCAAGCCCCAGGGAGTCGCCCACGAAGTCGGCCACCTCCTGCACCTCGGGCAGCTGATAGGAGTGGGCCAGGATCACGGCGTTCTTTTCCTCTTTGAGCCGCTGGATTTCTTCCATCAAGCTTGCTTGGTCCATGGTCGCGTTCGTTCCTCCCCCTAAACCTGCGTGACCTCGAGCGAGAGATCGAGCGCCGGGGCCGAGTGGGTGAGCGCCCCCACCGAGATGTAGTCCACGCCGGCCTCGGCCACGCGGCGGACCCGCTTAAGCGTCATGTTGCCGCTGGCCTCAAGCGGCACCCGGCCACCGGCGAGCCGCACCGCCTCGCGGATCGTGGCCTCGTCCATGTTGTCGAGCAGGACGAGATCGGCGCCGGCCCGGAGCGCGGCCTCGAGCTCGGCCAGGCTCGTGACCTCGACCTCGACCTTGAGGTGGTGGGGCGCGCCGGCCTTGGCCCGCCGCACCGCCTCGGCGACCCCGCCCACCGCCGCGATGTGGTTGTCTTTGATCAGGATGCCGTCGAAGAGCCCGAAGCGGTGGTTGTGACCCCCGCCCACGCGCACGGCGTACTTCTCGAGCGCCCGGAGGCCGGGGGTGGTCTTGCGGGTGTCGAGGATCTTTGCTCCGGTGCCCTCCACCGCGCGCACGTAGGCCCGGGTCAGGGTGGCGATACCGGAAAGGCGCTGCAGGAGGTTGAGGGCCAGCCGTTCGCCGCCCAGGATCGCGGCCAGGGGGCCCTCGAGTTCGGCCACCGTCTGGCCCGGGACCAGTTCGTCGCCGTCGTCGGCACGGGGGTCGAAGCGAACGCTGGGGTCGACGAGCCGGAAGACCTCCGCCGCCACCCCGATCCCGGCCAGAACCCCGGGGGCCTTGGCCACGATTTGGCCCCGGCCCCCCAGGTCGGGCGGGACGAGCAGGGCGGTGGTGACGTCGCCGCGGCCGAGGTCCTCGGCGAGCCATTCTCGGATGCGCTCAAGGTCCACCACGGATTCACGCTACTGCGAAGTGGGCGGGGATTCCAGTGTCTGGCACATCAAAGCGCCGGGGAAGCGGCCTTCCCCGGCGGCGAGCGGTGGCTTTGGGTTTAGTCGTCGTTTTCGCCGTGTTCGCGCTTGCCGTGGTCGTCACCGCCCCGACGCTCGGACATCGAGCCCCGGTGGTCGTCGTCCTGCCGGCGGCTTTCACGCACGCTCTCGTCGTGACCCCGGCGGTCGTCGCCGCGACGCATCGAGCCGGAGCGGTCCATGTCGTCCTTTTTGTGCTCACTGTCCTCGCGCATCGAGGCCTCGTCCTGACCGCGGTGCTCGGAGCCTTCCAGGCGACCCGAGTCCTCGCCAAAGCCCGAGCGCATGCCGGGGGACTGGAGCATGGCCTTGGCGAACTTTTCGGCTTCGACGGTGCCGTTTTGGGTTTGGATCAGGGGGTGGTTGTCGTTGCCGAGGACGACCGGCAGTTCGAGGACGACGTTGCCACTTGCGTCATAGACGATGACCTTGGCGGCGAGGGCCAGGAGGTCGCTCCTGGGCTCGAGGCCGAGGGTGCTGGTCCAGACGGCGTTGCCATCCGCGTCGACGAAGGTGACGGTGGCGCCCTGATCGAGGGCCTGCTGGACGCTGGGCGGGAGCTTTGGGCCTTGGCTTTGGGTCATGTGGCTGCTGGCGAGGACGGTGCCTGCTGCGGAGAGGGCCAGGGCCAAACCGATTGCGGTGAGGAGTTTCGTTCCCTTCATAGCGACGTCATCTTCCCCGGGGAAGGTAAAGGGGAGGTTAACGTCGGGCGTAGGATGGAGCCATGCGCCGCCGCGCCCGGTTCGCCGAGGCCTTCGACCCCAGGATGCTGGCCCTGCTCTCGGGCGTTTTCCTGACCACCGTGACCCAAAGCGCCCTGGTGCCCGCGCTGCCCCCGTTGGGCGCGCTTTTTTCCGCCGGCCCCGGGGCGGTGCAGGCGGTGCTCTCGGTGGGGCTTTTTTCCGCTGCCCTCGCCTTCATCCCCCTGGCCCTGCTGGCGGGGCGCTGGGGGGCGTCGCGGGTGTTCCGCTTTTCGCTCGCCCTTCACGCCCTGGTGTCGGTGCTCCTCTTCCTGGCCCCGAGCCTTTGGGCCATCGTGGCGTTGCGCGGGGTGCAGGGCGTGGCGATCGCCGGCATCGTGGGGCTGGTGCCGGGGCTCGCGGTGGCCACCTGGCCGAGGCGCCCGGGATACGCGCTGGGGCTGATCGCGAGCACCGTGGCCCTGGGGCAGCTTTTGGGGCCGGCGGCGGGGGGGCTTTTGAGCGAGGCCTTCGGACCCCAAAGCGTCTTTTTGCTCTCGCCCCCGCTGGCCATGGTCGGGCTTTGGCAGAGCCCGCACCTGCCCGACTTCCCGCCCCGGGCGCTGCCGCTGGCCGGACTTTTCCAGCGGCGGTTCCTCCTCGGGCTTTTGCGGACCGTCTTCTACTTCGCCTATATCTTCGGGGCGGTGCTGGCCAGCGCCTTTTTCCTCTCAAGCCTCGGCCTCGGCGCGGCCCGGGTGGGGCTTTGGCTTCTCATTCCACCCGGGATGCTGATGATCTTCGGTGCCCGGGCCGGTCGCTATGCCGACCGGGTGGGGTTTTCCCGGGCCATGGCCCTCGGGGCCTCGGTGCTGGTCTTCGGGGTGGCGCTCGCCTGGGTGAGCCTCGGTGTTTCGCCCCTGGCTTCGGCGGCGCTGGTGCTCGCTTCCCTGGGCCTGGGGCGGGCGCTTTTCCAGTCGGCGAACAACGCCGATGTGCTCGCCCGCGCCCCTGCTGGCGCCGAGGCGCTGGCCTCGGCGCTGCTCTCGGTGGCCCGGGTGAGCGGACAGAGCCTCGGTACCGCCGAGGTGGGGACGCTGCTCGAGGCCGGCGCGCGCCTGGGCGAGTTCGGCGCCTATGCCCTCACCGTCACCGTCCTGGTGCTGCCGGTCCTCGCGCTCGTCGTGTGGTGGGGCCTTGGCCGGCGCCGGGCGCGACGATGAAGCGTGCGGGGGCGGGTTACTCGCCGGTTTCCAAAAGCCAGCGCACGAACCCCTCCACCGCGTTGGGCTCGGCGAGCTCGGGGGTCTTGAGCACCGCCTCGAGGTAGGCGCGGACGGTCTTTGGATCCGGATTTTGCAAGAACGCCGGCAGGGCCTCGCCCCGGTGGGCGCCCCGGGCGATCGGTCGCCGGTAGGCTTCGATGCCGGCCACGATGGGGGCCGCTTCCTTGATCAGGGCGATGAGGCGCTCTATGAGGCGGTCTTCGGCCTTCGGCGCGAGCAGGGCGCTTTCTTCCAGGAGCGGCCGGCCGCCGAGGTCGGTGAGGACGATGCCGCGGGCGTAGAGCTTTCGCGCCAGGTTGCTTTCGCCGACGGTGAGGGTCTGGATGGCCCGAGCCCCGCCCAGCTCGAGCACGATCTCGGCTTTCCCCGCCGACTCGGCTTCAAGCGGGCCCACGCGACCGCGCCAGGCGGCGGTGTTCGGGGGGTAGGGCGGGGTGGTTTCGGCCCGGCTTACGACGGCGCCGTTTTGCCGGAGGATGGCCACTAGCTGCCGGTGGGGGAGCGCCGGGTCGCCCTCGAGGACCACCTCGAGGTAGAAGGGCTCGCCGGCGCCGATCCTTTGCACCTCGCCGCCTTCGGGCCGCAGCGCGAGCCCGACCGGCGTCACCTTGAGCGAGGCGCCGGCGAGCCTTTGGCGGGCGCGGCGGGCCATGGGCACCAGGACGTGGTCGGGGCGGGCTTCGATGAAGGCCTCGTAGGCCTTCCGGGCCGCGTCCGCCTCGCCGGCCCGGGTGAGGAGGAAGCCCTGCCAGAAGGCGAGTTCGGGCTTGCCCGCGTCTTTGAGATCCTTGAGCGCGCTCTCGATCTCCCAGGTCTGATCGAGGCTGACCGCCTTTTGGTAGTGGCGCTGGGCGGTGAGGTGGCGGCCCTGGATGGCGGCGATCAGGCCGAGGTTATAGTGCGCGGTCGGGTTGGGCTCAAGTTGCAGCGCCCGCACCGAGGCCAGCTCGGCCCCGGCCAGGTCGCCGAGGAGATAATTGGCCCAGCCGAGGTTGGTCCAATAGAGGCTCTCGTCGGGCTCGAGGCGGATGGCCTGGAGCAGGGCCCGCCGGGCCTTTTGCGGCTCGTTCCTTTCAAAGGCGGCGAAACTCTGCATCTCAAAGGCCCAGGTAAAGCGCGGCGCCTTTTTTGGCAGGGCGTCGGCCAGATCGAGCCAGCGGGGGTCGTCCTTGGCGTGCAAGAGGAGCAGGGCGGCGCTTTGGTGGAGGAGCAGGGGGCTTTTGAGGAGCGCCTCGAGCGCGGGGTTTTGGCCGCTGGGGTTTTTCCTGAGGCCGAAGAAGGCCTTCCACACCAGGCCCATTCGCGTATCGGGCATGGCCTTGGGATCGGCGAGCCCCTGCCAAAAGCGCGCCACCGCCGGGGGCAGGTCGGGGAGGTCGGCGGGGCCGCGCCCGGCGCTGGCGTATCGCCGCAGCCGGCTCGCCAGGCGGGATTCCCCCTTCGCCTCGGCCATTTGGGCGGCGGCTTCGAGATTGCCCTCGAGGGCGGCGCGCAGAATCGGCTCGAGCTCGGGCTTTTCGCGGAGCCTCTTCGGGCGCTTTTTGAGGCGGTCCGCGGCCCAGCGGGCGACGAGATCCAGGGAAGCGAGCCTTACCGTCTCGACCCGGCCGTCGTGGGCGAGCGAGGCCCGGATAAAGCCGTCGGGGAGGACCTCACCGGTGAGCACCCAGGAAAGCCCCGTGGCCTCGGCGACCATCCGCGCCCCGGCGGGGCGTGCCAGCGAGGGCATGAGGAGCCGCCAGCCGTCGGTCCAGGGGGGTTCGGGGAGGGCCAGGCCAGCCAGGATGGGGTCCGGCGCGTCCAGGCTTTCGGCCAGGGCGTAGGCGCTGGCTGCGCCCCCCCGACCGTCGAAGGGGAGGACCCATCCCGCGGCAAAGGCCAGGTTCAACACCATCAAGATCGCGATCACAGCGCGCATGACCCCACTATAGGGGCGCGCGGTGAGGAGGGGGTAAGGAGGCCGCGCTTGCAGGTGTCAACCGCGGCGTGTCAGATTGGTTGACGTGGATCTCCTCCCGGCGCTCACCGAAACCTGGCAGAGCGGGGAAGCGCTCGCCCGGCGGCTGGGGAAGACCCGGCAGGCGGTGGCCAAGGCCGCGTCCCGGCTCGCCGCCGAGGGATTCCCGATCGAGCGTGGCAAGCAGGGTTACCGCCTGGCGCCCGGCACCCCCGCGCCGCAAAACCTGGGGCCGCGGCTCAAGGGCCGCTTCGGCCGCCCCTACCGCTACCTGGGGACGGTGACCAGCACCCAGGACGAGCTGCGGAATCTGGCCGAGGCCGGGGCCCCCGAGGGGGCGGTGGTGCTGGCCGAGGTTCAGACCGCCGGCCGCGGACGGCGGGGGCGGCGCTGGGAGAGCCCGGGGTCGGGGCTTTACTTCTCGCTCTTGCTCCGGCCCAGATCGCCGCTTTCGGCGCTGGCCCTTTTGCCCCTCGCCGCCGGGGTGGCGCTGGCGCGGGCCGCCGGCGTGGGCGGGCTCAAGTGGCCCAACGATCTGGTGGTGCCGCTTTCGAGCGAGGGGGAGAGCGCCTGGGCCAAGCTCGGGGGCATACTGCTCGAGGCCGATATCCTCGGTGAGGAGATCCGCTACGCCCTGCTCGGCGTGGGGCTCAATGTCGCCGAGGCGGGGCTCCCCCAGGGCGCGGCCGGGCTGGCCCGCTTTTTTCCCGGTCTGCGTCGCGACGTGCTTCTCGCCCGGCTGCTCTTCGAGCTCGAGCGCGCCTATGCCCTGCTCGACGATCCCGAGGCCTTGCTCTCGGCCTACGAGGTCCACAGCCTCACCCTCTCGCGCCGGGTCGAGGTGCGGTGGGTGGGCGGCGTGGTCGAGGGGGTGGCCGAGGCCGTCCTCCCCGACGGCGCGCTCAAGGTGCGCTCGGGGCGGCGGGGACGGGTGGTGACCGCCGGAGACGTTTCGCTCGTGGGTGGTTTGCCCCGGGTCTGAGGGGGCTTTGAAGGAGGGATGGTGGAGATGCGAACACAAACGGTTCCCATCGTATTGCGCTGGGTTTCGGCGGAAGGCGTTGGCAAAAAGCTCTGGCTCGCCTTCTTGGGCAGCCTGCTGGTGGCGCTGCTGGCCCGGGTGAGCGTGCCGCTGCCATTTACGCCGGTGCCGGTGACCGGCCAGACCTTCGGGGTGCTCTTTTTGGGGGCGCTTTTGGGGTCGCGCCTTGGGGCCCTGGCGCTCGTCGCCTATCTGCTCGAGGGGGCGCTGGGTCTTCCGGTCTTCGCCAAGGGCGCGGGGCTCGGCTACCTCTTCGGCCCCACCGGCGGTTACCTGCTCGCCTTCCCGCTCGCGGCCTACCTGGTGGGCTGGGCGCTGGAGGCGGGCCTGGGGCGGGGCTTTTTCCGGGCGCTTTTCGCCTTTTTGGCCGGCAGCCTTTTGATCTACGCCCTGGGCGTGCCCTGGCTCTCGGTCTATTTGGGCATGGATCTGGCCCGGGCGCTGGCCCTCGGGGCCCTGCCCTTTTTGGCCGGTGACCTGGTGAAGGCGGTTTTGGCGGCGCTCGCCTGGCGGGCCCTCGACGGTGGGGGGAGGTGAGGCATGGGCGTTGAAGTCCCCGAGATCCCGCGCGAAGAGGTGGTGGCCCTCGAGGCCAAAAAGACCGCGGTGATCGTGGTGGACATGCAGAACGACTTCGCCCACCCCGAGGGGGCGCTTTTTGTGCCCGACGCGCCGAAGACGATTCCCGCCATTGCCCGGTTGCTGGACAAGGCGCGCTCGGCCGGGGCCCGCGTCGCCTACACCCAGGACTGGCACGCCGAGGATGACCCCGAGTTTTCCATCTGGCCGAGGCACGCGGTGGCCGGGAGCTGGGGGGCGGAGATCGTTTCGGAACTCGCGCCCAGGCCGGGCGAACTGGTGGTGAAAAAGCTCCGCTACGACGGTTTTTACGGCACCCCGCTCGACCACCAGCTCCGGCTTTGGGGAATCCAGAACGTGGTGGTGGTGGGCACCGTGGCCAACATCTGCGTCCTGCACACCGCGGGCTCGGCGGCGCTGCGCTGGTACAAGGTGGTGCTCCCGGAAGACGGCACCAGCGCCCTGACGCCCTTTGACCTTAAGGCCGCGCTGCGCCAGGTCAGCTTCCTCTATCAGGGCCGGGTGACCACCGTCGACGGCGTCGTCTTCCGGTGAAGGCCGACCACCTGGCCGAGGTGCGCGCGCGGCCCGAGGTGCTCGCCCGGCTCGGGCAGGACCCCATCATGGCCCGCCTCATCGAGCGCCATGGCCCCTACCGCTGGGGCGTGCACGGCGTTTTTCCGGCGCTTTTGCGCGCGGTGGTGGGGCAGCAGGTGTCGAACGCCGCCGCCCGGGCCATCTTCGGTCGCCTCGTGGACGCGGTCGGCCTTGCCCCCGAGCGGCTCCTGGCCGCGGGCGAGGCGGGCCTGCGGGCCCTCGGCGTTTCACGGGCGAAAGCGCGAACCATCTTGGATCTGGCCCGCCTTGCGGCCCGGGGCGCCTTCGCCGATTTCGCGACGCTTTCCGACGCCGAGGTCCGCCGCCGGTTGCTGGGGCAAAAGGGCGTCGGGCCCTGGACGGTGGACATGGTCTTGATCTTCGGGCTGGGGCGGCTCGACGTGTGGCCGGTGCGCGACCTCGGCCTTCGGCAAAAGGCCACGGTCCTTTACGGCCTGAAGGATGAAGCCGAACTCCAGGCCCTGGGGGCCCGCTTTGCCCCCTATCGCTCGGTGGCGGCCCATTACCTCTGGGCGGAGAACGACTTGGGCCAGGGCGGGTAAGCTTATGGCGTGGTTCGGATCAAGGTCTGCGGCATCACCCGGCTCGCGGACGCGCGCTTTGCCGAATCGGTGGGGGTGCACGCGCTGGGGTTCGTCTTCGCCCCCTCCAAACGCCGCGTTACCCCCGAGCAGGCGGCCGCGATCGCCCGGGCGCTGGGGCCGCTGGTGCTGCGGGTGGGGGTGTTCGTGGACGCGCCGGCGGAGGAGGTCCTCGAGGTCGCCGAGTTTGTGGGCCTCACGGCAGTGCAGCTCCACGGGGACGAGCCCCCCGAGGTGGCGCGCGAGATCGGACGCCGTCTGCCGGTGGTGAAGGCTTTCCGCTTGAGCGGCCCGCCCGATCCCGCCCTCTTTGACTACCCCGCCGACGCCTGGCTGCTCGATGGCCCCCGGCCGGGCTCGGGCCAGCGCTTTGCCTGGGACTGGCTGGCGAGCGTTCCCTCGGAAAAGCGGGTGATCGTCGCCGGGGGGCTGGATCCGGAGAACGTATGCGAGCTCCTGAGAAAGTACACGCCCTACGCCCTCGACGTTTCGAGCGGGGTCGAGGCCGCCCCGGGCGTGAAGGATCACCGCCGTATAGCGGCTTTTGTTCGGGCGGTCCAGGCCTGTGGATAACCTGTGGATAACTCTGTGGAAAAGTGGGGTATGTACGATGAGCACGCAAATCTTCGCCTATTCACCCCTGTGGATAAATGTGGGGAAATCACCGAAACCATACCCCCGCCGCCCCGCCCCGGTCGGGTCCGCAGGGACCGGCTGCCGGCTCCCATACCCTGAAGCAGGGGGTGGCCGTGATCGAGTTCTTTGACCACACCGCGGACCTCGGGTTTCGCATCCGGGCCCGCTCCCTGCCCGGGCTCTTCTACCTCGCGGCTCGCGGGCTTTCTCAGGCCCTCTTGGCCGAGCCCCCGCGTAAAGGGGCGCGCTGGCTGGAGGTTCGTCTTCTGGCCCCCGACCTCGAGACCCTGCTCGTGCGCTGGCTCGGAGAGCTGCTCTACCTCATCCAGACCAGGGGCCAGGTCCCGGCTGGCATCAGGCTCAGGCTCTGCCGGGTGGAAGAGGGCTGGGTCGTTTCGGCGCGGCTCGCGGTGGCGCCGCTCGACCTTGAGCGGATGGGATTTTTGGGCGAGGTCAAGGGGGTGACCTTCCACGGGTTGGCCATCGAGCGGCGCGGGGCGGGGT
Source organism: Vulcanithermus mediatlanticus (assembly GCF_055385885.1). Taxonomy (NCBI): domain Bacteria; kingdom Thermotogati; phylum Deinococcota; class Deinococci; order Thermales; family Thermaceae; genus Vulcanithermus; species Vulcanithermus mediatlanticus. Next base: position 701,785 of record NZ_AP042385.1, on the reverse strand, counting down.
ACGAGGCGGCGGTGATCCTCGACGTGTAGACTTGAGGGCACGATGGGGCTCACTTTTGAGAAGGTTGCGCCCTTCACCTATCGCATCCCCCGTCAGGGGAAGATGCGGGTCGAGGCGGTGTTTTTCGCCTCGGAATCGATTCTGCACCAGCTCGAGGCCGAGGATTACGCCTCCCTCAAACAGCTCCAAAACGTCGCCACCCTGCCCGGGATCGTCGCGCCGGCGCTGGCCATGCCCGACATCCACTGGGGCTACGGGTTTCCCATCGGCGGGGTGGCCGCCATGGACGCCGAGGCGGGGGTGGTGAGCCCGGGCGGCGTGGGCTTCGATATCAACTGTGGAGTAAGATTATTGAGCTCAGCCTTATCAAGGTCCGAGCTCGAACCCGTCAAGGAAAAGCTCGCCGATATCCTCTACGCCCGCATTCCCGCCGGCGTGGGATCGGAACGACGGGACGTGCGCCTTGGGCGCAAGGACCTGAAGCGGGTGCTGCTCGAGGGCGCGCCCTACGTCATCGGTCTGGGGTTCGGCGAGGCCGATGAGGCGCGCTTCATCGAGTCGGGGGGTCGGCTGCCCGGCGCCGACCCCGAGCGGGTCTCGCCACGGGCCCTCGAACGCGGCGCGCCGCAGCTCGGGACCCTGGGTTCGGGCAATCATTTCCTCGAGGTCCAGTACGTCGATCGGATCTACGATCGGGCGGCGGCCGAGGCGTTCGGCCTCTTTCCCGGCCAGGTGACGGTGCTCATCCACAGCGGCTCGCGCGGGCTCGGCCACCAGGTCTGCCAGGACTACGTCGAGCGCTTCCTCGCCCGCCTCCCGGCCTACGGCATCGAGCTCCCCGACCGCCAGCTGGCGGCGGCGCCGATCCAGAGCCCCGAGGGCCAGGCTTACCTCCGGGCCATGGCGGCGGCGGCCAACTTCGCCTTCGCCAACCGGCAGCTCATCGCCCACTTCGTCCGCGAGGCCTTCGAGGCGGCGGGGTTTGCCCCGCGCGACCACGGGTTGCGCCTGGTCTACGACCTGGCCCACAACAACGCCAAGTTCGAGACCTACGGGGATCGCCGGGTGCTGGTGCACCGCAAGGGGGCGACGCGGGCCTTTGGCCCGGGGCATCCCGAGGTGCCCCGCGAGTACCGCGCCGTCGGCCAGCCGGTCTTCGTCCCCGGCGACATGGGGCGCTATTCCTACGTGCTCGCGGGGACGGCGGGGGCGATGGAGATGAGTTTCGGCTCCAGCTGCCACGGCGCCGGCCGCCAGCTCTCACGGGCCAGGGCCAAAAAGCTCGCCCGGGGCCAGGATGTCGTCGGCGACCTCGCTTCCCGGGGGGTGCTGGTCCGGGCCAGGACCCGGGCGACGGTCCTCGAGGAGATCCCCGAGGCCTACAAGGACGTGGCCGAGGTCGTGCGCGTGGTGGAGGGCGCGGGGCTGGGCCGGATCGTGGCCCGGCTGCGTCCCCTCATCGTGGTCAAGGGTTAGGCAGCACGATCGGGGGCAGCCGGGTGGTCGTTCCGGTGATGGTGACCTGCGAGCGGATGGGGTTTTCCTGGGGGTCGCAAAGGCGGTTTTGGTTGGCGTCCCGGCAAGCCTCGAGCGTATAGCGACCCGCGGCCAGGTGGGTGCCAAAGGGTTCGCCGGGCCGCACCGCGAGGGCGCGCGGGGTCGGTCCCAAAAGGACCACCCGCAGCGACTTGCCGGGCGGGGCGAGGCCCAGCGCCCCCACCAGGTTGAGGAAGCCGTCGCCATAGGCGGGGTCGCGCCCGGTGGGGCCGAGGTCGGTGAGGCTCGCTTTGAGCACCTGCCAGGCCTCGTCGGGGGTCGCGGCCTTGCCGCTCGCCAACAGCAGCGAAAGCGCCGCCGTGACCTGGGGCGCGGCCTGCGAGGTCCCCATGTACCAGCCGTAGGCCGGGCGGCCACTCCGGTAGTCCCAGGTGCTGGAGAGGATGCCGTCGGGGTGGCCGTCGAGGTCGCTGTCCTGGGCGATGTCGCCCCCGGGGGCCGAAACGTCGACCGCGGCGTTTTGCTCGCTGTACCAGGTGGGCAGCGGTGGCCTGGCAAAGCCCTGGTCGGTGGCCCCCACCGAGATCGCGCCCGGGCAGCTCGCCGGGTAAAAGGCCCGGTTCGGCTGGCCCGGCGCGCCTTTGTTGCCGGCGGCGGCCACCACCAGCGCCCCCTGGGCCCGGGCGTCCTTGACCGCGTCGCAGAGCGTTTGCGCGTAGGTGTCGGTGCCCAGCGAGAGGTTGATGATCTGGGCCGGGTTCGGGTTTTTCAGCGTTTTCCCGTTACGCACCACGAAAAGGCCGGCGGCGTAGCGGATGGCGTCGGCGACGTCGGCGATACTCCCGTAGCCTTTTGTGTCGATGACCCTTAAGGGGAGCACCCGCAGCGGCGCCGGCCAGGCCGCGCCGACCACCCCCTGGCCGTCGGCGCGGGCGGCGATGATGCCGGTGACGTGGGTGCCGTGGCTGCCGTTCGTGGGGTTATACGGGTCGGCGGGGTCGGTGGGGTCGGGGTCGTCGTCGACGAAGTCGTAGGCGCCGTCGGCCCCGCCGAGGAGCACGCCGGCGAGGTCAGGGTGGTCGTAGCGGACCCCGGTGTCGATCACGGCCACGGTGACGGGGTTCGGGTAGCTGGCCAGATCCGCCCAGCGGGCGCCGGTGGCCCTGAGGTGCCACTCGAGGGCGAAGAGCGCGTCGCTCGGGGCGGCATCCCCCGCCCAGCCGAGCGGCCAGACGTAGCCGTTGGCCTCTTCCCAGGCCACCCGGTCGGGGCTCGGTCCGGGGGCGCCGGCGGGCAGCCGGAGCAGGGTGCCGTCTTTGAGCTTCACCAGCCGTTCCCGGATGGGCGGCGGGTTTTTGGGCGCGGGGAGGGGCACGGCTTCGAAGCGCTGGGCCGGGGGCGGTTGGGTGAGGACCTCCCCCACCACCCGCGCCAGCGGCCAGCGGACGCGGATGGGGTAGAGGGCGCCGTCGGCGAGGAGCGTGAGCGTTCCGTCGATTCGTGCCAGGTCCGGCACCGCGCCCCCGCCCTGGAGGGTCACCAGCGCCGGTCCGCTGCCGCTTTCCTGGTCGGGCCGGAGCCAGCTGGGGCCGGAAAGATACCAGCTGCCCCTGGCGCGGATCTCAAGGGCGGCAAACCCCTCGCCGTTCAGCTCGAGGTCGACCGGAACCGGTCGCCAGGCGCACCCGCCGGCGAGGAGGGCGAGCAGCAAAAGGGCCAGGCCCCTGGCTTTGGTGAAGGCGCGTGAGGCGCGCATCGGGCGGGCCCATCCTACTCCCTGGCTTTTGGGCTTCGATGAGCGCCGGCTGAGGCCGGCCGCCGGTCGCCGGCCCGCCAGATGAGAAAGCGTTCAAGAAGGAGCGTTAGGATCGCGAGCGCGGCGAGGATGGGCGAGAGGTCGAACGGTCGTTTCGGCGGCGGTCCGAGGCGGGGGGCCTCGAGCAGCCGGCCGCCGCTCGCCTTGGCCAGGGCCGCGAGGTTCGCCCGGCCGTCGGTGGCCGGCCACTCGGGGTCGCGGGCCAGGGGCACGCGGAAGCGAACCCGGGCGCCCTCGAGGACCACCGCGTCGCCGCCGGTGTTTTCCGGGAGGCGGAGTTCGTAGCGAAACGGGGCCACCGGGGCCAGGGGGTAGGTCTTGCCCGCGATCCGTGCCCGGGGCGGGGCGTCGAAGCGGCCCTCGACCACCAGGGTCTCCCCCACCAGCCGGTAGCGGGGCCGGGCTGGGGTATCGGCAAGCCAGCGCACCAGGTTGGCCAGCAGCCGGGGGGTGTCGGGCCAGTCCTGGAGGCTCTGGCCGAGATCGGTGGTGAGCGCCGCCACCCGCCCGTAGCTTCGCTCGCCGAGGGCCAAAACCGCCAGGTCCCCGCTTTGGATCACGGTCTTGGCCCAGGGCTTTCGGGTGGCGGGGAGGAGCACCCGCGCCGGCGGGGGCGGCGTCAGAGCCCGGGTGACGGGGTGGGGGAGGAGGGTGAGCGGGTAGCGGCCGAAGAGGCTCTCGGTGGCGAACGCCTTTTTCGCCTCGGCCTCGATGAGGCCGGCGAGGACGCTCGGGTCCTTGGCCTCGAGGTAGCGACCCCCACCCCGACCGGCCAGCCTTTTCAAGAAGGCGCGGTCGGCGTCGGCACCGAGGGCCAGGGTGTGGACCACGATGCCTTCGCCGCTCGCCTGTCGGGCCAGCGTTAGCGCCTGGGCCTGGCCTTCGGTGGCGCCGTCGCTGATCACCAGCACCCACTTCTTGGTGGCCTTCACCGGTTTGAGCGACTCGATGGCCGTGGCCAGGGCCGGGGGCAGATTGGTGCCGCCGCCGGCGGCCAGGGCTTTGAGGCGGACCTCGGCTTCGCGCTTGGCGCGGTAGGTCATGGGGCGGGGGGTGAGAAGCCAGCGGGGGCTCGACGCGAAGGCGATGACCCCAAGCCGGTCGGCCTCGCGGGCGGCGTTGACCGCGCGCAGGGCGCCCTCCACCGCGCGGTCGAGCTTGTTGCCCTGCATCGAGCCCGAGGTGTCGATCACCAGCACGAAGGCCGCGCCTTCCCCGGGCTTCGGTTCTACCGGCAGATCTTCAAAGACGCGGTGCCAGTCGCCGAAGAAAAGCCCCTTGGGGGTGGCGGTGAAGAGGAGACCGCCGCCGTCTTCCAAAAAGCGCTTCAGCCGTTCGGGCGCCCTGGCGCCGAGCCCTTCACTGCTGGCCCCGATGACCACCACCCGCGGGAGCTTTTCCGGAAGGGCGGCCTCGGTCAGGACCGAAAACCCCTGGGCCTGGAGGTATTTGGCGGCGGCGGGGTCGCCGATGACCAGGACCTCGGCTTTGCCGACCGGGGTGATGGTGGTGCTCTTTTGGTCGCTGCCCAGCGGCGTTTTGAGGCGCACCGTGATCCGGGTGGGGCCCTCGAGGACGAAGCGGTGCCCGAAGCCGGTGCGTCCTTTGGGCATGCTTCGGCGGTCGGTGGTGGTCTGGCCGTTGACCGTGAACGTCAGTTCGGCCTCGGTGGGCCGGCTGACCTCGACCAGGGCCCGCACCTCGATCAACTCGCCTTCGGTGGGGAACGGGGGTGTGATCAGGCCCGTGATCGCGACCCGGGGGGCGGGTTCAACGGGATAAGCGTCGATCGGCACCGAGCTCGGAGCGGTCGGGAAAAGGCCGTCGGAGATGAGCAGGATGCGATCGGGGTTGGCCTCGAGGGCGGCTTGGAGGGCCCGGGGGAAGTTGGTGGCCTCGCCGAGCGGCGCCCTGGAAAAGGGGTTTTGCACCCAGCTCGCCTGTTCGGCGAAGGCCAGGTAACGCACCGGCCCCTGAATATCGAGCTCGCTGAGGGCGGCCCGGGTCCCTTCCGCTGCCGATGGGCTTTGGTCCAGCATCACCACCGTGAGCCCTGGCGCCAGGGGCAGCCGGACGCCGGCCGCGGCCAGGATCAAAAGCGCCACCGTCAGCCGGCGGAGGTTCCCCCTGATCAGGGGCACCGCGGCGAGCAGAACGAGCACCCAGGGGTGGAGCACGCCCTCAGTCTACGCAGCCGCCGGCGATTTCTTCGCGCCTCCAGAGTTCGGGCGCCTCTTCGGCGCGTAAGAGCGGGCGAAAGCACCGGCCGTCGAAGAGGTAGGCGGCGGGCCTTGGGGTGTCGAGATAGTTACTGCTCATGGCGCTTCCGTAGGCGCCAGCCTCGCCGATGGCGATCAGGTCCCCCTCGCTGGGGATGGCAAGGCGAACCTCGCGCGCGATCACATCCCCCGACTCGCAAGCCGGGCCGGCGAGGTCGAAGGTGGCTTTTTCCCGGCCCTCATAGAGCGGCACGATGGGCGGAGTGGCCCCGTAGAGCGCCGGTCGCAAAAACTGCGCCATCCCGGCGTCGAGGAGCAGGTAGCGCCGGCGGGTTCGCTTTTCGCCCCAGACCCGGGCCACGAGCACCCCGGCCCGGGCCACCAAAAAACGCCCCGGTTCGAGCCAGACCTCGGACGCGACCTGGAAGAACGGTTCGACGAGGGGGGCGAGCCGTTCCACCTCGAGGTCCAGCCCGAACCCCCCGCCGAGGTCGACGACGGCAAAGGGGCCGAGCTCGCTGGCGAGGGCGTAGAGCCGCCGGTACCCCTCGGCGAAATCGCGGGGGTCGTTGAGGGACGAGCCGAGGTGCAGGTGGAGTCCGAGCACCCGAAGCCCGGCCGCTTTCGCCTCGGCCAGGGCCCGGGGGAGGTCCTCGGGCAAAAATCCGAACTGGCTGTCTCCCCGGCCGGTGGCCAGGCTGGGGTGGGTACGGACGGGGAGGTCGGGGTTGACGCGGATGAGGACCTCGGCCCCGGGGAGGTGCCGGGCCACCCGAAGAAGGTCGGCGAAGCTGTCGATGCCGAGCCGCGGCGCACCGAGCGGGGCCAAGGTTTCGAGCGCCCTGTCGGTCTTCACCGGCCCGTTCAAGAGGACTTCCTCGCGAGAAAAGCCGGCCCGCCAGGCGCGGAGCACCTCCCCCACCGACACCGCCTCGGCGCCGAAGCCGTGCCCCTTGAGAAGGCGCAGAATGCCGAGGCTGGGGTTGGCCTTTATGGCGTAGAGGAAGCGAACCCGACCAAAGGCGCGCAGAAGGCGCTTCGCCGCCTCGGCGATGGCTCCGGCGTCGTAGGCGTAAAAGGGCGTTTCCCGGGTGGGGGCAAAGCGTTTGAGGGCCTCGAGGAAGGCGGGCCTGAGCACGGGTTCACCATACCCCAGGTCGCTTTGGGACTTGGCGCCGGGGCGGGGTTGCGATAAGCTTGGACCGAGTCAAGATTTTCGGAGGGGACAGTGGAGTTTCTCCTGAATGACCAGCAGGCCGCGGTCATGGCTTTGGCCGAGCGTTTTGCCCGTGAAGAGATCGCCCCCCAGGCCGCGGCCTATGACCGCCGGGCCGAGTACCCCTACCCCATCGTCGAGGCGGCGCGGGGGCTCGGCTTCACCCACCTGATCGTGCCCGAGGCTTACGGCGGGCCCGGGCTCGATACCCTGGATCTGGCCCTGGTGGCCGAGGCCCTCGGCTGGGGATGCGCGGGCATCGCGGTGGCCATTTTGCTCAACAACCTGGTCGCCGACGCCATCCTCATCGGCGGGAGCGAGGCCCAAAAGCGCCGCTATCTACCGAGACTCGCACGCGAGGTCGCGAGCTACGCCCTGACCGAACCCGGCGCCGGGTCGGACGCCGCCGCCATCCAAACCCGCGCCTTCAGGCAGGGGCGCACTTACGTTTTGCGGGGCCAAAAGACCTGGATCAGCCACGCCACCGAGGCCTCCTTCTTCGTGGTCTTCGCCAAGACCGACCCCGGGCGCGGGCATCGGGGCATCAGTGCCTTCCTGGTCGAGCGCGAGGCCAAAGGGGTCGAGGTCGGGCCGCCGCTGGCCAAACTCGGCCAGAAGGCCTCGCCCGCGGCCGAGGTCACCTTCGACGACGTCGAGCTTCCCCTTTCGGCCCGGCTGGGCGAAGAGGGCGAGGGATTTTCCATCGCCATGCGGGTCTTCGACCGCTCGCGGCCGATGGTCGCGGCCCTCGCCACCGGGCTCGCCCGGCGGGCGCTGGATGAAGCCCGGCGGTATGCCGGTGCCCGCGAGAGTTTTGGCAAGAAGCTCTTTGAGCACCAGGCGGTGGGGTTCAAACTCGCCGAGATGGGCATGCGCCTGGCCGCGGCGCGGCTTTTGACCCGGGAGGCGGCCTGGAAGGCGGCGCGCGGGGTGCGGAATACCCTCGAGGCCGCCTACGCCAAGGCCTTTGCCGCCGAGGTGGCGGTGTGGGCCTCGGGGGAGGCGGTGCAGATCTTCGGCGGCTACGGCTACAGCGAGGACTACCCGGTGGCCAAGCTCTATCGCGACGCCAAGGTGTTCCCGATCTACGAGGGCACATCCGAGATCCAGCGCCTGGTGATGGTGCGGGAGCTTATGAAGGAGGTGGAGCGGTGAAGGAAGCGGTGATCCTGGAGGCAGTGCGCACGCCGATCGGCAAGCGCGGCGGCGCGCTCAGGGAAGTGCGGCCCGATGCCCTCTACGCCCACGTCCTCGACGCCCTGGTACGAAAGAGCGGTATCGCGCCGGCGCTGGTCGAGGACGTCATCACCGGCTGCGTAACCCAGGCCGGGGAGCAGGGGGCCAACGTGGGGCGGCTTGCGGTCTTGCTCTCCGAGCTCCCCCAGACGGTGCCGGCGGTGAGCCTCGACCGCATGTGCGGCTCCAGCCAGCAGGCGATCCACTTCGCCGCCCAGGCGGTGGCAGCCGGGGACGCGCGTTACCTGATCGCGGGCGGGGTCGAGTCGATGACCCGGGTGCCGATGTTCAGCGACATCGGCGGCGGCTTCGAAAAACTGAACCCCGACCTCCACAAAAAATACGAGATCGTGCACCAGGGCGAATCAGCGGAGCGCATCGCCGAGCGCTACCAGATTTCACGTCAGGAGCTCGACGCCTACAGCTTTGAAAGCCACAAAAGGGCCGCGCGCGCCACCGAAGCCGGGTACTTCCGGTCTCAGATCGCGCCCATCGAGGGCACCGATGCCGAAGGCCGCCCCTTCCTGCTCGAGGTGGACGAAGGGATCCGTTTCCAGCCCGATCTCGCCAGGATGCAGGCCCTGCCGCCGGCGTTTCGCGAGGACGGGGTGGTGACGGCGGCGAGTAGCAGCCAGATCTCGGACGGAGCGGCGGCCCTGCTCATCGCCGAACGCGAGGCGGCGATCGCCGACGGGTTCGTGCCCCGGGCCCGCTTTTTGGCCCGGGTGGTGGTGGCCGGCGATCCCACGCTGCAGCTTTTGGAGGTGATCCCGGCCACGAAAAAGGCGCTCGAGCGCGCGAACCTTAGCCTTGGGGATATCGATGTGATCGAGATCAACGAGGCGTTTGCCAGCGTGGTGCTCGCCTGGGCGCGCGAATTCAATCCGGACATGGAAAGGGTGAACCCCCTCGGCGGCGCCATCGCCCACGGCCACCCCCTGGGGGCCACCGGGGCGGTTTTGATGACCAAGCTGCTTTACGAGCTGGAGCGCCGCGACGGGCAGTTCGGGCTCCAGGTGATGTGCATCGGCCACGGCATGGCCACAGCCACGGTGATCGAGCGGATTTGAGGAGGGCGTATGAAGATCGAGGGCAAGAGCGTCATCGTAACCGGCGGCGCCTCGGGGCTCGGTGCGGCGACGGTGCGGCGCCTTCTGGCCAAGGGGGCCTGGGTCGTCATCGCCGACGTGAACGAAGCGGCGGGGCGGAATCTGGAAGATGCGAGTGGGGGGCGGGCGGTCTTCGTCCGGACCGACGTCACCGACGAAGCGGCGATGCAAGCGGCGGTGGCGGCGGCCACGAAGCTGGGGCCGCTCTCGCTCCTGGTGGCGGCGGCGGGCATCGGCGTGGCCAGGAAAATCCTCGGCCAGGCGGGACCGCACCCCCTGGCGCTCTTCCGGCAGGTCCTCGAGGTCAACCTCCTCGGCACCTTCAACGCCCTGCGGCTGGCGGCGGCGGCCATGGCGTCCAACGAGCCCGACCAGGACGGCGAGCGAGGGGTCATCGTGGTCACCGCCTCGGTGGCCGCCTTCGAGGGGCAGATCGGTCAGGCCGCCTACAGCGCCTCCAAGGGCGGGGTCAGCGCCCTCGTCCTGCCCGCGGCCCGGGAGCTCGCCCGCCACGGGATCCGGGTGGTGGGCATCGCCCCAGGCATCTTCGACACCCCCATGCTCGGGGCGCTCCCCGAGGCGGCGAAGGCGTCCCTGGCCGAGCAGGTTCCCTTCCCCAGGCGGCTTGGCCGCCCCGAGGAATACGCGGCCCTGGTCGAGCACATCGTGGAAAATCCCATGCTCAACGGCACCACCCTCCGGCTCGACGGGGCGCTCAGGATGGGTCCCACGTGAAACCGTTGGTGCTCGACCTCACCCGGCTCCTCCCGGGGCCGATGGCCTCGAGGGTGCTCGGGATGCTCGGCTTTCGCGTGCTCCGCCTCCTGCCCCCGAGCGGCGATCTGATGGCCGAGTTCCAGCCCCAAACCTACGCCTGGTTGAACGAGGGCAAGGAGACCGTCACCCTGGATCTGAAGACCCTCGAGGGCAAAGACCGCCTTTTTGCGCTCGCCAGGGAGGCGGCGGTGCTCTTCGAGACCAACCGCCCCGGGGTCATGGAGCGGCTTGGGGTGGGGCCGGAGGCGCTCCGCGCGGTCAATCCCAACCTGGTCTACGTGCGCATCGCCGGGTTCCGGGAGCCCGAGCTCCGGCGGGCGCCCGGCCACGACCTCACCTACCTGGCCCACGCCGGCCTTTTGGACCATTTCGGCGAGGCCTGGCGCTCGCTGCAGCTCGCCGACGTGGGCGGGGCGATGTGGGCGGCGCTGGCGGCGCTCGAGGGCCTTCGCCGGGGCGGGGGCTTTTTCGAGGTCTACCTTTCGGAGGCGGCGGAAATCTTCGCTTATCCAAAGCTCCCCTTCCTCGACGGCCGGGTGCTCTGCTACGCCACCTACCCCGCCGCCGATGGAGCGGTGGCGCTCGCCGCGCTCGAGCCGCACCTCTGGCGCCGCTTTTGCCAGGCGGCGGGCAAGCCTCACCTGGCGGGGGCCGCCTTTTCCCCGGCCGAGGCGACCAACCCGAGCTTCCTCGAGTTGCGGGCCTTCTTCGCGAAAAAGCCCCGGGCCGAGTGGGAGGCCTGGGCCCAAGCCCACGACCTTCCGATCGCCGCGGTGCGCGACTACGAGGCGCGGGGGGTCCGCTTACCCTGGCGTGAGTATTGACGTTTACGTAAAGGGGAGAGTATTCTGGGGCAAATCATGCCCGAACGGCAAAAGCGGACCTATACCATCGGTGACTTGGTCGAGGCGTTCGACGTGACCCCGAGGACGATCCGTTATTACGAGGAGGTCGGGCTCCTCTCGCCCAAGCGCCGCGGCCAGCGACGAATCTACAGCGAGGGCGACCGGGTGCGCCTCAGGCTCATCCTCCGCGGACGCCGGCTCGGGTTCAGCCTGGAAGAGATCCGGGAGATCCTGGCGCTTTACGACCCCGAGGAAGGGGGGAAGGCCCAGCTGGAGCGTGTTTTGAGGATGGGCGAGGCGAAGCTCAAGGAGATCGAGGCCCAGATCGCCGAGCTCGAGGCCATGCGACTGGAGCTTTTGGAGCGCGCCGAGGAAATCCGCCGGCTTTTGCGGGAAGCCTAGGCCGGCTTTTTTTGGAGGAGGCGGCAATGGAACATATCTCTTACGCCTACGGCAAGAACCACTTCCAGCTCGACGAGGACCTGCAGGCGGTGCTCTCGCACCACTGGAAGGGTTTCGCCGAGCACCGGCCCGAGCTCGATCGCTGGGGACTGCGGATGGGCACCGAGGTCTACGAAGCGGCCTACCACGTGGACCACGAGGGCCACCCGGTGCTGGTCATGCACGACCTCGACGGCAACCGGGTGGACCGGGCCCGGCTCTCCCCGATCCAGCGTCCCCTGCTCGAGGCCCTTCGGCCCATCGTCCGCCCGCCCTATGAAGGGGGGAGCTGGCACCACCACTACGCGCTCGGGTATCTGCTCGCCGACCCCGGCTTTTACTGCATCCTGACCATCACCCACCAGGTGGCCTACGCCATCCACAAGTACGCGCCCGAGCACGCCGAATGGAGGGACCGCCTGCTCTACGGCGGGGCCTTTGGCGCCACCTGGATGACCGAGATCCAGGGGGGCAGCGACCTGGGGGCGAATCGCACCGTGGCCCGCCGGGCCGGAGATGCGTGGATTCTTTCCGGGGGCGATAAATACTTCGCTTCCGGTGCCGGCCTCGCCGACGTGGCCATCGCCACCGCCCGGCCCGAGGGGGCGCCCGAGGGACCGAAAGGGCTCGCGCTCTTTTTGGTGCCCCGGATCAACAGCCGGGGTGAGCTGAACTATAAGGTCCGCCGTTACAAGGACAAAAGCGGCACCCGCGCCGTGCCCTCGGGGGAGGTCGAGTTCGAAAACACCGAGGCCTACCTCATCGGCGAGGCGGAAAAGGGGATCTACTACACCCTGGAAAACCTCACCGTCTCCCGGCTGGCGAACGCGGTGGCAGCCATGGGCATCGCCGCCAAGGCCCGCCTTGAAGCCCGGTTTCGCGTCGAGGCCAGGCGCGCGTTTGGCAAAAAGCTCGCCGAGCTGCCCCTCATTCGCTACGACCTCACCGACATCGCGGTGCGCCAGGCCGGGGGGCTGGCGCTGGCGTTCGCCGCCGTCGAGGCCTTTGACCGCGCCTGGAACGAGCGGCCGCCCTACAGCGCGAACTACCACTACGCCCGCTTCCTCTCGCACCTGGCCAAAAACCGCACCGCCGACCACGCGGCCGCGATCACCCGGCTGGCCATGGAACTCTTTGGGGGGCTCGGGTTTTTGGAGGAGTATGCCGTGGCCCGCTGGCATCGCGAGGCCCTGATCACGCCCATCTGGGAGGGGCCGAGCAACGTGCAGGCGCTCGATATGCTCGAGGCCATGCAGAAAAAGCAGGCCCACGAGCCGTTTCTGGCCGAGTTTGCCCGCTGGCTCGCCGGGGTGCCGGACGAGGAAGCAACGCTGGCGAAAGCGTCTGTGGAAGAGACCTTAAAGCGCCTTGCGAGCCTGGATTTCGAGGCGGCCCAGTGGACGGCCAAGGCCGCGGCCACGCGGCTGGCCGACGCGGCGACGGTGGCGCTCCTCTTCGACCTTTCGCGTACCGCGGGCGAGCGTTACCGCTTGCTGGCGCGGCTCTACGCCCGCCGCTTCCTCGCCGGCGAGCCCTACCCCGAATGGGCCCTCAAGACGCCGGAGGTGTTCGCCCAGGGGGTGGGCCATGCGTAGGCTGGTGGCCCACGAGATCCTCGGCCGGGCGGCGCGGCAGGCCCCGGATCAGCTGGTGGTGAGCGGGGCGCGTCGCTTTGGCTACGCCGAGGTCCACGACCGCGCCCTGAGGCTCGCCGACGCCCTTGCCGCCCGGGGGGTGGGCCGGGGCACGGTGGTGGGGGTGCTCGACCTCAACAGCCACCGCTTTTTTGAGCTCCACTTCGCCCTGTCGCTCCTCGGCGCGGTGATTCACCCCTTAAACTTCCGCCTCCCGCCCGCCGACCTCGCCTACACCATCGAGCACGCCGGCGACGAGTGGCTCATGGTCTGGACCGGCTTCGCCGAGGCGGCGGCACCGCTTAAGGGGCGGGTCAAGAACTGGGTGTGGCTCGACGAGGGTACGGTGCCCGATGGGGAGCTGAGCTACAGCGAGCTGCTCGAGGCGGGAAAGCCCCAGGAACCCGATTCGGCACGTCAGGTTCACGAAACCGACATCTACACCATCTTCTACACCACCGGCACCACCGGGCGTCCCAAGGGCATGCGTTACCGGCACCAGGACATCATCATGGCCTCGCTCTCCATCCTGCACCACCTGGCGCTCAACCGGGGCGGGGCCGAGGCCCATGCCCACGACGTCTTCATGCCCCTGATCCCCTTCTTCCACATTCACGCCTGGGGCACGGCCTTCTTCGTGCCTTACCTGGGGGCAAAACTCGTCCTTTTTGAGCGGGCCACGCCGGAAGCGCAGCTCGGTTTGATCGAGCGCGAGGGGGTCACCTGGCTGAACATGGTCCCCACCCAGCTGCACATGCTGCTCGAGGCCGCCGGCGAGCGGCGTCTTCCCCTCAAGGTGCTGACCGGCGGCAGCCCCCTGCCCAGGGGCCTTTCGGCCCGGGCCTGGGCCAGGGGGGTGCGCCACAGCCTGATCTACGGCGGCTCCGACCAGCTGGCCACCGCCATCGCCGCGCTGCCAGAGGGCGTGGACCCGGAGAGCGACGCGGCCCGCGCCGAGCTCGCCACCTGGGTTTTCCCGGTGCCGCTTGCCGAGGTCGAGGTGCTGGGCAAAGACGGTCAACCCGTCCCGCGGGACGGCCGCACCATTGGCGAGGTGCGGGTGCAAAGCCCCTGGTTGCCGCCCGAAGGCTATTTCAACGACCCCGACCGCACCCAGGCGAGCTACCGAGGCGGGTGGTTTGCCAGCGGGGACCTGGCGGTGGTCCGCGAAGACGGTGCCCTCTACGTCGTGGATCGGGAGAAGGACGCGGTGAAGTCCGGCGGCGAGTGGATCCCCTCGGCCCTGCTCGAGGCCGCGCTCTCCGAACACCCCGCCGTGGCCCAGGTCGCGGTGTTGGCCATGCCCGATGCCCGCTGGGGCGAGCGGCCCTTGGCGGTGGTCGAGGTGCGTCCGGGGCGGTCCCTCGACGAAGCCGCCTTGCGGGCATTCTTGCAGGAGAAGGTCGCCGAGGGGCGCATCGCACGCTGGTGGATCCCCGACCGCTTCGAGTTCGTCGGGAAAATCCCCCTCACCAGCGCCGGCAAGCTGCACAAGACGGCGCTCAAAAAGGCGCTCGGTCTGACGGAGTAAGCGCTTTCGAGGTAACGTAGTCCTCGTGCGAGTCATCGGACTTTCCGCCCAGCCCCGGATCGATCCACGCCGGCAGATGCCGGCCCGGATCTGGGGCGTGCTCGAGCCCTACCTCGAGGCCGTGAAGGCCGCGGGGGCGGTGCCGGTGGTGCTTCCCCCCATGGATGAGCCCAAGCTCGAGGCGGTGCTCTCCCGTCTGGATGCGGTGATCCTCACCGGCGGCAGCGACATCGACCCCGCCTATTTCGGCGAGGAGCCCGTGCCCGAGCTCGGCGAGGTGGTGCCGCCGCGGGATGCCCAGGAGGTCTTCATTGCCCGCTGGGCCGCCGAGCACGGCCTGCCCCTCCTCGGCATCTGCCGCGGGGCGCAGGTGGCCGCGGTCGCGCTCGGCGGCACGCTCTATCAGGACCTGGCCCGGGCCGGGTTTCGCGACCTCCAGCACCGGCAAGATTCACCCCCGCCGGCGCTGGCTCACTCGGTGCGGGCGATGAGGGCAGGCGTTTTGACCGCGCTTTTTGGCGATCGGTTCAGGGTCAACTCCTACCATCACCAGGCGATCAAGGCCCTGCCGGAGGGCTTCGTGGCACTCGCCGAGGCCCCGGATGGGGTTTTGGAGGCCGCGCAGCTTGGGGATCACCCCTTTTACCTCCTCATCCAGTGGCACCCCGAACTCCTGCCCGAGCACTGGGGCCTTTTCGCCGCCCTGGTTGAAGCGGCCGGGTCTGCTTAGGTCGCCCGTCCCTGGTGACAAGTGGTTTGGCATTGGTAAGGTAGTGGGTGTCGCTCGAAGGCCTAACGCTCGATCCCAATTGCACGACTCCCCTCTACCTCCAACTCAAGGGGCGGATTGAAGAACTCATCCGCCAGGGCAAGCTCCGCGAGGGCCAGGCCCTGCCCTCGGAGCGGGAGCTCGCCAAGCGGCTTGGGGTTTCCCGTCTGACGGTTCGGCGGGCTCTGGACGAGCTGGTTTCCGGCGGCATGCTCGTGCGCCGGCACGGTTCGGGAACCTTCGTGGCCAGCCGGGTGCAGCGGCCGCTCTCGGTGCTCACCGGATTCTCCGAGGATATGCGACAGCGGGGGATGACGCCGGCCTCGAGGTGGTTGCGCCGCGAGCGGGGCACGGCCACCCCCGAGGAGGCGATCGCGCTCTCGCTGGAGCCGGGGGAGGCGGTGGTGCGGCTGCTGCGGGTCCGCACAGCGGATCGGCTGCCGATGGCGATCGAGCACGCCGTGATTCCGGTCCGCTTTTTCCCCGATCCCGAGGGGATCGAGGAGTCGCTTTACGCGGCGCTCAAGGCCCGGGGGTACAGTCCGGAGTGGGCGCTTGAGCGGCTGCGGGCGGTGTCCGCGGGGAAGCGGGAGGCCTCGCTGCTTGGCATCCCCACCGGCAGCGCCCTCCTCTACATCGAGCGCGTGAGCTACCTCCCCGGAGGGACGCCGCTGGAGTTTACCCGGGCCCACTACCGGGGCGATCGCTACGACTTCATCGCCGAGCTCCGGGCGACCTGAGCCGGGGCGTTGGGGCGGCGCCGTGAAGTGTCTCAGCGGCCAGGTGCTCACCCCCCGGGGCTTTTTGCCGGGCCGGCTCTGTTTTTCGCGGCGGGTGGCCGGATTTGTGCCCGGTCCCGCGCCGGAGCGCTATATCCTTCCCGGCTTCATCGACCTCCACGTCCACGGGGGCGGCGGCGCCGACGCCATGCAGGGCGAGGCTGCGGTCCGGCGCCTGGCCCGATTTCACGCCGCCCACGGCACCACGGCGCTGCTCCCAACCACCGTGTGCGCGCCGGAGGCCGAGCTGCGATCGGCGCTTTTGGGCATCGAGGCGGTGCGGGTCCGGCCGGGACCGGGTGAGGCCCGGGTTTTGGGGGCACACCTCGAGGGCCCCTACCTGAACCCCAAGAAGCTCGGGGCCCAGCCGCCGCACGCTCGCCATCCCGACCCCGATGAGATGGCCTCGCTGCTGGCGCTGGCCCGCATCCGGGTGGTGACCCTGGCGCCGGAACTCCCCGGGGCCCTGGCGATCATCCGCCAGCTGGCGAGGGAGGGGATCCGGGTGCAGATCGGCCACACCGACGCCACCTATGAGGCGGCCGTGGCGGCCCTCGAGGCCGGCGCCGCCGGGTTTACCCACCTCTACAACGCCATGTCGGGCCTTTCCCACCGCGCGCCCGGGGCGGCGATGGCGGCGCTCCTTCGGGGCGGCTTCGCCGAGATCATCGCCGACGGCCTCCACGTGGCCCCCGAAGCCATCCGGCTCGCGCGCGAGCGCATCCCCGGGCTCTACGCGGTCACCGACGCGGTGGCCGCCGCCGGGATGCCCGACGGGTGGTACGCGCTTGGGCGGCAGCGGGGGCAAAAGCGGGGTGACGCGGTCCGGCTCCCAGACGGCACGCTGGCGGGGAGCACCCTGACCATGGACCGAGCCCTTGGCAACCTGGTGGCCTTCGGGGTGGCGCTTACGGATGCCGTCGCCATGCTCTCCCGGGTGCCCGCTTTGTACCTTGGACTCGCCGACCGGGGCACGCTCGCCCCCGGCCGGCGCGCCGACGTGGTGGTCATGGACGTGTCGCTCACGGTGGAGGAGGTCTATGTCGAAGGAAGAAGGGTCTTCCCGCACGAAGACGCTTGAGGCGCCCGAGGTGGCAGCGAGGGTCGAGCGCATCTTGAAGGAAAATCGCGAAGAGGCCCGTTCGCTCGGGCGGTTTCTGGCCAGGCGCCGGCCTGGGTTCGCCTTTTCGGTCTCGCCGGGGGTCGCGGGTCCCGGTCTGACCTACGCCCGCCACCTCCTGGGGGTGGCGCTCGGGCTGCCGCTCGCTCCTTTGGAGCCGGCCTGGACCCAGGTCTACCGGATGCAACCGGCTCTGGCCGGGTCGCTGGGCCTTTTCTTCGACCCGCGGCCCGGGTCGGTGGCGCTCGTGGGCACCGCCCGGGACCAGGGGGCGCTCACCGTGGGGCTGGCCGCGGACGAGGCCTCGCCGCTTTCCCGGGCGGTCGACGCGCTCTTCGTGCTTTTCCTCGAGGAGGACGACGGCCTTTTGGCCCGCTTTCTCGCCGAATCGGCGGTGATCTTTCAGTTCCTGGCCTATTGGCGCCAGGCGCCGGAGATGCAGCGGGCGATCGAGGCCCTGCCCGAGGCGCTTGATCGGGCCGGGAACCTCGAGTGGCCCGCGTTCCTCGAACTCTTTTCGGAAGCGGATCGGGTCGTCGTGGTCTCGCTCGGCCCGGGGGTGGCCGCCGCCGAAGCCGTGGCCCGCGGCATGGCGCGGGGCCTTGGGCGCTTTGCCGAGGCGCGCGCCATTGCCGAGGAACCCCCCTCGTTTGGGCGGGGCCCGGTCTTGGTTCTCGCGCCGGAGGACGAGGGGTATCCGCAGGTGCGCGATTGGGCCGAGGCGGCGGCTCGAAAGGGGGCAACCCTCGTCTTCGCCTCGGCCGAGTCCGGCCCCGGTCAGAGCGTCTCGCTGCCCAAAGCGCCGCATCCCTGGGCCGCGCCGCTGCTGCTGGCCCGGGCCTCGTTCCGGCAGCTTTCACGCCTGGCGGCGGGGGGCGGTGGCGATCGCTGAGGATAGCCGGCGACCGGCGCCTTCCCCCGCCAGCGCTGACGCTCTCCGGCCGGGATCAAGGGCGAGCGCCTACGGTTCCTCCGGCATCGAGGGGTAGAGCGCCCGGAACTCGGCGAGCAGACCCGGCCAGTCTTCGGCGGGCAGTCGGCAGGCGCCGGACCGGCAGAGGTAGGCCTTCCCGGGGGCTCGGTCCCTGAGCACCGGGAGCGCCGCTTCCGGGCCGAAAACCGTGGCCGTGAGCGGGAAGAATCCGTGGCGGATGGCGGGCTCGAGCGACTGGGTGGGCAGGACCAGCACAAGCTCGGTGCCCTCGAGGCCGAAGAGGTGGGCCCCCGCCTGGGCGCCAAACCCGAGAGGGCTTTGCGCGATCGCGGCCTCGAGCCCCTTCAGCGCCCGCCGCGCCGCCCCCTCCCACGCCGGCCGGTCAAAAACCGGCGCCAGCCGCAACAGGAGTTCGGCGGCGAGCGCGCTGCCCGAGGGGTAGGCGCCGTCGATCGGATCGGATGGCCGGCCGAGGGGCGTCGCGTGCAGGGCGTCGTAAAAACGCCCGTCGCGGTCATCGTAAAACCGCATGGCCGCCCCGGCGAGCGCCCCCGCCGCCTCGAGCCAGGCGAGCTTCCCGGTGGCGTGGTGGAGGGCGAGGAGCCCGAGGCCCACCGCCGCCTGGTCGGCGAGGTAGGCTTCCTCGCGGAGCCGCCCCGCCCGCCAGGCGTGGCGGATGAGTCCATCGCGCCTCAAGGTTTCGAGCAAAAAGCGCGCCGTCTTCTCGGCGGCCTCGAGGTAGTCGGGCCGGGAGAGGAGCCGGCCGGCCTCGGCCAGGGCGAAAAGGGCCAGCCCGTTCCAGTCGGCGAGGACCTTGGTGTCGACCGCCGGACGCGGCCTTTGGTCCCGGCGCCGGAGAAGCTTCCGTCGCCACCCGGGCCGGGGCTCGCCGCGACGCCAAAGGACGTTTTTCCCGTCTTCCCAGTTGCCTTCCTTTCGCACGCCAAAGACGGCGGCGGCGGGTTCGGCCGCCTCTCCGAGTGCCGCCGTCCACTCATCCCAGCTCCAGACGTAAAACGCGCCTTCCGCTCCCGGCTCGCCGGCGTCCAGGGCGGAGTAAAACCCGCCTTGCTCGCCCCGCATCTCGCGCAGCAGGAAATCCAGGGTTTCCTCGGCGACGGTGCGGAAGCGGGCGTTTTGCGTGAGCCGCCAGGCGGCGAGGTAGATCCAGGCCAGCTGGGCGTTGTCGTAGAGCATTTTTTCGAAGTGGGGCACCTGCCAGAAGGCGTCGACGCTGTAGCGGTGGAACCCGCCCCCGAGCTGGTCGTAGATGCCCCCAGCGGCCATCGCCTCGAGCGTCTTTTCCAGCATGCTCCGGGCCTCGCCCTCGCCCAGCCAGGCCCGGCGGACCAGGTAGGCGAGGATGGGCGCCTGGGGAAACTTGGGGGCCAGGCCAAAACCGCCGTTTTGGGGGTCGAAGGCGTGACGGAGGCCTTCCAGGACCCGGGTGTGCACTATGGCCTCGAGCCTGCCTTCGGTGGCTACCGAAAAGCTCGGGGCAAGGCCGGTCGCGATCCGCTCGGCCTCGGCGCGGAGTTTTCCCTCGTTCTCGTCCCAGGCCCGGGCCACGGCGAGGAGCACCTCCCCGAATCCCGGCAGACCCCCGCGGCGTTCTTTGGGAAAGTAGGTGCCACCGAAAAAGGGCCGGCCCTCCGGGGTCAGGAAGAGGCTCAGGGGCCAGCCGCCGGCGCCGCCGCTCATTCGCTGGTAGGCGCGCATGTAGAGCTGGTCGATGTCCGGGCGTTCCTCGCGGTCCACCTTGACCGGGACGAAGTGGCGGTTCAGGATCGACGCGATCCCCGGGTCGGCAAAACTCTCCTTCGCCATCACGTGGCACCAGTAGCAGGTGGCGTAGCCGACCGAGAGAAACATCGGCTTGTTTTCGCGCGCCGCTTTTTCGAAGGCCTCGTCCCCCCAGGGGTACCAGTCCACCGGGTTTTCGGCGTGCTGGAGAAGGTAGGGCGAGGTTTCCTTGGCGAGTCGGTTCATCGGACCTCCAGACGCTTTCCCCGAGGGTAGCCGGGTACGGCCCGGCGGGAAGGGAGCGAGGGCACAAAGCCCGGCCTGAGCTGGGGGAGAAGCAGTAACCCTGGCCTGGCTTTGGCCAGGGCGGCGGCCCGAATGCAAAAGGCCAACGAGGACCAGGCCTGCATCGGTACGGTGCTTGGAAAGCTCGTGGCGCTTACTTTGGTGGTCGCGCCCGGCCCGGGAGACGCCGGTTCCCCCTACAGCACTCGCGGCTGGAGGCTCTGGCGTGAAGCGGTTTTGCTTTCGTGAGCACGGCGATGGCTGCGAGGCCGGACTCTACGCTTAGAACACCAGGACCCGGTCGGCCCACCGGATTCAGTCGGTGTGTTCGGAGAGCGTGCTCCGGCGGGCACCTTCGACCAGCTCGTCACCTTCCCCCTCGCGCCGGGCGAGCGAGATGGCCAGGCGCAGGGCGTTGTAGGTGCGCTCGGTCCCGTAGGGTGGATCGCTCAGAATGAAGAGGGTCTTGGCCATGACCTTACTCTATTCACGTTCCCGGAGAGTTGCGCCTTTTGGGAAGGGGTGCTAAGCTGGAAGTACCCACCCCCCGAGGGGGGGGTAAGCCGAAGGAGGTGAGTGAATTGATTAAGCTCAAAGTGGACGGCATGACCTGCGACCACTGCGTGATGGCGGTGACCAAGGCCCTGAAAGGTGTTCCTGGCGTCGAGCGCGTGGTGGAAGTGTCTCTCGAGCGCGGAGAGGCACTCGTTGAGGGCAACCCCAACCTGGATGCCCTGATCGAGGCCATCCGCGAGGAAGGCTACGAGGCCAAGCCGGCAGATGCCTGAGGTTGCTGACCGTAACCATCTGCACCTGGATCCAAAGACCCGCGAGGAAGCGCGGCGGCGCTTGCTCTCCACCAAGGGCCACATCGAGGGCATCCTGCGCATGCTCTACGAGGACCAAAGCTACTGCGTCGATGTTCTGAAGCAGATCAAGGCGGTCCAGGGGGCTCTGAATAAGGTGGGCGAGCTGGTGCTCAAAAGCCACCTCCGGGACCACGTGGCCACGGCCAAGGACCGGGGCGACGTGGACCGGGTGGTCGAGGAGCTCATGGAGGTCCTCAAATACCGCTAGCCCGTCGGGTTATGGAGACGGCCTGAATTTCCGGTCGCGTGCCAGGGGCACGGGCACGTCAGGCTGTGCCTGACCTCAATCACCCCTTTCCTTCCTTTCGCGCCGCACCCGTTTGGGTGCGGCGGCCATTTGGTGCAGTATGGGTCTTGGGGGTATACCGGGAAGGGGATTGCACGGGTGGTAGAGGTGTGCTAAGCTTCAGATAACCCACCCCCCCAGGGGGGGGTAGGAAGGAGGCGAGAAGAGAATGACGCAGCAAATCACCGTAGGCGTTCAGGGAATGACCTGCGCCAGCTGTGTGACCAGGGTGGAAAAAGCCCTGAAAAAACAGAACGGGGTGGTGGAAGCCACCGTCAACCTGGCCACGGAAAAGGCCACCGTGACCTACGACCCGGAAAAGGCCAGCCTCGACGATATCCTGGGGGCCATTAAGGAGGCCGGCTACGAGCCGGTGCTCCAGAGCACCGAGATCCCCATCGCAGGCATGACCTGCGCGTCCTGCGTGACCCGGGTGGAAAAGGCCCTCAAAAAGCTCCCGGGCGTGGTGGAGGCCACGGTCAACCTGGCCACCGAGCGGGCGACCGTGCGTTACCTCCCCGAGGTGGTCAGCCTGGCGCGCATGAAGGCGGCCATTAAGGAAGCCGGATATGAGCCCCTCGAGGTCGCCGAATCGGGCGGGGGCGACCCCGAAGCCGAAGCTAGGGCTAAAGAGCTTCAGACGTTGCGCAAGGACATCACCCTGGCGGCGGTGCTGACCGTACCTTTGGTCATCATCGCCATGACCCCTTACGCGCCCGATTCGTTCTTCCTCAAACAGTGGATGCAGGCGCTCCTGCCCGAGACCATCTGGCGCTGGATCGAGTTCGCGTTGGTGACCCCGGTGATGTTCAAGGCCGGCTGGCGCTTTTTCCGCGTGGGCTGGGCCGAGCTCAAGCACCGGGCTCCGGGCATGAACTCGCTGGTCATGATCGGTACCAGCGCCGCCTATCTCTATTCGCTGCTCGCCATCCTGGTCCCCGAGATCTTCCCCGAAGGAACCGCTAGCACTTACTTTGAGGCGGCGGGCGTCATCGTGACGTTGATCCTACTGGGTAAGTACCTAGAACTCGTGGCCAAGGGACGGACCTCGGAGGCCATCAAGAAGCTGATGCAACTCCAGGCCAAAACCGCGCGGGTCCTGCGCGACGGGAAAGAAGTCGAGCTCCCCATCGAAGCGGTGGTGCCCGGCGATCTGGTGGTGGTGCGCCCCGGCGAGCGGATCCCGGTGGACGGCGAGGTCACCGAGGGTGAGTCCTACGTCGACGAGTCGATGATCACCGGTGAGCCGGTTCCGGTGGCCAAGCAGCCCGGCGACGAGGTGGTTGGGGGCACGGTCAACAAAACCGGGTCCTTCGTCTTTAAGGCCACCCGCGTCGGCGCCGACACCGTGCTGAGCCAGATTATCCGCATGGTCGAGGAGGCCCAGAGCCAAAAGCCGCCCATCCAGCAGCTCGCCGACAAGATCGCGGGCGTGTTCGTCCCCGTCGTGCTCGTCATCGCCGCGATCACCTTCGCCGTTTGGTACATCTACGGCCCGAGCCCGCAACTGACCTTCGCCTTCGTGACCGCGGTGAGCGTGCTGCTCATCGCCTGCCCCTGCGCCATGGGTCTGGCCACGCCCACGTCCATCATGGTCGGCACCGGCAAGGGCGCCGAGATGGGCATCCTCTTCCGGAAGGGCACCGCGCTTGAGATGCTCGGCAAGATCAAGACCGTGGTCCTCGACAAGACCGGTACCCTGACCAAGGGGCGGCCCGAGCTCACCGATTTGCGCCCGCAAAGCGGGTTTAGCGAGGAGGAAGCGCTCAGGTTGGTCGCCGCCGCCGAGCAAAAGAGCGAGCACCCCATCGCCGAGGCCATCCGTCACGCCGCCGAGGCGCGGGGGATCACGCTCCCTGAGGTCAGCTCGTTCGAGGCGATTCCCGGGTTCGGCCTCAAGGCCGAGATCGAGGGGCGCACCGTCTACGTCGGCGCTGACCGCTACATGAAGCAGCTCGGCATCGACATCGCCGGCACCGAGGCGTTGGTGGGCGAGCTCTCCGACCAGGCCAAGACCCCGATCTACGCCGCGGTGGACGGCAAGCTGCTCGCGGTGATCGCGGTCGCCGACCCCTTGAAGGAAGGCAGCGCCGAGGCGATCGCCGCGCTCAAGTCGATGGGCATCGAGGTCGCCATGCTGACCGGCGACAACCGCCGGACCGCCGAGGCGATCGCCCGCCAGGTGGGCATCGAGCGGGTCCTGGCCGAGGTGCTGCCCGATCAGAAGGCGGAGGAGGTCAAGCGCCTACAGGCCGAGGGCAAGAAGGTGGCCTTCGTCGGCGACGGGATCAACGACGCGCCGGCGCTGGCCCAGGCCGACGTGGGGATCGCCATCGGCACCGGGACCGACATCGCCATCGAGGCCGGCGACGTCATCCTGATGGCGGGCGACCTCCGCGGGATCGTGAACGCGGTGGCGCTCTCCAAGGCGACCTTCCGGAACATCGTCATGAACTTCTTCTGGGCCTACGCCTACAACACGGCGCTGATCCCGGTGGCCGCCGGCGTGCTCTACCCCTTCTTCGGCATCCTGCTCAACCCGGTCTTCGCCGCGGCGGCGATGAGCTTCTCCAGCATCTTCGTACTCACCAACTCGCTGCGCCTGCGCCGTTTCCGCCCGCTGATCGCCCATGAGCACGAGAAGGCCGACGAGCTGCGGCCGGCGGTGGCGTGAGGAGGTCGGGAGCGATGCTGAAAGTGCTTTTGAACCGAAAAGCGACCAGCAAGGTGGTGCTCTACACCACCCCCACCTGCAGCGACTGCCGCGCCCTCAAAGCCTGGCTCGAGGCCAAGGGCATCGCCTACGAGGAGCGCGACCTCACCGACCCCAAGGTGATGGAGGAGGCCAAACAAAAATACGGCGTTCGCGTCGCTCCCATCACCGTCATCGGCAAGGAATTCTTCTACGGCACCTTCCCCGAGCAGCGGCCGAAGATCGCAAGGCTCTTAAAGCTCGAGGGTTAGGCGAGACCGCCCCACCGTGGCGTTTGCCACGGTGGGGGCTTTTCGTGCCAAGTTCGCGCCCCCTGGCCAGGCCAGGGGGCGCTTTTTGGGGTACTGGTATGGCGAAGGTGCGCTTTGGCGGTTAGTGGTGGCCGTGATGATGGCCGCCGTGGCCGTGGTGATGGCCGCCGTGGCCACCGTGGCCGCCGCCGATATAATCTTCGGGCGCCTTGTCGAAGCTCTTCTTGCAGCCAGCGCAGCAGAAGTAGTAGGTCTTGCCCTCGTACTCGGAAACGAAGCTGGTCTCCTTGGGGTTGACCTCCATACCACAAACGGGATCCTTGACCATTTCCATGCTCGTGCCTCCTTCCGGGGTGATGCGAACCCCCAGGTGGTCATTATAACCCACCCCGGGGGGGGTGGGAAGAGGGGTGGCGGGTATCCTGGAAACGTGGGCTCGATCCGCGAAGCCGGGTGGCCGCTGCCATAGACTGGGGGGGTGCGAAGGGCAACCCCTACGGTGTGGATCGGACAGGTACCCGTCGGTGGCGGGCATCCGGTGGTGGTGCAGGCGATGACCAATACGGACACCGCCGATGCCCAATCGACCGCGGCCCAGGTCGCCGAGCTGGCGGCGGCGGGTGCCGAGATCGTCCGCATCACGGTGAACAACGAGGCGGCGGCGAGGGCGGTTCCCGAGATCAAGGAACGGCTCGAAGACCAGGGGCTTTCGGTTCCCCTGGTCGGCGACTTTCACTTCTCGGGGCACGTTTTGCTGCGAAGGTTCCCGAAGGCGGCCCAGGCGCTGGATAAGTTCCGCATCAACCCCGGCACCCTGGGCAAAAAGCGAAAGGATCAGGCGTTTTCCGAAATGATCGCCGTGGCCAGGGACCTGGAAAAGCCGGTGCGCATCGGGGGCAACTGGGGCTCGCTGGATATGGAGGTCCTGGCCGAGCTCATGGACGAAAACGCGCGCCGGGCGGAGCCGGCCCCGGCCGAGGCGGTGGTGCTCTCGGCGCTGGTTGAGAGCGTGGTGCGCTCGGCGGAGGCGGCGCTAGCGCTCGGCCTCCGGGAAGACCACATCGTGCTCTCGGCCAAGGTGTCGCGGGTGGCCGAGCTGCTTTGGGTCTACCGCGAGCTCGCCCGGCGCACCCCCTTCGCCCTGCACCTCGGCCTCACCGAGGCCGGCATGGGCACCAAGGGAATCGTGGCCAGCACCGCCGCTCTGGCGCCGCTTTTGCTCGAGGGCATCGGCGACACCATCCGCGTCTCGCTCACCCCGCGTCCCGGCGAGCCCCGCAGCCGCGAGGTCGAGGTGGCCTGGGAGCTGCTCCAGGCGCTGGGGTTGCGCCGTCGCTCGCCCGAGGTCTCGGCCTGCCCGGGTTGCGGTCGCACCACCAGCACCCGCTTCCAGGAGCTGGCCGAGCGGGTCGAGGCCTACTTGAAGGCCAGGCTCCCCGAGTGGAAGGCGCGCTACCCCGGCGTCGAGACGCTCAAGGTGGCGGTCTTGGGCTGCGTGGTCAACGGCCCCGGAGAGTCCAAGCACGCCGACATCGGCATCAGCCTCCCCGGCACCGGCGAGGACCCAAAAGTTCCGGTTTACGTCGACGGCAAGCACTTCACGACGCTTTCCGGGGAAGACCTCGAGGCCCAGTTCCTGGCCATCCTCGAGGCCTACGTCGAAAGGCGCTTCGGCGCCAAGTGAGCGTCCACGGGTTTTTCAACATGACGGTGCGAGATTGGCGGTCGTTTGCGTTTGCCCGGGGTCCCCGCCGTGGCTTTTGCCACGGCGGGGTACTTAAGAAAGAATCGTCTCGGCCCTGAAAAAGCGGCCAAACGCCCAGGCGCCGAGGGCAAACCCCAAAAGCCCTGCCGCCAGGGCGACCCAGGCCACGGTCCAGGGGTTCAGGTCGGGGCGGAAGGTGATGGTGAGGAAGAGCGCCAGCACCGGCAAAAGGGCGAGGGTGCGAAGGAGGCTGCCGGAGTTGCCGAGCTGCACCCGGGTCAGGGCGGGGAAGAAGAGCGCGAGGAAGAGCGCCACGGTCACCGAAAAGAGCGCCACCGCCAGCGGCACCACCGCCACCAGCGCCACGAAGGCGCCCTGGAGCCGGATGCTGGCTCCCAAAAGGGCGAGCAGGACATACGCGCCGCCAAAGGCGGAAAGCGTAAGCAGCGCCCAGCCCACGGCGGTATGGAAGAGGCGCGAGAGCAAGAGGGCGAGCCCCACCTCGCTTTTGCGGTAGGGGCCGGCGAGCAAGAGCTCGATCCGGGCCCGCCCGCTCTCGCTGGCAAAGGCGGCTTCGACGCCGCCGCTCGCGGTGAGGGCCACGAAGAGGGTGATGAGGTAGGGACCCTGCAGGTATACCAGGGCCGCCGCCAGCGCCAGGTTGCCCTCGAGACCGGGGAAGTAGAGCCGGGCCGCGGCCTCGAGGGCCCGTCGGGTGGGGCCGGTGAAGAGCCCCGGCAGGTAGACCGCGACCAGGGTGAAGGCCCAGAAGATGGCCGCGTAGCCGAGGGGAACCAGGTAGAGCTTGGGGCTGAGCACCTTTCGCTCGTGACCGAAGAGGATCTTTGCCAACCGCCAACCCATCTCAGGCCTCCGCTCCGTCCTCGAGGTCGAAAAACCAGCGCTCGAGCGGGTTTTCCGCCTCTTCCACCCGGAAGACCTCGACCCCTTTTTCGACCAGGGCCCGAACCAGCCGGGCCGCCGCCCCGTCGTTTTCCACCTCGACCCAGTAACGCCCCCCGCGTTCCTCGAAGGGGACCTCGAGGGCCCGGAGCGCTTCGCTGGCCCCGGCGCCGAGGCGGAGCACCAGGCGACGCCTGCCCCCGGTCGTGAGGGCCTCGAGCCGGCCCCGGGCCACGAGCCGCCCCTGGCGCAAAAAGAGCACTTCCTCGGCGAGCTCCCGGGCTTCGTAGAGGTTGTGGGTGGAGTAGAGGACGAGGCGTTCTTCGGCGAGCGATTTTAAAAGCGACCGCAGCTCGCGGGCGGCGGTGGGGTCGAGCCCGGTGGTCGGTTCGTCGAGGAGGAGCACCCGCGGGTCGCCGAGCAAAGCCCGTGCGAGGGCCACCCGCTGCAGCTGGCCCCGGGAGAGCGAGCCCAGGCGCTTTGCCAGCAAGGGGACGAGGTGCAACCGCCCGGCGATCTCGTCCACGCGCCCGGGCCCGACGCCCAGCGCCCGGGCCCAGAATTCGAGCTCGTCGCGCACCCTGGCCTCCGGGGTCATCCCGGCGCGGTGGGGCAGGTAGGCGAGCGCTTTCTTGACCTGCGGCTCGCGATGGGGGTCTTTTCCCAGCAGCCGCACCCCGCCCCGCCGGGCCGGCAGCACCCCGGCGGCGACGCGAAAGAGCGTGGTTTTGCCCGCCCCGTTGGGGCCGAGCAGCACGTAAAATCCCGCTTGAAGGTCGAGGTCGACCCCATGCAGCACCTCGCGTGCGCCGTAGCCAGCGTGGATCCCACTGAGCTTGAGCATCGAGGGCATTCTATTTCGCAAAATGGCGAAATAGCAAGTAAAATTGGGGTGTGAGCTTTTCTCGCCTCTTCAAGGCCCTGGCCGACCCGACCCGGCGGGAAATCTTGAAACTGCTCCGCGAAGGGGAAAAGAGCGCCGGGGAGATCGCGGAGGCGTTTCCCCTCGCGCGCAGCACCCTCAGCCAGCACCTGGGCGTGCTGCGCAGCGCCGGGCTGGTCGAGGTCGAGGCCCGGGGCAACGAGCGCATCTACCGCCTCGCGACCTCGGTCCTCGAGGAGGCCCTGGCCTTTTTGATCGAGCTCCAAGCGGGGAAGGAGGGGAGTGCGGATGGGACGACACCGTGTGGCGATCCTGGGGCTCCTGCTTAACTGGTGGCTGACGCTCTGGGCGTATTTTCAGCTCCCGGAGCGGGTGCCGGTGCACTGGAACTTCGCCGGCGAGGTGGACCGCTGGGGGAGTAAGGCCGAGTTTTTGGCGATGCCCGCCATCGCCAGCGCCCTTTTTCTCTTCATGGTCTTCTGGCCAAGGATCGACCCCCAAAAGCGCGGCGAGTGGAAGAGCTGGCCGCTGATGGTGGCGGCCACGACCTGGGGGCTCTTTTTCGTCCAGGCCGGGATCCTCTATGCCCTCTTCGCCACCCTGAGCCGCAGCGCCTTCTCGCCGCTCAAGGGGGTGGTCATGGCGTTGGGGCTGCTCTTTTTGATCCTCGGCAATTATCTGCCCAAGGTCCCGCAAAACTGGGTCTTCGGCGTGCGCACCCCCTGGACCCTCGCCAGCAAGGCCTCCTGGCAGAAGACGCACCGGCTTGCGGGCTGGCTCTTCGTCGGCGTCGGCGGGGTGACGCTCTTGCTGGCCTTCGTCGCTCCCCCGAGCACGGCCCTTGCCGCCGCCATCGGCCTTGAGATCCTCGCCACCCTCTGGGTGGTCTACGTTTCCTACCGGGTGTGGCGTCAGGAAGAGCGCGGAGGGGCACCGTGACCTGGAAATACCGCTTTTGGGGCGTCGCGCTTCCCCTGATGCTCATTTGGGGTGCGACCCTTGCCGCCCTTTTCGTCTTCCCCGAGCGCATTCCCGCCCACTGGGGGCCTTCGGGCCTCGACCGGGTGGGCCCGAAGACCGAACTCCTGACGCTGCCGGTCCTGGCGAGCGCGTTCCCGCTTTTGATCCTCTTCTTCGCCCGCCGTCAGGGCGAGGCGGGCCGCCTGGCCGCGGCGATCGTCGCCTGGACCTTCGCCATCATTCAGTTGCTGGTGATCGCAATAACGCGGCAGAGCCTGGCCCGGGGCGAGGTGGTGCATCTGCCAGGCCCGGCCACGCTCCAGGTGGGCGAACTGGCCTTCCGGGCGGTGATGGGACTCGTGGGGCTTTCCATCCTCGCTATCGGTGTCACTCTCGCCGTGGCCCCGCCCCAACCGAACCGCTGCTTCGGATTTCGGACCGAGGAGACCCTGAGTGACCCTGTGGTCTGGGAAAAGGCAAACCGTTATGCCGGCCGCGTTATGGCGATGGCCGGCGCGGCCGGCGCTGTGGCTGCGCTCTTTTTGCCGGGGTTCCTGACGGCGCTGGTTCTCGTCGCCGGCTTGCTGATCGCCGCCGCCTGCTCGGTTCACTACGCCAGGAAAATCGCACGAAAGGAGGAGGGATGAAGCGCAAGGCAATCTTCCTGCTGGCCCTTGCCCTTTTGGGCATCGCCTGGGCCCGGGCGCCCGAGGCAGCGCGCCTCGAGGCCCTTTTCACCGAACGCCCTCGGGCGGAGTGGTTTACCGATGAGTTTTTGAAAGCCGTGCCGACAGCACAGATCGAGGCCATCGTCGGCCAATTCAAACGCACGCTGGGACGGTTTCTGGCGGTTCGGCCGGAAGGGGAAGGTTGGGTCGTGGTCTTTGAGCGCGGCGAGGTGCCGGCCACGATCACCCTGAACGCCGCGGGGAAGATCGCCGGCCTCTTCTTCAAACCTCCCAGACAGCGCCTGGCCTCGCTTCGTGAGGCGAAGAGCTCGCTCGAATCGCTCCCCGGCGAGGTCCATTTCCTGGTGCTCGAAGGTGACCGGCCCCTCGTGTCGCTGAACCCCGGGGCCCGGCTCGCCGTGGGCTCGGCCTTCAAGCTCTCGGTCCTGGCCGCCCTGCTCGATGCGATCGAGCGGGGCGAACGTCGTTGGGACGAGGTGGTGCGCCTCAACCCCGCCTGGAAGAGCCTGCCCACCGGTCAGCTGCAAAACTGGCCCGGAGGTACGCCGCTCACCCTGGCCGACCTCGCCGGGCGGATGATGGCCGAGAGCGATAACACCGCCACCGACCACCTCATTCACACCCTCGGCCGGGCGGCGGTGGAGCGCTTTGCCTACGAGAACCGGCCGCTGCTCTCCACCCGGGCATTTTTCGTCCTGCGGAGCGATCCGGCCCTTCTCGAGCGCTACACCTCGGCGGACCTTGAGGAAAGGCGGAAGCTCGTGGCCGAGGCCGAGGCCCGGCCGCTCCCCAGCGTCACCGCGTTCTACCGGGGGCCTTGGAACCTCGAGGTCGAGTGGCACTACAGCGCCTTTGAACTGTGTCAACTCGCCTACCGGGCGCTCTCGACGCCGATCTCGGGGATCAACGCGGGCCTTGCCCGGCCTGAAGCCTGGAAGCAGGTGGCGTTTAAAGGCGGCAGCGAGGTCGGGGTGTTGAATCTGACCACCGCCCTCGTCGCCAAAGACGGCCGGCGCTTTTGCGCGGTGGCCACCTGGAACGCGCGGGGGCTCCGCCAGGATCGGCTCATGGCGACCTACGGTGGGGTCCTCGAGCTGCTCGCGCAGCGCGAGGGTGACTGAGTGCAGCCCCGGGCGTTCCCGGTCCCTCCCCATTCGTGGCCCTGCGGCCGGTCTGCCGCTGGAGGACAGAAGGTCTGGGCAGCAAGCCGCCCATCCTGATTGAATAGGCCTATGCGCAGCTGGCTCTTTGTCCCCGGCAACGACGAGCGAAAGCTGAGAAAGGCCCTCGGCTCGGAGGCCGACGTGGTCATCGTGGACTGGGAGGACGCCGTTCCCGAGGGGGAAAAGCGCGCCGCCCGGGAGGTCAGCGCCCGGGTGCTGGCAAAAGCCGAGCCGCGGCCGAGGGTGGTCCTCCGGGTCAACCACCCCCAGAGCGACTTTTTCCCCGAGGACCAAAAGGCCCTGCCACTGCCCCACGTCACCGCCATCGTGCTCCCCAAGGTTGAGGCCCCGGAGGTGCTCGCCCCGGCGCGGCGGATGGGGCTGCCCCTCATCGCCATGATCGAGAGCGCTCGCGGGCTTTTCCTGGCCCTCGAGATCGCCGGCGACGGGGTGGAGCGGTTCATCTTCGGCGCCCTGGACTACCAAAAGGACATCGGTGCCCGCTATTGTCGGGACGCCCTGCTCTACGCCAAAAGCCATTTGGTCGCGGCGAGCCGGGCGGTGGGGCTTTTGGCGCCGATTGCCGGTGTGTATCCCTTTTTGGACGACGAAGCTGGCCTCGAGGCCGAGGCCCGTCACGAGCGCGACCTGGGCTTTGCCGGAAAGACGCTGCTCCACCCCCGGCAGATCGTCCCGGTCAAGCGCGCTTTCGCCCCCACCGCAGCCGAGATCGAGGAAGCCCGGGCCGTCCTCGAGGCCTTCGCGGCCGCACGCCGCCAGGGGCGAGCGGTGGCCAAACTCCCGGACGGTCGCTTCATCGACCCGCCGGTCGTGGCCTGGGCCGAAGAGGTCCTTCGCCAGGCGGGCGGGGGTCGCTGAAGGCGCGGCGTCCGCGTCATGTTCCGAAAAGAAGGGGGCCGGGCCCGCCGGCCCGGCCGTTTTTTTGGTGACCCCAGGGGGAATTGAACCCCCGTCTCCGCCTTGAGAGGGCGGTGTCCTGACCGCTAGACGATGGGGCCAGGCACCAGACAGCCAGTGTACCTCAGGTGGCCGGCCGGCGCAAATTGGTGCAGTCGCTTGACCGGCCCCGGCAAAAGCTACCAGGCCTGAGGCTTTGTAAATTTGCCGCGCTCGTCCTCGAGCTCATCCGGGAACTGGGCCTTCATAAGGGCAGTTTCACGGATTGCTTTGAAGAAGGAAGCGACTTCTGCAAGCCGCTTGCTCTGCCGGCTCTTCTTCCCGTACTTCTTTTGGAGTCTGGGGTCATACCCAACAACCCCGACGACTTTCTTTAGTCGTGAACGGACCATCTCGATCGGGAAGGCGAGGTCGCTGTCATTGGAGACCACCGCCGCGACGTCGAAGCGGTTCTCCAAAGCGTCAAAGATGAGGTGGGTCGCGAGGTTGACGTCGGAACCCTTCTCCTCGAACTTGATGACACGGACCGCTTCCCTCTTTGCTTGGGCTTTGGGCATGGTAACGACGTGAGATAAGAAAAAGCCCTTATGGATTTCCACCTTAGGGAGCGTGCGCAGTGCGCGGAGATATGTTTTTTGTCGAATGCGCTGCCCGGGATTGAGGGGGTTGTCCGAGACATCGGCAGTGAAGTAGCGGATCTTCACGATCTCGTCATGGGGGAAGAGCAGCTCGAAAAGCCGCTCCAGATTGACCCACCGGTACGGAGTTCCCTTCACGGCACCGTAATAGAAATTGAAGCCGTCCACGTAAATGAATAGCCGTGGCACGCCGGCCAGTATAAAACGACGCAAGGGCCGCTTTCGCGGCCCTGCACCTACTGCAGCGCAGTAGGGGGATGTAGATTCACTATAGAGGATGCCCTCCGCCTATGTCAATTTTTTGTAATCGGCCAACACATCTGAGACACTCCGGGGGACCGCCTCCTTTTGGATCATAGCCAGGAACTCTAGGGGCGCAAGGCCGTTGAGCGCACGATGGGGCCTCCTGCGGTTGTAGTAGTCCAGATAGGCGTCGAGCTCCCTTTGGAGCTCGGGGATCCGGGAAGGCAACGGCCGGGTGTAAAACTCCTCCCTGAAGGTCCGCTGCATCCGCTCCACGTGGCCATTGAGCTTGGGACTTCTCGGGGGCAGCACGAAGAGCTCGATACCCAAACGTTGGCAAGTTTCCTCAAACTCGGCCATGAACTCGCTGCCCCCGTCCACCTGAATGGCCCTGACGGGAAAGGGGGCCTGGGTGATGAGGTGGGCCAGAAAGCCAGCTGCTAGGTTGGCGGTGGCCCGGGTGTGCACCTCGGCCAGGGAAAAGCGGGTGTAAAGGTCTACCGCCGAAAAATGCTTGACGACCTCCCCGGGTCCTAGGGTCACGGTAAGGGTGTCCACCTGAACCAGGTCGCCGGGTGAGGAGGCGACGTAGCTTTTGGGTTTCCTCCTGGCGTAGGGGCGCCTGGGCCTTCGCTTCACCTTCCCCCGTCTCGCCCGGGCCAGGAAGGCGGCCACGCTTTCAACACGACGGTGCGCTCCCAGGTGGGCCAGGATGCGGCCCACGGTGCGTTCGCTAACCCCAAAGCCTTGCTTCCCCAAGGCCAGCCAGATCGGCCAGCGGCCCCAGGTGGGGTTTTGCTTCCTCAAAGTTTCAATCGCAATGAGAAGTTCGGGCGTCCAGTGGAGCTTTCGTCGCAACCGCCTTGGGCGTTTGGATCTGGGCCCAAGGCCTTTGAGGCCTTCTTCCCTGAGTCGCTTTTTCCAGCGGTAGTAGGTGGCTCGGCTGATTCCCACCAGGGACTGGATCTCGGACCAGCCCACCTTGTGTTTCCGGAACGCCTCGACTTGTTTGAGCTTTCGCAGACGGTCTTGGACCGTGGGGTCGCCCGCTCCAGCCTCCTGGAGCACCTGGGCTTTCCTCGCCCCCCTCCATACCTCCCGGCCAACCGTTGTAAGCTGCATACGTGGGGACCTCCTCTCTCCTGGAGTGGTCCCCACATTCTTATCGATTCGGTCTCACATGTGTCTGTCCGGGTTCATTTTTGCCGTTCGTGTGCCTTCCGCTCCAGACCCCCCTTACCCGGCTGGTACGCCGCTCACCATGGCGCGTGGGACATGCGGTTTATAGTGACCTCTAATGATCGAGGCGGTTTTCTTCGACGTTGGCGGCACGCTCATCCACACCGACCCCCGAACCTGGCTCCCGGCGGTGCTGGATGAGCTCGGCGAAAAGGCGGATTGGAGCAAGCTGCGCGAGGCGCTGGTACCGGCCTACGAGTACTACAACGCCCACCACATGCAGGCCAGGACCCGGGAAGAGGCCATTTCGCTCTGGCGGAACTTCGACCGGATGCTCCTGGCCGGTTTGGGGGTGAGGGAGCCGGATCGGGTGGCCGACTGGCTGGTGGCGCACTGGCACAGCCAGGCGCTCTGGCCCAAGACCCCGGGGACGCCCGAGGTGCTCGAGACCCTGAAGCGCCGGGGGCTGCGGCTGGCCGCGGTTTCCAACTGGGACGTGCTCCTGCCGGAGATCCTCGAGGTCATGGACCTCGCCAAGTACTTCGACGCCATCGTGCCTTCGGCGGCGGTGGGGGTGGCCAAGCCCGAGCCCGCCATCTACCGGATCGCGCTGGAGTCGGTCGGCGTTTTGCCCGAGCGGGTGCTCTTCGTGGGCGACAACGAGGAAAACGATCACGATGCACCCCGGGCCCTGGGCATGCAGGCGGTCTTGACCGATCCCTACCGGGGCCTGGAGCCGGTTTTGGAAGTCCTTTGAGGGGCACGGGTGGAGGCGGCCCTTGAACTCCTCCTGATCTTTGCCAGCTTCGCCGTTTTGGCCCTGGCATCAAAGCAAATTGGCGATTATTTCGCCAAATACGACCTGCCGCTCATCACCGGCTTCCTGGTGGCGGGCATCCTCATCGGGCCCTACGCCCTCGGCCTGCTCTCACAATCGGATTTAGAAAAGCTGCGCTTTGTTGACGAGATGGCCCTGGCGGTGATCGCCCTGGCCGCGGGCTCTGAACTCTACCTGCGCGAGCTGCGCTCGCGGATCGGGGCCATCGTGTGGGTCACCCTGGGGCAGATCGTGATCACCCTGGCCATCGGCGCCTGGGCCATGTGGCGGCTTTCGGGGATGGTTCAGGGGTTTGAGGGCCTGGGTCCGGGCACGCGGCTGGCCATCGCCCTGCTCATGGGGGTGATCCTCCTCGCGCGTTCCCCGTCGTCAACGATCGCGGTGATCAGCGAGCTCAGGGCCAAAGGTCCGCTGACCCAGCTCGCGCTGGGGGTGACGGTGGTGAAGGACGTCATGGTCATCGCGCTCTTTGCCATCGTCTTCGAGCTTGCGCGGGCCTGGGTCACGGACGCGCCCCTGGGGCTCGGCTTTCTGCTGGTCTTGCTCGTTGACCTCGCGCTTTCAGCGGCCTTGGGCTACGGGCTCTTGTACTTTTTCATCCGGGCGTTGACGCAACACTGGCCCCCCTGGCTTAAGGGGAGCGCGGTGCTCTTTGGCGGCTACGGGGTGTTCGTGATCGCCTCGGCGATCGAGCGGGCGAGCAGCACCTACCTCGGGGTGGCGCTGGTCCCGGAGCCGCTGCTCGCGGGGCTTCTGGCCGCCTTCCTTTTGGTCAACAAAACGCCGCTCCGCGACGAGTTCGTTCGCCTGCTCGAGGCCCTTTCCCCCGCGGTCTACATCGCCTTTTTCACCCTTGCCGGCGCCTCGCTGGCGCTGGACGTGCTCCTCGCCGCCTGGCCGGTGGCCCTGGCGCTCTTTGCCGTGCGGCTGGTGGGCGTCTTTCTGGGCTCATTCGCCGGCGGGCTGGTGGCGGGGGACCCGCTGCGACTGAACGCGATCTCCTGGATGGCCTTTATTACCCAGGCCGGCGTTGCCCTGGGGCTTGCCAAGAAGGTGGCCGATGCCTTCCCCGCCTTTGGCGAGGCCTTCGCCACCGTGGTGGTGGCCCTGGTGGTCCTCAACCAGGTGGTCGGGCCGCCGCTCTTTAAAAAGGCGCTCAGGCTGGCCGGGGAGACCCACACCCGGGGGGCAGGCGGCACCCTGGACGATGCCCACGACGCGATCGTCTTCGGCGACGATGACCAGGCGCTGGCCCTGGCGCGGCGGCTTGCCGCCCGGGGGTGGTCGGTGAAGCTGGCTTCCCCGGATCCGGCGCGGGTTGAGGTGTTGCGCGAGCAGGGGCTCACGGCGACCGCCTTTCGCCCGGGGGCGTTTTCCGCGCTCGACCCCGAGGGGGCGGACGCGGTGGTGGCGATGCTCACAGATGAGGAGAACCTCGAGATCTGCCGCCACTTTTACGAGGAATACGGGCTTCGCAACCTGGTGGTGCGCTACCAGGGCCGGGTGCCGGTCGAGCGTTTCCAGGCGCTCGGTTGCATGGTGGTGGACCCCACGACCGCCACCGTGCACCTCCTGGCCCAGTTCGTCGAGAGCCCGGGGGGTGCGGCGATCTTTTTGGGCCTCGAGGAGGGCCAGCGGGTGGTGGACGTCGAGATGCGCGATCCCGCTTTCGACGGTGTTCCGCTGCGGGAACTCAGGCTTCCCGCCGACGTTTTGGTGCTCGCCATCCACCGGGGGCACGAGGCCATCGTGACCCACGGTTACACCCAGCTGAGGCTCGGCGATCGGGTGACGCTGATGGGCAGTCCGGAGAGCCTGGAAGAGGTCATGGTCAAGCTGGGTGCGCCCTGAACCTTGGTTAGGATGGGGGCATGGACGCCCTCGAGGGCATCTGGGGTGACGACGAGGGGCGGATTCGGGAGCGGCTCGAAAGCCTCGATCCCGATCTGGCCGCGTACATCGAAGGATTCGCCTACCGTGAGGTCCTCTCCCGCGACGGACTCGACCTCAAGACCCGCGAACTGCTCGCGATCACCAGCCTGGTCGCGCTCGGCAGCCCGCCGGAGATCGCGACCCATTTCAGGGGCGCGCTCAAAAACGGGGCGACCGAGGCCGAGATCAAGGAAACCTTGCTCCAGGCAGCCCTCTTTTTCGGTTTTCCCCGGGCCATCGCCGCCTTTGAGCGCTGGAGGAAGTTTAGAAAAAAGCAGGATGGGGCCCTCGAGGACACCGAATAAGGTTCAAAAAGGACGTTTTTGGTCGCGGGGTCGCGGCAGCTCGACGAGGGGCCTCGAGCGTTTGGGTGTGTGAGTGGCAATCTGGCAGCCGCTTACGATGACCCTTGGTCCTGCCGTGGCCTTTTCCGGGTCGGCGTTCTTAAAGCCGTTTGCGCTCGATGTTAGGACGGCCTTTGGAATCAATGCGGTAAACGGCAAAGAGCGGGGGCTGGGTCTTCTGTAAGAATTTCTCCACCCGGTGGTGGTGGCGTGCAAAGTGCTCGGCCAGCGCGAGGAGCGACTACTGCTTGGAGATTTTGAGGTGGATGACCCGGGCGGCATGGCGCCGGATGGCCTCCTTCTCTGCTGGTCGGTATCGCAGATGTAGGTCAAGCGTGAGCAGGACCCATTCCCTGTGGGCGACGAAGGCGAGGATTTCCTCGTCGGTGGCGTTCTGCGGAAAATGGTTGTCGTGGAGTTCGACTTTGAGTCCGAGCTCGCGCAATCGGCGCCCAAAGCGTTTTCCTAGGTTGCGGTCGGTAAAGAAAACACTCAAGCCGCCCTCGCCAGGGTATTCTCAAAGACCAGGGCATCCATGACTTCATCGAGGGGTAGTCCGTAATCTTCCGCCAGTTCGCGGGGGTCTTCCCCCGCATCGACGCGTGCGGCGATCACCCGGGTTTCCACCCCACCTACCGAGGGTCTCCCGAAGTGGATGCGGGGGTCTACGTAAATGCTCTTGCGCTCCTCGCGCGTGGGTATGGAAAGGAAAAGTCGTGCTGGGAGGCTTTCCTCCCACTCGATCCGCGTGAGCGCGTTCCTGAGCACCTCCTTGAGGGCCACTTGGCCCGAGCGGTTGAGGCTGATGAGCTGGCCGTAGCGTTCGATGAAGAGGTCCCCGCCTGTGGTCTTGAGCTGGGGATGGATTAAGAGACGCTCAATGCCGAGTTCGCGCTCAGCGTAGTCCAGCGCGCGGCGAATGTCCTCAAGGCGCACCGCGTGCTGGGTGCGGAGGGTTCTGAGCACATAGAGTTCAACGAGGTTGTTCAGGCTCAACCGGTAGATCCCCTCCTGGTTCGCGAGGCGGATGACTGGCGGCGAGAGTTTGGTCCCCTCAGTGGTGGGAAAGCTGCGCCCGGCGATCCAGGCCCGTACGGTGCTCGCCGGAATGCGCAGATAGCGGGCGGCTTCTCCCGTGGTGTAGAGCGGAGTATCACCCAAGGGGTGTGGACGCGTTTGTGTTTCCGCCTTCATGACACCTCCCCCCAGTGCCCTCCTTCATATCCTAAAAGGCTTGGGGCGTTCACTCGGCTTATCACAGCGAACCGCGGTGTGGGCGGGGCCTGCGTTTGAGAGAACAACCGCTCAACGTTCGAAGCGCTCCAGTACCTCGACCACCAGGGCGGCGCCGATGAGGTTCGCGCCGAGCTCTTTTCGGATGCGCTCGGCCCGGAAGACCCGCTCCACCTCGGTGCGGGTGAAAAAGAGCTCGCCGTCGATCTCGACGGGCTCCACGAAGCCGATGGCGACGTACGCGCGCACCACCGAAGACGAAAGTCCGGCCCGGAGGAAGTAGGAAATGGGGTAGCGTTCGGGTCGGGCGAGCATCAGGCCACCACCCCCTTCCGCCGCAAAAGCGCCGCCAGTTCACGGTAGAGCCGTTCTTCCTCGGGGTCGGGGTGCTCGGGGATGACGATGCGCACCTCGACGTACTGGTCACCACGGCCACCCCCCGGTTTCGGCCAGCCCTTGCCCCGGAGCCGGAGCTTCTTACCGTTTTGGGTGCGTGGCGGCACGGTGACCTCGACCATTCCGTCGAGGGTGGGCACGCGGATCTTGCCGCCCACCACGGCGATGGGCGCCGGGACGTTGGCCGTGGTGTGAACGTCGTGGCCCTCGAGGCGGAAGCTTTGCGAAGGCGTCAGGCGAACGGTGAGGTAGAGGTCGCCCGGCGGTTGGCCCGGGCCGCCCTGGCCCGCCAGGCGAAGCCGCTGCCCCTCGCGAATGCCGGGGGGGATGGTGACCTCGATCCGGCGGCCGTCGAGGGCGATCACCTGCTTCCCGCCCCGGTAGGCGAGTTCGAGGGGAATCTCGATCTCCACCTCGTAGTCGCGGCCCCGGCGGGGCCCCCGGCGGACGCCGCCGCTGCCGAAGAGATCTTCGAAGCCGCCGAAGCCGAAGAGGCTCTTGAAGAAGTCGGAGAAATCCCCCACGCCGGCCTCGCCCTCCCACTGCCAGCCGCCGGGGGGCGGCGGGGGCGGGGCCTTGGCCGTGCCGTACTGGTCGTAGATCTTCCGCTTTTGTGGATCGGAGAGCACCGTGTAGGCTTCGTTGATCTCCTTGAACTTTTCCTCGGCCCCCGGGTCCTTGTTGATGTCCGGGTGGTACTTGCGGGCCAGTTTCTTGTAGGCCCGCTTGATCTCTTCCTGGGACGCGGTCCTTGGCACACCGAGGATGGCGTAGTAGTCTTTGTACTCCATGGCGCTTCTCCGATCGGGACTGGCTTTGATCTAGGCCTTCTTTTTGGTCACGCTCACCCGCGCCGGGCGCACGAGCTTTTCCCCGACGCGGAAGCCCTTTTGGTAGACCTCGGCCACCCGGCCTTCCTCCTCGTCTTCAACCACGCCGATGGCCTCGTGGTAGCGGGGGTCGAAGGCCTCGCCCGCGCCCGGCACCTCCTCGACGCCGAGGCCGGTAAGGGTGCGCAGGAAGGCATCCTTGATCTTCCGGACGCCCTCGACCACGGCGTCGGGGTGGGTCTCGGCGTGGGCCAGGGCCCGCTCGAGGTCGTCGAGGATCGGCAGCACCGCCCGCAAGACCTCCATGCGGCCCTCGGCCTTGGCCGCCTCCTGGGCTTCGGCCGAACGCTTGCGGAAATTGTCGAAGTCGGCGAGGAGCCGGATGTACTTTTCCTTAAGCGATTCGAGCTCAGCCCGGGCGGCTTCCAGCTCGGCGGAGACCCGCTCCGCCTCCTCGAGCACCTCGGCTTCCTTCGCCTCAAGCCGGGCTTCGTCGTTGGACGTTTTCTCACTCATCGTTTCACCCCCAAAGGGGGCCCGCCGAGGGGTTACTCGGCGGGCTTGTAGTCGGTGTCGACGACGTCACCCTGGCCCTGGTCGCCGCCCGCCGTGGTGCTGCTCGAAGCGCTCGACTCGTAGGCCTGGATCGCGGCCAGGATCTCGTCGAGCGCTTTTTTGAGCTCCTCGTCGGCGGCGTCCTTTTCCACCAGCGCCTTGGCGTTTTGGATCGCGGCCTCGAGGCGGCTTTTCGCGCTGGCCTCGCCCTCCTTTTCACTCAGGAGGCGTTCGGCCTGGATGCGGGCGGAGTCGAGGTTGTTCTTGAGCTCGACGTGAGCCTTGCGCTTTTTGTCCTCTTCCTCGTGTTTTTTGGCCTCCTCGATCATCCGCTGGATCTCTTCTTCGGAGAGCGTGGTGGTGTTTTCGATCTTGATCGAGGCCTCCTTGCCGGTGGAGAGCTCTTTGGCGGTTACGTGGAGAATGCCGTTACTGTCGATGTCGAAGCAGACCTCGATCTGCGGCACGCCGGCGGGCATCGGGGGGATGCCCTCGAGGCGGAAGTGGCCGAGCGATTTGTTGTCCTTGGCGAGGGGCCGCTCGCCCTGGAGGACGTGCACCTCGACCGCGGTCTGGTTGTGTTCGGCGGTGGTGAAGGTCTCGCACTTGCGGGTGGGGATGGTGGTGTTGCGCGGGATCAGCACCGTCATGACCCCACCTTTGGTCTCGACGCCCAGGCTGAGCGGGGTGACGTCGAGGAGGACCACCTCGCCGACCTCGCCGGTGAGGACCCCGGCCTGGATGGCGGCCCCGAGCGCGACCGCCTCATCGGGGTTGACCGACTTGTTGGGGGTCTTCCCCAGCATTTCCTGGACGATCTGCTGGACCGCGGGCACGCGGGTCGCGCCGCCGACCAGGATCACCTCGTCGATCTGGTCTTTGGTGAGGCCGGCGTCCTTGAGCGCCTGCTCCACCGGGCCCCGGACCCGGGCCAGGATGGGCTGGATCAGGCCTTCGAACTGGGCCCGCGTGAGCTTTTTCTCCAGGTGCAGCGGCGTCTTGCTCGCGGGGTCCAGGGCGATGAAGGGCAGGCTGATCGTGGTCTCGGTGGTC
This sequence comes from Vulcanithermus mediatlanticus, assembly GCF_055385885.1. Classification (NCBI taxonomy): domain Bacteria; kingdom Thermotogati; phylum Deinococcota; class Deinococci; order Thermales; family Thermaceae; genus Vulcanithermus; species Vulcanithermus mediatlanticus. The sequence goes on along the minus strand of NZ_AP042385.1, from coordinate 661,253 downwards.
GACGAAAGCTCGATCTTGGCCTTCTCGGCCGCCTCGATCAGGCGCTGCAGGGCTTGGCGGTCGGCCTTGAGGTCGACCCCGTGCTCCTTCTTGAACTCGTCGGCCAGCCAGTCGACGATGGCGTGGTCCATGTCGGAGCCGCCGAGGTGGGTGTCACCCGAGGTCGACTTCACCTCGAACACGCCGTCGCCGATCTCGAGGACGGTTACGTCGAAGGTCCCCCCGCCCAGGTCGAAGACCAGCACCGTCTCGTTGCCCTTCTTATCCAGCCCGTAGGCCAGCGCGGCGGCGGTGGGCTCGTTGATGATGCGCATCACCTCGAGCCCGGCGATCCGCCCCGCGTTGGCGGTGGCTTCGCGCTGGCTGTTGTTGAAGTAGGCGGGGACCGTGATCACCGCTTTCTCGATCTTCTGCCCCAGCTTGGCCGAGGCGTCGCTGACCAGCTTGCGCAGCACGAAGGCGCTGATCTCCTCGGGGGTGTACAGTTTGTCGCCGACCCGGATACGCACCCCGCCGTCGGGGCCCTTTTCCACCCGGTAGGGCACCCGGTTCGCCTCTTCCTGAACCTCTTCCCAGCGCCGCCCGATGAAGCGCTTGACCTCGAAGATCGTCCCTTCCGGGTTCAGGACCGCCTGACGCTTGGCCATGCGGCCGACCAAAACCTCGCCTTCCTTAAAGGCCACCACCGACGGCGTGGTCCGCTCGCCCTCGGCGTTTTCCAAAACCACGGGCTTGCCACCCTCCACGGTGGCGACCACGCTGTTGGTCGTTCCCAAATCGATACCTACGGCTTTGCTCATCGTCAACCCCCTTCTCTCTGCTCATAGCATAGCTGCAGCCAATCGTGATGTCAATAGACCTGAGTCTAGTCTTGTCATATTGCAAATCGGTTCTACGGCACCCTGCGTCCGAGACCCCTGGTCTATACTGAAGACACACATGCGCGGGCGTCCCTTCAACCTCTGGCTCTTGTTGTTGGTGGCGATATTGATCGCCTGGGCGGTGAGCCTCGGCAGTCCTCAGGAGGTCACCGGGACCCTGCCGTACTCGACCTTTCTCAACGAAATTGACGCCGGGCGCGTGCGCGAGGTCGTGATCCAGGGGGATCGCTTGAGCGGCCGGCTCGCCGACGGCTCGCGTTTCGTCACCTATGCCCCGGCGCCTCCCGAGACCCAGGCCGTCCGCTCGTGGGCCGAACAGGGGATCGAGGTGCGGGTAAAGCCGCCGGGTTCGGGGATGGCCTGGCCGGGGCTGCTGGTGCCGTTGCTGGCGATCGGGGCTTTGGTCTTTGGTTTCTGGTACTTTTCGCGCAACGCCCGGGGCGGCGGCGGGACCGATGGCGCCTTCGGCTTTACCAAGAGCCGGGCCCGGGTGCTCACCGAGGCCCCCAAGACCACCTTCGGCGACGTGGCGGGGGCCGAGGAGGCGAAAGAGGAACTTAAGGAGATCGTCGAGTATCTCAAGCATCCCCAGCGTTTCCGCGAGATGGGGGCGCGCACGCCGAAAGGCGTCTTGCTGGTGGGGCCCCCGGGGTCGGGGAAGACTCACATCGCGCGGGCGGTCGCCGGCGAAGCCCGGGTGCCCTTCATCACCGCCAGCGGCTCGGATTTCGTTGAGATGTTCGTGGGCGTGGGCGCGGCCCGGGTGCGCGACCTCTTCGAAACCGCCCGGCGCAACGCGCCCTGCATCGTCTTCATCGACGAGATCGACGCCGTCGGACGCCGGCGCGGGGTTTCGATGGGGGGCGGCAACGACGAGCGCGAGCAAACCCTCAACCAGCTCCTGGTCGAGATGGACGGCTTTAACCAGGAGACCAACATCATCGTGATGGCGGCGACCAACCGCCCGGACGTTCTGGACCCGGCGCTTTTGCGGCCGGGGCGCTTCGACCGGCAGATCGAGATCGGGGCGCCGGACGTTCGCGGTCGGGAGGCGATTTTGCGCATCCACGCGCGGGGCAAGCCGCTGGCCGACGATGTGGACCTGGCCGAGGTGGCAAAGCGCACCCCCGGCTTCGTGGGGGCCGATCTGGAAAACCTCCTCAATGAAGCGGCGTTGCTCGCGGCCCGCGACGGGCGCAAGCGGATCACCATGGCCGACCTCGAGGAGGCCGCCGATCGGGTGATGATGGGGCCGGCCAAGCGCAGCATGGTCTTCAGCGAGCGCGACCGTCGCATCACCGCCTACCACGAGGCCGGACACGCGCTGGCCGCGCATTTCCTCGAGCACGCCGACCCGGTGCACAAGGTCACCATCGTGCCGCGGGGGCGGGCGCTCGGGTTCATGATGCCAAAGCGTGAGGAGATGCTGCACTGGACCAAAAAGCGCCTGCTCGACCAGATCGCGGTCTCGCTCGCCGGGCGGGCGGCGGAAGAGCTGGTCTTCGATGACGTGACCACCGGGGCGGAAAACGACTTCCGCCAGGCCACCGAGCTGGCCCGACGCATGATCACCGAGTGGGGCATGCACCCCGAGTTCGGCACCGTGGCCTACGCGGTGCGCGAGGATACCTATCTCGGCGGCTACGAGACCCGGCGCTACTCGGAGGAGACCGCGCGGCGGATCGACGAGGCGGTGCGGGACCTCATCACCCGGGAATACCGCCGGGTCAAGGCGTTGCTCGAGGACCGTCGGGCCGTCCTCGAGCGGGTCGCCGAGGCCCTGCTCGAGCGCGAGACCCTGACCGCCGAGATGATCGAACGCCTGGTCCAGGGCCTGCCCCCGGAAAGCCAGGAAAAGCCCCCGGGCGGGGAAGGCTCGGCCCTCGAGGGCCGGCGGGTGATCCCGAAGATCAAGCCCGGCGGGGCGTTAGGCGGGGCTTAGGGGGCGGCCCCTCGGTGTACAGCTAAATAAACTGCGTGCGTGGGATGGTACGTTTACATGGATGAAAGTGGTGACCATGGTCTCAATAATTTCGACATCAACTATCCCATCTTTGTGTTGGCTGCGGTGGTTCTGGATACAGGAGGTCGGCGGAAGCTGGAAAGCGGCTTTTCGTTTTTAAAGAGGACCTATTTTGGTACCGAGGCGATTATTTTCCATGAGCGAGAGATTCGAAGACGGGAGAAGCCCTTCGATAACCTTGAAGATGTTGTTTACAGCCGTTTTATCGTCGACCTTACCAAGCTCATCGATGGCCTCGACTTCAAAGTGATCGCTGCCGTCATTGACAAGCGGCGCTTGGTGCAAGCCTACGATACCCCGCGAAACCCATATGAAATCGCCCTTGGCTTCATCATGGAGCGTGTAGCGATGGAAGTCGGTTTATATCACGGTCTGGAATTGCCGATGTTTATCGAAGGCCGAGGCAAAAAGGAAGATAGAGAGCTCCTACGCGTTTTCCGTGCCCTGCGGAGCGGAAGGGATCCTTTAAGCCTGGAGTTGCGGTACGGTGCGAGAGTCACGCTGGCCAAGATGCGTCTTCATTTCCACTCCAAGTTGGAAAATATCGCGGGTTTACAGTTAGCGGATCTTGTCGCGCGGCCTATAGGCCTCAGATATTTGCACCCCGATCAAACGAACCGGGCGTTTGAGGTCATTGACTCAAAGTTGAGAAGGGGGCCTCAAGGTCAGGTCATTGGCTACGGTTTAAAGATCTTCCCAAAAACTCAGCAACTGACATAGCTTGGTTTCCCAAAGCAAGCTGCCGCGTTTTTACGCGGCAGCTTGCCGACCGGTTACTCCAGTCCCTACATATTCAGCTTAGCTTCTTTTGGGCATGAGAAATGTGAGCCCTTACTGCTTGACCTTTTCCTTGAGCGCCTTGCCGGGCTTGAAGGCCGGGTACTTGCTGGCGGGGATCTTGATCTTCTCGGTGGTCCCGGGCTTCACGCCCACGCGCGCTTTGCGCTTACGGACTTCGAAGGTGCCAAAGCCCGTGAGCTGCACCTTGTAGTCGCGGTCCAGCATCTCGGCGATTTCGTTGAGGAAGGCGTCCACGCAGGCCTTGACGTCCTTTTTCTTGAGACCCGTGACGTCGGCGACGTGGCTGACCAGGTCGGCTTTGGTTACCGTCTTTTTCGCCATAACTCCATCACCTCCTTAAAAATGCCCTTCTCATGGGACTATAGCACAGCTTTTGCCCTCTCGCAAGCTCTGTGACGGGATTCTTTACCCTTCGTAGCCTTCTGGGGATCGGAATAGAAATCCTATCCAAGGTATTCCTCAGGTAAAAGCGAGGCCACCGCCGCCTGCAGGCGCTCGGTCGCCGCCTGCAGGCTTTTCTTGTCGAGCTTCTGGTCGCTGAAATCCAGCGGCGGCCCGTAGCGGACGGTGATCGGCCGGAAGGGCTTCGGTCCCTTGCCCACCGGCCAGGCCTTGTCGGTGCCGATGACCGCGGCCGGCACCACCTTGGCGCCGGTGCGGATCGCAATGGCCGCGGCGCCGGTTTTAAACGGCTGCAGCTTGCCATCCCGGGACCGGGTGCCTTCAGGGAAGATGCCAAAGGCCAGCCCCTGCTTCAGGGCACGGATCGCGGCCTTCACCGCCGAGAGGTCGCCGGCGCCGCGCTCGAGGGGAATGGCAAACAGCCGGGGCAGGATGAAGGAGAGTACGGGCAGTCGGAAGAGTTCGGCTTTGGCCACGTAGGCCACCGGGCGGGGGACGCCGTAGGCGATCACGATGGGATCCAGGACCGAGAGGTGGTTGGAGGCGATCAGCACCGGCCCATCCTTGGGGATATGCTGCTGGCCCTCGGCGCGGAGTCGAAAGATGGGTTTGATGGTCAGGCCCACGATTGCGTGGGCGACGCGGTAGGTCAGCGTGGGTCGGGGCGTCACGTTTTTACTCTAGCGGAAGAAGCCCGGTGATGTTTTCCTTCCGGGCCCGGCCCGCCAGCCGGTGGGCCCAGCGCAGGGGTTCGGGGAGCTTGGTTTTGGTGGGCAGCGACCGGAGCCAAAAGAGCGCTTCCGCCATGCCCACGCGGTGGCCAGGGGAGACGTAGACCGGCTTGACCCCGCTCCGCGAGCGGTAGACCCAGCCGATCTGCACCCCGGGGCAGTCCGGGCAGGGGACGCCCAGGGCACGCGAGGGACCGCAGAGCGGCACCGCCGATCCGGCCTCATCGGCGAGCGTCCCCGTCTCCCTGCCGTAGAGGCGGCGCTTGGCCACGCCGACCGCGGGCAGGTTGAGGTGGACCCCGAGGTGGGCGGCGATGCCGAGGCCCCGGGGGTGGGCGATGCCCTGGCCGTCGACCAGGAGGCCCTCGGGGGCTTCGGGCAGGGCCGAGAGCGCCCTGAGGTAGGCATCGGCCTCCCGGAAGGAGAGGAACCCGGGAACGTAGGGGAAGAGGTCTTCTTCAGCCACGTGGGCGCTGGCGGCGGCGAGGACGCGGTTCGAGTCGCTGTCCCAGAGCACCGCCACCGCAAAGAGCCCCTCGCCCTTTTTCGCCGAGGCGTCCAGGGCGGCGATGCGCCGCACCTTGGTCGCGTCGCCCCGCAGGATGACCCGCTCGCGGAGCGCTTCTTGCATTTGCCGGGCGGCCTCGAGGGAATCGGGCTTGGGAAATGGCACCACGCTTCCACCTTAAGCCCTTGGCCCCAAGCGAGCCTCAGCGCCCGGCGCCGAGTGCGCCCCAGGCGTCGGCGGCGCAGATTCGCCGGCTGCTTTTGTCGGCCGGATCGGCGAGTTTTTTGCCCAGGGCCCCTTTGGGGATCACTGCGCCGCTTCCCGTAGCCGGGTCATCACCTCGTGGTCGCCGGGGTCGGTCCCGTAGAGGAGCGCCAGGTAGTAGCTCACCCAGGCCATCCGGTACCAGTAGGCGACGGCCTCCGGGATCGCGCCCTGGGCCTTTGGCGGGGTGAGCCGCTCGATGCCCGCGACCCGGGTCTCCAACACCTCAAGCGCCAGATCGGTGGCCTCGTCCTCGCCGATGACTACCGCCAGCAAGGGGTCGCCCTGTTCGTGCCTGGCCTCGAGGGCGCTGATGAAAAACTCCAGCGCGCTCGGTGGCGGGGCGATGGAGAGGCTCTTGCCGATCCGGGCAAAGAGCTGCTGCAGCGCCGGGGCCAGCATGGGGTAGCGCTCGGAGACCACCCAGATCGGCGTCCGTTCGAGCAGGGTCCAGGCCAGGAGCTTGGCCGGGTTTTCCGTGGTGGCGACGTTGGGCTCGGCGCGCTCGCACTCGGCCTCGAGGGCGGCGTCGATCTCCGCTCCGAGCGCGGATTCGCCGCTGGCCTCGAGGACGAACCTGAGGTAGCGGTACGGCGAGAGGGGGTGGAAGTCGATCTTGACCTCGGCCGCCTCTCCCGGCCCCGCGATCACCACCCGGCCGCTCGCTTCCCGGGCGGCGGCGATCAGCCCCTGGAGCCGGCCGAGTCCGAACCCCCCGGCCAGGACGAAGGTCGTGCCCTGGGCCAGGGTGGCCGGGATCCGCTGGGAGAGGAGCTCGGCCGGCCACCACCCTTCGCCAAACCCCACCACGCCGAACGGCGCGGCGTAGGTTTCCTGGGGCCTGGGGAAGCTCGCGGGCAGCTGGCTCAAGGCCTGGCCCAGCTTGGAGGGGTCGTTGCGGTAGGTTTCAAGCCGGTCAAGGTCGGGCATCGCCTTCCATCTTACGCCAGGCCCGGATTCTCCCGGTAAGCTGGGCGTGCATGCGCTGGCTGTGGCTCCTTTTGCCCTTTTTGCTCGCCTCGTGCCTGGAGAGTGAGGCCCGGTTGGTCTGGCACCAGGACGGCCGCGTCGATCTCACCCTGAAGCTCAGCGGCCAGGGGGTGACCGGGGTCGCGGACGAGCTTTCCCGGAGGCTGGCCAGGCTCGGATTTAAGGTGGACCTGGGTCCGGCTTCGATCGAGGCCCAAAGGATTTATAAGGCCGCCGGGTGGGACCGGTGGACGGGGTGGCTCCCGGGCCGGGTGGCCTTTCGCGACGCCTCCGGGCTCACCTTCTACCGGGTGAGCTACGTGTTCTTCGAGGACTACGGCCTTACGGGCCGGCTCATCCCCGCCCGGGTGGCGGGCATTCCCCAGGTCTTTTCCGGTTTTCCCTTTCGCTTCGTGGTCGAGGCGCCGTTTTTGCCCATCGAGAGCAATGCCACCAAGCGGCTCGGACGGGCCCAGGTGTGGGAGGGGACGCTCGGGGAGCGTTTCGACCTGCGGCTCCGCTACCGGGTGTGGTACCCGGAACGGGCGGCGGTGGTTTTGGTCATTTTGGGGCTTGGGTTTCTTTGGCGTAGGTCACGACGGCCTCGAGGGGGCTAAACCCCAGCCGCTCATAGAGCCGGCGGGCTTCCTTTTCGTGGTCGTGGGCCCGGACCCGGAGCCAGCGCGCTCCGCTCTCGAGGGCCGCTTTGGATGCGACCGCGAGCAGCGCTTGCCCGATCCCCTGGCCCCGGGCCTTGGGGATCACCCCCAGGTAGGCGACCTCGGCGGCGTCCTCGAGGGTCTCGACCTCGACCATCCCCACCGGTTCGCCGTTTTGGTAGGCGAACCACAGCCGGCAGTCCGGCTCGGCGAAGTGTTCGAGGAGCTCGAGGTCGCTCCAGGCCAAGCGCAGGCTCCAGCCCTCGTCGCTCTCCTTGTAAACGGTGCGGTATTCTTCCGGGTCCAGGGCGAAGACCTCCTCGATGGTCACCCCCTCGGGTACGGGGAAGGGGAGTTCCCGTGGCTCGGTGATGTAGAAGTAGGTGGTGTGAACCGGGCCGAACCCCGCGGCCTCGAGGGCCGCGCGCAAGGTGGCGTTTTCCTCGGTGGGGAAGGCATAGAGGGTGGGCACGCCGCGCTCGGTAGCCGCCGCTTCGGCGGCCTTGAGCAGGCCGGCGGGATCGCCCCGGCTGACCGGTCCTTCGATCGCCGCGCCCCGCCAGAACGGCACCAAGGCGGCAAACCCCGAAAGCCGGTCCCCCTGGTATTCGACCCAGCCCTCCTCGACCTCGAAGGCCAGATCCTCGATCGTCCGGCCCTCCGGCGCCAGGGCGCGCCGGGCCGGGTCGGCGTCCATCCAGCGGAGGAGCTCGACCAGCGCCGGCAGGTCAGTGGGGGAAATCGGCCGGATCATTACCCGCATTGTACCGCGGGCTTCCTCCGGCCGCTTTCAGGGCTTGATGGACCCCGCCGCGGCGAAAGCCACGGCAGGGCCTCGAAAAAAAGCAAACGAGCGCCCGTCGTTTCTTAGTGCCAGCGGATCACGTGCTCGATCGGCAGGCGGTGGTGGGGAAAGCCTTCCTCGTCGCGAAGGCCGATGGGCAACAGGGCGGGAATCGCCACGTGCCGGGGTAGGTCGAGGATGGCCTTCACCTGTCCGGGGTCAAAGCCCAGCATGGGCACGCTGTCGTAGCCGTAGGCGCGTACGATCAGCATCAAAAAGCCGAGGTAGATGTAGGTCTGCCCCGCGCCCCAGGCCTCGAGGGCCTCGCTGGGCTTTGCCTCGAAGGCCTTGAGGATGCCCGCTTTTTGCGCCTCGCGCCGCTCCCCCTGGACGCCGGGGTGGATTACCGCATCGAGGTTTTTGAGGGTGTCCTGCATGTCGCTGTAGATCACCAGAACCACCGGCGCCTCGGCCACGTGGGCCTGGCCGAACGAGGCCTCCTTGAGCGCTTCCTTCGTCGCCTGGTCGCGAACGACGACGATGCGCCAGGGCTGGAGGTTCCAGGCGGAAGGAGCCTTTTGCGCCAGCGAGAGCATCTCGCGGAGCGTGTCTTCGGGGATCGGGTCCTTTTTGTACTTGCGAATCGATCGGCGGGTCAAAACCGCGCTGCGGACGTCGAGGAGCGAAGCGGTTTCGGTGCTCATGGGCCTACCCTACCCACTGGCCCCGGGTCTGGGTGTTGGAAAATGAACAATTCGGGGCAAAGGTTACAGATTGAGCGCCTTGAGCAGGCCCGCATCATCATAGAACTCGAGGACCGTGAGCCTCGCCTCGTCCTGCTCCAGGCGGAGCCCCTCGTCCATGGGCAAAAAGGGGAGGGCGAGACCGAGGGCGGCGCGGTTCACGGTGCAGTTGCCGATGACCAGGAAGGCCTGCCCCCGGTGCTGGGCGAGCAACTGGCGAAGCAGCGGCTGGCTGCGGAGCCAGACCTGGGCCACGCTCTCGCCCCCCGGCGGGGCGAAGCCGGCCTCGCAGGCGGTCCACGCATCGATGGCCTCGGGCCAGCGCGCCCGCACCTCTTCAAAACGAAGACCCTCCCACGCCCCCCAGTGGCGCTCGCGGAGCTCGGGGTAGAGCGCGTGGGGGATGCCGAGCGCTTCGGCGACGATGCCGGCGGCCTCGGCCTCGGCCCGGCTGTCGGCGGCGTAGACGGCCGCCGGCTGGAAGGCGCGGGCCTTTTCCGCCAGTGCGCGCATGGCGTCTCGGCCTGCCTCTTCGAGGTCGAGCCCGGGGTGGCTGTAGAGTACCCCGGCCGGGTTTTCCACCGGCCCGGCGCGGGTAAGGAGCAGGGTGGTCTTGGCCTTCGGCCCTTTGAGGAAATGCCCCAGCATGCCCATACCGGTAAAATACCCGCTGTATGCCACTCGTTGTCGTCAACCCGGCGGCCGGTCGGGGGCGCGTCGGTCGGCTCTTTCCTCGAATCGAAGCCTGGCTCAGGACGCATGCGCCCGGGGCAAGGCTGGTGCTCACCCGGGAGCCCGGGCACGCCGAGGCGCTGGTTCGGGAAGCGCCCGAAGAACGGATCGTGGCCGTCGGGGGCGACGGCACCGTCCACGAGGCGCTCAAAGGGCTGCGCCAGGAACAGATCTTCGGGGTGGTGCCGGTGGGAAGCGGAAACGATTTCGCCCGCATGCTCGGGCTTCCAAAGCTGGGCCTCGAGGCCGCCCTCGAGCAGGCCCTCAACGCACCGCCCAGGCGCGTCGACCTCGGATTGGTCAACGGCGAACCCTTCGGGGCCAGCCTGGGGCTCGGCTTCGACGCCGGCGTGGCCCGGCGGGCGCTTTCCGCCCCCCGTTTCCTGCGCGGCATGCCCCGCTACCTCTACGCGCTCTTTTTGGAACTCCAGGGCCTTGAGCTGCCCGTGCTCCGGCTCGAGGCCGGCGGGGAAGTTCTCTTCGAGGGCCCCGCGCTGCTCGCCGCGGTGATGAACGGGCCCACCTACGGGGGCGGGTTTCCCATCGCCCCCATGGCCGACCCCGCCGACGGGCAGCTCGAAGCCATCGTCGCCGGCCGCTTTTCCCGGCTCGGGGTGGTGGGGATTTTGCCAAGGCTGATGCGGGGCACCCACATCAACCACCCCCGGGTCACGCACTTCCAGGCCCCGGCCTTCACCGTTCGCTTCGACCGACCGACCCCGGCCCACGCCGACGGCGAGGTGCTCACCCCCCGCGAGGTCTACGAGGTTCGGCTTTTGCCGGGTGGTCTTCAGGTCGCGGTGTGACCGCCCCGTCGCGGCGTTCGCCACGGTGGGCCGGGAAAACGAAAGCGGCGGCCAATCGCCCAGAAAAGCTCGAGGGCCCTCGCTTTGCCGTCGCCGTTTGGCCTAGAAGTCGCGAAAGGTGCGAACGAAGGGTTCGGGGGGGGTTGGCGGCTTTCCGCCGCTGGCCCAGGTGAACCGCAGATCACGCAGCGGTCCCTCGCCGACGCCCATGCCATCCGGAAACAGCGGCCGGTAGTCGAGGGGTGGCTCGATCGGGGCCCAGTCGGCAAAGGCGGCGAAGGTTTTGGGATGTCCGACGAGATAGACGTAGGTGGTGTCGTTTTCCTGCCAGGCAAAGCGCACCACGCCGGGGAGTTCTTTGGGAAGCGGCGTGCGCTTTTGAAAGAACCCTTGCGCCCGGGCCGGCCGCAGGCGAAGGGTGACCTCGAGGGCGGTCCCGAGGAGGCCGAAACTGCCTACGAAGGGCCGCACCAGGTCATACCCCTGGACGTTCTTGATGACCCGGCCCCCGGCTCGGATCAGGCGGCCGCGGGGGGTGCGGTAGGTGAGCCCCAAGATCTCGGAGGGGAAGAAGAAATTCTGGCCAAATCCGCCGCGGGCCACGAGTTCGCCGAGACCGCCCGGCAGCTCGACCGGGGGAAATGGGGGCACGAGCCCCTGGGGCAGGGCGTCCCAGATTTCGAGCAGCGGCGTGTCCCCGGTGGCCACCAGGTACTGGTCGTCGCTCGCCAGCTCCAATACCGGCACGGCTCCAGTCTATCGGAAGCGCTCGCAGCGTGAGCGGTAGGGGTCTTCGGTCCAGCCCACCCGGTCGCCGAAGCGAAGAACCCAGCCCGCTTCGTACCGGGGCCAGGGCGCATAGCCGGCCCGCAGCGGCTCGCCCTTGGCGAATCGGGTCCAGAGGTCGGCCATCACCTCGCCCAGCGCCTGTGCCCGCTCGAGGTCGCGGGCGCTGGCGAAGGCGATGGTGAAGGGCCAGACCCGGTAGGTTCCGAAGACGAAGGGCAGCTCGAGCCCGTGGAAGGCCCCGGCGAAGCCGAGGGTTTCCGATCGGTAGGTGAAGAGGTAGGCGTAGGTCGGGCCCCGGTGCAGCCGGGCGGCGCGGTAGGTGGGGCAGAGCAGGACCCGCTCGGTTTCGAAGGCGTAGAAGGCCTCGAGGGGATCGGTGAACCGTCGCTGGTAGCTCCGGCGTACCGCGGCGGGGTCTTCTTTGGTCCGGGTCTTCACCAGGGCTTCAAACGCCGGCCAGCTGCGGGGGCCGAGCCCGTAGAGGCCGAAATTGAGCTTGTATTCGTCGGCGTTGGCCCCGGCGATGAGGGGGATATCCCTCGCCCGCCCCTGGCGGAGGGCGGCTTCGGGGTCCTGGTCCAGCACGTAGCCGTCGATGTGGGGCTTATAGGGCTCTTTTTGGAAATCGGCCAGGGCGTCGACGCCGTCGAGGAGCGAAAGCAGCGCTTCCACCGGTAAGCGCCGCCAGCAGGCGGTGTCCTCGAGGCCGCAGCCGAGCCGTTTTCCAATCGCTTCGGCCACGCGGTAGCCATCCTCGAGGCTTCGCGCCTGGTCGCATCCGCCCGACTCGAGGATCGCCCTTTGGAAAAGGCGCCGGGCCAGGGGGCTGGTGAGCAGGGCGCAGACCGACATCGCCCCCGCCGACTCACCAAAGACGGTGACGCGCTCGGGGTTCCCGCGAAAGACGCCGATGTTCTTGTGGACCCAGCGCAGGGCCGCGATCTGGTCCAAAAGGCCGTAGTTGCCGGTGGAGCGGTCGGGGTCTTCGGCGGCCAGGCCCGGCAGGGCCAGGAAACCGAAGGGCCCGAGCCGGTAGTTGATGGTGACCACCACCACGCCGCGCCGGGCCAGGGCGCGTCCGTCGTAGATGGGCACCGCCCCGCCGCCGCCGGTGAAGCTGCCGCCGTGGATGAAGACCATCACCGGGAATCCCCCGGGCGGCGGGGGCGAAAGCGGCATCCAGACGTTGAGGTTGAGGCAGTCTTCGTTTTGCGGTGGCAGGTAGGCGCCGAGCCGGATCTCGGCCGAACCCCGCTGGGGGCAGGCGGGGCCGGGGGTTCGGGCCTCGAGGCGCGCGGGCCACGTGGCGAGGCGGGGCCTTTCCCAGCGGCCGGCGTGGGCGTAGGGGATGCCGAGGAAGCGGGCCACACCCCCGACCTCGTCGCCGACGGCGAGCCCGGCGGGCGTCGGCCAGTACACCTGGGCCAGGGCGAGCGAGAAAAAGAGCAGCGCCGGAAGGAGCCTTCTCATGATCGCTCGATCCTGACCGCGTCGCCGAACCAGAGCGTGCGCTGGGGGAAGGGGATTTCGATGCCCTCGGCGTCGAGGCGGTTTTTAATGCGCCGACGGAACTCCCGGCCCACGCCCCACTGTTCCTTGGCCTTGGTGTTGAAGAGCACCCGAATCACCACCGCGCTGTCGGCGAGCTCGTTGACCCCCAGCACCAAGGGCGGGTCCACGGTGAACTTATTACGCCACTCGGGGTCGTGGTAGAACTTTTCCGCCTCATCTTCGATGATTTTGAGCGCCCGGTCGACGTCTTCCTTGTAGGCCACGCCCACGTCGATGAGGGCCCGGGCCCAGTCGCGGCTCATCACCGTGACCTGGTTGATCTGGCCGTTGGGGATGAAGTGGACGCGGCCCTCGAGGTCCCGCAGCACGGTGAGCCTGAGGTTCATGCGCTCGACGCCGCCGGCCAGGTCGCCGACCTTGATGATGTCGCCGACGCCGTATTGGTCTTCCAGCAGGATGAAAAAGCCGTTGATCACGTCGCGCACCAGGTTTTGCGCGGCGAAGGAGATGGCGAGGCCGGCGATCCCGGCTCCGGCCACCAGGGCGCCGACGTTGATGCCCATGTTCGAGAGCGCGAGCAAGGTGCCGAGGGTGATGACCAACGCCTTGAGCGTGGACTCCACCACCCCCATCAGGGTCTTGGTGCGGACCTGCTCGCGGATAAATTCCGGCCCCTCGCCGAGCTTGACCCGGGCCGACATGAGCCCCACCAGACGGTAGGCCACGTAGGTGCCCACGGCGATGAAGAGCACCGCCAGCCCGCTTGAGCCCATCCAGCGGATGAGGAGGCTGCCCCAGGTGTGGAAGGGCTCGATGGCGATGCTGAAGAGGTAGGTGAGGAACGAGACCAGACCAACAAAGACCACCAGCCACCACGCGCGCCCCAGCCAGCGCCAGAAGACGTCGTCCCGGGGGTCCTTGGTCAGCTCGGCGATCCAGGCAAAGCCCCGGCTGCCGCTTTTGGCCAGGTGATAGGCGAGGAAGGCGGCGACCAGGGCAATGAGCCCCTTGGCCAGGAGGCCGCCGGTCCCAGCCCCCGCCAGGCCCAAAAGCTCGTTCGCCATGCCACCAGTCTAAGCGTTGGCGGCGAGGGCTTCCATGAAATCCGAACGCGCCATGGCCGCGGCCCGGAGCAGTGCGTTCTTCACCGCCTTTTTGTCCGAGGCGCCGTGGCCGATGAAGACCGGCCCTTTGACCCCGAGCAAGGGCATGGCCCCGTATTCTGCCGGGTCGAGCCGGGCCACCAGGCGTTTGAGCGCGTCTTTGAGCAGCAACGCCCCCAGCTTGGCCTTGGTGCTTTGCTCGAGGGCCTCTTTGAGCCAGCGAAAGATGGCCTTGGCCTCGCCCTCGGCGAGTTTGAGGACCACGTTGCCGACGAAACCGTCGCAAACGACCACGTCGGCCTTGCCGTTCATGATGTCGCGCCCTTCGACGTTGCCCACGAAGTTGAGGTCGCTCTTTTCGAGGAGGGCGCGGGCCTCGATGACCAAACGGTTGCCCTTGGTGGGCTCCTCGCCGATCGAGAGCAGGCCCACCCGCGGTCGCTCGATGGCGTAGACGTGCTCGGCGTAGGCCGAGCCCATGGTAGCGAACTGCAAAAGCTGGCGCGGTTTGACGTCGGCGTTGGCACCGGCGTCGATGACGTGCACCTTGCCCGAGGGGGTGTGAGCCGGCAGTTCGGCGAGCAGCGCCGGGCGCTCGATGCCGCGGACCCGCCCCAAAACGAAGAGCGCCGAGGCCATGGTGGCCCCGGTGTGCCCCATGCTCACCACCGCGCTGGCCTCGCCCTCCTTGACCAGGCGAGTGGCCACCACGATCGAGGCTTGGCGTTTTTTACGCACCTCGGTGGCGTGCTCCGCCATCGAGATGAACTCGGGGGCGTGGACGATGGGCAGGGTGCCGCCCTGGTGCTCGAGTTCCTCTTTGAGCCGGGCCTCGTCGCCCACCAGCACCACCGGCACGCCCTCGCTCGCGGCGAGCAGCGCGCCGGCGACCGTTTCCCGGGGCGCAAAGTCCCCCCCCATCGCGTCGAGGGCGAGCGGTTTCATGCCGAGGCGGGCAGGTGGCGTTCGAGCTTTTCCAGGTAGTTCCGCTTGGGCTGGGCGCCGACCCAGACCTCCACCGGTTCGCCGTTTTTGAACAGGATCACGGTGGGGATGCTCATCACCCGGTAGCGCATGGCCGCGCGGGGATTCTCGTCCACGTCGAGCTTGGCCACCTTGACCTTGCCGGCGTAGGTCTTGGCGATCTCCTCGACGATGGGAGCGATCATCTTGCAGGGCTGGCACCATTCGGCCCAGAAATCCACCAGCGTGAGGCCATCCTTGATCGCAGCTTCGAACGTGTCGTCGGTCAGTGTCTGAATCTCCGCCATACCTGACCTACTTTATACGATTCGGGTAGCCTGGAAGCGTGGAGTGGCCGGAGGTGGAAAAGGCCCGGGAACTCTGGGAGCGGGGCCTTTACTGGGAGGTGCACGAGGCCCTCGAGCCGCTCTGGATGCGCCTATCGGGCCCTGAGCGCGAGCTCGTCCACGGCGTGATCCAGCTCGCCGCTGCGCTGCACAAGGCCAAGACCAACCGCCGCGGCGCCTGGCGGCTTTTCGAGAAGGCCCTCGGGCATTTGCGAAAGGTCCCGGACCTCGACGCCGAGGCGTTGGCCGCCGGGGTCAGGCAGGCGCTTATGGACCCATCCTTCAAGCCGGACTTCCCGCTCGATGGTGAAGCGTGGGCGTGGCGGTCTGGGTGACCGTCAGGTCCAAAGTTCGGGGGTTTTCAGTCCGAGCGGGTCTTTAACATTTTTGTTAAACTGTTTTCGGGGCGTGATTGGGGTTGTATTCCTTCGGGGTGCAAACAGCAAGGGTGGGAGACCTGGTGCTTGCGCGAGATCTCGAGGAGGTCACTCATTACCCAGGCTTAAGCGTATCAATGGTCGTGAACTCCGGCGGCTTCTGCGCATGTACGGGTTTGAGCGTATTAAGCAAAGGGGCAAGGGTTCCCACGAGATATGGAGAAATGGCGATGGTAAAGAGGTGGTTGTGGCCGTACGCGCCGGTGAAGTGGTGCCAGTTGGGACGCTGAAGAAGATTCTCCGCAATGCGGGTATTCCGGAGAAGGCGCTGAGAAGGTGAGGCGCGGGCAGTCCCCCAGCGGGCCGAAAGGCGAAAGATTCGTAAGGCCAAGGGAGGCGGAAAAATGGCGGCAGTCAAAGAGTGGGATCTTCTCTTCCCCTGCTATATCGAGCACGATCCGGACTCAGATACCTACGGGGGTTATTGTGAGGGTGCGCCGGTCTACGTCGGCGGGAAGGCGCATCGGGAAGAGGCCCTGCGAGCGCTTCAAGAGGCTCTCGCGTTCTATCTTGCCCACCTCGAAGTGGAAGGCCGGCCCTTACCAGAGCCCCCGGCCGAGGCTCCACCCCCCGAGGCAGGTCTCTCCATGGAGCTTGTTTGGCTGCGCCCTGCTCCGGTCAACCCGGTGAGCCTGGAGATTGAGCAGATGATGCGGGCCCGGGGTCTGAAGCGGAGTGAGTTGGCGCGGCGCCTGGGCGTGACCCCCGCCGCGGTGACCAGACTCCTCGACCCCCTTTACTTCGGCCATAGCCTTGCCACCCTCCGGCGGGTGGCTGAAGCCCTGGACAGCGACCTCGATGTTCGTTTTGTGAGCTGATCCCTGTGGTCTACGGGCCGGTCTTTGCCTGGGGCGACCTGTTAAGGGCCCCCGCCGTGGCTTTTTCCACGGCGGGGTATTTAGAGCCCCAGCCGGGCCGCCACGTCCTCAAAGTCCGGATCTTCAGCGTAGAGTTTTTCGAGTTCAGTCCGCGCCCGCCGGTGCTGGCCGAGGTCTTCGTAGACCAGGGCCCGTTCGTAGCGGAGGGCCCGTAAGAGCGCTTCGTCGCGGCCTTTTTTCCTACGAAGCGCCCCGGTAAGGGTCTCGCGCGCGGCCTTAAGGAGCCCGAGGCCCCGCAGGGCCTTGGCTTTGTAGAGGAGTAGCGCGGTGTGGAGTTGCGATTCGTTCTCGACGCCTTCGGCCAGGCGCACGATCTTCTGATAGGTGGCCCTGTCATTGGGCCGGGCTTCGAAGAGGAGCTCAGCGAGGGAGAGCTTGACCACGACGTCGTCGGGTTCGAGCTGCTCGAGCCGCTCCAGGGAGCGGATCGCGTCCTCCCAGCGCTTTTGACGCTGGTAGACCTCGACCAGACCGAGCAGCACGCCCCGCAGGTCTGGGCTCACGTGCGCAGACACTTCCTCGGTGATGGGGAGACTGATGAGCGCGTCAACACCGTATTTGGCGAAGTAACGGCCGAGCTGGTCGGGCTTTTTCGCTGCGCTCTCCAGGAAGCTGCGAGCTTCTTCCAGCCGTTCTTTCTTGAGCGAGAGGAAGCCGGCAAGGTATGCGCCATCAGCCAGATGGATGGCTTGCCTGAGGTGTGCGAGTGCCAGCGCTTCGTTGCCAAGGGCCAGCTCCCGCAAACCATCCACCAGCGCTTTCTCATCACTTGGCGTGACGAGCCGTTTGAAAAAGCCGAGGGTCAGCCGGTCCTTTGGGTGAACTGAGGGAACGGTGCTTCCGCCACCCCGCTTGCTTTTCGAGGATTGCTTGGCCCCGAGCGTGGTGGTGTAGAAAAGGCCGGTCCCGGGAAGGCCCGCCGTGGCCCGGGTACCCCTTGGACCAAAGGTGAGCTTGGCACCTCGAGGCCCGAACGAGAGCGAAGCGCCCGACTTGCTCAAGTTCAGGGTCACGCCCGGGGCGATTCTGATCCGTCTCCAAAAGCGGAAACCCATACCCATCCTCCAGACCTTGGTGTAGACCAGAAAGGTGATATCATCCCGATGGAATCAATTGTCCCGGTTGATCTCCTTGCCCATTGCTTGCGCGATCAGGTTGAGGAGTGCCTCTCGACGTGCGGCGAAGAAGGCGTTGAAGTCATTGTTGCGTAGAGCGGTCGCATCGATGTGGTGCGAAGCCAGAATCGACGCCATTTCTTCATCATCGATGCCGACCTGATCATGTCTTTGGAGCTGAGCCAGGTATTTGGACGGAGCCCTGCCGCCGATCATGCGATTGGCTCTGGCTGAAATCATGGTTTTGTTCACGATGCAATCACAGAGCTGCGGATCAATACCCTGTTGCTTGCACCAGGCTCGGGGAAAAATGTGGTGGATGTCGATCGATGTTTCTTCAATATCAGATTCAATAACAAGATCGCGAATCGATGTTTTCCAGAAGAAGTCGCGTGCGCCCTCTCGAACCAACAGCACGCTCAGGCCTTTATACGCAGCGCTCAGGCGCGATCGCATGGTCTTAAGCCTCGAGGACGAGAAAACCGCATCACGTACGGTTCGCGGTACCTTTTCGTCGTCCTCGAGCCAGGCCAGCAAATCCTCGTAATCGTTGGCGATTCGGGTGTCGGTCGTGCCTCCGTAGAGTTCACCAAAAACGCCACACCAAAACCATCGGCTGAGCTTGTCAAAGATCCTGGGTTCCAGCCAGCGTTCACCGATGTCGGCCATGACCGCAGCCAGTGGGACGAGCTGGGTTCGGTAAGGGACGTCCCGTTCATGGAAGAATCCCTGGCGGCTCAAGAAGCGGTGTACTTCTTTGAAGCCGTTTTCGATGCGACCAGCGCGGAGGCGGTACTCAGAGAGCGGCAGCTTCAAGATTGTGGCCCGTTTCGCGCTGACCGGTGTCACGGCCTTGCCGGTTTTGCCACGAGCGATGTCCTTTCGGCGCTCATCTCGGCTCCAGAGGAGGGAGACGGCTTGCAGGAAGTCGGTGGGTTCGACGTCCGACAGTAGGCGGTGCTCAGCCAGGCGGTCCTGACGACCCTGCACTCCCTGTTCTGGGTCTCCGTACCAGTCCTGACGAAGGTTGAAGCCTTCGGCAGCAAAGGAGGCCGTAACCAGTTCGAAGACACTCAGGGCAACACCGCCGGTGTTGACCTTTTCGAAGACCATGCACACCGCTTCTTTACTCGCGTTCTTCAATAGCTTGATTATGGGAAGCTCGTATGTGCGAAAGGCGTTGAGCACCTTTCTGCGGAACTCCATGTAGGTGCGGTACGCTTCGGGTTTCACTTCGTGCAACGTTTCTTCCCAATCGTCGGCGTCGAACACGCGATTGCACGGGAACATGAGCTGCTCGCATTCCTTCTCGATGGTGGACAGGTCCAGCACAACATCCCGCCCGAAATTGGCGCGTAGTTTTTTATCCTCGTCGACAGTGATGATTGCCTCTTCCGGATCGTCGGCTTCTAATGCCTTTTGAATGTCGAAGTAGTAATAGACGCGGATCTTTTTTCCTTTGGAGGTGCGCGTATCGACCGGGGTGTCGAGCATTAAAACCCTGGTTAGGGTGGTGATTCGCTGCTGGCCGTCGAGGATCAGTTCCTCGGGAACTCTTTCTTGTGAGAGTCTCACACCCTCGACCGGGCGAGTTTGAAATTTGTTTTCCCCGCCATTTTCCAGCAGCATCACCGCGCCGATCGGAAACGATTGGGCGATGCTGGCGAGCAGGGAACGAATATGGTCATCATCCCATATCCACCCGCGCTGAAAGTCGGGAAGCTGGATACGGCCATCAGCTGTAGCTTCCAAAACGACCCTGAGCTGTCTTTTTGAACTGTCAAATGTTTGCACCGCTTCCCTCCTGACTGGCTTCCAGTTTTTCTTTCGAAATGCATTTCGAGTGGGCAATGGTGATGCCAGCTCTCGGTTTGGGGATAATCATAACTTTGGCAAGTTATGGGGGGCGTGATCCTTGACTGGGGCCAACCGAGAAAACCCCCGGCCTTCGCCGGGGGTGCCTGGCTCCGCGGGCAGGACTCGAACCTGCGACCAGTCGGTTAACAGCCGACCGCTCTACCAGCTGAGCTACCGCGGATCGCGGCCAAGCCAGGCTAATCTTAGCAAAGGGCCTATTTGGCATCAAGCCCTGCCGCGCCTTGCGGCAGGGCCAAAGTGCGGGCCGGTTGCTTTTTGGGGGCCCCGCCGTGGCGAAGGCCACGGCGGGGTGTTTATACGAGCCGGCTGCGGAGCCAGGAAGAGCCAAAGTCGATGAGGTTCACCACCAGCACGATGGCGATGATGCCGATGATCATCTGGTCGTACTGGCCGCTGGCCATGGCGTTTTGGATGAAAAAGCCGATGCCGCCGGCACCCACGAAGCCGAGGACGATCGAGACCCTGAAGTTGATCTCGAAGCGGTAGAGGGTGTAGGCCACGAAAAGGGGCAGCACCTGGGGGAGGATCGCCCAGCGCACCACGTTGGTTCCGGAAGCGCCGACGGCCTCGAGGGCCTCGATCGGTCCCCGCTCGACGTTCTCGATGGCCTCCGAGTAGAGCTTGCCCAGATCGGCGATCGAGTGGATGGCCATGGCCAGGACGCCGGCAAACGGCCCAAGCCCCACCGCGGCCACGAAGACCAGGGCCAAAATCAGCGTGTCCACCCCGCGGTCGATGTTGTAAAAGGCGCGCATGAGGGTGAAGACGAGCCGGGTCAGGGCGCTGCCTCGGGTGAGGTTTCGGGCGGCGAAGAAGCTGGTGGGAACGGCGAAGATCGCCGCCAGGAAGGTGCCCACCAGCGCGATCTCCACCGTGAGCGCCATCTGGCTCGCCACTTCCTGCAAGGGGAAGATGTTGTGCGCGGGGTCGGCGAGGTTGGGTGGCCAGGCGCGGTCGAGGAAGTTCACGAAGAAGGGCCAGCCCTCGACGAGCCGTCCCAGGTTGAACTCGGTGGCGTAGAACGATGGGACCAGGACCGAGAAGACCAGGGCGGCGATGGCGCCGCTTTTCAGGTCACCTTCCTCCGCGAGCTCGGGGTTTCGGATGAGGAAGAGCCCCGAGGCCAGCATGAGCCCGGCCAGGAAGAGTACCGCCATGGTGCCGTACCTGGCCGAGGCCGGTTTCACCAGACGCAGCCCCTGGGCCGAGAGCGCTTTGGGCACCCCGCTTTGGAGGTCGGCGAGGGTGCGGACGGGGGGCAGTTCCTTGAGGCCGATTTCCCGGCGGGTGGCGTTCAGGGCCTCGAGCTCGGCGTTGTAGCGCTCGATCAGGGCCTGGACCTCGCGCTCGGGGACGGGGGCGAGGAGCTTGTAGTAGCCCACCATGCGCGGGAAGTAGGTCTGGCCGCTCGGGCTTTGGAGAAAGGCAAAGGTGGCGACGGCGGCGATCAGGGGCACCGCCAGGGCCAGCGCCTTTTGCTGCCCCCGCAAAACGAGGAAGAGCCCGAGACCGAGCCCCACCGCTACCGCGGCCTCGACCACGCCGGGAATGGGCTCCAGCCGGGCCAGGAAAACCGGCCTTGCCGACCAGAGGTAAACCAAGGCGATCGCCAGAGCGCCTCCCAGGGCTCCGAAGAAGCCGTGCAGCTTCCTCGGCCAGGGGACGAGGGCCAGCAGTCCCACCACGAGCAGCAAAATGATCGGCGGCCAGGCCGGAATCAGCCCTGCCGGAGTGGGGTAGACCGCCTCGCGCGAGAGGTAGCCGATGGCGCTGGTAAAGGGGAAGGTGAAAAACGCGATAAAAAGCCCGAGCCCACCGGCGTAGAGGAACCGACGGGCCGAGCCCCGGGCCACGGAGACCAGTGCCGCGGTCGCGAATCCGAGAAGGGGGTAGAGCCAGCTCATAGCGCCTCCAGACTTCCGGCGTAGATCTTTTCCGCGACCTCGTCGGTCAGCGCGTTCACGGGGCCGTCGAAGACCAGCCGCCCCTGGTTGAAGGCCAGCACCCGCTGGGCGTATCGGCGGGCCAGTTCCAGAACGTGGATGTTCACCAGGACGGTCACGCCCTGGGCTTCGTTGTAGTCCTTGAGCAGGCCGAGGATGACGTCGGAGAGCCGCGGGTCGAGACTGGCCATGGGTTCGTCCGCCAGCACCAGCTGGGGTTCTTGGGCCATGGCCCGGGCGATGGCCACCCGCTGTTGCTGCCCGCCGGAGAGCGCGTCCACGCGTACGTGCTTTTTATCCGCAAGGCCCACCCGTTCGAGGTAGGTCTCGGCGAGCTTGCGGTCGTGGTCCGAGTAGAGCCCGAGCAGACCCTTCCAGGTGGGGAGATACCCCAGGCGCCCGTGCAAGACGTTCTCGATGGCGGTGAGCCGGGTCACCAGGTTGAACTGCTGGAAGATGAAGCCCACGGTGCGGCGAAATCGGGAGAGGGCCCGCCCCTTGAGCGCCGAGACCTCGACCCCGCCAACCCGCACCGAGCCGGAGGAAGGGCGCACGAGTCCGTTCAGGGTGCGCAAGAAGGTGGACTTTCCCGCGCCGGAAAGGCCGATTACGGCCACGAACTCCCCATCGTCGATGCGTACGCTGACGTTTTTCAGGGCCCGCGTGCCGTTGGGAAAGGTGACTGTGAGTTCTTCGACCTCGATCATCGCTATGTCGTTTGCGGGTGGTGCTTCCGGGATGTTTGAGCGTGAAATCCCCCATGCTGGGCAGCGCATGGGGGATCAGGCGTCGTTGGCAATGTGACCTGGCTCCCTACTCCTTATCCAGCCCGAGGAGCTTCCTGGCCTCGCGGACCACGTCGTAGTCCTTGTCGGTGGCCGGGACCATGTAGTCGATCCGGTAGAGGTTTTTAAGCAGGTCGCAACCCTCGTCGACCTTGCAGCTCATGATCGCGGCCTTGATCTTCTCGGTCAGCTTGGGGTATTTCTCGTAGAACTGCTTCGAGACCGAGAAGGTGTCGCCGGGGATGGGCTTGGTGTAGAAGATGGCGTGGATCTGGGCCGCTTCCTCGGGCGAGAGGAACTGGGTCCAGGCGCCGGATTTGTTCTGGTCGTCGTTGGCGAAGACGGCGGCAGCGTCGACCGAGCGGTTCAGGACCGCGAGCACCGCGGCGTCGTGCTTCCCGGCGAAGACCTGCTTGCCGAAGAAGGTGTCGGGGTTGATGCCCCGTGCGAGCAGCGCGGCGCGGGGGAAGACGTAGCCGGCGGCCGAGTTGGGGTCGACCCAGGCGATGGTTTTGCCCTCGAGGTCCTCGATCCGGTTATAACCCGAGTCCTTACGCACGATGATCGCGCTCCAGTAGAAGGCGTTGCCAAAGCGCACGCTCTTAAGGAGCACCTTGGCCCCGGCCTCGCGGGAGGCGATCACGTAGCCGTCGGGCGGGAAGAAGGCGAAGTCGAGCTTGCCCGAGCGCATGGCCTCGACCAGGCCGCGGTACTCGGTGGGCAAAAAGACCTCGACCTCGACCGCGCCGCCCAGCTGGTCCTCGATGAAGTTGGCGATGGCCTGAGCGGCCTGCGAGAGCTGATCGGAGTTTTGCGTTGGGTTGAAGCCGATACGAACTTTCAGGGCGCTTTGCGCCATGACACCGCTGAGGCCCAAAAGGGCCAGGAACAACACCAGTGCGCGTTTCATAACATCCTCACTCTAAGCCCCGGGGGCAAAACTTCGCAATACTCGATGGCCATTTGCCCCGCTGGTGCAGCCGGTTGTGCCAAAAAATAGGTGGGGACGGGAAAATTTTTACTGCGCGGTTTGCCGCTTGGGAGGTGGAGTTGGGATCCGGGGCGAAGGTTCTGAAGGGGGGCTGGCCCGCTGGGCCCGCGGCCGGCGGGTTCATTGGTGCACTTTCTGCTGGAAATCGGTCCGATAGCCTGCGAGGTATGCCGAACGTCCACATGTTTGCCGGTTACCTTACCCTGACCGTTGGGTTTCTCACGGGAATCTACCTTCTGACCCAGCCTTCGCCGCCCCGATGGGCGAAGATGGCGACGGGACTCTTCGACCTGACCGCACTCCTTGGCCTTTTCGCTTACTTTAGCCTCGGCGCCGGAGACCGGCCTTCGCTCGTTCACCCTTTGCTCGCCGTTTTGGCGGCCGCCGGGGTGCATTGGGCCGTGGCCCGGCGGGGCCGCATTCCCGGGCTTGGCTTTATTCTCGCCGTGTTGCTGATTTTTCTCTCGCGACCGGCCTAGATGAGGGCCGTTGCCGCTGCACGGGCGGCCATCCCCTTACGGGGCTGATCCGTTTGCGACTTGACGCCATTAAAGAAGTTATCGTTGATCCATTTGGGTGTTGCAATCCCCTTGCGGGGCTGATCCGTTTGCGACTGGACTGGTACCGCATCCGCCAGGACCTCGAGCCGGCCCTGGTTGCAATCCCCTTGCGAGGCTGATCCGTTTGCGACAGCGGCCTTTGGGAGCGACGTCCAGGACGGGGTTTTTGGGGCCTGTTTGGAAGTGAGGCTCTCATAATTTAAAATTTGGACCTGAACTCGGTTCAAAAAGCGAAGAATTTTCGATGGGAATAGGGGTGGAAGCAGGCCCTTCAAGATCGGGCCAAGGGCAGAGCGTCGCTTTTCAAGGTCCACCGGTCATGCCCGACTTCGGGCGATAGTATACCAAAGCGCAGCGTTGGCTCTGCCCTGTAGAATGCGGCTGGTGGTCGAGGCCCTTCGCGCCTACTTGCTCGGGTGTTTGCCGGACCCAGCCGCGACGGTCCGCGATGAGGAAGCCCTCTATGCCCGCATGCTCCGCGAGTACCCCGAGCGGGGGGGCAAGCTGCTCAGGGGGCAGCTCTTGCTTACCACGGCCGGTTTTTTCGGGGCGACGCTTGAGCAGGCGCTTCCGGCGGCCGCGGCCCTGGAGCTCTTCCAAAACTGGGTGCTCATCCACGACGACATCGAGGATGCCTCCGAAGACCGTCGGGGCAAACCGACGCTCCACCGCATTTACGGGATGCCGCTGGCGCTCAACGCCGGGGATGCCCTGCACGCCTTGATGTGGCGCGTGCTCGTCGAGGCCGGGTATGGCCGGGCGGTGCTCGAGGAGTTCGCCACCCTGGTCGAGCGCACCGCGTATGGCCAGCACCTCGACCTGCTCTGGATTCAGGACGGGCGCTTCGACCTCTCGCCCGAGGACTACTTGACAATGGTTCGTTCCAAGACCGCTTATTACACGGCGGTGGCGCCGCTCAGGCTCGGGGCGCTGGTGGCGGGAAAGTCGCCGCATCCGGCCTTCGCCAGCGCCGGGGAAAAGCTCGGCGTGGCCTTCCAGATCATCGACGACGTGCTGAACCTCGAGGGTGACCCCGCCCGCTACGGCAAGGAGATCGCCGGCGACCTCTGGGAAGGCAAACGCACGCTGATCGTCCTCGATTTTCTGGAAAATGCCCCGGAAGTGGACCGGGAGCGGGCCGAGCGGCTCCTGCTCGCCCCGAGGACGCAAAAAGACCCCGGGGAGGTGGCCTGGCTCCACCGCCAGCTGATCGAGTTCGGCTCGGTGGCCCGGGCCCGTGAGCTGGCCGAACGGATGGCCAAAGAGGCGCTTATGGAGCTGGCCTCGGTGTTTGGCCGAGAAAGCCCCGTGCTCGAGCTTCTTGCCCGGCTGGTCAAGCGTGCGTCGTAAAATGGGCCCCATGGCGAAGATGCATGACCTGCCCATCGGCGACAAGGCCCCTGAGGTCGTAAACATGATCATCGAGGTGCCGGCCCGGAGCGCGAACAAGTACGAGTTCGACGAAGAGACCGGCATGATCAAGCTCGACCGCGTCCTGCCCACCGCCCAGGCCTACCCCGGCGACTACGGGTTCATTCCCCAGACCCTGGCCGAGGACGGCGACCCCCTCGACGGGGTGATTCTCTCCACCTACCCCCTCTTCCCCGGGGTGCTGGTTGAGGTGCGGGTGGTGGCGCTCATCGAGATGGAAGACGAGAAAGGCCCCGATTCCAAGATCATCGGCGTGGTGGCCGAAGACCCTCGCTGGGACGGGGTGAAGGACCTCGAGGACGTCCCCCAAGGCATCCTGGACGAGATCAAGAACTTCTTCGAGACCTATAAAGCCTTGGAAGCGAAAAAGGGCAAGTGGGTCAAGGTGACCGGGCTCAAGGACCGGGCCGCGGCCCTGGCCGAGCTCAAGGCCTGCATGGACCGCTACCAGCAAAAGTAAGCTCTGTGGCTTGGGTCCGCAGGCCCCCGGGATACGATGGGGGCATGCGGACCCACCTGGTTTGGGCGGCCAGGCTGGCCTGGCGAAAGCGCCTTTGGCTCGGCGCCGGTCTTGGGCTTTTGGCCCTGGTGGGAGTGGTCCTGGGCCTGCCCAGGTGGGTCGTGCTGGTGGGGTTTTTGGCCTGGCTTTACCCAACCCGCCGCGAACTTCCCCGCGCGCTTTCGGAGATCGACCGCTACGGCCTCGCTTACCGCGCGGCCCTCGAGGCCGACCCCGACGACCCCAAACGACCGCGCCTCCTCGAGGCGGCCCGGGCCCAGCTGGCGAAGATGCGCCCGCCTTCCCGGCCCTGGCCGGCGCTTTTGGCCTACCTGCTGGTGCTGGCCTTGGCCCTCGTGGTGCCGAGCCGCCCCTGGACGGAGCCGGCTCCGGTGGAGGCCGGCCAGCAGGCGCCCCGGGTTGAGGAAGCGAGCGCTCCGAAACCCCAAACCGAGGCCGGGGCGCCGGTCGAGCCGGCCTCGAGCCCGCCGCCAGAGAAGGAAACGGCGCCCGCCCCGTCCGGCGAAACCCCGGCCGAGACCGCGGCTTCTCCGGAGGGCCAGGACGCGACGCCAACTCCTTCCCAGCCCCAGGTGCCACCGCAAACGGGTGAGGGTGAGCCCAAGGGCCAGCCGAGCGCCGCCCCCAGCGCGGAGCCGGCGGCAGGGGAGGTCGAGGCGGGCTCGCCGGGTGCGAACGCGAGCCCCGGGTCGCCGGCCGAGCCGGGCGCGCCGTCGGAGGCGGCGGCTCCGGCCCCGGGCGAGGCCCGGGGCCAGGCCGGCGAGGGGATGGCTCCGGGGGAGGTCACCGGCCGCCCGGAAGCGGGGACGCCCTCGCCCGAGGCGCCCGGCCCCGAGGCGCTGCCCGGCGCTCTGGACGCTCCGGACGGGGAGCGATTGACCGCGACCCCCCCCTCCGCCGAGTCCGAAACCCCGACCGGAGCCCTCGAGGCCGGTGACTTGCCCGCGCCGTGGCCGGAAGGACGGCCGCCGGAAGTGGTCCGGGCCCGGGTCGAGACCTACCTCTCCGAGGAGCCGCTGGCCCCGGAAGTTCGGGAACTGGTCCTGCGCTACTTCGAGCTCGAGGGCCCCTGAAGCCCCGGCCAGCGACGCGCCCACTCCAGGGAAATCCCCAGCCGGTCCAGGATGCGCTGGGTGATGAAGCGGATCAGGTCGCCGATCTCCTGCGGTCGGTGGTAAAACCCGGGGCTCGCCGGGAGGATGGTGGCCCCGGCTTCGGCGGCGAGCGTCATTGCCCGCAAGGCCGGCAGGGGCAGGGGGGTTTCGCGCGGCACCAGGATCAGGGGCCTTTGCTCCTTGAGGTGGACGAAGGCGGCCCGGGTGAGGAGGTTGTCGGTGAGGCCGTGGGCGATCTTGGCGAGCGTGCCCTGGCTCGCCGGCACCACCACCATGCCGTGGGTCACGAACGAGCCCGAGGCGATGGCCGCCCCCAGGTCGCGGGGGTCGTAGACCACCTGGGCTTTGTCGTAGAGAGCCTCGGGGGTAAGGCCGGTTTCGGCGCGGAGGACCTCGAGGCCCCCCGCCGTCGCCACCAGGTGGATCTCGGCGCCGGCGGCGTTCAGGGCCTCGAGCAGATCGAGGGTGTAGGGGATACCCGAGGCCCCCGAGACCCCGACGACGACCCTCAAGCGCCCCTCCCCGAGCCTTGCGATTCCGGCGGCACCCAGGGCTCGCCCGAGAAAAAGCCCCGCGTGAGCCGGGCCACAACGCCGCCGAGCACGATGAGCCCGATGAGGTTGGGGATCGCCATCAGGCCGTTTAAGGTGTCGGAGATCTGGGTAAAGGCCTCGAAGCCTCCCAGCCCGCCCACGAAGGCCAGGACCACGTAGGTGATGCGGTAGGGCCAGCGAATCCCCTCGCCCAGGAGGAAGCTCGCCGCCTCTTCGCCGTAAAAACCCCAGGAGACGATGGTGGTGAAGACGAAGAGGGAGAGGATGGTGCTGGCGATGGCGGTATCGCCGGGAACCTCGTCCCAGGCCACCACGAAGACTTGCGAGGCGCTGGCGGCCTCCATCCAGGCGCCGGTGGAGAGGATGATGAGCGCCATCAGGGTGTTGATCACCATGGTGTCGAGGAAGACCTCGACCACGCCCCAAAACCCTTGCCGGACCGGGTGGTCGACCTGGGCCTGGGCGTGGGCGATCGCCGCCGAGCCCAGACCAGCCTCGTTGGAAAAGATTCCGCGACCGACGCCGGCTTTGAGCGCCTGGCTGAGGGCGTATCCGCCGGCGCCGCCGGCCGCGGCCTGGAGGTTGAAGGCGCTGGTAAAGATCGAGGCGAACGCCTGGCCGATGTTCCCCAGGTGGAAAAAGAGTTCGGTCGCCGAGGCGACGAGGAAGGCGATCACCATAAACGGCACCCAGACCTGGGCAAAGCGCGCGATCCTGGCCACGCCCCCGGCCAGGATGAAGGCCACCACCACGGCGACGAAGAGCCCGGTGAGCGCGGGCGGCACCCCGAAGCCGTCCTGGAAGCTCGCGGCCATGGCCGAGCTCTGGGTGAGGTTGCCGATGCCGAAAGCGGCGATGGCGGCGAAGAGAGCGAAGAGGCCGCCGAGCCAGGGCAGGCCCAGCCCCTTGGCCAGGTAGAACATCGGTCCGCCCGAGACCGAGCCGTCGGCGTAGCGCTGGCGGAAGTGGACCGCCAGCGTGGCTTCGGCGAATTTGGTGGCCATGCCCACCAGACCGGCGATCCACATCCAGAAGATGGCGCCCGGGCCCCCGGCCATGATGGCCGCGGTGACCCCGATCAGGTTGCCCTGGCCCATGGTGGCGCCGAGCGCGATCATGGTGGCCTGGAAGGGCGTGATCTCGCCGCCAAAGCCGAGTGCGCGTTCGCGAATGGCGCCGACGGTTTCCCGGAGGATGATGCCGAACTTCCTGAACTGAATCAATCCGCTGCGGAAGGTGAGGTAGAGGCCCACGGCGAGGAAGACGATCATCATCTCCGGGCCCCACACGTAACGATTGATGAGCTGATTGAGTTCGAGTACGTTCATGCTGGTGATCAAACCTCCCTAGAACTCGGGTTCGACCTTGAGCTTCGTTCCCCGGCCCACCCGGAGGCGCCGGAGCGCCTGATCGTGAAGCATGATGCGCTCGGGGATGTTGGGGCGGGGCTCGGCCTTGAAGCTCGCCGTCTGCCCCTTCGGCGAGCGCACCTTTACCTTAAAACCACCACCCAGGGCCTTGGCCCAGCGCTCATAGAGGGCGGTATCGAGATAGGCGATGTCCCGGTTCGGTCCGTAGTAGGGGAGAACGAGCAACACGGTCTCGCTGGCCCCGCCGGCGGGAAGCGCTCGCAAGAGCCCCCGCTGGAGGAGCGTGTTCAGGGTGCGGGCCTGTTCCAGCACCGGCTCCCGGGCCAGCACCTCGACGATGCGGCGGCCGTCGGCCTCGGTGTAGATGCCGAGTTCGTCGAGTGAGAGCTCGACCTCGCTCGCCGGGTTGCCAAGGCGAAGTTCGAGCCCCCAGTCTTCGGGGATGGCCTTGAGGTCCTGCCACACTGCCTGCGCCTCCATGAGCCGGGCCAAAACACGGGTCATCGGCATGGGGGTCGCTGCTTCGGGCGGCGAAACCCCGGATTCGAAGGCGAACTGGCCGTCCCTCAGGCCCGCCAGCAGATCGAAGGCCGACGTTCCCGAAAGTTCCAAAACCTCGGCCTGGGCGACCCGTCCGGGCGCGATGCCGAGGGTGGCGGTGAGGAAGGGGGCCTCGAGGTGCAGCACGCCGCCCCCGGGCGAGGCCGAAAGCGTCTGCAACAGGTTGGGCAGAGCGAAATCTGCGAGCGTTCCCTTGAGCATCTTCGATCAGTATGCCACGTTCCAGGCCTTTGCTGGCGGGAAAGCGCACCAGGTCTAGATAAATATGCGTTTATTGACGCACATACGGTGACGTGGGTAGGATTTGGGGCGGGAAGCAACGCCGGGAGGAGATATGCAATTTCTGCTGCGCATCTCGAAAGGTATCGATGCCTTCAACGAGTGGTTCGGCAAGGTGGTCTCGTGGCTCACGCTCTTCATGGTTCTCATTGGGGTTTATAACGCGATCACGCGAAAACTTTCTCAGACCATCGGCGTGGACCTCTCTTCAAACGCGTACATCGAGTTGCAGTGGTACATGTTCAGCCTGGTGTTTCTCTGGGGCGGGGCTTATACCTTGCTCCACGACGAGCACGTGCGCGTCGACGTGCTGTATGCCCGGCTTTCCGAGCGGGGCAAGGCCTGGCTCGACTTTTTCGGCCTTTTGCTCTTTTTGCTGCCTTTCTCGGCCATCGTGATCTACGTGGCCTGGCCTATTGTCGTCGACTCGTGGAAGATCCACGAGATGTCGCCCGACCCGGGCGGGCTCCCGAGATACCCGATTAAGGCCTCGCTGATCGTGGGGTTCGTGCTCGTTTTGCTCCAGGGCGTGAGCGAGCTGATCAAGAAGGCGGCCTTCCTCAAAGGCCTCATCGAACCCGAATCGAAAGCTGACGAAGGAGAGGCGGCGCTATGAACCTTGAAGACCTCCTCGGCCCCTTGATGTTCCTCGGTGCGTTGATCTTTATTTTTACCGGCTTTCCCGTCGCCTTCTCACTGGGCGGCACCGCCCTGGTTTTCGGCGCCCTGGGCATCCACTACGGTTTTTTCGACCTCAAGCTCATGCAGGCCATGCCCGAACGCATCTTCGGGATCATGGAGAACTACACCCTGCTCGCGGTGCCCTTTTTTATTTTCATGGGCACCATGCTCGAGCGAACCGGGCTGGCCGAGAACCTTTTGAAGACCATGGGCATGCTCTTCGGCCCCTTGCGGGGCGGTCTTGCCATCAGCGTGGTGGTGGTGGGGACCCTGCTGGCCGCCGCGACCGGCGTGGTCGGGGCCACGGTGGTGGCTATGGGGCTGATCAGCCTGCCCATCATGCTCCGCTACCGCTATTCAAAGGAGCTCGCCACCGGTGTCATCGCCGCCTCGGGAACGCTGGGCCAGGTCATTCCGCCCTCGATTGTGCTCATCGTTCTCGCGGACCAGCTGGGCGTTTCGGTAGGCGACCTCTTCATTGGCTCCTTGATCCCGGGCCTCACCCTCTCGGCGATGTACGTGCTCTACGTCGTCCTCATGGCGATCTTCAAACCCGAATCGGCGCCAGCGCTGCCGCCTGAAGAACGAACGCTCCACGGCTGGGCGCTCTTTAAAGAAGTGATGCTGGTCATGGTGCCGCCGCTGGTTTTGATCCTGGTGGTGTTGGGCAGCATCTTCGCTGGCTGGGCCACCCCCACCGAGGCCGGGGCGTTCGGCGGCGTGGGTGCCATGATCCTGGCCATGTTCTACCGAAAATTCACCTATACCGCCCTGGTCGAGAGTATGAAGGTGACCGCCCGGCTCACCGCCATGGTGCTCTGGATCCTGATCGGCTCCCGGGCGTTCAGCTTGGTCTTCCGCGGTCTCTACGGCGATATCTGGGTCGAGGATCTGCTCACCAACCTCCCCGGCGGCGAGATCGGTTTCCTGATCGTTGTGAACCTGATTATTTTTGTCCTCGGCTTTTTCATTGATTTCTTCGAAATCGCCTTCATTATCATCCCGCTGGTGGCGCCGGTGGCGGCGCGGGTGCTTCCGGCGATGTTCCCGGACGCGGTGGAGCCGGTGCGCATGGCGCTGGTGTGGTTCGGGGTCATGATCGGCATGAACCTGCAGACCTCCTTCCTCACGCCACCCTTTGGCTTCTCGCTCTTCTACTTGCGGGGCGTGGCGCCACCGGAAGTGACCACCGGTCACATCTACCGGGGAGCCATTCCCTTCATCGTGATTCAGCTGATCGGTTTGACTTTGCTCGTTGTCTTCCCCGAGATCGTCACCTGGCTCTTGAACCTGACCGGGGGCGTGTGAGCCAAGCCGGGACAGGGGAAGAAAAAGGGGGCCGGGCAGGTGCCCGGCCCTTCGCGTTGCCAATCCCTCAGAGGCCGGAGAACAGGTACTGGCTCAGGGCCAGCTCGGTGGTCGCGAACCAGCGGTTGATGTCGCCGCGGAAGGCCTTCCAGTCGTCGTAGACCTTCTTGTAGAACTTGTCCTGAGCGGCGAGCTCGTCGTAGAGGGTGAAGGCTTCCTTCTCGGCGGCCTTCATGATGTCGAGTGAGAACTTGCGCAGCTTGACCCCGCGTTTCAAGAGCCGCTTGAGCGCCGCCGGGTTTTTGAAGTCGTAGTCGGCCTGCATCTTCTGGTTGGCCTCGGCCGCGGCGGAGATCAGGACCTCCTGGTACACCTTGGGGAGCTTTTTCCAGGCGTCGAGGTTGACCATGAAATACAAGGTAGGGGCAGGCTCCCACCAGCCGGGGTAGTAGTAGTACTTGGCGACCTTGTAGAAGCCGAGCTTTTCGTCGTCGTAGGGGCCGACCCACTCGGTGGCGTCGATGGCGCCGCGCTCGAGTGCCGGGAAGATGTCGCCGCCGGCGAGCACCTGGACGGTGACCCCGAGGCGGGCCATCACCTTGCCGCCAAGGCCGGGGATGCGCATCTTGAGCCCTTTGAGGTCGGAGACCGAGTCCACGGGCTTGCGGAACCAGCCGCCCATCTGGGCCCCGGTGTTCCCGGCCGGGAAGCCGATGGTGTTGAAATCCGCCAGGAGTTCATTCATGAGTTTGATGCCGTTACCGTCGTAAAACCAGGCATTTTGTTCGCGGAAGGTCAGGCCAAAGGGGAGTGCGGCGCCGAAAGCGAGCGCCTGGTTTTTGCCAATGTAGTAGTAGGTGGCGGTGTGCCCGGCTTCGACCGTGCCCTGCTGCACCGCGTCAAGCACCTTGAGGCCGGGAACGATCTCGCCCGCGGCGTAAACGCGGATGTCGAATTTTCCGTCGGTCATGGCCTTGACCCGCTCAGCTACGGTGATCGCCCCACCGAAGATGGTGTCGAGCGAAGTGGGCCAGCTGGTGGCCATGCGCCAGCGGATGCGCTTGGTGGTCTGGGCATAAACGGGGCCAAACACGCTCGAGGCCGCCACACCGGCAGCAGCTTTCTTAATAAACTCGCGTCTCTTCACGCTTGAAACCCTCCTCTCTTGCCTTGCATCATGAGTATAGACACTCGCCATCGGGTTTTGCAAGAGGATTCATGTGAAAAATCGCATAAAATTACCCCCGGCGACTCGGCGCCGGGGGGTGCTGGTATCCCGTCTATTTTCGGATGATCTCGGCATCCGGTGGAAACTCGACCAGGTCGTTTTCCTTGAAAAGCGCCCGCTTCCACTCGCTGAAGGTGATGTCGGCCAGGAGTTCGCCGTTTTGGTCGAGAAAGCGCATGCGGTAGGGGCGGGGCGGGTCTTTGAGGATCCAAAGTTCGGCGCTGGCAAAGCCGAGCGCGTCTTCGTCCTGGGACTTGGCCGTGAGGTGCCAGGCTGGGCCCTTTGGCGTTTGGACCTCGCCAGCAAGCGTCCAGGTCAGGTCCTTGGCTTCGGCCAGGGCCTTCGGATTGCCCCCTTTGGCGAAATCGAAGCCGAGCCCCTCGACCTTCGCCCGCTCGAGGGGATAGACCACCACCTGGTTGGTGACGAAGAGGTAGTTGTAGACCTCGTTTTTGGTGCGAACCACGTAGTTGTCGGCCAGGGCATCGGGTTTGATGAAGTCGGCCCGGACCACCTCTGCCTTGGGGATGGCCTTGAGGACAATCTCGATGGCCTCGAGGTCCCCGCTCGGCACCCGAACCTTGCCCACGAGCCGCGCCTGCCAGGGGGCGGCGTCGAGGGTTTCGATCATACTTTGCAGCACGTCCCTGGCGTTTTGGGCCAGGGCAAGGCTGAACGCCGCGGCAATCACCAGAATTCCAACCCTTTTCACCATCACCAAAGACCTCCTTGAGCGTCGAGCTGCCAGCGGTAGCCTCCCCAGAAGGTGTAGCCCCCGGCGTCCCCCCTCATGCTAGCCCAGGCGTTCCCCCAGGCGACCTCGCCGCGTACGTACCAGGGGGTGCCGGCCTCGAGGCTGGCCCGGAGGTTGCGGGTGAAATAGCTGAGCGTGATCTGGTTGAGACCCCCGATGCGCAGCGCGGCCTCGGCGACGCCGGCACCGAGCCGTTCTTTGAGCCCCCCGAGGAGGAAGAGGTGGGGTTGTTCGGTGCTCAGGCCGAGGCCGAGGGTGCGCTGGGACCGCCGGTCGCGCATGGTGAGGCTCGCTTCCCCAAAAGCGGGGCCACGTTCGGCGTAGGCGAGCTGGAGGGAAGCGATCTCCCGCCGGCTAAGGCGGCGCTTGAACTCGGCCTTGGCCATGAGGCCCTGATCGGGCTCGCTTTGGGGCCAAAACAGCGTCCGGGGGGCAGTGCTGTAGCCAAGCGTGGCGTTCACCGCGGCTTGCCCTAAGGTGCCCTCGAGGCCCGCCCGTCCCCAGAAATCCAGCGATGGCCAGCGGACGAAGGCCTGGCCGGCAAGGCTCGCCCGCCCGGCCGGACCGAGCTCGAGGGCGTAACCGGCTCCGAAACCGAGGCTTGCGGATGGGGAGGGCCAGAGCCCGACCTGGCTCCACCCTTCGAGCGTCCAGGCACCGAGGGTGAGGTGGCCTTCGAGGGTCCCCGCCACCCCGGGACCGGGACCCTGGGCCACGAGGCCGACGCCGAGGGTTTGGGCCAGCCCCAGGCCGAGGCTGACGACGAGGGTTGCGAGAAGCTTTTTCATCCTGCCTCCTCCTAGACCAGACGCTTGGACATGCGGTTGGCCGCGAGCGTGAGCGTGCCGAGCCCGAAGATCACCAGGATCAACAGCGACGGCCAGAGGTCCAAAAGCCCGGCCCCTTTGAGCATGATGCCCCGGGCGGCCTCGAGGAAGTAGCGGAGCGGGACCAGATAGGTGAGGGCTTGCAGGATCTTCGGCATTCCTTCGATGGGGAAAAAGAGGCCGGAGAAGAAGATGGCGGGGAGGTAGTAGACCATGGCGCCGAAGACCGCCTGGATCTGGGTGCGGGTGGTGGTGGAGACCACGATCCCCACCCCGAGTGAGCCCAGCACGAAGAAGAAGACGAAGGCAGAGAGCAGCCACCAGCTCCCCTGCATGGGCACGCCGAAGACCACCCGGCCCAGCCAGAGCACCAGGGCGGCGTCAATCGAGCCCAGGATCAGGTAGGGCAGCGTCTTCCCCGCCACCACTTCGATCGGGCGCACCGGGGTGGCGATCAAGGCCTCGAGCATCCCCGACTCCTTTTCGCGAACGATGGCGATCGCGGTCAGCAGCACCGCGATCTGGGTCAGGATCAGGCCCACGATGCCCGGAACCATGAAGATCGCGGTGTCGAGGTCCGGGTTGTAGAGGACCTCGACCTTGGGTACGACCGGCGGTTTTTGGATTTCGCCGGTCAGCGCGCGAGCGGCGAGGATGCGGGCGTTGAAGCCTTCGATGGCGCGCTGGAGCCTGGTCTGGACCTGGAAGGCGGTGACCGGGCTCGAACCGTCGACGTAGACCTCGAGGCTCAGGGTTTCGCCTTTTCGCAGGGCGGTGAGTGCCCCCTCGGGAATCACGACACCCACCCGGGCCCGGTCCTGGTCCAGGGCCGCCCGCAGCGCTTTTCGGCTTTCGACGGGAAGGATGTCGAAGGCGTCGTCGCTGGTGAAGGCCTTTGTGAGCTCGCGCGAGATGCGATCGTGCGACAGATCGAGCAAGGCCATGGGGATGTGGCTAAGGGTGAAGTTCACCGCATAGCCGAAGATGATCAGCATGGCCAGCGGCAGCAAGATCACGATTCTGAGGAGTAGGGGGTCCCGGCGCAATTCGATCAGCTCTTTTCGGGCCAGGGCCAGGGTGCGGTCAAGACGCATGGGCAACCTCCTTCGTCAGCGAGATGAAGGCGTCCTCGAGGGTGGGCTCGATTTCGCTGAGCCCGGCCGGCACCGGCGCTTCGCGCCGCAGGATGATCTTTTTCCGGTCACCGGCCTGCCAGACATCCACCAACCCCTCAAGGTCCGAAAATCCGTCGAAATCGGGGGGTCCGGCGAGGAAACGGTGACGGGCCTTGGCCTTGGCCTTGATCTCGGCCGGGGTGCCGACCTCGACCAGCCTGCCCGAATACAAAAGTCCAACCCGGTGGCAGCGCTCGGCCTCGTCCATGTAGTGGGTGGTGACGAGCGCGGTCACCCCCTCGCCGGCCCCGGCGTAGATCTGATCCCAGATCGCTCGCCGGGCGAGGGGGTCGAGCCCCGTGGTTGGCTCATCGAGAAAGACCACTTGCGGCCGGTGCACCATGGCCTGGGCCAGCGAAAGCCGCTGGCGCCAGCCCCCTGAGAGGGCGCGGGCCAGGCGGTCCTGGATCGGCTCGAGGCCGAAGCGCTTCAGGCTCGATTCCACCGCTGCCGGCACCTCTGATTTGGGCAGATAAAGGGCGGCGCGGAAGGCGAGGTTCTCCCGTACCGTCAGGTAGGGGTAGACGCTCGCGTCCTGCGTTGCGTAGCCGATTCGCCCCTTGACCTTCTCGCTTTCCCGGGCCACGCTCAGACCCGCCACCCGGGCATCCCCCTGACTTGGGGCCAGGACGCCGGTGAGCATACGGATCAGTGTGGTCTTGCCGGCGCCGTTCGGGCCCAAAAGGCCAAAGACCTCGCCGGCGTGGACTTCGAAGGTCACGTCATTGACCGCGACCAGTTTGCCGAAAGTTCGGGAGAGCTCCACGACCTCAATCATCGAGTTTCCTCCCCTCGAGGTAGTGCAAAACGTAAGCCTCCGCGTCGAAGGGCGTTTCGATGCGGACGAGCTCAGAAAGCAGACTGCCGGCGAAAAGGGGGCCCAAAAAAGCGAGGGCTGCGCTGGCGGGGGGCTCTCGTTTGAGCCTGCCGGCCTGCTGGTGGTGGGCGAAAAGGGCAAAGACCCCCCGCATACGCTCCCCCATGACCTCGCGGAAGCGACGCCCGAGTTCGGGGTGGCGCCCGAGTTCTGGAAAGAGCTTCAAGACCACCCCCCGGCGCGATTGGATGAGCCGGTGGTAGGTGCGGGCGAGGGTGACCAGGTCGTGCTCGAGGTCGTCGCTCGGTGCTTGGCTCAGGTCACCCAGGGCCTCGGTGGCCCAGCGCACCGCCTCGGCCACGAGGTCGGCTTTGGTCCTGAAGTGGCGGAAGAGCGTAATCTCGGCCACGCCGGCGCGCTCGGCGATGGCGCGGGTGGTTGCGCCGCGATAGCCCTGCTCGGCTACGAGCTCGAGGGCCGCCTGCAATAACCGCGTTCGCACGTCTGTATGTAAGTGCTTACCCACAGCAATACCATCATACGCTCTCCCGGGCGCCTGGCAAGGCCTTTCGACGGCCCCCCTCACGGCACAGAACACCTGAGCCGGGGGTTCCAATCCTCTACGAGGCAAACGGGCTTTGCGACTTCGCAGCGCGAAAGCGTGCGCGGCGTATACAGGCCTGTTTCAATCCTCTACGAGGCAAACGGACTTTGCGACGGCGAGTTCCGGGGTCTGCATCAGTGCGGGTTGCCGGTGTTTCAATCCTCTACGAGGCAAACGGACTTTGCGACGGGATCCGTTCCAGCGTCGGCCTCCGTCCTGTTGTCGAGTTTCAATCCTCTACGAGGCAAACGGGCTTTGCGACGCGACACCCACGACCCGCTAATGTCCCAGTCATCCCCCTGTTTCAATCCTCTACGAGGCAAACGGGCTTTGCGACGGGCAGCGGAGAGGCTCGCCCCGACGAGCTGGAACCCGTTTCAATCCTCTACGAGGCAAACGGGCTTTGCGACTATCCGACGACGGGCTCGTGATCAATTACTACGGCGATGTTTCAATCCTCTACGAGGCAAACGGGCTTTGCGACCCGGATGGGGGTTCGAAAAAGAACGTTCCCGAGGCGTCGTTTCAATCCTCTACGAGGCAAACGGGCTTTGCGACTAAAAATCCGGCCCCAGGAATCAAAATCCGCACCGTGTTTCAATCCTCTACGAGGCAAACGGGCTTTGCGACGCTAGTTTCCGAACGAAAGGATTTAGGATCCTGTTTGTTTCAATCCTCTACGAGGCAAACGGGCTTTGCGACAAGCCTAAACGACTCGCCCTAACGGCACTCGCCCGGGTTTCAATCCTCTACGAGGCAAACGGGCTTTGCGACCTAATCCGCTCGCCGTCAACCTCCACGACGCCCTTGTTTCAATCCTCTACGAGGCAAACGGGCTTTGCGACCGTCCTCGGTCCCGGGGAGAAAGGTTCCGGGTGCGAGTTTCAATCCTCTACGAGGCAAACGGGCTTTGCGACGTACTCGATCCAGCCACGGCCCCAACGGCGGGGCGTGTTTCAATCCTCTACGAGGCAAACGGGCTTTGCGACCTGGCCCCGCGTATCCGCCCGTCGGCCACGGCCGCCGCGTTTCAATCCTCTACGA
The DNA here is from genome assembly GCF_055385885.1 of Vulcanithermus mediatlanticus. Lineage (NCBI taxonomy): Bacteria > Thermotogati > Deinococcota > Deinococci > Thermales > Thermaceae > Vulcanithermus > Vulcanithermus mediatlanticus. The sequence goes on along the minus strand of NZ_AP042385.1, from coordinate 623,381 downwards.
GGCAAACGGGCTTTGCGACGCTCCGCATGTTCATTGTCATCGAGGTCCCATGCAAGGGTTTCAATCCTCTACGAGGCAAACGGGCTTTGCGACAATGCGAACTGAGTCGGCGGCGATGGAATCCGTGACGGTGTTTCAATCCTCTACGAGGCAAACGGGCTTTGCGACTCACCCGGGCAGGCGCGCCCTTGCCCAGGGCGTTTACAGGGCCATTTTCGCACGCGGGGACTTTATGCACAAGATGAAGGGTGATCGGGGGAGGGCGAAGCCGGGTTTTTGCCGTGTGCATGCGGTGCGCACGCGCTTTTCTGGTGTTGCGGCGGTATGCATTTGGGATGGCCCTTCGTTATCGCTTTTGTTGGAAAGCGAGGCTTGCTGGCTGAATAAGTGGCGTCCGCGCTCGCGATTGTATGTGGATCCTGCAGTCTTCACCTCGCTCTTGGGGCTGGCCCCGGGTGTGCTTTGAAAACCCCTACCGCCCCCGCGAAGAGGGGCAGTAGGGGTTTTCGCCTGGAGCCGGCGGTCGGATTTGAACCGACGACCTACCGCTTACGAGGCGGTTGCTCTACCGCTGAGCTACACCGGCCCGCCAGGGCCTTACTAAGTATAGAGAGCCCGGCTTTGACTGTCCACAAAAATCCCCGCCTGCTGGCGGGGGTCCGCTGGTGGGCCCTGCAGGACTCGAACCTGCAACCAACCGGTTATGAGCCGGCTGCTCTCACCATTGAGCTAAGGGCCCACGCCCCGATCCAATCTACAACAAAGCCGAGATCGCGTAGAGCCGGCTAAGACACGGCCACGTCGTTGAGGATTTCAAGTGCCTCTTCTTCGGATAGAACGCTGGCGAAGTAGACGGTTTCGCCTGGGTTCCAGCTTTGCGATGCATGGACGATCGAGGCTTCACCATCGCGAACCCGTACCAGGGGGAGAACTTCCTCGGGAAAGCCAAGGGAGGCCACGGGTTTGGCGGGAAAGCCCTTGGGGACGTGCCAGGTGAGGACGACGGCTTTGTGGTGAGACAGGGTGTGGTCCCAGGTTTCAACGTCGAGCGGACCCAAAAACGCGGGTTGCCCGCCCGCGCGGTACACCAGTTCCGGCCCGACGGTCCCCTCGTCGAGCACGGTGAGTGCGCGGCCGATGCCGAAGACTTCCCTTCCGATGTGGGTGACGAGCAGGTTGACCTCGGGGTTGGTGGTGATCGCCAGGATGGTCCGGGCCTCATCGGCCCCGGCGGCTTCGAGCACATCCTCTTCAAGGGCGTTGCCCTCGAGGGCCGCGAGCTTTTCCAGGTGGGCCTCGCGGATGCGGTGGGGGTTGTGGTCGACCAGAGTCACCGATTGTTCGTGGGCGACGAGGATTCGGGCCACGGTTCGCCCGAGCCCGCCCGCGCCGACGATGACGGTGTGTTTGGCCTCGCCCCGGTGCAAACCGAGCCAGCGCACCAGCGCGGGCGCGAGCAGGCTGGTGAGGGTGACGGTGATGAAGATGGTGATGAAGACCATGGCCAACAGCGTTTCTCCGACGTCGCCGAGCGCCAGGGCGAAAAGCGAGGCCACGGATGCAGAGACGATGCCCCGGGGTCCCATGGCGGCGATGAAGACCTTTTCCCGCGTTGAGTGCTCAGAGGCCCGGAGCGAGGCGAAGACCGCGATCGGGCGGACGAGGAGGATGAGGAGTGCCGTCACCAGGATGCCGCGGGGACCGGCCTCGAGGACAGTGCTGAGAGGCAGGTCGGCGGCGAGGAGGACGAAGAGCACGCTGATGGCGAGCAGGGTGAGCTGTTCTTTGAACCGGCGCAACCGGTGTTCCTCGGGGATGGCTTCGCGCTGGACCACGAGCCCCATCACCACTGCCGCCATGATCCCGGCCTCGCTAAACAGTCCGTCGGCGACGCCGTAGACGACCAGCACCCCCGCCAGGGCGACCAGGTTTTTGAGTTCGAGCGGGACCCAGCGCGGCTGCTTGAGCAGCCAGGAGAGCCCGATGCCGCCGACGCCCCCGACCGCGATGCCGGCGAGGAGCCGGCCGGCGTAGGCCAGCGGGGCCTCGAGGACCTCGATCCCCCCGTGGCCCGAGAGGCCGGCGATGGCTTCGAAGATGGCCACCGCCAAAATCGCCCCGATGGGGTCGATGAGGATGGCCTCGCCCTCGAGGATGGTCTTGAGCGGCCGACCGATCGGCAGTCGTTTGAGGAGAGGCTGGACCACGGTGGGGCCGGTGACCGTGACCAGGGCCCCGAAGAGCAGGGCGACCGGCAGTTCGAGCCCCCCGACCAGCACGCCCGCGGCGCTGGCTCCGATCCAGGTGAGACCAGCGCCTACGGTGATGAGGCGCCGTACTTCGTAGAGCGAGTTTTTGAGTTCGGCGAGCCTGAGGCTCAAGGCGCCCTCAAAGAGGACGATGGCCACCGCGAGCTTGACCAAAAGGGGCAGCCCGTAGCGCAGGGCGTCGGGATGCATGAGCCCGAGGATGTCGGGGCCGAAGATCACGCCGAAACCGAGGAGCAGGACGAGCGACGGCAGCCGGAAACGGTGGGCCACCAGCTGGGCGAAAACCCCGAGCCCGACGGCCCATAAAACGGTAAAAAACGCGAGGCTCTCTTCGTTCATCGATTCCGGGATCCACTTCTTAAGCGCGTGGGTTAGCCTTGGTCAACGGGGGGAAAACCCTCGCCTCCATCCTCGGCCGGGGTCTCTTTGGCCAGGGCTGAGAGGCGATCGATGCGCTGCAAAATTTCCTTGTGCTGCACCTTGAGGGAGTCGATCTGGGTCGAAAGACTTCCGCTTTCGTCCTGGAGGGCGGCCTTGAGCTCTTGGGTCCGCTTTTGGAGCTGGTCCTGAATCGCCTGGAGCTCTTCGCGGAGTTCGGCGAGTTCGGCCTCGAGGTAGGCCTTGAGGTTGACGAAGCGGGATTCCTCTTCCTTTTCGAGCAGCTTGCGGGCCTGGTGGAGATCCCGGGCGTAGCGACGAACTTCGGTGAGCGCGGCGGCCTCGATGCCGAGGGTGAAGAGGACATAGAGCACGGTGAGAACCGCGACCACCCCGAGCATGACCGTGCCCAGCGGGGTCTCGGTTTGGGTAAAGAGCAAATTGAGCTTTGTGGGCTGGGTGAACGCCGGCCAGTTGATGCCGGCAAAAAGCGCAAGCAGCGTTAAGACGGTGAGCACGGTTATCGTGCGGAAGTTCATACCGACCTCCTGCGCCAGAGGCGCCATGGGGCATTATACCCGTGGCGAAGGGGTGGCCTCGAATCGGGTTCCCGCCTGGCCATGCCAGGCCCCGCGAATCGCTCCCGCCTCGCCCTTGGTGATCGTCGCCCAGGGGGTTCCCGCATCCAGGGCCGCGATCGCGGCTTGAACCTTGGGGATCATGCCGCCGGCGATCACACCCTTTTCGATCAGGGCGAGGGCTTCGGCTTTGTCCAGGTGGCGAAGGTGGCTTTCCGGGTCGCCAGGTCTCGCCAGTACGCCCGGGACGTCGGTCAGGAAGACGATGGGGGACCCCAACGCGCCGGCGACTGCCGCCGCCGCCAGATCAGCGTTGATGTTGAGCACGCCGTCGCGGTCAATGCCCAAGGGGCTGATCACTGGCGTGTGGCCGGCCTCGAGGAGCGAGCGAAGGAGGCGCGTGTTCACCGCGCGCACCCGCCCGACGCGCCCCAGCCCTTGCTGGGGCTCGGCGAGGAGCAACCCGGCGTCCCGCCCCGACAGGCCGAGGCTGGGCCGGCCTTTTTCGCTGAGGGCGTGGGCCAGGATTTTGCCAATTCGGGTCAGCACCATCTCGACCGCGTCGATCTGGTCCGGTGGAGTGAGCCGCTGGCCGTCGACGAACACCGTTTCTTTCCCCAGTTCGCGAAGAAAGGCGCCGATCTGCGGCCCCCCACCGTGGACGACGACCAGATGCCCTTCCCAGGCCGCGAGCTCGGGGATGATGGCTTCCTGGCTTCCCAGCGAGCCCCCGACTTTAACCACCAGGATGGATTCATTGACCTCCGGCATGGACCCTGCCTCCAGCTGCCCCCAGTTTATGGGATCGGGGTGCCTGAGGCCGGGGGCGATGGTGGCGCGCGGCACACAGGACGCTTCTGGATGCGCGTATAATTTCAACCCTAAAAGAAAAAATACAGAAGGAGAGGGAGGGATACGCATGTGGCGCAGGCAGGGATTGAGAACTCTACTGCGGGTGGGGGCGGCTTTCGCCTTGGCCGCTCTCCCGGTTTTGGGGCAGGCGCCCTCGCCGCGAAAAGCTCCACCTCCGGTTCCGTTTAACCACGCGAACCTGGCCAAGATCAAGCTGCCGCCCGGTTTTAAGATCACGCTCTTTGCTCAGGTGCCGAATGCCAGGTCGCTGGCCGTGGGCAGGCCGATGGGCGTGGTGTTCGTGGGCACGCGCTACGACAAGGTCTACGCCGCCGTCGATCGCAACAAGGACGGGGTGGCCGACGAGGTCTATGCCATTGCCGAGGGGCTCAACGTTCCCAACGGCGTGGCGTTTAAGGACGGCGTTCTGTACGTGGCCGAACAGCACCGGGTGATCCGCTTCTTCGCCCCCGAATTCGACATCGTGCGCCAGTTCCCCCCGGAAGTCATCTTCGACCGGCTGCCCAATAAATACCCCCACGGATGGCGTTACATCGCCGTGGGTCCCGATGGCAAGGTGTACGTGGCCGTGGGCGCGCCCTGTAACATCTGCATGCCCGAGGGCCTCGAGGGCACCGTGATCCGGATGGATCCCGACGGCAACAACATGGAGGTGTTCCTGAGTGGCCAGCGCAACATCGTGGGGATGGACTGGCACCCCAAGACGGGCGTCTTCTACGCGACCAACAACGGCGCCGACGGCCTTGGGGACGATGTGCCCCCCGATACGCTGATCCGCGCCGACCGGCCCGGGCTTTATTTCGGCTTCCCCTATGTTCCCACGGCGGGGGGTTCGACGCCGACGCCCGGTTTCGAAGGGAAAAAGCCCCCCCGGCCGATCACCCCCGCGGTGATGGACTTCCAGGCCCACAGTGCGCCTTTGGGGATCCATTTTTACCGCGGCGAGATGTTCCCCGAGCCCTACCGGAACGGGGCCTTCGTCGCGCGCCACGGCTCCTGGAACCGAACGGTGCCGGTTGGCTACGACATCGTCTTCGTACGCTTCGACGAGGCGGGCGACCCCGTTTCCCAGGAAGTCTTCGCTTCGGGCTGGCTGGTGCGCGGCAGCGCCTGGGGGCGCCCGGTGGACATCAAGGAGCTCCCGGACGGCTCGCTGCTGGTTTCGGATGATTTCGCCGGGGTTATCTACCGCATCACCTACGAAGGCGAGTAGCGAAGGGTCCGTTCGCTTCCGGCGGCCTTCCGCCGCCGGAAGATCTTTTGCCCTGGAGGCGGGTGGTAATTGCCTGCGGGAAGTGTCAGCATATTGGCATGCGCGTTTCCGAATTGATGACGAAAGATCCTTTGGCGGTGAATAAAGATGAATCCATAGCCAAGGCCGCCGAAGTGATGCTCAAAAACCGATTCGGAGGGCTGCCCGTGGTCGACGGCCAGGGGATGATCGCCGGGGTGATCGAGGTCGACGACCTCCTGCCTCACCCGGCGATGGTGCCCCATTCCGACGTCGAGGCCCTGAAACTCTTCGATGACTGGATCGACGCCGGGGACTACGCCGAGATCTTCCGCCGCTATACCGAGACGCCGGTCTCGGCGGTCATGCGCGAGCCGGCGCTGGTCCTGAGCCCTGAGGACGGCCTTTGGAAGGCGCTCAAGGCCTTGGTGGAAAACGACTTCCGGCGGCTCCCTGTGGTCGATGAGAACCGCCGGGTGGTCGGTATCCTGACCCGGAGCGATTTCATGCGTCTGTTCCTGGAGGGTCGCTGATGGAGCAAGCGGGACCGAGCGTGGCCGAGCTTCTTTTTCAGATCTTCGTCCTGGTCGTCGCGGTCCAGTTCGTGGGATGGCTCTTCCGGCGCTTCGGCCAGCCGGCGGTGATCGGAGAGCTGGTGGCGGGGGTGATCATCGGCCCCTCGGTGCTGGGTCTGGTGCACGAAGGGCCGACGTTTGAGTTCATCGCCGAACTGGGTGCGATCTTCCTCTTGTTCATGGTCGGCCTCGAAACACGGCTCAAAGACGTTTTGGCCGTGGGGAAGGAAGCTTTTTTGGTCGCGGTGACCGGGGTGATCCTTCCTTTTATCGGCGGCTACTATTTCAGCGTTTTTTCCGGCCACGAGCAGGTGGCCTCGCTCTTTTTCGGGGCCGCCCTGGTCGCCACCAGCGTGGGGATCACCGCCAGAGTGCTCCAGGAGCTCGGCGTACTCTCGCGGCCTTATAGCCGGATCATTCTCGGGGCGGCGGTGATTGACGACGTGCTCGGCCTCATCATCCTGGCCATCGTCTCCGGCATTGCCCAGACCGGGGCGGTGGAGGCGGGGCCGACGATCCGCCTGGTGGTGATCTCGGTGATCTTTGTGGGCGCGGCCATGGCCGCGGTGCCGCTCGTGCGTCGGTTGCCGCTCGATCGGCTGCCCTTCCAGTCGGCCTACGGGACGGCGGTGATCTTCGCCTTGGGCATGGCCGCCCTGGCGGGTGCCATCGGCCTGGCCCCCATCGTCGGGGCTTTCCTGGGCGGGATGGTCCTGGCCGAGGTGGCCGAGGATCTCGGGATCGAGGCGCCGATCCACGCCCTCGAGGGCTTTTTGGCCCCGATCTTCTTCGCCTTCATGGGGATCATGCTCGACCTCAAGGCGCTCGGTGGCGGGGATGTGTTGGTGGCGGGAGCAATTGTGAGTGTGATCGCCATTCTCGGGAAGCTGGTCACCATGATTCCGGCCCTCACCCAGGGGCTGAGGAGCGCCGCGGTGGTTGGGGTGGGTATGATTCCCCGGGGCGAGGTGGGCTTGATCGTCGCCGCCATCGGCCTTTCCGCCGGGGCGATCGGCGAGGACCAGTTCGCGGTGGTGATCTTCATGGTCGTGGTGACCACGCTGCTCTCGCCGCTCTTGCTCAGGCCGCTCATCGTTTGGGCGGAGGGTGGCCGTCTGCCTTCGCAGGAAGGCCAGTAGCATACTCGCGCCTTACCGTCCGTCACCGGCGGCTTTTTCCGCTCGTGGCGGGCGGTCTTAGGCTATGATGGATCCAATGAGCGAGCCGAAAATTACACCGCTGGCCCGGCGCTTGGCTGAGGAGAACGGGATCGATTGGCGCCAGATCGTGGGCAGTGGGCCCGATGGAACGGTGACCGAGCGGGACATCCTCAACTACCTGGCCAAGGTCATGTCCGGGGAGGTGACCCTCGAGGGCCCGCCGCCCGGCGAGCCGCCGCCGCCGGAGGGCGAGGCTGACCTCGAGGCCGCCCGCTCGGCCCTTGAGCGCGAGGGCGTCGCCCTCGACGACCTCATCCCCGGGGATCTCGCGGAGAAGGATCCCGGCGAGGCCTTTGAGCTCGATCTGGCGATCGACGAGTGGGACCTGGAGACCGAAAGCGAGCCTCGCGAGGCGGCGACGGCGGAGGAAGTGCCGGCCGAGTCCGTCGCCGATGCGCTTGAGCTCGAGGCGGGCGAGGCCCTCAAGACCGGCGAGCCGGACGAAGAAGCGCCGCCGGTCATGGACTCGTTGCCGCCGCCCGAGGATGAGACCGCGCCTCTGGTCCTGGGTGAAGAAGGCGGCGAGGCGGTTCCTGCGGAAGCCGGCGCCGTTCCCGGTACGCCCGAGCCCGAAGCGGCGCCGCTTGGGGTGGCCGGCGCGGGGGCGCCCTCGCCGGTGCCGCTTCGGTTTTGGGCCCAGTCGGTTCCCCTTTCGCGGCTGATCGAAGCCCGGGAAGTCCTCCAGGCGGAGCTCGGTCGACCGGTGCCCCTGGGGGCGTTGCTCTTCCGGGCGGCGACCGCGGCCCTGCAAGAGCTCGCGTTGCCGCTGGATGCGGTGAAAGGCGTCTTCGACGGGACGGGTTTTCGTGGGCTTTCGGTGCTGCCCGCACCGGGGCTCGTCGATTTCCTCGAGGCCTGGGAGGATGCGGAGAGCGAGGCCGAAGGGCTTTTGGTGTACCAGGCCGATTCCCCCCTGCCCCTTCCCGCCGCGCCGGCTTTGGCCCTCGCCCTGCCTGAAACCTCTGAGCAGCAGGGGCTTTTGCTCCTGACCGGTGAGGTTTCGGAAGACCCGGGGCGTTTTCTGGCCCGGGTCGCCCACCGCCTCGAGCACCCCGTCCTGCTCGTGCTCTAGCGGCGGGAATGCTTCGGGCCGCGTTTGGCCCGGGGGCCGGTGGCCTGGGGCAGGTGGATGCCCTTGAGCCTGGCCTCGATGGCTCGGATCTGGTCCCGGATCTCGGCCGCGCGTTCGAAGTCGAGGGCCTCGCTCGCCTCCCACATCGCGAGCTCGAGCTCGGCGATCTCGGCCTTGAGCGCTTCCGGGTCGGCGCTCGGGATCTCGATCTCCGCTTCGGCGTAATCCTCCGGTTTGACCAGGGGGCGGACCGATTTTTCCACCGTCTTCGGCGTGATGCCGTGCTTTTGGTTGTAGGCTTCCTGAATGGCCCGGCGGCGGTTGGTCTCATCGACTGCCTTGCGCATCGCTTCGCTCACGGTGTCGGCGTAGAGGAAAACCTCGCCCCGCACGTTCCGGGCCGCGCGGCCGATGGTCTGGATCAGGGAACGCTCGCTACGGAGGAACCCGGTCTTGTCGGCCTCGAGGATGGCCACCAGACTGACTTCGGGCAGGTCGAGCCCTTCCCGGAGCAAATTGATCCCCACCAGCACGTCGAAGTGGCCGAGCCGGAGGTCCCGGAGGATGGCCTGGCGTTCAAAGGCGTCGAGCTCGTGGTGCAGGTAACGGGCCCGCAGACCGTGTTCGATCAGGAAGTCGGTGAGGTCTTCGGCCATCTTCTTTGTCAGCACGGTGACCAGGACCCGCTCGCCTCGCTTTGCCCGCTCTTTGACCGCGGCCATGAGGTCTTCGATCTGGCCCTTGCTGGGTTTGATCGTGACCTTGGGATCGAGCAGGCCGGTCGGGCGAATGATCTGCTCGACCACGCGCCCGCTGACCGAAAGTTCGAAGGGGCCGGGGGTGGCCGAGACGAAGATCATCTGCCCGGTTTTTTCCAGGAACTCCTCGAAGGTGAGCGGTCGGTTGTCGAGCGCGCTCGGGAGCCGAAAGCCATAGGCCACCAGGGTCTCTTTACGCGAGCGATCGCCGGCGAACATCCCCTGGATCTGGGGCACGGCCACGTGGGATTCGTCGATGAAGGTGATGAAGTCGTCGGGGAAGTAGTCGAGCAGGGTGTAAGGGGGCTCGCCGGGGGCCCTTCCCGAAAGGTGACGGGCGTAGTTCTCGATGCCCTTGCAGGTCCCGGTGAGCCGTAGCATTTCGAGGTCATAAAGGGTCCGCTCCTTGAGACGCTGGGCCTCGAGATGCTTGCCCTCGGCCTCGAGTTCGGCGAGCCGTTCTTTGAGCTCGGCCTCGATGGCGGCGATCGCCGGTGCGAGCCGTTCCTCGGGCGTGGCGTAGTGGCTCGCGGGGTAGAGCACGAACCCGGGCAGGGTTTTTTGGGTTTCACCGCTCACGGGGTGGACGACGCTGATGCGGTCCACCTCGTCGCCCCACAGCTCGACCCGAACCGGCTCGGTGTCGTAGGCGGGCCAGACCTCGATGACCTCACCTTTGACCCGGAAGCGGCCCGGTTCCAGGGCCACGTCGTTGCGCTCGTAAAAAAGCTCGATCATGCGCGAGATCAGAGCTTCCCGCGGCCACCGGTCGCCCACGTTGACGATGAGGTTCAAACGGCGGTAATCCTCCGGGTTGCCGAGTCCGTAGATCGCACTCACCGAGGCCACCACGATGACGTCGCGACGGGTGAGGAGGCTGCGGGTGGTCGAGTGGCGGAGCCGCTCGATTTCCGGGTTGATCGAGGCGTCCTTTTCGATGTAGAGGTCGCGGCCGGGGACATAGGCTTCGGGCTGGTAGTAGTCGTAGTAGCTGATGAAGTATTCGACCGCGTTGTCCGGGAAGAGTTCCCGGAACTCGGCCGCGAGCTGCGCCGCGAGCACTTTGTTGGGCGCCAGCACCAGCGCCGGGCGGCCCGCGCCCTCGATGACCTTGGCCATGGTGACGGTCTTGCCGGTGCCGGTGGCGCCGAGCAGGGTCAGGAAGCGCTCGCCGTCGGAAAGCCCGGCAAGGAGCTCGTCGATGGCTTTGGGCTGGTCGCCTCTGGGTTCGGGCCCCCGGTAGCGGAACATCGTCTTCATTGTAGGCGGCAGGGGAAGACGCCCCTGCCGCCGCGGTTACAAAGTTCGCCGGAGCTTTTTACCGGGTCTTTTCGAAGACAATCGGTTGCGAGACGTTTCCGACTGCGGTCTGGATGAGCGCTTTGAGCGCCGGGTAGTCCTCGGGCGCGTAAACATCCCGATCGAAGACGATCCGGATGGTGGCGACCAGGACGTTGCCCTCGTCGCGGTAGCTGGCGCTGAAGCTGCCGGCTTGGTTTTTGAAGGTAAGGTCTTTGGGCAGGAGGGTGGGTTTGTAGCCTTCGGGGTAGGCGAGGCGCTTTTGGTATTCGGCGCTGAAGGCCCCGACCGAGACCGGGAAGCGCCGGCGCTCCGGCGCCGCGTAGGTTCGCAGCTGGTCGAGGGGCAAAAGGGAAAGGCCCACCGGGAAGCGGCTGAGGGTCAGGGTGTCGCCGGGTGAGGTTGCCCCCGGGCTTTGCCACTCGGCGTGGACCTTGAAGGGGGTGTCGAGGTCGTGGAGCGGCGTGGTGGAGAGGTCACCGCTGCCACCTTCGCCAAAGCGGCTCAGGAGCGACTGGACCACCTGCGGGTAGGCGACCTTGGGGACGCTTGAGAAGATGATCCGCCACTGGGCGTCGGCATAGCCGTGGGTTTCGATGTCGGCGCTGCCCTTCAAGGTACCGTCGGCGGTGAGGGTGAGGGTCTGGGCTTCGGTGTAGCGATCGCGTTTGGGATCACCGCTTGGGGTTTGGGTGAAGCGGGGGTTTTCGCCGGCGATGACCACCGGCTTGGAGAGGTCGCCGAGGGGCAGGACGCCGAAGGGGGCGTACTGGGTGGTGGGGTCGAGGTAGACCCCGTAGTCCGGGAGGTAGAGGATGAGGTGGTTGAACTGCTCGGGGGTTGGGGCCGGGAGGCGGCCGAAGTTCTCGCTGAAATTGATGAGCACGGGTTCGGAGCGGATCCCCTTGGCCTTGAGCAGGGCCTCGAGCAGGGTCACGTAGCCCTTGCAGTCGGCGTAGCGCTGGGAAAGCACCTGGGCGGCGGATTGGGGCACGTAGCCGCCGATGCCGAGCTCGAGGGCCACGTAGCGGATGTTCTTGACCTCCCAGTCGTAAAGCTTTTTCGCCGCCTCGAGGCCCTGGCTCTGGCCGGTGATCTCGTCGGCGAGCTTCTTGATTTCATCGGTGACCCGGGCCTTATCCTTGGCCCGCGCCCAGTAGGCGGCGCCGATCGCTTCCCAGCGCTCGAAGCTGGTCACGGTGAGGGCGGGGCTCACCTCTGCGGGGTCGACCATGCCGGGCTCGAGGGCCTCCGGGGTTTCCCGCGAGAAGGTGGCCACGATGCGCTTGCGGTCGCCCTGGGTGGACTCGCGCACCTGGTAGTCGCCGCGGGCCTTCCAGTTAAGGCGCATCGAGCTCGGGTAGTCCACCACGATCTCGGCGCGTTTGACCACCGCGTCCACCGGCTCGATGTCGGTGGTGTAGAACTCGCCGGGGAAGTAGGGCTTTTTCTGAACCAGTTTCCATTTCACGTGGACCAGGTCGCCGACCTCCAGCTGGGGGAAGACCACCTTCACCACCTTATTGTCGGAGAAGGTGGGGGCGTCCTGGGTCTCGGGCGGCGACTGGACGAAGATCTTGTCTTTGAGCACCGGCACCTTGGTGCCGTCCTTTTTGAGGGTGTAGGCCTCGAGGACCTCGAGCGATTGCAGCGACTCGGAATACGACATCGACGCCTGGCCCACGGCGTCGATTCCGGCCCGGGTGAGGGGGCGGTCTTCCTCTTCGATGATCGCGGTGTAGGTGCCGTCGGCGTTCACCACGTATTCCGCTCGGTAGCGCTCGGTCTCGTAATCCACCGAGGGCGTTTGCGCCATCGCCAACGTGCCGAGGAGCAAAAGGAGCAGGGTGGCTCGTTTCCACGTTCGCTTCATCGGTCCCTCCTTCCAAAAATGGAATTTATTCCTGAAGACGGGTCGGGTTTGGGTCAAATCGCACAAGCGCCGGCGGCACGCTGGCTTTTGTCCCGGGGATGGGGTAGAGTGGAGCGTTTATGGACTTGCGAAACGTTGCCATCATCGCCCACGTGGATCACGGCAAGACCACGCTGGTCGATGCCATGTTGAAAGCCGCCCAAGCGCTTTCGCGGGGGCAGGAAGCCGAGCGCATGCTCGACACCGAGGATCTCGAACGCGAACGGGGCATCACCATCTTGGCCAAGAACACGGCGGTCATCTGGCAGGGGGTCAAGATCAACATCGTGGACACCCCCGGCCACGCCGATTTCGGCGGCGAGGTCGAGCGGGCGCTCTCGATGGTGGACGGTGTGCTCCTGCTCGTCGACGCCGTGGAGGGTCCGATGCCGCAGACCCGATTCGTCTTGAGGAAGGCGCTCGAGGCCGATCTCCGTCCCGTGGTGGTCATGAATAAGGTCGATCGCGAGGGGGCGAGGCCCGACGAGGTGCTCAGCGAGACCTTCGATCTGATGGTCGAGCTCGGGGCCAGCGAGGCGCAGCTCGACTTCCCTTACCTCTACGCCATTGGCCGCGAGGGCAAGGTCTGGCGCGAGGGCGAAACGCCGCGCGACATGGCACCGCTTTTTGAAGCCCTGGTCGAGCACATCCCGCCCCCAAAGGCCAGCGAGGGGCCCTTCCTGCTGCGCGTGGCCAACCTCGATCGCTCCGACTACCTGGGCCGGATCGCCATCGGCAAGGTGGTGCGGGGACGGGCCCAAAAAGGGCAAACCGTTGCCATCGTGGGCGGCGACGGCGTCCGCGAGCAGAAAATCCTCGCCCTTTACACCCACCACGGCCTGGGCCGGATCGAGACCGAGGCGGTGGTGCCGGGCGACATCGTGGCCCTGGCGGGCATGGAAGAGGTGGCCATCGGGGATACGATCGCCGACCGCGATGCGCCGGAAGCGCTCCCCCGCCTCGAGGTCGACGCGCCGACCGTGGCCGTGACTCTCTTCCCCAACACCGGCCCTTTCGCCGGCCGCGAAGGGCGCTACGTAACCTCGCGGCAGCTTTGGGCCCGGCTGGAGCGGGAGCTCGAGACCAACGTGGCCCTGCAGGTTCGGCCGCTGGCCGCCGATGCTTTCGAGCTTTTGGGGCGGGGTGAGATGCACCTGGCGGTGCTGCTTGAGAACATGCGCCGCGACGGTTACGAATTCGTGGTGGGGCCACCGCAGATCCTGGATAAAACGGTGGACGGGGTGCGGCTTGAGCCCTACGAACAGCTCATCCTCCAGGTGCCGAAGGACAGGGTGGGCGCGGTGGTCGAGGCCCTGGGCACGCGAAAAGGGACGCTTTTGGACCTGCGCCCCGAGGGCGAGTGGGTTCGGATCGAATACTCGGTCCCGGCCCGGCGTCTCTTTGGTTTCCGCGGTGAGTTCCTGACCCTGACCGGTGGGGAGGGCGTGATGCACCAGAGTTTCCTCGAGTACGGCCCCTACCTGGGCCCTGCCCAGCGCCGCCGCAGCGGCAGCGCCGTCGCCGTTGAGGGCGGGCGCGCCTTTGCCTACGCCATCGGCAAGCTTCAGGAACGGGTTCGCTTTTTTATCGTGCCCGGGGACGAGGTCTATCCGGGCATGGTGGTGGGCGAGCACGTGCGGCCGGGCGATCTCGGGATCAACGTATGCAAGAACAAGAAACTGACCAACATGCGGGCGGCGGGGTCCGACGAGAACGTCCACCTCGTTCCCCCCAGGCGATTTGCCCTTGAAGAGGCCCTCGCCTACCTGGCCTCTGATGAGCTTTTGGAAGTCACCCCCCGGGCGCTGAGGTTCCGGAAGGAGCGGCTCGATGCCTGGGGGCGCCGGGGGAGCGAGCGGGAAAAAGTTCGATAAAGAAGGGCTCAACCTCGCTTGACATTCATTTTTTTTGTGTGCTAGGCTTGGAAGCCGGACGGGGGTCCAACTCCCCCGCCAGCGCGCAGGGTGCCACCCTAGCTCAACAGGAAGAGCACCCGACTTGTAATCGGGCGGTTGGGGGTTCGATTCCCCTGGGTGGCTCCAGAGAACGTGGGCAGGTGTCCCGAGCGGCAAAGGGGGCGGTCTGTAAAACCGTTGGCGATGCCTTCGTGGGTTCGAGTCCCACCCTGCCCACCACGTGCGGGAGTAGCTCAGTTGGTAGAGCATCGGCTTCCCAAGCCGAGGGTCGCGGGTTCGAGTCCCGTCTCCCGCTCCACGGGCTCGCGTAGCTCAGCAGGTAGAGCACTCCCTTGGTAAGGGAGAGGTCGCCGGTTCAAGTCCGGCCGCGAGCTCCAAAGTGACTTCGGGAAGGCCACGCCCGCAGCGCGCGGGCGGGCTTACCCTGCAAGGAGGAAAGAGATGGCCAAGGAGGAATTTCAGCGCACGAAGCCGCACGTGAACGTAGGGACGATTGGGCACGTTGACCACGGGAAGACGACGCTTACGGCTGCGATCACGTTTGCGGCGGCGGCGGAGAACCCGAACGTTGAGATTGCGGACTACGACCAGATTGACAAGGCGCCGGAGGAGAAGGCTCGCGGGATTACGATCAACACGGCGCACGTGGAGTACGAGACGGCAAAAAGGCACTACAGCCACGTGGACTGTCCGGGGCACGCGGACTATGTGAAGAACATGATCACGGGTGCGGCGCAGATGGACGGGGCGATTCTTGTGGTTTCGGCGGCTGACGGTCCGATGCCGCAGACCCGTGAGCACATTCTTTTGGCGCGTCAGGTTGGGGTTCCGTACATTGTGGTGTTCATGAACAAGATTGACATGGTGGACGACGAGGAGCTTTTGGAGCTCGTCGAGATGGAAGTGCGGGACCTTTTGAACCAGTACGAGTTTCCTGGGGACGATGTGCCGGTGATTCGGGGTTCGGCGCTGAAGGCGTTGGAGGCGTTGCACGAGAACCCGAACACCAAGCGTGGCGAGAACGAGTGGGTTGACAAGATTTGGGAGCTTTTGGACGCTTTGGACGAGTACATTCCCGAGCCTGAGCGGGACATTGACAAGCCATTTTTGATGCCGGTGGAGGACGTGTTTACGATCACTGGTCGCGGGACGGTTGCCACGGGTCGTGTGGAGCGCGGGAAGCTGACGGTTGGCGAGGAGGTTGAGATCGTTGGTTTGCGGCCCACGCAGAAGACGGTGGTGACCGGGCTTGAGATGCACCGGAAGGTTTTGAAGGAAGCGATTGCGGGTGACAACATTGGGGCGCTGCTTCGGGGCATTGCCCGGGACGAGGTTGAGCGGGGCCAGGTTTTGGCGAAGCCTGGGAGCATTACGCCGCACACCAAGTTTGAGGCGCAGGTGTACATCTTGAAGAAGGAGGAGGGGGGTCGCCACACGGGGTTTTTCACGGGGTACCGTCCGCAGTTTTACTTTCGGACGACGGATGTGACGGGTGTGGTGACCTTGCCCGAGGGTGTTGAGATGGTGATGCCTGGTGACAACGTGAGCTTCACGGTGGAGCTGATCAAGCCGATTGCGCTTGAGGAGGGGTTGCGCTTTGCCATTCGCGAGGGCGGCCGCACCGTTGGGGCTGGCGTCGTCACCAAGATCTTGGAGTAAGCGTGGGTGGGGCTGGGCTCGCCCCAGCCCCCTTCTTTGTTTTCGGTAAAAAGGGGAGGCGATGGCCAGCGACGTCCGGATCAAGATCCAGCTTGAGTGCACCGAGTGCAAGCGTCGGAACTACACCACGGAGAAGAATCGGCGCAACACGCCCACCAAGCTCGAGCTGAAGAAGTACTGCCCCTGGTGCCGGAAGCACACCGTGCACCGCGAAGTGAAGGTTTGAGATGCTGGCGCGGATCGTGGCGTACTTCCGGGAAGCGCGCGCCGAGCTCGCCAGGGCCACCTGGCCGAGCAGAGATGAAACCGTTCAGGCCACCGAAGCCGTCCTGCTCTTCACGCTCTTTATGATGATCATCCTCTGGCTCTACGACCTCGTCTTTGGATGGCTGATCGGCCTGATCATCGGCTGGTTGCGATGAGCATCGAGTGGTACGCGGTTCATACCTACGTCGGATACGAGGATAAGGTCAAGGCCAACATCGAAAAGCGGGCCAAGGCCTTGGGGATGGAAGATCGCATCTTCCAGGTGCTCATTCCGACTGAAGAGATCGTCGAGCACCGGGAGGGCGGCAAGAAAGAGATCGTTCGGCGCAAGCTCTTCCCCGGATACGTGTTCGTCCAGATGGATCTCGGCGAGAACCCGGAGGAGCCGGGTGAGGCGTGGGAGGTGGTGCGCAACACGCCTGGCGTGACCGGCGTGGTGGGAACCACCGACGAGCGCGGGAAGTACCGGCCGGTTCCCCTGACCCTCGAGGAGGTCCGGCGAATCCTCGAGGTCAGCGGTGTGGCTGGCGAGAAGAAAGGGCCCAAGCCCGAGGTCACCTTCAAGGAAGGCGACGTGGTTCGGGTGGTGAGCGGCCCCTTCGCCGACTTCACCGGTGTGGTCAGCGAGATCCACCCCGAGCGCAACAAAGTCAAGGTTTTGGTCTCGATCTTCGGTCGCGAGACCCCGGTCGAGCTCGATTTTTCTCAGGTTGTGAGGTCTTAAGGGCGCGCACCTGCCCCCGGTGGTGGGAGCGACGGCCCGCAGCGTTTGAACCCCGAAGTTCGGGGGAGCTGGGAGGAGAAAAATGGCGAAGAAGGTCGTAGGTTTTGTGAAGCTGCAGCTCCCGGCGGGCAAGGCCACCCCGGCCCCGCCGGTCGGTCCGGCGCTGGGTCAGCACGGCGCCAACATCATGGAGTTCGTCAAGGCGTTCAACGCGGCGACGGCGAACATGGGCGACGCCATCGTCCCGGTGGAGATCACCATTTACGCCGACCGCTCGTTCACCTTCGTCACCAAGACGCCCCCCGCCTCGTACCTCATCCGCAAGGCGGCGGGGATTGAGAAGGGCTCGGGCGAGGCCGGGCGCCAGAAGGTGGGCAAGATCACCTGGGAGGACTGCCTCAAGATTGCGGAAATGAAGATGAAAGACTTGAACGCCTCCTCTCTGGAGGCCGCCGCCAGGATGATCGCCGGTTCGGCCCGCTCCATGGGCGTGGAAGTGGAGGGGATCCCCGATGCCTAAGCGTGGCAAGCGCTACAAGAGCCTCCTGGAGAAGGTCGATACCAAAAAGGTCTATGACCTGGAGGAGGCCGCCCAGCTGGTCAAGCTCCTGGCGAGCGCGAAGTTCGACGAGACGGTCGAGGTCCATGTGAAGCTGGGCATCGACCCGCGCAAGTCGGATCAGACCGTTCGCTCCACGGTGTCGCTTCCCCACGGCACCGGGCGTCAGGTGCGGGTGGTGGCCATCGCCCGGGGCGAGAAGCTCAAGGAAGCCGAGGAGGCGGGGGCGGACTACGTTGGCTCGGAGGAGCTGGTCAAGAAGATCAAGGAAGGCTGGCTCGATTTCGACGCGGTGGTGGCGACGCCGGACGTGATGGGCCTCGTGGGTAAGGAGCTCGGTCGCGTGCTCGGCCCCCGCGGCCTTTTGCCGAACCCCAAGGCGGGCACGGTGGGCATGAACATCGGCGAGATCATCAAGGAGATCAAGGCCGGCCGTATCGAGTTCCGAAACGATAAGACCGGCGTGGTCCACGCGCCCATTGGCAAGGCGAGCTTCGAGCCCGAGAAGATCGCCGAGAACCTGAAGGCCTTCATCAAGGCGGTCGAGGCCGCCAAGCCCGAAGGGGCCAAGGGCACCTACATTCGGAGCGTCCACCTCACCACCACCATGGGGCCCTCGCTCCGGGTCCGCTATCCTTGAAATCCGCGGGGGGTAAGGTGATTTGCATCACAGTCCTTACCCCCCATGCCCCGATACACTCCGTATTTGGCACCCCGGTGCGGACGTGTTCCGCGCCAAGCCGCTGAAGACAGCGGGGGGCGTGAGCCTTAAAGATCCCGCCGAGGCGCTTTGAGGGGGGAAGCGTTTCGAAGGTGACCAGCCTTGGGGGTGCCCCCACCCCAGAGAGGAAGGAAGGCGTGCCCAATCCAAGGAACGTACGTCTTCTTGGCGAGATCAAAGGGGCCCTCGAGGCCAGCCAGGGTTCGTTCTTCCTCGTGAACTATCAGGGGCTTTCGGCCGGCGAGGATCACGAGCTCCGGCGCCGGCTCAGGGAGAGCGGCGCACGGCTTTTCGTGGCCAAGAACACCCTGATCCGCATTGCCATGGCCGAGCTCGGTCAGGCCAGCATCGAGCCCTATCTCAAAGGGCCGTCGGCGCTGGTCTTCTTCGAGGATCCCGTGGCCGCGGCCAAGATCCTGATCAAGTTCGCCGAGGAAGTGGGCAAAGAGGTGCCCCAGGTCAAGGCCGGGCTGTTGAACGGTCGCTTGCTGAGCGCCGAGGAGGTCGAAGCCCTCAGCAAGCTGCCCGGCATGCAGGAACTCCGCGCCGAACTCGTCGGCGTGTTGAGCGCGCCCTTGACGGAGCTCGCGGGCGTACTTGGCGGCGCGCAGCGTGAGCTCGTGGGGCTTTTCGAGGCGCAGGTGAAGAAGCTCGAGGAAGCCGCCTAAAGGAGGTTTGAGGATGGCTCTGGATGTTGACGCGATCATGGAACAGCTGAACCAGGCGACGGTTTTGGAGCTCAAAGCGCTGATCGACCGCATCAAGGAGGAGTGGGGCGTCGAGGCCGCGGCCCCGGTCGCGGTGGCCGCTGTGCCCGGCGCTGGCGCCGCCGAGGCCGCCGCCGAGGAGAAGACCGAGTTCGACGTGGTGCTGAAGTCGCCCGGTGGCCAGAAGCTCCAGGTCATCAAGGAGGTGCGCGCCCTCACCGGCCTGGGCCTGAAGGAGGCCAAGGAGCTCGTCGAAAAGGGCGGCGTGGTGAAAGAGGGCGTGAGCAAGGACGAGGCCGAGGAAATCAAGAAGAAGCTCGAGTCCCTGGGGGCCGAGGTCGAGCTGAAGTAGCGCTTCGGCAGGCGATGCCACTGCCGTCCCACCGGGTGTGCGTTTGAAGGGGGTCACCGGGCCCAAGGCCCGGCCCCCGCCCTTCCCTAGAGGTGACCATGGAAAAAGAGAAACGGTTTGGAAGGATTCGCGAGGTTATCCCCCTTCCACCGCTGGTCCAGATTCAAGTCGATTCTTTTCAAAAGGCCTTGCAAAAAGACGTGCCGCCTTCGGAGCGCGAGGACGTCGGGATTCAGGCGGCCTTTAAGGAAGTCTTCCCCATCGAAGAGGGGGGAATGGTCCTCGACTTCCTTGAATACCGTCTGGCCGACCCGCCGTTCCAGCCCGAGGAGTGCCGCGAGAAGGACTTGACCTACCAGGCGCCGCTCTATGCCAAGCTCCAGCTTATCCACAAGGACACCGGGCTGATCAAGGAGGACGAGGTCTTCCTGGGGGACATCCCCCTGATGATCGCCGACGGGTCCTTCATCATCAACGGCGCCGAGCGGGTGGTGGTGAGCCAGATTCACCGCTCCCCGGGCGCGTATTTTACCCCGGATGAGACCCGGCCCGGTCGTTTCGTGGCCTCGATCATCCCCCTGCCCAAACGCGGGCCCTGGATTGACCTCGAGTTCGACAACGCCGGCGCCGTGATCATGCGGGTCAACAAGCGCAAGTTTCCCGTGGTGTTGCTGCTCCGGGTCCTGGGTCACGACGAAAAGAGCCTCAAGCGGGCCATGCGACCGTTTGGTGATGTGGCCAAGGGGCTTTTCGACGAAGAGATCCTTTCCCTACCGCAAGAGAAGGCGCTTTTAAAACTCTTTACCATCCTCCGTCCCGGCGATCCCCCCAAGCGCGACAAGGCCATCGGTTATCTCCACTCGCTCCTCGCCGACCCCCGGCGCTACGACCTCGGCGAGCCGGGCCGGCACAAGGTGGAGAAAAAGCTCGGCGTCAAGATGGCCACGCGCACCCTTTTGGTGTTCGAGGACGGGGCGTTTAAAGACCAGGCGCTCCTGCCCACGCTGCAGTATCTGCTGGGGCTGGCGGCGGGGCTTCCCGACTATGAGCCCGACGACATCGACCACCTGGGCAACCGGCGGGTGCGGACCGTGGGCGAGCTGCTCTCCGATCAGTTCCGGGTTGGGCTCGGGCGCATGGCCCGGGGCGTGCGCGAGCGGATGATCCTGGGCAGCCCCGAGACCGCGACCCCTTCCAAACTGGTCAACAACCGGCCCCTGGCCGCCGCCATCCGGGAGTTTTTCGGCCGGAGCCAGCTGTCGCAATTCAAAGACCAGACCAACCCCCTTTCCGAGCTCCGCCACAAGCGGCGGATTTCGGCCCTGGGCCCGGGCGGGTTGACCCGCGAGCGGGCGGGCTTCGACGTCCGCGACGTCCACCGGACCCACTACGGCCGTATCTGCCCCATCGAGACGCCGGAAGGCGCCAACATCGGCCTCATCAACTCGCTCGCGGCGTATGGGCGGGTCAACGAGCTCGGGTTCATCATGACCCCGTACCGGCGGGTCAGAAACGGCGTGGTGAGCTCCGATCCCAAGGACGTCGTTTACATGACCGCCGACGAGGAGGATAAGTACACCATCGCCCAGGCCAACACCCCGGTGGCCGACGACGGTCGCATCAGCACCGAGCGCGTGGTGGCCCGCCGCCGCGGCGATCCGGTCATCGTTCGACCCGAGGACGTCGAGTTCATGGACGTCAGCCCCAAGCAGGTCTTCTCCGTCAACACCAACCTCATCCCCTTCCTCGAGCACGACGACGCCAACCGGGCCCTTATGGGTTCGAACATGCAGGCCCAGGCGGTGCCGCTGATTGGCGCCAAGGCCCCGGTGGTCTGCACCGGTATCGAGGACCGGGTGGTCCGTGACTCGCTCACCGGCGTCTATTCAGAGATCGATGGCGTGGTGCGCTATGTCGACGGCGAGCGGATCGAGGTTGAGGCCGAAAACGGCAACGTCAAGATCTACGAGCTCCGCCGTTTCGTTCGCTCAAACCAGGGCACCACCCTCGATCAGCGTCCGCGGGTACGCGTGGGTCAAAAGGTCAAGAAGGGCGACCTCCTCGCCGACGGACCGGCTTCCGACCAGGGGCGGTTGGCGCTCGGGCAGAACGTGCTCGTGGCCATCATGCCCTTTGACGGCTACAACTTCGAGGACGCGATCATTATCAGCGAAGATTTGGTGCGCCGAGACTACTTCACCTCGATCCACATCGAGCGCTACGAGATCGAGGCCCGCCAGACCAAGCTCGGTCCGGAAAAGATTACCCGCGACATCCCCAACCTCTCCGAGGCCGCGCTCCGAGACCTCGACGAAGATGGCATCGTGCGCGTGGGTGCTGAGGTCAAGCCGGGCGACATCCTGGTGGGCCGCACCAGCTTCAAGGGTGAGACCGAGCCGAGCCCTGAAGAGCGGCTCTTGCGCTCGATTTTCGGGGAAAAAGCCCGGGACGTGAAGGACACCAGTCTGCGCGTGCCGCCCGGTGAAGGCGGGATCGTGCTGCGTACGGTCCGCCTCCGCCGGGGCGACCGGGGCGTGGAGCTGAAGCCCGGCGTCATCGAGATGGTCCGGGTCTACGTGGTGCAAAAGCGCAAGATCCAGGTGGGCGACAAGTTTGCAAACCGCCACGGGAACAAGGGCGTGGTGAGCAAGATTCTGCCCCCCGAGGACATGCCCCACCTGCCCGACGGCACCCCGGTTGACGTGGTGCTCAACCCCCTCGGCGTGCCCAGCCGAATGAACCTGGGACAGATCCTGGAGACCCACCTCGGGCTTGCCGCCCGGGAGCTGAAGATCCGCTTCGTGACCCCGATCTTCGACGGCGCCAAGGAGGAGGAGATCAAGGATCTGCTCGACCAGGCCTTCGAGGTCCGCTGGGCCGAGCGCGAGCGCCTCGGGCAGGGGATCGACAAGCGTGAACGGGAGGTTTTGGAGCGCGTCGCCAAGCTGCGAATCGTCGATGCGAACGCCGAGCCCCGCGAGCAGCTCAAAGAACTCTTCCGCCAGGGGAAGATGGTGCTCTACGACGGGCGCACCGGCGAGCCGATCGAGGGGCCGATCGTGGTGGGGTTGATGTATATCATGAAGCTCTACCACATGGTCGAGGACAAGATGCACGCGCGTTCCACCGGCCCCTACTCGCTCATCACCCAGCAGCCGCTCGGCGGTAAGGCCCAGTTCGGCGGGCAGCGACTCGGTGAGATGGAGGTCTGGGCGCTGGAGGCCTACGGCGCCGCCCACACGCTCCAGGAGATGCTCACCGTCAAGTCGGACGATATCGAGGGGCGCAACGCCGCCTACGAGGCCATCGTCAAGGGGGTCGACATCCCCACCCCGAGCGTTCCCGAGTCCTTCCGGGTGCTGGTCAAAGAGCTCGAGGCCCTCGGGCTCGACATCGAAACCCTGGACGAGAACGGCAAGCCGATCGACATCTTCGAGGGGCTTGCTTCGAAGCGTTCGTAAGGGGAAAGCATGAAGAGAGAAGTCAAAAAGGTCAGGATAGCGCTGGCCAGCCCGGAGAAGATCCGGAGCTGGTCTTACGGCGAGGTCGAAAAGCCCGAGACCATCAACTACCGAACGCTCAAGCCCGAGCGCGACGGTCTCTTCGACGAACGCATCTTTGGCCCCGTCAAGGACTACGAGTGCGCTTGTGGCAAGTATAAGCGCCAGCGCTTCGAGGGCAAGGTCTGCGAGCGCTGCGGGGTCGAGGTGACCCGGTCGGTGGTGCGTCGCTACCGCATGGGCCACATCGAGCTCGCCACCCCGGCGACCCACATCTGGTACGTCAAGGACGTTCCCAGCAAGGTGGGTACGCTTTTGGATTTGAGCGCCAGCGAGCTCGAGCAGGTGCTCTATTTCGCGAAATACATCGTGATCTCCCCTCGGGGGGCGATGCTCGACGGTGAGCCCGTGAAACGCGGCCAGCTCCTTTCCGACGAGGAATACCGCGAGCTCAAGTTCGGGCGCCAGGAGACGTACGCCCTGCCCAAAGGCAGCGACGCCCTGATCAAGGACGGGGCCTACGTCACCAAGGGTCAGGAGCTCGCGCCCGGCATCAAGTCGCGCATCGACGGCGTGGCCTTTTACCGCTTTCCCCGGCAGGTGTTGGTCGAGTACCTCGAACGCGACCGGGCGCACCTGGTCCTGCCCCGAGAGAGCTGGGTCGAGGCCGAGGCCTACCGGGGCGGCGAGGTTCTGGCCGAGCTCGAGGGCCAGCTGGAAGTGAAGGCCGAAGAGGGCGGCGTGGTTGAGGTGGTCGACCTCGAGGGCGGCGCCCTGGTCCGGATCAAGGACCCCGAGTCCGACGAAGTGGCCGCGGTCTACCTGATCCCCGAGGGGGCCACTTTGGAGGTCGGCGAGGGCGAGCTCGTCGAGGCTGGCCAGACCCTGGCCCGGGCCGAGGGCGAGCTCAGATTGCCGCGCCGGGTCGAGGTCAAGGAGCTCGAGGCCGACGAAGAGGGGGAGGCAATCTACCTCTCGATGACCGTGGAGTGGCGCCGCGAGGTGGCCTACGACGTCGACCCCCACATGCACGTGATGGTCTCCGAGGGGGCCCGGGTCGAAAAGGGCGAGAAGATCGTCGGCGCCATCGAGCCCGAAGAGGAGATCCACGCCGAGGCCGAGGGTATCGTCCACCTCCGCCAGCCGGCCTCGATCGTGGTGATGAAGGCCCGGGTCTACCCGTTTGAGGATGACGTCCTGGTGACCACCGGTGACCGGGTCGCCCCGGGCGACGCGCTGGCCGATGGCGGGGCGGTCAAGAGCGAGATCTACGGCCGGGTCGAGGTCGACCTGGTGCGGCAGGTGATCCGGGTCATCGAGTCCTACGACATCGACGCCCGCATGGGCGCCGAGGCGATCAAGGTGCTCCTTTCCGAGCTCGACCTCGACGCTTTGGAGGCCGAGCTCGAGGCCGAGATGAAAAGCCCCTCGCGGGCGAAAAGGGCCAAAGCCAGGAAGCGCCTTGAAGTCATCCGCGCCTTTAAGGACTCGGGCAACAAGCCGGAGTGGATGGTCCTCGAGGTGGTCCCGGTCTTGCCCCCTGACCTCCGGCCCATGGTGCAGGTGGACGGCGGTCGCTTTGCCACCAGCGACCTCAACGACCTCTACCGTCGCTTAATTAACCGCAACAACCGTCTCAAAAAGCTGCTCGCGCAAGGGGCGCCGGAGATGATCATCCGCAACGAAAAGCGGATGCTGCAGGAGGCGGTGGACGCCCTGCTGGATAACGGCCGGCGGGGCAGCCCGGTCACCAACCCGGGTTCCGACCGCGCCCTCCGCTCACTCACCGACATTCTTTCCGGGAAGCAGGGGCGGTTCCGGCAAAACCTCTTGGGCAAGCGCGTCGATTACTCGGGGCGCTCGGTGATCGTGGTCGGGCCTCAGCTCAAGCTCCACCAGGCCGGGTTGCCCAAGCAGATGGCGCTCGAGCTTTTTAAGCCCTACCTCTTAAAGCGCATGGAGGAAAAGGGCATCGCCGCCAACATCAAGGCCGCCCGGCGCATGCTCGAGCGCTCCCGCGACATCAAGGACGAGGTGTGGGACGCCCTCGAGGAGGTCATCCACGGTAAGGTCGTGCTCCTCAACCGCGCCCCCACCTTGCACCGGCTGGGTGTCCAGGCCTTCCACCCGGTCTTGGTCGAGGGGAACTCGATCCAGCTCCACCCCCTGGTGTGCGAGGCCTTCAACGCCGACTTCGACGGCGACCAGATGGCGGTGCACGTCCCGCTCTCGCTGGCGGCCCAGTCGGAGAGCCGCATCCAGATGCTCTCCTCCCACAACCTGCTCTCGCCGGCCTCCGGGGAGCCGGTGGCCAAGCCCAGCCGGGACATCATCCTGGGGCTCTTCTACATCACCCAGATCCGGCGTGAAAAGAAGGGCGCGGGCCGCGAGTTCGAAACCCGCCAGGCGGCCATCGAGGCCTATGAACGCGGCGAGGTGGCCCTCAACGCCCCGATCAAGGTCGCCGGCGAGGAGACCACGGTCGGGCAGCTGAAGTACCGCTTCGCCAACCTCGACGAGGCCTTGCTCGCGGTGGAACAGCGCCTCATCGACCTCCAGGATCTGGTGCAGATCCGTATCGACGGCAAGCTCCGGGGCACCAGCCCGGGCCGGGCGCTCTTTTACCGCATCGTCAAGGAGGCGGTGGCCGAGGCCGGGGGCGAGCTGCCCGAGGGGCTTTTGGATTTCGATCGCCCGCAGGAGAAGAACTCGCTGAAAGAGCTCGTCTACAACGCCTACGTCCAGCTCGGGATCGAGAAGACCGCGCGGCTGCTCGATACCCTGATGCAGGTCGGGTTTTACTTCTCCACCGTTTCCGGGATCACCATCGGCATCGACGACGCGATCATCCCCGAGGAGAAACAGGCACTCCTCGACCGCGCCGACGAAGCGGTGGACCGCATCGAGTGGGCCTACAAGAAAGGCTTCGTCACCTTTGATGAGCGGCGCAAACAGATCATCGACGTGTGGACCGAGACCGTCGACAAGGTGACCGAGGCCCTCTTTAAGAACTTCGAGGAGAACTACCCCTTCAACCCGCTCTACATCATGGCCCAGTCCGGTGCTCGCGGTAACCCGACCCAGATCCGCCAGCTCGCCGGGATGCGGGGGCTGATGGCCAAGCCCTCCGGTGAGGCCATCGAGGTCCCGGTACGGGCGAACTTCCGCGAGGGGCTCACGGTCTTGGAGTACTTCATCTCCACCCACGGCGCCCGAAAGGGCGGGGCCGACACCGCCCTCCGGACCGCGGACTCGGGTTACCTGACCCGCAAGCTCGTCGACGTGGCCCACGAGGTGATCGTCCGCGAGCCCGACTGCGGCACCACCGACTACATCGACATTCCCCTCTTCATCCGCGACGAGGTCAGCGGCGAGCCCAAGCTGCGCAACGTGGGCGACATCGAGCAGGCTCTCTACGGCCGCACCGTGGCCCGGACCTTCGAAGCCGACGGCAAGGTCTTCGAGGAAGGACACCTGCTCTACCACGACGACGTCCGCCGCATCGTGGCCGCGGCGAAAAAGGGTGAGATCGAGGAGGTCCCGGTGTACTCGCCGCTCACCTGCCGCACCCACTACGGCGTGTGCCAGAAGTGCTACGGCATGGACCTCTCGATGGTGCGCCCGGTCTCCATTGGCGAGTCGGTGGGCGTGGTGGCGGCGGAGTCGATCGGCGAGCCCGGTACCCAGCTCACCATGCGGACCTTCCACACCGGTGGCGTGGCCGGGGTGGACATCACCCTCGGCTTGCCCCGGGTGATCGAGCTGTTCGAGGCCAGGAAGCCGAAGCAAAAGGCGGTCATCTCCGAGATCGACGGGACGGTGAGCCTCGAGGAAGGCGAGGACAAGCTGGTCATTGTGGTCGAGGGCGACGGTTTCCGCAAGGAATACAAGGTGGACAAGGCCACCCGCTTGGCGGTCCGCGACGGCCAGTACGTCGAGGCCGGCACCCCGCTGACCCGCGGCGCCGTCGACCCCCACCAGCTCCTCGAGGCCCAGGGGCCGGAGGCGGTGCAACGCTACCTGGTGAACGAGATCCAGCGCGTGTACCGTTCCCAGGGCGTGAAACTCAACGACAAGCACATCGAGATCGTGGTGCGCCAGATGCTGAAGTACGTCGAGATCACCGATCCCGGCGATTCCCGCCTGCTCGAGGGCCAGGTGCTGGAGCGCTGGGACGTCGAGAAGATCAACGACCAGCTCGTGGCCGAGGGCAAGATGCCGGCTTCGTGGCGCCACGTGCTCATGGGCGTGACCAAGAGCGCGCTCTCCACCCGCTCCTGGCTCAGCGCCGCCAGCTTCCAGCACACCACCCACGTGCTGACCGAGGCCAGCATTCAGGGCAAGGTCGACGAGCTCATCGGCCTCAAGGAGAACGTGATCCTCGGCAAGCTGATCCCGGCCGGCACCGGCAACGACCACGTGCGCTTTACCCAGATCGTCGACAACCGCACGCTGGCCCGTTTGCAGGAAGCGCGTCGGCAGACGGAGGCCGCGATCGAGCCCGGCATCCGGCCCGAGGACCGTCCGAGCCTTTAATGCCTGAACCGTCCGGCCCCGCCCCAGGCGGTGGCCGGACCCCCGGGAGGGGTCGTGGACCGAAAACGCCCGGATGCAACGCTGCTGAAGAGTTTTGCCGAGGTTGGGGCCGACCTTTTCGCCCAGCAGCTGATCAGCGCCACGGCGGGCAACTTCTCTGTTCGCGATGGCGACGGTCTTTGGATCACCCGCAGCGGGGTGCGCAAGAACCGTTTGCGCGCCGAGGATGTGATCTGGGTGCCGATGGCGCCGGATGCCGAACTCGACCGGGGGGCCTCGATCGAGCTGATACTCCACCGCGCGGTCTATGCCCGGACCGACGCCCGGGCTTTGGTCCACGCCCATCCCCGCACCGCAGTGGCACTTTCCTTTTTCGAACGCGTGATTCGGCCAGTGGATCTTGAGGGCCGAACCTTCCTGGGGGAAGTGCCGGTGCTCGCGCCCAGATCCGTTTCCGCAAGCCCCGAGGCGGCCGAGGCCTTGGCTGAAGGCCTTCTCCAGGCACCGGTGGTGATCCTGCGCGGGCACGGGGCGTTTGCCCGGGGGGATGACCTGTTCCAGGCCTACGCGCGCTTGACCGTCCTCGAGGAGTCCACGCAAATCTTGCTATCTGCTAAGCTGTACGGAGACAGGAGCGAACCTTGAAGGCCGTGTGGTTGGAAGGCGAGGCGGAGCGCTTGCGCGAACTGGCCAGGGCCTGTCCGCACCCCTACCAGCTCCTTTCGAGCGACGAGGGGCATGCCCTTTTCGTGGTGGCCGTTGACGAGGACTTCCTGGAAAGAGTGCGTCCCTTGGGCGCCCGGGTCTACCTGTTGGAGGAGGAAGGATGCGGGAGGAGATCCATCTCGTAGGCGTCGGTGAAGCCGAGCTGTACGTTGAGGACGTCGGTCCAAAGGACGCGCCGGTCCTGGTCACCGTCCACGGGGGTCCGGGCGGTTCGAGCCACGCCTTCCGCGCCTTCTTGGGTGAGGAGCTCGGGGACTATCGCACCATTTACTTTGACCAGCGCGGTTCCGGGCGTAGCCCCCGGCTCCCCGAGGATCCCCGTCTCTTTACCATCGACGCTTTAGTCGACGACATGGAGCACCTGCGCCAGGCACTTTGCATCGAACGCTGGACCCCCATTGCCCAGGGATTCGGGGCGCTGTTGGCCCTGGAATACGCCCGGCGCTTCCCGGCGTTTACCGCCGGGCTGGTCTTGATCGGGCCCTGGGTGCACTTCCCCTGGCTGGTGACCAGGCTCTGGCGTGCCGCCATGCCCGGCGATCCCCCGGAAGACCCGGCCGAGGCGGCGCGAAGCCTTTTTGAGACCGTCCCCAGCAAGCAGATCTTCGATCGCTTGATGTTCCCGACCTCGCACGGCCGGATGGAACACGAGTGGGTTCAGGACGGGGCCTTGCTCGTCGCCGACGAGACGATGATGCGCATGCTTTCGTTCAATGGTCTCTGGGCCTTTGATTACAGCCCCTACCTGCTCGAGCACCCGGTCCGGCCCTGGGTGATCGTCGGCCGGGAAGACGGCACCAGCTATCCCGAGCAGGCCGAGGTGGTGGCTGACCTCACCGGCGGCGAGCTGGTGGTTCTTGACGGGGCCGGCCATCACCCCTGGGTGGATCAGGGGGAGGCCTTTGTGAAGCGGCTGTATGAGGCGCTCGACGAGATCTACGCCTTTTTGGGAGAAGCCGACTGAAACCCATGTCTGGGCCGTGGTCAGGCGGCGTGCTCGATGGTCGGGCGTGGGGCACTTTTCTAATTGTTTCCTCAAAACGGCAAGGGGTATGGCCGCTTAGAATCGCCTTATGAGCGCCTCCGACCTCACCCTTCTGGCGGCCTTCGTAGGTGGCATGGCCTCGTTCTTGCTCCCCTGTGTCCTTCCCCTGGTGCCCACCTACCTGCTCTACCTCTCCGGCGACAAGGGGCGGCCGTTTTTGAACGCCATCTTCTTCGTACTGGGGTTTTCAGTGGTCTTCGTGCTGGTCTTCGGCCTGCCGGCGACCTTGCTCGGCTCGTTGCTCTATGCTTACAAAGGACCGCTGGTCCAGGTGGGCGGCGTCCTCTTCATCGTCTTTGGCCTGTACATGCTGGGGGTGAAGATGCCCTTTTCCCTGCACGGGATGGGCAGCAATGCCGTCGCCAGTTACCAAGGGGATCCCTCGAGGCCGCTCGGGGCCTTCGGGCTGGGGTTCGTGTTGGCGCTCGGCTGGACTCCGTGCATCGGGCCGGTCTTGAGCGTGATCCTGACCATGGTCTTCAACGAAGGGGGGACGGCGGGCCTCAAATACATGGTCGCCTACACCGCGGGGATGGCCGTGCCCTTTTTGGTCATCGCACTCTTTGCCGATCGCGCGGTTGCCTTTATCCGAAAGAACGCGCGGCTCACCAAGTACGTGGAGTACGCCTCGGGCGTCTTTATGATTGTGGTGGGGATCTTGATGGTGAGCGGGACCTGGAGCTGGCTCAGCGAACGCCTGGCCATCTGGAGCCTCCAGTTCGCCTACTGATGAGAGGACGGCCTTGATCGAGCTCGAGAACGTTTGGAAGCGCTACGGCAGGGAGTGGGTCCTGAGGGATATTTCGCTTATGGTGGAGGCCGGCGAGGTCGTGGCGCTGCTCGGGCCCAACGGGGTGGGGAAGACGACCCTCTTGCGGGTGGCGGCCACGCTGACCCGGCCGCAAAAGGGGACGGTGCGGCTTTTTGGAAAACCCGCCCGCCGGATCGATGCCGAGCGGGGTGAGCTTTTGTACCTCGCCAACCCGCCGGCTTTTTACCGCCATTTGAGCGGCGAGGAAAACCTCGAGAGCAGCCTTTTGCTCATGGGTAGGCCGGTTCTGGACGGTGAGATCGAGGCAGCGATGCGCGCGGTGGGGTTGACGCCGGGTAAGCCGGTGTCGGCCTATTCCAGCGGCATGAAGAAGCGGTTGGCCATGGCCCGGGTTCGCCTCCTGAAACCAAAGGTCCTCTTGCTCGACGAGCCGGAGACCGCGCTCGATGCCGAGGGGCGGGAGATGCTCCTTGCCCTCATCGACGAGGTCAAGCGGGGCGGGGCGGTGTTGCTGGCGACCCACGACCGTGAGTTTGCCCGTGCGGTCGCGGATCGCGAGGTGGTGATGCGACCGTGAAGCGGATCCTGGTGCTGGCGTTGCGCGATCTGAGGATCGAGTTCCGGGGGCGTTCGGGGTTGCTCTCGGCGCTCTTTTTTCTCGGCGTGGTGCTCCTCATCCTCGGTTTTGCCCTCGGCCCCGACGAGAACGACCTGCGACGCGCCGCACCCGGGGTGCTCTGGGTGGCCCTGGCCTTCGCGGGCAGCTTGCTCGCCGGCCGGGTGTGGGCGGTCGAGGTTGAAAACGGCACCCTGGACGATCTGCTCCTCACGCCGGGGAGCCGGGAATGGATTTATTGGGGCAAGTTTCTCTTCCTCTGGGTTCTTCTTCTCCTGGTGGCGCTGGTACTGCTCTTCATGGTCGCGGGGATGTTCTACCTCCCCCTCGATCGGGCCCCCGGTCTTTTCCTCACCCTGATCCTGGGGGCCACTGGCTACGCTGCGGTGGCCACCTTCTACGCCGGGATCGTGGTGCGGCTCTCGACCGCCCAGCTCGTGCTGCCGATCCTGGTCTTCACCGTGGTGGTGCCGGTCATTCTGGCCGCGGTGCGAGCGACGGTGGGGCTGGCCGAGGGGGCGGCCATGGCCGAGGTGGCGAGTTGGTGGAAGTTTCTGGCCGCTTTCGACCTCATCTACCTCACCGCCTGCAGCCTCCTGTTCCCGTTTGTGATCGAGGGCTAAATACTCTTTTCATGGCGCCATGCTAGGCTGAAACCACATGGAACCTCAGCGAGCAAAGCAACGCCTGGACCCCTTCACACAGGGGTTGTTATGGGTAGGCTTTTTGACACTCGCCGCGGGGCTCTTCTTTGCCCTCAAGGCGCCGCCCGACGTGCAGCAGGGCTACCTCGTCCGTATCCTCTACCTCCACGTTGCCGCCGCCTGGACCGGGTATTTGGCGTTCATCGTCGCCGGTGTTTACGCCCTGCTCTACCTGGTGCGCGAGGACCCGCGCTTTGACCGCCTCAGCGCCGCCAGCGCCGAAATCGGACTCTGGCTCTCGCTGCTCATGGTGCTCGGGGGCATGATGTGGGCGCGCCCGACCTGGGGGGTCTACTGGGTCTGGGAGCCGCGGCTCACCTCGGTCGCGGTCATGGTGGCGATCTACGCCGCCTACTTTCTCCTCCGCCAGGCGATCGAGGACCCCGAGATGCGTGCCAAGGCGGCGGCGGGCGTGGCCATCCTGGGTGTGATCAACATCCCCATCACCTACATGTCGGTCTACTGGTGGCGCTCAATACACCAGACGGCGAGTATCGACATCATCAACCGTCGCGTCAACATGGCCCCGGAGATGGTAACGGCGCTTCTTGTGAATTTGCTCGCATTTACCCTGATCTACCTCGGGTTTTTGCGCCTGAAGGGCATGCTGGCCGAAATGGGGGCCAGGGAGGAGGAGCAAAGTGGGTAACGCCATCTTCGTCTGGGTGGTCTACCTGGCCACCTACGCGTTTCTCTTCGGCTATTTGATCTTTCTGCTGGGCCGCTATCGGAGGCAGCAATGAGGTGGAAATACTTCGTCGGGTTTCTGATCATCCTCGGCGCCATCGGCTACCTCGTTTGGGGCGGGCTCGGGAAGAACCTCGTCTACTTCATCACCCCCAGCGAGTACAAAGCCAACGAAGGCAAGTACGCGGGCAAGCGTATCCGGCTCGGCGGGCTGGTCAAGCCGGGGTCGGTCCGCTACGACCCGAACACCCTCGAGTTGCGTTTCGTGATCACCGATGGGCTCGCCGAGGTTCCGGTGTTCCACCGCGGTACGCCGCCGGCGTTGTTTAAGGAGAATCAGGGCGTGGTGGTCGAGGGCAAGTTCCAGGGAGAGACCTTTTACGGCGATAACCTCCTGGTGAAGCACTCGGAAACCTACCAGGCGCCAAAAGAGGGCTATACCCCTGAGGACGTTCGCCGCCTGATCGAGGAGGCCAAATGACACCGGGATTTCTGGGCAACTGGTCGCTCGTTTTCGCCTTCCTTTTCACCGTCATTGGCCTCGGGCTCGCCATCGGGGCTTGGTGGGCCAAGGACGCGCGTTACATCGTTGCCGGGCGGCGGGCGGCAGCGCTGGCCTTCGTCGCGACCCTGGTCGCCTTCGGGGCGCTGGAGTGGGCGCTTTTGACCGACGACTTCTCCATCATCTACACCGCGATGAACCACTCGACCAAGAGCCCGACCTGGGTCAAGTTCGCCACCCTCTGGGCTGCCTTGCAAGGCTCGATCCTGCTTTGGGCCTTGTTCCAGTCGCTCTTCACCTACCTGGCCTCCCGGAAACTCCGCGACTACTGGATGTCGCCTGCGGTGCTCGGCACCCTCTTTCTGATCCAGACCTTCTTCTTCGTGGTGCTCCTTTTCATCACCAACCCCTTCCTGCCGGTGCCGAACCCGCCGGCCGACGGCCCCGGCCCCAACCCCCTCTTGCAGAACCACTGGATGATGGCCGTGCACCCGGTCCTGATGTACCTCGGCTTTGTGGGGATGAGCGTGCCCTTTGCCTACGCGGTTGCGGCCATGATCTCGCGCCGCTACCAGACTTGGGTGGCGACGACCCGCTGGTGGACGCTGACCGCGTGGGGGTTCCTGACCGCGGCTATTCTGGCCGGTGGCTGGTGGAGTTACGAGGTGCTCGGCTGGGGCGGGTACTGGGCCTGGGACCCGGTTGAGAACGCCTCGTTCATCCCCTGGCTTTTGGCCACCGCCTTCGTCCACACCGCGCTGGTCCAGGAACGGCGCGGATTTCTCAAGACCTGGAACTTCGCCTACATCACCCTGGCCTTCGCTGCCACCATTCTCGGCACCTTCCTGACCCGCTCGGGGGTCATCCAGTCGGTGCACGCGTTCTCGGAAGGCGCGGTGGGGCCGACCTTCCTCGGATTCTTGCTCCTCGTGCTCGCTGTGGGCTTTGGACTCTTGGCCCGGGTGGGCAGCGAGATCCGGGATGTGGGTTCGATGGGCCTGGTCTCGCGCGAGGGGCTGCTCCTCGGCTCGTCGGTGGTGTTTGCCACCATGGCCTTCGTCGTCGTGCTCGGGACCCTCTTCCCGCTGGTGGTCGAGGCGGTGAGCGGCGACCAGGTCTCGGTTGGCGCCCCCTTCTTTAACTTCTCGTTTGCGCCGCTTGCGGTGGTGATGTTGCTGTTGATGGGGGCTGGACCCTTGCTCCCTTGGGGCCGCCTCGACGATTACAGCCGCCGGGCGCTGGTGGTGATGCTCGCCGTCCTCGCGGCGGGGACGCTCGCCGGCCTCGTGATCGGCTGGACCTTCGGTGTGTCGCTGACGGTTGGGCTTTTTGCCTACAACGTTGTCGCCCTGTATTACCAGGTCGCCCGCCGGGTGGCGGTGTGGCGAAAAAAGAGCGAGGGCTGGGGCAGCGCTTTTGCCGCCTACCTACAGCATTCCCGTCGCAGTGCCGGCGGGTTGATGGTGCATTTGGGGGTGGTGCTCGCGGCGCTGGCCATCGCCTTTTCGCAGGCCTACCGGGTGGATGCGCAAAAGACGCTGCGGGTAGGCGAGCAGGCCACGATCGCCGGGGTGCCGGTGAAGCTTTTGGACCTCAAGGCCTATGACCAGCGCTACCGCTTCGCCGTGGAAGCCCCGGTCGAGGTCGATGGCGTCGGCGTGGCCCGGCCACAGCTGCGCTACTACCCCACCTCGCGCACGCCACTCGCCGGGCCCTCGGTTCGCTACACCCTCTTTAAGGATTACTACCTCATCCTCCAGGCCTTTGACCGGCAAAACGGGGAGTGGGCGACGATCCGCCTGGTCATAACCCCGATGGTCTTCTGGCTCTGGGTGGCGGGGGTGATCACCTTGGTCGGGGTGCTGATGATCGTTCTCCCCGGTGGACTTCCGAAACCGAAAGAAGCCGAAGTGGGGGTGGTGACGTGAGGCGATGGCTCTACTTTGGGATCGTTGCCGTGCTGGGGGTGCTCTTTTGGTGGGGCTTGCAACGCGACCCTGGCGAGCTCAAGTCGGTGTTGATCAATAAGCCTGCCCCGGACTTCGAACTGCCGGTTTTGCCCCCTTACCGCGAGCAGTGGGGCGAGCGCTTCCGCTTTTCCGACCATATCGGCCAACCGATCCTGGTGAACTTCTGGGCCAGCTGGTGCTACCCAGCGTGTTACGAGGAAGCCCCGATTCTCCAGGCCGCCTGGGAGAAGTTCCAGGGGAAGGTGCTCTTCATCGGCGTTGACACCCAGGACCAGGAGGACAAGGCCCTTGAGTTCATCAACCTCTTCGGCATCACCTACCCGCAGGTCTTCGACCCCCGCGGCCAGGTGGGCATCGATTACGGGACCTACGGCGTCCCCGAGTCCTTCTTCATCGACGCCAAGGGCATCATCCGCTCCCGCTTCGCTGGAGCGATCAGCGCGGAAGAGCTGGAAAAGCGCCTCTTGGAGGTGATGCGATGAGGTGGTTGGTGCTCCTACTCTTCAGCGCGCTGGCGCTGGCGCAGCCGCTGCCAGGAAACGAACCGCCGCCGGACCTCTCGCCACGGGTGTTCGAGATCGCGGGCAAGCTCCGCTGCCCGGTGTGTCAGGGGGAGAGCATCGCCGAGTCGAACGCCGCCATCAGCCAGGAGTCCCGGCGCCAGATCGCCGAGATGCTGGCGGCGGGGAAGAGCGAACAAGAAATTCTCGATTACTTCGTGGCCCGCTATGGCGAGTGGATCCTGTACGCCCCGCCGAAGAAGGGGGTGAACTGGTTGCTTTGGTTTGCGCCCGCGCTCGGGGTGTTGGTCATCGCCCTGGCGCTTTGGCGCTACCTCGTTGAGGCCCGCCGGCGGGAGGCGTTGCTGGGCATAGACGACAAAACGCTTGAGGAAATCGAGCGTCGCTTGGAGGAAGAATGATTCTTGCAGGCCTCATCGTGGGGCTGGCCTTCGTGCTCGGCCTTTATTTCGTCTTCCGCCCCTTAAGGGGCGAGGCCATGCCCTTTCCCAAAAACCCACGCCCGGACGAGCTGCGCGCCGAGCTTTCGGCCCTCAAAGAGGAGGCGAAGTCGCTCCAGGGCCCTGAGCGAACCCGGGTACTCAAGCGGATGGCCTGGATCGAGCGCGAGCTGGGTCAGGTTGCCGACGTCGAGGCGCCGGCGCCCAAGCGGTTTCCCAGGTGGGTCCTCCTGGCCTCATTGGTCGCGTTCGTCGGCGTGAGCGCGGTGCTGATCCGCTACACCTTGCCCCGCTTGCCCGGAAGCACCGTCACCGAGAGCCTTGCGCTTGAACAGGCGTCAAAGCTCAAGGAGCTGCTCGCCAAGGCGGAAAAAAGCGGGAGCGCCGAGGACTGGCTGGCGTATGCCGACTTCGCCTTTGAAAGCGGCGACCTCAACCGCGCGGCCGAGGGGTATTCCAAGGTGATCAAGCTCGATCCCAAAAACATTAAGGCCTACCGCCGTTTCGGGATTTTGCTCTCGGTTTCGGGAAAGACCAAGGAGGCGATCCAGATCCTGAGCGCGGTGGTCGAGCGGGATAGCGACCCTGAGGGCCTTCTCTTCCTTGGAAACGCCTACTTCAAGACCGGCGACTATAACCGGGCCATCGAGGCCTGGCGCGAGTACCTGAAGCGGGGCGGGACATTTCGCGATCAGGTGCTCTCGCTCATGCAGATGGCCCAGGAGCGGGCGACAGCCAAGGACCTGGGCGCGGTGATCTACGCCCAGTCCTGCGCTGCCTGCCACGGGGCCTTGGGTGAGGGTGGGAGCGGGCCTGCGCTTGCGAAGAACCCAATCCTGAACGCGCCCGAGGCGGTGAAGGAGATCGTGCTGAACGGCCGGGGGACGATGCCCCCGATCCTCATGAACGACAAGGATTTCGAGGCCCTGATGGCCTACCTTAAAAAGCTTTGATCGCGACCGGATGTTGCCCGCGGCCGCCACAGGGCGGCCGCGGGCTTAGGTTGACTAGGGGAGTTCGACGGTTGAGAGGTCACCAAGGATGAGCTTTGGGGTTTGGGGTCTTGCGGTATGGCGGATGGCCCTGGCCCCGATGCCCAGGATGGAGCCGTGCAGGCGGACCCCTTCGACCAAGGCCTCGTCCTCGAGGATCGAATCCTCGACCTCGGCGTCGCGGACCACGGCCCCGGGGCCGACCGAGGTGTAGGGCCCGACGTAGGCGTCTTCCACCACCGCGCCGGCGGCGATGAGGGCCGGCCCCAGCACCCGGGCGTTGCGGACCG
Source organism: Vulcanithermus mediatlanticus (assembly GCF_055385885.1). Classification (NCBI taxonomy): domain Bacteria; kingdom Thermotogati; phylum Deinococcota; class Deinococci; order Thermales; family Thermaceae; genus Vulcanithermus; species Vulcanithermus mediatlanticus. Next base: position 587,009 of record NZ_AP042385.1, on the reverse strand, counting down.
TGGCCCCGGCTTCGATGCGCACGCCGTTGCCGATTTCGCTGTGGATGACCTCCCCGAAAAGGCCGCTTTCGAGCCCGGCGAGGAGGAGGCGGTTGGCCTCGAGGAGATCGTTCGGTCGCCCGGTGTCCTTCCACCAGCCCTTGACGCTGATGCCGAGGACGGTCTGTCCCCCATCGAGCAGGCCCTGAATGGCGTCGGTGATCTCGTATTCGCCCCGGGCGCTGGGCCTGAGCCCGGCGATGACCGCGTGGATTTCGGGGCCGAAGACGTAGACCCCGGCCACCGCCAGTTTGGAGGGCGGGTCCTTGGGTTTTTCCACCAGGCGAACGATCCGCCCCCCCTCGACCACGGCCACCCCGAACTGCCGCGGGTCCTCGACCTCGACCAGGGCGATGGCTGCCGCCGGTCGCGTTTTTTGGAACTGCCGCACCGGTTCCAGGATTCCTTCTTCGAAGAGGTTATCGCCGAGGTACATCACGAAGGGGTCGTCGCCGAGCCATTCGCGGGCGACCTTCACCGCGTGGGCGAGCCCCTGGGGGTCATCCTGGCGGATGAAGCTGAAGTGGGCCCGGTCTTCGCCGTTGAGCGCGGCCTTCACCGGGGCCTCGGTTTTGGCGGAGACCACGATCCCGATCTCGTGGATGCCGGCCTCGAGGAGGTTTTCGACGGCGTAGGCGATGATCGGCTTTCCGGCGACCCGGATGACCGGTTTGGGTCGGGTGTAGGTGAGGGGTCGCAGCCGCGTGCCGTGCCCCGCGGCGAGGATCAAACCTTTCATACCCCCATTGTAGGGGCCAAGTGACGGGTCCCCGGGTCTTGAGCCCGCCGACACGCTCAGAGCGCTTCGCCTCGCTTTACCGTGGCCCCCGCCGTGGCGAAAGCCACGGCGGAGCAGTCAGTCGCGGAGCGCCTCGGCCGGTTTGAGCCGGAGCGGCCTGAGCAGGGGGAAGACGGAAGCGAGGAGTACGGCGACCAGGGCCACGCCGGACGCGTTCAGGAAATCCCGGCCTTCCAGCGCCACCGGCAGCTCGGTGATGAAGTAGAGCTCGCCGGGGATGGCGATGGGGTGGCTTTGCAGGTAGAGGGCGACCAAAAGGCCGAGCAGGTTGCCGAGGATGATCCCCACCGCGCCCAGGATCAGGCCCTCGAGGGCAAACGCGGCATACACCTGCGGGCTGCTCGCGCCGAGCACCCGCAAAAGGGCGATGTCGGCGCGCTTTTCCCGCACCACCAGCGCCAGAACGTTGGCGATGCCAAGGGCGGCGACGCCCAGGATGAGCGAGAGCACCAAGCCGATGACCCGCTTTTGCAGGGCCAGCTGCTCGAGCAGCGTTCGGTTCAGATCCTGCCAGGTTTGCGCCCAGTAAGGGCCTTTTTCTACCAGGCGCCGGGCGACCTCGCGGGCCCGGGCTGGATCCTTGATCCGGAGGTGCCAGCCGGCGACGGTGCCTTCGGCCCCGAGGAGCGCCTGGGCGTCCTCGAGGGTGATGAAGGCGTAGCCGGCGTCGATGACGTAGTTTCCGGTCTCGAACTGGGCGGCGAGGGAAAGCGACCGTCGCTTCTGGCCCACGGTCAGCGCGTAGAGGGTGTCGCCGGGGACGGCGCCGAGGGCGGCGGCGAGGGCTGACCCCAGGATCACCTTCCCCGGCGCCAGGGCCTCGAGGTTGAGCCCGGGGTAGACCGCGGGCGCGCCCTGGCCCACGCCGATCAAGGTGGCGAAATCGATCCCCGCCTTCCTGCCGGCGCCGGCCCTGCGGGTGAGCAGGACCTTCACCGGGAGAAATGGGGTTTTGGCTGTGATCTCGGGGTCGTTTGGGGGAGGCGCCTCGCGGCCGTCATAGGCCACGAGGACGATGTGGGGGGTGGCCTTGAGCGTTGCCCGGATCAGCTGGTCGGTGAAGCCGTTGGTGAGGGAGAGGGCGATGGTGATGGCGGCCACACCCCCGGCCACGCCGAGCACGGTGGCGGTGCTTTGCCAGCGGCGGTAAAAGATGTGCCGTAGTGCCAGGAACCAGGAAAATCCCACGCGAAAACCCGCTCACTGCGCCCCTGGGCGGCCGTAGCGGACCACGGTGAGGCGGACCCGCCGCACGCCGAACTTGAGCGCCAGGCTCCGGTCGGGGAACCAGATGTCGATTTGCTGGCGCTTTCGCTTGTTCATGGTGTCTTCGACGACGAAGAGGATGTTTTGGAAGAGGGGGTCAAAACGCCCGGCGTCGCTCCCGTCTTTCCAGCGCCCCAGATCCTCGATCTTGACCAGGGAGCCATACGGCAGGGTGTCCTTCAGGAGGTCGCGGCTCACCGCGATGATGCCAAGCCGGGTTCGGGCCCCGGTGGCGGTAATCCACGGCGTCCGGTCGGTTTCCCAGACGCTCGAGGTGTACGCGGTGGCTTTGAGGATGAGGACCCGCGGGGTCTCGGCGAGGGCCATGGCCAAGAGTCCGACGAGGAGTGTGACTGTAAGCCAAGTCCTTCGCACCGGTTTTCATTATACCCAAAGCCAGGGTTGCGGCGTTGGGGCTTGCCTTGGCGGAGGCTTTGGGCGAGCATGTTTTTGATGCAAACCTATCTCGGGCTCTTCCTCTACCTTCTGGGGACGGAATACTTGATCCTGGCCCATCCCCTCTGGCCGGGCTGGGGCTGGGGGCTGGTCCTTGGTTCGGTGCTCGTGTGGGCGTTTTTGCGTACCGGACGGCCGGCGCTGCTCTGGGGCGGCGCCCCGCTTTTGGGATGGGGCATCGGGGCCGCTTTCGCCGATATCTTTGGTATGGAGGCCTTCAAACTCTGGGGCGTCGGTGCGGGGCTCTGGGCGGTGGCCCGCATCTTCGCCGTGAGCGAGGCGGCCTATGTGGGTGCGGCTTTGCTCCTCGTCGGCGGGGTGGTGGGGCTTTTTGAGGCCGGGGTGGCCCCCTGGGTGGCGCTGGTGCTGCTCTTTTTGGGGGGCTGGCTTTTACTGGCGCGTTCGCCAGAAGAGGGTCCGGCCCGCGCCCGCGACTTCGAGGCCCGCTACCGGGCGTTGCTCCGCTGGCGGATCGAGCAAGCCCGGGCCGAAGGTCGGATCGTGACCGAAGTCCTTCCCGACGCCCTGGTGGTGGCCCTGGCCGAAGACCGGCCCGATCCCGAGGAACTTTCGCGCCTCCTCGGGGACCGGGCCCAGGCCTACCTCGATGCGCTGGTGGAGGTGCTCCAGGCGGCTTAAGGGCAGCTCGTTTGATCCTGGTAGAGCGTCAACGTGTAGCGAAGGCTGCCGTCCTCGTCGAACCCGGCGTAGGCGGGGGGATTGCCTCGGGTGTGGACGAGGACGAACTGGCCGTTTGTGACCGGGACGCAGTTGGTGTCTCCAACCGAGAGGGTTTGCTGCTTGGGCGCGCCGGCGGTCTGGGCGCTGTAGACGTCGGCCACCAGGAAGGCCGCGCCGGCGCCGCTCGCCTGCAGGTAGAGGTAGCGGGTGCCGACGAAGTTGCCGACGAGGTAGCTGTCCTGCTCGCCGAGGAGCTCGATGGCCCCGCTGACGCTGGCGCCCGGGGCGATGGTGTCATTGTTGCTCCCGCTGGGGTTCGGGGTCAGCGTCGTGGCGCCCACCTGGATATCGACGGGGACGCCGCTCAGGTTCGTGACCTGCAGGTAGTAGGTCGCGCCGGGGAAGGCGTCGAGGTTGAGGCGGGGCCCGGTGGTGGGCGTGACAATAATCAGCGGCTTGGTGCCCTGGCTGGCGTAAACCAGGTCGGGGAGGCCGAACCAGGTATGCGCCACCGATTTCACCAGCGGCACCTGGTCTCGGTTGAGTACCGTGAGCTCAAGCTGGGCACCGGAGGGGTTCGTGGCCTGGGCCCAGATGGTCACCGGCCCGCTCGCGTTCTCGAGCAGAAAATAGATCGATTCATTCGGGGCCAGGTTGCTGGCGCTGGCGGTGCCGCCGGGGCTCAGCGTGGCCTCGGTGGTGGGAATGAGGCCGCATCCCGCGAGCACGACCAGGGAAAAAAGCCCAAGGAGCAGGCGCGTGCGTTTCAACTGCCCCACCTCCTTCGCCCCCATCTTAGCCTGGCCGGGGTCAAACCATGGCGAGGAAACGCTGAAGCGGCCTTCATTCAACCACGGCGACGAAGTCGTAGAGCTCGGGTCCCCCGCCGTGGTGTTCGATCTCGAGCTCGGGGAAGTAGGCTTCGAGGCGCTCGAGGATGCCCTCGAGTTCCGTTTTGTCCACCGTGCTCTTGCTGAAAAGGGTCAGGATCTCGTAGTCGTGCTCGCCGATCAAGACCAGCTTGAGGAGCTGGACCAGGGCGTCTTCGGGGCTTTCGGCGACGAGTTTGAGCTGGCCGTCGAGCAGCCCGATGACCTGGCCCTCGAGGATCTCGCCCACGCCCTCGACGCTCGCGTCCTTGCTGGCGCGGGTGACCTCGAGCGTCCGCGCCCGCTCGGCGGCCGCTTGCATGTCGGCCACCAGCGTCTCGAGGTCGGCGTTTTCGTCGAAGACCACCGCTGCCGCCAGGCCCGAGCCCAGGGTCTTGGTGGGGAGCACCTGGACTTTTTTCCCGAACGAATCCTCGGCGATCTCGGCCGCTCGCTGGGCGGCCATGATGACGTTTTTGTTGTTGGGCAGGACGACGATGTTCTCGTTGGGCTGGCTGCGAATGGCATCCAGAATGTCCTCGACGCTGGGGTTTTGCGTCTGCCCGCCAGCCACCACCCGGGCGCCTAGGGCGCGAAAGGCCTTGGCCAGCCCCCACCCCGGGGCCACGGCGACCAGCCCCACGGGAGGCGGAGGTTCTTCGGCGGCGCCGACCATGGCCAGGATTTCCGAATGCTGCTCGCTCATGTCCTCGACCTTGGTACGGCGCATGCGGCCGAACCGGGCCACCGCGGCGAGGAGGGCGTCGGGGTCGTTGGTGTGGATGTGGCCCTTGACGAAACCTTCGGCGCCGACCACCAGGAGCGAGTCGCCAAAGCGGGACACCGCTTCGCGGATCTTCTCGATCGGCACCTGCACGTCCTCCATCAGGAACTCGGTGCAGTAGCCAAAGGCTTCTTCTTCGAACGCTTCCTGGGCGTAGCGCTCGATCTTGGGGGGTTCGGGCAGCGGCTTTTTCTCCACGTAGCCGAGGAGCCCCTCGAGGAACCGCACGTACCCCATCCCCCCGGCGTCGACCACGCCGGCGGTCTTGAGCACGGGCAGGAGCTCGGGGGTCTTTTCCAGCGCCTCGCGGGCCTGCTTGAGGGCCGCCTCCAAAACGCCCTCCACGGTATCGATGCCGGCTTCAAAGGCCTGGCGAGCTCCCTCGGCGGCGGCCCGGGCCACGGTGAGGATGGTGCCTTCGACCGGCTTCATCACCGCCCGGTAAGCGGTGCTCGCTCCGTGCTCGAGGACCGCCACCAGCCCTTCGTGGGTGAGGGTGGCGTATTTCTTGAGGACCTCGGCGTAGCCCTTCAGGATCTGGGAGAGGATCACCCCCGAGTTGCCCCGGGCGCCGAGCAGGCTGCCGTAGGCCAGGGCCCGGGCCAGGCTGGCCATGGTCGAGGTGTCGGTCAGGTCGAGTTCGCGCCGGGCCGACTGTAGGGTGAGGTGCATGTTGGTGCCGGTGTCGCCGTCGGGGACGGGGTAGACATTGAGGGCGTTGGTCTCCTCAACGTAGACGGCGAACCAGTCGGTGGCGTAGCGCAGCGCCTCGGCGAGCTCGCTGGGCGAGAGTCGCTTCATGCTTCCCCCCGGCTGATCCCGGTGACGTGGACGGTGATCCTCGAGAGCTTGACTCCGGCGAGCTCCGAGGCCGCCCAGCTGACCCGCTCGCCGACCGACTCCACCACCGCCGGGATGTTGACGCCGTAGACCACCACAATGTAGAGGTCGGCGAGGTAGGCCCCCCCCTGGTCGGGATCGGGCTTGAGGATCACGCCTTCCCGGGCTTCCTGCTTGCCAAGAATTCGGGAGAGCCCTTCGCGAAGGCCGACCGGGCTCATGCCCACGACGCCCGGGACCTCGTGGGCCGCCAGCCCCACGATGGAGGCGAGCGCCTGTTCGGTGACGGTGATGTTTCCCTTCACGGTTACCTCCTCAGCAAGCGCGCTTCCACGCGCTCGTCGCGGTAGCCGAAGACGACGCGCACCGGCAACCGACCTGGCCCCGCGATCCAGAGCTCGAAGTAGGCCTGGGGCGTGTTGAAACGGTATCCCTGGGCGCGAAAACGCCCCGCCGGCACCCGGACGAGCTGGGTGCCGAGGGATTGCAGTCGGCCTTTGACCACACCATAAAGCCCCACGAAGGCCACCTCGGTGGCCTCCGGATTCGCCCGGATATAGTACAACAGCGATAGGTCGTCCCAAACCTGCCTTCGCGCGACGCGGTAAGTTCCCTCCAACCGCCCGTTCCGGAACCGTTTGCCGACCAGGGCCTTTCCGACTTCGGCCACCAGGCGGATCTGGCCGGAAAAGGGCGAGCGGATCTCCTTGACGAAGCGTCGGGTGGTGAGCTCGGAGCCGGTGAGGCTCTCCATCGAGAAGTCAAACCCCACCAGCCGGGCCAGGCTGGTGGGGTTGAGGGTGCCGACGTAGTTCCAGGCGTCGGCCCCGGCTTGGGTCGCGGTCACCGCGTAGGTGCCCACGGCCAGGCCACGGTAGCGCAGGGTGTACACCAGGTGCTCACCCGGCGGCCAGGGCACGGCCGCCAGCCCCATGCCCAGGGTCAGGACCAGGGCAAACGCTGTGAACCACCGAGTTATCCCAACGCCTCCTCAGGAGGAGTATAGGGGAGGCCGAAGGCTTCTGCCACCGCGGGGTGGGTGACCTTGCCGCCGTAGGTGTTGAGCCCTTTCAGGAGGGCGGGGTCGTCCTTCAGGGCCTCGAGCCCGCGCTCGGCCAGCCGCAGCAGGTAGGGGAGGGTCTGGTTGGTGAGCGCGAAGGTACTGGTGCGGGGCACCGCGCCCGGCATGTTGGCGACGCCGTAGTGCACCACCCCGTCCACCACGTAGGTGGGGTCGTCGTGGGTCGTGGGGCGGATGGTCTCAACGCAGCCCCCCTGGTCGACGGCCACGTCGACGATGACCGCCCCTTCCTTCATCTCGGCCAGCATCTCCCGGGTCACGAGCTTGGGGGCTTTCGCGCCCGGGATCAGCACGGCGCCGATCACCAAATCGGCGAAACGGATCGCCTTTTTGATATTGGCCTCGGTCGAGGTCAGGGTGATGAGCCGCCCGCCGAAGACGTCGTCGAGGTACTGGAGCCGCCGGTGGTTGATGTCCAAAACGTAGACCTGGGCCCCGAGGCCGAGGGCGATCTTGGCGGCGTTGGTCCCCACCGTGCCGCCGCCCAGGATCACCACCGCCCCCGGCGCCACCCCGGGCACGCCGCCGAGCAGGATGCCCCGGCCGCCCTGGGGACGCTCGAGGTGGTAAGCCCCGACCTGGGTGGCCATCCGGCCCGCCACCTCGCTCATTGGCGTGAGGAGGGGGAGCGAGCCGTCCTCGAGCTGGACGGTTTCGTAGGCGATTCCAGTCACCCCCGAGCGGATCATGGCCTGGGTGAGGCTTTCGCTGGCCGCCAGGTGGAGGTAGGTGAAGAGCACGAGGTCGCTGCGCAGGTAGCCGTACTCCTCCGGCAGCGGTTCCTTGACCTTGACCACCAGCTCGGCCAACCAGGCCTCCTTGGCGCTGACGATCTCAGCGCCGGCGGCGCGGTACTCGTCGTCGCTGATGCCGCTGCCGAGGCCGGCGCCTTGCTCCACCAGCACCGTGTGGCCGCGCCGGGTCAGGCTCTCCGCCCCGCCGGGGGTCAGGGCCACGCGATTCTCCAGCGTTTTGATCTCCTTGGGTACGCCGACGATCATGGTTTCACCTCGCCCCCTAGCTTAGGCCGTGGTCGCCGGCCCTCGGAAGAGGATTAAAAAGGCCTTCGGGCGAAATACCTTTCGAATCAAAGGTAATATTGGTCTATGGCAAGCGAAGCAAAAGTTCTTTTGGATCCGAAGTCGGTGGCGATTCTGAACGCTTTGCAGCGCGATGCCCGCGTGACGTTCGCCGAGCTGGGGCGCCAGGTGGGGCTTTCGGCCCCGGCGGTCGCCGAGCGGGTGCGCCGCCTGGAAGAGGCGGGGATCATCCGCGGCTACGGGGCGCGGCTCGACCTCGAGGCCCTGGGGTATTCGGTCACCGCGCTCATCGAGGTGGCGGCGCCACCCGGGCGCTACCCCCAGGTGCTGGCCTACGCCGAGGCCCAGCCGGAGGTGCGCGAGTGCTACTTCGTGACCGGCGAGAGCAGCTTCGTCGCCCGGGTGGTGGCCCGTTCGATCGCCCATTTGCACGAGCTGGTGCAGGGCCTTGGCCAGTTCGGGGCCACCCGGACCTCGGTCGTGCTCTCCCGACCGCTGATTAAAGACGTCTTCCTACTTGAAGACCCGACGGATACGTAGCTTGAACCCGTCGCCCTCGGCCACGGCCACCAGCTTCCCCCGCTTGTCGGTCAGGCCCACGAGGCCGGTGACCGGGATGGGTAGGGGAACGCCCTCCAGGACCCGGCGCACCTCGGTGTGCGAGAGTTCGACGGTTGGGAAGGGCAGCGCCGCCGTCTCCGGGATCCGGGCCGCCTCGAGCTCTTCCGGTGGTCTGGCCGCCGCCAGGTCGATCTTGCCCACCCGGGTCCGCACCAGCCCGGAGAGGAAGGCCTCGGTGCCGAGCGCCTTGCCCAGGTCGCGGGCGAAGGCCCGCACGTAGGTCCCGGCGCCGACCACCAGCCGCACCACGGCGGTGGGGAACCGGCCGAGCGGCGGCGGGAGCTCGGCCGGTCGGCCCCGCTCATCGAGCCGCCAGCCCTTCGCTCCCCGCCCGATCTTCTTGGCTTTGGGCTCGGCGTCGAAGGCGAGGAGCTCGACCTCGAGGTAACGGACCGGCCGCGGCGCGAGCTCCAAGGCCTTTCCTTTGCGGGCGGCTTCGTAGGCCCGCATGCCCTTAACCTTGACCGCGGAATAGGCGGGGGGCACCTGGGTTTTGAGGGTCAGAAACGATGCCAGGGCGTGGCGGAGTCGGCTTTGGGAGAAGTTCGCCGGGACGACCGCCTCGATCGGCCCTTCGGCATCGAGGGTCGGCGTGGTGGCGCCGAAGCTAATCCAGGCGATGTACTCTTTTTCCTCGCCGGAAAGAAATGGAATCAGCTTGGTGTGGGGGCCGCTCGCCAGGATGAGCAGTCCGGTGGCCAAGGGGTCCAGGGTACCGGTATGACCGATGCGTCGCTCGCCCAGTTTTTTCCGGGCCAGGTCGACGACGTCGTGGGACGTGAGACCAAGGGGCTTGTTCACGGCGAAGAGGGGCATGCCACGCGGATTTTAACACCCGTAGACTGGGAGGCGTGGAGGGCGTGCGGCTGCAAAAGTACCTGGCGCGCTCGGGCCTGGCCTCCCGGCGCAAGGCCGAGCGGCTGATCGAGGCCGGCCGGGTGACGGTGGACGGCGTCGTGGCCACCCTCGGCACCCGCGTGCGGCCGGGGCAGGAGGTCCGCGTCGACGGTCGCGTCGTGGCCCCGCCAGCGGCCGTGATCGTCCTTCTGCTCCATAAGCCCCAGGGCTACACCACCACCCACTCTGATCCCCACGCTTTGCGGACCGTCTACGAACTGCTGCCCGAGCTGCCAGGGTTGCACGCGGTGGGCCGGCTCGACCGCGATTCCGAGGGGCTCTTGCTCTTCACCAACCACGGCGAACTCACCCAGCGGCTGACCCACCCCCGGTACCGGGTGGCCAGGGTCTACCGGGTTTGGACCAAAAAAGGCGCGATCCCACCCCCGGTGGCCAGGCAGCTCGTGCGCGGGGTGCGGGTGGACGGTGAGCGGCTGAAAGCCCAAAAGGCGCGCCCGGCCCCGGGGGGCGCGGTATTGACCCTAACCGAAGGAAAAAAGCGCGAGGTGCGTCGCATGCTCGCGGCCCTCGGATATCCGGTGGTTCGGTTGCTGCGGGTCAAGATGGGGCCGGTCCGGCTCGGGGGGCTCAAAGCGGGGCAGTGGCGGCGTCTTGATGAGGCCGAGGTCGACGCCCTTTTTCGCAGCGTGGGGTTGGAGAAGCGATGAGCGTCATCCTCATATTGCTCGGAGTGGGGCTGCTCTATTACGGCGGCGAGCTTTTGGTGAAGAACGCTTCCCTCCTTGCCCGCTCGCTCGGACTTTCGCCGCTCGTTGTCGGGCTGACGGTGGTGGCCTTTGGTACCTCGGCCCCCGAGCTCGCGGCGAGCCTGGTGGCGGCGCTGGTGGGCAACCCCGAGCTCGCTTTCGGCAACGTGGTCGGGTCCAACATCGCCAACCTGGGCCTGATTTTGGGCGGGGCGGCGCTGCTCTCGCCGATCCGGGCCCAGGCCCGCTTCCTGCGCCGCGAGCTGCCCTTCATGGTGCTGGTGGCGCTCTTGATGGTGGGCGCGGCCTGGGACGGTCGCGTCACCCGGCTCGAGGGCTCCTTCTTCCTCCTGCTCATGGTCGGCTATCTGGTGGTTTTGATGCGCGAACCCGAGTCGAGCGAGGTTCTGGCCGAGTACGAGGCCGAGTTCGGGTCCAAGCCCGGCTTTGTGGGCCGGCGTCTCCTCTTCGTGCTGCTCGGCACCGCGTTCCTCGCCCTCGGCGCCGCCGCGTTGGTGGAAGGCGCCAGCACCATCGCCCGGGCCCTCGGGGTTCCCGAGCGGGTCATCGGCCTCAGCGTGGTGGCGGTGGGAACGAGCCTCCCCGAGCTCGCGGCCGCCCTGGTGGCGGCGATAAAACGGGAGGGCGACATCCTGCTCGGGAATGTGATCGGTTCCAACGTCTTCAACGTGCTGGGGATTCTGGGCAGCGTGGCCCTGGCCCGGCCGCTCTCGGTGACGCCGGGCCCGACCGTTGATCTCGAGCTCCTGGTCGGCTTCTCCCTCGTGGCTTGGGCCTTCCTGTGGACCGGGCTGCGACTTGGACGCAAGGAGGGCGTGGCGCTCCTCCTCTTCTACGGGTTCTATCTCGCGGCCATTTTCTAAAGCAACCCGCCGGGGCAAACGCCACGGCGGGGGCGAAGGCTGGCAGAGATCAGTTCTTCGATCGCTTCGACGGCGGTGAGACCTCGCGCTGGTGCGGGGTCGGCACGTACTGCACGCTGGGCCGGCCCATCTGGGGTTGGGGGTAGAGCTCCATGAGATCGTAGACCTCTTTCGGCATCTCGGTCGAGACGGGGAGCCCGAGCTTTTTCGCGTCCTCGGCAAAGATGGGGTAGTCGTGGGTCCAGGTGCCCTGGCTGAGCACGTCGGCCACCTGGCCCGCCTTGTCTTCGGGCAGCTTGTCCTTCAAGAGGTCGAAGACGAAGTCTCGAACCTGCTTCAGCGCTTTTCTTGAGATGTCGGCGTAGATGAGGGTCTGGTCGTCGACCTTGGACGCGCCCTTTTCCTCCACCGCTTTGAGGACCGAGGCCGCCGGGTACTGCCCGAGCTGGGGATCGACGGGCCCCAGCACCGCGTGCTCGTCCATCACGATCTCATCGGCGCCGAGGGCGATGAGGGTGCCGCCGGACATGGCGTAGTGGGGCACGAAAACGGTGACTTTCGCCGGGTGCTTCTTGAGGGCGCGGGCGATCTGCTCGGCAGCGAGCACCAGACCGCCGGGGGTGTGAATGACGAGGTCGATCGGGGTTTGGTCGTCGGTCATGCGGATGGCCCGGAGCACGTGCTCGGAGTCGTCGACGGTGATGAAGCGGGAAAGGGGAACCCCGAGGAAACTGATCGCCTCCTGACGGTGGATGAGGGTGATGACGCGGGATTTGCGCTTGCGCTCCATTTCGGCGATCTTCCGGGTGCGCGCTGAGACCAGGGTTTGCTGCTGCATGTAAGGGGTGAGCATCGAGAAGATGATGAAGAGCCAAAAGACAATGCTGATGGGATCCATTTTCCCTCCTTCGGGCACTTCGGAGCTTACCAAAAAGGCTTACACACGGTAGGTCAAAACGAAGGCCTCGGGGAAGTTGAAGACGAAGCGGTCTCGGTTCGACGCCGCACCCTCGGCCAGGCTGGCGTAGCCTGCGGCCTGGAGGCCCTCCAGAATCTCCTCGGCCACCTTGCGGTCAACCCCGAGGCGGCCGCCGATGAAGGTCAGGGCTTCCTCCCGGGGATCGGCGTCGCCCTCGCCGACGAACTCGTGGTATTCCTCGTCGAGCATGCGCATCAGGGTGCGCAGCGAGACCGGCTCCGAGGTGAAGATCCAGCGCGGGCTCTGCCCGGGCAGGTGATGGGCGTGGCCGCTGGCCTCGAGGGCTTCGGCGATCTCGACCGCTTTGGGGTGGGAAAGCCCCACCTCGTTGGTCAAAAACGTCACCATCGCCTCGCGCTCGCCGAGCAAACCGCGCGGGAAGCGTTTTGCCAGGGCCGAGGCGAGCCCGGCGAGGTCACCGAGCTGGGAGAGTCGCTTGAGAAGATCGATGCCCATCGCGAACCTCCTTTCGTGCCGGCGTCGGCGTTCCTTGAACCTAAGCCAAGTTTAGTTTACGGATCTAACTACGGAATGTCAATTTAGGTGAGTATACGCCATCAATTTGCCGGTCTTGTTTGCCGGAGCCGGGGAAAACGCAATGTGTTGTGTATCATGATGTCGAACAAGGAGGTGTCACAAGGATGAAGCGATATCTGGTTGGGTTATTGATGCTGGCGGGCTTCGCCTTCGCCGCGGGGAAAGTGACGGTTTGGACGCACTTCGGCGGTCCCGAGCTCGAATGGCTCAAGGCGCAGGCGGCGAGCTTTGAGCGGGCGACCGGGACCAAGGTCGAGATCGTCGAGGTGCCCTTTGGCGATATCAAACAGAAATTTATTCTCGGCGCCCCTCAGGGCGAGGCGGCCGACCTGGTGGTCACCGTGCCCCACGACTGGGTGGGCGAGATGGCGGCCTCGGGGGCGCTCGAGCCGGTGGGCAAGTTCGCCACCAAGGACTACCTCTCCGATCTCATGCCGGTGGCCCTCGATGCCTTTAGCTACCAGGGCAAGCTCTTCGGCCTGCCCATGAACGCCGAGTCGGTGGCGCTCATCTACAACAAGAAGCTGGTGAAAAACCCGCCACAGACTTGGGATGAGTTCATCGCCCTGGCCCAGAAGTACACCACCGGGGATACCTTCGGCTTCCTCTACGACCTCGGCAACCCCTACTTCAACTACGGTTGGTTCAAGGCCTACGGCGCCTACGTTTTCGGTAAGCGCGCCGACGGCGGCCTGAACCCCAGCGACTTCGGGCTCGGTGGCGAGGCCGGCTATAAGGCCGGGCAGTTCATCAAGGACCTGCGCTATAAGTACGGCCTCATCCCCGAGGGCGTGGACTACGGCGTGGCTGACGGCGCCTTCAAGGACGGCGTCTTGGCCATGATTCTGAACGGCCCCTGGGCGCTCGGCGACTACAAGAAGGCCGGGCTCGACATTGGCATTGCCCCCCTTCCGGCGCCGCCCGGTGGTAAGGCCTGGGGCCCCTTCGTCGGCGTGCAGGGCATCGTGCTCAACGCCTACTCGAAGAACAAGGTGGCGGCCATCAACTTCGCCAAGCTTTTGGTGCGCCCCGACGCGCAGATCAGCTTCAACCGCGCCGGCGGTCGCATTCCGGTTTCCCAGGGCGCGCTTTCGCAGCTGAAGGATGACCCGGTGGTCAAGGGCTTTTCCACCACCATCGCCATGGGTGACCCCATGCCCAACATCCCCGAGATGGGCAAGGTCTGGGGTCCCTGGGGCAATGCCCTCAGCCTGATCATCCAAAAGCCCGACTCCGACGTGAAGAAGATCATCGACCAGATGGTCGAGGAGATCCAAAAAGGCATTCAGGGCGAGTAACCGTTGCCATTGGGCGGGCCTTCGGCCCGCCCCTTCTTGCCTATGTACAAACATCCTCCCGGACTCCGTGGTTTTCTCGTCGCCATCGGCCTGCTGGGCGCAGCGATCCTGGCGGCGTTTTCGATTGGTCTTTTCGCTTACTGGGCGCTTGAGCGCCTGGCCACGAGCGCCAGCAACCCCGAGGGGGTGCCAAACTACACCCTGCTCATCACCTCGGCGCTGGCGTTGATCCCGATCCTGATCTTGCTGGCCCGGCGCTTTCCTTACCTCACCGACTGGTACTACCTGCTCCCGGCGATGCTCTTTTTGCTCGCCTTCACCGTTTACCCAATCGTGCTCACCGTCTACCTGGCGTTCACCAACTACTCGGGGCTGCACAACGGCAAACCCGACCGCGCCAGCGAGACCCGGGTGGTGGCCCTCGAGGGTCGAACCCTGATCCTCGAGGGCCCGGCCGAGACCTCGCTCCGTTGCCGGAATGCCGGGTGCGCGGAAGAGCTCGTGGAGCTGGTCGGTGCCGGGCGGCGGGTGTACGACCGCATCGAGCGGGCCGAGGGCGACCGCCTCGTTCTCTCCCGGGCGCCGGACTTCGAGCCGCGCTACGTCTACCGGGTCAACACCTTCAGCTACGTGGGGCTCAAGAACTTCGTCTTTATCTTCGCGAACGCGTCCCGCGCCCTGATCCCGGTGTTTTTGTGGAACGTGGTCTTCGCCTTCGCCTCGGTGCTCTCAACGGCATTTTTGGGCCTCATCCTGGGCATCGTGCTCAACAACCGGCGCCTGCCCCTCCGGAACACCTACCGCACCCTGCTGGTGATCTCCTGGGCCCTGCCCGGGGTCATCACCATCCAGATGTGGGTGGCCCTGCTCAACAAGCAGTTCGGGGCCATCAACCGGCTTTTGGGGCTTCTCGGCGTCTACCCCATCCCCTGGCTGCTCGACCCCCTTTGGGCCAAGGTCTCGGTGCTGCTCGTGAATTTGTGGCTCGGCTTTCCCTATATGATGACCGCCACCCTGGGGGCGCTCTCCACCATTCCCGACGAGCTCTACGAGGCGGCCAGGGTGGACGGGGCGAGTTCGTGGCAGAGCTTTCGGCGGATCACCCTTCCGCTTTTGCGCGCGCCGTTCATTCCCATTCTCCTTTCCTCGTTCGCTTATAACTTCAACAACTTCAACATCATCTACCTCCTCACCGGCGGCGGTCCTTCATCGGAGGGGCGGCTTTCCACGGCACAGGCCACCGACATCCTGATCTCCTGGGCTTATAAGACCGCTTTCCGCGCCGAGGGCCAGTCGGCCTACGGCCTCGGGGCGGCGATCAGCCTGGTCATCTTCGCCATCACCGTGGGCATCAGCCTGGTGAACTTCAAGTTCACGGGGGCGCTGAAGGAGGAGCGGAAATGAGACGGGTGGTCTTCGGTGCGCTCGTGGCCGCGATCTACGTGGTGGTACGCCAGGTCGTGTTCGGCCTTGGCGGCAGCAACGCCTGGCTGGTTTTGGCTTATGAGCGCGGGGATGCGACGCTTGCGCTCTCCCTGCTCGCCGGGGTGCTGTTCCTCGGCCTGATCGCGGCCCGGTTCGGTTCTTCCTGGCGGGACGTGCTCGCGGTGGTGGCGGGCCTCGAGGCCGCCACCTATCTGCTGACCATCGGCCAGGCCCTGGCCGCGTCGGTGCGGCCGCGCCCAGCCTTCGGTTCGGTGTTCATCCCCGGGGGCTGGCGCTACGTGCTTGCCGGTTACCTGGGGATTGCCCTTTTGCTCCTCGTCTATAGCGCCGTCTACATCGGAATCAAAAACCGACTCACCCGCCGCAAGCAGAGCGTGTGGACCTTTTTCGGCTACGCCCTGATCCACCTTTTCCTCGTCAGCCTGGTGGTGCTGGTCTTCTACCCGGTGATCCAGGTGGTGGCCGCCTCCTTCGACCCCACCAACAACCTCTTCTCCTTCCGGCGGGTGGACAGCCCCTTCTTGCTCGTGCGGGCCAAGGTGCTGCCCGACTTTTCCCGGATCAGCTTCGAAAATTACCAGCGCCTGGTCGAGGGGGTGGTGATCTACGGTTACCAGTGGGCCTTGCTCGCAGCGGCGGCGCTGGCCCTCTTCCTCGCCCTTTGGTCGGGGTACAAGCTCAAGCGCCTGGGGCCGGTTGAGCCCTGGGCCAGCTTGCAGGGGCGGGCGCTTTTCGTCTTCGCCCTGCTCGCCTTTTTGCTGGTGGTCCTGGTCAGCCCCTCGCAGTTCGGCGGCCGGAGCACCGAGAGCAAGTTCCTGCTCTGGGTGCGGAACACCCTGCTCCTCTCCAGCGCCACCGGTTTCCTGGCCGTGGCGCTCACCGCCACCGCGGGGTACGCCTTTGCCCGTTTTCGCTTCCCCGGGCGCTATCCCCTCTTGCTCACCTTCATCTTCGTCCAGATGTTCCCCGGATTCCTGGCCCTGATCGCGATTTATTACCTGCTTTCCGCGCTCGATCTGCTCAACACCTTCACCGGGCTTTTGCTCGCCTATTCCGGGGGGATCATCAGCTTCGGCAGCTGGGTGTACAAGGGCTACATCGAGTCGCTCGGCCACAGCCTCGAGGAGGCGGCCTACATCGACGGCGCGAGCCGCTGGCAGGCCTTTTTGCGCATCATCCTCCCGCTTTCGGCCCCGATCTTCGTGTTCATCTTCCTCCTGCAGTTCGTGGGGACCTACTCCGAGTTCATCCTGGCCAACCTGGTGCTGACCGGGGTCGAGAAGTGGACCGTGGGCATCGGGCTCTATTCGTTCACCACCGGGCAGTTTTCCACCAAGTGGGGGGTGTTCGCGGCGGCGAGCGTTTTGGGTTCGCTCCCCATCCTGATGGTCTTCTACGGCTTCCAGCAGTACTTCGTTTCCGGCTACACCGCTGGGGCGGTGAAAGAGTGAGTTTGGCCTACCACGACTGGGAACCCGAATGCATTGACCCCCTCGTTCCCGAGCTCGGGGATACGGTTCGGCTTTTCGTGCGCACGAAGGCCCGCTCGGGCCAGGTGATTTACCTCTCCCACGGTGAGCTTTTGCGCGCGCCCCTCGAGGCCGCCCCCGGCGGCCTGGTGGGCCGCGTTCCCGTCAGCGCCCCAGTGCTCCGCTACGTGTTCTTTCTGGATGGTCGCTACTTCGGGGCCTTCGGCGAGGAGGCTTCGCTGCCGCGTTACGACCGCTTCTTTCACCTGCTCGCCGCGCCCGGCGTGCCCGAGTGGGCGGTGGGGCGGGTGTGGTATCAGATCTTTCCCGACCGCTTTAAAAACGCCCGCCCCGAGTGCAGCCCGCGCTCCGGCGAGTGGACCTACCAGGGAAGGCCGATCGTGGCCAAAGACTGGGACGCCCCGCCGGATCCGACCCAGGGAGCCCTCGAGTTTTACGGGGGCGACCTCTGGGGGGTTTTGGACGCGCTCGACCACCTCGAGTCGCTGGGGGTGGAGGGCGTTTACCTGACCCCGATCTTCAAGAGCCCCTCGAGCCACCGCTACGACACCGAGGACTACTACGCCGTCGATCCCCACCTGGGGGGTGACGCGGCTTTTGAGGCCCTGGTCGAGGGCCTTCACCGGCGGGGGATGAAGCTCATCCTCGACGGCGTCTTCAACCACACCGGCGACCGCTTCGCTGGGTTTTTGGCCGCGCGAACCCAGCCGAACGCCCCCTGGCGCGAGGTCTACACCTTCTTGCCCGGTGGCGACTACGTCGCCTTTTACGGCGTCCCCACCCTGCCCAAGGTGGATTACCAAAGCGAGCTGGCCTGGCGCTACTTCATCACCGGCCCGCAGGCCGTGGTGCGCCACTGGATCCGCCGGGGGGCCGATGGCTGGCGGCTCGACGTGGCCCACCAGATCGGCGAGAGGGGAACCGACCGGGGCAACGCCCGCGTTCTCCGCGCGATCCGCGAGGCGGCCCGCGGGGAGAATCCGGATGCGTACGTGTTCGGGGAGCTCTCCTTCGACACCGTCCCCTACCTCCGGGGCCACACCCTGGATGGGGCCATGCACTACGCCGGTTTCGCCAACCCCTTGCTCGAATGGCTGAGCGGACGCGATCTTTTTGGCCACCCCGTCCGCCTGAGCGCCGAAGAGGTCTGGCGCATCCTCTTTGACCACTACGCGGCTTTGCCCCTGGGGGTGCGGCAGACGATGTACACCCTGATCGGGTCGCACGACATCCCCCGGCCGCTGTGGCGGGTGCGCGGCGACGTGGAAAGGCTGAGGCTCCTCTTTGGCATCCTGCTCACCTTCCCCGGGGCCCCGGGCATCTACTACGGCGACGAGATCGGCCTCGACCAGGCCAACGCCTACGACGATTGGCGCGGCGACCCCATGAACCGGGGCACCTTTCCCTGGGATGAATCCCGGTGGAACCGCGATGTCCTCGAGTGGGTGAAGCGGCTCGTGGCCTTAAGGCGCGAACACGCGCCGCTTCGCCGCGGCGGGCTCTTGCCCCTGGCGGCGCCGCGCGGGGTCCTGGCCTACCGGCGGCGCTATGGCGGGCGCGAGATCTGGGTGATGGCCGCCCCCGAACCGGTGGAGGTGCGTTTGCCCCCGGCGCGGGACCTGCTCTTGGGAACCGTCCTTTCCGGTCGGCACACGGTGGAAGGCCTTTTGGTGATCGAACCCTTGGAAGGAGCGAGCGATGCGTAGATGGATGGCGATCGTTTTGGCGATGGTGGTCTCGGCTTTGGCCCTGGCGGTGCCGGTGACCTTTACCTACCAGCCCCCCGAGGGCCTCGAGGTGCGCTCGGTCTCCCTGCGGGGGAGCTTCAACAGCTGGGGCGAAACCCCGATGAAGCAAAACCCGGATGGCAGCTGGTCGGTTACCCTGGACCTCGACCCCGGCGAGTACGCCTACAAGTTCTTCATCAACGGCCAGTGGCCCAAAGACATGTGCAACGACGAGACCTTCGGTCGCCCCATGGTTGACCCCAAAGCCGACGGTTGCATCGACGATGGGTTTGGGGGCCAGAACGCGGTGCGCATCGTGGCCGCCCCGGTGGTGCGGACGTCGGGGCCGGTTGAACTCGGCTTCAAGCACGACGCGGCCAGGGCCACCTTCGTTTCCGAGGCCGGGGGCCGGGTCTCGATCCGTTTTTGGGCCAACGAGGGTTCGGTGGCCAAGGCCTCGGTGATCGTGGGGGAGACCGCCTACCCCATGCACCGCCAGCTCGTCTTCCGCGGCACCGAGGTTTGGCGGGCGAGCGTTCCCAGCGGGGCTTTTTCGTACCGCTTCGAGGTGGAGAAAGCAAATGGCGAGACCAAGCGTTTCGGCCCCTACCGCTACGACGGTAACGGGTTCCGGGCCATCCCCTGGGTTGCCGGGCGCGCTGGCTATCAGATCTTCCCCGAGCGCTTTTGGAACGGGGATCCCAGTAACGACCGGGCGGCGCTTTTGAACGACGAGTACAACTTCAACCAGGTGTGGCGGGAAAAAGACCCCAACTTCCGCCCCCAGCTCTCCCCGTGGAATGGTCCCATCACCCCGCAGCTTTGCTGCCACGAGTATTTTGGCGGCGACCTCGCCGGCATCGAGCAAAAGATCCCTTACCTCAAAGCCCAGGGCGTTGGCCTCGTCTACTTAAACCCCATCTTCGAGTCGGGCTCGGCCCACGGCTACGACACCCACGACTACATGAAGGTCTCGGCCAAGTTCGGGGACAAGGCCACGCTCAGGCGTTTGATCGAGAAACTGCATGCCGCCGGCATTCGGGTGATCTTCGACTTCGTCCCCAACCACACCGGACTTGGCTTTTGGGCCTTCCGCGACGTGGTGGAAAAGGGGCCGAACTCGCCCTACTGGAACTGGTACTTCATCAAGAAGTGGCCGTTTAAGCCCGGGGATGCGAGCGCTTACGAGGCGTGGTGGGGCGTGCCCTCCTTGCCTAAGCTCAACACCGGCAACCCGGCGGTCAGGCGCTATCTGATCGAGGTGGCCAAGTACTGGGTGGGGTTTGGTTTCGACGGCGTGCGCGTGGACGTGCCCACAGAGCTGATCGCGGCCAAGGACTTCTTCAAAGCGCTCAAAACCGAACTCAGGAAGGTCAAGCCCGACGTGTACCTGGTGGGCGAGATCTGGGACTTGCGGCCCGACTGGGTGGGAAGCGACGGTTTTGATTCGCTGATGAACTACGCCCTCGGCCGCAAAGTGCTCCTCACCTACGCCAAGGGTAAACCCCAGGCCTTTGCCAACGGCAAACGGGCCCTCCTCGGCATCTCCGAGTTCTACGCCAAGATGCCCGAGGCCTCGGCGGCCATGGGCTTTAACCTGATCGCTTCCCACGACACCTCGAGGCTGCTCACCGATCTGGGCGGCGGAAAGTTCGGGGACTCGCCAGGGGCGGAAGCGAAAAAGCGCGAAGCCCTGGCCTTTGCCCTGCTCTTTTCCATGCCCGGGGTGCCGGTGGTCTGGCAGGGGGACGAGTGCGCGTTCCTCGGCGAAAAAGACCCCTACGACAAGCAGCGCTACCCCATCCAGTGGCAAGCCTGCGACCAGGCGATGGCGGGGACCTACCGCTTGCTGGCCAACTTGCGGCGCGATCTGAAGGCGCTCTCTTCGCCGGTGATCCGGAGCTACTACGGCAAAGGGCCTTTGCTCGCCTTCTTCCGCGGCGAGCCGGGGCCGGACGAGGTGCTGGTCGTCTTCAACAACGCCGAAAAGGAAGCGGTGATGCCATTGCCGCCGGGCGGCTGGCAGGATGTCCTCGAAGTTCGCACCTTCCGCAAGGAGGTCAAGATGCCGCCGCTTTCCTGGCGGTATCTCAGAAAGCGCTAGTGGTTTTTCGCCGCCGCCGCGGCCGTGGCCGCGGCGGCGCTTTGTCGGCCGGTCAGGGTCAGCCGGGGATGAGCACCACCTTGGTCGCTTTTCGCTCGGCGAAGAGGCGGTAGCCCTTTGGGGCGTCCTCGAGGGGCAGGCGGTGGCTGATGACTGCGGTGGGGTCGATTCGCCCCGCCGCCACCAGGGCCAGGGTGGCGTCGATGTCGCGGTGGATGTTGGCCACGCCGAGGTGGAAGTGAATGGCCTTGGTGAAGCTGCTCATCAAGGGGAAGGCGAAGGTTTCCTCCGAGCTCACCCCGACCGCCGAAACCCGCCCTCCACCGCGCACCAGGTCGAAGGCGAGTTTAAGCGTTTGGCTCCCGCCCACCGCTTCGATCACCACGTCGGCCCCCTCGCCGCCGGTCTCGGCCATCACCCGGGAGACGGGGTTCGACCGGCTGGCGTCGATGGGGATGGCGCCGAGGCGCTCGGCAAGCGCGAGCCGCTTTTCGACGAGATCGATGGCCAGCGTTTTGGCCGCCCCGAAGACCCGGGCGCTCTGGACGGCGAAGATCCCGACCGGACCGCAGCCGATCACCGCGCAACTCTCCCCGGGCGTGAGCCAGGCGTCCTTCACGGCGCCGAAGGCGGTGGTCAGAATGTCGCCGGCGAAGATGGCGGCTTCGTCGCTGACGCCCTCCGGGATAGGGCGCAGGTTCACGTCGGCGTAGGGGATACGGACGAACTCGGCCTGGGCCCCGGGAAGGTTGCCGAAGGCGAGGCCGTAGCCCAGCACCCCGCCGCGCTCGCACTGATGGTAATCCCCGCGGCGGCAGGCCCGGCAGTGGCCGCAGGCGATGTGGAACGTCCCCACCACCCGGTCGCCCTTTTTAAAGGCGTGGACCGCCGGGCCCGCTTCCACCACTACCCCCACGAACTCGTGCCCCAGCACGCTTCCGGGGGGCATGCCGGGAATTTCGTCGTGGTAGAGGTGGAGGTCGGAGCCGCAGATCGCCGCCAGCGTGACCCGCACGATGGCGTCGGCGGGCTCGGTGACCTTTGGTTCGGGGACGTCCTCCACCCGGACGTCATGCTTCCCGTGCCAGGTGACCGCTTTCATGCCCAACCTTCCGGAAAGCTGGCCTCCACTTGCGTGGCCGCGGCCACCAGCTCCCGGGCCGCGAGCACGAACGGCGCCAGCGAAGCGACGCTCCCCTTGGTCAGCTTGAGCTTGCCGCGCATGATGCCCGAGATCGGCTCGAGCTGGCCCTCGAGGACCTGTTTCCAGCTGTAGGGGTCGGCGGTGATGACGTAGGCCGCGTCCTCGAAGTCCTCGGGGGTCGCGGCCCGGGCATCCCGGCACGCCCCGTGCCAGAGGTCGAGATACACCGCCCGGTCTTCGTGAATGCCAAGCGATGGATCAGCCTCGACCACGAGAATCAGCGCCCCCTCCCACCTCGCCGCGGCCTTTTGGTAGGCCTCGCTGCCATTCAGCCTTTCGCACCACGCCTTGGCCCATGCATCGGAGAAAACTTCTGCTGCCACGTTCCCCTCCTTGAAGCTCGGTGTTTTCTCCTTGTTTATACCCCTGGGCGCATCAGAGCCCTGTGAGCGGTGAGAGCTTCGTTCCGCGTCGCCCGTTTTCTGCATTACGCGGTGGGGTTCGAGAGCGTAATCTTTCTTGTGACGGATTTTGTGTAAGAAGAGGGGGTACCGCCAGTCGGCGAAAGGAGGTACCCCGTGGACCAGGATACGCTCAAGGCACTGCTGAAGGAAGCAATGGCCGAGGTGGTGGAGGAAAAGCTGCAGGCGCTCTTGGAGCTGGACCGATGGGTCTTCTTGCAAGAGCACGGCGGTCGGAGGGCGGCCACTACGCTCGTAAGCTGGAGACCGCCTTTGGCGAAGTCAAGCTGCGGATCCCCCGAGACCGAGAAGGGAAGTATTACCCCAGCCTCCTCACTAAGCATCAGAGGCGCACGGCGGACCTTTCCGACCTGGTACTGGCGCTCTACGCCAGTGGAGTCTCGGACCGCAAGGTGGCGGAGATCGTGGGGCTTTTGTTCGGGTACAAGTGCAGCCACGAGACGATCAGCAACCTGACCGAGCTGGTGCAAGAGGAGGTGGAGGCCTTCCGCCACAGGCCCCTGCCCCGGCGGCTCTAAAAAGCTACGCTTCGCGTGAGTGCGGCCTACCTGGACGCCCTGTTCCTTAACTGAGATCTTGCACTTATACAGCCCCTTGAAAAAGGGCGCAGGGAAGCCCTTGATTAAGGGCGACCATGAAACCCCACGCCCCGGCTTTATTCTCCCGCGTGCTGGCGATCTTTTCCACCGCTCACCAACGCCGGAACTAGAACGTGTTTGCTTCGCAAAGCAACGAGGCTCTTCTCCGGCTCTTCCTGAGGGGTGAGATCTTGCACTTATACAGGACTTAAAAAAAGGCGTGGGGGATGCCCTTGATAAAGGGCCAGGATGAAGCCCCACACCCAGACTTTATTCCCGCGCCTGCGCGCGATCTTTACCACCGCCCATCAACGAAGGGACTTCTGGTCAGAACGCTACCGTTCGCCTGCCAAAAGCTCAGGTTGAACGAGCCCCATGCCATAAGGGGTCTTCGCGCCGACCCCGCTGAAAAAAGCCAGCCTTTCCAGGCGGCCGAAGGCTTCTTTGGCCTCGAGGCTGTCGCTGAAAAGTTTGAGGCCCACGACTCCGGTAAAGCCCGGGAAAAAGCTTTTCCCTGCCTGGACCCGGTGAAAGCGCAGTCCACGAAAAAACGCGATTTCCGTGTCGAGCTCGAAGGCGTTTTTCAGGGCGGCCAGCGCTTTGGGGCCGTAGGCCAGGGGGCCCTGCTGCCACTTTTCCAAAAGCGAGTTCAGGATAAGCCGCGGGTCGGGCAGGGGGGTGTAGCGGGTTCGCCCGCCGGACTTTGAGGTCACGAAGACCGTGGGGGTAAGGAAGCGGAGGCGGATCTCACGCCTGGCCGGTGCTCCCTTGAGCGCCTCCCAGGTCATGGTCCCCGCCAGCGGGTGACCCTCGGGGGTGGCCAGGACCCGCTTGAGGACGAACCGGTCTTCCCCGAGCACCAGGCCCTCCGGGGCGGCGGCCAGGAGGGCCTCGAGGAAGGGCTTGAAGAGCGCGTCATCGAGGAAGGCAAAACGTAGGAAAATCCCCCTGTTTCGCCCGGAAAGAGGAGAGAGCGTGAAGGGCTTGCGTGGCGCCTCGTGGAGCTCTCCAGCCAGATCCGGATCCAGCGTGGCCAAAAGCTCGAAGAAGAGGCCGTGAGCGTAGCGCCCGAGGTGGCGGGGGCGCTTTTCCCCGGCAAGCTCCAGGACCACCGCCTGGGGCATTAGGCCTCCTCCGTCTCCGGATCGGTGTCTGGTGATTTGATTTGCGCCGAATCGGCGAGGTACCAGAGCACGGCTTTGTGACGATCTCCGGAGAGCCGGTCAGTGTCGACGATCGCCCCATTGCTTTCCGCTGCAAACGTCGTTTTCGGGGCGTCGTAGAGGAGTCGGACGTGCTGGGGGTCGGGATGGAAGAGGGGCTGGAAAACTTTGGGAACTTCCACGAACCCTTCCTCAGGGTCGTAGGGAAAGGGGTAGTCGACCACCACGTGTTTCCGGTAAAGCTCCCCGGATCGCAAGGGCACTTCCACCTGCTCCCGGCCCCGCTCTCGGTTCGGGTAAAGCCGTTCTTTGACGGAAGCCGTGACCCGGTTGTCTTTGCCACCGATGAGAAGTCCCACCGGCACTTCCACGGCATCCTCGCCCGAGCGGAGGATGACCGTCGGCTCCCAGCCCCGGGTGGCGATGAAGCCGCGCCGCCACAGAGGTTCGCTGAGAAGCTCGGCCTGGTAGACGTATTCGTGGAGCATTTCAAAGAGGGTCTCGGCGCGGGGGTCGGTCCAGGCGGGCCGAGCAATGGTTCGTTTGAGTATTGCCTCATCCGATTCCCCGAGGGCCTTGCCGTGAAGGGTTTTGAGGACGCTCCCGTATCCGTCGGGGAGCGGTGCGAGCCATTCCGGATATTCTTCAGGTCTGCCCACCACGTAGATTTCCCCCTTGGCCGAGCCCCGACGGTTGACCCGGCCCATACGCTGCAGGAGGTTTTCCGGCGGGCAGAGCTCGGTGATGAGGACCTCGGCGTCCAGGTCGACGCCTACTTCGATCGCGCGGGTGGTGATGAGGAGGTAGGGCAGAGCTTTCTCATCACGGGCTTTGACCTCGGTAAAAACCCGTCGTCGAACGGATTCCGCCTGGCGCCCGTGGTAGAGGAAGACGCCGTTCCCAGCTTCCTTCTTCAGAGCCCGGTAGATCTCCGCCGCCCGACGCACCTGCTCCACAACGACCAAGACCCGTTTGCCGCGATGCTGGCGGGCGAGCGTCAGGAGGTCTCCATCGGGGAGATAACGGAAGGTCCTGTACGGGCGATTGACCTTCGGATGGGCCAGCACGCCCTCGAGGAAGGGGTCGAGCGCCTTCCGGTAGGCCTCGGGCATGGTCGCGGTCATGATGAGGTAGGCGATTCCTGCCTGGTGGAGGGCGGCCACCAGTCGCCTGAAGTTGGCCCAGGCGGTCGCTTCGTAAACGTGGGCCTCGTCAAATATGAAGAGGGATTTTTGGTCGTGGATCCGCCGGGGGAAGACGTACCCTTTGGTCCCATCCGCATAGCCGAAGTAGCGGTAGAGGAGCTTATCGAGGGTGGTGAGAATCACATCCGCCTTGTAGAGGTGGCGGGTTTTGAGGACGTCTTCTTTGCCGTCGGGATGGAATGCGCGGCGGACCTGGCGGTGACCGGTGTCCACCAACAGGCGGTAGGTTCGTCCGCTGTGGCTGGCCAGGTACTGGAGATAGCGGGCGAAGCGGTCCTCGAGGTCATCCACCAGACTCCTGGCGGGGAGGGCGAAGACCAGGCGCATTCCCAGGGCCAGGGCGGGGAAGGCTGCGGCTTCAGTCTTGCCCGTTCCGGTCGGGGCCAGGAGAAGGTGGGCGGGGTGGCCGGAGGCCACCGCTTCCCAGACCGCCTGCTGGAATTCCGTGGGCTTCATGGGCCCTCCGTCACGGCCGGGGAAGAGCGCGTAGAAGGCCTCTGGAGTTTTGGGCAGGGCTTTGTCCGCTTCCTCCCGCCGGGGCATGAGCCTGACCCGGCGGGTCTCGAGGCGGAACCCCCCGGGCACCCGGCCCTCGGCCAGGGCTTCGGCCAGCGCTTTGCCCCAGCCCTCGACTTCGGCCGCGCCCTCGCCCCGGTAGGGGTGGAAGTAGGCTTTGAATTCCAGCTCCAGCGCCTCTTCCTGGAAGGGCCAGGGGTCGAGCCGGAACGCCTCGGCTTCGCGTTCTTCTCCCGGATCTTCCAGCTCGAACTCCACGAAGGGGCGGACTTCCCCGGCCTTGCCCTCGAAGATCCGGACCGCGACCTCGGCTTCCAGCTGGTCGGCCATCATGAGGAGGTAGAGATCCTCGGCGAACCGCGTGCCCTTGGCTTCCGAAAACTCGGAGGCGGCGTTCACCACGCTGTCGGTCGCGTAGTCGTGGTGCTGCCGGATCAAGGCCCGGGCGTAGGGGTCGTGGACCTCCGGGGCGATGTCGAACCGGTGTCCCCGGAAGCTGTAGGTGAGCTTGTTGCTCTGCTCGTCTTTAACGATGCGAAAGCGAAGGCGTTTTCCGTCGTCATGCCAGCGCGCGGCGAGGAGCAAAGGCGCCCGGGTGGGTTCCCACACCTTCAGGGGGGCTTCTTTTTCCCCCGCTTGCCAGGACGCGAGGATCTTCAAGACCAGCGCCTGGTGATTCGTCAGGGGCTGGAAGCCCACTTCGTTGGCTCTGAAGAAAACCCGTCCGATGCCCTCACGCATCTTGCCACCACTCCACAAGGTTCCAGGGCCAAAGGGTCTCTCCGAGTCTGAAGCCTTTCACCCGTCCTTCCCCGCTGGGCTGGACCAGGTATGCGCCCTGGTAGCCCCTGACCGGGCTCGGGGCAAGGCTCCCCGGCTCGGGGTCTGTGCCTTCATCCCAGGCGAAGCGGTAAATTTGATAGGCCCCCGCGACCGCGCCTTCCCAGGCCGAGGGCTCGAGCAACCCGAGGGGTCGGCCCTTGATCGCTTCGGGTTCTACCCGGACGGGGCCTTCGACGGCCTCGAGGTAGGCAAATCCTTCCTTGCCCAGCTTGAAGCCTAGGCCCACCATTTTCTGAATCGGCTGGAGGTCTTCTTCCCGCGGCGCGAGCAGGGCTCCGAGAAAGCGCTCCGCCACGAGGTATTCCCAGGTGTGGAGTTGAAGATCGCTGTTTTTCGGCCCCTTCCCCGCCCGGCGCAGCCGGGAAAACTCTTGGTGGGAGAATGCTCTGGGCCCGTGCCGGAAGGTGCGGTGGATCCGGTACTCCCCAGCTGGATAGGCGCCGAGAGGGATGTAGCGTCGGGGGAGGACGTAATAGCTGGGACTGTTCCCTTCCTTAAGCCCCGGCACCTCCCCCGTTTCGTTTAGGATCCAAAGTCGTCTGAGCCAACCGGAAAGGGTCGTGGGGGGGACGAAGGGGTAGGTGGCGATGTCCAGGATGGACCCCGGGAGAATACGGAAGGTGAGGGCGGAGGTGGGCCGTATGGAGAGGGCCAGGGCGTACACCGCTTACCCCCAGTAGCGCTCGAGGGAGGCCATGAAGGTGTCGGCCATTGCCTGGAGTTTCTGTAAGGCCGCTTCGCCATGCCACCTCGTGAAGCGGGGATGGTCGTGGGGGAATTCGACACTCAAAGCACGGAACTCGCGCTTGACCCGTTCGAGATGGCGGGAGGGATCTTCGTGTTCCCCGTCGTGGGCGAGCGGGTCCACCACCACCCGCTTGCCCATCGGGGAAAGGTACCGGTCCAGGACCAGGTAAGGGCCGTCGGCGTCCTCGAGGAGCGCGAGCCCTTTGGGGTTGCCCGCGCCCAGGCGGGGAAGGCTTTCTAAAAAGGCGTAGGCTACCGCCAGAAACTCCTCTTCGCTGGCGGCCAGGACGTGGTTGTAAACGGGGAAGACGAGCCCCGGGGCTCCATACTCGCGTTTGAAGGGTTGGGGCTCGTGCTCCCCGCCCCGGCGTAGATCCGAGGGGTGCATCGCCCGCTGCTTCTCTGAGGGGCCAAGGGCGGGGATCCCCACCCCACCCCCGTGGGTCAGGCGGCCGATGAAGGTGGTGCGCTCCTTTCCGCCCTTGGAGTCGGTAATGAGGGCCCCGTAGACCCGGCAGATAGGGCAGTCTTCTTTACCGCAGGTTCCGGGGATACCGCAGTCGAGGAGGTCGGTGAGGAATTTGCTCTCCCCGTTCTTGTGGACGGGGGCGTAAAGGAGGGCGCGGCGTTCGACCCCGCGGCGCTTGGTAGGGGAAAGGTAGACCCGCTCGGTGCCGTCAGGGAGCTCGACTCGCTCGATCAGGCTTAAATTGACCTGGGTTTCGTGGCCAAAAAAGACCTCCTGCGGTGCCACGAAGAGGGCATAGAGGTCCCAGTGGTACTTGGGCTTGGTGTCCGACAATCCGCTCGCCATGCTCTAGTCCTCCTTTTCGCTCCGGATGTACGCAGGGAACCGGCTCGCCAGGGCCAGTCGAACCTCGTAGATGAAGTTCTTCCAGAGCTTTTCGTTCTGACCGTACTTTTCCATGAGGTAGACGTAAGCTTTATCCAGATCGTCCTTCGCCACCAGGAGGTGTTCTGATTCGCTGAATCGGGGGGTGACCCCGGCTTCTGTCAGGAGCCTTTGCGCTTCTGCGTAGATGAAGTGGGTATCCGGCTGCTTGAACAGGGTGGCCTGGGTGGTGTCCAGGGTGTAGGCCGCCACGTAGGTCACGGTGTTGGGACTTTCCAGGTTATCCAGAAGCTTGACGATCTCCCGTTTGGGATTGCCCCCTTGCTTGGCGACCTCCTGCTTCACGTAAGAAGCCCAGGCGTAGAGGAGCCCGGTGAGGCCGGCCACGTCTTTATACCTTTCTGCCAGTTTGCTCATACCCTCCTCCTCAAGCAAGTGCGAATACACGGCCCGGCTTTCTTCCAGCCCGTAAGGCTGGACGACCTTTCGGTAGCGTTTGGCCAGAAGGTATTCCGCATGAAAAGGCATGTCGGCCAGGACGAGGCGCATGGCCTCCCCCAGGTCGCGGTTCGCTTCTCGGTTTTCCGTTAGGCGCGTGCCGAAGGCTTCCTGAAGGGCCCTGGAGAGCCAGAGGGCCCGCCGAGGGAGAAGGATCTCCTGGCTCCCTTCCATGAGGCGGAATTCCATGCGTCGAATGACCGCTGGGTTGACCTCCTGTCCCAGGTAGGCCAGGGCGTAAACCACGCGGCCGAAGGCTTGTGCCAGGGGTTTTCGCTTCTGCCCCTGGCCCACCAGGGGGCTATTGAGCTGGATGTAGCGGCCGGCGGCAATATTGAGCGTCCCGGTAACGAGGAGCCGGGCGAACTGGCGGGCACGTTCCGAGGCATCGAACCCTGCGGGCCCCTTGGGATCGACCCGGACCAGGGCGCTGCCTTCCCCCGGCTTGAGGGGTGAGGCCAGGCTCAGCGCGGCACAGGTCGCGCACACCAACGGTTCTTCCTGGCCGGTACCGCTTTGGAGTCTCTGGCTGGGCGAAGAAAAGATCAGCTTGCTGGCTTTGAAGCCTTCCCCGTTTAAAGGGCGGCCACACCCGTAGCAGAAAGCTCCGCGGTCTCCCGCGGGTTTGGTTCCGGGGTTGCTCGATGAGCGTTCGGAAGCGATCTGCACCAGTGGGGGAATCCGGTTTTTGCTCAGGGGTGTATCCAGAACCCGGAGAAACTCTGTGAGTACCTTGGCAAATTTATTCCCGACCGCGGTCGCCAGCTGTCCTTTGGCGACCGGGCCAAAACCCCGAACGAGCTGAATGATTTCCTGACGCAGGGGTTCGGGCTGGGAGCTTAAGACCTTATCCAGGAGCTGGAACGCGTCCCACCCCCGGCGCAGCGCCCGGTGGACCAAAAGCGCCGTACGGGGTGTGATGGGGGGTGAAGTGGCCTCGAGGTCAGCTTCGATGCGAGGGCGGCTCCTCGGGGTGGCTTTTCTAAGGCGCGCTTTGAGCTTCTTGCGCCTGGCGTGGATCTTGTGGACTTCTTGCAGCAGGTTTTCGAGGGCGGTCTTGAGAGCATCCCGGTACTTTTCCTGCTCTTTTTTCTGGAGTTCTTGCAGTTGCTTTAGCTTGCGCTCGCCCTTGGGGTCTAGAGCAGGGCGCGAACGGAGGTTGTGGATGTTCCTTTCACGGGTTGAGAGGCGCTCTTTGACCGTCAGGAGGTTGGCCAGATACCAAGCGGCGAGGAACCGGCGTACGCCCTCGGTAACGACGGGGACCTTGGGGGCGCTGAATCCCCGCCCGGCCAGGCGGGCCGAGTTCAAAAGGACGCCCAGGGTTTTCTGCAGGTTCTCCGTGCCCAGGTATTCCTCCAGGAAGTCCTGCCACGCCGTTTCTAGATCCAGAGGTTTGGGGGCATACAGCCTGGCGCCGGTGGCGTTTTGGGAGAGCACGACATAGCCCTGCTTTTCCAGGGCTTCGAGGAAACGTTCAACAGCAAGCTCGTAGGCGGCGCGGACCTGGGTTTCGCCAGGCCAGGGGGGAAAAGCGACCTGCATGAGAGCGCCCTGCGGTTCGTGGGGCTCGGGTTTGTTTTGGTAGAGATGCACATGACGGGCGTAGCGGGGAGAAAGCCGGTTGAGGAAGTCCAGGTAAGCCTTCTGATCCGCGGTCCTGGTCGGGAGGGCCTCGAGGGGCGCGAGCCCTGCGTGCACGTCCGCGGCGATGCGTTTGGCGTGGTCCAGGCTCACGGTGTCCACCTTAATCATGACTTGTCACCCCTTCCGGTGACGCATTCACCTCCACCGCACCCTTTGCCCACGCCACCACCCGCTGCCGGAGCGCCTCGGGCTCGAGGACCCTCGCGTGGGGTCCATAGCCCACGATGAAATGCACGAGGTCCTCGCTGAGGGGCACCTCCACCTGCCAGATGACACTTCCGTCCGAGAGTTCTTCCACGGTCTGGGTTGGGTGGCGTTTGGTGCGGCGGATGTAACCGGCTTTCTCGGGGCTGAACCGCACCCGGACCCGGACTGCTGCGCCTTCACCTGAAAAAGCCCGGAACCGGCTTTGGGCGTAGGCCTTGACGTCGAAATGGGGCTTTTGAAACCGGGCGGTGGTGAGCTTGAGGTCCAGGATTTGGTCCAGTCTCAGTTCCTTGATTGGATCGAAGCCGGCTTTCCTCGAGTTGTGGTTCGCACCGACGAGGTAGAGGTGAGGGTCTCGGGCGATGAGCGCATAGGGGTCAAAGAGGTATGTTTTTTCTTCCCCCTTCGCGTTTCGATACGTCACTTCGCAGGTGCGCCGGGCCCGAATGGCCTGCACAACTCGGTCGAAGAGCCCCTCGGGATACTCGTCGGTCAGCGGCGTGTAGACCACGGGTTCCTCGGCCTGGGCCCTGACTTCCCCCCGACCGAGTTTGATGAGCGCCTTTTTCGCGAGGGGGGTAAGGTGCTCCACCCGGGTCACTGCCGCTTTCAGAGCCTCCACCTCTTCCCGGGTCAGGCGGAAGAGAAGCTCTACCTCCTTGGGGTTTTCAAGGCGGAACCACCCTGGGGGGACGCTGGGGTCATCTTGATGGGTGAGGACCCATACACCCAGGCTCTGCGCCTTTTCCCGCAGGCGGTAAACGGTTTGCCGCTTCACTTTGAGATGCGCGGCAATGTCTTTCCAGGGAAGCCCCGAGGGCCTTTCCAAGAGAAGGCTAATGAAGTCGGGCAAAACACTTCCCCGCGACATTGATTCATTGTATGTTCGCCTCTGCCAATGGCTTGGGAGATTCGTCACTCGAGTGCGAAGGGTGTGTGGCGTTCCGGTTTCGGGGCTCGCGCCAAGGTGTTTACCGCCACCCGAGGCTCTGCGAAGCGCGCCGCTTGGGGTTTCTAAAGCATCAAAAGGAGTCATTGCCCGAGTTTGGCGAATTCATGGAAAACATCGAGTGGGCTTCCTGACAAGGTTTGAGTGTCTTCTGGCGTCAGGAGAGACGAGGGTGAAGGTTGCGTGCTTTGTCGGCTTAGCGAGAGGTTCGCGCTTAGGCTCCCAGAACCATACGCAACCAGGAAGTAACTTCCAGTAAAACGGTCTCCGTCGAAGCGACCGTTGATCTGGATATAACCGTTGGCCCCGTCGACTCTCCACGAAGCATCTTGGCCAGAACGATTCCCCTGTACTGAACCGATGTACGTCCATGTTCCGTTGATGAAGGCAAAATGGCTTCCGCTTAGAGCGCCATTTTGGTCCAAGAGTGAAAAACGGACCAGCACGCTGTCGCCAGGAGAACTGCTGTTGGTAGCGTAACCTTGCCAAAGGCCTGTTGCTGTGTAGGGCTGACCTCCGCACGCAGCCAGAACCAGGGCCAGGAAAGAAAATAAGAGAGCCTTCCGCATTGTGATGCCTACCTCCTCTTCTAGGGACGACTACGTTGCTTCTTTTTGTTCCTTCAGCAGTGTGACGTGGGCGTGTCGCCCCAAAAGGAGACATACCGGCAGGGGCGTGGAGTCAGGTGGACGGTTGGGACTGGTGTGGCTTTGCGTTGACGACTGTAGTTTTGTTTGCTTGGGGCCAGGAGGCGGCTCTCTCTCCTCAGATGCTTGAGTAGCTGACGCCAGGGCGTCGCTGAATTGGGTGTGTCGCCGCCCGACGGTTTGCGAGGGCGAAGGCTACCTTATGCAGGATTGGTCGAGTCGGCCCTCGCCAGTGCCGTTGTAGACGTAAAAACCCGGGATGCATCCCTCGTTGAGCTCGCCCGTCGCGTGCGCACCCCTCCAGGACGGCAAAAACCCAATTTTTTCCTTTTCCCCTCCTTGGCTACTTGTGCATAAACGCCTCGCGTGCGAAAATGGATCTAAGGGGCTCCTCGTGATCGGTGTTCGTAGGTCAGTCCGTTGCGAAGCCCGTCAGCCCCGTAGGGGATTGAAACAGGACCTCGAAGAGGGCCTTCGGAACGCGGCCGCGCTGTTGCGAAGCCCGTCAGCCCCGTAGGGGATTGAAACATTTTCTACCGCATCTACGGCCGGGAGGTAGACCGCGGTTGCGAAGCCCGTCAGCCCCGTAGGGGATTGAAACCCGTCGCTTTTGATCACGTAGGCCATGCCGTCACCCCTGTTGCGAAGCCCGTCAGCCCCGTAGGGGATTGAAACCGGACGCTGTTCGGCGTCTTCGGCGGCCCCAGCTCGCGTTGAAAAGCCCGTCAGCCCCGTAGGGGATTGAAACTCTCTCGACGCCGAAAGGCCGGAACTACTTTCACGAGGTTGAAAAGCCTGTTGGCCTCGTAGAGGGTTACAGGTGGAAATACGGGGTTGAATCAAAAAGTGGCGACGGCCCCCTGGAGGGCCTCGCGTCCTGCGCCGGGGTATCGGGAACCCAGGCCCACCCCGGTGGGTTGGCCTTCAGTATAAGGCTGAGCAGGAGGTATGGCTTAACCGAGGATGTCGGGTTCCTCGAGGCGACGAATCCCCTCGTGCCCGATGCGCCAGGTGCGTCCTACGGCTTCTGGGGGAAGGAAGTAGACGGCGAGAACGTCTTCCTGTTTATTGACGATTTGCAAAAGCCGTCCTTTGAGGTGGGCCCACTGCTCGCGCGTAAGCCGGGCTTCAAAGACCGAGTACTGCCGTCGTTCGCCAAAACCCTTGAGGATTTTTGCGATCTTGGCCCTTCGTTTATCTGAGGGCGTGTCATAAGCGATGACCAGGTAGAGACTCATCGCCGTTCACCTCACCGCAAAGGGGACATACTCTGGGAGTTCTCCCAGTAGGTACTTGGCCAGGATGCGAGCCTGGGCGAGAAGAATGCGTCGGTAATTCATGCTCCGCCCGAGCAGTGGGTGGCGCACTCGATCGTTCATCCGCTCTTCCCAGGCCCTGAGGAACTTCGGCCATGCCTCGCGGCGAAGGCGCGGGGTTCCTTCGGCGTCGTCGAAGTCTTCAGGCGTCAGGCGACGGTTGTTAAGCAAGGTCAGGGCCACCGAGTCGGCGATGACGCTACGGAACTCCTCCATCAGATCAAGCGCCAGGGAAGCGCGGCCATAGCGGATCTCGTGCAGATAGCCGACGTAGGGGTCGAAGCCGGCGATCTCCAGGGCGCTTTGGGTTTCCTTGGTCAGGAAGGTGTAGGCGAGTGAGAGGAGGCTGTTCGCCGGATCGCGCGGCGGGCGTTTGGTGCGCTCTGTGAAGGAGAACCCGGGGGGCAAGAGGGAAGCAAGGGCACGGAAGTACGCGTCGGCAGCCAGGCCCTCCACGCCCCGCACTGCGTCTTCGTCGGGGGCACGCTCGAGCTGCCCCAACGCATCACGGAGAACCTCCCATCCGTCGGCGCCGTTCCGTCGCAGGAAGACCAGACCGTTTTTGAGCTTTCCTTGAACGAAGCGTTTGGCGAGCTCGAGCTTGCGTTCCGGGGCGAAGTGCGCCCGGTACTGTGCGATCCGGAGGGGCACGTTTTGAGGGTGTAATCTTTCTTGTGTCGAATTCTGTGTAAGAAGAGGGGGTACCGCCAGTAGGCGAAAGGAGGTACCCCGTGGACCAGGATACGCTCAAGGCGCTGCTGAAGGAAGCAATGGCCGAGGTGGTGGAGGAAAAGCTGCAGGCGCTCTTGGAGCTGGACCGCTGGGCTTTTTTGCAAGAACACGGTGGCCGCGCCAATGGCCATTACCCGCGCAAGTTGGAGACCGCCTTCGGTGCTGTCGAGCTTAAGGTGCCCCGTGATCGCAAAGGCCAATACACCCCGAGCTTTCTTCCCCGCTACGCCCGGCGTACTCCAGACCTGACGGACCTCGTGCTGGCCCTCTACGCCAGCGGGGTCTCGGACCGCAAGGTGGCCCAGATCGTGGGGCTCCTGTTCGGCTACCGCTACAGCCACGAGACGGTCAGCAACCTGACCGAGCTGGTGCAAGAGGAGGTG
Source organism: Vulcanithermus mediatlanticus (assembly GCF_055385885.1). Classification (NCBI taxonomy): domain Bacteria; kingdom Thermotogati; phylum Deinococcota; class Deinococci; order Thermales; family Thermaceae; genus Vulcanithermus; species Vulcanithermus mediatlanticus. Next base: position 552,554 of record NZ_AP042385.1, on the reverse strand, counting down.
GAAGCCTTCCGCCACAGGCCCCTGCCCCGGCGGCTCTTTGCGGTCTACCTGGACGCCCTGTTCCTCAAGCTGCAGTACCCCGGCAAGGGCATCGAGAAGCAGGCGCTCTACGCCGCTTTGGGTCTGGCCGAAGACGGCAGGCGCATCCTTCTGGGCTTTTGGCTCTTTCCTAATGAAGGGGCCGTCGTCTGGGAGGAGCTTTTAAAGGAGCTCAGGTCCCGGGGCCTTGTCGAAGTACTCCTCTTCATCACCGACGGTCTTGCGGGGATCGGAGAGGCGATCCATCGGGTCTACCCCCGGGCCGAGTGGCAGTACTCGATCCTGCACAAACTCAGGGCCACCCAGGCCCAGGTCAAACGCCGGGACGCCTCCGCCATACTCGCCGATCTCAAACGGGTTTACCGGGCACCCAATCGAGCCAAGGCCCTGGAAGGGCTCAAACGCTTTACCCAAAGGTGGCAGGATCGTTACCCCCGGGTCACTGCTTCCTGGTGGAACGACTCAGGGGCCTTGCTTCGGTTTTACGACTACCCCGAGCCTTTGTGGCGTTACCTGAGGAGCACCAACCTGATCGAGCAGTTCTTCCGGGAACTACGAAGGAGTACCAAGGTGCGGGACCACAAGTTTCCCAAGCCCGAATCGGTTTACAAGCTCGTCTACCTAGAGGCTGAACGGAGGGAGGGGAGATGGGACCGGAAGCTGCCGGGTTTTGCTGACGTTCAAGAGGAAATCAATGACCTTTTCAACGCGCGGTACCCCGCGACACAGACTTCGACACAAAAAACTTGACGCTCTCCACGTTTTTCGCCGGGGTCCCCGTGAGCCGGGCAATATAGCTCCCGGTTTGCGAAAGGTAGTGCACGCCGATTCCCTCACGCGCACAGTGTTTGAGAAGCTGCGGCGTGAGCACGGCATTCCCCAGGAGGACGATCTCCTCCACGTGGATGAGTGGCTTTGCCAGGAGTACCTCCCGCTTTCTTCTCCGTGTAACTCTGAGCGTTCCGCCGTCAAGCGAGAGGTAGGCATCGTGCTCCAGGACGTAGATCACGCCCATGCCGCCCTCCTCGCATGCCCCTTACGCCAGAGCTCGGGCTGGCAGGCCTCGCGAACGCTGCAACCCCGGCATTTGGCCGCCGGTACCTCGACCCCGGGCGGTCGGGGGCTGGCAAGGAGCCGGCGCATCTCCGCCACCGCGTCGCTCACCGCGCTGAAAAGGGGCGGCGTGAAGGCGACATGGCGGCGCAGGTGGCTCTTGTGGTAATAAACGAACCCCTCCTCGGCCAAAAGGCCCCGGGACTCGCGAAGGGCGAGGGCCTGGGCGGCAAGCTGCACCGCGTCCGAGTGGTGGGCCTCCTCCTTGGCTTTTCCCACCTTGTACTCCACCACCACGGGCCGCCCCTTTCGGTACTCCAAGCGGTCGATCACCCCCACCAGCCCCAGCCGGTCCGACCACACCAGCACCCCGCTCAGTTCGTCGGGTTCCGTGTACGCCGCCTCATGCAGATAATGCCCTTCGATGAGGTGGTGGTTGGCGTGCACCTCGCCGAGGACGTACTCCAGGTAAAAGCGGCGCGGGCAGTAGACCAGAGTGTTGACCTTGGAAATGGGGAGGTATTCCACGCTTTTGGTTTAACCGAGCGCTGTCGCCCCCCGGAGTGACATTGTGTTTGCGGCTTTCCATCGAGGCGAGTCCATTCCGGGAGCGTGACATAGTGTGGTATACCCCCTGCGGGTGACGGTTGATCTCCCCGACGACCTGGCAAGAGAGGTGGAGGCCTACCAGAGGGCCCGCCCCGGCCTTAGCCTTTCCGCCCCTGGTTCGGCAGGCCAAGACCACCGCCCGGACCCGAATGCTTTGATCCCGCCAACGGTGAGGCCTCGCGAGCCCGTCCTGGACGCCGGTCCCCTGATCGCCCTTGTTCACGAGGCTGGTCCCGACCACGAGGTCGCAGCAAAGGGCTTTCGGCTCCTGGTCCAGTTCCGTTCTCGCCTCTTCGCACCCATGCCGACCCTCTTCGAGATCTTCAAGTGGCTTCTTCTTGAGGGTGGGCCGCAACACGCGCGGACGGGCCTTGTCAAGGTGGAAGAAGGCGCGGTGATCGTTCCCTTTGGCCTCGAGGACCTGGAAGAAGCGAAGCTCTTACTTGAGCACCTCCCCGACTGGGGCACTACCCTAGAAGACGCCAGCGTAGCCCTTCTCGCCTTCCGCCTCAAAGCCCCCTTTGGCCGTTCAACTACCAGGATCTGTTCGCTTTTGCTGTCTTAGAGTTCTGGACTCCCTCGTCAGATTGACCCCACTTGCCTGGGTTCTTACCAGGGCCGAAGGGCTTTGTTGGGGCATTGGCGAACTGCGCATGACCCCACCATGATGATGGTTCAGGCTGGCTGGGACACGCGCTCGGGGAGCTTAGGCGGATTGTCTTGCCAGGCCCTTTCGGGAAGGGCACCACGTTTCAAAAGGTAGTGCAAGGCCACCCGGATGTGATCTTCCGGGAACCTGGCTTTGCGTGGGCTCCAGCGTTGCAACACCTCGATCAGGCCAGGCCAGTCCTTTGCTCTCTCTTTTTTTACAGCCCAGTGGACCGTAGCCAGGAGCTCGAGGCCGTACGGATTTTCAAACCCCTCGACCCAGGCCGCTGCCCTGGAAACAGCCTCGTCGGCTACGGAGTGGTCGGCCAGGAACAGAACGGCTTCGTTAAAAGCTTCGGGCATCAGACGAATCTCCGACGCTCTGGTCCGGTCGCCGAAGCCCTGGATGTAGTGGCCCTCGAGGCGCTCCAGTACGTGGTTGAGGGCTTCCGCATAAGGACCGTACTTCTGCCGCACAAAAGCCAGGCGCAAGTCCAGGCCGGCCTCCTGGAGGAAGTAAGCGAGCTTCTGTGCCTCCAGGCGGCCCAGGACTTCCCCGAGCCCTCCGTAGAGACCGAAGAGCTTGAGCAAAGCTGCCCGGACCGGGGTCAGCCGGGGCTTTTGGGGCAGGGGGGCAATGGAGCGGGATCGAGGTTCCTCGTTGGGTTCGAAGATCAGAACATCTACTCCTTCGAGGCTGCCCAGTGTAACTTCGATGCGTTTTTTGACCTCCGGCCAGGGCAGGCCCCCGTTTCCTACCCCCAGCGGGGGAAGGGCTACGGAGCGGATGCCCAGCGCCTGGATGACCCGCACCAGGTCTTTGAGCCCCTCCTCCACGTATTCAAGGCGGGAGCGCTGCCGCCAGTGCTTCTTGGTGGGAAAGTTCAAGATATAACGGGGGTGCTCGAGCAGGCCCCGGTCGTGGACAAAGATACGGCCGATTTGCACCTCGCCCCGCTTACAGGCGGCTGCGTAAGCCTGATAGTTGTCGGGGAAAGCCCGCTTGAATTGCAGGGCCACCCCCTTACCCATGACCCCCACTGTATTGACCGTGTTGACCAGGGCTTCGGCCTGGGCCCTTAAAAGGTCGCCCTGGGTGTAGCGGAGCATAGGCATCCCCTCAATTAATAGTACCAGTCTGGCTGGACGAGGATCATGCGGCCCATGTTTTGGGAAAACTTGCCGATAATCTCGAAGACGGCCTTGGCGATTTCTTTGTCGTGGACTCCGATCGACTGGACCAGCTTCCAGGGGAAAAAACCGTAGACCAGGAACTCGGCTTGTTTGCGCTCGCTCAAACTGGGATCGCTCATTGACCTCCACCGCCTGGCTCCGATGGCCGCCCAGTCCAACCGCGCCAAATCGTTCGGATCGTCGTAGAAATTGGCGTAGGCACTGACCGCGTGCCGATCCGTGAGCACGAATGGAAGGCTTGCTTGGACGACAGCCTGGACTGAGCTGACCAGGTGAAGGATGGGCCTTTGGCCGCCGCGGTAGGTCATTTCTGGGCCAGGATGGTGGAGGGCGTAGAGCATGGGAGGGCGGGGAGAAAAATAGAACGGAACGTAGTCGTGGAGCGTTCCCTTTGGTCCCAAAGGTACTCGAATACGAGCTCGGCGTGATTGAAGATGCGGGTAGGCGATGTTCTTGGAGCGGGCTTTCGACTTTTTATTGGGGAGTAGACCCCCAGCCTCCAAAATGCTTTGGAGGTTTTCCAGGTGCGTGATGTGATAGATTTTTGTTCTCATAGCCCGTGAACTTGGTGATGGGAACCGTGATCACTCGATTGATCCTTTATGTGAGTGTTATCGCTTTTCTTCGCGAATTCGCGACTGCTTTTGCCTTTCTGGCGAAGAGGTGATTTTCCTGACCGAAATGGAGTTCGGCTGGGCCTCTTATCTTCTCCACTGCGATCATGGTCTTATTTTCCTGAGTTTTACCAGAGGGGTAAGGCAGATTTGACCGCGTTCCCTACGGCATTCGGATGTGGGCTGGGCCCAGGGAGGAGCTTGCATGCTAATAAGCAAAAAGGGCCAGCGCGGTAGCCGGCCCTTTTGGGGGTTCGCCTGGGGCTCAGTCCTCGAGCGCCGCCTCCACGTGCTCGCCCTTGGTGGTCATGATCTCCACCCGCACCGTGCGCCCTTCGCGGGCACCGCTAAAGCGGGCACGGCCGCCCTCGACCTCGAGGCGGCTGCGCTGGCCCGCAGCCTCGCCGTCGCCCGCGTCTTCGTAGACCTCCCCCTCGCTTTGGCCTTCGGGGAATACGCGGAAGATGAGGGGGTCGAAGACGGCGGTTTCGCTGGGTTTGGGCTCGGTGGTGGGGACGGCGTGGCCTTCGCGCAGGTAGAGGGGAATGCGGTCGGGTCCGGCCTCGGCGACGATCCAGCTCGGCCCTTCGAGGAGTTCGCCGGTCCACCAGTCCTGCCAGCGCCCTTCGGGCAGGTAGACCGCGCGGTGGGTCTTCGCCGGGCGGGTGATCGGGGCCACGAGCAGTGCCGGTCCGAAGAAGAAGGCGTCGTGGATGGTGTAGGCGGTTTCGTCTTCCGGGAATTCGTAGAAGATCGGGCGCATCAGGGGGGCGCCGGTGCGGCTCGCTTCCTCGGCCAGGGTGTAGACGTAGGGGAGGAGCCGGTAGCGGAGGCGGATCGCCGCCCGCATGTACTCGGTCCAGGGCTCGCCGAAGGCGTAGGGCTCCTGGCGGCGGCTGGTCTTGCCCGAGTGGTTGCGCATGAAGGGGTAGAAGGCGCCGAGCCAGGTCCAGCGGACCACCAGCTCGGGGCTTGCGTCCTCGGAAAAGCCCCCGATGTCGGCGCCGGCGAAGGCCACGCCGGAAAGCCCGAGGTTTAAGAGCATGGGGATGCTCATCTCGAGGTGGCCCCAGTGGCTCTTGTTGTCGCCGGTCCAGACCCAGGCGTAGCGCTGGATGCCGGCAAAACCGGCGCGGGTGAGGACGAAGGGCCGCCGGTTCGGGTCAAAGCGTTTTTGGCCTTCGTAGGCGGCCTGGCTCATCAGAAGACCGTAGACGTTGTGCACCTCGGCGTGGGCTTTTTCGCCGTGGCGGGCGCCGAGGGGGAGGGTTTTGCCGAGGGCCTTTTCCTCCATGCCTTCTACGCTGAAGGCCGAGGGCTCGTTCATGTCGTTCCAGATGCCATCGACGCCCTTTTCCAGGTAGAAGCGGTGGAGACCTGCCCACCAGTCTCGAACTTCCTCCCGGGAAAAGTCGGGCCACACCGCGGGTTTGGGCCACACCTCGCCGACGACCTCGTCGCCTCGAGGCGTTTCCACGAACGCCCGCTGGCGCCGCCCTTCTTCGTAGACCGAATAGCCCGCTTCTTTTTTGACGCCTGGATCGACGATGACCACGGTGCGGATGCCCTTGGCCTTCAGTTCGTCAAAAAGCTTTTCCGGTTCGGGGAAGCGCCCTTTGTGGAAGGTGAAGACCTTGTAGCCGTCCATGTAGTCGATGTCGAGCCAGATGGCCGAGAGGGGGATCTCGTGGGCTTCGAAGTTCGCGACTACCTCGCGCACGGTCTCGGCGTCGGGGTAGCCCCAGCGGCACTGGTGGAAGCCAAAGGCCCAGAGCGGGGGCAGGGGCGGCTTGCCGGTGAGGGCGGCAAAGCCCGAGGCCACCTCGCGCACCGTGGGGCCGGGGATCAAATAGAGGTCGAAGGTGGGTCCGGGGGTAAAGAGCGTGCTCACTTCGGGGGAAGTTGCGGCGAGGTCGAAGACGGTCTTCCAGGTCTCGTCGAGGAAGAGCCCGAAGGCCTTGCCGTTTTCGCTCCCGATGACGAAGGGGTGCGACTGGTAGAGGGCGTCGGTGGTCTCCTGGTGGTCGAACTGGTCGGTGTTCCAGTGGGTGTAGCGCCGGCCCTTTTTGTCGAGGAAGCCGGTGCGCTCGCCGAGGCCGAAGTAACGCCGGTTTGGGTTTTCCTTCAGGTGCAGCTCGAAGCCGCCGCCCAGGGGGTGGCCGTCGGCGGGGGCTTCCGGACGGGCCAGGCCCAGCGGGTCGAAGGCTGCGGCTTCGTCGCCGCGCCAGGTGGCGAGCGTATGGGCTAAAAGGCCGTTCGCCGAAAGCCCTTCGAAGGCGAAGGAAAAGGGCGAAAGCGTGAGCGTCAGGAGCGGCAGACCCTCGGCGCTCGCGCTCTGGCCGTCGAAGACGATCGGAAGCCGGCGCTCATCCACCACCGCCCAGCTGCCTTTTTGGGCATCCTGGGGGCGTTGAAAGACGAGGACCCGCCAGGCGTGCGGCAGGGCTTCGATCCTGGCCGAGAAGGTGGGGCCGGTGAGCCAGAGCGCTTGGTCTTCGACTTTCCACTGCGTAAAACCAACCGGGTGCATGCGTCTACTCTACGGCAGCGAGCGTGTTTCAAACACCACGGTCTTGAGGTAGAGGGTCTCGGGGACCTGGAGCGTCCAGGGATGGTCGGGGGGCTGGTGGGTGATGCGCTGGACGAGGAGCCGCCTGCCGGTGTCGGCGCCGGCGCGGCGGGCGACCTCGAGGAGATCCGCCTCCTTCAGGTAATAGCTGCACGAGCTGAGCCAGAGGGTGCTCCCTTCTTCGGTCAGACGCAGCGCCTCGCGAACGAGGTCCACCAGGTGCCGCTTGGCCCGGGCCACGTCGGCCGGCTTCTTGACCAGCGCCGGGGGGTCGAGGAGGACGTGGTGGAAGCGCTCCCCCCGCCCGGCGAGCTCGCGGAGGACGGCGAGGGCGTCCCCGGCGCGGACGTCGACGCTCTGGCGGTGGCGGCGCGCTGCCGCGTCGAGCACCCCCAGGGCCGCGAGGTCTTTGTCCACCGCCAGAGCGCGGGCGCCCCGGCGCGCGGCCCGCAGGGTGAAGCCCCCCACGTAGCTGTAGACGTCGAGGACCCGGTCACCGGGCCGGACGAGGGTTTCGAAAAGGCGCCGGTTCTCCCTTTGATCGAGGTAGTAACCCTTGGTTTGGGCCAGGGCCAGGGGGATTTCGAAGCGAAGGCCGTCTTCCTCGACGACGAGGACCTCGGGTCGCTCACCCCAAAGCGTCCCTCCGGCCACGGGCAGCCCCTCCTTGCGGCGGGCCTCGGTGTCAACGCACACCGCCACCTCGGCGCCGGTCACCGCTTTGAGGGCCGGGGCCCAGCGATCTTTTAAAGCCTCGGCGCTTTTCGTGCGCACCTGGACCAGGAGAACGGGACCGAACCGGTCCACCACCAGGCCGGGGAGCCCGTCGGCCTCGCCGTGCACCAGCCGGTAGGCCTCGCCGAGGCCGAGCTCGAGACGGCGCGCCTGGGCCTTTTGCAAACGGGCGGCGAAAAAGTCCGGATCCAGCGGGCCGTCATCGAAGCGATACACCCGGATGGCGGCCCGGATGCCGGGGGCAAAATAACCCACGCCGAGGGGCTCGCCTTCGGCGGAGCGGACCCGCACCACCCCCGCCGTTTCCGGGGCTTTTGCCAGCTCGTCGGCGTAGATCGTGGGGTAGAAGTTCTTGACCTTCTTCGCCTTGCCCGGCTTTAAAATGGCCTCGCGCACGTCTTCGAGTCTACGGAAAAACCGGTCCTCGAGGCCGGAAACGGTAAGGGGCTCGGCAAGCGTGCCCGGGGTCGCCTTTGCCGGGCGGCCGTCTGGTTAGACTTCTCTCATGAAACTCTATCTGGTCACCAACGAGCTCGAGAGCCAGGGGGCGGGCAGGTTCGAGGCGGTCTACGTCGTCGCCGCGGAGAGCGAGGAAGAGGCGCTGGCCAAGGCCAAAGCCCGGGGGGGCGATGGGATTTTGGCCCAGCGGGTTCGCGCCCTGGCTTTCGAACACGACGGCACCGTGCTGGTGTGGATGGGGCTCCTCGAGGGCCGGACGACCCAGGCGAAGGGGCAGACCACGAAGAGCAGCGGAATGCGCATCGAGCGCTAAAGGGAGTATTTTGAGCCGTTTTGTAGCTTTTTAATCCCTTCCAGCCAGCCCCCCCCGCACTTCGCAGCTGCTAAGATGATGTTGTTTTGCTGGTGGCGCTTGGCGCTCTTAGTGAAGGAATGCACAAGGAGGCCGGTATGAATGCACTCGCGGAGTACATCAACGCCTTGATCTACGTAGGGATCGCCGCCCTGATCGGGGTGGCGATGCTTACGATGTCGCGCCTCATGAGCCCGAAGCGGCCCCACGAAGCCAAGGTCGCCCCGTACGAGTCGGGAAACCCGCCGGCGGGTTATATCAAGCGTTTCCCGGCCCAGTTCTACGTGGTGGGCATGCTCTTCATCATCTTTGACGTGGAGGTGGCCTTTTTGTGGCCCTACGCGTTGAACGCGGGAACGCTGGGCCTGGTGGGATTCGTGGCGGTGACGGTCTTCACCCTCGTGGTCCTGGCCGGATTTGCCTACGAATGGGCGAAGGGGGTCATGAAGTGGGACTAAGCGATCGGTTTGAACAGGACGCCAAGGCGCTGGAAAAGGAGGGCATCCTCTTTTCCACCATGGAGAAGCTGGTGGCCTGGGGGCGCTCGAATTCGCTGTGGCCGGCGACCTTTGGCCTCGCCTGCTGCGCGATCGAGATGATGGCGTCCACCGACGCGCGCAACGACCTGGCCCGCTTCGGGAGCGAGGTCTTTCGCGCCAGTCCCCGGCAAGCCGACGTGATGATCGTCGCCGGCCGGCTCTCCAAGAAGATGGCGCCGGTGATGCGGCGGGTCTACGACCAGATGCCGGACCCCAAATGGGTCATCAGCATGGGCGCCTGTGCGAGTTCCGGCGGCATGTTCAACAACTACGCCATCGTGCAGTCGGTGGAGTCGGTGGTGCCCGTGGACGTCTTCGTTCCCGGCTGCCCGCCGCGGCCGGAAGGGCTGATCTACGCGGTGATGCAGCTGCAAAAGAAAATTCGCGGCCAGGCCTTCGATGGCTCGGGGCAGAAGCTGCCGCCGGTCGAGGCCTGGACGAGGGGGTATTAGATGACCCGGCGTGAACGTGCGATCGCTTACGCTGAGGCGCACGAGCTGGCCTACGAAGAGCGCCACGGCCTTTTGCACATCGTGCTGCCCCTTGAGCGCCTCAAGGCCCACATGGGGGCGTTCAAGGAAATGGGCTTTAACTACCTGGCCAACGTCACGGGCATCGATTACCTCGAGTACCCCGAGCCCAAACCCGAGCGCTTCGCGGTGGTCTACGAGCTGGTGAGCCTGCCGGGGTGGAAAGACGGCGACGGCAGCCGCATCTACCCCCGGGTCTACGTGCCCGAAGATCGCCCCCGTCTCGCCAGCGTGGTCGATCTCTGGCCGAGCGCCAACTGGCCCGAGCGCGAGGTCTTTGATCTTTTGGGCCTGGTTTTCGAGGGGCACCCCGACCTGCGCAAGATCCTGACCCCGGAAGAACTCGAGGCGCACCCCCTGCGCAAGGACTTCCCGCTCGGGGAGACGCCGACGCTTTTTAAGGACGGCCGCTACATCGACCCCGAGGCTTTCCGGGCCGGGCTCAAAGGCAAGGACAAGGGGCTCACCGGCTGGCGCGGTGGTCGCCGAAAGGGGGAGAGAAGGTGAATCCCGAGGCCAAGGAACTGCGGACCGAGGAGATGGTCCTGAACGTGGGGCCGCAACACCCCTCGACCCACGGGGTCTTGCGGCTTTTGGTGACGCTGGCGGGGGAAGAGGTGCTGGAGGTGGCGCCGCACGTCGGCTACCTCCACACCGGCTTCGAGAAGACCATGGAGCACCGCACCTACCACCAAAACATCACCTACACCCCCCGCATGGACTACCTGCACTCTTTCGCCCACGATCTCGCCTATGCCCTTTCGGTGGAAAAGCTCCTCGGCGCCGAGGTGCCCCCGAGGGCCCAGGTGATCCGGGTCATCCTGAACGAGCTCTCGCGTATCGCCAGCCACCTGGTCTTCGTGGGCACCGGGCTTTTGGACCTCGGCGCGTTGACGCCGTTTTTCTACGCCTTCCGCGAGCGGGAGACGGTTCTCGATCTCTTCGAGTGGGTGACGGGTCAGCGTTTCCACCACAACTACATCCGTATCGGCGGCCTTAAAGAGGATCTTCCGGAGGAGTTCGTCCCGGAATTGAAGAAGTTCCTCGACACCTTCGATCACCGGGTCGACGACTACCAGAGCCTCTTCGTGGGCAGCCCCATCTTCGAGGCCCGCGCCCGGGGGGTGGGGGTGATCCCACCCGAGGTGGCCATCGCCTACGGGCTCACCGGTGGTTCGCTCCGGGCCAGCGGGGTGAACTACGACGTGCGCAAGGCCTATCCTTACTCCGGCTACGACACTTACGATTTCGAGGTTCCCCTGGGCACCAACGGCGATACCTGGGACCGCATGGTGGTGCGCCTTTTGGAGATGCGCGAGTCGGCGAAAATTATCCGCCAGGCGATCGAGCGGCTGGAGCCGGGGCCGATTCGCGACCCCAACCCCCACTTCTCGTTCCCGCCCAAAGAGCTGCTCGCCACCTCCATGGAAGCGCTCATCTTCCACTTCAAGCTGGCCACCGAGGGCTTCGAGGTGCCGCCCGGTGAGGCCTACGTGCCCACCGAGAGCGCGCGCGGCGAGCTCGGCTACTACGTCGTTTCCGATGGCGGCAGCATGCCTTACCGGGTGAAGGTGCGCGCGCCCAGCTTCGTGAATCTCCAGTCGCTGCCCGTGGCGGCAAAGGGGCATCAGTTCGCCGATCTGGTGGCGATTCTGGCGAGCTTGGATCCCGTGATGGGAGACGTGGACAGGTGATCGGCATGGGGTTTTTTGACGACAAGAAGGAGTGGCTCGAGGAGGTCTTCCGAAACTACCCCGAAGGCAAAAGGCGGGCGGCGATCATGCCGCTTTTGCGGAGGGTCCAGCAGGAGGAAGGCTACGTCAGCGACGAGCGCCTGCGGGAAATTGCCGAGCTCGTCGGCACCACCGCCACCGAGGTGCGCGGGGTGATGAGCTTTTACTCCTATTACCAGGCGGTGCCGACCGGCAAGTACCACATTCAGGTGTGCGCCACCCTCTCCTGCGCCCTGGCGGGGGCGGAGGAGCTTTGGGACGCGCTCCGCGAGGAGCTCGGCATCGGGCCCGGCGAGGTGACGCCGGACGGCCTTTTCTCGATCCAGAAGGTCGAGTGCCTGGGCTCGTGCCACACCGCGCCGGTGGTGCAGGTGAATGACGAGCCCTACGTCGAGTGCGTGAGCCGGGCGCGGCTGAGGGCGTTGCTCGAGGGCCTTCGCGCCGGTAAGCCGCTTTCCGAGATCGAGCTGCCGGGACCCTGCGGGCTGCACATTCGGGAAGGAGGGGAAGGATGAGCGAGGGGCCGATCGTCTCCGGTCACGACCCGCGCTTTGAGCGCACCCTCTATGCCCGCGTGGGCCAGCCGGGGTCGCACACCCTCGACCACTACCTGGCGCACGGGGGCTACGAGGCGGCAAAAAAAGCGCTCACCCAGATGACCCCGGACGAGGTGATCGAGGAGGTCAAGCGCTCGGGGCTCCGGGGCCGCGGGGGCGCGGGCTTTCCCACCGGGCTCAAGTGGTCGTTCATGCCCAAGGACGACGGCAAGCAGCACTACATCATCATGAACGCCGACGAATCCGAGCCCGGTTCCTTCAAGGACCGATACATCCTCGAGGACGACCCCCACCAAGCGATCGAGGGCATGATCATCGCCGGCTACGCCATCCGCGCCACCAAGGGCTACATCTACATCCGCGGTGAGTACAAAAAGGCCTACGACCGCCTGGTGGCCGCGATCAAGGAGGCCTACGCCAAGGGGTATCTGGGCCAGGACCTCTTCGGTTCGGGCTTCGATTTCGACCTCTACGTCCACCGCGGGGCCGGGGCCTACATCTGCGGCGAGGAGACGGCGCTGATGAACTCCCTCGAGGGCCTGCGGGCCAATCCCCGCTTAAAGCCTCCCTTCCCGGCGCAGGCGGGGCTTTTCGGCATGCCCACCACCATCAACAACGTCGAGACCATCGCCTCGGCGGTCCATATCATCGGGCGGGGGGCGGAGTGGTTTTCCGCCATGGGCACGGAAAAATCCAAGGGGATGAAGCTCTACCAAGTCTCCGGGCCGGCGGTGCGCCCCGGGGTCTACGAACTGCCCATGGGCACCACCTTCCGCGAGCTGATCTTCGACTGGGCGGGCGGGGTGCGCGAGCCGATCAAGGCCTTCATCCCCGGTGGCTCCTCGACCCCGATGCTCCCCTTCACCGACGAGTACCTGGACACCCCCATGGACTACGAGCATTTGGCGGAGAAGGGCTCGATGCTCGGGACCGGCGGGGTGATCCTCATCCCCGAGTCGGTCTGCGTGGTGGACGTGATCTGGAACCTGGTGCGCTTTTACGCCCACGAGTCCTGCGGCAAGTGCACCCCCTGCCGCGAGGGTGTTGCCGGTTGGCTGGTGAAGCTGATCGGACAGATCGAGCGCGGGCGGGGCAAGCCCGGAGACATCGAACTCATGGAGGACCTCCTCGACAACATCGAAGGGAAGTCGTTTTGCCCCCTGGCCGACGCCGCGGTGTGGCCGGTCCGGGGCGCGCTGCGCCACTTCCGCCACGAGTTCGAACACCACCTGGCGCACGGCAGCTGCACCGTGCCCAAGAAAGGTCGCTGGGGGTAGACCATGGTGAGGTTGAAGATCAACGATCGCTGGGTCGAGGTGCCCGAGGGGACGTCGGTGCTGGATGCCATCTTCCACGCCGGTTACGACATGCCCTATTTCTGCTCGGAACGCCACCTCTCGCCCATCGGGGCCTGCCGCATGTGCCTGGTCAAGGTGGGCGCGCCCCGCAAGGATAAAAGCGGCGAGTGGATCAAGGACGAGGACGGAAACCCCAAGATCTTCTGGTTCCCCAAGCTCATGGCCTCGTGCACCCTGGCCGCCACCGAGGGCATGGTGGTGGACACGCTGGCCGACGAGGTCAAAAAGGCGCAGGCGGGGATGGTCGAGTTCACGCTCCTCAACCACCCCCTCGACTGCCCCATCTGCGACAAGGGCGGCGCCTGCGAGCTGCAGGACCGGGCCTACGAGTACGGCCTTTTCGGCAAGTACTATACCGAGACCCAAAACGGCCTTAAGAGCGTGCAGTACACCCGCTTCGAGTTCGACCGCCGCCACGTTGACAAGCACAAAAAGCTCAGCGAGTTCGTGGTGCTCGACCGGGAGCGCTGCATCATCTGCAAGCGCTGCGTGCGCTACTTCGAGGAAGTGCCGGGGCAGGAGGTGCTCGATTTCATCGAGCGCGGCGTGCACACCTTCATCGGCACCGAAGAATACCCGCTGCCCGCCGGGTTTTCCGGCAACATCACCGACATCTGCCCGGTGGGGGCGCTCCTCGACCTCACCGCCCGCTTTCGGGCCCGCAACTGGGAGTTCGAGTCCACGCCGACGGTGGACATGAACGACGCCTCCGGGGCCCTGATCTGGGTGGATGCCCGTTCGGGCCAGATCGAGCGGGTGCGGGCGCGGGAGAACCCCGAGACCAACGAGATCTGGATCTCCGACGCGGCGCGGTTTGGCCACGCCTGGGCCCGGGAAGACCGGCTTCGCGAGCCGCTCGTGCGCAAGAATGGCGTGCTGCAACCGGTGTCGGTGGAAGAGGCCCTCGAGCACCTGAAGTCGCGCTTGAAGGGCGTCAAGGGGGATGAGGTCGGGCTCTACCTCTCCGGCGACGCCACGTTGGAAGAGGCCTACGCCTTCGTCGAGGGTGCGAGGGCCTTGAAATCCCCTCACCTCGACTTCGAGGGGCGCACCGCGGTGGCGGCCGGGAGCTTTGCGCCCGCCACCTACCGCGACCTGCTCGAGGCCGACTTCGCGCTGGTGATCGGCGATCCCACCGAGGAGATGCCGATTTTGCACCTGCGGTTGCAGGAGTTTTTGAAGGGGATCAAGCCGGCGCCGCGCTTTTTCCACGGCACCCCCATCGCCGATTTGCAGATCAAGGAGCGCATGCCGCGCAACAAGGAAAAACTCGCCGCCTTCGCCCCTTACCGCACCGCGGTGATGGAATGGGCCGCTTGGCAGGGCGTCTACGCCCCGGGTTCGGCGGCGGCGATGCTGGCGGCCCTCGAGGCCCACATGAACGGCAAGCGCCCGTCCGAGGTCCCGGGGGTGCCCGCCGAGACGCTTCGCGCGGTGGCCACGCGCTTTTTGGAGGCCAAAAAACGCATCCTCATCCTCGGCGCCGAGGTGCTCGATGATCCCGAGGCCGCCGAGGCCGCGCTGCGAATCGCCCGGGGCAAGGGCGCGTTGGTCTTCGCCATGACCCCGGCCGCGGGGGCGCGCGGGTTCGAGGCGGTCGGTCTGTGGCCCGAAAAGGACGGGGCCGCCTTCGACGAGGCCGGCCCGGCGGTGATCTTCGCCTCGGGGACCACCCCGGCGGCCGAGGTGTTGGAGAAGGCGAAGGTTTCGGTGCTCCACCTTTCGCGTCTCGACCCCGTCGCCGAGCGCTTTGCCGACGTGGTCTTCCCGGCCAAGACCTTCTACGAAAAGCCGGGGCTCACGGTCAACGCCGAAGGCCGCCTCCTCGAGCTGGCTCCGGTCCCGGTGGCGCCGCTCGGGGCGCTGGATGGCATCGAGACGCTGGCGCTGGTGCTTGAAGCCCTGGGCAAAAAGCCCCCGGTGCGCCAGTTCGGCCAGGCGCACGAGCGGCTGGTCGAACGCTACGGCTTGCCGAAGTCGATCGACCCCTTTGGCTGGCTGTGGCAGCCCAAGCTGCGCCTGCCGGTCCGGGGGCGCGCGGGGGCGGACGGGGGGCTTTATCTGAGGCCCTCGATGTGGAAGCACCGGCAGCTCGCCGATGCCCGGGTGCGGGCGGCGCTGGGTGCGGCCCGGCTCTCGGCCCACCCCAAGACGGCCGCCGAACACGGGCTCGTCGAGGGGGCCACGGTGGCGGTCGAGACGCCTTACGGCACCGTCGAGGCTTCGGTGGCGCTGGACGCCGGCTTGCCGGAAGGATTCCTCTACCTCCCCGCCTTCGGGCGGGGCACCGGGCGGAGGGTGCCCTTCCGGTTGCTGGTGCCTGCGGGGGGTGAGGCATGACGTTTTTGATCGTGGCCATCAAGGCGCTGGTATTGATCGGCGTGTTGCTCGGGGTGACCGCCTACATCACCTGGGTGATGCGCCGCGGGCTCGCCCGGTTCCAGGTGCGCTACGGGCCGAACCGCGTGGGTCCCTTTGGCCTGCTGCAGCCGCTGGCCGACGCGATCAAGATGATGTTCAAGGAGAGCATCGAGGTGGTGACCGCCGACCGGCTGGTCTACTGGATCGCGCCGGTCATCGCCTTCACCTTTGCCCTGGCCGCCTTCGCGGTGATTCCCCTGGGGCAGGGTGGATGGGTGGTCGCCAACCTCGACATGGGCGTGCTCTACGTCTTCGCCGCCAGCGAGCTCGCGGTCTACGGCATCTTCCTCGCCGGTTGGGCCTCGGGCTCCAAGTACCCCCTCCTGGGCGGGATGCGCAGCGTGGCCGCGCTCATCGGTTACGAGCTCGCGCTGGGGCTGGCGCTGCTCGGCCCGGTCATGGTGGTGGGCTCTTTGAACCTCCAGGACATCGTCGAGTGGCAGCGGCAAAACGGCTGGCTCATCTGGTGGCAGCTCCCGGCGTTTCTGGTCTACTTCGTGGCTGCCCTGGCCGAGATGAGCCGCACCCCCTTCGATTTTGCCGAGGCCGAACAGGAGCTCGTGGGCGGATTCCACACCGAGTACACCGGCATGGCGTTTGGGGTTTTCTTCATGGCCGAGCTGCTGCACTGGATCACCGGCTCCGCCCTCATGGCCACCCTCTTCCTCGGCGGGTGGGCGGCGCCGTTTGGCCTGCCCGAGGTGCCGGTGCTGTGGTTCTTCCTTAAGTGGGCCATCTTCATCTTCCTGGTGCTTTGGATCTGGGCCAGCTGGTTCAGGACCCGCTACGACCAGATGATGCGCTTTGCCTGGGGCGTGCTCTTCCCCGTGGCCGTGGTCTGGTTCCTGGTCACCGCCTACTTCGTTTCGAAGGGAGGGACGCTATGAGCGTGATGGCCTTGGCGAAGGCCCTGGGGATTACCCTGCGCCACTTTTTCTCAAAGCCGGTGACGATTCCCTACCCCGACGCACCGGTTCCCCTAAAGCCGCGCTTCCACGGGCGGCACGTCCTCACCCGCCACCCCGACGGACTGGAAAAGTGCATCGGCTGCAGTTTGTGCGCCGCGGCCTGTCCGGCTTATGCCATCTACGTCGAGCCGGCGGAGAACGACCCGGAAAACCCGGTTTCTCCCGGCGAGCGCTACGCGAAGGTCTACGAGATCAACATGCTGCGCTGCATCTTCTGCGGCAATTGTGAGGAGGCCTGCCCCACCGGCGCGATCGTGATGGGCTATGAGTTCGAGCTGGCCGACTACCGTTACGCCGACTTCGTCTACACCAAGGAAGACCTCCTGGTCGACACCGTGGGTTCGAAGCCGCAGCGGCGCGAGGCCGAGCGGTTGGGCAAGCCGGTCAAGCTCGGCTTCGAGGTTCCCTACGTGCGCGAGGCGCTGGAGGGGGTGAGGTACGAGTGAACGCCTTCGACTTCATTGCCACCGTCCTGCTCCTTTTCACCGGGTTCATCGCCGTGCGCTCGCAAAACGCGGTGCACGCGGCGCTCGGACTCGCCGCCAACTTCGTGGTCCTGGGGACGGTTTACATGAGCCTGGACGCCCGCTTTTTGGGGTGGGTCCAGATCATCGTCTACGCCGGGGCGATCATGGTGCTCTTCATCTTCGTGGTCATGCTGCTCTTTGCCGCCCGGGCCGAGGTTGGCGTCGACGCGTTGCCCTGGCTCAAGAACTGGGGGGCGGCGGTGGCCGCGGTGTTCTTCGCCGCGCTGACCTATGCCCTGAGCGCGGCCCGGGCGCCGCTTTCCGGAACCACGGCGGCGGCGCTTTTGGATGGTGGAACCGCCAAGGCGGTGGGCTCGGTGCTCTGGGGCACCTGGCTCTATGCGGTGCTGCTCGTGGCGGCGCTTTTGCTCGTGGCCACCGTGGCCGCGGTGGTCTTGGTGCACCCGGACCAGGGGAAAAGCCGGGCCGAGCGTGAGGCGAGCCGGGGAGGGAAGGCATGAGCGACTTTCTGTTCGTTTCGGCGGCGCTGTTTTCCCTGGGGGTTTACGGCGTCCTGACGAGACGGAGCGCGATTTTGATCTTTATGTCGGTGGAGCTGATGCTGGGGGCCGCCAATTTGGCGCTGGTGGCCTTCGCCCGCGCCTACGGCAGCCTCGAGGCCCAGACCGTGGGGCTCTTGGTCATCGCGCTGGCCGCGGCCGAGGTCGCCGTGGGGCTTGGGCTCGTGGTCGCGGTGTTCCGGATGCGTTCGTCCACCGCCGTGGATGACCTGTCGGAGTTGCGGGGGTGATGCCGTGCTGCTGGCCATGATTCTCCTGCCCCTGTTGGGCTTTTTGCTGCTCGGCCTGTGGGGGCGTTCCTTCAAGGGCCAAAGTGCCGGGGTGCTGGCCTCGCTGATGGTCCTGGGCTCGTTCGTCCTCACCCTGGTGTTGCTGTTTGAGGGCGGCGCCAGCTTCGAGGTCAAGGACTGGCTGCCTGGAATCCCCTTCGCCCTGCTCTTTGACAACCTGGCCGGGTACATGGCGCTCATCGTCACCGGGATCGGGTTTTTGATCCACGTCTACGCCATCGGCTACATGGCCGACGACCCGGGGAAATCGAGGTTTTTCGCCTACTTCAACTTCTTCATCGCCATGATGCTCACCCTGGTTTTGGCCGATGCCTACCCGGTGATGTTCATCGGGTGGGAAGGGGTGGGGCTGGCGTCGTTCCTGTTGATCGGCTTTTGGTTCGAGGACCAAAAGAACGCCGACAGCGCCCGCAAGGCCTTCATCGTCAACCGCATCGGTGACCTGGGCTTTTTGCTCGGGATGGCGCTTTTGTACTCGCTCTTTGGCACCCTCCAGATCTCCGAGCTCAGGGAGATCATGGAAAAGTCGCTGGTTCTGCCCGCCGGGCTTGGGCTGGCCGGGCTCTTGCTCTTCATCGGCGCCATCGGCAAGAGCGCCCAGCTCCCGCTCATGGTGTGGTTGCCCGACGCCATGGCTGGCCCGACGCCGGTCTCGGCCCTCATCCACGCGGCCACCATGGTCACCGCCGGGGTCTACCTGCTCGCCCGCTCGAGCTTCCTCTACGCCAACCTCCCCGACGTCTCCTACTGGATCGCGCTGGTGGGTCTCCTCACCGCGCTCTACGGGGCGCTTTCGGCGCTCGGCCAGTGGGATATCAAGCGCATCGTCGCTTACTCGACGATCAGCCAGCTCGGTTACATGTTCCTCGCCGCCGGGGTCGGCGCGTACTGGATCGCCCTCTTCCACGTCATGACCCACGCCTTTTACAAAGCGCTCCTTTTCCTCTCCTCGGGCAGCGTGATCCATGCGCTCGGGGGTGAGCAGGACGTGCGCAAGATGGGCGGGTTGAAAAAATACCTGCCCCAGACCCACATCCACGGCCTCATCGGGGCGCTCTCGCTCGCGGGCTTCCCCCTGTTCGCCGGCTTTTGGTCGAAGGACGCGATTTTGGCCTCGACCCTGAACTACCCCTTTGGCGGGTATGGGTTCTACCTGGTGGGGCTCTTCACCGCCTTCCTCACCGCCCTCTACGCCATGCGCTGGTACGTGCTGGTCTTCCTCGGGGACTTTAAGGGCCAGGGGCACCCCCACGAGGCGCCGCCGGTCATGGCCTGGCCCAACCACCTGCTGGCGGTGGGGGCGGCGCTGGCAGGGTTTTTGGCCCTCCCCGAGCCGTTTTGGAACCTGCTCGAGCGCTTCCTCGCGCCCTCGCTGTGGCACCTCGAGGTCGAGCCCCTGGGAGCGACCACCGAGTGGGGGCTGCTCTCGCTCTCGGCGGTGGTGGCCATCGTGGGACTCTATGTGGGCTATCGCCTCTTCCTGGGCCGGCTGCCAAAAGCCTACCTCGCCTTCCAACGAGCGGCGGAGAACGCCTTTTACGTCGACTGGCTCTACAACACCCTGATCGTGGGGCCGCTCAAAGCGCTGGCCTTCGGGCTCGGCCTTGCCGACCGCGGGCTTGATCAGGGTTACGTGCGCCTCGGTGGCGGCGTGGGCCTCTTGGGTCGGCTGTTGGCCCGGCTCCAGGGGGGCTACGTTCGGGTCTACGCCTTCTTCGTGGTCGTCGCGGCCACGGTGTTCGTGCTTTGGGGGGTGGTCCGGTGATTCACGTGCTCATCTTCCTGCCCGCGCTCGCCGGTTTGGTGGCGCTCGTCTCCCCGAAGTGGGCGCGGAGCCTCGGCTTGCTGGCCACGGCGGTGAGCACCGTTTTGGGCTTCGGTCTTCTCCTCGAGGCCGGCGCCCGCGTGGCGGCTTACGTCGAGATCCCGCTGCTCAAAGAAGCCGGGGTTTATTACGCGGTCGGTGCCGACGGCGTCGGCGCGGTCTTCGCGGTGGTCATTCCCCTGGTCGTTTTCATGGCCCTGCTCGCGGTGCGCGAGGTGCCGGGCCGGATGATCGGCCTGGCCCTGCTGATGACCACCGGCCTCCTCGGCATCTTCCTGAGCCTGGACCTGGTGCTCTTTTACGTCTTCTACGAGGCGACGCTGATTCCAAGCCTGCTCCTGCTCGGCGTCTATGGCGGCAGGGACCGCGTCCGAGCCCTGATGAAGTTCGCCCTCTTTACCCTGAGCGGAAGCCTTTTGATGCTGGCGGCGATCCTCGCGGCTCGCTTTGTTGGTGGGGCCGAGAGCTTTTTGCTCCGCGATCTCCTCGCCGCTCGGATCGGCGGCGCGGCAGCGCTTTGGGCCTTTGCCGCCTTTGCCTTGGCGTTTGCCATCAAGACCCCGATCTTCCCCCTTCACGTGTGGCTGCCCGATTTCCACGCCCAAAATCACCCTTCGGGGCTTGCCGACGTGATGGGGACGCTCTACAAGGTGGGCGTCTTTGGCTTTTTCCGCTGGGCCATTCCCCTGTTCCCCGAGGCCTTCGCGACCTTTCAGCCCTATTTGCTCTTCCTCGCCGCGTTCACGGCGCTTTGGGCGGCCTGGATCGCGTATGCCCAGAACGACTGGAAGCGCATGCTGGCCTATGGCGCCCTTTCGCACATGGGCGTGGCCGCGCTCGGGGTATTCTCCGGCACTCAGATCGGGGCCGTCGGTGCGCTCTTCTTGCTGGCGGCGAGCGCCATCTACACCGGCGGGCTTTTCCTCTACGCCGGCTGGATGCACACCCGCTTTGGAAGCTTTGAACTCGGGCCTACCTCGGGCCTGGCCCGCCACGCCCCGGCGCTGGCCGCGTTCGGGCTCATCCTCTTCTTGGCCATGGTGGGCCTGCCCGGGCTGGCAGGCTTTCCGGGCGAGTTCCTGTCGCTGCTCGGGATCTGGCAGGCCTCGCCCTGGCTGGCGCTTTTGGGCTTTTTCGCGGTGATCGCCGCCGCGGCCTACGTTCTCGGGGCCTACCAGCGGCTCTTCCACGGCCCGCCGGGCAAAATCGTGGCCGAGCTTGGGGGCCCGGAATGGGGGTTCGCCGCCCTCGCCACGGTGGTGATCGTGGTACTCGGTGTGTATCCGGCGCTCTTTACCGCGCCGATTGCTGAAGCGGCGAAGGCCTTCGTGTCGGTGCTTGGAGGTGGGCAATGATCCCGACCGCGATCCTCTTCCTCACCGGGCTCCTCGCGACCCTCCTCGGTGTCGAGGCTCCGGTCCGCTGGGTTCGCTGGGTGGTCCGGGCCGGTCTGGCTCTGGCCCTGGGCGCGGCGCTCTTTTTCGGCGCCGAGGGGCAGGCTTTCGGCGGGCTCTTCCTCTACGACGGCTTTGCCCGGGTGGCGGGCGTGGTGGGGATGGTGGCCGGCCTTTTTGCCTCCCTGGTGGGAGCGCGCTACCTGGAACGCGCGGGAATGGAGCGCTTTGAATACCACGCGCTCCTCGCCTATTCGGTCTTCGGCGTTCAGGTGATGGCCGCGAGCGCCAATTTGGTGGTCATTCTGATCGGGCTTGAGATCCTCTCGCTGCCGCTTTACGCCCTCGCGGCGCTCCGCTACGACGCGAAAAGCGAGGAAGCGGGCCTCAAATACTTCTTGCTCGGCGCCGTGGCCTCGGCGGTCATGCTCTACGGCATCGTGCTCCTCTACGGCGCCACCGGCAGCTTCGCGGTCTCGGCGGTGGGGCAGGGACCGCTGTACCTGGCGGGGCTTTTGCTCGTTTTAGCCGGGCTCTTCTTCAAAGCTTCGCTGGTTCCCTTCCACTGGTGGGCGCCCGACGTCTACCAGGGGGCCCCGACACCGGTCACGCTCTACATGGCCACCGGGGTCAAGGCGGCGGCGTTTGCCGCCCTCGCCCGGGTGGTGGTCGGCGCCGGCGTTGGCGGGCTGGCTGGCGCGGTGGTGGCGCTGGTGGTGGTGCTCACCGTGTTCTACGGCAACCTGGGGGCCCTGGCCCAGAGCGAGGCCAAGCGATTGCTCGCCTACTCCTCGGTGGCGCACGCCGGCTACATCGCGCTGGCGGTCTTCGGGCCGAACCCGGCGCCGGCGATGGGCTTTTACCTCTTCGTCTACGCGCTTTCGACCGGACTGGCTTTTGCTGTGCTCAGCCAGCTCGATGCGGGGGCAGGGGTGCCCTTTGCTGACCTCAAGGGATTGATCAAGAAAAGCCCGATGCTCGCCGGGGTTTTGGCCATCTCGCTCTTTTCGCTGGCCGGGATGCCGCCCTTTGCCGGGTTTTGGGGCAAGTACCTGGTCTTTGTCGAGGCCGCGCGCGGCGGGCAGTACGCGCTGGTGGCCTTTGCCCTGCTGACCGCGGTGGTGGCGGCGTATTACTACATGAAGCTCTTGGCCCTCGCCTTCTTTGCCCCGGCGGATGAAGGCGGGGAGGTCCCCGAGGTCCCTGCCCTGGCCGCGGTGACTCTGGGCCTGGTTGGCTTTTTGGTGGTGGCGCTCGGCGTTTTCCCGGGGCTGGTCTACGGGTTCTTCAACGTCGGGGGCATCATCCCTTAGGCAGATAGGCGGCGGGGCCGGCCACGTGGCCGGCCCCGCCATCCTTTCGCGGTTCAGTGCCGCCCGCGAGCTTTTTGAATTCGGCGATGCAACATTGGCGCTCGCGCTCTTTGCCGGGCCCCGCCGTGGCTTTTTGCCACGGCGGGGTACTTAGACGGCCTCCGCCGCTTCCTGCCAGGCTTTTGGTACGTAGGCGCAGCGGGGCTCGGAGGCAAAGGGATCGCCGAGCTCGGCCCAGGCCCTGGCCCGGCTTCCCCAGCAGACGTTACCGAACTCGCAGACCCGGCACTTGCCCTTGAGGCTTTCGCGATCGCGGAGTTTGCGGAAGAGCTCGGCGTTTTGGTAGATCTCAAGCAGCGGCTTTTCCTTGACGTTGCCGGCACTCATGGCCAGAAAGCCCGAGGGGTAGACGTCGCCGGTCGCGCTCACGAAGACGAAGCCGTAACCGTCGTGCATGTGCACGCCGCGCTTGTTTTGCACCAGGGCGTGGTCAGCCTCGCCGCTCTTTTCCCGCTCCTGGATCACCACCCGCCGGAAGTGGGGGGCCTCGGTGGTGCGGATGTGCAGCTTGTGGGTCTTTGAGACCTGGTAGAGCCAGCGCAGGGTCTCCTCGTACTCGTCGGCAGTGAGCTGGTTGAGGAGCGCGCCCCGTCCTACCGGCACCAGGAAGAAGACCTCCCAGGCAGCGATGCCGAGGTCGCGACCCAAGTCGGCGATGCCCGGGAGTTCGGGCCGGGTCTGTTTGGTGACGGTGGTGTTGATCTGGGTGGGAAGGCCGATCTCCCTGGCGTAGGCCAGGGCGTCGACCGCGAGGTCGAAGGTGCCGGGGACGCCCCGGAAGGTGTCGTGGGTCTCCGGGCTTGCGCCGTCGAGGCTCACCGCCATCATGTGTACGCCGAGCTCTTTGAAGCGATCGATGACCTCGTGGGTGAGGAGCGGGGTCACCGCGGGGGTGATGCCCACCTTGATGCCGAGGTCTTTGGCCTTTTCCAGGATGGCCCAGAGGTCGTGGCGTTTTAAGGGGTCGCCGCCGGTGGGGAGGAGGATCGGTTTGGGGGTGTAGGTGGCGAGCTCCTCGAGGAGCCGCATGGCGTCCTCGGTGGTGAGCTCGCCGGGGAGAGGGTCGGGTTCGGCGCTCGCCCGGCAGTGTTTGCACGCCAGATCGCAGGCGTGGGTCATTTCCCACGCCACGAGCAGCGGGAACTTATCGAAGTTCGGACGCATGGCTCTAGCCTACCCGGGGCGGGAGGGGTGCGCCGCGGACGTTTGTCCCTATCGGGCCCTACAAGACAGGGCCCCGGATTGGCATCCGGGGCCTCCGGGGGCGGTGAGCTCAGGCTTCGGCCGCCTGGGGTGCCGGGCTTTCTGCCTCGAAGACGAGCCCCCGGGCGTCGGCCCTGACCGTGACCCGATCGCCGTCTTTGATCTCGCCGGCCAGGATCTTTTTCGAAAGCGGGGTCTCGAGTTCGCGCTGGATCACCCGGCGCAAGGGTCGGGCGCCGAAGACCGGGTCATAGCCGCGTTCGGCCAGCCAGTTCTTGGCCTCGTCGCTGAGCACGAGTTCGATCTTGCGTTCTTTGAGCCGCTCGGCCACCCGCGCCACCATCAGCTCAACGATCTCGACGATCTGGGCCTTGGAGAGCGGTTTGAAGACCACGATCTCGTCGAGGCGGTTTAAGAACTCGGGGCGGAAGTTCTTTTGCAGCACGTCGAAGACCCGCGCCTGGATGCCCTCGTAGGGCAGGCCTTCCTTCATGCCCTCGAGGATCAGCTGGCTGCCCAGGTTCGAGGTCATGATGATGACCGTGTTCTTGAAGTCGACGGTCCGGCCGTGGGCGTCGGTCAGGCGGCCATCGTCGAGGATCTGGAGCAGCACGTTGAAGACGTCGGGGTGGGCCTTTTCGATTTCGTCGAAGAGGATCACGCTGTAGGGTTTCCGGCGAACCGCCTCGGTGAGCTGGCCGCCCTCTTCGAAGCCGACGTAGCCCGGCGGGGCGCCGATCAGCCTGGCGACCGAGTGTTTTTCCATGTACTCGGTCATATCGATGCGGATCATCGCCTCCTCGGTGTCAAAAAGCGTTTCCGCCAGCGCCTTGGCCAGCTCGGTCTTGCCCACGCCGGTGGGGCCGAGGAAGAGGAACGAGCCGATGGGCCGGTTCGGGTCCTTGAGCCCCGCGCGCGCGCGCCGGATGGCGTCGGCCACCGCCTCGATCGCCTCGTCCTGCCCCACGACCCGGCGGTGGAGGGCTTCCTCCAGGCGAAGCAGCTTTTCCCGCTCGCCCTCGAGCAGCTTGGAAACCGGGATGCCGGTCCAGCGGGAGACCACATCGGCGATGTCTTCCGCGGTGACCTCGAGCCGTACGTATTTCGCGTTCTTAAGCTTTTCCGACAGCGCCTCGACCTTCTTTTCCAGTTCTGGCAGCCGGCCGTAACGGAGCTCGGCGGCCTTGTTGAGGTCGTAGTTGCGCTCGGCGAGCTCGATCTCCCGCCGCACCTCGTCGAGCGCCTGCTGGGCCTGGCGCAGCTCTTTCAGGATCTCGACCTCGGCCAGCCATTCGGCCTTCATGGCCTCGATCTTCTCAGTGATCTCGCCGATCTGGCGCTCGATCTCCTCGAGGCGGGCCTTGGAGTCGGGGTCGGTCTCCTTTTTCAGGGCCTCGCGCTCGATCTCGAGCTGGAGCTTTTTGCGCTCGAGCTGGTCGATCTCCTCGGGTTGGCTCTCCAGCTGCATCCGGAGTCTGGCCGCCGCTTCGTCGATGAGGTCGATGGCCTTATCCGGCAGGTGGCGGTCGGTGATGTAGCGGTGGCTGAGGGTGGCGGCGGCGATGATGGCCGGGTCGGAGATGCGCACCCCGTGGTGGACCTCGTACTTCTCCTTAATGCCGCGCAGGATGGTAATCGTGTCCTCGACGCTGGGCTCTTCCACCAGCACCGGCTGGAAGCGGCGTTCCAGCGCCGGGTCTTTTTCGATCTCGCGGTACTCGTCGAGGGTGGTGGCGCCGATCAACCGCAGCTCGCCCCGGGCGAGGGCGGGTTTGAGCATGTTGCCGGCATCTACCGCCCCCTCGGCCTTGCCAGCGCCGACGATGGTGTGCAACTCGTCGATGAAGAGGATGATCCGGCCCTCGCTGGCCACGGTTTCCTGGATCACCGCCTTCAGCCGTTCCTCAAACTCGCCCCGGTACTTGGCGCCGGCCAGCAGTGAGCCCATCTGGAGCGCGATGATGCGTTTGTCCTTGAGCCCCTCGGGGACGTCGCCTTTGACGATTCGCTGGGCGAGCCCCTCCACGATCGCGGTCTTACCCACGCCCGGCTCACCGATGAGCACCGGGTTGTTCTTGGTCCGGCGAAGGAGAATTTGAATCGTGCGCCGGATCTCCTCGTCGCGACCGATCACCGGGTCGAGCTTGCCCTCCCCGGCGAGCTTGGTCAGATCGATGCCATAGCGCTCGAGCGCTTCAAATGTGCTTTCGCTGTGTTCGCTTTCCACTTTTCGACCTCCTCGGATTTTTTGAATCACGGCCTTTAGGGCCTCATCCCCGGGCAGCCCGGGGTAGCCCGCCCTGGCCATGGCCAGGAGCAAAACGTCCTGGGCCACGAAGCGGTCTCCCCAGGCCTGGGCGGTTTTCTCCGCTTCCTCGATGACCTGGTGCATCCGGGCCGAGAGGTGCGTTCCGCCGGCGACGCCATCCACGCGGGGCTTTTGCCCGAGTTCACGATGCACCTGGGCGGAAAGCGCCTCGACATCGGCGCCGGCTTCGCTGAGGATCCGGGCGGCGAGGCCGTCCGGATCGCGGAGCATGACCGCCAGCATGTGGGGGAGATCGATCTCCTGATGCTTCATCTCCCGGGCCAGCACCTGGGCCTGGGCCAGGGTCTGGCGGGCGGATTCGGTCCACTGTTCCAGGTTCATGCTCCCACCTCGCTCGTTAATATCATAAAGGTTGATATTGGTCATGTCAACTTCTTGGCCCCCTCGAGACTTTCACCGACCTTCACCTTTCGGGCGTAGGCTTGGGGTATGCACCTGAGCGGGCACGAGGTCTTGGAAGCCCTCGAGGCGCCCCACTGCCCGGTGTGCCGGCTCTCCCGCCTGGCGGCCCGGGCCTACCTCGCTGGCGTGATCGAGGGGGGCATCAACGACGCCGCCCTCCGGGCCGAGTGGCGGCAGCGGGGCGGTCTTTGTGCGCGGCACTGGCGCGAGGCTCGGGACCTTGAGGCCCCGGCCTTTCCCCTCGCCATCCTCAGCGAGGACCTGCTGGCGGACGGGCTGGCCCGCGGCGTGAAGCCGCCCCGCTGTCCGGCCTGCGAAGTAGAAACCGAGGCCGAGGCCCGTTATTTCCACGCCCTGCTCGCCCTGCCTCTGGCCGATCTGGAGCGGGCGCTGGCGGAGGGGCGGGGCTTTTTGTGCCTTCGCCACTGGGCGCGTTTGCCCCAGGGCCCGTTGCGCCAGCGTTTTCGCGAGCGGCTGGAGGGGATTTTGGAAGATCTGGCCGAGTTTCAGCGCAAGTACGACTACCGCCACAGCGACGAGCCTATGGGCGAGGCCCGCGACGCCTGGTTGCGGGCGGTGCGGGCCCTCGGCGGGGCGGTGTGATTGAAGGGGGAAGCGCATGTTCCGACGAAGGCAACGGCAGGAGGCGGAAAGGCTCGTGGCCCTCGAGGCCGAACTGGCACGCCTGCGCGAAGCGGTGGCGCTTATGGAGCGGCAGAACGCGCGTCTGGCCCGTGACTGTGCCCCGGCGCTCAAGGAAAACGCCACCCTCCGCTACCAGCTCGCCCAGTGCCAGCGCGACCGGCAGGTGCTGGAGATGCACGTGGGCGGGGCCCGGGCCGAGATGCAGGCCGCCCTCAACCTCCTGGCCGAGCTCGAGGGCCAGCCCCTCTCGGTGCGCCTGGGCCAGGCCGTCTTCCTCTTCGCTCAGGAGGGCCGTGCCCTCGGGGCCCGCGGGCCGTGGGACGAGCTTTTGGCCCTGGCCCGCGAGCTGATAGGCGCATCCCCCGACCTGGACCTCGAGGCCTGGGTGCGCCGAAGGGCCTTCGCCCTGCTGGCCCTCGCCGAACGCGAGTTTTCGGGCGAGCTGCAATCCCTGGCCCACCCCGCCGCGGGGCTGGGCCAGCAGAGGGCGCTCGATGCCCTTCTTACGCGGCTTAAGCAGCTGGCCGGGGTAGCCTAGAGGTATGGAGGGAGAAGCGCGGACCCTCGAACTGGTGTTTCCCGAGCACGCAAACCCCATGGGGAACGCTTTTGGTGGTTTCGTCGTTGGGCTGATGGACAAAGTTGGGTCGTACGCCGCGGTGCGGCGGGCGAAAAAGCCGGTGGTGACGGTGGCGGTTGGCCGGGTCGAGTTCAAGGTGCCGATCAAGGTCGGGGACCTGCTCGAGGTCATCGCCCGGGTGGAAAAGGTCGGGCGCACCTCGCTCACCGTCGGGGTGGAAGTCTATAAGGAGCAGCTGCTCCAGGGCGAGCCGAGCCGGGTGCTGGCCACCCGGGGGCAGCTGGTCTACGTGGCCGTAGACGAAAAGGGCGCCCCGACGCCGGTTGACGCCGGGTAAAGCTGGCCGATTGCGTTCTTCGGGGGCCTTTCATTCTGGCCCCCCTTGCTTTAACGTGTGACCTGGGATATATGTCCCTATATGGGCATGAACTACAGGAGGGCCTATGAATAGAATTGCACTCGCGTGGCTACTGGCGTTGCTCGGGCTGGCGCTGGCCCACAACGTCGCCATCGTCAGCGACGCGCCCACCAACCGGGAGGTCTCTTACCTCCTTCGCTGGGTACTCGGATTCGCGGTGGTGATTTTTGCAGTCGTGGCCGGCGCGCTCGCCTATACGATCTGGAAATTCCGGGCCCGACCGGGGGAAGCGGGGCCGGGTGAGGCAGGGGAGACGCTCCCCCCGCAGTTCGAGGAGAACGGTCGCCTCGAGCTGAGCTGGACGGTGATTCCGCTGGTCATCGTGCTCATCCTCTTCGTGCTCACCGCCCAAGCCCTGGTCAAGATTACGCGGCCGATCGCCGGCGCGATGCCGGTGGAGGTGACGGCGCGCCAGTTCTGGTGGGACTTCCGCTATCCCGACCTTGGCCTTCGTACCTCGAACGAGCTCATCATTCCCGTGGGGCGACCCATCGAGGTCAAGCTCACCTCCGGCGACGTGATCCACTCGTTCTGGGTCCCAAGCCTCAACGGTAAAACCGATGCGGTCCCGGGTCAGACCACCTACAACCGCTTCATGGCCACCGAGCCCGGGGATTACTACGGCTACTGCGCCGAATTCTGCGGGGCCTCCCACGCCAACATGCGGCTCAGGGTCATCGCCCTTGACCAGCAGACCTTCGAGCGTTTCGCCGAGGCCTATAAGAAATACCGTGCGCCCGAGCCGAAGACAGCGAGCCAGCGCCGGGGTCTTGAGGTCTTCCAGGCCAACTGCGCCGCCTGCCACAGCGTCAAGGGCACCGCGGCCAAAGGGGTGCTCGGTCCCGATCTATCGCTGTTCGGAAACCGGCTCACCCTGGGGAGTGGGATCCTCGAGAACACCCGCGAAAACCTCATTCGCTGGTTGACGGACCCGGGTGCGGTGAAACCGGGGGCCAAGATGCCCTCGTTTGCCAGGCTTGGCCAGGAGGACCTCTCGGCCCTGGCCGACTATCTGGAGAGCTTGAAGCTTGAGGGCTTCGACTTCTCGAAGCTGCCGCAGTTCTAAGAGGGGGAAGACGATGGCAACGATCACCGCGAGCCGCAAGGGTTTCCTGCCCACCTTGTGGGAGTGGCTCACCACCGTGGACCACAAGCGAATTGGACTGCTCTACACGGTTACCGCTTTCGCCACCTTCGGGCTTTCCGGGGTGCTGGCGTTTTTGATCCGGGTGCAGCTGGCAAACCCCACCGGCGACTTTTTGATCGGCGAGGCCTACAACCGGGTCATGACCCTTCACGGGGCCTCGATGCTCTTTTTCTTCATCATCCAGGCCGGGCTGACCGGCTTTGGTAACTTCCTCCTCCCGCTCATGCTCGGGGCGCGCGACGTGGCCCTCCCCCGAGTCAACGCCTTTTCCTACTGGGCCTTCCTCTTCGCCATCTTGCTGATCGTCGCCAGTGCCCTTTTCGGCGACCTGCCGGGGGCGGGATGGACCTTTTATTACCCGATCTCGACCTCGCAGGGTTCGGCCTTCTACTTCGCCTCGATCCTGCTCCTGGGTCTTTCCTCGTTGCTCGGTAACGCGAACTTCATCGCCACCATCTATAACCTCCGCGCCAAGGGCATGGGCCTTTGGCGCATGCCGATCTACGTGTGGTCGGTCTTCGCCGCCAGTATTCTGAACCTCTTCTCGCTCGCTGGACTGACCGCGGCCACGCTGGTCACCCTGCTCGACGTCAAGCTCGGGCTTTCGCTTTTTAACCCCGCCATCGGCGGCGACCCCATCCTCTTCCAGCAGTTCTTCTGGTTCTATTCCCACCCCACCGTGTACGTGATGCTGCTGCCCTACCTCGGGGTGCTGGTGGAGGTGGCTTCCACCTTCGCCCGCAAGCCGCCCTTTGGCTATCGGGCCATGGTGATGGCCCAGATGGGCATCGTGCTTCTGGGCATGCTGGTGTGGGCTCACCACATGTTTACCGTGGGTGAGTCGCTGATCTTCGAGCTCGCTTTCTCCTTCTTCACCGCCTTGGTGGCGGTGCCCACCGGCGTCAAGCTCTTTAACATCCTGGCCACGCTCTGGGGCGGCAAGCTGCAGATGAAGACCCCGCTCTACTGGGTTTTGGGCTTCATCTTTAACTTCCTGATCGGTGGGATCACCGGGGTCATGCTCTCGATGGTCCCCTTCGACTACCAGGCCCACGACTCCTACTTCGTGGTCGCCCACTTCCACAACGTCTTGATGGCGGGTTCGGGCTTTGGCGCCTTCGCCGGGCTTTATTATTGGTGGCCCAAATTCACCGGCCGCATGTACAACGAGCGGCTCGGACGGCTGCACTTTTGGTTTTTCCTCTTCGGCTACCTCTTCACCTTCCTGCCCCAGTACGTGATGGGCTTTCTCGGCATGCCGCGCCGCTACTACACCTACCCCACCGAGGTGAACGGGCTCTTGACGTTGAACCAGATCTCGACCTTCGGCGCCTTCCTCTTCCTCATCGGCGGGTTGATCTGGGTGTGGAACATGTACACCAGCTGGCGCTCCGGTCCCAAGGCTCCGGCCAACCCCTGGGGTGGTTGGACCCTGGAATGGCTCACCAGCTCGCCGCCTCCGGCTCATAACTTCGACGTCAAGCTGCCCGAGAAGTTCGAAAGCCCGCGGCCGCTTTTCGACTGGGAGCGGAAAGGCGAAAAGCTCGAGGCCGAGGACCCGGGTCACATCCACCTGCCGCGGCCCTCATTCTGGCCCTTTTTGACCGCGGTCTCGCTCTTTGTCATGTTCATCGGGCTGGCTGGGTATGCCTGGCCCAACCCGGTGATGATCCTCGGGGCCCTCCTGACGGTCGGCGGCCTCGTGGGGTGGGCCCTCGAGGACGAGTACGACCACCCCGTCGAGCACCACACCCTCTCTGGAAAATCGAACGCCTTCATGGGCATGGTGTGGTTCCTCTCGTCGGAGATCGGCCTCTTTGCGGTGTTGATCGCCGGCTACGTTTACCTCCGCGTCTCGGGTCACGCCCTGCCGCCCGAGGGCCGGCCCGAGCTCTGGCTCGCCGCCATCAACACCTTCTTCCTGGTCTCTTCGTCGTTCATCGTTCACTACGCGGCCCACGACCTGCGCCGGGGTCGGTTTTCCAGCTTCCAGCTCGGGCTCCTCGTGACCATCCTCTTCGGCGTGATCTTCCTTGGCATCCAGACCTACGAGTTCATCAACGCCTACCAGCACCTGACCTGGCGGGAGGACCTCTGGATGGCGGCCTTCTTCCTGGTGGTCGGGCTCCACGGGTTGCACGTGCTCATCGGGGCCACGGGGCTGACGCTCGCTTACTTGCAGTCGCGTTTTGGCAAGCTCACCGCGAAGGCGCACGGGACGCTTGAGTCCTCGAGCCTGTACTGGCACCTGGTCGACGGCGTGTGGCTGGTGATTCTGGCGCTGTTTTACATCTGGTAGCCGCGTGCCCAGCCTCCAAAAAAGGGCCGGCCCTTTGGGCCGGCCCTTGAATTTCACCGCCGCGGGTGTCGGTGGACCTGGTGCGGCACCCCGGCCGCTCTTTCCGCCGCGCGACCCGATCGGTGTGGATGGGTTTTGGGGGCGGCGGCTCGGCCAACGCGGAGATGCCTGAGATTGGGTACGGGTGTGCGCTTTGGAAAAGGGCCCGCCGTGGCCAACGCTGACCACGGCGGGCGGCACGGACGAGCAGGGCTAGAAGTAGCCGGTAACGGCGATGCCGAGCAAGAAGCCGTTCGCGGAGTGGTAACCGATGCGTACTTCTGCAGACGGCTTCAGCCCTTCGATACCAAACGGGCCGGAGATCGAAGCGCCGGTATTGATATCCGCTCCGAGTGCGACGTAGGTATAAAGGTTTGCATCAAGATTGCCGAGGAGGAGCAGGCTTGCCTCTGCGCCTACACCGGCATAAGGGCTGAGCTCCTTCGTCTGTTCCCCGATGGGAATCAGGTAGGCTGCGCCGGCTTCAACACCAAAGGGAAGGAAGTAAACGCCCGATAATCCCGTGTTAAAGCGGACATTGCCAGTTTTGTAGGACACGCCGTAACCGGTGATCACGCCGAGAAGAGCGCTTGAATAAAATCCGTAACCATTCTGTGCAACACCGAGGCCGGTAAGAGCGAGGATGACTGCCATCAGGAATCGCTTCATGCTTCACCTCCAAAAGCGTGGTCGAGCGTGCGACCAAGGAGGAATTCTATAGAACGAAACCAAGAACGTTCGTTCATATGACCATGCCTGGCCTCGACCATTCTGCGCCCCAACCTTTTTCTCCGCCT
The DNA here is from genome assembly GCF_055385885.1 of Vulcanithermus mediatlanticus. Classification (NCBI taxonomy): domain Bacteria; kingdom Thermotogati; phylum Deinococcota; class Deinococci; order Thermales; family Thermaceae; genus Vulcanithermus; species Vulcanithermus mediatlanticus. The sequence goes on along the minus strand of NZ_AP042385.1, from coordinate 520,387 downwards.
GCTCACCGGTGATCCCCCGGAGCTGGCGGCCCGGGCCCTCGAGGTCTTTCGCGCTGCCGAGGAAGGTGGCTACGCCCTGACCTCGTTTGACCAGGTCGAACGCACCGAGGCGGCCGGAGCCATCCTCAACCTGCTCGACCGCGACGGGATCCAGCTCGAGGACGAAGGGGATCTCCGGCCAGCCCTGGAAGCCGTCGGGATCGGCGAGCTCGCCACCTTCGATAAGGGATTGCGGAGATGTGCCAAGTTCACCCTTCTTCCGACCCCAGGCTGAGGCTGGGCGGCACGGCTCCGACCTGAAGGGGGTGGGCGGTGGTGATCCTCGAGGGCCCTTCAGGTCACGGGGGGACAGCGCCCCATGACAAAATGCGTAGGTTTGGAGCGCGAAAGATCCGCAAAGGCCGCGATGGGGTACTTACAATGAACGTGATGCCGAAATCCACGAACTTGCGCGGCAAGAAGCGAAAGGTCATTACCAGACCCGAGGACATCCCAAGGAGCTTCGCTTCACGGGCCGAGGAAGCGGACTTTTGGGCGTCCCACGACTTTGCCCCGGACGTATTGGACGACCGGCCCGAGGTCGAAAAAGAGCTCGATCAAGCCATCCGTAGAGAGGGTGATTAGCCCGCTTTAGGCCTCACCGGCCCGAGAGGGCCGGTGAGGCCTCTTCGGGCTCTACAGCGCCGCTGTGGTTTACTGGGAGCTCACACCTACGCGCCGATGGTGTTGGGGACGGTGCTCGCGGCCTTGGGAGCGTGCGAGGCGGGTGAGGCAGCTTGGTGTGTTGGAAATGGGGAGCCCGTATAATGGAGGCGGTGAAGCTGCTCGAAGTGCCCGACGATCTTTTTGAGGACCTCGAAGTCTTACGCAGCGGCACGCGAAAGTCGCGGGTCGAAGTCCTCCGCGAGCTCCTTCGGCGGGAGCGGGCCCGTCTTGAATTCCTGCGCTACGCGAAGAAGCAAGGGCGAGGACCAGACTCCATGAGCAACGAGGAGATCATGGGTCTCGCAAGCCAAGAGACGCGGATGGTGCGGCGGCTTCACGCCACCAAGCGGCGCGAAACTTGAGGGTCGTCCCTGATACCAACGTTGTCGTTAGCGGCTTGATAAGGCCCGTTGGTAGCCCGCCAGGCGAGCTTTTAGACCTTTGGTTCACGAGGGGCTATGATCTCGTGACCTCCGCCGCATTGCTGGCGGAGTACCGCGAAGTGTTGAACCGCCCCCGTATCCGTAGGTTGATACGCGACCATCAAGCCCTGCTACGTTTTCTCGACCTGCTTGGGGTTTCAATCCTCACCGGCCCTTTCGGGCCGGTGCTGCATCAGGGCCGTGGGATTCGGTTCCGTGGACGCCGACGTTTCAATCCTCACCGGCCCTTTCGGGCCGGTGCTGCCGGTGGGTTCCGATTCCTGGTCACCAGCTTTATCAGTTTCAATCCTCACCGGCCCTTTCGGGCCGGTGCTGCGTACGACCATACGATGCCAGTGTACCTGGTCTTCGCGTTTCAATCCTCACCGGCCCTTTCGGGCCGGTGCTGCCGTACGCGCCCGTCATCGGCGGGCCATGAGCGGCTGATGTTTCAATCCTCACCGGCCCTTTCGGGCCGGTGCTGCTCGGCCGGGTTCGGCGCGGCCTGCGAGATCGTCGCAAGTTTCAATCCTCACCGGCCCTTTCGGGCCGGTGCTGCTCGGCCGGGTTCGGCGCGGCCTGCGAGATCGTCGCAAGTTTCAATCCTCACCGGCCCTTTCGGGCCGGTGCTGCCGCCAGCAGCTGCGCGGGATCGCGGGCCTGCACGTGTTTCAATCCTCACCGGCCCTTTCGGGCCGGTGCTGCTACTCGGCTGGATGCCGAGCTTAAGGCCAGGCGCGAAGTTTCAATCCTCACCGGCCCTTTCGGGCCGGTGCTGCTAGTAAGTTCCGATCAGATCGCCCGGCACCAGGGCGTTTCAATCCTCACCGGCCCTTTCGGGCCGGTGCTGCTGGTTCAGCTCACCAGCTCATGCCTCCCATCAACGCGTTTCAATCCTCACCGGCCCTTTCGGGCCGGTGCTGCGGCGTCTATTATATTCCCCGTTCGCATGGGGGTTGCCGCGATCCAGAGCGCGAACGGCGCCGGCAGCTTCCCGAGCGACCTGCTTGCGCAGCATCCTGCTTCCTGATTTTCATGGTCCTCGCGAGGAAAACCTCGCACCGCGAAAGTAGCGGGGTTTTGGTGGCCGCTTGGGGTTCGCGCTAGACGATGAGCGGATCGTCGAAGTCCCGGTAGCGGTCTAGACCGTGGTGGCGGAGGCTTTTTTCTCGGCCCCCGTGAAGGACGTAGATACGCAGGCTGTCTTTTTCGGGGTCGATGATTTCCAGGAGCCTGGTCTCGAACGCCTCGAGCTGGCCTTTAGTAACGCGGAGTTCGAAGACGGAGTACTGGACACGTTGGCCATAGTTCTTGCAAACTTGCGCAACTTTCCTAAGACGGGTGCGGCCGGCGTCTGTCGTGGTCTCGACGTCATAAACAACGAGAACATCAAGGCGCTTCATGATCACCTCGGCGTAAAGGCGACGTAGGCATCGAGGTCGCCACGTATGCGACGGGCGAGGAGGCGTGCCTGGACGTGCCATGTGAGCCCAACCGGGAGTTTTTGCTTGAAGAGGGGGTGGGAAAGCTCCTCCTGCTTGCGCTTTTGGTACGCCACGATGACCTTCTTCCTGCCATGCTCGTTGAGCATGACCGCGCCGCCAGGGCGGAAATCGAAGTCCTTACGGTCGAGCTGCCGGCGGTTGATGAGGCTGAGCGCGAGCCTGTCGGCAAACCAGGGGCGAAACTCCTCCATCAAGTCGAGGGCGAGCGCCAGCCGCCCAGGGCGGAGGGCGTGGAGGAAACCGATTTGCGGGTCCAGCCCCACGCCCTCGAGGGCCGAGGCCACGTCGTTCATGAGCAGGGCGTAGAGGAATGAGAGCAATGCATTGACGGGATCGCGCGGTGGACGGCGGTTCCGCCCTGAAAACGAAAATTCTGGCGCGCGAACGAGATGGGTAAGCCCCCGGAAGTAGTTCGCGGCGGCCATTCCTTCCACACCCCGGAGCTCGTCGAGAGACGGGGCTCGGTGGGAGGCTTCTTGCTGGTAGGAGAGCTCACGAATGTGGGGATCGAGCCTGGCGCTGAGGCCGGGGTCATCGCGCCGGGCTCGAAGGAGTACGGATTTGGCGTTTTTGATCTTACCCACGACGAATTCGCGAGCCAGGTCCCTGGTTTCCTTTGGGTTGTCGAGAGCGCGGTGCTGGGCCCTTCGTAGCAGGACGTTTCCGCCCGTCGGACCCTGCATCCGGGCCCGGAAACGCCCGTTTTGGGTGTAGTAGACGAGTTCTTTGCCCTCTTCCGCCAGTTTGTGAACGAGGAACGGGCTGACGACCACTTGCCCGAAGACCGCCACACCGCCGAGGTGATGCAGCGGGACTTGAAGGCGGGTTTCTCCTTCCACCTTGACCTTGAGCGTTTCGTGATCAAGGTGAAGGTAGGCCCCCTGGGTCTGGACGTAAAGGGTGTTGAGGAACACCCGGTTCACGCGAGCTCCCGAATGAGGCTCTGTGCCCGGGGCATGCAAGCATCTGCCAGCGAACAGTCCCTGCACCGGGCGTCGTTTGCAGGTGGCGGAAGGGCCTCGGTTATGAGCAGCTTGCGGATTGCCCGAACAGCCTCTTCGACTTCGGCGCGGAGCTCGGGGGTGAAGGCGACCTCGCGCCGACGTTTGCTCTTCCTGTAGAAGAGCGCCCCTTTGGGCACCGAAATGCTGAACATTTCTTCCAGACAGATCGCCTGGGCGGTCAGCTGGAGCTCGTCGGCGCGACGGTACTTTCGCGGGCCAACTTTGTGCTCCACAGGGTAGGGAGTGCCAGCGGGGAACTCGACCACGTCCGCTTGCCCCACGAGTCCAAGCCGGTCGGACCAAAGGGGAAGCCCGTATTCCACCCGTACCCCCTCGCGCACCAGGCCTTCGGGTAGGTGTACCCGGGCATGCGCCCGGTGCCCGCGCAAGGTGTAGAGGTTGTCTTCCCAGATCTGCTCGAGGTGAATTAAGGCGTACTGCCGCGGGCAGTAGGCGTAGTGCTGGATGGCCGAGATGGGTACGGGCTCGTCCACGGCTAGGCTTCTCGCGGATCCACCAGGCAGGAGAGCGTTACGCCCACGGGTGGGTTGCCGATTTCCACTGCGTAATCGCTGTAGTTGCGTGGAGTTTCAACCCCTGCCTTCTTGTTTACCCGGATGAGACCGAAGAGTTTGTGGGCGGGGGCGTTCCCTTTTTTGTTTTCGTGGGTGAAGACACAGAGCCCGCGCACGTTCATTTCTCCCCGGGCCGCCGACCGGTCGAAGTCGAAGAGGTGGGCCAGGGCGTCCCAAAAGAGCTCGAGGTCTTCCCGGGAAACCCCCGCGGCTTCGGCGAGGAAAGGGTTGAAAAAGCCGTGGGCCCGGTAGAGGCCGTAGGGCACCAGTGGCTTTTTGCCCATTTCAGTCTGCCCCGTTTCCATGCGCTCTTCGGTGGTACGTGCCTGGCGGGTGATGGTGAGCTCGAGGGGAAGGACCGGGTCAAGGGATCGGGCGAAAGTCAGCTGGGCCGGACCTCGCACCTGGCCGGCATTGTAATCGCCGGTTGTGAGCACCGCGCCGAACATGCGAATGTCGTAGTAGCGCTTGAGCATTTCGGCCCGAAGGTCTTTGTTGGCGCGTTTGTTGTTTTTCTCTACGCCCAGTTCTTGAGCGGCTTCTTCAATCAGCGCGTTCAGAGCCGCTTCGCTCTGGATGAAGATTTTGAAGCCGTCGGTGTTTTGTTTGACCAGGGTTACGTAGTCGCGAATCTTGCGTTTGAGGGCGACGTCGGTGACGAGCCCCTGCATCGTTTCTGGGTCCACGCGGGGCATGTTTCCGGCGTCGGGGTCGCCGTTGGGGTTGCCGTCCTTGACGTCGAAGAGCAAAACGAACTCGTGCCTTTTGCCGGGATCTAGGTACACCTCACTCATGGTTCACCTCCGCCTTTTCTGCCTGCTTTGCCTTGCTCCTTGCCCGGAAGTCGGCCCGCTGGTGGTAAAAGCCAAGGGCGAACTCGGCCTGCTCCTCGAGGGTCAGGGTTTTGGGAAACTTCCTGATGCTCGAAGCAATGCGCTCGAGCTCCTTCTCGGCATTTACTGCGAACCCTGCTTGTTTGTTGTCATGCGACTTCTTTAGCTTGGGAAGGTGTGCGATTGTTGCGGTCTTGAGCAATTGCCCAAACGCGAGGGCGGGCGCGGATGAGGCAATGCCAAAGTGGGTTTGTGCGATTGTTCGCTCAAGGGTCCTGCCCGAGGCCTCCCATTGGATGCGTTCGAGCCAAGCAAGCAGCCTGCCCAGTAAATATGGAGCGCTCCCTCTACTTTCATCCAGCCGTTCCATTTCCTTCACTCCCTTCCGAAAGAAGAGCCAAAGCTTGATGATGGAGGCTAGACTCCATAGCATCTCTCGGGCTGTTTGGCGTGATTCTCTTGATTTTTCATCGCGAGAATCAGCAAGTTCAAATAGTTTCGGGTTCTTGAAGTTGTAAAGCGCTTTCGCGAGAATCTCAACTGAAGGGACTGTTCCAGCGTACGCTGTGCGGTAAAGGGTACGAGCATGCGTTGGGTTTTGACTTAGTTTCCGTGATCCAGGTCTAAAGGACAAGGCTTTTGTCAGTGTGATCAGGCTTGGAATGCGTTGGTGGCCGAAATAATCTACGATCTCACTGGCCTGGAGCCAACGTTCGACTTGCTCGAGAATTAGGCTCACCGGTTGGCTAATGTGGTCTCGGAGAACGAACCTTTGTTTATTCGCAGCCACGAGCATCAAGTGGAAATCTGTTTGGGCTGTCAGTGGAGCGGGCTTGTAGGGGGCCGTTAGGGAACGTTTGATGGTGTCCAAGGTGGCTTTAATCGCGGGTGGAGATTCGCTGGCCGTGATTTTGCCGAGCAATTCCTCCAAGCTATCAAAACTGAGGCCGCTCATGTTAAGTTCGCGCGGCTCAACCTCGATGCTCTGTGAGGTCCAAAATACTGCGGTGGTCCTATCCAAACTGCTAGCGGCGTCTTTGTCCCCGACTACGTTGTAGCTATGTCGACTTCGCGGGTTCAGGAGATATCTAAGCGTGTCAACGGCCTTGGTGGCACATTCGAAGCAGATGCTTGCGTTCGGTGTTTGGCTTTTTCCGAAAGAGTCAAAAGCCTTTTTGTTAAACGAGGTGATTTTGCAATTTTGCCCTTGAATCGTCACTTCCCCAGGAATGAGGCGGACGATGTCGTTTTCCTCACCGCAGATGCTACATTGGCTCCGCGCAATCACAAGCTCGTCCTTCAAGTGCTCGGCCCAAAAGCGCTGAACTGCAGGTAAACGCACCAGGTAAGCGCCTTCAACACTGAAGGTAATCAATTCGTCTTTACTTTTCCCCCATAGCTCGTCGAATGTTTCCTTCCAATCTTTGTGCCCTCGCCTACTTCTTTCCTTGGCTTTCGCTTCCAACACGGCCTTCCGTTTGGATATGAAGTCACGCTTGAGTTCGTTTACGAGAGGCGAATATAGAAAATCGACAACTTCTGCAAGGAGGGGTTCCTTTGTGCTGTCGGCGGCAGAGGAAAGAAGGTCTAAGTAGCCCGTGTGCATCAGTTCAACTTCAGAGTCTTCATCCCCTGCGAAGTTAAGGCCCAAAGTGTAACGTGGGTCGTCAAAAAGAAGCTTGGGCTTTAAGTTGCCTCCGGCAACCTTGCCGGAGCGCTGACGATCGGGTGCCGGCAGTGGGGCATGCTCTTCCCGACCGTAAGGGCCTTTGATGAAGTAGCGGTTATTCTCGTCAAGCTCGATTACCCAAGTGGGTACCCTCCACTTGTGAGCTGTGGGGAGGAAGAGTTCATCTCCTTTAAATCTTGAATATGCCTGAACCAAAGCCCTAAACATCTTCCCCCTCCAACCTTCGCAGCTTCAGGTAGAGATCCTGGGGCACCCAAAGCCAGCCGTTTTCAAGCCGGGCTTCGAAGAAGAGCGGTTGGGCGTAGCCTTTGACCGGCCTGGCTTTGCCAGGACGTTTGAAGCCCAGCTCTTTTCGCTTTTTGTCCTCGACGAAGGCGATGTCAAAGAGCATGGTGCCGATTTCAAGATCGAGCGGGTGCGGGGTTTCTCCGCCCGGCGGGGCGAAGAACGCGGCGAACTCTCGGGTGCCGAGGTAGGGGGTGTGGTGGTACTGGCCGCGCTCCACCCGGCGGCGGAACTGGTCGGTGTACTTGAAGACGGGCTCGGTGGCGTGCGGCCGGAGGTGGATTTCAGCCTCGATGAGGTAGGCAACGTCTCTCAAAATCAGGCTTGTGCGCTGCTGGCGGTCGTGCTCGACCGTGATGGGGTTTCGCCCCTGGCGGGAGCCGATCTCGTTGCGGAGAATGGCCGTCTGCTTGCCCGGCTTCAGTACGCCGATGCGCCGGATCTGGTAGCGCATCTCGGGTTTCCAGAAGATGGCCTCGAGCACCCCGCGGGCGGCGCTCGGCGTGATCACGGGGTAGCTCACCCGCTCGACCTTGAACTCGGGGCGGGAAAAGAGCGCGTATTCGCCCCATACCTTGACCTGAACTCTGCCTAACCTTTCCACATACCCCACCTCCTAGATCACCAGATCGGCCGGATCGGCAAAGGCCTCGCTCACGCCCCGAACCCGGTCGTACCCGCAAGTCCATTCATAGAGATTTTCGCTCACCTGCCTGAGGCAGGCCCGCTTTTTCGTCACATCGTGCCGGTAAAGGTTCACCAGGTAAGGTTGCAGACGCTGCCAGGTGTGGCGGCTGGGGCTGGCGAGGAACTTACTCAGACGCTCTGGACCTTCATCGTAAGGGACGACCACGGGCACGGTGTCTTCTTCGATGAGGCGGTACCGGGCGGCCACCTCCGGGTAGTTGAATTCCTGGCGCAGGCGCTGGATTTGCTTTTGGTCCAGGTCGACGATCTCGAAAAGGCGCTGGAAGTAAGCGCGGAAGATTTGGGGCTCGTGCAGGGCCTCGGGGCCAAAGCGCTCGAGGAGCACCTGCGCCTCGCCAAGGCCGCTTCGGTAAGCCCCGCCCGGGGTTTTGCCTTCGGCGGGGTTAAAGATCACCACCCGGCCCCTTTTCGGCAGCAGACCCTCGCGGTTACACCGCCCCGCCGCCTGCACGATGCGGTCGAGCGGGCCCACCGCCCGCCAAACTTCGGGGAAGTCGATATCCACGCCCGCTTCCACCACCTGGGTGCTGACGAGGCGCACGGGCTTCCCTGCCTGGAGACGTTCTTTTACCTCGGTGAGCACCTCTCGCCGGTGGGCCCCACAGAGCAGGGTGGAAAGGTGAAACGCCGCCGGGTCGTCCCCGGGCGCGTCGAGGAGCGCCAGCGCGTCCTTTCGCGTGTTCAGCACCACCATGACCTGGGGCTCGGCCCGGATCTCCTCGGCGATCTCCGTCCACGAGAGCGGGTCCTTGACGTACGCGTAGCTCACCCGTTGGAGGGCGGCGAAGTGACGCGGGTAGTCGGGGATGATTTCCCTGATCTCGACGCCTTTAAACTCGGGCACCCGTTCTGAGAGTTCGAACGTGGGCTGGGTGGCGGTGGCGAAGACGACCGTTGCGCCGTAACGCTCGACCAGCTGGCGGAGCACATCAAGCGTGGGGCGGAGAAGATGAGGGGGCAGGGTCTGGACTTCGTCGATGAGGATGACCGAGCGGGCCAGGTTGTGGAGCTTGCGAGCCCGGGAGGGGTTGTTGGTAAACAGGCTTTCGAAAAGCTGCACGGTGGTGGTGACGACGAGGGGGTGATCCCAGTTTTCGCTCGCAAGCCGGAGCTTGAGGCGCCCCTCGTCGGTCTCCTCGTCGTCGGGCACTTCCAGAGCCGAGTGATGCTCGAGGACCGCCCCCTCCCCGAGGATTTTTCGGTATTCGCTCGCCGTTTGGTCGATGATCGAGGTGTAGGGAATGGCGACGATCACTCTGCGGAGTCCGTGGGTCAGGGCGTGTTTCAGCGCGAACCCGAGCCCGGTTCGGGTTTTGCCCCCGCCCGTGGGCACCGTGAGCCGGAAAAAGCCCCGGGGAAGGGAGGCGGCCTTGAGCGCCTGGTGGTAGACCTCGCGGCGAACACGGTTGACCGGCGTATCTTTGGCCTCGGCGAGCAGTTCCTCCTGGTTCACCTCGAAGGTTTTCCAAAGCGCGCCCAGGTCCGGGCGTGCGGTTCGCAACCTCGCCCGTTCGGGTTCAAAATGGGCCTCGGTGTCGAGCCGGTCGGCGTCCACCAGGGCCGAGAAGATGAGACGTAGGAAGAGCTCGAGGGCAAGGTTTGAAGAGCTGGATAACCGGACCCCGGGGAGATCGGGCTTCAAGGCCCGAAGCGCCTGAATGACTTCTTCGCGTTCCGGGGCCTCGTAAACCGATTGGTATTCGATGGCGGCTTCGCCTGGGCTCTTGAGCCCTGCGTGGTGGCCGAGCACTGGCAATGAGAGTAGGGGGAAACTGCACTCTTTGCGCAGTTGACAAAAAAGCAGCGCGCCCCAGATGGCGTGGGGGGTTTTGGTCGCCGGGTCACCCCGTTCTCTGGCCAGAAGATAGCGCTGGAACGCCTGCCGGGCCTTGCCCAGGTCGTGGAAGTAACCGAGCCAGTAAGCGAGCTCTGCTGCGCCCGGCCCCAACGCTTCGGCGAAGGACCGGGCCAGTCTGGCCACCGCCTCGAGGTGTGCCTTGAGGTCGTGGCGCTCGTCACGCGCATTCTTGCTGTGCGCCCACATGCGTTTTCAGTTTATGGCCCGCACCGAAGGCCCCTGGGTTATCCTGGGCGGGATGCAGACGGTGCGCATGCTCCTGGTTGCCGGAGGGCGCTCGGCGGAACACGAGGTTTCGCTGATGTCGGCTGCGGGGGTCCTCGAGGCCAGCCCCTTTCCCACCGACCTGGCGGTGATCGCCAAGGACGGACGCTGGCTCCTCGGAGAGGCGGCGGCCCGGGCCCTCGAGGCCGGCACCGCCGAGAGCGGAAATGAACCCTTCCCGCCCCCGGTTCGCTGGCACGACTACGACGTGGTTTTCCCGGTTTTGCACGGTCCCTGGGGTGAGGACGGCACCATTCAGGGGTTTTTCGAGATGCTGGGGCTTCCATACGTCGGGGCCGGCGTTGCGGCGAGCGCGGCGTGCATGGACAAGGACTTCACCAAGCGCCTGCTGGCGGCGGCGGGGCTTCCCGTGGTCCCCTGGCGGGTGATTCGACGGGGAGAAGAGGCCACGGTTCCATTCGACCCGCCGTTTTTCGTCAAACCCGCGAATACCGGCAGTTCGGTTGGGATCAGCCGGGTTGAGCGGGCGAGCGACCTGGACCGCGCCCTGGCGGAGGCCTTCCGTTTCGATGCCAAGGCCGTGGTGGAGCCGGCGATCGAGGGGGTGCGCGAACTCGAGGTCGGCGTTTTGGGCAACGACGATCCCAGGGCCTCGGTGGTGGGGGAGATCCGCTACCAGGCGGCCTTCTACGACTACGAGACCAAGTACACCGCCGGTCGGGCCGAACTCGTGATTCCCGCCCCCCTGGATCCGGGCACCCGGGCCTCGGTTCAGGAGTTCGCGGTGCGGGCCTATCGCTCGCTCGGCGTACGCGGGATGGCCCGGGTCGATTTCTTCCTCGCCGGGAACGGCGAGATCTACCTGAACGAGCTCAACACCATCCCCGGCTTTACCCCGACGAGCATGTTCCCGCGGCTTTGGGCCGCGGCCGGTCTCGGCTACCCCGAGCTCATCGAGGCGCTGGTGCGCTATGCCTTAGAGCCATGAAGGCCGGCTGGTTCTTCGCGCTCAAGCCCACCCTTTACGGCCTGGCCTTTTACGGGGTGGACCGCTTTTTGGTCATGGGGTGGGAAGGCCTTGTGGCGCCGTTTTCCCTGGTTTTGCGGGCGCTGCCGGCGTTGGTGCTCTTTTGGCGCTGGCCGCGCGAGGCGCTCGGCGATGACGGCGTCTTTCTTTTCTACGGTGCCTATGCCGGGGCGGTTTTGGAGCCGAGCGGCTGGCTGGGGGCGCTTTGGGGGTTGCTCTTGGCCGCTTTCGCCCGCATCCTGGCCAAAACCGTCAAGCCGCGGCTTTCGGGCGACTTGGCGAGGCTCTTCCTGACCTTGGCCTACGTCGCGGTGGCGGTGGCCGTGACGACGGTGGCACTTTTGTGGTTCGGCTGGCCGAGCGGCTGGCTCTTGCCCCTCGTGCTTCTGCTCTCGGAGGATCTCGGCCCGGTCGGGTTCCGCGCTTAAGCGGGCGCCTGGCGGCCGTTCGCGATTTTTGGGGGCCCCGCCGTGGCAAGTGCCACGGCGGGGTGCTTAGATCGAGCCGAAGGCGAAGGCGAGGAGCAGAAGGTTCAGGATCACGATGATGGTCGCTGCCGTCCAGGCCAGGACCTTGATCAGCGGCGGGTTTGCCAGCTCCCCCATGAGCTTGGGATCCGAGGTGAAGCGCACCAGCGGGATGATGGAAAAGGGCAGCTGCATCGAGAGAATGACCTGACTGAGCACCAGCAGGCTGAGCGGCCGGGCGGCGAGCAGGATCGCCACCGCCGCCGGCAGCATGGTCGCCAGCCGCAAAATCAGGCGGATCCGGACCGGGTTGACGCGTCTGAGCCCCATGAACCCCTCGAAAACCACCTGCCCGGCGAGGGTGCCGGTGGTGGAGCTGGAGATGCCCGAGGCCAGGAGGGCCACGCCAAAGGTCAGCGCGGCCGCCTTGCCGAGCAAGGGCGTGAGCGTGAGGTAGGCCTGGTCGATGTCGGTCACCAAGAGGCCCCGATTGTGAAACACCGCCGAGGCCATGATGAGGATCGCCGAGTTCACGAGCCAGGCCGCTCCCAGGGCGCTCACGGTGTCGACCACGCTCCAGTAGTAGATGCGCTCGCGGCGTTCGTGGTTGTTGACCAGTCGGGTTTTCACCCGCGCCGAGTGGAGGTAGAGGTTGTGGGGCATCACCGTAGCGCCGAGGATGCCGATGGCGATGAAGAGGGCGGTGGCGTCGAAGATGGTGGCGTTGGGGACGAAAGCGTTGTAGATCACGGCGCCGATGGCGGGTTTGGCCAGGAAGATTTCCACCACGTAGGCGAGGCCGATGATGGCCACGAAACCGAGGATGGTGAGCTCGACCCAGCGGAAGCCGAAACGCTCGAGCCAGAGGATGAAGAGGACGTCGAAGATGGTGAGGAACAGGGCGATAACGAGCGGGATGCCAAAGAGCAGGTTGAGGGCCAGGGCCACGCCGAGGAACTCGGCCAGGTCGGTGGCCATCATGGCCAGGATGGCGGTGAGGAAGAGGAAGCGCGCGGTTCGGCGCGGGTAGCGCTCGCGCATGAGCTGGGCCAGGTCGCGCCCGGTGGCGATCCCGAGCTTGGCGGCGAGCATCTGCATGAGCACGGCGATGGCCGAGGAGAGCGTGACCACCCAAAGGAGCGCATAGCCATAGCGACTTCCGGCTTCGAGGCTGGTGGCCCAGTTGCCCGGGTCCATGTAGCCCACCGAGACCAAAAAGGCCGGGCCCAAGTAGAACCAGAAGGGTTTCTTGAACGAGACGCGTTCGGTCATAAGGCCTCCACCTCGAGGCGATCGGCGAGTTCTCCCGGCAGGAGGTAGCGGGCGTTCCCGATTTGAATGCGGTGACCGAGGGCGTTCTTTTCCAGCACCACCACCTCCGCCTCCGGTGTCAGCCCCAGGCGGGCAAAGAGCGCCAGCGCGTCCGGGTCCTGGGCCAAAACCCGGATCAGGCGCGCGGGCGTGCCCGCCGGGACCTCGCTGAGCCGCATGCCCGGGGCGTGGGGCAGCTCGAGGTCGGGGGTGGGGATGGGGTCGCCGTGTGGGTCGCGTTCGGGATGGCCGAGGCGCTCGGCGATCTTGGCCTCGAAGGCCTCGGAGATGTGATGTTCGAGGCGGTCGGCCTCGTCGTGGACCTCGTCCCAGCGGAAGCCGAGCTCGCGGGTGAGGAAGGCTTCGAGCAGCCGGTGGTGGCGGATGATCTCCAGCGCCACCCGGGTGCCCGACGGGGTGAGGACCAGTGCCTTATAAGGCTGGTATTCGATGAGTCCGAGATGGGCCAGTTTGCGTAGCATCCCGGTGACCGACGCCGGCCGCACCCCAAGCCTCCGGGCGAGCGCTTGGGGCGTGACCGCCCCTTCCTCGCTGAGGATGTAGATCTGCTTGAGGTAATCCTCCTGGGCCTGGGTGAGCGGCGTTTTCGCGCGGTCTAATTCCATCTGGCAATATTATTTAGGCTAACCTAAAAATGGTCAAGCCCGCCGGTGGTATCCTGGGAATACGGTATGGGCATCTTCGAGAAACTGTCCGCATTAGAAGAAGAACACCGCCGCCTCGAGGCCGAACTCTCGCGTCCCGACGTGGCCTCGGATCCGGCCGAGTTCCGCCGGATCTCGCGGCGCTACGCCGAGCTCGGCGAGGTCATGGAGGCCTTCCAGGCCTACAAGAAGGTGCTCTCGGAGCTCGAGGAGGCCAAAGAGATGCTCTCCGACCCCGAGCTCGGGGAGCTCGCAGCGAGCGAGGTCGAGGCGCTGGAGTCAAAACGGGAGGCCCTCGAGGTCAGGCTCAAAAAACTCCTCCTTCCCAGGGACCCCTCCGACGACAGGAACGCCATCGTCGAGATTCGCGCCGGTACCGGTGGCGAGGAAGCGGCGCTTTTTGCCCGCGACCTCTTCGAGATGTACCGGCGCTACGCCGAACGCCTCGGGTACCGTCTGGAGGTGATGGACTCCCACCCCACCGACCTGGGCGGGTTTTCCAAGATCGCGTTTCGCCTCGAGGGCCCTGGCGCCTACGGGGTTTTTAAATACGAATCGGGGGTGCACCGGGTTCAGCGGGTTCCGGAGACCGAGACCCAGGGGCGCATTCACACCTCGACTGCCACGGTGGCGGTGTTGCCCGAGGCCGAGCCGGAGGACCTGGAGATCAAGCCCGACGAAATCCGCATCGACGTCATGCGGGCGAGCGGCCCCGGGGGTCAGGGGGTGAACACCACCGACAGCGCGGTGCGCGTGGTGCACCTGCCCACCGGGATCATCGTGACCTGTCAGGACTCGCGGAGCCAGATCAAAAACCGCGAGCGGGCGCTGACCATCCTCCGCAGCCGGCTTTTGGAGATGAAACGCGCCGAGGAGGAGAAAAAGCTCCGCGAGGCGCGCCTGGCGCAGATCGGCACCGGGGAGCGCAGCGAGAAGATCCGCACCTACAACTTCCCCCAGTCCCGGGTGACCGATCACCGCATCCACTACACCACCCGCAACCTCGAGGCCGTGCTCTCGGGCGAGCTCGAACCGCTCCACGCGGCCCTGCGTGAGGCCGAGCAGGAGCGAATGCTGGCGGCCATGGCCGGGGGAGCTTAGGGTGATTGGTCGGGCCGGGGGGTGGTGATGGGCCTCAGACGCGAGCTCCTGGTCGCCGCGGGGGTTTTGGTGGATACCCGCGGGCGCGTCCTGCTGGTGGCCAACGACTGGGGCCGGAGGGGCCGGGTGCGCTACACCCTCCCCGGCGGCATGGTTGAGCCGGGCGAGACCGCGATCAAGGCGGTGGTGCGCGAGGTTCGGGAGGAGACCGGGCTCAGGGTCGTCGAGGTCGAGCACCTGGCCTATGTGGTCCAGGTCGAGGACCGGCGAAAAAGGGAGCGCACCATCGCCATGGCCTTCAAGGCACGCTGGGAAGGTCTTTTGAACCCCCACGACCCCGACGGGCACGTGGTCGAGGCCCGGTTTTTCACGGTGGAGGAGCTCAAAGAGCGGCTCGGCTCGCACCTGCCGTTGCTCGAGCCCCTGCTTTACTACCTCGAGCGCGGGGAGCCGGGGCGCTACCATGCCTATACCGGGTGGAACGTGGCCGGGGAGCGCATCTAGGCGCGAGGGGTGAGCGATGGACGAGATCGCATCGTTGCTGGCAGAGGGCAAGCTCGAGGCCGCCTACGCCCGGGCGATTGCCCAAGGGGATCCGCGAAGCGGGGCGATCCAGGCCCTCATGGATGTGCGGCGTGCCATCTACCGCAAGGATTACCGGGGGGTGATCGCCTACCTCGAACGGCCGCTCGAGGTGGCCCCGCCCGACCTCCTCGAGGGCGTGAAGGATTTGGACGCCGGGCGCTACGAGCCGTGGCTCGACCATCCTTTCCTCGGGGCCGAGGCCTGGGTGCAAAAGGGCGTCGAGGCGGCGATGGCCGGGGATAAGGAGGCGGCGGCTGCCGCCTTTGCCGAGGCGCTGCGTCGCGACCCCAAGCACCCCCGGGCCTGGGTGAACCAGGCTAACCTCCACCTCGAGGCCGGCGATGTGGAGCGCGCGATCGAAGCGTATAAGAAAGCCCTCGAGATCGACCCCGAGCTCGCCGACGCTCACTACAACCTGGCGGCGGCCTACAAGAAAAAGGGCGACCTCGACCGCATGGTCCGCCACCTCAAGCGCTCCCAGCGCCTGAAACTCTACCCCCCCCGGCTGGGGCAGTCGGGCCCGGCGGGGCGGCCGCCCGTCTACCTCCGCTTTTGGTTCTGGGCGGCGCTGGTCATCGTTATCTACTTGCTCACCAAAGGCGCATTTTAAGATGGGCCCATGTGGCGGGTCTACGTGCCGGCCAGCGTGGCCAACCTGGGCAGCGGCTTCGACGCGCTGGGCCTTGGCCTTTCGCTCTACCTCGAGCTCGAGGGCGGGCCGGCGGAGGAAGACGGTTTTCTCTATTTCGGCGAGGGTGAGGTCGATTCCGGCGCCGACAGTCTGGTGCACCGGGCCTGGCGACGGGCCTGGGAGGACGAGCTGGGCCAGGCGGCGCCGCCGCTTTTTGTGCGGGTCTTCAACCCCATTCCCCTTTCCAAGGGCCTCGGTTCCAGCGCCGCCGCCGCGGTCGGGGGCGCGGCGCTCGCCGATCTGGCGAGCGGTGGCGGGCTCGGCCGCGAAGGGGTGTTCCGCGTCGCCGCCGGCCTCGAGGGCCATCCCGACAACGCCGGCGCCTCGACCTTTGGCGGTCTGGTGGCCGGGGTGATGGACCCGCCGCGGGCGGTGTCGCTGGCGGTGTCGGCCGAGCTTCGGGTGGTCGTGGCCGTCCCCGAGCGGGCGCTGCCCACCCAAGAGGCACGGGCCGCGCTGCCGGAAACGGTCGACCGGGCCGATGCCGTCTTCAACCTTTCCCGGGCGGCGCTCTGGCCGGCGGCGCTCGCAGCCGGACGCCTCGACCTCTTGCGGGAGGCGGCGCGGGACCGGCTCCACCAGGCGCAAAGGGCCCACCTCATGCCGGGGGCGGAGGCGGCCATGGCGCTCGCCTACCGTGCGGGGGCGCTCGCCGCGTTCATCGCCGGCGCCGGGCCGGCGGTGGCGGCCCTGGTTGAAGAGGGCCGGGCGACGCCGGTGGCGGAGGCGCTTTCCAGGTATGCTGAGGGTGGCCAAATCTACGTACTGTCCATCTCGGAGGGCTACCGGTGGAAGGCGATCTGAGCACCGTTCCTTTAATGGATACCCTGGAGCTTTTGCACGGTGAGGCCAAGAGCGGCCGCCTTTTGATCCGCGCCGATGTGCCCCTTTTCCTCAGGTTCCGCCGTGGCGAGATCGTCGGTGGCGGCATTTTGGACTGGGAGGGCTTCGAGGCCATCGCCACCTTCGACCTGGCGTCGCGGGAGGGCCGTTTTCGTTTCGTCGCCGGTGAGGAAGAGGGCACGCCGCTCTTCCCCTTTCGCACCCTGGTGGCCGAGTGGGCCCGGCTCAGTGACGAGTGGCGTCGTTTCCGGACCCAGGTAGACGCGCCGAGCCGGGTTTTGGAGGCCCCCAGGGCCAGCGGCACCTACGCGGTCTTTTCGCCGCGGCTCTCGGTGCGGGGGGCGGCGAAGCGCTGGGGAGTGCCGCTGATCATCGCCATGGAGCGGGTGTGGCGCGGGGTTTTGGAGGGCGAGCTGGTGCCGCTGGCCTTCTACCGCTGGTTCACGATGAAGGTCCGGCATCCCCTGGCCGGCCGCCGGCGCTTGCGGCACCCGTTCGCCGACGTGGTGAGCCGGCTCGACGGTCGCCGCACGCTGGGTGAGCTGATTCAAGACGGTCTCCCGCTCGATCGCGTCCGGGCGTTCTTGATCGAGGAGATCCGGGCCGGAAAGCTCAAGCCCCCCGGACGCGGGGCCCTGCTCCGCGACTTGACCTGGGAAAACGGTTGAGCCTCGACTCAAAACGTATAACTACTGGCCGCTCGGGCTGTGTTCCGCAAGATATTGCAAAGGGCGCCGCTGGGTTCGGGGCACCTCCGGGGCGGGGCACGTGAGCTGGCTTTCTAAGTTTATTCGGTATAATCACGGAGTATGGCAGGGCTCCGCGAACGCCAGAAGCAGCGCAGGAAGGAACGCATCTACCGCTCGGCGATCGAACTCTTTAAGGCCCAGGGGTTTGAGGCTACCACCGCGAGCGACATCGCGAAAAAAAGCCACGTGTCGCGGGGGACCTTTTTTAATTACTACCCCTACAAGGAGGCGGTGCTCCTCGATTACGGGGCCGAGCTCATGGACGTGGCCTGGCAAAAGGCCGGGGAAGCCCTAGCCAAAGGCCAGCCGCCCCTCGAGGTCCTGCGCGGCTTTTGGCGGCGTTTGGCGGAGCTCTCCGAGGCCGAGCTCGGGGCTGAGCTCCTCTCCCACCTGGCCTACGAGCTCGTCAACCCCGACCCCGAGCGGGCCCAGCGGGCCTACCGGGCCCTGCCCCTGGCCGAGCGGGTGGCGGTGATCCTGAAGCCTCTGGTCGAGGAAGGCCGGATCCGCGCCGATATGAGCCTGGAGCGGGTGGCGGCCTCGATCGCCGACACCTTTCTCCTGGCGGCGCTGCGCTGGGCGGCCTACGGCGTTGGGGGCAGCCTCAGGGAGGAGACCGAGAAGTTCCTCACCGTGGCGCTCGAAGGGGTCCTCGCCCGCTGATTGGCGAGGGCGGGGTTTGAACATGCCGACGCAAGATCGGCACTGGTTTGCCTTTGCCTTCGGGACCCTCGCCGTGGCGAAAGCCACGGTGAGCGGCTCAGTCAAAGAGCCCGGTTGAAGCTTCGGGGGCGGGGAGACCCATGTGCGTCCAGGCCGCCTTGGTGGCCATCCGGCCCCGGGGGGTGCGCTTGATCAGGCCTTGCTGAATGAGGAAGGGCTCGACCACCTCTTCCAGGGTCAGGCTATCCTCGGCCATGGCCGTGGCCAGGGTGTCGAGGCCGACCGGCCCCCCGGCGAATTTGCTGAGCAGGACCTCGAGGTACTCGCGATCCTTGGGATCGAGGCCCAGGGTATCGAGGCCCAGCGCGTCGAGGGCGGCTTCGGCCCGGGCCCGGGTGATGTGATCCTCGCCCGCGACCTGGGCGAAGTCGCGGACCCGGCGGAAGAGCCTTTTCGCGATGCGCATCGTCCCCCGGCTGCGCTTGCCGATGGCGAGGGCCGCCTCGGGGTCGATGCCCACCCCGAGGAGCTGCGCGTCGCGGGTGATGCCTTGCGCGAGCTCTTCGGGGCTGTAGAACTCGAGGTGCTCGGTGATGCCAAACCGACTCCTCAAAGGGCCGGAGAGCAGGCCCGGCCGGGTGGTGGCCCCGATCAGGGTAAACCGCGGCAGGTCGAGCCGGATGGTGCGTGCCGCCGGCCCCTGGCCGAGGACGATGTCGATCTTGAAATCCTCCATCGCCGGGTAGAGGTGTTCCTCGGCGGTTTTGGAGAGCCGGTGGATCTCGTCGATGAAGAGGATGTCGCCCTCCTCGAGGCTGTTGGTGAGGATGGCGGCCAGATCGCCCGGTTTTTCGATCGCCGGCCCCGAGGTCACCCGGATGTTGACCCCGAGCTCGTAAGCGATGACGTGGGCCAGGGTGGTCTTGCCGAGCCCGGGCGGGCCGGCGAGCAGGAGGTGGTCCAGCGGCTCGCCCCGCTCCATGGCCGCCTTGAGGTAGACCTGGAGCTTCTTCTTGAGGCGTACCTGGCCGACGTAGTCGGAAAGCCGCTTGGGCCGCAGACCGGGTTCGTCCAACACGGGGGTATTCTAACGCCAAGCGGTGACTCTTTTGGCGCGCCGCGTCGCTTTTGGAGCCGTGAGATTGCGACTCGTCTACCTCGACCAGAACTACGCCTCGAGGATATCGAAGTTCCTCCTCGGCCTGCCGCACAACGGGGCCTTTGGCGTGTTGTGGGCGGCGCTCCAGGAAGCGGCCGACCGAGGGGCGTGGCTGGCGCCGCCCTCGCCGTTTCACGTCCTGGAACTGCACGGCGGCTACCTGCTGCCCACCTTCAAGGCGATCTTTTCCCGCCTGTCCGGGGGCTTTTGGGTTCGCCCCTGGCAGGACGTGGTGCGGCGCCAGGCCGAACGGGGAGGGGTGGCCCTGGAGGACTTCCTGACCGATCGCGGCCACTGGGACCGGCCGGCCGACCTCTGGCCGCTTTGGGACCTTTTGGACCTCGAGCTTGAGGGGTCGTTTTACCGGCGGGCGGAGCTCGTGGCCGGGTTCGTCTCCGACCGGCTCGGCCTGGGGGAGAGGGGCGTGTCGCTGCCGTTCGTGCGAATTCTCTCGCGGCTTTTGGCCTTTCGCTCGCTGGAGCGCACCCGGCACGAGCGCCTGAGCGATCTGGTCGATGTGCTGATGGCGGCGACGACGTGGCCATATGTGGACATCCTGGCCACCGACCGCTACCTCAAGGAGGCGCTGCGCCGGGTCGGATATGGCGAGGGGGTGTTCTCGGGCCGGTCGCGAGACGTGCTCGATCTGGCCGAGAAGCTTAGGATGGAGTCGTGAAGCGTTTGACTGTGAAAGCGTTCCGAGCAAAAAAGGGCGAGCGGATCGTAATGGTGACGGCCTACGACTACGTGGGGGCCAAGCTCGCCGAGCAGGCTGGGGTTGACGCGATTTTGGTTGGGGATTCCCTGGGGACCGTGGTCCTCGGCTACGGCGAGACGGTGCCGGTGACCCTTGAAGAGGTGGTTCACCACGCGAAGGCGGTGCGCCGGGGCGCTCCGGAGACCTTCGTGATCGGCGACCTGCCCTTTTTGAGCTACGCGACGCCCGAACGCGCGCTCGCGGCCGCCGAACGGCTGATGAAAGAGGCCCGGGTCGACGCGGTCAAGCTCGAGGGCGGCGAGGAGGTCCTCGAGGTGGTCCGCACCCTGGTGCGCGCCGGGGTGCCGGTCATGGGCCACCTGGGGCTCACGCCCCAGACCGCGAGCCAAAAGGGCGGCTACAAAGCTCAGGGCAAGACGCTGGAAGAAGCGAGGAAGATGCTTTTGGATGCCAGCGCCCTGGTGGAGGCCGGCATTTTTGCCCTGGTTCTGGAAATGGTCCCCTCGGCCCTCGCCGGGCTCGTGACCGAGCGGGTTCCGGTGCCCACGATCGGCATCGGGTCCGGCGCCGGCACCGACGGCCAGGTGCTGGTCTTCCACGACCTCCTCGGCCTTTTTGAGGACTTCAAGCCCCGCTTCGTCAAGCGCTACCTCGAGGGCGCCGAGCTCTTCCGCGCCGCGCTGAAAAGCTACGCCGAGGACGTGCGATCGGGGCGTTTCCCGGGTGAGGAGCACGCCTACAGCGTGAAGCCCGAGGTTATCGAAAAGCTCAAGGAAACGCTATAATCGGGGATTGTGGCGCTGAAGTTTACCGCCGACGGTCTTCGCCTTGACCAAGCGGTGGCCCGGTATGCCGAGGTCTCGCGCACCAAGGCCCGCGACTGGATCGAGGGCGGCTTTGTCAGCGTGGCCGGGGAAGTGGTGAAAAAGCCCTCCTACCGGCTGCGGGGCGAGGTGGTCCTGGTCGAGCGCCCGCCCGAACCGCCGCCGCAGGTGACGCCCGAGCCTTTGGGGCTTGAGGTCCTCTACGAGGACGAGGACCTGATCGTGGTCAACAAGCCCGCCGGCATGCTCACCCACCCGGCGCCCGGCGAGAGCCACGGCACCCTGGTGGGGGCTCTCCTGGCCTATTTTGGCCACGGTCCCCTCGAGGCCCCGCGCCCCGAACTCGCCCGGCCCGGCATCGTGCACCGGCTCGACCGGGAGACCTCCGGCGCCATCGTGGTGGCCAAGAACGAGGCCGCCCAGCGCCACCTCTCGGCGGCGTTTAAAAACCGCTTCGTCTACAAACGCTACCTGGCGATCACCCAGGGCGTGCCCCGGGAGATGACGCTCATCGCCCCGATCGGGCGCCACCCCACGTTGCGCCACAAGATGCACGTCGGGGGGGTGAATCCGCGCTACGCCGAGACCGACTTCACCGTCCTCGCCCGCAGCGGGGGTTTTGCCCTGGTCGAGGCCAGGCCCCACACCGGCCGCACCCACCAGATCCGGGTGCACCTCAAGCACCTGGGGGCCCCGATCCTCTCGGACGAGCTCTATGGCAGGCGGCACCCGAGCCTTTCCCGCCAGGCCCTCCACGCCTACGAGCTCCGACTGCCCCACCCCCGCTCGGGGCTCTTCCTGACCTTCGTCGCCCCGGTCCCGAGCGACATGCGCCGGGCCTGGGAAGCGCTCGGCGGCGTTTGGCCGGAGGGGCTCCGGCTGGCATAAAAACCCCTCCGGCTGAGGGCCCGGCTCAAATCCGCATGCTGCCGGAGGGGTGCCGATTCAGGCCTTCTTGAGTTCGGGGAAGTCCTCCTCGAAGAATTCGAGCGGGGCCTTTTCCCGCTTTTCCTTTTCCCGGATCCGCAGCTGCACCCGGCGGATCTTCCCCGAGATGGTCTTGGGGAGCTCGGCGAACTCCAGGCGGCGGATGCGCTTGTAGGGCGCCACCCGCTGGCGGACGTAGGCGAAGATGGAACGCGCCACCTCACGGCTGGGTTCAAACCCAGGGGCCAGCACCACGTAGGCCTTGGGCACGCTCAGCCGGATGGGGTCGGGCGATGGGACCACCGCCGCCTCGGCCACCGCTTCGTGCTCGATGAGGACGCTCTCGAGCTCGAAGGGGCTGATGCGGTAGTCGGAGCTCTTAAACACGTCGTCGGCCCGGCCGATGTACCAGAAATAGCCGTCCTCGTCGCGCCGGGCCACGTCGCCTGTGCGGTAGTAGCCGCCCGACATCACCGCCTGGGTGCGCTCGGGGTCGTCGAGGTAGCCGCGCATGAGCCCGGCCGGTCGGGCCTCGAGCTTGATCGCGATCTCGCCCTCATCGGCTTCCCGGCCGTCGGGATCGAGGAGGACCACCTGGTAGCCGGGGAGCGGCCGTCCCATGGAGCCGGGTTTGATGGGTTGGCCGGGAGTGTTCCCCACTTGGGCCGTGGTCTCGGTCTGGCCGTAGCCGTCGCGGATGGTGAGCCCCCAGGCCTCCTCGACCGCGGCGATGACCTCGGGGTTTAAGGGCTCGCCGGCGCTCACCAGCTCGCGAAGCTGGGTCTTGTAGGCCTTGAGGTCTTCCAGTACGAACATGCGCCACACCGTGGGCGGGGCGCAGAGGGTATTGACCCCGTGTTTTTCGATCGCCCTCAGGACCGAGGCGGCGTCAAAGCGCTGGTAGCGGTAGATGAAGACCGTGGCCTCGGCGTTCCAGGGGGCGAAGAAGTTGCTCCAGGCGTGCTTGGCCCAGCCCGGGGAGCTGATGTTGAGGTGCACGTCGCCGGGCCTGAGCCCGAGCCAGTACATCGTCGAGAGGTGGCCCACCGGGTAGCTGGTGTGGGTGTGGGCCACCAGCTTGGGTTTGGAGGTGGTGCCGGAAGTGAAGTAGAGCAGCAAGAGGTCGTCGGCGCGGGTTTCGCCCTCGGGGGTGAAGTCGGCCTCGGCCCCGAAGGCTTCGTCGAACGCGGTCCAGCCCGGGTGGGCGCCGCCGACCGAGATCTTGACCGCTCCTTCGGCCAAACCGGAAAAGCGCTCGGTGAGCGCGTGTTCGGTGACCACCGCCTTGACCTTCCCCCGTTCCAGGCGGTCCTTGAGGTCGTCGCCGGTGAGCAGGGTCGTGGCCGGGATCACCACCGCGCCGAGCTTCATCGCCGCCAGCATGGTTTCCCAGAGCTCGGGAACGTTGCCCAGCATGAGCAGGATCCGGTCGCCCCGCCCGATCCCCCGGGCGCGGAGGAAGTTCGCCACCTGGTTCGATCGCGCCTTGAGTTCGGAAAAACTGCGTTTTTCTTCCCGGCCGTCCTCGTCAACGATCCAAAGGGCGGTGCGGTCGTTGCCCTCGGCGATGCGGTCGAAGTAATCGAGGGCCCAGTTAAAGGTCTCAAATTGGGGCCAGGCAAATCCTTCCCTGGCCGCTCGGTAATCTTCCCGTTTTTCGATCAAAAAGTCCCTTGCCTCTACGAACGCACTGAAACGATCCATCGTCACCTCCTCAGCTCGGTTTGGCAACACGAGCCTACGCCTTCGGGCTTTGGGACATTTGCCCCAGGTTCGATGTTATTCGGCGCTTTGCAGGAGGGCGGTGACGTATGCGTAGACCACGATGTAGAAGAGGAAGAGGGCACCCGTGCCGGCGAGGAGCAGGCCGCGATCGCGTTCCTCGCTGAGAGCGATCCGTTCGGCTTCATCGCGGCAGCGCCGGAGTTTCCTCTGGCATTCTCCAATAATGCGGAGCCCGCTGGCAAAAAGCCACAGCGACAGTCCCAAGAGCCCGGCGCCGAGAGCGGCGAAGAGCACCCGGAGCATGGTTTTGATCATAGGACATTTGTCCCGTTAGCGTTGTGCCGTATGGGGCATTGGGGGTTCGAGGCGGATCTCGGGGGGGATGGCCTTGAGGGCTGCGAGGAGCCCCTCGGGCGTGGTGACGGTTTCGGTCAGGGCCCGCCGCCAGCGACGGGCGCCAGGGACGCCGCGAAAGAGGGGGATGAGGTGGCGCAGGACGGCCGCCGCGGGGGCGCCGTCGGCGAGGGCGTTTTCCAGGTAGGCGGCCATGGCCTCGACCACCCCCTGCCGGGTGGGTCTTCGGGGAAGGCCGAAGATTTGGGCGTCGACGGCGGCGAAACGCCAGGGGTCCTCGGTGGCGGCGCGCCCCACCATGACCCCGTCCACGGCCTCGAGGTGCCAAGCGACCGCCTCGAGGTCCTGGATGCCCCCGTTGGTCAGAATGGTGAGCTCGGGATGCTCGCGCTTGAGGCGGTGGACCAAGTCGTGGCGGAGCGGCGGGACCTCGCGGTTTTTCCGGGTATCGAGCGAGAGCAGCGCCTTGCGGGCGTGGACGATGAAGGTGGTCACCACCCCATCACCGGCCACCGTTTCCACAAAGCGGGCCAGCGGCGCGTACCCCTCGTCGGTATCGAGGCCCAGCCGGTGTTTCACCGAGATCCGGACCCCGGTCTCTTCATAGACGGCCCGGGCGATTTCCGCCACCCGTTCCGGCGTTCGCATCAAGACCGCGCCGATCCCGGCGTTCTGACTTTTCTCCGAGGGGCAACCGACGTTGAGGTTGACTTCGTCAAAGGTGTAGGCCAGTGCTTTCTTGACCGCCCTGGCGGCGCGCGCGGGGTCGGATGAGGCGATCTGCAGCGCCAGCGGGTGTTCCCCGTCGCGGTGGCCGAGCAGTGTTTCGGCGTCGCCGTGGAGGATGGCGAGGTCGAAGACCATCTCGGTGTAGAGCAACGCCCCGGCGCTGATCTGGCGGAAGAAATAGCGAAAATGCCGATCGGTTCGCTCCAGCATCGGCGCCACGGCGAAGGCGTGGCTGGGGATCTTCGGGTGCTTTTTCATCGGGTTTGCAGGATTTCCTCGGGCCGGGTGGGGGTGGGTTCCCGGAAGGCGATCTGCTCCCACTCGCCCTCCTCGATGACCTCGAGGTCCGGCCAGCGCTCGCGCAGCCAGGCGATCGTCCCCTGGACCAGGTCCTCGGGGGTGCTGGCCGCGGAGGTGATGCCCACGCGCCTGACCCCTTCGAACCAGGCCTCGCGAAGATCGGTTGGTGCGTCGATTCGCACGGCCCGGGTGAGGCTGGAGGCGAGCTCATAAAGGCGCAGGCCGTTGGAGGAGTGGCGGCTTGAGAGCACGAGGAAGAGATCGACCATGGGGGCGATGCGCTTGACCTCGTCCTGGCGGTTCTTGGTGGCGTAACAGAGGTCGGACCGGGGCGGGGTGACGAGCTTTGGAAAGCGCTTTTTGAGGATGGCGATGGTTTTATCCGTGTCGTCGACGCTGAGGGTGGTCTGGGTGAGTACCACGACCTTTTCCGGATCGGGAACTTCGACGGTGTGGGGGTCGGCGAGGCGGGGATCCTTGCCCACCTGGGTGTGCACCGCCACCAGGATGGTGTGCTCGGGGGCCTCGCCGAGGGTCCCCCTGACCTCCTGGTGGTCGGCCGAGTCACCGATCAAGAGAATGGTGTAGCCCATCCGGGCGTAGCGGCGCGCCTCGGTGTGGACCTTGGTCACCAGGGGGCAGGTGGCGTCGATCTGCACCAGGCCCATCCTGGCGGCCTTTTCCCGGACGGCGGGGGGAATGCCGTGGGCGGAAAAAACGATGGTGCCGGCGAGCCGGTGCCGCTTTTTTAGAGCCTCGATCTCATCGAGGTCCTCGACGAAGTGGACGCGGTGCGTCTTTTCCAGCCGCTCGACCACCGTTTCGTTGTGGACGATCTGGTGGTAGATGACGAGGTCACCGTCGAAAGTCTTCGCGGCCTTTTCGACCGCCCGGATCGCCATGACCACTCCGGCGCAAAAGCCCCGGGGCTTTGCCAGGTAGACGCGCTCGACCACGGGCAGAGCATACCAGCTCGGGGCGGGGGGAGAATGTGCCGGTGGCGGGGATCAGGGCGGGGGTTCGATCGTGAGCTCGTGTCGAATCGCCGCCAGCGCCCAGCCGCTGCCGAGCCCGCCGCTGATGGCACCGCTGGCGATTGCGGAGAGCGACTCGTAGCCGAGCCGGTCGGCCAGAATGCCGACCGCGACGCCGAGCACGATGGCGGCGAAGAGCCGGAGCCCCGCCCTCGCCCACCCCGAGCTCTGGACCCGGACCGAACTCGGGAGGGCGATGCTGGTGTTGGCCCGGTTCATGAGGGCTCTGAGCACCTCCGGATCTTCCCGCCAGTCGGCGAGCCCGGCTTCCGGAAGAGCCTGGCGAAGGGCTTCCCACACCCTTTCCCAGCCCCCAAGGCGGAACGAGAGCCACCAGCGTTCGTCGCCGAAATCGAGCTCGAGGCCCAGCTCGCGGTAGCTGGGGAAAAGGCGCGGGGCGCGCCAGCGAAGCCGGAGGCTTTGGATCTCGCCGAGGGGGCGGCGGCGCTCGCCGAGGAACACCCGCCCGTCCTCGAGGCCATAGGGCCGGGCCCAGCGGAAGGCCTCGAGCCAGCCGAGCAGCGCCGCTGTGAAAAAGAGCGTGCCCAGGATGCCCCAGATCCGGTCGCCGTCGGTCTCGGCGCTCACGAGCAGCCAGAGGCTGCCCCCCAAAAAGGCGAGGAAGAGGAGGACGATCAGAACATCGGTTGGTTTCCAGGCCCGGTTATCGCTGCGGATGGCGGTCGGCATGGTCAGGCTCCTTGAGTCGGGCGAGGCTTTGGAAGTCGTAAACGAGGCGGCTTAGGGTGAGGACGAGGATGAGCACCCCGACGCCGGCCCAGTCGGGGAGGTTTCGCATGGGGAGGATTGCGCGCGTGACGGCGAAGTAAACTGCCGCGCCGGTGCCGAGTCCGATGAGGAGGCCCCGGAGCGGTCTTTGGGGCCGTTCGATGATTTCGGGGGGCGTGCGGACGCCGAGTCGCATCCCCCAGGCCAGGGCCCGGCGGAGGGTGCGGTGGCGCCGCCAGTCGCCGAGGCCGAGGTCGGGGCGGGCCCGGTCGAGGCCGTCCCAGACCGTCTCCCAGTTGCGCAGACTGAACGGCATCCACCAGCGCGTATCGCCAAAGTCGAGCAGGAGTCCCAGGAAGGGACCTATTTGGAATGAGAAGTAGACGGTTTTGAGCTCTGCGCGTTTGATCTCGGCGAGGGGGCGGCAGTCGCCGTCCCGGCAGAGCCGGGTTTCGGTGAGGCGGTAGGTGCGCTCTTGGCTCAGCAGGCGGGCGGTTCCGATCAGGAAGTCGGCGATGAGGATGGCCGCGAGACCGATGATGAGGGCGAGATCCCAGGCCCCGCGCAGGAGCGTGATCCCCAGGCCCAGAGCGATGGCCAGGATGGCGCCGAGGGTCGTCCTTCGGTGCAGGCGAATCCTTTGCCGTCGCTTTTCGGGCTCGGCTCTGGCGATGTCCCGCGACATCGGGATCATTCTAGAGCGCCTGGTAGCGCCCGCCGGGTGCGGATGCCACCATGTCGAGCAGTTCGAGCTGGGTGAGCAGGCCGAGCACCTTATCCGGGGGGAACCCGGTGGCGGCGGCGAGGTCGTCGGGGAGCGCGCCTCCGCGTTCTTTGAGTGCGGCGTAGATCCGGGCGAGGTCGCCCTCGAGGGCCACCTCTTTCTTTTGACGCCGGAGCGCGAGCGCGTCGAGCAGGTCTTCGGGGGAGAGCAGGGGCGGGGCTCCGTCCTTAATCAGCAGGTTGGCACCGCGCGAGGCTATGTCGGTCGGGCGTCCGGGCACCGCGAACACCTCGCGCCCGAGCTCGAGGGCGTGACGGGCGGTGATGAGGGCGCCCGAGCGTTCGGGGGCCTCGACCACCACCACCGCGCGGGCCAGGGCGGCGATGAGGCGGTTGCGGCGGGGGAAGTACTCGGGCCTTGGACCCTCGCCGGGCGGGAACTCGCTCACCAGCACGCTCTTTTCGGCCAGGGGGCGGTGTTCGGGCGGGTAGATGCGGTCGATCGCGCTCCCGAGCACCGCCACCGAGCGGCCGCCGGCTTCGATCGCCCCCTCGTGGGCGGCCCGGTCGATGCCCCGCGCCAGGCCCGAGACCACCGCCGCCCCGGCGTCGACCAGCGCCCGGGCCAGCTGCCGGGCAAAGGCCCTGGCCCAGGGGCTGGCCCGGCGGGTCCCGACCAGGGCCACCGCGGTTTCCCAGGCGGGGAGCGTTCCTTTGAGGAAGACGGGCGCCGGCGGGTCCTCGAGGTGCAAAAGACCCTCGGGGTAGCCCCCGTCCCAGGGGCCGAGGACCCGAAGGCCGAGCTTTTGGCTTTGCCGGCAAAGGGCCTCGGCCCGGCCGCTTTCGAGGACGTCCCGGTAGCGATCGGCGACCGCTTCCCCGAGAATTCGGGCGACGGCCTCGAGGGTGGGGGCGTCGGCGGCCTCCATCACCCGCTTCAGGCGCCTGGGGCCGACGCCGGGGGTCAGGGCCAGGGCGAGCCACGACATCGCTTGCACTTTAGCGAAGGTCCTATACTGTCGGTGTGAGCGATGACAAGACCTACTCGGGGTTCGTGGCCATCGTAGGCAAGCCGAACGTGGGCAAGTCGACGCTGCTCAATAACCTGCTCGGGGTGAAGGTGGCGCCCATTACCCCCCGCCCCCAGACCACCCGCAAGCAGGTGCGCGGTATCCTCACCGAGGGCAACCGCCAGGCGGTCTTCGTCGACACGCCCGGGTTGCACCGCCCCGAGGACGCGCTCGGCGACTACATCAACGATCAGGTCTACGAGGCCCTTTCCGACGTCAACCTCATCCTCTGGCTGGTGGACCTCCGGCACCCGCCCACCGATGAGGACCGCATGGTGGCCGAGGCGTTGCGTCCGCTCCTCGGCAAGGTTCCCATCTACCTGATTGGGAACAAAAAGGACGCGGCCAAGTATCCCGAGGCGGCGATCGAGGCCTACCACGAGCTTTTGCCCGGGATCGAGGCGGTCCGGAGTATCAGCGCCATGGACGCGCGCGATGTCGCCGAACTCAAGGCCGAGGTGCTGGCCCAGCTCCCCGAAGGGCCCTTTTATTACCCGGAAGACTTCGTCCGTTCCGACCAGCCGTTTGAGGTGTGGATCGCCGAGGTGATCCGCGAAGAGGCCATGAAGCGCCTCTACGAGGAGGTGCCTTACGCCATCGCGGTCAAGGTCGACGAGGTGGCCGAGCGCGAAAACGGCGTGCTCTACATCCACGCCGTGATTTACACCGAACGCGAGGCCCACCGCCCGATCCTGATCGGCAAGCGGGGGCGCAAACTCAAGGAGATCGGCCAGGCGGCCCGCAAGCAGCTCGAGATCTTCCTGAACCGGAAGGTTTTCCTGGAGCTCGAGGTCAAGGTCTACAAGAACTGGCGGAAGGACCGGGAGGCACTTCGGGAGCTCGGCTACGAATAAACCCCGGTTTTCCTATAGGCTTAGACCATGCCTTGGCTCGTACCACGCCCAGTGGACCTCGCAGCGGAGAAGACCCTCGACCGCTTCCTCGGCGGTTTGTCGGAGCGGCTTTCCGACCCGGGGGTGGACCGCAACGAGTTGGTGCGGGGGGTGCTCGCCGAGCTCGTCTACGGTCGCCCCTATGAAGATCTCGCGGAATCGGCTCCGCTGGCCGCGCTCGCCCTCGATCCGCGAAACATCACCTTCGAGGCAGAGTACTATGCGGTAACCGATCGGAAAAAGTTCGCCCAGGTCAAGCCTTTGCTCTGGCTTTGGAAAGCGGCCGATCAGACGCCCCTCGGGCAGAGCATTCACGCCGGCGTCCGGTTGCGGGCGACGCTCGCGCCCTTCATTTTCAAACGGGTGGGGAAAAACCCGAAGTTCTTCCAGAACGTCGAGTTCAGCGTGGGCTATAACCTCGAGCTCGGGGATAACGTGGTGGTGCACCGGCACGTCCTGCTCGACGACATCGGGGGGATTACGCTGGGCGATGGCGTCTCGATCGCCGACTACGCCAACATCTACAGCCACACCCACCACGTCCTGGAGCAGGCCGACGTCACCCTGCGCCACACCATCCTGGGGAATGGGGTGCGCATCACCTACCACGCGACGGTGCTGGCCGGGGTCCGGATCGGCGACGACGC
This sequence comes from Vulcanithermus mediatlanticus, assembly GCF_055385885.1. Lineage (NCBI taxonomy): Bacteria > Thermotogati > Deinococcota > Deinococci > Thermales > Thermaceae > Vulcanithermus > Vulcanithermus mediatlanticus. The sequence goes on along the minus strand of NZ_AP042385.1, from coordinate 490,643 downwards.
CATGGTGGCCACCATGGCGGTGGTGACCCGGGACGTTCCACCACACGCCATCGTCATGGGGGTGCCGGCGCGAATCACCCGGGTGAAGCTGCGGCCGGAGTGCCCCTACTGCCAAAAGGGAGCCCCGCACCCCGCCGAGCTGGTGCCGCGGCTGCCCGACCGCAAGGGGAATCCCGATTTTCCCGAACACCTGCCCCCGGGTTTTGGGGTCAAAGCGCCTGAAGGGCGCTAAGGAAGTCTTGGTAGAAGATCGAGGAGCGCCGTGTGGTCCTGGTGGCGGGCGGTTGGCTTGGCGCTGCCCGGCTTGATCTGGTTTTTGTTGCCGTAGAGCACGGCGTAGTGGTAACCGGCGGCGAAGGCCCCCTCGATGTCGGACCTGGGGATATCGCCGGTGTGGAGCGCGTCTTCCGGGGGGACGCCGAGGGCCTCGAGGGCTGTGGTGAAGGCCTCGCGGTGGGGTTTGACCTGGCCGGTTTCGTCGGAGAAGCTGTAGGCCGCAAAGTGCCGGTCAAACCCCATGCGGGCGAGGAGTTCGCGGAGCACCCGGCCGGGGGTTAATCCGGTGTCGGACACGATCGCGAGGGGGTAGCGCCCGGCGAGCTCGGGGATCGCCTCCAGGGTTCCCGGCAGTGGCTGGAGGTCGCCCTCGAGGGCGGCGTCCTCGAGCCGACGGGCGGTGATCGCCACCAGCCCCTGGTCGAAAGGGATGCCGAGCAGCTTGAAGATGTAGCCGACGCGCTCGAAGTTGGGCATGGCCTCGCCGGCTTCCCACGCGGTGCGGAAGGCCTGCGCCGCGGCGCGGTAGGCCTCCCGCACCGCGCTCTCATCGGCGGGCACGCCGGCCTCGGAGGCCGCGTCGAGCAGGATCTCGTAGCGTTTCGGGAGGACGACTTCGAGAAAACGCGGGCCTTCGGTGAAAAGGGTTCCCCAAAAGTCAAAGGTCAGTGCACGGACCGCCATGGCGCCTCCTTTCGCTTTGCCTTGTCCCTAGCCTACAACAGACCGAGGCGCCGGTAGATCTCGTCGGTGTGGCGGAGGTAGAAGGCCGGGTCGAAGAGCTGAGAGAGCTCGGCCTCGCTTAGGGGGATCCCCGCTTCGCGCAGCGTTTCCAGAAACGGCCGTTCCTCCTGCCACGAGCGCATGGCGGCGCCTTGGACCAACCGGTAGGCCTCGTCGCGCGCCATTCCCTTTTCCACCAGCGTCGAGAGCACCCTTTGGCTAAAGGGCAGGCCGTGGGTGCGCTCGAGGTTTTTGCGCACGTTGGCTTCGTGCACCACCAACCGTTTGAGGATCGAAGTGAGGCGGGTGACGAGGTAGTGGGCGAGCGTCGTCGAGTCGGGGAGGATCACCCGTTCGACCGAGGAGTGGCTGATGTCGCGTTCGTGCCAGAGGGCGACGTTTTCAAGCGCCGCCAGCAGGTTGCTGCGCAGGAGCCGGGCAAGCCCGCTCACGTTTTCCAGGCCCACCGGATTCTTCTTGTGCGGCATGGCCGATGAGCCCTTTTGCCCCGGGGCGAACCCTTCCTCGACCTCGAGGACCTCGGTGCGGGCCAGGTGGCGGAGCTCCACCGCGGCCCGCTCGAGGTTCGCGCCTAGGGTGGCCAGGGCGGAAAAGACCTCGGCGTGGCGGTCGCGCGGCGTGACCTGGGTGGTGACCGGATCCACGGCCAGCCCGAGCTTTTCCGCGACGTAGGCTTCGATCTGGGGCGGGATCATGGCGTAGCTGCCGACCGCCCCCGAGAGCTTGACCACCGCGATGGCATCTTGCGCCCGCTGGAGCCGGGCCCGGTCGCGGTCAAAGGCGGCGTAGAGCCCGGCGAACTTGAGGCCAAAGCTGGTGGGCTCGGCGTGGACGCCGTGGGTGCGCCCGATGGTGGGCAGGTCTTTATAGCGCAGCGCCAGGGCCTTGAGCGCCTCAAGGAGCTCCTCGAGCGCCTCGAGTACGAGCGCCAGCGCGTCCCGGCTGCGCCAGTTCTGGGCGGTGTCGACCACGTCGGAGCTGGTGAGGCCGTAGTGGAGGTAGCGCCGGACCGCCTCCGAACGGCTCCACTCGCCGAGCACGTCGACGAAGGCGGCGACGTCGTGGCGGGTCAGGCGTTCGCACTCGCTCACCCGGGCGACGAACTCGGCGTTGAGCGGGCGCTTTCTGAGGGCCGCCTCGATCGCGGCGGCAGTGCCTGCCGCGACCTTTCCCAGCCGTTCCCAGGCCAAAAGGGCGAGCCGTTCCACTTCCGCCCAGCGCCGAAACTTCTCGAGCTCGGACCACAGCTCGGCCATTTCCGGGGTTTGGTAACGCGGGATCATCGGGGGTAGCATACATTGGGACGGTTGCGTGGAGGCCAGGCAGACGCTTGCCCAGGTTGAGTTCTTCACCGCGCTCGCGCCCGAGGCGCTTTCCCGCCTCGAACAGGCGAGCAGCCAGCGGCGCTTGCGCCGGGGCGATCTGCTCTTTTTGGAAGGCGATCCGGTCACCCACCTCTTTGTGGTGGAGAGGGGGTGGGTCAAGGTGTTCAAGTCGCACCCCGAGGGCCGGCGGCAGCTGGTGTTGCACCTCGAGGGCCCGGGGTCGCCGCTGGCTGAGGTGGCGGTGTTCCTCGAGCAGGCGCGCTACCCGGCCTCGGCCGAGGCGGTGGCGCCGGCCGAGGTCATCGCGCTGCCGAAGGACGTTTTTTTGGCGCTCATGGACGACACGCCCGCCCTTGCCCGCGCCGTGATCCGCTACCTGGCTCGCCGGCAGCGGCGGCTCATCGGACTTCTCACCCAGGTCGCCTTCCAGGACGTATTCGAGCGGCTGGTTGGCTACCTGCTCAAACGGCTCGAGCGCGAGGGTCAGGGGTTCGTTCTTCCCACCAACACCGAGCTTGCGGCCATGCTGGGCACGGTGCCTGAGCTCGTGAGCCGCAAGCTCTGGCAGCTCTACCGCGAGGGCATGATCCGCCTCGACGACCGCCGCGTCTACATTCCCAGCCCCGGCTACCTGAAGGTGAAGTTCAAGCTCCCTGCGCAAAGCGAGGATGCGTAAAAACCCCCGGCAGCGCCGGGGGTGCCCTTGGTCGGATGTCGGTGAACGGTTTTTAGTAGATGTCGTTGGCGGTGTTGTAGACGTTGAACTTCCCGGTGGGGGTGATGACCCACTCGCCTTCGATGCGTGCTTTTTCCTTCAGCGTCTTGGCGTCGTAGATGACGATGAAGGTGGGGGTGTTGACGTTGCCCCAGGCCGAGACCCAGAACTCGGTCCCGTCCTTGTTGAACTCGATGTGGACCATGCGCGCCTTTTTCTCAAGTGCTCCGGGGACCTGCCAGCACACGGGGTCCTTTTCGAGGTCGTTCTTGTCCCAGGCGCAGAGGGTGGCGTTGGCCTTAGGGGTGGGCGCGACCGGGAAGTCGACGATGAGCCAGGGGCTCTTGGGGTGGGTCTTGATGAAGAGGTTGCCCGGATAGGGGGTCGTGATCATCTTGACCACCTTCCAGGCGTACTCGGGGTGATCCTTGGGGTCGGTGCCGATCACCGCGATCTTGTTGTCCTTAATGTGCCCGGTGGCCCAGACCGGACCGTATTTGGGGTGGACCCAGGTCGCGCCCCGGCCGGGGTGGGGCTTTTTGCCCACCGGAATGCTGGCCACGAACTCGCGGGTCTTGGCGTCGATGACCACGATCTTGTTCTCGGTGTTGGCCGCCACCAGGAAGTAGCGCTTGCTCATATCCCAGCCGCCGTCGTGGAGGTAGCGCTCGGTGTCGATGTTGACGATGCTGACCGGGCGACCCTTCTTCTCGATCTTGTCGTAGTCGACGAGCCAGGTTTCCCCGCCTTCCTTGATGTTCACGATCCACTCGGGGCTGAAGTGCGAGCTGACGATCGAGGCCACCCGGTTTTCTCGCAAGAACTCGCCCTGGCTCTTGACGTAGCCCTGGGTCGAGATCATCTTGAGCGGCTCCATCGTCTGCCCGTCGACGATCAGGAAAGCGCTTGGCCAGTAGCACCCGATGATGGCGTACTTGCCTTCGTAGCCGGGGTATTTGGAGGTGTCGATCGAACGGGCGTCGAGGCAGGCGCGCACCTCGGCCACGATGGTGGGCTCTTCCATCCACAGGTCGATGATCTTGGCCCAGCCGTCGCGGCCAATGGTGTAGAAGTAGCGGCCGTCCTTCGACGAACGCAGGATGTGGGTGGCGTAGCCGGTGGGCAGGATCTTCACCAGCTCCTTGGTGTCGCCGTCGACGATGGCAACCTTCCCCACGTCGCGGAGGATGACCCCGAAGTAGTTCTGCCAGTTCCGCTTGGTTTCCGGCTTGGTGGGCCGCATCTTGACCGGGACCAGCACCCGCCAGGTGGCCTTGGCTTCCTGGAAGGTCCAGGGCGGCGGCTCGGGAACCGGGTTGAGCAGGAACTTGGCCATGAGATCGATCTCGTCGTCGGACAGGATGCCAAGCTTGCCCCAGGCCGGCATGCCCCCGTAGCCGTTGGTGATGATGGTTTTCAGAAAGTCAACCCCCTTGCCTTGCTTGAGCAAGGTCTCCGGCTCGAGGTTTTTCCCGGTCGCCCCTTTACGCAAAACGCCGTGGCATCCCGCGCATTGCTGGAAGTAGATCTCCTTGGCCTTGTTCGCCTCGTCTGGCGTCAGCTTGGGCACCTGGATATCGCCCTGGGCCAGGGCCCAGCTGCCCAGAAGGAGGACGAACAACCACTTAAACCACCGCATCATCTCACCACCGTTCCTTTCCGCCCGCCCGGATGATCCATGCCTCCCCGTGCCGAGACGCGGGGCCCAGGGCCCCTACTGGCCGCGCAGGGCCCGAACCGCGCCCGCGTCTACGGAACCGAATCCATTGCCCCAGGCGGTGCGGATATAGCTGGCGATGGCCGCCACCTGGGGGTCGTCGAGCTGGCTCCCGAAGGCCGGCATGCCGGTTCCGGGAATGCCGTCGAGGATTGTCTTGATCACGAAGGTCTCATCGGCCAGCTTGGGGTTTTGCGCCAGGGCGGGGAAGACGCCGGCAATGCCCTGGCCGTCGTTTTGGTGGCAGCTGGCGCAGCGCTGCTGGTAGAGCGCCTGGCCGTCGGCCGGCCCCGTCGCTTGCGCTGGTTGGCTCTTGGCGGCGGGGGACAGGGTGGAGACAACCCCGCCCGCGGCTAGAATCCCGGCGCTTGAGCCGTTGTCGCCGGCCCGGGAGAGCCACCAGGCGACGCCCACCACCAGCAAAAACAGCAGCGCCGGAAGCACCATGTGCTTGAAGGCGCTGGGCCGGATGAGCGCTTCCTTTTCCACTGGGTCGACGAGCTCGACCTCGAGGGGACTCTTCACCGCCGCCCGGGCCACGTGGCCCACGTAGACGGGGCCCTTTTGCTCGACGTCGAAGACGTACTCGTGGCGCTCGCTCGAGCCGTCTTCGAAGTAGACCACGGCGGAGAGTACGTGCTGCCCCTCACCCAGCACCTGGGGGTCGAGCCGCAGCGTGAATGGCGGCGCGTCGATGACCGCCAGGGCCGTCTCGCTGCCATCGAGGAAAACTTCTACCCGAGTGACCTCCATGGATTACCTCCCGAAATCGTGCACGTATTCATCGAGCTCGCTGTGGAAGCGGGTGACCACCCACCACATGGCCTGGGGAATGAAGAGGTAGACGAGGGCGGAAAAGGCGATGAGCTTGACCCAGAAGGGATCGAGGTACCCGGCCCGGATCATCCCCGCCGCGCTCAAAAGCTCGCCCAGGGCGAAGAGGTAGGAGAAGGTGGTCCAGCCGGGACGGCCAAAGAGCTTGCCCAGGGCGTAGAACATGGCGTAGAGCCCGGCCGAGAGGACGAAGAAGATGCCGTAGATCATGATGTCCCGGACCATGAGCGCGACCTCGTGGTTACTGAGCACGGCGCACCTCCTTGCCGAGCGCCCGACCGGCGTAGATGGTGAGGAGGTCGTAGACCAGGATGAGGTAGGCGGCGAAGATCATGAGGCCGAAGAGGAAGCGCCAGACCAGGGTGTTGGTGTACCAGGGGTGGGTGTAGCTGGCGATGAACGCGGCCCATGTGCTGCCGAGTTCGGCCCGCTCGACCATGGTTTGCACGAACCCGGAGATGGTGAACGAGCCGGCGAGGCCGAAAATGCCGAGGATAAAGAGGGCATACGCCCAGCCCCAGCTCCGGGTGTCGAGGGGGATCCGCACCACCTTGGCTGCGTTCTGGAAGGCGATGTAGACCAGGGTGAGCACGGTACCGACGTAGGCCCCGAAGAAGGCCAGGTGCCCGTGGGCGGCGGCGAGCTGGGTGCCGTGGGAGTAGAGGTTGATCTGGGGCAGCGTTTGCATGAAGCCCCACACGCCGGCGCCGATGAAGTTGCCGAAGGCCTGCAAGATGGCCCAGAAGAATGCGGGACGGTTCACCGCGTGGAGGCGGTGGGCGCCGGCGTCGTAGACGGCGTGGACCACCATGGCCACCAAGGGCAGGGGCTCGAGCGCCGAGAAGAAGCCGCCGAGACCGATCCAGTACTCAGGCGTGCCGATCCAGAAGTAGTGGTGGCCGAGCCCCAGGATCCCGGTGCCGAAGACCAGGGCCACCTCGAGGTAGAGCCAGGTTTCGACCAGCTTGCGCGGCGTGCCGAGCAGATACATCAGGCTCCAGGCCATCAGCACGCCGACCAAAACCTCCCAGGTGGCCTCGACCCACAGGTGCACCACCCACCACCAGAGGTACTGGTCCATGGTGACGTTGACGGTGTAGTGGGCCCCGGCGGTGTAGAGGGCGCCGAGCGCCACCAGGTCGAAGATGAGCACGCCCAAAAGGCCGGTGATGCGGCGGCTGGCCAGGGTGGTGGCCACGACGTTATAGAGAAAGACCGCCACCCAGGCGATGATGGCGAGGTCCGCCCAGCGCGGGGCCTCGATATATTCCCGGCCCTCGTTGATGAACCACAGGGTGGCGGCGGTGCCGGGACCGGTTTGCACGAAGAGATAGACCAGAACCACCACGCCAACGCCGGCCACGATGATCCACCAGATCCACTTGGCGAGGCGGATGCCGACCACTTCGCGGCCGGTCTCGATGGGGAGGAACCAGTAGACCCCGCCCATCAGCCCCACCAAGAGCCAAACGATCATGGCGTTGACGTGGACGGTGCGGTTGGTCATGAACGAGAGCTTGCCGAAGAGGAAGTTGGGGTCGATGTATTGGTAGGCGGCGAGGAGCCCAAAGAGCAGCTGGGCCCCGAAGAGGATGAGGGCCACCGCAAAATAAGCCAGGGCCAGTTTTTGCGATTCGTAGAGTCCTTCGCCCTTTTTCATTGCAATCGAAGCCATGTCTCCCTCCTTACTGCTCGGCCTTCACCACGCCAAAGCGTGGCGGGAAGCCGTTGGTATCGATGGCGGACATCCACTTGAGGAAGGCCACCAGCGCCCGGGCCTCGTCCTCGTTGATGTGCAGGTTCGGCATGCGACGCTTGCCCTGGGGGTAGGCGGGGGGATTTTGCAGCCATTTGGCGATCGCTTCTTCCCGGGTCTTCACGCCGAGCATCGGCATGAGACGCTCAGCCCACCAGGGGTCCTGGTAGGCCCGGGTGAGGTCCGGCGCGTAGTAGGCCCCGTTGCCCAAAATGGTGTGGCACTCCATGCAGTTGCGCCCCTGGAGCGTCATCTTGCCCCGGTTGATCAGCTTGTAGGCCGCTTCGTTGCTCAGTTCCTGGCCAAAAAAACCGGTTTTCTCGCCGATCACCGGGACCTGGCGGCGTTTTTCGGGGTCCCACTTGAGGCCGATCTCGTAGTTGATCACGTCCCAGGCGGGCACCCGCCCGGCTCCGGGTCGGATCTTGCCCTGGGTGTCGAAGGTGAGCCACAAGAGGATGCCGGTCATCACCACGCTGCTGACCACGGCGGCGTTGCGCCAGAAGGTTGGTGACAACCAGCCGTAGCCGCGGCTCAGGACCAGGGTGACGACGGCGGAGATGAAGACAGCCGCGACGGCGATCTGAATCCAGCTATAGCCCATACCGACCTCCTTTCATTAAGGCTTTCTTAAAAGATGGCCGGGGGGGCGGGCCATGACCGCGGTCATGGGACATTTGGCATGAGAAAGATTAGAGTGAGGAATGCCCCCGGGGTGGCCGGGTCCCGGCGGCGGGTATCCTGGAGGGGTGAAGTTCGCGCACCTGCACCAGCACACCCAGTACTCGTTGCTGGATGGGGCGGCCAAGCTCAAAGACCTGCTGGCGTGGGTCAAAAAGGTCAGCCCAGAAAACCCGGCCTTGGCCATCACCGACCACGGGAACCTTTTCGGGGCCGTGGATTTCTACCGGCTGGCCCACCGCATGGGCGTCAAGCCGATCATCGGTTACGAGGCCTACGTGGCGGCCGAGAGCCGGTTCGATCGGAAGCGTCGCAAGGGCCTCGACGGCGGCTACTACCACCTGACCCTGATCGCCAAGAACTTCAAGGGGTATCAGAACCTGGTCAAGCTCGCGAGCCGGGCGTACCTCGAGGGCTTCTACGAAAAGCCCCGCATCGACCGCGAACTCCTCGCCGAGCATTCCGAGGGCTTGATCGTGCTTTCGGGCTGCCTGGGCAGCGAGATCAACCAGTTCATCCTGGCCGGCCGGGAGGACCTGGCCGAGGCGCGGCTCAACGAGTACCTTTCGATCTTCAAGGACGATTTCTTCATCGAAATTCAAAACCACGGCCTTAAGGAGCAGCAAAGGACCAACGCCGTGCTCAAGGAATTTGCCAGGAAGTACGGCATCGGGATGGTCGCCACCAACGACGGGCACTACGTGAGCCGCAAGGACGCCGAGGCCCACGAGGTGCTGCTCGCCATCCAATCGAAGTCCACCTGGGACGACGAGAACCGCTGGAAGTTCCCCTGCGACGAGTTTTACGTCAAAGACCCCGAGGAAATGCGCCAGGCGCTTCCCCCCGAGGAGTGGGGCGAGGAGATCTTCGACAACTCGGTCTGGATCGCCGAGATCGCGAGCGTCGAGCTGCCCCTCGACGACAAAAAGCGCTATCAGATTCCCCGCTACCCGCTGCCGGAGGGTCGCGACGAGGCCCAGTACTTGCGGGAACTCACCTTTTTGGGGCTGCTTGAGCGCTACCCCGATCGGATCACCGAGGATTTTTACCGTGAGATGCTGCGGGTCGCGGGCGCGCCCGTGCCCCACGGCGACGGGGCGGTGCTGGCCGAGGCCCTGGCGTTGCTCGACGGCGAGGCGAAAGAGAAGCTTTTGGCCGAGCTCCCGGATCCCAAGGAGGTGCGCGAGTGGGATGCCCCGGCGATCCTGGCCCGTGCCCTCTACGAGCTCGAGGTCATCGAGCGGATGGGCTTCCCGGGCTATTTCCTCATCGTTCAGGACTACATCAACTGGGCCAAACGCCAAAAGATCAGCGTGGGGCCGGGCCGGGGCAGCGCCGCCGGCAGCCTGGTGGCCTACGCCACGCGGATCACCAACATCGACCCCCTCGCCTTCAACCTCCTCTTCGAGCGCTTTTTGAACCCGGCGCGGGTCAGCATGCCCGACATCGACACCGACTTCTCCGACGTGCGCCGGGACGAGGTGATCGAGTACGTTCGCAAGCGCTACGGCGAGGATCGGGTCGCCCAGATCGCCACCTTCGGGACCATGGCCTCCAAGGCGGCGATCAAGGACGTGGCCCGGGTCTTCGGCATCCCCCACAAACGGGCGGAGGAGATCGCCAAGCTGGTGCCGGTCAAGTTCGGCCGCCCCATCCCCCTGCAGGAGGCGATCGAGACCGTTCCCGAACTCCGGGCGATGATGGATTCGGACCCCGAGGTCCGGAGGGTGCTCGAGGTCGCCATGCGCCTGGAAGGGCTCAACCGCCACGCCTCGGTGCACGCCGCCGGGGTGGTGATCGGGGCCGAACCCCTCACCGAGCTGGTTCCCCTGATGAAGGAAACCGGCGGCGGTGACAAGATCATCACCCAGTACGACATGAACGCGGTCGAGGCGCTGGGGCTTTTGAAGATGGACTTCCTCGGCCTCCGGACGCTCTCCTTTTTGGAAGAGGCGGCCCGCATCGTCAGGGAATCCCGTGGAATCGAGCTCGACTACGACCGGATCCCGCTCGACGACGCGGCGACCTTCGAGCTCTTGGCCCGGGGCGAGACCAAGGGGGTGTTCCAGCTCGAGGGCTCGGGAATGACCGCCACCGTCAAGGCCTTCCGGCCCGAGCGGGTCCACGACCTCATCGCCATCCTCTCGCTCTACCGTCCGGGCCCGATGGACAACATCCCCACCTACATCCGCCGCAAGCAGGGCAAGGAGCCGGTTTCCTACGCCGAGTTCCCCCACGCCGAGAAGCACCTGGCCCCGATCCTGGAAGAGACCTACGGCATCCCGGTCTACCAGGAGCAGATCATGCAGATCGCCTCGGCGGTTGCCGGGTATTCGCTCGGCGAGGCCGACCTGCTCCGCCGGGCCATGGGCAAGAAGAAGGTCGAGGAGATGAAGCGCCACCGGGAGCGCTTCATCAAGGGGGCCGCCGAGCGGGGCATTCCCGAGGAGGAAGCGAGCCGGCTCTTCGACATGCTCGAGGCCTTCGCCAACTATGGCTTCAACAAGTGCCTGCCCGCCACGGCGCGGGTGGTCGATGTTCGGAGCGGTCGCCGGGTGACGATCGGCGAGATCGTGCGCGGCGAGGCGGGTGAGGTCTGGGTTCCTTCGCTGGACGAGAAGACCCTCAAGATCGTTCCCCGCCCGGTGGTGGCCGCGTTCCCGAGTGGGCGGCGTCCGGTGTTCCGGATCGTCACCGAAACCGGACGGACGCTCAGAGCCACCGCCAACCACCCCTTTTACACCCCGGAAGGGTGGCGCGATCTCGGGGCGATCCGGCCCGGGGATTACGTCGCCTTACCTCGGCGCGTGCCTTACCAGTCGCAAAATCGCATGCCATCGCATGAGCTCGCCCTTCTCGCCTACGCCATCGCCGAGGGCAACCTCGAGCACCCCTCGGGGTTTTACCTCTACAGCAAAGACCCCGAGCTGGTTCAGGCGTTCGTGGATGCCCTCGAGGCCTTCCCCAACACCCGGGCGGTGATCGACGAGAGCAAGCCGGCGACCTCCGTTTACGCCGCCCGCGAGAACCGGAGCGGGGTTTGCGGAGCGGTGGACTTCCTCAAACGGGCGGGGATTTTGGGCAAGGGAGCCGCGGAAAAGTTCGTGCCCGAGGATGTTTTCACGCTGTCACCGGAACAGATCGCCTTCTTTTTGGGAAGGCTTTGGAGCGGCGACGGGGGGATTCAACCCGAGACCCGGCTCATCCACTACGCCACCGCTTCCCGTCGCTTGGCCGAGGATGTGCAGCACCTCCTGCTCAGGCTCGGTTTGCAAACCCGGATCCACGAAAAGAGCTTTGCTTACCGGGGGGAAAGGCGAAAAGGCTACGCTGTACACCTGCTTGGCGGCTGGGAGGCCGTTGAGGCCTTTGCCGAGAAGATCGGTCCGCACCTCCAGGGCAAACGACGCCGCGATTTAGGCCGGCTGTTGGCTGAGGGTGCGCCACAAGGCGCGCGGAGCACCAAGGATATTCTCCCCAACGCGCTTTTGCCGCTCGTCCTGGCCGAGATCAAGGCTGCGGCCCGGGCGCGGGGGAAGGGGTACCATGCTTACCTGGCCGAGCACGGGATTTCGAGCGGGCTCTTCCGCCCCAACGCCACCAAACGGGACCTCGCCAGGAAGATGGTGGCCCATCTCGCCGGTTTAACCCAAAGCTTCCTGCTGGCGCGCCTTGCCGAGAGCGATCTCTACTGGGATCGGGTGGTGGCGGTGATTCCGGATGGCGAGGAAGCGGTCTACGATCTGACCGTCGAGGGCACGCACACCTTCGTCGCTGAAGACATGGTCGTGCACAACTCCCACGCCGCCGCTTACGCGATGATCGCCTACCAGACGGCCTACGTGAAGGCCCACTACCCGGTGGAGTTCATGGCCGCCCTCCTCACCGTTGAACGCAAGAACTCCGACAAGGTGGCCGAGTACATCCGCGACGCCCGGGCCATGGGGATTCCCGTGCTCCCGCCCGACATCAACAAGTCGGGCTTTGACTTCCGGGTGGTGGGTGAGGAGATCCTTTTCGGGCTCTCGGCGGTCAAGAACGTGGGCGAGGGGGCGGTCGAGGCCATTCTCGCCGAGCGCGAGCGGCGGGGGCCGTTTAAGTCGCTCGCCGACTTCTTGAAGCGGGTGGATCTGCACACCGTAAACCGCCGGGCGGTCGAGTCGCTGATCAAAGCCGGCGCCTTCGACGCCTTTGGCGAGCGCGGGGCGATGCTCGCCGGGCTCGATGCCCTGCTCAAATGGGCGGCCACCGAGCAGGAAAAAGCCGGCATGGGGCTCACCGGGCTCTTCGACGAGGCCGCCGAGCCCGCCTTGCCCAAGGCGCCCCGGCTCGGCGAGGTCGAGCGGCTGAAGATGGAAAAGGAGGCGCTCGGCATCTACGTCACCGGGCATCCGCTCGCCCATTACGCGGGCCTGGTCGAGGCGGCGAGCGCCCGGATCGCCGATCTTCCCCGCTGGTACCGGGGGCAAAACGGCGGGCGTCGACGGGTGCGGGCCATTTTGACCGGGATGGTGGAGAACGTGGTGCGCAAGCCCACGAAGAACGGGGGCATGATGGCCCGGTTCAACCTGGCCGACGAGAGCGGGGCCATCGAGGTGGTCGTCTTCGGCCGCGGCTACGATCGGGTTTCGCCCCGGCTCAAGGAGGATACCCCGGTGGCGGTGGTCGCCAGCGTCGAGCCCGATGCCGAAGGGGAGAGCCTGCGGGTAATCGCCGAGGATCTCTTTTTGTGGGACGAGTTCGAGGGCCTGCCCAAGCGGCTTGAGCTCAGGCTGGACCTTGCCGACCTCGATGAAAAGCGCACCCTCGAGCTGCGCAGCCTCCTGGATGAACACCCGGGCCCCCACGGCGTCCAAATTCGCCTTTTCGGGCCGTCGGGCTGGGCGCTCTTTGAGGCCAGCGAGGTCCGGGTGGGGGAGGACGCGCTCGAGGCGGTCCTGGCCCTGGGGATCAAGGCCAGCTTCGTCCCCGACCGCGAGGCGCTCTTGGCCGGACACGACCGCGGTGGGGGTTCGGAGGCGATTCCGTTTTGAGGTGGGTCAGGCCTCGAGCGGGGCGGGGGCCTCGAGCGAGACCGCGGTGTCCTGCCAGGCGAGCTCGACCAGCTCGATGAGTTCGTGGACCGGAAGGTTGTGATTCTTGGCCAGCCTGGCCACCTGCTTACCCAGGGCGCGGACGTAGTGCCCCCCTCGCTCGGTTTCGTCTTCCTCCAAAAGGCTGATCAGCCAGGTCAGGAGCTCCTGGGCGTCGGACTCTGAAAGCCCCTGGGTCAGCGCTTCATCTTCCAAAAGTTCTTCAATGAGATTTTCTAACATAGAGCACCTCGTCTTTTTTGACCAGTCCCAGCCGGCGGGCCAGGGCCTCGAGTTCACCGGGGTCGTTCGCGTGGGCGAGCTCGGCGCGCAGGTCACGCACCTTGGCCCAGAGGGCCTCATTTTCCTGTTCGAGCCGCGCGACTTCCCGGGAGATTTGGTAATAGCGGTAGGTTTCGAAGAAGAAGAGCCCCGCGACCTCGAAAAGGCCGAGGGCGAAGAGCAGGTAGAGCAACCGGTGGCTCGGGCGGGCCCTCTCCACGCCATACACTATAATGTGGAATAGCTCGGTAAGTTGGATATACCGAACTGTTGGGGGGTGGCTATGCCCAAGGTTCAGGCTTCCGTCCGGCGCGACCATCGCGGACGCTTGCGCGGCGCCGGCCTGCGTCACACGGTGCCTCGGGAACGGATTCTGGCGTTCCTCGATCGCAAGAACGTCCATCCGACCCCGGAGGAGCTCTACCGCGGCCTCAGGAAGAAGGGGTACGACATCGGTCTTTCGACCGTCTACCTCAACCTCCAGGTTCTGAAGCGGGCGGGCTTGGTGTGGGACTTTAAGGACCCGCTGGGGATGACCCGCTACGACGGTTACACGCGCCCGCACCATCACCTGGTCTGCCTGGAGTGCGGCCGGGTTGAGGATATCTTGACCGACAAGCTTCCAGAACTGGCCTCCGAGGCGCTGGCACAGCGGCTGCCGGCGCCAGAAGGCTGGCGCGTGGTCGGAGCCCGGGTTCTCTTTACCGGCTACTGCCCTCGCTGTTCGTCGGGCAAGCAAGGCGCTTCAAAGCCTCGGGTGAAAACGCCCGCCAGGTGATCCGGTCAAAACCGGTGGACGCGGTGGCGGGGCACCCGGTGGAGGTGTCAATGGGAACCCACACGAAAGTTCCCATGGGCACCGTTGTCCCGCTGGGGGCGCGACCGGCGCGGAAGTACACCGCCACTCCACCCGCTCTGGGCGCGCCGTCGAGGAGGTCGATACGCCGCTGCACCAGGCCCTCCGGCGGCGGGAAGTCGCCGGAGGGCCGGCCGCGGAGCGCTTCCTCGACGAAGTCGCGCCAGATCGGGGGGTTGATCACCGAGCTCGAGGGCTCCTTGCCCCGCCAGCGGAGAGGTTCATTGTCGTCCCGGCCGATCCAGACCACGGCCACCAGCCCCTTGGTGGCGCCGGCGAACCAGAGGTCCCGGGCCTCGTTCGAGGTGCCGGTCTTGCCCCCGACCACCCGACCCGGGATTTGAGCCCGCCAGGCGAGGCTCGCCTTGCCAAAGGGATCGGGGTCGTAGACGTAGCCCTTCAGCATGTCCCAGCCCAGATAGGCGATGGTCTCGGAGAAGACCCGGTTCGCGTGGGGACGGGCCTGGTAGAGCACCCTGCCCTGCTCGTCTTCGACCCGGAGGATGAGAATGGGCTCGGGCATTCGTCCCTGGTTGATGAAGTTGGCATAGGCGGCGGCCATCTGCAGGGGGCTCGCACCCACCGCACCGATGGCGATCGCCAGGCTGGGATGTTTGGGAACCTCAAAGCCCAGGGCGCCGAGTTTGGCGGCGAGGCGGGGAATGCCGATCTTCGCGCCGGTGAGGACCGCGGGCACGTTCAGCGAGCGGTCGAGGGCGTAACGGATGGTAACCGGCCGGTTCAGGAAGGTGCCGGAGAAGTTCTTCGGCTTCCACACCCCTTCCGGCTGGGTGGGGTCGGGGAACTCGACCTCCTTGTCCCAAACCGGGCTGGCCTGGGACCACCCGGCCTCGAGGGCGGTGGCGTAGACGAAGGGCTTGACCGCGGAGCCCGGGCTCCGCCGGATCTGGGTGGCCCGGTTGAACTCGCCCGGGGTCCCGGGCAGGGCGCCGAGCATCGCCAGGACCTCCCCGGTCTTGGGGTCCATCCCGACCAGGGCCAGCTGGGCGCCGTCGGGGAGCATCTTGTCGCGCACCGCCTTCGTGGCCGCGGCCTCGGCGGCCGCCTGCATGCCCAGGTCGAGCGTGGTGTAGACCCGGAGCCCGCCCTGACCGAAGACGCGGCCCGCCCCGAAGCGCTCGAGCAGGCGTTTGCGGACCTCGAGCACGAAGCGGGTGGCCACCTGGGCGCTCAGGTCGGGAAGGACCTGGGCGCTGGGGTCTTTGAGCTCGGCGCGAACCAGCGCGCCGTCCTTGCTGTATTCGGTGACCCAGCCACGCGGGGTGATGGGTTCGGAGAGGGCCGCTTTGGCTTCACCGGGGGTGATCCAGCCCGCCTCGGCCATCTCCCGGATCAGGCGCCGGCTTCGGGCCAGGGTGCCTTTCAGATCCCGGTAGCGCGCGTTGGGGGCGGGGATGAGCGAGGCCAGATAGGCGCCTTCGGCGAGCGTGAGCTCGGCAGGATCCTTGCCGAAGTACGCTTCGCTGGCGGCGGCGATGCCGGTGAGGTTGCCGCCCCAGAAGGCGACGTTGAGGTACATCTCGAGGATCTCGCGCTTGGTATAACGCCGCTCAAGCTCGGTGGCCAAAAGAAATTCCTTGAATTTGCGTTCCAGCGTCCGCTGGGAGGCGAGCTGTTTGAGCAGGGTGTTCTTGATCACCTGGGTGGTGATGGTGCTGCCTCCTTGGAGGTCACCCTGGAGCGTCTTGTAAAGGGCGCCGAAGAAACGGACCCAGTCGATGCCGTGGTGGCGGAAAAAACGCCGGTCCTCGCTGGCGACGATGGCGGCAATGGCGGCGGGGGAAACCTGCGAGAGGCTCACCAGCTGCCGGCCCACGGTGCGCCCGTCTTCGACCGAGGCCAACGTGGCGATGGGGGTGCCGTCGCGGGCGTAGAGGGTGGTGGTCGAAGTGAGCCGGAGCGACTCGAAGGCCTCGAGGCTCGGCAGGTTCCGGCTCCAGTTCCAAACAACGGTGGCCACCCCAACGCCGAGACCCAAGAAGAGCGCCAGGAAACCAAAGGCGAGCAAACGGAGCCAACGCATGGGTTAGGAGTGCTGGGTGCGCATCTCGATGGTACGACGCGCGAAGCGGCGGAACTCGCCGCCGGTCAGGGGCTTGACCAAAATCTCGTCGATTCGGGCCATTTGTGCGGCGATCTTGGTCCTGCTGTCGCTGGAGCTGGCCAGATAGACCAGGGGAACGTCCTTGAGTCGCTTGACCCGCTTGACCCGCCAGGCGAGATCCAGCGGCGGCAGGCTGTCCCCCACCTCGTCGTCGAGGACGATGAGGTCAGGCGTGTGTTCCCGCAGGTAGGCCAGAGCCTCCTTTGCGTTGGCGAAGCTCTTTGGCTGGAACCCCTCGGCTTCAAGGGTCACCTCGATATAGGTGCGGAGCGTTGGGTTGGCGCTGACCACCAGGGCTTCCATCTACCCTTACTTTAACCCGAGGGCGCACGATCTACAAAAAAAATGGCTGGGGCGCGTGGACTCGAACCACGACCGGCGGATCCAAAGTCCGCTGTCCTGCCATTAGACGACGCCCCAAAGCCTCCACCATATTAGGAAGGGCGCCTGGGACTGTCAATTGGCCTGGATGGCTGCCGCCATTCGTGAGAGAATGACCCCGTGGATCCGAGCGTGTGGGAAGATCTGGCCGAGCCTTTTCCCGATGAGGATGTGCAGTGGCGGGTGGAAGCGGTGTCGCGCGACAAGCGGCGGGCGCTCATCGTGCCCTACGTCGACGCCCGGGCGGTGCTGGATCGCCTGGATGCGGTGGCCGGACCGGCCAACTGGCACGACGCTTACGAGGTCTTGCGGGTCAGCCCCGAACCGGCGCTGGTTAAGGCGCGGCTCACCGTCTTCGGCGTGACCAAGGAGGACGTTGGCGAGGGCGACACCCTGAAAGCCGCCTTCTCCGATGCCCTCAAACGGGCGGCGGTGAAGTTCGGCATCGGGCGGCACCTCTACCGGATGGAAAAGGTTTGGGTGGAGTATGACCCGGAGACCGGGCGCTTCACCCCGCCGGGAAAGGAGGGGCAGGCCGAGAAACGGGGGCCGAGGGAGCTCATCGACCGGCTCCTCGAACGGCTGCGCCGGGAGGGCAAGGGCAAGGAAGCGGCCCGCCTGGTCAGCAAGTACGGGGGATACGGCAAGACGCCCGAGGAGACCAAGCGGCTCTACGGCGAGTTGCGGGCGTTGCTCGAGCGGTCCCGGGGGTCATGAGTCAGGGCCAGGCCGACCCCCGAACGCTGCGAGGCCTAAAGGCGCTGCTTTCGCGGCAGGGCTTGAGGTTGAAAAAGGGGTTTGGGCAGCACTTCCTCGTCGACCCGAACCTCCTCGCGTTCATCGTTCGATCGGCCGGGGTCGGGCCCGGGGAGCGGGTGTACGAAGTGGGGCCCGGCGCCGGCGCCCTCACCCTCACCCTCGCCGAGGCGGGGGCAGACGTGGTGGCGGTGGAGAAGGATGTGCGACTCGCCCCCTTGCTCGATGCGGTCTTGCCCAAAGACCGGGTCGAAGTCGTGTTTGCCGATGCACTGGGCTTCCCCTGGGAAGAGGTGCCCGAGGGCAGCCTCTTCGTTTCCAACCTTCCTTACAACATCGCCACGCCTCTGCTCGTTCGGTTGCTGACCTCGAGGCGGTTTCGAAGGCTGGTGGTGATGGTTCAGCGCGAGGTGGCCCGGCGGATGATGGCCCGCCCCGGCGAGAAGGATTACGGAATTTTGTCGCTGCGGATCGCCCATCACGCGACGGTGGAAAAGCTCCGCGACGTGCCGCCGACCGTATTTTTCCCCCGCCCCGAGGTTACGTCCACCATCGTGCGGATCGAGCCCAAAGACGTTCCCGACGACCCCCCGCTCTTTCACCTGATCGAAGCTGCCTTCCGGGCTCGGCGCCGGACGCTGGTGAACAACCTCGAGGCCGCGGGCTACGACAAAACCCGGGTCCTCTCGGCCCTGGCCGCGCTGGGGCTCGATTCCAAGGTGCGGGGTGAGGCCCTTTCGCTCGCGCACTTCAAACGGTTGCGCTCGATCCTGGCTGGCGCCGAGGCTTCCCGATAGAACGCTCAATCGTTCCTCAGAAAACGCGTTATAGTGGGTTAAGCCAAAGGCAGGAGGCCGCGTAGATGCGCTTCTTTGTGATCGGTGATGTTTCAGTTGACCTGATTTACCTTGTGGACCGCTTGCCACAAGCGGGGGAGGAAGTGTCTGCGAAGCGGGCGCTCTACAAGCCCGGGGGTGCCGGGGCGACCCTGGCCGCGCAGCTGGCCAGCCTGGGTCACCGAAGTTTCCTCGCCTCGCGGGTGGGGACGGGGCCACTCAAGGAGGTGGCCCTCGAGGGTGTGAAGCGCGCCGGCGTGGACCTCAGGTACCTCCAGGAGGACCCCGAGCACGCGACGACCTCCATCTTGGTCTTCCTTTTCCCCGGCGGCGAGCGGAGCATGGTGGCGAGCATTGGCGCCAGCCGATACCTCGACGCCTCGCTTTTTAAGCCCAGGTTCCTGGACCAGACCGACGCTCTGGTGCTTTCGGCCTACGCGCTCGTGGGCGGACCACAAAAGGCCTATACCCTCAAGGCCATCACCGCGGCCAAGCGCCGCAACATTCCGGTCTTCATCGACCTCGGAACCGGCGCGGTGCGGCAGGTGGGGCCGATGCTGGTCAGCAGCCTGAAATCGGCCGACTATCTGCTCATGAACCGGACCGAGCTTCGGGAGCTGACCGAGCTGGACTCGATCAGCGGGGGCCTTGAGCGGCTGCGGCAGGAGGGCATCGAGCGGGTGGTGGTCAAGGTCGGTCCCATGGGAGCGATTGTGGCCACGCCGGATGAGGAAGCCCTGGTGGAGCCTTTCGAAGTCGACCAGGTGGTCGACACCACCGGCGCCGGCGACGCCTTTACCGCCGCGTTTGCCCACGCGGTGATGGAGGGGCGTTCGTTGGTCGAGGCGGCGCGGCTGGGCAACGTCGCCGGCGCCCTGGCCACCACCGAGGTCGGCGCCCAGGGCCGTCTGGTGCGGCGGGAGGACCTCGAGGACGCCCTCGCCGGCACCGGTTGAGCCCTCGCGCGTTTTATTCGCCCGCTTCGTCGCCGAGAAAGGCCTCGAAGTAGCGCCGGGTGCGTTCGAGGAAGGCGAGCCCGGCGCGGCTTGATTTTTCGGGGTGGAACTGGGGGGCGATCAGGTTGCCCTCTCGGAACACCGCGGTGAAGGTGGTGCCGTGGTAGCCGGTGACGCCTTCGGAGCCGGGAAGGCGCGGGGCGTAGTAGGAATGTACGAAGTAGAAGAAGCGGCCGTCGAGGTCGGCGAACGGAGAGCCGGGGGTGAAGGCTACCTGGTTCCAGCCCATATGGGGGACCTTGCCCGCCCGGAAGCGGCGGACGCTTCCCGGCAAGATCCCGAGCCCGGGCACCGCCGGGGCTTCCTCGGAAGCCTCAAAGAGCAGCTGCAGGCCGACGCAGATGCCCAAAAAGGGCTTTTTGGCCTCGAGGTGGCGTCGTACCGCCTCCTCAAAGCCCGAGCGTTTGAAGGCCGCCATCACCTGGCCGAAGTGGCCCTGCCCGGGCAGCACGAGCAGGTCCTTGTCAGCGGCCCGGTTGGGGTCGGCGGAGACTTCGACGTCGAACCCGCTGGTCTCGAGGGCCTTGGCCACGCTGCGCAGGTTGCCCGATCCGTAGTCGATGACCAGGGTCTTCATGGTGGGTTTAGATGAGTTCCTTGGTGCTCGGGAGGTCGTCGCGGGTCACCCGGGTCGCGCGATCGAGCGAGCGGGCCAGGGCCTTGAAGCTGGCCTCGATGACGTGGTGGGCCTCCTTGCCCTCGAGGATACGGAGGTGCAGGGTCAGGCGGCCGTGGTTGGCAAAACCGCGCAAGAATTCCCTGAGGTGAAAGATGTTCATGCCGCCGGGGGCGCCGAAGACCTCGAGGGCCTCGGGCCGAAAGCCCAGGTACGCCCGCCCCGAGAGATCGACGACCGCGTGCACCAGCGTTTCATCCATGGGCGCGAAGGCGTCGCCGTAGCGCTCGATTCCACCACGGCTCCCAAGCGCCCGGTCCAGGGCCATGCCGAGAGCGATGCCGACGTCTTCGACCAGGTGGTGGGCATCGACCTCGAGGTCGCCCCGGGCCTTGACCTGGAGCCAGAACCGGCCGTGGCGCTGCAGCTGGCGGAGCATGTGATCGAGGAAGGGCAGGCCGGTTTCGATCTCGCCCTGGGCCGGACCATCGAGGCCGAACTCGAGGCGGATCTCGGTTTCCTGGGTGAGGCGCTCGACGCTAGCCTTCCGCATCAACGCCCTCCCCAAGCTCGAAAGCCGCCTTTAAAAAGGCGTCATTTTCCACCGGGGTGCCGATGGTGACCCGGATGCAGCCCTCGAGGCCCGGCTGGTTGTCCATGCGCCGGACCAGGATGCCCCGGGCCAGGAGTCCTTTGAATGCGGCTTCGGCATCCGGGGTGCGGATGCAGAGGAAGTTGGTGTGGCTCTTGTAGGCCTTCCAGGAGGGATGGGTCTTGAGTTCGATGTAGACCCGCTCGCACTCGCGGCGGATCTTCTCGGCGGTTTCGGTGAGGTAGCCGGGGTTTTCCAGCACCACCTGGGCGGTGATCAGGGTGGGAGTGGGGACGCGGAAGGGAGGGAGGAGTTTGCGCACCTCCTTGGCCACCTCGGGGTGGGCGAGGAGGTAGCCGAGGCGAACCCCGGCCAGGCCCCAGGCTTTGGAGAACGTCCTGGAGATGACGACGTGGGGCATTTCCCGGGCTTCCCGTTTGAAATCCGCCGGGGCGAAGTGGTAGTAGGCCTCGTCGACCACCATCAGCCAGCCCCCCTTCCCGGCGGCTTCGGCGAGCGCGCGCACCGTTTCTGGGGACCAGAACCGGCCTGAGGGGGCGTGGGGGTTGGGGAAGAAGAAGACCCCCGCCTCCTCCGACGCGCTCAAATGGCGCTCGATCTCGGCCACGGGGAGCTCGAAGTCCTCGCCCAGGGGAATGCCTTCCCACGGGGTGCCGGTGATCCGGGCCGACCATTTGTAGAGGGAGAACGAGGGAACGACGTCCAGCACTTTCCGCGCCGCCAGGGCCAGCGCGGTCAGGAGCACGTTCGAGCCTCCGGCCACCACCACCCCCGAGGCCTCCCAGCCCTCGAAATCGGCGATGGCTTCGACCAGGCGCTCGGCGTTCATCTCGGGGTAGCGGTTGAGCGGGGTCTTTTGTAGCGCCTCGGCGATCTCGGCCTTGAGGGCTTCGGGAATGTCGTAGGGGCTCTCGTTCTGATCGAGCTTGATCGGTGCTTGGTGGTGGGTGTAGGGGTAGTCGGGAAGCTCGAGGACGTGCGGTTTGAAGGCCTTCACGATGAAGATTGTACCAAGTGGAAGCCCGGCGGTTCGGTATCCGGGCCCCTGCCGCGGCAGGGGCCCTCGAGGACAAACGGGGCGGAGGCGCGGCTTAGGCGTGGGCGACGGTTTCCGACTTCTTCGTGCGCCTGCGGCTTGGTTTCTTTTTCTCCCCCAGCGCCTGGAGGCCGCCTACCAGCGAGAGCTCGAGCACCTCGTCGAGGGTTTCGACGAAGTGGAAGGTCATGTTCTTCTTCAGGTGGCGGGGGATGTCGTCGAGGTCGGAGGCGTTGTTCTTGGGCAGGATGACCTCGGCGATGCCCGCGCGTTTCGCGCCCAGGACCTTCTCCCTCACGCCCCCGATGGGGAGAACGCGGCCGGTGAGGGTGATCTCGCCGGTCATGGCGATGTCGTGTCGCACCGGGGTCTCGGTCAGCGCGCTGACCAGGGCGCTGGTGATGGCCACGCCGGCTGATGGACCTTCCTTGGGGATGGCGCCGGCGGGGACGTGGATGTGGATGTCGGACTTCTCAAACCGCTCCAGGGGAATCCCGAAGCGATCGGCATTCTTCTTGGCGTAGGTGAGGGCCGCCCGTGCCGATTCCTTCATGACGTCGCCCAGCTGGCCGGTGAGGATGAGCTGGCCCTTCCCGGGCATGACGCTGACCTCGACGAACATGATGTCACCACCGACCGGGGTGTAGTACATGCCGGTGGCCACGCCCACCTGTGGCCCGCGGGCCTCGGTCTCGGGCAGATAGCGGGGCGGGCCCAGGTATTTTTCCAGGTCCTTTTCGGTAATGCGGACCCGCTTCTTTCCTTCCTCGAGGATCCGTCGTGCGGCTTTTCGGAGCAGGGCGCCGATTTCACGTTCGAGGTTCCTGACCCCGGCCTCGCGGGTGTAGTGGGTGATGAGCCGGCGCAGGGCGGCGTCGGTGATCACCACCTGGCGTTCGGAAAGTCCGTTTTCCGCCAGCTGTCGTGGCAGGAGGAAGCGCTTTGCGATCTGGAGCTTTTCGTCCTCGATGTAGGAGGAGAACTCGATCAACTCCATCCGGTCGAAGAGGGGGGCGGGGATGAGCTGGGGGAAGTTGGCGGTGGCGATGAACATGACCTCGGAGAGGTCGAAAGGCACCCCCAGGTAGTGGTCGACGAACTCTTTGTTCTGGGCCGGGTCGAGGACCTCAAGCAGCGCCGCCGAGGGATCGCCCTGGAAGCTGGCGCCGAGCTTGTCCACCTCGTCGAGCAGGAAGACGGGGTTTTTGGTGCCGGCCTGGCGCAGCCCCTGGATGATCCGCCCGGGCATGGCGCCGATGTAGGTGCGGCGGTGGCCCCGGATGTCGGACTCGTCGCGGGCACCGCCCAGCGAGATGCGGACGTACTTCCGGCCGAGCGCCCGGGCGATGGACTTGGCGATACTGGTCTTGCCCACCCCGGGCGGGCCCACGAAGAGCAGGATCGGCCCCTTGTTGACCTCTTCCTTGGGGATTTCGCCCTTTTCAGCCCGCTCGGCTTTCAGCTTGCGGACGGCGAGGTATTCCAGCACCCGGTCTTTGACCTTCTCCAGACCGTAGTGATCGGCGTCGAGGATCTCCTTGGCCCGGTGGATGTCGAGGTTGTCTTCGGTGCGCTCGTTCCAGGGAAGATTGGTGATCCAGTCGAGGTAGGTGCGGATCACCGCGGCTTCGGCCGAGTCGGGGTGCATCCGGGCCAGGCGCCCGAGCTCGCGTTCGGCTTCTTTCTTGACCACCTCGGGGAGGCCCAGCGCCTCGATCTTCCTGCGCAGCTCCTCGACCTCTTCCTCGCCTTCCTCGCCGTGGAGCTCGCGCTGGATGGCCTTCATCTGCTCGCGCAGGAAGTACTCGCGCTGGTTTTTGTCGATCTCTTCCTTGACCTGCTGCTGGATGCGGCGCTGAGTCTCGATGAGTTCGAGCTCGGCGTCGAGCAGCACCAGGATGCGCTTCAGGCGCTCGGCCACCGAGGGCAGCTCGAGGATCTGCTGCTTGTCTTCCAGCTTGAAGTCCATGTGGAAGGCGATGTAGTCGGCGAGCTGGACCGGGTCCTCGAGGTTTTGGATGAACTGGGCGACGTCGGGCGAGACGTACTTGCCCTCCTTGAGCAGCTGGGCGAAACGGGCCTTGACCTCGCGGTAGAGGGCCTTGATCTCGATCTCCGGGCCCAGCACCTCCTTTAAGGGCTCGACCGAGGCCTCGAGGTAATCCCCGTGGACTTCGTAGCTCACCGCCCGGGCCCGAGCGTAGCACTGGACCAGAACCTGGACCGTGCCGTCGGGGTTTTTACGCATGCGCAGGATGTTGCACACGGTCCCGGTCTGGAAGAGATCCTCGGGCGCGGGGTCTTCGACGGTCTTATCCTTTTGCGCCACGATGAAAATGACCCGGTCGCGCCCGAGCGCTTCGTCGATGGCGCGGACGCTGATGGACCGGCCGGCGTCGATGGGCATGACCATGGTGGGGTAGATCACCGAGCCCCGGACCGGCACGACCGGGAGTTTGTCTGGAATGTTCATCGGGTCCCTCCTTTCGTTTTCTCGGCGTGGGTGCATGCTCTCCATGACTTTAGTGCACCTTTATCAATTTTAATGTATCCAAAGCTTGAATTCTAGGGCCGCCTGCGGAGGCGGCCTGCGAGGTCCGGGTTTTTCCGTTCCCGGTCAGGTCGAGGTGGTTTCGAAGAGCTCGGCCAGCTTGAGCGGGGTGTTGGTGGTGATCTGATCGACACCGGCCCGGAGCAGGCGCAAGAGCTTCTCTCTGGCCGCGGGTTCGTCGGCGTCGAGCGTCCACACGTCGACCGTAACGCCGGGGCGTATGCGGTGGAGGTGCTCGACGGGGTTATAGCCGTCCTCGAGGGCCTGCAGCACGAAGTCCTTGCGCAGGTAGAACTCCACCGCCCGGGGCACCAAGCCGGAGATGGCCTCGATGCGGTCGGCGAGGTAGTCGGGGGTGGGCAGGACGCGGCGGTAGCCGAGCGGGTGGTCGTCGAGGTAGCCGTAGGCATTCACCCGGATGGGCAGCCGCAGGAATTCGCCCACCGGGGCGTCGAGGTGAAAGGCGATGTCGAACCCGAGCGGCAGCTCGGGGGCGACGCGGGCCAGCATGCGCAGGTTCCAATCGGCCAGGCAGCCGACCACCACCTCGAGGTTGTCCTTTTCCAGAAGGGGGCGGAGGCTTTCGTGGAGCCAGGCGGCCTCGTCCCGGCCGAGGGGGACCGTTTCTTTGAGGTCCACCTGGACCTTTAACGGTCCGTCGAACTCGCTCAGGACGCCCACCACTTCCGAGAGCGTCGCCACCCGCTCGGCGCTGCCCCTGAGGTGCAGGCGCTTGATCTCGGTGTGGGTGGCGAGACGTACCGGCCCCACGCCGGTGGTCTCGCGCTCGAGGTGGGTGTCGTGGACCAGCACGTAGACCCCGTCCAGGGTGAGCCCGACGTCGAACTCGATGGCCTGGGCGCCGCCCTCGAGGACCTCGGCCAGCGCCGAGAGGGCGTTTGGGGGGTGGTGGCCGTTGCCGGTTTGGAAACGGTGGTACTTGAGGCGAACCGAGCGGTCCTTGTAGTGGAGGTGGCTGGGCAGTTTCATGGGTTTCTCCCGGGTCACGCAATCACCACTGAAACATACTTGATCTCCAAAAACGCCTCCAAGCCCCACTTTCCGCCCTCGCGCCCGAGGCCGGAAAGCTTCATCCCGCCAAATGGGGCGACGGGGGTCGAAGGAAGCCCGTCGTTGACCCCGACGATGCCGAATTCGAGGCCCTCGGCCATCCGCCAGGCCCGGCCGAGGTCGCGCGTCCAGACGTAGGCGGCGAGGCCGTAGGGCGAGGCGTTGGCCATGGCCAGGGCCTCTGACTCGCGTTCAAAGGGCAGGATCGGGGCCACGGGGCCGAAGGTCTCCTCTTGGAGGATCTTCGCCGAAAGGGGGACGCCAGCCAAGACCGCGGGCTCGACGAAGGTCCCCCGCCGCTTGCCGCCGCGAACCAGCCGCGCGCCCCTGGCCAGGGCGTCGCTGAGGTGGGCCTCGACCTTGGCCGCCGCCCCTTCGTTGACCAGGGGCCCGATCTCCGTGGCCTCGTCGAGGGGATCGCCGACTCTGAGACGCCCCACCGCCTCGGCGAACGCCTCGGCGAAGCGGTCGTGGATCGAGCGCTGCACGTAGATGCGGTTTGCCGCCACGCAGGACTGGCCGCCGTTTCGGAACTTGGCGGTGATCGCCGCCGCCACCGCCTTTTCCAAATCCGCGTCTTCGAAGACCACAAAGGGGGCGTGGCCGCCGAGCTCGAGGGCGATCCGCTTCATGGTCATGGCCGCCTGGGCATAGAGCTTCTGGCCCACCGCGGTGCTGCCGGTGAAGGTGAGCTTGCGAATGCGCGGGTCCTCGAGGAAGACCCGGCTGACCCCCACCGGATCGGTGGTGGGGAGCACCTGCAGGGTGGCGGGTGGACCCCCGGCCTCTTGCCAGAGCCGCGCCAGGTAGAGGGCGGTGAGCGGCGATTCCTCGGCCGGTTTGAGGGTGACCGTGCAGCCGGCGGCGAGGGCGGGGGCGGCTTTTCGCGTGACCATGGCCGCGGGGAAGTTCCACGGCGTGATGGCGTAGACGGGGCCGATGGGGGCTTTGATGACCATAAGCCGCTTTGCCGGGTCGGGGCTTGGGATCGTGGTGCCATAAATACGCTTGGCCTCCTCCGCGTACCACTCGACGAAGCCGGCGGCGTAGACGACCTCCTTGCGGCCTTCCCGGATCGGTTTGCCCATTTCGAGGGCCATGATCCAGGCCAGGGGTTCGGTGTGTTCGAGGATCAGCTCGTACCAGCGCCGGAGCACGGCCCCCCGGGCGGCGGGGGTTTGTTTTCGCCATTGGGCGTCGGCCTGGATCTGGGCCTCGAGGGCCTTTCGAGCCGTATCGGCGTCGACGTCGGCGACCTCGGCCAGCGGCGCGCCGGTGTCGGGGCGCCGCAGGGTGAAGGTTTTGGGCGCTCGGGTCCAGCGCCCGTCGATGAAGGCTTCTTTGGGCGTGCTTTCGGGCAGCATGTCTACTCCCTGACTCCGTCTTCCCTGAGGGCGGCGAGCAGGTCCTCGAGGCTCGCCACCGCCCGGGCGATCCTTTTGTCCGCGGCCCCGTAATAAACCCAAAGCCGGCCGTCTTTGCACACCGCGCCGGTGGGGAAAACCACGTTTGGGATATCCCCTGAACGTTCGTATTCGACTTCCGGCGCCAGGATGGGGTACGGCAGCCGGGCGAGCACCCGGGAGGGGTCCTCGAGGGCAAGGAGCGCCGCCCCAGCGCGGTAGACTCGTGCGCGGTCGACCCCGTGGTAGAGAAGGAGCCAGCCTTCCTTGGTCGGGATCGGTGGCGGACCGGCGCCGACCTTGGCTGCTTCCCATTCGAAGCGGGGCTGCAAGATGGTGTGCTGCTCGGGGGCCCGGGTGTGACGGCGCCAGAAGTCGGGGTCGGGTTGGATGAGGGCCTGGAGGGAGGGCAGACGGGCGAGCTGAATGCTGGGCGGGATGCGGTGGAGCAAGGCCACCTGGCCCTGGATGAGGGTGGGGAAGACCACGGCGTCCTTGTCATTGGTTTCGGGGACGATGACGCCGACTTTTTCAAAGCGCAAAAGGTCACGGCTCAAGGCCAGGGCCACGCGGTCGCCCTGGCCGGAAAACGCCGGCTTTGAGAGCGCGGTGTAGGTCATGAGCCAAAGGGGGCCGTCTTCGGTCTCGATCTTGCTGAGGCGCGGATCCTCGACCCCGAAGCGGTCGTCCTCTGCGTCCGGCTCGAGCACTGGGGTCGGGTCGATGGAAAAGCGAATGCCATCGTCGCTGGTGGCGTGTCCGATGCGCGAGACGTAGTTGCGATAGCCGCGCTTTTCCGGCCACGGGGTATACCCCGGGGCGACGGCGCGAAAGAAGAGGTGGAGCTTTCCCCGCCCGTCCAGAACCGCGGCGGGATTAAAAACCGCCCCGCGAGCCCACGGTGGTGCCGCCTCAGGCGAAAGTACCGGATGCTCCGGGGCGCGTTGGAGTCTGAACATGGCTTTTCCGCGTCCCTAAGGGCCGACCCGGGTCCCCGTCCGGTCGAAGAAGTGGAGTTTTTCCGCCGGCAGGTGGAGGTGGACCTGCTGGTCGGGGGCGGGCTTGGCCTCCGCCGGCACCAGAACCTGCAGGCGAACGCCACCGCTTTCGACCATGACCAGCGCCTCCCGCCCCAGCGGCTCGACCACCAGCACCGTGGCCGGCGTCCCTTCGGCCCGCAGCTCGATGTCTTCGGGTCGGATGCCGAGCCAGCCCTGGCCCTGGGGATGGGGCCCCTCGAGCCCCTGCCGAAACCCGCCGGCCTCGAAGGCCCGTTCCTTGAACACGCCTTCGATCAGGTTCATCGGCGGGGCGCCAACGAAGCTCGCGACGAAGGTGTTCTTCGGTCTCGTGTAGAGCTCGTCGGGGGTGGCGAACTGCTGGAGCTCGCCGGTGCTGAAGACCGCCACCCGATCGGCCATGGCCAGCGCCTCGGCCTGGTCGTGGGTGACGAGGATCGCGGTTACGCCGAGGTCCCGTTGCAGCCTCCGGATCTCGGCCCGGGCGGAGAGGCGGATCTGGGCGTCGAGGTTCGAGAGCGGCTCATCCAGCAGCAAGAGCTGAGGTTCCTTGACCAGTGCCCGCGCCAGGGCGGCCCGTTGTTGCTGACCCCCAGAAACCTGGGCCGGTCGGCGGTCGAGGATGTGGCCGATCCCGAGGAGATCGGCGGTGGACTGGACCCGCGATTTGACCTCGGCGTCGGGGACTTTTTTCAGCCTGAGAGGGAAGGCGATGTTTTCGAAGAGGGTGAGGTGAGGGTATAGAGCATAGGACTGGAACACCATGCCCACGTCGCGATCTTTAGGGTGCAGGTGGTCGACGCGGCGCTCGCCGAAGTGGATCTCGCCGGTGGTGGGCCGGTAGATCCCGGCGATGAGCAAAAGGGTGGTGGTCTTGCCACACCCCGAGGGTCCGAGAAAGGCCACCAGTTCGCCGGCCTGGACCTCGAGGTCTAAGTCTTTGAGCGCCCAAACCTTGCCGAAGCGCTTGGAGAGTCCCCTGAGGGTGACGTCGGTGCCTTTGATCATCCCTTTACGCCTCCAGAGTAAATGTTGAGGAGATACTTCTGGCCGAGGAGGAAGAAAACGAACACCGGCAGGGCGTAAAAGAGCCCCACCGCGGCCATCATGCCGTAGTCGACGAAGGACTCACGCAAAAAGCTTTGCAAGTAAAGCGCCAGCGTCCAGCTCTTGCCCGAGACGATGAGGGTGTAGGGCAGGATGAACTCGCCCCAGGCCGAGAGCAGCGCAAACGTACCCAGGGCCAGGATGCCGGGGCGCACCAGCGGAAGGGCGACCTTGCGGAAAACCGTCCAGCGCGAGGCCCCGTCGACCAGCGCGGCCATCTCCATTTCCCAGGAGAGGTTGTCGAAAAAGCCTTTCATCAGCCAGATCCCGAGCGGGATCTCGAGCGAGGCCTTGACCAGGATCACCCCGAAGAGGGTGTCGAAGAGCCCGAGGAGGCGCAGGATGTAGTAGATCGCGATCAGCAGGCTGACGGCGGGGAAGGCGTGGAGGACGAGGATCATGCCCAGATACAGCCGCCGCCCGGGAAAGTTCATGCGGCTGATGGCATACGCGGCCATCGAGGCCACCAAAACCTCGATAAGTGCCACGGTGGCGGCGAAGAGGATCGAGTTCAAGAGCGCCACCCAGATCGGTGGGCGGCCGTTGATCGACCCCTCCCAGAGGAAGCGCCAGTTGCCGAAATTGATGTTGCCCACCGGAATCAACCCGTGCACCTGGTTGAAGAGCGCGGTGAGCAAAAGCCACAGCGTACCCACGCCGATGGGGAGGGTGATGAGGCCGAGGAGGATGAGGATGAGCCGCCAGGAAGGTGGTCGGATCGGCATCAGTTCACCTCCACTTTGGGCTCGACGACCAGGTTTTGGAAGTTGAAGATCTTGAGGTAAAAGAGCGAGACCAGAATGCCGATGAGCACCAAAACCGCGGCCATCGCCGCGCCGAGCCCGAACTCGACGTTGCCGAAGTAGTTGGAAAGCGCCAGGTGGTAGGCCCTGAGCGACCAGACCTCGGTGGTGTAAAAGCCAGGCCCGCCGTCGGTAAGGAGCAGGATGTATTCGAAGGAGGTGAGGAGGGAGAGGGTCTGGTAGGCGGTGACGAAGAGGATGGGCCAGGAGAGCAGGGGCAGGATCACCCGGCGCACGGTCTGCCAGGTGGTGGCGCCGTCAACCGCGGCGGCGTAGAAGAGTTCTCGGGAGATGGCCCGGATCGCCGAGGTGAAGATGAGCATACCGAAGCTCGCGCCCACCATGCCGTTGGCCAGGATGACGACGCTCCAGGGGGCGGCGGCGATCCAGTTCTTGGAAACGCCGAGCAGGTCGCTCACCAGGCCCATGGGCGCCTGGGTCAGCAGGCCCTGCCAGATGAACACGTAGACCACCGGGGGGAGGATTCGCGGCAGGAGCCAGAGGGCGCGGAACTGGTCGCCGATCTGGCTGGGCACCAGGCTCGTGAGCAAGGCCAGCACCAGCCCCATGCCGACGTTAAAGAGGAGGGTGAGGGCGACGTACTTTCCGGTGTTGGCCAGGATCTTTTTTAAAAAAGGATCCGCGAGCAGATCGCGATAGTTGCCAAGGCCCACCCAGCTTGGCTTGCTCAAGGTGGTGGTCGAGATGTCGGTGAACGACAGCAGCAGCGTGGCGACCACGGGGACCATAAAAAAGAGCACGATCAGTACGGTGGCAGGCGTCAGGAAAAAGGCCGGTATGGCGTACCTTCGCACGTGTCACCCCGTTTCCTTTTTTGCCCCACCCGCCCGGGCGGGTGGGGCCGACGTCGCGCCTGGGCCCGGGCCCTTGCTCTTTGGCTTAGCGGACGATCAGCTCGTCCTTAAGCGCGCGCTTCATCTCGGCCGCCACGACCTCAACCGCCTGATCGGGCGAGAGCCCGCCGGACTCGACCGCCGAGACCCCGCGGTAGAAGGCCTCCTGCCACTTGGGAAGGTCGGCGTGGAGCGGCTGGAAGGTGGTGTAGTTGAGGAGCGCGCTCACCTCGCGGGTGAAGCGGTCGTCGATGATGCTCGGCGTGCTCTTCAAGACCGGGAGGTGTCCCGAACCCACGGCGTGTCGGGCGTCGAGGTCGGGCGCGGTGACGAAGGCCAGGATGCGGGCGGCGATCTCCTTATTCTTCGAGCCAGACCAGATCATGTAGGCCTGCGGGCTGGACAGGGTGACCGGCTTGCCGCCCTTTTTGTAGCTGGGCTGGGGTGCAAAGCCGACGTTGGCCCACAGCCAGTCCTGGCCGCCCTTATCCTTCAGCCACTGCTGGGTCCACTCGGCCCAGTTCCAGGTGCCGCCGGACCAGAAGAGCACCTTGCCGTCGGTGATGTTTTGGTGCCAGTTGCGCCAGTTGCCATCGAGCATGTCGGCGCGGAGCACCCCGGCGTCGACGGCTTTTTTCAGCCAGCTGTAGTAGCGCTTGGCCGCGGCCTTTTCAAAGACGAGCTTGCCGCTTTGGCTGTCGTAGATCGTGCCGCCGAAAGCGCGGTACCACTCGATGAAGTCCGACCCGTTCTTGGGGCGGTGCCAGTAGCCGTAGCCCTTTTGCACCACGCCTTTGGCCACGGCCTCCTTGGCCACCGCCAGCAGGTCGTCCCAGGTGAACTCCCCGGCCTCGATCTTCTTGGGAAGGTCGCGGATTTGGCTTTCGCTCCAGCCGAGTTTTTTGAGCAGGCTCTTGTTGAAGTAGAGGGGGCGGGCCTCGGTGTCTTGCGGGATGCCGAAGACTTGACCCTTAAAGGTCACCGCGTTCCAAAGCGTGGGGATGACCTCGAGCTGGAAGACGGGGTAGCGGTTAACGTACTCGTCGAGGGGCGCGATGAAGCCCGCGGTGGCCCACACGCCGATGAGCGGTGCCGCCGAGGCCTGGACGATGTCGGGGGCCTGGCCGGACTGGAAGGCGAGCAGGACGCGCCGCAGGTAGTTGTCCCAGTCGGTGGTGTCGAAACTGGCCTCGAGTTTGACGCGGTAGTCGGCGTTTTCCTTTTCCAAAACCGCGTTTAAGCGGTTGACCGCCTCCTCGAGGTTGGTCATGCGCGTGATCGAGGGGTCGTCGGGACCAACCGTCCAAGCCTTGATGACGATGGTCTTTTGTGCCAGAGACAGGCCAAAAACCGCCAGCAGTGCCACGAAAAGCCGCAATCCTCTCATACCTTCTCCTCCCTTTCCCTTCTTCCACTGTGCCTCGGGGTCTTCAGGGGAAGGTCAGCGACCATCGCCTGGAGACCCCGTTCGGCCAAGCTTGAAAGAAAGCTTTCGGGCGCACTGGCGTCGGTGATGAGAAGATCGACCTCATTCAGTTTAGCAAATCTGGCCAGTGTCGCCCGGTCCAGCTTGCTGCCGTCGGCGAGGACGAAACGGGCCTTCGCCGAGCGCAGCATGGCTTGTTTGGTCTGGGCTTCGGTGGGGTTGGGGGTGGTGTAGCCCTTTTCCAAGGAAACGCCGGTCGCCCCGAGGAAGGCCTTGTCGGCCTGGAAGGCCTCGAGGGCAGCGACCGCCGTCGGTCCGATGAGGGCGCCGGAGTGGTGGCGGACCGTGCCCCCGGTGAGCAGGATCTCGAACGGTTCCCCAGAGAGCTCGAGGGCGATGGGGATAGAGTTGGTGATGACGAAGAGCCGCCGGAACCGCCCTTTGAGCGCCTTGGCCAGGGCCAGGGTGGTGGTGCCGGCGTCGAGGATGATGGCGTCGTTCTCGACGATCTGGGCCAGAGCGGCGAGCGCGATGGCCTCCTTGGCCTCGACGTTTTGGTGGCGCTTTTCCTCGAACGAGGGGTTGAAGAGCGAGCGCGGCAGGTAGACCGCACCGCCGTAGACGCGTTGCAAAAGCCCCTGGGCCTCGAGGGCGGTCAGGTCCTTGCGGATGGTGACCTCGCTGACCCCGAAGGCCTTGGCCAGGGTCTCGACCCGAACCGAGCCCTGGCGCTCGAGCAGCGCGAGGATTCGTCCCCGGCGTTCCTCAGTCCTCAACGCGGCCTCCAATCGGCAACTGGATGGGCCGGCCGGACCAGTCGTCACGCATCCAGGCCCATTCGGGATCGTCGACCACCGCGGTGGTACGCTCGTCGCCGGCCAGGAAATTGAGGTAGTAGACGTTCGAACCGGGGGCCGCGGCCACCGGGTGGTAGCCCTGGGGCACCAGGACCGCTTCCCCGTCGCGCACCAGCACCACCTCGTCGATGTGCTCGTTGTAGATACGCTGGATGGCCCATCCCGCTTCGGGCTGGAAGCGGTAGTAGTAGACCTCCTCGAGGTAGGGCGAGTCCAGGCCGCCGTCGTGGCGGTGGGGCGGCCAGGAGGACCAGTTGCCGCTCGGGGTGTAGACCTCAAAGAGCAAGAGCCGCTCCGCGGGCAGGGGCGGGGCCAGGATGTGGCTGATCTGCCGGGTTGCGTTGGCGCCGCCGCGAATCTCCACCGGGATCTCGGCCGGTTCAATGATGCGCGGGGGCAGCTTTCCCTCGGCCGGGGCGCTGCCCACGGCGAAGTCGAAGGCGTCCTTTGCCCGAACGTGGACCCTGACCCCGGGCGGGGCGTAGACGACCCGGGGGAGCTCGGAGAAGACGCTGTTGCGCGCGAGCGTTTCGGTGATTCCGTCGAGCTCGATTTCGGCTTGGCCGGCGATCGGCACCAGCGCGATTTCGCGATCGGGTTCGTGAATTTCAAATGTGTCGTCCGGGTAGAGCGTGATCGCCTTGAAGGTCAGGTAGCGCCAGCCGGCGTTTTTGGGCGTGACCTCGATGGAAACGGGACCGGGTCCTGGGGTGCGTAAGAGTGTCATCGAATCTCCTCCAGTTTCACGGGACGGTTTTCCTTGAGGCTTCGGGTCGCGGCCAGGGCGATGACGAGGCTTTCCAGCGCGTCTTTGGGGCCGGGTGAGGGCGGGCGGCCGGCAAGGACTGAGCGCACGAAGGCCTGGAGTTCGGCCCGGTAGGCGGTCTCGAAGCGATCCATGAAGAAGTCGTAGTGATCGGCGCTTACCCCGCTTTCCTGGAACGCCCAGGTGGGGGTCTTGGGCACCGCGTCGACGACGACCTTGCCTTTTTCGCCGAAGACTTCGGTTCGGATGTCGTAACCGTAGCTCGCTCGGCGGCTGTTCTCGACGACCCCCTGGGCCCCCGAAGTGAACTTGAGGACGGTCAGGGCGGTGTCCACGTCACCGATCTCGCCGATTTTGGGGTCGACGCGCACCGCTCCAAAAGCGACCACCTCCTCCACCTCGCCGACCAGAAACCGGGCCAGGTCGAAGTCGTGGATGGCCATGTCGAGGAAAAGCCCCCCGCTGCCCTCGAGGTAGGCGATGGGCGGCGG
Organism: Vulcanithermus mediatlanticus; assembly: GCF_055385885.1. Lineage (NCBI taxonomy): Bacteria > Thermotogati > Deinococcota > Deinococci > Thermales > Thermaceae > Vulcanithermus > Vulcanithermus mediatlanticus. Next base: position 456,658 of record NZ_AP042385.1, on the reverse strand, counting down.
CGCGGGGTCGCGGCCCACGGCCCGGAACTGATCGACCTGGCCCACCGCTCCGGCCTCGATGAGCGCTTTGGCGCGAAGGTAGCCGGGGTCGTAGCGGCGCTGGAAGCCGATTTGGAAGGGAACCCCGCTTGCCTCGACCACCTCGAGGGCCCGCCGGGTGGTCTCGAGCGTCAAGGCCACCGGTTTTTCCGAGAAGACCGCTTTTTTCGCTCCGGCCGCAGCCTCGATCAACTCGGCGTGGGTGGCGGTGGGGGTGACGATGACCACCGCTTCGACGGCGGGATCGGCGATGGCCTCCTGGGCGTCGGCATAGGCCCGCTCGGCTTTGGCGTAGGCCTTGGCCTTTTCGCGAGCGTCGGGGCGGGGGTCGGCCACGGCCACCACCCGGGCCTCGGGAATTCCGGCCAGGGCTTTGGCGTGTTCAAGTCCCATGCGCCCCGCGCCGAGCAGGGCGACGCCGAGCTGTTTCATGATTCCACCTCCTTGCGAACGCGTTCGGCGATCCTTTGCGCTGAGAGCCCGTAGCGGTCGAGGAGCCAGTCGTTGGGGGCGCTCTCGCCCCAGCGGTCCTCGATGCCGATGCGAACGACCCGTTTGGGGTCCGCGGCCGAGAGCACCTCGCTCACAAGTCCCCCCAGGCCGCCGTAGATCGAGTGTTCTTCGGCGGTGACCACGAGCGGGTAGGGACGGAGCTTTTCCAAAAGCTCGTCCTCATCGAGAGGCTTGAGCGAGCCCAGGTGGAAAACCCCGGCCTCGATGCCTCCTTCGGCGAGTCGCTTTGCCGCCCCGAGCAGCCGGGTGCTCTGGGGACCGGTGCCCACCAGGGCCACCTCGCGGCCCTGCCTTAGCTCGAGCACCCGCCCCACTTCGAAGCGGTGGGTGGCCTCGAGGACCACCGGGCTGGGGTCGCGGGTGAGCCGAAAGTAAACCGGACCTTCGTATTCAGTCGCCCAGTGCATCATGGCCCGGGTCTCTACCGCGTCGATGGGGGCGAGCACCACCATATCGGGCATGGCGCGCATGATCGCCAGGTCCTCGACGTCCTGGTGGGTTTTTCCAGTGTAGCCGGTGAGGAGCCCGGAGTAGGCAGCCCCGATCTTGACGTTGGCGCGGGTCTGGGCCACGAGCATCCGCAAGGGATCGAGGGCGCGGTGGGTGAAGAAGACGGTGAACGAGGAGAGCCAGGGGATGAAGCCGGTGTGGGCGAGCCCGGCCGCCACCCCCAGCATGTTCTGCTCGGCGATTCCCATCTCGAGGAACCGATCGGGAAAGGCGGCCTCGAACTGGTCGGCTTTGGTGGAGTTCGCGAGGTCGCCGTCGAGGACGAGGAGGCGCGGGTATTTTTCCCCCAGCTCGACCAGGGTTTCGCCGAAGGCTTCGCGCAGCGCTTTCATCGCGGCACCTCCGATTCGTCAAGGCCGAGGGCCTCGAGGGCCCTTTGCAAGTCCTCGCTGCTCGGGACTTTCGAGTGCCAGGCGTACTTGCCCTCGGTGAAGGGAAGGCCCTTCCCCTTCACCGTGTGGGCGATGATGGCGGTGGGCCTTTGTGCCGGCGCCGCTTTGCGGGCGATCTCGCAGGCGCCGAGAATTTGTTCGAAGTCGTGGCCGTCGATCTCGAGGACCCGCCAGCCGAAGGCCTCGAAGATCCGGGCCGGGGGAAGGGCGTCCCAGGGGTCCCTCCGGTCGCCCCGCCCCTCGCCCCGCCATCCGTACTGCTGCAACCCGTTGAAGTCGAGGATCGCGGTGAGGTTATCGAGCCGGTAGCGGCTGGCCACATGCGCGGCTTCCCAGACCATGCCCTCCTGGATCTCGCCGTCGCCGAGCAAGACCCAGGTGTGGAAGTCTTTCTTCGCCAGTTTGGCCCCGAGGGCATACCCCACGCCCGCCGAGAGCCCCTGGCCGAGCGACCCGCTGGAGATGTCGAGCCCCGGCAGCCGGGTCATGTCGGGGTGGCCCTGGAGCCTTGAATTCCCCTTGTCGAAGGTGGCGAGTTCGGAGACCGGGAAATATCCGCGCAGGGCCATGACGGTGTAAAGCCCCACCGCGGCGTGGCCTTTCGAAAGGATGAAGCGGTCGCGTTCGTCCCAGTCGGGTCTTTCGGGGTCGATGCGCATGACCTTGAAGAAGAGGCTGATGAGGATTTCAACCGCCGAAAGCGGCCCGCCCACGTGGCCGGCCCCGCTTTGGTGTACGGTTTTCAGGATCAGATAGCGGGTGATCTTGGCCAGCCTTTCGAGCTCGGTTCGGTCGTCGGATTCCAGGATCACGCTGTCACCTCCAGCTTGGCGAGCACGGCGTCGGTGACCTCGCGGGTGGTGGCCGTGCCCCCGAGGTCGGGGGTGAGGACCCGTCCCTCGGCGGTGACGGCTTCCACCGCGGCCATGAGCGCCCTGGCGGCCTCGGCCTCGCCGAGGAACTCGAGCATCAAGGCTCCGGCCCAGAAGGTCGCCAGAGGGTTGGCGATGCCCTGGCCCGCGATGTCGGGCGCCGAGCCGTGAACCGGTTCGAACATCGAGGGGAAGCGCCGCTCGGGGTTGAGGTTGGCGCTGGCGGGAAGGCCGAGGCTGCCCTGCAGCGCCCCGGCGAGGTCGGTCAGGAGGTCCCCGAGGAGGTTGGTGGCGACGATGACGTCGAAGCGGGTGGGGTCCTTGATCATGGCGGCGGCCAGGGCATCGGCGTGCATCCGGGTCACGGTGACGTCGGGGAACGCCTGGGCGATCTCCATCGCCACCTCGTCCCAAAAGACGAGGGCGTGTTGCAGCGCGTTGGATTTGGTGGCCACGGTGAGATGCCCCCTTCGCGCCCGGGCTCGTTCGAAGGCATAGCGCATCACCCGTTCGGTGCCTTTGCGGGTGAAGATCGCCGTTTGCACCGCGACTTCATCCCGTACCCGCCCCCCAGCACCGGCGTATTCGCCCTCGGAGTTCTCACGGATCACCTCGAAGTCGAAGGGGGGATCCCCTTTGAGCGGCGTGGGTAGGCCGCGCAGAGCGCGCGCGGGCCTCAGGTTGACGTACTGATCGAAGCGCTGGCGGATGGGGATCAAGAGGCCCCGCAGGGTGATGTGGTCGGGCACCTGCCCGGGATCGCCCACCGCGCCGAGGTAGATCGCGTCGTGCTCGGCGAGGCGGGCAAAGCCCTCCTCGGGAATCATCACCCCGTGGGCCAGGTAATACGCCGACCCGTAGGGATACTCGGTGAAGGCGACCTCGAAGCCGAAGCGCCTGGCCAGGGCTTCGATCACCCGCACGCCCTCGGGGATGACCTCCTGGCCAATGCCATCGCCGGGGATAAGCGCGATGCTATGCGCCATTGCTGACCTCCTCGAGGAGCGATTGCAGCCAGAGCCGGTTTTCGCGGGCGGTTTGGGTGGGGTCGGTGGGGGTGGTGTCTTGCTCGATCACCACCCAGCCCTCAAAGCCCGCGGCCTTGAGCTGGCGGATTGATTCCCGGAGCGGAACCATGCCCCGGCCCAGGGGGGCGAAGATGTAGTGCTTCAGCGCTTCGTCAAACCCCCAGCCCCGGGCCTTGGCCTGCCCCAGGACCCCGGGGTCGACATCCTTCAGATGCAGGTAGCGCACGCGGCTTGCGTAACGCTTGAGCAGGGCCAGAAGATCGCCGCCACCGTAGACCAGGTGGCCGGTGTCGAGGCACCAGCCCACGAGATGGGGGTCGGTTTCCTCGAGCAGGCGGACGATCTCGGGGCCGGTTTCCACGTAGGTGCCGACGTGGTTGTGGAAGACGAGCTCGGTGTCCATGGCCTTGAGTTTTTCGCCGAGCGCGTTGAGTCCGGCGGTGAGGCTTTTCCAGCCCGCCTCGGAGAGGAAGTGCTCCGGTCCGGCATGACCGGCGACGGCGCGCCGGGTGTCGTCGCCGGCGTCGGCGACCACCAGGTGCCGGGCGCCGAGGGACCGGAGGAAGGCAGCCTTTTCCAGGGCGCGGGCGATCTCGGCCTCGCGTTTTTGGGGGTTCCGGAGCTCAAGGCCCACGAACGCCCCCACCATCGCCAGGCCACGCCCGGTGAGGTCGCGCTTTAAGCGTTCGACGTCTTCGGGGAGGCTTCTGGACCACTCGGTGGCGGTGTAGCCGGCCTGTTTGATCTCGTCGAGGATCTGGGGGTAGGGCACCCAGGGCCGGTAGAGCGGCACGTCTTCGTTGTTCCAGTTGATGGGTGAGGTGGCGATCTTCATCTTGCCTCCGTGGGTGGGAAAACGCGGCGCTGCTTCCTCTGCCGGGCCTCGTATTCGGCCCTGGCCCGCCGCACGCTTTCGAAAGCGCTCTCCTGGGGGACGGGAACGTCCCACCAGCCTTCGAAGTTCGGGACGCGCTCTTCGGGGTCGACGATGGCCTCGATGAGGGTCACCTGCCGGCTGGTTTTGGCCGCCTCGAGGGCGGCCTCGAGCGAGGCCGCGTCGCGCACTTTGAAGGCCTTGGCGCCCAAGGCCCTGGCGTGGGCGGCGAAGTCGACCGCCACCACTTCGCCGTCGAGCAGTCCGGTTTCTGGGTTGCGCTTGCGGAGCTCGTTGCCAAAGGAGGGGCTGCCGACCGAGCGCTGGAGCCCGTGGATCGACTGGAAGCCGAAGTTGTTGACCAGGAGGATGGTGAAGGGGATGCCCTCGGCCACGGCGGTGACGATCTCCGAGTTCATCATGAGGTAGCTGCCGTCGCCGACCATCACCAGCACGTCGCGCTCGGGCTCGGCCATCTTGACCCCGAGCCCGGCGGCGATCTCGTAGCCCATGGTCGAGTAGCCGTACTCCAGGTGGTAGCCGAGGGGGTCTTCGGTGCGCCAGAGCTTGAGGAGGTCGCCAGGCAGGCTCCCCGCGGCGGCGACGACCGTGGCTTTGGGGCCGAAGACGCGGTTGGCGATGCCGATGACCTGGGCCTGGCTCAGGCGTTCCCCGCCCGGCGCGGTCAGGCGCTCCACCTCGGCGTCCCAAAGCGCTTTGAGCTTTTGCACCTCGCGGCGGTACTCGGGCCCGGTGCCGGGGTAGTCTTGGGCCTCGAGGGCTGCCTTGAGCGCGAGCAGGGCCTCGCGGGCGTCGGCCACGATGGCGAGCCCCGAGAGCTTCGTCGCGTCGAAGGGGGCCACGTTGATGCCGATCACCTTGAGATCCGGGTTTTCAAAGGCGGTCTTGGAAGCGGTGGCGAAGTCGCCGAGCCGGGTCCCCACCGCGATGATCAGGTCGGCGGTTTTGGCCAGACGGTTGGCGGCGAGCCCGCCGTTGGCGCCAACCGGCCCGACGTTCATCGGGTGGTTCCAGGGCAGGGCGCCCTTGCCGGCCTGGGTTTCAGCGACCGGGATGCCAAAGGCCTCGGCGAAGGCCTTGAGGGCGGCCTCGGCCTCGGCGTAGCGCGTGCCCCCGCCGGTGACGATGAGGGGGCGTTTGGCCCGCCGGATGAGCGCCGCCGCCGACCCGATCCGCGCCGCTTCGGGGGGCGGCCGGCGCAGGTGCCAGACCCGGGGCAGGAAAAACGCCTGGGGCCAGTCGTAGGCCTCGGCCTGCACGTCTTCGGGCAGGGCCAGCGTCACCGCCCCGGTCTCGACGGGGTCGGTGAGCACCCGCATGGCCTCGGGGAGGGCGGCGAGCAGTTGCTCGGGGCGGCTGATGCGGTCGAAGAAGCGGCTCACCGCGCGGAAGGCGTCGTTGACGCTGGCGTCGTGCGAGATCGGGTGCTCGAGTTGCTGCAAAACGGGGTCGGGGATGCGGTTTGCGAAGTAATCGGAGGGAAGGAGCAACACCGGCAGCCGGTTGACGGTCGCCGTTGCCGCCCCGGTGAGCATGTTGGTCGCGCCCGGTCCGATCGAGGTGGTGACCGCCTGGACCCGGAGCCGCCGGTGGTGCTTGGCGTAGGCCACGGCCGCGTGTACCGCAGCCTGCTCGTTTTGGGGCCGCAGGTAGCGGAGGCGCTGGGGCGCCTCGGCCAGGGCGATCCCGAGCCCCGCCACCTGGCCGTGGCCGAAGATGCCCCAGACGTCCTCGAGGAGTCGGGTGGTGTGTCCGTCACGCTCAACGTATTGCGCTGCCAGGAATCGGACCAGCGCCTGTGCCACCGTGAGTCGTTCGCTGTTCATGGGTTCCTCCCTTGGTTGCGGGCGATTTCCTCGAGCTCGACCTCGAGGCTGGCCAGCTCCTCGCCGCCAGCCATCATTTGCAGGACTTCCTCCCGGCTCGTTTCCTCCTTTCGGAAGGTGCCGTAGCTTTGCCCTCGGTTCAGCAGGGTGAACACGTCGCCGACGGCCCAGGCGTGGTGCACGTTGTGGGTAATGAAGACCACGCCGACGCCCCTTCGTTTGGCCTCGATCACGTAGCGGAGGACGACCGCCGCCTCCTTGACGCCGAGGGCGCTCGTGGGCTCGTCGAGGATCAGGACCCTGGCCCCGAAGTGGACGGCCCGGGCGATGGCCACCGATTGGCGCTCGCCGCCGGAGAGGGTGCCGACCGCCTGGTGCACGTCGCGGACGTCGATGCCGATCTTTTTGAGTTCCTCGGTGGCGATTTTTTCGGCGGTGGTGAGGTCGAAGCGACGAAAAGGCCCGAAACCCACCGTGGGTTCGCGTCCGAGGAAGAAATTCCGCACGATGCTCATGAGGGGGATCATGGCCAGGTCCTGGTAGACGGTGGCGATGCCGAGGTCCATGGCCTGACGCGGGCTTTCGAAGCGGACCGGGCGGCCTTCGACGAAGAGCTCGCCCTCGTCAGGCGGGAACACGCCGGAGAGGATCTTGATGAGGGTGCTCTTTCCGGCACCGTTGTCGCCGAGGAGACAGTGCACCTCGCCGGCGTGGACTTTCAGCGAGATGTCTTTGAGCGCCACCACCGGCCCGAAGTACTTGCTGATGTTTTTGGCCTCGATGAGCGGCGTCATTTCGGAGCCTCCAGGGCCTTTTTCCTCAGGAGGTCGTTCAGGAGCACCGCGGCGAGGAGCAGGCTGCCCAAGAAGACCTTGAACCAGTCGGTGTTGATGCCGGTGAAGAAGATGCCCTGTTTGACCATCCCGAGCAGCAGCGCGCCGAGACTGCCCCCGATCACCGAGCCGTAGCCCCCGGTGAGGAGGTTGCCCCCGATGACCGCGGCGGCGATGGCCTCGAGCTCCTTGAGTTCACCCCGCAATACATCGGCGCTGCCGGTGTCGAGGACCTGAATGACCGCGAGCAGTGCCGCGCTCATCGCGGTGGCCATGAAGAGGATGATCTTCACGCGGGCCACCGGGACGCCCACCGCGTGGGAGGCCCTGGCGTCGCCGCCAACGCCGAAGATCCAGTTGCCAAAGGGCGTTTTGGTCAGGATGAAGCTGGCGAGCAGGGTGATGAGGATCCACCACCAGACCGAGATCGGGATTCCCAGGGGGTCGCCGGAGAAAATCCCCGCCAGGGGATCCCCTTGGGCGTAGCTGTGGAGGCCGGAGACCCGGGTCCGGCTGGTGATCATGCGCGTGAAGCCAAGCGTGGCGCCCCGGAGGATGAAGAGCGAGGCCAGGGTCACGATGAACGAGGGGAGTCCCGTGCGCATGACCAGGTAGCCGTTGGCATAACCGACGAGCGCGGCCAGGACGAAGGCGAGGAGAATCCCAGCCCACATCGGCCATCCCCATATGGCAACCGGGATGGCCATCGCCATCCCGGCGGCGCCGATCATCGAGCCCACCGACAGATCGAACTCTCCGGCGATCATGAGCAGGCTGACCGATGCGGCCAGGAGACCGAGCTGGGCGGCGACCTCGAGGTAGTTGAGGGTGCCGCGAGCGCTTAAAAACCCCCGGTCACCGGCCACCACCGCGAAAAAGGCGAAGACCAGGATCACCCCGGCCAGGGAGCCGAATTCGGGGCGGGCCATCAGGGCGCGCACCGGGCTGACTTTCCGCAGGCGGGTGTCGTGTTCCATGAGCGTTTCGAGGTGGGAAGCGGGGCGGGGGATCCCCCGCCCCGGGGCCTGTTTAGCGAATGCCCTTCTTCGAAAGGTCGATCACCTGGGCCGCGTTCTTGGGGATGACGAAACCCGGACCGGTGAGGACCACGTCGTTGGCCGGGAAGAGCCCGTAGCGGATGTAGTTGGTGAGGAAGACGATGGGCAAATACCCTTGCAGGAACTGCTGCTGGTCGATAGCGAACGCCATTTTGCCCTCGCTCAGAGCCTTGAGTACCGCTGGGGAGAGGTCGAAGGTGCCAAAGGTGACCGAGCCGATTTTGCCGGCTTCTTCCAACGCCTGCAGCGTGGGCTCGGCACCAACCGGGCCGAGGGTCAGGATCCCCTGGATGTCGGGGTTGCGCTGGAGGTAAGAGAGAATCGCGTTTCGCACCTCGGTGAAGTCGGTGGGGACCGAGAGCACGTCGACGCTGGCGCCGGGGCCGAGACCGTCCTTGAAGCCCTGGCAACGCTGGTCGAGCGCGACGTTCCCGACCTCGTGGTTGACGCAGACGGCCTTCTTCACCCCCATGGCACGCATCTTTTCTCCGCCGCCCTTACCGGCGATGTACTCCTCCTGGCCAACGTGCATCATGACCCCGAACTTTTTGAACACGTCGGCGCCCGAGTTGATGGAGATCACCGGGATGCCGGCTTCGACGGCGGCCTTGATGTGGGGTCCGAGGGCGTCAGCGTCGGGGATCGAGACCACGAGCCCGTCGGGCTTCGAAGCGATCGCGGCGTCGATCAGCTGGCCCATCTGCACCATGTCGAAGGTTTCGGGGGCGCGGTATTCGACCTTGACGCCGAGCTCCTTGGCCGCGAGGTCCACGCCGTTTTTGACCACGGACCAGAATGGATCCGCCGCCTGCCCGTGCGTCACGACGACGATCCGCTGGGCCGCGGCCATGCCGAAGAGACCCGCCAAAAGAAGTGCCACCAGGAACTTGCGCATACTCCCCTCCTTTGTGATGCCGGGATTCAGGATACCCCCTTGGCTTACGGTTCGTCAACCAAGTCGGGCCGAAAAGCGGCAAAACAAAACCAGATGGCTTTCGGTTCCGAAAACTGTGCGGGGTATAATCTCGCTAAACCATGCGTGTGGCACTGTTCGTGACCTGTCTCGTGGATCAGTTCTTCGCTCAAGCGGGGGTGGCCAGCGTCCGCCTCTTGCGTTCGCTCGGGGTCGAGGTGGAGTTTCCCCGCGGGCAGACCTGCTGCGGCCAGCCCGCCTTTAACGCCGGACACTGGCACGAGGCCCGGGCGATGGCCCTGCATACCCTCGAGGTCTTCGAGGATTACGACTACGTGGTGCTGCCGTCGGGCTCCTGCGCCTCGATGCTGCGGGTTCACTACCCCGAGCTCTTCAAAGGGCGGGGGCCGGCTTCGCGAAAAGCCATGGCCCTTTCGGCCCGCACCTACGAGCTCAGCCAGTTCATCGTCCGGGTGCTGGGCGTGGAGGCCCTGGGGCAGGGGCTTTTGGGCCGGCGTCTGGCCTACCACTACGGCTGCCATGCCCTGCGGGAGCTTGGGGTGGAGGACGAGCCGGTCAGGCTTTTGAAGAACGCCGGCGCGGAGATCGTCCCTTGGGCTGAGGATCGCGAGTGTTGCGGTTTTGGCGGTCTTTTCTCGGTCAAGATGCCGGTGGTGAGCGTGGCCATGGCCGACCGCAAGCTCGACGGCCTGCCCGAGGCCGAGGCGGTGGTGAGCACCGACGCCGGGTGTTTGATGCACTTGGCCGGGCGCATGGCACGCCGGGGCATGCGGATGCCGGTGCGCCACCTGGCGGAGCTGCTTTGGGAAGCGCGCCAGGGCCAAGAAGGCGCGGGGCAAACGGAGGCGGCGAGCCATGCCTGAGAAGATCGAACTTCGGATCAGCGACTTCCCACGCGCCTCGGCCAGCCTCATCGAGGACCATCCCGAGGTGCGGGAATCGGTCTACCGGGCAACGCTGCATTTCGACCAAAACCGGGCCAAGGCCTACGCCGAGGTCCCCGCTGAGGCCTGGCGCGACTACGCCCGCGACGTGAAGGCGCACCTCCTTTCCCGTCTCGCCGATTACCTCGAGGCGGCCGAGGCCCGGCTCAAGGAAAACGGTGCCGAGGTGCTTTGGGCCGACGGCCCGGAGGACGCGCACCGCATCCTGGCCGAGATCGTCGAGCGCCACGGCGTTCGCCGGGTGGTCAAGGCCAAGAGCATGCTCACCGAGGAGCTCGGGGTCAACGCCTTCCTCGAGGCTCGGGGCCTCGAGGTCTACGAGACCGACCTCGGCGAGTTCATCATCCAGCTGGCGGGCGAGCCGCCGTCGCACATCGTCGGTCCGGCCATCCACAAGAGCTTGGACCAGGTGCGAAGGCTTTTCCACGTGCATCTGGGAACGCCCCCCGACGCCGAGCCCGAGGTGCTGGCTAGGGCAGCGCGCGAGTTCTTGCGGGAGCGGTTTTTGACGGCCGAGCTCGGCATTTCCGGGGCCAACTTCCTGGTGGCTGAAACCGGCACCATCGCCCTGGTCGAGAACGAGGGAAACATCCGCCTCACCACCAGCGTGCCCAAGGTCCACGTTGCTTTTGTCGGTATTGAAAAGCTCCTGCCCCGTTTCGACGACCTGGCGATCTTCCTGCAACTTTTGGCCCGGGCGGCGACCGGCCAGCCGATCGGCACCTTCGTCAGCCTGATCCAGGGGCCGAAGAAGGATGATCCCGATGGTCCCGAGGCGCTCTACGTGGTGCTTGTCGACAACGGGCGGACCGCGGCCCTCGCCGACGATGAAGCTTGGGAGGTTCTCCGCTGCATCCGCTGCGGAGCCTGCCTCAACGTGTGTCCGGTCTACCGTCAAATGGGCGGGCATCCCTACGGCTTTGTCTACTCGGGTCCGATCGGCGAGATCCTGGCGCCGCATTTCCTCGGCGTTGAGGGCGCCTATCCTCTCTATAACGCCAGCACGCTCTGTGGGGCCTGCGGGGAGGTGTGCCCGGTGAAGATCCCAATCCCAAAGCTCATCCTGACCTGGCGGCATCGTGCGGTGGATTCGGGGCTTGCGGCGCCGGCCGAGCCGCAGCTCATCAAGGCCTACGCCGAGACCATGCGCAGGCCCGGTGCTTACCGTTTGGCCTCAAAAGCCCTCCGGCTTTTGCCTTCGGCCCTGGGCAGCGAGCGTCTGCCGGTGGTTCGGGCCTGGACCCGTTACCGGGCCGGCCTGACCCCGAGCCCGAGACCCTTTCACGAGCTCTGGGAGGAACTCGAAGATGAGCGTAAGAACGCGAATCCTTGAACGCATCAGGACCGCCCTCGCCGACCGTCCGGCGCTGCAGCTGCCCGACGTGCCCGAGCCGGCAGAGGTGGCGTGGGAAGAGGCGTACCAGAATTTCGCCCTCCGCCTGGAACGTGCCGGGGCCGAGGTGGTGCGGTTTGGCAGCCCGCAAGAGGCACGGGGCTGGCTATCCGAGTTCGCAAAGCCCTTCGACCGGGCCTGGGTGAGCCCGCGGGTACCCGAGCGGCTCCGGCCGGATTTGCCGGAGGCGGAGCCCGAGGTCGCGGAGCTCGGCGTGAGCTACGCCATCGCCGCGGTGGCGGAGACGGGCAGCGTGGTGTTGGCCTCGAGGGAAGGCCGTCGCGGACAGCTGCTCGTGCCCACCCAGTTGGTGTGGGTCGAGGCCGGGGTGCTCTACCCCACGCTCCTTGCCGCCCTGCGGGCGGTGAGGGGCGAAGGCGTGGCAGCGCTCGGGTTGCACTCGGGGCCCAGCAAGTCGGCCGATATCGGCCAGATCATGGTCAAGGGCGTGCACGGGCCGGGGCGGCTGGTGGTGGGGGTGCTGGCTTTTCCCGCCCGCAGGCTGGACTGGGGGCGCGTCGAGCGCCTGGCGGGAAAGCGCCTCCTCACCAAGAGTGGAAAACCCTTCACGGTGGTGAGGGTGACCGAAAAAAGCGTGAGCGTTCGGCCGGAGGGCAGCGGCAACACCTACACGATCGCTCGCAGCAATCTGGAAAGAGCGGCGCGGTTCGTTGCCGAGGGTGGCGAGCTCAAGGGTCCGACTGACTATAAGGCCCATATTGCCGATCAGGGACCGGCCTATGCCTGGGTCATTTTGAAGGAAATCGGCGTGCTTGGGTGATCACGGTCAGCTGCGAATCCCGGGGCTCGGCGACGAGCGTACAATAGCCCCATGCGTGCGATCGTGACAGGAGGGGCCGGTTTCATCGGCAGCCATCTCGTCGATGCCTTGCTCGACCGGGGTTTTGAGGTGATGGCCATCGACGATCTGTCGAGCGGGCGGCGGGAAAACGTCGCCCCCCAGGCCGAGTTCGTGGCCCTCGATATCCGGGACCGGAGGGCCGTCTTCGAGGTTTTTAAGGCGTTCCGGCCCGACTTCGTGTTCCACCAGGCGGCCCAGGCCTCGGTCTCGGTCAGCGTTCGCGAGCCCTACTTGGATGCCGAGGTCAACCTGATGGGTGGGCTGAATGTGCTCGAGGCCGCGCGTGAGGCCGGCGTCCAGCGCTTCGTCTTCGCTTCGACCGGCGGGGCGATCTACGGCGAGGTCCCCGAGGAAGAGCGGGCGACGGAGGACTGGCCGGCGCGCCCTAAAAGCCCTTATGCCGCCGATAAAGCCGGGTTCGAGTATCACCTCGAGGCCTTCTGGCAAAACTTCCAGCTGCCTTACACCAGCCTGCGCTACGCCAATGTCTACGGTCCACGGCAAAACCCCCATGGCGAGGCAGGCGTGGTGGCGATTTTTTCGCACCGCTTGCTCCGCGGTGAGCCGGTCGTGCTTTTTGCCCGCGAGGAGGTCGGGGATTCGGGGGGCGTTCGCGACTACATCCACGTGAGCGACGTGGTGGCGGCGAACCTCCTGGTGATCGATAGGGGGCTTGATGGGGTGTATAACGTGGGCACCGGCGAGGGGCACACCACCGAGGAGGTCCTCTGGACCATCGCGCAGGTCCTCGAGGTCAAGCCGGAGATCCGCTTCGCCCCGCCCCGCCCCGGCGATTTGCAAAGGAGCGTGCTCGATGCCGCGAAGCTGGAGCGCGTCGGCTGGCGCCCCCGGCTTTCATTCGAAGAAGGCATGCGTCAGACCGCACTGTGGTTCCAGGCCCAGGTTCTGGAGCGGCCGAGGGATTCGTAGGTGGGATGTGAGGCCCTCGCCTTCAGCCTTCCCGTCCGGGGCGAACGGCGGCGGGTTAACGGGTGATTGACCCGACTCTGGGGGTGGGACTACGGTGAAGGGTATGTCGGAATGGAGAGGCGTGAATAAGCCTCGGAGTTCGGCTTTGAGGGACCGTCGATACAGGGGGGTCGGGAATAGCGAGGTGTCGGGGATGGCCAGGAAAGAAGTTTCGCGGCGCAGGGAGGAATTCCCCATCGAAAGGGGCACGGGCGTCGCGTTCAACAGGCTCTGGGAAGAGCTTGCCAAAGAGGCCGAACGCTACGTTAGCCTGGTCAGACAGCTGAAGGACATGGACATTCCGACCCCTGCCGTATCGACTTAGAGGGCGAGCTCTATGCTTCGTTGAGCCACCTCGCGACGCACGCAGGGTTGCTCCTCGAGGCCGCTGATCGAACACTGGAGGATGCGGAGTAGCGCGGTGTGAATCGCCGCGACCCCTGGTCACGACCTTGCCCTTACAGGCCCCACGCCGGTGGCCAGGATTGACGCAAGGCGCCGATGCCGGGCTGATCTGGGCCAACCTTTCCCTGGGGTCACGGCGATAAGGACTCCAGGCAGATCCGGCGTTAGCTGTCATTTAGATGTCAAAGAGAAAGGGCCCTGCGCGGGGCCCTTCGCCATTTTACCCATCATCACGGGCTTTTTCTGGTGGCGGTGGGCGGACTCGAACCGCCGACGCCGCGATTATGAGTCGCGTGCTCTAACCAACTGAGCTACACCGCCTCGCTGCGGCCAAAGACCGCACCCCACATATTAGCCATGGGGGAAGGACGCGTCAACTGGGATTTGCCTATACTATCGGGTATAATGCCGGCTTGGCACACCCCGGGGGACCCGCGGGGTCTGATGGGGAGAGGAGTTTTGCAGCATGAAGAAAGTTGTCATCGTCGGCCGCCCCAACGTGGGCAAATCGAGCCTTTATAACCGCCTCGTCGGCCGCCGCGACGCTGTGGTTGCGGACGAACCCGGTGTGACGCGGGATCTCAAGGAAGCCGTGGTGGAGACCGATACCGGGCGGTTCCGGCTGGTGGATACCGGGGGGGTGTGGTCTGGCGATGCCTGGGAAGAAAAGATTCGCGAGAAGGTCGACCGGGCCCTCGAGGACGCCGACCTGGTGCTCTTCTTGGTCGATGGCCGGGCCGAGCTGGCCCAGGCCGACTACGAGGTCGCCGATTACCTGCGAAAAAAGAAGAAACCGGTTTTGCTGGTGGCCACCAAGATCGACGATCCCAAGCATGAGCTCTATCTGGGCGAGCTCTACGGGTTGGGGTTTGGCGACCCGATCCCGACCTCGGCTGAACACCGCCGGGGTTTTGACGAGCTGATCGAGCGCATCTGGGCCACGCTTCCCGTGTACCAAGATCCTGACGAAGGCGAAGTCGAGCCCTTGAAGCTGGCCATCATCGGCCGGCCGAACGCGGGCAAGTCCTCGCTCTTGAACGCGCTCCTCGGCGAGGAGCGGGTGATCGTCTCCGAACAGGCGGGAACCACGCGCGATGCGATCGATGTCGAGTTCGACTTCGGCGGTCGCCGGTTTCGTCTGGTCGATACCGCCGGCATCCGCAAGCGCCCGGAGACAGCGGTGGAGTGGTTCGCCATCCTGCGGGCCCAGCGGGTGATGCGTGAGGCCGACGTCGTGGCTTTGGTGGTCGATCCCTTCGAGCTCGGCGACCGCGAGCTGAAGATGGCGAATGAGGCCCTCGAGGCCGGGCGTCCGGTCATCCTGGTGGTGACCAAGTGGGACCTGGTCCCAAGGGACGAGCGGCGAGGCGTGCGCCGGGCGATCCGGGAAAAGCTCGCCCACCTGCAGCACCTGCCGATGGTTTTCGTGTCCGCCAAGACCGGTGAAAACCTCACCCGAATTCTGAGCGAGGCGGTCCAGCTCTACGAGGAGGCCCACCAGCGGGTCGAGACCAGCGACCTCAACCGCATGGTTCAGGTCTGGTGCCTCAGGACCCGGATGCCCAACTTCCGCGGCCGGTCGCTCAAGATCTTCTACGCCACCCAGGTCCAGGTGGCTCCGCCGACGTTCGTCTTCTTCGTCAATTACCCCGAGTTCGTAACCCGGGCCTTTGAAAACTACATCAAAAACCGAATCCGCAGCGACCTCGGGTTTTCCCGGGTCCCCTTCAAGCTCACCTGGCGCGGGCGCAAAAAGTCCGGCGATTAGGTGGTTGCCCGAGGCTTTCTGCCGCTCCGACAAGGCAATCTCGCATCGGTATGCTGAAAAGCTCGCGGGCGCGTCCTTAGGTCTGGGGCTTGAGGAGGCGCGCCAGGCCCTCGACCGCGCCTTCCCTGAGCGAGAGGTCGGCGACCGGCGTCAGGGGGGTAGGTTCCGGGTTGATTTCGATCAGGTAACCCCCGGCCATTTTGGCAAGCCGCCCCAGCGAGGCGGCGGGCTCAACCAGGGCCGAGGTGCCGATCACCAGCGCCACCTCGGCGTGGAGAAATGCGGCCTGGGCCTTTTCCAGGGCTCCGGCCGGCAAGAGCTCGCCGAACCACACCACGTCGGGGCGCATCAGGGCACCGCAGTGGGAGCAGCGGGGCGGGGGCTCGAAGCTTTCCGGTGGCGGCAGCGGCTCGGTGTGGCCGCATCGGGTGCAGCGGGCGCGGAGGATGCTGCCGTGGAGCTCGACCACGCGTTTTGAGCCCGCCCGCTGGTGCAGGCCGTCGACGTTCTGGGTGACGAGGAGGAACCCCTCGCCCTTTTCGGCCTCGAGCTCGGCCAGCAGGTGGTGGGCGGGGTTGGGCGTCGCCTGCTGCACCCTGGCATAGCGCCAGGCGTACCAGCGCCAGACCTCCTCCGGGTTTCTGGCAAACCCCTCGGGGGTGGCGTAGTCTTCGAGGCGAAAGTTCTGCCACAGCCCGCCGGGGTCGCGAAAGGTGGGGATCCCTGAAGGGGCGCTGATGCCCGCCCCGGTCAGCCCCGCGACCCGACTGGCCTGCTCGATTCGGGCCTTGGCTTCCTCGAGTCCTTCCACGTTCCTTATCCTAGGGAAGGCATGCCTCGCCCGTCGGCCAAAACCCTGGAACAGCGTCTGGCGCTGCCGCTTTTCATCCTGGGCGCGATCTTCCTCATCGGCACCGGCGGCTACTGGTGGCTTTGGCGAAACGAGGGGGCGACGTTGCTCGACGCCCTCTATATGGTCTTCATCACCACCACCACCATCGGCTACACCGAGGTGCTGCCGGTGAAGACGCCGCTTGAGCGCGTCTTCACCATGGCCGTGGGAACCTCCGGCATCGCCACCCTGTTCTACGTGCTGGGCGTTTTCATGGACTATGTGGTCGAAATGAGCGCCACCCGGCGTAGGCTGGTTCGTATGGAGCGGGCCATCGAGCGTATGCGGGACCACGTGATCGTGGTCGGTTACGGCCGCGTTGGCCGGCAGGCCGCCGAGCAGCTCAAGGACAGCCGGGTTGGTTTCGTGGTCGTCGAGCGCGATCCCGATCGCGTTGCCCGGGCCATGCACGACGGGGCGCTCGTGCTCGAGGGCGACGCCACCGACGACGAGGTCCTCAAAAAATCCGGCGTGGAACGGGCCCACGGTTTGATCGTGACCACCGGCGTCGATGCCACCAACCTGTTCGTGGTGCTCTCGGCGCGCAGCCTGAATCCAAAGCTCTTCATCGTCGCCCGCACCGAGGACGATTCGGTGAGGACGAAGATGTTGCGTGCTGGGGCGGACCGGGTCATCGACCCCTATGCCGTGGGCGGGCGGCGACTCGCGAACCTGGTCGTGCGCCCGGCGGTGGTGGACTTTCTGGAGACCACCTTGCGTCGGGGCGGCGCGCCGCTCTCCATTGAGGATTTGCGCGTGGAAGCGGGCAGCGTGATGGATGGGAAGAGCCTTGCCGATCTCGAGATCCGCAAACAGCACCAGGCCACGGTGCTGGTGGTGATCCGCGATGGGGTGCCGGTGGTCAACCCGGCGGCGGATTTCGTCTTGCGGTCTGGGGATCAGATCATCGTTTTGGGGGTACAGGAAGCACTCGCGACCCTCGAGGGCCTGGCGCGGGGAAGCGGGAGGCGAGGCGCATGAGGCTCTACAGCGCGGATGCAATGCGGGCGGTCGACGAGCGGGCACGGGCGCTCGGATATCCCACCCTGCTGCTGATGGAAGCGGCGGGGCGGGCGGTGGCCGAGGTGGTCGGGCGGCGCTACCCCGGCGCCCGGGTCTGTGTGCTCTCGGGCAAGGGCAACAACGGTGGCGACGGGTTCGTCGCCGCGCGGTGGCTCAAGGCCTTCGGGCACGAGGTCGCCGTTTTCGCGCCGTCGGAGGTGAAAGCGGGCGACGCGCACGTCATGCACTCGGCGCTCGTGGTCGCGGGGGTCGAGCCCGAGCCGGTCGAAGAGTGGACGCCGGCGGGTTTCGACGTGGTGGTCGACGCCCTCTTTGGCACCGGTCTCACCCGGCCCCTCGCCGGTCGGTGGGCGGAGCTCGTCGAGCGGGTCAACGCGAGCGGCCTTCCGGTGGTGAGCGTGGATCTCCCCTCGGGGTTGCCCTATCACCCCCACATTCGAGCCCGGGTCACGGTGGCGCTCGCGGGGCTGAAAAGTGAGCACCTCTTCTATCCCCACCGCGAGGCGTGCGGGGAGGTGTGGCTGGCGGGGATCGCCATGCCCGACTCCGCCTACGAGGCGGCGGCGGATGCGCCGGAGCTCATCCTTCCCGAGGCGATGCGCTCGCTCCTTCCCAGGCGTTCGGGCAACGCCCACAAGGGTAGCGTGGGGCGTGTGCTGCTGGCTGGGGGTTACCGGACCTATCCCGGTGCCCTCGCGCTGGCGGCGAGGGGCGCCTACCGGGCCGGGGCTGGCCTGGTGGGCGTGGCCTATCCCGGGGGCGCGCCGGTGATGCCACTGGTGGAGGCGGTGCGGCTGCCGGTCGCTGAGTGGCGCGGCGATGCCCTGCCCCCTTTCCGGGCCGATTCAGTGGCGGTGGGCATGGGGAGCGGGCCTTTGGGGGTGTCGGCGGCGCGCGCGGTGCTCGAACTCGGGCTCCCCACGGTGATCGATGCCGACAGCATTCACGGCGAAGTGCTGGCGGCCTATGCGGAGCGAGGTCGGCCCGTGGTGGTAACCCCGCACCCGGGCGAGGCGTCGAGGCTTTTGGAGATGTCCCCGGCCGAAATCGCTGCCGACCCCCTGTTCGCGGCCCGGGCCCTGGCCGGGCGGTATCCGCATGTCTTCGTCCTCAAGGGCGGGCCGACCGTGATCGCCTACGGCGACCAGATCGCGGTCAGCACCACCGGCAACCCGGCCATGGCCAGCGGGGGGATGGGGGATGTGCTCTCGGGTGTGATCGCCGCCTTTTTGGCCGCGGGGCTCGGTCCGTTCGAGGCCGCGAAGCTCGGGGTGTTCCTGCACGGGCTCGCGGGGGACCTGGTGGGAACGATCGGCCTATTGGCCTCCGAGGTGGCCGACGCGCTCCCCCGGGCCCGGCACCGGCTCGAGGCCGGTCAGGTCGATCCGTTTTGGCGTTTGGCCCCTGGTTAGGCGCCGACGGGGCGTTCAGATGAAGCCCCAGGGCGCGTCCTCGGCGCCGAAGCGCAGACGGTCGAAGCTTTGCTTCACCTTCGCCGGGGTTTTGGGGCCGATCCGGGCCATGAGCAGGTTTTCAGCGTGGGCGAAGATGTCCGGATCGTCGGTGGAGAAGGTTTCGAACCCCACAGAACTGTAGAGCGATTTGAGCAGGTCGCGGTAGGCGAACGCGGTCATGCCGCTTCGCTCCAGATCGTAGTGCCAGTAGTAGAGGGTGGCGATAACGATTTTGTCGTCGAAGCGGCCGGTTTTGAAGCTGGCCTCGAGCAGTCGCTTGGCAATACCCCGGCCCCGCCACGAAGGGGCCACCTCCACCGCGCCGAGCTCGTAGATGCCACCGGTTTTGTCCTTCCCCCAGCGCTCAAAAGCGTCGGGGCGGTGGAAGGCGGCGTATCCGACGATGGTGTCGTCGACGTAGGCGATGCTGACGCACCCGTCGGGGCTCTTGGCGATGCCGGTGAGCGCCTCGTGCTGGCGGTCCGGCGGGCGGAAGACGTTGATCTCGGGGTGGAGCTTCTTTTCGGCGATGAGCGACTCGGACGCGCAGGGGACGATCGTGACTTCGCCGGCGTCTTCCTCCGTGCCCACGGCTAACCTCCACCGCGCATGCAGGCCAGAGTGATCTTCTTCCACCAGCGCTCGGCTTCATCCCCTTCGACCTCGACCCCGAGCTTGGCCACCAGCCAGGAACCGACCTGGGTCGGCGGTTCTTCCCAGTAGCGAACCCGAGCGCCGGAGAGCGTCCACCAGCCGTCTTCGCCGGGGGTCGCGCCCCACTTTTTCAGGTAGCCCTGGAATTGCTGGGGGCTGACGCCCCCGAAGACGGTGCTGAACCTGCCGCCGCCGGCGACGGGGGGGAAGATGTCGATGACGTCGTCCTCGGCGACCGGGCTTTGAAGGCCCTCGAGGTAACGCACGTCGCGGCCGTTGATGAACACCGAGTAACCGTCGGCCACCTCGTCGCCCTCGAGGAGTTCAGCTTTGATCACGGGCCAGCGCGCGGCGAGTGCTTCGATGACCTCCTTCACCGTGCCCCCGCTGACGTTGAGGCTCTTTTCTCCCGTGAGATCGCGGAGCGTGGCGTACAGATTGACCCTGGGCATCCCTTACCATAATGGCATGTATCCACGCGACCAGGAGGTATTCCAGTGGATTGCCGCCGAGGCGCGGCGCCAGGCCGAGGGGCTCGAGCTCATCGCCAGCGAGAACTTCGTCAGCCCGCAGGTGCGGGAAGCGGTGGGGAGCGTCCTGACCAACAAGTACGCCGAGGGCTACCCGGGCAGGCGCTACTACGGGGGCTGTGAGTACATCGACGAGGTGGAAACCCTCGCCATCGAGCGGGCCAAGACCCTGTTCGATGCGAGGTGGGCCAACGTCCAGCCCCACTCCGGCTCACAGGCCAACATGGCGGTGTATTTCGCCCTGTTAAAGCCCGGCGACACCATTTTGGGGATGGACCTGGCCTCGGGTGGCCACCTGACGCACGGGTCCCGGGTGAACTTTTCGGGGAAGTTTTTCAACGTAGTGAGTTACGGCGTCGACCGTGAGACCGAGACCATCGACTACGACGAGGTCGAGCGCCTGGCCCTGGCCCACGAGCCCAAGATGATCGTCGCCGGGGCCAGCGCTTACCCCCGGGTGATCGATTTCGAGCGCTTCCGGGCCATCGCCGACAAGGTCGGGGCCTATCTCATGGTCGACATGGCCCACATCGCCGGGCTCGTGGCCACCGGTTTGCACCCCAGCCCCCTGCCCCACGCCCATGCGGTGACCTCGACCACCCATAAGACGCTCAGGGGGCCCCGGGGCGGGCTGATTTTGGGCAATGACCTCGAGGTGGCGAAGAAGGTCGACAAGATGATCTTCCCCGGGATCCAGGGCGGTCCCCTCGAGCACGTAATCGCGGGCAAGGCGGTGGCCTTTTTCGAGGCTTTGCAGCCGGCTTTCAAGGCCTATTCCCGGACCGTCATCGACAACGCCAAGGCCCTGGCGGCGGCGCTTTCCGAGCGCGGCTATCGCATCGTTTCCGGCGGCACCGACAACCACCTCTTCCTGGTCGATCTTCGTCCCAAGGGGTTGACCGGGAAGGAGGCTGAGGCGCGCCTTGATGCGGTCGGGATCACGGTCAACAAGAACGCCATCCCCTTTGATCCCGAGCCCCCGCGGGTCACGAGCGGGATTCGCGTCGGCACCCCGGCGATCACCACCCGGGGCTTCCTTCCCGAAGACATGCCGCTCGTCGCCGAGCTCATGGATCGGGCGCTGACCGAGGGGCCCTCCGATTCGATTCGCGAGCGCGTGCGGCAGCTGGCGCTCGAACACCCCATGCCCTGATCTCGCTCACCGCCGGCGGCGAGGATCCCCGGGCCGCCCGGGGCCTTCGGACCCTTCCAGAGCCGTAAAGAGCGGTGCCTGGCGCACGGGGGAAAAGCGCCTGCGGTGGAGCGGTGTCGGGCCGAGCCGTACCAGGGCGGCCTTGTGCTCCCGGGTGGCGTAGCCTTTGTGGCGCGCGAACCCGTAACCGGGGAAGCGGGCATCCAGGTGAACCATGAGCCGGTCACGGCAGACCTTGGCCAGCACCGAGGCCGCGGCCACCGATGGGCTCAGGCGTTCGGCCTTGGGCGGTGCCAGGAGGGGGATGTCCACCTCGAGGCGTAGGAAATCGGTGATGAGCAGTTGGGGAACGAGCCCGAGCCGCTTGAGGGCTCTGGCCGCCGCCAGATGGGTCGCGGTCAGGACGCCGAGCCGGTCCACCTCGGCGCTCGAGGCCCAGCCCACGGCTGCGGCCAGGGCCACGCGCCGGATCTCTTTGGCCATCCTCTCCCGGGCATGTGGCGAGAGGCGTTTGGAGTCTTCGAAGGGGTAATCGCCAGGGGGGAGCACGACCGCTCCCACCGCCACCGGCCCCGCCAGGGCACCGCGCCCCACTTCGTCGATCCCGGCTACGGTGAGGCCTTCCTGCCAGTAGGGCGTCTCAAGTCCCCACATTGGGCTCGTGGCTTTGAATGTAGGCGACGGCTTGCTGGGGCGAGTCGACCAGGGCGAAGAGGTTCTCATCCCCCGGGCTGATGGCCTTGGCCTTGCCCATCGTTTCCCGGATCCACTCGGCGAGCCCCCGCCAGTAGTCGACCCCGAGGGCGACGACCGGGAAGTGGTGGACTTTTCGCGTTTGGATCAGGACCAGCACTTCAGAGAGCTCGTCGAGCGTTCCCAGCCCGCCCGGGAGCACGATGAAACCTGCCGCGTAACGCACGAACATCACCTTGCGCACGAAGAAGTAGCGGAAGGTCAGGGCATGGGTCTGGTAGGGGTTGGGGTGCTGTTCGTGGGGGAGCTCGATGTTGAGCCCGACCGAGACGCCGCCGGCTTCAAAGGCCCCGCGGTTGACCGCTTCCATGGTGCCCGGCCCGCCGCCGGTCACCACCCCGTAGCCGGCTTCGACCAGGGCCTTGCCGAGCTCGTAGCCCATTTCGTAGGTGGGATGGTCGGGGCCGAACCGGGCCGAACCGAAAACGCTCACCAGCGGCACCTTGATCTCGGAGAGGAGCTCGAATCCGTCGACGAACTCGGCCAGAATGCGGAACATTCGCCAGGCGTCGCCGTGGTGGAGTTGGTCGAGGATCCCCTGCTGGTTCATGGCCCACCTTCCTGCGGGGTCGCGGTCCATTGCTGATAGAGGAAGTCGCCGACGTAGAGCTTAAAGAGCGCCTTGCCCTTGACCGGGACCTCGCCCTCGATCTTCCAGCCCTTTTGGGTGGGTCCTTCGTAAAGGGTCCGGGTGCCGTTGTCGTCGGTCACGGTGAGGCGGACGGGCTTGCCCTCCAGCCCTGGAGGCAGGCTCAGCCGGATGGGGACCGTCGGCCCCTGCTCGGCTGGCGGGGGCAAGGTTGGGGGTGAGGTTGGCGGTGTGGTTGGCGTCTGGGGCGCGGCGCCGTTCGTGGGGAGCGTTTTCGGCCTGAGAACTTCGACCGCTTCGGCGATGGTGAGCGTGACCGGGGTTCCCTCTTCGATCACCGTGCCCGGCTCGGGGGTCTGGGCGATGACGGTGCCGGGGGCTTCGGGGCTCGGCAGCTTTTCCTCACGCCCGAGCGTGAGCTTGGCCATCGAGACCAATGCTTCGGCGGTTTTGGCCGGGAGGCCCTGGAGCTTCGGCACCATGGTGAGCGGTTTTTGGGGGCCTTCGGAGACGAGGAGATCGACGCTCTGACCGGTCGGGAGGGCAAACCCCACCGGGGGCAGTGTCGCGAGCACGGTACCTGCGGGTGAGGCGTCGTAGGCTCGGACCACACGCCCGAGCTGGTAGCCTTCGGCCTCGAGGCGCTGGCTGGCGACCGCGAGGCGCTGTCCGACGATCTCGGGGACGCGATGCGCCTTGGGTCGGTTGACAATGAGCCGGATTCTGCGGCCCGGCTTGATCTGGGTGCCGGGCGGGGGAGTGATTTCGAGGACCGTCCCCGCCGGCTGCTCCGGCCGGCTCTCTTCCTGGAAGACGATCTCGAGCCCCTTTCCCCGGAGCGCTTTGAGCGCTTCCTGGACCGTGCGTCCGGTGATCTGGGGAACGGTGAAGATCGGAGGGTTGAGGTAGCGATCCACGCCGATGGCGCCCAGGGCGAGGCCGAGGAGGCCGAGCACCAGCCCCGGGAGCCAGCGGAAAAGGCTGCGGGTTCTTGGGATCCGGTCGGTCGCCGGGCGTGGGGGGCTGGCCTGGAGTTCGGGCGCCAGATCGAGGATCTGGAGATGGCCGCCAACGAGACTGACCGCTTCCGGGTTGATCGCGTAGCCAAGGGGGGCCAGCGCGTTTTCGATCTCGGCCAGCTTGCGACGAGCGCGCCGACCCTTCGGGGGGACGATTTCGTGGCCCTGGGGCCAGAAAACGTAGTAACGGCCGGGCTTGGCGCTGACCTCGAGGCCCTGCGGTAAGACGCCGAGGCGCTCAAGCTTTTTAAGGGCGTTGCGATATCGGAAGAAGGCCGCGCGTGACTCAGGGTCGTGGACCTCGAACCAGTAGAGCTTTCCGGGACCGCTCGGACCCTGGACCTCGAGGGTGCGCACGAATCCTCTGAGCGGACCTTCGCGTAGGACCTGGTATTTGCCCACCACCTCGGGCACAGACCGATTATACGGGCACCTGGTGGGGCGAGCCCCCTGCTATGGTCGTGCCACAGCAGGGGGCTCCCTGGCGCGGATCGGCTCAGTAGACGGTCAGGAGGTTGGTAAAGCCCGCGTTGCCGCCGGAGAGGGCGGAGTAGATGACCGAGAGGTTCGTATTGACGTCGCTGCCCTTGGCGATGGGGATCGGGCCGAACCGTTTGGTGATGCCGTTCATGGTGACCGTGATCGTGATCTGCGTGTCCTGGCTCGCGTTGGTGGCGTCTACGCTCACGATGTAGGGCCAGCTGGTGGCCTCGCTCGGGGTGTGGCTCGCGGGCAGGGTGTAGGTCTCGCTGGCGGTGGTACCGGTGCCGTCGTCGTCCTGATTGAATGGGGAGTTCTGTTGCCCGCTGCTTACCTTGGGGGTGTTCCACCCAAGACCGGCTTCCAGGATGGCCAGGTCGAGGTCGTTAGGCGTGTTGGGATCGCCGGTCCCGGCCCACTCGATGGTCACCTGCATCGTGGAGTTCAGGGTCGCGGTCAGGGTATCCGGGGCCGTGATGTCGCTCCCCGCGTTGACGGTGAGCGTGCCCGGGGTGACGCCGTTATTCGGATCGCCATCCGAATCCCAGCTGGTCCGCTCGAAGGGCCAGGCGGCCATGGCGCTGAAGTCGGTAATGTCCTGGCCGGAGACCATGACGTCGTAGGTTCCGGGGGCAATATCGGCGAAAATGGCCTCGCCCAGATCGTTGGTCTTGGCCAGGTACTTCACCTCGCCGTTTTGCAAAAGCTGAACGTCGACTGCCGGAAGAGGTACGCCACCGTTTTCGGTGGTTACGGTGACCTTGGCCACCCCGCCTTTTTCGGTCTGGGCCGTTTGCGCCAGGATGGCCTTGACCTTATCGACGAGCTTTTTCAGATTGATCCGACCCCAGCCGGTGCCCCGGTCGAAGCCCGGGGGGCCGATGTCGTCGGCGGTGGATTCCAGCAGGCGGCGAACCTCGTACGGCGTGGCCGCGGGGAGGAATTGCTTGATGAGCGCCACCGCCCCCGACACCTCGGGCGTGGCCATGCTGGTGCCCGAGATGCGGTAGTAGTACTGGCCGGTCCAGCGGGGCCAGGTGGAGAGGATGTCCACGCCGGGGGCACTCACGCTGATGTGTCCGCCCGAGGTCGAGAAGTCGGCCTTTTGGTCCTGGCCGTTGGTCGCCCCCACGGCGATGATCCCCGGATAGCCCGCGGGGTATTGGACTTCGTCTTGGAACGAATTCCCCATGGCTACGGTGATGGTGACGGTTCGGTCGGGGATACCGTCCCCTGCCGTGCCGCCCCCGGTGCCGTCGTCGTAGGCGGGGAGCGCCTGGCCGGTGGTCACGTCGTAGCCGGTGAGCGCCGAGTCGAGCGCATCCTTAACCACCTGGCCGTAGCCCTTGCCGCCGAGGCTCATGGTCAGGATGTCGGGAACGACGCCGTCGCCGTCAGCGTCGGTGATGGCGGCCCACACGCCCTGGGCGATGGTGAAATCGCTGGTGAAGGGACCGCAGAAGACCTTGATGTCCATCAGGGTAGCGTTGTAGGCCACCCCGGCGACACCCTCGTTGTTATTGCCCCTCGCGGCTGCGATTCCGGCGACGTGGGTGCCGTGGATTTCACCCGTTGAGGCGTCGCTCCCCGGCGGGATCAGGCCGCTCGGTGAGAAGCAGCCGGTGGCGTCCCAACCGTTGACGAAGGCTCCGGCCAGATCCGGATGCTGGCCGTCGATGCCGGTGTCCACGACCCCGATGACCACCCCGCTGCCGTCAGGTGTCGTGCCCTGGCCATCCATATCGGTGGCCCACGCGTCTGCGGCCTGCATCACGTCGTGGTCCCACTTTTGGGCCTCGAGGGGGTCGTTCAGCCCCACCTGGGCCGCGGCGGTCCCGATGGCGGTGACCGCGGTGCCCTGCGGCGTGGGCAGGGGGTGTTTAAAGTTCGGCTGGGCGTAGCGCATCCCGCGGGGCTTCTTCGCCCGGAGGATGCCCAGCGCCTGGGATGCGCTGGTCCCGCTTGGGAGTTCGACCAGGGCGGCCTTGAGCCCGGGGATGGTGTCGATCACCCGGGCGCCGCCGAGCGCCGAGAGGATTTCAGGCAAGTCGCCGCTGTTTTGGTAGCCGATGACGATCTGGTCCGGCACGTGGTCGGCGGTGATGGCCACCGGCTGGGCCGGAATCGAGGGGCCCGACCCTTGGGAAGTTGAGCTGGTCGTGCTCGGAGTGGTGGAGCAGGCGGCCAGGAGGAGGAGTCCGGTGAGGAGTACGAGAATTTTTCGCATTCGTGACCTCCTTAGGGTGCGGTGGTGAAGGTGAAGTGGTCGGACGAGGGGACGCCGTAGGGGAACCAAAGGCCGAGGCCGTCAGCGGCAACCGAGACCGCGGTGGGGTTGACGGGGTTGTCAAGGGCGTAGGCCTCGATGAGTTGCCATTCGTAGGATCGGCCCTTTTGCAGCGTCTCAAACGCGGTTCCGTTGAAGCTGCCGTCCTGGTTCCAGGTCCACTGGGTGATGTTTTCCAGGGCCATGACCGGGTTGTTGGTGAGGAAGGCGATCTCGCCGCTCACGGTGTCCCACAGCGCGGCGGCGTAGTAGTGGTAGGGGCTGACCGTGGCGCTCGCTTGCCAGGAGAAGGTCGGGGTGACCGAGACCCCGGTGGCATTATCGCCGGGTGAGACGAGCGAGACGGTGAAGGCCTCGAGAGGCGTGGTGCTGAGGATGTTCGACGGCTCGGACTCCTGGTCGCCGATGAACGCGGTCATTCGGTAATAGACTTTCCTGCCCGGGGCGAGTTCGGGGCTTGCGTCCACAAAGGAAACATCTCCGGCGGCTACGGTACCGATGGCGGTAAAGCTGAAGCCGTCGAAGCTGCGGTAAATGCGATACCCGTAGGGGATGCCGTCGGGAATGCCACTGAAATCGTACCGCGGGCTCCAGACGAGCTGTACCCAGAGGTTGCCGCCGGTGGGCGCAGCTTGCGGGCTGACCTGGAAGAACTGGACCGGGCTGGAGAGCGTGACCGCCAGAATCCCCCTGAGATCAGGTGCGGTCAGGGTGAGGTTCCCCGGGCTCGGGTGATTGATGGTGATGTGCCGTCGGAGTTCGGTCCGGTTGCCGTTGGTGTCGTAGACCACGACGGTAAGGGTCGTGGGCCCGCTGACCGCGTAGTCGAGGGGGTTGAGGTACGCGTCGCCGGTGTCGTTGGTCTGGGAGAAGAAGGCACGCGTACCGCTTAAAAACCCGGCGCCCGGCGTCTTCCCGAGGGCGGCGTAGATGATGTTGCTCGTGAGCGGGCTTTGGGGCGTGACCTGGACCCGGTAGAGGATCGGTCCCTGCGAGGCGTCGTAGGTATCCCCTTCGTTCACCCATTGCAAGGTGACCTGTGGGGGCTCTGTGGGCCAGTTGGGGTTAAAGGCCTGCCGTTGGATGATGGTGAGTTTCGTAACCTGGTTTTTCTCTACCTTGACGTTCAAGACCTGGGAGCCGGCATAGCCGTTTTTGCTGGCCACGAAGTCGTACAGGCCGGGTTCCAGATCGATCTTGAACGCGCCGTCACTTCCGGTGGTAACGGTTGCAACCGGCTGGCCAGCCTTCTTGACGCTGATCTGTACGCCAGCGATCGTGCTCCCCGCGTTCGCGCTGACGACATAACCCTCGACCCCGCTCGGAGTGGGCGTCGGCCAGAAGAAGTTCTGGTTGCAGCTGGCAAGGATGAGGGTGAGGAACAAGAGTGAGGATAAGACCAATTTTTTTCGCACGTAAACCTCCTTCCAACGAGCGACTTGGATGCTCTGGGCAAAGTGTGTGACGAGACCTCCCTGCTGCGCCTATCTCGGGGATGCTCTTTTCCTTCTGGGTTCCACCTCCTCTCCAGGGTTATTTTTTGGAAATCTTACGCCAGCCGCGAACGATAACCGGTGAGATTTGCACCACGGCTTCCCGGCTTTTGGCTTATAAGGAATAGATTGGTATGATACCTCCTGAGCATGGAGCCCGCTCGAGGCCGAGTGGCCTTCGCCTACGACCGAACGCGCTATCATCCCCCTGAAGTCTCGGGGCGCATCGCGACAGCCATCACCGCCCCGGTGGAGCGGCGGTTCCGTGATCCGCACTTCCTCGAGCTGGGCGTGGGCACCGGCCGGATCGGGGTTCCGGTGCTTGCCCGGGGGTTCCGGTTCACCGCCGTCGACAACGACCCGGCGATGCTCGAGGTCTTCCGCTACAAGATCGCCGGGGTCAACCGAAAGGTGCAGGTGGTTGAGGCCGACGTGCGAGAGCTGCCCTTTGAAAAGGGGCGTTTCCACGCGGTGCTGAGCGTTCACCTTTGGCATCTGATCCCCGACTGGCAGCGGGCGTTGCTCGAGGCCATCCGCGTTTTGGCCCCCCAGGGCTTTCTTTTTGAGGGCTGGGACGAGGGCGTAGGGGAGAGCGAGGACTGGCGCATTCAGGAAGTCTGGCGGGAGATCCTCAAATCCCGCGGGTTCGAGCTCAAACGGGGGCGGCACAAAGCGCGGTTGATGGAGGTGGAGAAAGCCCTGCGTAAGCTCGGGCTCGAGCCTGAGACCCAGGTCGCGGCGGAGTGGGTTGAAGAGCGGACGCCGCGCCAGAGCCTCGAGGCCATCGAGGAGCGGCTCTACTCGTTCACGCACCAGGTCCCGGAGCCGGTCTTTCGCGAGTCGGTTGAAGAACTCTACCGATGGGCCCGGGCCACCTACGCCGATCTCGATCAGCCCATGCCCATCCGCTGGCGTTTTATGCTGCGAACGACGGCGTTATGAGAACGATTGAGATCCAAACCCCGAGCCGGGAGGCCCTGGTCAATCTGACCGCCGAGGTAAGGGCGGCGGTGAAGGGCGCAGGTTTTACCTACGGCGTCGTTCATCTCTACAGTCCTCACACCACCGCCGGGCTCGTGATCCAGGAAGGGGCGGACCCCATGGTGGCGGAGGATCTCCTGCGGCGATTGCGCGAGCTCATTCCCCACCATCACCCTGCCGACCGGCACCTCGAGGGCAACTCCGACGCCCACCTCAAGACGGCGCTGGTGGGCCAGTCGGTGACGGTCCCGGTGCGGGGCGGGCGGCTTTTGCTCGGCACCTGGCAGCAGATCTTCCTTGCCGAGTTCGACGGACCCCGGCGGCGTCAGGTCTGGGTCAGCTTCCTGGCTGCGGCCGTCGTGTGATCGCCGTGCCCTTGAAAACTGGGTTCGCGGGTTTTAGCCTGGGGGTGTCCCCGATACGGGGCATAAAGGCTGCCAATACGAGGCCCCTGGTGCCTGGGCGCGTAGCTCAGGCTTAAAGTGGGGAAGTCCGGTGAAAGTCCGGCGCTGTCCCGCAACGGTAACCGGGCAAGCATAGGAGCTTGCGTCGTTGCCCGGAAGCCCGAACACCTGCCAGGGGAGCCCAGTGCGCCCCGCCTGGGCACCTCTCGCGGAAGAGGGGAAAGGGGGGTTCTCGATCGTCGCTTACCCCGCCTTTTCCCGGTGGGGATTTTTCGTGCCCCACCTCCGAAGCCGGCAGCCTAAGGAGGTGGTTTTTCATGTTGAAGCGTTGGTTGGTTGCACTTTGGTTTTTGGGCTTGGCGATCGCCACGTCGTACCCGCTCACGGTTCAAGACGACCTCGGACGCACGGTGGTCCTGCCCGAGGCCCCAAAGCGCGTGGTGGTCATGCTGCCCTCGGCGACGGAGACCCTTTGTGCGATCGGGGCCTGTGATTTGATCGTGGCCACCGATGATTATTCCAACTGGCCGGCGTTGGTGAAGTCGCTGCCCAAGGTCGGGGGTCTTTACAACCCAAACATCGAACGGATCCTTTCGTTTAAACCAGACCTGGTGATCGCGTCCAAATATGGCAAGCTCGCCGACACCCTGAGCCGGGCCGGGATTCCCACCTACGCGGTGAAGACCGAGACCTTCGAGGACATCTTTAAGACGGCACGGGCGCTCGGGCGGCTCGTCGATCGCGAGGCGGAGGCTGAGGCCTTGGTGGCCAGGATCCAGGCCGAGGTGTACCGCCTGGAGTCGCTCGCGGCCAAAGCCAAAGACCGCCCCACCCTCTACTACGAGATCGACCCCACGCCCTACACCGTGGGTCCGAAGTCCTTTATCGGCGTACTGATCGCCAAAGCCCGGGCAAAAAACATCATCCCCGCTTCGCTCGGGCTCTTCCCCAAGATCAGCCCCGAGCTGGTGGTGGAGAAAAACCCTGCCGTGATCGTGCTCGGTGACGCCCCCTATGGCGTCACCCGGGAAAAGATCGAGGCCAGACCTGGGTGGTCGGGGATTCAGGCGGTTCAGGATGGGCGCGTGTGTGAGCTGAGCAAGGAAGAAACCGATGTCGTCCACCGTCCGGGCCCCAGGGTGGCCCAGGGCCTTGAGGTCCTCATCCGGTGCGTGCACCCCGAGGTGCTCGGGCAGTAGAGGATCTTCGTGGAACGATCCCGGCGTCGCTACGTGTGGCTCGGTCTTTTGCTCGCCCTCATCCTCTCGGTCCTGCTCGGGGTGATGGTGGGGGCGGTCCGGGTGCCCCTGGCCCAGGTCGTTGCCTCGGTGACGGGTGGGCTTTGGGGGGGTGAGGTCAACCCCGTGATCTTTGAGATCCGCCTGCCCCGCGTCCTCGGGGCCACGCTGGTCGGCGCCTTGCTGGGGGTTGCCGGGGCCACCTACCAGGGTCTTTTCCGCAACCCTCTGGCCGATCCCTATTTGATGGGGGCGGCGAGCGGCGCCGCATTAGGGACAGCGGTGGCGCTGTCGGTCGCGGGTGCGCTCTCCTCCTCGTACGCGGCCTGGATCGCCTCCGAGGGGACGGGGTGGGTCCCGCTCTTCGCGTTTTTGGGTGCCATCTTTGCCGTCTCGCTGGCGCTTTTCCTGGCCGGCGGGGTGGGGCGAACCCAAGATCTCATCCTGGCCGGGGTCGTGGTGGGCGCGGTGCTCACCGGGCTGACGACTTACCTGATGATGAAGGACGCCGATCGCGTGCGCGCCGTCTTCGCCTATACGCTTGGCAACCTCTCGTTCGTCGGCTGGCCCGAGGTACACCGGCTCGCCCTCTATTTCCTGATCACCGTTCCGCCGCTTTTGCTCCTGGCCCGGGTTCTCAACGCGCTGCAGCTCGGCGACGAGGTGGCGCGGAGTTTGGGGTTGCCCCTCGAGGCCCT
The DNA here is from genome assembly GCF_055385885.1 of Vulcanithermus mediatlanticus. NCBI lineage: Bacteria > Thermotogati > Deinococcota > Deinococci > Thermales > Thermaceae > Vulcanithermus > Vulcanithermus mediatlanticus. Next base: position 425,769 of record NZ_AP042385.1, on the reverse strand, counting down.
CAAATATGCCCTGATTGCCGCGAGCACGCTGGCCACGGCGGTGGCGGTGGCCGTGGCTGGCATCATCGGTTTCGTGGGTTTGATCGTCCCCCACACCCTCAGGCGGCTCGGGGGCGGAGACCACCGTTTCCTGATCCCGGCGAGCGCCGTCGGAGGGGCGGTGCTCATGGTACTCGCTGACCTCCTGGCCCGGGTCGCGGTCCGGCCGGCGGAGCTCCCGGTGGGGGTGGTGACCACCCTGCTCGGGGGGCCCTTTTTCCTGTATTTGCTCCGGAGGTCCCGTGGCGCTTGAAGCGAAGGGTATCGTCGCCGGGTACGGCAGCCGGATCGCCCTTTCGGGGCTTGACCTTTCTTTGGCCGGTGGGGAATGGCTTGCGCTGCTCGGCCCCAACGGTTCGGGGAAGACCACGCTCTTGCACGTGTTGACGGGGCTCATGCGTCCTTTCCGGGGCGAGGTGTGGGCCGACGGGGTCCCCCTTTTGGGGATGAGCCCCTGGCTGCGGGGGCAAAAGATCGCCTACCTGCCTCAAAACGGGGCGGTTCCTCGGGGGATGTCGGCGCTGGAGGTGGTATCCCTCGGCCGAACGCCCTACCTCGGTCTGCTGGGGCGGATCGGCCCTGGCGATGAGGAAGCGGTGCGCTGGGCCATGGAGGTGACCGAAACCTGGGGCATCCGGGATCGCGCCCTCCATACCCTCTCCGGCGGCGAGCGCCAGCGGGTGATGCTGGCCCGCGCGCTGGCGGCGAGGCCGCGCTATCTGCTCCTCGACGAGCCGACCAATCACCTCGACCTCCAGCACCAATCCCGGCTGCTGCGCCTGCTTTCCAGGCTGCGTGCCGAGGGCATCGGGGTGTTGACCGTGCTCCACGACCCCAACCACGCCCGCCCCGCCGATCGGGTGGCGGTCTTGGTCGAAGGCACCGTGGTGGCGAGCGGGCCTTACGAGGCGGTGGTGCCGGGCCTCGATGCGATCTATGCCGGATGGGTCAAGGTCGTGCGGACGCCGGGGGGGGCGGTGGTGTTGCCGAAATGGGAGGCATGATGCGCGGTTCGCTCAGGGCAACCGGCAATCTTTTGGTCATCGACCTCGGCGAGGTGCGCCGGCTGATCACCGAATCCGGGCCTCGAATCGCCCGCTACGTGGTCGTGGTGCGCGACGGCGCCACCGGCCAGGCAAAACGCCCGGTCGGTCCCTTATTGCTGCGGCACGGCGTTCCCCCGGGGGAGACGCTCATCTACACCACGGCCTGTGACACCTTGGACTTCGAAATCGTCGATGGTGCGGTGGTGGTCGGCGGGGTGGCCGTCTATCCCGACGGGCCGCCCGATCTGGTCTTCACGCCGTATTACGCCTGGACGGCAGGAGAGTGAGGCATGGGCCGTTTTCTGATCATGACCGGTGAGGGAAAGGGAAAGTCCACGGCCGCCTTCGGGCTTTGCCTTCGGGCTTACGGACGGGGCATCGCCCCCATCGTGCTGCAGTTCATCAAGCGTGCGGATGCCAACTACGGCGAGCACCGCGCGCTTTCGGCGCTGGGGATTCCGGTGATGGCCCTGGGGGATGGCTTCACCTGGCGGAGCAAGGACCTCGAGGCCACCAAACGCCTGGCGCAAGCGGGCTGGGCGCGGGCGAGCGAGGTCATCCGCTCGGGGCGCTACGGACTGGTCGTCCTCGACGGGCTGACCTACGTGCTCAATTTCGGCTGGCTCGACCGGGCTGAAGTGGTGTCGGTTTTCACCCAGCGCCCCGAGGATCAGCACCTGGTGGTGACCGGTCGCGATGCGCCGGCATGGCTGGTGGCGATGGCCGACACCGTGACCGAGATGCGAAAGGTCAAACACGCCTACGACCAGGGGATCCCCGCCACCAAAGGCATCGAGCTCTAGGGAGGGGGCAAAGGGGCATTGCTGGAAATTCCCCGTTTGGTGATTGCGGCGCCTCACTCCGGGGCAGGGAAGACGACGGTGTCCCTGGCGCTGGCGCTGGCCTTTCGCCGTCTGGGGCTTTTGGTTCAGCCGTTTAAGGTCGGGCCGGACTACATCGACCCCACGCACCTGGGCCGGGTGGCGGGCCGGATTCCCCGCAATCTGGACCGCTTTTTCCTCGATCGCGAGGCCTTGCGTTGGCTTTTCGCCCGGGCCACGAGGGACGCCGACCTGGCCCTGATCGAAGGGGTGATGGGTCTTTTCGACGGCAAGGACGCCCGCGGACAAAAAGCCTCGACCGCCGCGGTGGCTAGGGATCTGATGGCGCCGGTGGTCCTGGTCGTCGATGCCCAGGCCATGGCCGGCTCGATCGCCGCGCTGGCCCGGGGCTTTTGCGACCACGATCCCGAAGTGCGTGTTGCCGGCGTCATCGCCAACCGGGTCGCCGGACCCCGCCATGCGGCGATTCTCAGGGAAGCCCTTCGCGCCGTAGGGCTCCCCTTGCTCGGCTACCTGCCAAGGGATCCGGCCCTGACCCTGCCCGAGCGACATTTGGGGCTGGTGCTGGCGGGGGAGGTCTCGCTGCCCGATGACGCGCTCGCCGCCGCCTCGAGGACGCTCGATGTCGAGGCGTTGCTGCAGGTGGCGAGGCTCGCCCCGCCCCTGCCCCGGGGCCGGGCCCCGTACCCTCAGGACCTCCGCTTCACTCCAGCCCGGATCGCCCTCGCCCGGGACGAAGCATTCAGCTTCTATTACCCCGAGGTGCTGGAGATGCTCGAAGATCTGGGGGCCGAGTTCTTGCCCATGAGCCCCTTGCGGGACCAGGCCATTCCCGAGGGCGCGGGGGCCATCTGGCTCGGGGGTGGTTACCCCGAACACTATGCCCGGGGCCTGGCGGAAAACCGGGCCATGCGCGAGGCCATCCGGCGTTTTCCGGGGCCGATCTATGCCGAGTGCGGCGGGTACATCTACCTCTCGCAAGCCCTTTGGTGGCAGGGACGTCGCTACCCGATGGTCGGTCTTTGTCCCGGCGAGGCCAGGATGCGGTCCCGTCCGACGCTTGGCTACCGCGAGGTCCGGGCCATCGCCGACACCCCTTTTGTGGCCCGGGGGATGCTGGCCAGGGGGCACGAGTTCCATTACGCCGAACGCCCCCCTTCGCCCCGCCCGGTTTGGCAAAACGTCGCCGACGGGAAGGTAGAGGGGTGTGGGGACTCGCGGGTCCACGCAAGCTTTGTCCACCTGTATTTGCTCTCAAGCCCGGGCATTGCCAGGCGTTTTCTGGAGGCGGCCGGTGGTCGTTTGGCTTTCGGGCATCCTTGACCTCGCATTCGGCGAGCCGCCGACGCGCTTGCACCCGGTCGGGTGGCTCGGGAAGTGGCTTGACCGCTGTGAACGGGTGTGCTATCGCGATTCCCGCCGGTCCGGGGCCTTGGCCTTGGCGCTGGCCCTGGCACCGGTTCTCGCCGCCGCGGGGTTGGCCGAGTCCCTGGCGCTGGCCCTGGAGGATCCCTGGCGGGTGATGGTCCTTGCGGTTTTGCTCAAGCCGAGCTTCGCCCTTCGAGGGCTCTTCCAGGCCGTCGCCGCCGTCGAGCGGGCGTTCGACGGCGGTCTGGATGCGGCCAGGGCGCGGCTTTCGGAGATCGTGAGTCGCGATACGAGGCGCCTCGATGCCGGCGGGGTCCGGATGGCGGCGATCTCGTCTTTGGCCGAGAACCTTTCCGACTCGGTGGTGGCACCGCTTTTTTACTACGCGCTCTTTGGCCTTCCCGGCGCCTGGGTTTACCGGGCGGTCAACACCGCGGACGCCATGTGGGGGTACACCGACCTTGGGGGCGTGGAAGGCGCGGGCGATCCTCGAGGGCGTCGCTACCGTCACTTTGGCTGGGCTGCGGCCAGGCTCGACGACCTTTTGAACCTGGTCCCTTCCCGCCTCGCCGCGATCTTAATCTTCCCCAGGGTTTGGGCCCTGGCTGGGGAGGCGCGAAAAACGCGGTCTCCCAACGCCGGCTGGCCCATGGCGGCGATGGCTTTGGCGCTCGGCGTTCGCCTGGAAAAGCGCGGACACTACGTTTTGAACCCTGGTGGTCGGGTACCCGGGGGACGCGACGTGACCCGCGCCCTAATTCGGGCTGGGACCGCTGCCTCGGGGGCCGGGTTTCTGCTGGGCTTGCTGGCTGGCTTGGGGGGAGGGCGGTGAAGCGGGGCGGGTTTTTCGACGCCTCGATGCTCGTGCGTCGGCACGGCGGTGCCGACGACGGCCCCGAACCTCGTTACGACTTCTCCACCAACGCCAATGCCTTGGGGCCGAATCCGGTGGTCCTCGAGGCGATCAGGAACGCCGATCTCTCGCGCTATCCCGAACCCACTTACCGGGAACTTCGTGCCCGGCTGGCCGACGATCTTGGTGTCTCGCCCGAGGCGGTGGTCGTGGGCGCGGGGGTGAGCGAGCTCATCTTCCGTCTGGTGGGGTTACTCGGCGGCCCGGTCCTCACCCAGCCGCCCACCTTCGGTGAGTACGCGCTGGCGGCCAGGGTGATGGGGCAGGCGGTCCGCGAGGCCAGGGATCCGGTCGCCTTCCTGCGGCTTTTACCCGAAGCCGAGCTGGCCTTTCTTTGCCTGCCCAACAACCCCACCGGGGCGGTGCCGGATGAGGCATTTTTGCACCGGGCGGCGGCAATCGCGGCCCGGCACGGCACGGTTTTGGCGCTCGACCTCGCCTACCTTCCCCTTTCCGAGGTTGCGGTGGCCCTACCCGATTCCGCCCTCCTGCTCTTTTCGCCGAACAAGGCCCACGGCCTCACCGGCATCCGCGCCGGCTATGCCCGGGTCCCCGACCCCGATCTGGCCGGGGCGCTGCGGAACCGTGCGCCCTCGTGGGTCCTGGGTGCGTTGGAGGTGGCCTTTTTGAGCGCGAGCCTGAGCACCGATGCCCGTTCGTGGCTTTCGAGAACGGTGCCCAGACTCCACGCCTGGCGGCGATCGCTGGCAGTGGGCTTGGCCGATCTTGGCTACCCGGTCGTCGAGGGAAAGGCAAACTTTCTCATGGCCCGCCTGGGGAGGGTGGCGGTGAAAAGGCTCCGCCACCAGGGCATCCGCGTGCGACCGCTCGGCGATAAGGGCCTGCCGGAATGGGTCCGGCTCGCCGCCCTGGGGCCGGTCGCCCAGGCGGCGCTCTTCCGTGGGTTGCGGGAGGAAGGATGAGCCGAGCGATTGCCGTTTGGGGGACGGGCTCGAACGTGGGCAAAAGCCTTTTGGTGACTGCCCTCGCCCGGTGGTACCGGCGGCAGGGGTTTCGCGTGGCCCCCTTCAAAGGGCAGAACATGTCGAACCATGCCCGGGTGGCTGAAGGTGGTGAGATGGGCGCCGCCCAGTATTACCAGGCCCTGGCCGCGGGCGCGGTTCCCGAGGTGCGTATGAATCCGGTGCTTTTAAAGCCCGAGGGCGAGCGGCAGAGCCAGGTGGTGGTGCTCGGCCAGGCCGACCTCGAGCTCTCCCGGATGCCCTGGCGGGAAAGAAAGGTGCGGCTTTGGCCGGTGGTCCGGGAGAGCCTGGCGGCGTTGATGGCCGAGTATGACCTTTTGCTCATTGAAGGGGCCGGGAGCCCGGCGGAGATCAACCTCATCGACGCCGACATCGTGAACCTTCGGGTGGCCCGCGAGGCCGGGGCGCCGGTCTTGCTGGTGGCCGATATCGATCGGGGTGGGGCGTTCGCCCACCTCTATGGGACCTGGGCCCTCCTCCCCGAAAAAGGTCGCTCGTTGCTGCGGGCGTTCGTCCTCAACAAGTTTCGCGGCGATCCCGACCTCCTGGCACCGGCGCCGGAGACGATTTGGCAAAGAACGGGGCTCTACCCCCTTGGCGTTCTCCCGATGCTGCGGCACCGGCTGCCGGAAGAAGACGCGGCCACGCTCGGCACGCAGACGGGGATCAAGGGCGGGCCGCGGGTGGCGGTGGTGGCCTATCCCTTCGCCTCGAACCTCGACGAGTTCTGGTCTCTCGGCGATCTGGCCCGGCTGCGCCTGGCGCGGGTGCCGGACGATCTCGACGATGCGGATTTGGTGGTGCTTCCGGGTTCGAAGAACGGGGGCGCCAGCCTCGCCTGGCTTTTCGAGAGCGGAATGGACGAGGCGGTCCGCGCCAAGGCCGGGCAGGGGATTCCGGTCCTGGGAATCTGCGGGGGGATGCAGATACTGGGCCAGGAGATCGTTGATCCATTTGGGGTTGAGTTTGGCGGCAGGGCCCGGGGGCTCGGGCTCTTGCCGATCGCGACCGAGCTGGACCTCAAAAAGCGGGTGAAAAGGCGGGTGGTTCGCTTTGGCCAGGTTGAGGGATTTTTCGCCCCGCTCGGCGGGATGGAGTTTTTGGGGTACGAGATCCACCACGGGAAGACCGTGGCCCACAAGGCGAGCGCGGTTCTTCCCGAGGGGCTCGGCTTTCAAAAGGGCAACGTCCTGGGGGTTTACCTCCACGGTCTCTTCGAAAACCCCGGGGTTCAAACGGCGCTCTTCGGCCGGGCGGCAAAGGGGCTCGACTCGACGTTTGATGCGCTCGCCGATGCGGTGGAGGCGCACCTCGACCGGGCCTTCTTGCTCGAACTCGCGGAGCGGGGTTTGGGGGCAAGGCGCCCGGTGAATCCGAGGAAGGTGTTCTTTCTCGGCGGGGCCCGGAGTGGCAAGAGCCAAAGGGCCCAGGCCCTGGCCCGGCGCTTGGGGGGCGATGCCGTCAGCCTGATCGTGACCGCCAGGGTCGAGGACGAGGAAATGCGCGAGCGGGTGCGGGCGCACCAGCGCCAGCGGCCCGCGAGCTGGGAGGTCCTCGAGGCCCCGCGCGGGGCGGCCAGCGCGGTTCGGGCGGCCAAGCACAGGGTGGTTTTGCTCGATTGCCTCGCCTTGCTCGTGGCGAGCGCGCTCCTCGACGAAGGTGAGGCGGCGGCCCGGGCCGAGGTGGAAGCGCTGGTTGAGGCCATACGGGACACCGCCAAGACCGTGATCGTGGTTTCCAACGAGGTAGGCATGGGCGTGGTGCCGGCCTACCCCTTGGGCCGGCGCTACCGCGATTTGCTCGGCTGGGCCAACCAGCGGCTCATGGACGTGGTGAGCGAGGGGTATCTGGTGGTGGCGGGACGGACGGTTCCGCTCAAAGGAGGCTGGGATGACGTTTGAAATCGAGACCGTATCCGACGAATGGCGCCAGCGGGCCTGGCAGCGACTCGATCGTCTCACCAAACCGCCTCGTTCGCTGGGGCGCCTGGAGGCCATTGCCGCCCAGATCGCCGCCATTTTGCGCGATGATCGTCCGGTTTTGGGCAAAGGGGCGGTGGTGGTGGCCGCCGCCGATCACGGGGTGGCCGAGGAGGGTGTTTCCGCTTATCCCCCCGAGGTGACCTGGCAGATGGTGCAAAACTTCCTCGTCGGCGGGGCGGCGATCAACCAGATCGCGCGCGTCGCCGGGGCCGAGGTCTGGGTCCTCGACGTGGGGGTGCGGGGACCGGCTTTTCCCGACCACCCGCGCTTGATCCCGGCCCGCGTTCGCCAGGGGACCGGGAACATCGCCCGGGAAGCGGCGATGCCTTTGGAAGCGGCGGAGGCTGCCCTTATGGCCGGGAGGCAAGCGGGGCGGCGGGCCATCGAAGCCGGGGCGACCCTGCTCGCTGCCGGCGACATGGGTATTGCCAACACCACCGCGGCCGCCGCTTTGGTCGCCGCCTTTCTGGACCTGCCGGCGGCTGCGGTCACCGGCCGGGGCACCGGGGTCGGGGACGCGGCCTACCAGGCCAAGCTGGCAATGGTCGAGCGCGCGCTCCGTCGCGCCCGGGATGAGCTCGGCGATTTCAGCCGCTCAGACCCCCTCGCGGTGGCGGCCCAGCTTGGGGGCCTTGAGCTCGTGGCCATCGCGGGCGTGTTTTTAGCCGGGGCCGAGGCGGGCGTGCCGCTGGTGGTGGACGGGTACCCGGTAAGCGCCGGCGCCCTTCTCGCGACCCGGCTGGCGCCGCCCCTCCGGGACTATCTCTTTGCCGGTCACCGTTCGGTCGAGCCCGGGCACAGCCTGGTCCTCGAGGCGCTGGGCCTGAGGCCGCTGTTGGAGTTCGAGATGCGCCTCGGGGAAGGGACCGGGGCCGTGCTGGCCTTCCCCTTGCTCCGAGCCGCGGCGGCGGTCCTGTCGGGGATGGCGACGTTCGAGGAGGCCGGGGTCAGCGGCGCCGGTGAGCGTTGAAGCCGCCGGCCAGCCTCACACCGGCTCGAGGCGTCTTTTGGCCTCGGCTCTCGCCAGCTCGGCCTCGCGGTGCCGGCCGAGGCGTTCGAGGGTCTGGGCCAGGTTCTCATAGAGGTAGGGGTCGTCGGGGTCGATGGCGGTGAGGCGGTGGTAAATGGCCAGCGCCTCCTTGGGCCGGCCGAGCTGGGTCAGCTCGGTGGCGGCGCGCTCACCCACCCGCACCGCCTGGGCCTTGAGGTAGGCGCGCTCCGACATGAGCCAGTCGCTGTAGCGCTCTTCGGCCATGACGTCGCCCCGGTAGAGGTCGAGGGCCTCGAGGTAGGCGCGGATCGCCTCTTCGCCCTTTTTCGCGTCCCCCTCGCGGATCTTGGCCTCGAAGGCGTCGACATCGAGGTGGTATGACAGCGAGGGTTCCCAGGCGTAGCCCTCGCCCACGGTCTGGATGATCTGCGGTTGGCTGGGGTGGGGCTCGATCTCCTGGCGCAGCTCGTGCACCACCTGGGGGACGCGACGGGTGGCCTCGAGGGGGTCTTCGCTCGGCCAGAGGGCGGCGGCAATCTCCTCCTTGCTCAAAGGGCGCCCCCGGTGCGCGAGCAGGAGTTTAAAGAGCTTCCAGGCCCGCTTTTTCGCCAGATCCTGGGAAGGGATGCGCCGCCCTTGAACGCGCACCTTCAGGTTGCCGAGGGCTTCGACCTCCAGCCAGTGGGAGCTGCCGAGCCTGAGGGCCGGCTGGCTCGGCGCGCTCAGTGTTTCCCAGACCAGACGCTGGAGCCACATCAGGGGGACGATGGCCCGGGTGGGAGGCGTCGGGCTGCGGGCGAAGAGCAGGGTTTGCACGCCGACCACCGCGTCGCCCGCCCATACCGGCAGGCAGTAGCGGGGTCGACCCTGGCTCTCGGGGCAGGGTTTGACGCCCATGCGCACCGTGTAGACCTCGCCGGAAAAGGCCGGGCAGCTCTCCACGCCATCGCAGGCCGGGGGCAGGTGGGCGGGGACCGAGATGCGCTTGCCGTCCTGGTCGAGGAAGGTGGCCGAGCTGGCGCCGCTGAAGGCCGCTGATTCGGCCAGGAGGTGCTCGATGGCGCTCTCCCGCGATCCGTGCTTGAGCGAGTTGAGGGAGCGGGAGAGCTGGCGTTCACCGAGGCCGGTCAGGGCGGCGTAGATGCCCGAGGCCAGCATGGGGGCGATGAGTTCGAGCAGCTCCAACGCCTCATCTCCGGCATCCTTGTTCTTGCTCGCGAGGTTGAGGACGCCGATGATGCCGTGGGGTAGTTCGAGGGGGTAGCTCAGGTAGGTGTGATAGCCGGCGCGCTTGACCATCACCCGTAGGTAGCGTTCGTCGGCCTCGAGGTCGTGGGTGACGATCGGCGTCTTTTCGGTGGCGACGATGCCGGGATACCCCTCGCCCCAAGCGAAAAAGGGGCGTTCGAGGAAAGCGCGAACGTTTTTCCCCACGTGGGCGGTGAGGATGAGGTAACGCTGGCGGGGGTCGGCCAAAAAGAGTTCGGCGGCCTCCATCCCCGAGGCGTGGCGAAGCCGGTCGAGGAAGACCTCGAGCACCTGAAAAAACCGCAACGGCGCCTGGACCATGCGCCGGGTCGCCCAGGAGAGCGAAGCCAGGATCTCCTCGGCGTTGGGCTTTTTTCGAGATCGGAGGTGGATGACCGTGCCGTCGCTCCCAGCGACCCCGTGGCAGCGCAGGCGCTCGCCCCGGACCACGAGCAAGGTTTGGGCCTCGTAGTCCCCGCGCTCGATACGGGCGAGAACGGGGCAGCGGGCGCAAAGGGGGCGGCCGAAGTCGTCGGTGCCCCGGACGGCCTCCCAGCAGAATTTGCCAAGGATCTCTCTCCCTTCCTGGCCGAGGAGTTCCCCGACCTCGGGGGATAGCTCCAGGATCCGTCCCTCCCGGTCGAGTCGCCAGCGCGCTTTCTCCATTACCCCCCACTATAGCAGTTGGTACAGATGTCCCGGCCAGTGAATTTGGGGCGAATTGGTGTCGGCTAAGGTTCGCCCTAGGAAGGGGGAGTGTGGAATGCGAATGCGAAGAAGCTGGCTTTTGGCCCTGCTCCTCATGCTCCTGGGCCTGGCCACGGCTCAGAGCGGGGCGGCCCTCTACGGGAACAACTGCGCCGCCTGCCACGGCGCGAGCGGCGAGGGTGTGCCCGGGGTTTTCCCTCCGCTCAAGGACAATCCCAACGTCGAGGATTCCGCCTACGTGGCCAAGGTGATCCGCGAGGGGAGGAGCGGGCCCCTCGAGGTCAACGGCCAAACCTATAACGGCGCCATGCCACCGTTCCCTCAGCTCTCCGACGCCGAGGTCGAGGCGCTGGCGCGCTACATCGCCGCCGGGCTCGCTGAGGCTCGGGCGTCTGAGCCCGCCCCGAAGACCGCAACGCCAAAAGGGGATCCGCTCCGTGGTCGTGCGCTCTTTTTGGGCGAGCAGCGCTTCCAAAACGGCGGATCGCCCTGCGTCGCCTGCCACACCGCCAAATCGGTGGGCGCTCTGGGCGGCGGTGCGCTGGGGCCGGACCTTTCGGATGCGGCCCAGCGCTTTGGCAGCGCGCTCCCCGGCGTGATCAAACAACCCGGTTTCAAGGTCATGCGCGTCATCTATCGGGACAAACCCCTCACCGACCAGGAGGCCCAGGACGTGGCCGCCTTTTTGGCCGAAGGCGGCAGCGGTCCCAGCGTCGCCACCGCGGGCAGCCGCCTTTTGGGACTCGGTTTCCTGGGGTTTTTGGTCCTCTTCCTCGGCATGTTCCCGTTCTGGCCCAGGCAGCGTGAAACGTACTTGCAGCGCTTAAGGAGGAGAAAATGAAGAACTGGATCAAGGAGATCGAGTCGCCTGCCGAGCGCAAGTGGGAAGAGTTCTACCGCAACCGCCATCAGCATGACAAACGGGTGCGTACCACCCACGGCGTCAACTGCACCGGCAGCTGCAGCTGGGAGGTCTTCGTCAAGGACGGAATCGTGACCTGGGAGCTCCAGGCCACCGATTATCCCCACCTCGAGGACGGCCTTCCCCCATACGAACCCCGGGGCTGCCAGCGGGGGATTAGCTATTCCTGGTACCTCTACAGCCCGATTCGGGTGAAATACCCCTTTGCCCGGGGCGCGCTGCTCGATCTTTGGCGCGAGGCACGCCGCGAACACAAAGACCCGGTGAAAGCCTGGGAAGCGCTGCAGTCGGATTCGGAAAAACGCCGCCGCTACCAGCGGGCCCGGGGCAAGGGCGGGTTCCGCCGCAGCACCTGGGAGGAGATGCTCGAGCTCATCGCCGCCAGCGTGGTCTACACGGTGAAGAAGTACGGCCCCGACCGGGTGATCGGCTTTTCCCCAATTCCGGCGATGAGTCAGGTGAGCTACGCCGCCGGCAGCCGCTTCCTCACCCACCTCGGCGGCGTGGTGCTCAGCTTCTACGACTGGTACTGCGACCTCCCCCCGGCGTCGCCGGAGATCTTCGGTGAGCAAACCGACGTCAACGAGTCGGCCGACTGGTACAACAGCCGCTTCATCGCGGTGATGGGTTCCAACCTCAACATGACCCGCACCCCCGACACCCACTTCATCTCCGAGGTGCGCCACGCCGGGGCCAAGCTGGTGGTGTTCAGCCCCGACTTTTCCCAGGTCGCCAAGTACGCCGATTGGTGGGTGCCGACGAACCCCGGTCAGGACGGGGCGTTTTGGATGGCCGTCGACCACGTCATCCTCAAGGAGTACTACGCCGAACAGAGCACGCCCGAGTTCACCGAATACCTCAAGACCTACACCGACGCCCCCTTCCTGGTCGAGATCAAGGACGGGCGGCCCTATCGCTATCTGCGGGCGGGTGAGCTCTCCGCGTACCGGGACGTCGAGCACAAAGCGTGGAAGCTCCTCATCTGGGATAAGGAAAAGGGTCCCAAGATGCCGCAGGGCACCATCGGCTTCCGCTGGGCCGAGAAGGAGACCGGCAAGTGGAGCCTCGAGATGAAGGACGGGAAGACCGGCGAGGCGCTCTCGCCCGAACTGACCTTCCTCTCGGCCCATGACGAGGTGTTGGAGCTCGAGTTCGACGACTTCGCCGGCGATCGAACCCTGCGGCGCGGCGTTCCCGTACGCTACGTCGAGACCGAGCGGGGAAGAGTCGCCGTCGCCACTGTCTTTGATCTCATGATGGCCCAGTTCGGCGTCGATCGGGGCCTGCCGGGCGAGTACCCAAAGGGCTACGACGATGCGCTCCCCTTCACCCCCGCCTGGCAGGAGGGTTACACCGGGATTCACCGCGACACCGTGATCCGCTTTGCCCGGGCCTGGGCGGAAAACGGCCGGAAGACCGGTGGCAAGAACATGATCATCATCGGCGCCGGCGTGAACCACTGGTATCACAACAACCTGATGTACCGGGCCGGGATCGTGGGGCTGATGCTGACCGGTTCGGTGGGCAAGAACGGCGGCGGCCTCGCCCACTACGTGGGGCAGGAAAAGGTCGCGAACCAAGCTTCGTGGAGCACGATCGCGTTCGCCCTGGACTGGGGCATGGCCCCCAGGCACCAAAACACCCCGAGCTTCCACTACGTCCACACCGATCAGTGGCGCTACGAACGCGGCGCTGCCGACTACGACAAGACCGCCGAGACGGTCGAGGACCACACCATCGACCACCAGGTGCGGGCGGTCAAGCGGGGCTGGCTCCCGTTTTACCCGCAGTTCAACAAGAGTTCCCTCGAGGTCGTCCGCGAGGCCGAGGCTGCCGGGGCCAAGACCGATGCCGAGATTGTCGCCTACGTGGTGGAAAAGCTTAAAGGCGGTGAGCTGAAGTTCGCGGTCGAGGACCCCGACGCGCCGGAGAACTGGCCCCGGGTGTGGTTCATTTGGCGTGGCAACGCCATCGGGACCAGCATGAAGGGGCACGAGTACATGATGCGCCACTACCTCGGCACCCATTCCAACGCCGTGGCCAAGGAGTGGGCCAAGGAAGTGGTCAAGGAAGTTGTCTTCCGCGACGCGGCCCCCGAGGGCAAGTTCGACCTGGTGGTCGACCTCAACTTCCGCATGGACACCAGCGCCCTCTACTCCGACATCGTGCTCCCGGCGGCGAGCTGGTACGAGAAGCATGACATCAACACCACCGACATGCACACCTTCATCAACCCCATGCAACCCGCCGTGCCCCCGGTTTGGGAATCCAAGCCCGACTGGGAAATCTTTAGCGAGATCGCCCGGAAGGTGAGCGAGCTGGCCGAGGTCCACCTTCCCGAGCCGGTCAAGGACGTGGTCATGCTTCCCCTGCAGCACGATACTCCGGACGAGCTGGCCCAGACCGAGGTCAAGGACTGGTGGACCGGTGAGGTGGAGGCCATTCCCGGTAAGACCATGCCCAAGTTCCGGGTGATCGAGCGGAATTATCGCGACCTCTACGAGCGGATGGTTTCGCTTGGACCGGCGGTCAAGAAGAACGGCGTCGCCGCGCACGGCTTGAAGATCCCCGTCGACGACGTCTACGAGGAGCTGAAGACCCGCCAGCCGCGAAAGAGCGACCGGCTCGGCGAGGTCTATCCGAGCCTGGAAAACGGCCGCGACGTGGCCGAGGCCATCCTCCTTTTGGATCCGGTGTCGAACGGCGAGCTTGCTTACCGCGCTTTCTTGGCTGAAGAGAAGAAAACCGGTCTCAAGTTGGCTGACCTGGGCGAGGGCAGCCGCGACGTACGAATCGACTTCGACGCCATCGTGGGACAGCCCCGCCGCCAGCTCACCACCCCTACCTGGTCGGCGATCACCACGAACGGCCGGGCCTACAGCCCCTTCACCCTGAACGTCGACCGGCTGGTGCCCTGGCGCACCCTTACCGGGCGCATGCACTTCTACCTCGACCACGAGGGGTACCTGGCCTGGGGCGAGCACTTGCCGACCTACAAGCCCCGCCCCGACCACACCATGCTGCTCGAAACCGAGGTCAGCGCCAAGGAGGCGCCCGGGCGGTTGATGAACTACATCACGCCCCACGGCAAGTGGTCGATCCACTCCACCTACTCGGAGAACCACCGGATGATGACCCTCTCCCGGGGCGGGTACCCGGTCTGGATGAACGACAAGGATGCCCGCGAACTGGGGATCGAGGACAACGACTGGGTCGAGGTCTTCAACGACAACGGCGTGTTCGTGCAGCGGGTCATCACCTCGGCGCGCATTCCCAGGGGAACGATCTTCGTCTACCACGCGACGGAACGGACGGTCGGCATTCCCAAGTCGCCGCTCAGGAAGCGCCGGGCCGGCATGAACAACTCGATCACCCGGGCCCGACTCAAGCCGCTTTTGATGAACGGCGGGTATGCCCAGTTCACCTACTTCTTCAACTACTGGGGTCCCACCGGCGTGAACCGCGACACCTGGGCCTTCATCAGGAAAGTCGATCGGCCCGAGTTTTGAGGGAGCTGAGAGGAGGAAGCGATGAACGTACGTGCCCAAATGAGCATGCTGTTCCACCTCGACAAGTGCATCGGATGCCACACCTGCTCGGTCGCGTGTAAGAACCTCTGGACCGACCGCAAGGGGACCGAGTACATGTGGTGGAACAACGTCGAGACCCGGCCGGGCACCGGTTACCCGGTCGGTTGGGAAGATCAGACGCACTACCAGGGGGGATGGGTCTACGACGGTCGCGGGGAGCTCAAGCTGAGGTTGCACAGCAAGGCCCAGGGGCTCACGCGGCTCTTTTTCAACCCCGCCCTGCCTGACCTCGAGGACTACTACGAGCCCTTCACCTTCCGCTACGGCGATCTCTTTTCCGCCCCCGCCGGCGACGATCAGCCCACCGCGATTCCGATCTCGATGATCACCGGCGAGCCCATGAACATCGAGTCGGGCCCCAACTGGGACGACGACCTTGGCGGCTCCAACATTTACGCCAAGAACGATCCCAACAGCCAGGATCTCCCCGACTCGGTGCGGGCCCAGCTCGAGGAGATCGAGGGGGTGGTCTTCAACTACCTGCCCCGCATCTGCAACCACTGCCTGAACCCCTCCTGTGTTGCGGCCTGCCCCACGGGGGCCATCTACAAGCGCGGCGAGGACGGGGTGGTTTTGGTCAACGAGAACAAGTGCAAGGCCTGGCGGATGTGCATCTCGGCCTGCCCGTACAAAAAGGTGTATTACAACTGGTCTTCGGGCAAGAGCGAGAAGTGCATTCTCTGCTTCCCGCGTCTCGAGACCGGCCAGGCCCCGGCCTGCGCGCATTCCTGCGTGGGGCGGATCCGTTACATGGGGGTGTTGCTCTACGACGCCGACCGGATTCCCGATGCGGCGATGGTGCCGGATGAGGCGCTGGTCGAGTCCCAGCTCGACGTGATCCTCGACCCCTTCGACCCCGAGGTGATCGCCGCGGCCAAAAAGAACGGCATCAGCGACGACTGGATCAAGGCGGCGCAGAACTCGCCGGTCTACAAGTTCGTCAAGGTCTGGCGCCTGGCGCTGCCGCTGCACCCCGAGTTCCGCACCATGGCCATGATGTTCTACATCCCGCCGCTCTCGCCGGTCATGGGCGTGATGGAGAACAACACATTGAACCTGGCGGTGGATGCGCGTGGCCCCGAGTTCGAACTCTTCGCCGACCTCTCTAAAGCGCGCCTGCCCGTGAAGTACCTGGCCAATCTCTTTTCCGCGGGCAACGAGAAGATCATCGAGGACGTGCTCCGGAAGATGCTGGCGGTGCGCATCTACAAGCGGGCGGAGACGGTGGATGGAGCGCTCACCGACGAGGCCAAGGCGGCACTGGCCGAGGTTGGGCTCGATCCCGAGACGGCGGAGGAGATCTACCGCCTGACCACGCTGCCGACCCTTGAAGACCGTTTCGTGATTCCGCCCTACCACCGCGAGGCCTCGATCGAGGCCTGGAAGGATCCCCTCGAGCACAAGGGACTCGCTGGAGTGGGTTACATCCAGCCGCCGGTAAGGGGGGAGTAGATGTTCCGGACGCTGGCCCTGGCCCTCAGCTATCCCCGCGCCGGGCTTTTGGAGGATCTCAAAGCCCAAAGCTCGGCCTGGCCGAAGCATCCGGCCAAGCAGGCGTTCGCCAGGTTCCTCGAGGCGATCGAAGGGCTTGGGCTTTCGGCGTGGGAAGAGCTCTACACCGAGACCCTCGACATGAACCCCAAGCTGGTTCCGTATGTCGGCTACGTGGTCTGGGGCGAGAGCTACCGGCGGGGCGACTTCATGGCCAGTCTCAAGGCCGAGATGGACCGCCTCGGTATCGACACCGGCGGTGAGCTGCCCGATCACCTGGCGCCGATCCTGCGTTACCTGGATCTGGCCGAGCACCCCCTGCCCAGCCTGATCGAGGTGCTCGAACCGGCGGTGTTGCGAATGAAGAAGGACCTCGCCGCGCTCAGCCCCCAAAACCCCTACCTCCACCTGCTCGACGCGATCCTGGTCAGGGTAGGGGAGCGCTTTCAAAAGGAAAGGAGGAAGGGATGAACTGGAACGCGCTTCTTTTCGAGATTTTCCCTTACGCGGCCCTGGTCCTGGCCATCGGGGTTACCGCGTACCGCTGGGCCTACCGCCCATTTAGCGTATCGGCTCAGTCGAGCCAGCTTCTCGAGCGGCGGCTCCTCTTTTGGGGCTCGATCCCCTTTCACTGGGGCATCAGCATCATTTTGACCGGACACCTTCTGGCCTGGCTTTTCCCCAGCGCCATCTTGGGGTGGAATGCGGCGCCTTTGCGGCTCTACCTGCTCGAAATCACCGGATTTGCCCTCGGACTTTGGACCCTTTTCGGCCTGCTCATCCTGCTCTGGCGGCGGATCGCTTCCGCCAAGGTCCGAGCCACGGCCACGGCGATGGATTACGTGGTGCTGATCTTGCTCCTCATTTCGGTCGCGACCGGGGTCTACACGGCGCTCTTTTTCCGCTTTGGCTCGAGCTGGTTCGCCACCACCATGAGCCCCTATCTCACCAGCATCTTCACGCTCCAGCCGAAACCAGAGCTGGTGGCCGACATGCCCTTTGCCTTCAAGTGGCACGTCTTCAACTTCTGGCTCCTTCTCGCCGTCTTCCCCTTCTCGCGATTGGTTCACATCATTACCGTGCCACTCGGTTACGTGCTCCGTCCCTGGCAGATCGTCATCTGGGTGCGGCGGCGCTTTACCCAAAACGTTCACCAGTTGTAGAGGAGGTTTGTTGAGATGCACACGGCAGGACACCACAAGATCCGCAGCAATCCGTCCGAGGCTTTGATCGCGGCCACGATCGGCTTCTTCGTCGGCTTTGCCGCCGTTGCGCTCTTCAACGTGACGGCGAAGAACTTCAAGGATGCCATGGGGCTTGACCCCGTTCAGGTCGGGCTTTTGGTCTCGATGCCCATGCTCTCGGGGTCGCTGCTCCGTATCCCCTTCTCGGCGTGGGTCGATACCGACGGTGGCCGTAAGCCCATGCTGACGCTCCTCTTCATGGCCATCGCCGGCTTGCTCGGTCTGATCGCGCTGATCGTCCTTTACTACCCAGATGGTTTGGATGCGAGCCTTTACCCGCTCTTGCTCTTCCTCGGGCTTTTGAGCGGTTGCGGCATTGCCACCTTCTCGGTGGGGATCAGCATGGTTTCTTACTGGTTCCCCCAGTCGCGTCAGGGCTGGGCGCTCGGCACCTATGCCGGCGTTGGCAACCTGGCCCCGGGCATCTTCACCTTCCTCCTTCCCGCGGCGCTGGCCGCCTGGGGGCTCCTCGGCGCCTACACCGCCTGGACCGGATTGCTGGCGGTCGGCACGCTCATCTTCATCTTCATCGGTTTCGGTGCCCCCTACTTCCAGCTCATCAAGCAGGGGGTGGCGGCGGACGAGGCGAAGAAGTTGGCCCGGAACATGGGCCAGGAGATCTTCCCCGCCGGCTCGATCATGGAGACGCTTACCCGCTCGGCGTCGAACTGGCGTAACTGGGTGCTCGTCGCCCTCTACTTCACCTCGTTCGGTGGTTTCCTGGCCCTCACCGCCTGGCTCCCCACCTACTGGCGCGAGTTTTTGGGCCAGGACGTGAGGATGGCCGCCTACCTCACCGCCTACTTCTCCATCCTGGCTTCGATCATCAGGGTGTGGGGCGGGTCGCTGTCCGATAAGATCGGCGGCGAGCGGACGGCGTTCCTGGCCTTTGGCGCGGTGCTCGCCGGGGCCGTGGTCATGACGCTGTCCCACGGTTTTGCCCTGTCGTTCATCGGGGAGACGCTGGTGGGCTTTGGGATGGGCGTGGGCAACGCCGCCGTCTTCAAGATGGTGCCGTACTACGTGCCCGACGCGGTTGGCGGCGCTTCCGGCTGGGTCGGCGGGCTCGGCGCCTTTGGCGGGTTCGTGGTGCCCCCGGTGATGGGGTATTTCGTGAAAGCCTACGGCAAGCTCAGCGGTTATCCCCTTGGCTTTACCGTCTACATCGTTCTCAGCGTGATCTCCTTGCTCTTCGTTTGGCTCTTGAGCGCGACCAAGCGCCAGGTGGCGGCGCGGTTGGGTTGACCGGTCTCTGGCCGACCGCAGGGTGGCCCCGCGCGCGGGGCCACCGCTTTTTGGGATCTTCCCGTCCTGACCGTGGAAAAATGGAACGGTGCAGCTTGCTCCCCTCTGGCACGCGTTTGCCTTTCTGACCCGGCTGCCGACGCCCCGGCCGAAGGCGGCGATGGACCTCGAGGCCGCCAGCGCCTTTTTCCCCCTGGTCGGCTGGGTCATCGGGGGCCTCCTTTTCCTAATCCACTGGGCTTTGAGCCGGGTCTTCGACCCCGGGATCGCCGCCGCGATGGTGCTTTTTGGCTGGCTCTGGGTCAGCGGCATGCTCCACCTGGATGGGTTGCTCGACCTGGCGGATGCCCTCCCGGCGGCGGTTTCTCCAGACCGGCGCCTGGAGATTCTTCGCGATGTCCACCTCGGAAGCTTTGCTTTGGGGATCGGGGTGGTCTACCTGGTTTTGAAGTGGCAGGCCCTGGTGTCCCTCGCCGCATTCTGGCCGCTCCTCTTCGCCCCGGCCTGGGCCAGGTTCGCGGTGCTGCTGCTGGCGCGGATCTACGCCCCGGCAAAGCGCTCCGGTCTGGGGGCAGCGCTCGGTCGGGGTCGGCTCGGCCTCGGCTTCATTTTCGCGCTACCGATCGTGCTGATCGCCCCCCTGGCGGCGCTTTTTTCGCTCCTGGGCGCGCTTTTGCTCGCGGGCTACGCCCGGCGCCGTCTTGGCGGTCTGACCGGCGACGTTTACGGCGCCGCGATCGAGGTGAGCGAGCTCGTCTTCCTGCTCGTGGCTGACGCGCTCATGAAGCTCGGGCGCTAAGCTGGAAGAGCCGGGAATGCTATACTGGCAGACGGAAAGGTAAAGGGAGGTTGGCTATGAAGCGAATCGCAGTGGTGGTAGCTACGCTTTTGCTGGTCGGGTCCGCCTTTGCGGCCAAGAAGGTCCAGATTACCTTCTGGCACGCGTTCGGGGGTGGGAGGACGGCGTTCATCCAGCGTATGGTGGAAGACTTCAACTACACCCACCCCAACATCGAGGTGAAGGCCGAGTATAAGGGCTCCTACCGCGACACCCTCAACGCCGCGATTTTGGCGGCGCGTCAGGGGAGCGCGCCCCACATCGTTCAGATCTTCGAGGTGGGCAGCCAGCTCGCCCTCGACTCGGGCATCTTCGTTCCCTTTGAGGATTACGTGCCGGCGAGCCTGCGCTTCCAGCTCGACGACTACATCAAGCCGGTGGCCAACTACTACCGCATCGGTGGCAAGTTCAACTCGATCCCCTGGAACTCCTCGAACCCGATCCTTTACTACAACAAGACCATCTTCAAAAAGGCCGGGCTCGATCCGGACAACCCGCCCAAGACCTTTGGCGAGGTGCTCAAGGCCTGCGACAAGATCATCTCCAGCGGTGCCGCGCCCAAATGCATCACCTGGCCCCTCCACTCGTGGTTCGTCGAGCAGTGGGTCGCCGAACAGGGCGCTTTGCTCGCGAACAACGAAAACGGCCGTGCCGCCCGGGCCACCGACGTCTACATCAACTCCGAGGCCATGAAGCGGATCATGACCTGGTGGAAAGAGATGTACGACAAGGGTTACTACGCCTACTCGGGCAAGCCCGAGGACTGGGACGGCGCCAACCAGCTCTTCGTGAGCCAGCAGGCGGCCATGGAGATCACCTCGACCTCAGACGTGACCTTCCACCAAAACGCGGCCTTCGAAAACGGCTATGAGCTCGGCACCGGCTTCCTGCCCGTTCCCGACGGCATCGAGCGGAACGGGACCGTGGTCGGCGGCGCCTCGCTGTGGCTGACCAAGGATCACCCCCGGGAAGAGCTCGAGGCCGCGGTGACCTTCCTCCTGTGGTTCACCAACACCGAGAACATGGTGCGCTGGCACAAGGGGACCGGTTACTTCCCGGTGCT
Organism: Vulcanithermus mediatlanticus; assembly: GCF_055385885.1. Lineage (NCBI taxonomy): Bacteria > Thermotogati > Deinococcota > Deinococci > Thermales > Thermaceae > Vulcanithermus > Vulcanithermus mediatlanticus. Next base: position 405,256 of record NZ_AP042385.1, on the reverse strand, counting down.
CAACACCTCGGTGAAGGTTCTGGAATGGGAGCGCTGGTTCGACCGTCAACCGGCCTACCGCGCTGCCTTCGACCAGCTCCTGCAGTCCAAGGCGAACCGGGCCACCCAGGGTGCGCTGATTGGGCCCTTCCCCGAAATCCGTAGCATCATCGAGGACGCGGTGCAATCGATCTTCCAGGGCACCCCGGTGGATAAGGCCCTCGACCGGGCCGACGCCAAGGCCGACAAGGCGCTTCGCGACTACAACACCTCGGTCGGGCGGTAGGCTTTAGGCCTTCGCCCCGCGGTGCGACCGGCGACCGCGGGGCACTTTTTTTGGAAGAATGGGGGTGTGATGGAAACCCACTCCGCCTACAAGAGCCGATGGTTGCCGTGGGTGTTGCTGGCCCCGACGCTCGTCATCCTGATCGTTTTTCTTTACTGGCCGACCATCGAGACCTTCCGGCTCTCCCTTTTCCGGGTGGCGTTCTTGGGCCTGCGCAAGACCTTCGTCGGGCTTGAGAACTACCGGGAGATCTTCACCAACCCCGAGTACGTGCGGATCTTTACCCAAACCGCCGTCTTTGCCGTCCTGGTCGTCTTCTTTTCCATGGCGGTCGGGCTCATGCTCAGCGTTTTGGCCAACCAGAAGGTCACCGGCTGGCGGTTTTACCGGTTGATGCTGATCTGGCCCTATGCCCTCAGCCCGGCGGTGGCCGGCGTGATCTTCCTCTTTCTCTTCAACCCCCAATCCGGCATCGTCAATTTTTTCCTCGGCAAGCTCTTCGGCATCCGCCCCGACTGGCTGACCGAGCCAGCGCTGGCGATGGGCGTTTTGGTGCTGGCGGCGGTGTGGAAGAACGTGGGGTATAACGTGGTTTTTTACCTGGCGGCGCTGCAGAACCTTCCCGGGGAGATCCTCGAGGCCGCGCTCATCGACGGGGCCACGCCCTGGCAGCGCTTTTGGCGGGTCACGTTTCCCCTGCTCTCACCGATGACCCTCTTTTTGCTGGTCATCAACACCATCTACGCCTTTTTTGAAGCCTTTCCCTTCGTCGACCTCCTGACCAAAGGCGGCCCCAACGGGGCGACGAACATCCTGATCTTCAACATCTACCGCGATGGCTTTGAGTTCTTCAAAACCGGCCTCGCCGCGGCTCAGTCGGTGGTGCTCTTTGTGGCGGTGGTGGTCCTGACGATCGTGCAGCTGCGCTTCGGCGAGCGGCGCGTGCACTATGGGGGGTAAAAGATGATGAGGAAACGGACCGCGAGCTTCGTCGTTCACCTCTTGCTGATATTTTCCGTGATCGCGGTGGCGGCGCCGGTGGTGGTGGCGTTCATCTTCTCGACGCAGACCCCCGGTGAAATCTTCCGTTACCCCCCGAAATTCACCATCGGCAGCGCCTTCATCGAGAACTACTCGGTGGTGTGGAATCAGTACAAGCTCGGCCTTTTCATGAAAAACTCGGCGATCATCTCGATCGCGGTGACGGTGGGCAAGACCCTGGTCTCGTTCATGGCCGCCCTGGCGCTGGTCTATTTCCGCTTTCCGCTCAAAGGGGCCATCTTCACCTTTATCCTGCTCACCCTGATGATGCCGACCGAGATCATGATCGTGGCGCTCTTCGAGCTGGTGAATCAGATCGGGTGGTCGAACTCGTACGCCGCCCTCATCGTGCCTTTTTTGGCTTCGGCCACCGGGACCTTCCTTTTCCGGCAGCAGTTCTTGCAAATCCCCACCAGTTTGGTTGAAGCGGCCAAGATCGATGGGGCGGGGCCGATTCGCTTTGCCTGGTCGATCCTGCTGCCGATGAGCATGAACGTGATCGCGGCCATGGCGGTGATCCAGTTCGTTTACATGTGGAACCAGTACCTCTGGCCGCTCATCATCATCCGCGACGGCAGCAAGCAGGTGGTCCAGGTGGGGCTTCGCATGCTCACCAGCGGCCAGGACGCGACCAACTGGGGCATCGTGATGGCCGGGGCGATCGTGGCCCTTTTGCCGGCGCTCTTCGTGTTCCTGCTGCTCCAGGAGCAGTTCAGCCGCGGTTTCGCCCTGAGCCAGGAGAAATAGGGGGTGGCGGGTATGCTCTTTGCCGACCGCGCGCGGCCCTTGCTGCTCGGGCACCGGGGCGCCCTGCACCTGGCCCGGGAGAACACGCTGGAAAGTTATGCCCTGGCCCTCGAGGCCGGCCTCGATGGGGTCGAGCTCGACATCCAGCGCACGCGGGATGGAGTCTTGGTGGTTCACCACGACTTTGCGGTGCCTGGGGGCTATATCCACGCCCTGAGTTATGAGGAGCTCCACGCCGCCGCGCCCTACGTGCCCCGCTTTGAGGCTGTGCTCCGCTTTTTCGAAGATCGGCCCGGGGCGTTGATCAACGTCGAGCTCAAGAGCATCCCGGGCTACGAGGACGGGCGGGTCGAGGCCCTCGCCGAGATGCTCGGTCGCTGGCGCGGCCGGGCCCGGGTCTGGGTGTCGTCGTTCGACCCGGTGGCGCTGTATCGTTTCAAAGAGCTCGCGCCCCAGATCCCCATCGGCTTTTTGTTCTTCGGCCACGATGCCAGCGATTTCGCCCGCTGGATGGGGCTCGCCGCCGTTCACCCCCACCACCTGCTCATCACCCGCGATCGGGTGATGCGCTGGCACGACGAGGGGTTTTTGGTCGGGACCTGGCCGGTCAACGATCCCGAGGAACTGCGCCGGGTCATCGACGATGGGGTGGATGTGGTCATGGGCGATTACCCCGATCGCCTCAAGGCCGCGGCGGGGCGCTGAAGCGGTTTAAACCCCGAGCAACAGCCTGGCCACGGTGAGGTAGATCACGAGCCCGGAGACGTCGGAAACGGTGGCGATCAGGGGGTTCGAGATCAGCGCCGGGTCGACGCCCAGCCGGGCGAGCAACAGCGGGAGCAGGGATCCCGCGAGGTTGGCCACGATCACCAGGAGAAAAAGCGCCATCGCCACCACCGGGGTGATGCCGAGGTGGCCATCGAAGACGACCTTGGCGGCGATGAGCCCGGCCAGGGTGACACCGAGGAGGAATCCTACCCCCAGTTCTTTGAATAAGATGCGCGGCCAGTCCCGGATTTCGATGTCCTTGGTGGCCAGGGCGCGGACGATCAGGGTCGCCGCCTGGCTGCCCGAGTTGCCGCCGGTGCCGAGGAGCACCGGGATGTAGAAGGTGAGGGCGGTCACCGCCTGCAAGACCTTTTCGAACCCGCCCAGGATGGAAGAGGTGATCATCCCGGTGAGGATGAGGATCACCAGCCAGCGGACCCGGGCGCTCCAGAGCGCGATCGGCGAGGACTTCGAGTAAACGAGCTCGGGCGTTTCCACCGCACCCAGCCGGTAGATGTCTTCGGTTGCCTCTTCCTCGAGGACGTCGATCACGTCGTCGATGGTGACGATGCCCACCAGCTTGCCCTGGGCGTCGATGACGGGGAGTACGGTGAAGTCGTAGTCGGCCATCAGCCGCGCCACCTCTTCCTGGTCGGTCTCGGTGGTGGCGTAGACGACGTTTTCGTTCATGATCTCCTTGACCCGGGTGTGGGGGTCGGCGACGATGAGGTCGCGCAAGCTCAAGACCCCGATCAGACGTCCCGAGTCATCGACGACATAGATGTAGTAAATGGTTTCGGCGTCGGGCGCGACCTTCCGCAAAAAGGCGAGCACTTCCTCGACCGTGGCCCCGGCCCGGACCGCCACGTACTCGGGGGTCATCAACCCCCCGGCTTCGTCCTCCTCGTAGGCCAGCAGCCGCCTGACCTGGTTTCGCGTTTCCGGATCGAGCTGCTGGATGAGGTGCTCGAAGCGCTCGGGATCGGCTTCGCGGGCGCGCTGCAGGATGTCGGTGAGGTCGTCGGGGTCGAGGGCCTCGAGGATGCCCCGGACCTGGAAGCTGGGTAGGGTTTCCAAGAACTCGAGCTGATCTTCGGGGTCGAGGTTCGCCAGGATGGCCGCCGCCTTTTGCGGCGGGAGGACGGTCAGCAAGACGTACTGGTGCTCGCCGGGGAGGGAGGAAAAGCCCTCGAGGATCTCGTGCTCCGGAGCCTCGATCGCCAGCCGTTCGAGCCGCGCCAGGTCGCCGAGGTCCAGCGCTTTGCGGATGAGGTCCATGTGGCTGGTGCGTTCTTTCGCGGCTCGCATGTTCGGCCTCCTTGGCGGTGGGGTGGTGGCGAAAAACCCAGGCCGGAGTTTACCACATCGCTTTCTGGGCGGGCTCGGTGCGAGGGCTTTCGTGTGGGGGAACCCCTCTCCGCCGGCCTCGCTTAAAATATTAGAAAAATTGCGGTTGACACGCTCAATCTGTGGGGGCTATCCTGGTCGCTGGCCGTTAGGCCGGAGGCGCGCATGTTCGAAAACCTCAGCCGCAGGCTGCAAACCACGCTCGACCGGCTCCGAGGGCGCGGCCGGATCACCGAGGCCGAGCTCAAGGACGTGCTCCGCGACCTTCGCCGGGCGCTCCTGGAAGCCGACGTCAACTACCAGGTGGCCAAGGACTTCGTCAAGCGGGTCGAAGCCAAGGCGCTCGGCAAGCAGATCCTCGAGAGCCTCACCCCGGCGGAGCAGATCCTCGCCGTGGTCCACGAGGAGATGGTCGAGCTCTTGGGCGGGCGTTTGGTTGAGCCGCGCCTTGCGAGCGAGGGCAACGTGTGGTTTTTGGTCGGGCTCCAGGGGACGGGGAAGACCACGGCGGCGGCGAAGCTCGCCCTCTTTTACAAGAAGAAGGGGCGCCGTCCGTTGCTGGTGGCGGCCGATACCCAGCGCCCTGCGGCCCAGGATCAGCTCGAGATCCTCGCCACCCAGGTCGGGGTCCCCGTCCTCAGGGTAGAGCAGGGTGAGCCCCCGCAGTCGGTGCGCGAGCGGCTCGATGCCCGGCTGCAAAACGACTACCGCGATCTGGTTATCGTGGATACCGCCGGGCGTTTGCAGATCGACGCCGCGTTGATGGAGGAGCTCGCGGCCCTGGTCGAGGCGCTCTCGCCCACCGAGAAACTGCTCGTTGTCGACGCCATGATGGGGCAGGAGGCGCTCGCCGTGAGCCAGGCCTTCGACGAGAAGATCGGGGTGACCGGGCTCTTGCTCACCAAGCTCGACGGCGACGCCCGGGGCGGCGCGGCGCTCTCGGCGAGGCACGTCACCGGCAAGCCCATCTACTTCGCCGGGATCTCCGAGAAGATCGACGGCCTCGAGCCCTTCTATCCCGACCGTCTGGCCGGGCGGATCCTCGGCATGGGCGACCTCGCCACCCTGGCCGAGAAGGTGCGCGAGGCCGAGATCAAGGGCCCGGCCAAGGCGCCGGATAAGTTCGATCTCACCGATCTTTTGGAGCAGATGCGTCAGATTCAGAAGATGGGTTCGCTCGGCGAGCTCATCAAGATGATCCCGGGTGCGTCGCGCTTTCTGCCCAGTAACCTCCAGGTCGACGAGAAGGCGATCAAGCGCGTCGAGGCCATCATCCTTTCCATGACCCCTGAGGAGCGGCGGAACCCGAAGATCTTGAACGCTTCCCGGCGTCGCCGGATCGCCCGGGGCAGCGGGACCACGGTGCAGGAGATCAACCGCCTGATCAAGACCTTTGAGGAGACCAAGGCTTTGGTGAAGCGGCTCGGCAAGAAAGGTGGACGAAGGAGCTTTTTAGGAGGAAGACCATGGTAAAGATTCGACTCTCCCGTTTTGGCGCCAAGCACAACCCTCACTACCGGATCGTTGTGACCGACTCGCGCAAAAAGCGTGACGGTGCCTACATCGAGCGGATCGGCTACTACGACCCCCGGAAGACCACCCCCAACTGGTATCGGGTCGACGTCGAGCGGGCCCGTTACTGGCTTTCGGTGGGGGCCCAGCCCACCGAGACCGTCAAGCGGCTTTTCAGGCTGGCCGGCGTTTACGAGGAATCGACGCAGAGCGAGGCCTGAGGCAGGGAAATGGCTTGGCCGCGCCGACAGGCGCGGTAAGCTGTTTTATGATCCAGCGAGTCGGGCCGCGAGGGGGTTGGTGATGAGAGAGGTCGTCGAATACCTGGCCAAAGCCGTCGTAGACCATCCGGAAGCCGTTCGGGTGACCGAACGCCGCGGACGCGGGGTTCGGATCTACCTCATCGAGGTCCTCCCCGAGGACAAGGGCCGGATCATCGGGCGTCAGGGCCGGGTGATCGAGGGAATCCGCACCCTGGTGCGGGCCTACGCCAGGGGACGAGTGAGCGTCGAGGTGCGATGACGACGCGAGTTCGCCTTGGTCAGCTCGGACGCCCCTACGGTCTTGCGGGCGCGCTCAAGCTCAAGACCGAAGCCGACCCCGCCGTTCTGATGGGGCTGGAAAAGGTTTACCTCGAGGGCCGGGGTTACCGGGCGGTGCAGGAGGTGCGCCGGGTCGGATCCGACTGGGTGATCGTCTTGGTCGGCGTTTCGGATCGCAGCGCCGCCGAGGATTTGGTGGGTCTTGCCGTGTACGTTGATCGCGATGCGCTTCCCAGGCTCGAATCGGGGGTATGGTACTACTTCGAGCTGGTGGGGAAGCCGGTGTACGTTTTCGAAAAGCCCTTCGGCGAGGTCAAGGAGGTCCGAGAGGCCGGCGCCCAGGATTTGCTGGTGGTCGCCCGGGGGTTACGCACCTACCTCGTGCCCCTGCAGGCTCCCTACGTTTCGGTTCGGGAGGAGGGCATCTTCGTCGAGCCGCCCCCGGGCCTTTTCGAGTAGATGCTCCGCTTCACGGTCTTGACCCTGTTCCCGGGGCTCATCCGCCCCTGGGCCGAAGAGGCGTTGATTCGTCGCGCCATCGAGCAGGGGCTGATCGAGCTTGGGGTCCGGGATCTCCGCGACTTCGCGAAGGGGCGCTACCGCCAGGTCGACGACTACCCCTACGGCGGCGGGGTAGGGATGGTGCTCCGGCCCGACGTGGTGATCCCGGCGATCGAGGCCTGTTTGCCAGCCGATGAGGTGATCCTCCTCACCCCAGCAGCTGACCGCCTGACCCAGGGGGTCGTCGAGGAACTGGCGACCAAATCGCATCTGGTGCTCGTCGCCGGACGGTACGAGGGGATCGATGCTCGGGTTGAAGCCTACGTGACCCGGGAGCTTTCGATCGGGGACTACGTGTTGATGGGCGGTGAGGTCGCTGCATTGGCGATCATCGAGGCTGCCGCCCGGCTGGTCCCCGGCGTGCTGGGCGCGCCCGAATCCACTCAGGAGGAATCCTTTTCCTGGGGGCTGCTCGACTATCCTCAGTACACTCGCCCCCCGGTCTACCGAGGCATGGAGGTTCCGGAAATCTTGCGCTCCGGCAACCACGGCGAGATCGAGCGGTGGCGACGTCGGCAGGCGCTCAAAAAGACGCTCGCCCGCCGGCCAGAACTTTTGCAAACGGCGCGGCTCGATGCCGAGGATGCGGTGTGGATCGCCGATCTGGACGCCGAGGCCCAGGACGAATAAGACCAAAAGGACCTGGAGCGCGAGGGCTTTTGGGCGCGCTTTGGGTGACGGGGTCAGAGATGTCCGCCCCACTCGAGGGCGTCACGGAACCAACGGGGAACTTCCTTTCCGAAGCGGCGTTCGGCGAAGGTCATGGCAAAGTCGGCAAAGCGCCCTTCCTGGATGGCCTGCCGCATCTCTTCGGTGAGTCGGTGGAGGTAGCGCAGGTTGTGGAGCGAGAGCATGACCAAACCCAGGATTTCGCCTGACCGCACCAGGTGGGTGAGGTAGGCGCGGGAATAGATTTGGCAGGCGTAGCAGTCGCAGGTCTCGTCGATGGGGCGCGGGTCCTCGAGGTGGCGCGAGGCGTTGAAGTTGAGCCGGCCTTCGGGGACGAGGGCGTAGCCGAAGCGACCGGTCCGGGTGGGGTAGACGCAGTCGAACATGTCCACCCCGAGTGCGACCGCGCCCACCAGGTCCTCGGGATGGCCGACCCCCATCAGGTAGCGCGGCCGGTCTTCGGGCAGGAGGTCGGTGGAGAGGTGGATGGCCGGGATCATGGCCTTTTTGGGTTCACCCACCGCGAGCCCGCCGATCGCGTAGCCAGGCAGGTCGAACTTGATCGTCTCCAGCGTGCTCTTTTTCCGGATCTCGAGATCCGTTCCGCCCTGCGCGATGCCAAAGAGCGCTTGGTCCTTGCGTTTTTTTGCCCGCAGTGAGCGTTCCAGCCAGCGTAGGGTTCGAAAGGCCGAGGCCTCGAGGTAGTCGGGGCTTGAGGGGTAGGGCGGGCACTCGTCGAAGGCCATGATGATGTCGGCGCCGAGGCGCTCCTGCACCTCGATGCTCTTTTCCGGGGTGAGTTTGACCAGGGATCCGTCGAGGTGGTTGCGAAACGTGACCCCCGATTCGCTGATCTCCCGCCGGTGGCCCAGGCTCATCACCTGAAATCCCCCCGAGTCGGTGAGCCAAGGGCCGTGCCAGGCGGCAAAGCCGTGCAAGCCCCCGAGCCTTTCCACCAATTCGGGGCCCGGACGGAGCAGGAGGTGGTAGGTGTTGGCAAGGAGAATCTGGCTGCCGACGGCTTTGAGGTCGCGAACCGCGATCCCCTTCACCGTGGCCTTGGTGCCCACCGGCATGAAGAGCGGGGTCTTCACGGTGCCGTGGGGTGTTTCAAGGACGCCGGTGCGGGCCTTGCCTGCTTGAGCGACGCGGGTGAAGGCGAACACGAATGCTAGACATACCATAAAGTGCGGTCCCTGCCCAGTAGACTAAAAGGGTGCTCTTGGCGATCGATGTGGGGAACACCAGCACCACCATGGGGCTTTGGCAGGGGGATCGCTTGCTCGCGCGCTGGCGGGTGGGCACGTCCAAAAAGCGTATGGATGCCGAGTACGCGGTGTTTTTGGAGCAGATCTTCCGCCAGCGGGGCTTGCCTCGGCCCTCGGCGGCGGTCGTTGCCAGCGTCGTGCCCCCGGTCGAGCACGAACTGGAGCGGGCGATCGATGAGCTGTGGGGCGTCGAGGCCCTTATCGTGACCCCGGAGCGGGCCGGGCTTTCGGTGGAGATCGAACACCCGCAGAGCGTGGGGGCGGACCGCCTGGTCAACGCGCGGGCAGTGTTGGCCTACCCGAACCCCCACGGGCGCTACATCGTGGTCGATTTCGGGACTGCCACCACCTTCGACCTGGTCGAAAGCCCGAACCGCTACCTGGGCGGCGCCATCGCCCCGGGGCCCGAGACCGCGGCCGAGGCCCTGGCGGCGCGGGCGGCGATGCTGCCCCGGTTCGATTTGGTTCCCCCGCCGCGGGGGGTGATCGGGAAGAACACCGTCGAGGCGCTGCAATCCGGTCTGGTGCTCGGTTATGCCGCGCTTGTAGATGGGATGGTCCGCCGCATCAAGCAGGAGGTGGGGGAGGCGTTGGTGGTGGGCACGGGGGGATTTGCTAGGACCCTCGAGGGCCTCGCAAGCGAGCTCTCCCTGGTCGATGCTGACCTCACGCTTAAGGGGCTGCGGCTCATTTGGGAGGACCGGACCCGCGCCTAGGACCCTGTTTTCAGCGAACGAAGGTCACCGGCTGGGATAACGCCATGGCTTCCTGGCACCCTCGCCCCGCTTGATCCTCAGCGAGCAAGGTTTCCTCGTTTTGAAGTTGGAGGAGAAGCCGGCCCGCGCCGGTGGGGTAGCAATAGATCGAACCGGGGACGACCTCATCAAACGCCCGGGCGACGTTGCCGCTCTGGGCCGGCGTGAACACGATCACCCGTCCCGCCAGGCCCGAAAGCGCGGTCCCGACGCTGATCGCGTATTTTTGAGGGTCGATGGGATCCTTGACCAGCGCCAGGTTGTGATCCTCGGGGAGTGAGGGGTGTCCTTTGAGGAACCAGTTGCCCATGGCGGTCCCGGGCACGTCGTAGCTGATCTGGCCGTGGATCGGCTCGGCGGTTCGGCGGGTGTCGGGTCCCCCCACCTTCGCATCCACCAGGCCTTTGAGGTCGGATCGGAGGAAATCCAGCGGGCTGACCGCGTAGATCAGCCACTTGAGGTCTTTCCGGTAGCGATCCTGGTTGGCGAAGCGGTTTTGCTCGACCCGGCGATCGCTCGCTCCGACATCGAGCGCCCACTGGCCGGGGTTGCCGCCGGCTTTGCCAAGCGGTTCCCCTGCAGAAACGGCGAGGAACATCGCGTAAATCGAGACCCGGTAGGTATGCCCCCCGCTGGTGTACGTTTCGGTGTGCGAGGGCTTTGCCTTTGCGATTGCGTCGTGGAGAAACGGGCGCAAAGCGCTCACGTGCCCATACCAGAATTCGAAGCCCCGGCACACGCCGACGGTGAGGCTGTAGTCGGTAAAGCCCTCGTCCAGATGCTCGCTCACGCTGACCCTGGTGACCCATCCCTTTGCCATCGAAAAAACGGGTACCACCGCGGTTTGGCCCTGCCCATCGAGCGGAAGGTAGAAGTAGTGGTGATCGCTCGGGAACACATGGCCGGTCGGGTTGAGGTTTCCAAGGGGCACCACATAGCGATAGTCACCGGGCTGGAGCGGCAGCGCCGCGAGCTCGGGGCCGGAAGCCGGGCAGGGCGGGAGCAAGGTGGACGTCGCACCTCCGCTACCGGACAAAAGTCCGCAACCGGTCAGGAAAACCCCGAGGGGGAACGCCAGCCAGTTGCCTTTGAGCATCGCCTCAGTCTACCTCCCATGATCTTGGAAAGCCCATTTAGGGCTTTGCTTCAGGGAGGAACGCGCGGAGGACGACCGCGCCGGAGATGAGCACCCACATCAAGAGGTAAAAGCCGAGCAGCAACAGGGCGGGGCTGGCCAGGGGGCCAAAGACCAGGGCGTATTGCTTTTGGGGAAGGAAGCGGGGGAGCCCCCAGGCGACGAGGTTCCACCCCAGCGCGGCCAGGAGGCTGACCAAAAGCGCGGGTTTCGTCGGTGGCCTGGGGCTTGGCAGGAGGCTGTAGATGGCAAAGAGCACCAGAGTGCTGGTGAGATAGGTGGTGAGGAGGCCCCGGGCCGGGCTCCATGGGCCTTCGGGGAGGAAACGGAAGACCAGGCCGAGGACAAGACCGCCGAGGCTGGCAAGGGTCAGCGCCAGCCCCAGCGCCACCGGCCCCAGGAGTCCGAGAAAACGGTTTTGCAGGCCCCGAATCTTTCCCCCAAAGACCAGCGAGAGTACCGCAGAGAGGGCGGTGAAGAAGTGACTGGCGCTCCAAAGGAGCAGCAGCACCGAGCCCGCGGTCAGTGAGGGAGCGCCGGCCTGGAGCGCCTCGACCACCTGCTGGCCGATGCCTTCGGCGGTGGGGAAAAGGCGAGTGACGAAGGCCTGCAGCTCGCCGCTAAACGCCTGGGCCAGCTCCGGGCTCCGGCCGAGCAGGATACCGGCGATCCCGGCGAGGAGGAGGATCAGGGGAAAGAGGCCGAGCAGGGCGTAGTAGGCGAGAGCGGCGGCGTAAAGGTGGACTGGGACCCGGGCGAAGGTGGCGTAGAGGCGGAAGAAATGGGTCATTCTCCCCCAGTTTAAGGGGAGGCTTGCACGGAGAAGTACCTGGCTTCGGGATGGTGGATGGCGATTCCCGAGGTGCTGGCTTCTGGAACCAGCTGGAAGTCTTCGGTGAGGCCAATGCCGATTTTTTCCCAGGCCAGCAGTTCGGCCAGGATGCCCTGGGCCTCGAGCGCCGGCCAGGCCGGGTAGCCGGGGGCGTAGCGGGCTCCGCGGTATTGCTTTTGGAAGAGCGCCTCGGGGGTGGGGCCGTCGAGTTGGTCGATGCCCCACTCCGCGCGGAGGGTTTTATGCCAGTATTCGGCCAGCGCCTCGGTCATCTCCACCACAAAGCCGTGGAGGAAGAGGTAGTCCTGGTAGCGCCCGGCTTGGTAGAGACGCTGGGCTTCTTCCAGGGCCGCGTCGCCCATCGTCACCACGAAGAACACCGCCACGTCGCGGGCGCCGGCCCGGAAAGCGGCTCCGGGAAGCCAGTCACCGGCGTCCGAGACCGAGGGACCAAAGCGGGGCAGGTGGTAGCGGGCGATGGAGAGCCCTTTTGCGGAGATGGGAAAGGCGATGGTTTGGAGGATCCGCCCAGTTTCCGGGTCGAAGACGAGGAGCGCTTCGCCCTCGCGGGCCACCGGGAAGTAGCCGTAGGCCACCCGGGGGGTGAGGAGGCCCGGGGCACGCTCGAGCAGGGCGTTGAGGACCGGCTCGGCCTCACGGCTGAGGAGCTTTTGGTGTTCACTTTTTGACATCTTTCCCTGCTTGAATCCCCACTGGCCGCGAAAGAGGGCGCGTTTGTTGAGAAAGCGAGCGATTTCGGAAAGCGAGAACGCGTCTTCTTTGAGGTGGCGAACGCCGAAGAAGGGAGGGCGGGGGAGTTCTGCAGGCGGTGGCGGGCCCTCGCTGGCGATCTCGGTTTGCCGAACTTGGACCCGGCGCAGGGCCTTGGGCGTCTCGATCGTCTCGCCGCGAACGATTCGCTCCATCAGCGCCAGGCCCTCAAAGGCGTCCTGCGCGTAGTGGACGTTGGCGTAGATGGGCCTGAGGTCCTCGTCGACGTAGCGGCGGTTGAGCGCCGCGCCCCCGAGCAACACCGGCAGGGTGTAGCCCCGCTCGGCCATGGTCTCGAGGTTTTCCTTCATCACCACCGTGCTCTTCACCAAAAGCCCGCTCATGCCCACCGCGTCGGGTTTGTGCGTGCGGACCGCCTCGAGGATGGCCTCGATCGGTTGCTTGATCCCCAGGTTGATCACTTCGTAGCCGTTGTTGGAAAGAATGATGTCCACCAGGTTCTTGCCGATGTCGTGGACGTCGCCCTTGACCGTGGCCAGGACGATCTTGCCCTTTTTCGTCCCTTCGACGCGTTCCATGTGGGGCTCGAGGAGGGCCACCGCCGCCTTCATCACCTCGGCGGATTTCAAAACGAAGGGGAGCTGCATCTTGCCTTCGCCGAAAAGATCGCCCACCACCTGCATCGCCGGCAGCAGGATCTCGTTGACGATCGCTTCGGCCTTGTATTTCCCGAGCGCCTCCTCGATATCGGCTTCCAGGCCCTTTTTCTTTCCCTCGATGATGCGCGATTTGAGCCGTTCTTCGACGGGAAGCGTCGCCGTGCTCTCTGCCTTTTTCTCCTCCTGGTGGGACTCGAAGTAGGCCATGAAGGCAAAGAGCGGGTCGTAGTCGCCCTGGCGCCGGTCGTAGATGAGGTCCTGGGCGAGTTCGAAGACCTCCTCGGGGATCTGGTTGGTGGGCAGGATCTTCCCCGGGTGCACGATCGCCGCCGTGAGGCCGGCGCGCATCGCCTCGTGGAGGAAGACCGAGTTCAGCACCTTCCGCGCCCGGGGTTTGAGGCCGAAGGAGACGTTGGAAACGCCGAGGATGAACCCGGCTTCTGGGAATTCGTCTTTGAGGATGCGGATGGCCTCGATGGTCCAGCGGGCGAGCTTGCGGGTGTCTTCGTCGCCCTGGGTGATGGGGAAGGTGAGGAGGTCGAAGAGGATCTCGTGGGGTAAAAAGCCGTGGAGATTGACCAGGCGGTCGTACATCCGCCGAGCCACCGTGAGTTTTTCCTCGACGGTTTTGGCCATGCCGCGCTCGTCGATCGCGAGCGCCACGACCAAGGCCCCGTGTTCGCGGGCGATTTTTGCGGTGCGGTCGAAACGGGTCTCGCCGTCCTCGAAGTTGACCGAGTTCACCGCCGGGCGCCCGGGGACGATTTTTAAGGCCGCCTCGAGGACCTCGGGGCTCGTGGTGTCGACCATGATCGGCACCGGCACCTCGGGCACGATGCGCTGGAGCACTCGCACCATATCGTGGATCTCGTTGCGGCCGGTCCAGGCCACGCTGACGTCGAGCATGTGGGCGCCCTCGGCCACTTGTTCGCGGGCGAGCTCGACGATGCCCTCGAGGTCGTCTTTGAAGAGCAGCTCGCGGAACTTCTTCGAGCCGGTGGCGTTCATCCGCTCGCCGACCATGAAGAGCCCGGCGTCGAACCGGAGCGGCACCGCCTGGTAGAGACCCGCAGCCATGGGTTTCCGGGTTGGCCGCTCGGGCAGGCGCAGCTGGGGGTGAAAGGCCAGGGCCTCGGCCAGCGCCTTGATGTGTTCGGGGCCGGTGCCGCAGCAGCCGCCGACGATGTTGGCGCCGTATTCCAGGACGAACTTTTTCTGCCAGCGGACGAGTTCCGCGGGCGTGAGGGGGTAGTGCACCTCGCCGCCGCGGTTTTCCGGCAAGCCCGCGTTCGGCAGCACGCTCACCGGTCGGGAGGCGTTTTGGGTGAAGGTGCGCACGTGGGCATCCATCAAGTCGGGGCCGGTGGCGCAGTTGGTGCCTACCACGTCGACTTCGAGCGCTTCCAGGGTGGCCAGCGCGGCTTCGGGGTCGGTACCCACCAGCATGGTACCGGTGGTTTCGAAGGTCACCTGGGCCTGGATCGGAACTTCCCGCCCCAGCTCGCGCATGGCCTGGCGGACCCCCATCACCGCGGCCTTGATCTGCAAGACGTCCTGGGCGGTTTCGATCAAAATCAGGTCCACCCCTCCAGCCAGGAGTCCACGGGCGGCGATTCGGTAGGACTCAAAGAGCGTGTCCCAGTCGATCTGGCCGAGACTGATGAGCTTGGTTCCCGGTCCGAGGGACCCGGCGACGAAGCGAGGGCGTTCGGGGGTGCTGAAGGCGTCTGCCGCCTCGCGGGCCAGCCGGGCCGCGGCCTCGGCCAGCGCCTCGGCACGGTCCGCAAGGCCGTACTCCTTGAGGACATGGGGCATCACCCCAAAGCTGTTGGTCTCGATGACGTCCGCCCCGGCCTCGAGGTAGCGTTGGTGGATGCGGCGAATGACGTCGGGGCGGGTGACGTTTAAGATTTCGGGGCAACCCTCAAACGCCGGGCCGCCGTAGTCCTCGGCGGTGAGCGTTTCCTTTTGCAGCTCGGTGCCCATTGCCCCGTCGTAGATGAGGACGCGCTTTTTGAGGGCCTCGAGGTAGGGCGAGCGTTTTGCGGCGGTGGTCTTTGCAGTTCGTTTCATCCCGGCCAAACCTAGAGGCCTATCGTATAAAAATGTCGGCCGTAGGTCCAGGCGGGTCGGTTGGGGAATCGGGTCCGGTGGTAGAAATCCGCCTTTCTCAGCCTCACGGGCGGGGCTACCCAGCCAATATTCGATGAGGCCGATTCTTCCTGTAAGGAAACCCCACCACCTGGGGGGTGATGGGGATCCGCTTCATGGCCCAAGGACATTACCGGTTGGTGAGGTTTCGCCTGTCGGCGAAAAGTCAGCGGTACCAGTCGCTTTGGGCCTGCCACATGGCGGCGTACTCGCCGCTTTTACGCAGCAGTTCGTCGTGGGTTCCGGTTTCGGCAATCCGTCCCCCTTTCAACACGACGATGCGATCGGCAGTTCGCACCGAGGCAAGCCGGTGGCTGATCAGGACCGCGGTGCGCCCTCGTGCCAGCTCGGCGAAGCGCTTGTAGACGGCGAGTTCGCTCAGAGGGTCGAGCGCGGCGCTGGGTTCGTCGAGAATCATCAGCTTGGCGTTTTTCCGAAAAAAGGCCCGGGCCAGCACCACCTTTTGCCACTCGCCACCGGAGAGCTCGGTACCGCCGAAGGCTTTCGTAAGCATGGTTTTGAGCCCATCCGGCAGCTTGGCCACGAGCTCTTCGCCCTCAGCTTCGGCTAGCGCCTTGAACACGGCTTTTTCCTCGTACATGCGTTTGGGTTCCGCAATGCCTACGTTTTCGCTGAGGCTCAACGCGTAGGTGCCAAAGTCCTGAAAAACCGCCGCGATTGATGCACGCCAGGCCTTGATGTCGAGCTCCCGGAGATCGCGGCCGTTTACGAGGATGCGCCCTTCGGTGGGGTCGTAAAAGCGCAATAAGAGTTTGACGAGCGTGGTCTTGCCGGCACCATTTTCTCCGACCAAGCCAATCCGTTGCCCGGGCTCGATTCTCAGTTGAATGCCGTCCAAGGCTTTGCGGCCGTCCGGGTAGGCAAACCCCACCGACTCGAACACGATCTCCGGGGGATGGGCCTCGCTTACACGCAGTCCGGGACCAGCCTTGAGCGTGGGTTTTTCTGCGAGGAAGGTGTGGAGTTCGTCCATATAGAGTAGGGATTCAAAGAGCATGCCCGCATCCTGCACCAAAAGCAGCAGGTTCTGCTGCAGATAGCCTAATGTCGAGAGAAACATGGCCAAATCGCCTGGACTTGGTCGCTTTGTAAACAACCCAAAAACCGCCAGCGACACACCGAGTACGCTTACGCCCACGTAGGCCAGGTTGCCCACGAGTTGGCGATTCCGCTGAGCCCGCATGGCTTTGTGAAGCTTTTGAAAGTGCTTTCGGTAGAACGCGATCCAAAAGCCCGCGCTCCGATAGAGCCGGTGTTCCTTGGCGTACCTCGGGTCGAGCAGCAGCGTGCTGGCGTACTCCATGCGTCGCGCCTCGGGGTTGGTGCCGGTGACGGTTTCCCAGACGGCGCGTTGAAGCTTAAACGAGACGAGGGCGTACGGGGTCGCGGCCAGGAGCAGGGCCAGGGGTATCCACCAACCCAAGCTGCCAACCACTATGAGCAACGGGAGCAAGGTTAGGGTTTCCCGCAAAACGGCGGTGAGGAAAATGATCAAGTTGGTGGGTTGGTACGAGGCCTGTTCCCTGAGTAGCCGCACGCGGTCGTAAAACGTTTCGTCTTCGAAGGGCGTCAGATCCTCGAACTCGTTGACCTTCTTCATGAGCAGAAGATTGAGGTGAGCGGTTAGCCGTTCGTTGAGGTTGCCTTGAATGGCAGCGGCGATCGGCCCGAGCACTTGGTCGGCAAACAGGACCCCCAGCCATACTGCACCCCATCGAATGAGCTCAGCGGCGTTCCATAAAATTGCTTCGTCCACCAGTCTTTTGACGGACCAAACGGTAAGTGTCGGAACAAGGGACTGGAGGGTGAGCACGAGGAAGAAGACCGCGGATAGGGTGGGAGATGCTTGGAAAACGATATGTGAGCTGGTTTGGAGAAGACTAAGATGCTTGCGCACGGGTTTACCTCCTTCAAACCGGACGCTACGGTCCCGAGTCCGCTTTTCTGGGCGGTAGGAGTCTGAGGAACCTGAGGGTTTCTCAAAGGATTAGTTCCCGTGCGCAAGATGCATGACTTTATTTTAAGGAATTTTGACGGAGACGGTTGGGAGATTACTGCCATCCAATTAGGATGAGCTTGTGGACTTCCTAGAGCGAATCGAGTCAGGATCGCCTCTGGTTCTTGGTCTTGACCCCCGGCCCGAATATCACCCGGGGGGATTGGTTGAGATACGCAAGCACGCGCTTTCCTTGATGGAGGCCCTGGGGCCCCACCTGGCCGCGGTCAAGCCCCAGGCGGCCTTTTTTGAGGCGCTCGGGGCCGAGGGATACGCGCTTTTCCTCGAGCTGGCCCGCGAAGCCCGGGCGCTCGGGTTGCCGGTACTCTTCGACGTCAAAAGGGGCGATGTGCCCTCGACCGCAAGCGCCTATGCCCGGGCCTACCTCGAGGCCTTCCCCGGTTCCGCGATCACGGTCAACCCCCTCCTTGGCGAGGATTCGCTCCTGCCCTTTTTCGAGGCCGCGGCGCAAAGCGGCGGCATGGTCTTCGTGCTGGTGTGCACCTCGAATCCCGGGGCGCGGGAGTTTTTCGAGCTCGAAACCGCCACGGGGACGCTTTGGGAGGTCTTGCTCGAAAAGGCCGAGGCCTGGAACCGGCGCTTTGGCGGCCGGGTGGGGGTGGTGGTCGGGGCCACCCACGAGGAGGCCCTCGAGGCCGCCAGAGAGCGGTTTGCCGGCTGGATCTTGGCGCCCGGCGTGGGGGCGCAGGGGGGTGAGGCCAGACCCATGGCCCGAGTGCTCTACCCCCTTTCCCGTGCCCTGATGTATCCCGGGGGCAAGGTCGATGTGGCCGAGAGCCAAAGGGCGGCCAAGGCGCTTTTGCTTCGGTTAGGCTTTTGACGATGGACGTGTTGGAGATGTACCGCGAGAGTGGCGCGCTCCTTACAGGCCACTTCCTTCTCAAAAGCGGCAAGCACAGCCCCTATTTTCTGCAGTCGGCCGCGGTCTTTCAGTACCCGCGCCACGCCCGGGTTCTCGGGGAAGCCTTGGCGCGCCGTTTTGCTGACCTCGAGGTGGACTTCGTCATCGGTCCGGCGATCGGCGGCGTCATCCTCGCTTACGTGGTGGCCGAAGGCCTAGGGGCGCGCGCGCTTTTTGCCGAAAAAGACGGCAAAGGGGGCATGTTCATCCGCCCTGGTCTCGTCGTCGGGCCTGGGGAGCGTTTCCTGGCGGTCGAGGACGTGGTCACCACCGGCGGGTCCGTCCGACGCGCGATCGAGGCGGCCGAGGCGCGGGGGGCGGAGCTGGTGGGCGTGGGCGCCGTCGTCGACCGGAGCCAGCACCCCCTGGACTTCGGCGTCCCTTTTCGCGCCCTCGCCCGTTTTCCCGTCGAGGCCTACGATCCGGCCGAGTGCCCCCTTTGCCGGCGGGGCGAGCCGCTGATGAAGGTTTAGTCTCACTCCTGGTCCTTGTTCCTCCACGCGGAGCTCGGGGCCCCGCCAAGAGCGCGATGCCCCGGGCCTGATCCACCCCCGGGGCGGTGTCGCCCGTGGGCGCGGAGCCAAAAGAGGCCAAGAAGGCCAGCTTCCCCGGTTCCGGCTCCGGGCGTTTGAAGGGGCCCACCGGCTCGTGGAGGGACTGGGTCAGGGCGAGGCCGGCCTTAGGGACCGCAGCTTCCGTCCCCCACCGCAGTTCGAGAAACCCCAGAGGGCCTACGGCGGCAGGTCCTAAAACTCCGCAGGCGCGCTGGTCCGACCACGCCATCGGCAAGAGGCTTGGCCTCTCCAAGAGCACGGTGGGGCGCATCCTGAAAGCCCAGGGGTTGAACCGCCTATCCGCCTTGGAACCCAAGCCCCCGCCCCGGCGCTACGAGGAGGAAGCTCCCGGAATCCGCCTGCACTTGGACACCAAGAAGCTGGGGCGGTTTAAAACGCCCGGGCACCGGGTCACCGGGGATCGAAGCTCACGGAACCGTTCGGCGGGTTGGGCGTACGTCTTCGCCGCGGTGGACGACCACAGACGGTTGGCCTACGGGGAGATCAGGGGCGACGAGCGGAAAGAGAGCACCACCGACTTTTCGCTTTCGGCCCTGCCTACCACCGGCGGATACACATCCGGGTACGGGCGGTGATGACGGACAATGCCAAAGCCTTCCAGTCCAAGCGTTTCCAGCGGGTGCTTCGTTGGCTGGGCATCCGGCACAAGACCACGCCGCCGTATACACCGAAGGTGAACGAACGGGAAAGTAGAGCGGTTCATCTGTACCCTTTTGAACGAGTGGGCCTATGCCCACGCCTACCGGAGCTCCGATGAACGGGCGGCCTACCTCCTCGAGTGGCTCCACGACTACAACTGGTGCCGACCGCATAGCAGTCTTGGCAACAAGGCACCGGTCTCACGCTTGGGGCCCTGTGTGAACAACGTGGTGAGACTGCGCAACGAGCCCAAAAGGCCTTGCCGCTTACCACGGTGGCCAAGGTGGCGGTGTGAATAGCGTCCGAGGGAAAAACCGACAGGAGGATTGGGAGGTTACTGTTTGGCTCCAAAGGTAACCGTGAACTTGAAAAAGGTAACTTCCGCAAAGAGAGCGTCAAGTTTTTTTGTGTCGAAGTCTGTGTCGCGGGGTACCGCGCGTTGAAAAGGTCATTGATTTCCTCTTGAACGTCAGCAAAACCCGGCAGCTTCCGGTCCCATCTCCCCTCCCTCCGTTCAGCCTCTAGGTAGACGAGCTTGTAAACCGATTCGGGCTTGGGAAACTTGTGGTCCCGCACCTTGGTACTCCTTCGTAGTTCCCGGAAGAACTGCTCGATCAGGTTGGTGCTCCTCAGGTAACGCCACAAAGGCTCGGGGTAGTCGTAAAACCGAAGCAAGGCCCCTGAGTCGTTCCACCAGGAAGCAGTGACCCGGGGGTAACGATCCTGCCACCTTTGGGTAAAGCGTTTGAGCCCTTCCAGGGCCTTGGCTCGATTGGGTGCCCGGTAAACCCGTTTGAGATCGGCGAGTATGGCGGAGGCGTCCCGGCGTTTGACCTGGGCCTGGGTGGCCCTGAGTTTGTGCAGGATCGAGTACTGCCACTCGGCCCGGGGGTAGACCCGATGGATCGCCTCTCCGATCCCCGCAAGACCGTCGGTGATGAAGAGGAGTACTTCGACAAGGCCCCGGGACCTGAGCTCCTTTAAAAGCTCCTCCCAGACGACGGCCCCTTCATTAGGAAAGAGCCAAAAGCCCAGAAGGATGCGCCTGCCGTCTTCGGCCAGACCCAAAGCGGCGTAGAGCGCCTGCTTCTCGATGCCCTTGCCGGGGTACTGCAGCTTGAGGAACAGGGCGTCCAGGTAGACCGCAAAGAGCCGCCGGGGCAGGGGCCTGTGGCGGAAGGCTTCCACCTCCTCTTGCACCAGCTCGGTCAGGTTGCTGACCGTCTCGTGGCTGTAGCGGTAGCCGAACAGGAGCCCCACGATCTGGGCCACCTTGCGGTCCGAGACCCCGCTGGCGTAGAGGGCCAGCACGAGGTCCGTCAGGTCTGGAGTACGCCGGGCGTAGCGGGGAAGAAAGCTCGGGGTGTATTGGCCTTTGCGATCACGGGGCACCTTAAGCTCGACAGCACCGAAGGCGGTCTCCAACTTGCGCGGGTAATGGCCATTGGCGCGGCCACCGTGTTCTTGCAAAAAAGCCCAGCGGTCCAGCTCCAAGAGCGCCTGCAGCTTTTCCTCCACCACCTCGGCCATTGCTTCCTTCAGCAGCGCCTTGAGCGTATCCTGGTCCACGGGGTACCTCCTTTCGCCTACTGGCGGTACCCCCTCTTCTTACACAGAATTCGACACAAGAAAGATTACACCCTCGCGAATCAAGCTCAGAAGCCAGCAAGTAGGGCAAAAAGCCCCGCTGTGCGGCCTGCCTAAATTCCGCTCCCCCCGCGAATAATTCAAGCCAAAAACTCTGCACACCCTGTCTCTCGAATGGAAAAGTGATCATTGCAAGGATCGCGGCAGCGATCACGCCCCAAACAAACCCACGCAGATAGTTCCGGCGCAAGACGGAAACACCCCCTTCAATTCTTGCGACACATCGAACGTCCTGGAACCCGTGCGCGGATTTTCCGCGCACGGGCAGTCGAGAAACGCTTAGCTACCAGCCACCTCCTCCATTCGCGCCCCTATTCGCACCGTTTGTCCCGTTACCGCTCCGGCCCCTCCTATTCCATGGCCAGTTGGAAGCAACGGTCGTCGCAAAGGCTTTCGCAGTGGAAATAGCAGTTTTCGACCAATTAATAAGGGTTTTCGGCACAGCCTCGACCAAACCGGAGGCGTATTTCTTCACCACAATGACGCTCTTGGTTACCGCCCCAGACCCTGACACAGCGCCGATAACAGCGGATTGGCCAACGCGATCGAGAAGTGGCTTGCCTTGCAAGCGGTTGGCCACCATCTGCGTACCGGCTCCGACTGCAGCACCCCAAGCCATCCCTGCCAGCCAGGGCAAGAACTCAAACTCACCAGAAGCCTTATCAAGGCTACGGTCGCTTCACTCCTTTCCCTCCGGCACCACCACCTGCACGATCTCACCCTGCTGCGCGGGGGCGGCCGCCTTCACCTGCTCCCCCGCGGCCAGGACGGGGGTCACCCCCATGAGCAGGAGTCCGAAGACCAGAAGAACCGCAAGCCCTTTCTTCACACCCATCACCCCCTGAAGGCAAGAAGAGAGATGGAAGGGCCTCCAGTAATCACTCCTAATCCATGGGGGGCAGAAGTCAAGCGAAACTTCACACCCGCCCTCCCGGAGCCCCTAGGGCTTTGGAGGTGGCCCTCAGGTCGAGAGGCGGTACGCCAAAAGCGCCCCCGGATTTCGCGCCCAGCCCTCCCGCAGGTCGGCCTCCACCCGCTCGACCTGCGTGATCAGGGCCCCGGCCCTGAGCTCCAGGCGCGCCACCCTCCAGAGCAACATGGCGGAGAAGGCCCGGCTCGTCTGGATTTTGGCGCCGGAGGCGTGCCTGGTTCCCGGCCTCGCCGGGGGGCGAGGGGTATACTTGGGCCTGTGTACGGTGTTCTCGCCTGGCCTCCTGACGATCTGATGGAGTGGATGCGGCGTTTGCAAAAGGCCTACGGCGTTAAGGGCTACGGGTCGCCGCATTTGAACCTCCGGCAACCTTTCAAGTGGCGCTGGAGCCAGGAGGCGTTGCGGCGGGGAGTGGAAGGTATCCTGCGCGGCCACCAGCCTTTCCGGGTCAAGCTCGGGGGCTGGGGCGTGTTCGACGGTAAGGGCGTCGTGTACCTCAGGGCCTACGGTGGATCGGCGTTTGACCGCCTCTACCAGTCGCTCGAGCCCCTGGCCCCGCCCGAGGCCGAGATCGAGGGGCCTTCCTACATCCCCCACCTCACCCTGGCCCTGGACCTCGAGAGGGACGCCGCGGAGGCCCTGGCTCGCAAACTGCCGCCCCCACCCCGCAAGTCCTTCACCATCAGCGAGGTGGCGCTCGTCGAGGATGACGATGGCGATTTCGTCGAGCTGGCTCGCTTTCCCCTGGGACCGGTTGAAAAATAAGTGCGTCTTCGATGGTGCAGGTTCGCCGGCTGGGCAGGCCGAGCGCCGATAGACTGAGGCGATGAAGCTCGTCGTCGGGCCTCCCGGCTTGGCGGAATCCGCCCTGCTTCTGCGCGCCCGGGAACGCCTTTCGCCCGAGAAGAACTTGGTATGGGTCACGCTACCGCACCAGCGCCGCTACTTCCTGCGCCGTTTGGGTGAGGGTGGCGCGGCGCTGGGGGTCGAGGTCTTGCACTTCCAGCAGTTTTACTTCAAGGTTTTGAGCGAGCTTGGCAGGCTGCGCCCGGTTCTGGGGCGTGGGGGGCGGATTGCCCGGGTTGCCGATGCCTACCGCGAGGTGCTGGGCCGGATGCCCGGCCCCGGGGAGGCGGTGCTTTATACCCGGGCGATCGCCGAGGCCAAGCGCAACGGGCTTTTGCCGGAGGATCTGCCGGTGCCCGACGCCGAGGCGGAGCATTTGGCGGCTGTTTTCGCCTGCTACGAGGCTCGAAAGCGGGAAGCGGGCGTGTGGGATGCCGACGATGTGCGGGCTGAAGCGGTGGCTGCGGTGACCTCGGGTCGCTACCGCTATTCGGGGCCGGTATTCGTCGGCGGCTTTTGGGAACTCGGGGTCCTCGAGGCCCGCTTTCTTCTGGCTTTGGAGGCCGGGGGCGCCGAGGTTTGGGCCTCGCTCCCCGAGCCGGTGCCGTATGCCCAGGTGGTTGAGCGGGTGGGACCGTCGGCCGAGAAGCGAGCCTTCCGCGCCCAAAACCCGGTTCAGGAGATTCGCTGGGTGCTGACCCAGCTGAAGCGGGACGTTGCCTCGGGCATCGACCCCCAGGACCTGGCGCTGGTGGTCCCGCCCGCCCTCAAGCGCCAGGTGGTGCTTTTTTCCCGCGAGTACGAGATCTATTTGATGGACGAGGCCCCGCTTTCCCTGGCCGAGACCGAAGCGGGGCAAAGGCTCATTCACCTGCTCGAGTTCGAGGCGCGCATGGGGCCGGAGGTGCTTTTGCACTTTGAAGAGCTCGCTGACCTGGGTCGGGAGGCGCTTCGCATGGGGCTCGTCGGGCGGGCCGCGATCGAGAAGCTGGCGAGGGCAATGGGACTCGATGCCGCCCTTTCGGCCCTCGAGGCGCGCCTTCGACCGCCGTCACCCGAGCCCGGGCGGGCCGCGCCTACCTGGGAGGCGCTCTCGGCCTGGGCAGCCCGCCTGCTCGAAGGCCTGCCTTTCGATGACGACGCCTGGCGCGAGCGTTTCCTCGAAGTCTTCCGCCAGGCGGCGGAGGCCGATCCTATTGACCCCAGGCCCTGGTGGGCCTCTTTCCTCAAAACCGAGGCGCTCTTTTCGCCGCAACCGGCCGGCATCGCCCTCCTCACCCCGGATCTGGCCATCGGCCGGCGTTACCGGAAGGCCTACGTCATCGGGGCCCAGGAGGGGGTGTACCGGGTGGGGGAGCGGGAGGATTACTTTTTTCCCGAGGAGTGGCGGCGCGAGCGCGTCGATCCCCGGGGCCCAGCCGGGCTGCCGAGGCGGCTTCGAGGCCAGGATCGATGGCTCTGGCAGGCTCTCTCTCACCTGGCGGAAGAGGTTTGGATCAGCTACCCCGAAACCTCGGGCGGTGAAGTCCTTTCCCCCGAGCCGGGCCTGTTCGCCTCCGGGGAGGCCCTGGCCCAAGCCAGGGTGGAAGCGGCGGCGAGCCCTGCGCTTTTGCAGCCGGCGAGGCCTTGGGCGCGCGTCTGGGGTCGCCTCCAACCCCGGAGCTTCCGCCATGCCGACGAATTGCGGCGTTTCGCCGAGGGGGGGTATTGCGGGCTGCGTTTTTGGTTCGACGGATACCGGCCCCTGCGTCAAAGCGAGGAAGAGGCTCGGGAATGGTGGTCGATGTTCCAGGCCCTGGCCCGGGCCACCCACCCGCCCGAGGCGGCGCTTTCGGCCTGGGGCATGGCGGCGGACCAGTGGCGTCGGATTGACTTTTTGAAGCTGGTGCCGACCGATTTCGGGGCGAGTGCATTGGTACGGGGCTACGAACGGGACGGCGCGGGCGTGGTGCTCCACCACTTCGCCCCCGAGGACGCCGAGCCCTCGAACCTCAAGGCCTGGGGTCTGGTTTTGGCTTACGACTTTCTGCAACGCCAGGGTAAATCTCCCCGCGCGCTGCTCTGGGCTTTCGGCAAGCCCCCCCTCGAGATCGGCGCCTGGCTTTCCGACTCCGTGGCATCGGTGCGCCGGGAGCTCTCGACCGCCCGCAGGCGGTTTCGCGCGACCCAGGTGGTTCCCAGGCCCGGCTGGCACTGCCGGAAATGCCCTTACCTGGATCTGTGCGGGGAGGGGGCTTCATGAAGGTCCGGATCGCCTCGGCGGGTACGGGCAAGACCACAGCCCTCGCCCATCGCTACCTCCACGCCCTCGAGGACCTTCCCCCGTACCGCCTGGTGGCGGTGACGTTTACCCGTACAGCGGCGGCGGACCTGCGCTCGCGAATTCTGGAGACGCTCATGCCCCAGCCAGAGCTCTGGGTCCAGGCGCTCTCGGCGCCGATCCTCACCATTCACGGGTTTTTCGCCGAGCTCTTGCGGCTGGCGGCGCCCCGGCTCGGCCTCTCGATCGACTTCCAGCAGGTGGACGCCTCGTTCGCCGAAGGGTGGTTCACCGAGGAGGCGCGTTCCCTGCTTTACCTCGAGGAACTGCCGGAAACCCCGTGGCTTTCGCGGCTCTTGGCGCTCTTTAAAAAGCGATCGCTGGCGCCATCGCTGGCGCCGCTGGGGCCCGAGTCGGCGCGGCTCCACGAGCTCTTTGAGCGGGCCCTCCGGGCGTACCATCGCCGGGTTCTGTCGACGACCCCGGGGCCATCCGACGTTGAGCGCCTCGCCTACCGCCTGCTGGTCCAGGCCGAGCGCGAGGCCGGCCTGCGCGATCGGCTCGTGGCCCGATTCAAGCGGGTTTTCATCGACGAATTCCAGGACACGAGCCCGCTCCAGGGTGAGGTGTTTTCCCGCCTCGAGGCCCTCGGCGTCGTCGTGGAAGTGGTCGGTGACCCCAAGCAATCGATCTACGCCTTCCGCAACGCCGACGTCGAGGTTTTTCGTCGGGCGCGGGCGCGGGGGGATGCCCTGCCACCGCTTCAGACCAGCTACCGCCACGCCCGATCGATCGTCGCTTTTCTGAACCGGCTGACCCGGGCGCTCGGCGAGGCGTCGCTCGGCTTCACCCTGGACGAGGCCGAGCCGGTGGAAAGCCATCGGGAAGCCGACGGTGAGGTCCGGCTCTGGACGGTGCGGGGCGAGGGGTCGCTCGACGACCTTCGTCGCTACGAGGCGGACCTGCTGGCGGCAGAGCTCAAAAAGGCCCGGTCAGAGGGCCTCGCCTGGCGCGAGATGGCGATCCTGGTCCGCAGTTATGCTTCGATCGGCTTCCTCGAGCGTGCGCTCTCGGCCTATGGTATTCCCTACGTTGTCTTCGGGGCGCGGGGTTTTTTCGAGCTTCCCGAAATCAAGGCGCTTTATTACGCCATCGTGGGGCCCTGGGATCCGAGCGACCGCTACGCGCTGGCGACGTTTTTGCAGGGACCTTTCGTGGGGCTTTCCCTTGAGGCCGCGGTTCGAATCGCCAGCGATTCGGATCCCGAGCGAGCGCTCGCCGAGTTCCCGAAAGCCGAGGCGCGTTTTTCCCAGCTGGCCCAGGCGGTCCGCACCCGAAAGCCGCTGGCTTATCTCGAGTGGCTGGTGAGGACGCGCTTTGACGGGGCCAATTACCTCGAGCGTCTTCCGCCGAAACACCGGGCCAACGTGGATGCCTTGTTGATGAAGATCGCCGAGGATCCGCCGGCCCGGATAGAGCTTTTGGTTCAGAAGCTCGACCGGTTCCGCCGGTTTACCGACGAGGGCGCGCTGGTCGAGGGGGGCGAAGACGCGATCCGGGTGCTGACCATTCACAAGGCCAAGGGGTTGGAGTGGCCCCTGGTGGCGGTCTTCGACCTCAACCGGGGCTCAAGGCCCGATACCGACGAGCTCCACGTTCGCCCCCACGCCGGCGAGTTTGCGCTCAAAGGGGAGCCGGCGTTCGATGAGATTCGCAAGGCGGTGAAGGCACGCGAGATCGACGAGGTCCACCGGCTCCTCTACGTGGCGCTTTCACGGGCGCGCGACCGGCTTTGGATGACCATGAGCCTGCCCGATCGCGCGTTCCGCCAAAAGGCGGGAAACCCGGCGTGGGTCCTTGCCGAGCGTTTGGGGATCGGGCGCTGGGAAGAAGTCGAGGTTCGGGAGGTCAGGGCGGGGTGGAAGCTGCCCGGGCTCAAGGAAACCCCGGAGCCGGAAAGCCCCGAAGGCAGGGAGGAGCTTTTGATGCCGATCCGTCCGGCGCCGTTTTTCCCGGTGGACTCCCCCACCGGTCTGAAGTCGAGGGATGCCGGAGCGTTTGACCTCGAGGACCCCCTGCCGAAGGCGGGGGCGGGGGAGGCGGCCCGGGCCATCGGGGTGCTCGTTCACCAGGCCATCGCCATGAACTGGCGACCTGACGATCCCCGGGACCGGGAGCGGCTTTTTTCCCAGGAAGTTTTCTTGCGGCTCGACCCCGGGGTGCGCCCCCGGGTGGCCTCGGAAACCGAGGCGCTCCTCCGCAAGTACCACGCGATGCTCGGCACCTCGCTGCCCGACCTTTCGGTCCGTGAGGTCGATCGGGCCGAAGTCGGGCTCGTCCTGCCATACCGGGGCGTGGTGTGGGAAGGGGTGATTGACCGGATCTACCGGGTGGGATCGCGCTGGTACCTCGACGACTACAAGACCGACCGGGTGGATGGTGCATCCGATGCGCTCCTCGGGCACGCCCGGGCGGCGGGCTACCTCTTCCAGCTGGCGCTTTACCGCAAGGCGGTGATGGAGGCCTGGTCGGTCGAACCCGAGGTGCGCCTGATCTATTTGCGGCCGGGGCGCGTGCTAATCCTCGATCCCGATCTGCTGACGCAGGCGCTCGAGCTCAGGCTCCGTGAGACCCTCGGCGGTTAGGACGTTGAGGGCGCGTTCGATGGCGAAGGTCCCTTCGACCTCCTTGCCGGCTTGGATGAGGAGATGGCCGAGGAGGTATTCGAGCCGGGCCCGGCGCCGGGGGTCGGCCTCGAGGACCACCCGGGCCCGGAGCGCCCCGATGACTTCGATTTCCTGCCCCCTTTTCAGGCGCTCGCGCAAGGCCTTGAGAAGGTCGGACCAGTCGTGGGCCTGGTTCACTGCGCTTCGGGTTCCACCTCGACCTCGACCTCGATCTCGGCGTTCAGCGTGGCGCTCACCGAGCAGAACTTCTCGTGGGAGAGCCGGGCCGCCCGCATGAGGGCTTTCTCCGTCACCCCGGGTCCGCTGGCGACGTGTCGGAGCCGGATATGGGTGTAGCGCTTGGGGTGGGTTTCGGCGCGGGTCCCTTCGACCTCGACACGGTAGCGCTTGAGCGGGGTCCTTCGCTTTTCCATAATCGCCACCACGTCGTAGGCGGTGCAGGCGGCGAGGGCGACGAGGAGGAGTTCCATCGGGCGCATCCCCGCCGGGGGCGTTTCCCCGTCGACGACCACCCGAACCTGGTTTTCGTTTTCGGCGAGGAATCGCTGTCCGCACAGGTGGTGGAGCACGATCTTCTTCTTCACCGCATCCTCCCCGCAATCAAAGCAGCGAGCGCACGTACCCGCCGTCCACGATGATCGTTTGGCCGGTGAGGTAGCTGGCGGCCTCCGACAGCAGGAAGACGGCGACGCTGGCCACCTCATCCGGCTCCCCGAGCCGCCCGGCCGGGATCTGGCCTTCCAGTTCGCGGTAGATTTCTTCCACAGGCACCCCGGCTTCCCTGGCCTTGTGGGCGAACAGCTGCTCGACCCGCTCGGTCCGGGTGTACCCCGGGCCGACGGCGTTCACCGTGATCCCGAATTTCGCGACCTCGCGGGAAAGGGTCTTGAGGTAACCGGTCACCCCGGCGCGGATGGCGTTGGAAAGGGCGAGGTTTTCGACCGGCTCCTTGACCGCGAGCGAGGTGATGAAAACGATGCGGCCGTAACCCCGGCGCTTCATCGCTGGGAGAAGCCCGTTCGTGAGCTCGACCATGGGGAGGAAGAGCTGCTTGAACGCGCCCTGCCAGGCTTCGGGTCCGAGGCCCTCGGCCTGTCCGGGCGGGGGACCGCCGGTGTTGGCCAAAAAGAGCTCGATCTCACCGAATGCCCTGGCGGCCTCGAGGACCTTCCCGGGGCCGTCTTCGCGGCTGAGGTCGGTGGCCAGGGCGGCGGCGTCGCCACCCAACTGCCGGATCTCCTCGACCAGGGACGAGAGCTTCTCGGCGTTCCTGGCCACGGCCAGGATACGGGCCCCTTCCCGCGCGAGCCCCAGCGCGATCGCCCGGCCGATGCCCTGCGAGGCGCCGGTGACCAGCGCCGTTTTTCCATGAATCCCGAGCTCCATGGCCCGATTATATGGGGCGGTCTGCCGGGAGGGGCCTCAGGTCCTTGACGTACCACTTGATGGCCGGGCCGCCATCTTTGAAGTAACGGTAGCCGAGGGTGGTAAAGAATTTCGTGGCCTGTGCGTTGTCGCCGTAGACCACGGCGTAGAGGCGGGTGATGCGCTCGCGCAGCTCTGACTCCAGGGCCGAAACGACGGCCTGGCCGATGCCCCGGCCGCGGTAAGGTTCGGCGACCAGGACCAGGCTGATCACCGCTTCACCGTTTTGAGGATGATCCAGCTTGTAGTCCAGGTATCCAACCGGCGTGGGGCCGGCGTAAATGAGCTCGATGCGCCGGCGGGGATCTTGCAGGGCGGCCTCGAGTTCGCGAACCACGTCGGCAGGTTCGGGAATTGGCGCACCAATGAGCTCGAAGTAGCCGGGGCTTTGCCGGTAGACGCGATAGACGGCTTCGATGTCGTTGTGCCTGACAGCCCGGCGTTCGAGCGGGATTTCGGCGAGTGTGGACATCGCTTCCATGCTACCCGAGTCCAAATGAGAAAGGCGCGGCCTCGGCCGCGCCATGGGTTTTCGCTGGGATTAACGCCCTGCGGATTCGACGACGGTCACGTTGACCGCTTGCGGACCCTTGCCCGCGCGGCCCTCCTCGACCTCGAATTCGACCACGTCCCCTTCGTTCAGGGTGCGGAAACCATCGGAGTTGATTGCGGTGTAGTGTACGAACACGTCGCTCTCACCATCACGCTCGATGAACCCATAGCCTTTTTCCGCGTTGAACCACTTCACTCGACCCTTCGGCATTGCTACTTCCTTTCCAACCGGGCACCTTGCCCGCTCCGGTACCAGGGGTTGGGATTGCGCTTGGCCCCCCGGATTTGCCCGGACATCTAAGCCTAGCACGAAGCGGGGGGATTTGTCTACTTTCGCTTGAGCACGCGCTTGACCTTGTCCCAAAACCCTTCCAGGCCCGCGGTTTCCCCGACTTCTTGAGCGTAGGCGAGGAGGTGTTCCCGCGCTTTGGGCGAGAGTTTTTTGGGGACGTCGATGTCGGTGATCACCAACAGGCTCCCCCGGGGGCCGCCGGTGGGGTCGGGGAGGCCGGCGCCCTCGAGCTCGAACACCTGGCCCGCGCCCGTGCCCGGGGGAATTTCGAGGACCACCGGGCCCTCAAGGCCCGGGATTTCCAGCTTGGCGCCGAGGGCGGCCTGGGCCAGGCCCAGCCGCAAGCGGTAGATGAGGTTCTTCCCCTCGCGCTCAAGCGAGGGGTGGGGTCTGAGGCGCACCCGCACGAAGAGATCGCCCGGTCCCGCCGGGCCGTCGTTGCCCATTCCCGGGACCCTCAGGTGCTGGTGCTCGTCGATGCCAGGGGGGAGGGTGACCTTGATCTTCGTCGCCTCTTCGGTGCGGCCCCGGCCCTGGCAACGCTCACAGCGTCGGGTGAGGATCCGGCCCGCGCCCTTGCAGTGGGGGCACGGTGTTTCCTGGATCATGGTGCCGAAGATGGTCTGCTGGTAGTGCTGGATGCGGCCGCGCCCGCCACAGGTGGGGCAGGTCTGAGTCGTGCCTCCCTGGCCGCCGCACTCGCTGCAGGTGACGAGCCGGGTGTAGCCGACCTCGACCTCGCCGCCGCTGGCGATGGTCTCGAGGTCTACCTCGACGCTGACCTCGAGGTTCTCCCCCCGGCTCTGGCGCCGGGTGCGGGTGCGGCCGAAGTGCATTCCGAAGATCTCCCCGAAGAGGTCGAAGAGGTCTTCGGGGTAGACCTCACGGAAACGCTCGGCCCCGGGGACGGCGCCCGTGCGATCGTACTGGGCGCGTTTTTCTGGGTCTGAGAGAACGCCGTAGGCTTCGTTGATCTCCTTGAAGCGCTCTTCGGCTTCCGGATCGCCGGGGTTGCGATCGGGATGGTATTTCTTGGCCAGGGCGCGGTAAGCCCGTTTGATTTCCTCCTGGCTCGCCTCCCGGGAAACGCCGAGAATGGCGTAGTAGTCCTTCATCACCAGTTCCACTATAGGGCGATGTCGCCGGTGAATCGAGCCTGGCGTAACCTGAGGGTGATGGCACGCCGTCCTCCTTTGGCGGAGCGCGTCCGCCCCACCCGGCTCGACGAGATCGTCGGGCAGCGCCACCTCCTCGGCCCCGGGGGCCCGATTCGCCGCATGGTGGAATCCGGGCGCCTGGCGTCGATGATCCTTTGGGGGCCGCCGGGGGTGGGCAAGACCACGCTGGCCCGGGTCCTGGCCCGGGAGGTCGATCTTCCCTTCGCCGCGCTCTCCGCGGTCACTGCGGGGGTGAGGGAGATCAAAGCCCTGGTGGAGCGGGCTGAGGCCGAGGGCGGTCTGCTCCTCTTTTTTGACGAGATTCACCGTTTGAACAAGGCCCAGCAGGACTACCTCCTGCCCCACGTGGAGACGGGCCGGTTTTTGCTCGTCGGCGCGACCACCGAGAATCCAAGCTTCGAGATCATTCCCGCCCTCCGTTCCCGGGCCCGGGTCTACGTGCTTCACCCATTGAGCGAGGACGAGGTCCTCGAGGTTCTGCGCCGGGCCCTGGCACACCCCGAGGGGTTGGCGGAAGTTGAGGTGGAAGAAGAGGCATTGCGGCTTTTGGCCCAGAGCGCGGCCGGGGATGCCCGCCGGGCGCTCTCGGCCCTCGAGCTCGCGGCGGATTTGGGTCAGGGGCGGGTTGACCGCTCGGTGGTTCGCGAGGCACTCGGGCGCGAGGCTATTGCCTTCGACAAGGGGGGCGAGGATTTTTACAACCTCATCAGCGCCTTGCACAAGGCGGTGCGCGGCTGCCACGTGGATGCCGCCCTTTACTATCTGGCCCGGCTCCTCGAGGGCGGCGCCGATCCCCTTTACGTGGCCCGGCGTTTGGTCCGCATCGCCAGCGAGGACGTGGGCCTCGCCGATCCCCTGGCTCTGCGCCTGGCGCTGGCGGCAAAGGAGGCCTACGACTTCCTCGGCTCACCGGAGGGGGAGCTCGCCCTGGCCGAGGCCGTGATCTACCTGGCGCTGGCCCCGAAGTCGAACCGCGTCGACGTTGCCTTCCAAAAGGCGCGTCAGGCGGTTCGTGCGCATCCGGCGGCCGAGGTACCGCTCCACCTGCGAAACGCGCCCACCGGTTTGATGCGTTCCCTCGGGTACGGGCGGGGCTACGCTTATATCCACGAGGATCCCGAAGGGAGCTTCGCCCAGAGCTACTGGCCAAAGGGCCTCGAGGCGTCGGCGTTCTACGAACCGAGCGAGGCGGGTTGGGAGGCCAAAGCGAAGTCGCGCTGGGAAGCGCTCAAAGCGCGGTTTCGGCGGGCCGGGGAGCGGGGTAAGGAGGGCAAGGAATAGCGCCTGGGGACATTTGTCCTTAACGTCTCTTTTCAAGATGTCATGCAGGGGGTACGAGGCAGATGAAAGAAGAAAAACCGATAGGTGCCCTTTTGCTGGTGGCTGTAGTAACGGTCACTATTATCGCCATGTGGGTCGGTGTGTTCTCGCTCTTTTTGTCTCGGGGGTAGGCGATGGACCAACATCTGATCGAGAAATACGAACGTTGGTGGATGATCTTCTCGGTGGCGATGATCGTCGTGTTCCTCGTCTTTATCGGCTACACGGTCTCGGGCTATGCCTTTTACGTCCCCGACTCCTCCAGTCGCGTCGACCCGGTCAAGGTGCAGGCCGGGGCCTTCCGCCCGCGGGTGGAAAAGGTCGCTCCGGGCAAGTACCAGGCCTTCGTGGTGGCGCGCGCGTTCTCGTTCAGCCCGGGCGAGATGCGCTTTAAGGTCGGCGACGAGGTCACCTTTTACGTGACCAGCGCCGACGTCCAGCACGGCTTTTACATCCAGGGCACCAACATCAACGTTCAGGTCATCCCCGGTGAGGTCGGCAAAGTGAAAACGGTCTTTAAGCGCCCCGGTGAATATCTCATTATCTGCAACGAGTACTGCGGCATTGGGCACCAAAACATGATCGGAAAGATCGTGGTGGAGGAGTGAGATGGCTACGGCATCCATGCGTCAAGACGCCTATGCACATGCTCCGGTGAAGAAGGTTTCACTGTATTTCATCGTCCTGAGCTTCTTGGCCCTGCTCGTCGGAACGCTCTTTGGGCCCTTCCAGGCCCTCAATTACGCCAACATCAACCTCTATCCCATCCTGGAGCGGCTTTTGCCCTTCGTAAAGTCCTATTACCAGGGCTTGACCCTGCACGGGGTTTTGAACGCGATCGTCTTCACCCAGCTCTTCGCCCAGGGCTCGCTGCTCTATTTGATGTCAAAAAACCTGGAGCTTCAGCCCCGGATGGGCGTGGCCTGGTTCGCCTGGTGGCTGGCGCTCATCGGGCTGGTGATGGCCGCGATTCCCCTTCTCACGAACGACGCCACCGTGCTCTACACCTTCTACCCGCCGCTCAAAGGCCATCCGCTCTTTTACATCGGCGCCTCGCTGATCATCGTCAGCTCGCTCTTTTCGATCTATCTGGCGGTGGAGATGTGGCTGCGGTGGAAGCGGGCCCACCCGGGCCAGCCCACCCCGCTGGTGGCGTACATGAGCCTCGTGACCTGGCTCATGTGGGGTCTGGCCGCCATCGGCCTGGTGGTGGAGGCGGTCTTCTTCCTCATCCCCTGGTCGCTCGGCTGGGTCAAGGGCGTTGACCCCCTGGTGGCCAGGACGCTCTTTTGGTGGACCGGTCACCCCATCGTTTACTTCTGGCTGCTGCCGGCCTATGTGGTGTGGTACGGCCTCATCCCCAAACAGGCGGGCGGCAAGCTGGTCTCCGACCCGCTGGCCCGGCTGGCCTTTTTGGCCTTTTTGGTCTTCAGCACCCCCGTCGGCTTCCACCACCAGTTCGCCGACCCCGGGATCTCGAAGCTCTGGAAGCTGGTGCACACCGTCTTGACCATGACGGTGGCTATTCCCAGCCTGATTACGGTCTTCACCGTCGGTGCCTCTCTCGAGTACGCCGGCCGCATGCGGGGCGGGAAGGGGCTTTTGGGCTGGATCCGAGCCCTGCCCTGGCACGATCCCTCGGTGACCGCGGCCCTGCTCGGCATGATCCTCTTCATCCCCGGCGGCGCCGGTGGCATCGTGAACGCCAGCTTCACCCTTGACTACGTGGTGCATAACACCACCTGGATCCCCGGACACTTCCACCTCCCGGTGGCGGGCGCGGTGACCCTCACCCACATGGGCCTGGCCTTCTGGTTGATCCCGCACCTGACCGGAAAGCCGTTAATCAGCCGCGGGCTTGCCCGGGCCTCGGTATGGCTGTGGTTTTTAGGGATGGCGGTGATGACCTTCGGGCTGCACGCCATGGGGCTTTTGGGGGTGCCTCGGCGGGCCTGGATTTCCAACATGTCGCCCAACCTCCAGGGCATCTACAGCGACGCCTCGGTGTACATGGTCTTTAACGCCGTGGGCGGGGTCATCCTCTTTATCGCCGCGGTGCTCTTCTTCTACGTTCTCTTTGCCACCTTGCTTCAGCGGCGCCGTCTGCCGCTCGAAGAGCGCCCCGAGGTCCCCTTCGCCGAGGCCATCTCCGGTCCCGAGCACAGCCGGGGCGTGTTGGTGATGGACCGGCTCGGGTTTTGGACCCTGGTGGGGTTCGTGCTCATCCTCGCGGTCTACATGCCGACTTTGATCCGCCTGCTCTCGCAGATGATCCTGGCCCCCGGCTACCGCCTCTGGTAGCGATTTCCAGCTTGACGCCCCTTTCCCCGGAAGGTAGGATGCCTCTTTGAGGGGGAAGGGGCGTCAAGCGCCTTCCTGCCTGACGGAGGAAGAGATGCCGATCACCACTGAGGAAAAACAACGCATCATCGAAGAATTTGCTCGCTTTCCGGGAGACACGGGTTCGGTTGAGGTTCAGGTGGCGCTCTTGACGGAGCGGATCAACCGCCTCTCCGACCACCTTAAGGTCCACAAACACGACTTCCACTCCCACCGCGGCCTTTTGAAGCTGGTGGGCCAGCGTAAGCGTTTGCTTCGCTACCTCGAGCGCGAGGACGAAGGGCGTTACCGGGCCTTGATTGAGAAGTTGGGCCTGAGGAAGTAAGCTGTCATTGACGAAGCAATCGAGGGGCGGGACCGGGGCGCCGGTCCCGCTTTCCCACATGACATGAAAGGTGAGAGCATGAAAGAACAAACCCCCAATACGCCTCAGGCAAAGGTCTACGAAGTCGAGGTCGGCGGGCGAACGTTACGGATCGAGACGGGCAAGTACGCGCGCCAGGCCTCCGGGTCGGTTCTGGTCCGGTACGGCGACACCGTGATCCTGGCCACGGCGGGCATGAGCAAGGAGCCGATCGAGGCCGGGTTTTTGCCCTTGACGGTCGAGTTTGAGGAACGCCACTACGCGGTGGGCAAGATCCCCGGATCCTTTATGCGCCGGGAAGGGCGACCGGGCGAGAAGGCGATCCTCTCCGCCAGGATGACCGACCGGCCGATTCGCCCCCTGTTCCCCAAGGGCTTCCGGCACGAAGTCCAGGTGATCATGACCGTCATGAGCGCGGACCAGCAAAATCCGCCCGATGTGCTCGGCCCGACGGCGGCGAGCGCGGCGCTCATGCTCTCGGAGATTCCCTGGGATGGCCCGATCGCCGCGGTGCGGGTGGGGCGCATCGGCGGCGAATTCGTCCTCAACCCGACGCTACAGCAGGCTGAGGAGAGCGACCTCGATCTGGTGGTCGCGGGGAGCAAGGAGGCCATCATCATGGTCGAGGCTGGGGCCAAGGAGGTCCCGGAGGACGTGCTCGTCGAGGCGCTCGCCTTCGCGCATCGCGAGATGCAGCCCATCATCGCTTTGCAGGAGCGCATGCGGGCGGAGTTGGGAAAGCCCAAGTTCCCCTGGACCCCGCCCGAAACGCTGGACGAGGCCACCTTCGCCGCTTTCTACCGGCGCGCCGTTGAGAAGGGCCTGACCAAGGTTTTGACCGTTGCCAGCAAGCACGAGCGGAGCGAGGCCCTGGATTCTTTCTCGGCTGAACTGATCGCCGAGTTCGTCCCCGAGGACTCGGAAGACGCCGAGAGCCGGCGGAAGCTCTTTGAAGAGGCCTTCGGCGAGGTGGTGAAGCGCGAGCTGAGGCGACTGATCCTCGAGGAGAACCGCCGCGCCGATGGCCGGCGGCCCGACCAGATCCGCGACATCTGGATCGAGGTCGACGTGCTTCCCCGGGCCCATGGCTCGGCCATCTTCACCCGCGGCGAGACCCAGGTGCTTGGCACCGTGACCCTGGGGACCGGTCGCGATGAGCAGATCATCGACGACCTGGGCATCGACGACAGCGAGAACTTCCTCGTCCACTACAACTTTCCTCCGTTTTCCACCGGCGAGGTGAAGCGCCTTCGGGGGGTGTCGCGGCGGGAGGTGGGGCACGGCAATCTGGCCAAGCGGGCCCTGCGGCCGGTGCTCCCCAGCGAGTCCGACTTCCCCTACACCATCCGGATCGTCGGCGACGTGCTGGAGTCGAACGGCTCCTCCTCCATGGCCACCACCTGTGCCGGTTGCCTGGCGCTCATGGATGCCGGCGTGCCCATCAAGAAGACCGTGGCCGGGATCGCGATGGGGCTCGTGAAGGAAGGGGATCGCCACGTTATTCTCACCGATATCCTCGGCCTTGAAGACGCCCTTGGCGACATGGATTTTAAGGTGACGGGCACCCGCGATGGCGTCACCGCGTTGCAGATGGACATCAAGGTCGGGGGCATCACCTCCGCGATCATGCGCGAGGCCCTCGAGGCCGCTCGCAAAGCGCGCCTGGCCATCATCGACAAGATGGAGTCGGTCCTTGCGGGTCCGCGTCCGAGCCTTAAGGACCACGCGCCGCGCATTTTGAGCCTCAAGGTCCCGGTGGACAAGATCGGCGCGGTCATCGGCCCCGGCGGCAAGAACGTACGCAGCCTGGAGGAGCTCGGGGTCGAGGTCGACATCGAGCCCGACGGGACGGTTCGCATCTACTCGGCCGACGCCAAGGCCGCCGAGGCGGCCCGGAAGCGGGTCGAGGACCTGACCCGCGAGGCTAAGGTCGGCGATGTTTTTGAGGGGGTGGTGACCCGCGTGGTGCCTTTCGGGGCTTTCGTGGCGCTCTTCCCCGGGACCGAGGGGTTGTTGCATATCAGCCAGATCGCTGAAGGGCGCGTGGAGCGGGTCGAAGACCACCTCAAGGTCGGCGACAAGGTGCGGGTGAAGGTTTCCGAGATCGATGCCATGGGGCGCATCAACCTGATTCGCCCCGAGCTCGAGGGCAAGATCCCACCGCCACGACGGGGCGGTTCCTCCGGCGGAGGGTCGCGCCGGGGCGGCCAGCGTAGGAGGGCGTAGCCATGGCCGGTGAGGCGAAGAAAACCCGAACCCGGCGGCCCCGGCGCCGGACGTCCCGCAAGGCTCAGGGGCCGGGGTACGTGGAGATCATTCCCCTGGGCGGCATGGGGGAGATCGGTAAGAACATCACCGTCTTCCGCTACGAGGACGAGATTTTGGTCGTCGACGGGGGGCTGGCCTTTCCTTCGGAGGAGATGCTCGGCGTCGACCTCCTGATCCCCCGGATCGACTACCTCATCCAGCACAAGTCGTTGATCAAGGGCTGGGTGCTCACCCACGGCCACGAGGACCACATCGGCGGCCTGCCCTTCCTCTTTCCCCAGCTGCCCAAGGTGCCGGTGTACGGGGCCAAGCTCACCCTGGGCCTGTTACGGGGCAAGCTGGAAGAGTTCGGGCTCGCTCCCGGGTCCTTTGACCTCCACGAGGTCGGGACCGACGACCGGATCCAGATCGGCCAGCACTTTACCGTGGACCTCTTCCGCATGACCCACTCCATCCCCGACAACTCGGGGCTGGTGATTCACACCCCCATCGGGCGCATCGTGCACACCGGGGACTTCAAGCTCGACCCCACCCCGATCGACGGCAAGACCAGTCACTTGGCCAAGGTGGCCGAGGCGGGGAAGGAAGGCGTCTTGCTCCTCATCGCCGACTCCACCAACGCCGAGCGTCCCGGCCTGACCCCGAGCGAGGCCGAGGTGGCCGAGGCTCTCGATATGGCCATCGGTCGGGCCCGGGGTCGGGTGTTCGTGACCACCTTCGCCTCCCACATTCACCGGGTGCAGTCGGTGATCCGCATCGCCGAGAAGTACGGCCGCAAGGTAGCGGTGGATGGGCGGAGCATGGTGAAGTTTGCCCGCATCGCCTCCGAGCTCGGCTACCTCGAACTCAAAGACCGGCTCTACAGCATCGACGAGCTGGTGGATCTGCCTGACGAGGAGGTGCTCATCCTGGCCACCGGGAGCCAGGGGCAGCCCATGGCGGTCCTCTCGCGCCTGGCCTTTGGCGGGCACGCCAAGCTCGGCATCAAGCCTGGCGACACGGTGATCCTCTCCTCGAGCCCGATTCCGGGGAACGAGTCGGCGGTCAACCGGGTGATCAACCGCCTCTACGAGCTCGGGGCCTTCGTGCTCTACCCGCCGGCCTACCGGGTGCACGCCTC
The DNA here is from genome assembly GCF_055385885.1 of Vulcanithermus mediatlanticus. NCBI lineage: Bacteria > Thermotogati > Deinococcota > Deinococci > Thermales > Thermaceae > Vulcanithermus > Vulcanithermus mediatlanticus. Next base: position 366,889 of record NZ_AP042385.1, on the reverse strand, counting down.
GGGGCACGCCTCGAGGGAAGAGCTGAAGCTCATCCTGAACCTGACCCAACCCAAGTTCTTCATCCCCTGGCACGGGGAGATGCGTCACCAGACCAACTTCGCCTGGCTGGCACAGAACATGCCGAGGCCGCCGGAAAAGATCCTGATTCCGAAGAACGGGGACGTTTTGCGGCTGACGCCGGACTCGCTCTCGCGGGTCGGCGAGGTGACGGCGGGGGCCTACTACGTGGACGGCCTGGGGGTGGGCGACATCACCGACGAGATCCTCGAGGAACGCCAGCGCATGGCTGCGGACGGCATCGTGATCATCACCGCCGTGGCCGGTCAGGATCCGGTGGTCGAGGTGGTCAGCCGCGGGTTCATCGAGGCCGGGCAGCGCCTGCTCGGCGAGATCCGCCGCATGTCGGAGTCGGCGGTCATCCAGGGCGTGAAGCGGAAAAAGAGCCTCGAGGCCATCCGCGACGACATCTACTACCCGGTGAAGAAGTTCATCAAGAAGGCGACCGGTCGGGATCCGGTCCTCCTGCCAGTCGTGATCGAGGGGTAGCGGGTGGCGGTGCTCTTTTCCGCCACCCTCCCCGTGTTCTTCATCGCCCTGCTCGGCTACCTGGCCCAGCGCCTGTTAAGGCCCGATGTTCCCGGACTCGTTCGCCTGGTGCTCTACTTCTTCGTCCCCTTCCTGGTGCTGGAGCAGATCACCAGGGCCGCGAGCGGGGGCGCCTGGATCGGTCGCTTCGCGCTGGCCTATGCCCTCACTTACCTGAGCCTTTTCCTCGTTGCCAGCGCCCTGGGGTGGGTGCTGGGCCTGGCGCAGCCCTTGCGCAAGACCCTGGTGGCCTCGGCGGTGTTTCCCAACTCGGGCAACATGGGGCTCAGCGTGGCGCTCTTCGCCCTGGGGCAGGCGGGGCTTGAGCGGGCGGTGGTCTACTTCCTGCTCTCGACGGTGGTGCTCTTTGGTTTCGGCCCCGCGCTCTTTCGGGGCGGGGGCGTGCTTCGCGGGCTGGGGCTTGCCCTGAGGCTCCCCTTTGTGTGGGCCCTCTTCTTTGGGTTTGGCCTCATCGCCTTCGGGCTCTCCCTTCCGGTGTTCCTCGAGCGGGCCGTGGGGCTGCTCGGCAGCGCCGCCATCCCGCTGCTTTTGATGACGCTCGGCATGCAGATCGCCCAGACCTCGCTCCGTTTTGGAGGTTTTGAGCTCGTAGCCAGCGCGCTGCGCCTTTTGCTGGCGCCGGTCATCGCCTTCCTCGTGGGTTCGCTGGTCGGCCTTCGGGGGCTTGAACTCGCGGTGCTGACCATGATCTCGGGGATGCCGGTGGCGGTGAACAGCTACATGCTGGCGGTCGAGTTCGGGGGAGACGGACCGAGGGCCGCCCGCACCGTCGCGGTCTCCACCTTATTGAGTTTTTTCACGGTTCCGGGGGTGATCTGGGTTCTGGGACGGCAGGGGTTCCTAGGTTGACGACCGTGACCGGCTCGCCGGCCCAGAGCAGGACCAGCCGGTGGTACGCCCCCTGACGGTAGGGGAGGGTTGCGGTGAGCACCGTGGGCTTCTCGACGAAAAACGAGCGTTCGCTGAGGCGGTCGGTGTCCCGGTACCAGCGAAGCTCGAGGTAGCCCGCCCGGGGCACCTGGTGCACGGTGATCACCGCCTTCACCTCGTTCCCGGCTGCCTCGAGCCGCGCCGAGACCAGAATCTGCTCGGGCGGCGGGGCCGCCGCCGGCACGATCGGCCAGAAGGTGTAACGGCAGCCCGCGAGAAAAACCAGGAGGAGGAGAGGCCATCTCATGAGACGTATGCGAATTGTACCCTTCACTGGCCGTAGCCGGCGCTGACCACGGCCACGAGCGCCAGCGCCGCCGTTTCGGCGCGGAGGATGCGGCGGCCCAGGGTGACGGGGGTAAAGCCCCGGCCCACCAGGTGCTCGACTTCTTCATCGGAAAAGCCACCCTCGGGACCGACGGCGAGGGCCACCGGCTGTTTCGGGTCGTACACTTCGCTGACCCGGGTGGCTGTGCGCGGGTGAGCCACGAGGCCCTGGCTGACCTGAGGGATGGCCTTAAGGGCCATGGGTCCGCTGACCTCGGGCAGATGGTTCCGCCCCGATTGTTTTGCCGCTTCCACAGTGATGCGGCGCAGCCGCGCGAGCTTTCCCGGACTGATCGTTTTCGGGACCGAGTGCCGGGTGGCGATCAGAACGAAGCGGTGGACACCGAGCTCCGTCCCGGCCCGGATCACCTCGGCGAGCTTGTCGCCCTTGAGGAGCGCCAGGTAGAGCGTCAGTGGCTGGTCGGTTTCCCGCTCGACGGCGAGGCGCTCTTTCAGGCGCAGCACGACCGTCGTCGGCCCGACTTCGACGACCGTGGTCCGGGCTTCGTGGCCCTGCCCGTCGAACACCGTTACCTCATCCCCGGGGCCGGCCCTGAGGACGCGTATCAGGTGGCGGGCCTCGCGACCGCTGAGCCGGATGGTCTCGGCGATCTCGCTGACGTAGGCGCGGTGGCGTCTCATCGGCGTTCTGCCAACAGCAGGGTCCACTCGCCGCGCTCCCGACGCCCGAGGACCCCGAGCCCTGCCGCCTCCAGCGCCCGTTCGACCAGGGTCCGGCGTTCGTTCAGGATGCCGGTGGCGATGAGGCGGCCGCCCACGGCCAGGTGCCCGGCGTAGGCGGGGGCGAACTCGGCGTGGAGTTCGGCGTAGAGGTTGGCGACGATGAGGTCGAAGGGGCCCTCGAGGTCCCCCAGGCTTCCCTGCCGGATTTCCACCGCCACCCGGTTGGCCCGTGCGTTCTTTTGCGCCGCCTCGACCGCGACCGGGTCGATGTCCACGGCCACGACCCGGGCTTCCAGCATGGCGGCGGCGATCGCCAGCACCCCCGATCCGGTGCCGAGGTCGAGGACCCGCCAGCCGGGACGGACCGCTTCGACCAAGGCCTCGAGCGCGAGCTGGGTGGTTTCGTGGTGGCCGGTGCCGAAGGCCATGCCCGGTTCGATCACGATGTCCCGCTCGCCGGCTTCGTGCCAGGGGGCTCGGATGGTGAAGGGTCCGGCGCGGACGGGTTTGAGGTCACGTTTCCATGCCGAAAGCCAGTCTTCGTCGGGCAACCAGGCCCACTCGCCCTCGAGGTCGAGCGCCACCTTTTCCGGAAAGTAGGCCCAGACCTCGCCTTCCCTTTCTTCCAGACCCCGAGCCCCGCGCTCGAAGAGGCGGGGGAGGATCGGATCGAGTTCGGCAAAACTACCCTTGATCTGAAAAACCCACATCGTCGATTCTACGGCCAAAGGGGCGGAAAGTCGTCAAAGAGCCGCGCCGCGCGCGGGAGTTTCTCCTCCAGCGCCGAGGCGAAGGCGCGTTCGGCCTTGGTTTTGAACCAGTGAAGGTCGTGGAGGTAGGTGAGGGGGATCCAAAACGAAAGCCGGCGCCACACGCCCCCGGGGTCGGGGTAGCGCCGGACGAGGATGCGGAGGGTATCGATGGCCTTCGCTTCCCCCAGCAGGTCGAGGCTGCCGGTTTTCAAGATGGCCAGGTCCCGCGCCGGATCGTCGCCGGTGGCCCTGGCCCAGTCGACCACGAAGACCCGGCCGTCCGCGCTCAAAAGGAGGTTTCCGGCCCAGAGGTCGGTGTGGGCGAAGCGGTGTGGCGTGCCGACGACCACGCCGACCCTCGAGCGCAGGCCCTCGAGGATCCGGCGGGCTTCCCCGATGCTGGCCAGGGAGCGTTCGAACTCTGCTATGCGCCGAAGAAGCGGCGCGGCTTCGACCCGCCCCGGTTCCGGGAGCCGGTGCAGGCGGAGCAGGAACCCGCCGAGGCTGGCCAGGGCCCGCGCGTCGAAGCGGGCTTTTGAAAACGGGGTTCCGGGGAAGTACCTGAGCGTGAGGACGCCGTGTCCGCTTGACAGGGTCACGACCTCGAGCACGCGCTCACCGAGCCCCGCCCGGGCCATGTTCTTGGCTTCCAGGTGGGCCAGCGCCGCTTCACCGGGCGGGTAGACCTTGAACACCCTGTCGCCGCCGCGGTAGACGCGGGCCTGGAGGCCGTTGCCGAGGGGTTCCAGCCGAACCCCGTAACGTGAGCCGAGCGCCTTGTAGACCGTCTCGACCACCTGGGCGCTCATGCGCCTAGGGTAGCATGGCGGGGGATGCGGGTGCTCCTTCGTGACGAAGCGACGACGATCAGCGACGGGGTGCGGGTGGCTTCGTTTGACCTCGAGGGCCGCTGGATGACCTACTTCGACGGCAGGGCCCTCTACAAGCGGGCGCTGGCGGGCGAGGTCCATTTCCGGGGTCGGGCCGGTGGTCGCCGCATCCGCCGACGGCTCGCCCGCCCAGAGGCGCTCGAGGTGCACGGCGCGGTCCTGGCCTTCGCCGCCGAGGCGCAAAAGGGGGCCGGGGCTGAGGCCGGCTCGCGTCTGGCCCAGATCCTCTCCTGGAGTCCGGAATCGCTCGACGCCGAACGCGAGCGGTTTTTGCGGATCTACGCCCCGATCAGCATCCTCCCGCCCGACCGCTACCTTTCGGTGGTGTTGCAGGCGACGCTGGGGTGCACCTGGAACCGCTGTACTTTTTGCTCCTTTTATTCCGGCCGCCCGTTTCAGGCCAGAGACGCCGAAGATTTCAGAGCCCACGCCCTGGCGGTCCGCGGGTTTTTGGGCCGGGCCCTGGCTCTGCGAAGGGGGGTCTTTCTGGCCGACGGCAACGCGCTCGCGCTCAGCCTCTCCCGGCTGATCGGGCTTTTTGACGTGGTGACGGAGGTGTTTCCCGGCCAGCCCGTCTACAGTTTCATCGATCTCTACACCGGCGAGCGCCACGAGGTGACGTTCTGGCAGGCGCTCAGCCAAAGGGGTCTGGCGGCGGTCTACGTGGGCATGGAGACCGGGCACGATCCCCTGCTCGCCTGGCTCAACAAGCCCGGCAGTGCTTCTGAGCTTGTCGACTTCGTATCGATGTTGAAGGCGGTCGGCCTCGGCGTGGGGCTGATCGTGATGGTCGGGGTCGGTGGGCGGGCTTTCCAGAGCGCCCACCGAAAGGACACGCTTTCCGTCCTCTCGCGCATGCCGCTGACCCGCGAGGACGTCATCTTTCTCTCGCCGTTCGTCGAAGACCCGGCCTCGGTGTATGCCCGGCGTCGCGCGGAGGAGGGGATCGAACCGATCGCGGGGGACGCCCTGGAGGCCGAGCTCGCCTGGTTCGCCAAGGCCGTGCGGGCGATGGGGCTCCGCGCCGCGCGTTACGACATCCGAGAGTTCCTCTACTAAGGCCCTGCCGGGGCAAATGCGGCGGCGGGGACCCCAGGGGCGTGAACGGCCATCATGCTCCCCCCTGACATGCCCTATCGATCGTGGGCTCGTTCAGCCCCAACAGACTGACCGGTCGTTCAGGTAAACTGGGAAGGTATGGAAGCGGAAAAAGCCTACCAGTGGTTGGTGGAGCGCGGCAAGGAGGTCGCCTATCTGGGCGCGGCCGCCAGTCTTTTGGGCTGGGACCAGCGCACCTACATCCCGGCGAAGGGTCACCCGCACCGGGCCCGGCAGTTCGCGGTGATCTCCCGCCTTTTGCACCAGCTCACCACCGATCCCAGGATCGGGGAGATGCTCTCGGTGGTCGAGGATTCTTCCCTCATGGACCAGGCCGACGTCGCGGCCAACGTCAGGAACTGGCGGCGCGACTACGAGCGCCGGATTCGCGTTCCCGAGCGTCTGGCGGTCGAGTTGGCCCAGGCCGAGAGCGAAGGCGAGAGTGCCTGGGCCGAGCTGCGGGAGAAAGAGGACTGGGCGGGGTTCGTTCCTTACCTGGAAAAGATCCTCTCGCTCAAGAAGGAATACGCCGAGGCGGTGGGGTACGAGGCCGAGGCTTACGATGCGCTGCTTGAGGACTATGAGCCGGGCGAACGCGCCGAGCGTTTGGAGGCTCTTTTCGCCGAGCTCCGGCCGGCGTTGGTCGAGCTCTTGCAGAAGATCCAGGGGGCGCCCCGCCAGCCCGATACCGGCATCGTCCACCGCGACTTCCCGGTTGAGGCGCAAAAGGCCTTGATCCTCGAGGTCCTGCCCCAGCTCGGCTACGATCTCGAGGCCGGGCGGCTTGATCCCACGGTGCACCCCTTCGCCACCCGCATCACGCCGGGCGATGTGCGCATCACCACCCGCTATTACGACGACTACTTCAACGCCGCCTTTTTTGGCTCGGTGCACGAAGCCGGGCACGCCATGTACGAGCAGGGGTTGCCCGAGACCCACTGGGGCACGCCTTTGGGCGAGGCGGTGAGCCTCGGTGTGCACGAGAGCCAATCCCGGATGTGGGAGAACATGGTGGGGCGCAGCCGGGGGTTCTGGGAATACTTTTTCCCCAAGGCCCAGGCCCACTTCCCGGTCCTGGCCGACGTGGGGCTCGACGACTTCGTCTTCGCGATCAACGAAGTTCGCCCCAGCCTGATCCGGGTCGAGGCCGACGAGGTGACCTACAATCTGCACATCCTCCTCCGTTTTGAGATCGAGCTGGCGCTCTTTAGGGGCGAGATCGGGATCCGCGACCTGCCCGAGATCTGGAACCAGAAGATGGAGGCCTACCTCGGCATCCGACCGACCGCTTACAAGGATGGGGTCATGCAGGACGTCCATTGGAGCGGGGGGCTCTTTGGCTATTTCCCCACCTACACCCTGGGCAACGTCTACGCGGCACAGCTTTTCGCCAAGGCCGAGGCCGAGCTGGGAGCCCTCGAGCCCAGCTTCGCCCGCGGTGAGTTCGCGCCGCTCCTCAGCTGGCTCCGGGATCACGTGCACGCCCACGGTCGCCGTTACACGCCGCGGGAGCTCATCGCCCGGGCTACGGGAGAGGAACCCAAGGCGACCTACCTGCTTTCGTATCTGGAAAAGAAGTTCTCGGGGCTCTACGGCTTTTGAGGAGAAAGGTCGGTGCCGGTGCCCTCCCTGCGGGGAGGGCGCTTACTTTCGCCTGCCGCCCGAGATGATGAGGAGCAGCGCACCGATCACCACTGCGGCGTCGGCCAGATTGAACACCGGCCAAAGCCCGGGGCCGATGTCGAGGTAGTCGATCACGTAGCCGCGTCCGATGCGGTCGATGGCGTTGCCCAGGGCCCCGGCGGCGAGCAAGCTGAGCGCGACCAAGGCCAGCGTCGAGAGCCGGCTTTTGGAGGTGGCGGCGAGGTAGGCCAGGATGAACACGCCGACGACCAGGCTGATCCAGCCCAGGGGGGTCGTTTGGCCGAAGAAGAGCCCGAACGCGGCACCGGTGTTTTTCACGTAGGTGAGGTAAAGCCCGGGAAGGAAAGGGTCGGGGATCGGGTCGAGGGTGCGCTGGGCCCAGAGCTTGAAGATCTGATCCAGCACGATAACCAGCGGTACGATGACGACCGGCACGAACGAAGTCTAGCATAAAGGTCGGCCCTGAGGTATACTCTTAGCTTGAGCCGCGCCCTCGGGGCGCCACCGGAAGGAGCCGAAGATGTCGAGGATTTGTGAAGTGAGCGGAAAGCGTCCCGTCGTCGCCAACCGTATCACCCGGCGCGGTAAGGCCAAGCGGGAAGGCGGCGTAGGTAAGAAGACCACCGGCATCTCTAAGCGCCGGCAACTGCCGAACCTGCGCAAGGTGCGGCTGAAGATCGCCGGCAAGACCGTGACCTTGAAGGTGGCCATGAGCCATCTCGACAAGGTCTACGAGGCCATCTCTCGGATGCAGGGGATGAAGCTTGAGGGCCTCTCCGAGCGGGAAATTAAGGCCCGGCTCTTAAAGCTCATTCGCTAGGTCAAAATCCCTGGGCAAAAAGGGCGCCACAGAGCGCCCCTTTTGCATTTGGTGCCGGTGTGTCAGAGCGTCCAGTGGGGCCTGCCTATTCGGGGCGCACCTTTTCTCCGGGGATGAAGATCGGCTTAGGATCGGGCTCAAAGCGCCGGTCTTCGGGCAGGAGGTGCTTTTTCTTCGCCCACTTAAACGCGTGGTCCCAGGTTTTGCAAAACGCGCAGACCGCGCCGGTCGTGGGGTAGCCGCAGCGCTCGCACTCGGCCAGCGCGACCTCCTCGGCGGCAAAGCCCTGCTTGAGGATCGGCTGAATTCGCTTCAGGTACTGCTCGAGGAAGCTCTGTTTGGTGCCCGGCATGGCGTGCTCGAGTTTGTTGAGGGCTTCTTTGTAGAGCAGGCTTTTCGCGCCTTCGGCAAAGGGGCACTCCTCGTGTTGGTAGGGAAGGCGGCGAAGGAGGGTATAGGCGAGAATCTCCCGCTCGGTGAGGAGGTAGAAGGGCTTGATCCGCCGCGCGAGCCCCTCTTTTTGGGGGAGAACAGGCCCCTGGCGCACCAGGGCCTCGGCCTGCCAGTGCAGGGTGTTGCCGAGGAGGACGCTCGCCTCGTCGTCGAGGTTGTGGCCGGTGGCGATGACGTCAAAGCCCTCCTCCACCGCCACCCGGTTCATGACGTAGCGTTTGGAGAGCCCGCACACCGAACAGGTCTGGCGGCGGGTGAGCTCGGAGAGCTCGGGGATGGCCAGGCCGTAACTTTCTTTCAGGTCCACGACGATCAGGGGAAGGTTTTTTAGCTTCGCGAAGTCGGTGCTGGCTTGAAGCGCCCTTTGCGAGTAAGCGTCGATGCCGAGCTGGATGTGCAGTCCGGTGGTCTCGTAGCCGAGCCGGGTCAGGACCTCCCAAAGCGCGATGGAGTCCTTGCCTCCCGAGACCGCGACCAAAACCCGGTCGCCGGGGGTAAGCATCCGGTGCCGGCGAATGGCCCGCTGCACCTGGTGCTCGAACCAGGTCAGGTAGTGGTCGGCGCAAAAGGCCCGGCCGTGCCGGCGGACCTCGACCGCGGCCTTTTCGCCGCACTGCGCGCACTTCACCGCGCGCCCCCCGAGACGGCCGAGATCACCTCGATGGTCTCGTCGTCGCTCACCGTATCGTCGAGGGTCAAAAGCTCGCTGCCCCGGGCCACGATCACCCCTTCCGGGTTGACGTCGAGGGCCTCGAGCACCTCCTTGAGCTTGCGGTCGCCCCTGACCTCGATCTCCCTGCGTTCGGGCGTACGCAAAATCACCTTCATCCCAATCACCCTAGCACGCGGAGGATCTGGCCTTTGGGGGCCAGGCTACGCGGCGGCGTCGGGCTTTGCGGTTTTGAGTTGACCGCGTCCGGGGATGGGCGTTAGACTGAGCCGACCTTTAAACCGGTCCAGCGAGGCCGGAAAGGGGGTTAAAAAAATGGTTAAAGCACGGCCCAAAGGTCAAAGGTGTGCGCCCGGACGGGCGGCGTTTTTTTATGGGGGGCGCGTATGCGATTCAAAGCGCGCGTGATGGAACCGCCCGACATCGACCGGGCGCTCAAACGCCTGGCCCACGAGGTCCTCGAGGCCACCAAAGGCGGCCGCGACCTCGCCTTCGTCGGTATCCATACCCGGGGCATCCCGCTCGCGAAACGGCTCGCATCCCTGGTCGAACGCTTTGAGGGGTGGACGCCCGGTATCGGCGAGCTCGATATCACCCTCTACCGGGACGACCTCAGTGAGGTGAAGCGGGCGCCGGTGGTGCGCTCCACGCGCGTGCCCTTCGATGTTCGGGGCAAGCGCGTGGTCTTGGTGGACGACGTCATCTTCACCGGCCGGACGGTGCGGGCGGCCCTCGACGCCCTGGCCGATCTGGGCCGGCCCTCCCGGGTCTACCTCGCGGTTTTGGTGGACCGGGGTCACCGGGAGTTGCCCATCAGTCCGGATTTCGTTGGCAAAAACCTGCCGACCTCCAAGCGCGAGGTGGTCAAGGTCAAGCTGCAGGAGGTCGACGGCGAAGACGCGGTCGAGCTTTGGGAGCGAGTGTCATGAGGGCCGAGGGTCAAAGGCTTTCCCACCTTTTGGATTTTTCCGGTTGGGACGAAGCTGGGGTTCGCCGGATTTTTGAGACCGCCGATGCCATGGCTGAGGTGCTCAAACGGCCGATCAAGAAGGTTCCCACGCTGCAAGGGCGCACGGTCGCGACCGTGTTTTTTGAGCCCTCGACCCGAACCCGCACCTCCTTTGAGCTCGCCGCCAGGCGGCTTTCGGCCGATGTGGTCTCGTTTAGTCCCGGGACCTCGAGCCTCAAAAAGGGCGAATCCTACAAGGACACCCTGCTGACGCTTGCCGCCTACGGCGTCGATCTCTTCGTCATCCGCGCCGATGCGGCGGGGGTGCCGGTCCAGGCGACGCGATGGGTGCGGGCCTCGGTGGTGAACGCCGGGGACGGTCGCCGGGCTCACCCCACCCAGGCCCTGCTCGATGCCTACACCCTCGAGCAGACGATCGGGCCCTTGCGGGGAAAGAAAATCGCCATCGTCGGTGACATCCTTCACTCCCGGGTGGCCCGCTCGGATGCCGAGCTCTTTTCGCTCTTGGGGGCGGAGGTCTGGCTCTCGGGTCCGCCGAGCCTGCTTCCGAAGACGCCCTTCTTTGGCGCCCGCATGACCTCTGACCTCAAGGAGGCGCTGGCAGAGGCGGACGCGGTGATCGCGCTCCGAATCCAAAAGGAGCGCATGGAGGGCGGGCTTTTGCCCTCGGAAGAGGAATACCGGGCTTCCTACCAGATCAACGCGGCCACCCTGGCCCTGGCCAAGCCCACAGCGCCGCTGTTGCACCCGGGGCCGATGAATCGGGACCTCGAGGTCGACGGTCGGCTCGCCGACGGACCGAGGAGCCTCGTTCTCCGTCAGGTGGAGAATGGCCTCGCGATCCGGATGGCGGTTTTGTACCACTGCCTGGTGGGGGGTGGTGAGGCGTGAGACTCTTGATCAAGAACGCCCGGCTGGTGGACGATCGGGGTGAGCTCGGCCGGGGCGATGTGCTCATCGAAGGGGGACGAATCGTTTCCCTCGAGGGCGGCGAGGCCGAGCGCGTGGTTGACGCCGAGGACCGCTTGCTCCTCCCCGCCTTTTTCGACCTGCACACCCACCTCCGGGTCCCGGGTCAGGAGGTCAAAGAAGACCTCACTTCCGGGCTCAAGGCCGCGGCGGCGGGGGGGTTCGCCGAGGTGGTGGCCATGCCCAACACCGACCCGGTGATCGATCGCCCGGAGGTGATCCGGGCGCTCTTAGGCCAGGCCGGGCAGGTGGATGGGGCCCGGCTTTCGGTGGCCGCTGCGCTCAGCGCCGGCCAGGCGGGGCGGCGGCTCGCCGAACTCGGCCGTCTGAAGGAAGCCGGGGCGGTCCTCTTTACCGACGACGGGCACACCAACGAGGATGCCCGGCTGCTGGCCGTGGGGCTCCGTTACGCGGCGGCGCTCGGCGTTCCCGTCGCCGTGCACGCCGAGGACGCCACCTTACGGGCGGACGGCGTCGTTCACGAGGGCAAGGTCTCCGAGGCGCTGGGGCTCCCGGGGAACCCGGCCGAGGCCGAATCGGCACGCATCGCCCGCGATCTCGAGATTCAACGTCTTGGCCAGGGCCACCTCCACATCCAACACCTCTCCACCTACACCGGGGCGAGGTTCGTCCGCCAGGCCAAGGCCAGGGGGCAACGGGTGACGGCCGAGGTCACGCCGCACCACCTGACCCTCACCGACGAAGCGCTGTATGGCCTTGACCCCATTTTCAAGGTCGCGCCCCCCCTCCGGGAACGAGCCGACGTCGAGGCGTTGATCGCCGCCCTGGAGGACGGGACGGTGGACGTGGTGGCCACCGATCACGCGCCGCACACGCTGGCCGAAAAGGAAGCCGATTTCCTCCGGGCACCCTTTGGCATACCGAACCTCGAGGTCGCCTTCGCGCTCCTCTTCACCGAGCTGGTGGAAAAACGGGGGTTTCCCCTCGGGCGGCTGGTCGAGGCCATGGCCAGCGCCCCCCGGCGGTTGCTCGGACGCGAGGCGGTGCGGCTCGAGGTAGGCGCCAGGGCGGATCTGGTGCTCGTGGACCCCAAGCGCGTCCGGCCGGTGAACGCCGAGGACTTCATCTCCAAGGCCAAATACAGCCCCTGGGCGGGCTGGGAGCTCGTGGGCTGGCCGGTGCTGACCTTGGTCGACGGGAGGGTGGCCTATGCAGCCCTGGGATGACCACCGCCTGGTGCTGATCGAGCGTGAGGTCAGGGGGGATCGCGGCGTGCTGGTGTTCGATGCGCCCACGATCGCCCCCCTGCTCTGGCCGGGACAGTTCATCAACCTCGAGGTCCCGGGTTTGCTGCTTCGCCGCCCCATGGCCCCGGCGGTGCTCAGCGGCCGTTTGCTGATCTTCGTGCGGGGGAGGGGCGAGGGGACGCGGCACCTGCTCGAGCTCCCGCCTGGCACGGTGCAGAGGGCGCTGGCGCCCCTGGGAAACGGCTTTCCCCTTCCCGAAGGCCGGGCGGTCTTGGTGAGCGGTGGGACCGGCGCCGGGCCCCTTTTGCACCTGGCGCGGTTTTTGGTCAAACGCGGTCACGAGGTGGTCTTGCTCCACGGGGCCAAGGACCAAAGCGAGGCCTTTTTCGCCCCCTACCTCCGGGCCAGCGGGGCAGAGGTTCGGTTCTTTTCGGAAGACGGGAGCTGGGGCGAGCGCGGCTACCCCACCGATGCCCTGCCCTTTGTGCTGCGTCCGGGGGATACGCTGTTTGCGGTCGGGCCCGAGGCCATGATGCAAAAGGCGGCGGGCGTTGCCCGGACCATGGCCCTGCCCGCCTATGTGAGCCTTGAAGCCCACATGGCGTGCGGGGTCGGGAGCTGTCTTTCCTGCGCGGTCCCGACCGCCAAGGGCCAGCGCCACGTCTGCACAGACGGGCCGGTGTTCCCTGCCGAGGAGGTGCGCTTCCACCTTGAACCCGCTTGAAGTCGAGTTCCTCGGGGTGCGTTTTCCAAACCCCATCGTCACCGCGAGCGGCACCTTCAACTACGGTCGCGAGTATGCCCACCTCTACCCGCTTTCCCGCCTCGGGGCCATAACCACCAAGGGAACCTCGCCCCGGCCCATCGCCGGGGCGCCTCCGCCCCGCATCACCGAAACCCCTGGGGGGATGCTCAACGCGATTGGCCTTGAGAACAAGGGGGTCGAGGCTTACCTCCAGGATGAACTCCCCTGGCTGAAAGCGCTCGGGGCCCGGGTCATCGTGAACGTCTTCGGCGAGCGTCCTCGGGATTTTGCGTATGTGGCGGCAAAGGTCAGCCCCTACGCCGACCTTATCGAGCTCAACCTTTCCTGCCCCAACGTGCACGGCGGCGGCCTGCCCTACGCCCACGACCCCAAGGCCGCTGCCGAGGTGGTGCGGGCGGTCAAGGGGGCGACCGATCGCCCGGTCGTTGCCAAGCTCTCGCCGGAGGGGCCGACGCTTGAAGTCGCCGAGGCCCTGGAGGGGGCGGGGGTGGACGGGTTTTCGCTGATCAACACCCTGCGGGGCATGCGCATCGATCTGGAAACCAAGCGGCCCGTCCTCGGTCACCGCACCGGGGGGCTTTCGGGCCCGGCGATCCGCCCGCTCGCGGTTCGGCTGATCTACGAGCTCTACCAAAGTACCGACCGGCCGATCATCGGGATGGGCGGGGTCCGCACGGTGGAGGATGCCCTCGAGCTCGCCCTCGCCGGGGCCCGCTTGGTCGCGGTGGGCACCGCCACCTTCGCCGATCCCTACGCCCCCGTCAAGCTGATCGAAGGCCTTGAGCGTTTCTTCGCGGATCGCGAGGATACCTGGCTCGACTGGGTGGGCGGGGCCCACGCGGGGTAGCGGGATCGCCTCGCTCTGCTTTGGCGTGGAAAGCGCCCCGGCTTTGGGCCGGGGCGCTTTTGGAGTTTGGCCTACCACCAGAAGAGGTCGAAGCGATCCAGGTTCATTACCTTGGTCCAGGCCCTGACGAAGTCGTGGACGAACTTTTCCCGGCTGTCGTCCTGGGCGTAGAACTCGGCCTGGGCCCTGAGCTCGCTGTTGGCGCCGAACACGAGGTCGACCCGGGTTGCCTGCCAGCGGATCTCGCCGGTTTCACGGTCCAACCCCACGAAGTGCCGCCCCTCTTCGTCCGCTGGTTGCCACTCGGTGCCCATGTCGAGGAGGTTGACGAAGAAGTCGTTGGTGAGTGCGCCGACGCGGTCGGTGAATACGCCGTAAGGGCTGCCCCCGAAATTCGCCCCCAGGACGCGAAGGCCTCCGATGAGGACGGTCATTTCGGGCACGGTGAGGGAAAGGAGCTGGGCCCGGTCGATCAGGGCGAGCTCGGCGGGAAACTGGCATTCGGGTTTGAGGTAGTTGCGGAAACCATCGGCGACCGGCTCGAGGTAGGAAAAGGATTCGATGTCGGTCTGTTCCTGGCTGGCGTCCACCCGGCCGGGGGCGAAGGGGACCTCGATCTCGTGGCCCGCCTTCTTCGCCGCCGCTTCCACTGCGGCCGTCCCCCCGAGCACGATCAGGTCGGCGAGAGAGACCTTCTTCCCGTTGCCCTGCGTCGCGTTGAACTCGCTTTGGATGCCTTCGAGGACCCCGAGCACCCGTTCAAGCAGCGCCGGCTGGTTCACTTCCCAGTTCTTCTGGGGCAAAAGGCGGATCCGGGCCCCGTTCGCCCCGCCCCGCTTGTCCGAGGCGCGGAAGGTCGAAGCCGAGGACCAGGCGACGTAGACGAGCTCGGGAATCGCGAGGCCCGAGGCGAGGATCTTCGCCTTGAGCTCGCGCACGTCGGCTTCGTCGATGAGCTCATGATCGCGCGGGGGCAGGGGGTCTTGCCAGATCAGATCCTCGTCCGGCACCTCTGGCCCCAGGTAGCGCGATTTCGGGCCCATGTCGCGGTGGGTGAGCTTGAACCAGGCCCGGGCGAAGGCATCGGCGAATTCATCCGGGTTTTCCAAAAAGCGCCGGGCGATCCGCGCGTAGATCGGGTCGTAGCGGAGCGCGAGGTCGGTGGTGAGCATGATGGGCTTGGTTTTTTTGCCGGGAACGTGAGCGTCCTCGACCAGGTCCTCGGGGTCGGGGTTGACCGGTTCCCACTGCCAGGCGCCGCCCGGGCTTTTGGTCAGGTTCCAGTCGTACTTGAAGAGGAGCCGCAAAAAGCTCATGTCCCACTGGGTGGGGTTGGGGGTCCAGGCGCCCTCGAGGCCGCTGGTAATGGTGTCCGGGCCCTTGCCGCTTCCGAAGCTGTTTTTCCAGCCGAGCCCCTGTTCCTCGAGCGGCGCGGCCTCGGGCTCGGGGCCGAGGTGGTCGGGGCTGGCGGCGCCGTGGGCTTTGCCGAAGGTGTGACCGCCCGCGATGAGAGCCACCGTTTCCTCGTCGTTCATGCCCATGCGCCGGAAGCTCTCGCGAATGTGCTTGGCCGACTCGAGGGCGTTGGGCTCGCCGCCGGGTCCTTCGGGGTTGACGTAGATCAGGCCCATATGGTCGGCGGCCAGCGGTTTTTCGAGCTCGCCCCCCGGGTGGCGCTCGTCGCCGAGCCATTCGGACTCGGGGCCCCAGTTGATGTCCTCTTCGGGGGCCCAGATGTCGACCCGACCGGCTCCGAAGCCAAACGTCTTCAATCCCATGGACTCCAGCGCCACGTTCCCGGCCAGGATCATGAGGTCGGCCCAGGAGATCTTGTTGCCGTACTTCTTCTTGATCGGCCAGAGCAGCCGCCGGGCGCGGTCGAGGTTGACGTTGTCGGGCCAGCTGTTGATTGGGGCGAAGCGTTGGTTTCCGGTCGCGCCTCCGCCTCGACCATCAAAGACCCGGTAGGTCCCTGCCGAGTGCCAGGCCATGCGGATGAAGAGGGGCCCGTAGTGACCCCAATCGGCCGGCCACCAGGGCTGGGAAGAGGTCATGAGCGCCTTGAGGTCCGCCTTAAGCGCCTGGTAATCGAGCTCGGCGAAGGCCTTTTTGTAGTCGAAGTCGGGAGCGTGGGGTCGGAGTTCGCTCGGGTTTTGGTAGAGGATCTTCAGGTTCAGCTTGTTCGGCCACCAGTCACGCAGTTTGTTGCCCTCGAGGACGGTGTGCTTGAGGGCGTCCTCGGAGTACGGGCACTTCCCTTCCGCCATACTTACCTCCAAAACATATCCATTATGGATATGTATCCCTAGCATAGGGGGCCCGGGCGGGAAGGGAAAGGGTCCGGATTACATTTTCCCGGGCCGGAGGCGGAGGAGCAGGCCGGTGCCGAGGAGAGCGGCAGCGACCGAGGCCAGGAGTACGCCTACCTTGGCCTCATCGAGAAGGGTGGGGTCGAAGGCCAGACCGGCGATGAAAAGGGCCATGGTGAAGCCGATCCCCGCCACCATGCCCACGCCCAGGATGGCCGACCAGCCCACCCCCGAGGGCAGCTGGGCCAGCCCGGCGCGGACGGCGAGGTAGGAAAAGGCCAGGATGCCGAGCGGTTTGCCGATCACCAGGCCCAGGAAGGCACCCAGGGCCACCGGGCCGAAGGCCATGCCGGAGAGGGCCACCCCGGCGTTCATGAAGGCGAAGATGGGAAGGATCGCGTAGGCGACCCAGGGGTGGAGCCGGTGCTCGAGCCGGTGGAGGGGCGATTGGGCCTCGGCGGCGGCGGATTCCAGGCTTTCGAGCTCGGCCTCGAGCGCTTCAGGATCGCTCGAGGCAGCTGCCCGGATCCGGTTTTGAAAGGCCGGCAGCGGCATACCGCGACCGAGGGGAATGGCGAGGGCCAGCAAAACGCCGGCCACGGTGGCGTGGACGCCGGATTGGAGCACGAAGTACCAAAGGACGAGGCCGAGCACCAGGTAGGGGAGGAGGTTTTTGACCCCCAGACGGCCGATCCCGAGCAGCACGGCGTAAACGGCCAGGGCCGCGGCCAGGGCAGTGAGGTTCAGCTTGGCGGTGTAAAAAAGGGCGATCACCAGGACCGCCCCCAGGTCGTCCACGATGGCCAGGGCGGTGAGGAAGACTTTAAGGCCGAGGGGCACCCGCCGGCCGAGCAACGCCAGCACCCCCAGGGCGAAGGCGATGTCGGTGGCCATCGGCACGCCCCAACCGGCGGCACCCGGGCCACCGGCGTTGAGGACGACGTAGATCAGGGCCGGGGTGATCATGCCGCCGAGGGCCGCGGCGATGGCGAGGGCGGCCCGGCGGGGTTCTTTGAGTTCACCGGAGAGCAGCTCGCGCTTGAGTTCCAGCCCCACCAGCAGGAAGAAGATGGCCATCAAAAAGTCGTTGACGAAATGCAAAAGGTCTTTTTCCAGCCGCCAGCTGCCGATCTGGAGCGAGAGGGGGACTTCGCGGAGCGCGAAATAGGCGCTGGCAAAGGGCGAGTTGCTCAAGGCAAAGGCCAAAAGGGCGGCCAGAAAGAGGAGGACACCACCCTTGGCCTCGCTCTCAAGGAACTGGTCGAGGAGCACTCGAGGCCGGATCATGGCTCAGGCGGAACGGGCGAGACGGGCCTGGCAGGCGGGGCAGATGCCGGTGAACTCCACCTTGCGTCCTTTGATCTTCCAGCCCGCGAGGTCGCTTTTGTCTTCGGGAAAGACCGCCTCGGGAACCACGGCCTCAAGCGGCCCCTTCGCCTTGACGTCCACCATCCGTCCGCAGACCTCGCAAAAGAGGTGGTGGTGGGGTTCGGTGACCGCGTCGTAGCGATTGACACCGTCCGGCCCCACGAAGCGGCGGATCACCCCGGCCTCGCTGAGCTTGGCCAGGTTCTGGTAGAGCGTGGCGATGCTGATCGGCGTGCCCTCGGCTCTCAGGGCGTCGTACATGGCCTCGGGGGTAAAGTGTTCCCGTCGGGCCGATAGGAGCGCCAGGATGCGGCAACGCGCCCGGGTGGGCCGGAGCCCGTGGGCGACGAGGCGCTCGCGGATTCGATCATCGTTGCAAGACATATCCGTTTTCATTATGTCTCAGCTGGCCGGGGAGATTGGGGTGGGGGATGCAATTGGACCCCGGTCAAACCAGCCCGGCTTTGAAGTATCCCCAGCCCTGAAACGCCGCCCGCCCCAGGTTGATCACCAGCATGCCGGACCAGATGCCCAAAAGTCCCCAGCCGAGGGTGGGGCTCAGGATGAAGACGAGGGCGCCCAGGCTGGAGGCCAAAAGCATCGAGATCGCGAGGAAGCGGAAGCGCTCGTCGGCCATGAAGATCCCGTCCCAAACGAAGACCAGCGCGTTGAGGGGTGTGCTGAGGTAGACCAGGGGCCACACCGCCGCCACCGCGGCGAGCACCTCGGCGTCGGGGGTGAAGATCCGGGGAAGCAGCCCCCGGAGCAGATAGAGGAACACCGCCAGGATCACGCCTGAGACCAGTCCCCAGCCCAGGATGCGGTCGGCGGCCTGGCGCGCGGCTTCACGGTCTTGCCCCCGGAGCTTGGCCACCAGCGCCTGGGCGGCGATGGCCAGAGCGTCGAGGATCATGGCCAAGAAGAGCCAGATCTGCCACACCACCTGGTGGGCGGCGACCGCGGTGACGCTGACCCGGGCGGCCATGGCCGCGGCCAGGGTGATGGCCCCCACCAGGCTGAAGGTGCGGACGAACATCTCGCCCCCAACCTTGAGGTAGGGGATGAGCGAGCGAAGCTCGGGGAAAGGCCCAAAGGCGCCTTGCCTTCTCAGGTTGAGAAAAAACCAGAGCGCCCCGGCGCTTTGGGCAATGACGCTCGCGATCGCTGCCCCTTTGAGGCCGAAACCGAGCCAAAAGATGAAGAGCGGGTCGAGCACGGCGTTTGCCAGGTTGGTCCAGAAGGCGACCCAAAAGGGGGTGCGCGTGTCCTGCAAACCGCGGTAGATGCCCTGGGCGGCGGTCATGACCAGGATGGCGAGCCCGGAGAGCGCCCGTAGGCGGAGGTAGCCGAGGGCGGGGGCGTACACCTCGCCGCTCGCTCCCATGAGCCGCACCAAGACCGGGGCCAGGGCCTCGAGGGCCAGGGTGGCCAGCGTTCCCAGGATGAGGGCGAGCCACAGCGACTCCGAGGTACGGGCGCGGAGCGCACTGCGGTCGTTCCTGCCGAGGGCATAGGCGACGCGGGGGGTGGTGGCGTAGGCCAAGAAGTTAAAGACCACGAAGAAAAGCCCGAGCAGCGCGGTGGTGATGCCCAGCGCTGCCAGCTCGGTCGAGCCGAGGCGGCCAACGAAGGCGGTATCCACCATCGAGACCAGGGGTTCAACGGCCAGCGCTCCCAGGGCGGGAATGGCCAACCGGAAGATCTCCCGGTCCAGGGCGCCGAGCCTCATCTCTCCCCATCTCCCAGGGCTGAGATGCGGCGCACTTCAGCGATTTCCGGCGCCCGGACGAGGGATTCTTGCAGGCGGCTCAGCAGGCGGGCCCGTCGTTGTGCCTTGCCAAAGAGGAGGTCGAGCAGCGAGGGCGGCTTGGTGAACGCGCGGTAGCGCTCGGTCTCGCCCTCCACCTGCCCCAGGCCGAGGAGTAGGGTTTTCCCCTCGAAGCGGACGGCGAACTCGACACCCCAGTCCCAACGGCGCTGCCCGAGGACCCGGATGCCTCCGCGTTCGAGGGCCTCGATGACGATGGCGACGGTTTGATCTTCTGGGGCTTTGCTGGTGAATTCAAGCGCAGGAATCATCAGCCTTTCTCCAGGTGTACGGGTTGGATCCAGAAACCCGGGAATCGTTCCCGGAGCCGATCGGCCAGGCCGGTCTCGGTTTGGGGAACGATGAAGGTGGGACCGGAGCCGGAGAGCAGCGGACAGAGACCCTGGGCCTCGAGGGCCCGCCGGACGCGAAGGAGCTCGGGTTTCAGGCGGAAGGCGGCCTTTTCCAGGTCGTTGCGCCAGGGCGGGCAGCGCCCCTGGGCGAGGGCCTCGAGAATGGCCGCGACCGGAAGCGGCGGGCCGTGGTCGTCGGGAACGAGCGCCGCGTAGACGGCCCGGGTTTCCAGGGCGAAGGGTGGTTTGAGCAGCACGAACCGGCCCTCGATTGGGGTCAGGCCCCTGGTGCGCTCACCGACGCCCTCGGCCTCGGCCAGACCCCCCTCGAGCAGGAAGGGGACGTCGGCGCCGAGGCCGAGGGCCAGCGTCCGGAGGTCAACCGGGGCGGGGTAGATGCGGCGGAGGCCCCTGAGAACGGCGGCGGCGTCGGCGGAGCCGCCGCCGAGCCCCGCGGCCACCGGGATGCGTTTTTCGAGCTCGATGGCGACGCCGCCCGGCCAGCCGGCGGCCTCGAGATAGCGCTCGGCCGCTCGCCAGGCCAGGTTGGCGGCGCCGTTTGGCACCCGGGCCCCCTTGACGGTGAGCTGGATCCCCCGCGGCCTGGCCCTGAGACAGAGCGCGTCGGCGAGGTTCACGGTGGCGAAGACGGTGTGAAGTTCGTGATAGCCGTCGGGGCGGCGGCGACGCACCGCCAGACCGAGGTTGATTTTGGCCAGGGCCTTTTCGCGCGCCTCCATGCTAGCTAAGAGCATAATCGGAGATAACATGGAAAAGTCGTTCGTTCCCCTTGTCTACCGAGCTCCCTCGGAAGAGGCGTTGCTTGAACGGGCGCGCGGGTTTTACCGGCAGATCCGGACCCGTCGCTCGGTGCGGCAGTTCAGCGACCGGCCCGTGCCTCGCGAGGTGATCGAGCTGGCGATCCAGAGCGCGGCCCGGGCGCCGAGCGGGGCCAACCAGCAGCCCTGGCATTTCGTCGCGGTGTCGGATCCGGCGACAAAGCGGGCCATCCGCCTCCGCGCCGAGGCGGTGGAGCGCGAGTTCTACGCCAGGCGAGCGCCAAAGGCCTGGAAGGGTGCCCTCAAACCGCTTGGCACCGGACCCTCGAAGCCCTTTCTGGAGGAAGCGCCCTGGTTGATCGCGGTCTTCGCCCAAACCTACGGCTTCGATGCCGGGGGGCGGCGCGTGAAGCACTACTTCGTGACCGAGTCGGTGGGGCTTGCCACCGGGTTTCTCATCGCCGCGCTTCACTTCGCCGGGCTGGCGACGCTGACCTACACCCCCAGCCCGATGGGGTTTTTGCGCGATCTCCTCGGCCGACCGGAAAACGAGCGCCCCTTCATGCTGGTGGTGACCGGCTATCCGTCGCCCGAAGCCCGGGTGCCGGTGATTGGCAAAAAACCGCTCGAGGCGGTGGCCACCTTCGTCGAGCCCGGCGACTGAGCGATCGCCCCGGCCGCTCTACATCATCTAGGAAGACCGCTTGAGGAGGGCTTCCACCAGCGCCAGGTCTTCGGGGTAGGTCACCTTGAGCATCCGCCGGTCGCCGGGGACCAGGGTCACGGGATAGCCCAGCCGGCGGACCAGCGTGGCCTCGTCGGTGCCCAAAAAGCCGTCGCGGCGGGCCTTTTGGTGGGCCTCGAGCAGCAGGTTGCGAAAGAACCCCTGCGGGGTCTGCACCAGGCGATAGCGCTCCCGGGGCAGCTGCTCGCCGTAGGTGCCGTTTTGATCCCGGATCAGGGTGTCGGGAACCGGGATCACCGGAACGGCGGCGCCGGTGTGCTTTGCGGCTTCGAAGACCGACTGCACCACCCGCGCCACCACGTAGGGCCGGGCGGCGTCGTGGACCAGGACGATATCGCCCTGGGCCACCTCGAGCAGGCGGGCCACGCTGTCCTGGCGGTGCTCGCCGCCCTCGAGGACGTGGGCTTTAAGCCCCTTGGGCGGACGGTGACCGGGGGGGAGGGCGACGAGGATCTCGTCGGCGAAGGCGAAGGCTTCCACCGCCCAGGCCAGGAGGGGTTTGCCCGCGGCTTCGACGAACGCCTTGGGACCAAGGCCAAGACGCTGACCGGCGCCCGCGGCTGGGATGAGGACGGAAACGCTCGGCGTCGTCATCCTAGAGCAGCCCCAGATTCCGCGCGTTGGCCAGGGCCTCGATCCGGCTCCCGGCCTCGAGCTTTTGGTAGAGGCGCTTGATGTGGTCGCGAACGGTCTCCGGGCTGAGCGAGAGCTCCTTTGCGATCTGCTTGGCGGAAAGCCCCTGGGCCAGGTGTGAAAGGACCTGGCGTTCGCGGGTGGTGAGCTCGGGGACCTCCGGTGGGGTGAAGCTCTTGAGTCGACCGCTCGCCAGCCCTCGCAGGGTCTGGGCGACCTCGAGGGGACTCGCTTCCTTCGAGAGGTAGGCGTTGGCACCGGATCGCGCCGCGGCGACCTGCAGCGCCGGCTCGGTAAAGGTGGTCAGCATCACGATAAAACCCTTGTAACCGGCCTCCCGGAGCCGCTCGGCCGCCTCAAGCCCGTCCATGACCGGCATCTTGACGTCGAGCAGCGCGGCCTCGGGGTTCTTTTTCAGGGTGAGGGCCACGGCCTCCTCGCCGTTTTCGGCCTCGGCCACCACCTGAAACCCCTCGCGCTCGAGCATGGCCCGAAGGCCAACGCGAAAAAGGGGATGGTCATCGGCGATGAGTATGCGCACCGTTCCTCCTCACCAGATGGTTTCCATGGTCTCGTAGACGGTTTTCGGGTCGTAGTTGACCTCGAGCCTCAATCGGGCGCCTCCGTTGCCGGTGGCGGTGAGCCGGCCATGGTGGATCTCGGCGATGCGGCGGGCGATGTAGAGGCCGAGCCCGGCGCTTCCCGAGCGTACCTCGTAGCGCCTTTGGCTGCGGAAGGGCCGGGCCAGCTCCTCCAGTGGCGCCGGCAGGCCGGGGCCGTCGTCAGCCACCTCGATCCAGCCGTCGCCGACGTGAATGGTGATGCTTTTGCGCGCGTGCCGGATGGCGTTGTCGAGCAGATTGTCGATGGCGCGTTCGATCATATCCCGGTCGATCTTGGCAAAGCCATGCCCCTGCACCCGGATGGCGACCCCGCGGTCGCTGGCCTGGGGCAGGTGGCGCAGGCGGAGGCGCTCGGCCAGTTCGCGAAGGTTTTCAACCCGGGCTTTGGGGCGGACGTTTTCGATCCGGCTCGCGGTGAGCAGGTTTTCGAGCAGGCGGTAGACGCGCTCGAGCTCGCCCTCGAGCTGTCGCAGCAGCATCAAGCGGTTTTCCCGGCCGATGTCGTGGGCCTCGCGCAGGTACTGGGTGGCGCGGCCGGCGGCCAGGATGGGCGTTTTCAGGTCGTGGGCCAGCATGGCGTAAAAGGCCTCGCGTTCTTCGGCGGCCTGGCGCAGGTGCTCGAGGACCTCCTCGAAGCGCCGGCGCACGGTGGCGACCTCGAGCGGCTCGGCCCGGTCGGCCGGGGGGAGGTAGAGGTCGCCGATCGAGCGCCGGCTCACCCGGAGGTAACGCATATCGCGTTCCAGCCGCTCAAGCGGCAGGAGAATGCGGCGGGCCACCCAGTAGCCGATGCCCGCCGAGACGAAAAGTGCCACCGACATCCAGCCCAAAACCGGCCACCCCAGCTTGCCCCACACCTCGGGGGCGATGTAGCCCACCGCAAACAGAACGGTGAGCGAGGGCAGGAAGGCCAGGGCGCCGATGGTGATGGCCAGCGACAGCCTGAGGCTGCCGCTGGCCTCAAGCGCTGACTTCTTCTTTCTCCTGGGCGTGGGAGATGACCCGTTCACTTTCCATATCAAAGGTGTGGAGGCGTTCGCGGTGGACCAGCAGCTCGACCACCTGCCCCGGCTGGACCGGAACGTAACCGTCGAGCCGGGCGGTGATCAGCGTGCCGTTGCTGTTGACGTGAATTTCGGTGTCCGCGCCCAGGGGTTCCACCACCTCGACCTCACCCTTGATGGCGTTTTCGTCCTCCTCGACCTGGGCGTGACCTTTGAGTTCCAGGTGCTCGGGGCGGATGCCGAGCCAGACCTGCTTGCCGATGTAGCCACCTTCCCGGAGCTCCTTGGCCATTTTGTCGTTGGTGCGGATCTTCATGGCCTCGCTGACGAGGTAGACCTTGCCCCCCTCGTCGGCGACGCTGGCGGTGAGGAAGTTCATCGCCGGGCTGCCGATGAAGCCGGCGACGAACTTGTTGACGGGGAACGCGTAGAGGTGCATGGGCGAGTCAACCTGCTGGATTTCGCCGTCCTTCATGACCACGATCCGCTCGCCCATGGTCATGGCCTCGACTTGGTCGTGGGTGACGTAGATGGTGGTCACGCCCAGCCGGCGGTGGAGTTTCGAAATCTCGGCCCGCATCTCGACGCGGAGCTTGGCATCGAGGTTGGAGAGGGGCTCGTCCATAAGGAAAACATGGGGTTCGCGGACGATGGCGCGCCCCAGGGCCACCCGCTGCCGCTGCCCGCCGGAGAGCTCGCGGGGCTTGCGTTTCAGGAGGTGTTCGATCTTGAGGATCTTCGCCGCTTCCTTAACCCGGCGTTCGATTTCCTGGCGAGGGACTTTCCGCAGGCGCAAACCAAAGGCCATGTTGTCGTAGACGCTCATGTGGGGGTAAAGGGCGTAGTTCTGGAAGACCATGGCGATGTCGCGGTCTTTGGGCGGGACGTCGTTGACCAGGCGATCGCCGATGTAGACGTTGCCTTCGCTAACTTCCTCAAGACCGGCGATCATTCTGAGGGTGGTGGTCTTGCCGCACCCCGAAGGGCCGACGAAGACCACGAACTCGCCGTCCTCGGTGTCGAGGGTGAAGTCCTTGACCGCGACCACTTTTCCAAAGCGTTTCCAAACGTTTTCCAACCTGACTTTGGCCATGTCGTTCGCCTCCTTTTGGCTTCCCGCGCTTTGGGCCTGGTGCCCATCGGGGAAGGTGGGTGGGGACTCTCGTCTCCAACAATTTAACACGTGACCGGAGCGGGGCGCACTTTTTGGCTTCGTGACACAATACGGGGCGTGGGTTACCTCTACATTGCCATGGCGGCGGCGCTGTGGGCCCTGATTGGGCCGGTCGCCCGCGCGCTCTTTGCCACGGGAATGACCCCGGTCGAAGTCGCTTTTTTTCGCGCCCTGATCGGGGGTGGTTTTTTTCTTTTTCATGCCACGGCGAGGCAGCGGCTTTTTCTGCCGCGCACGGTGATTTTGCCGGTGGTGGCCTTTGGCGCGGTCGGGGTGGCGTTTTTCTACCTGAGCTACCAGCTGGCGGTGGAATACGGTGGGGCGGCTCTGGCTTCGGTATTGCTCTACACCGCCCCGGCCTGGGTGGCGGTCCTCGGGGCGCTCATTCTTAAAGAGCCGATGCACCGCCCGAAGGTCATAGCCGTCGGCCTCACCGTTTCCGGGGTGATGGTGCTGGTTCTTGGTTCAGGCGGCGAGATCGAGCTCGGCCTGCGCGGGGTGCTTTGGGGCATGGCTTCCGGCCTTGGTTACGCCCTTTACTACATCTTTGGCAAGCTGTATTTCGCCCGCCATCCGGCGGAGGCCATTTATGCCCTGGCCCTTCTGGTCGGCGCCGCTTTGCTCTTGCCTTTCGTTCGGATGTGGCCCGGTGAGCCACTTCAGTGGGCCTGGCTCGCCGTGATCGGATTCGCCTCGACCTACCTCGCCTATGCCTTCTACGCCCGGGGGCTGGCCCGGCTCGAGGCCACCCGGGCCAGCGTCGTGGCCACCCTCGAGCCGGTTCTGGCGTCGCTCTTTGCGTACCTGTGGTGGGGCGAGCAATTCACCTGGCTCGGTTACGTTGGCGCCGCCATGGTGCTGGGCGCGGTGCTTTTGGTGGTGGTGAGCGAGGCCAAATGACCGCGACCGACGTGCCGTGGCTCGGGGTGCTTAACCCACCAGGTAGGTACGCCAGGGCTCGGGGGGTTCGGGGACCTCGAGGAGGATCGCCTCGTGATAGCGGGGGACGCGGGGTGGCCTCAGAAGCCGCATCCCCGCCTCTTCCGGGGTTCGATTCCCCTTTTTCGCGTTGCAGCGGAGGCAGGCGGCGACCAGGTTGTCCCAGCTCGTCCGGCCGCCCCGGCTCTTGGGGATGACGTGGTCGAGGGTGAGCTCGACGTTGCTCCTGCCGCAATACTGGCAGGTGTAGCGGTCGCGGCGCAGGACGTTTTTTCGGGAAAGCGAAAGCCGCCCCTGGGGGCGGCGGACGAAGCGCTTGAGCCGGACGATGCTCGGCACCGGGTACGGCGCCGATGGGGTGTGGAGGGTCAGCGGGGAGGTGACCACCGTCTCAGCGCGGCCGCTGATGACCAGCGCCACGCCCCTGCGAATGCTGGTCAGGCCGAGGGGTTCGTAGCCCTGGTTGAGCACGAGCACAAAAGGCGCGCTTAGGTTCACCTTGGCCCTTACTATACCGTGGCGGGTCTTGCGATTTTCAAGGCTCGTGGTAGCATCCCAGGCAAGATGGCGCTGATCGTCCAGAAGTACGGCGGGACCAGTGTGGCCGACCTCGACAAGATCAAAAAGGTCGCGCTTCGGGTGCAGCACTACCGGGAGCAGGGCTTCGGTGTCATCGTGGTGGTGAGTGCCATGGGCAGCACCACCGACGAGCTCGTGGCCCTGGCCCGGCGCGTCCACCCGCGCCCGACGCCGAGGGAACTCGATATGCTCATGGCCACCGGCGAGCAGCATTCGGCCGCCCTGCTCGCTCTGCAGCTCTCGGCCCTGGGGATCCCGGCGCAGAGCTTCGTCCAGCACCAGATCGGGATCGTGACCGACGGCCGCTACACCAACGCCCGCATCGTCGAGGTCCGGCCCGAGCGCATCCTCAAGGTGGTGCGCGAGGGGAAGGTCGCCGTGGTCGGCGGGTTCATGGGGACGACGCCGGAGGGCGAGCTGACCACGCTGGGCCGGGGCGGGTCGGACACCACCGCCGTGGCCATCGCGGCGGCCGTCGGGGCCCACGAGGCCGAGATCTTCACCGACACCGAAGGGGTCTACACCACCGACCCCCACCTGATCCCAGAGGCGCAAAAGCTTCCGGCGATCGGATACGATCAGATGATCGAGCTCGCCGCCCTGGGCGCCAAGGTGCTCCACCCCCGGGCGGTGTGGTACGCCAAGCGATACAAGGTGCGCTTGCACGTTCGCAGCAGCTTCAGTTACAACCCGGGCACGATCGTTGGGGAGGCAAAGGATATGAAACTCACAAGGCCGGTGACAGGCGTGGCGCTGGATCTGGAACAGGCGGAGATCGGTCTGGTGGGCATTCCCGACCGTCCCGGCGTGGCGGCACGGGTGTTCAATGCCCTGGGGAAGGCCGGGATCAGCGTCGACATGATCATCCAAGGGGTGCCGAGGCACGAAGCCAGCCGGACCCAGATGGCGTTCACCGTCCACAGGGACTACGTGGAGGATGCTCTGGACGTAATCCGGCCGGTCCTCGAGACGCTGGGTGGCGAGGTGGTGGTCAAGCGAGACATCGCCAAGCTCTCCATCGTCGGGGTCGCACTCGCGAGCACCCCGGGGATTCCCTCGAGGATGTTCGAGGCCGTGGCCAGCGTGGGCGCGAACATCCACATGATCGCCACCAGCGAGGTGCGCATCAGCGTGATCATCGACGCCGATCGGGCCGAGGAAGCGCTTCGTGCGGTCCACAGCGCCTTTGAGCTGGATAAGCCGCTTCCGGCTGGAGGTGCGGCGTGAAGAAGGTGGTCTACAGCTGGGAGGATATCCTCGATCACGCGCGGATTTTGCTCGGGAAACTCGCTGGCAGGAACTACGATGCGCTGTTGGCGATTACCCGCGGGGGGATGATTCCCGGCGCGCTGCTCGCCGAGGCCCTGGGAATTCGGAACGTGCTCACGGCCGCGGTGATGCTCTACGACGACACGGTCCGCGCTCACGACGAGCCCCACTTCCTCCAGTTCCCGGTCGACGCCCTGGTCCTCGATAAGAAGGTTCTGGTGGTCGACGATGTCTGGGATTCGGGCCGAACCGCGGTGGCGGTTCGCGAGCGCGTCAAGCAGGCGGGCGGCGAGCCTGAGGTGGCGGTGTTGCATTTTAAGCCGACCAACAATGCGTTTCCCGGTGACGGGCCCGACCATTACGCCCTTCAAACCTCGGACTGGATCGTCTACCCCTGGGATCCCGAGAGCTGGGTGGGGGTGTGAGGCCGGGCCGGGGCTTCGTTTTTGACAAATTCCCTGGCCTTCGCTAATATAGCCAGTGCGGCTGGGGCCGTGGCGCAGCTGGGAGCGCGCCTCAATGGCATTGAGGAGGTCGTGGGTTCAAGTCCCACCGGCTCCACCAAGAAACCCCCGGGGATGCCCCCGGGGGTTCCCTTTTCGCCTTGGGGCCTAGCGGGGACCACGGAAGGTCGCCGCCGACTTGGGCCTGGTCCAAAGGACCTCGAGCATCAGCGCGACGAAGGTAAAGATGGCGAGGAGCTCCAGCCCGGAAAAAAGCCCCCACACATATCCCGGCCAGTCAAGACCCCAGCCGAGCGCCATCCCCAAAAGGCCAGCGTTGGCCACGGCGACCTGTGCCAGGGCCACGCCGGGCCGCCGGAAGGGGACGCCGCGAAAGCGGGGCAGGGCGTGGTAGGCGACCCCGTAGACCATCATGCTGAGAAAGCCGAGGAGCTGCATGTGGGCGTGGGCGGTGCGCCAGGCGTGGGGGATGAGGTCGAGGCCCATCAGCAGGCCGAGCACGCTGGCCAGCGCGAACCAGATGAGCGAGGCCGAAAGGGCGAGTCGGCTGGCGAGGATCATGGTCTGGGCGTGATGATGCCGAGCACCAAAAAGCGCTCGCCGGTCGCCTTGGCTCCGTGCGGTTTTCCCGGCTCGCAGGCCAGGAGTTCGCCGGGGCCGACCTTTCGCCGCTCATTCCCGGCCCAGAGCTCGCCCTCGCCCTCCAGGCATAGCAGAAAAACCCGGGGTTCGCCGCTCCCGGAGACTTCCTGGCCCTGGCTCAGGCTGAAGAGAACCAGCCGCGCCTCGGGGTGATCGGCGATGAGCTGGACGTGGCGCCGCGGGCCGTAGCTGGCCAGATCGAGGAGGTTCATCTCGCCTCCTTAAGGGCCTCGAGGGCGGCGACGACCTCTTCCAGGGAAACGCCGGCCTCCTGGGCGGCCTTGGCCAGTGGCTCGCTGCCACCGCAGCAGGTGTCGATGCCGAGCTGGGCCAGAACCGTCATGGCCTCGGGGTTTTGCGCGATGATCTCGTTCACCGTGATCTTGGGATCGATGGCCTCCATGGTCCCGGATTGTACCCCTGCGTTTACCCGTGAGCCATGACTTGCGTCAAGCCCTTGAGGCCAGGCGACCCGCTGCAGGGCCTCGGCCTTGGGGATCTGGCCCCGCGCCAGGCAACCGACGAGGAACGCGCTCATGCGCTCGAGGGCGTCCCGGACCTCTCGCCAGACGGCGAGGCTTTTCCCGGTCGGGTCGGGGAAGCTGACGTGGCGGCGGTGGGTTCCCGCCGGTAGGGTGGGGCAGGCGGTGGCCGCCTGGTCGCACACGGTGATGACCAGGTCGAAGTTTTCCCAATGGGTGAAGGCCTCGAGCGTTTTCGAGCGGTGGCCGCCGAGGTTAATGCCCCGTTCGCCCATGACCCGGATGGCCTCGGGCTTGACGTGAGTTTTTTGGATTCCGGCCGAGCCGACCTCGATCTTGAGCCCGGCCAGCCGGGCGTAATGTCGCACCCACCCCTCGGCCATCTGGCTCCGGGCCGAGTTGTGGGTGCAGAGGATCAGGATCCGTCGCACCTTCACCCGGCCATGATTGCCGAGGGGTGTCAGGGGAGGGTCATTGGCAGGGGGCGACTTCCGCCAGTTCGTATTCGCCCTTGTTGTCGGTGTCGGTGACCAGATCCTTGGGTTTGCCGCCGCTGAGCTCGGCCGCGCGCCGGCCCAGGGTATTGAGCGCCAGGCGGTGGAAACCGGTGAAGGCGATCTCGACCTTCCCTTCGTGGAAGAGGTAGGTGGCGGGGACGAAGCGTCCCCCGAAGGCCTTGAGGGCCTGGCATCCGTTTTGCACGATGGGGAAGTTTTCCAGGTAGTCCTGGGTGTAGATTTTGGTTTCCTCGGGCGTGGCGGTGGAGATCAGCCATACCGGGACGTTGGGGGCGATCTGGGGCAACCGCCTCAGGTAGCCGACCACGTGCCGGCTCGCGAACACCACCGGGTGAAAAAAGACGATGACCACCGGCGTTTTGTGTTCGCCGAGGTTCAGGGTTTCGCCGTTTTCAGCCTGCAGCGTGATCGCGGGGGCAGGCGCACCTTTTTCCAAGACGTCCATGGATCCTCCTAGCGTATCCGTGCCCGGTAAGCGCCGAGCGCGGTCATGCCGAGCCGTTCGAAAAACCCTGGTTCGAGGGGGAGGTCGGTATCGGTGAGGACTTCAAAGTCTCCGGCGCCAACGCTCCGGGCCAGCGCCGCGGCTTGCTCGAGCAGCATGAGCGCAGCCGCCTCGGTGTTGTGGGTGGGTGAAAGCAGCAGCCGGTCGACCCGGGCCGTGGGCAGGTCGTCGAAGAGGCCCTGGCGGATCCAGACCGTCACCGCCCCGACCAGGTCGTCGCCGTCCTCGAGGACCAGCAGAGCGTTGCCCTCCGAGGCCAGGAAATAAAGCAGGTGACGCGCGAACTGGGCGGACTCTTCGGCGTCCAGTCCCTTGCCGAGCACCGATTCGAGAAGCGCTTCGAGTTTTTTGGCGTCGTGGATTTCCCCCGCGCGTACCCGCATCCCGGCGGCGATTATACCTTGACCCAGAGCCCGCGTGACTTGGGTATACACTGGCCTCGATGCGACTCGTGTTGCTCTCCGGGCTTTCCGGGGCCGGGAAGACCACGGCGCGGTTTGCCCTCGAGGACGCCGGGTTTTTCACCGTCGATAACCTCCCGCCGCCGATCTGGGCTTTATTGCTCGAGCATTTGCAAGGCCAGGCCATCGAGCGGGCGGCGGTGGTCTTCGATGTTCGCGGCGCCGCCTGGATCTCGGAGCTTCCGGCCCAGCTTGAGACTCTGCGCGAGGCGGGCCACCGGGTCGAGGTGGTGTTCCTCGAGGCCCGCCCCGAGGTTTTGCTCCGGCGGTATAACCTCACACGACGGCTTCACCCGCTCGGAACCGGTTCTCTGATGAGCGAGCTCGCCAGGGAGCGCCGGGTTCTGGCGCCGCTCCGGGAAATTGCGGATTTTGTCCTCGACACCTCCGAGACCGCGCCCAGGGCGCTCAAATCCCGCCTGCTCGATCTCCTGGGCGAGGCACGTGGCTTTTTGCTGCGGCTGGTTTCGTTCGGCTTCAAGTGGGGGCCGCCCCAGGATGCGGATTTGGTCCTCGACGCCCGGGGATTCCCCAATCCCTACTACGAACCCGAGCTGCGGGAAAAGCCCGGGACCCTGCCCGAGGTTCAGGCCTACGTCTTCGCGCCGGGAACCGACGATCGCTACCAGGCCATGCTGCGCCTGGTGGGCCTCAGCGCCGAGGCCGCTCAGCGCGAGGGGCGGGGGGGCTACACCGTGGCCGTGGGGTGTACCGGCGGCTACCACCGAAGCGCGGCCCTCGTTCTCCGGTTGGCCGAGGACCTCGCGAGCCGCTACGAGGTGGAGGTGATGCACCGTGACCTGGGGAAAAACTAGCCTCCGCTGGCTCTTTCCCGGGATGCGGGTCAAGCGCTTTGCCGCCCTGGCGGCTTTGGGGCTGGTGCTGTTGCTCGTCGGGGTCGGGGTGTGGTTTTCCGGGCGCGGGGTGGCCCCGATCCACGATCTGGCAAGGCTTTTTGAAGCCTACGGGGCTTCGCCGTCGGTGGCCGGTGGGGTCATCTTCGTGGCCGGGCTCTTGCTGCTTTTGGGCGGTATCCGGGCCATGAATCGCAGCGTTCTCTCGGCGATCACCGACCCCGACCGGGTGGCCGAGCTGGTGTATCAGCGGCGGCGCCTCGAGGCCGGGCCGAGGATCGTGGCGCTCGGGGGTGGCACCGGGCTTTCCCGGGTGCTCTCAGGCCTCAGGCGCCATACCGCCCACACCACGGCGGTGGTGGCGGCGACCGACGATGGGGGTTCGACCGGCCGCTTGCGGATGGATTTTGGGCTGCCTGCCGTCGGCGATCTCGTCGATTGTATGGCAGCGCTGGCCGAGGCCGAGCGCATGCCCGAGTTGATGCAGTACCGTTTCCAAAAAGGGAGCGGGCTCAAGGGCCACACCTTTGGCAACCTCTTCCTGGTGGCCCTGCACGAGTTGACGGGCGATTTCGCGGAAGCGACCCGGCAGGCGAACCGGATCCTGAACCTCATGGGTTCGGTGTGGCCGAGCACGCCCGATGCCGCGACGCTGGTCGCCGATCTCTCGGGGGGGCGGGTGGTCTGGGGTGAGTGCGCCCTCCGCGCCTCGGCGGGCCGCATCGATCGGGTGCGGCTCGATCCCGCCGAGGTCTCGGTGATGCCCGAGGTCGCTGAAGCCATCCGTTCAGCCGATCTTCTTGTGCTCGGGCCCGGCAGTCTTTACACCAGCGTCATCGCCAGCTTTCTTCCCCCCGCGGTCCAGGCGGCGATTCGTGAAAGCCCGGTTCCTCTGGTCTACGTGGCCAACATCATGACCGAGCCCGGGGAGACCGACGGCTACGATGCCTTTGATCACCTGACTGCGGTCGAGCGTCACCTGGGGCGGAGGCCCGACGTGGTTTTGGTACACACCGAGCCCATCCCCGAGCCGGTCCGGGCCAGGTATGCGGCGGAGGGCCGCTTCCCGGTTGCCTTCGATCCCGGCCCGTTTCAGGCCAAGGGCGTGCGGGTCATCACCGGGGATTTTCGAGAGGCGGGGCCACTGGCCCAGCACGACCCTGAAAAGGTGGTCGGGGCCCTGGTAGGATTGCTCAAGTGATCGCGCTCGCACTCGCCGCCGCTCTGCTCGTGTCCGACCCCTCGGGCGATGTTCCGCCGCCGGGGTACGCCTTTCCCCGGGTCGAGGTCGCGCAGCAGCCCGGCGCCGTGGACCTGCTGGGGTTTTTCGCCCGGGACGAGGGCGGCAAACTGGTGCTGGGCTTCCGGCTCGCGCAAACCCCTAACCCCGCTGGCGCTCCCCTCGGATTTTCGCTCGCCGTCCTCGCCGCCTACGTGGACGACCGTCCGGGTGGGGTCGAGGTCTTGCCCGGTGCTGGTTTCCGCACCCCTGAGGGCGAGGGGGTGGACGAGGTGATCCTTGTGACCGGCTGGGGGGCGGAGCTGCGAACGCCCGATGGGAAGAGCGTCGCCGCCCTAAAGGCCCGCCGCGAGGGAGAGTGGATCGTCGTCCGCACGCCGCTTGAAGCGAAACGGGCCCGTTACTTCGTGGTCAGCGGGCTCTACGATCCCTTTGCCCCCTGGGGCTTCCGCAAGGCGACGCCCCAGGGGGGGATCTGGTCGCCCCGCGGGGTCACCGATGGCCCCAGCGCCCTCGATGCCATAACGCTCCAGGGGGCGGAGGCCTTTACCAGTGGGGTTTTGGACCCGGCGAGGCCGCCGCCCTGGCTCACGCCCAAACGGGTGCTGACGCTGGCCCTGGCGATCGTGGGCGGGGCGTTGTTGGCCTTTGGGGTGTGGGAGGGCTGGCGCTATGCGGGCCGGGGCTTTGAAATGGATCTTTAGGGTTTTCGGGCTCTTCCTCCTCCTGGCCTCGCCGGGCTGGGCGGCGGTGCCGGCGAGCTGGCTGGGCCTCACCGTCCGCCAGACCGGCGAGGCCATCACCTTCGCCGGTCGTGGGGTACGGCTCACCTTCATTCCGGGGTTTGGCTGGGCGCCCCCGCTCCCGGCCAGCCTGCCCCCGCCAAAGGGTGGGGCCCTGGCCCTCGAGCCCTCACTTCTCCGGGCCGCCGGTCTTTGGGACCCCTCGGTGCCGGTGGTGCGGTTGCGGCTTGGCCGTTACCCGGAGAAGTGGCGGGTGGTCTTCGACCTGCCGGCGCCGGTTGCACTTCCGACCGTGGCCCGGCGGGATGGCCCTTTCGAGCTCGAACTGCCGTTTTACGTTGAGAACCCCATTCGGGATCCCAGACTGCGTTTCGTTTACGGACCTTTGGGGACCCGTCTGATCTACAGTCCGCCCCCGGGGCGCGTCGCCTTCCTCTATGCCTTTGGCCTTGGCGATCCTCCAAGGTATGTGGTCGACCTCTACGCCCGTGAGCCCGAGCGGCGTGAGGTCGTGCGCCCGGGGTTTGTGTACTGGGAGCGTTACGCCTACGTGCCCTACCCCCTCAAGCTCTACGGGCTGAGTGCGGCGCCCGGCGCCTACGAGCTCCGGGCGGTCGGCGTGGCGGGGAAGCGGCAGGATCTTTCCGCCCTGGCCAGCGGGGCGGTTGGCCTCATCAACGGGGGGTATTTCGATCCGGCGACGGGAACGCCCATCGGTCTTTGGGTCTCCGATGGGGTGACCATCGCTTATCCCTACGGGCGGGCGACCCTGGTGAGCGATGGTTACGGCGTCGACGCCGTGTTTCCCAGGGTAAGAGCCTGGGTGCGTTTCGGTGGCCGCCAGGTGGCGGTGGGGATGAACGCCACCCCGGCCCGGCTGACGGCCTACACCGTCCCCGGGGTGATCGGGCGTCGTGGCGAGGCGCTCCTGGTGGTTCGCGGTGGGCGGGTGGTGGCCCGGCGGAAGGCCCCGTACCGGCTTGCCGCCGGCTACTGGGCGCTGGCTTACCCCGAGGGCGAGGCGCCTTATGCCCACCTCCCGCTGGGAACGGCGATTCACTTGCGCGTCCGGCTCGACCCGCCGGTGCGCTGGGCCCTCGAGGCCGGTCCGTTGCTGGTCCAGGGCGGGCGGTACGCCTATACGCCGTCCAGGGAGCGTTTTGAGCCGGGTTCCCCCGTGATCCAGAAGGTTACCTACCAGGCGGCGGTGGCCTGGACCCGGGAAGGGGCGGTGTGGTTCGTGGTCAGCGAGAAGACCACGCCTGGTGTGCTGGCCCGGGCTCTGGCTCGGCTCGGCGCCTGGGGCGCGCTGCGCATGGATTCCGGGGGCTCGGCCCAGCTTTGGGTCGATGGAACGTTGAGATTCCCTGACCGTGCCCGTGCCGTGGTCAACGGCTGGGCGCTCTACCCTCGCTTGACCTCGCCCGCCCCTGGCCCATAGGGTTGGGGTGAGGTGAAAACGTGGAAGTGTTGCGGTATGTGGACGAGGGAGGGAAGCCTGTTGCCGAGCTTGCACTCTCCGAAGACGAGCTCGTTCAGGGGTACCGGGCGCTTTTGCGCGCCCGGCGTTTCGACGAACGCGCGCTGACCCTGCAGCGCCAGGGCCGGCTCGGCGTGTATCCCCCCTACCGGGGTCAGGAGGCGGCGCAGGTGGGCATGGCGCTGGCTTTAAGGGATGGAGACTGGATGGTGCCGACCTACCGTGAAACCGGCGCCGCGATCACCTTCGGCTTGCCCCTGGTCACCACCCTCCTCTTTTGGCGTGCCTACCCCCAGGGCTGGCGTTTCCCGGAAGAGCTTCGGATCCTTCCCTTTTACATCGCCATCGCCACTCAGATTCCTCAGGCAGCAGGGCTCGCCGCGGCCGGGCGGTATCACGGCGAGGACTGGGTGGTGGCCACCTTCATCGGGGACGGCGGCACCTCCGAGGGCGATTTTCACGAGGGGCTCAACATGGCCTCGGTCATGGGGGCGCCGATGGTCCTCATGGTGCAAAACAACGGCTGGGCCATCAGCGTGCCCACTCGGCGCCAGATGAACGTTCCCTACGTTGCCCTGCGGGCAGAAGGCTATGGCATTCCCGCCAGGGTGGTTGACGGGAACGATCTCGTCGCTGTGTGGGCCGTGGCCAGGGAAGCGGTCGCCACCGCCCGAAAGGCGCGCACCCCTTTCCTCATCGAGGCGCGGACCTACCGCCTCGGGCCCCACACCACCTCCGACGATCCCCGTCGCTATCGTGATGAGGCAGAGGTGCGCGAGCACGAGGCGGCCGAGCCGGTCAGGCGATTGCGGTCGCTGCTGGAAAACCTCGGGCTTTGGGATCAGGCGCGGGAGGACGCTTACCTCCAGGAAGTTGACGCCGAGATCGACGCCGCGGTGGCCGAGGCGGATTCGGTAACCGAACCCGCCCCGGAGACCATCGTCGAGGAGGTGTTCGCCGTGATGCCGCCCGAGCTCCGCCGCGCCTGGAATGCGCTCCGGGAGGGTCGCCATGCCTGAGCTCAATCTGGTCGAGGCGCTTCGCGACGCCCTCGACGTCGCCCTGGCTCACGACGATCGGATGCTGCTCTTCGGTGAGGACGTGGGGGCCATGGGCGGCGTCTTCCGGGTGACCGAGGGACTCCAGGAAAAACACGGTGAGTCGCGCGTTTTCGACGCCCCGATCTCGGAGTCGGGCATCGTGGGGTTCGCCATCGGTCTCGCGCTTTCTGGATTGCATCCGGTGGCCGAGATTCAGTTCGCCGGTTTCATCTACCCGGCGCTGGATCAGATCCTCTCTCACCTCGGGCGCTACCGGCACCGCACTCGAGGCCGCTTCACGCTGCCGCTCGTGATCCGGGCCCCCTTTGGCGGCGGGATTCCTTCCCCCGAGCAGCACACCGACAGCCCGGAGGCGATCCTGGTGCACGCGCCCGGCATCAAGGTGGTGGTGCCCTCAAGCCCCGAACGCGCCAAGGGGTTGTTGCTCGCTGCCATTGAAGATCCCGATCCGGTGGTTTTCCTCGAGCCGATCAAGCTCTACCGGTCGCTGCGCGAAGCGGTGCCGGAGGGCTATTACACCCACCCCCTCGGGCGGGCCCGGGTGGTGCGCGAAGGGAAGGAAGCCTCGGTTTTCGCCTACGGGGGCATGGTCCCGGTGGCGCTTTCCGCCGCGGAGCAGCTGGCCAAAGAAGGGGTGGCCCTCGAGGTCATCGATCTCGAGACCCTCTACCCCCTCGATACCGAGGCCATTCTGAACTCGGTGGCCAAAACCGGCCGCGCGCTCGTGCTCTACGAGGCGCCGAAGACCGGCGGCGTGGGAGCGGAGGTTGCGGCGCGGATCGCCGAGGAAGCGGTGGAATACCTCGAGGCCCCGGTGCTGCGTCTGGCAGGATTCGATGCCCCGAGCCCCCCTTATTACCGCCTCGAGCCCCACTACCGGCCTACGCCGGAGCGGGTCGCCAGTGCCGTTCGTCATTTGCTCGCCTACTGAGTGCCCTGCCGTGGCTTTGGCCACGGCAGGGCCCGAAAACGGGCGCCGATCTCGCATCGGCATCCAAAAGCTGGCGAAGCCCTGAGACAAAGCTCGCTGGTGGCCTATTGGCGGGTTAGGGTAGGGGCATGCGAGCCTTTCGTGTGATGGTGGTGGTGGTTCCCCAGTCGGGCAAGCCATGGCAAAGCCCCGGCTCCCACCACTACTTCCAGCTGCTTTCGGTCGTGGCCGAGCCCGAGCGTTTGCGGGAGGTCGTCGAGGCTTACGTGACCGACGGTCAGGTTTTTTGGGACGAGTCCGAGGTCGAGGAGGTGGGGCCAGCGGAGGGCGAAGCCCGGGTGGAGCCGGTTTCGGCCAAGGTGTTCACCAACGAGTGGTAGCTCGGGCAGTGAGGCGCGAGCGGGCACCGCGCGCACTTGGGTTTGCGCGCGGTGCAGACGTAACGCCCGTGGAGGACCAGGGCGTGGTGGACGAAAATCCAGCGTTCCTTGGGGAAAAGCGTCTCCAGATCCCGACCGATCTTGGGGGGTGATGTGGCCTCGCTGAGGCAGAGCCGCCGCGCCACCCGGCTTACGTGGGTGTCGACCGCGATCCCCGGTATCCCGAACGCAGCCCCGGCCACCACCGTGGCCGTCTTCCAACCTACGCCCGGGAGCTTTTGCAGCTCGCGGGGGTCCGGGGGCACCTCGCCTCCGTAGGTCTCGACGAGCGCCTGGGCCAGGGCGACCAGATTCCTGGCCTTGGTGCGGAAAAGCCCCAGGGTCTTGATGACCTCCTCCACCGCCTGGGGTCGAGCGTTGGCCAAGGCCTCGGGCGTGGGCCAGCGACGGAAGAGCTCGGGTGTCACCCGGTTGACGCCCTTGTCGGTGGACTGGGCCGAGAGTACGGTGGCCACCAGGAGCTGGAACGGGTTTTCGTGGTAAAGCTCGGTTTTGGCGTCCTGGTAGGTGGCGACAAGGGCAGCCAGGATATGCCTGGCGCGCCGGCGCCTCGCCTGGCGGCTTTCTTGGGGACAGGGGGCCGCGGCGGGCATGGCTTTAAGTGCCCCGCCGCGGCCCTTGCCAGGGCGGGGGCCCGGAAAAACGTGAACGGCCGCCATGCGTTCTTGAGAAGTTCATGGGCGTTCGCTTAGTAGGCGCGGGCAAAGACCACCCGTTTGCCGTAGGCCGCCGGCTTCCCGCAGCGGACACAGCTTCCGCTTTCCTCCGGGGCGTCGAAGGGGATGACCCGGGTAGTGGCCTTGGTCTCTTCCTGGATCGCCTTTTCGCAGCCCACGTCCCCGCAGTGGAACGCGAGAGCAAAGCCCTCGGCCACGGCTTTCTTGAAGCTTTCGTAGTCATCGACGACGCGCGTGCGCTGGTCGCGGAAGAGGCGGGCGCGCTCGAAGAGGGCTTGGTGGAAGTCCTCGAGCTTTTGCGGGATCTGGGCCGCGAGTTCGCCGAGGGGCAGGGGTTCCTTGCCACCCAGACGGCTGGCCAGAACCGCGGTCTTGGCCGCCACGTCCCGGGGGCCGAGCTCGATGCGGAAGGGAACGCCTTTGAGCTCCCAGTCGTTGAACTTGAAGCCCGGGGTGTACTGGTCGCGGTCATCGACGTGGACGCGAACGCCCTGGGCCTTGAGCTCGGCCTGGAGCGTTGCGGCGGCCTCGAGGACCTCCTGGCGAGTCTCCGACTTATAAATGGGGACGATGACCACTTGGATCGGCGCGAGTTTGGGGGGGAAGATGAGACCCCGGTCGTCGCCGTGGGTCATGATGATGCCGCCGATGATGCGCCAGGAAAGGCCCCAGGAGGTGGTCCAGACGTACTTCTCCTCGAGGTCCTTGTCCTGGAAGGTGATGTCGAAGGCCTTCGCGAAGTTCTGGCCCAAGAAGTGTGAAGTGCCCGACTGGAGGGCCCGGCCGTCCCGCATCATCGCTTCCATGGTGGTGGTGTAGACCGCCCCGGCGAACTTTTCCTTTTCGGTCTTGAGCCCGGCGATCACCGGCAGCGCGGCGTACTCGGTGGCGAACTTCACGTAGACGCCGAGCATGCGCCGGGTCTCTTCCTCGGCCTCTTCCTTGGTGGCGTGGGCGGTGTGGCCTTCCTGCCAGAGGAACTCGCTGGTGCGGAGGAAGGGACGGGTGCGCATCTCCCAGCGCACCACGTTGTTCCACTGGTTGAGCAACTGGGGAAGGTCGCGCCAGGAGCGGATCCAGCGAGACCACATGTACCCGATGATGGTCTCCGAGGTGGGGCGGACGGCGAGCGGCTCTTCGAGCTCTTCGCCCCCGGCGTGGGTGACCACCGCCAGTTCGGGAGAAAAGCCCTCCACGTGCTGGGCTTCCTTTTGCAAAAACCCCATGGGGATGAAGAGGGGAAAGTAGGCGTTTTGGTGGCCGGTGGCCTTGAACATCTCGTCGAGTGTGGCCCGGATGTTTTCCCAAAGCGCGTAGCCGTAAGGCCGGACCACGATGGTGCCCCGGACCGGGCCGTAGTCGGCGAGCTCCGCCATCTGGATGACGTCGAGGTACCAGGCTGAGAAATCCTGGGATTGGGGGGTTGGACCCTTCGCCTTCGCCATAGCCTACCCGTTATACCAAAGCTGCAAAGACCCCGCCGCAAAGAGGCCGCGAGTGCCCGCTTAGCGACGGGGGAGGAGCAGGACGTAACCCACTGTGGTGAGCAGGGCGCCGAGCGCCGCCAGCGGGAAAATGGCGCTCACGCCGGTGAGGCCGATGACCATGCCGGCGAGCGGCGGCCCGAGCAGGCCCCCGGCGTCCCAGCTGGCGGTGAAGAGGCTGAAGGCCGATCCCCGGAGGCGAAAGGGGACGGCCTTGGTGACCACCACGATGTTGGCGGGGAGGTAAAACCCGGCGCCGAGGCCCATGAGGGTGCCGCCGGCGAACGCTGCCAGCGGCAGGGGGAACGCCCAGAGCAGGAAGAACCCCAGCGTGGCCACCACGAAGCCAAAGAGCGCCACCCGCGCCGGGTCCTTTTTGTCGGCGAGCATTCCCGCGGGCAGCCGGGCCAGCACCGAGACCAGGCTGTAGTAGCCGAGGAAGCCGCCGACCCAGCTCGCGGGGTAGCCGTTGCGGAGGAGGAAGAGGGGGTAGAAGGCTTGCAGGATAGAGAAAACTGCGGCGAACCCGGCGTTGGCCCAGGTCGAGGCCCTGAGCGGTGCCAGGGCGAAGACCTCGACGAAGCCCTCCCACCAACGTCTGGGCTTGGGGTCGATGAGGGTCTCCGGCGTTTTGGCCATGGGGATGAGCCAGGGGAGCTGCACCAGGAACACGAGGAGGAAGACCGCTTTGGGCCCGCCCAGGTCAAGCAGCGTTCCCCCGAGCGCGGTCCCCAGCATGACCCCGAGGCCGATCAGGAGGTTCCGGGTGCCCATGACCCGGCCAACCACCTCTTCCTCGGCGAGGTCGGAGGTGAGGGCCAGGGTGCTGGGGGCAAAGAGCGCGATGCCCACCCCCTGCAGGAACCGTCCGATCAGCACGGCGGCGAGGGGGCCCAGGTAAAAAAGGCCGGCCGCGGCGCTGGCCACAAGGCCGAGGAGGGCCGGTTGGCGGCGGCTCCAGGCGTCGGTGGCCCAGCCGCCGAACGGGCGGAGCAAAAGCCCCGCCAGCGGCATGAGCGAAACCGCCCACCCGATCCAGGCGGGCTTGAGTCCGAGGGATTCGAGGTAGAGCGGGAGCGAAGGGATGGTTAGGCCGTAGGCGAGGAAGAAAAAGAAGGTGACGAGGTGAAGAAAGGCCACCGGGCTCACGCCGATGAGTCTACTGCATTTTCTGACCCGCGGGTCAGTTTCCCGGGCCTTCTCAGCGCTCGCGTCGCCTTGCTAGGCTTGGGGTATGTACAAGACAATTCTTTTGGCTTACGACGGATCGGAGCACGCCCGGAAGGCCGCCCGCTTGGCCGGCGACGAAGCCCGCGCCCACGGCGCCACCGTGGTGGTGGTCTACGCCTATGACGCGGTTCCCGAGTGGCTCGGCGAGCCTTTGTTCGAAGAGGCGCTCTCCCGCCGCCTCGTCCACGCCGAGTCCGTCGTGGACGAGGCCCGGGCTTTGGTCGGCGAGGTGGCGTCGCTGGAGATCGAGGTCCTCGAGGGCCCGCCGGCGGAGACCATCTTGCGGGTGGCCGAGGTGCGACAGGCCGACCTCATCGTGATGGGCACCCGGGGGCTCAGCGGCCTGGCGGGCATGTTGCTCGGCAGCCAGAGCCAGAAGGTGGTGGCGCTTTCCAAGTGCCCGGTGTTGCTGGTCAAGTGAAGGCGGTTTCGGTCGTGGCCCAGGTGCCGCGCCAGCCCCTTTGCACCGCGAGGACGCTGCCGTCGTCGAACTCGACCACCAGCCGCCGGCCCTCGAGGCGAAAGGCCAGGATCGCCCGTCCGGCGGCTTCGACCTCGGGGGTGCCCCGGGCCTTGGCCCAGTGCGCGTGACCGTCGGCGCGAAAGTGGATCACGCCCTCGAGCAGGACCAGCTGGGCTTCGGTCCGAGCCCGGTTGATTCTCAGGGTCCTTAGCCGCTTTTTGATCCTGGTCGCGTGGGTCATCGAAACTTCAGGCGAACGGTTTCCTCGTCCGGCGATCCGTAGCGGAAGCGACCGAAGTAGAGGAGCGGCCGGACGCGCTCAGGCAGGGGAATGCCTTCTTCGTTGAAGGCGGCCCCGTCTTCCCACACGGCGCGCACCCGCCCGATGAAAAGGTCGTGGTCGCCGGTCTTGACCCGGCCGGCGGGCTCGAGTTCGTAGGCGGCGAAGGCGTTTTTGAGGATCGGCACCTCGAGCGCCTTCCCCCAGAGGACCTCGAGGTCAAAGGCTTTGACCTTGTTGAGGTCCCGCCCGCTGGTGCTGCCGAGGCGGGCCGCCAGCTCGGCGTGCTCGAAGGAGAGAAACGAAACGCTCCAGGGGGCCTCGTTTTCCAGCAGCCGGTAGGTGTGGCGCTTGGGACTGATGGCGACGCCGAAGAGCGGGGGGTCAAAGGAGAGCCCGGTGTTCCAGACTGCGGGCATGAAGTTGGCCCCGTGGCTGGGATCTTTCGCTCCCACGATGGCCACCACGCCGGGGTAGAAGTGGAAAAATCGGTCCAGGGCTCGCTCGATCACCGAGACCCGCATCATGCTTTGTCCTCCTGCCAGGGTTCGATCTCGTGCGATTTGGCCCGGACGAGGCTGCCCGAGGTGGTCCTGATCTCGACCTCCAGGCTGAGCGGGTGGAGCTTGGCGACCTTGCCGCACACGCCGGACTTGGTGCAGACCCGGGCGTTCTTTTTGGGGAGCTGCTCGAGGAGTTCCTTGTAGATCGGGTGCTCGTATGCGATGCAGCAAAGGAGCCGGCCACAGGGCCCGGAGATTTTTTCCGGTGAGAGAGGGAGTTGTTGGTCCCGGGCCATGCGGATGGTGGTCGGGCCGAAATCCTGCATCCAGGTGCTGCAGCAGGTCTCCATGCCGCAGGCCCCGATCGCCCCCAGCTCCGCCACTTCATCGCGTGCGCCGAGGGCGACGAGCTCGATCCGCGCACCCGATTCCCGGGCCAGGCGCTTGAGTTCAGCGCCGAGCCGCACCTTTCGTTCGGCGTGGTAGCGGACGAAGAGGACCGCCCCGTCGAGGGTGTACTCGACGCCCACGATCTTGACCCCCGGGTATTTGCTCCGAAACAGGCTTTTGATCCGCCAGCGAAGCGCCTCTGCCCGTTGCTTGAGCGTGGCGTGGCGGGAAAGGTCTTCGGGCGTGGCCAGGCGTAGGATTTCCATCTCCGCCTGCCCGTTTTGGGGCTTGCCTCGGACCACGGCCAGCCTCGGGCCTTCCCGGGTAACCACCACCACCTGTGCGTTGGGTGCGGGGGGCTGGCCGCGGAAGGTGGCCAGGTGGTGCTTGGGTTTGGCTTCAAAGCGTACGGGTACGCACGTTTCCATAGATCCTCCTCAGTTTCAGGACCAGGTAGGCGGCGAGAAGATCGGTGTGAACGTAAGCGCGCCGGGCT
The DNA here is from genome assembly GCF_055385885.1 of Vulcanithermus mediatlanticus. Lineage (NCBI taxonomy): Bacteria > Thermotogati > Deinococcota > Deinococci > Thermales > Thermaceae > Vulcanithermus > Vulcanithermus mediatlanticus. The sequence goes on along the minus strand of NZ_AP042385.1, from coordinate 324,328 downwards.
CGCTCGATCTCGCGCAACAGGCTGAGGGCGGCAAGTCGCTCGCGTGCTTCGAGGCGGGCAAAGGCCCGTTCGAGGAAGGGGCGTGGCGAGGGTTCCCGGAGGAACTGGTTGAATAGGGCCTTGGCCAGCTCGAGGGCCCGGGGTCCCTCGTCAAGGTGCAGCAAAAGGCCATCCACCAGCTTGACCACGTCGCGCACCTCGGCCGGGTGCTCGAGCGCCCAGAGGAGCCGGCCGGGGGCGCCTTGGGCAAAGGCGAGCATGTCGGGATCGTCGCTCAGGGTCTTCAGGCGTTCGAGGGGGAGCGGTGCCAGGCGGATCTCGAAGCAGCGGGAAGCGAGCGTTTTGAGGACGGCATCTTTGCTCGGGGCGATGAGCACCAGGTGGGCATACGCGGGCGGTTCTTCAAGCAGCTTGAGCAGGGCGTTGGCTGCGGCCTCGGTCATCTGGTGGGCGCCGTCGATGACCGCCACCTTGCGCCGGAACTGGGGCGCGGACTCGATCCATTCGAGCAGGCTTTGCGCTTCGGCTCCCGAGCGGGGAACGATCTGGTCGATGTGGATCTGGGGGTTTTGGGCGGTCTCGCCCGAACGGCTGGTGGTTTTAGGGGCGAGTTCGAGGTGATCGGGGTGCGGGGATTGGCGGCAGCTCGCGCACTGGCCGCACGGGGGAAAGCCCTGTTCACAGTTGAGGCCGTAGGCGAACCAGGCGGCCAGATGCCGGCGCCCCACGCCCTCAGGCCCGCTGAGCAGAAGGCTCTGGGGCCGCGACTGGGCGAGGAGGTCTCGAGCGTTCTCGTGACCTATGACCTCGATCATCGTCCCACCTTGAGTCGCTCGTAGAGCTGCAGGGGAAACCCGGCATCGGCCAGGCGCCGCCGCACGGCCTCCAGGTCGTAAGCAACCCGGTAGGCCTCGATACGGGCACTCGCCTCATCCCAGATCGCGTAGGCGGCAAGCGGAAGGCCATCCCGGGGCTGCCCCACCGAGCCCGGGTTGACGAGGATCCGGCCCCGGGGCGGTAGGGCGAGCACGGTTTTCTCCTTGGTGAACGGACGGTAGCGAATCCAGGGGCCGTTCGGCCCTTCCAGGGCCAAAAACGCGCCGGCCAGATGGGTGTGGCCGTGGAAGATCCAGGTTTTGGCGGTGCAGGTGAAGGCCTGACGGGCGACCTCGAGCTCGTCGATGTAGGTCATGGGGTCGCAAGGGCTGCCGTGGACCATGTGGTGGCGCTCGCCTTCGTGGTGCCAGGGCAGGCGGAGCAAGTAGTCGGTGTTTTCCGGGCGCATGTGTGCCCGCTGCCAGTTGAGAATGTCGAAGATGTAGCCCGAGGACGTCTGCCACTCTGGGGCCAGCATCCAGGCATCGTGATTGCCGAGGACCCCCTGGGCGTTGAGTTTTCGCAAAGCGCCGACCACCGCGTCGCCGTCGGGGTAGTACCCCACGGCGTCGCCGAGGAAGAAAACGCGATCGAACCCCTGTTTCGAGGCGTGCGACATCACGGCCTTGAAGGCGGGGAGGTTGCCGTGGATATCGGAGAGCAGGAGGGTCCGCACGATGTGAGGATATCAGAACAGGCCGAGCAACTTTAGTGCAGGGAGTACCAATAGACCGCCCAGCGCCCGGGCGAAGGCTCGTTGGGAGAGGGTGCTGGCCAGGGCGTTGCCAAGGCCCAGCCCCAGGAGGACGCCGGGGAGGGTGAAGAAAGCCAGTTTGACCTGCTCGAGGCGCAAAAGTCCGGTGGCGGCGTAAGAGAGCGTCCAGGCCAGGGTTCCCAGGGCGAAGACCGCAGTGAACAGCGCCCGGGCCTCGTTTTTTGGATAACGCAGGGGAACGTAAATTAAAAAGGGCAGAGCACCGGCCCCGACCATGCCGACCAGAAAGCCACCGCCAAAGCTCGCGAGCCCGAGCCGGAGGGTTTCCCCGAGGGTCTCTTCCGGCGGAGCGGACGGTTCGCTGGGCCGGAAGAAGATCCAAAGGGCGAAGCCGAGGAGGACGAGCCCCAACGCTTTTTTCAGCAGCGTTTCCGGAAGCGCGATCAGGGCGTGGGTGCCGAGGGCGATGCCGAGGGCATACGCCAGCGCCGCTGGCAGATCGCGTCGCACGTTGAGGTGGCGGCGAACCAGGTAGAGCATGGGGAGGTTGGCCAGAAAGAGGAGGAAGGCGGTGTAGGGGACGACGGTCTTGAGAGGGCTGACCAGGCTCAGGGTGGGGACGATGAAGAGCGCGGGGCCGAATCCGGCCAGGCCTTTGACCACGAAGGCAAAGAGGGCCACGGCGTTGGCGAGGACGGTCATGCCAAAGCCATCCTAAGGCGTAAGCTGAGGCGAGATGGCAACGATCCCCCTGGCCCGGCTCCTTTACGCCCTGCTGCTGGCCTTGATCGTGGCCTACCTCTATGCCGTCTGGAGCGAGGACTCGAAAACCCCTTGGATTGCCTTAGGCAGGATGCTCGCCCAGCTCCTGCTCGTGGGCTACGCTCTGGCTTACGTGTTCCTCACCCGCCATCCCCTGGTGGTGTTCGCCGTGCTCACCGCCATGGCAATGGTCGCGGGATGGATCGCCCTTCGCACCGTGCTCGAGCGGCGGCGGCGGCTTTTCCCCTACGCCCTCGCCGGCGTCTTGGGCGGGGGCGGGTTGGCGCTTTTGGTGGCGACCGAGCTCGTCCTTCGACCCCACCCCTGGTACGCGCCCTCGGTGCTCATTCCTCTGGGAGGGATGGCCTTTTCGAATGCGATGAACGCCGTGAGCCTGGCGGCCGAGCGCTACTTCGCCGAGCGCGCCTTGGGCCTCGACTTCGCTCGGGCCAGGGCCAGGGCCTACCGGGCGGGGCTGATCCCGGCGACCAACGCTCTCTATGCCGTGGGGCTGGTCTCAATTCCTGGGTTGATGACGGGGCAGATCCTGGCCGGTGTTGATCCCTTGGTGGCGGCGCGGTATCAGATCCTGGTCATGTTGATGGTCTTCGCCGCCGCCGGATTGTCGGCGGCGGCGTTTCTGGTGGGACTGAGGCGCCTCGAGGCCCGGGAAACGACCCAGCGGTGAGGCGAGAACCGCCCCCTTCGGAGTCTCAGTTCGATTCGCGGCGCATTTCGGCTTCCAGCCGCGCGACGTGCTCGCCGATGAGCTCGAAGCCCGAGAGCCAAAACCCGGGGTCCTCGATGTCGAAGCCTTCCTTTTGCAGGAGCTCGGCGGGGTTTTGGGACCCCCCGGCGGCCAGGATGCGTTTCAGCTTGGGAACGAACGCCTGGCCCTCGGTCTGGTAGCGCCGGTAGAGCGAAAGCACCAGCAGCTGGCCGAAGGCGTAGGCATAGACGTAGAAGGGCGTGTGGTAGAAGTGGGGCACCATCAGCCACTCGTATTGGAAGTGCTCGGGGACCTCGACCGCGTCACCGAACTGGTCCTTGAGCGTTTTGAGGTAGGCCGAGTGGACCGCCTCGAGGGGCGCGCCGCCGGTGAGCAGGTCGTGGGCCTCGATCTCGAAGCGAGCGAAGTAGGCCTGGCGGAGGATGGTGCCGTAGAAGCCATCGAGCTGGTGAAAGAGGATGCTCTTTCGCAGCCTGGGATCCTGCTCGGTCGCCAGCAGCCGGTCGACGAGCAGCATTTCGCCGAAGGTTGAGGCCGACTCCGCCAGGGGGAGGGGGGGGTGGAAGGTGAAGACCGGATGGGAGGCCGCGAGCAGGCTGTGGACCGAGTGCCCGAGTTCGTGGGCCAGCGTGGCCACGTCACGGGCTTGGCCCTGGAAGTTGAGGAGCACGTAGGGGGTCATACCGGGCACGGGGCCGTAGGAAAAGGCGCCCGAGCGTTTCCCGTCGCGGGGGAAGACATCGATGTGCCGGGCCTCGATGACCTGGCGCATCAGCGCTTCGAACTCGGGGTCGAACTGCCTGAAAGCCTCGCTGACCAGCGCCACCGCTTCGTCGAAGGTGTACTGGCGCTCGTTTTCCCCGACCGGGGCGTAGAGGTCGTAGCGGGAAAGCCGCTTCATGCCGAGCGCCCGGGCCTTGAGGCGGAAATAGGCCTGGAAGGTTTGGCTCCCCTCTTCCGTGGCTTTCAGCAAAGCCTCGACCACGGCATCGGGAAGATCGTTCATCTTGTTCCTGGCCGAGATCGGGGTTGGGAAGCCCCGGAGTTTGACGTATTCGTTCTTCCAGTCCTCGGCCACCAACCGGTAGAGCTCCCCAAGGATCATCGCCTCTTCGCGGTAGCGCTCGAGCATGGCGTCGTAGGCGGCCTTGCGGACGGCGGGGTTTTGATGGCGGGTGTAGCGTGAGAGCTCACTCTTTTTGGCCTCGACGCGCGTGCCCTCGGCTTCGAAAGCGAAGGTGTAGCGGTCGTTAATCGTTTCGTAGATCTTGCCCTGAGCCCGGGCCACCGTGTTCTTGAGGGTGATGGCCCGCTCGGCCTCCTCGCCGAGGGTGAAAGGGCGCCACGAGCGCATTTCCGAGAGCCAGTAGGCATAGCGGGGCCCCGCGGCCTCGATCAAGGCCTTGGCCTTGGCGTCCTCGAGGTGCTTCCACCACACCTCGAAAAAGAGGGTCTTGGCCGAGAGTTCGCCGAGCTGGCTTTGGGCGTGGGCGAAGCGGGCCTGGGCCGCTTCGGAGCGGCTGTCGGCATAGAACTCGAGCGCGGCGTAGGCGACGAGCCTGTGGGCCAGGAGGGAGAGTTCTTCAAACTCCCGGAGCAGCTCCATGAAGCCGTCGCGATCGAGGTCGTTCAGCTTTTCCCGCCAGCGTCCGAAGTGCTCGGCTTTCGCCGTTAGGGCTTTGAGCTCGGTTTCGTACGCGGCCACGTCTGGGAAGAGGTCGGTGAGGTCCCAGCGCCATGATTGAACGTCGTTTGCCATGCGTCCAATATACGGGGTGGGCGAGGTTATACCTCTTGGGGGTATAAAAGAGGTATGAGCGAGCGTCTTGTGATCATCGGTGGCGTGGCTGCGGGAATGAGCGCCGCGGCCAAGGCAAAGAGGAGCCGTCCTGATCTCGAGGTCATCGCCTTTGAAAAAACGCATTACGTGTCTTACGGGGCCTGCGGGTTGCCCTATTTCATCGCGGGCGAGATCGAGCGGGTCGAGGATCTGGTCGCCCGGACCCCCGAACAGTTCAAAAAGCAGGGCATTGCCGCGCTCACCCGCCACGAAGTGGTCGGTGTGGACTACGAAAATCGCGAAGTTTTGGTGCGCGACCTCGAGGGGGGAGAAACGCGAAAGGAGCGCTTTGACTACCTGGTGATCAGCACCGGCGCCAGCCCGGTGCGGCTGGCCCTTCCCGGTGCCGATCTGCCGGGGGTTTTTACCCTGCGCACGCCGGAGGACGGGCTTGCGATTCGCGAGTGGTTGAATCGCGCCCGTCGAGCGGTGGTTGTTGGCGGTGGGTACGTGGGCCTCGAGATGGCCGAGGCCTTCCGCAAGCGGGGCCTTGCGGTGACCGTGGTTGAGGCCAGGGACCGGGTCATGCCCCAGCTCGATCCGGAGATCAGCGAGATCGTCGGCGAGGCGTTGGTTCGGAGCGGGGTCGAGGTCGTTACCGGGGCTCGGGTTGAGGGATTCACCGGTGAGGGCGCGCTCGGCGCGGTGGTGACCAGCCAGGGGACGATCGACGCCGATCTGGCCCTGGTTTCGGTCGGCATCCGGCCGAACGTGGCGTTGGCGGAGCAAATGGGCGTCCGGCTCGGCCCCACCGGTGCCATCGCCGTCGACGAGAAGCTTCGCACCAACCTCCCCGGCGTTTGGGCGGCCGGGGACGTGGCCGAGAGCGTGCACCTGGTGACCGGCGAGCCTTACTGGCTGCCCCTTGGCGATGTGGCGAATAAGCACGGCCGCACCGCGGGCGCGGTGATCGCCGGTGAGGACGTGACGTTCAAGGGGGTGGTGGGCAGCGCGATCAGCAAGGTCTTCGATCTCGCGGTTGCGGTGACCGGCCTCACCGAGGAAAGGGCGCGTCAGGCGGGTTTTGACGTTCGATCGGTGATGATCAAGTCCCGAGACCGGGCGCACTACATGCCCGGTGGCCATCCGCTTTTCGTCAAGCTCGTTTACGAGGGGAATTCGGGCCGGTTGCTCGGGGCCCAGATCGTGGGCGGGGGCAGCGACGCGCTGCGGGTCGATGTGGTGGCAACGCTCATCCACCAGGGGGCGACGGTTGAGGATCTGCGCCGGCTCGACCTGGCCTACGCCCCGCCCTTCAGCCCGGTGTGGGACCCGCTCTTGATCGCCGCCAACCAGGCCAAATAGGCCGCCTGTATGAACGTTTGTTAAGAGGCCCCTAAGCCGCCCCGGGCCCGGCCTTCTTAGGCTGGCCTCGAGGTGATGGCAATGAAAAGCAGACGGTGGTTGGTTGGGGTTTTGGGTGTCCTCGGTGTGGTCGTGCTCTCGGCCTGCAGCTCGCTGGCCACGCCCGAGGCGGACAGCAGCGACGCCCAGGCGGTGGTGGCCGATGAGCTGGCGCTGGATGGGGCGCTTTTAGAGGATTTGGCGGCGGGGACGCTGAGCGCTGGCGCTCAGGGAGTGGATACCCAGGCCCTCCTTCCCGGCTTTCCCCGTCCGGTGGCCCGCTTGCTCCGGCATTGGCGGATTAGGCTCGCGAGCTTGGACTTTGGAACTGGCACCGGGCAGTGCCAGGCGGAGATCAAATCGGGTACGGACGCTGATGGTGACGGGATCGTCAGCGGATTCTCGATGACCTTTACCAATTGTTCCGCTACGACTGATGATGGCCACACCGCCACGTTTGCCGGAACGCTCACCTACAGTGACACCAATGATAATGACAGCAACGTCAAGGGCCGGACCATGACCTTCACCAACTTCCAGGCCACCATCAGCGGCACCAACGCCCGTGGCGAGGCCTTCAGCCGCAGCCGGACCTGGGACGGCAGCGTGACCGTGGACGAGGGCGCTGGGGGAGCCGTGACCATTACCAAGAACATGACCGTGAACATCACGGTGTCCCGCGACGGCCAGGTGGTGCACGAGACCGCGACCACCATCGATCGCACCACCACCTACACGCCCGACGACCCGGCCAGCCCCCGAGACGCGGGTACGCTCGAGGTCACCGGCACCGTCGACATGACCCGCGACGGGACCAATTTCGTGTTCAACGTGGCCACCGACCCGGGCGACCCCTTGCACTGGTCGAAGAGCTGCGCCCAGCAGCAGGACTACTTCCCCGGTTTCGACAGCGGTACGGTGGTCTACACCTACACCACGAACGGCCAGGTGACCAAGACCATCACCGTCACCTACCAGGGTTGCGGCCAGGCCAACATCAACGTGAGTTTCTAAGGGGAAAGCTTTCCAAAGCCCGGCCCGCGTGGGCCGGGCTTTACCCGTAGATGCGCAAGACCCTTTGGATGCCCGAGAGGTAGGCGGGGCCGAAGAAATGGACGTGAACCAGGAGGAAATAGAGCTGGTAATAGGGCAGGGCGTCACGCACTTCGTCGGGAACGGGGTAGATCGCTTCGTAATGGTCCCAAAAGGTCGGCGGGAAGCCGCCAAAGAGGCGCATCATCGCCAGATCGACGCCCCGTTCCCCGACCCAGACCGAGGGATCGATGAGGGCCGGTCCTTGCTGGCTCATCAGCAGGTTGCCGTGCCAGAGGTCGCCGTGAATCAGGGTCGGGCCTTCGGCCGGGGGCGTGTAGCGGGCGAGGAGGCGTTCGACGTCCTTTCCGGTGGGCCCGAGCTGGTTCCAGGTGGCCTCGAGCAGGGGGGCAAGGCGAAAGTTTACGAAGAACTCGTCCCACGCCCCGTGCTCGCCCTGGGAAAGCGGGAAGGTGCCCAGATACACCGGTTTGGACCACCCGTAACGTTCTCTTCGGGTTTTGTGAAGGCGGGCCAGCATTTTTGCAAGCCCCGGCCAGTCCGCCTTGCCGGGTGGCAGGTAGGTGAGGACGAGCCCCGCCTCGCCGGCCCAGAGGACGTCCGGGGTGAGGATACCCGCCTCACGAAGGGCCTGGAGGCCTTCGGCTTCCGCCGGGAACATGCCGGGTGGGGGCGCGGGATGGGTCTTGATCACGTAGGGACCGGCGCGCCAAAGACGCGCCACATCGCCGCCCCCCATCGGTTCGGGGGGTGGAGCGTTTATGCCCGCGGCCTTAAGGAGCCTTTCCGGCCTCATCGTCTCCCGGCCAAAGCCGTTCCAGCCACTTTTCCACCAGGTCGGCGATCTCCAGATACGTTTGTTCGAACAGCCAAAGGTCGCCTTCCCAGGGGTCGTTGATCTCTCCCTGACCCCAGGGTTCGGTGATCAGGTGCACCTTGTCCCGAAAAGGGCCCGCCAGGCGCACCAGGTCGCGCTCGATCTCACGGTCGGCGGCCAGGATGAGGTCGTAGTGCTGAAAATCTTCCGGTGTGATCTGGCGTGCTCGGTGTTCAAAATAGGCGCCGTGCCTTTTGAGCACGGTCTCGGTTCGCGGGTCCATGGGTTCGCCGACGTGCCAGGGGCCGGTCCCGGCCGAGTCCACCTCGAAGGCGTTCTGAAGGCCACGTTCTTTGATGAGCTTCCGGAAGATTCCTTCCGCCATCGGGCTGCGACAGATGTTGCCGAGGCATACAAAGAGCACTCGGGTTCGCTCCATGGCTGTCAGTCTACGCCGAACGCCTTTTCGAAGGCGGTCTGGAGCCCGGCCTCGGCAGCGCCGAGGAAGGCCTGGTAGCGCTCGACGAAGTTTTCCCCTTCTTCGGTGAGGCGGGTGGCGCCGCCGCCCTCGCCGCCGCTTTTGCTTTCGACCAGGCGAAAGCCAAGCGCTGCTTCGACCTCCCGGATGCGGGCCCAGGCCGCGCGGTAGGAAAATCCGGCTTTGGCGGAGGCGGCCTTGAGGCTCCCCGTTTCCTTGATCGCGAGCAAAAGCCTGAGTGTCCGCGGGCCCATGAGGTAGGTTCCGTCTTCGCTTTCCAGCCAGAACTTTGCGCGCGGGCGCATGCTTTATTTTCGCATAATGGAGGCATGGACATCCTGCCCTATCTCAAAGAGATCAGCAAAAAAACACCCTCGAAGATCCTCCTCGTCGTGCTCGACGGCGTCGGAGGTTTGCCGCGTGAGCCCGGTGGTCCTACCGAACTCGCCGCGGCCAGCACCCCGAACCTGGACCGGCTGGCCCAAGAGAGCGCCCTTGGTCTGTATACGCCGGTCTTTCCGGGCCTCGCACCGGGGTCGGGGCCCGGCCATCTGGCGCTTTTCGGGTACGACCCTCTGAAATACCAGGTGGGCCGGGGCGTCCTCTCGGCGCTCGGCCTCGGTATTCCGCTCGGACCCCAAGACGTCGCCGCTCGGGGCAACTTCGCCACCTTCGACCCGGAGGGAAGGGTACTGGACCGCCGGGCCGGGCGTCCGAGTACCGAGGAGAACCGTCGGGTGGTGGCGAGGCTCCGCGAGGCGATTCGCGAGATCGACGGGGTCGAGGTCGAGATCCACACCGAGAGCGAGCATCGTTTCGTCGTCGTGCTCCGCGGAGAGGGTCTGGGGGATGCGGTCTCCGACACCGATCCCCAGGTTACCGGAGTGCCGGCCAAAGAGGCCGAGGCGATCAGCGGTGACGAGCCCTCGAGGCGGACCGCCGCCATCCTCAACGCGTTCGTGCGCCAGGCTCGGCAGATCCTCGCCGATGAGCCGGTCATCAACGGCGTGCTTTTGCGTGGCATCTCGAAGCGGCCCAACTTTCCCGCCCTGGGTGAGGTCGCCTCGGTCACCCCGGCCGCGATCGCCAGCTACCCCATGTACCGTGGCGTGGCGGAGCTCGTCGGCATGCGCGCCCTTGACCTCGATGTTTCGGAGGATGACCCCGACCGGCCCAGGGCCAAGCTCGAGGCGATCCGGTCCAACTGGCAGGCCTTCGACTTCTTCTACCTCCACTTCAAAAAGACCGATTCCAAGGGCGAGGACGGTGACTTCGAGGGTAAGGTGGCGCGCATCGAGATGTTCGACCGCCTCTTGCCCGAGCTCCTCGATCTCGGCCCCGACGTGGTGGCCATTACCGGGGATCACTCGACGCCGGCGGTACTCAAGGCCCACTCGTGGCACCCGGTCCCCCTGCTCATCTTCGGCCCCCATCTCCGCAACGACGCGGCCCGTCGCTTCACCGAGGATGAGGCGCAAAAGGGCGTTTTAGGCCAGCTCCGGGGCACCGAGCTCCTGCCCTTGCTGCTCGCGCATGCCGGCAAGCTGCAAAAATTCGGTGCCTAAGTGGGCACCACGGGCTTTTTCAGCGTCTGCAGTCGTTTGCCGGGAGCCCCGCCGTGGCGAAAGCCACGGCGGGGGTCGTTTAGATGCCGAGTGATGACTTCTTGCGGGCCCTTTTTCGCCGGCCGCCCCGGGGCGTTTCCTGGGTCCAGAGGTCGAGGACCAGATGGATCCACTGCGAGAGCAGATAGCCGAGGGTGAAAAGGCTGGCCTCGAGGGGATGCTCGAGGATGAGCGTCCGGAGATCAAACCTGGCCAGGAGACCAGCGCTCGCGGCCAGGATCGCCAAGTAGGCGATGCGACTCAAAGGCCCCAAAACCCAGGAATGGGAGAGGCCTCGATGTTTGAAGATCATTCCGTAGGGCCACCACAGCACCTTGAGCGGCCCCCACCATTTGAGCGGTCTCGGCTCCTGGCGCTCCGCGAGGTCGAGGTCGGGGGTGATCAAATAGGTACCGAGTGCGAATCCAGCCAAATAGCTCCAAACCCCCTGGGCAGGAAGGGCGAGGGCGCCCCCCAGCCAGGCGGCGGCCTGGGCGACGAGGAATCCGGTGTTGATGGTTTCGTGCACCTTACCCGAGGGCATGGCCCTCCTACGTTAAAACGAAAGTCATTCCAAGAAAAGGCACCTGGGGAACCGTCCTGTTCAGTTACCCCGGTATCCTACCTCATGTTTACGATATCTTTACGGTGAGGGCCGAAAGTAATGGTCGGAGGTGATGGTGGTGATGTGGGGTTGTCCCTGGTGTGGATGGGGTTACGGAATGGGAGGTTGGGGACTCTTGTTCGGAATTTTGTGGTTCGTCCTGATCGCCTGGCTGGTCTACGCCGTGGTCCGCGCCATGACCCGAGGTGATGGCGGGGGCGGTGGCGGAGGCCGGGGCGGCAGCGATCGCGCCCTCGAGGTCCTGCGCGAGCGTTATGCCCGGGGCGAGATCGATAAAGAGACTTACGAGCGCATGAAGCGCGATTTGGAGTCTTGAGTTTCCCCCGGCACCCCCCTCGGGGGGCGCCGGGGCATTTTGCAAAGGGGGCGAAATGGCGAAAGTCCTGGTCGTTGACGACGATCCCGCGATCCGCGAGATTCTCCGGGCCTACTTGAGTCGGGAGGGCTACGAGCTCCTCGAGGCCGACGACGGTGAAGCGGCGCTCGAACTCGCGCCCCAGGCCGACCTGGTGGTCCTGGACTTGATGCTGCCAAAGCTCGACGGCTGGGCGGTGGCCGAGCGCTTGCGCGAGCTGCGCCCCGAGCTTCCGGTGCTGATGCTGACCGCCCGAGGCGAGGAAGAGGAGCGGGTTCGGGGCCTCGAGCTCGGCGCCGATGACTACGTGACCAAGCCGTTTTCGCCCCGAGAACTCGTGGCCCGGGTGAAGGCCCTTTTGCGACGGGTCGGTCTCAAGGAAGAACTGCGCTACGGCGAGCTGGTGATTCGGCCCCACACGCGGGAGGTCTTTTTGCACGGTGAACCCCTGCACCTCTCGCGCCTTGAGTTCGACCTCCTCCTCTTGCTCGCCCGTCACCCGGGCATGGTCTTTTCCCGGGACCGGCTGCTTGAGCGGGTGTGGGGGGAGGATTTCTTCGGCGTCGATCGAGTGGTGGACGTCCACGTGGCCGCGCTCAGGAAAAAGCTCGGCGACGATCCTGAGCATCCGCGCTATATCGAAACCGTCCGGGGCGTCGGGTATCGTTTTAAAGAGACCTGATGCGACTCTTCGTCAAACTCCTTTTGAGCTACCTGCTGGTGGTGGTCCTGGCCGAGCTGGCGCTCGCCTTTTTGGTGGAGGTCTTCGCGCCGGAGTTTTTTCGCGGGCACGTGGCCCACATGCTCGGGGCATCGGCGATGATGGGCATGGGGCCGATGGCCGAGGCGTTGAGGAAGGACTTGGAGTGGGCGCTTAGGAGTACGCTCAACTCGGCGTTTTTGGCATCGCTCCCCGTGGCCACGCTGGTCGCCGGAGGCATCGCGTTCTTCGTCAGCCGCAAGCTGACCCAGACCGCGGTGATGCTGGCCACGGCCAGTCGAAAGGTGGCGGAGGGGGACTACAGCGTCCGGCTGCCGGTGCTCGGCAACGACGAGCTCTCAGAACTCGCCCTCCACTTCAACCGCTTGGCCGAGGCGCTGGAGAAGATCGAACGGACCCGGGTAGAGCTCATCGGGAACGTGGCCCACGAGTTGCGCACGCCGCTCGCGGCCCTGCAAGGGTATGCCGAGGCGATGGCCGACGGGGTGATGCCGGCGGATGCGGCGGCGCGGGCGATCACCCGGGAGGTGCAGGCCATGCGCCGGTTGGTCGAGGACCTCTCCATGGTTTCCCGGGTCGAGGCGGGGGCGGTGCCGATGGAGCTCCGGGCTTACGAGGCCGACGCTTTGCTTCGCGCGGCCTACGAACGCTTCCTGCCCGCCTTCGAGGCCAAGGGGGTCGAACTCGACCTCCAGATGCCCGAAAAGCCGCTACCGCCGGTTCGGGCCGACCCCGAGCGGGTGGGGCAGGTGCTCGCCAATTTGATCCGGAATGCCCTGCGTCACACCCCTGCTGGGGGGCGGGTCATCCTTTCGCTCGGCGCCGACGAAGCCGGGGCCCGCTTTTGCGTTTCCGACACCGGCCCCGGCATCCCCCGCGAGTTCCAGGAGCGCGTTTTTGAGCGCTTTTTTCGCCTCGACCCCGCGCGCAGCCGGGCCCAGGGAGGCACCGGCGTGGGCTTGACCGTTGCCAAAGGACTGGTCGAGGCGATGGGGGGTCGGATCTGGCTCACTTCCGAAGTGGGAAAGGGCACCACCTTTTGTTTCACGCTGCCCTTTGCCGAGGGCGAGTCCGGTTTTTACAGGGGCTTTACAGGGTGGGGTTAGCTTTTAGGTATGCGACGGTTCTCATGGATCGTTCTCGGTGTTTTGGCGGTTGGCGCGGGCCTTTGGCTCGGGCTCGGCGGGTTCGGACGTGATCAGGGAGGCGAGCTCGAGGGCCTTTCCCCGAAAGAGGCACTGGCGCTCGCCAACCAGTGGGCCGAAGAGGCGAAGGGGGTCCAGAGCTACCTCACCGCGAAGGAGATAGTGTTCGTCTTCTCGGATAAGAAAACGAAGCGCGTGCCTTTGCCGAAGGATGAGATGGCCCTCGCCGTCGCGCCCTACGTTCGCTACACCCACCCATGCGAAGTGCATTTCATGTCCAGCTGCCGGGGCGAGCTCGCGGAACAAACCTTTGCCGTGAAGGTGATCGACGAAAACGGCAATGTATTCTGGGAAGGAAAGGTCAAGACAATGGCGAATGGATTTTTTGAACTGTGGTTGCCGAGGGGGAAGAATTACCGCCTCGAGGTCAAGCAGGGCGATTACATAGGAACGGTCCCCATTACCACCGAGGGGAACGCGCCGACCTGCATTACCAACCTGAGACTTGAAAAGCGGGGGAACGATGCCTGAGGAACAGAGTGAACGTAAGGGTATGAGCGGCGGGAAGCTCTCCCGCCGCGCGGTGATCGGCGCGGCGGCGGCATTGGCCGGCGCCGGTTTTTGGGGACGGGGCGCCCGGGCCCAGGGTCTGGGCACGCTTTCCGGGGTGGTCAAAAGCCAGGCGGGATTGCTCTCGGTTGAGCTCGACGCCAGCCTCCGCCCGGTCACGGTCGCGGGACAGAGGGTTGAGCTCTTCGCTTACGGAGGGCGGGTCCCCGGGCCCCGGCTGGAGCTCAAAGCCGGGGACACACTCCGGTTGAGGTTCGTAAACCGTCTGAAGGAACCGACGAACCTCCATTTCCACGGCCTGCACGTGTCGCCGAGCGGTAACGCCGACAACATCTTCCTCGAGGTCCCTCCCGGGGAAATCCAGGATTACGAGTTCGAGATTCCGGCCGATCACCCGGCGGGAACCTTCTGGTATCACCCGCACCTCCACGGTCTGGTGGCCAAGCAGGTGTTCCTCGGGCTTTCGGGCCTTTTGATCGTGCGGGGGGCGCTCGACGAGATTCCTGAAATCGCCGCCGCCAGCGAGGCCTTCGCGGTGCTGAAGGACTTTGCGATTCAGGGCGGTCGGGTCCCGCCGCCCGCGCCCATGGACACGGTCCAGGGTCGGGAAGGTCCGGTGGTGACGGTGAACGGCAAGGCGAAGGAGCGCTTCGTGGTGCCCCGGGGTGGCCTCCTGCGTCTGCGATTGCTCAACGCCTCGAGCAGCCGGTTTTATCACCTCCGTTTGGAAAACCACCCCCTTTACCTCATCGCCACCGACGGGGGGGCGCTCTCGGAGCCGGTGGAGCTCGACACCCTCCTCCTGGCCCCGGGCGAGCGGGCCGAGGTCCTCATACGCGGCGACCGCAATCCCGGGAGCTATCGTCTGCTCGATCTGGGCTATGACCGGGGTGTCGCCGGTATGGGGGCGTTCGGCAGTGCCCGTGGCACGGGAACGCGGGTTTTGGCCGAGGTGGTCTACGGGGAAGCACGGCGGCCGGCTCTGCCACTCCCCGAGCGCCTTTTGCCCGTCGTACCCCTGGAAAACCCGGTCCGCACCCGCCGCTTCGTGCTCGGCCACGGCATGCAGATGGGACGGGGGATGGTGTTCATGATCAACGGCCGGATCTTTAACCCCCGGCGCGTGGACACCAGTGTCAGGCTGGGTGAGGTCGAGGAGTGGGAGATCGTCAACGCCGGGGTCATGGACCATCCCTTCCACCTGCACACCAATCCCTTCCAGATCGTCAGCCGAAACGGGTATCCGGAGAAGGTGCGGGCCTGGAAGGATGTGGTCCTGGTGCGGCGCGGTGAGCGGGTGCGCATCCGGGTCGCCTTCAAGGACTTCCCGGGGAAGACCGTTTACCACTGCCACATCCTTGACCATGAAGATCTGGGCATGATGGGCATCATCGAGTTCGGTGAGGGAGGCGTGTAATGGCGCGCCGCGGCATCAGCCCCAGGCAGCGCCCGAAGCCGAAAGGGCGGGGGGCGGTGCTCTGGGGCGTTTTACTTTTGGCCGCGGCCGGGATTGTAGGCTACGTTTTGCTCCAGCCCAAGACCGACGATTTCGACGCCCTGGTCGCCGAGGGGCAGAGCGCCTTGGCCCAGGTGGTGAAAGAGCCGGATCTGGGGAGCCGGCACCTGCCGCCGGGAAAGGAGATCCGCTACGCGACCCCAACCCCCACCTCCGGAACCCACAGTCCCTTTGACGTGAATCCGGGGTTTTACACCAAACCCCAACCCGCCGTCCGTCTGGTGCACAGCCTCGAGCACGGCGAGGTCGTGATCTATTACGATCAGCCTGGTAAGGCGGCGCTCGCTTACCTCCGGCGTTGGGGGGCTGAATTCCAGGAGCCATTCCAGGGCGTGATCGTCGTTCCCTTGCCGGGGCTGGGACCGAAAGTCGTGCTTACTGCCTGGCGAAGGCGGCTCGACCTCGACCCCTTCGACCCCGCAGCGGCGGCGGCGTTCATCGATCGCTACCGGGGTCGGGGTCCGGAACGGCAGGTGAGGTGAGGCGATGGCGGCAGGGGGGAGAGGCAGGCCAACTGGCCTGCCTCTCGATGTTTGCACGCGATCTAGGGCCGTGCTATCCTATCCATAGCCCACCCCCCCCGGGGGGGGTTAAAAGGGGAAGCAGGACATTCGGCTGCCGCCTTGAACGAAATGATCTGTATGTGTGTCGTAGAGTGATGATAGGGGTAGTGAGGAGGCAGTGGAAGCGCGTTCCTGCGAGAACGTTTTTCGATAGGTGCGTGTTTCGGAGGTGATCGCAGGTGGATGAGAAGGAAAAGGGTATGAATCACGGTTCGCACAAGCACGACCATCAATCCCACGCTCACGAAAGTCACGGGGCTCACGACCACAAAGGGCATGACCATGGCGGCGCCGGGGCCCACGACAGCCACGGCGGCCACGGTGGCGGGGCCCACCACGACCACGGCGGAGCCGGAGGTCACGAGGGCCACGACAAACACGCGGGGCACGACCCCAAAGATTTCCTGCGCCGTTTCTGGCTCAGCGCGATCCTGACCCTGCCGATTCTCTATTTCTCCTCCCAGATGCAGGAATGGCTGGGCTACACCGCCTACTCGGCGCCATGGACCCCCTGGGTGGGGCCGGTTTTGGGGACGTTCCTTTACTTCTACGGCGGGAGCCCCTTCCTCAAGGGCGCGATCGCCGAGTTCCGCCACCGGCAGCCGGGGATGATGAGCCTGATCGCGCTGGCGATCAGCGTGGCCTACATTTACAGCCTGCTGGTGTCCCTCGGCTTCCCGGGCAAGCCCTTCTACTGGGAGCTCTCGACGCTGATCGACATCATGCTCCTCGGGCACTGGGTGGAGATGACGAGCGTGCAGCAGGCCAGCCGGGCCCTCGAGGCCCTGGCCGAGCTGGTGCCCACCAAGGCCCACCGGGTCGAGGACGGCGAGGTCCGCGACGTGTCGGTGGAGGAGCTCCGCGAGGGCGATCTGATCATGGTCCTCCCCGGCGAGCAGATCCCGGTGGACGGCGTGGTCGTCGAGGGAACGAGCAGCGTCAACGAGGCCTTCCTGACCGGTGAGTCGAAGCCGGTGACCAAGGCCGAGGGCGACGAGGTGGTGGCCGGCGCCATCAACAACGAGGGCGTGCTCAAGGTGCGGGTTTTGCGGACCGGTGAAGCCACCACCCTCTCCCAGATCGTGCGCCTGGTGCGCGAGGCCCAGAGCGCCCGCAGTCGCTTCCAGGCGCTCGCCGACCGGGCGGCGTCCTGGCTCTTCTACATCGCGCTGGTGGTCGGCACGGTGGCCTTCGTGACCTGGATTCTGCTTGGGGAGAACTTCAACTTCGCGCTCGCCATCGCCGTGACCACCCTGGTCATCGCCTGCCCCCACGCCCTCGGCCTGGCGATTCCCCTGGTGACCTCGAACGCCACCGCGATGGCCGCCCAAAACGGGATCCTGGTGAAGAACAGGGAGGCCTTCGAGCGGGCCTGGAACGTCAAGGCGGTGGCCTTCGACAAGACCGGCACCCTGACCGAGGGGCGCTTCGCGGTGCGTCGCGTGGCCGGGCAGGGGCTCTCGGAGGAAGCGCTGTTGCGCCTGACCGCGGCGCTTGAGGCGACCAGCAGTCACCCGCTGGCCGAGGCCATCGTCGAGGCGGCCAAGGAGCGGGGCCTCGAGCTGCCGCAGGTGGCCGACGCCCAGGCGGTCCCGGGGCAGGGGATCGTGGGCAATGTCGACGGGCAGAAGGTCTACGTCGGCCGGCCCGAGTGGCTGCGCGAGTTCTCGCTGGACCTCGGCGAGCTCAAGAAGGTGCTCGATGAGGCCGAATCCCGTGGTGAGAGCGCGATCGTGACCTTCACCGAGTCGAAGGTCCTGGGCGTGCTTTCGCTCGCCGACCAGGTCCGCGAGAGCGCCCGCGAGGCGGTCCGCCAGCTCCAGGCGATGGGCGTGGAGCCGGTGATGGTCACCGGCGACGCCGAGGCCGTGGCCAAGACCGTGGCCTCCGACCTGGGGATCAAACGCTACTTCGCCCGGGTCTTGCCTCAGGATAAGGCTCGCATCGTTCGCGAGCTGAAGCAGCAGTTCGCCGGCCAGGGCCGGGTCGCCTTCGTCGGGGACGGTATCAACGACGCGCCGGCGCTGGTCGAGGCCGATCTCGGCATCGCCATTGGCGCCGGCACCAACGTGGCCATCGAATCGGCCGATCTGGTGCTGGTACAAAATGACCCCCTTGACGTAGTCCGTGGCCTGCGGCTTGCCAAAGCCACCTACGGGAAGATGGTGCAAAACCTCGCCTGGGCGACCGGCTACAACGTGGTGGCGATACCCCTGGCGGCGGGCGTGGCCATGCCCTGGGGCATTCTCCTTTCCCCGGCGATTGCGGCGGTCTTTATGAGCCTCTCCACGATCATCGTGGCCGTGAACGCGATGCTGCTCCGGCGGGTCCGCCTCGCCTGAGCCCGGGTACCTCGGAGGGGTACCTTAACACGGCCTTAACAAAAGCCCCTTGTAATACCCCTAGGAGGTTGGAGATGGAAAAGACAATTCGCAAGATCCAGATTCAAGGAAACATCGAGGCCGTCGAGGCGCGGTTGACCGAGCTGTTGAAGAACGAAGGCTTCGGGATCCTGAGCCGCAACGCCTTCCACGAAGTGCTCAAGGAGAAGATCGGCGTCGAGATCGAGCCCTACATCCGGCTTGGCGTGTGCAATCCCGGCTTCGCCCACCAGGCTCTCGAGATCAACCGGGCGGTGGGCATCCTGCTTCCCTGCGCGGTCTACCTGAGGCAGGTCGGGGACGCGGTGGAGGTTGGCTTTTTGCGTCCGGAACCGGCCTTCGGCCTCGTTTCGGAAGAGGTGCCTGAGGCGCTGGCCACGATCGGACGCGAGGTTGAGGCGCGCCTTGAACGGGTGCTGCAGGCGATCGAGGTGCCGGCATGATGGGATTCGGTTTCGGCGGGCTGTGGATGCTCCTGCTCTTCTTCCTGGGCCTCTTTTTGCTCTTCGCGCTCTTGCGCGGGCCCGAGCGGGCCCCGGCCCAGGCCGGGGGAGAGCGTCCCAAGGACGTACTCCGGGAGCGCTACGCCCGCGGCGAGCTGAGCCGCGAGGCCTACCTGCAGCAACTTAAGGATCTGGAGGGTTAGCCATGGGATGCGGATCGAGCCGTAGCCGAAGGCACCACACGCGCATCATCGACCTGGTCGAGATCCGGGAAGAAGCGCCGGCGCGCCGGGCGGAACCGGATCCCCTCGAGGAGCTGGCCACGCTCTACGCCAAGGGAAGGATCGACCGCGATACCTTCCTGCGCTATCGCGAGCTCGGCGAGGATGGCCGCTTGAGTATGGAGGACATCCGTGCCCTCCGCGAGGGCAAGCTGCCCGCGACCACCTCCGGGGATCCCGGGCTCGAGGCCGAGCTCAAGGCCCTTTCCGAGGAGATCATCGGGGTGCGGAACCGCGTTTCCGCCCTGCGTGAGGAGCGGGCCCGGCTTCTGGCCGAGCTCGAGCGGGCGTCCTCACGGGCCGAGGGTGCGTTGGAGGATTCGGGCCTTGAGGCCCACGACCTCTTCAAGGACAAGGTGGCCAAGGAGGAGCGCCTGCGGCGGTTGGAAACCGAGATTGCGCGACTGGGCGCTTCGCTCGAAAAACTCGAGGCGCTCTTTCAGGAGCTCGAGGCCGAGCGCCTCGAGGCCAAGGTGGACGCCTGGGCCGAGCGGGTGGCCCGGCTGAAAGGGGGAATGCGATGAACCTGTTCGATCGTGTGGGTCGGCTGATCCGCGCCAATTTAAACGACCTTCTGCGCCGTGCCGAGGATCCGGAGAAGGTCTTGCGCCAGGCGCTTTTGGACATGAAGGCGGCCTATCGTTCGGCCAAGAGCGAGGTGGCCTCGGCGATCGCCGAATTGCGGCAGCTCGAGCGCGAGGAGCAGGCTTACCTGGAGATGGCCGAGTCATGGCGTAACCGGGCCAAGGACGCGCTCAAAGCCGGGCGAGAGGACCTGGCCCGCGAGGCGCTCAAAGAAGCCAAGCAGGCCGAAGCCCTCGCCCGTGGTTTCGCCGATCAGATCGGCCAGCAGCGCGAGGCCGTCGAGCGGCTGAAGGTTCGCCTCAAGGCCCTCGAGGCCAAGATCTCCGAGGCCGAGGGTAAGATGAAGACCCTTGTCGCCAAAAAGAAGAGCGTGCAGGCGGCGGAGGCCGTCCGCCGGCTCGATGCGCACCTCGAAGCCGACAGCGCCCTCGAGGCCTTCCGCGAGATGGAATCCCGGATCAACGCCATGGAGGACCGTCACCAGGCGCTGGTTGAGCTCGACGAGGCGGCCGATCTGGAAAAGGCCTTTGAGGAGCTCCAGGGGGATGACCTTGAGGCCGAGCTCGACGCCCTGAAAAAGGAGCTGGGGCAGGCATGAAGCGGGGCTGGACCTACTTCTTCTTGATCGCCGCGGTGGGGGTTTTGGCTGTGTGGGCCCTGGCCGGGCGCTCCTCGAGCAAGGCGAGCGCGAGCTTGCCGGAGGTTCCCGCCGGGAGCTACGCCGATATCTCGGTCGAGACGCTGAGCGCCCTGCTCAAGGCCGAGGATCGGCCCTTCGTCTTGATCAACGTCCACATTCCCTACGCCGGCGAGATCCCCGGCACCGACCTCAAGATTCCCTATAACCAGATCGCCGCTTTCCAAGACAAGCTGCCCCAGGATAAGAACGCGCCGATCGTGGTCTATTGCCGCAGCGGGGCCATGAGCGAGTACGCGGCGCGAACCCTGGTCGAGCTCGGTTACACCCGGGTGTACAACGTCTCCGGGGGCATGAACGCCTGGCAGCGCGCGGGCTACCCGTTGAGCTTCTCAGGCCGCTAAGGCGCCAAGACGACCTTCTCCCAAAGCGGGCCGCGCCCGGGTGAGCATCACCCGGGCGCAGGCGCGTGGGGTCAGCCGTTTCCGATCTGCTCTGGGGCGAGCAGGATGGCCTCGACCAGGTCGCCGGCCGACACCTGGGTGTTCGGCGGAACCACCACCAGCGCGTTCCCGATGGCCATGGACCTGAGCACCCCCGAGGACTGGCTGCCCGTGCTGCGGGCACGAAACCCCCCGGGGGATTCGGGGTCATAGCTCAAAATCGCCCGGCGGAAGGCCACCTTGTGCCCCGCGCCCTTAAAGCGTTCCTCGGCCAGAGCCCTGACCTTTCGGTAGGGGGGGTCGGTGCGGCCGAGCATCTTGTAGAGTGCCGGCCGCCCGAAGAGGAAGAAGGTGACCATGGCGCTCACCGGGTTTCCGGGTAGGCCGAGGAGCGGGAGGCGTTGCCAATGGGCGAAGAGGAGCGGACCCCCGGGGCGCAGTCGCACCTTCCAGAAGTGGATTTCCCCCTCGCGCTCGAGGAGCTTGCGTACCAGGTCGTATTCGCCCATGCTCACCCCGCCCGAGGTGAGCAGCAGGTCGAGCCTGCCGGCGGCACCGATGCGTTTTTTGAGGTCCTCGAGGCGGTCGTCGACCCGCCCGAGCAAAACGGGTTCGCCACCGGCTTCCGCGACCATGGCCGCCAGGGCGTAGCTGTTGGAGTTGTAGACGCCTCCGGGGGGCAGCGGCTCACCTGGCTCCGCCACCTCGTCTCCGGTCGAGAGAATGCCCACCCTCGGTTTCCGGACCACCGGGAGCCGGGCATGCCCCATCCCCGCGGCGAGGCCGACCCGTCCGGGGGAGAGCACGGTTCCTTTTTTGAGCAGCACTTCGCCCTTTTTGTAGTCGTCGCCCTTGGGCCGAATGTCTTTCGGCGAGGCGGGGGCAAAGAGCACGACCTGGTCGCCCTCGCGCCGGGTGTCCTCCACCGCCACCACGGCATCGGCGCCTGGGGGAAGCGGGGCGCCGGTGTAGATCGCCACCGCCTGGCCGGGCCCGACCCGGCCCTCGAAAGGGCGTCCGGCCGGGGCTTCGCCGATCACCTTGAGCCGGACCGGGGACTCTGGGCTGGCCCCCAGCGTATCCGCCGCCCGGGCGGCGTAGCCGTCTACCGCGGTGTTGTCGACGTCGGGGTGGTCGACGAGCGCCGCCAGGTCTTTGGCCAGGGTTCGGCCCAGCGCGGCCTCGAGGGCCACATCTTCGATCTCTTGAATTTCAAAAACGCGCTCGGTGATCGCATTGAGTGCTTCCTCGACGGTGAGGTCGGTCCGCATAGCGCTTAGTTTAATCCCCCGCTTTTGAGGCGGTGCGGGCGTAGAGGAACCCGTCGCCGAAGCTGCCAAGGTTGGGGAAGTAGAAATAGCGCTCTAAGCGGCCCTCCCGCACGAATCCCGTCTTTTCCAGAACCCGCTGTGAGCGGTGGTTGTCGACGTGGGCGGTGGCCATGACCCGGACCCCGCCCAGCGCCAGGAGCGTTTCGGTGAGGGTGGCGACGGCCTCGGGCATGAACCCCTTTCCCCAAACCTCGCGACTGAGCGCGTAGCCGATCTCGAGGCCGAGGCGCCCGGCGTGGACCGAGATGCTGCCGATCGGTATCCCCCGGTATTCGATGAGGTAGGTCAGATCCCGGCAGTGGGCGACAAGGCCCTGGCTTTGGGCCCAGGCCTTGATCCAGCGGCGGAGGACCGCCAGGCTGTCGTCGGTGCTGCGGTGCGGTCGAAAACCCAGGAAGCGGGTCACCTCGGGGTCCGAGGCCCAGGAAAAGAGGGCGTTTGCGTCATGGAGCTGTGGCGTTCGAATGCGCAGACGTGAGGTCTCAAACGCCGGCGGTAGCCTGATCATCCCGCGCCCACCTCCTGAGGGCAAAATTGACGGCAGCCAGGGCGGCCAGGCCGGAAAGCCCCGTAAAGCCCACCAGCAGGCTCGAGGCATGGACGAACAAGAGCGGAAGCAAGCCGCTGAGCGCGGTGACGCTCCCCTGGAAAAGCGCCGGGACGATGACCGCACCGCCTTGCAACCGCAGCCAGAGCAGGCTCGGGGTGAGGAGCACCGAGAAGGCGACGGCCAGGGCGATCGAGGCCCACACCGGGGTCTCTGGGTTGGGGGTGAGCAGGATCAGCGGCGCATACCACAGGCCCCAGGCCAGGCCGATCCGAAGCGAAGCCGGCCAGAAGCCGAGTCCCCGGTAGGCCGCCCACAGGTAGCCGCGCCAAAAGAGTTCCCCACCCAGGGCGAAGACGAGGTTGGCGGTGGCGGCGGCGATGAGGCTTTGGGTGATGAAGAGCGCGACGAGCGAAAGGGCGCTGGCGTCGGCCACGGTGGGCGGCAGCTTGGCCCGAAGCTCGGTGAGTCCGGAAAACTCGGCGAGCGGAAGCGAGAGAACGACGGTCGCGGCCAGGAGCACGAGCGGGCTGAACCAGGCGATGAGCCACCAGAGGTTGGGCCGTCCCAAGACGGGGATGGAAAGGCCGGCCCGCCGGGCGGCGATGACCGCCACCAGCCCCGGGAGCCAGGCGTAGCCGACGAAGAATAGGGGGATTTGCAGCACAGAACCCCCGCTGGCGAACCAGATTATCAGGAACCAGCCGCTCAGGATCACGACGGCGGCCAGACGGTCGCCGCTTTGGGGCGTGGGCCTCTGGTCGTTCATCGCATCAGCATACCGTGGGGCCAGATAAAATGAGGCGTGCGCCTGGGCTTGCTGGTACTTTTGATCGTGCTCACGGCTTGCGGATCCCAGCTGCCGGAGAGCCCCGGTGAGCCCTTACGCTTTGCGGTCGATCGTCTGCCCGACGCCTATGTCGGCGAGCCTTACCAGGGGTCGCTGGTCGCGGCCGGCGGCGTGCGGCCTTACACCTATGAACTCAAGGGCGAACTGCCCCCGGGCTTGCACTTTGAGGGCGGTCGCCTCATCGGGGTCCCGAAGAAGAAAGGGCGTTTCCGTTTCGCGGTGACCTTGCGCGATGCCGCGCTCAACGTTCGCGAGGCGAGCTACGAGCTTTTGGTCGGCGACCCCCCGCCGCCCCGGTTGCGGATGCTCCTCCCCGAAAGCCCGACCAGCGCCCCGTTCATCTGGGTGGTGCGTGAGGAGGGTCGGCGTGCGCTTGGGTTCCAGGCCCGCTTTTCCCTCAAGGGCCTTCGCCCCGAGCTGAAAACACTCCAGATCAGCAACAAGGCGGTGGCCGTCGTTCGGTGGGTGGAAAAGGACGAGGCGCTCGATATTGATCTGGCCTGGCTTGCCCCGGTCTCGGACCAGGAGGTGCTGCGCCTGACCCTGGTGCCCTCGCGCGAGCTGCGGCCCAGGGTGGTCTACAGTGCGCGTTTTTACGATCCCTCGGGTGAGCTGTTTCTGGCCTCGAGGTCCGTCAACCTCAAGCGGGAAGGCAAAGGGCGCTATCGCTACCCGGATTTGCTGGCCCTGGCCCGCGAGTGGAAGAAGAAGGCCACCAAGGCAGCCCCGCTCAGCCACGATTTGAACGGCGACGGAATCGTCGACGAGAAAGACCTCCAGCGTCTTCGTGAAGATTACGCCTGGTCGAGTGCCCCGAATGCTGCGGGGGATGGATCGAGCCAGGCGCGTTGATCAAAACACCGGAACGCCGCGGAACAGCTCGATCGTACCCCGCTCGAGCGCTGACTTATCGAAATCGACGAGCGCCATCACCTGGGGCGGACAGCTTTCGACGCAGGCGTTGCAGCCGGTGCAGCGTGTCAACTCCAGCTCGAGAACCGTCTCTTCGTTTTCCTGCCGGCGGTGAATGGCCCCCGTGGGACACACGTTGGTGCAGACGGGGCACAGCGTGCAGTCTTCATCGACGGTCACCCCTGGCCAGCGCACTGAATCGCTTCGCCGGGCGGCGAGTGACCTGAGGCGGAGCTCGTCGGACAGGCTCTCGTCGTCGCCGGGGAGGAGTTCGGGGGGCGGTTCGGGTAAGGCCTCCGCGACCACCCGGCGCGCCGTTCCCAGCCAGCTGGTAAAGATCTCCCGGCGGCCGAGGGGCGGACCGGGCAGGGGATCGGTGGTGACGGTGACCTCGAGGCCCGGGAAATACCGCCGCGCTTCCTCGATCATTCGCTCTAGGTGGGGAATGACCGTCTCGCCCCCGATGGGGCAGGTGGGGCAGTCCCCGCGGGCCAGCGTGAGCCGGCCCAAGCGGCTGCCCGATTCGGCGAGGACCCCCGGGGTGAGGCGTCCGAGGCAGAGGGTCTCCTCGCCGTGACCTTCGGCCCGGCTGCACTTGATCTGCCCTCGGCCCTTGGTGAGGGCTTCCTGCAGCGGCCCGAGGGGGTAGCCGAGGGCCGTGCCCGGACAGACCCCCACGCAGATCCCGCAGCCGGTGCAGTCGGTTTCCTCGATCCGGACCGTGAAGTGGTTGAGGTCGATGGCCTGGTGGGGGCAGGCGTCGGCACAGGCCGAGCACCCGCCTACGGTGTAGCGCTCAAGCAGGCAGCGTTCGGCGACGAAACTCGGGGTCGGATCGGTGAGCTTGAGGAAGACCTCGAGGAAGTTGTCGAAAAGCCCCATCCCTCACAGCATAACCCAGGCTTGTATAAGTGAGTGCTTACTTATACAATGGACGGTGGGAGGGGAGAGCGATGAAAAACCGGCTGGAGTGGGCGAACTTGGTGTTGGGCGCGTGGTTGTTCCTGTCGCCGTGGATCCTGGGGTTTTCCGGCACCTCAGCGGCGGCATGGAGCGCCTGGGTTTTGGGCGCGCTGGTGGTCATCCTTTCCGGGCTCTCGATCTCCGACCAGCAGCGCTGGGAGGACTGGGGGAACGCAGCCGTCGGGGTCATCGGTTTCCTGGCCCCCTGGCTGTTCGGTTTCCTCGGAACTTCGGTCGCGGCGTGGAACTTCTGGATTATTTCGCTGGCAGTGGTTATCATCGCCATCTGGGCGGCGACGTCTCCTGCGACGCCCAAGGCGACGTCGTGAAGGCATTTGGCCTTTCGGCGGGGGCGGGCGTTGCCCGCCCCCGCGGGTTATGGCTGGGAGGGCGATGACCACCGCATTGGGACCTCAAAAACGGCGCCGGAAGGGCAGCGAGCGCAGGGAAGAGATTTTAAATGCCGCGCTCGAGGTGTGCCTCGAGGAAGGCGTTGCGGCGCTTCGCACCGAGAAGATCGCCCGGCGGGTGGGGCTGAGCTCGGGCGGGATCTTCCGTCATTTCTCCAGCAAAAAGGTCATTCTCTCGGCGCTCGCCGAGCGTCTTTGCGCCCGCCTCGAGGCCACGCTGCCCTCCTTCCCGGCCGAGGCGGATCCCCTCTCGTGGTTGCATCAGTTCGTCGAGGCCAGGAGCCGCGCCCTCCTAGAGGACGCGGGGCTCGGATTGCTCTTTTCCCGGGAGTTCGAAAAAGCCCTGCCCGAAGAGGCCAAAAGGGCGCTCCGCGCCCAGTTTTCCAAGAGCTGGGAAGCCCTTTTGGGCGCGGTGCGCGCGGCGCAATCGCAAGGAAGCGCCCGTCAGGATCTCCAGGCCGAGGAGCTGGCGATGGCCCTCACCGCTTTGGTGCAGTGCGTGCTGTGGCCCGCGCTCACGCGGGACTACAACCACGATCCGGAAAAGGTCTGGCGGGCCGCCTTTGACCTACTCACTCGCCCCTGTCCCGAGGAAGGCTGAGATCTCTTCGAGAAAGCGTTCGAAGGCGGGGAAGTCGAGCTGCTGCTGGTTATCCGAAAGCGCCACCAGCGGGTTGGGGTGGACCTCGACGTGGACCGCGTCGGCCCCGGCGGCGAGCGCGGCCTTGGCCAGCGGGGCCAGGAGGTCGGTGCGCCCGGCAGCGTGGGTCACATCGACCACCACCGGCAGGTGCGTTTCCTGCTTGGCGAGCACCGCTCCCGAAAGATCGAGGGTGTTCCTCGTCCACCGTTCGTAGGTGCGGATGCCGCGTTCGACCAGGACGACCTGGTCGTTCCCCTGGCTCAAAATGTACTCGGCGGCGTAGAACCATTCCTCGATGGTGGCGCTCATGCCCCGCTTGAGGAAGACCGGCTTTTTGGCCTGGCCCACTTCCTTTAAAAGGGCGAAGTTTTGCATGTTGCGGGCGCCGATCTGGAGAATGTCGGCGTAGGTGGCCACCGTTTCCACGTCGCGCGTGTCCATGACCTCGGTCACGAAGGCCATGCCGTACTTATCGGCCACTTCCCGGCCGATCTCGAGGCCCGCCTTGCCGAGTCCCTGGAAGGCGTAGGGGCTGGTGCGCGGCTTGTAAGCGCCTCCGCGGAGCACCTTGACCCCCTTGCTGGCGAGGAACGCCGCCGCTTCCTCCATCTGCGCCGGCGATTCGATGGCGCAGGGTCCGGCGACGACGAGCTTCTCGCCGCCGCCGAACACCGCCGGGCCGGCGCGAACCATCGTGGGTTCGGGGTGGCTTCGGCGCGAGTAAAGGAAGGTCTTTTGGTCCTCGGCTTCCTCCAGGGCCAGGCTGGCTTTGAAGATTTCTTTGAAGAGCTTCTTGATCGTTTCCGCGGGGAAGGGCCCCGGGTTTTCCCGGGTCAGGGCGTCGAGCATCTCGGATTCCCGGAGTGGGTCGTAGTGGGGGAGTCCGAGGGCGGTTTGGATCCGGCCGATTTCGGCCGCGATGCGCCCCCGTTCCGAGAGGAGGGCCAGAAGTTCCCGGTTAATGCGGTCGATCTCGCGCCTCAGTTCTTTAATCCGCGTTTCCACGACGCTCCTCCGAGCGCTTACGCGTGCGCTCGCCGACGCCGGCCACCACCACCGACAGCCAGTAGAGTGCCAGCAAGGGAATGCTGACCAGCGAGAGGTTGATCACGTCAACCGTTGGGGTGATGATTGCCGCCAGCGTGATCACCGCCACCACGGCGATGCGCCAGTTCCTGGCCAAAAAGCCGGCCGAGAGAATGCCCAGGCGTGAGAGGAAGTACGAAAGGACGGGCATCTCGAAGAGGATGCCCATAACTGTCATGTAGGTCAGGATCTGTCCGATGTAGCGCCCGATCGAGATCTGGGGCGTGACCACGTTGCCCAAAAAGCCCAGCAGGAAGGGAACGGCGAAGGGCAGCAGGACGTAGTAGGCAAAGGCGGCGCCCACGGCGAAAGAGAACCCGGCGGCGACGATGAAGGGAGCGGCGAGGCGACGTTCGTGGGGGTAGAGCCCGGGGGCGACGAAGGCCCAGAGCTGGTAGATGATGAAGGGCAAGGCCAGCACCAGACCGCCAAAAGCGGCCACCCGGAGCGCGGTGATGAACGGCTCGGTGATGTCGAGGACGATGAGGTTGACCGGGGTACCGTTTTGAGCCGCGGCGCGGTCGAGCGGCACCTTGAGCCAAGCCAGGAGGGGAACGCGGTACACATAGGCCACGCCCGCAGCGACCACCCAGGCCAGAAGTGCCCTCAGGATGCGGGCCCGCAGTTCCTCCAAATGTTCGACCAGAGGGGCTTCTTTGAGCCCCCCACTTGATGGATTTTCGGCCATCGCCTAGCTCTCTTTGGCCCCGACCTGAATGTCTTCTTGGGCTTTTGGCTTCGCCTTTGGCTGGGCGGGCTCATCATTCATGGCCGATTCCAGCTCTTCCTTGATCTCGGAAGCGCCCTTTTTGAATTCGCGGATCGACTGTCCCAGGCTTCTCCCGAGCTCAGGGAGCTTCTTCGGACCAAAGAGCAGGAGCGCGATTACCAGGATGACGAGAATTTCCGGCATGCCAAGGTTCATCCCCAAACCTCCCTGTCCCCTAGGATACTCCTTTCCGCTTTCGCCACACCCAGCCCTCGATGATGCGTTGCTGGCCCCGACCGATGGCCAGGGCGCCTTCGGGAACGTCCTTGGTGATGGCGCTGCCGCCGGCTACGAAGGCGTGATCGCCGATGTTGACGGGAGCGATGAGAACCGAGTTCGAGCCGACGAAGGCCTGCTGGCCGATGCGCGTCGGGTGCTTCTTCTTACCGTCGTAGTTGGCGGTGATGACCCCGGCCCCGATGTTTGAACCGGCTCCCACGGTGGCGTCGCCCAGGTAGGCCAGGTGGCCGGCCTTGGTTCCCGGGCCGAGCACGCTGTTTTTGACCTCCACGAAGTTGCCGACGAAGGCGCCTTCCTCAAGCACCGCCCCCGGGCGCAAACGGGCCAAGGGACCGACGACGGCCCCGGCCTCGAGGCGGGCGCCCTCGAGGACCGAATGCGGTCGGACCTCGGCCCCGGCGCCGACCACGCTGTTTTCGACCACGCTGTAAGCGCCGATGCGCGCGCCTTCGGCGATCTTGGTCGTGCCTTTGAGCATGACCCCCGGCTCGAGGACCACGTCGGCGGCGAGCTCGACCTCGGGTTCGAGGTAGATGGTCTCCGGCAGAATCATGCGCACCCCGCGCTCCATCCAGCCGGCGCGCAGGCGGTCGAGCAGGACGCGTTCGACCTCGGCCAGCTGGGCGCGGGTGTTCACCCCGATGAGCTCCTCTTGGTCCTCGGCCATGAGCGCGCCGACGGGGAGGCCGGCCTCGAGGTAGCGCGCCACCAGGTCGGTGAGGTAATACTCCCCGGCCCGGTTATCGTTCTTGACCTTGGCCAAGAGATCCCACACCCTGGCGTCGAAAGCGTAGACGCCGGTGTTCACTTCGGTGATCGCCCGTTCCTCGGGCGAGGCATCCTTTTCCTCGACGATTCTGGCCACCCGGCCATCGGCACCTCGGACGATGCGCCCGTAGCCATAAGGATCGTCCTTCTTCATGGTGAGGACGATCATGCCCCGGCCTTGGGCCCCAAGCGCTTCTTTGAGGCGGTGGAGGGTGCGCTTGGAAATGAGCGGCGTATCACCGCTGGTCACCAGCAGGGCGCCGGTGAAGTTTTGGAGGGCAGGTTTGGCCGCAGCAAGCGCGTGCGCCGTGCCCAGAGGCTCTTTTTGGTGGGCAAAGCGTACGCCCTGGTCCGCCAGGGCTTCCATGACCCGTTCGGCGCCGTGCCCCACGACCACCACCGTCTCCCTGGCGCCGCTTTGGCGCGCAGCCTCCACGGGGTAGCGGAGCATCGGACGCCCCAGGAGCGGGTGCAAAACCTTCGGCACCTTCGACCGCATTCGGGTTCCAAGACCGGCCGCCAGAATGACCACGCTATGTTCCATGCCTTTGCTCCCCCATACGCCGAAGCATGTACCAAGCCACTAGGATAAGCGGAATCGAGACCAGCTGGGTGGCGGTGAATAGACCGATGCCCAGTTGATCGTTTTGATAGACCGGCCACCAAAGGGGGTTCAGCCGGAAGGGCTCTTCGATCAGCGAGCGGAGCAGGCTGTAGGCCAAAACGAAGTTCCAAAAGGCATAGCCCGGCGTGCCTCGTTTGAGCCAGCGCCACACCAGGACCAAAAGGATAAGCCCCACCAGCGCCCCGTAGATCTGGGTGAGGTGCACGGGGCCGCGGACGATTTCGCCGGCGCAATAGCCCCAAGCCAAATCGCCGGTCGATGTGCAGATGCCGGGGAAGCCCACCGCCCAGTCCGGCCAGGTGAAGCCGAGGGGGAGGGTGGTCAGGCGACCCACGGTGTCCGATCCGTTCATGAGGTTGCCGATCCGCCCGGCGATAATCCCCAGCGCGACCCCGGGGAGTGCCGCGTCGAGGTAGTCGTAGACCGGTGCGCCGTGGCGTTTGGCGAAGAAGTAAAACACGGCGATGCCGCCGAGAATGCCGCCGTGAAAGCTGAGCCCGCCCTGCCAGATGTAGAGCGCGCGCACGGGATCGCCGGCGAAGTCCTGCCAGCTCGTGAGCACGTACACCACGCGAGCGCCCACGACCCCGGCGATGACCGCCCAAAACGCTGCCTGGGAAAAGAGTTCCACGTCGTGGCCCCGGGCTTTGACGATGCGTTCGGCGATGGTGTAACCGATGAAGATAGCGGCGGTGATCAAAAGGCCGTACCAGCGGATCGTCAGGGGGCCGATTTCGATAAAGATAGGGTCCATAGATCCTCCGTAAGCTCTCTTTGGGCAACGTCCCCAGCATACCGGGAACGCCGTCGGGTCTGTCGTCCGTTAGGGTAGGCGGCACCGGGGTGAGAATGCAAAGAAGCGCCCCCGGTGCCCCGACGGCACCCGACCCTGACCGCTTAGGGCTGCTCCCTTCCGGGCCTGACCCGGTTCACGGCGGGTCGCCGCGTCGGACCGGGGGCAGCGACAGTGTAGCAAAAAGCTTGGGCTTTTCCTAGACTCAAAGACGTGTCCGCCCTGGAGGCTATTGAGCTTGGCAAGCGCTACGGTCGGCGATGGGTCTTACAGCAGGTGAGTTTCAGCGTCCAGCCGGGTGAGGTCTACGCCCTCGCCGGCCCCAACGGGTCGGGGAAGACCACGGTGATCCGCCTGGTCACCGGTTTGGCCTTCCCTTCCGCCGGCGAAGTGCGCCTCATGGGTCAAAAGGTGCACGAGGGGGGCTGGGCCCTTCGGCGGCACCTCGGGGCGGTGGTCGAGGCGCCAGCAGCCTTTTATCCCCAGCTCACGGGCCGGGAAAACCTCGAGCGCCTGGCCTGGATGGCAGGCTTAAGAAGGGCGGCCTCGAGGATCCGGGAGGTTTTGGCCCAGCTCGAGCTCATGGCGGTCGCCGATCAGAGGGTCGCCACCTACTCGCTGGGGCAGCGGCAACGCCTGGGGTTGGCCGCGGCCATTCTCGCCCGGCCCGAGGTGTTGGTGCTCGACGAGCCAACCAGCGGCCTGGACCCGGTCGGGATCGGGAAGGTGCACCAGATCCTCGCCGAGGAGGCCTCGAGGGGGGCCGCGGTGCTCATCTCCACGCATCATCTGCGCGAGGTCAGCGCCTACGTCCACAAGGTAGGCATCCTCGGCGGCGGCCGGCTGGTCGACGAGGTCAGCGTGGCCGCTGAGAAAACGCGCCACCGCATCCGGGTGGACGACCCGCCCCGGGCGACGGCCCTTTTGCGAACCCTGCCCTCCCTCCAGAACGTTCGTTTGCGTGGCGAGTGGGTCATCGTGGAGGGCGCCGTCGAGGGGGCGGTTGACGCGCTCGTTGCCGGGGGCTTCAAGGTTTTCGAGGTAACGCGCGATTACTTCGATCTCTACGAATACTATCGGGAGCGGGTGGCGCATGGCTAGGTTGTTTTTGTGGGAGATTGAGAAACTCCGGCACCTGCGCTCGGTCAGGCTCGGGTTGCTCGCCGCGGTGGTGTTGCCCCTCATCTGGTCGGTCGCGCCCGGTCTCAAGGCGGTCTACGGACTGCAGCTGGTCTCGGGATGGCAGGTCCCGGCGCTGGCGTTGCTGGCGGGAATGGAGTTTTTGTACCCCTTCCTGGTCGCCATGGCGGCTTCCGAGGTGCTCGGGAGCGAAGTGAGCATGGGCACGCTCAAGGCGTTGCTCTTGCGACCGATGTCCAGAACACGAATCGTGCTGGCAAAGCTCCTCGCGGTGCTGTTCATTCCCTTTCTCTTCCTCGGCGCCAGCCTGGGTGCCGGGATCGTGGCCGGGCTTCCCCATGGTTTCGGTGGATTTTTCGGGGGAACCGGCCTTGGGGAGGGTGGGTTTGCCGGCATGGGGTATCTTGGGGCCGGCGAGGCGCTGGGTGAGATTCTTCGCGCCTATGCCCTGGCCGCGCTGACCCTGCTCCCGATCGCCGTGCTCGCGCTCCTCTACGCGGTGGTCTTCCTCTCCACGACCGCGAGCGCCCTGGCCACCCTGGCCACCGTGTTGCTGATGCGCCTGTTGGTGGTTTTCCCGGCGATCACGCCGCTGTTGCTGACCCGTTACCTCGATCTCTACCTGCGGCCGGAGGCAGCGGGGCCGGGCTTATTGCTGCTGGTGATCTATACGCTGGGTTTTGCGGTCCTGGCGGTGTTGCTCTTTGAGCACAAGGATGTGTGAGGAGGTTGTTCATGGGCAAACTGACCCACTTCGAAGACGGCGAGCCGCGGATGGTCGATGTCACCCAGAAAGTGCCCACAGTTCGGGTGGCCCGGGCCGAGGCGGTGGTCAGCCTCCCCGAACCGGCCTGGCGCGCCCTCGAGGAGGGGGGCGTGGGGAAGGGGGATCCTCTGATGGTGGCGCAGATCGCCGGGATCGCCGCTGCAAAGCGCACGAGCGACCTCATTCCCCTGTGCCACCCCCTCCCGATCGGCCGGGTCAAGGTCGACGTGGCGCTCGTGGCCGAGACCCGTCAGGTGCGGATCACCACCGAGGTCAAGACCAAGGCCGAAACCGGCGTTGAGATGGAGGCCCTCACCGCGGCCAGCGTGGCGGCGCTCGCGGTCTACGACATGTTGAAGGCGGCGGCGAAGGGGATCGAGATCGGCCCGATCCGTCTTTTGTACAAAGAGGGCGGCAAATCGGGAACCTGGGTCGCGGATGAGGCTGGCTCTTGAAGCTGGGCCTCACTAAAATGGAGCGCATGGGTATCCGCGGGGTGCTGTTTGATTGGGGCGGTGTCTTTACCGTCGGGACCTTTGACGGTCGGGTCATCCGCAATTTGGCGCGGCGCTTTGCCCTGCCCGAGGATCGGGTGTCGCGAGCCTACTTCGAGCACGTGGAGCGCCTGGAGCTCGGGGAGTGGACGCTGCGGCGGTTTTGGGACGTCCTGTCGCAGGCGCTGGGGGTTGAAGCCCCCTACGCCACCTTCCAGCGGCTCTTTTTGGGCAGCGTGGCGCCCAGGCCCGAAATGTACGAACTGCTCGCCGCCATGCCCGAGGGCGTCGCCGTCGGTCTTCTCTCCAACAACTATCCGGTGATCTCGCGGTTTCTGCGGGCCGAGGAGTATTTCGATCGCTTCGATGCTGCGGTGTTTTCGAACGAAGAAGGCCTCAAAAAACCTCAACCCGAGGCCTTTCAGCTGGCGCTCGAACGCCTGGGGCTGCCGGCACCTGAGGTGCTCTTCGTTGACGACAACGAGGTCAATACCGAGGCGGCCCGGGCCCTCGGGTTTAAGGTCCACCGCTTCACCGACCCCCCGCGTTTCCTAAAGGCCCTCAAGGCCGAAGGCATCCGTCTCCCCGCCGCGCCTGCGCGGCCCTAAATCCGGCTCGGTATGCGCGCCGTTCGCTTGCTGCAAGGCTATCTCTGGCACCCCCGGACCCTCGAGGTCGACCCCGGCTCGTGGTTCCCGGCCCAGGTCGAGCTCGAGGGTGAGACGGTGCACCTGGCAACCGACCCAATCCGCCCTCCCTTTGCTTTCTTCGATGACGGCACCCCGACCGAGAGCCAACGCTTTTACCAGCTGACCGCCCTGGTGGTGAGCGCGTCGCCGGACGATGCGTTGGTGCGGCTGGCGGAGCGGATGGCGGCCTGGCTGAAGGTCCGGCTCGAGGCGACGCCGGAAGGCGTGGGCTGGTTGATCTTCGGAGACCTGAGGGCGCTCTGATCCTATACCCCCAACAGCGTGACTGAAGTCTTTGGGAGGACGGGCCGCCTCCCGGCTCACGTGTTCCGATGCCGAAGGGGCGATCGCTCTATGATTGGGCTAAGCCGGGACATTTCTCGTTGTGAAAGGATCTACATTAAAAACGGGTATTGGGTATGGCAAAGGAGGTTTCGAGATGGCGGTAAAGGTACTGGTACTGGGCGGAGGTTCAGGCGGCTTGGTGGCGGCCAATAAGGTCAAGGGCTTGCTGGGCCGGGAGGTCGAGGTTACGCTCATCGACCGCTCGGACTACCACTACTTCCTTCCCGGCCTGCCCTGGGTCGCGTTCGGGATGCGGGAAGTGGACGATATCCGTCGCCCGCTGGCCAACGTGGAAAAGCGCGGCATCCGTTACGTCAAGGCCGAGGTGGAGGCGATCGAGCCCGAGGCGAACCGGGTTGTCACCGATCAGGGAACGTTCGGCTACGACTACCTCGTGGTCTCCCTGGGGGCTGAACCCCAGCCCCAGCCGACGGCCGACGCGGTCGCGCCCTGGTCGCCGGATGGCGCCATGGCGCTGAGGGAACGCATGAAGGCCTTCCCCGGTGGGCGGGTGGTCATCGGCGTGTCGAGCCCCTACTACCCTTGTCCACCCGCGCCATACGAGGTGGCGGGCATGGCCGAGTTCGCCCTCAAGGTCAAGGGCGTGCGCGACCGCTCGAGCGTGGACGTGTTCCACATGAACCCGGCGCCGCTCGCGGGCATGGGGCCGGTGATCTCCGAGCGGGTGATGCGGATCCTCGAGGAGAAGGGCATTGGATTCCACGGCGGCTTTGAGCTGGCCGAAGCAGGCAGTGGCGAGGTCCGGGCGAAGGACGGGCGGACGCTGGCCTACGACCTCCTCATCCTGGTCCCGCCGTTCGCCCCCAACCGCGTGGTCCGGAGCTCGCCTTTGGCCGGTGAAAACGGTTTCCCCCCGGTAGATCGCCGCACGTTCCGTCACGTCAAGTACACCAACGTCTTCGTGATCGGCGACACGGTGAACCCTTCGCTGATGTTGCCCCCGGCAGGGGTCGTCGCCCACTTCCAGGCCGAGTACATCGCCGGCGTGATCACCTCCGACCTCAAAGGGGCTTACATCGGCCAGCCCTTCGACCCGGTGGCGATGTGCATTATGGACTTCGGCGACAACGCGCTTTTGCCCCAGTGCAGCTTCGAAAAGGTACTCGAGGGCACCGGGATGCCATCGTGTGGCGTGATGGCGGTTGGGCGCTGGGTCCGGGTGACCAAGATGCTCTTCGAGAGCTATTGGTTCGCCACCTTGATCGGTTAGGAGGAGAGGATGCCAACGGTTGAAGAACGCCTCGAGCGAATCGAAAAGATCCTGGAGGGGTCTGGACTGGGACTGCTCGGGGAGATGGAGCTTGGGGCCACGCTCTCGGAAAACCTCGGCATGATCATGGAGCCGGGCAACCTGCGCCTCATTTCGGTGCTCGCCCGTTTCCTCGAGCAGGCCGAGGCGCTTGAGAAGCTCGCGGACACGCTGGAAAAGCTCAACAAGAGCGGGGCGTTGGAGATCCTGGGGAGCCTCTCCGAGTCGCTTGCGGAAAACCTCGGCATGCTCGCCGATCCCAAGGTGTTGCGCCTGCTTTCCCATGCCGGCAACGCGCTCGACTTCCTCAGCCGGATCGATCCCACCGCCGCCGGGATGATGCTCGACCTCGGCGTCGACGCCGCGCGAGAGGTGTTCACCCCGGAAAAGCTCAAAAACCCCCCCAAGGTGACGGTCATCGGTCTGCTCAGGGCCCTTTCGGACCCCGAGATCGAAAAGGGGCTCGGACTCTTGCTCGAGCTGTTGCGCGTGGTTTCCCGAACCTTCGACAAGGCCAAGGCCAAGGAGGCCGAGCTCCAGACGATGATGGAAAAGATGATGAAGAAGGGCAAAAGCTGAGCCCGGGCTTTGCATAAGCGCCACCGGAGGCAAAACAAAGCGCCAAAGGCCCCGCGCGGGGCCTTTGGCGTAGACTGAGGGTGAAGGACTTTTTATGGACCAGGGAGCGGTAATCACCGAGAGCGATCGACGGCGGCAGCGATCCCGGCGATATGAGTGGTTGGCCGCGGTGTTTTCGGGCCCGCTCGGCATGGCGCTCGCCGGGCACCCGGAACTCGGAACCCGCTACCCCAGCGTCTACGCCACCTGCCCGGGGCATCCCGATCTCACCTGTCGCGACGTGGGCGGGGTGCCCCGGGTGTGCCTGGTGCGTCGCTTTGAGAACCTGGCGGAGAGCGCCCGCAAGGGCGGCCTCAAACGGCGCCGGACCGAGGCCCAGCGTGTGCGCGAGCTCCTGCTCTGCCTCGATGCCCTCGAGACCGGCTGGTCGGCCCAGTTC
Source organism: Vulcanithermus mediatlanticus (assembly GCF_055385885.1). Classification (NCBI taxonomy): domain Bacteria; kingdom Thermotogati; phylum Deinococcota; class Deinococci; order Thermales; family Thermaceae; genus Vulcanithermus; species Vulcanithermus mediatlanticus. The sequence continues at coordinate 288,185 of NZ_AP042385.1, read as the reverse complement.
AAGCCCGTGCTGGCAATCACCCGCCAGGCTTTGAAAGACGACCTCCGTTACCTGAACCGCTTTTCACCCGCCCAGGACACCGCCCCCAGCGAGGGGTGAGTCCCTGCCGTCGCTTTTGGCTTCGGCCGGGGTTTAACCGCCGAGCTCGAGGGGAAGATATAGCCGTCCCAAGAGGAACATCGAGCTCACCGCGGCGGCGGTGAAGACGATCATGGCCACGAGACCCAAGGTCAGGGTGAGATCGAACCCCTCGCCCTCGGTGGTGAGCGTTTTGGGATTAAAAAGGCGGTAGAAGATGAACGAGACGATGGCCGCGCCGAGCGTAAAACCCGCCAGCAAGAGGATCCAAGTCATGGCTCTCCCTCCCTCAAAAGCCCGAAAGCAAAAAGCCACGCCTTCAGGCTCGCTTCTAGATTAACCCGCCCGAGACCGTAAGGCGTGGCCCCGGCCTCGAGGGCGGAGGCGCCCTGGTGCGGTGAGGGGGCACCGTTCATGAGCGGTGCCTGGCTCGGCAGGGGGCTTTTCCAGGGGGCGTAGGCCCGGACCTCGAGGTAGTGGACCCCGGTCGGCGTTTTCCTGACGAGCGTCCTGGCCGGTTTGGGATCGTCGAAGGCGACCCGGGAAACTTCTCCCTCGGCCTCGACTTCCTTGAATCCCTGGAAGCTGGTCCCGATGCCCGAGCCTTCGGCGACGATCAGGACCCGTTTGGGCTGGAGGCGCTCGACCGCGCGCCCGAGCGGCCAGGCATCGCCGGGGGAGACGTCGATGCCGACGATGACCCGCCCCCGAAAGCGCAGCGACCCCAGGGCGCCGAGCGCCTGGGGGGCGTCGGCCCAGGGGACCCAGAGCAGGATGGTTTCGCCACCGTACCCCCCTTCCAGGTGGGCGAGGAGGGTCCCGTAGGGGTCGATCTCCGCCCGCATCAAGGGGTCGAAGGCCTCGAGTTCTTCGATCAAGGCGTTGAGGGGCAAGACGTCCATGGCTCTTAGCTTAAGGAGCCTCTGCGGCCCGAGGCGAGCGGTCGGCGAAGACCACCGCCCGGCCCCGGCTGAGCCCGAGGCGGAGCGGGCCCAGGGCAACGTTGCGCAGGGTGCGGGTGCTGCCCAGCCCGAGCGAGAGTGAACTCGCCTCCCAGCGGGCGCCCGCGATGGTGAGCCCCTCGAGGTCGGTCATGGGAACGATGCTGAAGGGGGTGTCCGCTTCCAGGGCCAGCTCGCGCCCCGGCGGGACCAGGGGCCAGGCCCAGCGCAGACCGTCGGTCACCGAGGCGCTCACCCCGGCCTCGGCGAGCTTGAGCGAGAGGGTGAGGTGGGCCAGGGTGTGGTCCAGCTCGCCCCCCAAACCCCCCAGGAGCAAGAGTTCGTTCGCCCCGCAAGCGAGCGCCGCCTGGGTCGCAAGCTCGGCGTCGGTCGCGTCCTTGGCCCGGGGGTAGGTCCGGCGGGGAACGCCGGAGAAGTCGGCGAGGTCTTGCGGCGTGCTGGAGTCAAAGTCGCCAACCCAGAGTCCGACGTCGAGGCCGAGGGTTTTGGCGTGCCGGATCCCGCCGTCGGCGGCGATGACCCAGCGCGCCCCCTCGACCGCGTTTCGCGCCGCGGGGGTGGCAAAGAGCGGTCCGGCGAGAAGGATGACGGCCTTCATGGTTCTAAGGGTACGGCGCGCTCGAGATCGATCCGTAAGCCCAGGCTTTTGCCTTCTTCGGGGAGGGGATCGAGGGGTCCTTCCCAGTAAAGGCGCACCCCGCGCACGTTGAGCCAGAGTCCGATGCGCGGGCCGAGGAAGAGCGCCTCCAGGACCTCCGCCTTTTCCGACCCGCCGAGGGCAATGGCGGTGGGCGGGAGCAGCCAGTGGCGCTCCCTGAGCCCGAGGCGACGCGCCTCATCCGGCGCGAGCACGTTCTTGTGGCCCAAGAAGCGCGCGCACCAGACGTTGCTGGGTTTTTGGAAGACCTGGCCTGGCGTGCCGAGCTGGACGATGCGGCCGTTTCTCATGATCGCAACCCGATCGGCCAGGACGAAGGCCTCGGACTGGTCGTGGGTCACGTAGAGCGCCGTGGTTTGCTCTTCTTTCAAGATCCGTTTGAGCGTTAGGAGCAGGTGTTCACGAAGTCGGAGGTCGAGCGCCCCCAGCGGCTCATCCAGCAGGAGGATCGGCGGCCTTGGGGCCAGCGCCCGGGCCAGGGCCACCCGTTGTTGCTCCCCGCCCGAGAGCTGGGCAGGCTTTTTATTGCGGTGAGCGGTGAGACCGGTTTTTTCAAGCAGCGCCGTGACCCGGGCCTCGATCTCAGCCCTGGCCCAGTGCCGCTCGACCAGGCCGAAGGCCACGTTGTCGTACACCGAGAGGTGAGGAAAGAGGGCGTAGTCCTGGAAGAGGAAGCCGATGCCGCGCCGTTCGCTGGGCAGCCGGGTGACGTCGCGTTCGCCGATCCAGACCCGTCCCGCGTCCGGAGCGGCGAGCCCGGCGATCACTCGGAGCACCGTGGTCTTACCGCTTCCCGAGGGCCCGAGCAGGGCCAGGGTCTCGCCTGAATTCACCTCGAGGTCGATGGAAAGCTCGAAGCCGGCGTTTGCCACTCGAATGCGTTCAAGACGAAGCATGACCCACCACGCTGCTTTAGTCTGACACGGCGCGCCTCGGCAGGCACCCACGGGCGTTTGGACAGCCCGGCATAAGCCCCATGGAGCCTGGAGGGCCCGAGCGTTTTTTCAGGTGACTGCGCTCCTTCTGGCTCTTGCGAGGTACTTAGCCGAGTTTCCCCTCGCGCCCGACCAGGGCGAAAAGGAACACCGAAAGCCCCATGAGGATCACCGAGAGTGCCAGCGCTTCGCCGAAGTTGGCCATGCCCGGTTTCCCCAATCGGTCGTAGATGGCCACCGTGAGCGTGGCCCACTCCGGCCGGACCAGAATCATGGTGGCGCCGAACTCGCCGATGGCGCTGGCCAGCGCCAGGGCCATGCCCCCGGCCAGCGCCGGGCGGATGAGGGGCAGTTCGACGCGCCAAAAGCGCCGCCAGGCGCCGGCGCCGAGGGTGGCGGCCGCCTCGAGGAACTCGGGTTTCAGGCCCCGGAGTGCGGGAATGAGCGTCCGCCCGAGAAGGGGGTAGGCGAGGGTGGCATAGGCCAGCACCAGGATCCAGGCGCTGGCCCGGAGGTGGGGGTAGGCCAGGAGGTAGCCGATCCCCAGGCTTACCGGGCTGACGAGAAGGGGGAAGAAGCCCAGCAGGTCGAGCCCGGGGCTCTTTCGGGCCACGCCGAGGGCGTAGAGGAGCCCGACCGGCAGGGTGAGGGCCAAAGAAGCCAGGCCGAAACGCAGGGTGTTGCCGGTGGCCTCGAGGAGTCCGGGGGAGAAGTAGCTGCTCTGGGGCCTGAGCAGGCGGAGGTAGTTGTCGAGTCCCAGGCCTTCTGGCCCGTAAAAGCTCCTTGCGATCAGGGCCAAGAGGGGGGAGAAGAGGACCAGCATACCGCCCCACACCAGCGCGGCGAGGAGCCAGGCGGCCCGGGGCGGAAGCGTGCGCACGGGGGGCTCGCCGAGGCTCGGGGCCAGTTTCGACTGGGCACGGAGATAGGCGAAGCTCACCAAGGCGAGCACCGCACTTTGCCAGACCACCAGGGCGCTGGCGCGGGGGAAGTCGAGCTCGTAGGCGAGGCGCCGGTACACCTCGACTTCGAGGGTTGCGTACCTGTAGCCCCCGAGCAAAAGGGGAACCCCGAAGCTGGCGAAGGTATAGACGAAGGTGAGACCGCCGCTCGCCCAGAGGCCGCTTTTGAGGAGGGGAAGCGTGACCCGAAAAAAGGCGCGAAGGGGGCTTGCCCCGAGGGTTCGCGCCGCGGCCTCGAGGGCCTCGCCCTGGCGGGCCAGCAGGCCGTGGAGGATCCTGGTGGCGAGGCCGAGGTTATAAAAGACCGCGGCCCAAAGCAGCACGAAGACCGTTCCCGAGAGATCCCTGCCAACGATCCCCCGAGGTCCGAGCAGGGTGAGGAATCCGGTGGCGACCACGATGGTCGGCATCACGAAGGGAACGCCGGCGACCGCGAGAAAGGCCTCCCGCCCGGGAAAGCGGTAGCGAAGGCTGTAAGCGAGGGGCACCCCGAGCAGGATCACCAGGGCGCTGGCCGCGAGCCCGTACTCCAGGCTCCAAAGGAGGCGTTCCCACAAGTATCGGTCGGAAAAGACCGAGAGCGCCTCGGGGGACACCCCGCGCGCGAGGACCTTGGCCAGGGGGTAGACCACGGCGATGGCGAGAAAAAGGTAGACCGGCAGGGCGTAGGCGCTGCCGGTCGTCCATCCGCGCTTGGTCATGGTTGGGTTCGCGCCTCTTCCGGGCTGAGGCCCTGGAGCACCACCTTGGTCCACTCGCGAATCCAGCGGCTGCGCTTTTCGCGGATGGTGTCGGGGTCCAGTTTCGCGGGATACGCTGGGATTTGGGCGTACTTAAACACCGGAGGCAGCGCGGCGTCCCGACGGGCCGGGTAGACCCACATGTTGAGCGGAATGTCCTCCTGGACCTTTTTCGAAAGCAGCCAGTCGACGAATTTCTGGGCGGCCTTCAGGTTTTTGGTGCCTTTGAGGATGCCGACGAATTCGACCTGGAAGAAGGCGGTCTTGGGGATGTCGAGGTTGCCGGTGGGGGGCGTTTGGTACTTGCCCTCCGAGAAGTAGACCTCGGCCGCGGGGCTGGTGGTGTAGCTCACCACCAGGGAACGGTCGCCCCCGTAACGGGTGAAGTCGGAGAAATAGGCCTCGCTCCATCCCTTGGCCACCTTCACGCCGCCATCGCGGAGCTTGGCCCAGAAATCCAGGTAGCCCGGATCGCCGAAGTTGGCCACGGTGGTGAGCAGGAAGGCGAGGCCGGGAGAGCTGGTGGCGGGGTTTTCGACCACCAGGCGCTTGGCCCACTCGGGCTTGGTCAGCTCCTCGAGGGTCTTGGGGAGGGCGCTGCCCTGGAGGGCTTCTTTGTCGTAGTTGATGGTGACGTAGCCGTAGTCCACCGGGATAACCCGGAGTTTGGGGTCGAGGATGAGTTCGGAACGAAGCATTCTCACCTGCGGCGAGGCGTAGGCGATGAAGAGGTCTTCCTCGAGGGCCCGGGAAAGGAAGGTGTTGTCAACCCCGTAGAGCACGTCGGCGATGGGCGCGTCCTTGGTGAGGATGGCTTTGTTTAAGGTTTCTCCGGCATCGCCCCCCTTGATGAAGCGGAGCTTGATGCCGCTTTCCTTTTCGAAGGCCTGGATGAGCGATTTGGAGAGCGCGAAGCTGTTGTGGGTGAGGACCCGGAGCTCCTGCGCGTAGGCGAGTCCGAGGACCAAGAGCAAAATGGTGGACAGTTTCTTCCACATAAAAACCCCTCCTTGCGTCACCAGGAGGGGAAGGTGGGCTTTGGGCCGTCACCTTCCCTACGCCGGCATTACCCGGATCAGGTTCCAAGGGTAGGCGTCCGCCTTCTCAGCTCCCCGCAGGGAGCACCCCCGGTGACGCCTCCATTCTACCCTTTGGCCGAGGACGGTTCGTGAGGGGCGTCGCCAAGCGGGGTTGGCTCGATCTGGACCGTGACGTGCTCGATGCCGTGGGATCGGGCCACCTCGCGCGCGCTCTCGATGAGCTCGGGATACTGGCGGCACGGCAGCTGGCTGACGAGGTGCACGGTCAGGATGGGGTAGCGGTCGCTGAGGGCCCACACGTGCAGATCGTGGACCGCCTCGACGCCGGGGATCGACAGGAGTTCGGACCGCAGTTTCGCCGTGTCGACGCCCTTCGGCGCCCGCTCGAGGAGAATCTCCAGCGCCTCGCGGAGCAAGGTAATCGTGCGCGGCAGGATCCAAGCCCCGATCCCAAAGGCCACCAGCGCGTCGGCGTACACCCAGCCGGTGAGGGCGATGATCGTGGCCGCGGCGAGTACGCCGATCGATCCGAGTGCGTCGGCGAAGACCTCGAGGTAGGCCCCCCGGAAGTTGAGGTTGTTCGTGGCCTCCGATTGAAGGATCCAAAGCCCCACCAGGTTCACGAGCAGACCCAGCGTGCCCACGACGAACAGGGCTTCGGGGGCAATCGCTTCCGGTTGAAAGAGCCGCCGCACGCCATCGATGGCGATGTAGGCCAAAAGCCCGAGCAGCAGCAGGGCGTTGGCGAAGCCGCCCAGGATTTCGTAGCGGGCGTGGCCGTAGGTCGCGCTCTCGTCCGCCGGGCGCTGGGCCAGTTTCGACGCCACCCAGGCCGTGAACAGCCCCACGACGTCACGGAGCATGTGGCCGGCGTCGGCCAGGAGGGCGAGACTGCCGGTGTAGAGGCCGATGGTGAACTCGACGGTCATGAAGCCGCCGGTCAGGACCAGAACCCAAAGCAGCTTTCGACGGGCGAGCGAGCCATGATCGTGCATCGCTTTTCAGGTTAATCGATGCCATCCACCAACACCCCAGGGGGTATAAGCTCGACTCGGGAGTCGATCCTTTATTGAAGCTTTACCAAGACCCCCCAATCTGGATGCTGGAGGTGATGGTGAATGCGTAAGTCCAACGCGATACTGCTCGGTTTGCTCGGCGTAGCGGCTCTTGGGTTCGTGCTCGCACAGGGGATGTTCGGGGCTCCGCCCGATCGGGGCTATGGCTACGGTTATGGGTACGGTGGATACGGGTATGGGATGATGGGCGGTTACGATGGCTGGTACGGCGGCATGATGGGCCCGGGGATGATGGGTGCCGGCATGATGGGTGGCGGCATGATGGGGGGCGTTTACCTCCCCGACGCGCGACCCATTGACCAGGCCGAGGCTGTGCGCCGCATCCAGGACTTCGTGGCTCGGGTGACGCCGGGGGCGAAGGTCAAGGACGTCATGGCCTTCAGCCAGAACTATTACGCCCAGATCGTCGACGACAAGGGTCGGGGGCTCGGCGAGGTGATCGTGGACCGTTACACCGGCGTGGTCTACCCCGAGCCCGGGCCCAACATGATGTGGAATGGCGCTTCGCGTTACTTCCGCACCAACCCGCGCTATGACCTCGAGGCGGCGAAGGATCTCGCCAAGCGCTTCCTCGCCGGCTACCTGCCGGGCGCGGAGATCCTCGAGGCCCAGGCCTTCGACGGTTACTACACCTTCGACTTCGGTCGGGGCAAGATCGAAGGCATGCTCTCGGTGAACGCCTACAGCGGCGAGGTCTGGGTACACACCTGGCACGGCGTCTTCCTCGGCGAGTGAGTCCTTCCCCTCCCAAAGGCGAGCCCCCTGGCATGGCCAGGGGGCGTGTTTGGGCAACAAGGGGTCCGGTCGCTTGCCAATCGAAATGCCCGGTGGTCTCTGCGACCACCGGGCTTCCTGGTGGAGCCGAGGGGACTTGAACCCCTGACCTCCTGAGTGCGATTCAGGCGCTCTCCCAGCTGAGCTACGGCCCCACGCGCCCGCGATTATGCTAGCGCCAATTCGTCCGTTTGTCCAGCGTTCCAGGAGTGGGCCGCCCCCTTATCCGGGCGGGGCCACGGTCGTGAGGATGTGCTCCAGGAGGATGACCCCCAGGGCGGAAACCACGGCTGTGAACGCGGTGGCTTTGGGTTCGGCTCCCGAGAAGATGGCATAGAGCCCGAGCAAGGCCAAAACAGCCACCAGGCCGCAGCCCAGGCGCACGATGTTGGTTTTGAGGCCGGGCGCGGTGGATTGGGCCAGGGTCACCACTTGTGGGCCCGGCGGGTTTGGGTTCAGGCCAGCGGTGTTCAAAAACCAAAGGCCAGAGCCGGCAAAGATCAACACCAAACTGAGAAGCCATGTCGCCCAGATTCTTTCCCAGGTATCGCCCGGCATAGGTCTCCCTTCTGCACCCGGCTCAAATTGGATATCCAATGCCTATTCTAGGCCGCACCTGGGGCGCGGGGAGGTGACGGGTGCCCCGGGGGAGGGCATAGGCTGGCCCTGGCCGTGATATTGTAGGTTGCGCACACACCGGCAGGCACTAGATATAGTAGACTAAGCAGCGAGCACAACTATATGTTGTGCCTAAGCTGACGCCCGTCAGCAAGAGGAGGCTGAGAGGCATGCGCGACACCCCATTCGACGAACACGCCCAGGCCATCGCCAAACGTCAGTACATGCAGCCAGGTGATGGCGACATCTACGGAATGTTCCACCGCGTGGCGGCGTGGGTGGCCACGCCAGAACGTGAGGACGAGCGCGAGCGTTGGACCCGCGCCTTTGAAGCGCTGATGCGTTCGAAGCGTTTTTGTCCGGGCGGGCGTGTGCTGGCGGGGGCGGCGACGCCGCACGGCAACGTGCTCAACTGTTTCGTCCAAGGCGCGACCGATCACCCTCCGGAGAGCCTGGAAGGCATCATGGAGGTCGCCAAGAAGCTGGCTTTGGTGACCAAAGTGGGCGGGGGAAACGGGGTCAACCTCGACCCGCACCGCTCGGCATCGGAAGACAAGCGCTGGGGGATGGTCCGCGGGTTTGCCTACATGCGGGCCGATCATCGCGATGTCGAGGACTTCATCAAGGGGCTCATGCGCCCGAGCAGTAACCCCGACGGCGAGAAGATGCCGCACGCCGTGCGCAACTGGACGCGGGTGATCTACGGGCAGGTCTCCCCCGAGCTCGCGGCCATGGCCCGGGAATATGGGGTCCGGACCGTGCGGGAACGCCCGGAAGCGGTGATCGAGATCGACGACGACATGGGGAGCATCATGGACGTGGCAGCGGAGGCCGCGCGCCTGGCGTTGCGCGGTGAGGAGCCCCATGTGGACTTTTCTCGGCTCCGGCACGAGGGGGCGCCCGTGAAAAGCTCGGGCGGCACCGCCAGCGGCCCCACCAGCTACCTGGTCGAGATCTACGACAACTTCCTCGAGTGGGCGAACCGGGGCGGGCCCGAGGCCGGGCCGGTGGCGACGCTGCGCTACGTTTACGCGCCGGTGCTACGGGTGGTTCGCCAGGGGGGGACGCGCCGGGGTGCGGGGATGGCCACGCTGGACGTTGGGCACCCCGACCTCTTCGATTTCCTGACCGCCAAAGACCTCGACCGCGAGGCGGCCGAGGGCGACATCTCGACCTTCAACATTTCGGTATTGGTCAGCAACGCCTTTGTGAAGGTCCTTGAGGAGGACGGGCTGTGGCCGATCGAGCCCCGCGAGGTGCCGGGGAAGTACTACCCGGTCCGCCTCGAGGGCCCCTACCAAGGCCGGGTGCCCGAGCTTGGCGAGCGCGAGGACGGGGCCAGGCCGATTCCCGTGTATGAGGGTGGCGTTCCCGCCCGCTGGATCTGGCACGAGATCGCCTGGCATGCCTGGGCAACCGGTGAGCCCGGCCTCATCTTCATCGACCGGGTCAACGAGAAGTCGGCGCTCAAAGGGCTGGGTCAGCGCTGGCAGATTCGGGCCACCAACCCTTGCGGTGAGATTCCCCTCACCGTTGGCGAGCCCTGCGACCTCGGGGCCATGAACCTGGCCGCCTACGTGGACGAGGAAGGGCGTTTCGATATGGCCAGCTTCCGGCGGGACGTCCACACCGCGGTGCGGTTTTTGGACAACGTCCTCGAGGTCAACAGGTTCGCCCTCGAGGATAACCGCCAGGCATCCCAGCGCTTGCGCCGGCTCGGCCTTGGGGTCATGGGCCTTGCCGACGCCCTCATCAAGATGGGGCTGGCCTACGATACCCAGGCGGCTCGCGACCGGGTGTACGAGATCATGAGCGCGATGCGGGAGGAGGCGGTGAAGGCCTCGGAGGCTCTGGCCGAGGAGCGGGGCGTCTTCCCCCTCTACCAGGAACACGAGCCGTATTTTCAAAAGCTCGGGGTCCGGCCCCGGCGCAACGTCGCGCTGCTGACCGTGGCGCCCACCGGGACCACCAGCATGTTGATGGGGGTTTCTTCGGGCATCGAGCCGGTGTTCGCGCCTTTTGTGTGGCGGCGGATCGGTGGGGAGTACAAAGCCCTTATCCACCCGCTGTTCAAAGAGCTCCTCGAAAAGCACCCGCCTCACCCCGACTTGAGCGACGGGGAGGGGGGATGGGACTGGGACAAGGTGACCGAGGCCATCCAGGAAAATCACGGCTCGGTACAGGGGCTCTTTTTCGTTCCCGAAGAACTGCAGAAGGTCTTCAAATGCGCCCACGACGTTCACCCGCTCGACCACGTGCGTATGCAGGGCGTGGTGCAGCGCGCGTTTGATGAGGCCGACTACGCCGGCAACTCGCTTTCCAAGACCATCAACCTCCCGCGCGAGGCGAGCGTTGAGGACGTGGAAGCGGCTTACACCGAGGCCTGGCGGACCGGGTGCAAAGGGATCACCGTGTACCGCGACGGCAGCCGCGAACACCAGGTGATCAGCACCAGCAAGAAGGACGAGGGCAAAGAAGCCGACGTAGCGAAGACGAGCGGTGGCGTTCCCACCCGGGCGTTTGGCAAACCCGTTTTCGAGCGGACGGGTCGGCTTTTCGGTTTTACCGACATGGTCAAGCTCACGGCCTCCGATGGGACGCGCTATTCCTATTTGGTGACGGTCAATATGGAGGGGTCGCATCCCATCGAGGTCATTCTGACCACCGGCAAGGCCGGCGACGAGCAGAACGCCGACGCCGAGGCGCTCGGCCGGGTGGTCTCAATCGCCCTGCAGTACGGGGTTCCACCCGAGGCCATCATCCATACCTTGCGGGGCATCAACGGCGGGCTCTACGGGAGCTATTACAAGAAGTTCGTGGCCTCGAAAGGCGATCTCATCGCTTTGGCCCTCGAGCAGAGCCTCAAGATCATGAACGGCGACCGCCATCCCCTGAAGCAGGCGGTGGCCAGGGTCGTTCAAAAGCCCCTCAAGGTCGAGGTGGGCGTGGTTCAGGATCAGGTTCACCACGGGCGTGCCTGCCCCGAGTGCGGGGGGCCGGTCAAGGTCGAGGATGGCTGCCTCACCTGCGAGGTCTGCGGTTGGAGCAAGTGCGGGTAAAGCTTCCACCGCGGTCAAAGCGGTGATTCAGCGAAGGGCCGGGCGCGCGCCCGGCCCTTCGCTTAACATAGTCCCATGCCGCGTTCGGGGATTCCAAGTGACGAGGCGCGACTGGTTCCGCCTAACTTCATCACCGAGATCATCGACGAGGACCTTAAAAGCGGGAGGTACGACCTCATCGTCACCCGTTTTCCACCCGAGCCCAATGGGTATCCCCACATCGGGCATGCCATTGCCAGCTTCATCGATTTCGGCATCGCCGCCGACTACCAGGGGCGCTGCCACCTTCGCCTGGACGACACCAACCCGTTGACCGAGCGGGCCCAGTACGTGGAAGCGATCGTCAGCGATATGCGCTGGTTAGGTTGGGATTGGGGCACGCACCTCTATTACGCCTCCGATCACTTCGACCGGCTCTATGAGATGGCCGAGGCGTTGATCAAGATGGGGAAGGCCTACGTGGACTCGCTTCCCGAGGAAAAGATCCGCGAATACAGGGGGACGCCCGACCGCCCGGGCATCCCCAGCCCCTACCGCGACCGCAGCGTGGAGGAGAACCTCGACCTCTTCCGGCGGATGAGGGACGGGGAATTCGAGGAGGGGGCCCACGTCCTCAGGGCCAAGATCGACATGGCCTCACCCAACATGAAGCTCCGGGACCCCATCCTCTACCGCATCATTCACGCCGAACACTACCGCACCGGTGCGAAGTGGTGCATCTACCCCATGTACGACTTTGCCCACCCCCTTTCCGACTACATCGAGGGCGTGACCCACTCGCTTTGTTCGTCGGAGTTCATCGAGAACCGAGCCGTCTACGACTGGCTGGTCGAAACTCTGGCCGGTTGCTGCGGTTTGCCCGAGTGGCCCCGCCCCAAGCAGATCGAGTTCGGCCGCCGCAGTCTTGAGTACACCGTGGTCTCCAAGCGCAAGCTGGCGAAGCTCGTCGAGGGCGGGTTGGTTTCGGGCTGGGACGATCCCCGCATGCCCACCCTTTCCGGGTTGCGGCGGCGCGGCGTTCGCCCCCAGGCCATCCGGCGTTTCGTCCAGAAGGTGGGCATCAGCCGCACTGACCGGACCGTCGACATCGCGCTCCTGGAGTGGGCGATCCGCGACGACCTGAACGCGGTGGCACCCCGGGTTATGGCCGTGCTCGAGCCGCTTAAACTCGTTCTGACCAACGTCGAAGGCGAGGAGTGGATCGAGGCACCTTACTTTCCCCCGGATGTGGGGAAGGAAGGTTCGCGGAGGATCCCCCTGACCCGGGAGATCTACGTTGAACGGGGCGATTTTGCCCTCGAGCCGCCCAAGGGGTGGAAGCGTTTGGCCCTGGGCTGGGCCACCCGGCTCCGCCACGCCTACGTGGTGGTGGTGGACGAGGCGGTGCGGGATGATCGCGGCGAGGTCGTCGCCCTGAAAGGCCGCGTGCTCAAAGACACGCTCGGGAAAAACCCCGCGGGGATCAAGGTGCGGGGGGCCATTCACTGGGTGAGCGCGCGTTATGGCTTGCCGGCCGAGTTTCGCCTCGTGGACCGCCTCTTCCGGGTGCCCCATCCCGACGAGCTGCCCGACTTCCTCGCCGCCTACAACCCCGAATCCCTCGAGGTCAAACAGGGCTTTATTGAACCGAGCGTGAAGGACGATCCACCCGACACCCGCTATCAGTTTGAGCGCCTGGGGTATTTCTGGCGGGATCCGGTGGACTCGACCGACGCCCGGCTGGTCTTTAACCGTATCGTGACCCTCAAGGATACCTGGGCCCGGCGCGAAAGGGCAGAAAGGCCCAGGAAAACCACGGTCAAAAAAGCGGGTCCGGAGGCGAAGCACCCGCCCGAACTCACCCCGGAGGCACGGGTTCGATTCGAGCGCTACCTGGCCCAGGGGGTCGGCGAGCAGGAGGCGCTGATCCTGGCCCGGGAGACGGAATTGGGCCGGTACCTCGAGGCCGTCTTTGACCTTCCGCGAAAGACCGTCGCTCCCTGGGTGGTCCACGAGATCGGCCCCTTCTTGCGCCGGGGCGAAAACCGGGTCCGGCCGGAGGATCTGGCGGAGATTCTGCGCTTGCTGGCCGAGGGCCAAGTGAGCGCCCGTATCGTGAAAGAGGCCTTGCAAAAGGCCCAGGAAAGCGGCCGGAAGCCGGCGGCCATCGTCGCCGAAGAGGGGCTGACCGTGATCACCGACGAGGCGACGCTTTCGCCCCTGGTGGATGATGTGCTGCGTGCTTTTCCCGAAAAGGTGGCCGCTTACAAAGCGGGCAAGACCGGATTGCTCGGATTCTTCGTGGGCCAGGTGATGCAAAGGACGAAGGGGCGGGCGGATCCCCAAAAGGTCCAGTCGCTCATCAAGGCGCGCCTGGAGGGATAGACTTTTCCGCCAACTCGAGGTCGAGCTCGGGCAGCTGGGCGATGCTTTCGATGACGTGGTCGGGGCGGGGTTCGGCCGTTGAGAGCGCCTCGGGGGTGGTGACGCCGCTGAGCGTGAGAATGCCCAGCATCCCCGCCTTTTTGGCCAGGGCGATGTCGGTGGCGAGCCGGTCGCCGACCATGGCGGTTTCGTCGGCGGTGAGACCGAGGCGCTCCAGCGCGACCTGTGCGGTGTGGATCGAAGGCTTCCCGACCACGGCTTCGACGCGCTTGCCCGTGGTGGCCTCGAGGGCCGCGATCACCGCGGCGGCATCGGGGATTTCGCCCCCTTCCACCGGGCAGGTGGGGTCGGGGTTGGTTGCGACGAAGTGGGCACCGCGGCGGATCGCCTGGAAAGCGATGTTGAGCTTTTCATAATTGAAGGTCCGGTCGAAGGCGGCGATCACGTACTCGATCGCCTCCGGGTCGTTGCAGGGGTAGAGCCCCGCCTCGCAAAGTTCCCGAATAAGTGGTGGTTCACCGATGGCGAAGACCTTGGCGCCAGGGGCGCGTTTTGCCAGGTAGCGCGCCATGACGTAGGAAGAGTGGATGATGTCGGATGCCTGCGCCTCGATCCCCAGCCGCTCGAGCTTTTCCGCGTAGGCGGCGCGTGACGCCAGGGGTTTATTGGAGAGAAAAACCAAACGCCTTCCCCGCATGCGCAGCTGAGCGAGCGCTTCCCTCGCCCCGGGAATCAGCCGGTCGCCCAGGTAAACGGTGCCATCGAGATCGATCAGATAGCCGCGTATGCCCATAACCACCTACTTCTCCGATTGCATGGCGATGCCCTGGGCAAAACTCTTGCGAAGCGCGAGCAGGACGACGAGCGGCGGCAGCATGGCGATCACGGTACCGGCCATGATCACGTTCCACTCTGGGGCAATCTGCTCGCTGGCGATGAGCATCTTGAGGCCGATCTGAACCACGCGCATCTCCTTGGTGGTGGTGACGATGAGCGGCCAGAGGTACTGACTCCACATGAAAACAAACTCGATGACGAAGAGCGCGGCGATGTTGGTGCGGGAGATCGGCACCAGGATCTGCCAAAAATAGCGCATCGGCGTGGCCCCGTCCACGCGAGCGGCGTCGCTGAGTTCGCGAGGGACGGTGAGGAAGAACTGCCGGAAGAGGAGGATGCCGGTGGTGCTGGCGAAAAAGGGCACCGTCAGCGCCCAGTAGGTGTTGATCCAGCGGAAGTCCGCCATCAGCTCGTAGGTGGGCAGGATTCGCACCGGCAGGGGCAGCATCTGGGTGATCATGCTCATGCCAAAGAGCAACCCCCTGCCCCGGAAGCGAAAGTGGGTGTAGGCAAAGGCGGCGAGGAGCGAGAGGATGATCTTGACCACCGAGACCACGAGGGAAATGAACACGCTGTTGAAAAAGAGCCGTCCGAAGCTGGCCCTGACCCAGGCCTCACGCACGTTTTCCAGGAACTGGGTCCCGGGTACGAGGCGCGGCGGATACTGGTAGGCTTCCCGAAAGCTGAGGGTGCTGGTCACGATGGCGTAGAAAACCGGGAAGGCCAGCACCGCCACCAGCAGGATGAGGGCGGCGTGGGTCAGCATGGTGAGGGTGCGTTTCCGTGTCACGCTGCCTCCTTAGCGGGCGTAGGCCGCCTTCTTGGTCGCCGCTCGGAGCTGGAGGGTGGCGGCCACGGCGATGACCACGAAGATGATGACCGACTGGGCATCGGCTCTTCCCGACTGGAGGTGGATGAAGGCGTCGCGGTAGAGGTTATAGACCAGCAGGTTGGTGGCGTCACCCGGCCCGCCCTGGGTCATGATGTCGATGAGCCCGAAGACCTGGAAAAACGCGTAGAGCATGTTCATGAAGAGCAGAAAGGTGGTGGTCGGGCTCAAAAGGGGGAAGGTGATGTGGCGGAAGGTCAGCCACGGTCCGGCCCCGTCAACCCGCGCCGCGTCGAGCAATTCTTCGGGGATGTTCTGCAATCCTGCCAGGAAAAAGACGATGTTGTAGCCGAGCATCTTCCAGGTCGCGGCGGCGGAGACCACGAGAAGGGCTAAGGTACCGTTTGTCATCCAGTTGAGGGTGTAGCCGGGTATGATCCGGCCTACGAGGTAGGGCACGAGCCCGGTGGCGGGGGCAAAGAGCAGCGCCCAGATGGTTCCGGCAACGGCAGGGGAGAGCGCGTAGGTCCAGATCAGTGCGATCTGGTAAAACCCCACCCCCTGGATTTTCTGGTTGAGGAGGAGGGCGATGGCCAACGACGCGCCCAGTCCGACCACGACCACGAAGGCGGAAAAGTAGAGGGTGACGACCACGCTTTTCATGTAGTCGCTGGATTGAAAGAGCTCGAGGTAGTTGCGCAGGCCCACGTAGATGGTCTTGGTTCCAAAGGGAGAGGTGACAAAAAACGAACCCCATACGCTTTGGGCGAAGGGGACGATGAGAAAGACCACGATCACTGCCACCGAGGGCAGGATGAGGAGGTAGGGCAAAAGCGGATGACCCGGGAATCGCTCGTCCTGCATGACGTTCCTTTCTTTGCCTGGCGCCGCTCGCGGCGCCAGGCAAAGGGGCTAGTGGAGCTCGTTGTACTGCTTGAGTAGCTGATTGGCCTTCTGGGCGGCTTCGTCGAGGGCGGCTTTGGGTGAGAGGACGCCCGAGACCGCTTTCTCGATGGCGGCCCGTTCGATTTCGCGGATTTGCACGAAGGGGCCGAGGCGGACCCCGGTGGCGGCTGGGGTGTCGCGGCGGCCGGAGAGGATTTGCAAGAAGGCGGTGAGGTAGTTTTGATCCTTGCTGAACCACCCTTCGTTGAGGAGCTCCTGGACCGCGGCGTTGATCGTGGGGAAATAACCGGTGCCCTTATGCCATTTGACGGCGATCTCCTTTTTGGCCAGGAACTTGAGGAAGGCCCAGACCGCGGCGAGCTCCTCTTTGCTCTGCCCCTTGGTCACCCAAAGACTGCCGCCGCCGATGACCGAGTTGCCTCGAGGATACCCCTCGAATCGCGGCAGGAAGGTGGTGCCGACTTCGAAACTCGCGCCCTTTTCGATGCCGGCGAGCGACGACGTCGACTGGATCAGCATCGCGATCTGCCCCGAGACGAAGGCGGTGTTGGCCGAGTATTCGGGGCCGCCGTAGAGGAAGACCTTTTCCCTCGCCAGGCGGGCCCAGGTCTCGAGGACCATCTGGCCGAAGGGGCCGTTGAAGAGCACCTTTTCCGCCCGGCCATTGCGGCCGTTTTCGTGGTCGGCGAAGAGCTGGTTATGGTAGGCGAACATCTGCTCGAAGATCCACCCCGGCCAGCCGAAGGAAAGCGCGTGGTCGACCACCCCACTCTCGACCAGCTTCTTGCCGTATTCCTCGACTTCTTTCCAGGTGGTGGGTGGTTTTTCCGGGTCGAGCCCCGCCTTTTTGAAGAGGTCTTTGTTGTAGTAGAGCATCGCGGTCGAGGAGTTGAAGGGCATTGACCAGAGCTTTCCGTTGGTTGAGTAGTAGTTGGTAATGGGGATCACGTACTGGGCCCAGTCCCAGGTTTCCCCCAGCATGCCTGGAATTTCGTAGACGGGGATGATCGCCCCGCTGTCGAGCATGGTCTGGGTCCCGACCTCGTAGACCTGGACCAGGTTGGGGGCGTTGCCGGTGCGAAAGGCGGCGACGTATTTGGTGAGGGTCTCGGCGTACTTGCCGGTGTAGAGGGCGTTGAGTTGGATATTGGGGTGGGTGGCGTTGAACTCATCGACGATGGCCTCGACGACTTTGAGGCGGGACCCCGACATGGCATGCCACCAGGTAATCTCGACTTTTTGGGCCAGCGCCAGACCGAATCCGAGGCTCAGGCTGGCGAGCGCGAGCGCGAACGCGCGCGAGGGTCGTTGCATCACTTGCTCCTTTCCTCAAATGAGGCGAGTTCCTGAGTCCTTTCTGGCCGACCGTGTTTTTTCGCTCTCACCCCCCTACGATCTCCAGCTCGATCTCGAGCTCGTTCAGGGCGCGTTTCAGCGGCGGCGGCGGGGCGCGGTCGGTGATGATCCGCTCAACATCCTCAAGGCCCGCCAGCCGGCCGTGGGTGACGACCCCGAACTTGCTATGGTCGGCGAGGACGATCGTCGACTGGGCGCGG
Organism: Vulcanithermus mediatlanticus; assembly: GCF_055385885.1. Lineage (NCBI taxonomy): Bacteria > Thermotogati > Deinococcota > Deinococci > Thermales > Thermaceae > Vulcanithermus > Vulcanithermus mediatlanticus. The sequence goes on along the minus strand of NZ_AP042385.1, from coordinate 270,791 downwards.
TGAACGACCTCGGCCATGATCTCGGCCTCTTCGAGCGAGGGCAGGGTGAACCCGTGCTCGAGCGAGATCCCGTTCACCCCGATCAGGGCCAGGTCGAAATAGATGCCCTCGAGGGCCCGACGGGCCAGTCCGCCCACCATTCCGAGGGAGACGCTCCGCAGGTAACCGCCCACAACGTACACCTCGACGCCGTCTTTCTCCAGCAGCGCTCCCGCGTGGTTGATCGCGTTGGTAAAGACCCGTAGTCGGCGCGGCCCCAGGGCGCGAATGAGCTGCATGGTGGTGGTGCCGTTGCCGATGAACACCACCATGCCGTCCTCGAGATGGCGGGCGGCGGCACGGCCGATTCGTGCTTTTTCTGCGCTGTGACGCGCCTCTTTATCTTTGTACGATGGCTCGTTGGCGAGCGGCATATTCGTGACCGCGCCCCCGTGGGTGCGCACCAGGGCGCCGGCAGCGCTCAGCGCGTTGAGATCGTTGCGGATTGTCATCGAGGATACCCCGAAGAGCTCCGAGAGTTCCGAGGTCTTCACCTGTCCGGCTTCCCGCAGCCGTTCGAGAATCATCCGCCGCCGCTGTGCCGTGAGCGGCACTTTGTGCTTCTTTTCTTTCATGTTGCTCGCTTTCGATTTCTTGCATTCTAAACCCCCGGTGACCTTATGTGCAAGGGTATGGATGTTTGCTCGGAGACCCCAGAGGCTTGTTGTGCCTTGAATGGGCCTTTGTTAGGATGGTTCCGCTTGGAGGTAGGGTGGCCAAGGGCACGTTGTTCGTCATGACTGGGGCTTCTGGGGTTGGCAAGGGTACGCTACGCGAGCGTTTGATGGAGCGCGTCAAGCTCTATTACTCCATCTCCATGACCACCCGACCGCCCCGATCCGGTGAACGCCACGGGGTCGATTACTGGTTCGTCGATCGATCGACGTTCCTCGACATGCGCGCCAAGGGTGCGTTCTTGGAGAGCGCGGAGTACGTGGGGAATTACTACGGGACCCCTCGGGCACCGGTTGAGCGGCACCTGGCGCAAGGCGAGGACGTGTTGCTCGAGATCGAGGTTGAGGGAGCGAAGCAGGTCAAGGCCATGGCCCCCAAGCTGGGGATTCCCGCGGTGTTCATTTTCATCATCCCCCCTTCCTTGAGCGAACTGCGCCGAAGGTTGATCGTTCGCAGCAAGGCCTTGAACGAGGAAAAGCTCCGGGAGATCGAGCGCCGATTGGCGCGTGCCGAGCGGGAGATTACGACCGCCCTCGAGGTCGGCTTCGACTATGTGGTGGTCAACGACGTCCTCGAGGAGGCGGTGGAACGGCTGGTTGAAATCATTCGTGCCGAGCGGCTCCGACCCTGGCGAATGGAAAACGCGCTTGAAAAAGCCGCCGAGCGAAGCCCCGAACTGGAGGCCGAGCTGGCGGAGATGGAAAGGTGGATGATCCAAGATGGCGGAAGCGGGCATTGATCAATTGCTGGGCCTGGTTGATTCGAAGTACCGGCTCACGGTCGTGGTGGCGAAAAGGGCACGGCAGCTTTTGCAATACAGCTTTAAGAACACCGTGCTCGAGCCGAAGGCATGGCCGAAGATGCGCACCTACGAGGGCGAGGTCCCCGATCCCAACCCCGTGACCTGGGCGCTTAAAGAGCTGGCGACCGGCGAGCTCACCATTGGCGAGAACCTGGTGCCGGAGGATAAGCTCAGCCGGCTCCTCGATCAGCTCTATCCCGAGGTCACAGAGGAGGGGTAACCTTGGCTCATCGGGTCCTGGTGGCGGTCGGGGGCGGCGCCGCGGCGATGAAGTCGCCGTTCGTCGTCCGCCGTTTGCTGGAGGCGGGCTACGCGGTCAGGGTGCTCGCCAGCCCCAGGGCCCTGGCTTTTACCACCGAGGCGGCGCTGGCCCTGGCCAGCGGGAACGAGGTGGCGACCGAGACCCGCTGGTTTGAACCCCACGGCCGGGCGTTGCACCTCGATCTCGCCGCCTGGGCCGACTTGGTCCTGGTCGCTCCGGCGACGGCGGCGGCTCTGGCGCGCGCCGCCACTGGACTGGCCGAGGATTTGCTCACCGCGACCATCGTGGGCGGTGCCCGACGGGTGCTCTGGGCCCCGGCGATGAACCCCGAGATGTGGCACCACCCCACCACCCAGGCCAACGTCCGCAAGTTGGAGGCGATGGGCCATGGCTTTGCCGGCCCCGTCCACGGGGCCATGGCGTCGGTGGGCGAGGCGGAGGGCCTTGGGCGGATGGTCGAGCCCGAGGACCTCGTGGCCCACGTGCGCCGGGCGCTGGCGCCGAAGGACCTCGAGGGCCTGCGCGTCCTCGTCACCGCTGGGCCGACACGCGAACACCTCGACCCGGTGCGTTTTCTTTCCAACCCCTCCTCGGGAAAGATGGGGTTCGCGTTGGCGGAGGCGGCCCGGGATCGGGGGGCGAAGGTGGTTTTGGTGAGCGGGCCCACGGCCCTTCCGGCGCCTTTCGATGTGAACCTGGTGCGGGTGGAGAGCGCGCTCCAGATGCGCCAGGCCGTGCTGGACCACTTCGAACAGAGCGACGCGGTGATCATGGCGGCGGCGGTGGCCGACTGGCGTCCGGCCGAGAAACTTCCGGAGAAAGAGGCCAAGTCGGGGCGTGAAAAGACCCTTCACCTGGTGGCGAACCCGGATATCCTCGCCGAGCTCGGAGCTCGCAAAGGGGGCCGGGTGCTGGTCGGCTTCGCCATGGAAACCGGCCAAGGGTTGGACCGTGCCTTTGCCAAGGTGAGGCGGAAGAACCTCGACTTCATCTGCCTCAATCACCCGACCCGGCCCGAGACCGCCTTCGGCGCCGATACCAACCGGATCGTCGTCGTCTACCCCGATGGCCGCACCGAGTCGCTGGGGCTGGCATCGAAGCGAGAACTCGCGGACCGGATCCTCGACCGGGTTCGCGGATCTATACAGCAGCACGTATAATCTTCGGAAAGAAAGCCTGTCAGGCTTACGTCGAACTGTCGTGAGGAGGTATGTCTGATGCCCAATAAAGAAATGCGTCACAAGAAGATTCAGGAGATCGTTGCCCGAGAAGAGATATCGACCCAGGCTGAACTCGTGGAGCGGTTGCGCCAGGAGGGGTTCAACGTGACCCAGGCGACGGTGAGCCGGGACATCAGCGAGCTGCGCCTGGTCCGGGTGCCGCTCGGCAAAGGGAAGCATAAATACGCGCTGGCGCCGATCGAGCTCGAGGAGGACGTCGAGGCCGAGCTCCGGCGTCAGTTCAAGGAATTCGTCCAGGACATTGATCGAGGCGAGAACATCATCGTGGTTCGGACCTCGACCGGTCACGCGGCCGGGATCGCGCTCTTGATCGACAAACTCAAAAACGACGACATCGTGGGCACGCTCGCTGGCGACGACACCATCTTGGTCGTGGCCCGGGGGGCGTCCGAGGCCCGGAGCCTCCTCAGCTACTTCGAGGGACTCCTCGTTTAGCGCTCTGGGTGATAGGGAGGCGGTTCTGGACACTCTAACCCTGGCGGTCAAGGCCTTCATGACCCTCCTCGTGGTCATGGACCCCGTCGGACTGGCTCCGGTCTTCGTGGCCCTGGCCGGGGACCGGCCGGAACGGGAGCAGGCCCGCATCGCGGTGAAGGCGGTTGGCATCGGCGCCTTGCTCCTGGTCTTCTTCGGCCTTTTCGGTGAGTCGCTCCTGCGCTACCTGGGGATTAGCCTGGGGGCGTTCCGGATCGCGGGCGGGCTGTTGCTCTTTAAGATCGCCGTGGAGATGGTCTTCGCGAGCCGAATCCGCGAGACACCGGAGGAGGAGGAAGAGGCCCGGCAACGCGAGGACATCAGCGTTTTTCCCCTTGCGATCCCCCTCCTGGTTGGCCCGGGGGCGATGGCCAGCATTTTGATTCTCATCGGCGAGGGGCGTCACGTTGCCGCCGGCCTCTGGGTGGTTGTGGCGGCGGCCTTCGTGGTGCTGATCCTCGCCTACGTGGCGCTCATCTTCGCCAGCCGGATCAGCCGGCTTTTGGGGCACACCGGCGTGAACGTGATCACCCGGGTGATGGGCGTGCTGCTGGCCGCGCTCGCGGTCCAGTTCGTGATCGACGGGACGTTGAGCGCCCTGGCGGGCCGTTTGTAGGCGGGACCTGGGGAACGCGGCCGCCGACGGAGGAGAAGCTTCGCGTTCGTTTTCGAAAGCGGCGGGCCCTGCCATGGCAGGGCCCGCCTGAGGGTTCCCGATGAACGCCGCTTACATCTCGCCGAACATCATGGCCCGCTTGACCTCACCGATGAGCTGGGTGACGGGAATTTCCCTGGGGCAGGCTTCGGTGCAGTTGTAGGCGGTGCGGCAGCGCCAAACCCCGCCGGTCGAACCCAAGGTGGCGAAGCGTTCCGCGGCGCCCTGGTCGCGGGAGTCGAAGATGAAGCGGTGGGCCTGGACCACCGCCGCCGGGCCGATGTAGGTGCCGTTGACCCAAAAGACCGGGCAGCTGGTGGTGCAGGCGGCACAGAGGATACACTTGGTGCCCTCGTCGAAACGCATCCGCTCCTCGGGGCTTTGCAAGCGTTCGCGCTCGGGAGGCGGCTCGTCGTTGATGAGCCAGGGCTTGACCGCGCGGTAGGCGGCAAAGAAGGGCCGCATGTCAACGATGAGGTCTTTTTCGACCGGGAGTCCGCGGATGGGCTCGACGGTGATGGTGTCGGTGCCCAGATCCTGGACCAGGGTCTTACAGGCCAGGCGGTTGCGCCCGTTGATCAACATGGCGTCGGAGCCGCAGATGCCGTGGCCGCAACTCTTCCGGAACGCCAGGGTGCCGTCGGTCTCCCACTTCACCTTGTGCAGGAGGTCGAGCACGCGGTCCATGGGCTCGACCTCGAGGCGATAGCTTTCCCAGTGGGGACGGCTGTCCTTCTCGGGATTGTAGCGGAGAATCTTCAGCGTGACCTGCATGCCCCCTCCTCAGTAGGTTCTCGGCTTGGGCTGGAACTTGGTGATCGTCACCGGCTTGTAGCGGAACTCCACCTCGCCCTTGCCTCGCTTGTAGATCAGGGTGTGCTTGAGCCAGTTCTCGTCGTCGCGTTCGGGGTAGTCCTCCCGGGCATGGGCCCCACGCGACTCTTTTCGGTTCTTGGCCGCGTGGACCACGGCTTCGGCGTCGTCAAGGAGGAATCCGAGCTCGATGGCGTCGATGAGGTCGGCGTTGTAGCGATCGCCCTTGTCCTGCACCACCACCCGCTCGTAGCGATCCATCAATTCCTTCAGGATGCCGATCTGTTTTTCCAGGAGTTCCTCGGTCCGGAACACCGAGGCGTTTTCCATCATGGTTTCCTGGAGATCGCGGCGGATGGCAGCCGCGGGTTCGCCCTTGGCGTTGGCCTTGAGGCGGCTGATGAGCTCCCGGGCGGCTTCGGTGGCGTTCGGCGGCAGGTCGACGAAGGTTTCACGCTGGGCGAAGCGAGCGGCGGCGATGCCGGCCCGGCGGCCGAAGACCACGAGCTCGCCAAGGGAGTTGGTGCCGAGGCGGTTCGCTCCGTGGAGGCTGACGCAGGCCGATTCGCCGGCGGCGAAGAGCCCCGGGATCGGGGTGTTGTTCTCGTCCTTGATGACCTCGCCGTTAATGGTGGTGGGGATGCCGCCCATGGCGTAGTGGGCGGTGGGCACGACGGGAATCGGCTCCTTGACCGGGTCCACCCCCAGGTAGGTCCGCGAGAACTCGGCGATATCGGGGAGCTTTTTCTCGATGATCTCGGGGTCGAGGTGGGTGAGGTCGAGGCAGATGTAGTCCTTGTTGGGGCCGCAGCCACGCCCCTCGCGGATCTCCAGGTACATGGCCCGGCTCACCATATCGCGGGGCGCCAGGTCCTTGATCGTGGGGGCGTAGCGCTCCATGAAGCGCTCCCCGTTGGCGTTCCTGAGAATGCCACCCTCCCCGCGGGCGCCCTCGGTGACCAAAATCCCCAGCCGGTAGAGGCCGGTGGGGTGGAACTGGTAGAACTCCATGTCCTCGAGGGGGATCCACCCCTTGCGGTAGAGGATGGCCTGCATGTCGCCGGTCAGGGTGAAGGCGTTCGAGGTGACTTTGAACATCCGGCCAAAGCCGCCGCTGGCGATCACGATCGACTTGGCCTGGAAGGTGTGGATCTCGCCGGTGGCAAACTCCAGCGCCACCACCCCGATGGCCCGACCGTCCTCGGTGAAGATGACGTCGAGGACGTGGAATTCGTTGTAGAAGGTAATGCCGTGTTTAACCGACTGCTGATAGAGGGTTTGCAGGATCATGTGCCCGGTGCGGTCCGCGGCGTGGGCGGCGCGGTGCACCGGCGCCTTGCCGTACTCACGGGTGTGGCCGCCGAACCTCCGCTGGGCGATCTTGCCGCTGGGCAGACGGTCGAAGGGGAGGCCCATGTGCTCGAGATCGATCACCGCCTCGATGACTTCACGGGCGAAGACTTCGGCCACGTCCTGGTCGGTCAGGTAGTCACCGCCCTTGACGGTGTCGAACATGTGCCATTCCCAGTGGTCTTCCTCGACGTTGCCGAGCGCGGCGCCGATCCCCCCTTGGGCCGCGCCGGTGTGGGATCGGGTGGGGTAAAGCTTGGAGATCACGCCCACGTTCGCGCCTCTGCGCGCGGCATAGAGCGCCGCCGTGAGTCCCGAGCCGCCAGCACCGATGACCAGTACGTCGTGTTGATGCGCCATGCCTGACCTCCTAGCGAGGAAGCTGGTAGTCCCAGCCCCACAGCGAAATCGTTCCCAACACCACCAGGAAAAAGACCAGGGTGTAAAGGATCGTCTTGGTCCAGATGCGGAGTCGTGCTGAGGCTACGTGGTCGTCGATCACGTAGCGGAGTCCGTTGGTTCCGTGGAGGAACGCGAGGAAGAGCAACAGCCAGTTATAGAACTTCCAGGTCACCGACGAGAGGTTTTGAGCCACGACGTCATAGGTCAGATCGCGATGGAAGTTGAAGGCCACGGCCCGGAAGTACAGGTGCCCGAGGACGAGAAAAACGAGGAGAACCCCCGAAACCCGCATGAACACCCACCAGGCGAGTTCGAGGTTGTTGCTTGAGAGTCGCTTGGCTTCTTCGAAACGGCGCGCGCGCAGGGCCATCACTCACCTCCTCCAAAGACGTGGCTCAGCATGGTATAGAACAGGGGTGCCCCGAGGAGCACATAGAGCGTCCAGACGGCGTACCAGAGCTGACGCTGGCTGCGCACACCCCAGCTCGTAAAGTCCATGAGGATAATCCGCAGCCCGTTCAAAGCGTGATAGAGCACCAGCGCGGCCACGATCACCAGGCCGACACCGAAAAACGGGTTTTCCTCAAAGGCGAGCAGGGCGTTGAACCATTTGGGTCCGAACATCGCGCTGGAGATCTCGGTGACGTGCAAGAGCAAGAAGAGCAGAATGGCGATCCCCGAGATCCTGTGTAGATAAAAAGCCCACTGACCTTCTCTCCCGCGGTACATATCCCCTCCTTTTACCGGACCCAGTTTATACCCGAGGTCCCGGCGTTGTCCCGGGAGGTAGCGTACTGTTTTGAGGCCTGGAGCGGCAGCCCGAGCTCCTGCGCCGTCTTGGAATGACCCGCCGGGTCATTTATACCCCTGGGGGGCATAGCCGATCGGGCGTCGGCCCTCGCGGGAGAAATTTTGACTGGTGGAGGCCCAAAACTCCCTCTTGATTAAAACCTCTGAGAATGTCGAATCCGAAGGGGTTTCCTGGCCCCTGCCCTCTTCTTTGCTATTCAGATTTGGACAGAAGCGGGCCCCAATCTTGACATCGAAACCCCACCCCCCCATAATGCCCTAGAGAAGCGGGGGGTACCCGCCTTGGCGAAAGGAGGTAGGGAGTTGGAAATCTTCGGTTTTGGACCCCACCTGATGATCGACGGCTACCAGGCCAACCCCCAAAAGCTGGCGGATAAGGAACTGATTCACAAGATTCTCGACGAGCTTCCGGAAGAAATGGGTATGACCAAGGTCCTTCCGCCGGCGGTTTTTGATTACCGTGGCAGCCGTCCTGAGGACGTTGGTCTGACCGGGGTGGTGATCATCGCCGAATCGCATATCGCGATCCACACCTTTCCCGAGCGGCGCTTCATCAGCGTTGACATCTTCTCCTGCAAGGACTTCGACATTAAAAAGGCGGTGGACCGGCTGGCGGAAGCCTTTGAAATCGGCCGTTACGAAACCTACCTCATCAACCGAGGTAAGGAGTACCCCAAGGATCCCGAAGAAGCCAGGATGATCATCGAGGGCGAGCGCGAATACCTCGAGGCCCGCATCGCCTGAAGCAAACGCGAAAAACGGCGGGGCCCCCTGCGGCGCCCCGCCGTCGCTTGCTCAGCGCGACAGCGCGGCTTGCAGCGCCCGGGCCCGATCTTCCAGTTCGGCGAGCTTGGCCCGTAGGCGTTGGGAGCGTTCCGCCTCGGCCTGGGCCTTTGCGCAGGCGGGGCTGTAGATCCCTTGGAAGCGTTCGCTGGCTTCCCGGATCGCAGATTCCAGTGCTTGCTCCAGGGCCTCGGTCACGCTCTGCTCGAGGTCGGCGAGGCGGGCTTTGAATTTTTGGAAAGCCGCCTCGCGCCGCCGCGGCAACACCGAGAGCCCCAAAATGGCTGCCGCCACCCCTGCGGTGAGGCCGGTGATGTCGGCGGCCAGCCCGTGGAGGGCGAGGGCGATGGTGGCGCCGAGGCCCACGGCACCGACTTCGGCGAGCGCTGTGGCCCTGAGCGCCGCCTCGACCTGCGATTGCACCCGCGCCGACTCGGCCTCGGGCGAGAAAGCGTCCAAGGCGTCTTTGAGCGTGGCCTCGAGGTCCAAAAGGTCTTCTTCCGCCTTGGGCGAGGTCCCCTGCAGGAGATCGAGCGCGGCGGCCAGGAGGTCGCGCTCCCGGCGGGCGATCCAGGTCTGGCTCTCGGCAAAAGCGGTGCCGAGCGTGCGTTCGAGATCGCCGAGGACATCGCGCTCGAAGCTCTTTTGCACCTTGGTGGCGTTGAGGAGGTCGAAGATGCGCCCGAGGCGGACGGTCTCGCGAAACCACCGCTCACCTCGAGCCTCCACTTCGCGGAAGGCTTGGGAAAGCTCGGCGATCTTCCCCCTGATGTCCTCGCGGGTCTGCCGCTCGTGGCGTTCCAGGAGCGCCTTGAGGGCCTGGCAGCGCTTCAGGGCCTCCTGGACCTCTTCCGCCTGGGATGTGAGGTCGGCCCGGGCCGCATCGAGCAGCTTGATGAGCACCCCCAGGGGGGATCCGAGTTTGATCCTCGCCGCCTCGTGCCGGAGCACGTGCTGGATGTGGGCCTCGAGGTCGGCGAGGCCCTGGCCGGTCTTCGCGCTGACCAGGAAGACGGGGGGACGGTGGTCGAGGGTCCTTTCCGCCTGCGTCTCGACGAAGCGGTGGACCTCCTCCTGCTCGGTCTCATTCAAAAGGTCGGCCTTATTCACCACCAACACGACCTTCTTTCCCCACGAACGGATGAGCTTGAGGAAGTTGCGCTCGCTGTCGGTGTAGGGGCGGTCGGCGCTGGTAACGAAGAGGATGAGGTCGGCCCGGGGGAGGAAACGTTCGGTGAGGATCTGGTGCCGCTCGATGACGGCGTTGGTCCCCGGGGTATCGACCAGCCGGAGCATCTTGAGCAGGGGATGGGGGTGCGTGACGACGGCGAGGTCGGGTTCGGGTGAGGTGGATTCGCTGGGCCCGTAAGCGAGGAGCAGGATGCGATCGGTGGTCGGGGTGACCCCTTCCTTAAGGATATCCTCCCCCAAAAGGGCGTTCAGCAGGCTGGATTTTCCCGAGTTGAACTCGCCCGCGGCCACGATTAGAAAAGGGCCCTCGAGGTCGAGGAGGGCCTGGCGAATCGGGCCGGCATCGCTCCCGAGTCCGGCCAGGACCTCGAGGGCTTCGGCCAGCAAGCCGCGTACGGCGTCGGCTTGGGACTTGAGTGCAGGGTCAAACTCCACGGCCATAGCCTAACCGAAGGGGACGTCCCCCGACGGCCGCGCCCCCGCCAAGGGGCGGGGGCGGCGGGAACATGCCCCGTTAGTCCTGCGCCGGTCTTGCGGCCCGGATCGCGTCCAGCGCTTCCGGGTTCTCCAGCGCCGAGGTGTCGCCGGTGTCCTCGCCCAGGTAGGCGGCTTTGATCAATCGCCGCATAACCTTGGCGTTCCGGGTCTTCGGGAGATCGGGGACGAAGACCACCTTCTCCGGCTTCAGCGGTTTCCCCAGCACATCGGCCACGCGGGCCCGAATTTCCTGGGCCAGGGTGTCGCTCGGCTCAAACCCCGGGTTGAGGACGGCGAAGACGACCACGGCCTCGCCTTTGACCGGGTGGGGCACGCCGATGGCTCCGGCTTCCTTCACCGCCGGGTGCTCGACCGCCGCCGACTCAACCTCGGCCGGCCCAACGCGCTTGCCGGCGATTTTCAGCGTGTCGTCGGACCGCCCGAGGATGAACCAGTGACCCTCGTCGTCGACGAGCGCCCAGTCGCCGTGGACCCAAACGCCCTCGAAGCGGTGCCAATAGGTTTTTTGGTAGCGGTCTGGGTCCTTCCAAAAACCCTTGGTCATGCCCGGCCAGGGGGCGAGGACCGCCAGCTCGCCGACCCGATTCGTGACCGGCTGGCCTTCTTCGTCCAAGACAGCGGCGTGGATGCCGGGAACGGCGGTATTGAAGCCGGTGGGCTTGATGGGGCGGAAGACAGTGCACCCGAGCAGCCCGCCCGAGACCTCGGTACCGCCGGAATAGTTGATGATCGGCTTTTGTCTACCACCGACGTTTTCGAAAAACCAAAGGTAGGGCTCGGGGTTCCACGGTTCGCCCGTGGAACCCATGATGCGCAGGCTCCCAAGGTCGTGGCGCTCGATGGGTTCGGTCCCGAAGGGCATCAGGGCCCGGACCAGGGTGGGGGAGATGCCGAGGTGGGTGATGCCATGACGCTCGATCAGGGCCCACAGGCGGTCGGGGCCCGGGTAGTCGGGGGCGCCCTCGTAGAGGAAAACGGTGGCGCCCAGGATGAGGCTGCCGAAGATGGCCCAGGGCCCCATCATCCAGCCGATGTCGGTGAACCAGAACATGACCTCACCGCGCCTGAGGTCGAAGAGGTGGGCCATGTCCTGGGCCGCCTTGAGCGGGAAGCCCGCGTGGTAATGGACGGTGCCCTTTGGTCGGCCGGTGGTCCCCGAGGTGTAGATGAGCATGAAGGGATCCATGCTCTCCATGGCCTCGGTCGGCGCCTGGGCGGGCTGGGACCCGACCGCCTCGTGCCACCACACGTCCCGGCCGCTCTCGAAGGGCACCTCCATCCCCAGCCGCTGGACGACCAGGATCTTCGGAGTGCCGGCGATACGGGCCGCCTGATCAGCGATCGGTTTCATGGCCACAACCCGGCCGCGGCGGAAGAAACCGTCGGCGGTGATGAGCAGCTTGGCCCCGGCATCGGCGAGGCGGGTGGCCGCGGCTTCCGGGCCGTAGCCGGAGAAGATCGGCACCAGGATGGCCCCGATCCTGGCCAGCGCGAGCGCCGCTACCGCGGTTTCAGGGATCATGGGCAGAAAGAGCCCGACCCGATCCCCTTTCGTGATCCCGAGGCTTAAAAGGCCGTTGGCCGCCTGGGCCACCTGCTGTTCGAGCTCCCGGTAGGTGAGCCGGGAAATGCGGCCATCCTCGCCTTCCCAGACCACCGCGAGCTGCTGGGCCAGAGGGCCCCGCGCGTGCTGGGTGACGGCGATGTGGGAAAGGTTGAGCTTGCCGCCGACGAACCAGCTCGGCCACGCCGGTCCCCGGCTCATATCGACGAAGGCCTGGTAGGGCTCGAACCACTCGATGCCGAGCTCGGAGAGCGTTTCTGCCCAGAATCGGTCGGGCTGTTCGATGGAGAGCCGGTAGAGCGCGTCGTAGTCGCCCACTCCGAGTCTTCGCATCAGGGCTTCGAGATGACTGCCTCGGGTGTAGGCCTCGCTGGGATACCAAACGGGTTCCATGATGGGCTCCTTGCAACTTCCGGTTGGACGCGCTGACTTATAGATGAACCGACTCGCCGGGTTTCAGCGCGACGCCGTCAAACCCCAGCGCCGAGGCCCTGGCGACGAAGGCATCCCCGTCTTGGCGGATCGGGGGGAAGGTGTTGTAGTGGATGGGGACCACTCTTTGGGGCTTGATGAGTTCGAGCGCTTTAAGCGCGTCTTCCGGGCCCATGGTGAAGGTGTCGCCGATGGGGAGCAAGGCCAGGTCGATGCCGGCTTCGCCGATCAGCGCCATGTCGGAAAAGAGCGCGGTGTCACCGGCATGGTAGATCTTTTTGCCGTCGAGTTCGATGACCACGCCCATCGGCATGCCACCGTAGCTGCCGTCGGGGAACGAACTGGAGTGCCAGGCGGGGTAGAACTTGAGCCAGCCGCCGTCAAAGTCGTAACGTCCGCCGATGTTCATGGCCCACGAGTTCGCCCCTTCCTGGCTCGCGCGACTGGCGATTTCAAAGGTCGAGACCACGAGCGCACCGGTGCGCTTCGCAATTGGCACCGTGTCACCCCAGTGATCGCCGTGGGCGTGGGTGACGACGATGAGATCGGCGGAGACCTCATCCGCGCTCGCCGCCGCCAGCGGGTTTCCGCTCAGGAACGGATCGATGAGGATCGTGGTCTTTCCACCAGTGATCAGCGTGGTCGCGTGCCCGAGGAAACGTACTTCTACCATGACCTCCACCTCCAGATGCGTCCTGCGGCTTTACTTTATCAAAGCGCAACCTCCCCCTTTTCAGCCATGGCGGCCAGGGCGCGCCTCAGCGTTCGCTGCATCGCGGCCTCGGCCATGCGGCGGAAGGCCTGCCCGCCCCATTTCTCGCCTTGGGGGAGTTCGAGGTGGAGGGTGAGCTTGACCTGGTAGATGACGCCGTCGGGCCGGGCCCGACCTGTCCCCGCGAGTTCGGCCCAGAAGCTTTCCTCCAGGGGCAGCGCGAGGAGCTTCGTCTCCTCCCCCAGGACGAGACGGCTGGCGAAGGGAAAGCAGATCCGCCCGAAGATGGCGGCGTGCCCGCAAAGCTTCCCTTTGAGGATCTGGCCGTCGCGACGAAGGGCTTCCAGGCCGGGGAGGTGGGCGAAGGTTGCCTCGGGGGTGGCGAGGAGTTTCTGAGCTTCATCGAGGTCCGAGGCGCCGATCTTGAATTGAAGCGTTTCCTCGATACGCATGGCGTTCCTTTACGATCAGTCGACCCATTCCACGCGGATTTTTCCCGCCTTGGAAAGGGTTTCGATTTCGCGGTCGGTCAACGCGAGGAGCCTCGGCATCTGGGCGAACTTGGTGACCTTCGAGGCAAATCCCACCCGCACGACGAGCACCTCCTCGCGCTCGTCCTTGCCGATGCGCCACACCAGGTGCTGGCCGAGCTCGATGAGGCGGCTTAAGGTCTCTTCCTCCATCGCCTTCATGTTAAGGCCTCGAGGGCTGCGAACTTAAGGTAGTGGGTTTCGGGCACGTTGAGGAGAACGGGGTGGTCCCAACTCTGCGATCGTTTGGCGAGGAGCTGGAAGCTTCGGCCCACGTCGGCGGCGGCTTCCCTGAGCATCGCTTCGAAGTGGGCTTCGCTGAGATGGTGGCTGCAGGAGGCGCTCAAGAGCAGCCCGCCGGGCCGGAGGAGCTTCATGGCCCGCAGATTGATCTCCTTGTAGGCGCGGAAGGCCTTCGGAAGGTCATGTTTTTTCCGGGCGAACGAAGGGGGATCGAGCACGATCAGGTCGAAGCGTTCGCGCGCCTTTTCAAGGCTTCTCAGGAGGTCAAAGGCGTTGGCCTCCAGAAAGCGGATATTCGAGATCCCGCTTTGGCGGGCGTTCTCTTTGGCTTGATCGAGGGCGCGCCTCGAGCTGTCGACGGCGATGACCTCGTCGGCGTGCTGGCTGATGTGCAGGGCGAAGAGGCCGTGATACGAGAAGACATCGAGGGCGCGCTGGGGTTTTTTCCGGGCCGCGAGGCTTTCGGCGTAGAGACGGTTGTCTCGCTGGTCGAGGAAGGCCCCGGTCTTTTGCCCTTCGTAGGGGAGCGAGGCGTATTGGACCGCCCCTTCGTGTAGCCAGATTTTTTCCGGGACCGACCCCGCGGCGACGCGTACGTAGGTGGGGAGGCCTTCGAGGATGCGACCCCGGGCGTCGTTCCGCAAAAGGATACCTTTGGGTGAGAGTCGCTCGTTGAGGGCCTGCACCAGGTCAGGGATGAGGGCCTCCAGCGCCAGCGCGTTCACCTGCATCACCACGTAGTCGCCGTAGAGGTCGACGACGAGCCCGGGCAGCTGGTCGCCCTCGGCGTGGACCAGGCGGACGCCGCTGTCCCGATGCGCCTTAAGGGGCTCGCGCCTTTGGATGGCGGCCTCGAGGTTTTCCAGCAGGCGCGCTTTGGCCTCGCCGGCTTTTCGGCTGAAAGCGCGCAAGGTGAGTTCCGAGTTGGGGTTGTAGAGGCCATGGGCGAGGAAGCGACCCCGGTGGGTTATGGCAACGAGGCCCGCTTTTTGGGGGCCTCGAATCACGTCGCTTCGGTAGATCCAGGGATGTCCGGAAAAAAGCCGCGCGGCGCCACGTTTGCTGACTTCCACCGTCACGGCCTCAGTCTACGGGAGGACACGGGCGAAAGCCCCTACGCCGGGCGCGGCGCTGTTGTAAAGTGGCCAATTGGGCAGCGGTCTCATGTGTGGGGGCGACCAATGACCAAGACCGGCGCGCTCGGCGCGTTGACACTTCGCGTTCGCTGCCGGTATTATGCCCGGGGCGCGTCGCAGACGCGCGTTTTTCGAGTGAGTGAGGAGCCCTGTGGGGGTTTTTGAGGAAGGAGAGCCTATGCATGGCCTAGGACTTATCAAGAGCCTTGCCGAGCGGGAGCGCGAGCTCGCGCAGAAGCTCGAGGAGGCTCGCCGTACGGCACAGGCCAAGGTGAAGCAAGCCGAGGAGGAGGCGGCCAAGCTGGTCGCGAGCCGGGAGGCTGAGGCGGAGAAGCTCCTGGTTCAGGCGCGCGCAGAGTTGGAGAAGGAGGTGGAGCGGATTCAACTCGAGGCCGAGGCCCGCGCCGACACGGAGGCGAAGAAGATCCGTGAGCGGGCGGAGGCGAAGCTTGCCGACGCGGTGGCCGTCGCCCTCGAGGAGGTCCTGCCGTGATCGCGACCATGGAGAAGCTCGTTGTGGCCGGGCCGAAGCGTCTGGCGAAAGAGCTTCTCGCCGAGCTGCAGCGGGCCGGGGTGGTCCACCTCGACACGTTGCGCATTGGGGAACTCGCGTCGTACGCGCTCTCCGACGAGGAAAAAGCGCTCCTGCGCGGCTGGGACAAGGTGGTCGTGGGCGCTGAGCAGACGCTGCGGCTTTTGGGGCTTTCACCCAAGCCCACCAAGCCGGCGAGTGGCAGCCTCGACGAGGTGGCTTCGCAGCTCGAGCCCATCGAGCAAAAGGCGAGCGTTCTCGTGGCCGAGCGCGATCGTCTGCGCGAAGAGTTGCAGTTGCTCCGACTCTACCACCGCCCCGTGGAGGTGCTCGCGGACCTCGTGCAGGGGCTCGATGAGAGCCGGTGGCTGCGGGTTATCCCTTTGGTGGCTGAGAAGGAGGAAGAGCTCCAAGAGCTCGAGGCCCAGCTTACTGAGGCGCTTCCCGAACGTTACGTCCTGGTCTGGCAGGCGGTGGACCGTTTGTTCGTCGCCGCCGTCGTCGTGCTGGCCAGCGATGCCGACGTTGCCCTGAGCGCGCTGGGGCGGCTGGGCTTGGCCGAGCTCAAGCTCACCGGGGCGTATGCCGGGCTGAGCCTCCGTCAGGCCAAGCTCAAGATGAGCGAACGTGCCCGCGTGGTGCCCAGCGAGCTCGAGTCGATCGAGGAGACCCTGGTAAAGCTGGGGCGGGAATCCGGCGAGCGACTCCGGGGGATCTGGACGCGGGCCAAAGACGAGCTGGCACGACTGAGAGCGCTTTCTGAGCTGGCGAGCGGCCGCTTCTCGTTCGGGCTCTTCGGCTGGGTGCCGGTGAAGGCTAAGCCCAAGGTCGAAGAGGCGCTCGATCGCTTGCGCGAGCGGGTGGTGTACGCCTTCGAGCCGGTGGATGAGCATCACGAGGCGGACCGGGTTCCGGTGACGCTGGACAATCCGCCGGTGGTGCGCCCCTTCGAACTGCTGGTTTCGTTCCTCAATACCCCGAAATACGGGACCTGGGACCCCACCTGGGTCGTCTTCGCGTTCTTCCCGCTCTGGTTCGGGATGATCGTCGGCGACGTGGGCTATGCCATGCTTTTTTGGCTGCTCGCGCGCTTTTTCGACGGTTACGCCAAGCGCAAGGAACCGTTGGTCATCGATCTCTTCGACATGACCCTCTCGCCGACCATCTTGGCCGACGTGGTCAAGATCATGAAGCCCATGGTCTTTTGGACCATCGTCTTCGGCCTGGCCTACGGCGAATTCTTCGGAAACTTCCTCGAACACCTCGGGGTCTTCTATATCCCGGGCGAGGGCGAGGCCGGGCTCTTTAAGATCCTCATCCCGAGGACGTTGGTCGCCACTGCCAGCATGCTGATCATCGTCAGCGTGACGTTTGGATTGCTGCTGGTGGTCTACGGGCTTGGCATCAAGGCCTGGCTGGGGTACAAGCACCGTCACATGCGGCATTTCTGGGAGGCCATCGGCTACATTGGCGGTCTGGTGGGCCTGACGGTGCTCGCCGTGGTCTACTTCACCGGCGCCAACGTGTTCTTGCTCAATGCCCTGATGTGGGCAGGCTTTGGGATCTTCCTCCTGGCGGCGGTTGTGTCCAGGATGCCGCTCATGCTGGCGGAGCTTCCCACGCAGGGCGGCCACATCCTGAGCTACATCCGTATTTACGCGGTGGGGGTGACGGGGGCGATCCTCGCCAACCTCTCCACCGACCTTGGTTTTGCTATCGCCGATAAGCTCGGGCTCATCGGCATACTCTTGGGGCTCGTCGTGGGCCTGGCCGTACACGGGCTGGTGCTCGCGTTAACCACCATCGGGCACATGCTCCAGCCAATCCGTTTGATTTGGGTGGAGTTCTTCACCAAGTTCGGCTTCTACGACGAGTCGGGACGGCCTTACCGGCCATTTGGATCGGTCCGCAACGACGCGGGTGCGTGATGAGGAGGTTGTTGAGATGAAAAAGATCGGTACGCTGTTGGCGGTTTTCGTTCTAGGGGCACTGGCTTTTGCGGCTGAGAATGCTGGGGGTAGCGGTACCGGGAGCGGTCTGGTCGCGATCGGCGTGGGCTTGGCCATCGGTCTTTCCGCGCTGGGTACGGGGTTTGCGCAGTCGAGGATCGGCGCCGCTGCCGTGGGGGCCGTGGCTGAGAAGCCCTCGATGTTCGGTACCGCGATCATCTTCCTGCTGCTGCCCGAGACCCTGGTCATCTTCGGTTTCTTGTTCGCGTTCTTGCTCCTAGGCCGGATGTAATCGGGGCGCCGCCACCGGCGGCACTCGAGAGGAGTGTATGGTGTCTAAGCTGGAGAACATCCTCCAGGAAGAGGTCCTCCGCGAGATCAACAAGATCCTCGCGGAGGCCGACCAAAAGGTTGAGGCGATTCGGAAAGGGGCCGAGGAGCGTGCCGAACGTATCGTCGCGCAGGCCAAACGCCGGGCCGCCGCCGAGCGCCAGGCCGAGCTGGCCAGGGCCGAGAGCGCAGCCGAGCTTCGGGTGGCGACCGCGCGGATGCAGGCTAAGGGTGAGATGATCGAGCGCGTTCGCGTGGAGGTGGAGCGCGCGCTCTTGGACATGCCCAAAAAGCCCGAATACCCAGAGGTTTTGCGGCGGTTGGCCGAGGAAGCCCTGGCCGCGCTTCCGGGCGCCAAGACGGTCGCTCTCTCGCCCGACGACCTGCCCCACCTCGAGGCCTGGGCTTCGGAAAAGGGCGTCACGCTCAAGCCCGAAGAGGCGGTTCGCCTTGGTGTTCGGGTGTATTCCGAAAAGGGAACCAGCTACGTCGAAAACACGCTCCCTGGCCGACTGGAGCGGACCTGGGATACCCTTTCCTCGCGGGTGTCTGAGATCCTTTGGGGGTAGCGGTGGCCGACGACTTTGGCTACCTCAATGCGCGGATCCGAGCGCGACGCGGTGAGTTCCTCCCCGAATCCTTTTTCAAGGAGGGCCTCCGGGTCGATTTCTCGGACTTCCTGCGCCTTTTGGCCGAGAGCCCGTACGGGGCGCACCTCGCCGGGGAAAATCTCCCCGACGTTGACCGTGCGGTCGCCGGCCATTTCGCCGAGCGGGTCGCCGACCTGCGGACCCTGGCTTCGGGTGAGGCCCGGGAGGCCATGACCCTTCTTTTCATGCGGGCCGACCTGGCCAACATTAAATCGATCCTCAGGGCCAAGGCCACCGGCCGCAGCTCCGAGGAGGTCCAAGCCCAGCTGGTTGGCGGGAGCCTGCCTGAAAGCCTGCTCCAGCCCCTGATCGAGGCCCCGGATGCGGCGGCGATGGCCCAGGTCCTGGTTCTGCCCGGGCATCCGGTGGCCAAGGCGTTGAGGGAGGCGGCGCGAACGAGCTCGGATGCGATCGAGGTGGAAATGCTGCTCGATCGCCTCTTCCTCGCGGATCTGGTCCGGCGGGCGCGGGCCTTTGAGGGCGCGTTCGCCGCTTACTTCCAAACCGAGCTCGAGGTCACCAACCTGGCCACCGCCTTCAAGCTCGCGAGCCTCGGCGAGGCCGATTCGCCCGAGCGCTATTTCATTCCCGGCGGGCAGTACGTCACGGCCACGCTCTTTGGCCGGATCGCTGCCGGCGAGGTCGAGGCCGTCGATGAACTGGGCTCGACGCCGCTCGCCGCGCTCGCCGGGGCGCGGGCGCTGAGCGACCTGGAGCGTGCGGCGCGCTGCCTTCTCTTGGAAAGGGCGGGGCGCGGCGCGCTCGATGTCATGGGGCCGGGCCTGGCCCTTGAGTACGTGCGGCGAAAGGAGTGGGAGGGTGCCCGGATTCGCCTTCTCGCCCGCCGGGCCTACTACGCGCTTCCCGCCGAGCCTTTTGAGAAGGAGGTGACCTGCGCGTGAAGATCGCGGTGCTCACGGACTCGGAGAGCGCTTCGGGCTTTCGCTTGGCCGGGCTTGAGGTCTATGTGGCCAACGGGCGCGAGGAGGCGGAGACACTCCTTAAGCAACTGGTCGCCGACGATTCGCTGGCACTGCTCGCGGTCGACGAGGGCTTGATCCCGGATCCCGCCGTGCACGTGGCGCGTGAGATGCGCGGGCGCGATCTGCCCGTCGTACTGCCCTTTCCATCGCTCGCCTTTGCTTTCGGGGAAGAGGGCGAGGACGTGAAGGGCTACATGCGGCGTTTGGTGAAGTCGACCATCGGGTACGAGGTCAAGCTCTAGGATGGGAGGAACGATGCTGGAAGGTGTGATTCAAAAAATCGCCGGTCCGGCGGTGATCGCGGGGGGCATGCACGGGGCCCGCATGTTCGACATCGTCAAGGTGGGCAAGGAAGGGCTCCTCGGTGAGATCATCCGCCTCGATGGGGACACGGCGTTCGTTCAGGTTTACGAGGATACCTCCGGCTTGCAGGTTGGCGAGCCGGTGGTGAGCATGGGGATTCCACTCTCGGTCGAGCTCGGACCCGGCATGCTCAACTCGATCTACGACGGTATTCAGCGCCCCCTGGACAAGATCCAGGGCATGGCCGGGGAGTTCATCGCCCGCGGGATCTTCGTTCCGGCGCTTGACCGGGAGAAAAAGTGGGCCTGGACGCCAACGGTGAAGCCCGGGGACGAGATCAGCGGCGGCGACGTGATCGGTACCGTGCCCGAGTTCCAGTTCACCCACAAGATCCTGGTGCCGCCGGGCGTTGAGGGGCGCGTCAAAGAGGTGAAACCCGAGGGCGAGTACACCGTTGAGGAAACGGTGGTGGTCCTCGAGGACGGCACCGAGCTCAAGATGTACCACACCTGGCCGGTGCGTAAGGCGAGGCCGGTGAAGCAGGTTCTGGATCCGGACGAGCCCTTCCTTACCGGCATGCGGATTTTGGACGTGCTCTTCCCCCTGGCCATGGGGGGCACGGCGGCGATCCCGGGACCGTTCGGGTCGGGCAAGACCGTGACCCAGCAATCGCTGGCCAAGTGGTCGAACGCCGACATCGTGGTCTACGTGGGGTGCGGCGAGCGGGGGAACGAGATGACCGACGTGCTGGTCGAGTTCCCCGAGCTCGAGGACCCCAAGACCGGCGGCCCCCTGATGCACCGGACCATCCTCATCGCCAACACCTCCAACATGCCGGTGGCGGCGCGCGAGGCCAGCATCTACGTGGGGGTGACCATCGCCGAGTACTTCCGCGACCAGGGCTACGCGGTGGCGTTGATGGCCGACTCCACCTCGCGTTGGGCCGAGGCGCTGCGTGAAATCAGCTCCCGCCTTGAGGAAATGCCCGCCGAAGAGGGGTACCCGCCGTACCTCGCCGCCCGCCTCGCCGCCTTCTACGAACGCGCCGGACGCGCCATTAGCCTTTCTGGCGAGCAGGGCGCGGTGAGCATCGTCGGCGCGGTGAGCCCCCCGGGTGGCGACATGTCGGAGCCGGTCACCCAGTCCACGCTGCGGATCGTGGGCGCGTTCTGGCGTCTCGACGCCTCGCTCGCGTACCGCCGTCACTTCCCGGCCATCAATTGGAACGGCTCCTACTCGCTCTTTGCCGGCGCTCTCGATCGCTGGTACCGCACCCAGGTGGCCGAGGACTACCCGGAAAAGCGGAGCGCCATCTCTGAGCTGCTGCAAAAGGAAGCCAGCTTACAAGAGGTGGTGCAGCTCGTCGGCCCCGATGCGCTCCAGGATGCCGAGCGTCTGGTGATCGAAGTGGGCCGCCTCATCCGCGAAGGCTTCTTGCAGCAGAACGCCTTCGACGAGGTCGACGCCTACTGCTCTTTGAAGAAGGCCTACGGCATGATGCGCATGATCCTGGAGCTCTACAAGGCGGCTGGCGCGGCCATCGAGGCCGGCGTGCCGGTTGAAGAGGTCATCGCCCACCCGGTCATGGAAAAGATTTCCCGGGCGCGCTACGTTCCCGAAGGCGAGTTCGAGGGGTATCTGGAGAGCGTCCTCGAGGAGATCGCCACCGCCTTCAAGCAGCCGGCATAAGGAGGGAAAATGGACCTTCTCAAAAAGGAATACACCTCGGTCACGTACATCTCCGGCCCCTTGCTCTTCGTGCAGAACGCCCGTGACCTGGCGTACGGGGCCATCGTCGAGATCGTCGACGGCGAGGGCAACCGGCGCGGGGGCCAGGTCATCGAAGTGAGCGAGGAGTTCGCGGTGATTCAGGTGTTCGAGGAGACCACGGGTCTCGACCTGGCCACCAGCCGCGTGAGCCTGGTCGAGGACGTGGCCCGCCTCGGGGTTTCAAAGGATATGCTCGGGCGCCGCTTCAACGGCATCGGCAAGCCCATCGACGGGCTCCCGCCGGTGACGCCGGAAAAGCGCCTGCCCATCATTGGTCAACCGATCAACCCCGTGGCCCGGCGCAAGCCCGAGGAGTTCATCCAGACCGGCATCTCGGCCATCGACGTGATGAACACCCTGGTGCGCGGACAGAAGCTGCCCATCTTCACCGGCTCCGGTCTGCCCGCCAACGAGCTCGCGGCCCAGGTGGCCCGGCAGGCCACGGTGCCGGGTGAGGACGTGCAGTTCGCGGTGGTCTTCGCCGCCATGGGTATTACCCAGCGCGAGCTCTCGTTCTTCGTCAGTGAGTTCGAGCGCACCGGGGCGCTTTCGCGCAGCGTCATCTTCCTCAACAAGGCCGACGACCCGACCATCGAGCGAATCCTGACCCCGCGTATGGCGCTCACCGTGGCCGAGTACCTGGCCTTCGAGCATGGCTACCACGTGCTGGTCATCCTCACCGACATGACCAACTACTGCGAGGCGTTGCGCGAGATCTCGGCCGCACGCGAGGAGGTGCCGGGGCGCCGGGGGTACCCGGGCTACATGTACACCGACCTGGCCACGATCTACGAACGCGCCGGGGTGGTGGTTGGCAAGGAGGGTTCGGTGACCCAGTTCCCCATCCTCACCATGCCCGACGACGACCGGACCCACCCCATCCCCGACCTCACCGGCTACATCACCGAGGGTCAGATCCAGCTCTCGCGTGAGCTGCACCGTAAGGGCATCTACCCACCGATCGACCCGCTTCCTTCGCTCTCCCGGTTGATGAACAACGGTATCGGTGAGGGCAAGACCCGGGAGGACCACAAACAGGTCGCCGACCAGCTCTACGCCGCCTACGCCAATGGCGTCGACATCCGTCAGCTGGTGGCCATCATCGGTGAGGATGCCTTGACCGAGACCGACCGGCGTTACCTTGAGTTCGCCGACGCCTTCGAGAAGTACTTCCTCAACCAGGGCGACGCCAACCGCAGCATCGACGAGTCGTTGAACCTGGCCTGGGCCTTGCTCTCGATCCTGCCCCAGTCGGCGCTCAGCCGTATTTCCAAGAACCTCATCGAGAAGTACTACGGAAAGTTCAGCCTCGAGGAGTTCGCGGTTGCCGCCGGCGAGGCCTAAGGGTCGGCACGCTGAGGAGGGGAGCGTCTAACCATGGAACAGATCAGCCCCACCCGGATGACCCTGCTCCAAAAGCGGAATCAGAAAAAGCTGGCGGAGAAGGGTGCCGACCTCCTGAAGAAAAAGCGCGATGCGCTGATCGCCGAGTTCTTCCAGCTCGTGGGCGACACCTTGAAGGCGCGCGAGCGGCTCTCTGAGGCGGCCAAGGAGGCCTACTTCTCGCTGTTTTTGGCCAAGGCCTTCGATGGCCCGGGTGAGGTCGAGGCACTGTCCCTCGGCGTGCCCGTGGTTCGCGATGTCGAGGCCGCGGTCGAGAACGTTTGGGGGACCAAGGTCCCCAAATTCCAGGTCGGCTGGCCGGAAAAGGTGGCAGCCAGCCCCATCGGGACCGGCGGGCAGACGCTTGCCGCTCAGCGCGCGTTCCGCGACTTCGCCGAGGCCCTGGTCGACGTCGCCAACACCGAGACCCGCCTGCGACGGATCGGCGAGGAGATCAAAAAGACCACGCGCCGGGTGAACGCGCTCGAGCAGGTGGTCATTCCCCGCCTCGACGACCAGGTGCGTTATATCCGTCAGGTCCTCGAGCAGCGGGAGCGGGAGGACAACTTCCGCCTCAAAAAGATCAAGAGCAAGATGGAGAGCAAGGAACGGGGCTGACTCCGTCGCGTTTGGCTGGTGGGGGGCTGGCGATGCCGGACCCCCCACCGGCTTTAAAGCCAGCTTCCAAGCCAGCGGAGCCAGTTGGACCCGAGGACGCCCGCGGCGTGTTCTTCGGGCAAGAGGGCGCTGAGTTTCCGCAGGTCGAGCGGGCTTTCGATCCCCTCGGGGGTGGCGTCGGCGCCGAATCCCCCGTCGAAGTCCGATCCAATGCCCACCGATCCCCAGCCCAGCTGCTCGGCGATGAAGTGGGCGTGGCGGACGACGCGTGCGAGTGAAGGGCGGGGTTTTTCCGGCGTCCAGGTGGACTCGAGGAAACGGTTATAGAGGACCACGCCGACGACGCCTTGGCGTCCTTTGAGGGCGCGGAGCTCGGCGTCGCTCAGGAAGCGGTTGGCTGGTACGGGGGATTCCGGCGACCAGGCCAGGGCCCGGGGGTTGGCGTGACTGACCGCCACCGGGCCGGGGAAATGTTCGAGGGCTTCGAAAAAGGCGGCTTCCGAGAGGTGGGAAAGATCGAGGGCCACGCCCTCGCTGGCCATGGCGGCGAGGAGATCCCGGCCGAGAGGCAAGAGCCCTTCCTCGCCGCCGGTCCCCCCGGCGTAGCGGGTGGTTCGCCAGGCGAGGCCGACGATGCGGACCCCGCGGCGCTTCCACTCCGGGAGCTCATCGGGGGACCCGATGGGTTCGGCGCCTTCCATGAGCAAGACCAGCCCCGGGGTTTTGTCGCGGGACCAGGCCTCGAGGTGGGCCCGGAGCATGGCAGCGTTTTCGATGATGCGGACATGGCCGGCAGCCTCCCAGCGGCGGTAACGTTCGATCTGGGCCAGGGCAGCCTGCTTGGCTTCCTCGTGGCCCGGGTAGCGCTCGGGATCCACGAAGATGGTGGCGAAGGCCA
Organism: Vulcanithermus mediatlanticus; assembly: GCF_055385885.1. Classification (NCBI taxonomy): domain Bacteria; kingdom Thermotogati; phylum Deinococcota; class Deinococci; order Thermales; family Thermaceae; genus Vulcanithermus; species Vulcanithermus mediatlanticus. The sequence continues at coordinate 246,763 of NZ_AP042385.1, read as the reverse complement.
CCGCCACACCGGCATCCCGGAGCGCCGGGAGGGTCACGGTGGGCCGGTAGGGGCCCTGGACCCGCTGGCGGAGGGTCTCAAGGGGAAGGGTCAAATCCCAGCCGTGCGCCAGGGCGCCGTAGGCCAGGTCGAGGTGGGCATCGACGATGGGGTCAAGCGCCGGCAAAGTGCACCTCCTCGACCGCGACGAGCGGGACGCCGATGCCAAATCCCATCTTGCTCAACCAGAGCTGGTCGCCAATGGCGGAGATGTTCTGGAGAAGGTCCAGGAAGTTGCCGGCGAGCACGAAGTTTTCCACTGGCGTGGGTTCACCGTCTTTGACCAGCAGCCCGAGGCCCTGCACCGCGAAGTCTCCGGTGATGGGGTTGGCCCCCGCGTGCACGCCCATGAGCTCGGTAACCACGACCCCGGACTCGATCGCCACCCCCTGCCCCGGGACGATGACGAGGTTGAAGGGCATCACGCCCACCACGCTCTTATACGAACGGCGTCCGTTGGCCGTGTTTTCGTGGCCGAGTTTTCGGGCCGTCTTGCTGTTGTGCAGGAACGACCGCAGCACGCCGGCTTCGACGAGGGTGGTTTTCTCGGCGGGAACGCCCTCGTCGTCGAAGGGCGCGTTGTCGAGGCCCTGGGGGTGGGCCGGGTCGTCGAGGAGGGTCAAAAGGGGCGAGGCGATGCGCTGGCCGAGCTTGTTTTTGAGGGGGCTCTTGCCCTCGAGGACCGCTTTTGCGCTCCACATTGACCAGAAAAAGCTCAGCAGTTGCGCCAGGGCGCGTGGCTCGAGGTAGGCGCGGTAGGTTCCCGTGGGCAAGGGTTTGGCGCCGAGCAGGCGCCCGGTTTTTTCCAGGAAGCTTTGCGCCGTGCTCGCCGGGTCCAGGGCGAACGCGTCCTGGGCGAAGACGACCTCGATCCCTTGCTTGAGGCTTTCGCCGTCTCGCATCACCGCGCTGACGCCGAGGCTGGCGGTCCCGCTTCGGTAGTCGCCCCTGGCTCCGGCTGAGGAGACCAGACGGTGCTCCACCTCCGCCTCGCTGTAACTGGCCCCGCCAACGCGATCGACCCGCGGGTCCTTCCGTATGCCGTCCTCGAGCGCCAGGGCCAGGGCCCGCTTTTCCTCGACCGGAGCCGAGAGGCCTTCGCCGAGCAGGTCGTGGGATCCGAGCGGCCGGCCCCGGGGCAGCGAGCCCGAGTCGTCCCTGGCCAGCCGGGCGTTCTCGATGGCTTCGTCGAGGACCCACTCGAGGGCGGCTTCGTCGAGGGCCTCGGTGTAGGCGTAGCCCACCCGCCCCGCGACCACAACCCGGACGCCAAGACCCCCCTGGAGCGAGATGGTGGCCTCCTCGATCTGGTGTTGTCGGGCCTTAAAGGCGAGCGTTTTGCGCCGCTCGGCGAGGATCTCGATCTCGACCCCGAGCGACTTGGCCTTTTCCTGGAGGTACGTTTGAGCGGCTTCAAAGGTCATCCCTGGCCTCCGACCACGATCTCTTCGACCAGCACGTGGGGCTGCCCGACCTCGACCGGGACCATACCCGAGAGAGAACCGCACATCCCGGGGGCGTTTTCCCAGTCGTTGGCCACCGCCACCACGCGACGGATCGTCTCCGGTCCTTTGCCAACCAGCATCGCGTTCCTCACCGGCGCCTCGATTCGACCGTTTTTGATCAGGTACCCTTCCCGGACCGAGAAGTTGTACTCGCCGGAGCCGGGCTTGACCTGCCCACCCCCCATGGCTTTGGCGTAGAGCCCGTAGTCGACCTGGCGGATCAGCGCTTCGGGCGGTTCGTCCCCCGGGGCGATGAAGGTGTTGCGCATGCGGCTGGTGGGGGCGAAGGTGTAATCCTGGCGTCTGGCCGAGCCGGTGCGGCGGTACCCGGTGACGCGCTCGCCCCAGCGGTCCACCATGTAGCTCTTCAGCACGCCTCGCTCGATGAGGACGGTGCGCTCGGTGGGGTGACCTTCGTCGTCGTACTCAGAAGATCCCCAGCCGTGGGGGAGGGTGCCGTCGTCGATGTAGGTGACCACGGGACTGGCGATGACCTCGCCGAGCTTGTCGGCCAGCACGCTCGTTTTACGGGCCACCGAAGTGGTTTCCAGCAGATGCCCGAGGGCCTCGTGGAAGATGACCCCGCCGAACCGATTGCCGATGACCACCGGCATCGGTCCGCTGGGGGCTGGCCGGGCTTTGAGAAGGGTGAGGGCTTGTTCGGCCGCCTCCCGCCCGGCTTGGCTCGGTGGGTAGAGGTCGAAGAGTTCGAGCCCCACGCTCTTCCCGGGGGCAGAGACCCCGCTTTGCACCTCGTCGCCATCCTGGGCGATGGCGAGCACGAAATAGCGAGACCGGACCCGCGCATCGTTCACCCAAAGCCCCTCGCTGTTTGCGATCCAGACCTCTTGCGTTGACTCGGCCCAGCGTGTTTCCACGCTCCGGATGGCCGGATCGATCCTGGCCGCCGCGTCGGCCTCGAGCAGGCGCTCGATGCGTTGTCGTTTGTCCTGGGTCTCGAGGGGGCGCTGGGGTCGGTGTACGCCCTGGGAGCGCGTTTTTCTGAAGTCGAGTCCGCCGGCCCCTTCCGCGTCGACCTTTCCCTTTTCCCCTTTGAGCCGGGCCAGGGTCTCGGTGACCTCGAGCAGGCTGGTTTCCTCGAGGTCGTTGGTGTAGGCGTAGACGACCTGGGTTCCGAAAAAGAGCCGGACCCCGGCACCGAGGTCGAGCCCGCTGCTCGCTTCCTTGAGGTCCCCGTTCAAGAGCCGGAGGTTACGTTTTCTGACCCGCTCCACGTAGATCTCGGCGAAGTCGGCGCCGAGGGCGCGGGCACGTTGAAGGACTTTCGCTGCGACGTCTTCTTTGAGCATCGTCCGATTATACCGGTGCCGACGGCCGTTTATGGCGCAGGGGTGCTCGATTTTCTCCCAAGCTTCACCAGCGCCGCCTCGAGGGCGAGCCTGGGATCGCTTCCGGTTTTGGCCCGAAGCTCGGCGGTGAGCAGGGCGGCGAGCGCTTCTTCGAGTGCTTCGGGCGGCGTGCGGCGGAGGCTTTTCACGAGCTTTCGAGCAGAAAAAGGCGCGACGCCGAGGGCGCGCGCCGCCTCTTCCACGGAGAGTCTCGGGTTTTCCTCGTGCAAGAGAGCGAGCTCGGTGAGTTTGGCGTAGTGCCAGGCCAGCGCCCCCAGGATGCGTAAGGGGTTTTCGCCCTGCCGCATGAGCTCGTCGGCCAGCGCCAGGGCCTCGCCGAGCTCACCACGTTCGAGCTTTTCCATCAGGTCAAAGGCGCTCGATGCTGGCGGTGCACCGAGGAGGGCCTTGACCCGTTCCGGCGTCAGGGGGCCCTCGAGGAGGGCGAGCTTTTCCACCTCCCGGACCAGGCCCTCGGTGTCGGCGTTGCTTTCCGCGAGGAGGTGGGCCAGGGCGGCTGGGGCTTTGATGCCATGGGCCTTGAAGAGGTTTTGAACGAAGATCACCCGTTCGCGGAAGCGCGGGGTGGGGAACTGGCGGACTTCGGCGCGGCGTTTGTACCAGCGGGTGCGCCCTGACGTCGGCTTGGGGTCGTAGATTAAAACGTTCCGATCCTCGGGGACGGCCTCGAGGTAGGCCTTGGCCCTTTGCCAGTCTTCGTCGCTCAAGGCCGAAAAATCGAGGATGCCCTGGGATGTCTCGAAGAGCCCGGGCGAAAGCAGTCCCCGGAGGTTTTCCTCGCTGGGGGGCAGCAGGCGTGGAGGCAGGTTTTGGAAACGGGCCTCCTTGCTCGCCTCGATTCGGGCCAGATAGGGATCCCCGGAGAACACCAGCAGCATACCTACAGACTAAGCGAGCCGCCACGGGCTTTTCGACACGGCTTTTGGGCCGGGGCGTGGTAGGGTGGTCTATGCCAAACCACGCCTTTAGGGTGCCCATCGGTCATTTCCTGGCCGAGGTGACGGATTCGGGCGTGGATTTTCTTTCGGTGAACGACGTTTTCCGCGACTGGATGGAAACGGAGCGCCTTTCGGCTTCTCCCCTTGAAACCTTGCTCCTTGAAGCGCTGGGGGCGGGGTGGCAGGCGTCGCTAGAAACGTCTTTTGGCTGGAGGGGCCGGGCGTACACGCTCACCGCGTTCGTGATCGACCGCGACCCGTTGCGCGTCTTTGGCGTGGTGATGGCAGTACCCGTCGCCGGTGCCGAGGCGTGGGCGTTTCCCGCGGGGTTGGGCCCCGGCCCGGGGTACGGCGACTTTTGGAGCCGGGCCTTCGACCGGGGCCGGGCCTACCGTCAACTCCTCGAGTTTGGCGATTCGATCGAAACCGAAACCAGCCCCGAACGGGTGATCACGGCGACCCTCGAGTTCCTGCTCACGGTGACTCGCATGGATGCCGCGGTTTTCACCCGCCTCGAGGACGGACACCTCACCCCGGTGCTCTCCGCCGGGCGGCTAACCGAGGCCATGCTCGAGGCCTACGACCGCAACCACCCGGCGCTGGGGGAGGGGGCGGTGGGACTGGCCGCGGCGCGCGGGAAGCCGCTGGGCCTTTTCGACTACCCGGGGTGGCCCGCGGCGCTGCCGGCGTTCGTGTCGCTGGGGATCGTCCAGGTCGCCGCAGTGCCCCTCCGCTTGCAGGGTGTGACCTACGGGGTGCTCGAACTCGTCTCCCGGCGGAGGGGGCGCCTGACTCCCCGCTCTTTGGAGGTCTTCGGAATCGCTTCGCGTCGGCTGGAAAAGGTCCTCGAGCGGCTTTCTTCTCTTGCCGAGCTGAACCGGACCCGAGAGTCCATGCTCAGGGCGTTCGGAAGCTTTTTGGTCTACCGCGACCTGGAAACCCAGGGCCACTCGGAGCGGGTGGTGGCCATGGTTGAAGCCCTGGGACGGTGTTTTGGTTTTCGCGGCGATCGCCTCCAGGCCTTGCGCTGGGGGGCCTACCTGCACGACATCGGCAAGCTGGCGGTGGGCGATGCCATCTTGCTCAAGCCCGGCGCCTTGGAGGATGGGGAGCGAACGGTGATGCGGGATCACCCGACGCTGGCGGCGAATATGCTCCGCTCGCTCGATTTTCTCCCCGAGATTGCGATCAACGTGGTCCGGTTGCATCACGAGCGCTGGGACGGCGGGGGCTATCCGGAAGGACTCGCCGGGCGGGCCATTCCCCTCGAGGCCCGCCTTTTCGCCGTGGTCGACGTGTTTGATGCCCTGGTGAGCGACCGGCCGTACAAGGCGGCCTGGCCGCTTGAGCGTGCGATCCGTGAACTTCAGCGCGAGTCCGGCCGCGCGCTGGATCCCGAGGCGGTGCGCGTCTTTTTAGATTCGCTGGAACGTCCGCCGCTTGGGAGGTTTGTCCGGGACGCCAGGTGAGCGCGGGCGGACTCGATGCACGATTGGCGATCGTTCGCGTTTTCCTGGGCACCTGCGGTGGCGAACTTAGACCAGAGCGTTGTGGCCGGTGAGCGTCCGCCCCAGGATCAGGGTGTGGATATCGTGGGTGCCCTCGTAGGTGTAGACCGTTTCCAGGTTGAGCATGTGGCGGATGGCATGGTATTCGAGGGTGATGCCGCTCGCGCCGAGGATGTCGCGGGCCATGCGCGCAGCCTGGAGCGCTGCGTAGGTGTTGTCGCGTTTGGCTAAAGACACCTGGGCATGGTGCAGCTGGCCGGCGTCCTTCAGGCGGCCAAGCCGCCAGGCGAGCAGGAGGCCTTTGGTGTGCTCGGCCACCATCCAGACCAGTTTTTCCTGGACCAGCTGGCGCGCGGCCAGGGGTTTGCCAAAGGTGGTGCGGCTTTCGGCGAAGGTCCGGGCTTCCTCGTAGACGGCTTCAAGGGCCCCGAGCACCCCCCAGGCGATGCCGTAACGGGCCTGGGTGAGGCAGGCGAGGGGGGCTTTGAGCCCCTTGGCCTTGGGCAGCATGAGCTCGGCGGGAACTCGGACGTCCTCGAGGACCAGCTCGCTGGTCACGCTCGCCCGGAGGCTCATCTTGTGCTTCACTTCAGGGGCAGAAAATCCCGGCGTGTCCGTGGGCACGATGAACCCCCGCACCTCGCCGTCCTCGTCCTTGGCCCACACGATGGCAATGTCGGCGATGGTACCGTTGGTGATCCACATCTTGGTGCCATTCAGGATGTAGTGGTCGCCCTTCTTGACCGCGCGGGTCTTCATGTTGCCCGAGGGGTCCGAGCCCCCGTCCGGCTCGGTCAGTCCGAAGGCGCCGATCATGTTTCCTGCCGCCAGTTCCGGCAGGAAGCGCTTTTTTTGCTCTTCTGAGCCGTAGGCGAAGATCGGGTACATGACCAGCGCCCCCTGGACGCTGGCAAAGCTCCTGAGGCCGGAGTCGATGCGTTCGAGTTCGTACATGATCAGACCGTAGGCCACGTTGGAGACGCCGGCCGCGCCGTAGTCCTCCGGGAGGTTGGCGCCCAAAAACCCCATGGCGCCGAAGGCTTTGACCAAGTGCTGGGGGAAGGTCCCCGCTTCCCACCATTCTCGGATGTGGGGAAGGGCCTCGGCCTCGAGGAAACGCCTGGCGGCGGCCTGAATCTGCCGCTCCTCCTCGGTCAGGAGCTCGCTGAGGTGGTAAAAATCCAGCATGCTCCCAGCATAAGCGCTGTGTTACGGATTTTCATCCAAGGGCTTTGACAAAGTTGCATTCGACACCCTACGATGGAGCCTGAGGCACAGAGGGAGGTGTGTGGATTATGAAGAGACGGTCGTATGCCTTCATCGCCTTTATGCTCCTGCTCGGGCTTTCGATGGCGCAGGTGAACCGCATCTCGATCGCCACCGGGGGTACGGGCGGTGTTTATTACCCCCTCGGCGGCGGCATGGCCGAGGTGTGGAGCAAGTACGTCCCTGGGGTGGAAGCCAGCGCCGAGGTCACCGGCGCTTCGGTGGAGAACGTCCGGCTCGTGGTCTCCGGCGAGGCTCAGGTGGCGCTCGGAACCAGCGGGGTCGTGGTCCAGGCTTTTGAGGGGTCGGGGAAGTTCAAGGGCCGGCCGCAGCCGATCCTCGCCATCGGGGCCATGTACCCGAACGCTTGGCAGTTCGTGACCGTGGCCGAGACCGGCATCCGCCGCATCGCCGACATCCGGGGCAAGCGGGTCTCCACCGGCTCGCCGGGCTCGGGCACCGCGGTGATGACCCGGGCCATTCTCAAGACGCTTGGCTACGAACCGGGCAAGGCCTTCAAGGAGTTCCGGCTCTCGTTCGCCGAGCAGGTCTCGGCGCTCAAAGACGGCACCATCGACGTGGGCGCCTGGTCGGTGGGGCTCGGGCCGGGCTCCCTGATTGATCTCGCCACCACCCGGAAGATGGTCCTGGTCTGCATGACGCCCGAGGAACAGAAGAAGGTTTCCGCGGCCCACGCCTACTACAAGCCCTTCACCATTCCCGCCGGCACCTATAACGGCCAGACCGAGGACTGCCTGACGGTGGGCACGCCAAACGTCCTCTTTGTGAAGGCGGACGCCGATCCCGAACTCGTCTACCAGCTGACGAAAGCCCTCTTCGAGCACACCGAGGACCTGGCGAAGATTCATCCGGCGGCCAAGACCATCAGCCCCGATTACGTGCTCCAGGCGACGCTCATCCCCTTGCATCCGGGGGCGATTCGCTACTTCGAGGAAGCGGGCTACCAGATTCCGGACAGTCTGCGCCCCAAGAAGTGAGCGCCCGATGGCTCGAGGTTGGTTTGGCTTTGGGCAAACTCGCCGGCCGGCAGTGATCGTTCGATAAGTCACGATGCGGTGGCCCGTTCTCATCCTCGTGCTTTTGGGAACGGGCCTCCTTCTCTGGCCGCGCGAGGGGGTTTCGGTCCGGGTCGACGGGCGCCCGGTGCTTTGGTTTCCGGCGGGCGAAGGCCAGCGTTTCGAGCTGAGCTGGCGCCATTCGGTCTCCGGGATCGTGGTTCGCGACGTGTTCGCGGTTGAAGACGGGGGCATTGACCTCGAGGAGACCCACAACCCCTGGTTCGCCGCCGGGCTGGGGGAGGTCGAGGGGCGCGGGCGCATCGTCGCCGAAGCCAACCATGCCGTGGCCATCGTCGATATTCACGAGCCGGCGGACGATTTGAAGCTGCGGATTGGCCGTCCGGAGATTCACCACACCCTTTGGGTTCGGGGGCGGGGCTATGATCTCTCGGCCTGTTTTCCCCACCGTCGCCTGACCTGGTCGCTCGAGGCCCGCCCCTGGCTTCTCACCCTTTTCCCCGCGAAGGATCCGTGCCTATGAAGCGATCGGCCGTGATTTCCACCCTCACCGCTGCCCTGGCGCTGGGGCTGGTGGCCTTTCAGGTGTATACGGCGGGCTATGCCCCGATGACCGCGATCTTTCAGCGGTCGATTCACCTCGGCTTCGTCCTCGCCATCCTTTTCCTGACCGTGCCCGTTTCCAAGCGGGCCTCGCCGGGCCTTCGCTGGCTCGTCGATGGCCTTTTGCTCCTCGCCACCTTCGCCTTCGTCGCCTACATCTACACCCAGTACGACCAGATCATGGATCGCTTTGGCTGGTGGGAGCCGAGCGACGTGTGGATGGGCGTGGTGACCACGTTGCTGGTGCTCGAGGCCACGCGCCGCACCATCGGCTGGCCGATGACCATCATCGCCGCCTTTTTCATCGCCTACGCGTTTTTGGGGCCGTACATGCCGGGCGTTTTCGCCCATAAGGGCTACGGGCTTGAGCGTCTCGCCACCCAGCTCTACCTCACCACCGAGGGGATCTTCGGGCTTCCGCTGGGGGTGGCCTCGACCTTCGTGTTCATCTTCATCCTCTTTGGGGCATTGCTCGAGGCCACCGGCGCCGGCAAGTTTTTCATCGATCTGGCCTATGCCCTCGCTGGGCGCAGCCGGGGTGGCCCGGCCAAGGCCAGCGTGGTGAGCTCGGCGTTTATGGGCAGCCTCTCCGGCTCGGCCATCGCCAACGTGGTGACCACCGGCGCCTTCACCATTCCCCTGATGCGGCGCCTCGGCTACCGGCCGGAAGAGGCGGCGGGCGTTGAAGCGGCGGCCAGCACCGGGGGCCAGATCATGCCCCCCATCATGGGCGCCGGGGCGTTCCTGATCGCCGAGTACACCGGAGTGCCCTACCTCGAGATCGTCAAGCTCTCGATCATCCCCGCCATCCTGTACTTCCTCACCGTTTACCTCTTCGTCGACGGCATCGCGGCCAAGCGGGGCATGAAGGGCCTGCCCCGGGACCAGCTCCCGCGCCTCGGTACGGTGCTCCTTGAGGGGTGGCACTATTTGCTCCCGCTGGCGATTCTGGTCTATTACCTGGTCAAGGGCGTCTCGGCGATGAAGGTGGGGTTCATCGGCGTGCTTTCCGTGGTCATCGCCGCGAACCTGCGGGCCAAGCCGGGCCCCTTTTGGCCCCGGGCCCTCCACTACGCCTACCACCTCCTGATGCTCGGCTTCCTCCTCTACGTGGGCGTGCAAAGCCGGCAGGGAATCAGCTTGATTCAGTTTTACGCCCTGATCGGTGGCATTTTCGTGAGCACGCTCTCGCCCTATTCACCGCTCGGGCTTTCGGCGCTGATCGAGGCGCTCATTCACGGCGCCAAATCGGCGCTGCCGGTCTCGGTGGCCACGGCGGCCGCCGGCATCGTGGTGGGGGTGGTCGGGCTCACCGGGGTGGGGCTCAAGTTCTCCGGACTCGTCATCTCGGCTTCGGGAGGCTACATCTTCCTGGCCCTGGTTCTGGTCGCTCTGGCCAGCCTGGTGCTGGGCATGGGGTTACCCGTCACCGCCTCCTACATCGTCCTGGTCATCCTTGCTGGTCCCGCGCTCCAGGACCTGGGCATTCCCCTGATCGTGGCGCACCTGGTCGTGTTTTGGCTCAGTCAGGACTCCAACGTCACCCCTCCGGTGGCGCTCGCTGCCTACGCAGCCTCGGGGATGGCCGGGGCCGATCCCATGAAGACCGGCTTCATGGCCTGGAAGTTCGCCAAGGGACTGTATTTGATCCCCTTGCTGATGGTCTACCGCAGCGGGGTGATGCTCGAGGGCGGCGCGGCTTTGGTGGGCAAGGATGTGGTGCTCTCGCTGCTCGCGCTGGCGGCCTTCGTGGGGGCTTTGGAGGGCTTTTTGGTCGTTCCCCTCAAGGCCTGGGCAAGGCTCGGCCTCGCGCTGGGCGGGGTGCTGATCTTCTTCCCCTCGTTGGGCCTCGAGGCCATCGGTGCTCTGCTCGTCATCCTGCTCGTGCTCCAGGGGTTGCGGGGGCAAAAAGGCACTGGCTGACCGGTCGGTCATTCGTGTAGACTCGGGGTCGTGGCTTGGGAGCTGCTCAAAGACCCGGCGTACCGCCGTTACTGGATTTTCCTCTTCCTGAGCCAGCTTGGCACCTGGATGCAGGCTACGGCGCTCGGCTGGGTGGTCCTGGAGCTCACCGGCCAGGCCGAGCGGTTGGGGCTCGTACTGGCCTTGCTGTTCGCCCCCTCGCTGCTCTTTACCATGCCTGCGGGCGCGCTGGCCGACCGGCTGCCCCGGGCCCGGCTGCTTCTGGTCTTCCAGGGGGGAATGGCGATCCTGGCCCTTTGGATGGGCGTATTGATCGCCCAAGGCGCGGCCGGGTTCGGTCACCTGGTGGTGTTTGCTCTTTTGTACGGCACCATGGGGGCCTTCGAGGTTCCTACGCGCCAGGCGTTCAACGTCGAGCTGGCGGGAAAGTCGCGAATTGCCGGCGCCATTGGCCTGAACTCGTTCTCCTTCAACGTCTCCCGCCTGGCGGCGCCCGCGGTCGCGGGCTTGATCATCGCCAAGTGGGGCACCGCGGTGGCGTTTCTCATCAATGGCCTTTCGTTCTTTCCCATGCTGCTCTTCTTGGTACGCTACCCCTCGCAGCCGCCGACGGTGCAAAAGGAAAGCTTTCTCTTCGCGCTTCGCCAAGGTCTCGCCTACGTTAAGCGGACGCCGGTGATGCGCTGGACGCTCCTGCTGGTGTTTTTGGTGGCGACCTTCGCCATGAACTTCCAAGCCCTCATCCCCGCCTATGCTCGCATGGTCCTGGGCCTCGGCGCCGAGGGGTACGGCCTGCTGATGAGTGCGATGGGGGTGGGCGCCCTTTTCGGCGCCCTGCTCACGGTGATTTCCTCCCGGGTTCGGCCCCGGTGGATTCTTTTCGGCTCCTTCGTCCTTGCCATCGCCCAGATTCTCCTGGCTTTGCCGGTGGGGACGCTTGGGGCCGCGATCCTCTTCGCCTTTTCCGGCTTCGCCATGGTGGTTACGTTGATCAGCGCCAACTCGACGGTCCAGGCGCTGGTTCCCGATCTGCTCCGTGGGCGGGTGGTCGCGCTTTACTCGCTGGTTCTGATGGGGTCGGGGCCGCCCGGGATGTACCTTACCGGCCTTGCCTTTGATGCCTTTGGCCGTTACGCCACCCTGGCGATGGGTCTGGTCGCGCTGCTGGCGGCGCTGGGGCACGCGCTCTTGCCCTGGCCTAAACGGGTGACCCCGGTGTGAAGTGCCAGTCCGTGGGGCGCGTTCCAAGGCCGAGCCGCCAGGCGACGGCTTCCGCGATGCGCTGTCCCGCCCGGCCGTCGCCATAGGGGTTCGGCGTCTTTGCGAGTTTGTTTTTCAGAGCCGGGTCTTTGAGCAGTGCGCTCGAGACGCGAGCGACGCGGACGGGGTCGGTGCCGGCCAGGTGGAGGAACCCGAGAGCCAGCCCTTCCGGGCGCTCGGTGACCTCGCGCACCACGACCACCGGTACCCCGAGGGCAGCGCCTTCCTCCTGGATGCCACCGGAGTCGGTGATGATGAGGTCGCTCCTGGCCAGGAGCGCCGCCATCGAGCCGTAGCCCAGTGGTTCGGTCAGAACGAAGTTCTCGATCTTTTCGAGCACCGGCGTGATCGCCTCCCGGACCAGGGGATTTTTGTGGAGTGGGAAGACGAAGGTGTGCCCGGAGAATTCCCCGGCCAGCGCCGCGAGCCCCTCGGCCAGCGCCCGGAGGTGGGGCCAGTTTTCGCGGCGGTGGAGGGTGACCGTCACGTATGGGCCCGGGGGCAGGGAAGGGGGAAGCGTTCCATGCTCGGCGGCGAAGCGGATGGCGTCGATTCCGGTTTGCCCGGTGACCACGATACGTTCCGGCGTTTTTCCTTCCCTGAGCAGGTTGGCCTTTGCCGCTTCGGTTGGAGCCAGGTCGAGGTCGCTGAGGGTCGCGGTGAGCCGCCGGTTGGCTTCCTCGGGGAAGGGCTGGTCGAGGTCGTGGCTGCGAAGCCCGGCTTCCACGTGCCCGAAGGGGAGGCCTTCCAAAAAGGCTGTCCAGGCCAGGGCAAAGGTGCTCAAGGTATCGCCGTGGACCAGCAAATAATCGGGCTCAAGGCGTCGCAGGGCCTTGGCGGCTGCGGGGATGATCCTTCCCGCCAGAAGGGGGAGGTCGGGGAGGTCGGTCATGACCTCGAGGTCATCCGCCGCCTGCAGCCCGAAAAAGGCCATGGCCTGGTCGAGCTGCTCACGGTGCTGGCCGGTGAGGAGAATCGTTGGTGAAAGATGGGGGTGTTGGCACATGGCGAGGTAGACCGGGGCCATTTTGATCGCCTCGGGTCGGGTACCGAAGGCCAGCACGATGCGTTTCTTCTCCCGATTCACCTTTTTTCCCCCAACTTCCGCCGCCACAGTACGAAGCCGAGCGCCAGCACGCTCGCGAGTAGCGTGGCCGCGATCGCCGCCGACGGGATTTTTTGCAGCCAAAGGGCCAGCAGGCTGGCCGCCAGGGTAACACTCCAAAGAACGATGACCACCGCCAGATTCGAAAGGCCGTGATCGAGGAGCCAGTGGTGAATGTGGTCGCGGCCGGGGGTGGCGAGGGGGTTTTGCCCCCGCCGCACCCTGCGGATCACGACCCAGGTGGTGTCGGCGATGGGGACGAGGAGGAAGAGGGCGACCGGCACCAGGGCGAAGGCGGTGGTGATCTTGACGTTGCCCATGATGCTCGCTGCCGCGAGCGTGTAGCCGAAGAAATAGGCCCCGGCGTCGCCCATGATGATCTTCGAGGGCGGGAGGTTGTGGCGCAAAAAGCCGAGCGCGGCCCCCGCCAGGCCGGCGAGGATCAGCGTTGCCGCTGCCCGGGACTCGAACTGGGCGCTCGCGGCCAAAAGCCCCATCGCGGCGATGAACGCGACCCCGCCCGCGAGCCCATCCACGCCGTCGATCAGGTTCATGGCGTTGGTGATGCCCACCACCCAAAAAAGGGTCAGCAAAAGCGAGAGCACGGGGTCGATGGGGTAGCTGAACGCGGCCTCGATGCGTACCCCGGCGGCGTAGAGAACGAGGGCGGCGACCGTTTGGGCCACGAGCCGGAACCGCGGGGTGAGTTCGAACTGGTCATCGATGAAGCCGACCAAGACCAGGAGCGAACCGCCCAGGAGGATGCTGAGGATCTTCACCAGGACGTCGTCGAGCAGGGTGGGCCGGAGCAAAAAGGCGGCGATGAGGGCCAGCACCACCCCGGCATACACCGCAAGACCCCCGGCGTTGGGGAGCGGTCCCTGATGGCGGCGCCGGCCGCCGGGGGCATCGGCCCAACCGGCTTTGAGGGCAAACCTGCGGACGGTCGGCGTGAAGCGCCAGGTCACCGTGGCCGCGATGAGAAAGGTCAGGACCACGCTGCGCCACCCCCAGCCCTGGGGGTCGGCGATGCCGATTGCGTGCAGTAACTCGGCCAGGGCCTGGGGCATGGCACGGTCACTTGGTTCCGTAAATGCGGTCGCCGGCGTCACCCAGACCGGGGACGATGTAACCCTTTTCGTTCAGCCGTTCGTCGATGGCGCCCACCACGATCTCGACGTCGGGATGGGCCTTTTGCACGCGTTCGATGCCCTCAGGGGCGGCGATGATGTTCATGAGTTTGATCTGGCCCGCGCCGTGCGCTTTGAGGATTTCGATGGCCTTGACCGCCGAACCGCCGGTGGCCAGCATCGGGTCGGTGAGGAAGGTTCTCCGGAAGCCGATGTCTTCGGGGAGCTTGGCGTAGTACTCCACCGGGTTCAGGCTCTTCGGATCGCGGTAAAGGCCGATGTGCCCCACCTTGGCCGCCGGGATCAGGCGCAAAATGCCATCGACCATGACCAACCCGGCCCGGAGGATCGCGACCAGCGCGAGCTTCTTGCCCGCCAGGATCCGGACCCGGGCCGGGGAGACGGGGGTTTCGACGGTGACCTCCTGGAGTTCGAGATCGCGGGTGGCCTCGTAGGCCATGAGCATGCTGACCTCGGCCATGAGTTCTCGGAAATCCTTGCTCCCCGTGCGCTTGTCCCGCAGCAGGGCGAGCTTGTGCTGGACCAGCGGGTGATCGACCACGGTGACAGACTCGCTCATCGCCCTTGAGGCTATCACGTCGGAGCCAGACGGCGCGCCATCCGTATAGTGATGGCATGTTCCGGGTGGCGAGTTGGAACGTCAACGGCATACGGGCGGCCGAAAGGAAGGGGTTTTGGCAGGCGGTGCGCCAGCTCGACCCCGACGCCCTCGGACTTCAGGAGATCAAGGCCAGCGAGCCCCTGCCGCTGCCCGAGGATTTCTCTGGCTATCGCTGGTTTTGGAACGCGGCCTCGAGGAAAGGCTATGCAGGGACCGCTGTTCTCGCCCGCCGTAAGCCCGAACGCGCTTGGACCGGACTCGGCCGCGAGGACTTCGACGCCGAGGGGCGGGTACAGACGCTCGATTACGGCGAGTTTTACCTGGTCAACGCCTATTTCCCAAACGCTGGCCGCGAACTCGCCCGCCTCGAGTTCAAGCTGGCCTTTGACGAGGCCATCGCCGATTACCTCGAGGGCCTCCGGCGGTCGAAGGGGGTCATCCTGGTCGGCGACCTCAACGTGGCGCACCGGGAGATCGACCTCGCCCGCCCCAAGGCCAACGTGAAAAACGCTGGCTTTACACCCCAGGAGCGCGCTTGGATGGATGACTTTTTGAGCCGGGGCTGGGTGGATGCCTTTCGCCACCTCCACCCTGACTTGCAAGGAGCTTATACCTGGTGGAGCTATCGTTTTCGGGCGCGGGAGAAGAACATCGGGTGGCGGGTGGATTATGTGGTCCTCTCCGAGGATCTCTTGCCCCGGCTCAAAAAAGCGTATATTTTCTACGAAACCCAAGCCTCGGACCACGTGCCGGTGGTCGCGGAGCTGGACCTTTAAAGGAGGGCGGGATGGACTATCCTTTTGCTGAGAGAAGAAAGCGTATGCAGAGCTCCTTGATCCGCGAGCTGCTCAAGCTCGCTTCCCGGCCGGGGGTGCTCAGCCTCGGCGGCGGGGTTCCCGCCGCCGAGCTCTTCCCCATGGAGGAGATTCAGCGAGCCACGGCTGAGGTTCTCCAGCGCTACGGGGCCAAAGCCCTGCAGTACAGCCCCACGGAGGGGTTTCGCCCGCTCCGTGAGTGGATCGCCGCCCGGCTGGGGGTCGAGGCGGATTGGGTCCTCATCACCTCGGGCAGCCAGCAGGCCATTGACCTGGTCGGTCGGGTCTTCATCGACGAGGGCGACCCGGTGGTGGTTGAGTCGCCCACTTACATGGGCGGTTTGCTGGCCCTCAACCCCTACGCCCCCCGGTATCTCACCGTGGAGACCGACGCCCAAGGGGCAAAGCCGGAAGCGCTCCCGGAAAAGGCCAAGCTGGCCTACATCTTGCCTAGCTTCCAAAACCCCACCGGCGCGCTGATGGACGCGCCACGTCGCCGGGCGGTGGCCCAATGGGCCGAACGCGCGGGCGTGGTCGTCCTGGAGGATGATCCCTACGGTCATATCTACTTCGACGCCCCGCCACCGCCCCCGATCTTTACCCACGCCAAGGCCCGGGTGATCTACGCCGGGACCTTTTCCAAGCTGATCGCCCCGGGGTTGCGTCTTGGCTATGTGGTGGCGGATCCAGGGATCCTGGCCGCAATCATCCAGGCCAAGCAGGCCACCGATCTCCACAGCAACATCCTCGGTCAGGTAATCCTCGCCGAGCTCATCGATATGGGGTTGATGGAGGCGCAGGCGGAGCGGGTCCGGGTGCTTTATCGGCGGCGGCGGGACCGTATGGCCGAGGCGTTGAGGGCCCATTTGGATCCGGAGGTCGCCTTCGACGTGCCCCAGGGTGGCATGTTTTTCTGGCTGCGTTTTCCGGAAGGGACCGACACCAGGGCACTGCTGGATTTGGCCCTGGAGGCCGGCGTTGCGTTCGTCCCCGGCGAACCTTTCTTCGCTCACACGCCCTATCCCGCGGCGCGTTTGACCTTTGCCAGCGTTGCCGAAGACCAGATCGAAGAGGGCATCCGCCGGCTGGCTCGCGCCTACGAGCGCTACAAAACGCGCACGCTGGCTTGAGGATTTGTCTCTGGTTATACTCGGAGGCCATGGATGCGTCGGTGAAGGATTTCGTCCGGGCGCAGCGGGAGGAACCGCCGCCCCGGGCGATCGCGCGGATCTCACGGATGATTGCCCAGCTCGAGGGCGAACCCCCGAGCCGGGCCCGCGAATCGGGATTCGCCTGGCTCTTTTTGGCCCTGGCCGAGGCGGCGCTCAAGGCGGGGAAGGTTCGCGAGGCCGAGCGGGCGTGGTTGACCGGTTACAGTTACGCCCGAACGGCCAGGGACAGCGAGGCCTTTGCCTGGGCGCTGTCGCTTAGGGAGGTGCGTTCGCTTGCCAGAAATACTCGCGTTGCTCAGCGTCGTAAGCATCGGCGCTAGCGCCGTGGTGCTGGTGCTTGGCTACCGTGCGATTCGGGGCGGCGAGAGGGAGATCCACCACCGCCGCATGCTCATCGCGGCCTTGCTCGCGGCTTTATTTTTGGTGTTTTACCTCGCCCGCGTCGCGCTCTTTGGGGGGCGGAGCTACGCCGGTCCCGAGGGTTTCCGCTCAGCCTACCTGGCGCTCCTCTTTTTCCATAGTGTCATCGCCGCACTCAACCTGCCCCTGGCTTTGGTCACCCTGTATTTCGCCTTTACGTCCCGGTTTGATCGCCATAAGCCATGGGCACGGGTGACATTTTGGAACTGGATTTTGGTCGCGATCACCGGTTGGGCGGTCTATCTCATTCTGGGCGTTTGGGGCGCGTGACGTTCTTTGGGATCGGTGCAAAAGAAGGAGCGCGGGCCTTTCGGCCCGCGCGGCTTTGGTTGCGGGGGCGGGATTTGAACCCGCGACCTCCGGGTTATGAGCCCGGCGAGCTACCAGGCTGCTCCACCCCGCGTCGCAACGATAAGTTTATGATCTCGTGCCCTTTTTGTCAAGGAACCGTGGGTGGCTTACAATGCCCTTAAGGGTGCGGGAGGAGGAGTTATGAAAAGGGTCTTCGTGGGGTTGCTGCTGACGCTTTGGGTCCTCGCCTGGGCTCAGGGGGGGCAAAGCGCCGGTACGCAACCCACCGATCTTTCAGCACGCATTCAGTCGGCCTATGACGCTCTCAACGCCGGACGCTACGACCTGGCGATCCAGCTCTTTGAAGACGTCGTCGCCCTCGATTATGAGAACTTCGAGGCCCACTTCGGGCTGGGGCTTGCGGACTACCGCCTCGGCAACCTCCGAGATGCGCTCTTTGAGTTCCGCCAGCTGACCAAACTCTTTCCCGAACGCTACGAGGGTTGGTACAACCTGGCGGTGGTCCACACCCGGATGGGCGACTGGCAGGAGGCGGCGAAGGCCTTCGCCCAGGCGTTGGCCGTGGGGTTGAAGCTCAAGCTGGCCCCGGAGGATCTCAAACCGGCCTACTTGGGGCTCGCTGCCGCCTATGAAGCCCTGGGGAACGAGAAAAAAGCGGCCGAGGTTCTTCGCCAGGCCGCCAAGCTGCTGCCGGAGGACCTCGAGGTCGCCCTGCGCCTGGCCCGGGCGCTGGTTCGGTCCGGTCAGGGGGATGAAGCCATCCCCTATCTGTACAAAGTCTTGGCCAGGGAACGCCAGGATCCTACTGCGACCGGGCTTTTGGCCGATGTCTACCTCTCGCAGGGCCTCCCCGACCGGGCGATTCGAGAGCTCGACCGCTCGTTGGCCGCGGCCAAGGACGCTCGGGTAAAGGCGCGTTTGCTCCACAAAAAGGCCTTGGTCCTCGAGGCCAGCGGGTCACCGGCGGAGGCGGTCTTGAAGCTGCTTGAGGAAAGCGCTCGGCTCGACCCCATGCGCTGGTCGGTCTTTTACGACCTGGGCCGGGTGCGCTTTGGCCTCGGCGCCTATGGCAACGCCCTCGCGGCCTTCCAAAAGGCCTACGCTTTGAATCCCGAGGCGTCGCGGGTTCTGCTCGGTTTGGCCGCGAGCTACGACGCGCTCGGACGGCACGATAAGGCCTATGAAATGGCCCGCCAGGCGGTTCAGCTCGCGGGGGGGGATGTCGGAGAGGAGGCCCTTTTCCTGCTCGGCAAGAGCGCCTACTTCACCGGGCGCTATAGCGAGGCCGTCGACGCCCTTGGCCGCGTGGTCAAGGCGCGCCCCAAGGATGCCCGGGCCTGGTTGTGGCTGGGCCTTGCCCGCTACGCGCTCGAAGACTATGGCCAGGCGGTGACGGCCCTCGAGAACGCCTACCGCCTTTCTCCCGACCCGTCCACGCGGTTGAACCTCGGCGCCGCCTATCTCGCCGCCCGGCGCTTCGCCGAGGCCGAACAGATTTTCCAGGCGGTGGTCTCGCAGGATCCCAAGAACGCCGAGGCTTGGTACAACCTGGGGTGGGCCCTCAAAGCGCTCGGTCGCCAGGCCGAGGCGCGACGGGCATGGAAAAAAGCCTTGGAGCTTGGCTATGAGCCCGCGAGGGCGCTGGTGAGGTGACCATGGGATGGCTCCGTGAAAACTGGTTCGATCTGCTTCTCCTCGTCGTTTTGGCCGCGGTGGTCGTGGCCATCGTGCTGTTCTTGACCGGGATCAACCCCTTTGCCCGCCAGCCCGCGGTGGTGTCGGGGACGCCCCAGAGCGAGGTGCAAGCCCCCGTCGAGGCGCCCGTGCCGCCGGCCGGTGAGACACCGCCCGAGACCCAGGGTCCTCCAGGGACGGCCCAGCCGGCCGAGGCGGAAAAGCCGGGGGTGTCGGTGCTGCCCTTGCCCCCGGCGGTGGAAACCCCGAGCGCCGAGCCGGCCCAGCCCACCAAGGTGCAGGTGCCGGCGGCCGCAAAACCCACTCAGCCAGCGGCGCCCGAAAAGCCGGCGGTGGAAAGCGCGCCAAAGGCCCTTTACCGGGTCTCGATCGGTGCCTTTGCCAAGCCCGAATTCGCTGTGGATTTGGCGGCCAAGGCCCGGGCCCAGGGCTACCCGGTTCGCATCGAGGTCATCGGGCGGATCAGTCGGGTCGTGGTGGGGCCCTACTCGAGCCGGGCCGAGGCGGAGAGCGTGGCCAAGGCGTTTTCGAGCTACCAGCCCCAGATCTATCGGGGGGATACGCCCCTTCCCAAGGGGATCTACCTCCAGGTGGGGGCGTTCCGGAAGCTCGAGGGCGCGCGCGATCTGGCCAAGTCCCTGAAGGATAAGGGTTTTGACGTGGTGGTCTACTACCGGGACGCCTGGGCCCGGGTTTGGGTCGGGCCGCTGGCCCCCGAGCAGGTTCGTGAGGTGAAGACGGAACTCCAGGCACTCGACCTGACCCCCATGGAGGTCAAAGGTGGCGAAGACCAAGGTTCCTAGCGCGACGGTGTCACGACTGGTCACCTACCTGCGCGTGCTCGAGGACCTCGAGCGGCGTGGCGTGCTGAAGACCTCGAGCGAACAGCTCGCCGAGGAGGCCCAGGTGACTGCGTTTCAGGTGCGGAAGGACCTGGCGTATTTCGGGAGTTACGGCACGCGGGGGGTGGGGTACTCCGTGCCCCTGCTCAAGCGCGAGCTACGCCGGCTCCTGGGGCTGTCGCGCAAGTGGCGGCTGGCGATTGTCGGTATGGGGCGGCTCGGCCAAGCCCTTGCGGACTACCCGGGACTCGATGAGAACTTTGAGCCGGTGGGCTTTTTCGATGTTGATCCTGGGAAGATCGGTCAGCCCCTGACCAAGGGAACCATCGAGCCTTTTGCGAAGATGCCGCAGGTGGTCCGGGAGCGGGGCATCGAGATCGGAATGATCACCGTGCCGGCTGAAGCGGCGCAGGAGGTGGCGGATCGGCTGGTGCAGGCCGGTGTCAAGGGCATTTTGAACTTTGCCCCGGTGGTCCTCGAGGCCCCCAAGGATGTGCCGGTTGAGAACGTCGACTTTCTGGCCGGGCTTTCCCGGCTCAGTTTCTTCGTTTCCCGTCACATGAATGAGAGGTGGACAGAATGAGGCGATGGCTCCTTTTCATTTTGGCCGGCGCGCCTTTGGTGCTCGCGGCGTGTTCGAACTTCAGCTTCAACAACCCCATCGGCGTTCCAACCCTCGAGCTGGGCGTTGAGGGGGGAGGCGTGACCCTCGACCCGAACACCGGGAAATACATCCTCACCTTCTCCATCAACGCCTATACGCTCCAGGGGTCTCCGGGAGGTTCGATCAATAAGTTCAGATTGCAAGGCGGGAAGACCCTTTCAGCGGGGATCCGTGTCGATGCCTGCCCGGTGACCGCGTCGTCCCCGTGCGGTCCGTTCACGACCAGCTACAGCTTCGTATTTGACCTTCCACCTCCCGAGGGGACGTACACCGTGGTGGCCTACGACGTCGTCGGCGACAACGGCGCTTTCATGACCATCACACTTCCGCTTCCTTTGCAGGTGTATTGAGGCGGGTTGGGGGTCCGAAGCCACGCATGTGCGCCAAGCCCCTATACTGACACCGTGGACGTGGACGCCGGGACGGTGTTGGCGAAGGATTCGCTCGAGGAGTTCGAGCGCAGGTTGCGATCGGTCCTCCACTCGCAGGTGGAGTTCATCCAGCTGATCGAGGATGACCTGGTTTACGCCGGGGGAAAGCGCGTTCGGCCCAGGTTGGCGCTCCTCGCCAGCCGCGCTTTGCGCGAGGAGGGCGTGCCCTACGAAATGAACCTGGCGATGGCGGTGGAGCTTTTGCACTCGGCGACCCTCTTGCACGACGACCTGGTCGATGATGCCGAGACCCGCCGGGGCAAGGAGGCAGCCTTCCGGAAATACGGCAATGCGGTCAGCGTTTTGGCCGGCGATTTCCTGCTTTCGAGGCTGCTTTTCCTGCTGGCCGAAACCGGACAGGTTTCGCTCGTTTCCATGTTTGCCGAGGTGGCGCGGCGGCTGGCTGAGGCCGAGGTGCTGCAGTTCCAGGTCGCGGCCTACGAAGATCACTCGCTTGAGAACTACCGGACGATCATCGAAGGCAAGACGGCGGCACTGATGCGGGCGGCGACCGAAGGCGCGGCCCTGTTGGCGGGTCTCGACGAGGCTCACCCCCGACGCCGGGGGCTTGCCGAATTCGGCGAGGCCTACGGCCGGGCGTTCCAGATGCGCGACGATTACCTCGACCTCATGGGCGACCCACAACGGCTCGGTAAGCCCGTGGGCGGAGACGTTCGTGAGGGCAAACTCACGCTCATCACCATCTTGCTGCTCAAGCGGCAGCCGGATACGGTGCGGCCGATTTTCCTCCGCCGTGGTCAGGGCGACGGCGACATCGAGCGCTTGCGCGAGCTCGCCGTTTCGACCGGGGTGGCCGAAGAAGTGGTCGAGGCCATCCGCGAAGAGGTCCGCAGGGCCAAGTCGGCGCTTTCCATCCTCCCCGACTCGCCCGCCCGGTCGGCGCTGGCGGCTTTGGCCGAGGCCGAGATCGAGCGACTTGCCTAGTCGGGAATCAGGGGTTTGGGCTCCGTGAAAGCGCTATAATCCCCGGGTGGATGAGAACGGGGGGATCGAATGGCAAACCAAGCTTGGAAGCCGCCGGACGGGGAGGGGCTTTGGGGTGATTTTCTTGATTACCTGGGCGCTGCTCTCAAGTGCAACCGACTGCACCCCACGACCTACGAATATCTCACGCACCCCCGGAGGGTAGTCAGGGTCGCCCTCCCGGTCCGCATGGACGATGGGCAGATACGAACATTCCACGGTGTCCGCGCCGTGCACAACATCGCACTGGGGCCGTCCATCGGCGGGGTTCGTTACGACCCCGCCTTAAGCGTTGGCGATGCCGTGGGCCTGGCGGCGTGGGGAACCTTGAAGGCCGCGGTCTTGGGGCTGCCCTTTGGCGGTGCCGCCGGTGGGGTCGCGGTGGATCCATCCCAGGTCTCGAGGGCCGAACTCGAGCGCATCAGCCGACGCTACATGGCGGAGCTGGTCACGCTGGTCGGGCCGGAGATGGACGTGCTGGCCCCGGATCTCGGGACCAGCGATCAGGTGATGGCCTGGTACATGGACACCTACTCTCAGGCGAGAGGGTTTATCGAGCCCGCGGTGGTGGTGGGCAAACCTGAGCGCCTCGGAGGAACGCGGGGCCGCGATGACGCGGTGGCCGTGGGTTTGGTCCACGTGACCGTGCGATTCGCCAGCCGTTTCGGCCTCTCGCTTTCGGGGGCCACGGTCGCCGTCCAAGGCTACGGCCAGGTCGGCCGGGCGGTGGCCCGGGTGCTTGCTCAGCGCGGGGCCAAGGTGGTCGCGGTCTCGATGGACGTCGGTGGGCTTTACGACCCCGAGGGGCTCGATCTCCGGGCCCTCGAGGCCCACTTCCAAAAGGAGGGAACGTTCGACGGTTTTCCCGCCGAGCCGATCGATAACGAGGCGCTTTTGACCCTTCCGGTGGACTATCTGGTCCTGGCGGCGTACCAGCACGTGATTACCGAGGCCAACGCCGAAGCGGTCCGGGCCAAGGTGGTGGTGGAAGGCGCCAATGTGCCGGTGACCGCCGAGGCTGATCGCATTTTGGATGAGCGGGGGATCAAGGTGGTGCCGCACACGCTCGCCGCGGCCGGCGGTTTGGTGGTTGGGTATTTCGAGTGGGTTCAAGACCTGAACAACTATTTCTGGGACGAGTCGCGGGTCAAGAGCCAGCTCAAGTCCGCGATGGAACGGGCGCTCGATGTGGTATGGGCGAAGGCGGAGGCGGACGGTGTCGACCTGCGCAGCGCGGCCCATGGGCTGGCCATCGCCCGCATTGACGAGGCCACCCGGATGAGGGGAGTGTATCCATGAAGCACGAGTCACTGTCCTACCTTCCGAAGGAGAATCAGGGGCCCTGGAAGACGTATCTCGAGCAGGTGGAGCGAGTGACGCCGCACCTCGGCAAGCTTGCCTACTGGGTCGAGACCTTAAAGCGCCCCAAACGCATCCTCATCGTGGACGTCCCGATTCGGTTGGACGATGGAACGGTGGCCCACTTCGAGGGATACCGCGTGCACCACAACACTTCACGCGGTCCGGCCAAGGGCGGGATTCGCTACCACCCGGCGGTCACCCTTTCCGAGGTGATGGCGCTTGCGGCCTGGATGACGATCAAGAACGCGGCCGTGGGCTTGCCTTATGGGGGCGGAAAGGGCGGGATCCGCGTCGATCCCGCCAAGCTCTCCGTCGCCGAGCTCGAGCGCCTGACCCGCCGCTACACCTCTGAGATTGGGGTTTTGATCGGGCCGCAGCGGGACGTGCCCGCCCCCGACGTCGGCACCAACCAGCAGGTCATGGCCTGGATGATGGACACCTTTTCCATGAACGTGGGTTCGACGGTGCCCGGCGTGGTGACCGGCAAGCCGATTCCGCTCGGCGGTTCGCTCGGCCGCCGGGACGCGACCGGCAACGGCGTGTTCTTCGTGACCGCGGCGGCGGCGAAGAAGATCGGGCTCGATCTCGAGGGCAGCCGGGTCATCATTCAGGGCTTCGGTAACGTGGGGAACGCGGCGGCGCGCGCCTTCCACGAGCACGGTTCGCTGGTGGTGGGGATCGCCGACGTGACCGGCGCCATCTACAACGAGAAGGGGATCGACCCTTACGATTTGACGGCCTACGTGGCCGAGGCCGGCGGTGTGCGGGGCTACCCGAAGGCTGAGCCGGTGCCGGCCCAGGAGTTTTTCTCGCTCCCGGCCGATATCGCCATCCCCGCCGCCCTCGAGGGCGTCATCACCGAGCAAAACGCCTGGAAGATCAAGGCCAAGATGGTGGTCGAGGCGGCGAACGGCCCCACCACCCCCGCCGCCGACGACATCCTGTCCGAGCGGGGCATTTTGGTGGTCCCCGACGTGATCGCCAACGCCGGGGGCGTGATCGTCTCCTACTTCGAGTGGGTGCAGGACTTCAACTCCTACTTCTGGACCGAGGAGGAGGTCAACGACAACCTGCGCCGGGTCATTACCGAGGCCTTCGAGGCCGCCTGGCAAAAGGCCGCCGAGCGGAAAGTGACCCTGCGTACCGGCGCCTACGTGGTGGCGGCCACCCGGGTGCTCGAGGCCCGGGCGCTTCGCGGGCTCTACCCCTGAGTTCGCTCTCGATCGAGCCGGCCCGCCGAACTTCGGCGGGCCTTTTTCGCCCTTTGGCGGGTGACCGTATGCTAGGAACGATGCCGGTGGTCCGACTCAAGGATTTTCGCCAGGGTCTGAGCGACGAGGAGTGGCGCGCCTTCTACCAGGCCTTCAAGGACCCGGAGATCGCGCATTACAACGGACACCGTCCCTTGAAGATGCCATTTTGGCTCTTTCGGCGGGTGGTGATGGCCGAGCTCTCGCGGGGCGACCGGGTGGCGTTCGCCATACTGGATGAAGAGGGGAAGTGGTTGGGCGCGGTCGAGCTCTACGAGATCGAAGCCAGCCGCGCCACCCTCGGCGTCATCCTGACCGACAAGCGGCGCTGGGGGATGGGCTACGGGAGCGAGGCGGTCCGACAGGCGGTGCGGTACGCCTTTCAGGAGCTGGGGCTGGAAAAGGTCGAGCTGCGCACCTTCAAGTGGAACACCCGGGCCCGGCGGGCCTTTGAGAAGGCCGGCTTCCGCTTGGTGGGGTTCGTCCCGGCCTCGGGCGGGGAGGAGGATGCGTTGATGGTGATGACGAAAGAGGTGTGGCGTGAAGGTCTGGGTGCCTGAGACGATTCCGGCGGAGCTCCTTGCCGATCTTCCCGAAGGCGTTGCCTGGGATTACCTGCCGCGGCGCGGGCCCCTGCCTCCGGGCGGGGATGAAGTGGTGTTCCTGGTCCCCAACTACGGTCTCCGTCAGCGCCTGGCCGAGGTGCTCCCGGCGCTGCCGCGCCTCAAGGTGGTGCAAACCCTCTCGGCAGGGGTGGACTGGATCGTGGACCTGATTCCCCCCGGCGTGGTCCTGGCCGATGCCCGCGGCGTGCACGACGTTTCGGTCGCCGAATGGGTGATCTCAGCCATGCTCGCCCTGGCCAAGGAGGCCCCGCGTTTTGCCAAAGCCCAGCAGGAGGCGCGCTGGATCCGCTGGGGCGAGGTGGCGCTCGACGAACTCGCCGCGAAGACGGTTCTGATCGTTGGCTACGGCTCGATCGGGCGGGCGCTGGAGGCCAGGCTGCGCCCGTTCGGAGTGCGCGTCGTGCGCCTTGCCCGGCGGGCCAGGGCAGGCGTTTTCGGCGTTGGGTCGCTTTTGGAGTTGTTGCCCGAGGCCGACGTGGTGGTGTTGCTCCTTCCGCTCACCCCCGAGACCAGGGGGCTCGTGGATGAACGCTTCCTCTCGCGAATGCGCCCGGGGGCCTGGCTGATCAACGCCGGCCGGGGGGCGCTCGTGGACACCGAAGCGCTGGCGACGGCGCTCCAGCGGGGGCACATTCGCGCTGCCCTCGACGTCACCGACCCGGAACCGCTGCCGGCGGACCACCCCCTTTGGCGCGCGCCGGGGCTTTTGCTCACGCCTCACGTGGCCGGGGCGACGTCCCGCTTCCTGCCCCGGGCGCTGGCACTGGTCCGGGCCCAGATCCGGCGGTTCCTCGAGGGCCGTCCGCTTTGGAACGTGGTGAAGGAAGGCTACTAGGGCCCCCGCCGCGGCAAAAGCCGCGGCGGGGGCCCGGAAAAGCGAGCCGAAGGCCAATGCCGTATCGGTATGCCGATAGGCTGGCGGCCGCCCCTTGAAGTCGGCCTTTAAGATAGAGCCATGACCGAGATCGAGAGACTCGCGGTGAACGCGATCCGTTTCCTCGCCATCGACGCCGTGGAAAATGCCAAGTCGGGGCACCCGGGCATGCCCATGGGGGCCGCGCCCATGGCCTACGTCCTTTGGCACGATTTTCTGAAGGTGAGTCCCGACGATCCCCGCTGGCCCGACCGCGATCGCTTCGTGCTCTCGGCCGGGCACGGCTCGATGCTGCTCTACGCCCTACTCCACCTGAGCGGCTTCGAGCTGCCGCTCGATGAGATCAAGCGCTTTCGCCGCCTGGGCTCGAAGACTCCCGGTCATCCCGAGTACGGTCTTACCCCGGGGGTGGAGATGACCACCGGCCCTTTGGGGCAGGGGATCAGCACCGCGGTGGGGATGGCGCTGGCCGAACGCAAGCTGGCGGCGGAGTTCAACCGCGAGGGTTATCCCCTCGTCGACCACTACACCTACGTGATCGCTTCCGACGGCGACCTCATGGAGGGAGTTTCCGGCGAGGCCTCGAGCCTGGCCGGGACCTGGAAGCTCGGCAAGCTGGTGGTCCTTTGGGACAACAACCACATCAGCATCGACGGTCCCACTGATCTCGCCTTCACCGAAGATGTGATGGGCCGCTACGAGGCCTACGGCTGGCAGGTGCTGGAGGTCGAAGACGGCGAGGACCTCGAGGCCATCCGCCGTGCGATCCATGCGGCCCGGGAAGATCTCGACCGGCCTTCCTTGATCGCGGTGCGGACCCATTTGGGGAAGGGGAGCCCGCTGGAAGACGATCCCGCGGCCCACGGCGCGCCCCTGGGGCCGGCGGCGGTGGCCAAAACCCGGGAAAACCTCGGCTGGCCATATCCGCCTTTCGTGATCCCCGATGAGGTCTACGAGCACTTCAAGGTCATCGCTGAGCGGGGGCAAACAGCCCAGGAAGCCTGGGAGCGCCGGCTTGAAGCCTACCTCGAGGCTTTCCCTGAAGAGGGGGGCGAGTTCGTTCGCCGGGTGGTGGAGGGCCGCTTGCCCGAGGAAGGGATCCGCACCTTTGGCGTCGAGTTCGCTGCCGGCGAAAAGGTGGCCACCCGGAGCGCGAGCGGCCAGGTGCTCGCGGGGTTGGTGGAGAAGCTGCCCGAGCTCGTCGGCGGGAGCGCCGATCTGACGCCCTCCAACAACACCCGCGCCGGGGCGATGGTGGACTTCTCGCCCGAGCGACCCGAGGGGCGCTATCTCCACTTCGGCGTCCGCGAGCACGCCATGGGGACGGTGCTCAACGGTCTTGCGTTGCACGGCGGGTACGTCCCCTACGGGGGCACCTTCCTGGTGTTTTCCGACTACATGCGGCCCGCCATCCGCCTCGCGGCCCTCATGGGCGTGGGTCCCATCTACGTCTTTACCCACGACTCGATCGCCCTGGGCGAAGATGGCCCCACCCACCAGCCGGTCGAACACCTCATGAGCCTTCGGGCCATCCCCGGCCTCACCGTGATCCGCCCCGCCGACGCGGCCGAGGTGGTCGAGGCCTGGAAGGTCGCGCTCTTGCGGCGGAAGGGCCCGGTGGCCCTGGTGCTTACCCGGCAAAAGCTCCCAGTGCTCGATCGCGAGGCGCTGGCCTCGGCTGAGGGTTTGTGGAAGGGCGCCTACGTGCTCAGCGACGTGCCCGACCCCCGGGCGGTGATCGTGGCCAGCGGCTCCGAGGTTCACCTGGCGCTTCAGGCCCAGGCGGCCCTTCGCGAAGAGGGGATCGGCGTCCGGGTGGTAAGCATGCCTTCCTTCGAGCTCTTTGAAGCTCAGCCCCCCGACTACCAGGCGGCGGTGCTCCCGGATCTGCCCACGCTGGCCGTCGAGGCCGGGGTGTCCCTCGGCTGGGAGCGTTACGCCGACGCCTGCGTGTGCCTGGACCGGTTCGGGGAGAGCGCACCCGGCGAAACGGTCTACCGGCACCTCGGCTTTCGTGCGGAGCGGGTTTCCGAAGAGCTCAAGGCCCTGCTCGGCTGGAGCGAGTGATCTGGGGCGGGGCCGGCGGAATCCGGCCCCGTTGGTATAAAATTCCCTCGTGTCTAAGCGAGTCGTAAGCGTCTCCCTAGGTTCTTCCCGGCGTGACCACCGGGCCGAGATCGAGGTTCTTGGTGAGCGGATTGTCCTTGAGCGTATCGGAACCGATGGCAGTTTCGAGCGAGCCATCGATCTGATCCGTGAGCTCGACGGCGAGGTTGACGCCATCGGGCTCGGGGGCATCGATCTCTACCTCATTGCGGCGGGGAGGCGCTACGTGATCCGCGATGCGCTGCGCCTGGCCCGGGCTGCGAAGAAGACGCCGGTCGTCGACGGCTCAGGGCTTAAGGCCACGCTTGAGCGCCGGGCCATCTTCGAGCTCGACAAGGCGCTGGGCTTTGCGGGCAAAAAGGTCCTGATTCCATCCGCGGTCGACCGCTTTGGCATGGCGGAGGCGTTTTACCAGGTTGGTGCGAATCCCCTTTACGGCGACATCATCTTCGCCTTGGGGCTGCCGGTGGCGCTGAGGTCGCCCCGGCAGCTTGCCATCTTGGCCCGGCTTTTTTTGCCGATCTTCACCAAGCTGCCTTTCCAGTGGCTCTACCCCACCGGTAAGAAGCAGGAGGAACGCAAGGTCGACTGGCGCGCCCGCTACTTCCGCTGGGCCGATGTGATCGCCGGGGACTTCCTCTATATCAAGCGTCACCTTCCCGACGGGATGGAGGGGAAGATCGTGGTCGCCAACACCACGACCCCGGAGGACCTCGAGTTTCTTCGCCAGCGCGGCGTGGCCCGACTGGCGACCACCACCCCAAGGCTTGGCGGGCGCAGCTTCGGCACCAACGTGATGGAAGCCTTTATGGTGGCCCTGGCCGGCAAGCACCCATTGAGCGAAGCGGAGTATGACGAGTGGATCGATCGGCTGGGGTTACACCCGGAGTGGGTTGACCTCTAAGCGTAGAATCTAGGATTGGAGGAGAGGAATGATCGGTGTAACGGATCTACGCCCTGGCACCAAGGTGAAAATGGACGGCGCGCTATGGGAGTGCGTGAGCTACCAGCACCAGAAGATCGGTCGCGGTGGGGCCAAGGTCGTGGCGAAGTTCAAAAACCTCGAGACCGGCGCCACCGTCGAGCGCACCTTTAACTCGGGTGAGAAGCTGGAGGATATCTACGTCGAGAGTCGTGAGATGCAATACCTTTACCCCGAGGGCGAGGATTACGTCTTCATGGATCTCGAGACCTACGACCAGTACTCGGTGCCGGCGGCGGTCGTGGGGGATGCGGCAAAGTACATCAAGGAGGGCACCGGCGTCATCGCCGATGTCTATGAGGGGCGGATCATCAAGGTGTCGCCGCCGACCACGGTCGAGCTGACGGTGGTGGAAACACCCCCGGGTGTGAAAGGTGACACCGTCAGTGGCGGTTCGAAGCCGGCGACGCTGGAAACCGGCGCTGTGATCCAGGTGCCCCTCTTCGTGAACCAAGGCGATGTGGTGCGCGTGGACACCAGGACCGGCGAATACGTCGGGCGCGCGTAGGGGAGGGGCGTCATGAACATTCGCGAGTTGAAGCAGATCCTGCAAGCGATGGAGGCCACCGGCGCCACCGAGCTGAGCCTGGAGACCGCGGATTACAAGCTCAGCGTCCGGCGCGGGGCGACCGAGCTGGTGGTGACCCCGGCTTCGCCGGCGCCCCAGCCCCAGCCGGCGGCGGTGAGCATGCCCCAGCCCTCCGAGGCGCCTGAAGCACGGGAAGAGGCGTCGCAGCCGGCCCCGGAAGCGACGCAAGAGGCCGCCGAGGCGGCCTGTGCTGGCTGCGTCGAGGTGAAGGCGCCGATCGTCGGCACCTTCTACCGCCGTCCGGCCCCGGATGCGGAGCCCTACGTGAAGGAGGGCGACAGGGTCGAGAAGGGTCAGGTGCTCTGCATCATCGAGGCCATGAAGCTCTTCAACGAGATTGAGTCCGAGGTCTCCGGGATCGTACGGCGAATCCTGGTTGAAGACGGCGAGCCCGTCGAGTACGGGCAGCCGCTTTTCCTGATTGAACCGGTATGAAAAAGGTTTTGATCGCCAACCGGGGCGAGATCGCCCTCCGTATCCTGCGCGCGGCGCGCGAGCTCGGTATTCGCACCGTGGTCGCGCATTCCGAGGCCGATGCCGAGAGTTTGCCGGTGTTGCTCGCGGACGAGGCGATCTGCGTGGGGCCCGCGAGTCCAACGCAGTCCTATCTCAATATCCCCAACATCCTCTCCGCGGCCATCGTTTCCGGGGCCGACGCGATCCACCCCGGCTACGGTTTTCTGGCCGAGAACCCGACCTTCGCCGAGATGGTCCGCGAGCACGGCATCACCTTCATCGGGCCCACGGCCGAGAACATGCGTGCGCTGGGGGATAAGGCCTCGGCCCGGAAGATCGCGCGTGAAGCCGGGGTGCCGGTGGTTCCCGGGACCGATGAGCTGCAAGACCCCGAGGAGGCCAAGCGCGCGGCCGCCGAGATCGGTTATCCGGTGATTTTGAAGGCCTCGGCCGGGGGCGGCGGGCGGGGTATGCGCCTGGTGCACACCGAGGAGGAACTCGAGCGTGCGGTTTTGCAGGCCCAGGAGGAGGCTCGGGCGGCGTTTGGTAACCCGGCGATCTACCTGGAGAAGTACATCGAGGAACCCAAGCACGTCGAGGTCCAGGTTCTGGGCGACGGTGAGCGGGTGATTCACCTTTTCGAGCGTGACTGCTCGATCCAGCGCCGTCACCAAAAGCTCCTCGAGGAAGCCCCCTCGACCCTGCCGCCGGAGGTGCGGGACGGGCTTTTAAAAAGCGCGGTGCGCCTGGCCGAGCACATCGGCTACGTTTCGGCGGGGACGCTCGAGTTCCTGGTTGATCGCGAGGGCAATTTCTATTTCATCGAGATGAACACCCGCATCCAGGTGGAGCACCCGGTGACCGAGATGGTGACCGGGGTGGATCTGGTCCGCGAGCAATTCCTGATCGCGGCCGGAGAGCCGCTCCGGCTCAAGCAGGAGGAGATTCGGGCCAGCGGCCACGCCATCGAGGTTCGCGTCAACGCCGAGGATCCGGATAAGAATTTCCGCCCCTCGATTGGCAAGGTGGAGACCCTCTTGTGGCCGGGCGGAGCCGGCGTGCGGGTCGACAGCCATCTCTACGCCGGTTACCGTATTCCCTCCCACTACGACTCGCTCCTCGGCAAGATCATCGTGTGGGACTTAACCCGCGATGCGGCCATCGCCAGGATGCGCCGGGCGTTGGAGGAGACGGCGCTTGAGGGTCCGGGTCTCAAGACCACGATTCCCTTCCACAAAAAGGTGCTCGATAACGCCTTTTTCCGGCGCGGGGCGGTGTACACGAACTTCGTGGCCCGCCGCATGAGCGAGTAAACTGGGGCGATGATAGACTTCGATTTGAGCGAAGCGGCGCTTTTGCACCTCATCACCTACGCCCTCGAGGGGGTGGAGGGGGTGCGGTTGGCTTCGGGAAGGAGCGTTGGCGACGTTTTCTCAGGACGCCGTGCCCGGGCGGTCAAGGTCACGCGGGATGAGGGCGGTGTTCGCGTCGAGCTGGCGCTGGTGGCGGTCTATGGCAAGCCCCTGCCCGCGCTGGGGGAGGAAGTCCAGCGAGCGGTGAGCGAATCCCTGCGGGCCACCGCCGGCCTCAGGGTGAAGGCGGTGGACGTTACCTTCTCGGAGGTGGAGCCCCGAGATGCGTCGTAGAGCCAGGGAAATCGCCTTTAAGGCGCTCTTTGAACACATGGGCGGGGGCGTGACGCTCGAGGAGGCCTGGCGGCATGCGCTGGAACTTGAGGAGCAGGCGCTCGACGAGGAAACCCGGGATTTCGCCAAGCGGCTCATCGAAGGCTACCTGGCTGAGCGAGACCAGGTGGACCGGGCCCTTAAAGAGACCATCCGCGGTTGGACGTTTTCACAGATGAATCAGACCGACCTGACGGTGCTCCGCCTGGCCACCTATGAAGCGCTCTACCTCGATACGCCCTTCGAGCCGCTGATCGAGGTGGCGGTTCGGATCGCCAAGCGGTATGGGGGGGAGGATTCGGGGCGCTT
Organism: Vulcanithermus mediatlanticus; assembly: GCF_055385885.1. NCBI lineage: Bacteria > Thermotogati > Deinococcota > Deinococci > Thermales > Thermaceae > Vulcanithermus > Vulcanithermus mediatlanticus. Next base: position 214,883 of record NZ_AP042385.1, on the reverse strand, counting down.
CGTCAACGGCGTGCTTGCCCGGCTCTTGGAGCGCATACGCTCCGGGGAGCTCCAGGCCGTTCCGCGTTTGGGGTGAACCGTGGCCGAGATCATGAAAGGAAAGCCGGTCGCCGAATCGGTCTATGCCGAGCTCCGCGGCCGGCTCGCAGGCCTGGGATTCGTGCCCAGCCTCCACGTCATTCGTTTGGGGGAGGATCCGGCCTCGGTGGCCTACGTTCGCCTCAAGGCCAAAAGGGCAAAGGCCCTGGGCCTCAGGAGCACGGTTCATGTCCTCGATAAGGGGACCCCGGAGCGGGAACTGATGGAGCTGATCGCGGCCCTGAACCGGGACGACGATGTCGACGGGATCCTGGTGCAGCTCCCCCTGCCGGCGCACATCGACGTGCGCCGGGTACTGGAGGCGATCGACCCCGCCAAGGACGTCGACGGCTTTCACCCGGTGAACGTGGGGCGCCTCTGGTCGCAGGGGCCGGGCGCCGGGATCGTGCCCTGTACCCCGGCCGGCGTGATTCGCCTGCTCAAGCACTACGGCGTGGCCATCGCCGGCAAACGCGCTGTGGTGGTCGGGCGGAGCAACATCGTCGGCAAACCCATGGCCGCGTTGCTTTTGCACGAAAACGCCACGGTAACGGTGGCCCACTCGCGGACGCGCGACCTGGCCGCCCATCTGCGCCAGGCCGAACTGGTGGTGAGCGCCGTCGGGCGAGCGCACTACCTCAAACCCGAGATGCTGTCCCCGGGGGTGGTGGTGGTCGATGTGGCGGTCGTGCGGACCGAAGAGGGATTGGTGGGGGACGCCGATCCCGCCGTGGCGAGCGTGGCCTCGAAGCTGACGCCCGTCCCCGGCGGCGTGGGGCCGATGACGGTGGCCATGTTACTGAAGAACACCGTGGATGCGGCTTTGCGGAGGCGTGGATGAAGATCCCTCCCGAGGTCATCGCGAGATGGGATACCGGCCTGGCCCAAAACCAGGTCTTTTGGACGGCGGTGATCGCCAACGTTACCGCCCAGTCGCTGAAGCTGGTGCTCGACTACCTCTTCAACGGACGCTGGGACTGGCGCCGGCTGCTCGATACCGGGGGTATGCCCTCGTCGCACTCGGCGACGGTTACCGCCCTGGCCGTGGGCGTGGCCATGAGTTCGGGCTGGGACAGTCCGCTCTTTGCCGTGGCTGCGATCCTGGCCCTGATCGTGATGTACGACGCCACCGGCATCCGCCGGCAGGCCGGGCGCCAGGCCGAGCTCCTCAACGACCTGGTCGAAGAGCTGCAGCAAGTATTCGAAGAAGGGTTCGCTCGCGAGCCGGTCAAAGAGCTTTTGGGCCATAGCTATATCGAGGTCTTCGTGGGCGCGCTCCTGGGTTCGCTCGTGGCCTGGGTGAGCTTCGCCCTCGTGTAAGATCGGCAAAAGCGTCGGTGAGGCTGGTCAGAGGTGTGGCGGTCGGCTAATATTGTACCGAGTACAGTGTTTGGGGGTGTCTATGCTCACGCCGGTTGAAAAGGTGCTCTTCTTGATCGCGGCAGCGGCCAGCGCGTACTTCGGTGGTCTCGGCTTTTACCGTATTTACTTACTCTGGCGTCGGGGCAAGCGCGGGAGGCCGATCGATCGCCTACCCGAACGCCTGGGCCGGGCCATTTGGCAGGTCATCACCCAGCAGACGGTATTTAAGAAAAGGCCGCTCATTTCCTTTTTCCACGCCTTCGTCTTTTACGGCTTTGTCTATTACGTTCTGGTGAACCTGGTCGACGTCCTCGAGGGCTACTTCCCCATCGAGACCCGGGGCGGTTACTGGAACGGCTATAACCTCCTGGCCGACCTCTTTACCGCCCTGGTCCTGGTCGGCATCGTCGTCTTAATGGTCCGCCGTTACCTCCTCCGCCCCCAGGATTTTTTCTTTTCCCCTGAAGTTCCCCTGCACGAAAAAGTGCGCGCCGGGATTCCCCGGGACTCGGCCATCGTCGGGGCCTTCATCATCTTCCACGTCGGCAACCGCTTGCTCTCCAAGGCCGCAGAGCTGGCCCTCGAGGGCCCAGACCCCTACCAGCCCGTCGCCAGCTGGGTGGGCGCCGCGCTCGCACCGCTTTCTGCTTCGACGCTGGTGGTGCTGGAGCACGTCTTTTGGTGGGGCGCTTTGGGCTCGATCCTGGCCTTCATCCCCTATTTCCCGCGCACCAAACACATTCACCTCATGATCGCGCCGCTGAAGCTGGCGCTCAGGAAGGACAAACCCGGCGTCCTCGACCCCATCGACTTCGAGGACGAGAGCCTCGAAAGCTTTGGCGTGGCCAAGCTGGAAGATTTCGACTGGACCCGGCTCGTCGATCCCTACGCCTGCATCATGTGCAACCGCTGCCAGGAGGTGTGCCCCGCCTACACCACCGGCAAGGCCCTGTCTCCCTCGGCGCTCATCATCAACGAGCGCTACGAGCTCAACGGCATCCTCGGCGATCTGGCCGAGGGGAAGGAAAGCCCGAGGCCGCTCATGGCCTTCGCCATCAACGACGAGGCGCTTTGGGCTTGCACCACCTGCATGGCCTGCATTGAGGTCTGCCCCGTTGGCAACGAGCAGATGGTGCACATCGTGGACATCCGGCGGGAGCGGGTGATGATGGCGGGGAGCTTTCCTGCGGAGCTGCAAAACGCCTTCCGCGGCATGGAGCGTTCGGGGAACCCCTGGGGGCTCTCGCCCGAAAAGCGCATGGACTGGGCCAAGGAACTGCCCTTCGAGGTACCGACCACCGCCACCAACCCCCATCCCGAGGTGCTCTACTGGGTGGGGTGTGCGGCGAGCTATGACCCCCGCTCGCAGAAGATCGCCCGGGCCATGGCCACCATCTTGCACGAGGCCGGGGTGGATTGGGCCGTCCTCGGCACCGAGGAGAAGTGCACCGGCGACGTGGCCCGTCGGGCGGGCAACGAGTACCTCTTCTTCCAGCTGGCCACTGAAAACGTGGAGAAACTGAACACGGTGGCCCCCAAGATGATCGTGACCACCTGCCCCCACTGCTTCCACACCATCGGGAATGAGTACAAGGACTTCGGCGGCGACTACGTGGTCAAGCACCACACCGAGTTCATCGAAGAGCTCATGGCCCAGGGCCGCATCGATACACCCCCGTTGTTCGACGAAACGGTCACCTACCACGACCCCTGCTACCTGGGTCGCCATAACGGCGTTTACGAACAGCCTCGCGAGGTCATCGAAACCCTTGGCTTTAAGATCGAGGAGCCCGAACGTACCCGTGAGGGTAGCTTCTGCTGCGGTGCTGGCGGGGCGCAGTTTTGGAAGGAGGAGGAACCCGGGGCCGAGCGCGTCTCTGAGAACCGCTACCGCGAGCTTGAGGGCACCGGAGCGGAGATGGTGGCCACCTCCTGTCCTTTTTGCATGCGCATGCTGACCGACGAGGCGGCGAGGGAGGAAGCAAAGGCGCTGGAGGTGAAGGACGTGGCCGAGCTCGTCGCCGAGGCCATCGTGGCCAAGCGGCAGGTGGTGGGGGCCGAGTCGCGTGGCGGTTGATTTCCGAGTGAATTGCTCGGGTATACTGAGGCCATGAGCGAGGAGACGCGGTCCGAAGTGGCAGAGGAGAAATCGCCGGAGACGGAGACCCGGGCGTTGCCCAAGGAGGAGGAGATCCTCGAGGCCCTTAAAGTGGTCCGGGACCCCGAGATTCCGGTCAACGTGGTCGATCTGGGTCTGATCTACCACGTCCACGTCAACCCCGACGGGGTGGTGGACATCGAGATGACCCTCACCGCGATCGGTTGCCCGGTGCAGGACATGATCAAGGCCGACGCCGAGCTCGCGGTGATGCGAGTTCCGGGTGTCCGGGGCGTCAACATCGACTTCGTTTGGAGCCCGCCCTGGACCCCGGCGCGCATGACCGAAGACGGCAAGCGGCAGATGCGCATGCTGGGCTTTAACGTCTGAATACCCCGCCGTGGCTTTCGCCACGGCGGGAGCTTCGCGGAAAAAGGCCAACGAGCGCCAACGAAAAGCTCGTGAGCGTGTGCTCAGCCTTCGCGAGTGACGGTGAACGAGGCCAGACCGTCGCCAGTGGGGGCGGGCGTGATGGCCAGCGTTTCGCCGGCGGCGGCGACGTTGGCCCGGCCTTCGAAGACGGTTTCGTAGAACTGGCCGGTGAGCATCGGGTTGAGCCCGTAGCGGAGGTTTTCGCGGTCTGCTAGCTTTTTCCGGAGCCCTTCCGCGAGCCAAACTTCCCCTTCACGCCTCTTGGGGTCGGGCTTCCAGGGCCCTTCCCACCGCGCGGGATTGGCCGAGGGTTGCACGAGCAACCAGGCGCCGCTGGCGTCCACCCGTTCGACCAGGGCTTCGTGGAAAGCATCCAGGCAGATGAGCACGCCCAGGACGCCGATGCGGGTATGGACCACCTGACCGCCCCACGCTCCCGGGGCGACGAGCGCCCGGCGCTCCTCGGGCATAAGGCGAATCTTTTCCGGCCGCGCAAGGATGCGACCCTCCGGGTTGATCCAAAGGGCCTGGTTATACACCTTCGAAGAGACCGCGTACATACCTCTCGCCGGCTCCTCGTCCATGCGAGGTGCGATCAGCGACCCGGCCAGCACGTAGGCCCGGTATTTTCGGGCCGCCTCGCGGAAGGCCCTGACGTAAAGGGGCCAAAGCCGATTGGCCCGCCAGTGATGGAAGAACCAGGGGCCGTGGTGTATGGACCTGAGGGCGGCCGCCTTTTCCGATTTCAACCAGATCCAGCTGGCCTCGAGGGCGCTTTGGGCCTTCAAGGCTGCCTCCGGGGCCCGGTGCCAAAAGAGGAGGGGCAGGGCAAAGAGCTCGGGGAAGGCGATGACGGGCGTGGCGTCGTCGGGGGCGCTGGCGGCCGCCAGATGCGCGAGCCGGTCGACCCGGGCCAAAAACGCCTCGTCCGTTTGGTACCACTGGGGCTCGATCGCCGCCTGCACGGCTGCCAGGTGAACGTTCACGTCTCGAGTTTACCCCCGCGTTGTGTAGGATTGACTACGAAACCCAAGCGAAATTATCACGTATACTAAGCACCGGTACCGGGATACCCCGGAGGGGGTATCCCGCCGATCCAGGAGGGAAGAGATGCCGCTTTTGGGAGAACAGGAACAGCAGATTGTGAGAGAGCGTCTCGGGAACCTTGAGCGGGACGTGGAGGTCGTCCTTTTTACCGATACCTCGACCGTCATCGCCCCGGGCAAAGAACCGTGCCTCTACTGCAAAGAGACCGAGCAACTCCTTCGCGAGATCGAGCCGCTTTCGGACCGGGTAAACCTCGTGGTCTACGATCTTTCCAGCGAGGAAGGCAAGGAGAAAGCCCAGGCGATGCGGGTGGAAGCCGCACCCACCATCATCCTGCGCGAGAAGGGGTCCTCGGCGGTGAACATCCGCTACCGCGGGATCCCGGCCGGTTACGAATTCGCAAGCCTCCTCGAGGACATCGAGATGATCGGCCGCGACGGCCACGGGCTGCCCGAGGATGTGGTCAAGACCCTGAACGAGCTTCCCCAGGAGGTGGTGCTCCAGGTCTTCGTCACTCCGACCTGCCCATACTGCCCGCAGGCGGTCCGCACCAGCCACCGCTTCGCATACGCCTCGCCCAAGGTCTTCGGTGAGATGATTGAGGCCCAGGAGTTCCCCTCGCTGGCCGACAAGTACCACATCTCGGGGGTGCCCGACACGGTGATCAATCACGGCGCCCAGCGGATTTTGGGCGCGCAGCCGGTTTCGGCGTTCCTCGACGCCATCAAGAAGGTCGTGGCCGCGACCGCGTAGGGACGGCCGGTTCGGGATGCCATGTGGGGGTATGACCCGCATGGCATCTTTATATTGTGTGCGAGAGGGATAAAAGTCGAGGGGTTTTTGGGCATACAATGGGGGTATGCGTAGGGTCACCTGGTCGCGCCTCGGTTTCCTTGCCCTGGTTTTAACGGTCGCGCTCGCTTCGTGCGCCGGTGGGGGCCGTTATCAAAACGTGAGCCCCGACGATCTCAAGGTGCACCTCGACGATGCCACCGCCATCGTGGTCGATGTGCGAACCCCGATCGAGTATGCCGCCGGTCACGTGCCCGGAGCGATCAACCTCCCTCTCGATGAGATCCAGGACTGGTGGCGAAGCCTGCCCAAAGATAAGACCGTCTACCTCATCTGCCGCACCGGTCACCGTTCAACCCAGGCCGCCGAATACTTGAAAGAACGGGGGCTCCGAAACCTCAAGAACGTCACGGGCGGGCTGCAAGCCTGGGTGGCCCGAGGCTATCCTCTTTCCACCAAGGAAGTTCCGCCGAGCTCGCGCCTGGGGCGGAAACCGGCGGCGCCAGAGCTCACGGTTCCGGCGCTGGTTTTGCCCAGGCTCGGCGGTGGGCAGGTGGCGCTGGCCGATCTGGTAGGTCGGCCACTGGTCATCAACCTCTGGGCCAGCTGGTGCCCACCTTGCCGGCGGGAGATGCCGCTTTTGGCCCGAGCCGCCCTCGAGCATCGTCAGGCCGTTTTCCTCTTCGTCAACCAGGGGGAGGATGCCGAGACCGTGCGCCGCTTCCTCGACGAGCAGGGGCTGGTCCTTGAGTGGGTTTTGCTCGACCAGAAGAGCGAGCTGGGGCGGGCGTTTCGCACCAGCGGTATTCCCTTCACCTTTTTCTTCGATGCTGAGGGGCACCTCGTGGCACGCCACCCGGGCGAGCTTTTTCCGCAGGCGCTCGATCGCTACCTGTCGCAGGCGCTGGGAAGGCGGTCGGAAGGCCCACGCAGTGCGGCCGGGTGGTGATCTGAACGGGTCTTTGTGCTATAGTGTCGCTTGGCCGCGTGCCGGGATGGCGGAATTGGTAGACGCGGCAGACTCAAAATCTGCTGGGTGAATAGCCCGTGCGGGTTCGAGTCCCGCTCCCGGCACCAGAAGAGGAGGCGAGCGTGGGTATCGTTCAAGTAATCCTACTTTTGATCTACCTGGCGGCAGCCGCGGGCCTGGTGTGGCTGGTGATCTTGCAGGAACCGAAGACCGCCGGTGGTGACGTGTTCGGAGGTGGGGCCACCGATCTCTTCTCAGCGCGCGGCCTCACCGGCGGGCTGTACCGGGTCACCATTTATCTCGGGATCGCCTTCCTCGCGCTCGCGTTGCTCATCGGTACCTGGCAACTGTAATTTTTTCCAGGAAGAAATTCCGGGGGTGGCTTTGCCACCCCCGGCTTTCCTTGACAGGGTCCAACGAAAGTCGTTAGCCTTAGGGCAAGGCCCAAGCGGAACAAAAGTCCCAAGAAAGCGCTTGGGTTTTCGGGAGGTTCGATATGAAGAAGACCCGTTGGATTATAGGCATTCTGGCCATCGCCGCGCTCGGTTTTGCCGCGGCCCAGCCCTTTACCTGGCCGTCCAAGTGGACGACCGCCAAACCCGGTGAGGCCAAACGGGGTGGCACCTTCGTCGAGGCCACCATCAGCGACTTCCGGACCATGAACCCCTTCCTGAGCGCCGAGGCGACCAACATTCCCGACATGATGAACCTCAACCTCGGCCTGGTCATGCGCGATCCGACCACCGGCGAATGGATCCCCTACATGGCCACTGGTTGGGAGATTAGCAAGGACCAGACCGAGATCACCTTCAAGATTCGCAAGGGCATGAAATGGTCGGACGGCGAGCCGATCACCGCCGACGACTGGATCTGGACCTACAAGATCCACATGGATCCGGACGTGGGTTCCAACAGCCGCGACTCATTCTTCATCGGCGATAGCCCGGTGCTCGTTGAAAAGATCGACGATTACACCATCAAGTTCATCTACCCCAAGCCCGACGCCGAAGCCTTCGCCATCGCTAGCTTTACCCCCTGGCCCGCGCACGTCTTCGCCCCGGTCTATAAAGCCAAAGGGGCCGACGGCATTAAGGCCATGTGGGGTCTCAACGAGGATCCCAAGAACATCGTCGCCTTCGGGCCCTTCGTCCTCGAGTCCTACCGACCGGGCGAGCGCGCGATCTTCAAGCGCAACCCCTACTTCGGCGAGTGGAACAAGGACGAGGCGGGGAACCCCTTGCCTTACCTCGACCGCTACCAGGTCAACATCGTGAAGGACACCAACGCCGAGCTCGCGGCCTTCCTGACCGGCGAGATCGACTACATGAACCCCTCGACCGTCGAGCACATCTCTCAGATCAAAAAGGCGATGAACGCCGGCAAGCTTGACGCTACCCTCAAGGTGAATGCTTCGCCGGTGGCCAGCAGCCAGTTCGTGGTCTTCAACTGGAACAAGAAGGACGAGCCCTTCAAGGAAGCGCTTTTCCGCTCCGACAAGTTCCGCAAGGCCATCAGCCACATCATCAACCGTCAGGCGGTGGTCGAGGTCGTCTACGGTGGTCTCGGCACCCCGATGTACGGCTCGGTCTACCCGGTCTTGAAGCAGTGGATCAACAACGACGCGCCCAAGTACACCTACGACCTCAAGAAGGCGGCGCAGCTTTTGGCCGAACTCGGCTTCACCAAGAAGGATAAAGAGGGTTACCTCGTCGATTCCCAGGGCCGGCGTATCGAGTTCAACCTCGCCACCAACGCCGGTAACGCTCAGCGTGAGCAGATTGCCAAGCTGATCGTTGACGCCGGTAAGAAGGTGGGCATCAAGATCAACTTCCGCCCCATCGACTTCAACACCCTGGTTGGTCAGCTGCTTTCCAAGGGCGATCAGCGCCCCTTTGACGCCATCATCATTGGCTTGACCGGTGGCGGGCTCGACTGGCCCTTCGGCTCGAACGTGGTGCCCTGTAAGGGTAACCTCCACATGTACAACCGCTCCGGGACCTGCATCGATCCGCGCGAAACCCTTATGGAGAAGCTCTACTACAAGGGCCGCACCACCCTCGACTTCAAGGAGCGGGTGAAGATCGGCTACCGCCTGCAGGAGGTCGAGGCCGACCTGCAACCCATCATCTACATTGCGGGCCCCAACTACCACGCGGCGTGGAATAACCGGATGGCCGGGTTCCACCCCGACGCGATCATCTCCTCGATCTGGGGTTCGTTCGAGCTTCCGCTTCTGTACCGGGCCAAGTAGACTGGTCGAGTGGATCCTCCCCGGGGTCCACCCCGGGGAGTTTCTTCGGAGAGAGCCGTGGGTACATATCTGCTACGTCGGTTCATACACGTGATCCCCACCTTCCTTGGCGCGACTTTCTTCGCTTTCGTGGTCCTCCAGCTCACGCCAGGGGATTTTCTGACGCAATGGGAGCTTGATCCCAAGATCCGGCCCGAGACCATCGAACTGCTCCGCCATAATCTGGGTCTCGACAAGCCGATCTTGGTCCAGTACCTCATCTGGCTTAAGAACCTTTTCCAGGGGGATCTGGGTTACTCCTTCATGTACCAGCAGCCGGTCATGCAGGTGATCTGGCCCCGGATCATGAACTCCCTCATCCTGGTGGGGCTCTCGATCGTCTTTCTCTACCTGATCGGTATTCCGGTTGGCGTGTATCAGGCGCTGCGCCCCTACACCCTGCTTGATTACATCATTAGTTTTTGGCCTACTTTGGGATTGCCATCCCCAACTTCTTTTTCATGCTCATCCTGATCTACATCCTGGTGCAGTTCAAGTTCGCCTACGGTTGGATTCCGTTCCCTATTGGCGGCATGACCAGCCAGGGGTTTGAGCAGATGGGGTACTGGCAGCAGGTGAAGGACATCCTCTGGCACGCGATCCTACCGGCGTTCGTGGTGGTGACCGCCGACATGTCGAGCCTGACCCGGGTGATGCGTGGTCTGATGATGGAAGTGTTGGGCCAGGACTACATCCGCACCGCGCGGGCGAAGGGGCTGTGGGAGCGCAGCGTGCTCTATAAGCACGCCCTCCGCAATGCCATCATCCCGGTCATCGCCACCATCGGCGGGCTTCTGCCGGCGCTCATCGGCGGCGCCGGGCTGGTGGAAGTCGTCGCCAACTGGCCGGGCATTACCCCCTTGCTGCTCGACGCCATTAACCAGCAAGACCTCTATGTCAATACCGGTCTCATCGCCCTTTCGACGCTTTTGCTCATTATCGGAAACATCCTCGGGGACATCTTGCTCGCGCTCGTTGACCCCAGGATACGCTACGGGTGAACCATGGCCGAACGAGAAGCGACCCCCATGATGAAATCCCGAACCAGGCTGGCCTGGGAGCAGTTTCGTAAGCACCGGCTGGCCTTGATCGGCGGTGGGATCCTCCTGGTGCTCTACTTCATGGCGGCCTTCGCCGGGTTTTTCAGCACCTACGACCCCAACTTCTATACCCTTACCCCGGCCTTCCGCTACGCTCCGCCGACCCCGATTCACTTCCGCGATCCCGAGACGGGCCGCCTGACCCGGCCGTTTGTCTACCGGCTCAAAAAAGAGCTCGACCTCGACACCTTTACCGAGAAATACACAGAGGATAAAAGCAAGCGCTACCCCATTTACTTCTTCGTCCGGACCCCCGAGCAGCCATACACCATCTTTAAGCTCTTCAAGAGCGACTGGCGCCTGATTGGCCTCGGCGAAGAGGCGACCCGGGAAGGGGCCCGGCTGTACCTGCTGGGTGCGGATAACTTCGGCCGTGATCTCTGGAGCCGCATGGTCTACGGGGGCCAGGTCTCGCTGACCATCGGGATCTTTTCGGTGCTCGTCGCCATGATCATCGGCCTTTTAATGGGCGGGCTCTCGGGGTACTACCAGGGCCGCCGCATTCATCTCTCGCTGCCCTTGCTGCGCTTGCAGACCTGGCAGTATTTGCTGGCGCCGCCGTTGTGGTTGGTGCCATTCCGTCTGCCCCTACTCCTTTTGAGCCTGGCGGTGTGGCTCGGGCTGGCTGGAGGATTGCTTTATTCCCTCAACCTCCTCATGGCGTTGAGCACGCCCTGGGAACAGGCGTTCGAGGTGATTTTCCTGGGCGCGGCCGCGCTCTGGATGGTCCTCAATGCCTTGGTGTTGCCTTTCAACTTTGACCCCGATGACATGGTGATGCGGCTGATCGAGATTCTTTCCGCCATTCCCGGCCTTTTCCTCCTCATTACCCTGCGGAGTGTGTTTCCCAGCGATATTTCGCCGCTCATGACCTTCTACATCGTGGTGGTGATTTTGAGCTTCATCGGCTGGGGAGGGCTTGCACGGGTGGTCCGCGGCATGGTTTTGTCTTTGCGTGAGACCGACTACGTGACCGCGGCCAAGGCGCTGGGCGTGCCCGAGTTCTGGATCATTCTGCGCCACATCCTGCCCGCCACCGCGAGCTACACCATCGTCTACGCCTCGATCGCCATTCCCAGCTTTATCCTCGCCGAATCCGGGCTGTCCTTTTTGGGCTTTGGCATCACCGAGCCTTATACCAGCTGGGGTTTGCTCTTGAAGGCGGCGCAGGACGGTGGCTTTGCCTCCTTTGCTGACCGACCGTGGGTTTTAGCCCCGGGATTTGCTATCTTTGTCGCCGTGCTGACGTGGAACTTCGTGGGTGATGGCCTTAGGGACGCGCTCGACCCCCGCCGGCGGCGGTAGGTCGGGTATAACCTGGAGACGTGTGAGAGGGAGAGCAGATGGGACCGACGAGGATACTTGAGGTACGGGATTTACGGGTTGAGTTTCGGACGGACGAGGGGGTTGTCCGTGCGGTTGACGGGGTAACGTTTCACATTGAGAAGGGCGAGACGCTGGCGGTTGTTGGGGAGTCGGGGTCTGGGAAGTCGGTGACGTCGCTGGCGATCATGCGGTTAATACCGAGTCCTCCGGGGCGGATTGTTGGTGGGGAGATACTGTTTCGGGGGAAGGACGGGAAGGAGAGGGACCTAGTTCGGCTCTCTGAGGCGGAGATGCGGCGGATTCGGGGCAACGACATTGCGATGATATTTCAGGAGCCGATGACGAGTTTAAACCCGGTGTACACGGTGGGGGATCAGATTGCCGAGGCGATCATGCTGCACCAGGGGAAGGGGAAGGCGGAGGCGCTGGACTTAGCGGCGGAGATGCTGGAGCTGGTGGGGATACCGGAGCCACGGAAGCGTTTGTCGAACTACCCGCACCAGATGTCTGGGGGGATGCGACAGCGGGTAATGATTGCGATGGCGCTATCGTGCAACCCGAGTCTTCTCATTGCCGACGAGCCGACCACGGCGCTTGACGTAACGATTCAGGCGCAGATATTGGAATTGATCAAGCAATTACAAGAGGAGATTGGGATGAGTGTTTTATTCATCACCCACAACTTAGGGGTAGTAGCGGAGATTGCGGACCGAGTGGTGGTGATGTACGCGGGGAGGGCGGTAGAGGAGGCCGAGGTTACGGAGACGTTTAAGCGGCCTTTGCACCCTTATACGATGGGGCTTTTGAACTCGGTGCCGCGGGTTGACGTTGGCGGGGGTCGGAGGCGGCGGTTGGAGGCGATTCCTGGGAACGTACCGAACCCTTTGTTTTTACCGAGCGGATGCACTTTTCACCCGAGGTGCCGGTGGGCGAAGGGGGGACTTTGCGACGGGGAGGTTCCCGGGCTTGAGGACGCTGGCGGGGGGCACATGGTGCGATGCTATCGCTGGCGGGAGATCCAGGGGGAGGTTGAGGGATGAAGGGGGAGGCCCTCCTGGAGGTACGGGACCTACGGACCTGGTTTCCGATCCGCGGTGGGATTTTGTCGCGGACGGTGGGGTACGTGAAGGCGGTGAACGGGGTCAGTTTTACGGTTCGCCGCGGTGAAGTTTTAGGTTTAGTGGGGGAGTCTGGTTCTGGGAAGACGACGGTTGGGCGAACGATTTTGCGGCTTATTGACCCCATGGGGGGTGTGATCAACTACCGTGGGACGGATCTCGCGAAGCTGCCCCGGGGGAAACTGCGGCCGTACCGCCGGAAGATGCAGATCATCTTCCAGGACCCCTTTGCCTCCCTGAACCCCCGGATGACGGTAGGGGACATTATCGGGGAGCCTTTGATCATCCACCGATTGGTGAGGAGCGCCAAGGAGCGGGTGGAGCGGGTGGCGGAGCTTTTGCGGATGGTGGGGCTTTCGCCGGACCATATGCGGCGGTATCCGCACGAGTTTTCCGGGGGCCAACGGCAGCGGATTGGGATTGCGCGGGCGCTGGCGGTGGACCCGGAGTTTATTGTGGCTGACGAGCCGGTATCGGCGCTTGACGTATCGATTCAGGCGCAGGTGGTGAACCTTTTGCAGGATTTAAAGGAGGAGTTAGGGCTGACGCTTCTCTTCATTGCCCACGATCTGGCGGTGGTGGAGCACATTTCGGACCGAGTGGCGGTGATGTATTTGGGGCGGGTGATGGAGCTAGCGCCGGCTGGGGAGCTATACCGGGCGCCGAAGCACCCTTATACGGAGGCGCTGCTTTCGGCGGTACCGATTCCGGACCCGACGGTGAAGCGGGAGCGGATTGTACTGGAGGGGGATATTCCGAGTCCGATCAACCCGCCGTCGGGGTGCGTGTTTCGGACGCGGTGCCGGTATGCGATTCCGGAGTGTGCGACGGCGGTGCCCGAGCTGCGGGAGGTATCTCCTGGGCACTACAAGGCCTGCATTCGTGACGATATCCTTTGAGCCATGGTGTTTTCGCCTGGTTCCCGTCTCGCCCCCTCGACCGCTTGTGGGATCGAGGGGGCGTCGGCTCTTTCCCTTTGGGGATCGGCCCCGGCCGGCCGTTGGGGTGCGCGATGAATGCGGTCTCTGAGCGACGTCGCGACCTCAAGCTTGCGCTGGCGGCGTTGGGGGTGGTTTTTGGGGACATCGGCACCAGCCCCCTCTATGCCCTCCGCGAGTCGCTGGCGCCACGGCACGGGATCGTGCCGAGCCCCGAGGCTGTGCTGGGCGTTCTCTCGCTCATCTTCTGGTCGCTGATCATCGTTATCTCGGTGAAATATCTCCTCTTCGTTGTGCGGGCCGACAACCAGGGCGAGGGGGGCATCATGGCGCTGACCGCGTTGGTCATGCCCGGCGAGGGGCGTGACGAGCGCTGGCGTGCCCTGGCCGTGGTCGTGGGGATTTTTGGCGCCGCTCTGCTCTATGGCGATGGGATGATCACCCCGGCGATCTCGGTGCTCAGCGCCGTCGAGGGGCTCGAGGTCGTCTCCCCGGGCCTCTCGCCCTGGGTGATTCCCATTACCGGAGCGATTTTGGTGTGGCTTTTTGCCCTGCAGGCTCGGGGCACCGAAGGGGTGGCGCGCCTTTTCGGCCCGGTGATGCTGGTGTGGTTCGCGGTGCTCGCGGTGATGGGATTGCGCCAGCTGGAGATGGACCCCGAGGTTCTGGCGGCGATCTGGCCCCAGCACGCGGTCGGGTTTCTTTTTCATCACGCGCTTATGGGCTTTTTGGTTTTGGGCTCGGTGTTCCTCGTTGTGACCGGGGGTGAAGCGCTCTATGCCGACCTGGGACACTTTGGGCGTCGGCCGATCAGGCTCGCCTGGTTTTTCTACGTGCTCCCGGCGCTCTTGCTCAACTACTTCGGTCAGGGGGCGCTGATCTTGCGCGACCCCGCTGCCAGGGAGAGCCCCTTCTTTCTCATGGCCCCCGCCTGGGCGGGCTACCCCCTCGTGTTCCTGGCCGCACTGGCGACGGTGATCGCTTCGCAGGCGGTGATCTCGGGTTCGTTCTCGCTCACCCGCCAGGCGGTCCACCTCGGCTATTTGCCCCGGATGAGGATCGTGCAGACCTCGAGCGCGGAGCGGGGGCAGGTCTACGTGCCGGTCGTTAATTGGACGCTGATGGTGCTTACGCTTGCCCTGGTGGTGGGGTTCCGTTCCTCTTCAAACCTCGCCGGCGCCTATGGGGTTGGCGTCTCTACCGATATGGTTTTCACCACCGTTTTGTTCTCCCTGATCGCGTGGCACCTCTGGCGATGGCCGGCCTGGATCGTGGGCGCGATGTTCGCGGTTTTTATGACCATTGACCTCGCTTTTTGGCTTGCGAATCTGGTCAAGGTCCCGCTCGGTGGCTGGGTCCCGCTCGTGGTGGCGGTGGCGGTCTACCTCACGATGAGCACCTGGAAACTCGGCAAGGCCGCCGTGGCCCGGGCGCAGGCGCAAAACGGCGATGTGACCCTCGAGGCCCTGGTTGAGGAACTCAAAAGCGGCGACTATCGCCGTGTTCCCGGCACCGCCGTATACTTGACCGCGAACCCTCGTATGGCGCCCGAAACGCTGCTCGCTCACCTCCGGCATCACCGAACCTTGCATGAACGTGTGGTCATCTGCACCGTGCGCACCTCGGCCCAGCCGCGGGTGCGTTACGAGCGGCGGATCTTCTCGCAATCGGTCGGTGCCGGCGTGGAACGCTTGATCGTGCGCTACGGCTTTATGGAAACCCCGAACCTCACGATCGACCTTCACGAGCGGCCGGCGCTGGGCATCGAGCCGTATGAATCGGTCTTTTTCCTGGGGCGGGAGCTCGTGGTGCCGGCGGGGCGCTACATGCCGCGGTGGCGTGAACAGCTCTACGCCTTCATGCGGCGAAACGCGGAAAGCCCGGTGAGCTATTTCCGCCTGCCACCGGAACGGTCGTTTGAAATCGGCATCTTCGCCCGAATATAACCTCCGGGGATGACCGAGCGGTCAGGTAAGATGGCCTTGTGCGTGTGCTGATCTATCCCATCACGGCGGTTTCGCTGTGGGGCTTGAACTTCGTACTCCTCAAGGCGCTGGTGGGGGTCGTTCCCCCGCACGTCATGAACGCCCTGCGCACCATGATGGCGGCGCTGGCGTTCATGATTCTGGCCCGGGGGGTGGGGTTTGGTCGCCTTGCCCCGAGGGATGCCCTTTATGTTCTGCTCTTCGGCATCGTGGGGAATGGCGTGTTCCAGTGGTTTTTGATGGAGGGCGTACTGCGCACCCCGGCTTCGGTGGCGGCGGTGACCAACGCCACCAACCCGGCCTGGCTTGCCCTCGTGGCCTACCTGTGGCTCGGCGAGCGGCTTTCCCTGCCGGGCTATCTGGGCATCGCCCTGGCGGCTTTTGGCGTTGCCATGCTGGGAATCGGCGGCGGGAGCCTCGAGGTCGGCGTGGGGGTGCTGATGCTGGTTGCCGCCTCGCTGGCTTGGGCGATTTACTCGGTGTCGGCGCGTACGGTGGGGGAGCGCTACCCCCTGTTGGTCTGGGTGACCTTCGGCTACGTGGGGGGGATGCTTCCGTACTGGCTCTTGAACGCACCCACCCTGCTCACTTTTGATTACGGCACCATTCCAGCGTGGGCCTGGGTCGGGATTTTGGTCAGCGGGCTCGGTGCCAATGTGCTCGCCTATCTGGCTTGGATGCGGGCCATTCAGCTGCTCGGCGCGTCGAAGGCCGGCGTGTGGCAAAATCTCGCCCCCGTCCTGGGGGCGCTGGGGGGGTATTTAGTGCTCGGCGAGCGCTTGCCCCCGCTCGCCTTGCTCGGTGGCGGACTGGTGCTGGCCGGTGTGGCCCTTACGCAGCGCGCCAGATCCACGGATCGGCGGGGTTCCGGATCGCGGTGAGGGTGGCCACGGCTTCCGGGTCGGTGGAGGTGAGCTCGGTAAAGCGGCCCGGCTCGAGGACGGCTTCGTAGAAGTGGCGGACGCCCTGGGCGCTCAGCCAGCGGACGAGCTCGGCCAGGGCGGTGCGGCCTTCGTCGCCAAAGGCGCCGCCAAAGGCGGGCTGGGTGAGGATGGGGGTTTTGTACCCCTCGATGAAGATCGCGTAGGGAAGCGCTTTGCGCTCACCTTGCCAGGTGGTGACCAGCGTGACCTGCAACTTGGGCCAGTGCGCGCCCTTGAGCGCGTCCCGGAGTGCGGCAAGGGTGTGTTTGGGTCGTCCGTAGCTGCCGATCAACTCCATGGCTCCATCATGACACGAAACCCCCGCGCCCGCGGGGGTTTCGGTCGATTGATCCTCCCGATCTACGGCGTTTGGAGGACCTCGAGGGCCCTTTGCAAGATGGCGTCGTTTTGGAGGTTGAGCACCGCCTTGCCCGGGATGTTGGACATGGGCCTCGGCGGAACCTCTTCACTGAAGGAGAACTTGCCCTCCTCATCGACGCTGGCCTTCAACCGCTTGATTACCTTGCCCGCTTTGTCCCGAACCACGAGCTCGACCTGGCCCCCGGCCGGCGCGCCCAGACCCTCAAAGGCCAGCGGTTCCTGGAAGCGGGTGTCCTTAACGGCAATGTCGGGCTGGATACCTTTGCCGTGGATGGCCCGCTTTTTGGGGGTGAGCCATTCGAACGTCACCAGGGTGAGTTCGCCTCCATTGGCCAGGGTGAAGACGTTCTGCCCCACCCCCTTGCCGAAGGTCTTCTCGCCGATAATCTTACCCCGGCCGTCGTCCTGGATAGCACCGGCGACGATCTCGGAAGCCGAGGCCGAGTTGCGGTTCACGAGGACCACCAGCGGGCCGCTCCAGCTCGTGGTGGGGCTGGCTTCACAGAATGGGCGGGTGACATCCCGGGAACGGGTGTAGACGATCACCCCCTGGTTCAGGAAAGCGTCCGCAACCTGGCAGCCCTGGTCGAGCAGGCCCCCGCCGTTGTCCCGGAGGTCGAGGATGAGCTTTTTCGCTCCCTGGGCCTTGAGTTCCTGGATGGCCTTGTTGAGCTGGTCAATGACCTTGACGTTCAGAAAGGTTTCGATGGCCACATAGCCGACGTCGCCCCCGATCATGGTTTTGGAGACCGAGACGATCTCGATCTTTTCCCGGGTGATGTTGAAGCGGAGCACGGCCCGGGAGCCCTTTCGCCGAACGCCGAGCTCCACCACGCTCCCCTTGGGCCCCCGGATCTTGCTGACGATGTCGAAGAGATCCATGTTGGTCACGTCTTCGCGGTCGACCTCGACGATCTCGTCGCCGGCCTGGAGCCCTGCCCGGAAGGCGGGGCCGCCCCGGAACACGTTGAGGATCCGGGCCCCGGTGCCATCGGGGCGCGCGGCCTGGATGACCACCCCGATACCGAAGAACTCGCCCCGCACGTCCTGGTTTCGGATTTCGGTGCGTCTGGGCGGGCTGTAACTGGTGAAGGGGTCGTCGAGCGCGTCAATCTGACCGCGAATCGAGCCCTCGAGGACTTTCTTCAGTTCCTCCGGGGGCAGTTTTTTGAGGTAGCGGTCCTTGATCAGCTGGTAGGTTTCGACCGCCGCCTGCCCGTTCGGGTCCTGGGTGAAGGCGGAGGCGCTGGGGCGACCGAACTGGGCGATGCCGATCGCCGCCAGCATGGCAAGGGCCGCGACGAAAATGCGATTTCCTCTCATAGCCGCCATTGTAAGGCCTCGGCATGAGAAAGGCCCAGCTCGGCGTTCCTGGCCTGGGGGTCCGTGCGTATACTCATGGGTGTGATCCATCTTCACCGGGTCTCCCTCGAGTACCCTCGGACCAAGACCATGGCCCTTTACAACATCAACCTCGAGGTTCGTCGCGGCGAGTTCGTTTTCCTGGTCGGACACTCGGGGGCGGGAAAGTCGAGTTTGCTCGGGCTTTTGCTGCGCCGGTATCACCCCACCTCGGGCGCCGTTTACGTCAACGGGATGGACCTGCGAAAGCTGCGCGGCAACCGCCTGGCCCTCTACCGCCGCAAGGTCGGGGTGGTCTTCCAGGACCACCGACTTTTGGCGGACCGCACCGTGCAGGAAAACCTGGCCTTCGTGCTCAGGGTCCAGGGGGTCCCCCGGCGCGAGTGGGAGGCGCGGATCACGCGGATCCTACGGACCGTGGGGCTGGTGCACAAAAAGCGGGCCTTTCCTTACCAGCTCTCGGTCGGGGAGGCGCAGCGGGTGGCGGTGGCGAGGGCCCTGATCGGGGAGCCCGAGGTCTTGCTCGCCGATGAGCCCACCGGCAACCTCGACCTGGAAAATGCGCTCGGGGTTTTGCAGCTTTTCAAGCTGGCCCACGCCAAAGGCACCACCGTGATCGTGGCCACCCATGCTCCGGAGCTCGTCCGGGCCTATCCCCAGCGGGTCGTTCGCCTCAAAAGCGGCCAGCTGGTGGCCGACGAGCACGGCGGTCGCTCGTTCAGATAGGTAGGGTAGGATCGGGGTGAAAGGAGGGTGCTATGCACATCTATAAGCTCGTAGGTCGAAACGTCGAGGTCACCGAAGCCCTCAAGAATTATCTGGAAAAAAAGCTCGATCGCCTCGAGCGCTACTTCGATCACATTCAGGACGCCAAGGTGGTCCTTTCCCTGGCCGGAAGCCCGCATGTGGAGCAAAGG
Source organism: Vulcanithermus mediatlanticus (assembly GCF_055385885.1). Lineage (NCBI taxonomy): Bacteria > Thermotogati > Deinococcota > Deinococci > Thermales > Thermaceae > Vulcanithermus > Vulcanithermus mediatlanticus. The sequence goes on along the minus strand of NZ_AP042385.1, from coordinate 195,764 downwards.
GCCAAGGTGGAGATCCAGCTCAACGTTCCCGGGGGATTGATCCGGGTCGAGGAAACTGACCCGGATATGTACGCCGCCATCGACCGCTCGGTAGAGGTCCTCGAGAAGCAGGTCAAGCGCTTCAAGGGGCGCCTGATGGGCAAGCGCCACAGCGGTCGTGTGCCGCCCCCTGCGGTCGAGGAAGCTCCCGAGGAGCCCTTTGAGCCGGAGATCGTACGGGTCAAGCGCTTCGAGATGAAGCCGATGACTCCGGAGGATGCCGCCATCCAGATGGAGGCCCTCGGGCACAGCTTTTTCGTGTTCAAAAACTCCGATACCGACAAGATCAACGTGATCTACCGCCGCAAGGACGGCAACTACGGCTTGATCGAGCCGCGTTAAAACCCCGCTGTGGCTTTCGCCACGGCGGGAGCCGCGGAAACATGCAAACCACCGCCAATCTCGCATCGTCGGGTTGAAATCGGCGGGGCCAAAAGCCCCGCCACGGTGGTTTTGCCGGTCAGTAATAGGGTTCGGGGTCGACGTAGTTGAAGGTGTCGTTCTTCCAGACCGCCACTCGGAACCACAACACGTTGGGGGGGATCAATGCCCCGCCGCCAAGGTAGCCGATGATTTCACCCTGCTCGACGCGATCCCCGGTTTTTACCAGCGGCTCCTGAAGGTTGACGTACTGGGTGAAGAGGGTCTCCGAGTGCTGGATCATTACCGTCCATCCCACGTTGCCATAGTAGAGGGTGGCGAAGACCTGCCCCCCCGCCGCGGCCCTGACCGCGGCGGCGGCTTTGGGGGCCTCGATCCACTCGAAATCCTGGGCGTTTTCGCCGTACTTTTGGGCGATTCGCCCGCCATCGACCGGAAAGAGGAGCTCTCCGACCAGCACGCGAGGAACCCGCGTTTTTTTCTGGGCCGCTTGGCGACGCTGCGCCTCGATCCGCGACTTGAGGCTCGCGATCTCTTTTTCCAGGGCCGCCTGGGTGCGCACGAGCTCGCTCAGCTTGAGGCGTTTGGCCTTTTTGTTCTTTTCCAGGACCTTGATCTTTTGCTGGACCTCGGCCTTCTTCTTGGCCACGGCCGCGCGTTTTTGACGCAGGACGGCCTCGTCGTGGGCGAGCCGGTCAAGGAGCGCCTGGCGCTTTTTTGCTTCCTGATGGAGGGCTTCGGTCAGCGCGACGACCTCGCGCGCCAGTTCGAGATCGGCCTGACCGAGGGTGGCGAGCCAGCGGCTGCGCACCGCGAGCTCGGTAAAGGAGCGGGCCTTGAGGAGTGGCAGGTAGCGGCCGGCCCGCTTTTCCCAAAGCGAGACCATGAGGCGGGAGAGCTGCCTTTTCAGGGTTTCCAGGCGGGCGGTCTCCCGGTCGATTTTGGCCTCGAGGGCCGAAAGTGCCCGGCGGTTCTCTTCGATGCGTACCAGGGTGGCGTGGCGCGCCCTTTCCAGCTCGCCCAGCTCGCGTGAGAGGCGTTCGAGGTCCGAGAGCAAGGCCTTGCTTTGCTGGTCGAGGTTCGCGAGTTCGCGCCTTAAGGCTTCGGCCTGGGCGGCCCGCTGGGCGCGGAGGGCCTCGGCGCGGCGGAGCTGGGTTTCGAGGTCGGCGGTGCCGAGCGCGGGCAGCAGGAAGAGGAGGAGCACCAGCAGCCAGCGTATCGGCGTGGTGGGGGAAAGGCGGGGTTGGCGATTCATCTTCACCCCTCGACTTCCTTGAGGTGGGCCCGGCTCGAAAGCCAGCCGCCGACGACGCCCAGGAATGCCGCCAGGGCCAGGAGGGCCTCGGCGGCGATGAGCAGGTCGCTCGGTCCCAGGATGGGCAGGAAGGGAAAGAGCGCCTGAAGGTTTTGGCTCAGGTAGCGGTAGGCCAAAATCCCGACCGCCAGCGAGACCAGCGCCGCGACCAGGGTGAGCAGGAGCCCTTCCAGGACGAAGGGCGCGAGGACCATGCCCCGGGTGGCGCCGACCAGCTGCATGACCTCGAGCTCTTCCCTTCGGTTTTCGATCGAGAGGCGGATGGTCCCCATGACGCTGAAGAAGGTGTTCAGGATGAGCAGCAGGATGAGGGCGATGGCACCGCTTCGGACCGTCCGCGAAATCTGAAGCAGCTTGAGGGTGAACGCCCCGCCGTATTCGACGTCATCAACGCCGGCCAGGTCGGCGAGACGGCGGGCGACCTCGCCGACCGCCTGTGGGTTTTTGAGCCGCAGGATGAGGGTGTCGGGGAGGGGGTTGGCCACCAGCTCGCTGGCCTCGCGAAGGTAGGGGTAAGCCTCCTTGAGGGTTTTGAGAGCCTGGGCTTTGTCGATGAGCCTGACCTCGGCCACCTCGGGCCAGCCGCGGACCTCATCGAGGAGGACGCTGGCACTGGTCCCCGGCGAGAGGAAGGCCGCGACCTCGAGCTCGCCTTCGGCGGCGCCGATGGCGCGGTCGAGGTTCCAAAGCGCCATGCCGGCGATGAAGAGCAGCGTGAAGGAGACGGTGGCGGTGGTGAGGGTGGCGAGCGAACTCACCGGGTGACGAAAGAGGGCGAGCACAGCTTCGCGGAAGGCGTACACGTTGAAAGTCTACCCAACGCGGGGCACCCAGACCCTGCTTTGCCCCGGGGATATGCTGGTTGTGTGCAGGTGCGGCAGGTCATTCTCCTCACCGCCCTGGTGACCTATCTGGTGCCTTTGGTGGTGGGGCTGTGGTTGGTGGCGTTTCGCGAAGTGGGGAGTCTCGCCCGAATCTACTACCGCCACCACTATCTCTTCGACCTCGGATTCACCGCTCTGGCCTCGGTGGGAACGGGGCTTGCTGCGTATTTCTTGCTTCGCAGCATGCTCGCCCCCTGGCTTCGGCTGGAGGCGCAGCTCGGGGCCCTCATTGAAGGCCGGGGCCGGCTGGAGCCGGTGGGCGATGCGCACGCCGACCGAATCGTCAATAAGATCAACGAACTCCTCAGTCTGCAGCGCGATGTGCAGGCCCTCGAGGAGCTCACCAAGAACACCGTGGCCCAGGCCTTGCATGACGGTGCGGTCCAGAGCCTGATCGCCGCCCGCTGGGCGTTGCGGCAGGGGCGGATCGAGGCGGTCGAGGCAGCGATTCAGGAGGCCGAACGCGCCATTCGCTCCGGGATCGCCCAGCTCTCGCCGCCCGAGCTCACCCACCTCCCCCTGAGCGAGGCGATCGTGACGCTGGCCCGCCGAATGGGGCTTGAGGTCGAGGTCTTGGAAGACGGCGTTTTCTCTGAAGCCGAGCGGGCTGAGATCTACCGAATCGTCCGCCACGCCATGGAAAACGCCCGACGCCACGGCGGGGCGAGCCGGGTGTGGGTGCAGCTCTCGGTGGCCGACGAGGTGACGGTGGTGGTCGCGGACGACGGCCGCGGGCTCCCCGAGCCCTTCGAGGAGGGGCAGGGGCTTGGTATTCTGAGGGCGCGCATGCGAATGCGTGGAGGCCGGCTCACGCTTTCAGCCTCGGAGCAGGGCGGAGCCCGTCTCGAGGCCCGGTGGCCGGCGGAAGGGAAGACGGATGCGGGTGCTGATCGTTGAAGACCATGCCCTGGTCAGGGAGGGCATTTCGCGACTGCTCCAAGAATCGTTCCCCGGCGTGGTGGTGCGGGCAGTGGCACGCGCGGAGGAAGCCAAACCGCACCTGGCCTGGGCCGAACGCGTTCTCCTCGATCTCTCGCTGCCTGGGAAGCCCGGGCTGGCCTTCTTGGCCGAGATTGCGGAGACCTATCCCGATCTGCCGGTGATCGTGCTCACCGCCTACGATGAACCCGCCTTCCGTAGCCGGGCCGAGGAGCTCGGCGCCTCCGCCTTTCTTTCCAAGAACGAGCCGCCCGAGCGCCTCATTCAGGCTTTAAACGGCCTTTTGCCTTTCGAGGGGCCCCGGGTCGACCGGCTCTCGCCGACCGAGCGCGAGGTGCTCTTGCTCTTGGGGCAGGGGCTTTCCAACCTCGAGGTCGCCAGGCGGCTCGGCGTTGAGGAAAAGACCGTCTACACCCACCGCCGTCACCTGATGTACAAGCTCGGACTCAAAAACGCCAGCGAACTCATTCGCTTCGCCGCTTTGTACCACGCCGGAATGGTCGGAAACGGCTAAGTGAGCGCCTACGAGCTTTTCAACATACCGGTGCAAGGCTGAAAGTCGAACCCGTTCTTCGAGCCCCTGCCGTGGTGAAAGCGACGCCAGGGTGCTTCAAAGAGCAGCCCGAGTGTGGCATCGGGGCGAGGGCCGCGACCTTGGCGCCGCCAGCGCAGCGTGATGAGCGCCACGGCGGGGGCCTTTTAGGGCAGCGCAAACAACGGTGAATCGGTGCCAGTTTGCCAAAAGGTTCACACTTCGCCGACAGACGATGACTCGGCCTCGGCCAGCAGCTGCGCCGCGTGCCGCAGGGCTTCCTGACTGTAATTCCCGGAGAGCATGCGTGCGAGTTCGCGGACTCTGGCCTCGCCCTCCAGCCTTTCCACCACGGCCTTGCCGTCCTTTTTCGTGACCCGAAAGTGGGTGTGGGCGAGGGCCGCGATCTGGGGAAGGTGGGTAACCACGATCACCTGGTGCCGCCGGGCCAGACGCGCCAGCCGCTCGGCCACGGCCCGTGCCGCCTCACCGCCGATTCCGGCGTCAACCTCGTCGAAGACCACGGTTTCGGCCTCCAGGCCGGTGACCAGCAGCAGGGCCAGCATGGTGCGGGAGAGCTCGCCTCCGGAGGCGGCTTTCTCCAGCGGCGCCGGTGGCAGCTTGGGGTTGGCTTTGAGGGCAAAGTGTACCTGTTCAAGGCCAAAGGGACCGGGGGCATCGAGTGGCGAAAGCTCGACCACGAGGCGGGCCTCGGGCATGCCGAGCTCGGTCAGCTCCCTGCCGACTTCGGCCTCGAGGCGCGCTTTGGCCTCTTGCCGGGCCCGTGTGAGCGCCGCGGCAGCCGCTTCGAGTCGGGCTTGGGCCCGTTTCAATTCGGTCTCGGTCGCCTCGAGGCGAACCTCCGCCTCCTCGAGCGAGTCGAGGGTTTTCTTAGCGTTCTCGAGGTAAGCGAGAACCTCCTCGACGGTATCACCGTATTTTCGCTTGAGCCTTTCGTAGAGGGCGAGGCGGCTCTCGATCGCTTCCAGACGCCCGGGTTCGGCCTCAAGCCCGAGCAGGCGGTCCTCGATCTCGCGGGCCAGCGCCCCAAGGACGTCTTCGCTCTGGGCGAGCTCTTCCGCCAGCGGGGCGAGGGCTTCGTCGTAGCGAGCGGCGGCGGCGAGCTCGGCTGCGGCCCGCCCCACGGCGCCCAGGGCATCGACCTCCCCGGTCAGGTATCGAAGGGCGCTGCCGAGGCGCAGGCGAAGGGTTTCGAGGTGAGCCAGGCGCTGGCGCTCGGCTTTGAGCTCGGCCTCTTCCTCGACCGAAAGTGCCGCTTCGGAAAGCTCGGCGATCTGGAAGCGCAAGAGGTCGAGCTTTTGCGCCCGTTCCCGGGCCGCTTCCTTGAGCCGCCTGGCTTCCTCCAGAAGCGTCCGGTAATGGCCATAGGCTGCCCGGTACTCCGAGAGAACGCCCCCTGGCAACAGGGCGTCGAGGCGCTGGCGGTGGACCTGGGGCCGGGTGAGCGACTGGGCAGCGTGCTGGGCGTGGAGGGCCATGTGCTCGCCCACGGCCTGGGCCAGCTCGTCCAGGGTCACCACTTCGCCGTCGATCCTGGGCGTGCTCCGCTTGCCGATGCGCCGCCCGTAGGGCCGGCCATTGAACCAGGCCACGACCGTGGCCGCCTCGGCGCCGGGCCGGATCATCGCGGTTTCGGCCCTGGCTCCGAGGAGCAGGGAGAGCGCGTCCACCAGCAGCGATTTGCCGGCCCCGGTTTCGCCGGTGAGCACGTTGAGCCCCGGCGAGGGCTCGATCTCGGCCGATTCGATGACGGCGAGGTTCCTCACCTCGAGGCGTTCGAGCATCTTCGGCCCGAGTATACAGCGCTTATTCTGGGGGCGAATCCCCAAGCAGGTCCTGGCGGAAGAGAACGACCACCGCTATGGCCATGGCCCGTTCGTGACTGATCGAGACTTGGGCCTTGAGGCCGCTTTCGGACCAGGTTTTCGCGAGCGGACCGCGGAAGACGAGCCTCGGCTTGCCTTCCCGGATCACCAGGCCCACTTCGGTGATCCGCGCCGGCAAGGGAAACGCCTTCACGAAGGCCTCTTTGGCCGCAAATCGCGCCGCTAAACCGGGAGAGGGATCCCGCTGCGCGAGGGGCCGGGCCAGCTCCTCGGGAAAGAAAATCCGTTTGAGAAAGCGCGTCCCGTAGCGCGCGTAGAGGTGGCGGATCCGGTCCACCTCGACCAGGTCAACGCCCACCCCTGCGATCATGGCAGTTTGTCCGGTGGCGAGGTCTCTACTTCGTAGCCGGCTTCTTCGAGCGTGCGGATGGCGAGTGGGAGATAACTCTCGCGCACGAGGATGTAGTCGGTCTCAAAAGCGGAGTAGGCGAAGATGCTCACCCCGACCTCAGCCAGGATGCTTCCCACTCGCCCCAAGACGCCGATCATCTCGATCGGGAGCGGACCGACGAAAGCCAGGGCGCGAAACGGCCCCTCGGCGTTCACCCCTTCGGGGACGAGGGATTCGGGAACGACGACGGAGCGATGGCCATCCACCTGCACCAACGCAAAGAACGGCGCTTCGAGGGCCCCTTGGGGGAGGGTCTCGACCTCGGCGAGGAGCAGGCGATGGGGCAGGAGAACGAGCTTCATGAACGCATGATATAGGATGCTTGGCGTGGAGTTTCCCGGGGCCTTCCTCAAGCGTATGGCCGGACTTTTGGGCCCGGCGGAGTTCGACGCTTTCCTAAAAAGCCTGACCGAGGGGGAGGCGGCGCGCGGGTTGCGCTTGAATCTGGCCAAGCTCTCCCCCCACGAGTGGGCCAAGCGTTCGCCCTGGCCGCTTGAGCCTGTGCCCTGGTGTCCTTTTGGTTATTATTACCCGCACGAAGCGCGCCCCGGTCCACACCCCTATTTCTTCGCCGGCCTCTATTACATCCAGGAGCCCTCGGCCATGGCGGTGGGCGAGGTGTTGGCGCCGACCCCCGGGGAACGCGTGATCGATCTGGCGGCGGCGCCGGGGGGAAAGACCACCCATCTCGCGACGCGGATGGAAGGCCAGGGGCTTTTGGTCGCCAACGAGGTGGACGGCAAGCGCATTCGGGGGCTTTTGGACAACGTCGAGCGCTGGGGGGCGAGGCTTGCCGTGGTATCGGCGCCGGTCGCGCGTTTGGCCTCGGCCTGGGGGGCTTTTTTCGACCGGGTCTTGCTCGACGCCCCGTGTTCCGGGGAAGGGATGATGCGGCGGGATCCACAAGTTCGCGCCCACTGGGGACCCGGGGCTCCGGGCCGGATGCGGCGCGTCCAGGAGGGGCTGCTCGAGGCCGCAGCCCGGCTGGTCCGCCCAGGCGGGGTGCTGGTCTACGCCACCTGCACCTTTGCCCCGGAAGAAAACGAGGGGGTGATCGCCGGGTTTTTGCGTCGAAATCCGGAGTTCGACGTCCAGGAGGCCAAAGTCCACCCGAGCTTCGCGCCGGGGGTACCGGAATGGGGTGGGGGCGATCGGCGCCTGGCCCAGACCGCCCGGCTCTGGCCGCACCGTTTGCGGGGCGAGGGGCACTACATCGCCAGGCTGGTCCGCCTCGAGGGCAGCCCGGGGACCCCTTCCCACCACCTGCCCCCGCCGCCCAAAAAGGTGGCCCTGCGGGAGCTTGAACGCTTCTGGTCCAACCACGTGGGCCGGCCCCTGCCTGAGATCCTGTGGGAACGCGACGGTCATTTCTATCAGCTTCCGGATGGGCTGCCGGAGCTCAAAGGGATCCGGGCTCCGGCGCCGGGGCTCTACCTGGGCGTTGCCAAAAAGGGGCGCTTCGTGCCGTCTCGCGCCCTTGCCCTGGCGCTCGACGCGGCAGATGCCGGACCGCGGATTGAGCTTTCGTCCCATGACCCCCGATCGCTCAAGTTCGCCCTCGGCGAGCCGGTCGAGGTCAGGGGCGATGCCGGCTGGCACCTCGTCACCACCGACGGCTTTCCCCTTGGCTGGGGCTACTTGAAGGGTGGCGTTCTTCGGGCCAAGCATGCCCGCCTATAGGGTCTCGGTTGCCACGATGCCCTCTTCGGTCACCAGAACCTTCACCGGAACGTCCCAAGGGTCCCGGGGCAGCTCAGGGAGCAGGAGGCGGCTGGGAACGAGCCCCACGGTGAGCACGCCTTCAGGCAGGCGCATCAGAAAGCGGTCATAAAACCCTTTCCCATGACCGAGGCGGTGGCCTGTTCTGTCGTAGGCCAGGGCGGGGACGATCACCGCCTCGAGGTCTTGGGGTGCAACCGGCGTCTGGCGGGCTGGGGGCTCGAGGACGCCAAACGGACCGCGTTCGAGCGGTTCGCGGTAGGGGAGGGCCACGATCTCGTCGCCCGTGATTCGGGGCAGGAAAAACGCCGCCGCCAGCGTGCGTCGGAGCGGGGTGGGGTCGAGCTCGCCCGGCAGGGGGTGATAGATGAGGATGCGATGCTTTCCCGACAAAAGACGGGTGAGGTGGGGGAGGGCCTGCCGGGAAAGACGGGCCGTGTCGAGCTCCTTGCGCAGCCGTTTGGCCCAGAGGCGCAGTTCGCGCTTGGTCATCGCCACGCTGATCACTATAGCGGCGCAACGCCTCCAGCGCCCTGCCCGGTGGGGGCAGGGGGGTTTCTTGACGCTTTTAGCGCGAGAGTGTCAAAATGCTTACTGCTATGCCGGTGTACGTGTACAAGGGGCTGGAAACGGGAGAGTATTACGAGTTCGAGCAAAGCTTCCATGACGAGCCGCTCAGCGCGCACCCCGAGACCGGCGAACCCCTCAAACGCGTGATTCAGCCGCCGGCCATCATTTTCAAGGGCTCCGGCTGGCACACGACCGATTACCGGAAGTCGGGGGAGAAGAAGTCAGAGGATTCGTCCGCGAGCAAAGACAAAGACTGAGCCCGCGTAGGCGTACCTTACCGCGGGTCCGGCGTGCCGGACCCGCGGTTTTTCTCTTGCGGGGTTAGGCTGTGGGTATGAGACTCATCGTCCTGGCCAACCGCGAGCCGGTTCGAAGGGTCGCCGGTGGCTGGCAGGTCTCGGTTGGCGGGTTGGCCGCGGCGCTCTACCCGGCGCTCCGCGTCCGGGGAGGCACCTGGGTGGCCTGGGACCCGGGAGGCGAGGGCGGCACCGTGGTGGTGGACGGACTCCGCGTCGTTCGGGTGCCCCTTTTTCCCCGTGAAGTGGCCATGTATTACGGGGGGATGGCCAACCGCTCGCTGTGGCCGCTGGCCCACGGTTTTCTGGAGAAGTTCGAGTGGAAGCGGGCCTGGTGGTCGGCTTACGAAGCGGTCAACCGGCGTTTTTCCGAGGCCGCCCTGGATGAGGGCGACGGGGTGTTCTGGGTCCACGACTACCACCTTTCCCTCGTGCCCCGGATGATTCGCGAGCGGCGAGCCGGCGTCAGGATTGGCTTTTTCTGGCACATACCCTGGTCCTCCCTCGATATCTTCTCGGCCCTGCCCGCCGCGGCGGCGGTGATTGAAGGCATTCTCGGCTCGGACCTGGTCGGTTTTCACACCCCCGACGACGTGCGTCACTTCCAGGAAGCGGCGGCGGCGCTCCTTGGCGCTGAGGTGGGTGACGGTTTTGTCCGGCACCAGGGACGGACGGTTCGGGTGATGGCGCACCCGATCGGGATCGACACCGAGGAGGCCAGGAGGCTTCGCCAGGCGGCGGCGCCGAAGGCCCGCGCCATCCGAGAGGCCGCGGGAGGCCGGCTGATCCTGGTCGGCGCCGACCGGCTCGACTACACCAAGGGCATTGTTGAGCGGCTGGAAGGCTTCTCGCGCTTTCTCGCCCGCTATCCCCGTTTTCGGGAGCGGGTGCGACTTTTTCAGCTCACCACCCCGAGCCGGACTTCGCTCCCCGCGTATCGCGAGCTCAAAAAGGCGATCTTTGCCCAGGTGAAGGCGATCTCGCGGCGATTTCCGGGGGCGCTGGTACATCGCTATGAGACCCTCGGGCGCGATGACCTTTTCGCCTATTACCGCGCGGCCGACGCCGCCCTGGTGACGCCGCTCCGCGACGGCATGAACCTGGTGGTGCAGGAATACGTTGTGGGCGGGGCGGGCTTGCCCCTTTTGAGTCGGTTCGCGGGGGCAGCCCGCTACTTTCCAGAAGCGGTCATGGTGAACCCTTACGACACCGAGGGACTCGCCGAGGCCATCTTCGAGGCACTCTCGCTCGCTCCCGAGGATCGGGACGATCGCCGCTCGGCCCTGGTGGCCCGGGCCCAGGCCCTCGACGTCAACCGCTGGCGCGACGCCTTCGTCGGTGCCCTGGTCGGGGAGGGGCGATGACGCCGCCCCGGGTGGAAAGTCCGGTGTTTCTCCTCGACTACGATGGGACGCTGGTGCCGATTGCGCCGCGGCCCGAGCTGGCCAGACCCCCGCGGGCGGTGCTTGACCTCCTGGATCGCTTGAACCGACGCCACCCGCTCTATATCGTGAGCGGCCGCCGGGTCAAGGACCTCGAGGCCCTCCTCGGTCGCTGCGGGCTGCGGGTCTTCGGCGTGCACGGGATGGAAGAGGGGGAGATCTGCGGCGGGGTGCGCCCTTTGGTGGATGAAAAGGTGCTCGCCGCCCTCGAGGCCCTCCGGCAGGCTTTGCCCCGGGTGCCGGGGGTTCGGGTCGAGGACAAGGCGTCGGCGATCGCGTTCCATTACCGCGGCGCTCCCGACGAGGCCGCCGCCCTCGAGGCGCTTCGTGCCTGGGCGCGGGGGCTGCCCGATTCACTCGAGGTGCTGGAAGGGAAGAAGGTGCTCGAGGTTCGGCCAAAGGGCTTCGGTAAGGGCCGGGCGGCGCGCCTGATCGCCTCACGGCACCCCCAGCACACGCCGGTGATCATCGGTGACGACGCGACCGACGAGGAGATGTTTGCTGCCCTTTCCCGGGCGGTGACGGTGAAGGTTGGTCCGGGGGCGAGCCGGGCTCGCTACCGCCTGCCGGATCCCGAGTCGGTATGGCGGTATTTACGCCAGCACCTCGAGAACCACGAAGACCAGCATGCCGAGGCTGATGAGGACGTTGGCCTGGAAAAAGGCGACGTCGACCTTTGAGAGGTCGTTGGGCTTGACCAGCCGGTGCTCGAAGAGGAGGACGACCCCGGTGTAGAGCACCCCAGCGAGGTAAAACGGGCCCAGCTTGGCCAGCAGGCCGGTGAGCAGGAAGAAGAGCCAGGCCAGGAGGTGCGTGGCCCGGGCGATCTGGAGCGCGCGGGGAATGCCAAAGCGGGCGGGGATGGCATGGATGCCGTGTGCTCGGTCGAAGGCTTCGTCCTGGGTGGCGTAGAGGATATCGAACCCGGCGATCCAAAGGCCGACGGCGGCCCAAAGGGTGTAGGTCGGGGCGCTGAACTCACCGGTCACCGCGATCCATCCGCCGGCCGCCGCCGCCCCGATCACCAGGCCGAGCCAGTAGTGGCAGGTCCAGGTGAAACGCTTGGTGTAGGAGTAGAAGGTGAGGAAAAAGACAGCGACCGGTAAGAGGCGCGCAGTGAGGGGGTTGAGGTTGAACGCCGCCAGGGTCAAGAGCAAAAGCCCCACCGCCGATAAGGCCAGGACTTCGCCGGGTTTCACCAGCCCCCGGGGAAGGTGGCGGTTCCGGGTGCGGGGGTTTAAGGCGTCGATGCGCCAGTCGATGAGCCGGTTCAGGGCCATGGCCGCGCTGCGGGCCCCGACCATCGCCAGCGTGATCCAGAAGAAGACCGGCCACCCCGGCCAGCCCTCGGCGGCGATCAGCATGCCCACGTAGGCAAAGGGCAGGGCGAAGATGGTGTGTTCGAAGCGAATCAGTTCGAGGTAGGTCCTGAGTCTGGCCGTCATCGGTCCCGTCAGCCGCGGCGGATCTCGAGGATGCGGTTGTTCTCGTCAACGAGGACGACGGTTGGTTCGATCTGTTTGGCCTCCTCTTCGTCGAAGAGGCCGTAGGCCACGATGATCACCAGGTCCCCGGGCTGGACGAGCCTCGCCGCGGCGCCGTTCATGCCGATGATGCCCGAGTCGCGGGGTCCGGGCAGGGCGTAGGTTGAAAGTCGGGCGCCGTTGGTGATGTCGTAGACCTCGACCTGCTCGTAGGGGAGGATGCCTGCGGCCTCGAGCAGGGTCTGGTCAATCGTGATCGAGCCCACGTAGTTAAGGTCGGCCTGGGTGACCGTGGCCCGGTGGATCTTGGCGAAAAACATCGTTCGCTTCACGGCCCCACATCTTACACCGTCTCCGGAGCTTGGGGGAGGGTGGCGCTGACAAAGAGGGTCTTCGCCTGGGTGTAGGTCACCGTCCCCGGCGGGGCCTTTTTGACCTTGTGGACGTATTTCCGGCGCGTATAGTCCACGGGGGCGTTTTGTTCGCCCCGGGCCCTCGAGTGGTAAGCGGCCAGGCGGGCGGCGAAGATGAGGCTCTCGAGCGGGGGCGACTTGCCTTGGGTGCGGAGGATGACGTGGGCCCCCGGGATGCCCTGGGCGTGGAACCACAGGTCGTCGGGTCTGGCCAGGCGCAGGAGGGCTTCGTTCTCGCGGGCGTTGCGCCCGACCAGGACCTCGAAGCCGCCGGGGGCGCGGTGGCGGGCACCGATCACCGGCGGTTGCTGTCTGAACGCTTTCAGGCGCTTTCGGAGCACGTTCGGCGGCGCTTCGCGGAGGGCTTCGATCTCCGCCTCGATACGCTTGAGGTTTTCTTCGGTGACCTTGAGTAGCGTTTTGGCCCGCTTGGCCGCCGCCACCTTCTTCTTGGCCTTGGCAAAGTAGGCCTGGGCGTTTTCGACCGGGGTTTTCTTGGGGTCGAGCTCGACCTTCACCGTTTTGCCCTCGGCGTAGTCATCCAGCATCACTTCGCGGCTTTTGGGCGGGATTTGGTGGGCGTAGGCCAGGATGAGCTCTCCCAGATGTTTCAGGCGGGCCGCTTCCCTTTCCTGGGCCAGGTTTTCGAGGTGGTCCTGGCGGCGCTTTTCAAGGGTTCGCCGCTCCTTCTCCAGGGCAGCGAGCAGGGGGCGCCTCAGGGCTTCGGCGGCTTCTTCGCTAAAGGCCCGGGTGACGCTTGCTTCTTCGTCGGCATGAAAGGGGTCCAAGACCAGTTCGCCAAGCGCCTCGACGAGTTTTGGCAACGAGGCTTCGTCGACCGTTTGCTCGATCGGGATGCCGGCGAGGTCCGCCAGACGGCGGGTGAGTCGGGGACCGAGGCCATCGACCAGGCCGATGATCTTTTTAAGGGGTTGGCCGACGAGCGGTCGCAAGGCTTCGGCGGTGATTCGACGGGGATCGAGCTTTTCGTAAGGGGGTGGTGGGGTGTAGGCGTGGCCGGGAAGAAGCTCGCGGTAGCGGTTGTGCTTTTTGGTGACCGGGCGGTCGATGGCGATGATCTTTCCCTCCCGGCTGGTGAGGATGAGGTTTGCGTTTCGCCCGGTCAGCTCGACGATCACCCGGACCGGCGGGGCTTCGACGAACCCCTTTTCCCCCTCGAAGTCGAGGAAGACCACGCGATCGAGCTTGTGTTGCTCGATGCGCATGAGACGGCCCCGGGCGTGGCTTTGTAAGGCGCGTTGGATGGGGGTTATGGGGGCGCCCCCCTCGACCTTTCGGCCCAGTGACAGGCTGGGTTCCGGAGGCTGGTAGTGGATCGCGAGATCGCCGGTGGGGAGCCTGAGCACGGCGGTTCCCGGACCCGGGAATGCCCACCCCCGCGTGGGCAGGGGGGTCGGGGGGAGTTTGGCCAAGATCGCGGCGATTTGAAGGCCTTCCATGACTTACCCTGCCTCCTGGTCGGCTCCTCGGGCGAGCTTCCTCAGCTGCACCAGGAAAGCGGTGTGCCCGATCTGGCGGAAGGCGGGATGGGCGACCGGGGGGCGCACGTCCCATTCCCGATGCCCGACCTCGATCACCCGCTGCAAGAGGAAGGGGAGGGCCTTTTCCCGGACCGCCCGGACGAGCTCGACCACCTGGGTGATGTTCGGCAGGTAGAGCACCGCCGAGCGGTCGGGCTTGAGCGATGGGGCCAGGTGGGCGATGACTTTCCACGGCTCCATGAGGTCGAGCGCGATGCCGTCAAAAGCGCCTTCGGGCAGTTCGGCCTCCCCCACGTCGCCGAGGAAAAAACGGACGTTGGAGGCGCCCCAGGCGGCCACGTTTTGCTCGGCGCGTTCCTTAAACGCCGGCCGGGTTTCAAAGGTCCAGACCTCGCCCTGTGGGCCCACCGCGCGGGCGAGGAAAAGGGTCAGGCCGCCGGACCCGGTGCCGGCCTCGAGGACCCGCATCCCCGGACCTAGGTCGAGCATCATGACCAGCGCGGCGGCGTCTTTGGGGTAGGTAACGGTGGCCCCCCGCTTCATGAGGAGGACGTATTCCTCGAGCGTGGGGCGGTGGACCCAGAGCGGTTCGCCCTGGTGGGTGTGCACGATGCCACCGGGCCCGGCGACGACGATGGCCTGATGATCCACCGCACCTTTGTGGTGGAAAAACCGCCCCCCCTCCTGGAGCCGGATCAGGTAACGCCGTCCTTTGGCATCGCGCAAAAGGACGAGGTCTCCGTGTTGAAAGGTCCGCGTTTCGATCGCACCCCCCTCTCTGAGGCACTTTAGAGCTTGACGAACTCGAGCACCTCGAGGACGAAGATCACCGCGCCGCCAATGAGGATCTCCCCGCCCTCCCCGGCGCTCTCGGCGGGGGTGAAGGTTCTGCCGGTGCTCTTTTCGACGATGAGCGACTTCACCTCTTCGATCCGCTCCTTTTCGACGCCGATGAGGAATACGGTCGCGGGCATGGCAAGGAAGCCGCCCTTGGCCTCGATCCGGGTCGATTGGATGGCCCGTTCGGAGAGCGCGCGAGCAATTTCGTTCGCGTCTTCGGTATGGACGATGGCAACGAGAAGCCTCAAGGCGGTGCCTCCCTTAGCCGGCTTGGGCGTCCGCGAGCACCTGGAGCAGGGTGCTGTGAATGTGGCCGTTGGTCGCGACCAGCTCGGGGGTCCCGAGCCGGTAGGGCTGGCCCTGGATGTTGCTCACGCGGCCCCCCGCTTCCTCGACCAGCAGGATGCCCGCCGCCACGTCCCAGGGGTTGAGTTTCATTTCCCAAAAGCCGTCGATGCGCCCCGCCGCGACGTAGGCGAGGTCGAGGGCCGCGGCCCCCGGCCGGCGGACCGGGACGCCGTGGGCGAGAACCCGGCGAAAATACTCGACGGCGAGGGGCACCCGATCGACGTCGTAGGGGAAGCCGGTGGCCAGGAGCGACCGTTTGAATTCGTGGGTTTTTGAAACCCGGAGGCGGGCACCGTTCAAAAAGGCGCCCCGGCCGCGGATGGCGGCAAAGAGCTCGTCGTGCACCGAGTCGAGGACGACGCCGAGCACGATCTCGCCTTGGTATTCGAGCGCTACGCTCACCGCGTAGAAGGGAAAACCGTGGGCGAAGTTGACGGTGCCGTCGAGGGGATCGACGATCCAGCGGAAGGCGCTCTTCCCCTTGGCGCCGTCCTCCTCGCCCAAAAAGGCGTGGTCGGGGTGTTTGCCGAGGAGAAAGTTGCGGATGGTGGCCTCGGCTTCCCGGTCGGCTTCGGTGACCAGATCGCTGATCACGGTTTTGCTCGAGGTGGCAAACCCTTTGGCCTGGTAATAACGGTGGACCCCCTGGCCCAGGCGAGCTGCGTGGATGGCGTCCTCGAGGAGCCCTTCGGTGTCCATGCCCCGAATATACGCTGAATCGAACGGCGGCGGGAGGGCGTCCGGGGCATTATCATGGGTCGCATGAAGTTGAAAGGCGATGGGCATGGACCCTTGCCTCCGTTGCTGGCACAGTACGTCGAACTCAGGGATGCCTATCCCGACTACCTCCTGCTCTTCCAGGTTGGCGATTTCTACGAAGCGTTCGGCGAGGACGCCGAGCGGCTTGCCCGCGCCTTGGGGCTGGTGCTCACCCACAAGAGCTCGAAGGACTTCGTGACCCCGATGGCGGGGATCCCCCTCCGCAGCGCCGACGTGTACCTCGAGCGGTTGCTCGCCCAGGGGTTTCGCGTGGCCATCGCCGACCAGGTGGAGACGCGCCCCGGGCCCGACGGACTGGTCAAGCGCGAGGTGACCCAGCTCGTCACCCCCAGCACGGTGACCGACGAACGGCTGCTCAAAGCCGATGCCAATTACCTGGCGGCGATCGCCACCGGAGACGGTTATGGCCTCGCCCTGATCGATATCTCCACCGGTGAGTTCAAGGGGGCACACCTCTATTCGCGCTCGGTGCTCTTCGATGAGCTCGCCCGGGCGCGCCCGAAGGAGGTCTTGCTCGCTCCGGAGCTCTTTTCCGACCGGCGCTTTGCCGGCGAGCTACGAGATCGCTTTGCCACCATGCTCGGTGAGGGGGTCTTCGAGGCCGAGTCGGCGCGGGAGGTCCTCAAGGCCCACTTCGGGAGGCTGCCGCCGGGGCTCGATTCTACCGCCCTCCTCCGCGCCGCCGGGGCTGCGCTCGCCTATGCCTCCGAGACCCAGCGCGGTCGTCTGGGCCAGGTACGGCGGTTTTTGCGCTACGACCCGGGGGCGTACATGCGCCTGGATCGGGTGGCGCTGGATACGCTTGAGATCTTCGCCCCCACCCTCGGCGACGACGAGCGGAAGACGCTCTTTGGGGTTTTGAACCGTACCCGGAGTGCGCCTGGCCGGCGTTTGCTCCGCGAGTGGTTGGGGCGTCCCTTGCTCGATGTCTCCCTGATCGAAGCCAGGCTGGACGCGGTTGAGGTGCTGGTTCAGGACGCCGAACTGCGCGAGGCGGTGCGCCGGGTGCTCTACCGGGTGCACGACCTCGAGCGCCTGGCGTCGCGACTGGCGACGGGTCGCGCCAACGCGCGGGATCTGGTGGCTTTGTCGCGGAGCCTCGCCCTACTGCCCGAGCTCAAGGCCCGACTGCGTGGCCTGCCCCGGCTCGGGGAGCTGGCAGAGCGGATGCCGGAGCTGACCGAGGTCGCCGAGAAGATCGCCGCCGCCATCGTTCCCGATCCCCCTTTGAAGATCACCGAGGGCGGGTTGATCCAGGATGGTTTTGATGCCGAGGTCGATGCGTTCCGGGCCCAGGCCGAGGCCGGCCGGGCCTGGATCGCCTCGCTCGAGTCGCGGTTGCGCGAGGCGGTGGGGATTCCCACCTTGAAAATCGGTTACAACGGCGTCTTCGGGTATTACCTCGAGGTCACGCGCCCCTACTACGCCCGCGTGCCCAAGGACTGGCGGCCTGTCCAAACCCTTAAAGACCGCCAGCGCTACACCCGCCCCGACCTTAAGGAAAAAGAGCGGGAGATCCTCCGGGCAGAGGAGGCGGCACAAGCCAGGGAGCACGAGGTGTTCGCGTCGCTGCGCCAGGAACTCGCGGCCTACGTGGACGAGATCCGCGCCCTGGCCGGGGCCCTGGCCGAGCTCGACGTTTATGCCGCTTTCGCCGAGGTCGCCGTCGCCCATGACTACGTGCGTCCGAAGTTCTCCGAGGCGAGTCTCGAGA
The DNA here is from genome assembly GCF_055385885.1 of Vulcanithermus mediatlanticus. Classification (NCBI taxonomy): domain Bacteria; kingdom Thermotogati; phylum Deinococcota; class Deinococci; order Thermales; family Thermaceae; genus Vulcanithermus; species Vulcanithermus mediatlanticus. The sequence continues at coordinate 178,268 of NZ_AP042385.1, read as the reverse complement.
TCATCGAGGGGCGGCACCCGGTGGTCGAGCGGAGCCGGCCCTTCGTGGCCAACGACCTTTCCCTGGGCGAGGATGTTCGGATCATCGTGCTCACCGGGCCCAACATGAGCGGCAAGTCCACCTACCTGCGCCAGGTGGCCTTGATCGCGCTTTTGGCGCAGGTAGGGTCGTTCGTTCCTGCGAGCAGGGCCACCCTTCCCGTCTTCGACCGCATCTACACCCGAATCGGTGCCGCCGACGACATCGCCCGGGGGCGCAGCACCTTTACGGTGGAGATGGAGGAGCTGGCCGAGATCCTCATGACCGCCGGGCCGAAGAGCCTGGTCTTGCTCGACGAGGTGGGGCGGGGCACCTCGACCTTCGACGGGTTGGCGATCGCCTGGGCCACGCTGGAAAAACTGCATGAGATCGGGGCGTTTGCCCTTTTCGCGACCCATTACTTCGAGCTCACCGAGCTGGCCCAGAGGCTTCCCCTGGCAAGGAATTTCCACGTGGCGGCTCGCGAGGAGGCCAGCGGGCTCGTCTTTTATCACCAGGTGCTCCCCGGGGCGGCCTCCCGTTCCTACGGGATCGAGGTGGCGCGCCTTGCGGGCGTGCCCCCGGACGTGGTTGCCCGCGCCCGGGAGGTTCTCGCCGGGCTGGAAGCGCGGGGCAGCGGCGTCGAGCGGGCGGTCCTCGATGAGCTCCTCGCCCTCGACCTCACCCGCTTGAGCCCGATCGACGCCCTCCTCACCCTGAAGCGCCTGAAGGAGCGGCTCGGTGTGGCCGATCCCGCCTAGACCGGGGAGCGTATGATTCGACGGCTTCCCGAAGCGCTCGTCCGCGAAATCGCCGCCGGGGAGGTGATCGCCGATCCTTCCGACGTGCTCCGGGAGCTGGTCGAGAACGCGATCGATGCCCGGGCCCGGCGCATCGAGGTGTTTTTGGACGGGGGTGGGATTCGGCGAATCCTGGTCCGGGATGACGGCCAGGGGATCCCCCGCGACGCTTTGGCGCTGGCCCTCGAGGCCCACGCTACCTCGAAGCTCAATCGCCTCGATCGGATCGAGACCCTGGGCTTTCGAGGCGAGGGGCTCTTCGCGATCAGGATGGCCGCGCGCATTCGCCTCACCAGCCGCCCAAAGGACCAGCTCGGCGGCGCGACGGTCGTGGCCGAGGGCGAGGAGATCCGTACCCTCCCGCCCCACCCCGCGCCGCACGGTACCGAGGTCGAGGTGACGCACCTTTTCCAGCGTCTGCCGGCGCGTCGGCGTGCCCTCGAGGCCCCCGAGATCGAGGGCAAACGTGCCCAGGCCTTGCTGGTGCGCTACATCTTGCATCATCCCGGGCTTCGCTTCCGACTGGTGACGGACGGCGAGGAACGTTTTGCATACGCCGGTCAGAAGGTCGGGGACGCGGTGCAGATGTTTTGGGGGACCGTGGTGGCCAACCGGATGATCGAGGTCGAGGCCGGCGAGGGGGGCTTTTTGCTCAAGGGTTTGATCTCAAGGCCCGAGCTCACCCGTGCCCGCCGTGACCGCCTGCTGCTCTCGGTCAACGGCCGGCCAGTCGCCTGGCCCGAGCCCCTGCTGCGCGCGGTGCTTCGGGCCTACGCTGAGCTCCTCCCGGAGGGGCATTATCCGCTCGGCGTGTTGAGTCTTACCCTTCCGCCGGAGACGGTGGTCGTCAACACCGATCCCAGGAAGTCGAGGGTGCGCTTGCTTGAGCTTGGGCGCGTTGCCGAGTTCGTGGAAAGGATGGTCGCTGACGCCCTCCACCGCCATAGCCTTGGGCCGACGCTTTCCGGGCTGACCCCGGTCGAACGGGCGCCGGAGGTCGCGCCGGGGGCATGGCCCAGGATGCGTTATCTGGGGAGCTTTCGCGATCTCTACCTCCTGGCTGAAGCCGGGGATGAACTGTGGATCGTGGATCAACACGCCGCCCACGAGCGGGTCATTTACGAGGAGCTGAAGGCGCGGATACGATCCGAGCCCCCGGTCACGCTCGAGGCGCCGGAACTCGTTCGCCTGAGCGCTGATGAAGAGACGCGATTGGCTCAACGCCAGGACTTCTTGCGCGAACTCGGCGTGTCGCTGGAGCCGTTCGGTCCCCAGCGTTACCGCTTGCGCACGGTCCCGCGTTTCCTACTCGGTCTTTCCGAGGAACATGGCGCGTTCGTTCGGAACCTGCTCGCGCCTGGGGATCCAGCGCGGTTGGTGCGGCGCGTTTTGGGGCGCCTGGCCTGCCTCCCCGCGGTCAAGGCCGGTCATGCCCTTTCCCGGGCCGGGGCCCAGGCCCTACTCGACGCTTTAGCGAAGTGCGAACTGCCCTGGGTCTGCCCCCACGGTCGTCCCACCGCGCTAAGGCTGACCGAGTTCGAGCTGGCCCGCCGGTTCGGACGGCGCGGACCCAGGGCGACGGCCGAGCAGGTAACGCTGCCTTCCCGCCAGGTCGGGAAGGATCTGGACCCGGTCGAACCCGAGGGCAGTTAAGTCGTTGGCCAGGGCGCCGATATTGCTCGGGTCGAGCTCCAGCACGAGCCAGCCCCCGGGCCTCAGTGCGGTGAAGGCTTGCCGTGCCAGGGGGCGGGCCACCGACAGCCCGTCCCTGCCGGCAAAGAGCGCCTCAGCGGGTTCGAAGGCCAGCTCCGGCGGCGCCGACTGGGCGAATGTTTCGGGAAGGTAGGGTGGGTTTGAGACGATGAGGTCGAGGTCTTTGAGATCGGCGGTCAGGGGGGCGCGAATGAAGGTGATCGAAAGGCCGAGCCGGTCGGCGTTCTCCTTTGCCTGGGCCAGCGCCTGAGCGCTGGTGTCGGTGGCAAAGACGGCGGCATCGGGAAAGAGCGTTTTGAGCGCCAGGGCGATGGCGCCGCTGCCGGTCCCCACATCGAGGACCTTTGGCGCGCCGTCCATGGCGATCAGAGTGTCCCGTGCCAGCGCCACCAGCCCCTCGGTCTCCGGCCGGGGGATGAGGACCCCGGGACGGACCCTAAGCGGGAGACCGAAGAACTCGGTCTCCCCGAGGATGTACTGCAGGGGTTCGCGCCGGGCTCGCCGTCGAAGGGCGGATCGAAGTCTGGGGGCGAAGCCCTCGGGGAGCGGCTGGGAAAACCGGGCGAAGAATGCCTCTGGGCTTTCCCCGAGCAGGCCGGCGACGAGGATTCGCGCCTCGGCCCCGGCGGCGTCGATGCCCGATTGTTCCAGGACCTGACGGGCGTAGGCGAGGGCTTCGCCGCGGCTTTGGATCCTGGCCAGGCGCATCACCCACCGAGGGCTTCGGTTTCCTTGGGGAAGATCACCACGTGGCGGGCATCACCCTCCCCCTGCGACTCGGTGTAGACCTGAGGGTGATCCTTGAGCGCGATGTGCACCGCCCGGCGCTCGGCGGGCGACATGGGCGGGAGGGCGACCGGCTTGCCCTCGGCAAGGACGAGTTCCAGCGACTCCATGGCCAGGCGTACCGCCCGATCTTCCCGGCGTTTCCGGTAACCAGCGGCGTCGAGGCTTGCCCGGTATTCCCGGCCGAAGTGCTTGCTGAGCACCGCGTTCACCAGCTGCTCAAGCGCCTTGAGCGTCCGTCCGTCGCGGCCGATGAGCCGCCCCAGATCACCGCCGAGGACCTCGACGTAGATCCGGTTGCCCTCGGTTTTGACCTCGATGGTGTAGGCGGGGTCGAGGTAGAGGAGAAGGCCCACCAGGAAGTGCTCGACCACCGTTTCCGGCGTCTTCGGGATTTCCGAGGGGGGCGCGGACTCGATCGGCGGCGCGTGCGGGGCGTCTTCTTCGCCGATGCCCAGGCCCTCGAGGAGATCGTCGAGGTTTTTCTTCTTTTCGCTCATAAGACCATTATCCCCTAGCCGCCTGGGCCTGGATTTGCTGGTTGATGAGCCATTGCTGGATCAAGCCGATGAGGGTGGAGAAGACCCAGTAGATGGTGACGCCCGAAGGGAACTGCAGCACCAGGTAAACGAAGAGGAGGTTCATGAAGAGGCTCTGGCGGATGGCGTCTTTGTTCCCTTGGGACATGAGGAGGGTCTGCGCGATCATGACCCCCACGTAGAGCACGGGCAGGATGTAGTAGGGATCGGGCAGCGAGAGATCAGGAAGCCACAAAAAGCCCTGGCCGAACTCGTAGTAGGCGATGACCCGCCAGAGGATGAAGAGGATGGGCAGCTGGATGAACATCGGCAAGCACCCGGCGGCGGGATTGACCTTGTGCTCGGCGTAGAGCTTCATCATGGCTTCGTTCTTTTTTTCCGGGTTGTCCTTGTACTTCTTGTTGATCTCGTCGACGAAGGGCTTGAGGCGCTGCATCTCGGCCATCGACTTGAACTGCTGGTGCATGAGGGGCCAGAGCAAGAGGCGCACGAGCACGGTCAGCAGCAGGATGGCCAGTCCCCAGTTTCCGCTGATGCGGTAGAGCGCCTCCATGAGGTAGAGGAGCCCCAGCGAGAGCTTGCCCCAGATGTTGGGGGCAAAGAGACCGGGCAGGTTGAGCAGTCCCTCGGCGTGGTAACGCACCAGCTCGTTCTGGCCGCCGTAGACCCGGAAGACCGTTTTTCCGGCGGGGAGCGCGAGCTTTGCCACCGCGCCGCCGGACACGGCTTCGAGCGAGGCGTTGACCGGCGAGGTGGGCCAGAGAACGAAGGCGTAGCCCCGGGTGGGGGCCGTTTGCATGGCGACGTAGACGGCGTCGCCCTTGCCCGAAGGGAGGGGAGTTTGCTGGCCTTTGGGCAGGAGCTTCGTGACCGGCCGGTCTGACTTGCCAATACCCGACCAAACGAGGGTGGCTGGTGATGCGAGCTCGACTTCGACCTCGGCGGTGTAGTGCCGGGGGCTGATGCGCCAGGTCAGCTTCGCGCCCGGGCCCTCGAAAATCGCGACCAGGCGGTCGCCCTCCTGCCCGAAGCGCTTGGCCTTCAGGGTGAGGCCCTCGAGGGTTCCAGGTTTCGGCAGGCCGGGGGGGATGAGGTTGAAGGCGCGGCCGTAGTCTTTGATTTCGCGACCCTTGACCGGCTTCACGTACCAGCCAGCGATCTCGCCATTTTGGGAAAAGGCGATGTCAACGAGGTTGGTCACCGCCACCATCTCGGGTTGGCCATCACCGTTGGTGTCGACTTCCTTCCAGCTGGCTTTAAGCGCCAGGCCCGGTAAGAGCAACAGAATAAAGAGACCTACGACTCGTTTCATTGGGACTTCCTCTTTCTCGCCACGAACGAAAGTTCGATTCTTTCCGGGACCGGATCAAATCCGCCGGGGTTCAAGGGGTGGCATCGCAGGATGCGCCGGACGGCCAGGTACCCGCCCCGAAGGGCGCCGTGCCGGGCGACCGCCTCGTAGGCGTAGTGGGAGCACGTGGGGTGGAAGCGACACGTGCGGGGCTTCAGGGGGGAGATCGCACGCTGATAAAAGCGTATCAGCGTCAGAAGGATCCAGCGCATACCGACCGCCATTCTTACACTTTTCCAAAGGTAAGGCTACCCCAAATTCCCGCCCGGCCACGAGGGCCGGTTTGGGAATTCGGGGGCCGAGCAGGGGGCGCGTTGCTAGCCGCCGTAGAACCAGCCGGTATCCCACATGACCAGCGGCCTGGCCTCGTAGCGCACTCCGGCGTTGATGACCTCGGCCACGAAGACGGTGTGGTCACCGCCGCCCACCTTGCCCGTAACCCTGGCCTCGAGCCAGTAGGGCAGTTCGGTGAGGAGCGGGGCCCCGGTCTCCTGGCCCGGCTCGTAGGGGTGGCCGTTGAGGGTGCCCGCCTCGAGGCGGGTGGGGCCGAAAAAGTCCTGGGCGATTGGTTTTTGATCGAAGGCCAGCACGTTGAGGGCGAAGGCGCCGCCGGCTTCGACCAGCTGGTGGAGCTGGCTGTCGGCTTTGATGGCCACCATGATTCGAGGGGGTTTGAAAGAGGCTTGCGAGACCCAGTTCACCGTTCCCGCGGCCACTGCGTCATCCTGAGCCGCGGTCAGCACGTAGAGGCCATAGGTTAGACTGCGCAATACCGTTTTCTTACTTTTCTCGTCCATCTCACGCTTGGTATAACCCCCGAGGGGTTGGCTCAACGTGGCCGGTGGCACGATAGCGGCGCTTGCGACTTCAGTCGCGAATTGTTATCATTCCGTTTTGGAGAGAGGGGTGTTGTGAATGGAACGAGAGAACGAAGTCAAGGTGCTGCGTATCGGTGATCGGTTTCCCGAGATCACCCTCCCGGCTTACTTTCCCGATCGGGGTGAAGAGGGCACGATCGATTTCGCCCAGCTCTCGGCCGAGGGTAAGTGGGTGGTGCTGGTCTTCTACCCGGCCGATTTCACCTTCGTTTGCCCCACCGAGCTCGCCGATTTCGCCCGCTTCCAAGATGAGCTGAAAGCGCGTGACGTGGTTCTGGTCGGGGTGAGCACCGACACGGTCTACACCCACAAGGCCTGGCTGGAGTCGGAAAAGCTCCTTAAAGATGTCCGCTTCCCGCTGGCTGCCGACCACACCGGCCGCTTGGCCAGGTTGCTCGGCATTTATAACGACGAGGACGGCACGGCCCTGCGGGGCACCTTCATTGTGGACCCCGAGGGCTACCTCCGCGCCTTTGAGGTCACCTGGTACAACGTGGGTCGGAACGCGGAGGAGACGGTGCGTTTGATCGACGCGTTTAAGTTCGTGCGCGAAAACCCCGACGCCGCTTGCCCGGCCGGCTGGCGCCCCGGTCAAAAGACCCTGCGCCCCGGTCTCGATCTGGTGGGCCATGTTTATGAGGCCCTGACCGAGAAGGATCGTTGAGCAAGCCCGGTGCTTTGGCCGGCCGCCGCAAGGCGGCCGGCCAAAGTTTGGCAGCAGCCTATCCGGAGATGAGGCCGGCTTTGACCATGACCTGGGTGAGATCCCGGGCCAGTTCCTGAAAGCTCGCTCCGGCCGCTTCGGGCTGGGCGATGATCATGATCTCGGCGGGGGGGAGGTGGCTGCGGCGGACGAGTTCCCTCAGGCGGCGTTTGACCTTGTTGCGCACGACCGCCTTGCCTACTTTTTTGGAAACGACAATACCCACCCGCACCTCTTGGGTGCGGAGCGGGCGCCAGCGCAAACTCAAGTAGCGTCCGCGGGCCGAGCGGCCCCGGCGAACGCGGCGGAACGCCGTTTCCCCTTTGAGCGAGCGTAAGCGAGGGCGGGCTCGTTCCAAATCCAGCTACACTGCCAGACGCTTGCGCCCTTTGCGGCGCCGCCGGGCGAGCACCTTCCGGCCACCGGGGGTTCTCATACGCACGCGGAACCCGTGGGTTTTATGGCGCTTACGTCGGTTGGGTTGCCAAGTACGCTTCATCTTTTCCCTCCCGTTGCGGGTACGGACCCGCCAGCCCCGTGAGTTTAGCACGACGGGGGTCGTCTTGACAAACTCAGGCGTTCGCCCTAGCCTAAAACCTGGCGTCTGCCGGGATGGCGGAATTGGTAGACGCGCATGATTCAGGGTCATGTGCCCGCAAGGGCGTGTGGGTTCGAGTCCCACTCCCGGCACCACGAAGCGCCTCCAAATAAGGAGGCGCTCGTTTTATGATGGCGGCCATGAAGCGGGTCTTCTCTGGCATTCAACCGTCGGGTGAAATTCATATCGGCAACTACCTGGGGGCGATCAAAAACTGGATCGCTCTCGGCGAGCGCCTCGGCAAGGAGGCCTTTTTCTCCATCGTCGATTACCACGCGATCACCCAAACCTACGACCCCTCGAGCCTCAAAAAGCGGACCTTTGAAGCGGCGCTGGCCAACATCGCCGCCGGACTCGACCCGGAAAAGGTGACCCTCTTTGTGCAGTCTCAGGTGCCGGAGCACACCGAGCTCGCCTGGGTTTTTACCACCCAGACCCCCGTAGGCGATCTCACCAGAATGACCCAGTACAAGGACAAGGCCAGGCGCCAAGCCTTCGTCGGCGCGGGGCTTTTGATGTACCCGGTGCTGCAGGCCGCGGACATCTTGCTCTACAAAGCGGACACGGTGCCGGTGGGTGAGGACCAGCTCCAGCACATCGAGCTCACCCGCGAGATCGCCCGCCGGTTCAATGCGCGATTCGGCGAGACCTTTCCCGAACCCCAGGCCTACATCAACAAGGATGCGCCCCGGGTTCCCGGCATCGATGGGGCCGCGAAGATGTCAAAGTCGGTGGGGAACACCATCGGCACGCTCGAGGCCCCCGATTCGATCTGGGAAAAGCTGCGCACCGCCCCCACCGACCCGGCGAGGGTCCGCCGCAGCGACCCCGGTGAGCCCACCCGCTGCTTGATCTGGCGCTACCACACCTATTTCTCGGATCCGGATCTGGTCCAGAACGTGGTCGAACCGGAGTGTCGGCGGGCGGGGATCGGTTGCGTGGAGTGCAAGCGGCTGCTCTTTGATGCCATGATGCGCGAACTGGGGCCCATTCAGGCCCGGGCCGATCATTTGCGGCGGCACCCCGAGGTGGTGATGGATGCCCTCGAGGACGGCCGCAAGCGCGCCTCGGAGGTGGCGAGACCGGTGATGGAAGAGGTGCGGGAGAAAGTGGGACTCTTGCGTCCGGGCGATGCGACTCTTTCTTCGCGTTGACGGTTTCGAGGGGTCGGCGGAAGAACTCCTGGTCGCGGTCAAGGCGGGCCGGGTGGCGCTGACCTCGATTTCGCTTGCCCGTTTGATCGATGAGGCGCTGGCGCAAGTCGAGGGATGGTCGCTTGAGGCCAGGGCCAAGGCGGCGGTCCTGCTCGCCAATTTGATCGTGATTCGCCTGGGGCTTCATGAGCAAAAGGAAGAGGCGCTGGCGCCTGAGGCGGGCGAAGCGGCTCTGCAAAAGTTCGCCGATCTCGAGCGGATCGCCACCGCCCTTTCCAGCCGGGCCGAGTCGCGTCGTTCGGTCATCCCCGTACCCGCAGCGCCGCTGCCGCGGGACCTGCGGATGCCGCGTCTTTCGCCGAAAATCCTCCGCCGTTTCGTTCCCAGGAGTAGCGAGCCCCTGAGCTGGCCCAGGCTGGTTGGCTTCGGGCTCAGAGAGGCCTGGCGCCGCCTTCGCGAGCGGCTTTTAGGGGTCAAAAGGGCCCGGTTCGATCAGCTTGCGCCCAAGTCCTGGGGCACGCGCGCGGTGTACTTTGCGGCCTTGCTCGAGGCGGTAAAGCGGGGCTGGGTGACGATGGTCCAGCCGCGCTCCTACGCCCCGATCGACGTTCATCTTGCGGATCGCGAAGCGGGCCTTTTCGAGGAGTCGGTATAGTGAGCCTATGATGAGGGAGGGAGCGCTCGCGCCGGATTTTGCCCTGCCCGACCAGGATGGGCGCGTTTGGCGACTCAGCGAACTGCGCGGCCGGTGGGTCGTGCTCTACGTTTACCCCAAGGACTTTACGCCAGGGTGTACCCGAGAAGCCGAGGCTTTCCTGAAGGCCCAGGCGGCGCTTTCCCACGAGGGGGCTCAGGTGCTCGGCCTGAGCGCCGATCCGCCGGAACGTCATCGGCGCTTTGCTGAGAAGCTGGGACTTACATTTCCCCTCCTCTCGGATCCCGAGGCGAGGGTTATCCGTGAACTCGGTGCCTGGGGGACGAAGAATCTCTACGGCAAAAAGTCTGAGGGCATCCTCCGTCAGACTTACGTGATTGACCCCGAAGGCCGGGTGGTCAAAGTGATCCGGCGGGCCAAGGTCGAGGCCCACCCGGAAAAAGCGCTCGCGGCGTTGCGGGAGGCCAAGAATGAAGCTTGAGGCGTTGAAGCGGCAGGCGGCGCTCGCCGCTTTAAAGCACGTGGAAGATGGAATGTTGCTCGGGCTGGGCACGGGCAGCACCGTCCGCCACTTCCTCGTTGCCCTGGGTGAAAAGATCCAGGCGGGTGAGCTGCGGGACGTGCGCGGGGTGGCCACTTCGAACGTGACCGCGGCCCTGGCCGAGGAGTTTGGGATTCCCCTCGTTCCCCTGGAGGGGCCAGGCGTTGATCTGGCCGTCGACGGCGCCGATGAGATCGGTCCCGGCCTTTCGCTGATCAAGGGCGGCGGCGGGGCGCTTCTTGGTGAAAAGATCGTCGAGAATGCGGCTAAACACTTCATCGTGATCGCCGATCACACCAAGGTGGTCTCGGTTTTGGGCGAGCGTTTCCCCTTGCCCATCGAGGTCGTGCCCTTTGGCTACCGGCGGACGCTGGCCGAGATTCAGGCCCTGGGGGGACGCCCGAAGTTGCGGGGCTCCGGCGGGGCGCCGTTTAAGACCGATCACGGCCACTACATCCTCGACACCGACTTCGGCCCCATCGGCGATCCCTCGGGGCTCGAGGCCCTGCTCAAGTCGATCCCCGGCGTGGTCGAGGTGGGCCTTTTCGTCAACATGGCCGACCTCGCTTACGTGGCCGGTCCCGGTGGGGTGGAGGAACTTCGCCCTTGAAGCGGATCAAAGTCGATCTCTTTGGAACCAGGCCCGTGGGCCTGACCGTGGCCGTATGGGAAGCGGTTCGCTCGTGGATGCAGGAGGAAGGCGTCGGTGAGGTATGGTTCGAGGCCATGGGTCCGGTCTACACGATCCGCTTTAACGCCGCCGAAGGTCCGGTGCCTGGCGTTTATCTGCATGCAAGCGATCTCGGCGACCCCCGAAACCTCTTGGAGGGCCTCCAGGAAGCGATTATGATTTACTACGAGGAGCTCAATCTTCGGGATTAGGGGGGTGTGCCATGGGTGGCTATCGTGTCAGTGCGGAGGGTGTGGCCGGGTTTGCCGACGAGGTTGGCAACCGTCTTTTGGCCTGGCTGCGTGCACAAAACCTGCAAGAGGTACGTCTGGTGCCCAGGGGCTCGTATTTCGAGATCCACGTGAACGGTGCCCCGGAGGCGGTTCCGGGGGTTGTGGTTCCAGCCGAATTGCTCTCGGATGCCGAGGCGCTGCTCGAGGTGCTTGAGGCGGCGCGGCTGGTCTTTGATCACGAAACGGCCAAGGCGGATTGAGCCCCGGGCGTTGGCAAGCGGAAGGCCGGCCGACGGGGTGACCGGGGCGCTTCGTGTGCGGGTTTTGAGGAGGGACGATGGAACCACTCGCGTTTTATTGCAAGAAGGGGTGTATAACCTGTCAGAAAGCCGCCAACTGGCTTCAAGAAAAGGGCGTTCCTTTCGAGTTCATCGATTACACCAAGCGCTTGCCCCCCGAGGACGTCGTGCGGCGGATCTTCGAGGAATACGGAGCCAACGCGCTCCGGCGGCGGCATCCGCGTTTTAAGGAACTGAAGTCGGCCTCGATGGAGGCATGGCTTCGGGCCGTTCGCGAAGATGCCGGGGTCCTCATCCGCCCCATTGTGGTTTTGGACGCCGGGCATTACCTCGCGGGCTTCGACCCCGAGTTCTGGCAGGAGGCGCTTTCCCAGCGCGGATTCATCCCCCGCCAAGAGGGGTAAGGCCCGGGAGGTGAGTCCGTGGAAACCGGGATCGAGGTCCGGGGCCTGACCAAGCGCTACCGGAAAACGCTGGCCCTTTCGGGCATTGACTTTTCGGTGGCCCCGGGGGAGGTGTTCGCGTTGCTCGGGCCGAACGGCGCCGGCAAGACGACCACCCTCCGGATCCTGGCCGGGCTCATCAAACCGAGCCAGGGACACGTTCGGGTGGCCGGCGCCGACCCGGTCCGCGAACCGATGGTGGCCCGGCGGCGTTTGGGTTACGTGAGCGGCGGCATGGGGCTTTACGAGCGACTGACGGGTGAAGAGGTCCTTTCGTATTTCGGTCGGCTCTACGGCCTTTCTGGTGCGGCGCTTCGCCGGAGGATCGATGAGCTCGATAGGATCTTTGCCCTGGGAAAGGCGTTGGTGACCCGGGTGGAGGCGATGTCGAGCGGAATGAAGCAAAAGGTGCTCGTGGCCCGCGTGTTCCTGCACCGGCCCCGCGTTCTTTTGCTCGACGAACCCACGCAGGCGCTCGACGTCTTTGCCCGCCGGGCTCTGCTCGATCACCTGGAGACGTTAAAGCGCGATGGCCGGGCGGTGCTCTATTCGACCCACGTTTTACCCGAAGCCGAGGAGGTCGCCGATCGGGTGGGGTTTTTGCATCGGGGTCGGTTGGTTTATGTGGGAGGCGTCGATGAGGCCAAAACGAGGTTTTCTGCCCCCACCCTCGAGCACGCCTTCATCCGTGCGGTTGGGGGGGTGGAGGCGTGAGCGCCTGGTGGGTGATTGCCAAAAAGGAGCTCGCCACCTTCTTCCGGGACCGCCGGGCGCTTTTCAACCAGGTCCTTTTGCCGGTGCTGCTGATGCCGCTCTTCATGTTCGCCCCCACCCTCCTGGTCGAGCAGCTGAGTCAGGGCGCGGTCCAAAAAGTCCAGAAGATCGCGGTGGTGGGTCTGCCCGAGGCGGTGACGCGCGCGCTCGCTGCCGCCCGACTTCAGCTGGTCACCGAGCCCGACCCCGCCGCCGCGGTTCGCGAGGGGCGGGCGGATGCCGGGCTGGCTTTCGTCTCCGGATCGTACCGGGTGTACGCGAGGGTGAGTCAGGATGGGTTGAAGGCCCAGGTCGTGGTGGAGAAAGTGCGTCAGGTCCTCGAGGCCGTCAAACGAGAGGAGGTGGCGGGGACGCTGCGCCGGGCCGGGCTCGACCCCAGCGTTTTGGAACCCTTTTCCATTGCGGTCGAGGACGTCTCGCCGCCGAGCGCCAAGGGAGTCGGCTTTCTGGCCTTCTTGGTGCCGATGTTCCTGCTGATCTTCGTGATGAACGGCTCCCTGCCGGTGGTCCTCGACGTGACGGCTGGGGAGAAGGAAAAGGGGACCCTCGAGGCGCTCCTGGTCACCCCGGTGGGACTGCCCGCGGTGTTGTTCGGCAAGATGTTCGCCGCTTTGGTGGCGGCGGTGATGTCGACGGTGAGTGGGGTGGCGGGGCTGATTCTCGGCGCTCGCGTGGCCGCCGGTCTGGACTCCGAGGGGCTTCAGGCCGCGGGGTTTTCCCTCTCGCTGACCCCGGGCATGTTGCTCGCGCTCTTGGTGACCGGTGTGCTCTTTGCCGCTTTTGCCGTGAGCCTGCAGCTCATGTTCGGCATCTTCGCCCGCAGCTACAAAGAAGCCCAGGGTTACATGTCGGTGTTGTATCTCCTGTTGGTGCTGCCGGCGGCGATGCTCGGTTTCGTGTCCGGGTTCGTTGAGGTGGGGCCGGGGCTTTTGGCCGTCCCGGTGGTGGGGCCCTTCTTTTTCATCGACCAGGTGTTGCGGGCGAAGGCCGATTTTCTGGGTTACCTTGTGACCTGGGGTTCGTCGGCACTCTACGCGATGGTGGCGCTCTTTCTCGCCTACTTGAGCTTTCGCCGGGAAGAGGTGGTTTTCCGGAACTGAGCCCAAAAAAGCGCCCGCCTAAAATGGCGGGCGGAATTGCTTTCGGCAACCCGCCGTGGCGTTTGCCACGGCGGGCTCCGGAAACTGCGAGTGGCTGCCGATCGCCCGCGGGTATGTTCAAAAACGCGCAAAGCGCGATTAACGGGGAACGAGCCGATCTTTCCCCATGTATTCGGCCAAGGCCTCGGGCAGCCTGACCGTGCCGTCCGCTTGCTGGTGAATTTCGAGCAGCGCGGCGATGACCCGGGGAAAGGCCAGGCCGGAGCCGTTCAGGGTGTGGGGGTAAGCGGGTTTTTGACCCTTTTCCCGGTAGCGGAGCCGCATGCGCCGGGCCTGGTAATCCTCGAGGTTCGAGACTGAGCTCACCTCGAGCCACCTGTCCTGACCCGGCGCGTAGACCTCGAGGTCGTACTTCTTGGCCTGGGTAAAGCCCATGTCGCCGGTGCACATGAGGAGGCGGCGATAGGGGAGTTCGAGGGCTTCGAGGAGCGTTTCCGCCTCGGCGGTGAGGCGCTCAAGCCACTCGTACGACGTCTCGGGCTTGGTGATCACCACCATCTCCACCTTGTCAAATTGGTGGAGGCGGTTGAGCCCCCTGACGTCCTTGCCGTAGCTCCCGGCCTCGACGCGAAAGTTCGGGGTGTAAGCGGTGTAACGCTTTGGCAGTTCGTCAGCGCTCAGGATTTCTCCGGCGTGCAGGTTGGTCACCGGAACTTCCGAGGTGGGGATGAGGTAGTACCCGCCGGAAACCTCGTACATCAGACCCTCTTTGTCCGGAAGCTGGCCGGTGCCGAACGCGGCCTCGGGTCGCACGAGCAGGGGCGGCCGGACCTCGGTGAAGCCCCGGGCGACGTGGTGGTCGAGGAAGAAGTTCTCAAGCGCCCGGACGAGCCGCGCGCCGTCGCCGATGAACACCGGGAAGCCGGATCCCGAGATCTTGGCTCCGCGTTCGAAGTCGACGATGCCCAGCGTTTCGGCGATCTCCCAGTGGGGCCGGGGGGCAAAGGTGAAGTCTGGGGGCTGGCCCCAGGTTTTGACCACGACGTTGTCTTCAGGCCCCGTGCCTTCGGGAACCGAGGGGTGGGGTAGGTTCGGGATTTCCGCCAGCAGCGTTTCCACTCGCTCGCGCAGCGACCGGGCCTCGGCCTCGAGGACCTCGATTTTGACCTTGATGGCTTCGGCTTCGGCGATCAGGTCCCGGGCATCTTCCCCCCGCCGCTTGTGTTCCCCGATGGCGCGGGAGTACTTCTTTTGCTCGGCGCGCAGGGCCTCGAGGGTGGCCAGCCGTTCCCGGTAGGCGCGGTCGGTTTCTAAAAGTTCGTCGACCAGGGCCGCGGCCTCTGGCATCTGCTTTTTACGCGCGCCTTCCTTGACGCGTTCGGGGTCGTCTCGGATCAGCTTGAGATCAAGCATGACGCTCCTTTACTCGATGGACCGGGGAACTTTAAAGAACCCGTTGTCGCGTTGGGTGGCAACCGAAAGCGCACTTTCCGTTTCGAGCCCGGCTTCGGGCGCGTCGTCCCGGAGCCGGTTTACGAGCGCGATGGGGCGGACCATTTCCTCTTCGTCGTCCAGATCCAGGGCCCGGAGCGCCTCGAAGTGCTCGAGGATCTGCTCAAGGTCCCGCTGCATGCGCGCCCGTTCGCCATCGTCGAGGTGGATCCGGGCAAGGGCCTCGAGGTGTTGGAGGAGTTCTGGCGTCACCTTCATCGCCTTCAGCTTAACAAGCTGGCCAGGGCCCAGAGCCCGGGGGCGAGGAAGAGGCTGGGGAGGAAAGCGGCCACCCGGATCCGGGTGGCCTCGAGGAGGTTCAATCCGACCCCGATGACCATCAACCCGCCGACGCCGGTCGCCAGCAAGACTCTGGGATCGCTCGCGGGGTCGGGAAGCCAGGCGGCGAGCGCCCCGGCGAGCAGCGACAGTCCGAGTTGGTAGCCGAGAATCACCAGAACGCTTCCCCCGACCCCGAGGCCAAAACTCGCCGCCAGGGCGATCGAGGAGATGCCATCGAGGGCGGCTTTGACGAGCAGGAGCGAGGGGTCGCCCAGCAACCCGTTGTTCATGGCCCCGATCAGCGTCATGGGGCCGACGCAAAAGAGGATGCTGGCGCTCACGAACCCTTCGGTAAAGCTTCCCCCGCCCCGGACCTGGCGCCTGAGCCCTTCACCGAAGCGCTCGAGCCAGGACTCGATCCCCAGGGCTTCTCCAAGACCGCCACCGATGGCCATGGCCAAGAGCGCGAGGATGACCCCGTCGATCTTTCCGGCGCCGCCCTTCGACACGTTCTGGGCCATGAACACACCGATGACGATGGTGGTTAGACCGACGCCCTGCACCACGGTGCGCTGGATCTGGAGCGGGAGACGCCCCCGAAGCAGAACGCCCAGCGTCGTGCCGACCAAAACGGCCAGCGCGTTGATCCAGGTGCCGCTGGTCTTGGCCCAGAACGTGAGTTCCATGAACGCGATTATAATCACCCCGTGCGGGCGCTTATTTCGGTTTCTGACAAGCGGGGGCTGGCGTCTTTTGCCCGCTCCCTCGAGGGCATGGGGTTTGAGCTCGTGGCCAGCGGCAATACCGCCCGGGTGCTGCGGGAGGCGGGGGTGCGCGTTCGGGAGGTTTCGGAGCTGACCGGGTTCCCGGAGATCCTCTCGGGGCGCGTCAAGACCCTGCACCCCCGGGTGCACGCCGGGATCCTGGCTCGCCAAGACCAGCTCGGCGAGCTCCAGGCCATGGACCTCCCGGTTTTTGATTTGGTGGTGGTCAACCTCTATCCTTTCGAGGACGCACTCGCCAGGGATTTGCCCGAGGCCGAGGTCCTTGAGCAGATCGATATTGGGGGGCCGGCCCTCGTTCGGGCCGCGGCCAAGAACTACCCGCGGGTCTTGGTGGTCGTGGATCCCGATGACTATGACGAGGTGGTGGCGCGCTACCGGGATGGCCGGGTCGACCTCGACTTCCGGCGGCGCTTTGCCTGGAAAGCCTTCGCCCACACCGCCGCTTACGACGCGGCGATCGCCGAATGGCTGAACGCCAACGGCCCTTTCCCGGAGAGGAAGATCGTGGTCCTCGACCGGATCCGGCCGCTCCGTTACGGCGAAAACCCGCACCAGGAGGCCGCACTCTACCGGGTTCGTGGTGAAGGCGGGGGGTTGATCGAGGCGGAGGTGCTCCAGGGCAAGGCCATGAGCTACAACAACTACGCCGACGCCGAAGCGGCCTGGCGTTTGGTGCGCGAGTTCGATCAACCAGCCGCGGTCGCACTCAAACACCAGATGCCCTGCGGCGTCGGTGTCGGGGCCGATCTGGCCGAGGCCTACGCCCGGGCGTACGCCGCCGACCCGGTCAGCATTTTCGGGGGCATCGTTGCCTTCAACCGTCCGGTGGATGCCCGGGTGGCCAAAGCCATCGGCGGGCTTTTTTTGGAGGTCATCGTGGCGCCCGGGTACAGCGAGGAGGCCCTGGCCCGTTTCGCCAAGAAAAAGAACCTCAGGCTCATCCAGGTGCCCGAGGCCCAGCGTCTACCCCTCCACTTCCAGCGGATCACCGGCGGCATGCTCCTTCAGACCCCCGACGAGGGGATATGGAACGAGGTCCGGGTGGTCACCAAGCGAGCACCGAGCCCCGAGGAGACCGAAGCGCTTCGGCTCGCGATGGCCGTGGTCAAGCATGCTCGTTCCAACGCCATCGTCGTGGCCAAGGCCGGGCAGACGCTGGGGATTGGTCAGGGGCAGACCAGCCGCATCGAGGCCGCCCGCATCGCGCTCAACCAGGCGGGCGAAGGCGCGCGCGGGGCCGTGCTGGCCTCGGACGCCTTTTTCCCCTTCGACGACGTCGTCCGCCTTGCCGGGCAGTTTGGTATTTCGGCCATCGTACAGCCCGGGGGTTCGAAGCGGGATGCCGATTCCATCGCCGCTGCCGACGAACTGGGCATCGCGATGATCTTCACCGGGGTTCGCCACTTCAAGCACTGAGGTCCCGGGTTCACCGTCGCGTTTTCAAAAACATCAAGACGACCGCGGCCACGAGGGTGGCCGCGGTGAGGTTCGGGAGCAGGGTATAACCGCTGCGATTCGACCAGAGCGCCCAGGCCACGGCCACGTTGGCGGCCAGGAGTAGCGCGATCTTCAAGGAACGAGCGGCCATGGCAACCTAGAAGAGGGGATCCTGGGCCGCGGTTTTGATCGCCCGGTCGGGCTTAGGACCGAGCTGATCGAGGGTGGCTTTGACTTCGCGGATGTCGCGCCAGGTCAGCGCTTTGGGGGATCCGGGGGCGCGGGAAGGGTTTCGGAGCAGGTAGGCGGGGTGGAACATGGGGAAGACCTTGACCCCGTGCCACTCGAACCACTGACCCCGCACCTTGGTGATGGAGACCTTCTGGCCCAAAAAGTACTGGGTCGCCACCGAGCCCAGAGGGATGATGATTTGCGGGCGAACCAACTCCACCTCCCGGCTGAGCCACAGCGACGTGCACAGCTTCGCCTCGTCGGGGAGCGGAGCGCGGTTGTTCGGCGGGCGGCACTTGACGACGTTGGTGATGTACACGCTCTCGCGGGGGATTCCCGCGGCCTCGAGGATCCGGTCCAAAAGCTGCCCGGCCTTGCCAACGAAAGGCCGGCCCAAACGGTCTTCGTCGGCGCCGGGGCCCTCGCCGACGAACATCAGCCGCGCATCAGGGTGGCCTTCGCCAAAGACCACCTGCGTTCGCCCCTCAACCAGACGGCAGCCGGTGCAGAGAAGGGCCTGACGTTTGAGATCTTCGAGCGCGGACATCTCGTGACTCACTCGATGGGCTGGCGGGCTTTACGGGCTTCCCGGCGTATCTTGGGGTCGAGGCCGATCATGAGGAAGAAGTTTTCCAACGCGTTTTCCTTGCCCTTGATCTCCGGATACGCGTCCTCGGCGGTTCCGGTGACGAAGGGGAGCGAGCGGTAGAGCTCGAGGGCGAACGCCACCACCGCATCCGGCCCCTTGCCTTCGGCGACCTCGGCGAGTTGGGCGTAGACTTCCCGCCTCGCCTCGGCGTGTTTGCGAAAAACTTCTGGATTCGGGGTTTCTGGCGCGCGCAGAACGTCTTGTTTGGCAATCCGGCGGTAGTGCTTTAAGCCCCGGATGATCTCTTCGGTTGAGAGAGTGACTTTGTACTCCATACCCGCTCCTTTCCCTCCGCCCAGTCGAAAACACCGCCCCGGTCGGGCGGCATCGTCTCTAGAGGGCAGCAACAACCATCGTTAAAAGATTATACGTAGCGGCAAAATGAGGTGTCAACGAAGTTTTTTCTCAGCATGGCGCGTATAATCGAATCGTGCAACGCCAGGGACCCTATTTGGTGAAGGGTCGGTTGCGTCGCGAGGGCGCTATCGAGGTCCTCGAGGGCCTCGACCCGCTGACGGGCGGGGTCGTCGTCCTTTACCGCCCGTTGCAGACGGACCCTCCCGCCCTCGCCCTCGAGGGCGTTCTCTCTTATCGGGGGCGGGTTGGCGATGCCTGGGTGGTCGAGGTGCCTTTCGGGGCCGCCCCTGCGGTGCGCTACCGGGGAGAGGCCGACCTCGAGCGGCTCACGGCCTGGGCCCGGCGCTTGCTGGCCACACTCTCTGCTTTGGACGAGCAGGGTTTCGCACACGGCCATCTCTCCCTCGGCGACCTTTGGGTACGGGGTGAGATGATCTGGGTGAGTGGCGTTGCCGTTCCTTGGGACGAGAAGATCCCGGATGCGGCAGGGCTGGGCGCGGTTTTAAAGGAACTCGCGGGGGAGGCCTGGGCTGCCTGGCGGCTGGCGCCGATTTTTGAGGCACTGGCCGAGGGCCGTTTGAACTACAGCGGGGCCATGAATGCGCTGGCCGATCCCATGGCCTTCGAGGCCTTCTTAAAGGGCGAGCTCGAACCGCCCGAGCCAAAGCCCGACGATATCCTACCGAAGCCCCAACCGTCGGTTTCGGTTAAGCCCAAAGCGCCCCCTAATAAGGAGGAAACGGAAGCGCCCGAGCCCGCCGGGGTGGGAAAAGCCCAGACCCCGCCCCCGGCACCACCGGTTTCGACGGGCGAGGGCATCGTTCGCGTCCGCAAGAAGGACGGGAGCGCGCCGCCATTGCTCCCCGGCGAAGACCCACCGGAGGCGCTTCGGGTGGACCCTGGCGCCTCGCCTGAGCCTCGCCGGAGCAGCCGGCGGCGGCTTTTGGTCTGGCTGCTCGTTTTGGCCCTGCTCGCAGGCGGTGCGTTTTGGTACCAGTCCCGTCGCCCGGGCTTTTCCGGTCAGGTGGTTCGTTTCGTGGTCGAACCACCCGAGGCCCAAGCCGAGATCTACTTGCAGCTGGCCCCGGAGGGATCGAACCTGGCCCCGGGCTTTCTGGCCGAGGTGCCGGGCAGCGTGCGGTTCGACGAACAGGGGACCTACCGCCTCGAGGTGCGGGCCGAAGGATACAAACCCCAGAATTTTGACCTGGAGGTCCCGGTTTTGGGGGGATCGGTCGTGATTCGTCTCGGCGGCCAGTAAACTCCTGGTATGGCCGTCGTCGTTTTGGATTTTGGTTCCCAGTACACCCGGCTCATCGCCCGCCGCTTGCGCGAGCTCAGGGCTTACTCGGTGATCTTGCCGGGCTCAGCACCCCTGGACGAGATGAAAGCGCAAAGGCCGGAGGCCATCGTGCTCTCGGGTGGCCCCTCTTCGGTCTTCGATCCCGATGCCCCGAGACCTGACCCCGGCGTTTTCTCCCTTGGCGTACCCGTCCTCGGCATCTGCTACGGGATGCAGTACATGGCCCAGCACTTCGGGGGCGAGGTCAAACGCGCCGGTCGCGCTGAATACGGAAAGGCCAGCCTTCTTCGCTTCGAGGGGCCGCTGTTTTCCGGGCTTTCGGGAGAGGTCCAGGTCTGGATGAGCCACGCCGACGCCGTGCTCCGTTTGCCCGAGGGCTGGCGGGTCATCGCCGAGACCGATGAGAACCCGGTGGCCGCAATTCAGGACGGGGAGGGGAAGTTTTTCGGCGTACAGTTCCACCCCGAGGTGAGCCATACCCCCAAAGGCCTGGAGATTTTGGAAAACTTCCTCGCGCTGGCCGGCGTTTCCCGCGAGTGGACGCCGGGCTCGGTCCTCGAGGCCATGCTCACCGAGGTCCGCGAGCGAGTCGGGAAGGACCGCGTTCTGCTCGCGGTTTCAGGTGGGGTTGACTCTTCGACTTTGGCTTTGCTCCTCGCCCGGGCGGGCGTCGACCACCTCGCGGTGTTCGTGGATCACGGGCTGTTGCGCCTGGGTGAGCGCGACGAGGTCGAGCGTGCCCTTCGCCCCCTCGGTGTGCGACTCCGGGTGGTCGATGCCAGGGACCGCTTCCTCTCGGCGCTCAAGGGCGTCCTCGACCCCGAGGAAAAACGCCGCATCATCGGCCATACCTTCATCGAGGTTTTCAAAGCGGTTGCAGGCGAGGAGGGTCCGTTCCGCTTCCTGGCCCAGGGCACGCTCTATCCCGACGTGATCGAGAGCGCTGGTGGCTATGGCGCTGCCAAGATCAAGAGCCACCACAACGTCGGCGGCCTCCCCGAAGAACTCGGCTTCGAGCTGCTTGAGCCCTTCCGCTACCTCTTTAAGGACGAGGTTCGCGAGATTGCCCTGCTCCTTGGCCTCCCCGACACCATCCGTCTTCGTCATCCCTTTCCCGGTCCCGGGCTCGCGATCCGCGTCCTCGGCGAGGTTAGCGAGGAAAAGCTCGAGGTGCTGCGCCGGGCCGACGACCTCTTCGTCTCGCTTTTGAAGGACCATGGCCTCTACGACGAGGTGTGGCAGGCGCTGGCGGTGCTTTTGCCGGTGCGTTCGGTGGGGGTGACCGGTGACGAGCGGCGCTACGGCTACACCCTGGTGCTCCGGGCGGTGACCAGCGTCGACGGCATGACCGCCGACTGGGCCCGCCTGCCCCACGACTTTCTCGACGAGGTCGCCCGCCAGATCCCGCGCCGGGTCCCCCAGATCGGCCGGGTGGTCTACGACCTCACCTCGAAGCCGCCGGGGACGATCGAGTGGGAATGACAAAGTGCCTTAGGGCAAGCTGAGTTTGGTATGGGAAAAAGGCAAAATCCAGCGCGATTTTTGGCAACCATGAACTTGGCTTCTTTCGCGCTTGATTCGGGATGATGGAGATCTCTCCCGCGATGGGCTTTGGCAGCGATAGCGGGCGTCTTAGAATACGGCGGTGCGTTGCAGGGTTGAGGTCTTCACCGATGGCTCCGCCGACGGCCAAGGCCGGGGCGGTTGGGCGGCGCTGCTTCGTTATGGTGATCACGAGAAGCTGATCTCGGGCGCCGAGCCCAATACCACCAACAACCGCATGGAACTCACCGCCGCGGTCGAGGCACTCAGGGCCCTCAAGCGCCCCTGCGAGGTTCACCTCTACACCGACTCCCAGTACCTTAAAAAAGCCTTTACCGATGGCTGGCTGGAGAAGTGGCAAAGGAATGGCTGGAGGAGTGCGGCGAAAACCCCGGTGAAAAATCGAGACCTCTGGGAGGCGCTTTTAAAAGAAGTCCGGCGCCACCGGGTGGTGTGGCACTGGCAAAAGGGCCACGCCGGCCACCGGGAGAATGAGCTCGTCGACCGGGAAGCGAACCGGCGTCGGCGCGGCCTGAAGCGGGTTTAAGCACCTTGCCGGGGCTTGGCTGCGGCCCGGACCACGGAAAAGACCGACGCCGATCGCGTATCGGCAAGCTTCGAAACCGGCGGTGGTTTACCTAGCTGGCGTAATCCGGAGCGCGGCCCGGCTTCCACTTGATCGTGCACCCCACGCTGGGGTATTGGGGATCGGGCGGGGTCTCGCCGGCAAGGAGAGCGTTGAGGGCCCGGATCAAATCTTCGCCGGTGACGGGGGTCGGTTGCTTGGGGCGGGCGGCGTCGAACCGGCCACGGTAGTAGAGCTTGTGGTCCCGGTCAAAAAGGTAGATGTCCGGCGTGGTCACGGCCCGGTAGGCCTTGGCCACCTCCCCCTCGGCGTCGAAGATGTAGGGGAAGCGCATTCCAAGGCGCTCGGCTTGTTCGGCCAGCCGCTCGGGGGCATCGTCGGGGTGGGTCTCGGGGTCGTTGGCGCTGATCGCCACCACCGCCACCCCTTTTTCCAAATAGGCGTTCGCGACCTCGGTGAGCTTTTCCTCGACGTGCTTGACGTAAGGGCAGTGGTTGCACATGAAGATCACCAGCAACGGTTTGCCAGCAAAGTCGCCCTTTCGGACCCGTTGGTGGGTGCGGACGTCCTCGAGGTCAAAATCTGGCGCTGGCGTTCCCAGCGGAACTTCTGCGGTTTTGCGCATGGTTTGCCTCCAAAGGCGAGTTTACCTGATGTGGGCTGAAAGCCAGTTCAGAGCCTCTTCCTTCCCGACCACCTCGGGCTTCCGGGCGGCGGGGAACCAGGCCAGGGTTGCGGTGATCTCGGCTTTGTTGGGCCGGGTACCCGGTGGCGTGAGGATGAGCTTGTGGTCGCCGTCGGCCAGACGGATCATGCCCACGATTTCGGCCTCGAGCCGTTGCCCAGCGGGCCGGGGCAGGCCGAGTAAGACCGCGTCGACCTCCGAGCCATCCGAGGGGTTATGCGTGTTGGGAATGAAGCCGTAGTTGACCGGCGCCGGCGCGTCTTCGCGTTTTTGCACAAACATCTGGCCGTTCCACTCCCAGCGAACGCGCGTACCTTTGGGCCACTCGACGATCATCGTGACTTTCATGGTTATCCCCCGTGATCAGACCGGTTGACGTCCAAGAGGGCCACGGCTTAGGCCCCATGCCCCGGCGGTTCATTCTACGGCGTTACGGTTTTTCTCCGGCAGTCGGTTTTTCGGTAGACTGGAGGCCAAGGGAGCCGAGATGTTGCGCACACGTGTGAACGAGGCAGAACGGGCTTCGCCCACCTTCAATCAGAACAAGAGCGACTGGGTGGCGATGATTACGGCTTTTCGCGAGTCGCTTGAGCGGGTACGCCAGGGTGGCGGGGCCAAGGCCATCTCGCGCCAGCACGAAAAGGGCCGTCTCACCGCCAGGGAGCGCATCGCAATGCTGGTCGATCCCGGCACGCGCTTCGACGAGCTCATGACCCTGGCCGGCTATGGCATGTACGAGGACTGGGGCGGCGCGCCATCTGGGGGCGTGGTTGCTGGCGTGGGCCAGGTGGCGGGAAGGCCCTGGATGATCATTGCCAACGACGCCACCGTGAAGGCCGGCGCCTTCTTCCCGATTACCGCCAAGAAGGTGATCCGGGCCCAAACGATCGCGCTGGAAAACCGGATCCCGGTGATCTATCTGGTCGACTCGGCCGGGGTTTTCCTGCCCCTTCAGGACGAGGTGTTTCCCGACCAGGACGATTTCGGGCGCATTTTTTACCTGAACGCCCGCATGAGCGCCCTGGGCCTACCGCAAATCAGCGCCATCATGGGCAACTGCGTCGCCGGCGGCGCCTACCTGCCGGTCATGACCGACGTGCTCATCATGACCGAGGGGTCGGGTCTCTACCTGGCCGGTCCGGCGCTGGTGAAGGCGGCGATCGGTCAGGCGGTTTCTTCGGACGAGCTGGGCGGGGCCCGCATGCACGCCGAGGTTTCGGGCACGGTCGATTTCTACGAACCCGACGACGCGGCGGCCTTGAGGCGGGTTCGGGAAGTGGCAGCGCACTATGCCGAGGGTGACCTGGCGCCCTGGGCACGCCATCGCACCGAAGCCGAACCCCCCGCTTACGACGCGGAAGACCTCTACGGGCTTGTCAGCCCAGATGGCAGCCGCCCCTACGATGTCCGCGAGGTCATCGCACGCCTGGTGGACGGATCGCGTTTCCTCGAGTACCGCCCGGGTTGGGGGGAGACGATCGTCACCGGATATGCCCGCATCGGCGGCTACCCGGTGGCGATCGTGGCCAACCAGCGACTGATCATCAAAAAGCGCGAACGCATCGAAGTCGGCGGGGTGATCTACCCAGAGGCCGCCGACAAAGCGGCCCGGTTCATCCTCGAGGCCAACCAGATGTTCGTGCCCTTGCTTTTCCTCCAGGATGTGACCGGCTTCATGGTGGGGAAGGACGCCGAGCAGGCGGGGATCATTCGCCGGGGGGCCAAGCTGGTGAACGCGGTCTCCAACTCGGTGGTGCCGAAGATCACGGTGATCCTTGGCGGCTCTTTCGGGGCTGGCAACTACGCCATGGCGGGCAAGGCTTACGCCCCTCGCTTCATCTTCGCCTGGCCGAGCGCGAAATACGCGGTCATGGGCGGAGCACAGGCCGCCAAGACCCTGCTCGATATTCAAGTGCGGGCCCTCAAGGCCAAAGGGCACGAGGTGGATGCCCAGGGACTCGAGGACCTCTACGAGAAGGTGAAGCAAAGCTACGACGCCCAGCTCGACATTCGCTACGCAGCCGCCCGTTTGTGGATCGACGAGGTGATCTTTCCCCACGAGACCCGCGAGTGGCTCATCCGCAGTCTCTCGCTCGCCGCGCTGAACCCGGAACGGCCCGACTTTAAAATTGGCGTCTTTCAGGTCTAGGAGGGGTCGATGACGCTCGGTTTCCAGGGGTTGCCGGTTCGCTACGTTGAGTGCCCCCGCGACGCGTGGCAGGGTTTTTCTCGTTTCATCCCTACCGAGGAAAAGGTCGGTTTCGTGAGCGATCTGATTGAGGCGGGGTTTTCCCACCTCGACCTCACCAGCTTCGTTTCGCCACGCTGGGTGCCCCAGATGAAGGACGCGGCCGAGTTTCTCAAAGCCTTACCGCCGCCCCGGGGCAGGACCTACCTGGCGATCGTTGCCAACGAGAAAGGGTTCCTCCGGGCGCTCTCGGCCGCAAACCTGACCGCGGTGGGCTACCCCTTTTCCATCAGCGAGACCTTCCAGAAAAAGAACACCAACCGCACCATCAAGGCGTCGTGGCCCCTGGTTGAGGAGATGGTTCGTTCGGCGCAGGGGAAGCTCGACCTGGTGGTCTACCTTTCCATGGGGTTTGGCAACCCTTACGGCGATGCCTGGGACGAAGCGATGGTGGTGAGCTTCGTCGGGCGTCTTCGCGAGACCGGGGTACGGGAGATTGCGATCGCCGATACCTATGGGGTCGCGAGTCCAGAACGCATCTACCGCGTGCTCTCTCGGCTGGTCGAGGCCTTTGGCTCCGATGGCCTGGGCGCGCACCTCCACAGCCGGCCGGATCCCGGTGAAGTGAACGCCAAGGTCGATGCCGTCATCGACGCCGGCATCCGCTGGCTGGAAGGGGCGCTCGGCGGCGTCGGCGGGTGTCCTTTTGCCGGGGACGACCTGGTTGGAAACTTACCCACCGAGCTGGTCCTGCCCCATCTCGTGGACCGGGGGTTTGACCCGGGCGTGAGGCTTTCTGCCCTGCCCGATCTGAGCCAGCGGGCGCTGGCCCTCAAAGCGAGGTACGCCTGAAGACGAGGTAAGGGCCTTCCGATCCTGCGAGAAGGGGGACGGTTTGGCTCCGGTTGGTTTTGGCCGCCGCCGCCACATCCTGGCCGAGCCCGATGGCCTCGAGGGCCCGACCGGCCGCGGCAAGCCGGAGCGGATCGGCCGGGATTTCGAAGGCCTGGAAGATGAGACGCGCCGCCCTGGCGCCGTCGTCGGGCTCGCCCGAAAGGCGTGCGAACAGAGCGCCGGCAACGAAGGTGTCGTCGAGGCCGAAACGGCCTTCCTTACCCGACGCGAGCACCGCGATTTCGCTCCGGGCCGCGCTATGGGCCCAGCGGGCGGCGGCATCCAGGTTCCAAAGCGAGGCCAGCGCGAGCCGCCGGGCGGAGCGCGCGGCGAGCGAGGCGGCCCGGGTGCCGTTGGTGGTGCTCATGACCACACGCTTGCCCTTCACGTTGGCCCGGAGGGCCTCGAGGGGGCTGTTGCCGAGGTCGAATCCAGCTGGCTTTGCCCCGCGCGTCTCTCCGGCCACCACGAAGCCGTCCGCTTTGAGGGCCAGGGCCAGGTCGTGGTTGGGGGCGAACCACAGCTCGTTCGCGCCTGCCTCCAGGAAGGCCACCGCGGTGGTGGTGGCCCGGATAACGTCGACCACCAGCACCGTGTCGGCGAACTCGAGCCCCTCGTGGGGGATGGGTTCAAACCGGAGCACCGGCGGCACGGCGCAAAGCCTCCAGGTTTTCTTTGACGCTGGCCCGATCGTTATAGATGCTGGAAGCGGCGACCAGCACGTCGGCGCCGGCCTGGACCGCGGAGGCGGCATTCGCTGGCCCAATCCCCCCGTCGACGACGATCAGGGCCTCGGGGTTTTCGCTGTCGCGGGCCTGGCGGGCGGCCTCGAGCTTTTTGAGCGTCGCCGGAATGAAGCGCTGGCCAGCAAAGCCCGGGTTCACGCTCATGATGAGCACCTGGTCGAGTTCTCCCCAAAGCGGATCAAGGAGGGCCACGGGGGTGCCGGGGTTGATGGCGATGCCGGCCTTGGCGTTTTGGGTGCGAATCTCCTGCAGCAGGCGGTGGGGATGGAGCGTGGCCTCGAGGTGGAAGGTTACCCGGTCGGCCCCGGCTTCGATGAATCGCGATGCGAGTTTCTCCGGCTCGACGATCATCAGGTGGACGTCGAGGGGGAGCTTGGTGCTCCGACGCAGGGCCTCGACCACGACCAGCCCCAGGCTGAGGTTGGGGACGAAACGGCCATCCATGACATCGACGTGGATCCAATCGGCTCCTGCAGCCTCAGCTTCGGCGACCGCCTGGCCCAAATTCGCAAAGTCCGCGGAGAGGATTGAGGGTGCGATGCGAATCATCTCAGGCCGTAGAGTACTTCTTCAAGCAGGAGCGCGTCGCGGATGATCACCTCGCCGTTTTGGGTTTCGATGGCACCCATGTCCCGCAGCGCGTGCAAGACCCGGGTCGCGGTTTCCCGGCTCGTCCCCGCGAGGTTCGCAACCTCGTGGTGGGCCACCGGGATCGCCCAGCCCCGGTCGGTCGTCTGGCCGTGCTGGTGGCGCTGGAGCTTGAGCAGCGCGTAGGCGATGCGGCTTTTCGATTCCTCAAAGGAGAGGATGACCACTTCGTCGTTCATTTCCCGCAACCGGGCGGCGATGATCCGGGCCAGGTTGTGGGCCAGGCGCGGGAAACGGCGGATGAGCTGCAGATAGAGGTCGCGGTAGAGCGCATGGACCACGGTCGGCGCGACCGCCAGCGCGGTGGCGCTCCGCGGCCGGTCCTCGACCAGGCTCATCTCGCCGAAAACGTCACCGGCGTGGACGTAGGCGAGGACCTTGGCTTTGCCACCAAAGCTTTGGCGGAAGATTTTAATTTTCCCGCTTTCGACGATGTAGAGGGCTTCTCCCATCTCCCCGCTCTCGAAGACTAGGCTCCCAGCAGGATAGCGGCGGGGTTGGAGGGCTTGCCGGATGGTTTCCACGGCCTCTGTGTTCATTCCGTCGAAGAGCGGCGACCGCTGCAAGATTGTGGTATCCGCCAGCATTGGCCTCAGTTTATCGGATGGCCCGCGGCCTGGGTAGGATGGGGGGCGTGGTGCTCCGCGCCGAGGATCTCGGCTTCGCCTACCCCGGGGTGCCCCTTTTCGCCGGGGTGGATTTGCAGCTTTTCGCGGGGGAGGCCAAAGTGCTGCTCGGTCCCTCGGGGAGCGGAAAGACCACGCTCATCCATTTGCTGGCCGGCATCGAGCGTCCGCAAAGGGGGCGGATCTTCTGGGGCGAGGTGGAGATCACGGCTTTGCCGGAAGAGAAGCTGGCCAGGCTTCGTCGGGGGTTTTTGGGGCTGGTCTTCCAGCGTCACCACCTGCTTCCCGAGCTCACGGTCGCCGAAAACGTCGCATTACCGGGGCTCATTGCCGGACGGGTGGACTGGGGGCGGGTGAGGACGTTGCTTTTGCGGGTCGGGCTTTCCGGGGCCGCCGATCGGCGCCCATCGCAGCTTTCCGGAGGCGAGCGGCAGCGGGTTGCGGTGGCGCGGGCGCTCTATTCCCGCCCGTCCCTGATCCTGGCCGACGAGCCCACGGGGGCGCTGGATGCAGACAACAGCCGCAAGGTTCTCGCGCTCTTGCTGGAGCTGGCGGCGGAGGAGGGGGCGGCGCTCTTCGTTGCGACCCACGACGCCCACCTGGTCCGCGGCCTCCCGGCGTTCGCCTTGCAGTCGGGGCGGCTGGTCCCGGTTGGGTGGGCGTAACTTTGGGAGTATCCTTGGGGATGTGAGTCCGATCCATTTGCACGCCCAAAAAGGAGACGTCGCGCCGTTCGTTTTGCTCCCCGGAGACCCCTACCGGGCGGCGTATGTGGCTTCGCGTTATCTCGAGGACGTCCGGCAGTACAACGAGCACCGTGGTTTATGGGGGTACACCGGTCGTTACCGTGGCGTGCCGGTGTCGGTTCAGGCGAGCGGGATGGGTACGCCCTCGGCGGCCATCGTGATCGAGGAGCTGGTGGAGCTCGGCGCCCGGGCGGTGGTGCGTATCGGCACCGCCGGTGCGGTGGCCCCCGGGGTGCGGCCGGGCGATCTTATCGTGGCTCAGGGCGCGGTGCCCCACGATGGAACGACCCGACAGTATCTCGGCGGTCGTCCTTATGCCGCGGTCCCGGACTATGCGCTCATGCAGCATCTGGTCGAGACCGCTCGTGCCCTGGGAGAGCGGCCGCACGTGGGTTTAATCGTGACCGAAGACGGCTTTTACGCTTCGGATCCCGAGGTCGCCCGCACCTGGGCCGGCTTTGGCGCACTGGCCTTTGAGATGGAGTCGGCGGCGATGTTTTTGCTGGGGAAGATGCGCGGGATTCGCACCGCCACCGTCCTTGCGGTCTCGAACTCGGTGGGCGATCCCGAGTTGGTTTCCGACGAGGTTCTCAAAGGCGCGATCGACCGGATGTTGAAGGTGGCCCTCGAGGCCGCAGCGAGTTGGAAGGAGGAAGACGATGGACATTGAACTGACTCACGAACACATGGACTTTGAGCACCTGACCTTCGAGGTCGAGGGGGCGCTGGCCTTGGTGACCTTCCGCCGGCCGGAGGCGCTCAACGCCCTTTCCCGCGACGTGCTCTTTGAGCTCGCGGAGATCCCTGAGCTCGTCGCCGAGCAGGAGGGGGTCCAGGCGGTCATCTTTACCGGTGAGGGCAAGGCCTTCGTCGCCGGGGCCGACATTAGCGAAATCGCCACAATCACCGATGTCTTTGCCGGCCGGGAGTTTTCGCTCTTGGGGCAGGACGTTTTCGCCGGCATCGCCTCCATGCCCCAGGTCACGATCGCGGCCATCAACGGCTACGCCCTCGGCGGCGGCTTGGAGCTGGCGCTGGCCTGCGACCTCAGGGTGGCCTCCACCAAGGCCAAGCTCGGTCTGCCCGAGGTGGGCCTCGGCCTCATCCCGGGTTTCGGCGGCACCCAGCGTTTGCCGCGGTTGATCGGCGTGGGTCGGGCTCTGGACCTCATTCTCACCGGCCGACACGTGCCGGCTGAAGAAGCGCTGGCTCTGGGGCTCGTCAATCGCGTGGATGAGGACGCCCTCGGTGCGGCCAAGGCCTTGGCCAAGGAAATCACCAAAAACGGCCCCATCGCCCTGAGCCTGGCCAAGGAGGCCGTGTTCCGGGGCATCGACGTGCCGTTGCCCGAGGCCCTCGAGATCGAGGCGGACCTCTTTGGCCTGGTCACGCAGACCGGCGATTTCAAGGAGGGAACCAAGGCGTTTCTTGAAAAGCGCAAGCCCAACTTCAAGGGGGAATGAGTGGCCAGCGATCGTGTGATCCATGTCGCAAGTCCGAAAGCCAGGTTGCAGCAGGAGGCCGACCACGCCATTCGGCGTGCCCTCGCCGCCTACCCCCGGGCCCTCAAGGCTTACGAACTGCTCTATGCCGATCCCGAAGCCCGGGCGGGCTGGGACATGGCCAACTACATCACCATGCACAAGCTCGGCTACAACGATCACGGCCGGGTTCACGCCATCCTGACCGGTGCGGCGGCGGTGGCCATCCTCCGTCTCCTGGCCGAGGCCGGGGTCAAGACCGATACCGAAAAGAGCGGCGCCGGTGATCTGGAGGACGCCTTTTTGGTCACCGTGGTGGGGACGATGCTCCACGACCTCGGCAACCAGATCCACCGCCACCACCACGAGGCCTTCGGGGTTACCCTGGCCCTTCCCATCCTGGAGCGGGTGCTGGGGCAGGTTTATCAGGACCTCGACAAGCGGGTGAAGCTCAAGGCGTTGATCCTGCACTCCATCTACAGCCATGACCTCGATCCGGAGCCGCTGACCATCGAGGCTGGCGTCACCGCCGTCGCCGATGGGACCGACATCACCAAGGGGAGAGGGCGCAAGGCCTTTCAGCTCGGATCGATCGACATCCACTCGATTTCGGCGCTGGCGGTGGACGAGGTCATGATTCTCCGGGGTAAGGAGGTGCCGATCGAGGTTCGGGTGCTGATGAACAATTCGGCCGGCATCTTCCAGGTGGAGGAAACCCTGACGCGCAAAGTGCTCCACAGCCCGATTCGCGACTACGTCACCATCGTGGCCACCACCCACCCCGACGAGGACCACGACCAGCGGATCATCCACCGGGTACGGCTCCACGAGAGTGAGCCCCGTTTCGTCCTTGAACGCTAGCCATCGCCGATGGAAACGTTTTGGTTGAACCTGCTGAGCATCGTCCTGATCGACCTGGTGCTTTCGGGTGACAATGCGGTGGTCATTGGTATGGCCGTTCGCGGGTTGCCGAACCCTCGCCGGCGGCAGGCGATTTTGGTGGGCACGCTGGGGGCTGTTGGCCTCCGGGTGACCTTCACGATTTTGGCCGCGATCCTGCTTACCGTCCCTTACCTGCGGGCCATCGGCGGGGCGGTGCTCTTTTGGATCGCGGCCAAGCTGCTTCGCCCTGAGGAAGGGGGTTCGGTTGACCGCAGCGCGAACGGGTTTTGGCAGGCGGTAGCGCTCATTATCCTGGCCGACATCACGCTCTCGCTCGACAACGTTCTGGCCGTTGCTGCCGCGAGCGAGGGGCACCTGGGGCTTTTAGCCTTCGGACTCGCGCTCTCAATCCCCATTCTGATGCTGGGGGCGGGTCTGGTGGCGGGCGTCCTCGATCGGTGGCCATGGCTCAACGTCCTCGGCGCCTTGGTGATCGTGTGGGCCGGAGCGCGCCTTTTGGTCCACGATCCGAAACTCGAGGCCCTTTGGCCGATGGCCGAGTGGCAGGCGATGGCTTTGGGCGTTTTGCTGACGCTGCTCCTCGTTCGGGCGCAGGGGAGGCCCTGGGGCGTGAGCAAGCCTCGCGGCTGAGCCCAGGCCAGGCGGCCGGGGGTGGTGCAGACCGACCGGTTCAGGCGGGTGGCTGTTCTACAATGGAATCGACATGCGATTTCAGGATCGCGCGCACGCGGCCAGTTTGCTGGCCCAAGCGCTCCGGCCGCTGGGGCTCGTGGCGCCGGTGGTCCTCGGTATCCCACGCGGCGGCGTGGTCATCGCCGATGTTCTGGCCAGGCAGCTCGGGGGAACCATGGATGTTGTCCTGGCCCGCAAGCTCAGCGCGCCCGGCAACGAGGAGTTCGCGCTCGGCGCGGTGGCCGAGACGGGGGAAGTGATTCTCCAGCCCTACGCCTACCGTTATGCCGATGACGCTTACCTCCGCGATGCGGTGCTCAAGCAACTCGCGGAGATCGAGGCCCGGAAGGCGCGCTACCGGGCCGTTCGCCCCAAAGTTCCCTTGGCCCGCCGGCAGGTGGTCTTGACCGACGACGGGGTGGCCACCGGGAGTACCATGGAGGCCGCGCTAGCGGCGGTGAAGGGCGAGGAGCCGGCCCGGGTGGTGGTGGCGGTTCCGGTCGGGGCCAGGGAGAGTCTCGATCGGCTCAGCGCTATGGCCGAGGTCGTGGTTCTGAGCACCCCGGAGAGATTTGGGGCGGTTGGGACCTACTATGCGTCCTTTCCTCAGGTGAGCGATGTTGAGGTGGTGGCTTTGTTAAAGGAATGGGGGGAAATGCGTGAAGGCTAGGGTTTCGAGCGCCGATAAGGTCCGGCGGGTTCCGGTCGATCGAGCGGAAGGGGCTTACGTCCAGATCTTGGTGGGGCCGGATGTCGCGCCCCGGTTCCTCATGCGCCGTTTTACGCTCTTGCCGGGGGGCAGGATTCCAAAGCACCTGCACCCCGAGATCGAACACGAGCAGTACGTGCTCCAGGGGACGATCCGCATTGGGCTCGGCGAGAAAGTGATCGATGTCGGGCCCGGCGATGTGGTCTTCATCCCTCCGGGAACGCCGCACTGGTACGAGAACATCGGCGACGAACCGGCGATGTTCCTTTGCATGGTCCCGGCTACCCAGGACTACCGGACCGAGTGGCTGGACTGAGCGTTTAGGGGAAAACCCGAAGTGGCCGGCCGAGGCCCCCACCTCTGGGGGCCTCGGCCGATGGGACCTATGCCCGGATCTCTTGACGCTGGAAGATGACGTAGGCCAGGACGAACAGGATGACGCTGGCGGCGATCAGCCCTGAGAACTGGGGCCAGATGAGGAGGAGCGATTGGGAAAGGGGCAGCGGGGTGCCGAGGACCATACCCTGGAGCTGGAGCGGGAGGACGGGCCCGAGGGCCCGGACCTCGGGACGTAGAATCGCCAGCGTCGCCTCGGCGTAAAGCGTGGTCGGGCTGATTCGAGAGAGCGCGAGTTCGACCTGGGCCTGGCGCAGCACCTCGTCGGGGAAACCGTAGCGGACCGGGCTCAAAGCCGGGGCCAGAAGGCCGGCGATCATGCCCCAGAACACGGTGAAGAAGAGCCAGACCGCGATGGTGGCCAGGGCGCTGGTGGCGGGGTTTTTAAAGAGGGTGGAAAAGAGGATCGAAAGGGCGAGCCAGACCCCGCCGTAGGCCACCGCGGCCACGAGGTAGATGAGACTCCTGGCCACCTCCTCGCCCGAAGGGGCGAGCCCGGTGAGGAGAATTCCGAGGCCGGTGACGAAGAGCCAGGTCGCGGTGAGCACCATGGCCAGGGTGGTGAGCCCGGCCAAAAACTTGCCGAAGAGCAGGGCGTCGCGGTAGATCGGTTGCGAGAGGATCCGGCCCAGGGTCCGGCGCTGGAATTCACCGTTGACCGCGTCGAACCCGAGGGCGATAGCCAGCAGCGGGACCAAAAACCCCAGGAAGGCCACGAACGAGGGAAGGGGATCCTTGGCGGTGGTAAAGAGGCGGAGGAACAAAAAGGGGTCCTCGCCCACGGTGTTCTTGATGTTTTGGATGGCGGCGTAGGCGGTTCCCAGGGCGGTGAGCACGACCAGGGCTTCCAAAAAGCGCATCCTGGAGCCCGAGAGCAGATCGGCGAGTTCCTTAAAGAACACGACCCGCATGCCGGTGAATGCTGAACCCTCACGCCGCGTCATCGCTCACCTCCCCGTAGTAGGCGCGGTAAACCTCGTCGAGGGTGGTCTCTTCCAGGCCGACCTCGAGCAGATCCGCGCCCGCCTCGACGATGGCGCGGACGAGCTCGGGGCGGAGATCGCGTTCGGCCTCGACGGTGACCACCTCTCCACTCTGGTGCACGCGGCTGACGCCAGGCAGCTTTTGCAGCCGCTCGCTGGGGATGTTTCCGATGACTCTCAGCCGTATCCGGTAGGCCCCGCCCAGGACGCGCTGGGCCAGCGCCTGGACCGATCCCACCAGCGCCATCTCGCCCTTCTTGAACAGACCGACCCGGTCACAGATTGCCTGCACTTGGTGGAGCAGGTGAGAGGAGAGGATCACCGTCATGCCCTGGCTTTTGAGCTGGCGGATCATGCTCAAAAACTCGTGCGCCGCCTGGGGGTCAAGGCCGAGCGTCGGCTCGTCGAGGATGACGAGTTCGGGTTCCTTCAGCAAGACATCCGCCAGCCCCAGCCGCTGCTTCATGCCCCTGGAGTAGGTGCGAACCGGGCGGTCGGCGGCGTCGGCGAGCCCCATGGTCGCGAGCAGCTCTTCGATCTTGGCCTCCCTTTGCCGGTGGGGCAGGCCATTGAGCGCCGCCGTGTAGCGGAGGTTTTCCCGTCCGGTGAGGTCCTCGTAAAAACCGACCGTATCCGGGAGGTAGCCCACCCGGCGCTTGATCGCCAGCGGCTCGCGAACCGGGTCACGGCCGAGGACGCTGACCCTTCCCTCGCTCGGCTCGGTGAGTCCGAGCAGCATGAGGATGGTGGTCGTCTTGCCCGAGCCGTTGGGGCCCAGGATGCCGAAGACCTCGCCTTCCTCGACCACCAGGTTGAGGTCACGCACCGCCACCACCGAGCCGTAGCGCTTGGTGAGGTGTTCGGTGTGGATCGCCGTCATCATCGCCTGCCGAAACGCGCCACCGCGAAGGCCAACGCGCCCAGGGCCACTGCAATGAGGACGATACCGACGACGCCCCACAAGGTTGAGGTGAGCACCGTGATGCGGAAGTCTTCCGATTTGCTGGTGCCGTTTTGGGGATTGGCCGTGAGGGTGACCATGTAGTCCCCGGCGATGGCCTTCTGGCTGGGCTTGATCTGAACGGTGACCTGGGTTTGGCCGCCGGCGGGGATTTCATCGATCTTCTTGGGGTCGAACTTGACTTCCCAGCCCGAGGGTTCGAACGAGGAGAGCTTGACGTTTTTGGCCGGTGCGCTGCCCCGGTTCTTGATCACCAGCTTGAGGGGCGAAAAGCGGCCGGCGTAGGCCTTTCCGGAGAGGCGCCCATCCGGGGTCGAGAGTGAGAGTTCGGGACGGCCGGTGATCACGACCTTGAGCGACAGCGAGGCCGAGGCTTCTCCCGCTCGGGCAAGGACCTGGATGGGGTAGGTTCCGGCCGCGACCTGGGGCGGCGGGCTGATCTCAATGTCGAGGTCCTTGGAGGCCCCGGCCTTCAGGGGCAGGGTAGTGACCTCCTGGGTGGAGAAAGCGGGTTTGAAGCGCACCTCAAATCCCTGCGGCGCGTCGGCACTGAGGCCGACCAGGAGGTCCTGGTCCGATTCGTTTTTCAGCGTGGCCCGGAAACGGAATGTGGAGGTCGGCGTCCCTTTGAGCACCGGCAGCTCCACCTCGAGGCTCACCTTCGGCGGGAGGACCTCACCGAGGGTGAAGGTGAGGGGAAGGGTGGCTTTTGCGGTGCTGCCTGTGGCGACCAGGGTCATGGTGTAGGCCTTCGCGGCCGCGTTCTTGGGGATCTCGACCCGGAGGCTCAAATCGACCGAGCCGTCGGGTTCGAGGTAGGCCGCTTTGACCGGTCTCCCGTCGCCGAGCAGGGCGACCGTCCAGCCCTCCGGCACCCCCTCGACGCCGAGGCGGACGTACTGGGGCTCGAGGTTATAGCTCTTGAGCTGGAGGCTCAGGTTGACGGTTTCCCCAGCCCGAACCGTGGTGGACGGAAACGGCGTCGAGATGACGAGACCGGTGTAGTCACTCCCCTGGCCCTGGGCCAAAGCGAAGCTCAGCACTGCGACCAACGCAAAGAGCACCCTTCGCATTGCTTTCACCTCCGGCTAAAGAAATTAATCCTGTCTTATATTTAAAAAATGAACTTTCCGGGCGCAATGAAGGCGCTGCGTTAGAGCACGGGCCCCGCAACGGTCTTTCGTCGGCGGGGCCTAAAAATGCACCGCTTGGGGCGAGGTTTAGATCTCGGGCGTGGCGAGAACGGCGCCTTTGGCGGCGTTGGTGACCAGGGCCCGGTAGCGCTTGAGCCAGCTCCCCTCGACGGGGCGGAGTCGCGGCTCAAACCCGGCGCGGCGGCGGGCAAGCTCGGATTCGCTGACCAGGAGGTCGATCCGGCCTTCGATCAGGTCGATGTCGATCTGGTCGCCGTTTTGGACCAGCGCGATGGGTCCGCCTTCGGCGGCTTCGGGGCTCACGTGGCCGATGGCCGCGCCCCTGGTGCCTCCGGAGAACCGACCGTCGGTGACGAGCGCCACCTTGTCGCCAAGGCCCATGCCCACCAGGGCCGAGGTCGGCGCCAGCATCTCGCGCATGCCGGGTCCGCCCTTCGGGCCTTCGTAGCGGATGACGACCACGTCGCCGGGAACGATCGCCCCCTGGTTGATCGCCTGCTGCGCCTCTTCTTCGGAGTCGAAGACCTTGGCCGGCCCTCGGTGGCGCATCATGGCCGGTTCGACACCCGCCGTTTTCACCACCGCCCCTTCGGGGGCGAGCGATCCAAAGAGGATCCGCAGTCCGCCCCGGGCGCTGTAGGGGTTTTCCAGTCGCCGGATAACCCTTTCGTCCCGAATCTCGTGGTCCCCCAGGAGCTCGCCCAGGGGGCGACCGAGGACCGTGCTCGCCTCGAGGTGCAAATACCCGCCTTTCGCGAGTTCCCCGAGGATGGCGTAAATGCCGCCAGCGCGGTCCAGGTCTTCCATGTGATAGCTCGAGCTGGGCGCGATCTTGGCCAGGGTGGGGGTTTCGCGCCCGATCTCGTCCAGCTTTTGCAGCGGGAACTCCAGGCCCGCTTCCTGCGCCACGGCCAGGGTGTGGAGTACGGTGTTGGTGCTGCCACCCATGGCCACGTCGAGCCTGAAGGCGTTCTCGAACGCGCGGAGATCGAGGATGTCACGGGGTTT
Source organism: Vulcanithermus mediatlanticus (assembly GCF_055385885.1). Lineage (NCBI taxonomy): Bacteria > Thermotogati > Deinococcota > Deinococci > Thermales > Thermaceae > Vulcanithermus > Vulcanithermus mediatlanticus. The sequence continues at coordinate 141,550 of NZ_AP042385.1, read as the reverse complement.
GAGGTTTTCGCGCGCGAGTTCGACCACGCGGTAGGCGGCCCGTTTTTTGAGTTCCTCGCGCCGGGGGTCTTCGGCCAGGATGGTGCCGTTGCCCGGAAGGGCGAGTCCCAGGGCCTCGAGGAGGCAGTTCATGCTGTTGGCGGTGAAAAGACCGGCGCAGCTCCCGCAACTGGGACAGGCGTAGGTTTCGATCTCCTTCAGCTCTTCCTCGCTCACCTCCCCCTTTTCGTAGGCGCCGAGCGCTTCGAAGACGCTGATCAGGTCCACCACCCGGCCGTCGGGCAAGACCCCCGCTCGCATGGGCCCACCGGAGATGAAGATCGAGGGGATGTTCACCCTTACCGCCGCCATCAACATCCCGGGGACGATCTTGTCGCAGTTGGGGATGAAGATGGCGGCGTCGAAGGCATGGGCGGTGAGCATGGTCTCGACGCTGTCGGCGATCAATTCCCGGGAGGGGAGGCTCCAGCGCATTCCCTCGTGGCCCATGGCGATGCCGTCGTCCACGCCGATGGTGTTGAACTCAAAGGGGACGCCCCCGGCCTCGCGAATGTAGGCCTTGATGCTCTGCACGAACTCTCTCAGATGGGCGTGGCCCGGGACGATGTCCACGTATGAGTTCACGACTGCGATGAATGGTTTTTCGAAATCCGATTCCCGCTCGATGACGCCGGTGGCGCGCAATAAAGAACGGTGGGGGGCCCGGCTTGCCCCTTTCTTAATGCGGTCGCTACGCATAAAACCATTTTAAGTGCCCCGTCGCGGCTTTTGCCACGACGGGACCCGAATCGTGATCTGGCCGTGAGGACCTGGGAAACTCGCGGCCTCCGCTCAACCGTCCCGCCAGCTGGCCACCTTCCCCTGGAATCGGGCCGGATCGGCCTCGAGGATACGCACCAGACGCGCCGCCGCCTCTTCAGGGGTGAGCAGGACGCCCTGGTCCTTGTAGCCCCGGAAGATCCGGTGCAGGGTCTCTGCCCCGCCGCCCTGCGCCTCGCGGGCCTCTTGCTGCATGCGGGTCTCGACCACCCCGGGACGGAAGGCGAAGCTGATGATCTCGGGCGCCTCGGCCGCCAGCTGCCGCGCCAGGTGTTCCTCGGCCGCCTTGGCCACCGCGTAGGCCCCGATGCCGGGCACGTTGGACTCGGCGGCGCCGGACCCGAAAAATACCGCCACCCCGGCGCCGATCCGCTGGAGTTCGGGGACAGCGAAACGAATCAGCTGGTAGGCCGCCTTGACGCTGGCTTCGTAGACCTCGTCCCAGTGAGGTTCCGGGAGCTCCCAAAGGAGCGGCCCGGCGTGGAGCACGCCGGCGTTGTGAATGAAGCCGGTGAAATGTCCGAGCTGGGTGGCTGCCTTCACCAGGTCGGCGGCGACGCTGGGGTGGGCGGCGCTGCCCTCGACGTAGGTGGCGGCGGACCCCAGGTCGCGAATTTCGGCCGCAACCTCGGCCAGAGGTCCGGCGTGGCGGGCGTTGAGCACCAGCTTGGCCCCTTTCTCTGCCAGTGCCAGCGCCAGCGCCCGGCCGATTCCCCGGGAGGCGCCGGTGATGATCCAGGTGGTTTTTGCGAGCTTCATACCCCGAGTTTACCTGTAGGCTAAGGCCAAGATGGATTTGCGAGTTCGCTTGGTGCCCCTCGAGGGGATGGAGGCCCGCTTCCTTCACCCCCTGGCGGCCAACGTGCTCGAGGTCATCGGCTGCCCGGTGATGGTCGAGCCGGTTCCTTTGGCCAAAAAGAGCCCGGGGGACTGGGTGACGGCGCTCGGTGCGGCCTTCCCCGACGACCGGTGGGTCGTTGGCGTTGGCCTTTTGTCCCGCGGGCCCCTGATCGACTTCGGCGGGGGCCGGGTGGCGGTGGTGCGGGCGGATCGCCTGATCGACGGTGATGGCCGGCGCTGGCTTTCGCGTTTGATGAAGGCGGTGAACCATGCCATCGGTCGCTTGCTCGGGCTTGGGGCCTGCGGGTCCGATTGCGTGATGGGTCCGGTGGACACGGCAGAGGCCCTCGACGCCCGGCCGCGTTTTTTCTGCGATGGCTGCCGAAAGGCGCTCGAGGCGGGCCTCAGAGCGCCCGGATCACCGCCTGGGTAAACGCGTCGGTCGAAGCCGAGCCGCCGAGATCGGGGGGTGGGTTGTGCTTGAGGGCGTAGGCCACCGCCCGTTCGACGCGTTCGGCGAGGGGCGCGAGGTCCAGGGCGTAGGTGAGGAGCATGGCGGCGGAGAGGATGGCGCCGGCAGGGTTGGCGACCCCCTTGCCGGCGATGTCGGGCGCGGAGCCGTGAATCGGCTCGAACACCGGCGTGCCTTCCCCCACCGAGGCTGACGGCAAAAGACCAAGTGAACCGGGGAGCACCGAGGCCAGGTCCGAGAGGATGTCGCCGAAGATGTTGCCGGTGAGCACCACGTCGAACTGCCCGGGATTCCTCACCAGATGCATGGCCATGGCGTCGACGTACTGGTGGCTGAGGTTGACCTCCGGGTAGTCCGCCGCCATCGCCTCGACGGTGCGCCGCCACAGGGCGCTGACCTCGAGGACATTGGCCTTGTCGACGCTGACCAGCTGCTTGCGGCGTTTTTTCGCCGCCTCGAAGGCCACGCGGGCCACGCGAACGATCTCGGGTTTCGAGTAACGCATCGTGTTCCAGGCCTCGGTCTGGTCCTGACCGCGGGGCTCGCCGAAGTAGATCCCGCCGGTGAGTTCGCGAACGATGAGCAGGTCTACGCCGCGCGCGATCTCGGGGCAGAGTGGCGAGAGGTGCTCAAGGCCCGGGATCACCTTGGCCGGGCGGAGGTTGGCGTAGAGGCCGAGGGTTTGACGCAGCGAAAGCAGCCCCTGTTCCGGCCGTTTTTCCCTCGGGAGACCGTCCCAGCGGGGTCCGCCGATGGCGCCGAGCAAAACCGCATCGGCCTCGAGGACCGCGCGCCGGGTCGGTTGGGGGAATGGTTCACCATGGGCGTCGACGGCCTCGCCGCCAAAGGGCAGGAACTCGAAGCTCAGGTCGAGGCCCTCGGCCTCGTCGAGGGCCTTAAGGACCCGGACCGCGGCTTCGGTGACCTCGGGGCCGATCCCATCGCCGGGCAAGACAGCGATCTGGCTCATGTCCCCCATGCTAAGTGAGCGACCGCGAGTTTTTAAACACACCGATGTCAGCTAAGCGGCCGATCGCGTTTTGCCGGGGCATTGAGGAAACCCGCCGGCAGGTCCGGCGGGTGCTGGAAACGCCCATGCCTACTTGATGCGCGCGCTGTAGACGTAATCCTGCCCCTTGACCCGGGCGTGGCAGGAAGCGCAGCTTTGCAGCTTGCCTTCAGCGGCGACGCTGCCGTCGGGGTTGTACTTGGCCCAGAACCAGTCGCCACCAGCCGGGTCGTACCCCGCGATCTTTTTCATCACCGTGATTGAAGCCAGGGTTTTGTCTTGGGTGTAGTTCTCCTTCACGATGATGGCGCCGTCCGGGTACTGGCCGGCTTTGGCTTGAATCGCGTCATAGGCAATGTTGTTGACGTAAGTGCGCAGGTAGAAGCCGTGAGGCTGGGTGCCTTTATAAAACCCCGGCGGCTTGCCCGGGATGTAGTGCCAGTTCACCTCGTACTGGCTCTGGCTCAGGGATCTCCAGAGGTCTGCGCCCAGGCTCCCCGCGCCAGCCAGCGCCACCACGCCCAAAAATCCCAAGAGGATCCATAAACTCCGCCGCATTTTTCCCTCCCGCCCCCAGCTTGCGTTGGGGGTCGGGGCCGGTGTGTCGTCTTCAATACACGTTTTGGTCGCCGGGTCTGGGACGGGCCTTGTCCATGGCCTCGATGGCTTCTTCGGCTTCGAGCAGGACCTCGAGGGGGTCGTACTTCCCCTCCAAAAAGGCCTCGCGGACCGCCGGCGGGAGCTGGATGGGAAAACCTTCGCCGGCGTAGGCCACGGTCAATTGCACGAGGTCGATCTCGATCACGGTTTCCGGCGTCCGTTCGATGGCTTCCATCAGCCGGGTCACCTGGTCGGATTCGGCCCGGACACAAACCAGGCCGATTTGCGTGGCATTGCCGAAGAAGATCTCGGCGAACGATACCCCGATGATGGCGTCGAACCCGGCGCGTTTGATCGCCTGCGGGGCGTGTTCCCGCGACGAGCCGGAGCCGAACCCCGGCCCCACCACCATGATGCGTGCGCCCTGGAAGCGAGCGTCGTTCAGGGGGTGAGGCTTTGGGTTGCCCTCGGCGTCGAAGCGCTCGTCGTAGAAGAGCCCTTCGCCCAAGCCCTCGAAGGTGATGGTCTTGAGGAAGCGGGCGGGGATGATGCGGTCGGTGTCGATGTCGTGGCCGGGGATGGGCACGCCCCGGCCGGTGATGCGCTGGATTTTAGGCATGCGAACCTCCAATCCCAAAAACTTCCCGGGCGTCGGCGATCTCGCCCGCCACCGCCGCCGCCGCGACCATGACCGGACTGGCGAGGACCGTCCGCCCCTGGGGGCTGCCCTGCCGGCCCTTGTAGTTCCGGTTCGACGAGCTGATGGCGAGCTGGTCGCCCTCGAGGCGATCGGGGTTCATGGCCAGGCACATCGAGCACCCCGCCGATCGCCACTCAAAGCCGGCTTCGATGAACACTTCGGCGATGCCTTCTTCCTCGGCAGCCTTGGCCACCTGCTGGCTGCCGGGGACCACCAGGGCCCGGACGCCCGGCGCCACCTTGTGGCCTTTGAGGTACTTCGCCACCTCCCGCAGATCGGAAAGGCGGGCGTTGGTGCAGCTGCCGATAAAGGCGACATCCACTTTGAGGCCCTTGACGGGCTGTCCCGGTTTGAGCTTCATGTAGCGGAGGGCGTCTTCGATGGCCGCCCGTTCGGGTTCGGGGAAGGCCGAAGGGTCGGGGACCGCGCCGTCGATGGGGGCCGATTGGCCGGGGTGGACCCCCCAGGTGACGGTGGGGGGGATTGCCTCGCCCTGGATCTCGACGACGTCGTCGTAGTGCGCGTCGGGGTCTGAGGCCAGCGATCGCCAACTTTCCACGGCCTCGGCCCAGGCCTCGCCTGTCGGAGCGAAGGGCCGTCCCTTGAGGTATTCGAAGGTGGTCTGGTCCGGGTTCATGTAGCCTATCCGCGCGCCACCTTCGATGGACATATTGGCGATGGTCATCCGCGCTTCCATGTCCATGCGCTCGATGACCTCCCCGCCGTATTCGTAGGCGTACCCGAGACCCCCTTTGACACCCAGGCGGCGGATGATGTGCAGGACCACATCCTTCGCGTAGACCCCGGGCTGGAGCCGGCCGCGAACGTTGATGCGCCGGACCTTGAGCTTGCTGACGGCCACCGTTTGGGTGGCGAGCACGTCCCGGACCTGGGTGGTGCCGATACCGAAGGCGATGGCGCCAAAAGCCCCGTGGGTGCTGGTGTGACTGTCGCCGCAGGCGATGGTGAACCCAGGCTGGGTCAGCCCTTGCTCGGGGCCCACCACGTGGACGATGCCCTGCCGGCCGCTTCCCAGGTCGAAGAAGGTGATGCCGTGCTCGCGAACGTTTTCCCTGAGGGCGGACAGCATGGTTTGCGCCAGGGGATCCCCGAACGGCTCCCGCTGATCCTCGGTGGGGACGATGTGGTCGACGGTGGCGAAGGTGCGGTGCGGGAAGCGAACCTTGAGCCCGCGCTCCTTGAGCATGGCGAAGGCCTGCGGACTCGTGACCTCGTGGATGAGGTGGAGGTCGATGAAGAGTTGGGTTCGCCCGTCCGGGAGTTCCCGGACCGTGTGCGCTTCCCAAACTTTCTCGTAAAGCGTCTTACCCATGGTTTCCTCCAAAAAGAACGCCCCCGTTCGGGGGCACGGCCTCGATACAAAACGCCGCTACCCCCACCGGGTGTGGACTAGGGAGCGCGGCGCCGTCGGCTGCATCTTGCCGCCAAGTATACGGCCGGCACCGTGCGTTGACAAGCGACCTGCCGCAAACTACACTAAAGGGCGCTGCGGGGCGTAGCGCAGCCAGGGAGCGCACCTGAATGGGGTTCAGGTGGTCGGAGGTTCAAATCCTCTCGCCCCGACCAGCAGGGAAAGGCGAACTCCCCGCCTCGCATGCGAGGCGGGGAAGCGCTTTTTTGTGCGTTGAAGGGAGAAAACCCCGAACTCGATCCTACGGAGTGGGCCTCGATGTCCGATTTCCAATGAAGGCAACCGGCCCTTAGGAAGGTTGACGTCCCCTTTGGCAAGGGGGTTGGGGCCCAGGTGAGCCAATGCGGATGGAATGAGCCTGAGGCAAGCTATGGGTCTTGGGTCCGTGTTTTTCACCCCAGGTTCGGCCCCTTAGGACCTTTCGGTTCATTACGCGGATCGCGGCGCTTTCCCCTCGCGCCGGTCGAACTCGGCGAGGAGCACCTTGGCCACTTGCGGTCGGATCATCTCCGGTGGCGGCAGTCGCCCCTGGCGAAGAAGGGCTCGGATCCGGCTCATGCTGACACTGACCCGGGCCCCTTCCTGGTGGGGGCAAGTCCGGTCGGAGGCCATGCCCTCGCAGTCGGGGCAGAAGAACACCTGCGGTGCCTTGAGGATCTGGATCTTTGGGGGTTGGTCGAGCTGGTCGAAGATGCGCTGGGCGGCGAAGGGGTCGTAGTACGCTCCGACGCCGGCGTGGTCCCGGCCCACGATGAAGTGGGTCGCCCCGAAGTTCTGGCGCACGATGGCATGGAAAACGGCCTCGCGCGGTCCCGCGTAGCGCATGGCGGTGGCGAACCCGGCGAGGAAGACGCGCTTTCTGGGATAGAAGCCCTCGATGAGGGTCCGGTAGGCCTCGAGGATGGCCCGGTTCGAGAAGTCGTCGGCCTTCTTCGGTCCCAGGATGGGGTGGATGAAGAGCCCGTCGGCGATTTCCAGGGCCAGCCGCTGGAGGTATTCGTGGGCCCGGTGGGGGGCGTTTCGGGTCTGGAAGGCCACCACCGTCTCCCAACCCCGCCGCTTGAAGCAGGCCCGGGTTTCCGCAGGGGTGAGGATTTGGTGGCGGTAGGGGTGTTCGACCGGCCTCACGAGCCAGATCTCGCCGGCCACCGCCCAGCGCCCTTTCTCGTAGAAGCGGGCCACCCCGGGGTGGGCCGGATCGTCGGTGCCCCAAACCGTCCGGGCCAGTCGCGTGAGATCCAGGGCGAACACCTCGCCCACCTCGAGGATCCCGAAGACCTCGCCGCGGGGACCGCGGATGGTGGCCGGTTCGCCGACGGCCACCCGAGGCAGGTGGCGTTGCTGCAGGAGGATGGGAAGGCTCCACGCGGGTCCCTGGGGCAGTCGCATCCAAGCGGCGACCGCCTCGAGGGTTTCCCGGTCCATGAAGCCCTTTAAGGGGGAAAACGCTCCGGTGGCCAGGTTTTCCAGATCGAGCAGCGTGTCCTCATCGACGGTGAGGGCGGCGAGCTCGTCGGCTTTCGAGAGCCAGCTTTCCCGCTCGGCGGGGGAGAGAACGCGGTCTACGAGCTCGCGGCCGTGAGGTTCGATCGGCACTGGGGCTTCACCTCCTCGCGCAGGCGGACGACCTCGCCGATGACCCAGACCGCCGGCGGCCTGGCCTCAACCTCGCCCTGCGCCACCGCTTTGAGCGGCGCTGCGACGACGCGTTCTTCGGACGTGCAGCCCTTTTCGATGAATACGGTTGGCGTCGCCGGGTCCTTTCCTGACTCGATGAGGGCCCGGGCGATGGCTTGCCGGTTCTGGACCCCCATCAGGATGACCAGGGTGTCGGTGTGAGCGTAGGCGCGCCAGTCGACGCTGCCGCTTTGGCTGCACTGGCCGGTGACCACCGCGAAGCCCCGGGCGAGGCCCCGGTGGGTGAGCGGGATGCCGATGCTCGCGGGAACCCCAAAGCTCGAACTGACCCCCGGGATGACCTCGACCGCCACCCCGTGCCGGGCCAGGAAGATGGCCTCCTCGCTTCCGCGACCGAAAACGAAGGGATCGCCGCCCTTGAGCCGAACCACGGTTTTCCCCTGCCGGGCGTACCCAAGGAGAAGCCGGTGAATCCGCGCCTGGCGTCGTGTTTGTCCGGGCTCTTTGCCGACGTAGTGCCGGATGGCCCGGGGTGGGGCCTCGTTGACGAGGTCAGGGTGCACCAGTCGATCGTAGAGGATGACGTCCGCTTTCCGGATGACCCCCAGGGCCTTGAGGGTGATGAGCTCGGGGTCGCCCGGGCCGGCGCCGACGATGTAGACCTTTCCGCTACCCATGGACACCTCCTCCGAGCCCCCGGAGGAAAAGCCCGAGGCCCAAGAGCGTAAGCCAGGTGAGGAGGCCCAGGCGCATGGGGCGTTCGGGAATGCGCCCCAGGGCTTTCGCGCCTAAGAAAGCGCCGAGCATGCCGCCGAGGGTGAGCTGGAAGAAGAGCCCCGGGTTGAGGCTCCCCATTCCCGCGTAGATGCTCCCGCCGAAAAGGGCGAGGACCAGGCCAAAGGCGAGGTCGGTGCCGACCACTTCGGCCGTGCTCAACCGGCTGAAGGAGAGCAGGGCCAGATTCCCGAGCGCCCCGGCGCCGGCCGAGGAAAAGCCCACCTCCGCGCCGACGAGAAAGGCGATTGGGGTCAGAACGCGGCAGCCCCAGGCCGGGCAGCGGCGCGCCGGCGGGCGTCCGCGAAGGGCGAAGGCGAGGCCGATGGTGGCGGTGGCAAAAACGGTGAGCCCGATGAGGGCGAGCACCGTTCCCTCGGCGCCCCCTCCGCCGAGCGAGCGGAGTAAAACCGCTCCCAGCAGCACTCCCGGAACGCCGCCCAAAAGGAGCCGCCGAAGGGCCCTGGCGTTGACGTGACCTTCCCGCCAGTGAACGAAGGCGGCCGGGAGTTTGACCAGGGCGCTGAAGGCCAGCGCCGTCCCTACCGCCTCGGCGGGGGCGAGGCCAACCAACAGGAGGACTGGGGCGGTGATCACCCCGCCCCCGATGCCGACCAGCCCGATGGCGAAGGCGACAAAAAAGCCGAGGAGAATCGCCATCTATGCCTCCCGGTCGAAGGTGTGGATGCCGCACTCGAGCTTTTTCCCGCCCCAACGCCCCGACCTGGGATCCGATGGATCGATAGGGAGCGAGGTGCAGGGGGCGCAGCCGATCGAGCGGTAGCCCTGGTCGTAGAGCGAGAGGTATGGGATTTCGTTGACCTCGATGTAGGCCCAGACCCCCTTCCAGTTCCAGTCGGCGATGGGATTGACCTTAACGATTGTTTTCCCCGAAGGCAGAACGTGGGCCTCGATCTTTTTGAGGTTTTTCCGGCTCGGCGACTGCTCACGCCGGAGACCGGTCAGCCAGGCATCGTAGCCGGCAAGAGCACGGAGCAGGGGCTCGACTTTGCGGATCCGGCAGCAGCGGTCGGGATCGGTCTGGTAGAGCTTTCCGTACTCGGCTTCTTGCGCCTCGACCGAGAGCCCTGGGGTGAGATTGATGAGGTTGAGCGACCAGGCCTTGGCCATGCGATCGCGATAGGCGTAGGTTTCCGGGAAATGATAGCCGGTATCGAGAAAGAGGACCGGAATGTCCGGTTTGTGTTTTCGGGCCAGGTGAAGGACCACCATGTCCTCGACCTGGAAGCTGCAGGTCAGGCAGGGGTTTTTGGCACTGGCCAGAGCCTCCGCGATGATGGCCTCAGCCGCCATGGTTTCGGCTCGTTCAGCCGTCAGTTTCATGGGCCACCTCCTCTCGTGCTCGCTCGATCATTTCCCGGATGAGGGCCCGGGCACGGGCTTCCTGGTCGGCGCGAAGGTACTCAAGGACCGGGGAATCCACGATCCGGTACCACAGGCGGCGCCGGTCCTCGAACGCTTTGATCCGGTCGGTAACCTCGGGGCGCACCTCGGCCATGAGCTCGGCCAGCGCGCCGTATTCGGGGCCGATGATCCGGGCCAGCTTTTCCTTAAGACGCACCGCCAGCGCCGGCGCTTTTCCCTCGGTGGCGATCGCCAGGGTGAGGGGCCCGCGCTGAAGGCGTGCCGGGAAGCTGAAGTTGGCGTGGCCCGGGTCGTCCAGCGCGTTGAAGAGGACCCCCCGGCGCTGGGCCTCGGCGAAGAGCCGCCGGTTGGCTTCGCGGTCGTCGAGGCAGCTCACGACCAGGAAGAAGCCCTCGAGGTCCCCTTCGCGAGGGTGGCGGGGGATCCAGGCGAGCGCACCGGTTTCGACCTGAGCCGCCACCTCGGGCGGCAGCTCGGGCGCGAGCACCGTGACCCTGGCGCCGGCTCGCAAAAGGGCGGCGACGCGGGCCCAAAATTCCCGCCCCGGCCCGATGACCAGGCAGGGTTGGGCCTTGAGCTTTAAGAAGACGGGGAAGCTTTTCACGGTGTGGTCCTCCGGGGAAGGGTGAGGTCGGTGGCGCTCTGGCGCATCCTAGACCGCGCACTCTCCGGGCCCGCTTTGGACCTCGAACTTCTCTCCTTCGGCACCCAGGTCTTCGTAGAGCTCGGGGGCCGTTTCGTACGGCGGGACCTGGGCCAAGGGGCGAAGGATCGGCTTGAACGAGGCGGGGCCGACCCGCGACACGTAGTCGGCAAACGATTCGTCCTCGCCCCGCTCGCCCAGGTAACGGTCGATGATGATCTGGATCGCCTGGGGAATCCGGCGCGCGGGGATGCTGGCCACGACCTTGCCGAAGCTGGCGCTTTCGCGGCCGGTTCGACCGCCGAGGAGGATGACGTAGTGGGGGACCTCGTGGCCGTTGACCTTTCTCGCCGCGCCATAGAGGCCGATGTCGGCGATGTGGTGGTGACCGCAAGAATTGGGGCAGCCCGAGATCTTGATGCTGATCTCGCCCACCCGGCGGTCGTTGGGGTAGCGTTTTTCGAGCAGGGCCTCGAGGCGATCCGCGAGTGCCCGCGAGTGGGTGATGGCGATGTTGCAGGTGTCGGCGCCCGGGCAGCGGGTGATGTCGGAGAGGGTCTCGGCCCCCGCGTGCGCAAGTCCCGCGGCGTAGAGCTCGGCGTAGACCTTGCTGAGGGCCGCTTCGGGGACCCAGCGCAGCATGAGGTTTTGACCGATGGTGCTGCCCAGGCGGCCGCCGGTGTGGCGGCGGGCGATTCGCGCCAGGGCGCGGAGCTGGGCGGCGGTGATGTCGCCAAGGGGCAGGCGGACGGTCACGCTTACCCAGCCCGATTGTTTTTGCGGCCTGACGTTGGTGCGTTTCCAGGCCTCAAAACCGGGCAGAAGGGAGAGTCCCATCACTCCGCCCGCGACGACGTCTTCCGGGGGCGCTTCCTCCTCGATTTCCCCAAGCTCGGCCCTGCCGGGTTGGGTGGCCAGCACGGTTTCCCGTTCGGCGAGGACCGCCTCGCGGAAGGCCGCTTCGCCCCATTTCCGGATCAAAAACTTCAGCCGGGCCTGGCTGCGGATTTTGCGCTCCCCGTGCCGGTCGAAGACGCGGACGATGGCCTCGAGGGTGGGGAGGAGCAGCTCGGCCGGGGTAAACGGCTCGAGCAGAATGGCGGCCATAGGCGCGGGGCCGAGCCCGCCGCCAACCAGGAGGCGAAAGCCCCGGCGACCCTCTTGGTCCAAAACCGCGAGCGCCCCGACGTCGTGAATCGCGAGCCGGGCGTGATCCTCGCTGCAGCCTTCAAACGCGATCTTGAACTTTCGAGGCAGGTTTTGGGCGATCGGGTTGCGGAGAAAGAAGCGGTAGGTGGCTTTTGCGTACGGCGTGACGTCGAAGGCCTCGGTGGGGGAGATGCCGGCGTAAGGACAGGCGGTGACGTTGCGCACGCTGTTCCCGCATGCTTCACGCGTGGTGAGCTCGACGCTGGCCAGGCGACGGAGGAGTTCGGGGAGGGCGCGCCGCGGCACGTGATGGAGCTGGATCGCCTGCCGGGTGGTGACGTGGGCGATGCCCTTTGGGGTGTAACGCTCGGCGACGTCGGCGATGGCCTCGAGCTGTTCGGCGTTGGCGCGGCCAAAAGGGAGCTTGATGCGCACCATGTGGTGGTCGCTTGAGCCGCGAATGCCGTAGATGCCGTTTTTGAGCCGGAAGCGCTGGAAGTACGCGGGGTCGACCTCGCCCCTTTCCAGCCCGGCGATTAGGACCTCGAGCCGATCGATCTCTGCGCTTTGCGCGGGGTCGATGTGCTGGGTTTCCCTCGACATGCCACCTCCATGACGGGGGCATTCTATACCCTTGAGTTTATATATGTCAAGGGTATAGAGGGGTCATCCCAGCACGCGCTCCCCCCGGCGCCGACGCTACGTTTTGCGGCGACCGCGGCGGGGGGGCGGGTCGAGGTCCACCGGGAGGTCTGCCTCTTGAGACCATTCGTGCATGCTGCCCAGATAGTTCCGGGCCTTGACGCCGAGGCTCTTCAGCATCCAAAAGGCCACGGCGCTCCGGGTGCCAGAGTGGCAGTACACCCCCACTTCCTGCCCCGGTTCGAGCCCGAGCTTTTTGAGAAGCCCGTCGGGCTCGAAAAAGAGTTCCAAAGGCGCGTGCCGGGCCCCGGGGATGCGACCGCCTCGAGGGCAGCAGGGCGGGTGGACTTCCCCTGTGTATTCCGGTTTCGTACGGACATCGAAGAGGGGCTCAAAATGCCGGGCCTGGTCCGCCGTCAGGAGGAGGTTTTCCTGGAAGCGGATCCAGGGCGAGACCGGCTCAGGGGCGTGGGCAAGGGTATCGGTGGCTTCATTCTGCCAGCCGTCGGTCCAGAGGAAGACCTCGTTGCCGGCGAGCGCGAGCAGAAAGGCCGTCCGGGCGAGCTGGCCGGTGAGGCCGTCGTCGTAGCAAACCACCGGGACCTCCGGGGAAAGGCCCAGGGCACCGTTGAGCTCGGCCAGGGCTTGTTGAAAGGCCTGGAGCTCTTCCTGGCTGCGAAGACGGAAACGGGGTTCGGTGAGGTCGAGGCGCACCGCCCCGGGAAGGTGACCGAGCTGGTATTCGGACTCGGTCCGGGTGTCGATGTAACGGGCGTTTTCGAGCTTTTGCCGCAAGAACATGGCTGCATTCTACGCCACGCCCTATCCTGGGGCCCAGGGAAACGCAAACAACCGCCGTTTGGATCGGTCGGTTGAAAAGTTCGGGGGCACGCACTCAAAACCGGTCGTCGATGGCTCGGATCCGCTCGCCCCAGGCACCGCGTCCGAGGATCATCGCCGCGACCTCCGGATCCTCGACCATCTCGGCGCCGTAGACCTCGTGGTGTCGTCGCAGCTGAACGGCCCCCGCCAGTCCCTTCTTCAGGGGACGGGAGGGCAAGTGGGGGAGGATGGGGTCGAAAAGGCCGAGGATGATGCGTTCGAAAGCGATGTAGGGCCGGAGCGTCTTGCCGACATCGTGAAGGAGTGCCGCGCGGATGGCTTTTTGCGGGGCGTGGGGAAAGCGAGCGAGCAACGCCCGAGCCACGGCGACGCCGTGTTCCCGGTCGCGGGGGTCCATGGTCATGAAGAGGCGGGCCTCCGATTCGGTGAGGAAGCGCCTGGCCCAAGCGTCGTCAGGTCGGGCGAGGTTCAGGATTGCCCGGATGCCCCTGGAAATGCGCTTGAATCGCATCGTTCTACCCGGGGTCAGTTTGCCACATTTCTCTTCAGAAAAGGCCGGCAAGCCGTTTGGCCTTGGCCAGGACCTCGTCGAACATGGACTGGGTGAGCCGGCCGGTTTGGGTGTTTTGCCGGGAGACGTGGTAGCTGTCGAGCAGCACGCCACCGCCCGGAAGTCGGTGGCAGGCGCCGTGGGCGAAGGGCCGGTCCTTTTTCTTGAGACCGAACCGGTCGAGAAGGGCATCGTGGGCAATCCGCCCGAGGGCCAGGTACACCCGGAGGTTTGGGAGGTGCGCGAGTTCGCGAGCGGTCCAGTCCGCACAGTTTTGGATTTCTTCCCGGGTGGGCTTGTTTTTCGGCGGGACGCAGCGCACAGCGGCGGTGATGTAGACCCCTTTCAGCCGAAGACCATCCTCCCGGTGGGTGCTGGTTGGTTGGTTCGCCAAACCGGCGCGAAAGAGCGCGGCGTAGAGAAAGTCGCCCGAGGCGTCTCCGGTGAAGACCCGCCCGGTTCGGTTGGCGCCGTGGGCTCCGGGGGCCAGGCCGAAGATGAGGAGCCTGGCCCCCGGGTCGCCGAACCCCGGCACCGGCTTGGCCCAGTAGGTCCAGTCCCGGTACGCCCGGCGTTTTTTCCGGCCCACCTCTTCCCGCCAGGCGACGAGTCTCGGGCAGCGCTCGCAGGCGGTGATGGCCTGGTGAAGGGCGGTGAGTTCATCCATGGGACTCCAGGAAGGTCACCTCCCCGCTGGCGAGATCGTAAATGGCTCCCTGGACCAGGAGCGCACCCGTTTCGACCTTGCTCCGGATCAAGGGCGAATCCTGAAGGATGGTTTGAATCGTGTTCTCGACATGTATTTCCAGCGCTCGCGCCGGGTCGTCGATCTGGGGCGGCAGACCGCGCCGGATCACCCGGGCGAGCCCGGCGAGGTTTTTCGGAGCCCCGCCTGCGCCTTCGAGAGCAGCCCCCACCGCGCCGCACTGGGTGTGCCCCATGACCACCAGCAGGGGGACCTCGAGGGCCCACACCGCGTATTCCAGGCTGCCGAGGGCGGCTTGGTCAGCAACCTGGCCCGCGCTGCGCACCACGAAGAGGGAGCCGAGCGGCTGGTCAAAGAGAATTTCCGGACTCACCCGGGCGTCCGAGCAGGTGAGGACGGCGGCGATCGGGGTGTGCGCCTTTGGCAGGCGGAGGTCGCGGTCCTCGAGGCGCGCTCGGAAGCGGCCGTGGCCTTGGGAGAGGGTTTGTCTGACCTCTTTGGCATCCATGCGCGGTCTCCCCGGGCCTTAGAGCGGAATATTACCGTGTTTTTTCCACGGCCGCGCCTCCTGTTTTTCCCAAAGCACCTCCAGGTGGCGCACCAGGTGGGCCCGGGTGACCTCCGGGCTGATCACGTCGTCGATATAGCCGCGAGCGGCGGCGACGTAGGGATTGTCGAAGGCCTGGCGGTATTCCTCGACCTTCTTGCGCCGGGTCTCTTCGGGGTTGGCCGAGGTCTGGATTTCCCGGCGGTAAATGATGTTGGCCGCACCTTCGGCGCCCATCACGGCCACGGCGGCGGTGGGCCAGGCGAGCACGATGTCGGCGCCCATGTCCTTGGAGTTCATGGCCAGGTAGGCACCGCCGTAGGCCTTGCGCACGATTAAGGTGATTTTGGGGACGGTGGCTTCGGCGTAGGCGTAGAGCATCTTGGCCCCGTGGCGAATGATCCCCCCGTGTTCCTGAGCTACGCCGGGAAGAAAGCCGGTGACGTCCACCAGGGTCAGGATCGGCACATTGAAGGCGTCGAGGGTTCGGATGAAGCGGGCGGCTTTGTCGGCAGCGTGAATGTCGAGGGCTCCGGCCATGAAGCGGGGGTTATTGGCCACGATACCCACCGGCATGCCACCGAGCCGGGCGAAGCCGACGATGATGTTTTTGGCCCAGTGGGGGTGGATCTCCAGGAAGTGTCCGTCGTCCACCAGGGTGCGGATGACCTGGTGCATGTTGTAGGGACGGCGCGGATCCGGTGAGACGAGGTCGAGCAGCTCCGGGGTCTTGCGATCGGGCGGGTCGCCGTTCGGTTTGAGGGGCGGGCGCTCGCGGTTGTTTTGGGGCAGGAACGAGAGGAGGTCCTTGATCAGGTCGAGGACCGCGCGGTCACCCTCGGCCTCGAGGTGGGCCACGCCCGAGACCCCGGCGTGGACGTCGGCCCCGCCGAGTTCTTCGAAGGTGACCTCTTCCCGGGTGACCGATTTGATGACCTCCGGGCCGGTGATGAACATATAAGAGGTTCCCCGGCTCATCAGGACGAAGTCGGTGATCGCCGGGCTGTAAACGGCGCCCCCGGCGCAGGGTCCGAGGATGGCGCTGATCTGCGGGACCACCCCCGAGTAGATGGCGTTGCGGTAAAAGACCTCGCCGTACCCGGAAAGGCTGTCGACGCCCTCCTGGATACGGGCGCCGGCGGAGTCATTGAGCCCGATGATGGGGACCCCGGCCTTCACCGCCAGATCCATGAGCTGGGCGATCTTCCTCCCGTGCATCTTGCCCAGGGACCCCCCGAGGACGGTGAAGTCCTGGCTGAAGACGAACACCTTCCGGCCGTTGATCTGGCCGTAGCCGGTGACCACGCCCTCGCCGGGGGCGTCGATGCCACGCATCAGCTCGGTTTCGAGGTGCTCGACGAACGCGCCGAGTTCGACGAACGTTCCGGGGTCGAGCAGGTACTCAATCCGCTCCCGGGCGGTGAGCTTGCCCTGGTCGTGCTGCTTTTTGACCCGCTTGTCGCCACCGCCTTGGAGGATTTTCTTCCGTCGCTCTTCCATCTCGGCGATCAGCTCTTCGAGGAGTGCACGGCTGATGTCGGCCATGACCCTATGGTACGGGAAAAGCCGCGCTAGCCTGGATGGTGGGAGGTCAACGTGCGATCGGTGCTGGTGTTCGCGCTGCTCGGACTTTGGGCGATCGCTTTTGCGGCGTCGGTCGAAACCAAGGACGGCGCCCGCTTCCAGGGGACCGTCGTCGCGATTTCCGAACGGGAGGTGGTGATACGCACGGCCGAAGGTGAACGCGTCGTGCCCCCCGAGGAGGTGGTCACGCTGGAGCTCGACCGGCCGTGGGCTTTGGGGTTTGCCAACGGCGAAAAGAAGACCGGGCGCCTTGCCGTCCGTTCGGGCACCTGGTCTTTGGACGGTGAGCCGTTCAACTTCTACTCGGTCTTTGCCTTTGCCCCTGTGCAGGAAACGGCTCCCGCCGCCAGCGAAGAGGCGCCTCGTCCCCCGGCGAAGGCGGCCACCGGCGCCCGGGCCCTGGGACCCCGAGCCCCACTTCGGCTGCCGCAGGGGCAGGTTGAGTTTGCCGGCCAGCGCCTTGACGGCGAGGTGCTTCTCGTAACCCCGTCGTACCTTTTGTTGCATTTGCCCAAGGGAGAGCTGGTCAAAATTCCTCTGGCTCGGATCGAGGCCTTTTCCAGCGACATTCCCTGGACCGCGGTGGACCTCGAGGGCCGGGGCCTGACCGGCGCCTTGCAGGCCGAAGGGGGCCGCTGGACGATCGGCGATCTGCCCCTTGACCTCGATCGAACCGCGGCCTTCGTGCCGCGCCTCGATCTGGCTGGGAAGGGAGAGGAACAGGCCGCGGCCTCAACGCATACCGATCGGGGCTCGGCCTCTGGAGATAAGTCGCCGGAAAAAAAGCAAAAAGCCAGCTCAGACGGGCGCAAAGACACCTGCCCCGACCCCGGGGTGTTGCAGGCCCCGTCTCGGGTCAACGTGGCCGGCTGGGCGCCCGAGGTCGCGATCAAGACCGCGGGGGACTTCGCGCAAAGCGGTGACTGGGTCGAGGCGATTCGCATCTACAGCCAGATCGTTGCCGACGCTCCCGACCAAACGTCGGCCTGGATGCGGCTGGGCTCGGCGTACCGGAAGCTCGCGCTCCGCTGCCAGGCCCAGGGCCGGGACGAACGCAGCCAGGCCTACTTTGACCGCGCCGAAAAGGCGTATGCCGAGGCCCAAAGGCGGGCCACCAGCCCCAAAGAGCAAAAGATCGCCGCCTACTGGCGGTCACGGCTCGAAGATGAGCGGCGCTGGGGTCCGGTGGCGGTGGAGGCCTTCGAAAAAGGCTACGACGCTTTTCAAAAGAATGACTTCGAGGCCGCGGCGGCGGCATTCGAAAAAGCGAGCCAGGCCAGCCCCGGTTGGCCCGACGCCGCGTACTGGCGAGGGCGGGCCCTTTTGCAGATGGGAAAGCGCGAAGCGGCGATCCGGGCGCTGAACGAAGCCCTGGCGGCCAATCCCAACTTCAACGCCGCCCGGGATCTCCTTTTAAAGCTCGGGATCGTGGCCGAAGGCACGCCCTTGCAAAGCTTGCTGGCAGAGGCATACCGTCGGGAAACGGAGGGGGACCTCGAGGGCGCGCGTCGGATCTACACCGCGGCTGCCGAGCGCTTTCCGGATGCCTTCCCGGTCGTCTACCGCCTGGGGCTGCTCGATCGGAAGCTCGGGCTTTGGGAGGAAGCAAAAGTCATGCTATCCAAGGCCCTGGAGCTCGCCGATGAGGACGACGCGCGCACCGTTCGCTACTGGCTGGGACGATTAGACCGGGACGCCCGCTACGGTATTCAGGCGGTGGATTTCTTTGAAAAGGGCTATGCCGCGTATGCCCGCGGCGACTACGAGGAAGCGGCGGCGCGTTTTGCCAAGGCCGCCGAGCTGGCACCGGAGTGGGCCGACGCCTACTACTGGCAGGCGCGCTCAAAGCTCAAGCTTGGCCAGAGAGCCGAGGCGTTGGCGCTGCTGCAAAAGACGCTGGCGATCGATCCGGGGCACGAGGGGGCAAAAACGCTTTTCCGAAAGCTCGGCCGGTGATGGGGCACGCCCCCGCGGAACCGCGGGGGCGTGCTTTGGCCTTTTCGCCTTTGGCGGCGGTTAGGATTTGAGGTTTTTGACCGCCTCGATCATCGCCGGCAGCACCTGGTGAACGTCGCCGATAATGCCGTAGTCGGTTTCCTTGAAGATCGGTGCGTCCGGGTCCTTGTTGACCGCGACCACCACCTTGCTCTTGTTCATTCCCGCCTGGTGCTGAACCGCGCCGGAGACGCCCAAGGCGAAGTAGACGGTGGGTTGCACGGTCTTCCCGGTCTGGCCCACCTGCTCGGCGTAAGGCCGCCAGCCGGCGTCGACCACGGCCCGCGTCGCGCCCACGGCTCCGCCGAGGAGGTCGGCCAGGGTTTCGACCATGGCGAAGGCCTCCGGCGAACCCATACCCCGCCCGCCGGTGACCACGATGTTGGCCTCGGTGAGCGAGACGCGCTTTTTCTCCTCCTGAATCTGCTCCAGGACCTGGACCTTGCTTTCCAGGTCGCCCAGGGTGACCGGGAGGGCCTGGACCCGCCCCTCGCCCGCTGGCTCGGCGACCGGGGCGGCGTTGGGTTTGGTGGTGACCACCACCGGGTAGGCCGCGGCCTGGGTTTCGAGGACCCGGTTCAGAAAGCTGTATTTCTTGGCCACCACCCGCTCGGTCTCGGGGGCGACTTCCAGCACGTCCTCAAGGAGGGCGGCATCCAGCCGGGCCGCAAGCCTCGGCGTCCAGCTGCGCCCGGTGCGGGAGGCGGGGGCCACGACCGCCTTGGCGCCGCTCTCCTTGGCCGCGGCGAATGCGGCCGCGGTCCATTTTTCCGCCGTGTACTGGGCGAATTCGGGCCCGTCGACCACATAGAGCGTATCGACGAAACGCTTGGCTTCGCTGGCCACGGCATCCAGGCCCTGGCCAATGATTAACCCCGCGACCTGGGTTCCGAGCGCCGCCGCCAGTTCCCTGGCGCGGCTGACCGCCTCCAGGCCACCCTTTTTCAGCTTGCTGCCGTCGTGATCCAGGACAACGAGAACCATCTGCGCCTCCTTCCTCTCTCGCGGCCTTCGCGGGTGCGGAGGCCGCGCGGGGTGATCTAGATGACCTTGGCCTCCTCGTGGAGGAGCTTGATCAACTCGCGAGCCGCTTCTTCCGGAGCCTTGGTGCCCTCGAGGATCTTCTGTTTGCGCTCGATTTTGACGATCTCCTGAGCGAGGATTTCGACCTTGCTGCCGGAAACGCCGAGCTCGCTCGCTGGGATCTCCTTGATCTCCTTTTTCTTGGCCTTCATGATCCCGGGCAGCGTGGGGTAACGGGGCTCGTTGAGACCCTGCTGGGTGGTGAACACCGCCGGCAGGGCGACCTTGACCACCTCGGCCCCTTCGTCGAGGTCGTGCCGTGCCTTGGCCTCACCTTCGCCCTCGAGGGTAAAGCTCGTGGTCCAGGTCACGCTGGGCCAGCCAAGGGCTTCGGCGAGGGCCGCCCCCAGGGCCTGGCTGTCCCAGTCCGCCTGCTGACCGCCGGTAAAGACCACGGTCGGGGCTTCTTCCTCGAGGACCTTGGCCAGGGCCCGGGCCTCGGTGATCGGGTCCACGTACCCCTCGTGTTTGACGAGCACGGCCCGGTCCGCGCCCATGGCCAGGGCGGTACGGATGGTTTCCTTGGTGCGTTCGGGCCCAAAGGCCACAACCACCGCCTCCCCACCGTGCTTTTCCTTGAGCTGAATGATTTCCTCGACCGCGTATTCGTCCATCTGGTCGAGGATCATGGTGGCCCCGGAGAGGTCCACCTTGCCGCCGTCTTCCCTGAGCTTGGCCTCACCGTCTGGAACCTGCCTGATGACCGCTACGAACTTCATGATGCCTCCTTTCCCTAGGGGATGTTCTTTTTGATGTGCCGGGCGATGATGACCCGCTGGATCTCGTTGGTGCCTTCGTAGATCTGGTTGAGCTTGACGTCCCGGAGGAGCTTCTCCACCGGGAAGTCGTTGACGTAGCCGTAGCCGCCGTGGATCTGGATGGCCTCGTTGGCCGCGTCGAAGGCGATTTCCGAGGCGTAGGCCTTGGCGATGGCGCTGGCGTAGATGTGCCTGGGGTCGCCACGGTCGGCGAGCCAGGCCGCGTAGTAGGTGTACATGCGGGCGGTCTCGAGCCCGATCATCATGTCGGCGAGCTTGAACTGGATGGCCTGCAGGTCGATAATCGGCCGCCCGAAGGCCTCGCGTTCTTTAGCGTACTTGGCCGACTCCTCCAGGGCCCGGCGGGCGACGCCGACGCTGCCCGCCGCCACCGGGATGCGGGTCTTGTCCAGGGTGAGCATGGCGATCTTGAAGCCCTCGCCTTCTTCGCCCAGCCGGTTTGCTACCGGAACCTTAACGTCCTCGAGGACCACCTCGTGGGTGGGGGCGGCGCGCTGGCCCATCTTGCCGTGGATCTTGTTGAAGGCAACCCCGTCCCGGTCGCGTTCGACCACCAGGGCGACGACGCCCTTGTGGCGAAGCCCGGGGTCGAAGGTGGCAAAGACCACCATCCACTCCGCCTCGGCGGCGTTACTGATCCACATCTTGGTGCCGTTCAGGATGTAGTGGTCGCCCACCCGTTCAGCGCGCGTTTTCAGCGCCGCGGCGTCCGATCCGTTCCCCGGCTCGGAAAGGGCGAAGGCGGCCAGCGCCGGCTTTTCGGTCAGGGGGCGCAAGAAGCGCGCCTTTTGCTCTTCCGAGCCCGCGATCAGCACCGGGGTGATCCCGAGTTCGCTGGCCATGGGAATGGTGAAAAACCCCATGTCGGCCCAGGCCAGCTCTTCGCCGATGATCACCTCTTCGACCATCCCCAGTCCGAGGCCTCCGTGGGCTTCGGGAATGGTGACGTTTAAAAGGCCGATCTCGAAGAGCTTTTCGACCAGGGGCCAGGGCGTTTTTTCCGTCTCGTCGTATTCGCGAGCCAGGGGGAGCACCTGCTCCCGGGCGAACCGGCGGGCGAGCTTTTGGATCTCGATCTGTTCATCAGTGAGCGTGAAGTCTAGCGGCATATCCACCTCCCGGGCCGGGCCCGCATCCTTTGACTCAGTATAAGAATTTTCGCGAGCCCTGCAAGCACGACCTATCGTAACGTCTTCCAGCCTGGCCGTGGAAAAAGCGCAATGTGGGAAGCGTGGTGCCCCCTTTGGGGGTGAAATGCGTTAATCTGTGGACTGGGTGCGATAGGCACCGAAAACGTGCCCTCCTTCGGGGCAGGGTGGAATTCCCGACCGGCGGTGAAAGCCCGCGAAGCCCGAAAAGGGCCCGACCCGGTGAAATTCCGGGGCCGACGGTGAAAGTCCGGATGGGAGAAGGAGGTGAATGGAGCTTTAAGCTCCGCCTTGTGCATGGACTGAGCGAGACGGACCATCGTTTCCTACAACTGGCCTTCCAGCTGGCTGAACGTGCCCGGGGGCACACGCACCCGAACCCCCTGGTGGGCGCGGTGGTGGTCAGGGAGGGGCGCGTGGTGGGGGAGGGGTATCACCCCAGGGCCGGGGCCCCGCACGCCGAGATCTTTGCGCTGCGCCAGGCGGGGAGATTGGCGGAGGGGGCCACGGTCTACGTGACGCTCGAGCCCTGCGATCACAGCGGGCGGACGCCCCCCTGTTCGCTCGCCTTGTTGCAAGCCCGGGTGGCTCGGGTGGTCGTCGCCGGGCGCGATCCAAACCCCAAGGCGCGGGGTGGCCTGGAGCGGCTGCGGGCGGCCGGGATCGAGGTGGTGGTGGCGGGCTTAGCCGACGAGCTCCGGGCCCAAAACCGTGCCTTTTTTACCGCGGTCGAAAAGGGTCGACCCTTCGTCCGCTTCAAGGCTGGGGCCACGCTGGACGGCCGGGTCGCCGACCCCAAGGGCAAGAGCCAGTGGATCACCGGCCCCTCATCCCGCCGCGTGGCCCACGCCTTTCGCCAGGAGGCGGCGGCGGTGGTGGTCGGCGTGGGTACGGTTTTGGCCGACGATCCCCGGCTCACGGTGCGCGATCCCGACTTCCGTCCGTTTCCCTGGATGCGCGAGCCGCCGGCGCTGAAGGACCCCGTTCCCGTGGTGTTCGACGCTTCGGCGCGCACCCCCCCCACGGCGCGGCTGCTTGAGCGCGGCCGGGCGGTGATCTTCGTGGGCGAGGGCGCGGATCGTTCTCGAATCGAAGCGCTCCGGGCCGCCGGCGCCGAGGTGGTGACCCTCCCCCGAACCCAGGATGGCCTTGAGGTTTCGCAAGGCCTGCGGTGGCTCTTTGATGCCGGGCTCACCTCGGTGCTCCTCGAGGGCGGCCCGAGGCTCGCCGGCGCCTTTTTCCGCCGTCGGCTGGTCGACCGGGTCTCGCTCTTCCTCGCGCCCCGGCTTTTGGGCGAGGGGCGGGGGGTGATCGAGGGGTTTGCCCCCGGGCTTGGGGGCTCGGTCGGGCTTTCCATCGAGCGGCAGGAGGTTTTGGGCGACGACCTCTGGATCGAGGCCTTGCCCGTGTGGAAGGAGGTTGGATAGGTGTTTACCGGGATCATCGAGGAGGTTGGCACGATTCGCGAGGTTCGCGAGCGGGCGGGGAATCTGCGGGTGGTGATCGAGGCCGAGAAGGTCCTCGAGGACACGCGCATCGGTGACTCGATCGCGGTGAGCGGCCCCTGCCTCACCGTGGTGGAGAAAAGGCCCGGGGCCTTTGTGGTCGACGTGGCCAAGGAGACCGTGGCCCGCACCGCCCCCCGTTGGCGGGTCGGGGTGCCGGTGAACCTTGAGCGCGCCCTGAGGGTTGGCGACCGGCTCGGGGGTCACTTCGTGAGCGGTCACGTCGATGGTGTGGGCCGGGTGGTGCGCTTCGAGCGCCGGCCGGGGGCGAACGACCTCTTTGTCGAGGTGCCGAACGAGCTCAAAAAGTACGTCGCCGAGAAGGGTTCGATTTCGATCGACGGGGTGTCCCTCACCGTGGCCAGCGTGCGTGACCGGATTTTTTCGGTGACCCTCATCCCCCATACCCTCGAGGTCACCACCCTCGGCGCCTTGCGGGTGGGGGATGCGGTGAACCTCGAGGTCGACCTGATCGCGCGCTACCTGGCGCGGCTGGTGGAGGCGCGATGATCGCCGGGATTCCTGAAATTCTCGAAGAGCTCCGTCACGGACGGCCGGTGATCGTGGTGGACGACGAGGACCGGGAGAACGAGGGGGATCTCATTTTCCCCGCCCAGTTCGCAAGCCCCGACCTCGTCAACTTCGCGGTCAAGGAAGCCCGGGGGTTGCTGTGCGTGGCGCTGACCTCCGAGCGGGCCGACGCCCTCGACCTCCGGCCCATGGTCGAAAAGAACACCGATCCCCAGGGGACCGCGTTCACGGTGAGCGTCGACGCCCGGGGTGTGACCACCGGGATCAGCGCCTTTGAACGGGCAGAGACCATCCGCCTGCTCGCCGATCCCGAGGCCCGAGCGGACGATTTCCGCAGGCCGGGTCATGTCTTTCCGCTCATTGCCCGAAAGGGTGGCGTCTTGCGCCGGGCCGGTCACACCGAGGCGACGGTCGACCTGATGCGGCTGGCCGGCCTGTTTCCCGCCGGAGCCTTGATCGAGATCATGAAGGACGACGGTTCGATGGCCCGCCTTTCGGACCTCGAGGCCTTTGCCGAAGCACACGGACTCAAGATCGCCACCATCGCCGACCTCATCCGCTACCGGCTCTCGCTCGGCGATGGCTTCGTGACCCGGGAAGCCGAGGCCAAACTCCCCACCGATTACGGCGAGTTTACGATCATCGGTTACCGTGACCAGGTCACCGGAGAAGAGCACGCGGCCCTGGTCATGGGTGAGCTGGGGGGGGATGAACCGGTGCTGGTCCGTATGCACTCGGAGTGCCTCACCGGCGACGCCCTGCATTCTCTGCGCTGCGACTGCGGTTTTCAGCGCGATCTGGCCATGAGGAAGATCGCCGAGGCCGGTCGGGGCGTGCTCGTCTACCTGCGGCAGGAAGGGCGGGGGATCGGTCTGGTGAATAAAATCAAGGCCTACCACCTCCAGGATGCCGGACTGGATACGGTCGAGGCGAACTTGGCGCTCGGCTTTCCTCCCGACCTCCGCGACTATGGCGTCGGGGCTCAGATTCTCTATGATCTGGGGGTGCGAAAGGTTCGCTTGCTCACCAACAATCCGCGTAAGATCCGGGCCCTTTCGGGCTACGGTATCGAGATCGTCGAGCGGGTGCCCCTGCGTGCGGGCGACAACGCGCATAACGCCCGTTACCTGAAGGCCAAGAAAGAGAAGCTCGGGCACTGGATGGACTAAGCGCCCCACCGTGGCGAAAGCCACGGCGGGGCCCCGTGAAAAAGGTGAGTGAGTGCCAAGCTGCATCCGTATGCTAAAAAGCTCGTGGGTGCTTACTGAGGGAGGTTCGAATGCGGGTGATCGAAGGTTCGCTGAACGCCAAAGGGATCAAGCTCGGTTTTGTGGTGAGTCGCTTTAACGATCTGGTGACCCGGTCGCTGCTCGAGGGGGCCCTCGATGCCTACCGCCGGCTCGGGGGCGCTGAGGATGACGTGACCGTGCTTTGGGTACCCGGGGCGTTGGAGCTGCCGGTGGCCGCCCGGCGGCTGGCGGAGACGGGCAGCGTGGACGCGATCATCGCCCTTGGGGCCGTCATCCGGGGCGCGACGTATCACTTCGAGGTGGTGGCGGGGCAGTCGGCCGCGGGACTGATGAAGGTCCAGCTCGACACCGGGGTGCCGGTGCTCAACGCGGTGCTCACCACCGACACCCTCGAGCAGGCCCAGGAGCGTGCCGGGAGCAAGGCCGGCAACAAGGGGGCCGACGCGGTGATGGCTGCGGTTGAGCTGGTAAGGGCGCTGGCGGCGCTTTGAGCGTGCCATCGCGGGTTTTTCAACGTGCCGGGGTGGGATTGGCGGTCGTTGCAATTGGCCGGGGTCCCCGCGATGGCAAACGCCACGGCGCGGTTCTTAGGCCTTCTCCTTGCAGCGCACCACCAGCACCGGCGTTTCGGTCCGGCGCAAGACCCCCTCGGTGACCGAACCCAGGAGGATGCGGTCGAGGCCGGTTCGTCCGTGGGTGCCCATCACGATCAGGTCGTAGGCCTTGGCGGCCTCGACGATGGCCCGCACCGGATTGCCATCCTCGACCAGTTTGGTTGAGACCGTGACCCCCTTGTCCTGGGCCATTCGCTCGGCCTCCTTAAGCGCTTCCTCGGCGCTCTTTTTTAAATCCTCGATCAGGTCAAAGGCGTAGGGGACGGCCTCGGGGGTGACCCAGAGCGCCCCCATGGGGTTTTCCAGGGCATAGAGGAAACAGACCTCGGCCGCAAGCCGCTGCGCCAGATCGAGGCCGGTTTTTATGGCCTCCATGCTACAGGGGCTGCCGTCGATCGGCATGAGGATGCGTTTCATTTCGACCTCCTTGCACCCATTCTACGCGATTGCGATCGGCCGGTGCGCGAATGGGTCGGGGGCCGCGTATACTCGCCGGTGTGATGGAGATTCGGCAGACACGCCTCGCCAACGGTTTGACCCTGGTGGTAGAGGAACACCCGGGAAAGCCCGGCGTGGCCTTCGGATTTTTGATTCCCGCCGGCGCCACCACCGATCCCGAGGGGTTGGAGGGCGCGGCGGCCGTCCTCGAGCGGTGGCTGTGGAAGGGGGCGGGCACCCACGATGCCAAGGGGTTCGCGCACGCCCTGGATACGCTGGGGATCCGCCGCGGGAGTTCGGCCGGCCTTGAGTACACCACCTTCTCCGCCGCCATGCTCGGGGAGAACTTTGCCCCCGCGCTCAGGCTCTTCGCCGACCTCCTGGTTCGGCCCTGGCTCGATGATGCGAGCTTTGCCTCCTCGGTCAAAAGCGTGGAAGAAGAGCTCGCGGGACTCGAAGACAATCCTCCGAGAAAGCTGTTCACCCGGCTGCGGGCGGAGGTCTTTTCGAGCCCTCACCGCCGGAATGTCGAGGGCAGCTTTGAGAGCCTGGCCCGCTTGACCCCCGAGGCGGTACGGGCGTCGTTCGCGCGTCGGTACGGCCCAAAAGGGGCGATTCTTGCGGTCACCGGTGGCGTCACCTTTGATGAAGTGCTCGATCGGGTGACCGAGACCTTGGGCGATTGGCGCGGGGGGCCGTCGGCTCTGCCGACCCCCTCGCTCACCCGGCCGCACGCGCGGCACTGGCCGGAACAGACCGCCCAGGTGCAAATCGGCCTTTATTACCGTGACGTTCCCCCGGGCCACCCCGATTTCTACGTCGCCCGGCTCGCGGCCCAGGTGCTCTCGGGAGGTATGGGCAGCCGCCTCTTCACCGAGATTCGAGAGAAGCGGGGTCTCGTGTACTCGGTCCACGCCAGCCCGGGTTCGGTGAAGGGCTGGGGGTACCTGGCCGCCTACGCGGGGACCACGCCCGAGCGGGCTCAGGCGACGCTTGGGCTTTTAAAGGAAGAGATCGCCCGGCTCGCCGCGGGCGTGAGCGGGGAGGAGCTTGACCGGGCCAAGATCGGCGTGAAGAGCGCACTCGTCATGCAGGGGGAGTCGGCCAGGGCCCGCGTCGGCGCGCTGGTGCGGGACGTGTTCCTCTTCGGCCGCCCGAGGACGCTCTCCGAGATGCAACGCGAGGTCGAGGCGGTGGATCTGGAGCGAATGAACGCCTTTTTGGCCCGCCATCCCTACGATGAACCCTGGGAAGGCGTGCTCGGACCTTTGGAGGTGGCGTCGTGAGTGTTGAGTTTCAACTGGCGCGTTTGCAAAACGGGCTGACCGTGATCGCCGAGATCGACCCCGACG
This sequence comes from Vulcanithermus mediatlanticus, assembly GCF_055385885.1. Lineage (NCBI taxonomy): Bacteria > Thermotogati > Deinococcota > Deinococci > Thermales > Thermaceae > Vulcanithermus > Vulcanithermus mediatlanticus. The sequence goes on along the minus strand of NZ_AP042385.1, from coordinate 114,521 downwards.
CCGCGAGCGCCGCCATGGGCTACTTCGTCAAAACCGGTGCCCGCGACGAGCCCGAGTCTCTCGCCGGGGTGAGCCATTTCCTCGAGCACATGGTCTTCAAAGGGGACGAGACGCTGACGGGCCTGGAGGTCAATTTGGCCTTTGACCGCCTGGGGGCGCAGTACAACGCCTACACCTCCGAGGAAAACACGGTGTTTTACGGTGCGGTGCTCCCTGAGCTCATTCCCGAGCTTTTGCGGCTGTTGACCCGCTTGATGCGCCCGGCGATTCGCCAGGAAGACTTCGAGACCGAGAAGAAGGTGATCCTCGAGGAGATCGCTCTCTATGCCGACCGGCCGGAGTCGGTGGCCTTTGAGCGGGCGCGGGCCCGCTATTTCCGGGGGCATCCTTTGGGCAAGAGCGTCCTCGGAACCACCGAGAGCATCACCCGGCTCACCCGCGATCAGATGGTGGACTACCACCGCCGCCGCTACCTGCCGGGGAACATGGTGCTCGCCTTTGCCGGGCGGATCGACTGGCACGAGGTTTTGGATCTGGCGGCGGCGCTGACCGAGGACTGGCCGAGCGGTGAGGCGCCGCGAGCCTACCCGCCCCACGCCCCGAGTCGCGAGGCGGTGCGCGAGACCTACGAGCGAGCGCGGCAGACGTACTTCGTCGTGATGGCCCCGGGGTATGCGGCCCGTGATCCGCGCCGCTACCCCGCCTCGATCCTCGCCCACCTGCTCGGGGACGCCAGTTCGAGCCGGCTTTACTGGGCGCTCTTTGATACCGGGTTGGTGGAGTCCTTCGGGGCGGGGCACGAGGAGAACGACGGCCTCGGGAGCTTTTACGTCTACGCCAGCGCCCGGCCGGAAAACGAAGCCAGCGTGGCCGAGGCGCTCGAGGCGGTGCTGGCCGAACTGCGGCGGGATACACCGGGGGAGGATGAGATCGAGCGGGCCAAGACCAAGATGGCGACCTCGGTGGTCTTTGCCGGGGAGACACCGATGAGCCGGCTGTTTCACCTCGGGCTCAGCTACGTCTACACCGAGACCTACGAACCTCTTTCGGATGTTCTTTCCAAGGTGAAGGCCGTGGACCGGCGCGCGGTGCTCGAGGTCCTCGAGGATGACCCCTTTGCCTCGGCGCTCTTTTACCGGCTCGGACCTGGATGAAGGGTGGGGCGATGCGGCGCTGGCTGCCCCTGGTTCTCGCCCTCCTGGCGGTTCGCGTTCTCGCCGTTTCGCCGCTCGAAGAGGCTGTCCTTAAGGAGGCCAACCGGGCCCGGCTCGCCCGGGGCCTCCAGGCGCTGGCCTTTGACGAGAAGCTCTACCGGGCGGCGCGCGCCCACGCCGAGGACATGATCGCCCGGGGCTATTTCGGACACCAGGGCCCGGGGGGACCGACCCCCGAGGCGCGCTTTTGGCGTGCCGGTGTCTTCGCGGTCAAGGTCGCGGAGAACCTCTACGAGCTCGATGGCAAACGCCCGGGTGACTTCGCCGCCCGGGCGGTCGAGGCCTGGCTTCAGAGCCCGCCCCACCGAAAAAACCTTTTGCAGGGGCAGTTCACCCACACGGCGGTGGCGGTGGTGACCCGAGGCGAGCGCACGGTGGCGGTACAGGAGTTCGCCTACCAGCCCTTTGCCCTAGAGCTCCACCGTTTTTGGGAGGAGGGCTGGGTGGTCTCGTTTACGCTCGCCGGGACGACCTCGGTTCCGGTGGCCCTGATCGTCAACGGTTTCCTCCATGAGACCCTGGCCCCAGGGTCGGTCGATCGGCGCTATGTCCTCCCCCTTTCGGCGGAGGTTCGTCTCGGCCTTCCCACCGACCGGGGGTACCTTTCCCTGGTTTGCGAGCAGGGGGTTTGTCGCTGGGGCGATCGGGTCCGGCTGCGCTACGCCCGGCGGCGGGTCCGGGTGCGGGGGGTGAGGTTTCTGTTCAGCCTTCCTGCCGGTCGCTACCTCGTGGCCTACGGCGAGCCGCCGAAGACGCTGGAGGTGGTTGAGGGCCGGGGCTCGCTCTTTGCCCCCGCCGCCTGGCGCTATTTGTGGCTGGGGCAGGGGGGCGTTGGCGTCTACCGGATTCCCCTTTTCGAACCCCCGAGCCCGGAAGAAGGCAGCGCGCCTTGAATGGGGTTAAGGTGGAACCATGAAACCCGTGACCCTTTTGGACACGACCTTGCGCGACGGGATGCTCGCGGAGGGGGTTTCCTTCACCGTCGAGGACAAGCTCGAGGTGCTCGAGCTGCTCGACCAACTGGAGATCGACTATCTCGAGGCCGGCTGGCCTTACCAGTTCCCCGAAGACCTGGAGGTCTTCGAGCGGGCACGCGAGATGGGTCTTCGCGGCAAGCTGACCGTGTTTGGATCGACCCGCAGGCCGGAAACCCCGCCCTCGCGCGATCCCAACGTGAAGGTGATGCTCCGGGCCGAAACCCCGACCGTGCACGTTTACGGCAAGGCCTGGGAGCTCCACGTGGAGAAGGTGATCCGGACCTCACTCGAGGAAAACCTGCGCATGGTCCGGGATACCGTGGCCTACTTCAAGGATCAAGGCAAGGAGGTCATCTTCACCGCCGAGCACTTCTTCGACGCCTGCCGTCGGGGTTGCGACTACCCCATGGCGGTGGTCGGGGCCGCGCTCGAGGCCGGCGCCGACATCATTGACCTCGGAGATTCCAACGGGGTGACGCTGCCGCGGGAAATCGAGGCCTACACCCGGCAGGTCGTGGACGTGGCGGGGGAGGTTCCGGTTGGCTTTCACGGCCACAACGACGGCGGGCTCGCGGTGGCGGCGGCCATCGCTGCCATCGAGGCCGGCGCCCGGCACGTTCAGGGTTCGATGGGCGGTTACGGGGCCCGCTGCGGCATCACCGACCTCGCCACCCTTTTGCCCATTCTCAAGCTGCGAATGGGCATTGACGCCGTTTCCGATGAAGCGCTCCGCCACTTGACGCCGGTGGTGAGGGCGATCGTCAACAAGGTCGGCGTGGGCGAGCTCGACTACCACCCCTTCGTGGGCTACAAGGTGTTTGCTCACCGTACCCACGCACACATTTCAGCTGTGCTCTCCGACCCCGAGTCCTACGAACCGATCCCCCCGGAGGCGGTGGGGAACGAACGGCGGTTGCTCTTCCCCGGGATTGCCCGGGCCAGTTACCTCGAGGCCCTGGCCCGCCGCTTTGGCGTAGACCTCACAGAGGATACCGCCGCCAACCAGCGGATCCGGGAGGAGCTCTTGCGCCTTGAGCGGGAAGGGTACACCTACGAGGATGCTGCTGCCAGTTACGAGCTCATCCTGGGCAAGCTCACCGGCCGCTTCCGGCCCTGGATCGCCGTCGAGCGCCTGCGCCTTTTCGAGGTGATCCGCGGCAAGGTGCAGCCGGTGGTGGAAGCGAGCCTTCGCGTGCAGCTCGGCAATCGGACCGAGTACGTCGCCGCCGAAGGCGCGGGGCCCATCACCACCCTCTTCACCGTGCTCAAGGAGGCGCTGAGCGACGCGAGGAGCGGCCTTGGCGAACTGGGGGCCTATGTCGGAGGTCTGGGCTTGAAGTCGGTGCGGGTGAAGACCTTCTACCACCGGACCAGGGCCGAGCTCAAGGCCCGGGTCACCATCACCTTCGACGACGGTCGGCGGAGCTTCACCACCATCGGCATCTCCGCCGATATGATCCAGGCTGCCTGGCGGGCGCTTTTGGATGGGGTGGAGTACGCGCTCTACACCGAGGCCGAGCGCCGGGGTTTGGTGCTCGAGGGGCTCGACTGAGGCCCGACAACGGTAAATTGAAGGGCGGAGGTACGCGATGGAAGTGAGGAAGATCGGCGTCGTCGGTGCGGGGCAGATGGGTTCGGGCATCGCTCAGGTCGCGGCCCAGGCCGGTTTTAGCGTGGTTTTGCGCGACGTTGAACAGCGGTTCCTCGAGCGGGGAATGAACGCCATTCGGCGCTCGTTGGCCAAGTTCGTCGAAAAGGGAAAGCTGTCCCAGGAAGCGCACGATGCCACGCTCGCCCGCATCCAGACCACGCTTTCGCTTGAGGACTTCGCCGATTGCGACTTGGTGGTGGAGGCCATCATCGAGAACGAGGCGGCCAAGGTCGAGCTTTTTGAGCGTCTCGACGCCATCGTGAAACCCGAGGGTATCCTGGCCTCCAACACCTCCTCGATCCCCATCACCAAACTGGCTTCGGCCACGAGCCGTCCCGAGCGTTTCATCGGCATGCACTTCATGAACCCGGTCCCCCTCATGGTTTTGGTCGAGGTGATTCGGGGGCACCGGACCTCCGACGAGACCGCCGGGGTGGTGGTCGAGGTGGCCCGGCGAATGGGGAAGACGCCGGTTGAAGTGAACGACTACCCCGGTTTCGTTTCCAACCGGGTGCTCATCCCCATGCTCAACGAGGCAATCCAGGCGGTGTTCGAGGGGGTGGCGACGCCCGAGGCGGTGGACGCGGTAATGAAGCTCGGCATGAACCACCCGATGGGACCGCTGGAGCTGGCCGACTTTATCGGCCTCGACACCGTACTCGCCATCATGGAGGTCCTCTACGAGGGCTTCAATGACTCGAAGTACCGTCCCTCGCCGCTTTTGAAGAAGATGGTCCAGGCGGGGATGCTCGGGAAAAAGAGCGGCCAGGGCTTTTACCGGTACGACGAGCGCGGCAAGAAGATCTCAAGCTAAGGAACCCGCCGCGGCAAACGCCAACCACCGCCATTCTCGCGCCGTCACCCTCGAAAAAAGGCGATCGGGAAGGGAAGGCCCCAGCGCACTCGCTGGGGCCTTTGCCTACCCTCGAGGATAAGCGCGCAGGTAGGGGCGGGGGATTTCGGGGGGCTCCCCAAGGCTTAGGGCGGCTTCGATCGGCCAGTAGGGGTGGCGAAGCAGGGTCCGCCCGAGGAAGATGAGGTCGGCTTGCCCGCTTTGCAGGATGGTCTCCGCCTGTTCGGGTTGGGTGATGAGCCCCACCGCCCCGGTGGCGATTTGAGCCTCGGCCCGGATTCGGGCGGCGAAGGGTACCTGGTACCCCGGGGCCACCGGCGGCCTGACGTTCGGCAGCGTCCCCCCGGACGAGACGTCGATCAGGTCGACCCCGATCGTCTTGAGGGCTCGGGCGAAGGCGATCGAGTCCGGGAGGTCCCAGCCGCCCTCGGCCCAGTCGGTGGCCGAGATCCGGACCCACAGCGGTTTCGAATCGGGCCAGACGGCGCGGACGGCCCGGGCCACCTCGAGAGGAAAGCGCATGCGGTTTTCCAAGCGCCCGCCGTAGGCGTCGGTGCGCTGGTTTGAGAGCGGAGAGAGGAACTGGTGCATGAGGTAGCCGTGGGCCATGTGCAGCTCGATGACCTCAAACCCCGCGGCGAGCGCCCGTTCCGCCGCCGCCACCCAGGCCTTTCGGGTGGCCTCGAGATCCTCATCCGACATGGCGCTCGGTGCCGGGAAGTTCTGCGAAAAGGGCAGGGCGCTGGGAGCGATGCGGGTCCAGCCGTCGATCGGGCGCCCTTCCCGGTTGACCCCCGCCTTTCGCCCCGCGTGGGCGAGCTGAACCGCCGGCACGGCGCCGAGTTCTTTCAGAGTGCGGGTGAGCGTGGCGAGGGCGGGAATCTGGTCGTCCGACCAAAGCCCTAAGTCATGGGGGCTGATGCGTCCGGGTGGCGTGATCGCGGTGGCCTCGAGCATCACCACCCCCACCCCGCCCACGGCCCGGGTGGCGTAGTGGATCTGGTGCCAGGGGGTCACCTTGCCGTCGTCCTTCGCCCGGTACATGCACATCGGTGACATCACGATGCGGTTTTTCACTTCGAGGTCGCGCTGTTTCCAGGGTGAAAAGAGCATGGTGCGTGCCATAGTTCTAAACTACCCCCTGGCCCCAAAAGGGGTGGCCTTACCTTCCAGCAGCCCGCGCCCGGTTACACTCGCCCTGTGAACGACGGCACGCTCCATATCATCGGTGGCGGACTCGCCGGCAGCGAGGCGGCCTTGGCCGCCGCCCGGCTCGGGGCGCGGGTGCGCCTTTACGAGATGCGCCCCAGCAAGATGACCCCCGCTCACCAGACCGACCGCTTGGCAGAGCTCGTCTGCTCGAATTCGCTCGGTGGGGAGAGCGAGACCAACGCCAAGGGGCTTTTGCAGGCGGAGATGCGTCGCGCGGGGAGCGTGGTGATGGAAGCCGCGGACCGTGCCCGGGTGCCTGCCGGAGGGGCCCTGGCCGTGGATCGGGAGATCTTCGCCGGCTACATCACCGAACGGGTGTCGGGGGATGCCCGCATCGAGGTGATCCGTCAGGAAGTGACGCGGCTGCCGGAAGACGGTGCGGTGGTGCTGGCCACCGGGCCGCTGACCTCGGACGGGCTGGCCGAGCATCTGCGGGGTTTGCTCGGCGACAACTTCCTCGCCTTCTACGACGCCGCGGCACCGGTGGTGCTCTTTGAAAGCATCAACATGGATGTCTGCTACTTCGCGGGTCGTTACGATCAAGATCCCGACTACATCAACTGCCCGATGAGCGAGGAGGAATACCGTCGCTTTTACGAGGCTTTGGCCTGCGCCCGCCGGCACACGCCGCACGACTGGGAAAAGCTCGAGTTCTTCGAGGGCTGCATGCCGATTGAGGAACTCGCCAGGCGGGGTTATCAAACGCCGGTTTTCGGCCCGCTCAAGCCGGTGGGCCTGGCCGATCCGCGCAGCGGAAAGACCCCCTTCGCCGTGGTCCAGCTCCGCCGTGAGGACCGGGCCGGGCGGATGTGGAGCCTGGTGGGTTTTCAAACCGGCCTCAAGTGGGGGGACCAAAAGACGGTGGTGCGGCTGATTCCGGGGCTTGAGCATGCAGAGATCGTGCGCTACGGGGTGATGCACCGGAACACGTACCTGAACGCGCCGCGCCTCATCGATGAATCTCTGGCGCTCAAGTCGCTGCCGCGTGTCTTCGTCGCTGGGGTGCTGGCCGGGGTGGAAGGCTACCTCGAGTCCGCCGCCACGGGATGGCTGGCCGGGCTGAACGCAGCCCGGTGGATCCATGGCCAGGCGCCGGTGGTGCCGCCAGAGGCGAGCATGCTCGGGGGTCTGGTGCGATTTTTAGCCCGTGCCAATCCGGAGAACTTCCAGCCGATGAACGCGAACTGGGGGCTGGTGCCGGCGGTACGGACCCGGGGGTCGAAGAAAGAGCGGCGCCTCGAGATGTACCGGCGGGGGATTCAGGCCTTCGAGGGCTGGCTGCGCGCGTTGCTGCCGGGCGTCGAGGCCGCCTCTCACCCCGACTTAACCCGCCCCGGTTAGCCTCAATGCTGATGAGTGCACTCCATGGCACCACGATCCTGGCGGTCCGCAAGGACGGTGTGACCGCGCTGGCCGGCGACGGCCAGGTGACCTTGGGCAACACGGTCATGAAGCGCGGCGCCGTCAAGGTGCGCCGCCTCGAGGGCGACGTCCTGGCCGGGTTTGCCGGCAGCGTCGGCGACGCCTTTACCCTTTTGGAGAAGTTCGAAGAGCAACTCCGCGCGGCTCGGGGCAGCCTGCTCAGGGCCGCGGTGGAAACGGTCAAGCTGTGGCGGACCGATCGCATCCTGCGCCAGCTGGAAGCGATGATGATCGTGGCTGATCGCGAACAGATGCTGCTCCTTTCGGGCTCGGGTGAGGTGATCGCGCCCGACGAGCCCGTTTTGGGCGTGGGGAGTGGTTCGGCATACGCGCTCTCTGCGGCCAAGGCCCTGCTCAGACACAGCGATCTCTCCGCGCCCGAGATCGTTCGCGCCGCCCTCGGCATCGCTGCCGAGGTCGATATTTACTCTGGGGGCGAGATCACCGTATTGACTTTGGGGGAGACATCATGACCGAACTCACGCCGGCCCAGATCGTCGCCGAGCTCGACAAATTCGTGATTGGCCAGAGCGAGGCCAAGCGCGCGGTGGCGGTAGCGCTAAGGAACCGTTACCGGCGCAAGAAGCTCCCCCCGGAATTGGCCCGGGAAGTGATTCCGAAAAACATCCTGATGATGGGCCCGACCGGGGTGGGGAAGACCGAAATCGCCAGACGCCTTGCCCGTCTGGCGCGGGCGCCTTTTTTGAAGATCGAAGCCACCAAGTTTACCGAGGTCGGTTACGTCGGCCGCGACGTGGACTCGATCGTTCGGGATCTGGCCGAAGTGGCCTACCAGCTGGTGATGCAGGAAAAGACCGCCGAGGTGGCCGAGGAGGCGCTCCGCCGCGCCAACGAGCAGCTGGCGAGCTTGCTCGGGGCCCCGCTCTATGAGGTCGAGGCCGGCCGTCACGATCAGCGCCTGGTCGAGATCGAGGTGGCTGAGGAGCCCCAGCTCCCGTTCATGGGCATGCTGGGTGGCGAGCAGATGCAAGGGCTTTCCGATATGCTCTCGGGGTTGCTCCCGAAGCGCCGCGCTCGCCGGCGTATGCGGGTGCGCGAGGCGCGCGAGGTGCTCAAGGCTCAGGAAGCCGAGCTGATGGTGGATAAGGAAGAGGTGAGCCAGGAGGCGGTGCGCCGGGCCCAGGAGGACGGCATCGTCTTCATCGACGAGATCGACAAGATCGCTTCCAACGACGGGGTGCGGGGCCCCGATGTATCCGGCGAGGGCGTCCAGCGCGACCTCTTGCCCATCGTTGAGGGGACCGTCGTGAATACCCGTTTGGGGCCGATCTCGACCGAGCACGTGCTCTTCATCGGGGCCGGCGCCTTCCACGTGGCCAAGCCCTCGGACCTCATCCCCGAGTTGCAGGGGCGATTTCCCATCCGCGTCGAGCTCACGCCGCTTTCTGCCGAGGATTTTGAGAAGATCCTGACCCAGACCGAGTCTTCGCTGATCCGCCAGTACACCGCGCTTTTGGCTGCGGACGGCACCGAGGTTGAGTTTACGCCCGAGGCCATCCGGGCGGTGGCCCGTTACGCACACCGGGCGAACCAGGAACTCGAGGACATCGGGGCCCGCCGGTTGCACACGGTGCTCGAGCGCGTCCTGGAAGAGATCAGCTTCCAGACCGAGCTCGGCAAGGTCGTGGTCACCGAGGCCTATGTCCGGGAACGGCTCGATTCGGTGATGGCCCGCGAAGACCTTTCCAGGTACATTCTTTAGGAGGAGAGATGCGCCGTTGGTTTTACCCCTTCCTAACCGTGGCCCTGATGGCCACCGCCATGGCCCAGGGGACGAAAGAGAATGCCCAGCTCACCCCCGAGGCCTGGATGCTCCTCGGCAACGAGTACTATGCCGAGGGTGCCTACGACGCCGCACTGATTGCCTTTAAGCAAGCGGTGGAAAAGGAGCCCCAGAGCTCGCGGGCGCTCTATGGCCTGGGGCGGGTGCAGCTCAAGCTGGGGCTGGTCAACCCCGCCATCGAGAACCTCAAGCGCGCGATCGCCCTCGACGCCAAATTCACGCCGGCCTACGTGGCGCTGGCCGAAGCCTACGCGCGGCTCTACGTCGAGGCCGACGACCGAGACGCGGCCAAGGTCCACCTGGCCCGGGCGCTTTCGGTGCTTAAAGACGCCGAGCGGGTCTCTCCCAACGACCCCTCGGTCTACACCCAGGAGGGCCTCGTCTACCGGCTGATGGATCGGGGCGATAGAGCGGTCGAGGCGTTTCAGAAGGCGCTGAGCCTGCGGCCGGATGACCCGCTCTTGCTCTATAACCTGGCCATGGCCCACCTGAATATGGGCAAGCTCGACGCCGCCATCACCGCGCTTGAGCGGGCGGTGAAGGCTTCGCCGAAAGACGCCTACCTCAGGGCCCGATACGGGGCTTTGCTCGCGGTGCGGGGCGATCTCAAAAAGGCCGAGTCAGTCCTGGCCGATGCGGTCGCGCTCGATGCGAAGAACGCCCTGGCCTGGGATTACCTGGGCCAGGTTCGGCTGAAGCAGGGGGACCTCGAGGGCGCCATCGAGGCCCTGGAAAAAACGGTCGACCTGCGCCCGCTTTCCTACCCCGAAGCCTACTACTACCTGGGACAGGCCTATTTGCAAAAGAATGACCCGGAAAAAGCGCGCTACTACCTGACCAAGGCGGTGGTGCTGGCACCGGAGAGCGCCGACTATCACTACTGGCTCGGGGTCGCGAATGAACGTTACGGTGACCTCGAGGGCGCCCGGGCGCAGTATGCCGAGGCCCTCAAGGTCAACCCTCAGCTCACCAAGGCCCGGGAGGCGCTGGATCGGGTGAAGAAGTAGGGGGCGCCGGTGTGCGGTTGAAGCTGGAGGCCTGGGACCCCGATCAAAGCGGGGCTTGGGGGGAGGAGGCCCGCCCGGCGCTGGCGGGTCGCCCGGTTGAAACCCCCTGGGCCCCGGTGTCCGACGCGCTTACGCACCCGGGCCCCTGGGTGTTCGTCGATGGGGTGGAGCGGGCAGAGGCGTTCGTACGGGTCGAGGGGCGTTCCCTCGGCCTTTTGTTTTCCTACGCCGTGGGGGCGGTGCTCAGGGATGCGGGGGGCGTGACTTTCGCCGAACCGCTGAGCGTCCGGCGGGTGTTTTTGGCCCCGGAGGGTGAGGATCTGATCCTCGGCCCCCGACTCGCCTACACCTTCCACCGCACGCCCGAGCTCGATCACGAAGGGCTTTTGCAAAGAGCGAGGGCCCTTCGGCGCCGCGATGAGTGGGCGCTCGGTGAGACCTGGGCGAGGCGCGTTCCCGAGGCGCTGGTGATTCACGACGGCCCGCTTTTTTACCAGCCGGAGTCGGGGGGAAAGGTGACCAAAAGCCGCATCGGTTATGTCAAAAGCCACTACCAGAGTTATCTCGCCCCCGAGCACCAGCCGATCCTCGCCGCTTTAAAGGCCGGCGAGCGAACCCCGGTCTTCGCGGTCCCGCCTGAAGCCCGCCGGACGCCCAGGGCGTTTTTCAGCTGGTACATCCGGCTCCCGCTCCACCCTTCCACGCCGTACAGCGCTGCGAGCGGCCTAGTCCGGGTCGAGACCGACGCCGAGGGGTCCGAGGAGGCCGTCCTGCTGGCGCGGTATGCCCTCGATGCCCTGGTTCGCCTGGCCTCGGAGCCCTACCGGGATCCGCGGGCACCGTCGAACCTGGTTCCGGTGGGCGGGCTCGAGCGCGAGTTGCGCCGCCGCATGGGTAGCCGTGAGCTCATTCGCCGGGCGGTGAGCCGCTGGATTGCCGGCTGACCGCGCCGCCGGAATCGATTCGTGACCCTATACCCTTGACAATATAAGGCTCATGGGCATATATGGAGGCGAGGAGGGGTTATGGATTGCTGCGGGCTCGACCGGAGACGATTCATCGGAGGGGTTTTGGGACTGGCGGCTGGGGGCTTGGCCTTTGCCAAAGGCAGGCGAATCCGCTTGGCCTTTTGCTCGCAGACGCTATGCATTCTGCCCTACGTGGTGGCCCAGAAGCGGGGCTATTTCGCCGAGCAGGGGTTAAACGTCGAGCTGATCTACGCGCGCGGGGGCGGGGCGGCCCTCCAGGCGCTGGTGGGGCGGGCGGTGGATTATGCCGCCACCAGCCTCGATGCCCAGCTGCAGGCCTATAAAAACGGCGCCCCGATCCGGCGCTTTGCCGCCAGCGGGCGGCTCCCCCTCTTCGCGCTCGCGGTGGCGCCGAAGGCGAGCGCGAAGATCCGGACCCTAGAAGACCTCGAGGGCAAGACCGTCGGCATCTCGGCGCTGGGGAATGCCGACCACGCGCTCTTGCTCTACCTCCTGGCCAAGGCGGGGGTGGATGCCTCGCGGATCCGCTTTGCCACCATGGGTCCGAACCTCTTCGAGGCGCTTCGCGTCGGCCATCTGGAGGCGGGCATGGTGCAGGAACCGGCGCTGACCTTGTTGCTGGCCCAGGGGGGACGCGTCCTGGTCAACTTCATGGATCTGGAACAGACGCGGCGCTACCTCGGCGGGAGCTATGCCTTTTTAGGGGTGGTGGTGCGAAAGGACGAGGTGGAGGAGCGGCTGGATGAGATGCGGCGGCTTTCGAAGGCGCTCGAGGCCGCGCTCGAGTTCATCCACGCCGCCCCCGGGCGCTTGATCGTCGACGCCCTGCCCTCGGCGCTGATCGCCGGTGGGAACCGCAAGCAGCTCGATGCGATCGTCGAGCGCTATCGCAAGAGCATCTACCCGCGCACCACCCGCCTCGATCTTGAGGCCGCGGCGCGGGTGGTCGAGGCGCAAAAGCTCGCCGGATTGCTCCCAGCAGGCTTTCAGTGGAGAGAACTCTTCTTGCCCGAGGTGCTCGAAGGTGCTAAAAGTTGAGGATCTGCGCGTAGAGATCGGTGGTCACCTGGTCTTGGATGGGGTGGACCTGGAGGTCGGTGCCGGGGAGTTCGTCAGTTTGGTCGGTCCGTCCGGCAGCGGTAAGAGTACCATCTTGCGCTCGGTGGTCGGGCTTCAACCCGTTGCCTCCGGGAAGATCACGCTTTCGATTCAAAGCGACGCCGTTGGCTACCTTTTCCAGGAGGACGCCCTTTTGCCGTGGCGGAGCGCGCGCCAAAACGTCGCCCTCGGCCTTTTGATGCGGGGCTGGGAGCGGAAAAAGGCCCTCGAGGAGGCCGAGGCCTGGCTGGCCCGGCTGGGGCTGGAGGGCCTTGGTGACCGCTTCCCCCACCAGCTCTCTGGAGGTCAGCGCAAGCGGGTGGCCCTGGCCCAGGTGCTGGCGCTCCGCCCCCGCCTTTTGCTCATGGACGAGCCCTTCGCCGCTCTCGACGCCATCGTGCGCATGGAAGTGACCATGGATCTGCTCTCCTGGGTTGAAAAATCGGGGATCGCGGTCTTGCTGGTCACCCACGACCTGGAGGAGGCGTTGGCCCTGGCCGACCGGGTGGCGCTGCTCAGCCGGGGCCCAGGGGCCAGGATCAAAAAGCACTACCCGGTGCCATTTGCAAGGCCGCGCGATCCGGTGGGGATCAAGGCCGACCCCCGTTTCGGACGCATGGTGAAACAGCTCTGGGAGGACCTCGAGGAGATGGTCCGGTGCGCCGCGCTTTGAGCTTGCTGGGGCTACTTTCGCTGTGGGAAGTGGGGGGGCTCCTCGGCTGGATCAACCCCTTTTACGCCCCGCCGCCGCACCAGATCGTGGCGGTCCTGATTGGCCTTTTCGTCCGGGGTGAGATCTGGCCCCACCTCGAGGCCACCTTCGCCGCCGCCCTGCTCGGCCTTTTCCTGGGGCTCCTCATCGGCGGCGGCCTTGGGCTTTTCGCCGCCCTGGTCCCCTTGGCCGCAGACCTCTTCGAACCGATCATGATGCTCTTTAACGCCGTGCCCCGGGTGATCCTGGCGCCGCTCATGGTGATCTGGTTCGGGATCGGCCTCGGTTCGAAGGTGGCGCTCTCGCTGGTTCTGGTCACCGTGCTCGTCTTCTTCGCGGTCTACTCTGGCGTCAAGGATGTGGATCCGCGGTTGGTCGAACGGGTTCGCACCCTGGGCGGCGGGCGGCGCTGGTTGCTCACCGAGGTCTACCTCCCCTCGGTCATGGCCTGGGTGCTCTCCTCGCTGAAGGTGGCGGTGGGCTTTGCGTTCACCGGGGCGGTGGTCGGCGAGTTCGTCGCGGCGAGCCGGGGGCTCGGCTACCTACTCTCCTTTGCTCAGAGCACTTATAATGCCTCGCTCACCCTGGCCTTGATCGTCCTCATCATGGCTTTCGTGCTTGTATTGTTCTATTTGTTCGGACGCATTGAGGCCAAGCTCCTGGTCTGGAAGGTCAGATAAGCCCGCAAGTCTCGCGCAAACGCCTTTGCATCCCCGGCCGTAAACGTTTTCATTGACGGCCGGGACTTAGCTGCTATAATAGGCGCGGTCCGAGGATGTAAACGTTTACAAGGAGGTCGTGGGTGCGGTCGGACAAGCGCGGGCAGGTAACCATTCACGAGGTGGCCAAGCTGGCCGGGGTTTCCATCGGCACCGTGAGCCGGGTCTTGAACGGTCGGAAGGGGGTGCGCCCCGAAACCCGGGCCCGGGTGCTCGAGGCGGTCCGGCAGCTCGGGTACGCGCCCAACCCCGTGGCTCGCGAGCTCTCGGGCGGGGCGGCCAGCACCATCGGCGTGCTCCAGGTCCCGGGCATGCCCCGCTTTACGCCGTACTTCACCCTGCTCTACGAACACCTCACCGAAGCTCTGTGGCGGGAGGGATTCCTCGTCCGCGAGGTCGCGACCGATCCGGCAGGACTGCCGCTCGAGCCCGCCCGGGGCTACGTTCTGCTCGGCGCCCACGATCACGACCCTCGCCTTGAGCGCCTTTTCCGCGAAGGGACGCCTTTCGTTTTGGTTGGCGTCTATCCCGGCGCCTTTTGGGTGGCCCCGGATGACGAGGAAGGCGGGTATCTCGCCACCCGGCACCTGCTTGAGCTCGGGCACCGGCGTATCCTTCATCTCACCGGCCACCTTCACCACCAGGCGGGGCGCGAGCGGCTTTCGGGCTACAAGCGTGCGCTCATGGAGTACGGGGTCCCCTTCCGAAAAGAGCTGGTGCTCGATGGTGACTTTTCCTCGCTCAGCGCTTATCGCGTGCTGCGCCGCGCCTGGGAAGGGGGATTGCGTTTTAGCGCCGTGTTCGCGGCGAGCGACGAGATGGCGATCGGTGCCCAGGCGGCGCTTTCCGACCTCGGGCTTTCGGTGCCCGCTTCGGTCTCCCTCGTCGGTTACGACGACCTGCCCGGGCTCGGGACCGGGCTGACCACGGTGCGGCAGGATATCGCCGCCATCGCCCGCACCGTCGGCACCCTGTTGCAGGAGGCCCTGAGTGGGCACACCCCGCACGGGGTGCGGGTCCCGGTGCAGCTGGTGGTCAGGGGGACCACGGCGAAGGGAGGTGGGGACTGGGGGGAAGAGTGAGGTAAGGGCTGCTCGGTTTGAGCAGCGAGGCCAAGGGTTTTTGCGTAGTGATCCTCTTTCGAGGAGGTTTTCCATGAAGCGGTTGTTGGTGATCCTCACCGCCCTTTTGGGGCTGGCTTTGGCCCAGACCACGGTTCGTATCTCGGGCTGGGGCGGCACAGACATCGCCGTTGTGAACGGGCTGCTTAAAGAAGTCGTGCAGCCCATGATGGACAAAGAGGGCATCAAGGTCGTCTATGAACCGATCGAAGGCGACTACACCCAGTGGCTTTTGAACGCCCTCTCAGCGGGAACCGCGCCGGACCTCTTCTACGTTGATGTGTTCTGGTCCGAAGGCGTCTTCGCTTCGGGTAAGGTCGCGCCCCTGGACGACTACTTCACCAAGGAAGAGATCCAGGCCTTTATCCCCAGTCTGGTCGATGCCTTCCGTTATAAAGGCAAGCTCTACGGCATCGCCAAGGACTTCAACACCCTGGCCATCGAGTACAACAAGGACCTCTTCGACGAAGCCGGCGTGCCCTACCCCGACCAGCAGGATACCTGGACGACCTTCGAGGCCAAGCTCAAGCAGGTGGCGGAAAAGCTCGGGGACGTGGACGGGACCTGCCTGGTGCCGGATTTCGCCCGTTTCGGTGCCTTTGCCTTCGCCACCGGCTGGAAACCCTTTGACGAGAACGGCCGGACGGTCCTCGATGCGCGTTTCCGCAGGGCGTTCGAGTGGTACACCGGGCTCAAAAAGCGCGGCGTGGGCGTGTTGGCCCAGGACATGGGTCAGGGCTGGACCGGTGGCTGCTTCGCTACCGAAAACGTCGCCACCGCCATGGAAGGCGCCTGGATCGGTGGCTTCCTGCGTGACCAGGCGCCGAACCTGCCCTACGGCACCACCTTCATGCCCAAGGATCCTGTGAGCGGTCAGCGCGGCAACTACATCTTCACCGTTTCCTGGAGCCTGTACTCGGGCTCGAAGGTCAAGGACGCGGCGGTGAAGGTGCTCAAGGCGCTGACGAGCCCCGAGGCCCAGCAGTGGGTCCTCGAGCGGGGGCTTGCCATTCCGAGCCGGAAGGCCCTGGCCAACAACCCCTACTTCCAGCGCTACGGCAAAGAACCCGAGCTGAACCGGGTGGTCTTCCAGGGCTCGCTCAAAGGGCACGTTTTGCCGTTTAAGTTCCAGCAGTATGGCGGCGAGTGGAAGCAGATTCTCGATGATGCGCTTTCCTCGGTGCTTCTTGGCGAGAAGTCGGTGGATCAGGCGCTCGCCGACGCCCAGGAAAAGCTCGATGCGCTGACCGGCAAGCGCTGAGTGGGAATTGCCCCGGCAATATGGCCGGGGCAATTCCACCATGGAGAGTGCGATGCGAAGAGCGAGGTTCGTCGAAGCGGTCTACGCCCTGACCTTTTTGCTCCCCTACCTCCTCACCCTGCTCGTGTTTTTCGTTTTTGCCTTTTTGCGGACCTTTTATTTCAGCTTCACCGACTACGATCTCTTCCATTCCCCCAAATGGGTGGGGCTCGCGAACTACCTGGCGCTTTTCCGGGAGCCGCTGTTCGTCCAGGCGTTTAAAAACACCCTGGCCTATGCGCTGATCGTCACCCTGGCCCAAACCGTGCTGGCCCTCGGCCTCGCCGCCGTGCTGAACCAGAAACTGGTCGGGATCACTTTTTTCCGCACCGTTTACTACATCCCAAGCATCCTCTCGAGCGCGGCCGTAACCTTGATCTTCCTCTGGCTCTACCAGCGCAAAGGGTTCGTCAATTTCGCCAGCGGCTGGATCCTGACCTACGCGCCGATCCTCGCCACCGCCGCGGGCCTGTTTTTGCTCCTGCAGGCGTTGCAGGTGATCTGGGAGCGGCGACGGGGCTTGCCGGTGCACTTTTTTGACCCCGCGCTGGCCACCGTGTCCCTGTTGCTCGCCGGCGTGGGGACGGCGTTTCTTTGGTGGTTCGGGGTGGTGGAACCGCGGAGCGACGTGGCCGTGAACCTGGTGTGGCTCAACACCCGCCGCACCTGGCTTGGGATTCCGATCCCACTCTGGGCAATCATTTTGCAAAACGTCTACACCACGGTGCCGACCTTCATGCTGCTCTATCTGGCCGGGCTTCAAGATGTTCCCAAAAATCTCTACGAGGCAGCGGCGATCGACGGGGCGACGCCCTGGCAGCAGTTTCGCTACGTGACCGTGCCTTTGCTGCGCCCCTTGACCTTCCTGGTCATCACCCTGGGGCTGATCGGAACGTTGCAGCTGTTTGACCAGGTGGCGCTTTTCGGTTCGGCCGCACCGCTTGAGTCCAAGATTACCCTCGCCTATTACGTCTACAACAACGTCTTCCCCTCGGCGGCGACCCCGCGCGTCGGGGATGCCTCGGCCGCGGCCATCGTGCTGGCGCTGCTCACCCTGGTGGTGGTCCTCTTGCAACGGCGCTTTGGGGTGTCGGAACGGGGGTTTTGAATGGATCGCTTTTACATGCGACGGCGTTGGGCCAGAGCGGGATGGATTTACGGCACCCTGCTCTTTTTCGGCCTGATCTTCATCGGTCCCTTTTACGTGTCCTTTCTGGCGAGCTTGAAGGATAACCCCCTCGAGTGGCCCTTCCGCTTCCGTTTTGCCCAGGTGAGTCCGGTCAACTGGCGCGCGGCCTGGAAGCTCGGCCTTGCCGGAGCCGGCGATCCCTGGCTCGGCGGTTTTGCCCCCGGGGCAAAAGTGGTCCTCGAGGTCACCTATTTCGTCCCCCAGGGGGCGAGCGCTGAGCCGCCGGAGGTGCGTATTCCGCGTCGCCGGGCCGGGGCGGGGCTGGGCGCGGTCGTCGACGAACCCTTTGCCGCCGATTACGCCAAGGTGGCGGCGCCGCGTGTGGTTGCCCGGGTTCCGGGGACGCTGGCGGAAAAGCCGGGCACCTTTTACCGCTACCGGATCCGGATCGAATACCCGGGGTCGGGGCCGCGCATCGACCGCTTGCCCGTGGACCTTGAACTCTCACGGAGCGCCTTCCGGGCCGGGGTGCGCTTCGTTTCCGCGACCCTGGCCCCGAACCGCATCGAGCGCCGGGGGCGGGTCGCGAGCTGGGACAACGTGACCCCCGGGCTGGTCGGCTACGTGATGAAAAACTACGTGCGGGTCTTCAAGGAGTCAAAAAGCCTCTCGACCGGTCAGAGCCTCTTTTGGCGTTGGACGGTCAACTCGTTTTTCGTTGCCTTGGTTAAGGTGATCACGAACCTCCTCTTCGCTGCCATGGCCGGGTACGCCCTGGCCAGGATGCGATTTCCGGGCAAGCACCTGCTCTTTCTTCTCATGCTCTTTACCATGATGGTCCCGGGTCAGGTGCTCTTCATCTCCAACTATCTGGTTCTGCGGGATGGGATTTTCGGCTTGTCGCGGCTTTTCGGCGCCCCCACGTTGCTCAACAGTCTTTGGGGGCTGATCCTATCGGGCGTCGTGGGCTCGAGCGCGGTGTTTATCATGAAGCAGTTTTTTGAATCGATTCCCAAGGAAATCGAGGAGGCAGCGCTGATTGATGGCGCGAGTCCCGCCCAGACCTTCTTCCGCGTCGTGCTGCCCATGGCGACCCCGGCGTTGGGAGCGCTCACGATTTTGGTGTTCCAAGGCACCTGGAACGAGTTCTTCTGGCCCCTGGTGGTCTTGACCAGTCCGCAAGACATCTACACCTTGCCCATCGGCCTGCTTTCTTTCCGGAACGCCTACGGCCAGGTCGGCGACTGGGGGCTCATCCTGGCCGGGGCTTTCCTCTCCATGGTGCCGATCATCGTCCTTTTCGTCGTTTTCCAGCGTTACTTCATCGAGGGTGTCTCGTTTAGCGGTTTGAAGGGTTAGCGAGGCGAGCGATGGCTGGACAATGGTCATTCGGTGCGCGTGGGCTTAAAGAAGACGATACCTACCTCGTTCTCGACGCCCAGGGCCGGGTGGATGGCGGGGAGACCGGCGCTTTCCGGCACGATACGCGCTTTCTATCCCGGTACGTGTGGCACCTCGAGGACTTCACCCCTTTGCTCATCCACGAGCCGAGGCCTGACACGCGCGTCGAGCACTGGGCGCGCCTTATTGGGCCCGATCAGGCCGTCGGGCTGAGCCGGGTGCTGAAGGTCAACCGAGGGCTGATCGTCGATCGGCTGGTCTTCGAAAATACGGGTCAGAACCCTGCCGACATCGATCTCCGCCTCACGCTGGCGGCAGACTTCGCCGATCTCTTCGAGGTTCGCGGCTGGATGCGCCATCCGCGAAAGGTGGAACGGGTTGGTGGGGCAGACCGGGTTGGGTTTCGCTACCTGGCCGGAGATGGTCTGGCGTTTGCCACCTGGGTTGAGCTCTCACCGCCCCCGGTGGACGGGCGCTGGCGTTTCCGGCTTTTCCCCAGGGAAAAGGTCCAGATCAGCGCGGTGATCCGGCTTTTGAGCCCCCTCGAGGACCCGGCGGCATCGCCGTTGCCCGGGTACGACGAGTGGCGGGCGAAGTTCCCGATCGTTCTGGATGACCCTCGAGCTCAGGCGGTCCTCGAGCGGGCGGTGGATGACCTCAGGGCCCTTCTGATCGCGACCCCTTTTGGGCCGTATCCCGCGGCCGGCATCCCCTGGTTCGTCGCGCCCTTTGGACGCGACGGCCTGCTGAGCGCCTACATGCTCCTACCCTTTGCCCCGGAGGTGACCGAAGCGGTGTTGCGCTTCCTCGCCGCGCATCAGGGCCGCGCCAGCGTTCCCGAGCGCGACGAGGCCCCGGGCAAGATTCCCCACGAACTCCGCCAGGGCGAGCTGACCCGCCTCGGCGAGGTTCCCTTCGGACCTTATTACGGGACTGTGGACGCGACCCCCCTCTTTTTAATCCTGCTCCACGCCCACATGCTCTGGACGGGCTCGCTCGAGCTGGTCGAGGAACTCCGCGGGTCCTGGGAGGCGGCGCTTTCCTGGATGCTCGATGCCGGGGACGCCGACGGCGATGGGCTGCTCGAATTCTCGGCCCAGGGGCAGCGGGGGCTCTCGGTGCAGTCGTGGAAGGATTCTTCCGATTCGATGACCCACGCCAGCGGCGAGCTCGCAGAGCCCCCCCTCGCGGTGAGCGAGGTGCAGGGCTATGCTTACCGGGCCTATAAGGCGGCGGCCGAGTTTTACCAGGCCCTGGGCGAACCCCAAAGTGCGGCCCGCTGGGCGGCCCGGGCCGGGACGCTTCGGGAAGCGTTCCACCGTCGCTTCTGGCTGGACGACCTGGCCACCTACGCCCTTGCCCTCGATCGCGACAAGCGGCCCCTCAGGGTTTTAAGCTCAGATCCTGGACAGCTGCTTTGGAGCGGGATCGTTCCCGAATGGGCGGCGTCAAAGCTGGTCAGGACCCTCTTTTCCGAAGCCCTCTGGAGCGGTTGGGGCTTGCGGACCCTGGGGGCGGGCGAGCAGCGTTACAATCCGCTTTCCTACCACAACGGCTCGGTCTGGCCTCACGATACCGCGCTCTTTAGCGGCGGGCTCGCCGCATATGGATTTCAGGGCGAGGCCATTAAGGTCGCCCGGGCGCTCTTTGATCTCGCGCTCAGCCAGGCCGATCGCCGCTTGCCAGAACTCGTGGGCGGCTATCCCCGGCGGCCCGGTGAGCCCCCGGTGCCCTATCCTTCGGCCTGCCGCCCCCAGGCCTGGGACGCTGCGGCGGTGATTTACCTCTTGCGCGTGGCCTGGGGCTGGCGACCGGGCATGCCCCCGAGCCCGCCGGAGGGCTTTTTCTCCGGCAAGCTCAAGCGGGGTCGGTTTTAGGCGGATCGTCGTCGAATGGCGAGGTCGGGGAGGGTTGCTCCCCGACCTCGCGGTGAAAAATCTGTGGTCTTCAGGCGTTAGTCGTCGTTTTCGCCGTGTTCGCGCTTGCCGTGGTCGTCACCGCCCCGACGCTCGGACATCGAGCCCCGGTGGTCGTCGTCCTGCCGGCGGCTTTCACGCACGCTCTCGTCGTGACCCCGGCGGTCGTCGCCGCGACGCATCGAGCCGGAGCGGTCCATGTCGTCCTTTTTGTGCTCACTGTCCTCGCGCATCGAGGCCTCGTCCTGACCGCGGTGCTCGGAGCCTTCCAGGCGACCCGAGTCCTCGCCAAAGCCCGAGCGCATGCCGGGGGACTGGAGCATGGCCTTGGCGAACGCTTCGGCTTCGACGGTGCCGTTTTGGGTTTGGATCAGGGGGTGGTTGTCGTTGCCGAGGACGACCGGCAGTTCGAGGACGACGTTGCCGCTTGGGTCATAGACGATGACCTTGGTGGCGAGGGCCAGGAGGTCGCTCCTGGGCTCGAGGCCGAGGGTGCTGGTCCAGACGGCGTTGCCATCCGCGTCGACGAAGGTGACGGTGGCGCCCTGATCGAGGGCCTGCTGGACGCTGGGCGGGAGCTTTGGGCCTTGGCTTTGGGTCATGTGGCTGCTGGCGAGGACGGTGCCTGCTGCGGAGAGGGCCAGGGCCAAACCGATTGCGGTGAGGAGTTTCGTTCCCTTCATAGCGACGTCATCTTCCCCGGGGAAGGTAAAGGGGAGGTTAACGGGGGTGGTCGTTTAGGATGGATTTGGTGATGAAGCCGATCGGAGTGGTGCTCGGTCGCCGGGAGGCGACGCCCCTTGAGTTTTGGGTTGGCGTGGAAGACGGTGCTTTGCTCAGGCTCGACGACCTGGTCTATGCCGAGAGCGAGCATGCTGGGCAGCGGGTGCGGTATTTCGGCATGGTCGATCAGGTCGTCAAGCTCCACGAGGGGAGCCAGTTTGATTCCGACGCCTTTTTGGTGCGAGACAATCTCCTCCCCGTGAACACCGCCTACGTGGCTCACGTGAGCGTGACCCGGCTCGACCCCGAGGACTACCTGCCGCCGAGTCCTGGGTCGCCGGTCTTTTTGGCCCGGGGCGAGCGCCTTTTTCGGGCGCTCTACTACGACGATATGCAGGAGCGGTTACCGGTGGGGCTGTTACGAAACGGTGAGCCCGCCTATATCAACCTGGAGTTTCTGGACGGTCGGCGGGGTGGTCACGTCAACATCTCGGGCATCTCGGGGGTGGCCGCCAAAACCAGTTACGCCCTCTTTTTGCTCCACAGCCTCTACCGCTCGGGGGTGCTCGCTGAGGCGGGCCAGGCCCGGACCCTGATCTTCAATGTCAAGGGACAGGATCTCTTCTACCTCGACAAGCCGAACCTGAAATTTTCCGATGACGATCGGGATCACTACCGCGCCCTCGGTCTGCCTGCCGAGCCTTTCCAGAGCGTGGCGTTTTTGGCCCCGCCCGCACACGGGCCCGGGGAAGGGGAGATCGTTCCCGAGGTCGTGGACCGTTTTGACGCGGTGACGCCCTATCACTGGGATATCGTTCAGTTCGCGCGTGGTGGATTCCTGCCCTTCCTCTTCACCGACCGGGGCGCGATGACCAATCTGGGTTTTTTGATCGACCAGGTGAGCGCCAAGCTGGCCCAGCTCGCCAAAGGACAGTCCGGCCCCGGCCTCGTCGTTGACGACTGGGACGATGCGGAGGCCCTCGAGGCCCGGCCCAGCACCTTTGACGCGTTGGGTCGACCGCTGATCGCCACCTTTCCCCACCTCGTTCGCTACATCGAGTACAAGCTCCTCGAGGCCAACGAAGGCAACGGCGACCCGGCCTGGGTCGGTCGTCAAGTGCGGGGGACCCTCGAGGCCTTCATCCGTCGGTTGCGTGCCGCGGCCAAGGCGGTCGAGCGGCTGGTGCGCGGCGATCGCCCCGGCAACCCGCCGAACCCGCTCGCCGGCGATCACTTAATCCACGTGGTCGATATCCACCGGTTGGCGCCGCAGGCCCAGATGTTCGTTGTGGGCTCGCTCTTGCGGGAAGTCTTCCAGGCCAAAGAAGAAAACCGCTTTCGAGGGAAGGTCTTCGTGGTCCTGGACGAGCTCAACAAGTATGCACCCCGGGAAGGGGAGAGCCCGATCAAGGACATCCTCCTCGACATCGCCGAACGGGGGCGTTCGCTGGGCGTGATCCTCATCGGGGCTCAGCAAACGGCCAGCGAAGTCGAGCGGCGGGTGGTGGCCAACGCCGCCATCCGTGTGGTCGGGCGTCTGGACGCGGCCGAAGCCGAGCGTCCGGAGTACCGCTTCCTCCCGGGCGCCATTCGGGACCGGGCCATGATCCTGCCCCAAGGCACCATGATCCTCCACCAGCCCCAGGTCCCGGTTCCGCTCCTCGTGACCTTCCCCTATCCCGCCTGGGCGACCAAAAAGAGCGAGGTCAAAGAGGACGTCTCGGCCGGTCGGCTCCGCGACGAGTTGGGGTTTTGACCGGGGGCGTGGTGGCCGATGAGGATTTTGCACACCGCAGACTGGCACCTGGGGAAAGTGCTCATGGGGCGCGACCGAACGCCGGAGATCGCCGCTGCCCTGGATGCGCTGATCGGCCTGGTCAGGTCTGAGCGAATTGAACTCGTGGTCGCGGCCGGGGACCTCTTCGATCACCCGCGGCCCCCGACCGAGGCCGAGGCGGTCTTCTTCTCTTTTCTCCTGCGTCTCAAAGAGCTTGGGGTTCCCTTTCTCGCGGTGGCGGGGAATCACGACTCCAGAGCTCGCTTCGACGCCCTGGGGCCCATCCTCTCCCTCACCGGTGCCGACGTGGCCGGGGCGTTACGGTTGGCCGAGGAGGGTGGGGTGCGGCGGATGCCCTGGGGGCGGGTGGCGATGCTCCCCTTCGTGTCGGAACGGCGGTTGGTGCGGAGCCAGCACCTGGTCGAGCTCGATGCCGGTCAGCGCATGGGCCGGTATGCCGAGCTCGTGGACCGGGTCATGGCCAACCTGGCCTCGGGTTTCGTTCCGGGGGGATTGAATCTGATGATCGCCCACCTCACCATCGAAGGCGCCCATTTGAAGCTGGGTGGGGGGGAGTTCAAGTTCTACGTGGGCAACGCCTATGCGGTGAAACCCGATGCCCTGCCCCTCACCGCTTCCTACGTGGCGCTGGGGCACATTCACCGTCAGCAGCCGGTGAGCGAGGCCCCCCGCGCCTGGTATTCGGGTTCGCTGGTTCAGCTCGACTTCGGCGAAGGTGAGGACGCACCGCGGGGGGCGCTGGTGGTGGAGCTCGAGCCCGGCGGTGTGACTCGCGTGCACCCGGTTGTGGCGCGTTGGGGGAAGCCTTTGAAGACCTTCCGTTTTCCCCTCGAGGCGCTCGAGCGGCGAATGGGTGAGGTCGAGACCTTTCCCGGCTACGCCAAGCTGGTGATCGAGGGCCGGGGGGATCCGGCGCTCAGGGAGCGCATTCTCAAGGAAAACCCTCACGTCCTCGAGGTGCACTTCCAGACCCAGGCCGAGGCCGTCGAAGGCGAAGCGCCGGCTTCGGTCCAGGGGCCGGCCTGGGATCAGGCGTATGTTGACTACCACCGTCAGCTCTACGGGGAAGAACCCGACGATGCCCTTCAGGCCGCGTTTTTAGAGATCTACGAGGAGGCGCATGCGTCCGATCAGGCTTGAGCTTTTGGGCTTTGGCCCTTATCGGGAGAGAGCCGAGATCAGCTTCGAGGAGGTCGAGCTCTTTGCCATCACCGGTCCCACGGGCTCGGGGAAGACCACCATCCTCGACGCCATCGCGTTCGCCCTGTACAACAAGACCCCCCGGATCGCCCGGGGCTACGGCGATCTGCGCCACCCCGCGGCCCTGGAAACCCGGGTGGTGCTGGAGTTTTCGGTCGGCAACGAGGCCTATCGCGTCACCCGCGTGCTCGGCAAGCGTAACGAGCACCGGCTCGAGCGGCTCGATGGCGACTGGCGCGTGCTGCCCGAGAGTGAGCGGGTCAAGGAGATGAACGCCGCCATCGAGCGGATCGTGGGGCTGCCCTATGAAGCCTTTACCCGCGCCGTGCTCTTGCCCCAGGGCGAATTCGACCGTTTCCTGAAGGGCGAGCCCAAAGAACGGCGGGCGCTCCTGGCCTCGCTCTTCGGTCTGGAAACGCTGGCCGCCATGCGCGAATTGGCCTCGAGCCGGCGGCAGGCGATTTTGGAAGAACGTTCGCGTATCGAAGGGGAGATCGCGGCGCTGGGCTCGGGCGAAGATCTGGGAGCGCTTGAAGACGAGCTGGCAAAGCTGGAGGCGGCAGACCACAACGAACGGAAGCGACTTTCCCGGCTCCGGCGCGAGCTTGAAGACGCCGAGCGCCGGCACGAGCGCTTTGGCCAGCTTGAGGCCGCGCGCCGAGAGCTGAGCGCGTTGCAGGCGCGCTCGGAGGAGATCGAGCGCTTGCGGCAACGCCTGGTTCAGGCTCGGGTGGCGGCCCGGCTGCTGCCGGAGTTGGATCGGCTTCAGGCCGATGCCCTTGAGCTCGAGCGCAGGCGTAAGGAGCACGAGCGGTTGAAGGCCCGACTCGAGCAGCTCGAGCGCGAGCGGGCAAAGCTCGGTGAGCTCGCGAGTCAGGCCCGGCTGGCCGAGATTCAAAACGAGCTGGCCGAGGCCAAGCGTTTGCAGGAGCTCGCCCGCTGGCGGGCGAAGCTGGGTGCGCCAGC
This sequence comes from Vulcanithermus mediatlanticus, assembly GCF_055385885.1. NCBI lineage: Bacteria > Thermotogati > Deinococcota > Deinococci > Thermales > Thermaceae > Vulcanithermus > Vulcanithermus mediatlanticus. Next base: position 89,309 of record NZ_AP042385.1, on the reverse strand, counting down.
GGCGGCGGTGCCGGCCCGTCCGTTTGACCCGGTGCGGGTCGGCGAGATCCTCGAGGTCCTCAAGGCCTACGAGGATCTGGAACGCGAGGCGCAGGACCTGCGGAAGATGCGGGCGGAGCACCGGGGCCAGCTCCACGAGGTCGAGCGTCTGGAGCGCACGGTGCAGGACCTCAAAAAAAAGCAGCAGGCGCTCAAAGCCGAGGGGCAGGCGGCCCGGGCCCGCTACGAGACGCTGAAAAAGCGACTCGAGGACGCCCGGACCCACGCCGGGCTCAAGGCCTATCACCGCCTTTTAAAGGCCGGGGCTCCGTGCCCTCTTTGCGGGCAGGTGGTGACGGAGCTTCCCCGAGCGCCCGGGAGCGACGTCGACCTCTCAGAGCTTGAGCGGGATACGCAGCAAGCGCAAGAAAGGCTCGATGCGTTGAGGGAGGCCTATCAAGCGCTCCGGGCCAAGCTCGGGGAAGCTGAGGGCCGTCTGGGGGCGCTGAAGGAGGCGGTGGCCCGGGGGGAAGCGGCGCTGAGCGAAGCGCAGGCGGCGCTCGAAGCCAAGCGCAGCGAGCTTTTGCGTAGGGGGGACCGGGACACGCTCAAAATCGAGCTCGAGGGGCAAAAACAGGGTCTTTTGAAGGCCCTTGGAGAGGAGGACCCGGCCGAGCGGCAGAGGCGGCTCGAAAACGAACGCCGTGCGATCGAGCGTGCCCTGGGCCAGCAAAAGACGCTCGACGAGACGTTGGCCGCCGTCTTGCAAGAGCTGCATGGCCTGGAGGGCATCATCGCCGAGGCGGAAAAGGTCTACGCCCGCGACCAGGCGCGCCTGGCGGGGCTGTTGAAGGACTCGGGGTTTGATTCGGCCGACGCCCTTAGGCGGGTGGCGATGAGCGAGCAGGCGATCGCGGCCCTCGAGGCGGAGCTCGATCGCTGGCAGCAAGCCCTGACGCGGGCCGAGGTCCAGCTCCAAGCGCTAGAGCGCGAGCTCGCCGGCGAAACGCCACCGGATCCAGCGCGACTCGCCGAGCTGCGGGCGGAGGTCGAGGCCCTCGAGGCCGCAAGCGGCAAGCGGCAGCGTCAGCTCGGAGCGCTCAGGGAAAAACTCGACCGGGCGCGGGTCCTGGCCCGGCGTCGGAAGGATCTGACCAAGCGTCTGGCGGACCTCGGGCGGCAGCTCTCCATATGGCAGCGTTTGAGCGAGGACCTCCGCTCCGATCGTTTTCCCGACTACCTCATCGAGCACTACCAGCGCGGCCTGGTGGCGCGGGCCTCCGAGCTGCTGGCCACCCTTTACCAGGGCCGCTACCGGCTCATCTCGGCCGACGGCGACTACCTGGTCGAGGACACCTGGACCGCTGCCCGCCGCCCGGTGCGCACGCTTTCCGGGGGCGAGTCGTTTTTGGCTTCGCTCTCGCTGGCTCTCGCGCTTTCCGAACATCTGAGCCGGGGACGTCTTGAGGCCCTCTTCCTCGACGAAGGATTTGGCACCCTCGATCAGGAGACGTTGGAGGTGGTGACGACAGTGCTTGAGGACCTCCCCACCCGCGGTCGGCTGGTGGGGATCGTGACCCACGTCGAGGAACTGGCCGAGCGCATGCCGGCCCGTCTGGTGGTCGAAAAATCGCCTTCCGGCAGCCGGGTGCGCTGGTCCGACTGAGCGCTTTTCCTCCCCAAAGCCCCGCGCCCGGCCGGAGGGCGGTTTTCGCTTGCACCGCTGTTCCCCGGCCTTTAGGCTTGCCTTGTGGCCCGCTCCATACGCGCCAACACCGTCTTGATGATGGCGGGAACGCTTCTTTCCCGGGCCTTTGGCCTCGTCCGCCAGGCCGCTTTTAATAACCTCTACCCCGATGCGACCAAGGACGCCTTTAACGTCGCCTTCCGGGTCCCGAACCTCTTCCGAGAAATCCTGGCCGAAGGCGCAGTGACCAACGCCCTGATCCCGGTGGTAAAGGGCCAAAGCGGTGCTGACCGAAAAGTCTTCGAGCGGCGATTCCTCGCTTTTTTGCTCGCCGCCAACCTCGCGATCCTGGGGTTGATTGAGCTTTTCGCCCCGCTTTTTGCCGAGCTCCTCGTGGCCCGAGGTTCGCAGATCGACCTCGACGTGGTGACCACCTTGATCCGTTGGGTGGCCCCCTTTTTGCTGGCCATGAGCGTCTCCGCGCTTTTCTCGGCGCTGTTGCAGGCTGAAGAGCGCTTTTTCGCCCCCGCCTTCGCCCCCATCGCCTTCAACCTGGGGGCGATCGGTTTGATGCTGCTCCTTCCCAAGGCGGGCCCGTCGATCGCCATCGCTTACGTCGTCGGCGGGTTCTTGCAGGCGTTGGTGCAGCTTGGTGCCTTGCGCAAAATCGGGTTCGAGCTCCGCTTGACGCCCGAGGTGCTCCGGGCCTTCGGGCTCATGGTGCCGTTCCTCTTCACCACCTCCACCCGTCAAGTGGTCAACGTGGTGCTCACCGCCCTGCTCACCGCTTACCCCACGGCGGCGGTGACCGGGTTTTACAACGCCGAGATGGTCTACTTGATGGTCCTCGGACTCTTCGCCGTGAGTCCGGCGATGGCCGCCTACCCCCGTCTTGCCGAGCACGCTGCCAGCGGGTCCGAGGCGCGCTTTTCCCGGCTGCTGGGTGAGCTCTTGCAACGGATGGGCACGCTGCTCGCGCTGACCTCGGCGCTGCTGTTTGCCCTCGCCCCCTGGGTGGTGGCGGTGCTCTTTGCCTGGACCCCGGCCTTTAGCGAGGCGAACTTCCGTTTTTCGCTCGAGGCCATGCGGGCGCTGGCGCTGGCGGTCTTCCCCTGGGGCCTCTATACCCTCTTCTTGCGCGCCTATTACGCCCGGGAACAGATCTGGGCGGCGGTGCGGGTCAGCGTGGTGCTCTTCCTCCTCAACGCGCTCGGCTACTACCTCCTCGCGCCCCGGGGCATGTTCGCGCTGAACTTGGCCACCGTTGCCGTCGGCTGGCTGGGCTTTTTTCTCCTCGGGCTGGGGCTCGTTCGGAGGCGCTCGCTCGAGACCCGCGGCCTCGGGCTGGGCGTTGCCCGGCTGGCCGCGGCCGCGGTCGCGGCCGCCTGGACGGCCGGATGGTTCGCCCGGCAGGCCGGGCCCCCGACCGGGGCCATTCCCAGCGTGCTGCCCCTTTTGGCCGGGGGCCTGGGCGGCCTTTTGGCCTTCCTCCTCGTCGCCCGGCTGAGCGGCCTTCCCATCAAAGGGTGGCGGTGATCAGGGCGTGAGCCGGTGGCGATCGCGGGGGAAGGCCCTGGCGTAACGGACGTTGGGCAGATCGAGCAGTTTTTGGGTGAGGCGCTCGGCGCCGATCGCGAAGCCACCGTGGGGCGGCATCCCGTAACGAAAGACCTCGATGTAGTCCCGGAAGGCGTCCACGTTCATCCCCTTTTTCCGGAGCTGCTCGACGAGCAACTCCGGCTTGTGGATTCGCTGCCCGCCCGAGGTGATCTCGAGGCCACGGAAGAGGAGGTCGTAGCCCCGGGTGAGACCCCCCGATTTGGGCATGGTGTAAAAGGGCCGGACCTCTTCGGGGTAGTCGACGATAAAGATGAAGTCGGTGCCGTACTTCTTCGAGAAGTATTCCCCCAGCGCCCGCTCCGCGGCATCGTTCAGATCCGCGCCCATCCCGATTCCGAGCTCCTCTTTTACGATTCGCCGGGCCTCGGCGTAGGTCACCCGGGGGAATTCGTCTGGCACCTGGGGCCAGGTGGCGCCCAGGCGTTCGATCTCATCGCCCGCGTGTTCGAGGGCCTCCTCGAGCATGGCCCGGATGAGTGATTCCTCGAGGGCCATGACCGTTTCCTCGCTTTCGATGGGGCCCATCTCCACGTCGAGCGAGAGGTATTCGTTGAGGTGGCGGCTGGTCGCGTGTTCCTCGGCCCGCCACACCGGCGCCACCTCGTAGACGCGTTCGAAGACACCGACCATGATCTGCTTGTAGAGCTGGGGGCTTTGGGCCAGGTAGGCGGGCTCGCCGAAGTAGTCGAGTTCGAAGAGGTTGGAACCGCCCTCGGCGCCGGCCTTGACGATCTTGGGGGTGAAGATTTCGGTGAACCCCTGATCGTCGAGGAACTTCCGGAATCCGCGGACGAGCGCGGCCTGGATCTTGAGGGGGGCGCGGGCCTTCTCCCCCCGCAGGGTGACGTAACGGTAGGTGAGCAGGGTTTCGGGGTTGGCCCGCCAGGTTTCCTTGGGAATCTCCACCGGCGGGGATTTCTCGGAAGGGGCGATGACCTCGAGGCCCTCGGCGTGGACCTCGAAACCGCCGGGTGCCTTCTCGCTTTTCACCACCTTGCCCCGGGCCCGCACCACCGATTCCTGCAAGGGCAGCTTGCCGCCGCCGGGAAGCACCACCTGCACCACGCCGCTCCGGTCCCGTACCAGCGCAAAGCGCACGCCCCCCAGGTCGCGCCGCCAGTGGAGCCAGCCCAACACCTCGACTTCCTGACCTTCGTGTTTCGGTAACTCTCTCACCAGTACCCGCATCGCTCCTCCTTGGCTGGGGCTTGGGGTAATGAAAAACCCCGGTCCACGGGTGGACCGGGGGAAGGGTGCTTCCCCCGTTACCTGTCGTTATTCAGTCCCCAACGCATCCTGATGCAAGCTTATGGGCTTTTCGGTGCTCGGGTCAAGCGCTTTGGGGGAAGATGCTGGCGCAAATCGCGGGGGAAGTTTGCTTCATCCGTCCTTTTCCCAGGCGGCGATCAGGGCCGATGGGTCCTGGACCTCCCGGGCGATGAATATTTCTACAACTTCCCGCCGGCATAGGCGCTGTCCGCTCACCCCGGCCAGGCGCTCGCTGGCGACGGTTTCTGCCTCCAGGCGTCGCTTTTCCAAACGGGCTTCGCCGGCCTGGTTCAGGAAGACGCGGTAGCTCACCCCGCCGGCGTGCCGTTCGCCCACCACCCAGTTCGCCTCGAACCGGGTTTCGTAGCCCAGGGCCTGGAGCAGGCGGTAAAGCTCGTTCACCGGATCACCTCGATCTGGGCCGGGCTGCGAACGATGATCTCGGGGCGACCCCGGTATTCGGTGACCCGTCCCGTGACCCGGACCGTTTGGCCGGTGTACGCCGCCGGCTTTAGTGGTGGGACGTCCCTTTTGAAGATCACCAGCACGAAACTGCCCTGGCGGTCGAACTTAAGCCGGTAGACGCTTCGCGTGCTCTCCAGGTCCAGGACCGTTCCCTCGATGGTGACCAGTTGACCCAGGTAGCGCCGCGCCTGCCACCAGGGGATGGCTTCAGTCGGGGCCGGGGCTTCGCGCGCTGCCGCGGCCCAGTCGGACTCCATGGTGGCGAGGAGTTTTTGCAAAGCGGGGCCTGGTCCGAAGATCGCCCCCAGTTCCCGGTTCGCACGCAGGCCCGAGGGGGTGAAGTTCTGCGACCCCACGAAGGCGGTGCGGCGATCGATCACCATGGCCTTGGCGTGGACCTTGAGGCCTTGGAGGTAGCGGACTTCGGCCCCTTCCTGCCTCAGCCGCTCCGCAAGCTGACCGAAGTAGGCATCGTCCCGGCCGCTCCCGATCAAACGCACTCGCACGCCTCTACGGAGCGCGGCCACCAGCTCATGAAAGAGATCGGTATCGGTGAACCCGTTTTGCTCGATGAAGATTTCGCTCTTGGCGCTGCGAACCAGGGCGCTGAGCTTTTCCCAGGCGTTGCCTTCGCGGATGGGGTTGGCCATACCGAGCACCCGGTCGGGGCTCCAGACCAAAGCTGCCGTTTCCAGCGCCAGCGGGCGTCCTTGCCAGTCGGCTTCGAACACCCGTTCCGCCTCCTCGACCCAGTCGCTGCGGTCAGTGAGCAAACTGTACTCCCGGTTTTGCGTAAAGCTGGACCTGGCCAGGTTGCCGGTGGAGATCCAAAGCCTTTGCCCGTCGATGATGATGGCCTTCTGGTGGAAATTGACGAAACGGAGCGGTGAGGCAAAGCGGACCTCGATCCCGGCGCGTTTGAGAGCATCGATGACCTTTTCGTCCGGCGGCCAGCCCGGCGAGGGGTCGAGCAGGACCCGTACGCGGACGCCTTTCCGGTGCGCGTCTGCAGCGAGTTGAACGAGGTCCATGCGTCCTCGAGTCCAGAGGTAGACCGCGATGTCGATGCGTGTCTGGGCGTTACGAAAGAGGTCTTTCAGGTAGCCAACCCCGTCGTCGGGGGCGACGAAGAGGAGATTTTGCCCCAGCGCCAGGGCCCAAAGGAGGATGAGCGCGAAAAGTCGTCTCATGGCTCACTCCGGTGGTTTTGGATCGGGAACGGCGGGGCCGAGGACGGGGTTTGGAATTCGGATGAGCTGGGCCCGCTCGAGGGCATCCTCAACCAGCGCCGGGATGTCGAGGCCGGCCTCGGCTCGGGCGAGCGCCTCCGGCGTGGCCCGGGTGGCCGGGCGTCGGGGCTCGAGGAAGGAACAGCAGTCCTGCTGGGGTAGGATCGAGATCTCGTAGGTGCCGATACGCCGCGCTTCCTCGATGACCTCGTCCTTATCCAGCCCCACCAGCGGTCTCAGAACCAGCGTCGAGACCGCCTGGCTCACCGCGTGCATGTTCTCCAGGGTCTGACTCGCCACCTGCCCCAGGGCATCGCCGCTGACCAGCGCCCCTGCCCCTTCGCGCCGGGCGACTTCTTCGGCGATGCGGTACATGAATCGCCGGTAGAGCAGGGTACGGTAGCGTTCCGGGGCCTTGGCGAAGACTTCGGCTTGCACCAGGGCCAGGGGAACGAGATAGAGCTTCGCGCCCCCCTGCCAGGCGGCGAGGACCTCCACTTCCCGTTTGGCCTTGACGGCGGAGGCGAAATCGGTGTGGGGGTGGGAGTGAAAATGGACGAAGATCGCCTTGGCGCCGCGTTTCATCACCCGCCAGGCCGCCACCGGGGAGTCGATCCCGCCAGAGATCAGGGCCACCACCTTGCCGCTCGCCCCCACCGGGAGGCCGCCGGGTCCGGGGAAGCGGGTCGCGCTGGTGTAGACCCAGGCGTCGTCCTGGGTGAGCTCGAGGTGCACGGTGACGTCGGGCTGGGTGAGGTCGACCCCGAGGCCCGTGAGGCGTTTCACCCTTGCCCCGACTTCGCGTTCGGCCTCGATCGAGGTGAAGGGCAATCGCTTGTCGGAGCGCTTGGCGCGGACCCGGAAGGTCTTGGCCCCAGGGGGGAGGTGCTCGAGGGCCCGCTCGGCGATGGCGTCAAAGTCAATGGGAGCCAGCGTGGCGAAGGCGATGTAGGCGATGCCGAACACTTTTTGGAGTCGCGCCCGAACGCGGTCCCGGTCGCTCGAGGCAAGCCCGGTGACGACGATCCGGCCGGGGCGCCGGGAGACCTTGGCCTTAAGGTCGGCCAGGGCCTCGTGGATCCGGGAGGTCAGGATCTGTTCGAAATGGGCGCGGTTTCGGCCTTTGAGGCCGATCTCGTGGTAGTGGACGATGGCGATCAAGTCTCTCATGCTTTCCACCGGAAGAGACGTTGCGCGTTTTCGTCGAGGATGCTTTCCATTTCGTGGAAGGGGAGACCCTTTTGCTCTGCCAGCTCGGCGACCGTGTACACCGTGTAGGCGGGCTGGTTATCGCGCCCGCGCTTGGGCTCCGGGGTCAGGAACGGGGCATCGGTCTCGACCAGCAGCCGTTCGAGGGGGAGCTCGGCGGCGAGTTCGCGGAGCCTTTTCTTCTTTCGGTGGGTCAGGTTCCCGGCAAAGCTCACGTAGCCCCCGAGCTCGAGGGCGGTTTGCAAAAGCCCTTCGTGGCCTGCGAAGGCGTGGAGCACGAAGCGGGCGGGCCTGTTCGAGCGGAGCCAGTCGGATAGGAGGCGTTCGGCCTCGTCCGAGCCATCCTTGCTGCGAACGTGGAAGATGAGGGGCAGGTCGAGCGTTCGCGCCAGCTGCCACTGGAAGTCGAGCGAGCGCATTTGGGCCTTGAGGCTCGCCTTTTCCCAGTAGAGGTCGATGCCGGTTTCGCCGATTGCCCGCACCTTGGGGTGTCGGGCGAGCTCGGTGAGCGCGGCTTCGACCTCTGGGCTCAGGGTTTCGGCTTCCGTGGGGTGGAGGCCGACGCTGGCAAAGATGCGCGCGTGCGCGCTGGCAAAGTCCAGCGACTGCTGGGAACGGGCGACGTTGGTGCCAACGGTGAGGATGGCGCGAAAGTCGGCGGCGCGGGCGATGGCCGCCTCGGGGGATTTCATAAAGTCGAGGTGGGTGTGGGTGTCGGTCATGCAGGTCTATGTTAACGAATTGCGAAACTTGCCGGACTTTCAAGGCGCCAAGAGTGCTACAATACCCCCTGGCCTTGTAAGGGATTCTTGCAAGGCAACGCATCGGAGGCGATGGGCATGCAGGAAGTCGTTTTGGCGATCGCCGGTTCTGGCGGCGACGGCGTGATCACAGCAGGGGATTTCATTACCCGTTCTGCGGCCCGCAAGGGCTTGAACGCGTTCATGCTCAAGTCCTACGGGCCTCAGATTCGGGGCGGTGAATCTTCGGCGCGGATCCGGGTCTCCTCTCGGCCGATCTACAGCCAGGGGGACTACGTCGACGTCCTGGCGGTGTTCTCCTGGAAAGATTTCAAGCGCTTCGTGGACGAGATCGAGGTTCGCGAGGGCGCGGTGGTGCTCTACGACGATTCCGACACCACGCCCCTCGAGGCGGTCCCGATCCCCGCGGAGAAGAAGGCCAACTTCATTGCCGTGCCTTTCAAGCGCCTGGCGCAGGAAGAGCTCAAGGTGCCGTTGGCCAAGAACATGGTGTTGCTCGGGGTTTTGGGGCAGTTGCTGAACCTGCCGCTGGATGCGCTCAAGGATTCCGTACGGCAGAAGTTCGGCAAGAAGCGTCCCGAGGCCGCCGAGATCAACATCCGCGCCATCGACCTGGGCGCGGCCTGGGTCGAGGAGAACCTCCCCGATGGGATCCCCTTCCGCCTGGACGTGAAGGAGGGCGAGGCGAAGCTGGTCATGACCGGGAACGACGCCTTCGCCTTTGGCGCGCTCCACGCAGGTGTCCGGGTGTACGCTGGCTATCCGATTACCCCGGCCAGCCCGATCCTGGAGTTTTTGGCCCGCGAGCTGCCGCGCTTTGGCGGAGCGGTCATCCAGACCGAGGACGAGCTGGCGGCGGTGACCATGGCCATCGGCGCGTCCTGGGCGGGTGCGCGCTCGCTCACGGCTTCCTCAGGCCCCGGCATTTCCCTGAAGCAGGAGGCGATTGGCCTGGCGGCGATGGCCGAGATCCCCCTGGTGGTGGTCAACGTCCAGCGCATCGGCCCTTCCACCGGGATTCCCTCGAAGACCGAGCAGGCTGACCTTTTCCAGGCCATCGGCGGGAGCCACGGCGATGCGCCGCGGGTCGTGCTCGCCCCCACCGATGTTGAGGACCACTTCCAGGTGGCGGTCGAGGCCTTCTACCTGGCCGAGAAGTACCAGATTCCGGTGATCGTCCTTTCTGATCAGTTCCTCGGCGAGCGCAGCGAGACCGTCGAGGCTTCGGTGTTGTTCTCCCGCGAGCGCGAGATCGCGCGCAAGCTGCCCGGCGAGGCGGAGCTCGGCGAGAAGTACGCCCGCTACAAGCTCACCGAGGACGGCGTGAGCCCCATGGCCGTGCCCGGGATGGCCGGCGGCCAGCACTACATCTCCGGTCTTGAGCACACCGAAAAGGGCTGGCCCAGCTCTTCCGGGACCATGCACCAGGTCATGAGCGAAAAGCGGGCCAAAAAGCTCGAGCGCATCGCCGACGAGGCGGGTTTTGTCCGGGTTTATGGCGACGAGGACGCCGAGTTCGCCGTCATCGCTTGGGGTTCGACCAAGGGGGCGGTGCGCGAGGCTCTCGAGGTGGCCCGCGCCAAGGGCATGAAGGTTAAGGCCATCGTGCCCCAGCTCCTCTACCCCTTGCCGACCAAGGCCCTGGATGCCGCGTTGAAGGGCGTCCGCCGGGCGGTGGTGGTCGAGCTGTCCTTCGGGGCCCAGTTCTACCGTTACCTCCGGGCCTTCTGCGACGGGCTCCCCAAGGAGACCTACTCCGTCGCCCGGGCCGGGGGCAACCCCATCCAGGTGGCCGAGGTTTTACAGGCGATCGAGGCGCACTACCGCCAGGAGGTGGAGGCCTAACCATGGAGAAGGTCAAGCTCACCGCGAAAGACTACAAGACCCAGATCCCCAACGTGTGGTGTCCGGGGTGCGGGGACTTTGGCGTTCTGGCCGCGATCCAGCAGGCGGTGGCCGACTTGCAGATCCCCCCGCACATGATGGCGGTGGTGAGCGGGATCGGCTGTTCCAGCCGCATCTCGGGTTACATCAACGCCTACGGCTTTAACGCCATTCACGGGCGCGTTTTGCCCATTGCCACCGGGGCCAAGCTGGCAAACCCCGAGCTCACCGTCCTCGCGACCGGCGGCGACGGCGACGGGTACTCGATCGGCATGGCCCACTTCGCCCACGCCATCCGGCGCAATCCCGACCTCACCTACATCGTGATGGATAACCGCATCTACGGGTTGACCAAGGGCCAGGTCTCGCCAACGACCCCTCAGGGAGACGTCACCAAGACCACGCCCGGCGGTAACCCCGAGCGGCCGCTCAACCCCTTGGCCCTGGCCCTGGAGCTCGGGGCCACCTTCGTCGCCCAGGGCTTTTCGGGGAACGTCAAGCACCTCAAGGAACTCATCAAAAAGGGCATCCAGCACAAGGGCTTCGCTCTCATCAACGTCCTCAGCCCTTGCGTGACCTTCCGCGGCCGCCAGGAGTTCGATTTCGTGCGCCAGCACGGCGTGTACCTCGAAACCCTCGAGCACGACGTGACCGACTGGAATCAGGCGCACGCCGTGACCCAGTGGTCGGAGAAGGTGCCCCTCGGGGTGATTTACCAGGTTGAGGGGCGCCAGACGTTGGACGACGAGGTCGCAGAGATCACGGCCCGGGCGCGGGCGGTCAAGGTCTACGAAAGCCCCAAGGATCTCATCGAAAACTTCCGCTAAGGTATCGGGCTTTTTGGCGGAGCGGGGGCCCAAAGGGCCCCCGCTTTAAAAACCCACTTCCCGGCCGGCGGCTTTAAGCGGGTGACCACGCGCTTTTTCGCATGACGATGGTCGTTTTTTCGTTTTTGCCGCGGCGGGGGACTCAGAGGAGATGGAGCGACTCTAAGACCGGGCGGGCGTAAAAGAGGGTGAGTGCGGTCGCTGCGTCCTCGATTTGCCCAGTCTCGAGCTTTTTGTAGGCTTCGGCCAGCGACAGCTCAACGGGTTTTAAAAGTTCGGCCGCCTCGAGGCGGGGCTCGTCGACCTGGACGGCCTCGAGGGCCAGAAACGGCCGGAAGACCACGGCGTTAAAACTCGGCTGGGGGTGAAAGGGGGGCAGGGCGATGAGACGGCCCACTTCGGCGCCGACTTCTTCGCGCAGCTCGCGCCGGGCCGCTTCTTCCGGCGCTTCGCCGTCGTCGACCTTGCCCGCCGGGACCTCGAGCAGGAACTTGCCGGTCGGGTGGCGGTACTGGTGGACGAAGAAGGCGGTTTTGCGTTCGGTGACGGGGAGGACGAAGACGGCTTCGACCGGCCCCGGCCGGTAGATGTAGGTGATCTCGGCCCCGCCGTGGGTGAGGAGTCTCTCCCGGACGATATGGACCGGGCTTTTGACCAGGTCTTCGATGGAAAGACGCTTCCAGGGCTTCATCCGCCTCTAGCATAAAGACAAAACCCCGCGAACGCGAAAAGGCCCCGGCGCCGGGCCGGGGCCGGGGGCAAAGGGCAGCGCCTCAGCCCATGTGCTCGATCAGGGCCTGGCCGAATTCGCTGGTCTTGAGGAGTTGGGCTGGTTTCCCCTCGGCCACCATCAGGCGGTGGAAGTCGTAGGTGACCAGACCGGCCTTGATGGTCCGTTCCATGGCCTGGATGATCAGGTCCGCCGCTTCGTTCCATCCCATGTACCGGAGCATCATCTCACCCGAGAGGATGACCGAGCTGGGGTTGACCTTATCCTGGCCGGCGTACTTGGGCGCGGTGCCGTGGGTGGCCTCGAAGACCGCGTGGCCGGTGGTGTAGTTGATGTTGGCCCCGGGGGCGATGCCGATCCCGCCCACCTGGGCCGCCAGCGCATCGCTGATGTAGTCGCCGTTCAGGTTGAGGGTGGCGATGACGTCGTATTCCGCCGGACGGGTGAGGATTTGCTGCAGGAAGTTGTCGGCGATGACGTCCTTAACAATGATCTCTTCGCCGGTCTCTGGGTTTTTGAGCACCTGCCAGGGGCCACCATCAAGGGGCTCGGCGCCGAACTTCTCCTTGGCCACCTCGTAGCCCCAGTTGCGGAAAGCGCCCTCGGTGTACTTCATGATGTTGCCTTTGTGCACCAGGGTGACGCTCTTGCGGCGGTTTTGGATGGCAAAGCGGATCGCTGCCTCCACCAGGCGTTTGGTGCCTTCCTCGCTCACCGGTTTGAGACCGATGCCGCTGGTGTTCGGGAAGCGAATCTTGCGGTATGCCTCGGGCATGTTGGCCTCGAGGAAGGGCAGGAGCGTCTTCACTTCTTCCGAGCCCGCCGGCCACTCGATGCCGGCGTAGATGTCCTCGGTGTTTTCCCGGAACACGACCATATCCACGAGCTCCGGGCGTCGCACCGGGCTCGGGACGCCATCGAAGTAGCGAACCGGCCGCACGCAGGCGTAGAGGTCGAGTTTCTGGCGGATGGCGACGTTGATCGAGCGGATGCCGCCACCGATCGGGGTGGTGAGGGGGCCTTTGATCGCCACCAGGTATTCGCGAATGGCCTCGATGGTCTCGTCGGGGAGCCAGACCGCTTCGCCGTAGACGCGGTTGGCCTTTTCCCCGGCGTAGACCTCCATCCATGCGATTTTCCGGGCTCCGCCGTAGGCCTTTTCCACCGCCGCGTCGAAGACCGGTTGGGCCGCGCGCCAGATGTCGGGGCCGGTTCCGTCGCCTTCGATGAAGGCGATGATCGGGTGGTCGGGAACCACCAGGTGACCGTTTTCGATGCGGATCTTCTCTCCCCAGTCGGGCACTAGAATGTTCTTCAACGCCATGGACACCTCCGTATTTAAGGATACCCCTGGGGGCATGAGGGCGTTAGCCCTGGAGCACTTCCTCAAACCCCTTGGCGTTGTAAACGAAGTGCGCCAGGATGCCCGGAACCAGCGATCCCGTGAGCAGGTAGCTGGCCCCGAAGATGAGCCCCGCGAAGCCGACGAAGAGGGGGTAGGCCCAGGCTTTGCGGTTCGGGGTGGGGTGGAAGAGGGCGAAGACGAGGGCCACGATCGGAACCGCCGCCAGTGCGGGCAGCCACAGGAGCAACAGGCTTTGGAGGAACCCCCGGAAAAAGACCTCTTCCCCCAGCGCGCTGGCCGCGGCCAGGAGCAGGCCGGTCCAGGGGCCATAACCGGCGTTGCGGAGAGTTTGGCCGAGTTCGTGCATGAGGGTTTCGGCGGCGGCGAAGGATTCTCGGAACAGGCGCTTCAGGAGTTCTTCCGTGCCCTCCAGCGCCAGGTAGGTCAGGGCCATGGCGAGGGCGTCGCGCAGGGCGTCGGGCCGGTCGATGAAAGCGGCGCCTGCTGCCCGCATGCCGAGAAGGCCGCTGGCCAGGAGCACGGCCTCGATGAGAAGCAGGAAGTTCAGGATGCCGAAGGACAAACCGGTTCTCCCGCGTCTTGTGCCCGCTCGACCTGAACCAAAAGCTGCACCCGCCGGCTCTTGCCCGGCGGCAGCGCGAGCTCAAAACCGAAGCGGATCTCGTCCGCCCCCGACCAGAGGTAGAAATCGCGGTTGGATTCCAGACGCAGACCGAGGCCTGGTTGAACCGGGAGGGCGGTGCCCTGGGTGCGGGTCAGGGGAAGGGCGTCCGACGCCACCGCCAGGTCGCTGACCAGCAGGCCCTCGAGGGGTTTTTGATCGAGGTTGGTGACGCGCCACTCGATGGCCAGGGCTTCTTCCTTGGGGTGGATTCTCAGCGTTTTTTTGAGCTCGACGCGAACGCCCCCGAGCACCCCGGCGGCGCTCAGGTGAACCCGGTCGCGGTATTTGCTGGCCTCGAAGGGGAGGTCGTCGAGCAATGCCCGTTCGGCCTCGCCGATCCGCTCGGGGTCCCGGGTAAAGCGCGTGTGGAGCGATCGCCCTTTGAGAAGCGGGAGGTCGAGCGCTCGGACGTCGAGCGCGAAGAGGATCCCGCCCGTCGCCGGACGCAGATAGACGTTTAAGGTATGACTTTCGATCATAACCTCGCTCAGTCCGTCTTCATCCGCGTCTTCAAGGTGGATTTCGAGCCAGGCGTATTTTCTCGGATCGCAGAGGTTTTCGGCTTTGAGGAGCTCTTTCCAGGCCCAGCGCTGGCCCCGCGCCGCCCCTTCGCGATAGGCCGGGCCCCACTGCCCCCGGTAAAGGTGGCGGTAGGCGCTTTCCGGAGGGCGTTTGGCTTCGTCGAGCTTTTCCGAAACCCAGAGCATCTTGGCGAAAAGGTCGGCCGCGGCGGGGTCGTGGCGGGGCAGGTTGCGGGGGTCGGGGCAGGGTTCGGGGCTGGCCTCGAGGTAGACGGGCGGGATGGGAACCGTCTGCGGCCCGGGCAGCTCGAAGGGGCCGGCCTTGGCCTGGCCCAAGGCCTTGAAAAACTCGGCTGACTTCTCGTGCCCGGGGATGCAGACCACCGGAGCGGCCTGGCCCAAAGGCGCCCAAGGCACCAGCAAGACCCCGGAGAAGACCGGCTCCGGGCGGGCGAACGCCGCTTTGGGCAGGAGGGCGAAGCGGTAGCCCTCGGCGGCGAGGACCTGAGAGAGCTCGCGCTTCCAGGCGCCGTCGTCGAGGTAGGCCCCCCGTACTTCGGCGCCGAAGAGGTCTTCCAGCCGCTCGGCCATGTCGGAGAGCTGCCAGGCGGCGTCGCGCTCGGGCAGGAGGGGTAAATAGGGGCTGTAGAGGCCGCCGCCCAGGAGCTCGAGTCGGCCGCTGGCGACGAGATTGGCCCCGGCTTCGAGCAGGCGGGCATCCTCGCTCATGTGGTCGAGCAGGAAACCGTTGAAGTAGGCCAGGCCAAAGCCGCCCCTGGCCTCCAGATGGTCGAAAAGGGCCGATACCCGGGTTAAGGTCGCCGCGGCTTCCCAGGGAGCGGGGGAGAAGACGAAGGCGTACGCGGGCATCGGCACAAGGCTACCACGGCAGGTCAAAGAACTCTTCCAGGCGGAGGGCGAGCCCCAGGCTGCTCAACGGGCCGGGCAGGATTTTGGCGAAGAGGTTCACGCTCGCGGTTCCGCCCCCGTCCTCGAGGTTCATGCGCAGGCCGGTGGAGAGGGCGCCGGGGGTGTATACCAGGCTCACCCCGCCCCGGTTCTCCTCGAGGGCCAGCGCCAGGAGGGGCCTGCCGGTATAGGCGGCCTCGAGGGTCAAAAGCGCTTCCCCCAGGTAGCGGCTGAGGCCCACCAGGCCTCTGGCCTCGGTCGGGTTTGCCAAGAGAAACGCTTCGCCGTAGACGACGTTTTCGCCCAGGGTCGCCGAGGAAGCAAGCCTCAGCAGCGGGCGCGCTCCCAGCACCAGCGAGCCCCACCAGGTCGCCTTGGCCTGGTAGCGGGTCGTGATGAGCAGCGCTGGCCCGGTCCCGGTCCAAAGGGCGCTCGCGTCCAGGGTGCCGGCGTCGCCGATCGGGAAGCGCACGCCAAGACCGGCCACCCCCGCCGGTTGCTCGGGGTCGGGGCTTTGCTTGAGGGCATAGGGGGTGATCAGCCGGCCGATGCTCAGCGGACGCGGCGACCACCCCAGGTCCGCACGCCAGCCTTGGCCGCGATAACCGAGGGTCAGGGTGGTGATGGTGTAGGTGAACCCGCCCTGGGTGAGGTCCCGGCTCGCGCTGAGGTCGGCGGAGAAGTTCCACGGTCCCGCCACGCGCTGGTCGAGGTATTCGGCACCGACCGCGGCCTGCCCCTGGAGAGCGAGGCCCGCTTCGAGACCGCTTTGGAAGAAGACCTTGAGCGAGGCCTGGGCGTAGGCGCCGCTCACGAGGAAGAGGACGAGAACCCAGCGCCTCACCGTCGCTCCTCTCCGGCGATCCGTCCGTCCTCGAGGTGGACGATTCTCCGGACGTGCTCCAAAAGGCGGGGGTCGTGGGTCGAGAAAACGAAGGTCATCCCCTCGTGCTCGTTCAGCCGCTTCATGAGTTCGATCAGGGCCAGGCCAGACTCGGTATCGAGGTTGGCGGTCGGTTCGTCGGCCAGGACGATGGCCGGTTTCGCCGCCAGCGCCCGGGCCACGGCCACCCGTTGTTGCTGACCACCGGAGAGCTGGTTTGGGCGTTTGGATTCGAGCCCCGCAAGGCCCAGCGTGTTCAGGGCCTCCCTGGCCCGCCGCTCGCGCTCGGCCTTGGGCACCCCGCGCAGCTCGAGGACGAAGGCGGCGTTCTCCAGGGCCGTGAGCACCGGAATCAGGTTGTAAGACTGGAAGACGAACCCGACCTTGGCCAGACGCATCCGTGCCCTTTGCACCGGGCTTAAGCGGTCCACTCGCTGGCCCTCGAGCCACACCTCGCCCTGGGTGGGGAGGTCGAGGCCCCCCAGGAGGTGGAGGAGCGTGGTTTTCCCTGAGCCCGACGGCCCGGCGATCGCGGTAAATTCTCCTTTTTCGATTTCGAGGCCGACGCCGCGGAGGGCTTTGGTTTCGACCCCGTTGCCCCGGTAGATCTTGACGAGTCCTTTGGTTTCGATGAGCGCCACGTTTCCCCTCCTTAGGTGGCGGTGTAACGCATGGCCTCGGCCGGCTCGAGTTTGGCGGCCAGCCACGCCGGCCAGAGCGCGGCCAGGATCGAGCTCACCAGCGCGAAGACGACGGTGGTGAACACCTCGCTGGCGTGGAGCTCGGCGTAGAGGACGGTGGGCAGCCCGAACTGGGCGTAGTCGGCCGCGAGCCGGCCGGGAAGCGAAAAGCCGCCCGAGAGCCACCAGGTCGCGAGCAGCCCCAGAACCAAACCGGCGCCGGTGCCCACGGCGGCGAGGAGGAAGCTCTCGGTGAGCACCAGGCGCATCGTCCGGTAGCGATCGACCCCGAGGGCGATCATCAACCCGAACTCGCGAATGCGTTCGACGAGCGACAGGTAGATGGTGTTGAGGAGCATGAGCCCGGAGAGCCCGAAGAAGATGGCGACGTAGAGGTTGAGGAACCGCTTCGAAAGTTCGATCATCGTCGCCAGGGCCGGATAGAGCTCCTTCCAGGTGCGTACCTCGTAGGCGGCGCCGAGCCCTTGCTGGAGGATTTCTTTGGCTCGTTCGATCGCCGCCTGATCGCTCAGTCGGCGGATCTCGGGAAGCGAGACTTCGATCCGGCTGATGCCCCCGGGGGCGACGAGCTCTTGCAGGGCCAAAAGCGGCATGGCCACGAAGGCCCGTTCGTAGCGGGTTTCGGGAAGGCTCACCAGACCGCTCACCCGGAAGACCCCGCTGCCCATCCCCTCGCCGGAGGGGCTGTAGATGTAGAGGGTCTGGCCGGTGCCGACGGCGAGGCGCCGGGCCAGGGCTGCCCCGGCCACGGCCTCATCGAGGGCGGAGAAGCCCCGGCCTTTGGCCAGGTACTTCTCGATCTGCTCCCGATAGGCCCGTCCGCCCTTTTCAAGGCCCAGGACGAACCCGCCCAGCGAGCGCTTTTCGCCGGCGATGAGCGCTGGAAATTCGAGCACCGGGTCAACCTCGGCCTGCGGGAGGAGCGCCCGAACCTTTTTGACCAGCGACTCGCCATCCCAGATCAGGCGGTCCTCCGGCGATTGCCGTGTCTCGTAGCCCGCGACCCGCACCACCAGGTGGCCGGTTTTGGCGGTCAGCGACGAGAAAAAGCCGTTGATCGCAGCCCCGGCGAAGGCGTAGATCATCAGGCTCAGAAAGGTCGCCAGGGCGATGGCGCCCGCGGTGAAGGCGCTTCGGGCCCGGGCGCGCCAGATGTTCCGCCAGGCCAGGGCCAACATCAGGGACAGCCCTCCTCGAGGGCATTCAGCGTGAAGCAGCGGTCGGGGACCGGGCCGATCTGGTATTCCAAAACCCGGAACTGGGTGCGGCGTTCGGGTTTGAGCAGATCCTTCACTTCCCCTTGGGTGACGAGAAAGCGCCCGTTCCCGATGGGATCGGCCTGGAGAAAGAGGATCTGCTTGATGGCCTTATTGCGCTGATCGTAGTAGGTCAGCACCTTCGGGACGTTGGTCGAGGCGTCGATCGAGAGCAGGAGGAAGCCGTAGGGGACCGGTGCCCTCGGTTTCGGGACCAGGCGCAGGGTGATGGTTTTGGGGGTTTTTGAATCGATGCTGACCTCGTAGTCACGTTCGAAATCCCGCCCGGCGAAGTCCTGGTAGCTGAGGTCGGAGCCGAGGAAGGCTCCGCTCTTGCCCGAGGGTGGGAGGCTCAGGGTCCGGCGAAATCGGGGGTCGTAAATCCAGATCTGATCGCCCCTGACCAAGAAGGCCTGGCCCCGGTACCGGGCCGGTTCGAGCACCCGCAGGAGCGACCGGTCGCCGCCGTCGCCGAGCGTTTGCAAGACGTAGCGGCGGGTACGCCCCGGCCGGTCGATGGTGATCTCGAACGTGGCCGACATCGCCGGTCCGCGCAGGCTGTCGATCGAGGCCTTGAGCAGGGCCAAAGGATCGGGCTGAGCCAGGGCGAGGCCCAGGGTCAGGACGATGGCAGGCAGTTTTCCGAACATGGTCTCACTCCCATCGCAAAGCCTTGGCGAGATCGAGCTTGAGCGCCCGGCGGGCGGGGAAGAGGAGGGCAAAGAAGGCCGCGGTGGCGACGGTCGAGAGGGCGCTCAGGGCGTAGCTCGCCCGGATCGGGGTGTAGAGTTCCCGGGTCAGCCCGGCTTCGGGGAATACCTCGCCGGAAAGGGCCATCAGGGGCCCGAGGACGTTGTTGGTATGGGTGTAATAGAGCAGCGCGTAGCCGAGGGCCACCCCGAGGGCCCACCCCACTGTCGTGGCCATGGCGGCCTCGAGGGTCACCAGGGCCGCGAGCCGGGGTGGAGTAAAGCCCATGGCGACGGTGACCCCGAACTCACGGGTGCGCTCGAGCACGCTCACGTAGATGGTGCTCGTCACCGCGATGGCGCTGAGGGCGGCGAGGAGCCAGTTGAGGATCGCGCCGCTGGCCTTTCCCGCCTCGACGTCGGTCTTGATGGGCCCGATGATCGACCAGGCGTCTTTGGCCTCCAGGCCGGCGGGGAGGAGGGGCCGGATCTCGCGCGCCCGCATGGCCTCACGGCCAAAGGGCGCGTCGACCGCCAGGTGGGTGGCGGTGGGCAGCCCCGTGAGCTCGCGGGCGTCGTCGATGTGGATGTAGACGCCGTAGGCGTCGACGCTGGAGACCCCGGCGTTGACGATGCCGACCACCCGAAAGCCCAACGCCTTTGGACCGGCGATGTGGGCGGCGCTGATGACCAGCCGCTCGCCCAGGCGGAGGCCGAGCCGCTCGGCCACCTTGTAGCCCACGACCACCTCGCCGGGGGCCTTGAGCCAGCGGCCGGCCTCGACCTTCTCCGGAACTTTGCTGATCTTCGTTTCCGCCTCCGGATCGACCCCGGTCAGTTCCGCGCCCTCGCTTTTATAGGGGGATTCGATCAGGGCGGAAAACTCAAGCCGCGGGGCGACCGCGGTGCCCAGGGTTTTGGAGATGTTCTCGGCCAGGGCGAGGTCGCCAAGCCCGTTTTCTGGCTGGGGGTCGTCGAACCACGCGGTGCGGGCCACCGTCACCGGGGCCATGACGTAGCGGGCGTGGGCGTAGAGGACGCTCTCTTGATAGCCGTCCATGAGCGCTCCGTAGAAGATGGTGGCCACGGCCACGTAGGCGACGACCAATGCGATGAGGAAGGTTCGCAGCCGGTGACGGAAAACGTTCCGGTACGCGAGGCGCAAAAGGGTCACCGTTCTCGCCTCCATTTCTCGATCATGGCTTCGATCTCCCTGGCGAAGAAGCGGTAGGCGCGGACCATGCTGGCAAGGCGTGCTTTGCGGCTGGGGGTGGTGGCGAGGTCGGCCATCCCCGCTTCGGCCAGCGCCAGGGCGCCTTGGAAAAAGGCCAGGTCACGCTGGGCCGACTGCTCCCAGGGGTCGTCGGCAACGCGACAGTACACCCGGCGTTCGCCGGGCCGGCTTTCCCGCTCGAGCACGCCGTAGTGGGCCAAAAGGCGGGTGGCGTTGCTCACCGAGGCCTTGGAAAGCCCGAGGGCCTCGGCGATCGCTTCCAGGCTTTGGGTTTCGGGCTCCGCGATTAAGAGGTAGCCAAAGACCTGACCCACGCTCGGGGCGAGCCCCGCGGATTCAAAGAGCTGGCCCATCCTGAGGACGAAGCGACGTTCGCTTTCGCTGAGCCCCGACACGCCTTCAATTTACCATGTTTTGGATGTTTAAGAAGAACTAAACGTAGTGCGTGTGCTCAGAGTTTGGGAATCTGCTTTGCCCACAGGATGTACGAGAGGTGGTTGAGGTAGGCGAGCGCGGGTTGCGAGAGCTCGCGGTCGATCTCGATCGACATCATGGCCTCGCCGCCCCGCCGCTCGCGGCTCGAGGTGAGGTAGGCGATGTTGACCTCGTCGTCGGCGATGACCCGCGCCACCCGGGCGATTACCCCCGGGGTGTCGACGTGTTTGACCAGCAGCGTGGGTGCGGCCCCGGTGATGCGGACTTCGAAGGCATCGAGCTTCCAGATCTTCACCAGCCCGCCCCCCAGGCTTGAGCCCACGGTGGTGACGCGTTCGTCGTCGTTCTCGTAGATCATGCGGACGGTGTTGGGGTGGACGTCGCCGAGCTCGACTTCCTTGAAGGTGTAGGCCAGGCCCTCGGCTTTGGCCAGGCGTTCGGATTCCTTGATCCGGGGATCGTCGGGTTTAAGGCCCAGCGCCCCCCCGAGCAGCGCGAGGTGGGTTCCGTGGCCCTTTCCGGTTTTGGCGAACGACCCGAAGAGGCCGAACTCAACCCTGGTCGGCGGTTTTTTGAGGAGCTTCCTGGTTAACCACGCCAGCCGGGCCGCACCCGCGGTATGGCTTGAGGAGGGCCCGATCATGACCGGGCCAATCATGTCGAGAAGACCCATATCTCCATGATGCCACGCAGCTTCACCCGGGAGAGGTGTAAGAATAGGCCTATGCGAAGTATCGTCATCGGCCTTTTCCTGCTGGGACTCGCCTGGGCCCAGACCCTGGAGGTGCCCTCGAGGGTCCCGGTGGGACAGCAGGCGATCGTCACCGGTCAGAATCTGCCCCCCGGGGTGTACGCCCTTGACGTCGAAGGGCCGGATGGGGTGCGAACCTACACCGTGGACGCCAGCAGCGGCCGCTTCCAGCTCGAGGTTTCCCTTCCGGCCGCGGGCGAGTACCGCGTGATGCTCTACGGGTTTACCCCGCCGCTCTCCGCGGCGTTTCAGGCGGTCTACCCGCCGCCCGCCCTCAGCGACACCGGCTTGGTGATGGGGGCGTCGGTGCTGCCCTTGCCCCAGGCTTCGACCTGGCTCGGACCGGTGGTCGAGGGCGACCGCGTTTACGTCGCCAAGGACCTGCTGGTTTTGGAGGTCGATTTGAAGTCGGGCCGGGTGCTCGCCCGCCACTATCCGCCAAACCGGGTGGTCCGCCTCGATGCCGGGCCGGTCCTGGTTTTGAAGGACGGCCGCCGGGTTGGCCTCAAAGCGCTGGAAAGCCTGCCCTACGAAGGATCTTGGAGCGAGCTTGAAGGCCTGGCGCGACTGGAGGCGCTGCTCGGTCCCTATTCCGGCCCCCGGCCCTACTGGAGCCTCCTGGCCGAGGGTGGATTTTCCGCCGAGCGCCTCGAGGCGATCGGACGGGACCTTTTGCGACGCGGCCACCGGCCCGAACTCCCCTGGAGCGCAGACTCGCCTTGGGCACGTCTGGCCCAGCAGGCCGTCGATCAGCGGCAGGCGGGGTTAGAGGCCAGCGTGGCCCTGACCCGCTTTCTCTTCGATTACGCACCCCTCTTTCCCGGATCAACCGCCTTCTTCACCGACCAGGCGCGGTGGCTCGCGGCCCAGGGGCAAACCCGGCTCGCGCACCGGATCATGGCCGGTCTGCCCTGGATCGAGCGGTACCGGCCGGTGGTCTTTACCCCTGCGACCGGTCGCTTACTGGCGATCTTTTTCGCGCTCGCCTACCTCGCTTTGTTCCTGAAAAGCCTTGCCTATTACGCGCAAAGGGGGAGCGGTGAACGCCGCTCGCGCTGGCCGGTCGCCAATCTGAACCTGATCGAACGCGTCCTGGCGCTCGTGTTTCTGGTCGGTTTCGCGGCTTCGCTGGTGTTTTTGGGGATTGGGCACCGGGTGGCCTCGGCTTTTGACGGGCCTTTGGGGCGGGCGAGCCTGCACACCTACGCCGCTGAGCGCTTCCTCGAGGCTCTCCCGGTGGGCCCCGAACGGACGGCGCTGCTCGCCTACGCCCGGGATCAGCAAAGTGAAGGCGCCCCGGTGGGGGTGGCCTTCGCCACGGCGCTTTCCGGCGATCTGGCCCGGGCTTTGCGTCTGGATCCGTCCTATGCACCGGCGCTCGAGGCGCTGGGGCTCGGGGGCGACCCCTGGAGCAGCGTGTTCGCCCGGGAAGGCGTTGACCGCGGCTTCCCGCCGAACGCCAAGACCCTGACCCAGCTGCTCTACCGGGTCGAGTTCGCGCGCTTTTGGCAGCGGCCGCTTTCGGCCTGGCGCGAGCTGGGTCTGTTCCAAAACGCCTGGCTGGCCTACGTGGTGATGTTCGTCCTGGGGCTCCTCGCCCTCTATCACGCCATCGGCCTGGTGCTGCCACGGCCGCCAGGCGCGCGCAAAAAGGGTGCCCTCGTGCGCCTGGTCGAGGCGCTGGTCCCCGGCGCGCATGCCTTTGACTACGGGGTTGGATGGCTCCTCTTCGGTGCCGCCTTCGCCCTGCTCGTGGCGATGCTGGGGGGCTGGCCCTACGGCCTGGCCGGTTTGGGGGTGGTCTACCTCGTGCACTGGCTCTGGTGGTTACTGGCTTGGCGAGGGGGGCGTTCATGATCATCCCTCCCGTACCCACCCCCTTCGACCGGCAGGGCCGGCCCGACTGGGCAGCCTTGCAGGCGCTGCTCGAACGCCTTTCCCCCTTTGTGGATGGCTTTTTGATCTTCGGCTCGAACGGTGAGGCCCCGCTCCTCTTCCCCGAGGAGCGGCGAAGGGGGCTCGGCGAGCTCAAGCCGCCAAAACCGTTCCTGGTCGGAGTCGGTGACGAAAGCCTTCCCCAGGCCCGCGCCCACCTTCTGGCTGCCAAAGAGGCCGGGGCCTTGGCCGCGCTGGCGTTCCCGCCGCGCTTTTTCGCCGGGCTTTTGGACCTCGAGGCCCTCGTGCGTTACTACCAGGGGCTGGCTGAGGCGGGGCTTCCCGTTTGGCTCTACCACGTGCCCCAGCTGACCAAGGTTGACCTACCGCTTCCCGCCGTGGCCCGGCTCTCGCAAATTCCGGGCATCGAGGGGATCAAGGACTCAAGCGGCGAGGTCTCCCGCTTCGCCTACTACCAGGCCCGGCGCCTTCCCCTTCGGGTGTATTCGGGGAACGCGACCGTTTTCCTGGCTGGGCTGGTCCACGGTGTCGAGGGGGGCATTTTGGCGGTGGCCAACATCGTGCCCCGTCTCGCGCGGGCATTGCTCGAGGCCTTCCGAGAGGGCGATTTGGCCCGGGCTCAGGCGTTGCAAAACCGTTTGGACGCGCTGGCCCGGCTGCTCGGGCAGGGCGGGCCGGTGTTGCTGAAGCAGGCGATGCGACACCTCGGCCTGCCGGCCGGCTACCCGCGGCCGCCGTACGCCGCGGAGAGCCCGCTTTGGGATCGTTTCGAGCCGCTGCTCGCGGCGCTGGCCGAGGCGGGCTGGACCGTCTCCTAAGGAGGGATGGCTATGGGTTTGCCGTTCCACCGGCTGGGCTGGTTCTTCCACCGCTATTCACCCCGGGCCTATCCCGACTGGGCCGTGGTCAGCCTGAGGGGGATGGTGACCCTGCTGCCTCCGGGGGCCAGCGTGCTCGATCTCGGCGGCGGCACCGGGGTGCTCACGCGCTTTGCCCACGAAGCCCGCCCCGACCTCGCCTACACCGTCGTCGACCCCGCTGCCGGCATGCTTCGCTACGTCCCCGATTTCGCCGGGAAGCGACAGGCCCAGGCGGAGAACCTGCCCTTCGAGCCAGCTTCCTTCGACGCGGTGATGATTGGCGAGGCGCTCCACCATTTCCGCGACGTGGATCGGGCTTTGGATGAGGTGATGCGGGTGTTGCGGGTCGGGGGGTGGCTTTGGATCTACGAGTTCGACCCCACGGTGTTCTGCGGCCGACTGCTTCGCTTTTTCGAGCGTTTGCTCGGGGAACCCGGCCATTTTTTCGAGCCCGACCGGCTCGTGCAGCGCCTTGGTGAACGGAGCATCGTGGGCGACGTCCTGGAGGAGGGCTGCCGCTACGTTTTCAGAGGCGAAAGGCGTGAGGTAAGAGTTCCTCGAGGCTAAAGCTCAGCGTCTCGCCACGTTCGTTGGTGCAGATGACCCGGGTGTCGGCGTCGCCGAACTCGGCCAGGATTTGCCGGCAGGCGCCGCAGGGGGTTGCGGGCGGGGAGGCCAGGGAGTGGACGACGATCGTTTTGATTTTGCGTTCGCCTGCGGTCACCATGGCGCCCACGGCGATCTGTTCCGCGCAGCGGGATAAGGGGTAGGCGGCATTTTCCACGTTTGCGCCAACGAAGGTTTTGCCGCTTTCGGTCTCGATCGCCGCGCCCACCGGGAACTTGGAGTAGGGGGCGTAGGCGTGGGCGTTCGCTTTTTGCGCGAGGATTTTTAGCTCGCTCAGGCTCATGTATCCTCCTCTGGTTGGGGTTCGTCGTCGGCTGTGAGCGGCTCGGCGCGCACCAGGTTGACCTTACGCTCGTCGGCCTCGTCGATCCAAAAACGCCACCCGTCAAAGGCGAGCGCCTCGCCGACCTTGGGGATGTAGCCGAACTGTTCGTAGAGGAAGCCGGAGAGGGTTTCGTATTCGCCGTCGGGAAACTTGATGTTGAGCACTTCACCCAGGTCGTCGAGGGCGATCTGGGCGTCGATCACGAAGCTCCCGTCGGCCAGGGGCCGGATCTGCTCTTCGGCCTCGTCGGTCTCGTCGTAGATCTCGCCGACGATCTCCTCGATGATGTCCTCGAGGGTCACAAGGCCCGCCGTCCCCCCGAACTCATCGACCACGATCGCCATGTGGGTCTTGCGCCGGCGCATCTCCAGGAGAAGGTTCCACACGGTCATGCTTTCCGGGACGAAGTAGGGGTCGTGGGCGATGCTCTCCACCCGGACCGATTCCAGCCGCCCGTCGTCGACGTAGTCCAAGAGGTCTTTGACGATGGCCACCCCGACCACGTCGTCGATGTTGCTCTTGTAGACCGGGTAACGGCTGAAGCGGTGCTCGCGGACCAGTTCGAGGAAGGCCCGCAGCGGGGCGTCGCTGTTCACCGCGACGATGTCGACCCGGGGGACCATGATCTCCTTGACCTGGGTCTCGGCCAGGTCGAGCACGCCCTGGATCATGTCTTCCTCGGCCTGCTCGATGGCCCCCGACTTCTCGGCACCAGCCAGGATGAGCTTGAGCTCCTCTTCCGTGACCAGCGGTTCGTTGCGGGTCTCGAGGTGGAGGAGGCGGAGAATGGCGCTGCTGGCCCAGGTAAAGAACCGCCCCACCGGGTAGAGGGGAATCGAGAGCCAGTACACGGGGCGCACGATCCAGCGAGCGAGCCAGCCGGCGTTGTGCACCGCCAGCGATTTGGGGGTGATTTCGCCGAAGAACAGCACCAAAAAGGTCATGACCCCGGTGGCGATGCCCACCCCGGCGGAGCCGAAAGCTTTGGTGCTGATTTCGGTGACCAGGGCGGTGGCCGCGATGTTGACCAGGTTGTTGCCCACCAGGATGGTGGTGAGAAAGCGGGTGATGTCGCGCTCGAGGAGGGCGTAGGGACTCCCCGGCCCTTCCTTTTGCGCCAGTTCCCGGATCTTCCAGGGCCAGAGCGTGGTGATGGCTGTCTCGGAAGCCGAGAAGAAGGCCGAGAGGAGGAAGAGTACGGCCAGGATCAGGATCTCGGAGGGGGCTACCGAAAACGACGGGTGGGAACTGGCCAGGGCGATGCTCGGGAAAAAGGCGAGGATAACCGGGATCAAGCGACGACTTGGAGGGTGGTCCTGCTCCACTTTCACCTTGTGATCAACCTCCACAGCGGCGGGGCGAAGAGCCATACACCGATCACCAGCGCGAAAGCTGAGGCGACGAGGACGGCCGCCGCCGCAACGTCCTTGGCCACTTTCGCCAGCCGGTGCGGCTGGGGTTGGATGAGATCGATCGTGGCCTCGAGGGCGGTGTTGACGAGTTCGAGCGTGAGTACGACCATGGCCAAAATCAAAACCGAAAGGATGGGGACGTCGAGCCACAGGGCGAGCCCAACCGCCACCACCCCGAGCACGGCCTCGATGCGGAAGTTGGGCTGGGCGTGCCAGGCATAGCGGAGGCCTTCGAAAGCGAAGGCGAATGACGCCAGGAAGCGCCTGAAGTTCAAAGGGCGACGATTGTTTCCTGCGCCCGACGGAAGCCTTGCCATTCTTCCTCCGTGGTGTGGTCGTGACCGAGCAGGTGCCAAAGCGAGTGCGCTGCCAGGATGAGCACCTCGGTGGTGAGCGAGTGTCCCGCCCCCTCGGCCTGACTGGCGGCGGTGTCGAGGCTGATGACGATGTCGCCCAGGTGTATGGGCATGAAGGGGTCGCCAGGCTCGAAGGTGGGGAAGGAGAGCACGTCGGTGGGGGCGTCCTCGCCCCAGTGCTTGCGTTTGAGCGCCTGAATACGGGCGTCGTCGGTGAGGATAACCGTAACCGCGCGTTCACCCACCCCGAGCCGGTCCATGAGGCGCTGCAGTTTTTCCGCCAGGGTTGGGACTAGGGCATCGTCCACCGCGACCTCGGTGACGACGTCAACCACCGCGCGTTTCCCCCTTTTCATACGCCCGGATGATGCGCGCCACCAGCGGATGCCGGACCACGTCAGCCTCGGTGAAGTAGACGAAGCCGATGCCATCGATTCCCTTGAGGATACGCTCGGCCTCGACCAGGCCACTTCGGGCCGCTTTGGGAAGGTCGATCTGGGTGACGTCGCCGGTGATCACCACCTTCGAGTTGAAGCCCATGCGGGTCAGGAACATCTTCATCTGCTCCGGGGTGGTGTTTTGTGCCTCGTCCAGGATGATAAAAGCGTCGTTGAGCGTTCGACCCCGCATGAAGGCCAGAGGTGCAACTTCAATGATACCCGAAGCCAGGTACTGCTCGAAACGCTCGGGGTCGATCATGTCGAAGAGCGCGTCGTAGAGGGGGCGGAGGTAGGGGTCGACCTTGGCCTGGATGTCACCGGGGAGAAAACCGAGGCGTTCGCCGGCCTCGACCGCTGGCCGGGTAAGGATGATGCGCTTCACGCGCTTGGCTTTGAGCGCGGCCACCGCCATGGCGACCCCGAGGTAGGTCTTGCCGGTGCCGGCCGGACCGATGCCGAAGGTAATGTCGTTTTCGGCGATGGTTTCGACGTAGCGCCGTTGGCCGGGGGTCTTGGGGCGCAGGCGCTTCGGCAGGTCGAAGGCCCTGGGGCGCGGTTCGGTCTCGACGATCAGGCTCTTCCCTTCAAGCGCCAACCGCACCGCCTGGTCCACGGTGGCCTCATCCAGCGTTGCTCCCTGCCGCACCAGGACCAACAGATCGTGGATCGCGCGCTCGGCGGCGGTCACCGAAGCCAGATCGCCCTGGATTTTGATCGTGGTCCCCCGGGCGATGATCCTGGCCCCGAGCTGCTTCCGAAGCACTTTGAGCCAGCGATCGGCGCGGCCGAGGAGGCTGAGGGCCTCCTCGGGGCCTTGGAGTTTGACTACCGCTTCGGTTTCCACGGACGGAGCGCCCTCGGTGGTGAGAGAATTTCGTGCCATAAAATCCCCTCAAGGATACCACCGTGATCAACCCTGATGCGGAGGCCGCGCTTTTTGCGCGCGCTCACCTGGGGCGGGGCTTCGAGCTCGACTTTGTGGGTCATGGTCGCCATCGGGGCCGCGAGCTTGGTCTCGGGGGCGGCGCGCTGCCGGTTGCTTTCCGTGGCCGTCGGGGGCACCATTTTGGTTCGGGGAGCGGGCCGCTGCCCCTTGCTTTCCGGCTGGAGGGGTGTGGGGCGGGAAGGCGGCTTGGCCTGGCGTTTTGGCGGAGGCTTGACTTCTGTCAGGACAACCTCGGGCTGTTGGGGTTTGATGAGGCCCCGGACGATCGGCGCGACCACGAAGATCAGCAAGAAGATCAACCCGAGGAGGTCATCAAGGCTCACGAGTCGCCCGCCTCCTCATCTTTCGCCGCCCGGCTGATCGAATCCCGCATCTCGGTGTCGGCCTCGATGTTCTTCATCTGGTAGTAGTCCATCACGCCCATGCGGCCTTCTTTGAGCGCCTGGGCCATGGCGTGCGGGATTTCGGCCTGGGCTTCGACCAGCTTGGCCCGCATCTCCTCGACCTTGGCCCGCATCTCCTGCTCGGCGGCCACCGCCATCGCGCGCCGCTTTTCCGCCTGGGCCTGGGCGATCTTCTTGTCGGCCTCGGCCTGGTCGATCTGGAGCTGGGCCCCGATGTTCTTGCCCACGTCCACGTCGGCGATGTCGACGGAGAGGATTTCAAAGGCGGTGCCGGCGTCGAGCCCCTTGGACAGGACTGTTTTACTGATCATGTCTGGGTTCTCCAACACTTCCTTGTGGGATTTGGCGGAACCGATGGTGGTGACGATGCCCTCGCCCACACGAGCGATAATCGTCTCCTCGCCGGCGCCGCCGACCAGGCGGTCGATGTTGGCCCGGACGGTGATGCGCGCCATGGCGATGAGCTGGATGCCGTCTTTGGCCACGGCGGCGATGCGCGGGGTTTCGATGACCTTGGGGTTCACCGAGACCTGGACCGCCTCCAACACGTGCCGCCCCGCGAGGTCGATGGCCGCCGCACGGTCAAAGGTGAGCTCGATTCCAGCTTTCTGGGCTGCGATCAGGGCGTCGACCACCCGGTCGACGTTGCCGCCGGCCAGGTAGTGGGCCTCGAGCTTTTCCAGGGGGATGTCGATTCCGGCCTTGGTGGCTTTAATCAGGGGAAAGATGATGCGCGAGGGGGTTACCCGCCGCAGGCGCATGGCGATCAGGGTGATGAGCGGCACCCGGACCCCCGCGGCCCAGGCCGAGACCCAGAGTCCGACCGGCACCAGGGTAAAGAAAATGAAGAGCAAGATGAGAATTGCTCCAGCTGTGATGAGGACCATGTAGTTCACCTAAACCTCCTCCTTCCGAACGACGACGCGCCCGCCTTCGACGCGCACAATTCGTATCGTGCTTCCCTTCTCAACGTAATCCCCCTCGGTGACCACGTCAATTTTTCGTTCTCCAAACATGGCCGTCCCCGCGGGACGAAGGGGGGTGAGGGCTTTTCCGATCGCGCCCTCGAGGCTTTTGAGCTGATTCGTTGGTTGGGCCTTGGAGGCGATGGTCGAATCCAGCACCAACACCCTGCCGGCGCGGGTCCGGGGCAGGTAGCGGAAGGCCAGGACCAGCCCCGCGCCCACGATGAGCACCGCCAGGGCACCGACATAGAGCGACTGGTCGCCGAAGGTGAAGTAGATCGAGGCGAAGATCGCGACCGTCCCCCCGATGCCGGCGACCCCGAAGCCAGGGAGGATGAAGATCTCGGCCAGGAGCAGAAGCACGCCCCCGAAAAAGAGCAGGATTTCGAGCGCGCCGCTCATCCCCGCCAAATAGCCCCCGAGGAAGTAGGCGGCGAGCGCCAGCACCCCCACCAGACCCGGGATGCCAAAGCCCGGGGTGATGGCCTCGATGATGAGCCCGAGGACCCCCACCGCCAGCAAGATTGCGGCCACGGTGCTCGAGGTCAGAAATCGGGCCGCCACGACGCGCGTGCCCGGATTGATGCGTTCGGTCTTGGCGTCAAAGCCGGCTTTTTGCAGCGCCGCGGCCAGCGTGCCCACTTCGAAGTCGGCGACGCCAAGCTCGACCGCTTTGGCGGCAGAGAGGGTGAGCGGTTCCCCCTTGGCCTTGAGGCCGGGGATTTCGATCTCGGGATCGACCATGGCCTCAGCGATCTTGGTCGGCCGGTTCCTGGCTTCGGCCACGGCCCGGAATTTCCCCCTGAGGGCGCTGATGACCTTGCGATCGGCGGCGCTGTACTGCACGCCCGGGATGTAGTTCACCGGGAGCGCGGCGCCGATCTCGCTCCCCGGAAGCATGGCGATCTGCTCGGCGCTGAGCGAGATCAGCGCGCCGGCGGAGAAGGCGTTTTTGACCACCGCCAGCGTGGGCAGGGTGCTTCCCAGGATGGCGTCGGAGATCTTGATCGCGGCGTCCACCCGCCCACCGGGGGTGTCGACGTAGAGCACGACGCCACTCGCACCTTCCTTTTCCGCTTTTAAAAGCGCATTTTGAACGAACGTGGCCAGCGCCGGGTCGATCTCGCCCTCGATGGGGATGACGTAGCTCACCGAGAACGCGAGGCCAAAAAGGAGCGCAAAAAACCCTGTGAGAGCGTGTTTCACCAGGGTTTAGCATACCAAAAGTCGTATGCTCATGGGTGATGCGGTACCTGCTCGGCCTACTCGGCCACCCCCTCGGTCACTCGCTCTCACCGGTCATGCACCGCGCGGCGCTTCGGGCGCTGGGTCTTGAGGGCGATTACCGACGCCTCGACACCCCTCCTGAGCAGCTCGCGGCGCGGGTGGAGGAGGTCCGTACGCACTACCGCGGGGTGAACGTGACCGTGCCCCATAAAGAGGCCATCCTGCCCTGGCTCGACGAGCTCGACCCCGGGGCGGCGGCGATCGGGGCGGTGAATACCGTGGTCAATGACGGCGGCCGCCTCGTGGGCCACAACACCGACGCCCCCGGCTTCCTTCGGGCCCTGGCCGAGGCCGGGGTTCGGGGCGAGGTCGCCCTCCTCTTGGGGGCGGGCGGCGCGGCGCGGGCCATCGCTTTTGCGCTGAAGGAGGCCGGCTGGGAGGTCTGGATTCACAACCGAACCCGGGCCCGGGCGCTGGCACTCGCCGAGGCCTTTGGCCTCAGGGTGGTGGACGTGGCTCGGGCGCGGGAAGCGGATCTGGTGGTCAACGCCACCAGCGTGGGCCTCCACGACCCCGATGCCTCGCCAATTGACCCGAGCTATTTGCCGCTCAAGGGCGCGGTGGTGGACATCGTCTACGGCGCGCGCAAAACCCGGTTGCTGCGGGCGGCGGAGGCGAGGGGCCTCAAGGCGTTCGACGGGCTCGGCATGTTGCTGTGGCAGGGGTTGTTGGCCTTTGAGCTTTGGACCGGTCGCCAGGCGCCGGTTGAAGCCGTGCGCCGGGCTTTGCACGAGGCGGTGCCTCGGGGGTAGGAAGGAAGGGATGAAAGGACGTAAGACGCGCTGCCAGGTCGATCTCGGGCGGGATGCCCTGCGGGGAACCTTGATGGGGCTTGGGCTTTTGGCTCTGGTCTCGGGCTGGGGGTTTGCCCTGGTGGGGCTTTGGCTCGGATTTTCGGTCACCGCCGCCGGCGCGCTCGTCTTCCTCATTGGCCGGCGGATTCCTGCGCGCTGGTGCTTCGACGGCGAGCGCCTCGTCCTGGGCGGGCGCAGCGTTCGGCTCTCCGAGGTGGAGGCCCTTGAGGTCCAGCCGGTGAGCCGCCACTTTTGCCAGAGCTGGCGTGTCCGGATCCGTTTGCGTTCCGGCCGGGCGATCCCCTTTCCCCTCTCGGTCGAAGATCCGCGGGCGCTCTGGGAGGTCTTGGCGGGCGCCGGCGCCCCCATTCGGGGCGACGCCGACGCGTTTTGGTCGCGTTACCTTTACCGCCGCGAACGCGGGGTTCCGCTTTGGATTTCGAACTTTGAAACGATCCTCTGGTTGTTGATTGCATTTGACTTCGGCGATCGCCTGGAGCGCGCTATGGGGCTTTGGAGCTACCCGGTGGTGCTGCTCGTTTTTCTTGGCTTCCGGGCCCTCGAGGCCTACCTCGAGTGCGCGCGGTCGCGAAAGGAGGCCAAGGCGCCGCCGGGAGGTGTTTTCGGAGGGCGTGATGCTGACGCTGGCTGAGCCTGCCTCTTTCGAAGAGGTCATCAAAAAGAGCCGTTTTCTCTGTAACGCCGCGCCGGTGGAGAGCGTGGAGGAGGCGCTTTCGTTCCTGGCGCGTGTCCGCGATCCCAACGCCACCCACAACTGCTGGGCCTATCGGGTAGGGCAGCACTATCGTTTCTCCGACGACGGCGAACCGGCCGGGACCGCCGGCCGGCCGATTTTGAGCGCCATCGAAGGGCAGGGGCTCGACCGGGTGATGGTCGTCGTGACCCGCTACTTCGGGGGGGTGAAGCTCGGGGCCGGGGGGCTGGTTCGGGCCTACGGGGGCGTGGCGGCCAAGTGTCTGCAGCGGGTGGATAAACGGCCCATCGTGCGGATGCGGACCTTGCGGGTTCACGTCCCGTTTGAGGCCCTGGGTCCCGTTTACGACCTGCTCTCTCACTCCGGGTTCAAAAAGACCGAGGCCGGCTACGACGCCGAGGGGACGACGCTCTTGGTCGAGGTGCCGGAAGAGGCCAAAGA
The DNA here is from genome assembly GCF_055385885.1 of Vulcanithermus mediatlanticus. NCBI lineage: Bacteria > Thermotogati > Deinococcota > Deinococci > Thermales > Thermaceae > Vulcanithermus > Vulcanithermus mediatlanticus. The sequence goes on along the minus strand of NZ_AP042385.1, from coordinate 56,772 downwards.
GGCCTTCATTCAAGCCCTGGCCGATGCCACGCGCGGCCGGGCGGTGGTCGAGGCGGTAGCATGAGGCTCGTGGGTCAAGGAGATCTCTTCGAATCGCGGCCGGATCGAATCGTTCTGGTCGACGGCCATCATCTGGCCTACCGGAATTACTTCGCCCTGGGTGAACTCTCGACCAGCAAAGGCGAGCCGGTGCAGGCGATCTACGGCTTTTTGCGCACGCTCCTCAAACTCTTCCGCGAGGATGGCGACTGCGTCATCGTGGTTTTTGATGCCCCGGGGCCGTCGTTTCGCCACGAGGCCTACGAGGCTTATAAGGCCCAGCGGGCACCCACGCCAGAGGACTTCAAAACCCAGCTCGAAAGGATCAAGCAGATCGTCGATCTCTTGGGGCTTGAGCGGCTGGAGGTGCCGGGTTTTGAGGCCGACGATGTCATCGGCAGTCTGGCCAAAAAAGCCGAGCGGTCGGGGTATGAGGTGCGGATCGTATCCACCGATCGGGACCTTTATCAGCTGGTCTCGGATCGGGTGTCGGTATGGCTCCCCGACGGGACGCTGGTGACGCCCCGGGTGGTCAAGGAAAAATACGGGGTCTCACCCGAGCAGTGGGTCGATTTCCGGGCGCTGGTCGGCGATCCCTCGGACAACATCCCCGGCGTTCGGGGGATCGGCCCCAAAACCGCCGCCAAGCTCCTTGCCACCTGGTCGAACCTCGACCGCTTGCTCGGACATCTCGACGAGGTGCGCCCGCCGGGGGTGCGGGAAAAGATCCAAAAGGACCTCGAGGCCCTCAAGCTCTCGCGGGCGCTCTCGAAGATCGAGACCGAGCTGCCCCTCGAGATCGACCTCGCTTCCTGCAACCGTCGGGCGCCGGACCGCGACGCGCTCCGCCGCTACTTACAGGACCTCGAGTTCGGCTCGATTTTGCGCGAACTGGGCCTGCTCGAGGCCAAAGCGGCGGTGGAGGCCTCGTGGCCGCCGCCAAAGGACGCTTTTTTGGGCTTCGTCTTCTCCGATGCCCGGCCGATGTGGGCTTCGATGGTGGCGCTGGCCGCGGCCTGGGAAGACCGGGTGGCCGAGGGGCCGAAAGAGCCTTCGGCCCTCAGAAGCTTTCCGGTCGTTCGCGGGCTTTTGGCCAAGGACCTGGCAGTTTACGCCAAGCGGGAGGGGCTGGCCATCGAGCCTGGCGATGACCCCATGCTCCTTGCCTACCTCCACGACCCGGCCAACAGCGAGCCAGCGGCCACGGTGCGCCGCTACGGCGTCGGCGATTTCGGCGACGACGCCAGGGGCCGGGCGCTGGCGGCGCTGGGCCTTTGGCAGGCGATGCAGGCCCGTTTGGCCGAAACCCCGGAGTTGCTCTGGCTCTACGAGAACCTCGAGCGCCCCCTTTCCGGGGTGCTCGCCAACATGGAGTACCGGGGCATCAAGATCGACGTGCCCTATCTCCGCGCGCTCTCCGAGGAACTCAGCCGCGAACTGGAGCGGATCGAGGACCAGATCTTTCGCCTGGTGGGTCACCCCTTCAATCTCAACTCCCGCGACCAGCTCGAGGTTGTCCTCTACGACGAGCTCGGGTTGCCGGTGGTGAAGAAAACGGCCAAGACCGGCAAGCGCTCGACCTCGGCCAGCGTCCTCGAGGCCCTCCGCCAGGCCCACCCGGTGGTGGATCTGGTCCTGGCGTACCGCGAGCTCTCCAAACTCAAGGGCACCTACGTCGATCCCCTGCCGCGCCTCGTCCACCCCCAAACCGGGAGGGTCCACACCCGCTTCCACCAGACCGGCACCGCCACCGGCCGGTTGAGCTCCTCCGATCCCAACTTGCAAAACATCCCCGTCCGTACCGAATGGGGCCGGCGTATTCGTCGCGCTTTCGTCGCCGAGACCGGGATGCGCCTGGTGGTGGCGGATTACTCGCAGATCGAGCTCCGCGTGCTGGCCCATCTCTCCGGCGATGAAAATTTGCAGAGGATTTTCCGTGAAGGCCGCGACGTACACGCCGCCACCGCATCCTGGATCTTTGGCCGGAAGGACGTCGACCCCCAGATGCGGCGGATCGCCAAGACCGTGAACTTCGGCGTGCTCTATGGCATGGGGCCCCACAGCCTTTCGCAAACGCTCGGCATCGCCTACGAGGAAGCCCTCGATTTCATCAACAAGTACTTCGCCTCCTTCCCCCGGGTGCGAGCCTTTTTCGACGGGCTTTTGAGCGAGGCCCGGCAGAAGGGCTTTGTTGCCACCCTCTTCGGCCGGCGCCGCTACGTTCCCGATCTTGACTCCAAAAACCGGCGGGTTCGGGAGGCCACCGAGCGCATGGCCATCAACATGCCGATTCAGGGGACCGCGGCCGATCTCATCAAACTGGCGATGGTGAAGCTCGAGCCGAAGCTCGGCGCCCTCGGTGCCCGGCTCCTGCTGCAGGTCCACGACGAGCTGGTGGTCGAGGCCCCGGCGGAAGAGGCCGAGGCGGTGGCGGCCCTGGTCCGCGAGACCATGGAAGGGGTCTGGCCGCTGGAGGTGCCGTTGGTGGCCGAGGTCGGGATCGGGGAGAACTGGCTTTTTGCCAAGTGAACGCCGGGCTGGCCAGTCGGCGTGATAGCTTTGGAGGGATGGAACGACGTTATTTCGGCACCGATGGGGTGCGGGGCGTTGTCGGCGGCGAGGTTATGAACGCCGACTTCGTGTTGCGGCTCGGCCGTGCGGCCGGCCGGGTCCTCGGTGGTGGGCGGGGCAAGGTCTTGATCGGCCGGGATACCCGGGCCTCGGGATCGATGCTCGAGGCCGCCCTCACCGCCGGGCTGCTCGAAGCCGGCGTAGATGTTGAGCGGGTAGGGGTCGTGCCCACGCCGGGCCTTGCTTACCTGATCAGGCCCCTGGGGGCGCTGGCCGGGGCGGTGATCTCGGCCAGCCATAACCCTTACACCGACAACGGGGTGAAGTTCTTCGGGCCCGAAGGCACCAAAATTCCGGATGCCCTCGAGGCCGAAATCGAGGCCGCGCTCGATGGGGGTCGGCCCGCTCCGGCGGTGGGGCGGCTTTGGCACTCGGAAGAGAGCCAGCGCCGCTACCGGGATTATCTGCTCGAACGGGCGGGCGATCTCAGCGGACTCAAAATCCTCGTCGATGCCGCCAACGGCGCGACCCATGCCCTGGCGCCCTGGATCTTTTCGCGGGCGGGGGCCGAGGTGTTCGCGATCTGCGTGAGCCCCGATGGCAAGAACATCAACCGCGGGTGCGGCGCCACCGCGCCCTCGCTGATGGCTCGATTGGTCCGGGAGCTGGGCTTTGACGCCGGGGTGGCTTTTGACGGCGACGGGGACCGGGCGGTCTTCGCCGACCGGCACGGGCGCATCGTGACCGGCGATCACGTGCTCTATCTCCACGCCCTCGCCAATCGGGTACGGGCGGTCGTGGGCACCGAGATGACCAATCTGGGTTTGGAAAAGGCCCTGGCCCGGCAGGGGATCGAGCTTTTACGGACCAAGGTCGGCGACCGCTATGTTTACGAGCGCATGATCGCCGAAGGCCTGACCCTGGGCGGTGAACCCAGCGGGCACGTGATCTTCCGCGATCACGCCCAGACCGGCGACGGGCTTTTGACCGCCGCCCTGACCTTCCAGCTGCTCAAGCGGCAGGGGCGGGATCTCGCCGAGGTGGTGGATGAGCTCTCGCTTTACCCTCAGCTCATCGAAAACGTCCGTGTCACCGACAAAGGCGCCATCATGCGGCACCCAGAACTCGAGGCCCTGGTGGAAGCGGCCCGGACCCGCCTTGGCGAGGGCCGGATCAACGTCCGTCCGTCGGGTACCGAGCCCCTGGTCCGGGTGATGGTGGAAGGCCCCGATGCGGCTTTGGTCTCGGAGGTGGCCCGCTGGCTGGCGGGCGAGCTTGGCCGGCTGGCAGCGGTAGAATAACCGAGGCGTCCCTTCCGGCTTGGGTCCGGAAGGGAAACCCAGCACGGGAGGTGGGGATGAGTCGCGCCAAGATGCGCCTCGAGGCCCGCATGGCGCGGGTTTTGGCCGAGATCATTCACGACATGAAGGATCCCCGCTTGCCTCTCATCGTCAGCGTGGAGCGGGTACGCCTGTCCGGCGATCTTTCCCGGGGCCGGGTGCTCATCAGCGCCCTGGAGCGGAGCGAGGAGACCGTCGAGCTTTTGAACCGGGCCCACGGCCACATCCAGGAGGCGCTGGCCCACCAGATGGCGATGCGCCGGGTGCCCCGGCTGTCCTTTCACTTTCGCCAGGAGGAGGTTTTGTGACCCTCCGGCACCCGATCCGCGTGCGCTACGCGGAGAGCGACCAGATGGGGGTTGTACACCACTCGGCCTACGTGATCTGGTTGGAGGAAGCTCGCACCGTGCTGCTGGAGGCGCTCGGTCTGCCGTACCACGAGCTCGAGGCCATGGGTCTCTTTTTCCCCGTGGTTCGCCTGGAACTCCGCTACCGGCGCCCCATGCGTTATGGGGAGGTGGCCGAGATCGAGGTGTCCCTGCGGGCGGTCAACCGGCGGCAGGTGACATTCGCCTACCGCGTCTTGCGTAATGGCGACGAGATCGCGGTGGGGGAGACCGTTCACGTGGCGCAGGGGCCCTCGGGGAAGGCCATGCGCATGCCGGAAACGGTCTTCGAAACCCTCCAGCGCGCGCTGGCAAGTTGAGTGTGCTATGCTAAAGGCCCAGAGGGGCGTGTCCCCCTGGAGGAACGAATGGACGACGTATTTGCGCTTTTTGAACGCCACATCAACCCGGGTCTGGCAGGTTTGTTGCGGTTTACCGGACTCGACGTGGTTGAAGATCACGCCGAGGGCGTCTATGTGTGGGATACCTCAGGCCGGCGTTACCTGGACTTCCTCGGCCTTTACGGAACCCTGAACCTCGGACACCGGCACCCCCGGGTCGTCGAAGCGGTCAAGAAACAGCTCGACAGGATGCCGATGAGCGTCCGGGTCATGATCCCCGAGCCGACGGCCCGGCTCGCGGCCCGGCTGGCCGAGATCACCCCCGGCGATCTCTCGATGGTCTTTTTCGGCAACTCCGGCACCGAAGCTGTGGAGGCGGCGTTCAAGCTGGCCCGCATCTATACCGGCAAGCCGGAGGTGATCGTGACCGAGGGAGGGTTCCACGGCAAGACCATGGGTTCCCTCTCCCTGACCCCAAAGCCCGAGTACCAGACCCCGGTAGAACCGTTGGTGCCGGGGGTGAAGGTGGTCCCCTTTGGTGATGCCTCGGCGGTGGCGAAGGCGATCACCGAGGACACCGCGGCGGTGGTCGTCGAACCCATCCAGGGCGAGGGGGGCGTGCGTATCCCGCCGGAGGGGTACCTGCGCGAGCTGCGCGATCTGACCCGAGCCCGCGGCGTGCTGCTCATCCTCGACGAGGTGCAAACGGGCATGGGGCGCACCGGCAAGCTCTGGGCCTCGGAGTGGGAGGGCGTGGTGCCCGATATGATGACCTCGGCCAAGGCCCTGGGCGGCGGTGTGATGCCGATCGGGGCGGTGATCGGGCGGCCGGAGATCTTCGAGGTCTTCAAGCAAAACCCCCTAATCCACTCCTCGACCTTCGGCGGCAACCCCCTGGCGGCCGCGGCCGCGCTGGCCGCGATCGAGGTGACCCTCGAGGAGGACCTCCCGGCCCGGGCCCTGGCCATGGGCGACTACCTCCTGCAGCAGCTCGGGGACCTGGCCGAGGCTTGGCCCCGCTTCATCGTCGAGGTTCGGGGCCGGGGGTTGATGGTCGGCGTCGAGTTCGTGGACTCGGACATCGGCGCTCTGGTCATCAGCGAGATGGCGGCCCGCGGCGTCCTCACCGCCTTCGGCCTCAACGACCCCAAGGTCGTCCGGCTGGAGCCCCCCTTGATCGTCGAAAAGTCGCATATCGACGAGGCGGTCGAGGTGTTTGCCGCGGCGCTCGAGGCCACCGCCAAATCGCTCGAGGGCCTTTGGTGAACGCCTGCCTCGTGACTGGATATTAAATGTTGCATGAAGTCAAAAAACTGATTTACGAACACGTTCGCCTCCAGGCGAAGGCCTACCACGTGAAAGCGCTCTCGCGGGTGCTGGGGCTTGAGCGGGAAGAGGTCAAGGAAGCCCTGCGCGAGCTGGTCGATGAAGGTAAGCTGGTGCGCGTCAAGGGGCGTTACCGGCTGCCGGAGACGGTCGATCTCGTGGTGGGCAGGCTGTCCGTGGCCAAGGATGGCTACGGGTTCGTCGCCCCCGAGGCCGGCGGCGACGATCTCTTCATTCCTCGAGGCCGCTTGGCGGGAGCCTGGCACGGGGACCGGGTGATGGCACGCCGGCGTGGCGTGGGCCGGGACGGTCGTGAAAGCGGCGAGATCGAACGTGTCCTTGAGCGGGCCACCGGCGTTGTGGTCGGCGAGCTGCGCTTTTCTCGCGGGTTTGCCTGGATTGACTTGGAAAACCCGCGGCTGCCAGAACGCCTGAAGTTGCTTCCCGAGGGGCTTTCCGGGGTGGCCGCCGGCAGCCGCATCGCGGCCCGGGTCATCTACCCGGAAGAGACCGGGGGCGAGGAGGCGATCGCTCGCTTCCTCGAGGTCCTGGGCCCTGGCGATGACCCCAAGGCCGAGTTGCGGGCGGTGGTTCTCAAATACGATCTGCGCGACGCCTTTCCCCCGGAGGTCCTCGAGGAGGCGACCCGGGTGGCGCGCCAGCCGGTTGCGGAAAAACTGGCCGGGCGCGAGGACTTCCGGGACCTCCCCGTCTTCACGATCGACGGGGCGGACGCCAAGGACTTCGACGACGCCATCCACCTCCGGCGTCTGGGCCAGGGTCGCTACGAGGTCGGGGTCCACATCGCCGACGTGGGCGAGTACGTCAAGGAGGGCTCTCGGCTCGACCAGGAGGCCCTGGCCCGGGGAACGTCGGTCTACCTGCCCGGGCTCGTGCTCCCCATGCTGCCGGAACAGCTCTCGAACGGCGTCTGTTCACTCCTTCCCGGCGAGGACCGGCTGGTTTTGAGCGTCATCGTCGAGCTCACCCCCGACGGCGAGGTCGAGGGCTACCGCTTTGCCGAGTCGGTGATTCGGTCGCGGGCCCGGCTCACCTACGAGGCGGTGGAGGCGTTCCTCGAGGGCGGCGATCTCCCCGCCGAGGCCAGGATGCTGGCCGACGATCTGCGCGAGCTCTTCGCCCTGACCCAGCGACTCAGGGCCCGGCGTATGGCCCAGGGCTCGCTCGCTTTCGAGTTCCCCGAGGTCAAGGTCGAGCTCGACGACGAGGGGCGGGTGGTGCTCCTGCCCCAAAGGGAGGCCAAAGCCCGCTCGCTCATCGAGGAGCTCATGCTTTTGGCGAACCGTTTGGTGGCCAAGGATCTTTCCCAGCGCGGGCTCCCCGCCCTCTACCGGGTGCACGAGGACCCTTCGGAAAACCGCTTTCGCGAGGTGGCCCAGGCGCTCTCTCGGCTCGGCTACGAACTCAGCAGCCTGACCCCCAAGGGGTTTCAGGAGATCATCGAGGCGGCGCGGGGCAAAAAGGAGGCCCCGGTGGTCTCGACCCTGCTCCTGCGGGCGCTCAAGCTCGCCCGCTACGACGAAGATAACCTCGGTCACTTCGGTCTGGCCTTTCCCGACTACCTCCACTTCACGAGCCCGATCCGGCGTTACCCGGATCTCGTCGTCCACCGGGTGCTCAAGGCCAGCATTCGCGGCCAGCTCTCCGAGGGACGTCTGGCGGCGTGGCGGCGGCGCCTGCCCGAGGTGGCCAAGCACGTTTCCGAACGCGAGCGGATGGCCGAGGCCGCCGAGCGCGACCTGGCGAAGTACCACCAGGCGCGCTGGGCCCTGGCGCACAAAGGCCGGGTGTTTTCCGGCACCGTGAGCGGGGTGCAGGCCTTTGGCGCTTTCGTGATGCTCGAAAACGGCGTCGAGGGGCTCGTCCACGTCAGCGCCCTGAAAGACGACGACTACGTCTTCGTGCCCGAGGCACTGGCCCTTATCGGCCAGCGAAGCGGGCGTAAGATCCGGCTGGGCGACAAATGGAAGGTGCGAATCGAGGGGGCAAACCCCGCCGTGAGGCAGATCGACCTCGCACCGGCAGAGGAGGTGAAGGACATGGGTGAAGAAAAGAAGAGCGAGCAAAGCGCGCAAAAGCGCCGCCGCGTGGTGGGACCCCCGGAGGGCAAGGACCGTCCCGAGCGGCCGGTGCGTTTGACCGTGAACCGGGTTTATTTTGGCGAGTGGCGCGGGGAAGAAGAGCGCAAATCGAACGGCAAGAAGCGCCGTCGCTGAGCGCTGGTCGAGGCGGGTTAGGACCTTGGCTGCCAAAAAAGGATCCGGGCCAGGATACGACATCCGCCCCAATCTTTGGGTGATCCTCGAGGCGGGCAAAACCTTGGACTCGGTTTTCGTGCCAGGGCCTGTGCTGGGTGTAGGGTAAGTGCGAAGGCGCGGCGCTTTGCCGCGTGAGAGGAGGGTTAAATGAGTGAGGTGAAGTTCCCCGGTATCCCCACCACGGGGGACGGGTCGGAAGCGGCGGTTTGGGTTGAGACCCACGTGTCGCAGGCGGGTATCGCCTACCCGATTACGCCGTCCACCAATATGGGCTACGGCTATCAGGTGGCCGTCGCCAACGGGCGCACCAACCTCTGGGGCGACCCCTTGGCGTTCCTCGAGCCCGAGAGCGAGCACTCGGCGGGCACCGCCGCCGAGGGGTTTGCCCTGGCCGGCGGCCGGGTGACGTCGTTTACCGCGAGCCAGGGGCTGGTGCTGCAAAAGGAAGTGCTCTTTACCATCTCCGGTAAGCGCTTGCCGGCGGTCTTTCACATCGGGGCCCGGGCCCTGACCAGCCAGTCCCTCAACATCCACGCCGGTCACGACGACGTCTACGCCGTGGCTGATGCGGGCTGGGGTATCCTTTTCGCCACCAACGCCCAGGAGGTGGCCGACCTGGCCCTGATCGCCCGGCGGGCGGCCGAGGCCAGCCAGACCCCCTTCATGGTGGTGCAGGACGGGTTTTTGAACACCCACACCGTGGAGAATTTCCGTCTTCCCGAGCCCGAACTCATGCGCGCCTTCGTGGGCGACCCCAAGGAGCGGCTGCGGAGCCTTTTTGACCCCGATCATGCCATCATGAGCGGCGTGGTGCAAAACCAGGATTCCTACATGAAGGGGAAGATCGCCCAGCGCGCCTTTTACACCCGGGTTCCCAAAGTGCTCGAGGAAGCCTTCGCCCTTTTCGGACAGCTCACCGGACGGCACTACGATTTCGTCGAGGGGTACCGCCTCGAGGACGCCGAGTACGCCATCGTGGGCATGGGCAGCATGATGGGCACGGTGGCCGCGGTGATCGACTACCTGCGCGACCAGGGCGAGAAGGTGGGTGCCCTCACAGTGCGCAGCTTCCGGCCCTTCCCCGGCGTACGGATCGTGGAAGCGCTCAAGCATCTCAAGGCCATCGCCGTGCTCGAGCGCACCGATGAGCCGCTCGCCGAATCCAACCCCCTGCTGCGCGAGATTAAGGCCGCATTCGCTGACGCCCTCGATGCGCACCCCGCCTATCCCGCGATCGAGCGCTCGCCCAGGTTCTACGGCGGCGCCGCGGGCCTCGGCGGGCGCGACATCCGTCCTGCCGACGTGGTGGCGGTCTTCGACCACCTGAAGCAGGGTGGCGAGCGCCGCTATTTCGCCCTCAACATCAAGCACCCGCTGGCGCTTTCCCCCAAGGGCGATCCCGACGTCGTCGAACCCGGAACCTTCCGCATGCGCGGCTACTCCGTCGGCGGCTACGGCTCGGTGACCACCAACAAGGTCATCGCCAGCGTGACCGCAGATCTCTTCGACCTCTACGTCCAGGCCTTCCCCAAGTACGGCTCCGAGAAGAAGGGGCTGCCGACCAACTACTACCTCACCGTGGCCGAGGCGCCGATCCGGGTGCGCGCCGAGCTCCGCTACGTGGAGATGATCGCCATCAACGACCCCCGGGCGCTCGAATACACCAACCCCTTCGGTGGTCTCAAGGAGGGCGGGGCGGTATGGCTCCAGTCGCGGCACGTGGATCCCAAGGAAATCTGGGCCAGCCTGCCCGCGTATGCCCGCCAGATCATCCGCGAGAAAAAACTCCGCCTCTTCGCGATCGATACCGTCAAGATCGCCCGCGAGGTGGCTACGCGGCCGGATCTGGTCATGCGCATGCAGGGGATCGTATTGCTTGGGTCGTACTTGAAGATTGCCCCCTTCGCCGAGCGCGCGAGGCTTGGTGAGGCCGATCTGTGGCGCGAGGTGGAGAAGGTCATTCGCAAGTACTTCGGCAAGCGGGGCGAGAAAGTGGTCGAAGCCAACATGGCGGCGATTCAGCGAGGGTACCGTGAACTGGTTGAGGTGCCCGAGGAGGTCATCGCTTGGGAACCGGAGGAGGTGGTCGCGTGAAGGGCCAGAAAATCGAGGCGGGCGAGCTCGACCTCGAGATCGAGTTCACTCCCGAGCCCGCACTCGTGGATGTCGATGCCTACAACGAGGGCTTTTCCAAGGTCGTGGATGCCTACAACGAGGGCCGCGCGGATACCGAATGGCCGGCGGACCTCGATTTGGCACGCAGTTTGATTGCCCCCGGAACAGGGGCCTACCGCGATTTCTCATACATTGCGCCCGAAATTCCCGAGTACTACAACGATAAGTGCACCGGGTGCATGGAGTGCGTCACCGAGTGTCCCGACACCGCGATCCTGGCCAAGGTGGTGCCCGAGAGTGCCCTCGAGGCCGAACTTGCGAAGATCGAGGACCCCGAGACTCGCGAGCGCATGCGCGCGCATTTCGCCAAGACCAAGAAGTTCTACGATCTGCCCAAGAAAAAGGGGCACGAGCCGGGGATGTTCTCGATCTTCATCGACCCCACCAAGTGCAAGGGATGCGCGGAGTGCGTGGAGGTCTGTGACGACGACGCCCTGGGCATGATCGAGAAGGGCGACCGCACGGTGCCCGAATACAAGGAGGCGTTCGACTTCTTCAAGGCCCTGCCCGACACCCCCTCGGTCTACATCAACGAGCGCACGCCGATCGACATCATGCTCACCGACAAAACCCTCCTTTACGTGGGCGGTGCCGGGAGCTGCGCGGGGTGCGGAGAGGCCACGGCCCTCCGCATGATGGCGGCGGCCAACGCCTTTTATTACGGGCGCGAGTGGGGCATCGTGGCCGCGACAGGCTGCAACACCGTCTACTCCTCGACCTACCCTTACAACCCCTTCTTGGTGCCCTGGACCAACTCCCTCTTTGAGAACGCCGCCACCGATGCGATGGGCATCCGCCTGCGCTGGGACCAGATGGGCTGGCACGACAAGAAGCTCTGGGTGGTCGGCGGCGACGGCGCCATGTTCGATATCGGCTTCCAGGCACTCTCCCGGATGCTAGCCTCGGGCATGAACATCAACGTCTTGGTGCTCGACACCCAGGTCTACTCCAACACCGGCGGCCAGGCTTCGACCGCCACCTACCTGGGCCAGGAAACCAAGATGAGCGCTTTCGGCAAGGTCTTGAAGGGCAAGACCGAGCAGCGCAAAGAGATCGGGGAAATTCTCATGATGCACCCCGATGTCTTCGTGGCCCAGACCACCGCAGCCCACTTCAACCACTTCTACAAGGCCATCTTCGCCGCCAACGAGTACGAGGGGCCCTCGGTGGTGATCGTCTACACCACCTGCCAGCCCGAGCACGGCGTCGGTGACAGCATGGCCTCTCACCAGGCCCGCCTCGCGGTGCTCTCCCGCACCTTCCCCGTCTTCATCTACGACCCCCGCAAGGGCGAGCGCCTTTCCGAGCGCCTCGACCTCAAGGGCAACCCGGCGATCTACGACGACTGGTACATCGACCCCAAGACCAAGGAGCCCGTCACCTTCATCGACTTCGCCCGCAGCGAAGGCCGGTTCGCCAAGCACTTCGACAAAGATGGCAACCCCGACGACGTCATCCTCGCGGCCAACGAAGACCGGCTGCGCAACTGGCGCCGGCTCCAGGAGCTCGCCGGGATCCTGGATAAGAAGAAAAAGACGGCCTAATAAGCACTGATGGCACGCTTTCGGGGCGACCGGCCGGTCGCCCCGGTAAGCTTTGCCGTTAGCTGCGCTCGTCGCCGAAAAGAGATTTTGACGATGGTTCCAAGGCCGCCTTTGCCGCGCCCGGACCAGGAGCCGGAGCTATTCATTTGAACCCTGGATGACCGTCTGGAATGAGTATCCTAGAGACACCATGACGCCAAAAAAGGCCGCTTTGCGCTGGTTCGTCCTTGGTCTGGGGCTACTTTTGCTGAGCGCGGGAGCCCAGGGGCAGTCCGGAGAAAAAAGCCCGCTTCTTACCCCGGAGTTTTGGAAGACGGCCACGGCAACGGACCCAAGGCTGATCGTTACGCTTCAAAGCGCTGATCTTAACGTTCACAACGAAATCGGACTAACCCCCCTCCATTACGCCGCGGCCCTTGTTTCAGACCCCGAAGTATTGAGGCTGCTCCTGCGTCTTGGTGCGGATGTTGGCATCCGGGACGACACTGGTTTGTCGCCGCTGCATTGGGCGGCAGACCTCAACAGCAACCCCGAAATCATCCGAACCCTCGTCCAAGGAGGGGCGGATGTCGGGGTCCGGGACATGTTTGGCCAGACGCCCCTGCATTTAGCGGCGAGGCACAACAGCAACCCGGAAGTTATCAAGACCCTGGTCCAACTGGGAGCAGACGTCAGGGTCCGGGATATGTTTGGCCAGACGCCCCTGCATTTAGCAGCACGCTACAACAGCAACCCAGAAGTATTGATGGCTCTCCTTGAGCTCGGTGCAGATCCCAAGGCCCGAACGATAAAAGGTTCCACCCCCTGGGACCTGATACAGGAGAACAAGGACCTCAAAGGCACCAAGGCCTACTGGCAGCTAAACGACCTGCGGTGGTGAAGAGTTCGCTCCCCTTTGGCCCGTGATCCTCGTCGGCACCGCCTCCTGGACCGACCCCACCCTGATCGAGGCGGGGTGGTATCCGCCGGGCGTGGCCAGGAACGCCGAGAAGCGCCTTCGCTACTACGCCGAACGCTTTCCCACCGTCGAGGTGGACTCGACCTATTACGCCCTGCCCTCGGAGAAAAACGCCCGGCTCTGGGCGGAGCGCACCCCCGAGGGCCTCGTCTTCAACGTCAAGGCCCTCAGCGCCTTCACCGGCCACGGGCTGGAGGCCCGGGCCCTGCCCAAAGACCTGCGGCCGCTGCTGCCGGACCCGGCGTTTCGGGGGAGGCTTCCCCAGTCAAAGCTTTCCCCCGAGCTGGTCGAGGTCCTCTGGGAACGGTTCGTCTCGGCGCTTTGGCCTTTGCAAGAAGCGGGGAAGCTGGGGTACGTGCTCTTCCAGTTCCCGCCCTGGTTCCGCCCCTCGGAGAAGGCTTTCGAAAAGCTGAAAGAGGTCAGCACCCGGGCCAGGAGCGCCGGGATACTGCCCGCGGTCGAGTTCCGCCACGCCTCGTGGTACGGGGAGGGTGTCTGGCCAGAAGTACGGAACCTTCTCAGGGCGTGGGAGCTCGTCCACGTGGCGGTGGACGCGCCAAGGGCGCCGGGGGCGCCGCCGCTCGTGCCCGAGGTCACCCACCCGGAGGCGGCCGTCCTTCGCTGCCACGGGCGGAACGAAAAGACCTGGTGGAAGCGCACGAAAGCCGCCTACGAGCGCTTCAACTACTGGTACTCAGAAGAAGAGATCCGGGAGCTGGTGGAGGTGGCCCGGGGAATGAAGGCGCAGCGGACCTTCGTCATCTTCAACAACAACTACGGGACCCAGGGGGTGGAGGCGGCGGAGATGTTCATGCGGGTCGCGGGGGGTTAAAAGTGTGCGAACCGCACCGGGCGGTACGCATAGAGATACCTACCTCTGGTAGGAACGATGGTAGTATAATCATGCTGTGAGTTCCGCCAAGAGCGCCAAAATCAGTATCAGCCTCGCACCCGAGTGGCTGCGTTTTGCCGAGGAATACCGCAAAAAGCACCATCTCTCCAGCCGAAGCGAGGTCATTGCCCTGGCGCTTAAAAAGCTGCGTGAGGCCGAGATGGCCGAAGGCTTCCGTCAGATGGCCAGGGATTACGAAGAAAGTCCCGACGAGTGGATCGACTCGGGTCTTGAAGAAACCCTCGATTACATGGATCGGGGTTAGGCCGTAACGATGTTTCGCCGTGGTGACATTGTGCTCGTGGATTTTAACCCGGCGCGAGCCGGGGAGGCAGCAAAAGTCCGGCCCGCGGTCGTCGTCTCCAATGACGTCGCCAATACGCTGGCGCCGGTAGTGGTTGTTGTTCCCTTGACCTCGAACCTGAATCGGGTGTACCCCGTTGAGGTGGTGCTGCCGGCGCGTCGCACCGGAACCGAAAGGGACAGCAAGGCCCAGGTCCAGCTCATCAGGCACGTGAGCAAGAGCCGCCTGATCAAGGTGATCGGTCACGTCCCGGAAGACCTCATGGCTGAAATCGACCTGCGTTTGAGAGAGCTCTTGGGGCTCTGAGCTTCGTCCAGTGCGAAAACACTGGCCACCGGAACGCAGCGGAGAAACCGCACCCGGGGAAGAAAAGGGCCTTCGAGCTGGCACTGGAGAAGGCGGGCCCGGGAGAGGCGCGCCAGGGGGCCCTCGCGCTCAGGCGGGCTCGAAGTCATACTCCACCACCGCGATGTGGTAGGGGCGGGCCGCGTCATGGAGCCAGCGGATCACCGGGCCGTGGGGGTCGGCGCGAAGGAGCACCCAGACCACCTCCCGCCCCATGCGCTCGTGGAGCCGGGTGCGCCAGCGGGCGTCTTCCTGGGGCTCGCGGTCCTCTTCCCAGATCTCGTAGACCCGCTCCAGGCCGTCGAGGTGGGCACAGACCGGGGCCCAGAGCGTCTCGCCCTGGGGGCCGGGGAGGGGCTCGTCGAAGGCCAGGCGGGCGAGGCGCTTCTTGTAGCGGGCGAGGAGCTCCTCGCCGAGCTTCCACTGGACGAGGGTCCGGGCCGCGGACGCTTCGAGGGGGCACTTCTCGCTGGAATCCGCGTGGACGAAGCGCCAGGGGTAAAGCTCGCCGAGCCGGGGCAAAACGGGGCGCTCGCAGGCCCGGCAACGAAGCCGCCCCGCCCCGGCGTGGGAAAAGAGGCGGGCCCTGGCCCGGGCGAGCCTTTCTGAGTCCCGGGCCAGGCGGCGCCTGGCGTCGAAGAGATCAACCAAGCGTTCGTCCCCGGGGGCTTTCAGCATCGCGGTCAGCACGGGCGCCTCCCGGGGATAGGTTAACAGGTGACAACTATCCAGAGGAAGAGGTCGCCCATGAGAGCTGGGCCTCAGGTATCACTCAGCCATAAGTGGTATCGGTGTAAGTGTAGGGGAGAGAGCATGGGAAAGCGTTTCCTCAAGGAGGCCTCTGTTCCGTGTGCTCGCGTGACCATCGCTGGAAAAGAAATCGTGGCGTGCAGAGATGAAGTGGAACGTATTGTCGAGACGCTCAGCCCAGAGCCCATTCGCATCCACTGGGTGCTTATAGGGAATCGGAGGTTTCCGCCCAAGCAGGTGGTAGAAGCGGTGGCACGGGCCAAAAACGTGCCTCTAAACCGGCTAGATTTTCAGACCATGAGCGCACGGGCTTTTTTAAAAAAGTTGGGCTTCGAGATGAACTCCTAAGCCTTTCCTAGTTCGAGCGCATCTCGCACATTTCGGACTCAGACCAGCTGCGAACGGTACGGAAAGCAAGGAGCTCGAAAAGGTCGTCAACCCTGGCGAAGCCATTACCTCGAGCCTGCGCCCCGGCCAGCCAGACTGGCACGCTACCTTCCTTATCGCCCACCAAAGAAGTCAATGTAAGACTAAAGCTTCCGTAGGGCTTTAGGATGGGTATAGCGTATCCTCCGCTTTGAACAGTCGTGGCTTGGAAGCTCCCGCTTCCCCAATAAGGATTGTAAGTATAGCTGCCCCTGGTCTTGTAGGTTGGAGGAATATAGACTTCATCCTTGCTAACACCGACCTTCGGCTCAACTATAAGCAAATAGTCCAATCTCTCACGCAAAATCTCATCCTGCTTTTCCTTGGCTTTTACACCCAACAGCATAGGAAGCACCTCACTCCCCAGGGTGATCACCTGCAGGTTTGAGCACTGGCTAAGGTGCTTCTTGAATATGGCCTCCGTTTTCAACTCTTGACCATAGTCGTTTGTCACAACCAGAACCCCCACTCGCTTGCCATCGAGCTTCTGGGGCTGCACCAGCACTGGATTAAACTCCATCCCAACGGCCCACCGATACCGCGGGGCACACCCCCCAAGAAAAGCAGCCAGGCCGAGCGTGAGAATGCCTAGCGATAACCTTGAAAGCCTCATGTTCCTCCTTCAAAACCTGATTCTACGACCGACCCAAACTGCTGCGTCCTACGACCTCACAATCTGAACAGGCTTTCATGGAACCTCCACAGGGCCTCGCGGTTGGCGCGCTCCAGGGCCCGGGTGCCATCGGGGAAAGGTGGGGAGTCGGTGGGGAACGGGGAAGCGCCTGGGGAAGGAGAGGTGGAAGCTTTCGCGGAGGCCTGGGACCTCAAGGTGCTGCCGGCCTTCGCCTTCGGGAGTCAGGTGGCCTTTGAGGCAGAGGAGGCGCGGGGGAAGCGTGGTGCCAGAGAGCCATTCTCGCACGCGTCGTTCGCACCTTAAAACCGCTTTTGCGCAAACTCATCAAAACAGGCAGTAGTCATAACTTCACCCCTATAGTCACACCTTTCCCCCAGCGCCGGATATACGAATTGGCCTTTCCATGTGCGCAGAAGCCTAAAACACAAGTTGGTCGGCCTTCCTGGGTCCCCACCATGAATAACCACTAAACGAAAGATCAGCAGCTCTCGAGAGGAATCTCCCCTCCCCTGAATATGCTTATCTAACAAACGGAGAATCTCCTCCTTCTTTTCGCTAAGAAGCTCTAGCTCAAACATGGTCGCCCAAACCGCTTCCCCAGGGGTCAAACTTACCGCGTCAGAAATTTCCTCCGTATGGCCGAGGATGTACCTGCGGCCTTTCTCATCCTTGATCCACAATTCAACACGCTTCACCTGAACACCGTATTTCCCAAGGTTTTTCGAATACTCAAATAACAGCCTAAGAATCAAAGGATTTTCTTTGCGGGGAAAGCCAAGGTATACCACCCCGAGAGCAAGCATCGGCTTGGTGTCTACCCGTACCAACCTTTCCTGAAGCTTTCGCATATCTCGGGTGGCCCGCGCCTGCTCCCAGGTTGCCCGCCAGAGAGCAACGGTAAAAAGTGCCATGATCAGGGATGGTGCCACCGGGATCGCGATACCAGCGGCCTGCTCTGAAGTGAGCCCAAACCATGTTCGGAGCAGGTTGTAGACTGCGAGCGCAGCTCCTCCCGCCAGCACGATTACCACGATGGCGCCAAACAACCCGTAGAAGATCAGCCAAAACCCCGAGGCCAGCCACTGACGCCAATTCCTTAGGTGCATCCAGTTTATGATAACCACCTAAGCTACGCGATAAGAGGCGCGTTCATCAAGCTGGCGAAGAGCCCCGAAGCACGGGGCGGTTGGCGAGGGGCGCTTCGGGTTTGCGGGCAAAAACTCCTTCTTTTCAGATGTCAATACATTAACAGAGCTAAGGTTCGTCTAAAACCATCTTCACCCGTTGCGGGCGCCCGAGGGGGAAGAGGTGGACCCCGGCGAGGCCGGCGGCCTGGATTTCGCGGAGTGTTTGGCGAGCCCAGCGGTAGCCAGCTTCCTTGCCCTCGGAGGTGAGGGCCTCGAGGAGCGCCCCCGGCACGTTGGCCCAGGCCGCCACGCGGCGCGCCATCTTGGCACTCACCAGGGGAAGAATGCCCCAGAGGATAGGAATCGGGCTCTTGCCACCCAGGGTGTTCAGGAATCGCTCGACCTCAGCGAGCGAAAAGACCGGCTGGGTCTGGACGAACTGGGCCCCGGCCTCGACCTTGGCGAAGAACTTTTCCGCCTCCAGTGCCAAGTCCCTGGCCCCGGGGTTCGCGGCCACGCCGAGGAGGAGATCGGTGGATCCCTCGAGGTCACCCCCGGCCCAGTTCTTCCCCTGGTTGAGTCCGTGGGCCAGCTTCACGAGCTCGACCGCGCCCACCTCGTAGACCGCCTTGGCGAAGGGGTGGTCGCCCCGCTCGGGCGGGTCGCCGCCGAGCAGCAGCACGTTTTTGACCCCGGCGGCATAACCGCCGAGCAGTTCGGACTGAAGCGCCAGGGTGTTGCGGTCGCGGGCGGTGAGGTGGGGGATGGCCTCGACCCCGGTGGCTTTTTCGACCAGAACGGCCACGATGAACGGGTTCATGCGCAAGTTGGCCATGGGGGCGTCGGAGAGGTTCACCGCGTCGACGAATTCGGCGATCTCCCGGACCTCCTGGATCGTCCGGCTGGCGTCGGCGCCCCGCGGTGGGTCAACCTCGGCGGTGATGACGAAGTGGTTCCGATTCAGCTTCTCCCTGATCGTCATCGGGCCTTCCTTCTTGAGCGCTGGCGGTCTTGAGAGTCGATGATGATGGTGACCGGGCCGTCGTTGACGAGGTCGACTTCCATCATGGCCCCAAAAACGCCGGTCTGGACCTCGACGCCTTCGTCGAGGAGCCGCTCGACGTAGTGTTCGTAGAGTCGCTTTCCGAGGTCGGGATCGGCCGCCTCGGTGAAGCTCGGGCGATTCCCCTTTCGGGTTTCGGCATAAAGGGTGAACTGGCTCACGACCAGGGCCTCACCGCCAATGTCTTTGAGCGAGCGGTTCATCTTGCCCTGCTCGTCAGGAAAAATACGCAGGTTCACGGTCTTTTTCGCCAGGTAGTCCGCGTCTTCGGGAATGTCGCCGCGGCGCACGCCGACGAGCACCACCAGGCCCTCGTCGATGCGTCCGACCACCTCGCCCTCGACGCGGACTTCGCCCCGCTTGGCGCGCTGGATGACGACACGCATGGCGTCATTGTATAAGCGCCCTGGAAAAAACGCGATGTCCTCGGGCTTCAAGGCTCCGGTCCCGGCCGGATGAAGACGCCGATCGCGCCGGGGCCGGCCTGGGCAGTCACCGCCGCCCCGGCGTCGTGGATCGTGGGATCAACCACGATCCCGAGCGGCCCGAGCATCGCCGCGAGCTCAGCGGTGGCTTCGGGGTTTTCGGCGTGCGCGAGTACCACCGAGGCCGACTTTTGGCGCCGCAGTAGCTCGGCAATCCGCCTCAGGCCTTGCTTGAAACCCCGGACCCGGTCGATGGGGAAGACCTCGCCTTTCTCGACCGCCAGCACGGGAAGGATCCTGAGCAGCTGGCCCACGAAGCCGGCCAGGCCGGAAATCCGCCCGCTTCGCAACAGCGCTTCCAGGGTCGCCGGAAGCACGAATCCGCGGATCCGCTTGGCATACGCGCTGAGCGCGGCCTCGAGGTCTTCCCACGCCAGCCCAGCCTCGAGGCGACGCCGGGCCTCCTCGAGCACCAGGCGGAGCCCGGCGTTGAGGCTCAGGGTATCGATCACCTTCACCCGCCCCGAAAAGGCGGCGCTGGCCTGGCGCGCGGAAGCGTAGATGCCCGAGAGCTTCGACGAAGCGTGGGCGGAGACCACCCGGTCGTGCCGGGAAAGGAGGTGCTCGTAAAAGCGGGCGAACTCTTCGGGATTGGGCTGGCTGGTCGAGAGCGACTTTTGCGCCCTGAAGGCAGCGACCACCGCCTGGGGGGTGATGTCCAGGTAATCGCGGTGGACCACCCCATCCACGATCACCTTGGCCGGGATCACCTCGAAGCCAAGCGCCTTGGCGCGCTCGGGGTCCAAACCGATGGTGGAGTCTGCGGCAAACGCGACTTTCACAGTGCGTAAGCGTAAAAACCGTAGGTCCCGGGACCGGCGTGGCTGCTGATGACGGCGCCGAGTTCCCCGGTATAGCCCTCCTCAATCGGGAGCGGGCTCTTTGAAACCGCCATCTTGAGGGGGGCGAGCGCTTCGGAATCGACCGAGTACATGTAGAAGATGCGAACCTGGCGCTTGCCACGGGCCCAGTTTTCGAGCGAGGCCACCATCTCCGCCAGGGCTTTTTTGGCCCCGCGGACCTTGCTGACCGGCTCAACCTGTCCGCCCTCGATGGTGAGGATGGGCTTGATGCGGAGCAGTGTTCCCAAAAAGGCCTGGGCGCCCCCGATACGGCCGTTTTTGTGGAGGAATTCGAGGGTGTCCAGGGTGAAGCGAACAATGTGGTCATCGCGGATCCGCTCCAGCTCCATCTCCACCTCGTGCAGCCTCGCCCCAGCGTCGAGGAGCTCCTTGGCCCGCATCACCATCATCCCCACGCCGGCCGAGGCGGCCGTGGTATCGAAGATCGTGACCCGGCCACCAAACTCGAGTGCCGCCATTTCGGCCGAGCGAACGGTGCCTGAGAGTTTGGACGAGAGGTGGATCGAAAGAACGTGGTCGGCGCGTTGCAAGCACCTTTCGTAGACCTCTTTGAAAGCTTCCGGAGAAGGTTGGCTGGTGGTTGGGGGCTTTGCCCCCTGCTTCATGGCCGCGATGACTTCATTCGGGGTGATGTCCACCCGGTCGCGGTAAGTCTTGCCGGCGAGGTTGACCAATAGAGGGACAACCTCGATGCCTTCAGCCTCGGCCCAGCCCTTGGGGAGGTCCGAGGTGGAGTCGGTGACAATCGCGACGTTCATCCAACTCACACTAAGGGTCGGCGTAGGAGTTTGCAAGCCTAAAGCGGTGGCCGGCGTCAGGGTATTTGCTCCCGGTTGCGCCGGGACCTGACTGTCTTGTTGTTGGGGGTTTCTATTGTTTCCCATTCGGCGTGGTGGTAGGTTTATGCACAATGTGGAAGGTTTTAGTGACCGACGAAATGCGGATCGGCCGGCTCAGCGACCCCCGAGCCGAGGTTGACTACCGGCCCGGAATGCCGAGGGAAGAGATCCTCGAGGCCATCGCCGAATACGACGCCCTGATCACCCGTAGCCGTACCCAGGTCGACGCCGAGCTCTTGGCGCGGGCGACGCGGCTGAAGGTGATCGGGCGCGGAGGGGTGGGAGTGGATAACATTGACCTCGAGGCCGCATCCCGCCGTGGTATCTTGGTGGTCAACGTTCCCGAAGCCAACACCCGCTCCGCCGCCGAGCTGGCCTTCGGCCTGCTCATCGCCGCGGCCAGGGGCCTTGCCCTTTCCGATCGCAAACTGCGTGCGGGCGAGTGGGACCGGAAGTTCCTCGGCCGGGAGCTCATGGACAAGACGCTGGGGATCGTGGGCCTAGGGCGTATCGGCGGGCAGGTGGCGCGGTTTGCCAAGGGCTTCGACATGCGGGTCATCGCCTACGACCCCTATGTCCCCCGCTCCCGCGCCGAGGCCCTCGGGGTCGTGCTCTACGACGAACTCGAGGACATGCTCCACCGGGCCGAGTTCCTCACCGTGCACACCCCCCTCACCGAAGAAACGCGGGGGATGATCGGGCGCAGAGAACTCTACCTGCTACCGAGGGGGGCCGTGGTCGTCAACGCCGCCCGCGGCGGGATCATCGATGAGGCCGCGCTTTTGGAGGTTTTGGAAGAGGGCCACCTCTTTGCCGCCGGAATCGACGTTTTCGCCCAGGAACCCCCGGCCAAGGAACATCCGCTCATTCAACACCCGCGGGTGGTCCACACTGCTCACCTGGGGGCGAACACCCTCGAGGCCCAGCACCGCGTCGGCCAGGCGGTGCTCGAGCGGGTGCTGGCGGCGCTCGAGGGGGAGATCGCTTACGCCATCAATGCCGGCTTCGACCCCGAGGCCTTCCAGGCGCTCAAAGGCTTCGTGCCCCTCGGGGAGGCTCTGGGTCGGTTTTTGGTCCAGGTCACGCGCGGCCGGGTGCAGGCGGTGGAGGTCGGGTTTTACGGCGAGTTCGAGGCCGATCCCGAGCCCATCGCCACCGCCGTGGCCAAGGGGATGCTGGAACGGGTTCTCTCCGAGGGGGTGAACCTGATCGCGGCTCGGCCTTTGCTCAAGGAGCGCGGCATTCGCCTTCGGACCCACCGCGAGGCGGAGAGTCCCGGATATACCCAGCTGGTCGAGGTACGGCTGCATACCGAGACCGAGGCCAGAGTGGCGAAGGGAACGGTCCTGGGCAACACGCTGCGGCTGGTGGAGGTGGATGGCTACCCGCTGGACGCGGTGCTTGAAGGCACGATGGTGGTGTGCCTCAACTACGACCGCCCCGGGGTGGTCGGGCGCGTGGGGACCTTGCTTGGAGAAGCCGGGGTCAACATTGCCGGGATGCAGCTCGGCCGCGACCGCCCGGGTGGAAAGGCGCTTTTCGTGCTGAATGTCGACGAGCGGCCCGGTGGCGAGGTGCTCGAGGCCCTCGAGACGCTGGAGCTGATCGAGCGCGTGGACGTCGCCGAACTGTGAGCGAGCGTCCGCCACCAGGTGGAGGTCGAGGCGTGCGAGTGCGACTCTTGACACCAGGACCGGTCGAGCTTCACCCCAGGGCCAGGCTGGCTCTGACCAGGCCCCAGCTCCACCATCGCACCGAGGAAGCGAAGGGCGTCCTCATGGAGGTCAGGGCGCAGATGCGCTGCGCGTTTACCACCGAGGGCGAGGTGGTGGCGCTGACAGCGAGCGGCACCGGGGCCATGGAGGCGGCTCTCGCCGGGCTTTTTCGCCCAGGCGAACGGGTCTACGTTCCGGTGGCGGGCAAGTTTTCCGAGCGCTGGGCCGAGATCGCCGAGGCCTGGGGGCTCGAGGTCTACCGCCGCGACTATCCCTGGGGCCATGCCCTCACCGAGGCCGATGTGGCGCGGGACCTCGAGGATGAGCCCATCGCCGGCGCCCTACTGACCCATTCCGAGACCTCGACCGGCGTCCTGCACCCCCTGCCCGCGCTCGCCGGGGCCATTCGCTCGTGTTGTCCGGAAGCCCTCGTGGTCGTGGACGCGGTGACGAGCCTCTTCGTCGCCCCCTTCGCCCTTGACCCCTGGGGGGTGGACGCGGCGGTGACCGGGAGCCAGAAAGGGTTGATGCTCCCCCCGGGGCTCTCGTTCGTCGCCCTGGGGCCGCGGGCCCTGTCCCGGCTCGCGCCCCGGGGCTACTACACGAACCTCGCAGCTGAGCTCGCCAAGCAGCGTCAGGGCGAGGCCGCCTTTACCCCCGCCGTTCAGCTCTTGGTCGCGGCGCGCGAGGTGCTCGAGGTGCTGCTCGCTGACCTCGAGGGTCACCTGGAACGCAAGCAAAGGGGCAATGACCGGCTCTATGAGCTCGGACTCGAGGCTGGGCTGAGGCCGGTCCCCGAAGTTCGGAGCCCGGCGACCGCCGCCTTTTACCTTCCGCCTTCCCTCAGTTATGCCGCGCTCAAGGACGCTTTCCTGCGCCGGGGCGCGGTCATCGCCGGCGGCCAGGGCCCGCTCAAGGGCCGGATCTTTCGCGTTTCGCTCATGGGCTACTTCGATGAAGCCGGTGAGGCCTGGGCGTTCGAGACCGTTCGGGCGGTGTTGGCCGAGGTCCTTTGAGCGGCTACTGAGCGCTCTCGAGGTCGGGGCGAAGCCTGGTGGCTTCGCGCAGATAAACGTGCCTCACCTCCTCGGGGTTGCGGGTGGTGTTCCAAAGGGCCAGAACCCGGATGACCCGGGGCAGGCTTCCGGGGACCGGAACCTCGCGCGCGGAAAGGAGCGGCACCCGGTTCATGCCCAGCTGGCGTGCCGCTTCAGCGGGAAAGGCTGAAGAGAGGTCCTCGGTCACGGTGAAGATGATGGCCGCGATTTCGCTGTGATCTTTGATGCCGTTGGCCTGTAGGATCTTGAGCAGAAGCTCGCGCGTGGCTTCGTGGATGGCCTTGGGGGTGTCTTCGTCCACCGTGATCGCGCCGCGGATGCCTCGGACCATGGCGCGATTGTATTACGAAGGCCGTTGCTCGGGGAGCAGCGTGTCCTTGCTCAGGAGGTAGCTGAGCACCACGGCGGGGAGTACAACGGGGAGGACCCGGTAATCGGCGAGCTCGCTCGCCAAAGCCACCGCCGCCAGTGGTGTTCGGACGGCGCTCGCCAGCAGGGCGGCCATCCCGGCGAGCGCCATGGCCTCGGGGTCCACCGGCCAGGGAAGGGCGCGGGCGAAGATCAACCCCAAGAGCCCGCCGAGCACCAGGGTGGGCGTGAGCGGCGCCCCGTAGCCGCCGAGCCCCACGAAGAGCGACTGCAACAAAAAGCGCAGGGCGAGGAGAACCGCCAGCGTTGCCGTGGCGAGAACCGGTGCTGTCGAGACCTCGATCCACCCGAGTCCGTCGCCGAGCACCTCCGGGGCTGCGGTGGCGAGCGCCGAGAGCGCGAGCCCGAGGAGCAGGTGGCGCTGCCAGAAGGTGAGCCTTTGCCTCAGGCCCGAAATGGCGTGGGTGAGGCTGCTGAGCAGGCTGGCCCCGGCGGCCCCGGCGAGGCCGAGCCCCAAAGCCGCGAGGATATCGATCTGACCGATGCTGCCCGGGGCGAGATCGATGAGCGGTCCGTAGCCGAGAAAGGCGCCGGAAACGGCAAACCCGGCGAAGGCCCCAACCAGGGCGGCGGTGAGCCCCTGGGCCTCGAGGCGAAAGCCTTTATAGAAGATTTCGGTCGCGAGCAGCGCCCCCGTCAGGGGGGCGTGGAACGCCGAGGCAAAGCCAGCCGCGAGCCCGGCGAAGATGAGGTTGGCCTCTTCCGCCGGCCCGATCCACTTCGTCGCACGCCGCCCAACCCAGTCGCCGAGCACGGCCATCGGGCCCTCGCGCCCCAGGGGGCTTCCCGCCGTGAGTTCGACCAGGCTGCCGGCGATGTATCGGAGCTGGGTGGTGAGGGGCATGCGCTCATCCGAGTGGAAGGCGAGGATGAGCCGGGAGAGGCCCCGGTTCGAGCCGAGGAAGGAGGCCAGGGCGAAGATCGCCGGGACCAAGAGCAGCCCCACCCACGGGGTCGGGTTGCTGAAGACCTGGCCGAGCCCGCCTTCTCCGGAGGGGCCTGGCGGAAGGTAGCCGATCACGCCCCCCAGCCACCACGCCTGAAGAAAGGCCAGTACCCGGGCGAGCGCCGCGGCTAACATGCCCACCACGGCGCCTGTGGCGGCGTAGAGCAGGAGAAGATGGGCCACGTTAACAGCCTACGATGCTTTCGGATGCCATGCCGGGTCGCAGGACCGGGATTTCAAGCCCCAGCGCTTTCCTCCCGCCAAGCACCGCCCAGCCGATGGCGCCTTCCGGGTCGATGCCCTGGACCCTAAGCGCCCGAACCTCGTCCCAAACATCGAGGCTTTCGGCGCTGCCCAGCGAGTCGGTGCCGAGCGCCAGGGTCACCCCGTGTTTTCGGTAGAGGTCGTAGGGGGGGAGTCCGCTTTGGAGGTTGATGTTCGATCGTGGACAGCTCACCACGGTCGCCCCCGCCTGGGCCAGGGTTTGGACGTCGCCCTCGTCGACCTTCACCCCGTGGACGAGCGTGGGCTGGGCCTTAAGCACCCCGAGCGATGCGAGATAGGCGATCGGGGAGAGCCCGACCGGGTGGAGGTCTGGCGGCGCGCCCCGGGACCGGAGAAACTCGGCCAGCGGCCCCGTTCGGTCGTGGAAGTAGTCGTACTCGGCCTGGCTCTCCGCGGCGTGGATCTGGAGGGGGATCCCCTCTTCCCGGGCCATTTCCGCCAGTGCGCGCATGAGGCTTGGGGTCAGGGTGTATGGCGCGTGGGGCGAGAGGCCCAGGCGAGGTCCTCGAGGACGCTCGAGCGCTTTCCAGCGCCGAATGCGGTCCCGGGTTCGTTCGATCAGCTCCTTCTCGCGGTGTGGGGGGAGAAGCCCGACCACCTCCCAGTAGACCACGCCCCGAAACGGCGATTCGGTGAGCCACCACTCGACGAGGGCCGCATCCTTGGCCACGATGTCCCCGACCAGCGTCTGCCGCAGGTGCGTTGCCGCTTTTCGCGCCGTCCCCAGGGTCCTGGTCGCCCCGATCTGAATCATCCGTTCGATAAAGCCTACGAACGGTCCGCGGTAGGTGGGGATGACGCCGACGTCGAGGTGGGTGTGGGCGTTGACCGGGGGCAGCCCCAGGTAGTTGGGAAAGCGCCGCCGGGGAAGGTCTGGATACCGCGCCTCGAGCGTGGCCAGGTCCCCGAGCTCTCGGATCCGGCCGCGCTCGATAAGGATGGCTACGTCTCGCCTCGGCCCCTCTGGACCCAAAATCCCCAGCGGAGCGCTGAGCAGAACGGTTTCTCTACTTTCCGTGGCGACGCGCTCGCACCCTGGCATCACGCGGTTTCGGTGGCTTTTTCCCCGACCAGGTTGTAATACACGTCCCGCTCTTTGGGAATGAAGCCGGCCTCACGGATGAGCGATCGGATTTGCTGAACCGTGGCCCGGGTTCGATCGTAGCCGCCGGCGGCGCTGACCACGTTCTCCTCGAGCATGGTCGACCCGAAGTCGTTGGCGCCGTAGTGGAGAGCGAGCTGGGCGACGCGGAAACCCATGGTGGGCCAGCTCGCCTGGTGGTTGGGGATGTTGTCGAGCGCGAGCCGGGCGATGGCGAGGTTTTTCAGGTACTCGTGGGCGGTCGCGCCCGGGGCGCGGCCCCGGTAGGCGGTTTCCTCGGTCTGCAGCGTCCACATGGCGAACGCCGCGAACCCTTGGCCGTAGGCGTTTTTCGCTTTGTCCTGCTGCCGGCGAATGATGTCGAGGTGAATCGCCCGTTCGCGGGGGCCTTCGCCGAAGCCGATGACCATGCTGGCCAGGGTGTAAAGGCCGAGGCTCTGGGCCGCGTCGACGATCCGGAGCCAGTCCGCGGTCGGGATCCGGCGCGGGGCGGCGCGGTGCCGCACGGCGTCGACGAGGATCTCGGCCCCGGCCCCGGGCATGCCGTCGAGCCCAGCGTCTTTGAGCCTGGCCAGGATCTCCTTGGCCGGAAAGCCGGTGAGGCGTTCCAGGCCGAGGATCTCCTCGGGGCTGAAAGCGTCGATGCGCACGCTCGGGTGGTGGGTTTTCAGGTAACGGAGCAGGTCCTCGTACCAGGAGAGGGGAAGATCGGGGTGCACCCCGCCCTGCATGAGGATGCGCCGGCCCCCGACGGCCTCGAGTTCGGCGATCTTTTGGCTGATTTCCTCGTATGAGAGGACGTACGCCTCGGGGCTTTTGCGGGCCCGCCAGAAGGCGCAGTAGGGGCAGCCGATGGTGCAAACGTTGGAATAGTTGATGTTGCGGTCGATGAGGTAGGTCACGACCCGGGGGTCGGCCTGGTTGAGCCTGCGCTCATGGGCGGCCGCTGCGAGCTCGGAGAGCGGGAACTGGTCGAGGGCTTCGATCTCCTCGAGGTCAAGACGGTGTCCGGCCACGGCCTTCTCGAGCAGGTCCATGGCCTTATCCTGACATTTCGTTGCCCGGCGCGCCAGGGTAGCGGGGTCGGGGGAGACCCGGGGCCGTGGTAGAATGGCATGAACCAGGGAAGAAGGTGAGCGCGTGGCCCTCAAGGCCCCCGGCGCGGCGTCGTGTACGGTCGAGAAAGCGAAAGGTGACTCTATGATGGAAGTCCACTGCAGGGATTTGGGATTTGATTGCGACGAGGTGGTGCGTGCGGATACGGAGGGTGAGGTCATGGACATGGTCATGGCCCATGCCAGCGCCGACCACGAGATGACCGAGACCGCCGAAGAGATGATGAAAAAAGTGCATATGGCCATGCACGAAGCGCATTAGCGGTCGCGTGCCCTTTGTCCGGCCGGGCCCCCGTGGCCAGGGCCGGATTTTGATGGTAGTTATAGAACATGGAACTCAAGCTGGTGGCCATCGAAAAGCCCGAGGAAGTCAACGTGATCCTGGGCCAGGCGCACTTCATCAAGACGGTGGAGGATATCCACGAGGCCCTGGTGGGGGCGGTGCCCGGCATCCGTTTCGGGCTCGCCTTCAACGAGGCCAGCCAGGCCCGGCTGGTCCGGCATTCGGGAACCGACCCCGAGCTCACCCGTCTGGCGGTGTCCAACGCCTTACGCGTGGGTGCCGGTCACTTTTTCATCGTGGCCCTGGGGGCGGGGGTCTATCCCATTAACGTTTTGCCCCACCTCAGGCGGGTTCCTGAGATCGTACGCTTTTTTGCCGCCACTGCGAATCCGATCCAGGTGGTCGTCGCCGAAGCGGGTGAGCAGCGCGGAGTCCTGGGGGTCCTCGACGGGCTCACGCCGCTTGGAGTCGAGGAAGAAGAGGACGTGCGGGAGCGGATTGGGCTCCTCCGTAAGTTCGGCTACAAGCTGGGCGGGTAAAAACCGCCGTGGCACACGCCACGGCGGGGAAGAACCGCCGGCCCAAAAAGCCTAGTTGCCCCGGCGATCGAGGGCCCGGGCGTGGCCCTCGAGGCCCTCGCTCCGGGCCAGCCGGGCGGCGGGAGTGGCGAGGCGGGCGGCGGTCTCCGGGTTGAGGCTTACGAAGGGGATCACCTTCACGAAGTCGCGGACCGCCAGGGCGGCCGTGAACCTCGCCGTTCCCGAGGTGGGCATGACGTGGCTCGGACCGGCGATGTAGTCGCCGAAGGCTTCCCCCGAATGCTCCCCGAGAAAGACGCCGCCGGCGTTTTGCACCTGGCCCAGCCAGGCGTAAGGGTCTTCGACCGAGAGGCAGAGGTGTTCGGGGGCGTAGAGGTTGGCGAGGCGCATCGCCGCTTCCAGGCTTTCCGCGATGATGATGCCGCCGTTTTCCAGGGCTTTTTCGGCCACCTCCCGGCGGGGGAGTTCCGCCAGCTGGGACCCGACCTCGCGCTCGACCGCGTCGGCGAAGGTCTCGCTCAGGGTAATGAGCCAGGGCTCGGCCAGGCGATCGTGCTCCGCCTGGGCCAAAAGGTCGGCGGCGACGAGGGCGGGGTTCGCCGTCTGGTCGGCGATGATCAGCGTTTCCGTGGGGCCGGCCAAGCCTTCAATCCCCACGTCGCCGAAGACTTCCTTCTTGGCCAGGGTGACGAACAGGTTCCCCGGGCCGACGATTTTTTCCACCCGGGGCACCCGCGCGGTGCCGTAGGCGAGGGCGGCGATGGCCTGGGCGCCGCCCATGGCAAAAAGCCGGTCGGCGCCGGCGATCCAGGCCGCGGCCAGGATGGCGGGGTGCGGGTCGGGCGGGGTGGCGATGATGATCTCCTTCACCCCGGCCACGCGGGCGGGCACGACGGTCATCAGGACCGTGGAAAGAAGCGGGGCGCCGCCGCCCGGGACGTACACCCCGACCCGCTCCAGGGGACGGACGAGCTGGCCCGTGAGCCCGTCGGGTCCGGCTTTGACGAAGCCCCCCCGGGGTTCCTGGCGATAGAAATCCCGGATGCGGGTTCGGGCGGCCTCGAGGGCCTCCCGCAGCTCGCTCGCCAGGCCATCGTAGGCCTCGCGCCACTGCTTTTTCGGCACCTCGTAGGCGGGCGAACGATCGAGCCGTTGGCTCCAGCGATCGAGCGCCGGGTCGCCTTCCTCCGCCACTTCGCTCACAATGCGTCGGACGGCCTCTTCGGGCGTCAACGGGGTGCCGAAGAGCTCGGCGATGCTCGCGGCAAGCCTTGCGCTTTTGGGGTATTTGAGCCGGCGCGCCCGAAAGCGCGGTTCGACCTCGCTGGCAGTGTATCGTTTCATGAACACGCCTCCGTCTACCGGGAGATGGCTCTCCTTCGCTGGGTAGCTTTTTTGCGCCTTTGTCGCTTTTTCGTGTTGGGGCGCTCCGAAGGTTTGCTCGTGCCCTCGTAGGCCTCGGTGAGGTTGGCTTCGAAGTAGTGCTGGCCCAGCTGCTGCACGAAGCGAACAGGTCTTCCCTCCGAGTCGTAATAGATGAGGCTCAAACCGGGGCGAAGCCGGATTACCCGGGTGTGGATCGGGCCCCAGGGAAAGTTGAGGGTCTCTTCCCCGACTACGGTCGCGTGGACCCGCCCCCCGACCAGGTGGAGGGTGCGCGCCTCGCCCTGGAAGTGCGAAAGGGCCAGGATGAGGGAAAGGGGGTCGTGGTAATCGACGATATAGGGCAGCACCACGTCCTTGCCCACCACCACGCCTTCGCTGCGGAGAAACTCGAGGTCGAAGACCCGAGTCTCCCGACCCTCGACCCGTTCGCTGTAGCGCAGTGGCAGGCCGCTCGCGTCCATCTCGCTGATCCACTCCTGCCGGGTTCGTGGCAGGGGGAGCCGCACGTCGGCCAGAAGACGCATGCGCAACCCCCGTCCTTTGCGCTCAAGGGTCAGTGTTTGTTCGCCCGCGGGCATGCCCGCATACGTTAGGGCGTATTTCAGCTCCAAGGGCGCCCTCATTGGCCCCATCCTAACAATTCCATGCCCTGAAAAGGGCGCTGGCGCGTTGCCTTTTGGCTTCGTAGACTAGGGGTTGTGACCGATCCCGAGCGTATCCGCAATTTCTCGATCATCGCCCATGTCGACCACGGCAAATCGACCCTGGCCGACCGCATCCTCGAGGTGACCCGATCGGTCAGCGAACGCGAAATGCGGGCCCAGTTCCTCGATAAGCTCGACCTCGAGCGCGAGCGCGGTATCACCATCAAGGCGGCGGCGGTCCGTCTGAACTACGAAGCCCGGAACGGCCGTACCTACATCTTCAACCTCATCGACACCCCCGGCCACGTTGACTTTCACTACGAGGTCAGCCGGGCGCTGGCCGCGGTCGAGGGCGTCCTCTTGGTGGTCGATGCTTCGCAGGGTGTGGAAGCGCAGACCATCGCCAACTTCTTTTTGGCCCTGGAGCACGACCACACCATCATCCCGGTGATCAACAAGATCGATCTGCCCAATGCCCGCCCCGAGGAGGTGGCCCTGGAGATTGAAGAGACCCTCGGTATCGCCGCCGACGAGGCGATTTTCACTTCGGCCAAGACCGGCGAGGGCGTGGTCGAGGTCCTCGAGGCCATCGTCGAGCGGATTCCCCCGCCCAGGGCCCGCGAAGACGCGCCACTTAAGGCGCTCATCTTCGATTCCGTCTACGACAAATACCAGGGGGTGGTCCCCTACATCCGCGTATTCGAGGGCAGCGTGCGGCCGGGGGATCGGATCCGGGTCTGGTCCACCGGCGAGGCCTACGAGGTGGAGCGGGTTGGGGTTTTCCGAGCGCGCGGCATCGAGGCCACGGAGGCGCTGGGGGTCGGCGAGGTTGGCTGGCTCATGGCCGGGATCCGGGAGATTCAAAGCGCCCAGGTCGGTGACACCATCACCCACGACGAGCGACCCACCGACGCCCCCTACCCCGGGTTTAAGCCCGCAAAGCCCGTGGTGTTCGCCGGGCTCTTCCCGGTCGATTCCCAGGCCTACGGCCGGCTCCGCGACGCGCTGGAAAAGCTTCGCCTGAATGACGCCGCCCTCACCTTCGAGCCCGAGAGCTCCGACGCGCTGGGGTTTGGTTTTCGGGTGGGGTTTTTGGGTCTGCTGCACGCCGAGATCGTCCAGGAGCGTCTGGAGCGGGAGTTCGACCTTGAGCTCATCGCCACCGCCCCCAACGTGGTCTACAAGGTGCAGACCAAGGGCGGTCGCGAGATCGAGATCCACAACCCCTCCGATCTTCCCGACCCCACCGAGATCGAGGCCATCCTCGAGCCCTACGTCCGCCTCTCGGTCTACGCCCCGGAAGATTACGTGGGGGCCATCATGCAGCTCTTGCAGGAAAAGCGCGGCCGGATGCAGAACATGCTCTACCACGGCAAGCGGGTCGAGCTCATCTACGAGGTTCCTTTCGGCGAGATCCTCTACGATTTCCATGACCGACTGAAATCCATCAGCCGAGGCTACGCCAGCATGGACTACGAGCAGATCGGCTACCGGCCCGGCGACCTGGTCAAGGTCGATATCTTGGTGCACGGCGATAAGGTCGATGCCCTCGCCTTCATCGCCCATCGCGAGAAGGCCTACCGCATCGCCCGCCAGGTGGTCGATCGGCTGGCCGAGGTCATTCCCCGCCAGCAGTTCGCCGTGGCGGTCCAGGCCGCGATCGGGGGCAAGATCATTGCCCGGGCCACGGTCAAGGCGCTGAGGAAGGACGTGCTCGCTAAGTGCTATGGCGGGGACGTGACCCGGAAGAAAAAGCTCCTGGAACGCCAGAAAGAGGGGAAAAAGCGACTCAAGGCCATCGGCCAGGTCGACGTTCCACAGGAAGCGTTCCTGGCGGTTCTCAAAGCGGGTCGCGAAGAGTAATCGCTTTCTTCATCCGCGCTCATGGGTACCGCACTACACTCGAAAGTGTAGTGCTTGAAAAAGCGCCCCTGGGGCGCGGAGGAGGTTTTTGTGACAGCCGACAACGTCAGGGATGTGGCGTATCGTTTGATTCAGCGGGTTTTCCCCTCGCCGAGGCCGTTTGGCGTCCGGTTTTGGGACGGGACCTACCTGCCCGCGGAGTCACCGGATGGGGAAGAGGTCGTCCTGGTTCTGAGACGACCGGAGTTTTTGGCCAGGCTCCTCGAGCCACCGCTCGATCTGGCGGTTGGGGAAGCGTACCTCGAGGGCGACTTCGACGTTGAGGGCGACCTGGAGAAGGCCCTCGGCATCGTTGAGTCGCTGGCGCCGCGTCTGAATCCGCTGGAGTGGGCCGTGGTGCTCAAAGACGTCGCGGCGCTCAAAAAAGGCCTGCGCGACCTCGGCGTCGGGGCCCGGTTGAAGGGGCGGGTCCATTCGAAAGAGCGTGATCGCCAGGCCATTCAGTACCACTACGACGTTTCCAACCAGTTCTACCAGCTCTGGCTCGATAAACGCATGGTCTATTCCTGCGCCTATTTCCCCGACGGCAACGAGAGCCTCGACGAGGCGCAGGAGAAAAAGCTCGACCACACTTTGAAAAAACTGAGGCTCCGGCCTGGCGAGCGCTTGCTCGACGTTGGCGCGGGGTGGGGCGGGCTCGTGGTGCATGCCGCTGAGCGCTACGGCGCCGAAGCGCTCGGCGTGACGCTCGCCGAGCGCCAGGTCGAGTATGCCCGGGCGTTGGTGAAGGAGAAGGGCCTCGAGGACCGCGTGCGGATCGAGCTCCTCGACTACCGCGACGTTCGGGGGACCTTCGACAAGGTCGTCAGCGTGGGGATGGCCGAGCACGTGGGGCGTGAAAAGCTCCCCGAGTACTTCCGCGTCACTTACCAGAGCTTGCGGCCCGGCGGGCTCATGCTCCACCACGTCATCACCCGGGGTCCGGTTCCGAGCCGCTTTTCCCCGACCCTGGCCTCGGGTGAATTCCTCCGCCGCTACGTTTTTCCCGACGGGGAGATCCTGCCGCTGTGGGAGCATCTGAAAGCTGCTGAGGAAGCTGGGTTCGAGGTCTGGGACGTCGAGGACCTGCGCCCTCACTACGCCAAAACGCTCCGCCACTGGGTGTCAAGGCTGAATGCGCGCTTCGACGAGGCGGTGCGGGAGGTCGGCGAAGCCCGCGCGCGTCTTTGGCGGCTCTACATGAGCGCATCCGCCTATCAGTTCGCTGCCGGTCACCTCGCGGTGCACCAGGTGCTCCTGGCCAAGCCGGAGGAAGGCGGGGGCGTGACGCTTCCGCTCTCTCGCGCTGACCTCTACTGCCCTCGAGGCTGACCTGCCAGGTCCAAAGCCATGCAAAGAACGCCCCCGGTCTCCGCTGGGGGCGTCTAAGCATCCTTGAGTCGTCGACGAGGCCTTCAGGTTTTGCGACCCGCTGCACCCCTGGTGGGATGGGCCGGCTATGAGGTGTTTTAATCCTCTACGAGGCATTCGGGCTTTGCGACAATCTCGTTCGACTGCAAGCGAAAAAGAATCATGTGTTTCAATCCTCTACGAGGCATTCGGGCTTTGCGACCGATCTCCATCGCAGCATTTTCATAGGCGTTAGCCTGTTTCAATCCTCTACGAGGCATTCGGGCTTTGCGACCAGACACGAGAATTAAGGACCTGGTCCAACAGGCCATGTTTCAATCCTCTACGAGGCATTCGGGCTTTGCGACAAGACTTGCGTATTCATCGCAAGGGGAGTGTAAGACAGTTTCAATCCTCTACGAGGCATTCGGGCTTTGCGACCACCGAAGTACCTAGCGGCGGGAATGCCCTGAATCATGTTTCAATCCTCTACGAGGCATTCGGGCTTTGCGACGGTCACCGGTGAGGGCGGTTCGGTGCAGGTGGTTGTGGTTTCAATCCTCTACGAGGCATTCGGGCTTTGCGACCACCGAAGTACCTAGCGGCGGGAATGCCCTGAATCATGTTTCAATCCTCTACGAGGCATTCGGGCTTTGCGACGGTCACCGGTGAGGGCGGTTCGGTGCAGGTGGTTGTGGTTTCAATCCTCTACGAGGCATTCGGGCTTTGCGACCTCTTAGGGCAGGGGGTGCCCTTGTCCAAGGCGTTGTTGAACCCATTTTCGCATGCGGCGGCGTTATGCACAAGGCACTGTAATCGGTCAACACATCTGAGACTCTTTTGGGGACCGACTCCTTTTGGATCATAGCCAGGAACTCAAGAGGCGCAAGGCCGTGTAATCGGTCAACACATCTGAGACTCTTTTGGGGACCGACTCCTTTTGGATCATAGCCAGGAACTCAAGAGGCGCAAGGCCGTTGAGCGCACGATGGGGCCTCCTGCGGTTGTAGTAGTCCAGGTAGGCGTCGAGCTCCCTTTGGAGCTCGGGGATCCGGGAAGGCAACGGCCGGGTGTAAAACTCCTCCCTGAAGGTCCGCTGCATCCGCTCCACGTGGCCATTGAGCTTGGGACTTCTCGGGGGCAGCACGAAGAGCTCGATACCCAAACGTTGGCAAGTTTCCTCAAACTCGGCCATGAACTCGCTGCCCCCGTCCACCTGAATGGCCCTGACGGGAAAGGGGGCCTGGGTGATGAGGTGGGCCAGGAAGCCAGCTGCTAGGTTGGCCGTGGCCCGGGTGTGCACCTCGGCCAGGGAAAAGCGGGTGTAAAGGTCTACCGCCGAAAAATGCTTGACGACCTCCCCGGGTCCTAGGGTCACGGTAAGGGTGTCCACCTGAACCAGGTCGCCGGGTGAGGAGGCGACGTAGCTTTTGGGTTTCCTCCTGGCGTAGGGGCGCCTGGGCCTTCGCTTCACCTTCCCCCGTCTCGCCCGGGCCAGGAAGGCGGCCACGCTTTCAACACGACGGTGCGCTCCCAGGTGGGCCAGGATGCGGCCCACGGTGCGTTCGCTAACCCCAAAGCCTTGCTTCCCCAAGGCCAGCCAGATCGGCCAGCGGCCCCAGGTGGGGTTTTGCTTCCTCAAAGTTTCAATCGCAATGAGAAGTTCGGGCGTCCAGTGGAGCTTTCGTCGCAACCGCCTTGGGCGTTTGGATCTGGGCACAAGGCCTTTGAGGCCTTCTTCCCTGAGTCGCTTTTCCCAGCGGTAGTAGGTGGCCCGGCTGATTCCCACCAGGGACTGGATCTCGGACCAGTCCACCTTGTGTTTCCGGAACGCCTCGACTTGTTTGAGCTTTCGCAGACGGTCTTGGACCGTGGGGTCGCCCGCTCCAGCCTCCTGGAGCACCTGGGCTTTCCTCGCCCCCCTCCATACCTCCCGGCCAACCGTTGTAAGCTGCATACGTGGGGACCTCCTCTCTCCTGGAGTGGTCCCCACATTCTTATCGATTCGGTCTCACATGTGTCTGTCCGGGTTCAGGCACCGGGAGGAACTGGGCTTTGTGGGCGGGGTTTTTGCGTCCCCAAGCGGGACGCACGCGATGGCTGAACACAACGACCGTATGCATCACGAAAAGGCCTTGGCTATCGGATATTCTTTTAAGCACCGTGGGCACCTTGCATAAGTGGCGTCCGCGCTCGCAGGCGGGTGTCTCTGGATTATGAGAAGCCGTCAGGTAAACTGAGCGGCATAGGAGGCAACCGTGGAAAGACTGGAGCGTCTAAGGCGCGTCATTACTGCGGCGAAAGCGCATCCCATCTACGAGAAAAAGCTGCGGAACGTTGACCCTGAAACGTTTCAAGAAAGCGACCTCCAGGAAATCGAGCTCACGCCGCGTGAGGAATGGCTCGCCTATCTGGAGGACCACCCCGAAGTGCCTGACGGTGCGGCGCTGGTCCATCTGACCCCCAGCCCGCGGCTTGGCTGGATGCCGGAATTTATGTCGCTGGCCGATGTTGAGCTCCAGTGGCAGGGGCTGGCTCCATATTTCCAGACCCTGGGGCTCGGACGCTCCGCCCTCGTCACCTTTAGCTATCACGTGTTCGCTGGCGGGTGGCTTTTCCACCAGGCCCTAATGGGCGCCGGCGTTGCCGTGTTTCCCCACGGGCCGGGCGAGGCGGCGCGGGTGGCCGAGCTGGTTTCCCGTTTTCAGATCGATACGCTGGTGACTAACCCATCGTTCGCGTTGCGACTCGCCGAGGCCGGGGTTCGGGTCAAGAAAATGATTGCGGCCGGTGAACCCTTCACTTCGGTCCCCGGTTTTCGTGAGCGGGTCGAGGCGGCCCTGGGGGCGAAGGCCTTCGATGTGTTCGGTTCTTCGGAGCTGGGACTCGTGGCAGGGGAGAACAGCGACCAGGATGGGCTTTACGAACTTCCGCTCATGGCCGTGCTCGAGGTCCTCGATCCCACGACCGCCAAGCCGGTGCCTGCCGGCGAGCGCGGCGAACTGGTCGTAACCTCGCTCACCCGGACGCTGATGCCCATGATTCGTTTCCAGACCGGCGATCTGGCGTTGTTCGGCGGCCTCCGGGCCGGGCGGGTGTACCTCCCTCGAGGTGTCATCGGCCGCGTCGATCAGATGGTGAAGGTCAAGGGGGTTAAGCTCTATCCCAGCGAACTCGCGCCCTTGCTCCGGGCCTACGGGGTTGAGCGCTACCGGGTGGTGATCGAGAAGAAGCCTTCGGGCACCGACGCGCTGATCCTCGAGATCCAGGGCGATGCCGTTCCTGAAGGGCTGGAAGGCGCGTTGCGCGAGCGCACCGGCCTTCGGGTTGACCGAATCGAGGTTTTGCCTGAGGTCCAGGGCGGACTTTTGGAAGATCGCCGCTCGGCGGAAGACGGTGCCACCCCTGCCTGAGGGGCGCATGGCACCCGGGTTTTTATCCCCCCGCGTGGCTTGTCACGACGGGGGGTCAGCGTTCTCCGTTTTTATCCTTGCTCGGCATGAAGGGGTTTGGAATGTCGGGCAGTGGCGTGAAGCGATCGACGGTGTCGATCAGCTTCTGCGCCGTCGTTTCCCGGAAGGCCACCACCTCCACCCGGATGCCCCGGTCCATGAGGACCTCGAGGATGTCGACGAAGTCCCCGTCGCCGCTGCCCAGGACCACGACATCGAGGCTGTCCATTAACCGCACCATGTCGGCCACGATGCCCATGTCCCAGTTGCCCTCGTAGATGGGCTTACCCTCGTCGGTGGTGTGGTGCAGCTGGAGCGTCATGCGGCGGACCCGGTAGCCGATGGTCGAGAGCTTATAGATGAACGGCCAGGCCGAGGTGTCGCCTTCGCGCTCGACCACGTAGGCGATGGCGTGGACGAGCTCGCGTCCCTCGGTGGCGAACTTGAGGAGACTCTCGAAGTTGATGTTCCTTTCGTAGTTCTCACGGGCAGAGTGGTAGAGGTTTTGGGTGTCAACGAAGAGACCCACCCGCGGACGTGCCCGGCATTCGGCCATGGTTATTCCTCCCCCTTGCTCGGGTGTTCGTGGACGAAAACGTCATCGGGTTTGACCCCGTAATAGCGTTGACGGACGCAGATCCGGTCGGGTTCGATCTCGACCACCGCGTAGCTCGGCGTGCCTTTGCCCCGAACCCGGTTGGTGGTGGCGGTGCCCGCGTTGACGATCAGCATGTGTTCAAAGCGCCAGACCCAGGGAACGTGTTTATGGCCGGTGAGGACCAGCGCGACCTCGTGGTCGACCAGGATCTTGAGCAGATCGCCGGCGTCCTGAAGGATGTTTCGCTCCCGCCCGGCACCGGGCACGGGGAGGAGGTGGTGGTGGGTGACGAACACCTTGGTTTCGCCCGCCTCGGCGTGGGCGAGGGCCTCCTCGAGCCAGGGGTAGATGGTGCGTCCGATGCGACCCTCATCGAGGTCGGGTTCTGAGGAATCGGCGGCGATCAAGTAGACCCCCGGCAGGCGGTGGGTTTTGTAACGGGGCCCGAAGAGTTCTTCGAAATGGACGTAACCGACGTTTCTCGAGTCGTGGTTCCCGGGCGTGATGAGCAGAGGAACCTCGATCCTTTCGATCCAGCGCCTCGCTTCCCGGTACTGGTTGGCCAGGCCCTTGTCGGTGAGATCGCCCGCGAGGACCACGAGATCGGGGCGGTCGCGATTAATCTCTTCAATGAGCCTCTCGAAGAGTTCTGGCTGGAAATGGGCAGAGCCGACGTGGATATCCGACACGTGGTAGAGACGCGGCATGCTCCGGATATTCTACGCCATCGCCGGGGAAGGGGCTCAGGGGAAAGGCAGAGCCGCCGACCTTGCAGAGGTATGCGGAAAGGCCCGTGGGTACTGGCTCAGGGTTCTTGCCAGCAGTAGGGTTTGATCGACGCTGCCCTTCCGTTTTCCATTACCAGCTCGGTGGCGCAAAACTGCGCCGGGCCCTTGGCGGCCCGAAAGGGCTGGGGCCGGGCGGTGAGGAAACGCTGCAGAAAAGTTTCGGCGTCGCCGCCGATGATCGAGTGGTAGGTGCCGGTCATGCCGACGTCGGTTTGGTAGGCGGTGCCTTTTTCCAGGAAACCGGCGTCGGCGGTGGGGACATGGGTGTGGGTACCCAGGATGGCCGAAACGCGGCCGTCGAGATAGTGGCCGAGGGCGTACTTCTCGCTGGTCACCTCGGCGTGAACGTCGACCAGCGCGTAGTCATACGGACGTGCTTCGGCGAGCACCCGATCGGCGGTTTGAAAGGGCGAGTCGAGGTTTGGCTCAAGGAAAATCCGCCCCATGAGCTGGAAGACCAGCAGGCGCTGACCTCGGACCTCGAGGACTTCCCAAGCCTTTCCCGGCGTGCCCGGAGGGTAGTTGGCGGCGCGCAAGATCGGCTCGCGCTCGATCAGCTCGTAGACCTCGCGGTTGTCCCAGGCGTGATTGCCGAGGGTGATCAGGTCCACACCGGCGTCGCGGAGGCGCCGGTAAGCCTTTTTGGAAAGACCCTTGCCCCCAGCGCTGTTCTCCGCGTTTGCGATGACCAGGTCATAGTTCCCGCGGATGTCGGGCAGGTGGAGGCTCACTGCTCTGAGGCCCGGTTCGGACATGACGTCGCCAATGAAGAGAAGACGCATACCGTCATTGTAAGGTTGGGAATTGGCGCGACGCGTTCATGGCCTCAGGCGGTTTGGTGCTGTTGGGCCGTCATATCCAGACGCAGTTCCGGATTGGGCAGGTTCAGGGGATCGTGCCAGCCGACGTCCTCGAGGGCCTTCTTCCACAGCGCGTAGCTCTCCTTTTCCACCAGGCGGGTGGCGGCAAGTCCCACTTCCGGTCCGCCCCGGGCGATGACCGACTCGACCCAGGCCCACCGGGCGCTGACCGCACGCATCTCGATCCTCGGGCGGTGGCGTCTGAGCGCACGCTCGATCTTCTTAAGACGGCGTTCGACCACCTTGATTCCGGCGAACCGGTCGGCGAAGTGGGGGGTGTGGCGCTTGGGAACGAAGGGGCTGATGCCGAGCA
Source organism: Vulcanithermus mediatlanticus (assembly GCF_055385885.1). Taxonomy (NCBI): domain Bacteria; kingdom Thermotogati; phylum Deinococcota; class Deinococci; order Thermales; family Thermaceae; genus Vulcanithermus; species Vulcanithermus mediatlanticus. Next base: position 17,320 of record NZ_AP042385.1, on the reverse strand, counting down.
CCACCCTGGCGTAGCGAGAGAGCTCGAGGGTGAGCTCGATCATCTCCTCGATATCTGCGTCGGTTTCGGTGGGCAGGCCGATCATCTGGTAGAGCTTGAAGCTTTTAAAGCCCGCTTCCCGGGCCACCTCGGCGGCCCGGATGAGGTCTTCGGTGCGAATTTGTTTTTTGAGCAGTTCCCTGAGGCGCTGGCTCGGTCCGTCGGCGGCGAAGGTGAAGCTCTGCAGGCCGCCTTCGTGCATGAGGGTGGCGAGCTCGAGGTCGACGCGGTCAGCCCGAATCGAGGAAAAGGAAAAACGCTGGCCCCGCTCCACCAAGGCCCTGGCCAGGGGCTTGACCCAGGGGTAGTCGGTGAGCGCCGCGCCGATCAGGCCCACCTTGGGGACGTCTTCGGGGATGGCCTCGAGAACCCGATCGAGGGGAACGTTACGGGTGGGACCGTACATCACCCGGGCCAGGCAAAAGGTGCAGGGCCGGGGGCAGCCCCGTTCGACCTCGATCAGGAAGGTGTTGGAGAACTCGGCGTTGGGCGTGATCATCTGGGCCCGGGCGGGGAGGGTTTCGGGTCTGGCGGTGGCCCAGTGAGGCTCGACCTCCATCCGGTCGGGCAGGAACACGCCGGGGAGACCTTCGATGAGATCGAGGAACGCGTCTTTGCTCGTGGCCTGGCGATAGGCCTCGATCAAAAGGGGGATCGTCTCTTCTCCATCGCCAATCAGAATCACGTCGGCGAACGGGGCCAGGGGCCAAGGGTTTGAGGAGGTCAGCGGGCCGCCGATGAGGACGATGGGCTCGTCGGGATCGCGTTCTTCGCGTAAGGGGGTGAGTCCGCTGCGCAAGAGGAGCCGCACCAGATTGACGAGGTCGAGTTCGTAGGCGATCGAAACGGCGAAGAACTGGCCCTCCGCAGGGCGCCGTCCCGATTCGTAGGTCCGCAAAGGCCCGGGGAGCTCTTCCAAAAACACCCGTTCGGCGACGACGTCGGGTTCGGCGTTGAAAAACCGGTAGGCCGTCTGGAAGCCCAGGGATGCCATCCCTACGGCGTAGGTGTTGGGGTAGGCGAGGGTGATTCGGATCGGAGCGTCTTTAAAAATCGCCCCCCGCTCTGCAGCGAGGCGCGATTCGATCATCCGACGGAGGTCACTCACTTAGTCAGATTCTAGCAAAATCAACTCGGAAATCCTAGCTTTGGCCCCGGGCGTTGCTCCTTTCGGCCCAGCGCACGATCCAGTAAACGATCCCGGCGATCACGAGCGCGGGAACGAGGAAAGCGAGGAGCGCGGAGATGAGCTTGGAGATGGCCAGGAAGACCTTGCCCAAAAAGACCATCAGCCACCCGCCAAGCCAGAAGACAACGAGCACCACGACGGCGATCAGTAAACCGAGCACCACCCATTCCAGAATCTCTTCCAAGCTGTAGCCCAACACGGTGGTCCCCTCCAAGGCCAGCCTATCACGGCGGATAATGGGGCGTGGTCGATCGTTACCGGACCCATGAGGGCGTGGTCGTCGGGCGCCGCATCCTGCCCAGCGGAGACGTGGTGCTGCGGTTTTTGACCGGGGAAGGTCCGCTGGAAGGGGTCGCCCGGGGCGCGCAACGTCCCGGCGGGCGCTCGGGAAGGCTTTCTCTTTTTTTCCGCCTGCGCTTTCAGACCTACCGGCGGCCTGGGGCCGAGCTTATGACCGTGACCCAGGTGACCTTCATCGAGGCCTATCCGCTGACCGAGCCCCGACGCTTCGCCGCGGCGAGCTTTTTGTCGGAGCTGGGATGGCGCACGTTGAGTCCGGAGGTGGCGGCGAAGGGCTATCCGATTTTCCTCTCCGGCCTGAAGGGCATTGCCGGCGCCGGTGACGTGCGGGTGCCGCTGGTGTGGGCCGGGTTTCGCCTGCTCAAGCTGGCAGGATACGGTCCGCAAGGGAAAGGGAGCTATCTGGGTCTTGACGGCTCGTTGGGCCCAGAACCCGGCCAGGGCGCCGTCTTTTTGGGGGAAGACGGTGGCGCGGCGCTCTATGCCGTGCTCAATCAGAGCGGGAAAGCGGCGGTGTCGCAATTGGCGAAGGCCCCACTCGACCGGCTCACCGAGGCGCTCATTCGCTACAGCGAGGCCCAGCTGGGGCCGTTTCGGACCCAGGGGGCTTTGCGCGGGTTCCTCTAAGCGGCCCGCCGTTGGGAAAGTCGATTCGGGAGCCCCGAAAAACGGGAGCGGCTGCCGCGCATTCTCCGACATGTTGCAGGGCTTTCGGGCGCTCGCTCGCGCCCCGGGTCGCGGATTATGACGCTTTTCGTGTCGTCGTGTAAAATAGCGTTATAAGGAGGGAAGATGCGCCCCAAGCATGCCTGGATGCGCGAAACCTACCAAAAGAGCCTGGAGCGGATGCCGGAGCGGTCGGTGGCACACCGGACGCTGTCCCAGATCGAACCGGAACCGCTCTACACCCCCGAGGATTTAGACGGCTTTGATTACCAGGAGAAGCTCGGTCACCCGGGCGAATATCCCTATACCCGCGGTGTCTATGGCTCAATGTATCGCTCGAAGCTCTGGACCATGCGGATGTTCGCCGGTTTCGGCACCGCGGAGCAAACCAACGAGCGGTTTAAAAAGCTATTGGCCGCGGGCCAGACCGGGCTCTCGGTCGCCTTTGACCTGCCCACGTTGATGGGCTACGACTCCGACCACCCCCTTTCCCAGGGCGAGGTCGGGAAGTGCGGCGTGGCCGTTTCCAGTCTCGCCGACATGGAGGTGCTCTTCGAAGGGATTGACCTTGAAAAGGTCACCACCAGCATGACCATCAACTCGCCCGCCAACGCGATCTGGGCCATGTACCTGGCGCTGGCCAGGAAGAAGGGCTACGACTGGAAAAAACTCGGTGGCACCATCCAAAACGACATCCTGAAAGAGTTCATCGCGCAAAAGGAATTCATTTTCCCCCCCGAGCCCAGCGTGAAGCTGGTGATCGACACCTTCGAGTGGGGGCCGGAGAACGTTCCCAGGTGGAACTTCGTCTCGGTTTCCGGTTATCACATCCGGGAAGCGGGTTCGACCGCGGTGCAGGAGCTGGCCTTTACCCTGGCCGATGGGTTTGCTTACGTCGAGGGGGCGCTTGAGCGGGGGCTTGAGATTGACCACTTCGCCCCGCGGATCAGCTTTTTCTTCGACGTCCACAACGACTTCTTCGAGGAGATCGCCAAGTTCCGCGCCGCCCGGCGCATTTGGGCGCGGGAGATGCGCACCCGTTACGGGGCAAAGGATCCCCGCTCCTGGATGCTCCGTACCCACGCCCAGACCGCGGGCGTTTCGCTCACCGCGCAGCAGCCGCTCAACAACATCGTCAGGGTGGCTGTCCAGGCGCTCGCCGCGGTCCTCGGGGGGACCAACAGCCTTCACACCGACGCCTACGACGAGGCCCTGGCCCTGCCCACCGAGGAATCGGCGACGATCGCGCTCCGGACCCAGCAGATCATCGCCTACGAGTCCGGGGTGACCCATACCATCGATCCGCTGGCCGGGAGCTATTACCTCGAGTGGCTCACCGACGAGGTGGAAAAGCGGGCCATGGCCTACATCGAGGAGATCCGCAAGCTCGGCGAAGGCACCCCTTATCCCACCCTCTACGGTGTGATCCGGGGCATCGAGTCGGGCTACTTCCAGCGGGAGATCGGTGACGCCTCCTACCAGTTCCAAAAAGAGGTCGAGGCCGGCGAGCGCATCATCGTCGGGGTGAACGCCTTCCGCGACGAAAAAGAGATCGAGGTGCCGATCCTGCTCGTGGATCCCGAAGTCGAGCGGGTGCAGGCGGAGCGGCTGGCGAGGGTGCGGCGTGAGCGCGACGAAGCGCGAGTCCAGCAGGCGCTCGAGGCCCTCCGACAGGCCGCGGCGACGGGTGCCAACACCATGCCCCACTTCGTCGAGGCGGCCTTGGCTTATGCCACCCTGGGCGAAATGATGGACGTTTTGCGCTCGGTCTACGGGGTTTACGAGGAACCGGTCATGGTCTGAGGAAGGGCGGCCAGAAGGGGTAAAATCGTGACAATGGAACGGAAGATCCGCGTGTTGATCGCCAAACCTGGGCTGGATGGCCACGATCGCGGGGCCAAAGTTGTGGCCCGCGCCCTCCGGGATGCGGGCATGGAGGTCATCTACACCGGGTTGCGCCAGACCCCGGAGATGATCGTTTCCGCCGCCTTACAGGAGGATGTCGACGCCATCGGGCTTTCCATCCTTTCCGGGGCGCACATGCATTATTTCAAGGCCGTGCGCTCACTGCTCGATGAGCAGGGCGCCTCCGATATCCTGCTCTTTGGCGGGGGGATCATTCCCGACGAGGACGTCCCGAAGCTCAAGGCCCTGGGGGTGGCCGCGGTCTTCGGCCCCGGTACCCTGACCCAGGATATCGTCGACTTCTTGCGCCGCGAGGTGCCCAAGAAGTGGTCGGAGGCCGGGGTATGAGCCCGACCGGGGCGCTCGCCGGGTGGGTTTGATGGCGCTCTGGCAGGCAGCCGCGGCGGGCTACCTCCTCGGGAGCGTGCCCTTCGCCGTGCTCTTTGGCTTTTTACAAAGGAAAAACCTCTTGCGCGAGGGGTCGGGGAACCCCGGGGCCCTGAACGCGATTCGGGTTCTGGGGTGGGTCCCCGGCCTCATGGTCTTGACCCTCGACCTGGCCAAGGGGTTTTTGGCCGTGGCCTACGGTGAGGCCATGGCCGGTTATGCGGGGGCGCTCGTCGCCGGGGCGGCGGCGGTATGGGGGCATGCCTACATGCCCTGGCTCGGCTTTCGGGGGGGCAAGGGCATCGCGCCGGCCTTCGGGGCGGCGCTCGCGGTGGCGCCTTCACTGGTGGTTGGCGGGCTCGTGGTCTTCGCCGCCGCCTGGGTCGGGACGCGGCACCTCTACCGGGCCTCGTTGGTCGCTGCCGCTGGGCTACCGATCGTGGCTCTGGTTGGGCGAAGCGGAACCGACATCGCCCTCTTTGCTCTGGCGCTGGCCGTTCCTCTTGTTATCAAGCAGCGTAAGGACTGGCTCCGCGCCATGGCCTGAAGCCCGGTAAGCTTGGGGTATGGACGCCCTGATCTCGGCGCTGGCGATTTTTGCCTTGCGCTTGGTCGACGTACCGATATCCACGGTTCGGGTCATGCTCATGGTGCGCGGCCAACGCCGTGAGGCGGCGGTCCTGGCGTTTTTCGAGTCGCTGGTGTGGATCGTGGCGATTTCCCAGGTGTTCAAGCGCCTCGATTCTCCCTTGAACATGGTGGCCTTCGCCCTGGGCTTTGCCGCCGGAACCTCGCTGGGGATGATGCTCGAGGCCTGGCTGGCGCCGGGCCAGGTGCTGGTCCGGGCGATCACCCGTGAACGTCCGGAGGAGCTGATCGAGCGCCTCAGAGCCTCGGGATTCGGGGTTACCGTGGTCGCCGGGGAAGGCAAGATCGGCGGGGTGGCCATCCTCTTCATCGTGGCGCCGAGGCGGAAGACGGGGGAGCTCCTCGAGGCCATCCGCGCTCACGATCCCAGGGCCTTCGTCACCGTCGAAGGTGTCCAGCGCGCCATCGGCGGGCACCTCCCCCACGTGCGCTGGTTCCCGAGCGTTCGCAAGTGAGCCCGACAGGCTCGTCTTTGACAGGGTTCACGCTTTATCGACGTATTTCTCAAGCATTGCCTTGGCGATTTCCCGCGCCGCGTGCTTATCAAGGATTCGGTTCTGGTTGCCGCATTTGGGGGAGAGGATGCAGCTCGGGCAGCCGTTTTCGCAGGTGCACCCCGAAAGCCGCTCCCAGGTGGCCTGGATCCACTCCGGAAAACGCCTGGCCCCCGCGCGGGCATAGCCCACCCCGCCGGGATGCCCGTCGTAGATGAAGATCGTGGGGCCGCCCTCTGAGGGCAGCGGGTGGGGGTAGACGGGGTAGCTGACCCCGCCGATGTCCCCGCGATCGGCGATGACGAAGAGCGGCAAAAGGCCGATCATGGTGTGCTCGAGGGCGTGGATGCCGGCGGGAAGGAGGGCCTCGGCGACGGGGTAGGGTTCTTCGGGCCTATCGGGATCTTTGGGGAGGTGGAACCACATGGCCTCGGTGTGAAAGCGGAGTTCGGGCATGTTGAGGCTGACCTCCTCGAGGACCGCCTCGGTCAGGTAGCGCTTCTTGACGTAGCCGACCACCCGCTCGCTGAGCTCCACCCGACCCACCCACACCCCGGGGAGGACTTCCTCGCCGTCTTCGACCCAGATCTCGGTCTCGGCCAGCGGCTGGGTGTAGTGGTCCTCGAGGCTGGGGAGGAGCACGATCTCCCGGGTTTCGGGATCGAGGGATTTGACGTAATAGGCTTCGCCCTGGTGCAGGTAAATGGCTCCGGGGTGGGCCTCCCAGTAGGCCTGGCGCTCGTCGAGGCGGCCGAGGGTCTTGCCGTCGTGGCTTTTCAGGGTGAAGCTCGTGCCCCGCCCGCGCAAGGTGATGGCCCGGTGCGGGTTTTTTCGCGTGGTGTAGATCCTGCCCCGGTGCTCGACGAAGCCTTCTCCGGCCAGCGCCGGTTTCCAAAAGGGCTCGTCGGGGTCAAGGGGCAGCTCCCTGGCCGCGGCGTGGGCGTGTTGGGGGTAGATGTAGGGGTTTTCGGGGTCGGCGAGGGCGGCCTCGGGCGGATTTTCGACCAGGCGGTCGGGATGCTCAAGATAGTAGGCGTCGAGCGGGTCTTCCCTCGGGATCCAGACCACGAGCGCCGCCTTGCCCGATCTTCCCGCCCGCCCGGCGCGCTGCCACAGGCTGGTGGCCGAGCCGGGATACCCGACCAGAATCACCGCGTCGAGGTCGCCGATGTCGATGCCGAGCTCGAGCGCGTTGGTCGAGACCAGCACCCCCAGCTCGCCAGCGTGGAAGGCGGCCTCGAGGGCCCGGCGTTCTTTGGGGGTGTAACCGGCGCGGTAGGCCTTGATCCGCTCGGGGGCTAAGGAGCTCTGGGCGTAGCGGGCGATGAGCTCGGCGCTTTTTCGGCTGTTGGTGAAGATCAGGGTTTTGACCCCCGAGAGCGCCGCGTGCTCGGCGAGGATCGCAGCTTCGATGTTGGGGCTCCGCCGGATCTGGCCTTCTTTGTCGAGCGCTTTGGGGAGCCAGACCGCGAAGGTCCGTTTCGAGGGCGAGAGCTGTTCGCGGAGGCTGTTGAACGCTTCGCCGAAGAGGGTTTCGGCGTGTTCCTTGGGGTTTTGGATCGTGGCCGAGGCGGCGATGATCTGCGGCTTTGCCCCGTAGTGCCGGGCGACGCGGAGCAGCCGGCGGAAGATCAGGGCCGCGTGGGAGCCGAACACCCCGCGGTAGTAGTGGAGCTCGTCCACCACCAGGTAGCGCATCCGAGAAAGAAAATCGTGCCAATCCGGATGGCGCGGCAGCAGCCCGAAGTGGAGCATATCGGGGTTGGTGAGCAGGATGCGCCCTTCTTGTCGCGCCTGTACCCGCTTGGCGGGCGGTGTGTCGCCGTCGTAGGTGTAGGTCAGGGGCGGCAGGTCGAGCGCTGCTTCCATGGCTCTGAGGCGCGCTTCCTGATCGCGGGCCAACGCCTTGGTGGGGAAGACCAAGAGCGTGCTGCCATCCTCGAGCGCGGCTTTGAGCGCCGGCACCTGGAAGACGAGGCTTTTCCCGGAGGCCGTGGGCGTGGCGAGGACGACGTTCTTCCCCGCCTCCAGCGCCTGGAACGCCCTCAGCTGGTGCGCGTACGGCCTAATGCCGAGCGCGGCGAGGACACCGGCGAAGACCCCGTGGGGCGCCGCCTTTTTGGGGGGCAGGGCGGGGAGGGTCCGGAGGTAGACCAGTTGGTTGGCGTAGCCCTCGACGTCTTTCAGCCAGGCCTCGTAGCTCCCGTACGAGGCGATGCCCGGGGGCAGGGCTTCGCCCGTCACCCCAGCCTCACCCCCCGCCGTCGCCCCTCACCGCTTTTGCGGGATGTTGAGGAAGGGCTTTTGCTGGGGCACTTCCTTGGGCTTGTTATCCTTGGCCGCCACCGCCACCCGGCGGACCACGTTCTCGGCCAGCCTGAGGTAGGCCTCGCCGATGGGGCCGTCCTCGAGGGCGCTCGGGAATCCGACGTCGCCGCCTTTTCGGATCTTGCCCTCGATGGGGATTTCGCCGAGCAGCGGGGCGCCGTATTTTTCCGCGTACGCGCGCAGGCCGCCGCTGCCGAAGATGTCGTGGCGTTCCCCGCAGGAGGGGCAGATGAAGTGGCTCATGTTCTCGACGAAGCCGAGGACCGTGACCTCGAGTTTTTCCAGCATGGAGACCGCGCGGCGGACGTCCTCGAGGGCCACTTCCTGCGGCGTGCCCACCACGATGGCCCCGGTGAGGGGGATGAGCTGCATCACCGAGAGGGGGATGTCGCCGGTCCCGGGGGGCATGTCGACCACCACGTAGTCGAGTTCGCCCCACTCGGTCTTGGTGGCGAAGTCGCGGACGAAGGAGTGCTGCAGGCTGCCGCGCCAGACCACCGGCTGGCCGTCGGGGACCACCAGCCCGAGACTGACCAGCTTGATGCCGTGGGCCTCGATGGGGATGATCTTGCCGCCTCTGGTCATCAGGGGTTTGCCGATGGCCCCCAGCATGCGCGGGGCGTTGGGGCCGAAAGCGTCGGCGTCGAAGATCCCGACCTTGGCCCCGAGCCGGCTCAGGGCCACGGCCAGGTTGACCGTGGTCGTGCTCTTCCCGACCCCGCCCTTGCCGGCGACCACGGCGATCACGTGATCGACGCCGGGAAGGGGTTTGGCCTGGATCGGGCTTTCGGCGTCCATGGTGACCACCACGTCCTCGACCCCGAGGGCGCGGATGGCGGCCACCGCTTCGTCGTGGAGCTTGTCTTTGAGGGGACAGGCGGGCGTGGTCAGCTTGAGGGTGAGGCTCACCCGGCCGCCTTCGATCTTCAGGTCATGGACGAACCCCAAGGAGACGATGTCTTTGTGGAAGTCGGGGTCGATTACCTGTTTGAGCGCTTGGAGAACCTGGGCTTCGGTCACCATGTCACCCAGAAGAATACTCCATCGACCGGGGCCGGCCTAGGTCGGAGGTTTCAATTTCGATTTATGATGGAGTCAGGTGGCGATCGACGAACGAGAGCTCATTCTGGGGATGTTCCCCGGCACCGATCCGGCGCTTTGGCCGCCGGGGGAGGTGCTCTATTACCGCCGGGGCGAGTACGTGGTGATCGCCGAGAAACCGCTTGAAGTCGTGCTCACGCCGGTGGCCCGACCGCCATCGCCAAAGCCCGTGATCTGCGAGGCCTGCCACCGCCAGCTCCGGGGAGAGGACGGGCGTTTTTTTCGGGTTCGTTTGGAACTCGGCGAGCGCGAGGTCTTTCGTTACTTCGCCCTCTGCGAAGATACCGATAGCTGCCGCGAGCGGGCGCGTCCTGAGGTTTTGAGAAAGCTGATTCGGAAGGGTATACTCCTGTAGTTGGAGGCCGTATGGCGCGTGAGATCCACCTGACCAAGGAAGGTTACGAGCGACTCAAGCAGGAGCTTTCAAAGTGGCAGGAGCGGCTTGCAGAGATCACCCAGATCCTGCAAGAGCTCATGGAGTCTTCCGACGACTACGACGACTCGGGCCTCGAGGACGCCAAACGTGAGAAAGCGCGGATCGAGACCAGGATCGACCAGCTCGAGGAGGTGCTCTCCCGCGCCCAGATCATCGAGGGCGGCGAGGCCCCGGACAAGGTGGGCCTCGGGAGCCTGATCGTGCTCCAGGACGTGGACACCGGCGAGAGCTTCGAGATCCGCATCGTGGCCCCCGCCGAGGCCAGTATTTTGGAGACGCCGATGAAGGTGTCCGACGAATCGCCGGTTGGTTCGGCCCTGGTCGGGCGAAAGGTGGGCGAGGCGGTTCGGGTCGAGACCCCCGAGGGCGTCAGGGACTACCGGGTGCTTTCGATTCTGGGGTAGGCCGTGGCCGAGTGGAACGAACAGACGCAGGCCCGGCTCAAAAACCTCGAGGCGCTGAGCGAGGCCGGATTCTCCCGCTATCCCTATAAGTTCGAAAAGGACGCCGATGCCGCCGAGATCAAGGCGCGCCACGAAGGGGCCGAGCCCGGCGAGGCCTGGCCCGAAGAGCGGGTCCGCCTTGCCGGGCGGCTGGTGGCCCTGCGGCGCATGGGCAAGGCCGCTTTTGCCCACCTGCTCGACGGCAGTGGAAAGATCCAGCTCTTTTTCTCGCGTGACGAGACCGAGCACTACCCCCTGATCAAAAAGCTCGACATCGGGGACCTCATCGGCGTTGAGGGGACGGTCTTCGTTACTCGGACCGGCGAGATCACGGTCAAGGTTACCCGCTGGCTGCCGCTGGTCAAAGCCCTGCACCCCCTGCCCGACAAGTGGCACGGGATCAAGGACAAAGAGGTCCGCTACCGCCAGCGCTACCTCGACCTCATCGTCGATCCCGGGGTGCGGGAGGTCTTCCGCCGGCGGGCCCAGATTCTGGCCTACGTGCGGCGATTTTTCGAGGACGAGGGGTTTTTGGAGGTCGAGACCCCGGTGATTCAGGCCACCGCCGCCGGGGCCGAGGCCCGGCCCTTCGTGACCCACCACAACGCCCTTGGGCGCGAGTTCTACCTGCGGATTGCGCTCGAGCTGCCGCTCAAAAAGCTCCTCGTGGGCGGGTATGAAAAGGTCTTCGAGATCGGGCGCGTCTTCCGCAACGAGGGCCTCGACGCCCAGCACAATCCCGAGTTCACCATGCTCGAGGCCTACTGGGCCTACGCCGACTACAACGACGTGGCCGAGATGGTCGAGCGCTTGCTCTCGGGGCTCGCCAAAACGATCCACGGAAAACACGAGATTCCGTACCAGGGGCGGACCATCGACTTCACCCCGCCTTTTCGGCGCATTCGCTTTTTGGAAGCGCTCAAGGAAAAGACGGGCATCGACTTCGACCCCCTCGACCTCGACCGGCTCCGGGCCTGGGTCAAGGCTCACCATCCCGAGCTGGAGGCGGTCCCCGACCACAAGCTCCTGGACAAGCTGTTCGGAATTTACGTCGAACCCTCTTTGCAAAACCCCACCTTCGTCTACGATTTCCCCTTGCTCATGAGCCCGCTGGCCAAAAAACACCGCCTCGATCCCCGGCTCACCGAGCGCTGGGACCTCTACGTGGCCGGCCTCGAGCTGGCTCCGGCCTATTCCGAGCTCAACGACCCGCTGGATCAGCGGGCGCGCTTTGAGGAACAGGCGCGCCGCCGCGCGGCGGGCGACGACGAGGCGGCCGAGACCGACGAGGACTTCCTTTTGGCCCTCGAGTACGGGATGCCGCCGGCGGGGGGGCTCGGGCTCGGCATCGACCGCTTGACCATGATCTTCGCCGATCGGCCCACGATCCGCGACGTGATCCTTTTCCCGCTGATGAAGCCCAAACAGGCTGGGGCGCACGACGACGAAGCCGCGGAGGGCTAGCCCTTGTCCACGTTCGGGATTGCCCGCAGGACCATCTGGGTGGGATTTTTCGTCCTGGGGTTGAAACTTTGGGGCTGGCGGGTCACCGGTTCGGTGGCGCTGCTCTCGGACGCGCTTGAGTCGCTGGTGAACGTTGCCGCCGCCATCTTTGCCACCTGGGCCATCTGGTACAGCCAGCGCCCGCCCGACGAAGACCACCCCTACGGCCACAGCAAGGCCGAATACCTCTCCGCGGTCTTCGAGGGCGCGCTGATCGTTTTGGCCTCGGGGGCCATCATCTATACCGCGGTGCTGCGTCTTCTTGTCCCGGGACCGGTGCGAGCCCCCGAGGTCGGCATCGGCTTTTTGCTGTTGGCCTCGCTGCTCAACGGGCTCTGGGCGCTTTACCTCATCCGGGTCGGCCGCGCCCGGCGCTCGGCGGCCCTCGAGGCCGACGGCTGGCACCTCTTCGGCGACGTCGCAACCAGCGTCGGGGTCCTGGCCGGGCTTTTGATCGCCTGGCTCAGCGGGATCTGGATTTTTGACCCGCTGGTCGCGCTCGTGGTCGCCGGGCACATCCTGGTGATGGGGCTGCGGCTGATGAAGGGGTCGGTGGGTGGGTTGCTCGACGAGGCCATCGACGCCAAGGAGCTGGGCGAGATCGAGGCGGCGATCAAGGCGGCGATGACCGGGGCCCTCGAGGCCCACGACATCCGGACCCGGCGGGCGGGTCAGAAGACCTTCGTCGAGTTCCACCTCGTGGTGCCGGCGGCCATGACCGTCGAGGACGCCCACCGCATCGCCGACCGCATTGAACGCGCGGTGGCGAAGGTGGTGCCCGGGGCCGAGGTCACCATTCACGTCGAGCCCGAGGGCGAGATGGCCCATAAGGGCATCCGGATCGAGCCTTAGAGCAACCGCTTTTGCAAAAGCCAGCCGGCGAGGGTTTCCCCCACCAGGCAGTGGGCCTCGACCAGGAGCTCGAACGGCTGGCCATACACGGTCTCATCAGGCATTTCGGTGATCACCGTGAAGCGGCCGAACGCCGGGTGGCGTGCGGGGAGGTTGCCCGAGGGTCGATCGGGCTTTTCTTCGATCATCAGGAAGGGGAAGCCCTCGATCCGCCGGTAGGGGCGCGCCGAGGTGTGCCGTTCGCGGACGGCGATCGCCGATTGGGTGAGGGTTTTCAGCGCTTCGTGCCGTGCGAGTGCGCTGGCGATGGCGGCGGCCAGATCCTCGGCCAGATCCCGGTCCTGGCTGCGGTACACGAGGATCGTGAGCACCCCCATCGGCAGGGCCCAGGCCTCGAAGCCCCGGGGGAGGTAGCCGGAAAAGGGTCGGGTCCACTCGTGGGCCGGGTAGCCGTGGAGGTTGAGGTGGATCTGCGGCCGGTAGCGGAGGAACGCCCGTTCCCTGGCCGCGCTTTCCCAGAGCGGGGGTCCCTCCGTCCGGGCCTGGAGGTCGTGGCCGCGGGCGGTATAGCGCGCGGCGTGGTGCATGTGGGCGGGGTTGAGCTGGATAAGGGCCCGGTGGAGGGCGGCGCCATCGGGGTTTTCGAGGGGGACGACGGCCAGGTTGAGCGGGTCCCGGCCTGCCAGCGACCGGGCGAGGCGGAGGGCGGCGGCCGGGCCGGTGCTCTCGTTCGCGTGCTGCCCGGCGGTGATGAGCAGTGAGGGGGCGCTTTCGCGTTTTGCCCTGGAGAGGGCGACGATCGGGCGTCCCAGGAAGCTATAGCCCAAAAGGTCGAGCCTGAGGCCGGTTTCGTCGCTGAGCGCCCTGGCCGTTGCCCAGATCTCGCGGGGGGACATCGGGCCGGGGGCGTTTTGCGCGGGGAGGCGCCTTCCCTTTTGGGGCGGGAGCGGAGGGAGATCGCGCGCGCTCCCGGGCTCGCCCTGGACCGCCACCCTGACCCGGTGGCCTTTGGGCCAGCGCGACTCCCAGGGGGGAAGGAGCCCCTTTTGTTCCAGGCGGTAAAGGCCTTCGAGCAGCGAGGCCGCGACCCGGTCTTCGACCTCGATCTCCAGCGTTTTCGCCTGTCGGGTGCGGATGGTGATGGACGGGCTGGCCTCGAGGTCGATGAGCGCATCCGCCTCTTCGCCCCATTCCACCAGCGTGGCCGTGGCCCGAGTGGGGCTTTGGGGCGCGTTGGTGACCACCGGAATCACCCAGCCGGTTGGGGTACCGCGGTCGGTGGGGGCAGCGCCGGCAGCGGTCTTGAGGGCCTCGGCGACGGTGAAGTAGAGGTCTTCTTCCAAGGCCTCGGTCATTGATGCGAGGGCGGAATCGCCCGAGAAATCGGGCTCCGAGAGTCTGGCCGTGATGACGGTGACCAGAGGGCGACGCCTTAAGATTTCCGGCCGCACGTCTTGCCAAAACCACCGCCAAAGCCGCGCCGCGTCGGTGGGGAGCTGGGCTCGGTGGCAGATGCTGTTGCCCCGCAAGAGAACGAAGCCTGCCTGGGGCTCGCCGTCGTCGTTCAGTGGCGGGGTGAGCGTACCGCGCCAGAGCGGGGTTTCTTCGCGGTAAAGAATGGCCTCGTAGCGCCGGGTTTGGCCGGGCGCGGGTTCGAAGGCGTGGGCCAGATTGGCCTGGTCCAGGATGGCCGCGATGGGGTAGAGGGCTTGCAGGAAGCGATCGGGGTGGTCGCTGGAGGTTTGGGGATAGCGGACCAGAATCCGGTTGGCCCCAATGGTTCTGGCACGGGGGATGACTTCTTCGTAGAGCCAGAAGAAGGCGCTTTTATAGCTCGCCCGGAGGGTGGCGCGCAGCCCGAGCTCCCGCTCGACCCGTTCGGCCAGGGCCCTTCGGATCTCGCGGCTTTCGGAGAGGTGGCCGACGACGTGGGTGGCCTCGGGGTGATCGCCCGCCGCTTCGGCCAGCGCCTGCCACCATAGCTCGCCTTCCCAAGGGAACTCGGCTTTCAGGACGCGCCTGGGGCCAAAGGTTAGGTTCCTGAGCGGTTTTTCCAGGCCGCGGGCGCCTCGAGGCGGCCTCGCCACAGCCAGCGGCTGTCCCCGGGTCCAGGCGCGGAGCAGTCGGCCCCAGGGACTCTCGCCCGAAAGGATGAGGGAAAGTTCACGAGCGTCCATCGCGACTCCTTCCCAGGGGATCGAGCTGGTCGCGCAGCCAGTCGCCGAGCAGGTTGATCCCCAAAACCGTGAGCGTAATCGCGAGGCCGGGGAAGGCAGCGACCCACCAGGCGGTTTGCATGTAGTTGCGCCCGTCGGCGAGCATGCCGCCCCAGGAAGGCACCAGGGGGTCGACCCCGAGCCCCAGGAAGGTGAGCCCCGACTCCAAGAGGATGTTATTGGCGACGTTCAAGGTGGCGAGCACGATCACCGGGCCGATGGCGTTGGGGAGGATGTGGCGCAAAAGGATCCGGCGGCTTGAAGCGCCGAGCGCTCTGGAGGCCTGAATGAACTCCCGTTCCCTGAGGCTCATGACCTGGCCTCGCACCACGCGGGCGTACTGTACCCACTGGGTGATGACCATGACGAAGATGAGTTTCCAAAGCCCCGGGCCGATGACCGCGATCACGGTGATGGCGAGGAGGATGAAGGGGAAGGCCAGCTGGATGTCGGCGAGCCGCATCAGGAGGGTGTCCCAGAGTCCCCGGTGATACCCGGCGATGAGGCCGACGGCGGTGCCGATGACAAGTCCTAATCCGACCGAGACCGTCCCCACGATGAGGGAGACCCGGCTCCCGTAGATGATCCGGGTCAGCACATCCCGCCCTACGGGATCGGTGCCCAGGGGATGTCCGGGGCTGAGGGGTGGGAGCAGGCGAGCCCGGAGGTCGATGCTGTCCGGCGTGTAGGGGGTGAGCCTGTCGGCGAAAATGGCGCTCAGGACGATGACCGCGGTGATGATGAGCCCCACCAGGAAGTCGGGGTTGCCCACGGTTTTGGCCCAGAGGGGATTTTGCGAGAGCGTTTTGGGCTGCTTTCTCGTCAGCACGGCATCACCCCACGCTGATCCTTGGATCGATGAAGGCGTACGAGAGATCGACGATGAGGTTGACGAGGACCACGATCACCGCCAGCACCGCCACCGCGCCCTGCAACACTGGGTAGTCGCGGTAGGCGATCGCGTTGAGGGCCAACGAGCCAAGCCCCGGCCAGGCGAAAACTTGCTCGATGATGACGATCCCTCCGATAAGGCCACCAAATTGCAGGCCGACGAAGGTGATGATCGGGATCGCCGCGTTGCGAAGCGCGTGTTTGTAGATCACCACCCGTTCGCTGAGCCCCTTGCTCCGGGCGACCAGGATGTACTGGCTGGAGAGGACCTCGAGCAGGCTACCGCGCATGAGGCGGGTAGTGGTCGAGGTGAGGATGAGCCCCAGGGTGAGCCCGGGCAGAACGAGGGACGCCGGCCCCTCATATCCCGAGGGCGGCAGCCAGCGCAGGTGGACGCCGAAGATGAGGATCAGCATCAGCCCCAGCCAGAAGTTAGGGAACGAGAGCCCGAGGAGCGAGAGGAGCCGGGTGAGGCGGTCGGCCCAGCTCCCCTGGCGGGTGGCGGCGTAGATCCCCAGAGGAATCGAGAAGAAAAGCGAGAGCAAGAGGGCCACGCTGGCCAAGAGCAGCGTGGCCGGCATGCGCTGGGCGATTAAGGCGCTGACCGGCTGGTCGCTGCGAAAGCTCCGCCCGAGATCGCCGGTGAAGAGTCCTTTGAGAAAGTCCAGGTACTGCACCAGGAAGGGCCGGTCGAGTCCCAGCGCGTGGCGAATGCGGGCGAGCTCTTCGGCGCTCGGGGCCGAGGCACCCTGGAAGAGGGTGACGGCTGGGTCGCCCGAGAGCCGGATGGTAAAGGCCACGAAGGCCGTGACCGCGATCATGACCAAAACGGCTTGCAGGATTCGTGAAATGACGTAGCGAAACACCCTCGAATGCCCCCTTGGGCCTATTGGTGGCGGGCATCAGGCCGGGCGTGCCCGGCCTGATGCGCTAGCGAACGTCGACCTCGACGCCGAGGAGACGGATGCGGTCGTCCGGTGGCGGGGTGAAGTTCTTGACCCGCTTGCTCACGCCCCAGAGGTTGATGACCTGGTACATGGGCATGGCGACGACCTGGTCGTGGTGCAGGTATCGGTCGATCTGCTGCAGGATCTTTTCGCGCTTGGCCTGGTCATAGGTGCTGCGTTCTTCGTCGAGCCACCGGTCGACTTTCTCGTCCGAGAAGCAGGGGTTCCAGAACTGGCCGGTGTGGTAGAGCAGGTAGGCGGTGTTGTCGTAGTCGAGGGTCCAGCCGCCCCAGCCCGAGTAATAGAGATGGCCGACCTTGTTCTTGGGCACGATCTCGCCGTAGTAGGTGTTGACCTCGTAGGGCTTGAGCCGGACCTTGAACCCGACCGCCTGCAGGTAGCCGGCCACCGCCTGGGCCACTTCCCGGAAGGTGGCGTCGGTCCCGATGAAGTTGAGCTCGATCTCGGTCCCGGGCTTCACGCCGGCTTCGCGGAGCAGGGCCCGGGCCTTTTGGGGGTCGTAGGGGTAGGGCTTCAGTGTCGGGTCGTAGCCGAAGGAGAGTTCGGACTGGAAGCCGGCGATGGGCTTGCCGTAGCCCTGGAGGATGCTTTCGATGATGGCCTCGCGGTCGACCGCGTACACGATGGCCTTGCGCACGCGGACGTCGTCGGTGGGTGTTTTGCAAACGTTGAACCGGAGGGAGGTCACGGTCGGGCTGCCGACCGGCATCAGCTTGAGGTTGGGGTCACCGTTAATGACGCTGGCCAGGCTGATCGGCACCCCCTGGGCGATATCGACGCGACCGGCCTGCAGCTCGGCCACCCGGGTGGCCGCTTCGGGGATGAAGCGATAGACCACCGTTTTGACCTTCGGCGTGCCACCCCAGTAATCGGGGAAGGCCTCGAGGGTCAGGTGGTCATCCTTGACGTACTCGACGGCTCGGAATGGCCCGGTGCCCACGGGATGGGTGTTGA